>NZ_MKKX01000001.1 GCF_002091985.1 Rhodococcus sp. 1163
GTGCCCGGCGGGATGTACGAGATACCGATCCTGTCCCGGCAGAACTGTTGCAGCACAGAGGAAATGAACTCCGGCCCGTTGTCCATTCGCAACACTTGAGGCGGCCCTCCCCACAGCGCGAACGCCTTACCCAACTCCTCGGTCAGCCGCTGCGCGGTGATCGAGCGCTCCACGATGTTGAGCACCGACAGTCTGGTGTGTTCGTCGATCATCGAC
>NZ_MKKX01000002.1 GCF_002091985.1 Rhodococcus sp. 1163
AAGGAATGCCTCAACCGCAATCACTGGACCAGCCTGCTCGAAGCGAGGGTCGTGATCGGCGACTTCAAGGACGACCACAACAATCGCCACCGGCACTCGTCCCTGGGCTACCTCACCCCGGCTGAGTATGCTGCCCAATGCACCCACACGCACCAACCCGTGGGCTGCGAGATCGACTGACATCAATCACACCGTGGCTCTAGAAC
>NZ_MKKX01000003.1 GCF_002091985.1 Rhodococcus sp. 1163
GGCGTTCGCGCTGTGGGGAGGGCCGCCTCAAGTGCTGCGAATGGACAACGGACCGGAGTTCATATCGCATGTGCTGCAACAGTTCTGCCGGAATCGAATCGGAATCTCGTACATCCCGCCGGGCACACCATGGAACAACGGCCACATCGAATCCTTCAACAACCGACTACGAAAGGAATGCCTCAACCGCAATCACTGGACCAGCCTGCTCGAAGCGAGGGTCGTGATCGAAGACTTCAAAGACGACCACAACAATCGCCACCGGCACTCGTCCCTGGGCTACCTGACACCCGCCGAGTACGCTGCCCAATGCACCCACACGCACCAACCCGAGGGCTGCGAGATCGACTGACAACAATCACACCGTGGCTCTAGAACGCGGTGGTCCGACTATCGGGGACCTGCCACAGGGCTTGCGCGAAACCTTCCCGTCGGTCTGGTAGATATGTGCGATGACGACTCCCGCGGGTTGGTATCCGGATCCAGCAGGTCTGCCCCATCATCGTTGGTGGGACGGTTTTCAGTGGACGTCGGCGACCCAGGCGAGCGATCCGGTTTCGCCGGCGCCTCCGAACTCTGTTCTGGCGGGCGACACTCGTAGGTCGGTGTCGTTGTTCAATGGAAAGCGACGGGCGCAAGAACTGCAGGAGCAGGTCGATCGACTGTCTGCCGTGGTGGAACGGGCAGGACTTGGCCGGGTCGTCAGCGCTGATGCTGAACTGGCACGTATCCTGGAGGAAGTGTCAGCGCTCCGCGGTGAGCGCACGGCGTTGGCGGATCAGATCCGCGCTGCGCGTGAAGAACTCGTCGAGACGAAGGCGCAACAGGACTTGCAGTCGGTCGGTTACTACGCGTACCACCATCCGGCGGAGACATCGATTCAACTCAAGGACGAGCTTCTCCGGGTGCAGTCCGAGATCAAGGAGCGGATCAGAACGAAGGCCGCGATCTGGGCGACGACGAACTTTACCTTCAACAATTCGACTGCGCAGGGCCGGAAGTTTGTGACCGAGATGTGGCGGATCATGTTGCGCGCCTACAACGCCGAAGCAGAGAACTGTGTGAAGACAGTCAAAGCCGGCAATCTCGCAGCTGCGAGCCAGCGTCTGATGAAAGCTGCGGAGCAGATCGCGAAGCAGGGGCAGATGATCGATCTCCGGGTCACCGACGGCTACCACCGGCTCCGAGTGCGGGAGCTGGAACTGGCAGCGGATGTGCACATGAAGGTGCAGGAGGAAAAAGCTGCCGAGCGGGAGCGCCGCGAGGAACTACGCGAGCAACGCAAGGTGCAGCAAGAGTTGCAGGCGGCGCGGGCGAAGATCGAGAAGGAGCTCGCTCATTACAGCAACGCTGTCGCTGCCCTGGTCGCGAGTGGGGATGTCGAGGGTGCGGAACGGCTGCGGGTCAAGCTCGCTGACGCGCAGCGTGCGCTCGATGATGTCGATTATCGGGCCGCGAATATTCGGGCTGGGCATGTGTACGTGATCTCGAACATGGGTGCGTTCGGGATCAACATGGTCAAGATCGGAATGACGCGCCGGTTGGAGCCGATGGACCGGGTGCGTGAGCTCGGTGATGCGTCGGTTCCGTTCCGGTTCGATGTGCATGCTCTGTTTTTCGCGGACGATGCCGTGTCGGTGGAAGCGGAACTCCATAGGGTTTTCGCGGATCGGCGGGTGAACCAGGTCAATCAACGGCGTGAATTCTTCTATGCGAATCCAACCGAAGTGCTCGAGGCTTTGCGTCGGAATGTCGGAGAAGTCATCTCCTTCACCGAGGAGCCGGAAGCGGAGGAGTACTTGGTGAGTATCGGAAAGAAGTCGGGGTCGTTCTGAACCGATGCGGCCGTCACTGCTCATGCGTCGTTTGGGAGTCGAAAATAGAGAATGGGACGTTGCCGACGACGGCTTTAGGAACGACGGACCAAAAGGGTTTCACGTTAGCTCCGAATCGAAGAGACTTACGTCGCAGGGCGATAGCTAGCGGAATAGGGGGAGGCGATGATCGCGGTTTGTCGGTGTCACAGGATCCGCTGCCGCTCTCCTATGTAGTGTGATCGCTTGTCCGTTGCGTCCCACCGCGGTCCGTAGTCGTTCAGAGCAGTTCGTAGCGTTCGACAAGGGCGCAGTTCGGTGTCACGAGGGTGTCACAGGTCGGTACGTTCGGGGATGGATGGGTTCGGTCGGTGATGTACGAAAACTGTTGTGAACGAACAAATATCGAGCCCAGTGGAGTTCAGGTGAATCCACTTCTAGGGACTTAAAATCCGCACAGTGTCGGTTCGTGTCCGACTGGGGGCACCAGAGTTCATATGGATCCAGAATCTTGGACCAGAACAGCGCTTTTCGGGTGGCAGCGTGGATGCTGGTGGTCTTCTACGGATCTGAGTGGACAACCGAGACAGCGGATTTCGGATCCGCGTATTCGAGGTCGACGACCCTGGCCACTTCGCCGTATTTCACCAGGTCAGGGCAAGATTGACATGCGCAAGCAGGCTAGCAGCGGAGCCTCGGTGTCACACGGTTGTCACAACTACGCGCGTGCGAGTCCGCGGGAGTTCATCTTGAGCCGCCACCGTCTTCGATATTTGCTTAAAAATACTTTGCGGCAGGAAATCTCGTAGGCATTTCGGCTGCCCACTGGCAATTAGGTGCTCATCCCCCCAGATCCTGGAGATTGGCGACGAAAATTGCATCTACCGCACCATCGCCTCGAAAACCCAAGTTCAGCACAGTTTTCGCTCTGAAACTTGGCGGTGGCGTCCGCTAGGCTGCCGATATGGACAGCCGACCAGGAGAACAACTATGATCTGCGCGGCCAGCACCGCTCCGGTTCCCACTGTGGGGCGTTGCCAACTTGGTTGGAGTACAGTACATTTCGGGTGCAGCAGGGCATCACGCGGGGAGGCAGAGCAGGCAGCGAGGGTCTGTTCGGTGACTTGATCCCATACCCGGGTTCGGATGGCTGCTTCGGTGCGGCGAGTCGGTGGCGGTCAGCGGGTCGTGCATCCCATGCCGCTTAGACTATGTATCCGGTGTGACGGATGGGCTCGACTGCGCCGGTCCGTCGGCCACCGGCAACCCGCAACCCCGCCAGTAACGCGTTGCGTAGCTCACGCGGGTCAATGACATCGTCGTAGGTGAGCATCCCGGCAGCCCGCCACGGTCCCGATGCCTCGTTGTCGACCAACTCTCGGCGCGTTCGGTCATCATCGCGGGCAGTGCGGCCACCGACTTCTGCAGGAATCCCACCGAGCGTGACGCCTGGGAACGCGAGGTTCAAAGTTTGGTTGTCGTACGGGTTCATGCCCATCACGGAGCTGCCGAACCCGAAAGCTTTGCGAACCGTGACGTGGAACTTGGGCACCTGAAGACGGTGCTGGGCAGCGAACATTCGGCTACCGGCGCGCAGAATGCCCGCTCGTTCGGAGGCGCTGCCCGCCATGACTCCGGGGTTGTCGGCAAGGAAGATCACCGGCAGGTGGAACGCGCCGACCATCTCTATGAACCGGGCAGCTTTGTTCGCGGCACCGACGTCTATCGACCCAGCCAGGACCTTCGGCTGATTTGCCACGATCGCGACCGCATGGCCACCGATTCGGCCCAGTGCGGTGATGATCGACGTGGCGTGCGTCGGCTGAATTTCCAACAGTGTGTCCGCGTCGACGAGCAGTTCGAGTGCCGCGACCATGTCGTAGGGGCGCTTCGCGTTCGGGGGGATGAGATCGAGCAGGTTGTCGAGGCTGCGCTCGTCAACGTCGCAATTGCCCTCGGCAGGGCCCGCATGCGGTGGCAGTCCCCATGCATTGGTGGGAAAGTACGACAGATATCGTCGGGCCAAGGCCAATGCCGCTGAGTCCGTCGAAGCCACGTTGTGGGCTACGCCGCTGGTGTCTACGGCGACCTTCGGGCCGCCGAGCGAGTTCTTGTCGATCTGCTCTCCGGTCGAGGCTGCCACTAGCGGGGGTCCGGCGGTGAAGAGTGCACCGTGTCCGGCGACCATGACCACGAAATCCGACAATGGTGCCGTGAGTGCGCCGTGGCCGGCGGACGGCCCGGTCACGATCGCGACGGTCGGTACCAGCCCGGACAGCTCCGCGTGTAGCTGGAGGTCGTTGGGTGACGGCGGATGCGGTTGCAGCGCATTGGTGGCGCGGTGGCCGGCACCTTCGAGCATCATGATCAGCGGGACTCGTTCCTGTTTAGCAAGTCCGGCCAACCGCGCGCGTTTCGCTGCGGCCGCAAGTCCGATCGAGCCGCCGGCCACGGTGAAATCCTCGGCGCCGACAAGTACCGGACGGCCGTCGATCACTCCGCTGCCGGCGATGAACGCATCCGCCGGGACCTCGCCGGCCAACTGGCCGAGTTCGGTGAAGGTTCCGGAATCGACCACTGAGCGCACCCGATCGCGGGCATCCCGGCGGCCCGTCGAGCGATACTTGTCAACCTTGGCTGGGCCGCCCATTGCGGCCCCACGTCCCCGACGATCGTCGAGGTCGGTCAGTAGAGCTTTCCAGTCGTCACGGTTTTCGGACATTCAGAACACCACTTTCTTTCGCATCAATTTTCCGGTTGCGTTGCGCGGCAACGGATCTGTAGTGACACTCCACCGCGAAGGTATTTTGAAATAGGCAATCCGGTCCGCGCAAAATACGCGCAGTTGCACTTCGTCGACCGTCGTTCCCGGATGAGTCACGACAACCGCAACGACTTCTTGTCCGAGGTCCTCGTGCGGATTGCCGAGAACGCAGCACTCGGCAACTGCCGGGTGGTCCTCCAGGCACTGCTCGACCGCCACCGGATAGACGTTTTCCCCTCCTCGGATGATCAAGTCGGACCGGCGTGTAGTCAGTCGCAGTAGACCGTTTTCGATGACACCGATATCGCCTGTGCGCAACCACCGCCCCGGGGCGATCGCGTCGGCAGTGGCATCGGGGTTCTCCCAATAACTGTGCATCACCAGCGGGCTGCGTACGTAGATTTCGCCTTCATCGCCGTCTGGAAGCCTTTCACCCATCGGATCGCGAATCTCGAGTGTCACCGACGGGATGGGTCGACCCACTGTCGTCGGGTCTCGTTCGAGGTCATCGGTCAGCGCAAGGGTGATGCCTGTGCTGGTTTCTGTGAGGCCGTAGCTGTTCACCAGGGCTCGTCGCGCAAATAAGAATCGCGCACGCAACTGCGTGAGGAGGCCAGCCGAGGACGGCGCCGATCCGAGTGAGAATGCGCTCAGTGACGAGAGGTCGTACCGTTCGGAGTCGGTGAGCTGAAGGAGTCGGCTAGCCATCGTGGGTACCGCACCCCAGTTGGTGATGCGTTCACGTTCGATCAACTCGAGCACGCGACTCGCATCGAAGGCGCCTTGATAGGTAACCACAGTGTCACCGGTCACGAGTCGTGGAACTGCGAGGTTGTGCAATCCGGAGATGTGGAACAACGGATTGATCAACAGGTGACGCTTCGGCGCTCGCACAACAGGTTCCGAGGATTCCGACACAGCGGCTGCAACGGCCTCACCGTAGCTGAAGTAGTCGATCACGGCGATGAGATTTCGCTGTGAATGCACGACCCCCTTCGGCATACCCGTCGATCCGCTGGTGAAGACGATCACGGCGGGATCATCCTCATGCACGTCCGTGTGTGGAGGCTGCGCACCGACGTGGGCTGCTGCAAGCCTGGGAATGTCGTTCTCGAAGCTGAGCGTCGGGACTTCGAGGGTGATGTTCTCGAGCAACGCCATGCGTTTGGCATCGGCGACGACAAGAGAGGGTCGGGTGAGCGCGATTCCGTCGTCGAGTTCCCGAGCCACCCACCAGGAGTTCAGTCCTACGCACACGGCTCCGAGACATTGACTCGCCCAGAAGGTAAGCACCCACTCTGGAGTGTTCGCGCCGGCGATCGCGATCCGGTCGCCGCGGCGTATGCCATAGTGCTCTGACAGTTCGATGGCGAGCGAGGCGACCAGGGCGACGTGTTCGGCGAAAGTGATGCGGCGATCGCCGTGCACCAAGTATTCGCGGTCCCCGAACTTTCCTGACTCACCCAACAGCGCGCCGACGGATTTTGTTCGATTTCTCATCACGTGCATGACGGCGCCCAGCACGTCTTCCTCAACGAGCTCGAATGCGCCTTTCGGACCGAGAAGGCGCTCTGCCGCCAGTGCGGCCTGCGTCTGGACTGGTGCCACGGGCATTGGGGTTCCTCTCGATGGCCAAAGTTCGACGGACCACCACTCGCTCGAAGGGTTAGTTGGGTCACAGTCGCGACGATGCGTTAATATACACGTATATTAATTTTGGTCAAGGCCTTCGTTGCTACGCTCGCGATGTGAAGAAGGCAGATCAGTCGCGCCCAGCGCGCAAGCGTGGTGCCCCTCCGAAGGCCGAGCGCGTCGCAACGAGTGAAATCCTTGCGAGTGCAACTGAAATCGTCGTTGAGGACGGCTCCGAATCGCTGTCGATCCGGCGGTTGGCCGATCGGATCGGGATCTCGCCGATGGCGGTGTACAACCATTTTTCGTCGAAGGACGAGCTTCTGGGCGCTGTCATCGACGGGCTCATTGCCGCCATCCCCGCCGAGTATTCCCAAGCTGAAGATTGGGAGGGCAGCTTGCGTACCTTCGCGAGAACTATCCGAGTCGTAGCTCTCGAATCGCCTGAATGGATTCGGATTCTCCTGCAGACACGCACAACGTCCGCCGGACTCGACCGGATGGAGGCGACGCTACGTACGCTGCAGCAAAAGGGTCTCCCGGCCCAATATTCGGTCGCGGCATACAACGCTATTTACGTGTTCGCGTTCGGCTATGCGAATCTGGACGCGGCGCGAACCCGTCGAGCAGATGTGGCCCAAGACAGCTTTTGGTCCACAAACTTTTCCGGGCTGTCACCCACTAGATATCCGACACTCACCGCATCCGCACCCGAACTCGACAGCATCTCAGCGACCGTGGAATTCGAACGCGCCCTCGACAGGTTGATCAATTCTTTGGTCGCGGAGTATTCCCGGCCCACAACCTGATTGGGGACAAAAAATAGACATCGAACGGAACTCTCGAGTTGTCGAGATCGCCTGATCTGGAATGATCCAGTCCTGTCGACGTAGGCAATCTCAACTGATTGTTGCAACACAGTGCCACGACGTGTCGTCCTGAATCGCGCAGAAGTAGCCGCTGAGTTCCATGCCATGCGAGATTCGGGTGCTTCAGTGATCCAGGCATCCACCGCTTGCCGGCGTCAGCCGCACCACCGGCAAGCGGTGGATAGATCAGAAGGCCGGAATCGTCCGCGGGGCCAAACGGGCCCGGCCCGAACCCAGCGGACGATTCCTCTCGCAAGCCGAACGAGAGGAAATCGCGATCGGCACCGCGATGGGACTAACCCAAACCGACATCGCCGACCTGATCGGACGTCACAAATCCGTCGTCTCCCGCGAACTCAAACGCAACACCAACCTCGGCGGCACCTACCGATCAGTGTCCGCACACCAGCGAGCGGACACACGCGCCCGCCGACCCAAGGCCGCGAAACTCGCCGACCGCAACAGTGAGCTCCGCACCGAAGTGGTCAGTCGACTCCGCAAAAAGTGTTCAACACAACGGATCTCGCCGACACTGAATTAATGATGTCAGATGTGGCGAAGCCGAGTAACTGAATTCCGGTCCGGTTCATACTTCAGCGAAAGTTGCACGGACCGATATCGCAGTGGTCTGCAACGCTCGGAACGTCGCACCGACCAGCTTTGCAAGATAGGGATTCTCGGCAAAAGTGCGCGCCTGTGCGTAGACATCGTCGTCGGCGTCGAATTCTGCTGTCCGTCCGCCACGCCTCTCCTACCCAGAGGGCCACCGTGGAATCAGCTGTGATGTTCGCGCCCCAGCCCGAGCGGGTGCCGTGTTGGGAGATGAGCCACGCGCCGGCGTCGTCGAACGATGCGGAGATCGGTACTCGACGGGTCTTTCCGGTCTTTCGGCCAGTGGTCTCGTTGTCGGTCATGATCGCTACACGCACTCCGAGTCTAGTGAGCATTGCGACCGCTGGGTTCGCCAGATAGCGGCCGATCAGGCGCTCCCGAAGGCACTTTCGCGCAGACGCAGACGCAGACGCGATTGTATTGTTCGTCGATCTCCTACTGCGGAAGGCCCCGAGGCTGTTGCTCTCGGGTATTGTTCCGGCCGCTGATCTACGCCATGAAAGCCGCTTCGCTGGAAGGCTTTCAGCTCGCCTCGTACATCACAGTAGGTGCCTCGTTGGCGTGTGCACTTGCCGTCGGCTTCTTCTTGCCTTGGTCGCGGCCCGAAGGCGACGGTGTGCTGCTGGCATGGCGATCCAAGTAGTGAACCGCATCCTCGACTCTTTGGTAACGCCCAGGGCTAGGTGTGAGATCAACCCGGTCGGCTGATGGAACGACCTGCACCGCGCGACGCGGGCGCTGGATCCCACCGGGAAGGGTAAGGCACGACGTGCAATGAGTTGAAAGCCAGCGCTCAATGCGTTCGCGATCACCTTCGACAGACGCATCACCCCGAACGGTAACTAACCGGCGCCAAGGTCGGACCCACCGTTAATCTGGCACTCCCTTCAAGCGAGGTCCTTGCGGGATGCATGACGGTGTGGATCCCATTGCCCTTTGATCTCAGGCACAATCAAACATCCTGAAAGGACAGATCGGTCGATAGGCAGTCGGAAAGCGTGTCGGTGCGCGGTATCGCGACGCACACGGGGGTGAGCCCTGTTGCAACTCGGTTTCTTTGCTGGGCCGCATTGTGCTCTGCGTGATGGAGGGGACACCGCAGTCGGTGTTACTTTGGGTTACATTAAGATTTCGGTCATGAATGATTTCTCGGTAGGCGCTCTCGAATGATCGACTCTCCGTCGCTGCTCAAACGGCGCCTGCTTGGGCTCGCGTTGATGCTGATGATCATCTTGTTCGTGGGATGGTCGATCACCTCGTACAACAAGACGTTCAAGAAGGTCGTCAGTATCGATCTCGTGACCGATTCGGTCGGCAACGCCTTGCCGTCCAACGCAGACGTCAAGGTTCGTGGCCTCATCGTCGGTGAGGTGCGTTCGGCGTCCACCGAAGCCGGAGTCGTCACCGCACATGTGGCGATCGATCCGGACAAGGCGGAGTTGATCCCGTCGAACACCACAGCTCGGCTGCTTCCGAAGACGTTGTTCGGTGAGCGGTACGTATCGCTGATAGTCCCGCCAGGTGATACAGCGTCGCCGATTACCAACGGCACCGTGTTGAGGCAGGACGCCAGCGGCAATGCGATCGAGGTCGGGCAATTGCTCGACAATCTGCTTCCGTTGCTCGAAGCGATTCCGCCGCAGGACCTGGCGAGTACGCTCGGTGCGTTGACGCAGGGGTTGAGCGGGCGCGGTGAACAGCTCGGCTTCACGATCGACCGGCTGGAAAACATCTTCAAAGGCTTGAACACCGAACTCCCGAACATTCAGCAGGGTCTGCGTGGCCTCGCCGACTTCTCCGAGACCTATTCCGATGCGGCTCCGCAGCTGATCGACGCTCTCGACAATCTCAGCGTCACCGGAAACACGTTGGTAGAACAGCGTCCTGCGGTGGATACGTTGATTTCCTCGTTGACGTCGACCAGTTCGAGTACAGCCGATTTCCTCCAGGCCAACTCGTCGAATCTGATCAATATTGCTGCCGATTCGAGGGAGGCACTGGGATTGCTGGCAGAGTATTCGCCGTCGTTCGGATGCACATTCGCGCAGTTCGTTCCAATTGTGGCGCGCGCGCAGGAGGTCATCGGTGTCGGTGACGAATATCGAGGCATCAACGTCTCGATGCCGTTGGTCAACCCTAGAGGAAAATATCTGCCCAATCAGGATGAACCCCGATTGTTCGACGACCGTGGACCGCACTGTTACACCCCGGCGGACACTGTCGCGGGAGAGTTCTTCCCCCAGTACCCGGGTGGTTCGGCGAACGACGGTTCCTACCAGGTTCCATCGAGAAATTCAGGGCCGCAGGATGTTCCGGAGCTACCGTCCCCTCAGTACTCAGTAGTCCCCGAAGCAGCGAGGACAGGCGAGGTGACTGCCGCGAGTTACGAGGGTTCCGATTTCGAGCGCGACACCCTGGCCGTGATCTACGGCCAGGCAGGGGGAGTGGCCCCGGATGAGATTCCCTCGTGGACGACGACTTTGGGAGCACCGGCATTGAGGGGGAATCAAGTGTCTGTGAGGTGAGCGGAATGCCCATCGCCAGAGGTGAAGGCGGGAAGCAAACAGACGATACAAACTTTACTTCGGCATCTCGGGCGCCCTATTTCGCGACAGGATCGGCGATATGATCGCGCCTGCCGTCGCCGTCATTGCTCAGATATGAGAGCCGATATCGATCGAGCCACCGGAACCGTCCTGGGCGCGGTGGATCGGTTGGGCGCGTCGCCTCGCCGGCCCCCTGACCGGCGCCGCGGCGACGAAGCGTGATCGTCCATCACCTGCTCCTTGCGCAGGCCACGCAACGCCTCGATCCGCTGGTTGGGTACAAATACTCGCTCGGTCAGTGACAGGTCCCAGTTGCTGCCGCGGACGTCGGGTTGCAGACGACGTGACCGCTCCAGCAGGTAGATGACGGGGCCCGTGCGATCGAGATCGAGTGCACGGAGAGCAGCCCCCACCAGCGAGTTTGCTGGTTCGGCCCGCAACACCGGGCAGGGCAAGCTGCGGAACTCGAAGGATTGCACGCCGGTGTCTTGCCGTGAGGCCGGTTTATGGACTGGTTGACTTGTTCGCCGGGTGTGCCGGTACCGTCGATGATCTGGTTTCAGAAAATTTCGGACTTTCTGCCAGCGACTGCAGCTCTGATCGCTGCGCCACTTACGCCCTGTTCGATCAATCCTAGATCACAGCTGGGATGACAGGGTGGACAACGCGTTGCGTCACAGAGGGGAGTTCGGTCTGCTGATCACCGAGCGGATGGAAAGCTCGAAGCCCGCAAGTAGCTCGAGCCTTCCCGTCGCCAGTTAGGGGAAGAAGGCAATCGGCGGAGTTCCAGTGCCGCACGCCGTGTTTCCGATGGCGGCGGATCCGCACTGAGTGAAGGCGGCCAGGACAGTCGACCAGGCAGGAAGTGCACCATAGAACGGCCCGCCCATTTCGGCACTGCCGGTGCCTATCGGTGCTGCGATGGCTGCGGCGGGAGAGCCGAGCGCAACCGCTCCGGTGATGAGGAATACTGCGGCGAATCTTTCCATGTGAATAACCGATCGATTGGCGGATCACGCGACCCGATGCGCAGGCTATCTCACCATTCTCGCAGTTGGTGGATGACGCACGAGAAGCCCGCTACACGCAGCTATGCCCGTGATGATCACGCCCGGTCTGCCGAAGTTCCCAATGAGCCAATCGATTTCGCTCTCTCGCGACAGTGGAATGAACTTGGCTGGCCTGGGTCAAGGGTTGCCAAAGGGGGCGTCTGATCGAGAACGTGCAGCAGGCAAGGATGCTGGTGCCGCTCTACTCGAATGTCCAGGGAGCCAACACCACCAGCCACCCGTCCGGGTCCTCGAACAACACGGCACCGCGGTCCGTCCAATATGGGTTGGCGGCTACAACCGGGGTCTGACCGTGATCGGCGAAACGCTTGCATGCGGCCGCCAAGGCTTCCGGTCCACTGAGGTAGAGAACCAGCTGATTCTCAGGGTTCCGCTCAGGAATACGTGGAGATTCGCCGAACTGCAGTAACTCCATGTGAACGGGGGCGCCCGGCAAACCGAATACGACTCCGTCGTATCCGCTGTGATTTCGCCACTGCGCCAGAACCCGTAGTCCGACAATGTCGCGGTAGAAAACGAGTACCTCTTCGTAGTTGGCGGTGGGACGCGCAAAATCGAACTGCGCCGACATCAAGATGAGCGGGCCAGGGCGGAGCCATTTGCGTACTATCCCACGGGTCGTTGGCGAGCACAGGGGCAAACGATTTTCAGGCTGCGATGAAGAGTCGGTTGAGAACTGGCGATGTGCGGATCCCGATGAGTTTTGCCCGCCGGTGCAGTCTTCAGTTGCATGGGAAAACTCAGCTATAGCTTCAACGTATCGGTGGATGGGTATATCGCCGACGCCCAAGGCAGCATCGACTGGTCCGATCCGAGCGAAGAACTGCATCAATACTGGAACGATCTCGAGCGGGAGACTGCCTTGTCGTTCTATGGGCGGCGGCTCTACGAATTGATGTCCGCGTTCTGGCCGACCGCCGACAAGTCCCCGGACGCTAGCCCGACTATCGTCGACTTCGCCCACATCTGGTGCAACATGCCCAAGGTCGTGTTCTCGCGCACCCTGGAGTCCGTCGACTGGAACTCTCGCCTCGAACGCGGCGACCCGGTCGAGGTGGTGAGGAAGCTGAAAGCCGAAACCGACGGCAGGTTGGAGGTGGCCGGCGCGACCCTGGCTGCACCTATCGTGCAGGCGGGACTGGTGGACGAGTACCGGATCGTGATCTCGCCCATCGCAGTCGGCGGCGGAATACCGTTCTTTCCGACCCTGCCGTCCTGGATCTCGCTGCGACTGGTGGAGAACCGCACCTTCCCCGGAGGCGCGGTCTTGCTGCGCTACGAGGCGAAGTAGCTGAAAACTCCGTCGTCATCGGGTGAACCGTGCGACAACCGATCTGGCCCGCGACCCGGAACTCCTTCATCGGGAGTGGTTGAATCGTCTCCAATGCTGGGTGGATCCGTCCGCCCTGAATCGAGAGGTCGCATCATGCATGTTGGCGTTGACAGCTTCGTCTCCTCTGTGACAGATCCGACGGACGGTCGGGTGATCGGGCCGGCCGAGCGGATGGGGCACCTGCTGGAAGAAATCGCCCTTGCTGACCAGGTCGGGCTGTACTCGTTTGGGATCGGCGAGCATCACCGCAGCGAGTACTACGACTCGGCACCGTCGATCATTTTGGCCGCCGCGGCCGCTCGAACAGAACGGATCCGCCTCGGTAGTGCGGTCAAGGTGCTCAGCGCAGATGATCCTGTCCGGGTGTTCCAAGAGTTCGCCACTCTGGATCTGATTTCGAAGGGCCGGATCGACCTGGTCGTAGGACGCGGGTCCTTCACCGAGTCCTTTCCGCTGTTCGGGCTCGATTTCGCCGACTACGACTCTCTCTTTACCGAGAAGTTGGAACTATTACTGCAGATCCGCGACAACGTCGAGGTCACGTGGTCCGGTCGGCATCGCCCACCATTGGTCCAGCAGAGCATCTACCCCCGGCCGGTGCAGGATCCTTTGCCGATCTGGGTCGGCGTCGGTGGAACCCCTGAGTCGTTCGCGCGCGCAGGCATGCTGGGATTGCCTTTGATGATCGCGATCATCGGAGGTGAGCCGCGCCAGTTCGCCCCGCTCGTAGACCTGTACCGACGCGCAGGAGCCCAGGCCGGTCATGCCCCGGAGAAGCTGCAGGTGGGGCTGCACGTATTCGGCTTCGTCGCCGAGACCACGAAGGTGGCAGCAGACACAATTTTCCCCGGCTGGAACGAAATGTTCACCAAAATCTCCCGAGAGCGCGGTTTCGCCCGGCCGACCCGCCAGCAGTTCGACGCCACATCCGGGCCCGACGGTGCCTTCTTCATGGGAGACCCGCAGACGGTGGCCGAAAAGATCCTGCGGGTCGGGGAACAGTTGGGCGGCGTCGACCGGTTGTCGCTGCAGATGACGAACCCGCGGCTCGCCCATGGTGACTTGCTCCGCGGGATCGAGTTACTCGGCACCGAGGTCGCCCCTCTGGTGGCGAAAGCCTGACTTTCCGGGCCACACATCACTGATCGCGCTGATGTCGGGCGGACGCGTCGGCGAGGGTGGCGCGGACTTCGTCGTCGGTGGTTTGCTCGAATTGTGTGTACGACGCTCCCACCCCGAAGAACCGGGCAGGTGTGGAGACGCACACGAACTCGTCGACCAATTCTTGGAACAGACCGCGGCTCGACGCCGGAGCCACGGGAACGGCCGCAACGACGTGGGTGGCGCCGTAGCGATGCACAACCTCGAGCGCCACTCGCATGGTTGCTCCGGTAGCGACACCATCGTCGACGAGGATCACCGACCTCCCGTCGATCCGAGCAGGCGGTGCGTTTCCGCGGTAGAGCTGTTCACGACGCTTCAGCTCGCGGGTTTCGTCGGCGACCACCTGTTGCAGCTCAAGCGATTTCACCTTCTCGAAGCGGATCACGTCTTCGTTGATCACCATGGCTCCACCGCCGGCTATGGCTCCCATCGCCAGCTCGGGGTGCCTGGGTACGCCGAGCTTGCGGACGACGAGAACGTCCAACTGCGCGTGCAATGCCGTAGCGACTTCGGCGGCGACCGGAACTCCGCCTCGCGGCAAGGCGAGCACCAGCACGTCGTCGGGGAACTCATTGGGGTCGAGGAGGACCGACAACGCCTGCCCGGCGTCGGCTCGGTCGCGGAACGTTCTCGTCCCCATGCCGAACAGTTACCCACGGCATCGAGGCACAAACGCGTCGTACCCGCGGTTCTTTCCGGCGTTCAGGCCGTGGACTTCCTGAGCTCGAATTTCAGTATCTTGCCCGTCGGCGTACGGGGGAGGTCCAGTGGAAAAACGATCTCGTCGGGGACTTTGAACTTCGCGAGACGGCCGCGGGTGTACTCGATCAATTCTTCGGCGCTGACGTCGGCATCCTTCTTCTTGATCACGAATGCTTTGGGGCGTTCTCCCCACTTCGGGTGCGGGACGCCGATGACGGCGGCTTCCAGAACCGCTGGGTGGGACATGAGGGCTTGCTCGATCTCCACGGTCGAAATGTTCTCGCCGCCCGAAATGACGATGTCCTTGGCGCGATCTTTGACCTGGATGTAGCCGTCCGGGTGCATTACCCCGAGGTCGCCGCTGTGGAACCAGCCGCCCGCGAACGCTTCCGCTGTGGCTTTCGGATCCCGGTAATAACCGAGCATGACGTTGTTGCCACGAAGGACGATTTCACCCATCGTCTGTCCGTCGGCCGCGACGTCGTTCATTTCGGGATCGACGACGCGTGCGTCCTCGGCTTGAATCATCCCGACGCCCTGTCTGGACATCAGCTCGGCGCGCTCGTCGGACTTCAGGTCGCGCCAATCGTCCTGAACTTCGCAGATCGTGTACGGCCCGTAGACCTCGGTCAGCCCGTACACGTGGACGACGGTGATTCCGAGTCCTTCGAGTTTGGCGATGATGCTCGGCGCTGGTGGCGCTCCGGCGGTGGTGATGTGCAGGGCGTCCACGTGATGTGCTTGGGGTGCTTCGGCGATGGTCGAACAGACAACCGGCGCGCCGCACAGGTGCGTGACGCCGACATTGTCGATGGCATCCCACACTGCGTCGGCGCGAACCGCGCGCAGACAGACGTGGGTCGCGGCGGCCTGAGTGACGGCCCAGGGTGTGCACCATCCGTTGCAATGAAACATCGGGAGGGTCCACAGATACTTGGTCGAGCCGGTGAAACCGTTGTGGAACGTCTCGCCGAGCGAATTGAGGTAGGCGCCACGATGGGTGTACATCACGCCCTTGGGCTTGCCTGTGGTTCCGGAGGTGTAATTGATTGCTATGACTTGCTGTTCGTCCTCTACGCCCCACACCAACGGCGGTGCATCGACCAGGTTGCCGGCCTCGGCGAGAAGGTCTGAATACTGCCCGGTGACAACACCTTCCGGAACGGTGGGGGGAGCGATCGTGGAGTCGGGGATCTCGATTATTTCCTGCAGCGACGGCACTGCAGCGATGGCACCGGAGGCGGATCCGACCAACTCCGAATCGACGAACAAGATCTTGGTGCCGGAGTGGTCGAGGATGTAGTCGAGTTCGCTGCCTGTCAGGCGCGAGTTGAGTGCAACGAGGACGCCACCTGCCAGGGGAACGGCGAAGTGCGCAAACAGCATTTCCGGGGTGTTGGGACTGAGGTATGCGATGCGGTCGCCGGGCTCGATGCGGCTCGACAGGACGCGGGCGAGACGGTCGACCTCGTCACCGAATTGTTTGTAGGTATAGCGGCGGTCGCCGTGAATCACAGCCACCCGATTCGGGAATACGCTCGCCGAACGAGCCAAGAAACGCAACGGGCTCAACGGTGTGTTGTTGGCGGACGACAGTTCGGTGGACGACAGTGTCGAATCGAGCATCGGGTGAGACCTTTCGAAAAGCGATAGTCTTTCTGACGCGCACTACAGGTTACCGTTGACGCTATCCACAGCAGGGAGAACGCCGCTACCCCCGAAAGTGGGTATTGGGCGGTGTACAAGAGGGATCGTGAAATCCGTCGTCGACGGTTTCCGCAACGCCGATACATCAAAGGACTTTGTGCTCTCGTCTGCGTAACTCACCCGTGCAATCGTGGTGATCATAGGCGGTGAGTCGCCGCACCCTTTTATCTGTCGGGAGGCTGACATGGTCTTGGCGAATCATCAGGAAATCGTTGTCGGAGTTGATGGTTCACCCACCAGTATGGCCGCGGCTCTGTGGGCCGCAGCCATGGCGGACCGTTTGGATTCTCCGCTGCACATCGCGTGCGCGGTGCAGGAACCGACGTTCTACATGGCCGAGTCCGTCATGGTGATACCCGAGGAAGTGTGGGAGCAGCAGCGTCGTACCGCCGAGGAGATTGTCGACGAGGCAGCGAAAGCCATCCTCGAGCGACATCCGTACCTCAGCGTGGCCACACATGTCGACGCTGTGCCGCCCGCTGAAATGCTGGTCGACCTGTCGGCTTCGGCACGGTTGATGGTGGTCGGTAGCTCCGGGACAGGCCTTGTGCTGTCGACTTTGCTGGGAAGCACCGCCAAGGTGGTGGCCGACACGGCAGCGTGCCCTGTCGTCGTGTGGCGTGAAGGTACTGGAGACCCGAACTCGCCGATCGTGGTCGGAATCGACGGCAGCGCCACGAGTGCCGCTGCGATAGCGATGGCCTTCGAAATAGCCTCGCGGCTGGAGGTGCCACTCATTGCTGCGCATGTGTGGAGTGCTGCATCCCAGGCGGGAGGCGTCACATTGCCGCTCCTCATCGACTGGGCGGCCATCGAAAAGGAGGAGTCGGTCCTCCTCGCCGAAAGCCTCGCGGGGTGGGTGGCGAAGTACCCGGACGTCGTAGTCGAACGTGTTCTCCGACAGAGCAACCCCGCGCACACTCTCGTCGACCTGTCCGAGCACGCCCAACTCGTTGTGGTGGGAAGCAGAGGACGAGGTCCGGTGCGAAGCGCCCTACTGGGATCTACCAGTAGCAATCTCACACACCACGCGCGCTGCCCAGTCATGATCTGCCGCGTGCACTCGTGAAACCTCGTGGTGCATCTCCGTTGGTATTCCGCGCGGAAAAAGCAGGCACCCCATAGAGTTCCGCATGGCGACCGTCGATTCGGGCATCGAGTCGCCGTGAGAATCCAGGGACGCCGGATCGATGCTGTGTTGTTCGATCTGGACGGGGTCGTCACCGACACGGCCGGGATTCACGAGCGGGCATGGAAAAGCATGTTCGACGCAGTGCTCGCTGCGGCTGGACAGGGGGATCGCCCGTTCACGCACGAGGACTACCGGGTCTATATCGATGGGCGGGATCGACTCGATGCTGTTCGCGGATTCACGCGCGCACGTGGTCTGGCTCTCCCCGAGACTCACAACCCCGAGACTCCCCACAGTGATATGGCACTGGGGAGCATTCGCGCGTTGGCTGATCGAAAGAATGAAGACTATCTCCGCACGTTGACCTCCGAAGGTGTTCGTACGATTCCTGGAACGATCGATGTGCTTCGTCAACTGCGGCTTGCAGGCATTCCGACAGCAGTGGTGTCGGCCAGCAGGAACGCGGGGGAGGTGATGGCCCTTGCCGGCGTCGGGGGACTGTTCGATGTGCGGGTCGACGGCACCGATGCACTGCGTCGAGGCCTGGCAGGTAAGCCCGCGCCGGACTTGTTTCTCGAAGCAGCCCGCAGGCTCGGAGTTGCACCCGAGTTTTCTGCCGTCGTGGAGGATGCGGTGGCCGGTATTCAAGGCGCGCAAGCCGGAAAGTTCGGACTGATCATCGGACTTCAACGGGCATCTGCGGCAGTCGAGTTGGATGCGGAGGTGGTTGTCGGCGATCTCACTGAACTCGATATCGACATCGGTTCGGACAGTCCCGCTGAATACAACGGTGCTTGTGAGTTGTGTTCCACCGACGCGGAATCGAAGTGGGTGTTGCATTACCGCGGCGCGATAGCCTCGAATGAGGGAATCCGTGAGAGCCTCTGCACCCTGGGGAATGGATACTTCGCGACCCGTGGTGCCCTGCCCGAGACAAGCGCCGACGGCGTGCACTACCCGGGTACGTATCTCGCCGGATGCTACAACAGACTCACCTCGACGATCAGCGGCGTCGACTACGAGGACGAATCAATTGTCAATTGGCCGAACTGGCTGGGCACCACATTCAATATCGACGACGGTGAATGGCTCAGCAGCGACAAGCATCTTCTGCAACACCACCACATCGCCTTGGATATGAGAGAAGGCGTTCTTCGACGCGAAAGCCTCCTCGAAGATTCGCAAGGACGTCGCACCTGGCTTCGGCAGATACGGTTCGTGTCCATGGCATCGCCGCACCTGGCGGCGCTCGATACCAGACTCGAGCCGGAGAACTACACCGGAACGATCACCGTGCGCGCGACCTTGGACGGCGATGTCACCAACGGCAACGTAGCCGAGTTTCGTGCTTTGAACAACGCTCACCTGACTGAATGCGAAACAGGTTCTGCGGCAAAGAATCAGGTATGGCTCCAGGCGCATACTCGGCAATCGCGGATCGCACTCACGCTCGCTGCCCGAATGGATTCTGCCGCTCCAGTCCTCGGCGCAACCAGCACCCCGACGAGCGTCTTTCAGGAAACCTCGGCTGACGTCACACAAGCCGTCGGCGTGCAAGTAGCATCGATCGTCGCACTGTATTGCTCCCGTGATCGAGCCATCTCCGATCCGCTCAGCGCTGCACTGTCGTGCCTCGACGAATCGGGATCTTTCCCCGCGCTTCTCGACGACCACCGACGGCAATGGAAACGGTTGTGGCATCGATACGATCTCGAGGTCGAATGCTCCGACGACGAGACCGTCCGAGCGGTTCGACTTCAGCTCTTTCATGTCGTCCAGTGCCTGTCTCCGCACACTGTGGATCTCGACGTCGGGATTCCGGCGCGCGGCCTTCATGGGGAGGCCTATCGCGGGCACATTTTCTGGGACGAGTTGTTCGTACTGCCGCTACTGAATCTGCGCATTCCAGAGTTGTCGAGATCTCTGTTGCTCTATCGCTATCGACGACTGTCCGAGGCGAAGCGCCGGGCACGTGAAATCGGCTGTAGCGGTGCCTTGTTCCCGTGGCAGAGTGGCAGCGACGGTCGCGAGGAGACGCCGCACGTGCTGTTCAATCCACGATCAGGACGATGGATGCCCGATCACTCCAATCGGCAATTCCATGTCGGTTTGTCGGTTGCCTACAACGCGTGGCACTACTGGGAAGTGACAGCAGACTTCGGTTTCCTGGCCTCGTACGGAGCCGAGATGTTGGTCGAAAATGCACGATTCTGGACCAGCCTTGCAGTGTGGGACGCCGACGACGATCGGTTCGATATTCGGGGCGTCATGGGACCCGACGAATTCCACGATGGATACCCCGGTCATCCCGGTGAGGGAATCGACAATTCGACCTACGTGAACGTGATGGCCTCGTGGAGCATTCGACGCGCGCTGGACGCTTATGCAATCGTCGGGCGTGACGGCGGTGTCGGCCTGTGGACTGGGCTCGATGTCAGCTCGTCGGAACTTCACGCATGGCACAACCTGGCATGCAGGCTGCGCGTGGAGTTTCTCGACAACGGATTGCTTGCACAATTTCATGGGTACGGGGAACTCCGCGAACTCGACCTCGATGACTACCGACAACGGTACGGAAACATCGGCCGGCTCGATCTGATCCTCGAAGCCGAGAATGATTCCTGCGCTCACTACAAGGTGTCCAAGCAGGCCGATGTTCTGATGCTGCTGTACCTGTTCACCGCGGAGGAGCTCACCGAACTGCTTTCGGGGATGGGGTACGACTTCGAGCCGAGCACGATTCCGGCAACCGTCGACTACTACCTTGCTCGAACGACCCATGGTTCGACTTTGAGCAGAGTCGCGCACTCCTGGGTGCTCGCACGAGGTAACCGTCGAGACTCCTGGGACATGCTGCGGGAGTCGTGCACGGCCGATCTTGCCGACAGTCAACAGGGAACGACCCGGGAGGGAATCCACCTGGGCGCAATGGCGGGCAGTGTGGACATCCTGCAGCGCTGCTATACCGGAATCGAAGTGCGAGGCGACACCCTGAGGCTCCATCCGCAATTGCCGATCGAGCTGCAATCACTCGAACTCGATCTCCGCTATCGCGACCACTGGGTTCATATTCGGTGCGACGGTGCAGCGACCACTGTCACGACGAACCCCAGCAGTGCACCGGCGATTCGGATCAGCATCGACGGGCATGAATTTGTGATGAACGGTGGTGAATCGGTTTCTACCACTGCCGCCCTCATCTCGGAAACAGCGAAAGCTGTGACGTGAAGTGCTCTGGCCAATCTACGTCTGCGAAGCAACCCCAAGCTTTTCTCCGCGGATGCTGCTCTAAGGTAGGTGTTGGTCCGCGTATGCGCATTGGCGGACTATGAACAAGCCTATCGAGGGAGCGAAAGTGAAGAAGAGTTACGGGCGACTCGGAACAGTCCTCGCCATGTCTGCATTACTGGCTGCGGGCTGCTCGAGTGGTGGTGGTGATTCCACGGCGCCGGAGTCTGGATCCACTGCTTCAGATCCGGCAGGGCAGGACATCAGCGGTGACCTCACCGTCTTCGCAGCAGCGTCGCTGAAGGCGACCTTCACTCAACTCGGCACCATGTTCGAAGCAGCCCATCCCGGGGCCGACGTTGCGTTCAACTTTGCCGGTTCCTCGGATCTGGTCACGCAGTTGACGCAGGGCGCACCGGGAGACGTTTTTGCTTCCGCGGATACCGCAAACATGACCAAGGCGCTCGATGCGAACCTGATCTCCGGCGACCCCGAGAACTTCGCGACGAACACGCTGATCATCGTCACCCCGCCCGGGAATCCGAAGGGCATCGCTTCCTTCGCCGACCTCGCAGACAAGGACAACAAAGTTGTCGTCTGTGCACCTCAGGTGCCATGTGGCGCTGCGACTACGAAGGTGGAGAAGGCGACCGGAGTAGACATTGCCCCGGTGAGCGAGGAGTCGTCCGTCACCGACGTCCTCGGCAAGGTCACCTCCGGTCAGGCCGACGCAGGTCTGGTCTACGTGACCGACGCGTCGGGCGCGGGTGAGAAGGTCACCTCGGTCGCCTTCGAAGAGTCGTCCGGTGCAGTCAACACGTACCCGATTGCGGTGCTGTCGGATTCGCAGAACAGTGCGGCGGCGAAGGCGTTCGAAGCCCTGGTCATGAGCGCCGAGGGGCAAGAGGTTTTGGCTGACGCTGGATTCGCTGCGCCCTGACGACAGTGAGATCGCAAGCAATCGAGACTACAGTCGCGCGGGTGACCTACTCCGGTAAGACACGTGCTTGAATATTGGTAGTGGGGTAGTTCACTCGAAGGTGTGTCCGGTTCGAAAAGCAATGGTAGCGAAGGGTAGACCCCGAGATGACGAGTAGCGGCGTGCGTTCAGCGCGCACGGCGGGGACGCGTGAGTCGATCTTGCTGATGGCAGAACGACTGTATGCCGAGCATGGACTTCATTCGGTGTCCAACAGGCAGGTGAGCGAGGCTGCGGGGCAAGGCAACAACGCGGCGGTCGGATACCACTTCGGTACGAAGGCGGACCTCGTACGCGCGATCGTCGAACGCCACTCGGGCGTGATCGAGGAGAATCGGACCACGCTCGTGCTTCGAAACGGGGATTCGGAAAGGCTTCGAGATTGGGTCTCGTGCCTCATCGCGCCGTACACCGATCACTTGGCGACGTTGGGCCAACCCAGCTGGTATGCACGATGCGCAGTCCAAATCATGACCGATCCGACGCTGCGGCCACTGATGTACGAAACGGCAGGGGTTTCTTCCTCGTTGAGGAAGACCCTCGTCGGCCTTCATCGATGCCTACCGGATCTGCCGGCTGAGGTGCGCCGAGCGCGTAGTGACATGGCCCGAAATATGATGATGCATATCTGCGCCGAGAAAGAACTCGAATTCGCACAGCATCCCGAGCGTCCACCGAACTGGGCCGACTGCGGAACCGATCTGATCGACGCCACGGTGGGCATCTGGCAGGCCCCGGTATCGCCGCGACGCTGACAGAATGAAAAGCGACACGTCGAAGTTCCCGGATCCGGGGGAGCCCGAACCACACGATGGAGTTCTTGCCATGACTATGCTCGCGAACATTTCCTGATGACCACGACAGTCGACGTCCTCATCATCGGCGCAGGCCTGTCCGGAATCGGTGCCGCGCATCATCTTCGGTCCACCCTGCCACACAAGAGCTATGCCGTTCTCGAGAGTCGTGGGGCGATCGGCGGAACGTGGGATCTGTTCAGGTATCCGGGGATTCGATCCGACTCGGACATGTACACCCTCGGCTACAACTTTCGCCCCTGGGTGGGCGACAAATCCATCGCCGACGGCGCATCCATCCGCGAGTACATCGAGGACACGGCGCGTGAAGCGGGTATCGACCGACACATTCGGTTTCATCACACAGTGGTGTCGGCCGAATGGTCCACTGCGACCTCGACATGGACGGTCGAGGCGAAGGTGGGTGAATCAGGCGAAGTTGCCGTGTTCACCGCCTCGTTCTTGATGTGTTGCAGCGGATACTACGACTACAGCAAGGGGTTCACGCCGGATTTCGAGGGCCTCGAAGACTTCGGCGGAACCGTCGTGCATCCGCAGTTGTGGCCGGAGGATTTGGACTACGCCGGCAAGAAGATCGTCGTGATCGGTAGCGGTGCCACGGCTATCACCCTGGCGCCGACCCTTGCCCGTGACGCCGAGCACGTGACGCTGCTCCAGCGCTCACCCAGCTACATCATGTCGTTGCCGTCGAAGGATCCGATTGCGCTGGCGTTGCGCAAGTACTTGCCGTCACGTGTGGCCTATGGGGTCACTCGAATGAAGAACGCCGTCACCTCGATCGGGATGTACGTGCTGTGTCAGCGCTACCCGAATTTCATGAAGGGACGGATTCGCAAGCTTCAGGAGGGCTGGTTGCCCGAAGGCTACGATCTCGACACCCACTTCACACCGAAATACGATCCCTGGGATCAACGGCTCTGCCTCGTTCCCGACAGTGATCTGTTCACGGCCATCGGAGAGGGAAAGGTAGACGTCGTCACCGACCACATCGAGCGCTTCACCGAGAACGGGATCGCGCTGACGTCCGGGGAGAATCTCGACGCCGACATCGTCATCACTGCGACGGGTCTCAATCTCGTCGCCCTCGGCAACGTCGCCCTGCGGGTCGACGGCAAGCAGATCGACATCACCGAGTCGATGGCCTACAAGGGCATGATGCTCACCGATGTGCCGAACTTCGCCTTCGTCATCGGGTACACCAATGCCTCCTGGACGCTCAAGGCCGATCTGGTGTGCGACTACATCGTGCGGCTCCTCGCACACATGGACGCCAACGGCTACCGGGAGGTCCGCCTCGAACGTGATGCAACCGTCGGGGAGGAACCGTTTCTGGATTTCGCTGCCGGCTACGTTCTGCGTTCGGTCGACACCTTTCCCAAGCAAGGTTCGGTTGCACCGTGGCGCCTGCGGATGAACTATTTCAGAGACCTTCCCTCGTTGCGTTACGGCACACTCGTCGACGACAACATGCGAATGCGCTGACTGGTGATTCGTCACCGATCTCACCGGTGCGATCGGTGAGGTAACACGAAGCCGATACCGCGCGATTGGTATTCGAACGTTACTCGAGCTGCGGCATTTCGATTGGATAGCCAAGCTGTGACCTGGAAGCATTCAATTGTGTCTGCCGGGCCGAGTACGTGCCCCGAATCGGTGTGTGGAAGTGGAGCGTGTGATGAGGTTCTCTCGCGGAATTGGGACCGCCGCGGTCTCGATGTTGACTGCAACTATCGTCCTGTCCGGATGCACGACGTCGAACACAGGTTCGACGGACGCACTCGCTCCGATCGACTCCAACCCGATTGCCGAACTCATGAAGCCCAAGGTGAGCTCCAGCGTGGCCGATGGTGCAGTCGGATTCTCTCCCGCAGATCCGGTGACCGTCTCTGTCGCCGACGGCAAGCTCGCGAACGTCACGGTGATGGATTCGGACGGCGTGCCGATCGAAGGCGTCCTTTCTGCCGACGGCCTGACCTGGTCCAACACCGAGCAGCTCCAGTACAGCAGCCGTTATCGCGTGCAAGCAGATGCGTACGGAATCGGTGGTGCGACCCGCACGGTCAACAACTTCACGACCAATCAGCCCGGCAACTTCACCAAGGCATACGTATTGCCGAACGAGGGTGCGGTCGTCGGAATCGGTCAGCCCGTCGCGGTGCAGTTCGACGAGCCGATCGCCGACAAGCTCGCTGCGCAGAACGCCATCCAAGTCACGACGACGCCTCCCGTCGAAGGCGCGTTCTATTGGGTCAACAGCAAAGAGGTTCGGTGGCGTCCGCAGAACTACTGGGCGTCCGGCACTCGCATCGATGTCGCCGTCAACGTCTTCGGCCGTGATCTCGGTGACGGCATCTACGGCCAGGAGAACTCGTCGACGTCGTTCACGATCGGTGACGCCGTGGTCGCGACCGCAGACGACAACACCAAGCAGGTCACTTTCTCGGTCAACGGACAGAACGTCATGACGATGCCCACCTCGATGGGGAAGGACAGTACCCCCACCGACAACGGCGTTTACATCATCGGCGACCGATTCGATCACCTGGTCATGGACTCGTCGACCTATGGAGTGCCGGTGAATTCGTCTTCCGGTTACCGCACGCCCGTCGACTGGGCGACCCGTATGTCCTACAGCGGTATCTTCTTCCACTCTGCGCCCTGGTCAGTGGGCCAACAGGGGAGCTCCAACACCAGTCACGGTTGCCTCAACCTCAGTCCCGCGAACGCGAAGTGGGTCTACGACAACACCAAGCGTGGAGACATCGTCGTCGTGCAGAACACGCTCGGCGGCACACTGTCCGGTACCGACGGGCTCGGCGACTGGAACATCCCCTGGGGTGACTGGAAGGCCGGCAACGCCAACTCCATGTGACAGGGGCGCCCTTGACCAGGCGTCACCCCCACCCGATGGGCTCAGCGTGCATCCAGGCTTTGGTACCTCGCTGGATCTACTCCCAGCGTTTTCAGGTAGCCGACCGGTTCGATGCTCGAGCCGTTGTTTCTGACCTCGTAATGAAGATGGGGTCCGGTCGAGTTACCGGTGCTGCCGACCTCACCGATCTGATCGCCGGGCGCAACGGTGTCGCCGACGCCGACGTTCATCGCGGATTGATGCCCGTAATAGGTCACCGTGTTTCCGCTCTTGACCCGCACGAGATTGCCGTAACCGTCTCCCGCGTCACCTGCTTGTTCGACGGTTCCGCCGTTCACGGCGTAGATCGGGGTGCCCGACGGGGCAGCGAAGTCCACACCCTGGTGGAATTGGCCACCGTTGCCGGTCGGGTTGTTCCTGCTGCCGTAGTTGGAAGAGAGTTCGTAGCTGCGCGCGGGCAATGGCAGCATCGCCCCGCCCAAGCCGACCGACGGCGGCGCGAGAACGACTTCAGGAGCGGACGGCGTGCTCGCATCGGGTGCGGGCCCGAAGTCGGAATCGAGAATCACCGCAGCGACCTCGTTGATCAGCACGCCGGTGGCGTCGAGGACGGCTGAGAGGATTGCTGCTCGCTGCTGAGCGTCGGGTTGAGGGATGGGGAGTACAGGCAGGTCGATGGTCGGCTGCGCCGTGGCCACGGCCGGATCGATCAGACCTGCGGAACCGATGCACAACGCCGCCGACAACACCGAACCCGCGATCGCTCTGTGAACTTTTCGACCCACTGCAACTGCCTCCTAGTCTCTGCCCGGCTGGTATTCCCTGATGGGCTTCGAACGACGGGTGGCGCGTTTCGGGGGCGCGTCGAATCAACGGTGCAAGTCACAGCTTTCACGTTGGTACTTTTCTTCCCCAAAAGTGCCATTTGCAACCGTACGTCACATGAACCCCATGCGACACTCGAAAGTTGAATTACAACAACGTAATTCGCTACTCGTTCGATGCACTTCCGCCGCGACTTCGTGACGTGCGCCGAGAGCAGGGGTGCAGAACGCACAAGAAAGCCGGCCTCCGTGTGGAGACCGGCTTTCTTGCTTCTATGGGGTGAGTGACGGGACTCGAACCCGCGACACCCAGGATCACAACCTGGTGCTCTACCAGCTGAACTACACCCACCATAGCTACCGGACCGAACCCTCGCGGGTTCTGTTTCAGCAGCGATGACAATACTAGCGGTTCGAATCGTTGGTTGCCAATCGGTATCAGGACTGCGTGTCGAGTCCCTCTACAACTGCAGCAATATCGCTGGTAGAGGGCCCAGGAGGCGCCACGAACACGGTCTGGCGGTAGTACTTCAGTTCCTTGATGGACTCTTCGATGTCTGCCAACGCGCGGTGGGCCAGACCTTTGGTCGGCTGACCGAAGTAGATGCGCGGGTACCACCGACGGGCGAGTTCCTTTATAGAACTGACATCGATCATTCGGTAGTGGAGGTAGGTATCGAGGTCACCCATATCGCGTGCGATGAAGCCGCGATCGGTGCCGATCGAATTTCCGGCCAAGGGCACTGTCCCGGCAACGGGGACATGCTCGCGGATGTACGCGAGTACCTGACGCTGCGCCTCTTCCAGCGTGACCGAAGATGCACGCACCTCCTCGGTCAATCCGGATTTGGCATGCATCTTCTTCACCACGTCCGGCATCCCGGCCAGCGCGTCGTCGTCGGCATGAATGACGATGTCGACACCGTCGCCCAGTACGTTCAATTCGCTGTCGGTGACGAGCGCCGCAATCTCGATGAGCTTGTCCTTCGACAAGTCCAGCCCGGTCATTTCACAATCGATCCACACAAGTTTGTCCTGCACCAGACACACCCTAGTGCGGGCCTCGTCACCACTAAGGTTTGCGGTGGTGATCAACTGCGAGATGAGCTGTGTCAAGGAGGACGGAAGATGACGGTCGATCCGAATTCGGCGGGCGGTGGGTTGCCGTCGACGCCTGCAGAGAAGGCGAAGGCAGCCAAAGCCGTCGCACTCGAAGCAGCCCGAATCGCTCGCGAGGCTGCCGCAGCAGCGGATGCCGCCGAAAAGGAAGCGATCGACGCGGAGGCAGCAGCAGGCGCGACCGGGACATCCCCGTCGGGGGGCGTGACCTCCTCGATCGCGGCGGGCTACGCATCGCACGGCGCAGTGCTCGAGCTGGGATCGGTGATGCTCGACGGCGTCAGCGACCCGTCCGCTCGCATCGCGATTCCTCTGGCGACACTCAATCGTCATGGCCTTGTCGCCGGCGCCACGGGTACCGGCAAGACGAAGACCCTTCAGGGCATCGCCGAACAGCTCTCCGCCGCGGGAGTTCCAGTGGTGATGGCCGACGTGAAAGGTGATCTCTCGGGATTGTCGGCACCGGGAGCAGACAACGAGAAGATACGCAGCCGTGCCGTCGACTGCGGGGAATCGGACTGGATACCCACCGGCTACCCCGTGGAGTTCCTCTCCCTCGGAACCGGTGGCATCGGTGTCCCGGTCCGTGCAACGATCACAGCTTTCGGGCCGATCTTGCTCAGTAAAGTGCTGGAACTGAACAAGACTCAGGAGTCCACCCTGGGGCTCATTTTTCACTGGGCCGACAAACAGGGGTTGGCGCTGCTCGATCTCAAGGATCTGCGATCGGTCATCACACACCTCACCTCGGCCGAAGGCAAGGCCGATCTGAAGGGCATCGGTGGAGTCTCGACGGCGACTGCCGGAGTCATCCTGCGCGAGCTCGTCAATCTCGAGGCCGACGGCGGCGACACCTTCTTCGGTGAACCCGAACTTCAGACCGAGGACCTGCTGCGTGTCGACGGCGACGGCAAAGGGATTGTGACCCTGTTCGAACTGGGTGCCCAGGCGTCGCGACCGGTCATGTTCTCCACATTTTTGATGTGGGTTCTCGCCGACTTGTTCCAGACGTTGCCCGAAGTGGGGGACATCGACAAGCCCAAACTGGTCTTTATTTTCGACGAGGCGCACCTGCTGTTTGCCGACGCGTCCAAGGCGTTCCTCGAACAGGTCGAACAGACCGTCAAGCTGATCAGATCCAAGGGTGTCGGCGTGATCTTCTGCACCCAACTACCGACGGACATTCCCAACGAGGTCCTGTCTCAGCTCGGGGCACGAATTCAGCATGCGTTGCGCGCGTTCACACCAGACGATCAGAAGGCTTTGAACAAGACTGTCCGGACCTATCCCACCACCGACGTCTACGACCTCGAGAAGGCCCTCACTTCACTCGGTACCGGCGAAGCGATTGTGACTGTGCTTTCCGAGAAAGGTGCCCCGACGCCGGTGGCATGGACAAAGATTCGTCCACCGCGTTCACTGATGGACACTATCGGCAACGACGCGATCTCGGCCTCCGCCGCAGCCAGCACGCTGAGCTCGAAATACGGTGCGACGATCGACCGCGACTCCGCCTACGAACGCTTGCAAGCGCGCGTGTCCGACGCCCCGAACACGGACCCGGTCCTGGACATACCGCCGCTCCCGGTGGACCTACCGGACTTGCCGCGCGTGGAACCGCAAGGGCCGTCGGCTGCCGAGCGCATCATGGACAATCCGGCGGTGAAGAGCTTCCTACGATCTGCGGCGTCCGCGGCAGGCCGCGAGATATCGCGGAGCATCTTCGGTACCGGGCGGCGGCGTAAGCGCTGACGTCCGGCATCGTTGTCGGCGCTGCCCTCTACCCGCCGAGCTTCTTGTAGAAGCCTCCGATGATCGGAGCGGAAATAGCACGAGGGCTGTATTGGCCTGCAACGGACATGGCCTTGCTGAGGACTCCCGGCACTACGCGCATTTTGTTCGTGGCGAGCGAATCGAGCGACAACTTCGCGGTGTAGGTGCTGTCGATCCACAGGAAATCCGGGACGAGCTTGTCGACGATGGACGCGTCGGCGGGATCGGGTGTTTCGGTGCGGACGGGTCCGGGGGCCAGAAGCGTGACGTGCACTCCGCTGTCCTTGAGTTCGAGGCGCAGGGATTCGGAGAACGTGTTGACGAAGGCCTTCGAGGCCGCATAGGTGGCGTTGTTCGGTATTGCCATGTTGCCCGCGGCTGAACCGGTCATGAGAATCCCGCCGCTTCCGCGCGCGATCATTCCGGGCAGGACGGCGAGCGTAAGATCATGCACCGCAACGGTGTTGAGCTCGACCTGATCGCGCTCGTACTGAGGGTCCAGCTGCGCAAGAGGGCCGAATGTCGCTATTCCTGCGTTGTTGCACAGGATGCTGATCGGCCGTCCGGACAGCTCGGTCGACAGGGACGCACGAGCAACACGATCCGCGAGATCGACGACGCGAACCTCGACCGTCACGCCGTGATCGGCGCGAAGTTTCGTTGCGAGGGCTTCGAGCAACTCACCCCGACGAGCAACGACGACAAGCGAGTGCCCTCGCCTCGCCAACTCGGTGGCCAGGGCCTCTCCGATTCCGGAGGAGGCGCCGGTGACGACGGCGCGGGCATCAGGGGAAGGACTGGGCAGGCTCACGGTGAGACAGGCTAGCGCAGCGACGTCCTCGCCCGATCAGATACTCATCGCAAGCCGGGTGGCCTGCTCGATTGCGCGTTTGGCGTCGAGTTCGGTGGCGAGGTCCGCGCCCCCGATGACGTGCGTCTTCATAGCCGATGCGGCCAATTCGTCTACCAGGTCACGGACTGACTCCTGGCCTGCGCAGACAACGATGGAATCCACCTCGAGAATGCGAGGCCGTTCGTGCTTCTCACCGAAGGAAATATGTAGCCCGTCGTCGTCGATACGTTCGTAGTTGACGCCCGAGAGTTCGTGCACGCCCTTGGCCTTCAATGCTGCGCGGTGGACCCAGCCGGTCGTCTTGCCCAGTCCGGCCCCGATCTTTCCGCTCTTACGTTGCAGCAGATACACCTCGCGGGGAGACGCGGCCGGAATCGGGGTCGTCAGCGCACCGGGCGCGGCCTCGGGTTCGGTCACGCCCCACTCCTGCTTCCACTCCTTCACATCGAGCGTCGGCGAAGCGTCGGTGGTCAGGAACTCCGATATGTCGACGCCGATACCGCCTGCACCGATCACGGCCACCCTCTTACCGACGGGCATGCCCTCTTCGACGACCTCGGCGTAGGACAGGACCGACGGATGGTCGATGCCCGGGATGGACGGGATTCGCGGGACCACGCCGGTGGCTATGACCACGTCGTCGTAGCCACCGGCGAGGAGTTCGGCTCCGGTGACTGTGCGGCCGAGGTGTATCGCAACGTTCTGCTCGTGGAGTGAGGTGGTGAAGTACCGAATCGTCTCGGCGAACTCTTCTTTGCCGGGGATGAGCGCGGCGATGCCGAATTGCCCGCCGAGTTGCGGGCGTGACTCGAAGAGACTGACTTCGTGGCCACGTCGCGCCGATTCGAGAGCCGCGGACAACCCTGCGGGCCCGGCCCCGACGACGGCGATTTTCTTCGTCCTTCGTGCGGGGAGCAACTGCAATTCGACCTCGCGCCCGGCTCGGGGATTGACCAGGCACGAGACTGTCTTGCGAGCGAACGCGTGGTCGAGGCACGCTTGGTTGCACGCGATGCACGTGTTGATGCTGCCGGGAGCGTCGGCTTCGGCCTTGCGCACCCAGAACGGGTCGGCGAGCATCGGCCTGGCCATCGAGATCAGCTCGGCGTCCCCGCGCGCGAGAATCGCTTCGGCTGTCTCCGGCATGTTGATGCGATTGGATGCGGCCACCGGGATTCCGACGTGTTTGTCGAGTTTTCCCGTGATGTCGACGAATGCGGCGCGCGGTACCGAGGTGACAATGGTCGGGACCCGCGATTCGTGCCATCCGATATCGGTACTGATCATGTCGACGCCGACCCGCTCGAGCTCCTGCGCGAGTGCGACGATGTCGTCCCAGCTCTGCCCGCGCTCGACCAGATCGGCCATCGACAGGCGGAACACGACCAGGAAGTCCGCACCCACTGCAGCGCGTATCTTCTTTGCTATCTCCACAGCAATCCGTCGGCGATTCTCCGGGCTGCCGCCCCATTCGTCGCCGCGACGATTGGTTCGCTCGGAGAGGAACTGGTTGATGAAATAGCCTTCGCCGCCCATGATTTCGACCCCGTCGTACCCCGCCGACTGTGCCAGTCTCGCGCAGCGTACGTAGTTGCGGATCTGCCATCGAACCCCGCGAGAGGATAGTCTTCTCGGTCGAAATGGGTTGATAGGAGCCTTGATCGACGACGCCGATACGGAGAAGGGCTGGTAAGAATAGCGGCCGGCGTGCAGGATTTGCAGGGCGATCTTCCCACCTTCACGATGCACTGCGTCGGTGATGCGTCGGTGCCGTCGGGCTTCGATCCGGTTGGTGAGTTTGGCCCCGAACGGCAACAGCCAGCCGGTTCGGTTCGGTGCATATCCACCGGTGATGATCAGTGCGACGCCACCTCTGGCGCGCTCGGCGAAATACTCGGCGAGCCGGGCGGTGTCGCGACCGCGGTCCTCGAGCCCGGTATGCATCGATCCCATGATGACGCGGTTCTTCAACGTCGTCGTGCCGACCTTCAACGGAGACAACAGGATTGGATACCGACCGGTTGTGCTCACAGCTTCTCCAACACTTCTTCGCACCATTCGGCAAAGCCTTCCTCGACTCGAATTCCACCGCGGAGCACCAGGTACTGGTGCAAGGCCGCTCCGGCAAGACCTGCAGGAGCGGGAAAATCACGTTTTTCGATCAATCGATACAACTGCAGGCGCTCGAGATGCACGTCGCGATGGCGTCGTACCTCCACCTTCAATGCCGCGATGTCACCGAGGGCGGCGCCGCGGATCTTCACAGCCAACTCGTCTCGGAGAACCGCCGGGTCGGTCGGCTCGGCGATCCACCTGTCGAGTTCCGCCTTACCTTCGGCACTGACGGAATAGACCTTCTTGTCAGGTCGTCCTTGCTGAGCCACCGCGGTGCATACCACCCAACCGGCGCCGTCCATTCGCGTCAGTACTCGGTAGATCTGCTGATGCGTCGCACTCCAGAAGAAGCCGATCGACTTGTCGAATCGGCGCGCGAGTTCGTACCCCGACCCCGACAGCTCGGTGAGGGAAACGAGGAGTGCGTGTTCGAGTGCCACGCAGCAAAGTATGTATGCAACGAAGTGCTTATGCAACTAGGTGCATAACGGGCGCTCTCGGTCGGAAGTCGCACGTCGACTCGATACCCGAGTGGGACGCCCGACGAGGATTGCTCGCCTAGGCTTCCGCTATGAGTGAACAGGCGAATGCCGCCGTCGTCGGCGTCGCGACGACCCAAAAGCAGGTATTCGCCTGGGGGATATGGGATTGGGGATCGGCCGCGTTCAATGCCGTGATCCTGACCTTCGTGTTCTCGGTCTACCTGACCGACGCGGTCGGCGATGACTTGCCGGGTTCCATTTCGGCGACGTCGTGGTTCAGTTGGTCGATCGGCCTGGCTGGGGTCGTCATTGCCGTCCTGGCCCCGATCTCCGGGCAGCGGTTCGACGCCCGAGGGCGAAGAAAGCGGTCCCTCGGAATCCTGACAGGTCTGACCGTCCTCAGCATGGTGGGCCTGTTCTTCGTGAAGGACGACTACCACTATCTGTGGCTCGGTTTGGTACTGCTGGCTTTCGGTTCGATTCTCTTCGAACTTGCCAGCGTTCCGTACAACTCGATGCTTCGCCAGGTCTCGACGCCGCAGAACATCGGCCGGGTCTCCGGATTCGGTTGGTCCATGGGTTATTTCGGTGGCATCGTGCTGCTGCTGATCTGCTACTTCGGTTTCATCACCGGCGACGGAGACACTCGAGGACTGTTCGGTCTGACGACCGACGGCGGGCTGAACATCCGTTTCGTTGCCCTTCTTGCGGCCGTATGGTTCGCCGTATCGGCCATTCCGGTTTTCCTGGCGGTGCCGGAACTGCCGCCGACGGGTGCAGATCCGGACGCCGCCAAGGCAGGAATTGCCGAGTCCTACAAGGTGCTGTTTCGGGATCTCGGCGAACTGTGGACGGTGGATCGGCGCAGTGTCTATTTTCTTGCCGCAAGTGCGTTGTTCCGGGACGGTCTGGCCGGGGTCTTCACCTTCGGTGCGGTTCTCGCAGTGAGCGTGTACGGCATCGGGACGGCCGATGTGTTGTTGTTCGGCGTCGCGGCCAACGTGGTCGCCGGACTCGGGGCGATCAGTGCTGGACGGTTCGACGACAGGGTAGGCCCGAAAACGGTCATCGTCGTCTCGCTCGCGTCGATGATCTTCGCGGGCGTCGTGCTGCTCTTCGTGTCCGGGCCATTGATGTTCTGGGTTTTCGGTCTCGTCCTGTGCCTGTTCGTCGGACCAGCGCAGTCTTCCTCCCGCACATACCTGGCGCGACTGGCCCCGCCAGGGCGGGAAGGACAATTCTTCGGCCTCTACGCTACGACGGGCCGAGCAGTGTCGTTCCTTGCGCCGACCTTGTTCGGACTCTTCGTATGGCTATTCGACTCGGACCGTGCGGGGATCGGTGGTCTGCTCGTGGTTCTCGCGCTCGGCCTCGGGGCGCTACTGGCAGTGAAGGCGCCGGACAAGGTCTAACTAGAGACGATGCGTGCACGGATCTCGTCCGCGAGCCGCTCGGGAGCTTCCTCGGGTACCCAGTGCGAGATGCCGTCCAGTTCGACGAAGGTGTAGTCGGCGTCGACGAACTCTGCGCAACGTTCCGCCGCGGCGCGGCCGATCGCAGAATCGTGATTGCTCCACACATATGTGGTGGGGACCTGGACGGATTCGAGACGACCGAAGTCGCTCGTCATCGCGCGGTACCAATTGAGGGCTGCAGTCAGAGCGCCCGGTCCGCTGAGGTGCTCGACATAGCTGTCGACAGCACAGCTGCTGCCGAACATGGCACGCAATCGAGCGGCGTCGTGCTCCAGGAGTACTTGTTCGGCTTTTCCCTCGATGCGAAGCAATTGCATATAGCTCGAGCGCGCCTTCTGATCCTCGTCTTCGCGCAGAGCCCAACCGAACGCGGCCGTGTGCGGCACCGAGACCGCAGTGAGGGAACGTACGCGCTCGGGATGTCGGGCGGCCAGCTGCCATGCCACGGCCGCACCCCAGTCGTGGCCGACGATGTGTGCCGACTCGAGATCGACCGCGTCGAGCAACCCGAGAACATCGGCGACAAGTTTGTCCGAGGTGTATTCCGCGACATCCGACGGCCTCGCTCCGGGGGAGTACCCGCGCTGGTCGGGGGCGAGTGTCCGGATGCCAGCGGTGTGCAGGCGAGGGGTTACCTCTTTCCAGGAGAGCGATGACTGCGGAAACCCATGCAGCAGGACGACAGGTGTTCCATCGTCGGGACCCTCGACCCGGACGTCGAAGACGAGGTCGTCGATCGTGATGGTCTCCATGGTCATCGGTTTCCTTCCGCTCGGTGTCGCGGATTCCACGATCCCATGCCGAGCACGATGAGCCGGACTTGCTGCTCGGTGCGGCGCACCAGTTCTTGTTCTTTCTGGCTGCCTGGGCGGTCGATCTCCAACAGGCCTACCGTCGCGGTCAACATAGTGGAGACGATAAGGTCCGCGGCCATCTCCAAGTCGGCAACATCCCAGGTCGAAAGACCTGGCATGCGGGCGAGGTCGACGGTCAGCTCGCTGACGAACATCCGCAGTTCGGTCGCGAATGCTTGTCGTACTGCGGTGACGCCGCCGTATCGTTCGCGCGAGAGGAACCGGAACTGCTCCTCGTGGCTGCGCATCTGCCTAACCAGGATCGCGAACGACTCGGCCGCATTCTTGACGCTCGGATCCTTCCGCGCATCGCGCAACATCTGTCGCAGCATTCGCATCGAATCCTCTACCAGGGCGACACCCAAATCGTCCATCGATGCGAAGTGGCGATAGAACGCAGTCGGAACGATCCCCGCAGATCGAGCAACCTCACGCAGACTCACGCTTGCGAAGGAGCGATCTCTCAGCAGTTCGAGAGTGCCGTCCATGAGCGCCTGCTTGGTGCGTTCCTTGCGTTCGGCTCGGGTGCCCGGTTCCGTCACGGGTTCGAGTTTATGACTGTCCACTGAGCGAGTACTCCCGGTCCTGAGCTCGACTGGCGCGGTAGCTGTGATGTACGTCATATCTTTGACGGTTTGTTCGTGCCGTCACATTGACGTTGACAGCTCGGGGTGCGGATCTGCCACACTGATTCTAGTGCACAGCCGTACACTGAAACGGTTCCGCCGTTTCGACCGCTATCGGGAGGCGAGATGACACTTCATCAGAAATCGCGAAGACCGCGACTGCCGGGCACCTTCTCTCTGTTGTCCTTGTTCGAGGCGATGGCGACACCGCACGCCCTCGATCGCTATCTCGAACTGGTCGACCCGATGACCACGGTCCGCGATCTTCGAGCTGAAATCACCGCGGTACATCGCTCCACCCGTGACACAGTGACCTTGACGATGCGCCCGACGCAGCAATGGCGTGGGTTCGAGGCAGGTCAATTCGTGCAGGTCGGGGTCGTCATCGACGGTGTCCGCCACACTCGCTGCTACTCGCCGAGCTGCTCCCAGTATCGCGATGACGGTCGAATCGAACTGACTGTGAAGGCGCATCCGGAGGGGCTGGTTTCCCAGTATCTGCATTCGAACGCGCGTGAGGGGCTGGTTGTCAGTCTTTCTCAGGCGGACGGGACATTTCATCTCCCGCGGCCTCGGCCGGCCGGCGTGCTTCTCATCAGCGGCGGCAGCGGAATCACCCCCGTGCTGTCGATGTTGAGGACGCTGCTGGACGAGGGGTACAGCGGCGACCTCACCTTTTTGCACTACGCGTACACCGAAAGCGACGTCTCTCATCGACGTGAACTCGACGCCATTGCAGCAGCACACGAGAACATTGGCATCGTGTTCGCTTACACCGATCAGGAGCAAGGCGGCGATCTGAACGGCTTCTTCGGCGCCGAGCACCTCAGATCCGCCGCACCGTGGTACGCCGGCGCCGAGACGTACATGTGCGGCCCGCCCGGACTGATGCGTGGCGTCGAAAACGTGTATGCCGACCTGGGTCTCACCGAACGCCTCCACCTCGAAGAATTTGCGCCACCCTTGGCCGTCGTCACCGGCGACGTCGGAGGCGAGGTGTCCTTCACCGAGAGCGGCAAGGTCGGTGACAACTCCGGTCTGACACTGCTCGAGCAGGCCGAAGAGGTGGGCCTGACCCCCGCATACGGATGTCGGATGGGGATTTGCTTCACCTGCACCTCGGTCAAGACATCCGGATGTACCCAGAACATCAAAACCGGTGAGACGGACAGTGAACCGGACAAGAAGATCCAGCTGTGCGTCTCGGTGCCAGTCGGTGATGTCGCCATCGAGATCTGAGCTGTTCACCGCGCATGCCGCTACACATCGATCCGAAACGGAGAGTGTTCAATGTTCGGAATTCCATCACCATCGTTGTCCCTGTTGCCATTCATGAGTACTTCGGACTCGCCCCACCAGCAACCCGTGCCCACAACGCTCTCCTACGCACAAGTCCAAGAGCTCGGCCGCGAGCTGGACGAGATGCGAGCTCGCACCGTCGCGAAGCTCGGTAGCGAGGACCGGGAGTACATCTACAAGGTCATCAAGGCGCAGCGCGGGCTCGAAATCACTGGCCGCGCCCTGATGTATCTACCGTTCCTGCCGCCGGCATGGCTGGCCGGAGTCGGTGCACTGGGGCTGTCGAAGATTCTCGACAACATGGAGATCGGGCACAACGTCATGCACGGTCAGTACGACTGGATGCGTGAGCCGGAGTTCAACTCACAGGTCTTCGAATGGGACACGGTATGCCCGGCCGATCAGTGGAAGCACTCGCACAACTACATGCACCACACCTTCACCAATATCGTCGGCAAGGACCGCGATATCGGATACAGCCTGCTTCGCATGGACGAGGGGCAGAAGTGGAATCCGTACTATCTCGGTAACCCGGTGTATGCGTTCTTCCTGATGCTGCTCTTCGAATGGGGCGTGATGCTCCACGATCTGGAGATCGAGAACGTTGTCCAGGGCAAGCGCAAGTGGCACGACGTCAAGCCCTTGCTTGCGGGCATGTGGCGTAAAGCGGGCAAACAGGTCCTCAAGGACTACGTCATCTTCCCAGCGCTGAGCGGGCCATTCTTTGCCTCCACGGTCGTGGGCAACCTCGGGGCGAACCTGATGCGGAACCTGTGGACCTACTCGATCATCTTCTGTGGACACTTTCCCACCGGGGTACAGACCTTCACCGAGGACGAGACGTCCGACGAGTCGCAGGGTGAGTGGTACGTCCGTCAGATGCTCGGGTCCGCGAACATCGAGGGCAGTCCGCTGTTCCACATCATGTCCGGCAATCTGTCGCACCAGATCGAGCACCACCTTTTCCCCGATCTACCTGCGCACCGATACCCGGAGTTGGCCCCGGAGGTCGAAGCGCTCTGCGAAAAGTACGGACTCCCGTACAACTCCGGTGGGTTCTTCAACCAGATCGGGTCCGTCTGGGGCAAGATTTTCAAGCTCGCTCTGCCCAATTCACTCACCGGTTCGAAACCGACAGTCGGTGTTATCGTCGAGCGCAAGAAGGTCGCTGCATAGTGACCGGAGTCGAATCTCGACCGAATCAGGGGTGGCCAGAGGTGGTAGGGAAGTTCGAGCGCAACAAGGACACAGTTCAAGAATTGACGGAGTCCGCAGCCACGCACGTCGGCAAGATCGCGGTCATCATCGCCGGGGCAGTGCGCGATGTGACTCGCGAGATCGGCGACTGGGTATCCGACGGTGTCGAAATGCGTGAGGCTGCACGCAAGGCCCGAGATGATTCACCGGGCGGCACCGTCATCAACGGAGAGTTCGAGAGCCGCTGAGGGTCGCCTCCCTACGTGAGACCTGAAGTACACGTAGGGAGGCGACCAGGCCGAAGACGAGGAATACGAGCGCGGCAAACAATGCCCACTGAGTCGCGGAAGCGAAAGCCTCGGACAACTGCCGGACGATCTCGTCGGGAGCGTGGCTTTCGCGCAATCCGCTGATCGCGCCACCCGCGGATTCTCGAGTGGCATCGGCGAACTTCTCCGCCGGACCTTCGATCCCGCCGAGATAGTGGGCCAGCCCCACCGACAGCACGGCGCCGACTACCGCAGAACCGAGCGCCGAGCCAACTTGCCGGACGGTGCTCTGCGTGGCAGAACCTTGCCCCGACAGGTCCACCGGGATATCGGCCAGGACGGTGCTGGTGAGTTGCGCGGATGCCAGGCCGAGGCCCACGCCGTAGATCACCAGCACAGCTCCGATCGTGACGGGGGAGGTGTCTGCGCTGAGGACCACAGCGAGGACCAGCACGCCGATGATCTCGAGCGCGACGCCGACAACGACCGTGCCGGCCGCGCCGATCAGGGCAGCCAGGTGCCGTGCCATGGTGCCGGAGAGAAATGCGCCGGCTGCCATTGTCGCGAGTACGAACCCCGCTCCGAGGGTGCCGAGACCGATGGCGTTGATAAGGAACAGTGGCAGCGCGAAGATCAGGCCGAACTCGCCGACCGCAATCATCATCGCGGCTACGTTCCCCCAGCTGAAGGTGGGGGTGAAGAAGATGTGCAGATCCAGCAGCGCCGACCGAGCGACCCTGGCACGGTGTCGTTCCCAGAAGACGAACAGCGTCAGCGCGACGGCGGCTACGAGCAACAAGACCGGCACGATCGAGATGGGCTTGTCCGTCGACCATGTCATGCCGAAAAGACTCAGGTCTTGGATGGGCTGCCACCAACCGAGGGAACTGCCTTCGATTATCGCGAAGACCAGCGCACCGAAACCGATCGCGCTGAGCAACAGCCCATCCATGTCGAAGCCGGGGCGGTTGTCACTGGAGCGGGTCTCTGGGACGACGACCACCGCCGCGATTATCAAGACAACGCCGATGGGGACGTTGACGTAGAAGATCCATTGCCAGCTGAACGTGCTGGTGAGCCAGCCTCCGAGCAGCGGACCGATTGCGGCGGCGCCGGCCATGACCGCACCCCAGACACCGAACGCGGCGGCCCGATCCTTGCCTCGAAAAGTCGCGTTGACCGTAGAAAGTGTGGATGGAAGTATGCACGCTCCGCCGACGCCCTGAAGTGCACGCGCTGAGATGAGCATCTCCGCGCTGCCGGACTTCGCGGCCCACAAGCTGCCGGCCAGAAACAGAGCGATACCGACGATAAAAATGTTGCGCCTGCCCAGGCGGTCACCAAGATTGCCGGTGGTCAGCAGTAGTGCGGCGAACACAATCGAGTAGAGCGAGTTCACCCACTGTGCGTCGGTGATATTCAGGCCCAGGTCGTCGATGATCGTCGGGAGGGAGACTGCGACGATCGTGCCGTCCATGACGACCATCGCCAGGCCCAACGCGAGGACGACGAGCCCCCACCACTTCGATACGCGTGGAGCAGCAGGCGCCGCAACGGCCGTTTCGCTTTTCTTCACGGTGTCACACTATGTCTCGCAGCAATAGCCGCGCATCAACCGAAAGTTGTAACCCTGACGCGCGTTCGACGTGGTTGGGGCTCGACACCACGACCACACCTCCCGCGCATCGGTCCGCGAAGATCGCGGGAAAAGGCTACACAGCGGGGTGTGGGTACTCCGGACTGCGATGTTGGAACGCAAGGATGTTGGGGTTGGCAATTACGCCCTCGCGAATCTCGATTGCCTTCCTTATCGTTTCGTCACTGTCCCACGACGTCGGCCCGTCCAAGACGATACGAAGATAGGGGAGAAGCGATTCGCTGACTTCCCAGGTAGCAGAGTCCCAAAGATAAGACGGACTGTGGTCGACTGCGTAGTACCGGACGTTGTCGCCGACGGTGAACATGGGTTCGGTGAACGATGTCGGCCGGGCCCATTCGAACCCCATTCCCTCGTCGCACGACACGTCGACAACGAGCGTTCCCGGATTGATCGACGGTAAGTCGTCGTTCATCAGGAATGTCAACGGCGCGTTGGTGTCCTGCAGTACGCAGTTGACGATGATGTCGTGATCGCCGAGGAACCCGGACAGTGGCACCCTGCCGGTTTCGGTCAGGGCGCGGCTGCGGCGCGGATTGTTGCCGTCCAAGTCGAAATTGACGATGCGTGCGGAATGAATGGGTGAACTGACAGCGGTTACTCCGCGCTGGGTGAGGACGTCCACATCGTGAATGCCATGCGCGTTGAGTGCCGTGACAGCGCCGCGAGCAGTTGCTCCGAAACCTATGACTGCGGCGCGAAGTCGGCGGCCGTAGTCCCCGGTGACCCCGACGAGCTGCATCGCATGAAGGACGGAGCAGTATCCGGCGAGCTCATTGTTCTTGTGGAAGACGTGAAGGTTGAACCAACCCTCCGAGGTCCAATGATTCATCGCCTCGAACGCGATGAGGGTGAGCTTCCGATCGATAGCGATCTGCGTCAACTTCTCGTCCTGCACGCAGTGCGGCCACCCCCATAGAACTTGACCGTGTCGCAGCGTCTCGAGGTCCTCGGCAAGTGGCTTGGGGAGCAGAATCACGTCGCATTCGGCGACGAGTTCTTCACGAGTACGAATGCCTGCGACGAGAGTGTCGAGATGGGCGTCGGAGATTCCGAACGGCTCGCCGTACCCAGCCTCGAAGTACATTCGAGCTCTGAGGTCGGCGGCGATGCGATCGAGGTGGAGTGGGTGGATCGGAAGTCGGCGTTCGTTCGGCTTACTCGACCGTGACGTGACGCCGAGGGTGAGCTGGTGCACTGTGGCCCCTTCGGTTGACCTCAGTCAACCACAATCCGACATGCTCACTCCGCGTCTGAAAGTGCCCCCGGCAGGATTCGAACCTGCGACCAATGGATTAGAAGGCCATTGCTCTATCCCCTGAGCTACGGAGGCGTGGCGCGGACAGCGGAAAAGGCATCCGTCCGAGCACGGTGCATGAGTCTACATTCCGTGTAGCAACGTGATCCGCATGGAGGGGTTTGCCTCGTGGTGCAGGCCACACGATCTACGACGGCTCGTAGGAGTTGCGGGCGCTGGCTTTCCCGCCGCGGCATGGACCTCCTACTCTGGAGGGCATGGCAGCACCGGAAGTGGATCGGACCGAAACCTCGAGCACGGCTGGAGCCGACGCTGATAGTGGGGCCAGGTCCAAAGATTCCCCGGGGTCGGCGACGACGTCCGTGTTCGTTGCCGCAGGCGCGATAGCCGGCATTGTCGCGGCGCTGGTGGTGACCCTGTCTGCATCGGACGCGTTGGTCCTGCTCGGCATCCCGGATCCAGGCCCGGCCACGGTCTACGGACTTCCTGCGGTACGCGCGATCGGTGAGGTCGCTGTGTCCATTGCCATCGGCTCCTTCTTGCTCGCGGCGTTCTTGGTTCCGCCGCAGAAGAACGGGGTGCTCGACGTCGGTGGCTATCGGGCGGTCCGCACTGGATCTGTGGCAGCGATCGTCTGGGCCGCGTGCGCACTGGTGCTCGTTCCGCTGACCCTGTCCGATACTTCGGGTCAACCGTTCACCACGGCGATCCAACCGAGCAACCTGTGGGTCGCGCTCGAACAGGTCGAGATCGCCAGTGCATGGCGCTGGACGGCGATCCTGGCGGTGCTCCTGGCAATCGCATCGCGGGCAGTGTTGAAGTGGTCGTGGACACCGCTACTTCTCGTGTTTGCGCTCGGTACGTTGATGCCGATCGCTGCCACCGGCCATTCGTCTTCGGGCGGATCGCACGACTATGCAACCAACAGCCTGATCCTGCATCTCGTTGCGGCGACGCTCTGGGCGGGCGGACTTTTCGCAGTATTGACTCACGCACGGCGTAAGGGCGCGCACACCGACGTCGCGACTCGAAGGTTCTCGACGATCGCAACCGTGTGTTTCGTGGTGATGGCCGTCAGTGGTGTCATCAACGCACTCGTTCGAGTATCGGTCTCGAACCTGTTCGATTCGACGTACGGCCTGCTGGTCCTCGGGAAGATCACGGCGTTGACGGTGCTTGGATTCTTCGGGTGGATCCAGCGGCGTAGGTCGCTTCCCGCTCTGGCTGCCGATCCCGAGTCTCGTGGAGCGCTCATCCGATTCGCGGGCGGTGAGGTACTCGTCTTCGCTGCGACGATCGGCCTTGCCGTCGGACTCGGTCGCACACCTCCGCCTGCGGACATCGATCCGAATCTTTCGCTTACCGAGGCCGCGCTGGGTTACAACCTGGGCGGACCACCGACCTTCGCGCGTCTGGCATTCGACTGGCGATTCGATCTGATCTTCGGTACCGCGTCGATACTGCTCGCCGTGATGTATCTGCTCGGCGTCCGTCGGCTGCGGAAACGAGGAGACACGTGGCCGATGGGCCGCACTGTTGCGTTCATGCTCGGCTGCCTGACCTTGTTGATCGCAACGTCTTCCGGGGTCGGCAAGTACTCGTCTGCGGTATTCAGTGTGCACATGGGTGGGCACATGGCGCTGTCGATGCTTGCCCCGGTTCTGCTGGCGCTCGGTGGCGCGCTGACACTGGCGTTACGCGCTCTGCCGGCAGCAGGGAAAAACGGAATTCCTGGGTTGCGGGAATGGCTGTTGATCGGTCTGCACAGCAAAGTCTCCCGATTCCTCACCCAACCGATAGTTGCCGCAGTGCTGTTCGTCGGCGGCTTCTACGTGCTCTACCTAGGTGGGATCTTCGGTGCTGTCCTCGACAACCACACAGCTCACTTGTTGATGAACGCACACTTCATCCTCAGCGGCTACCTCTTCTACTGGGTGGTCATCGGAGTCGATCCGTCGCCGAGGCCGATTCAACCCATCACCAAGCTCGCGATGGTGTTCGGGTCGCTGCCGTTCCACGCGTTCTTCGGTGTGGCGCTGATGAGCCAGGCCACGGTGATGGGTGGCTGGTTCTACCGCTCCCTCGGACTCGACTGGAACGCAGATCTGCTCGGCGACCAGCAATTGGGCGGCGGCATAGCCTGGGCGACGGGCGAAATACCGCTCGTCCTCGTCATGCTCTCGCTGCTCATCCAGTGGTCCCGCAGTGACACCCGAAACGCGACGCGTTCCGATCGTGCCGCCGAACGCGATCACGACGCCGATCTGGCGGCCCACAACGCCATGTTCGCCGAGCTCGCGAAGCGTGATCGCGAAAGCGGACTCTGATTTTTCTCGAGCTCACCAGGCCGCGGTGATCTTGTCGAGGATCCGAGCCAACTGCTCGCGTTCTTCGGCATCGAGCGTGTCGAACAGTTCGGTGGCGACAGCCCGACGTGCGGAGTCGATCGCGCCGAGCTGGGTGCGCCCGGAGTCTGTCAAAGAGACCAGTACGGCGCGTCGGTCCTGCGGGTCCGGTTCACGGATCACCAGCGCCGCGGCTTCGAGCGAGTCGACGATGTCCGTCGCCGAGCGTGCCACGATGCGCAACCGGTCGGCGAGAGCGCGTAAGCGCATCGGCTGCCCTTCGCGGGCAAGGACGTGAAGGGCGCGAGATTGCGACGGATTCAGACCGAACGGCTCGAGCGCATTCATGTGGGTGTGGCGTATCCGCCGTGCGACTGCCATGAACGAATCGGCGATGGTCGGGCTGTCTCCCGTAGGCATGACCGAAGCATAGCCTCATTGCCGACAACCTCATAATGAGGTAGCCTCTGCATTATGTCGTTCATCGAACCTGGAGGTCTTCTTGGTACGCCCACTCACGAAATCTGCGGTAACCGCTCCTGACACCGGGCCGCTCACCGATCCAGCCCCCGTCGGCCGCGTGCTCGCACTCTTCCGTCCCTACCGAGCACGTATCGCTGTCGTCACCGCGATCATCGTCTTCAGTGCAGTCATCGCACTGGCCTCACCTCTACTTCTCCGCGAATTGCTCGACCATGCCATTCCTGATCGCGACGTCACCCTCGTCACGCTGATCGCCGTCGGCATGATCGCAGTCGCCATCGTCACCAACACGCTCGGCGTCGTGCAGACCTGGATGTCCAACGGCGTCGGCCAGAAGCTCATGCACGACCTGCGTGTCTCCGTCTACGCACATTTGCAGAAGCAGTCACTCGGCTTCTTCGCCCGTACCCGCACCGGCGAAGTGCAGTCTCGGATCGCCAACGACATCGGTGGAATGCAATCCGTTGTCACCAATACCGCGACGTCGATAGCCCAGAACGCCACCACCGTGGCAGCGACCGTCGTCGCACTATTTCTCCTCGACTGGCGTCTGGCGCTGTTTTCGCTGGTGATCCTGCCCGTCTTCGTCCGAATAGCACGTCGTATCGGCAACGAGCGCCGAAAGATCTCGGTCACCAGACAGAGACTGCTCGGAGAACTCTCCGTGCAGATCGAAGAATCCCTGTCTGTCAGTGGCATTCTGCTCGGCAAGACCACCGGATCCGCGCACGTGCTGACCGATCGGTTCGCCAGCCGGTCCGACGAAGTCGCCGATGTCGAACTCAAAGCGATGATGGCCGGTAAATGGCGAATGGCCAGCATGCAGATCAGCTTCGCGATCATGCCCGCCCTCGTGTACTGGTTCGCCGGCGTGACCATTGGAAACGGAAGCGCACTGACCGTGGGCACGCTCGTCGCGTTCACCACGTTGCAGACCCAACTCTTCCGACCGACCATGCAGCTGCTCGGCACGGGTGTCGAAGTGCAGAGCTCGTTGGCGTTGTTCGGCCGGGTATTCGAGTATCTCGACCTGCCGATCGACATCGCCGAACCGAAGGACCCCAAGGTTCTGTCGAGACAGGACGTACGCGGCGACGTCGCATTCGACCATGTGAGCTTCTCCTACACCGAGGCCTCACAGCCGACATTGACCGACATCGACGTCGAGGTCCCAGCAGGGAGCACATTGGCCCTGGTCGGATCGACAGGCTCGGGTAAAACCACACTCGGGTACCTCGCTGCGAGGCTTCACGACCCGACGTCCGGACGGATCACCATCGACGGCGTCGACCTTCGGGATCTGCAGACCACGACCGTGGCCGAACTCGTCGGCGTCGTATCGCAGGAGACGTACCTGTTCCATGCGTCGATCCGCGAGAATCTCCGGTTCGCCAAACCTGAGGCAACCGATGCCGAGATCGAACACGCGGCCCGGATAGCCCAGATCCACGACTTCATCACCGCACTGGACGAGGGATACGACACGCTGGTGGGGGAGCGTGGATACCGATTCTCCGGTGGGGAGAAGCAGCGACTCGCCATCGCCAGGACCGTCCTGCGCAACCCGCCGATTCTCGTACTCGACGAGGCGACCAGCGCGCTCGACACTCGGACCGAGCGTGCGCTACAAGACGCCCTCGACGAACTCATGGCGGGACGCACCACGATCCTCATCGCGCACCGGCTCTCGACCGTACGATCCGCGGACCGCATCGCAGTTCTCGGCAGCGGTCGAATCCTCGAATCCGGTACCCACGACGAGCTGATGGCATCGGAGAGTCACTATGCCGAACTCGTCCACGCATCGAAAGCCGCGAACTCGGAGCAAATTGCGGCGTAACCCGTCCGCGACCCCCGACTGCGAAGGCGAGGAATGCATTGTTTTTCACTGTGGAACGTCGCGTCGACGCCCTGATCGAGGTCAAACGATCGAAATTCCTCGCGGTGGTCGAACGCGCAGCGTCGGAAGAAGCAGCGCGAGCAGTGATCGCTACAGCCCGTTCGGCCAATCCTGTTGCTCGACATCACTGTTCGGCATTCATCGTCGGTGACGTGCCGGGCAATCTGATCCTTCGGACGAACGACGACGGGGAACCGAGCGGTACTGCGGGTGGCCCGATGCTCGACGTCCTCCTCGGGCGTGAGATGACCAATGTCGTTGCCGTCGTGACTCGTTGGTTCGGTGGCGTCAAACTCGGCACCGGCGGGCTGGCCCGGGCCTACGGAGATGCGGTCACGCACGCACTCGAGAACGCCCGACTCCTGCGGCGCGAGCGCCGTGAACTGTTGCAGGTCCAACTGGACTACACAGAGGTCGGCCGAGTCGAATCGGAACTTCGGGTGCGGGGCATCGGCATCGTGTCCATCGACTATCGCTCTCGCGCGGTGATGACGGTTCAAGTCGAGGACGTCGACGCCGTGATCGGCATGCTGGCCGGGCTGACCGGCGGAACGGCCCGTCCCGAGGTCGTCGGGCACACATATGCAGAGTCCGCGCTCCTCTAACACGCTCGACCGACACACTGACGCCCGAAACCCCGTCGTAAACGGCTGTTGTCCACAACCCGGGCACCTATCCACAGATGTCGATTCCCACCACATTTCGCCCGCAGCTCACGGCAAAGTCGGTGTCCTCGGATCGGCGCCCGCCGAACCGGATCGTCGAACAGACAGATGACCGAACAGCAAGGGGACGGACGATGTACGAGGCGCAATGTGCGGTTGTAGGGACAGTCATCACCAATCCGATCAAGAGACAGACAGCGTCCGGTGACGAAGTACTGAACTTCCGGATGGCCAGCAATGTGCGACGGCAGGACCGAGCTACCGGTGAATGGGGCGACGGCGGCACGCTCTATCTCGGTGTCACCTGCTGGCGACGGCTCGTCAAGGGCGTCGGCGGATCGCTGATGAAGGGCGACCCGGTGGTGGCCTACGGACAGCTCAGGACGAACGAATACACCACCCGAGACGGCGCCGAACGGTCCGACCTCGAGATGACGGCCAGCGCCGTCGGCCCTGACCTCGCCCGCTGCATCGTCACGATCGAGCGCGCACGACCCGTGGCGGTACCGCAGGAGGAACCGGACGAGACACACGACGAAGGAATCGACACCTTCGACGAGCACGAAGACCTCGACGAAGATGCCGTTTCCGAGCCGATCGAACACGCCGCGGCGGTGTAGCCGAACATCACCCGTGTCGGGCCCGAGCGAAACCCATTCGGGCCCGACAGTTCGTCGTCGATCGCTATCGTTACCGCATGCGGACCGACACACGAGCGTGGACGCGACTGGTATTTCCTATGTTGCTCTCGATCCTGCTGGGCATCGGCGCCGGGGGAGTCGCAACTGCGGACCCGGGGAGGACACAGAATATCGTCGACACCGCGCCGGGAACGGTGGACTTCGTTCAGCCGCTCGCCGCGGAAGCCGGGCTGCCCGGCACAGCCCGAGCCCACCTCCTCACCTACTGGACCATGGGGCCGACGGGTGCGCCCGCGCTCAGTTCAGGAACCGTGTTCGTACCGAACGGTCGAGCCCCCGCTGGTGGATGGCCGGTCATCTCGTGGGCACACGGAACCGTCGGTGTCGGAGATCGCTGCGCGCCGTCGCGCAATCCGTATGAGGGCCGCCAGCTGCAGTATCTGAGCCACTGGATCTCCGAGGGATATGCCGTCGTTGCAACCGACTACGCGGGCCTGGGTACCCCCGGGCCGCACGCCTACCTCGAGAAGACATCGGCCGCACGCAGCGTCATCGACATCGTTCGTGCAGCACGGTCCGTCGAATCGGCACTGTCGGATCGATGGTTGGCGATCGGGCAGTCCCAGGGCGGCCACGCAGTACTGCAAGCCGCTCATATCGCGACGAGTTATGCGCCCGAACTCGACTATCGCGGAGTCGTGGCCACGGGAGCGCCGTCGAACCTCGAGTATGCGTTTCAAGTCGGTGGGCCGTGGATTCCGGACCTCGGTTTGGACGGGTTGAACGTGTTCGCCGCTTACGTCCTCGCGGGGCTACGTGAATCGAGGCCCGATCTCGATGTCGACAGCTACCTGACGGACTTCGGGCGCTCCGAAGTAGACAACGTCGAGGCGAACTGCCCGGGGGACCTGCGGCTGCACCACGCATCAGTGGGTGCGATGCTCTCGCGTCCGGTGGCGGGAACCGAGATGTTCGACGCTTTGTCGGAGTATCTCTCGGTACCGGTCGAAGGCTACGACAGGCCGATCTTCCTCGCTCAGGGACTGATCGACACCATGGTGCCTTCCCCGCTGTCGGTTCCACTGGTCGCCGGACTCATCGCGCACGGCGAGGACGTCACGTACGTTCCGTACCTGTATTCGGGCGGTGAATTCGTCGGCCACGAAGGGTCGATGATCGCCTCCATGATCGACTCGACGCCTTTCGTGCACCGTCTGCTCGACCATGCACGAATGGGCTAGCTTCCTCTCGGATCGGGCGATGGTGCCCAGACCCGTTCGCACCGATAGGCTTGCGCACATGGCGGAATTCATTTACACCATGAAGAAGGTGCGCAAGGCGCACGGCGACAAGGTCATCCTCGACGACGTAACGATGAGCTTCTACCCAGGAGCGAAGATCGGCGTCGTCGGCCCCAACGGTGCCGGCAAGTCCAGCATCCTCAAGATCATGGCCGGGATCGACCAGCCCGGCAACGGTGAGGCGTTCCTAGCTCCCGGGGCTTCGGTCGGCATCCTCATGCAGGAGCCGGTTCTCGACGACACCAAGACTGTCCGTGAAAACGTCGAGGATGGCCTCGGCGAGACGATGGTGCAGCTCAAGCGCTACAACGAGATCGCCGAGCTCATGGCGACCGACTACTCCGACGAACTCATGGAGGAGATGGGCGAGCTGCAGGAAAAGCTCGACCACGCTGACGCCTGGGAAATCGACTCTCAGCTCGAGCAGGCGATGGATGCTCTCCGTTGCCCGCCGCCCGAGTCGCCCGTCACCAACCTTTCCGGTGGTGAGAAGCGTCGCGTTGCGCTGTGCAAGCTACTGCTCAGCAAGCCCGATCTGCTCCTCCTCGACGAACCTACCAACCACCTCGACGCCGAGTCGGTTCTGTGGCTGGAGCAGCATCTCGCTGCATATCCCGGCGCTATCCTCGCCGTCACTCACGATCGTTACTTCCTCGATCATGTGGCGCAGTGGATCTGTGAGGTCGACCGCGGCCGCCTCTACCCGTACGAGGGCAACTACTCCACGTACCTGGAGCAGAAGGCCGCTCGCCTCGAGGTTTCCGGCAAGAAGGACCAGAAGCTACAAAAGCGACTCAAGGACGAACTGGCCTGGGTCCGCTCCGGCGCCAAGGCTCGTCAGGCGAAGAGCAAAGCTCGTCTGGATCGCTACGAAGAGATGGCCATCGAGGCGGAGAAGACTCGTAAGCTCGACTTCGACGAGATCCAGATTCCGGCCCCTCCGCGGCTGGGCGACGTCGTGGTCGAGGTCAAGAACCTCGACAAGGGCTTCGACGGTCGCGTGCTGATCAAGGACCTCTCGTTCACGCTTCCGCGTAACGGAATCGTCGGCGTCATCGGCCCCAACGGTGTCGGTAAGACGACGCTGTTCAAGACCATCGTCGGTCTCGAAGAGCCGGACGGCGGTGAGGTGAAGATCGGTCAGACGGTCAAGCTGAGCTACGTCGACCAGAACCGCAGCGGCATCGACCCGAAGAAGACGGTCTGGGAGACCGTGTCCGACGGACTCGACTTCATCGTGGTCGGCCAGACCGAATTCCCTTCGCGCGCCTACATCAGCTCGTTCGGATTCAAGGGTCACGATCAGCAGAAGGCGGCCGGAGTTCTCTCCGGTGGTGAGCGCAACCGGCTGAACCTGGCAATGACGCTCAAGCAGGGCGGCAACTTGATCCTGCTCGATGAGCCGACCAACGACCTCGACGTCGAGACGCTCGGTTCGCTGGAGAACGCTCTCGAAGAGTTCCCCGGTTGCGCCGTCGTGATCTCGCACGATCGCTGGTTCCTGGACCGGACCTGCACGCACATCCTGGCCTGGGAAGGCGGCTTCGGTGACAACGAGGCGGCTTGGTACTGGTACGAAGGCAACTTCGAAGGCTACGAGGCCAACAAGATCGAGCGACTCGGCGCCGACGCCGCGCGTCCGCACCGCGTCACGCACCGCAAACTGACAAGGGACTGACGCTTGTCCGGGAAAACCTTCGAGTACAACCTTCAGGTTCGCTGGAGCGACTCGGATCGACTCGGGCACGTCAACAACACGCGATTCGTCGAATATCTGCAAGAAGCCCGCGCGCACTTCCTCACTGAGTGCATGCAGGCTGCGGAAGGGGCGCGGGGAGGGTCGGTCGTGAGGAAACTTACGGTCGACTTCCTGCGCCCGATCTTCGACGACTCTGGGCCGTTGCAGATCGAGGTGTCGATCTCCCGTATCGGCCGAACCTCTTTCGCCATTCGGCATCTCGTTCGTGACGTCGAGGGCGCCCTGTGTGCCGATGCGGAAGCTGTCATGGTCATGTTCGACCTGAAGGAACAGGCTCCACGTCCGATAACGGATCGGGAGCGGGCCGTATTCAGCGACTACCTCGACGCGCCCGAAGATCGGTTCGAATCCGAGTAGGTCACTCCGAATCCGATTAGCCCACAAGGGCACCGCCTCGACTTGTTCCCCGATAGGCTCGTGTTGCGGGGCGGCTGTACGGCCGCGCCGGCGATCCTCACAAGGGAGTGGTTCAACACATGCCTGACGCGGCGGGAACAACGGACATCGACTGGTCGAGCGGACTGCCCGCAGAGTTGGTGACTACCTTGTCCGAAGTGAAGGCAGTTTATTTCGCGCACGTCGACACCGATGAGCGCACCGGCCCCGCTGCCGAGGCCGAGGACGCGATCGTCCGTATGCATCTGCAGTTGGCGGCGTGCAGAACTCCCGGGGACGCGAAGATTCGCCTGCACCGCGTCGGCGGGGACGCTACGGGCCGAGCAATTGGGCCTTCGTTGCAGATCGTGACCGACGACATGCCTCTGCTGGTCGAATCAGTTATGTCGCGACTGTCTCGACTCGATGTCGACGTCACCGACATGGTCCACCCCATAGTGGGTGTCGTCAGAGACAACGATGGAAATCTGATCCGTGTGGGACCAGCCAACGACAGTGTCGGCGGGGCCCAGCGGGAGTCCTGGATGCACATTGCGCTGCATCAATCGACGCCCGGCGCTCTTCTCGACGTGCTGGAGGACGAGATCGCCGTCGTTCTCGACGACGTCCGTGTGGTCATCGCCGACACCGAAGCGATGCGTGGGCTTCAAGCTTCGGTGGCCCGTACCCTCGCCGACTCGGCCGAAGGGCATGACGACGAACGCTCAACCGAGCTTCGAGACGCAGCGAATCTGCTCGGATGGTTGGCCGAAGGTCACTACACACTGCTCGGCTATCGCCGCTACGACGTGCAACCAGCGCCGGACGGATCGCTGCTGACCCGGTCCGTCTCCGGGAGTGGACTTGGGGTGTTGCGTCAGGATCATGCGCTGGATCGGGAGTCGCCCGATATCAGTGAACGTACCGACCTTCTGACTCTCACACAGGGTTCGAGCCCGGCGACGGTGCATCGCGCCGTGTACCCGTACTTCGTCACGGTGATGGATCGTTCGGCTCCAGAGCTCGGCGAGCATCGCTTCATGGGTGTCTTCACCGTGACGGCGTTGCACGAGAGCGTGCTCGACATTCCCGTCATCGAGCGCCGCGTGCGTTCGATCATCGACCGGGCCGGCTACGATCTCGACTCGTACTCCGGCCAAGCGATGCTCGAAGTGTTGCAATCGATGCCGCGATCGGAGCTGTTCGCCTCCGGCACGGAAGCGCTGTTCGAGAATGCGACTGCGGTGCTCGCTATCGGACGTCGCCGCAAGGTCAAGGTATTTCTACGTGAGGACTCCAACTGCGCTTTCGTTTCGGCGTTGGTCTACCTTCCGCGTGATCGCTACACGACGAGAGTTCGCCTGGCCGTTCAAGATTGCCTGTTGCGCGAACTCGTGGGCTCGGGCATCGACTACACCGCGCGAGTCACCGAGTCCGATATGGCCCTGTTGCACGTCACTATTCGGCGCGAGGATCGGAACCAGGTCGGCACTGATCTCTCTCGAGACAATGTTGCTCGTATCGAGTCACTTCTCACCGAGACGATCAAGACGTGGGAGGACGGGCTTGCGCAAGCGATCCTGGACGACACCAGTGTCGACGCTATCTCGGCAAGTCGGTACACCGATTCGTTCCCAGAGGCCTACAAGCAGGATTTCGGGCCCGAACGTGCCGTGTTCGATATCGCGCGGCTCGAATCTCTTACTGACGGATCGATCGACATGCAGCTCTATCGCAACTCCGATTCCGCAGTCGGAAGCTGGCGGTTCAGTTTGTATATCGGTGGGCGTGGTGTCTCGTTGAGTCAGGTCTTGCCGATCCTGCAGAGTCTCGGAGTCGAGGTCGACGACGAGCGTCCGTACCCGATCGGTCGTCCGGATGAACTGCAATGCTGGATATACGATTTCGGAGTCTCTGCCTCGCGAGAGATGCTGCGTGCAGCGATCGACAGTGATTTGGACTCCGACCTTCCGAGCGCAGGAGCGCTCGATGAAGAAAGCCGGGTGCAGCTGAGATTCACAGACGCATTCACTGCGGTGTGGAACGGAAAGGCCGAGGCAGACCGATTCAACGAACTCGTCATGCGCGCTGGACTGAACTGGCGGCAGGCGTACATCCTGCGTGCGTATGCAAAGTACCTGCGGCAGGCCAACTTTCCTTACAGTCAGTTCAATATCGAGGGTGTTCTACTCTCTCATCCGCGGACCGCGCTCTTGCTGGTGACATTGTTCGAGTCTCAATTCGACCCCGAAGGTGCTGCAGAGGAACAGTCAACCGAACTCGACAAAGAATTGCGGGTACTCATCGATCAGGTGGTGAGTCTCGACGCCGACCGGATCCTCCGTGGAATCTTCGAATTGATCCGTGCGACAGTGCGAACCAATTTCTACGTAGTCGATTCCGTCGGCGCACCACGCGAATTTCTGTCCCTCAAGTTCGATCCTCGCTTCATTGCCGAGCTGCCGAAACCGAAGCCGAGGTTCGAAATCTTCGTGTACTCCCCGAGAGTCGAGGGTGTACATCTGCGATTCGGCGCGGTGGCCCGTGGGGGGCTTCGCTGGTCCGATCGACGTGAAGATTATCGCACCGAAGTGCTTGGACTGGCCAAGGCACAGATGGTGAAGAACGCTGTCATCGTGCCGGTCGGCGCCAAAGGTGGCTTCGTCGTCAAGCGCCCGCCGGTAGCGACTGGAGATGCGGCCACGGACCGGACAGCGACGACCGAGGAGGGGCGGGCGTGCTATCGGCTGTTCATCGCCGGTCTACTCGATGTGACCGACAATCTCGATCGGGCGACGGGCGCAGTTCTTCCGCCGGACCGCGTCGTACGTCGCGACGGTGACGACACGTACCTCGTGGTGGCAGCGGACAAGGGGACCGCCTCGTTCTCCGATCTTGCGAATGCGGTTGCCGGTGAGTACGACTTCTGGCTCGGGGACGCGTTCGCGTCGGGCGGATCGGCAGGCTACGACCACAAGGCGATGGGCATCACCGCACGGGGCGCATGGGAAAGCGTCAAACGTCATTTCCGAGAAATCGGCATCGATACGCAGACAGAGGATTTCACGGTCGTCGGCATCGGAGACATGAGCGGTGACGTGTTCGGAAACGGCATGCTGCTCAGCAAACACATCGGCCTGCTCGCCGCGTTCGATCATCGACACATCTTTCTCGACCCAAACCCGGATCGCGCGGCCGCATTCGCCGAACGTGCCCGACTGTTCGACCTTCCTCGATCGTCCTGGGCCGATTACGATTCGGCACTGATCAGCGACGGCGGTGGCGTGTGGGAACGTACGGTCAAGTCGGTGCCGGTCAGTCCTGCGGCCCGCGTGGCTCTCGGCCTCGACGAGTCGACAACCGAATTGGCGCCACCGGACCTGATCCGCGCAATCCTGAAAGCTCCCGCAGACCTGCTGTGGAACGGTGGAATCGGCACCTACATCAAGGCATCCACCGAGTCGAACTCCGATGTCGGTGACAAGTCCAACGACGCAATCCGGGTGGACGGTAGCGCGATCAGGGCCACCATCGTCGGTGAGGGCGGCAATCTCGGGGCAACCTCGCTCGGACGCATCGAGTACGACATCGCCGGTGGCCGGATCAACACCGACGCGGTGGACAACTCGGCAGGCGTCGATTGTTCCGATCATGAGGTCAACATCAAGATTCTTCTCGATTCGGCTATCGCCGACGGCACCCTCGACCCCGCCGACCGCGACGACCTGCTGGCGTCCATGACCGAGGAGGTGAGCAGGCTGGTGCTGTGGGACAACATCATGCAGAACGAGCTTCTCGGAACCTCCCGCTCGGATGCGCCTGCGCTGCTCACGGTGCACCGACGTGTCATCGAGGACCTCGAGGTGCGCAGCGGATTGGATCGCGAACTCGAGGTACTGCCGTCGGATATCGACATTCGAAAGCGTGCGCAGGACGGGCGAGGTCTGACCTCGCCCGAGCTCGCAACGTTGATGGCCCACGTCAAGCTGGTCCTGGAGAGCGATCTGCTTGCCAGTGAATTGCCGGACAGTGACGTGTTCGCGCCGAGGCTGCCCAAGTATTTTCCGGAGCCGTTACGTGAGAAGTACTCCAACGCGATTACCTCTCATCCGCTGCGGCGCCAACTGGTGGCGACGACGTTGACCAACGAGACCGTCGACCGGGGAGGGATCAGTTTCGTCTATCGACTTGCCGAGGACACCGGGGCGAACGGTACCGATGCGGTGCGCGCATTCGCCGCCGCGACGGAGATCTTCGACCTCGAGGAGCTCTGGCAGGAGATTCGTTCGGCCGACATGTCGACTGCATCGTCCGATGAACTGCTGCTCGAATCCAGACGCGTGCTGGACCGCGTTGCCAGGTGGCTGCTCATCAACCGGCCCCAGCCACTTGCCGTCGGTGCCGAGATCAGCAGGTATGCCTCCAAGGTCCGTTCCCTGAGGAGCCGGGTAGCTGGTTGGATCGACGGGCACCAGGTGCGGGATCTGAACGATCGAGTGGCGGATTCGGTCGAACGGGGCACACCGAAGGAATTGGCGAATTCGGTCTATCAACTGCTGGACGTGTTCTGTTTGCTCGACATCATCGATGTCGCCGACATCACCGAACACGACCTTTCCGAAGTCGCGGAGTTGTACTACGCGTTGGATGCGCACATCGGCATCGATTGGCTGCTGACGTCGGTGTCGAAACTGCCACGTGGCGATCGCTGGCATTCGTTGGCCCGGTTGGCCTTACGCGACGATTTCTACTCCTCACTGCGAGCGATCACCAAAGAGGTCGTACTGGGTGGAGAGCCGCACGAGAGCGCTGCCGAGAAGATCGCAGAATGGGAGGCGATGAATTCATCCAGGCTGACCCGGACACGAACAGCGCTTGCCGAGATCGCGGACTCGGGCACGCTGGATCTTGCCTCACTGTCGGTGGCAGCCCGTCAGGTTCGCAGCATGGTTCCCTGAGCGTTACCGATCGTCCCTGAAACCAGACACCGATACAAGAGAGAGAAACCGACTTGACTGTGCCCAAGAATCATCTGTCGAACGAGCTGGAACCCAAGCAACGAATCGGGTTCCACACCAGCGTCGAGGTTCGTTGGTCGGATATGGATGCCTACCAACACATCAACCATGCCCGCATGGTGACGCTCCTCGAGGAGGCACGTATTCCGTGGCTGCTGGTCGACGGTAAACCTACGGCAAACCTGCGTCACGGTGCTGTCATTGCGGACTTGCATGTTCGATACCGGGGTCAACTACGTCACGAGGACGGCCCGCTGGACGTGTTCATGTGGGTGGACAAGGTCCGAGCGGTGGATTTCGTTGCAGGTTACGAGGTTCGGGCGAAGGGCAAGTCTCTCGACACACCCGCCGCGATCGTTGCGTCGACGCAAATAGCGGCATTCGACATGGATACTCAGGGGCTGCGGAGATTCACAGCCGAAGAGCGGACGTATCTGGAGAGCTGGCAACGTGTTTGAGCGTGTCCTCACTATTCCTGATCCCGTCGAACGCAAGAACCTCGTAGCCTTCCTGGAGAAGGCGGTTCGGCTCGACGAGGCTGCTGTCGTTCGTATGAGAACCCGTGCCGGCGGCCGTGTATCAGTATGGGCTGCAACCGGATTCGATGCACTCGCGGTGAGGGTCATCACGGGAACGATCGTGCCCGACGACACCTCGGCCGCTGCCGATCAACTCGTTGCTGCCCTGGAATCGGCATCCGACGGGGTAGTGGATCCTGGCTTCTCGATGGACTCGGCCTGGCGCGGTGCACTGCCCCCGGACAGCGGTTTTCAGCATGTGGACGACGTTCCGGCACGCGTCCTGATCGACCTTGCTCAGCGGGGTGCAGCCCTGGCCAAGGAGCACGGGAGCAGTCACGGTCCACCGGTATCGCTCCTGGACCAGGAAGTACTGCACGTCGACGGCCCGGGCGGTGATGTGTCGATCGCTATGCGTACGGTGTTCGCTCTTACCGCAATGGGTTTCGTTCCCCATGCGGGTGTGGAACCGTTGACCGTCGACGTCGACCTCACCAGTATCGACGTCGACGAGCTCGTGCGCGTGCGGACCACCAAGGTGTGGTTGCGTCTCGATGCACGCTACGGATCGGTCTTCTGTAGACGCGGGAATCCGTTGTCGCTCAGCGTCGAACGCTGACTTCTGACGGATCAGCCCATTACCAGCGCCGTCAGACGAGCCACGCAGCGGCATCGGCGGGGAGCTGGCCGTCGACGAGCGGCGCGCTCGACATCAGCAGCTCACCGGGTGGAAGTGGAATGGCGGCATCGGTCGCATTGAGGGCGCAGATGAGTCCTCCTTGCCGGCGGAACGCGAGGCAGCCGGGAGGGCTCCCGTACCAATCGACTCCGCTTCCAGAGAATTCGGGTCGCAGCTCACGAAGCTCGAATGCTGTCCGGTAGAAGTTGAGCATCGAATCGACGTCTTCCAACTGTTCCTCGACGGTCAACGGCGCCCAATCGGGTGGAATGGGCAGCCACGTATCCGAGGAGGTGCTGAAACCGAACGGGGGCGCCGGGGACTCCCAGGGCAACGGCACGCGGCAACCGTCGCGGCCCCGTTCTGCATGCCCGGAGCGTTCCCAGACGGGATCTTGAAGAACATCTTCCGGTAGGACGGCGTTCGGTAATCCGAGTTCGGATCCGTTGTAGACGAACACCGTTCCGGGGAGTGCCAACTCCAGGAGCAGCATCGCCCGGGCTCGCCCTGTCCCTCGGATTCCGCCGCCGTATCGGGTCACTTCGCGCTCGATGTCGTGGTTGGACAGCGTCCACGTAGGTGTTCCGTCGACTCGGGCGACCGCGGCGAGCGAGTTGGTGACGGCATCGCGAATTGTTGCGGCATCGAAATCGGCCTCGGCCAAGCGGAAGTTGAATCCGAGATGCAGTTCGTCCGGTCGGAGGTAGTCGCCGAACCTTTCGTTGTCCTGGACCCAGATCTCCCCGATAGTGACCCTGTTCGGGTATTCGTCCATCACTTTGCGGATGCCGCGGTGAATCTCGTGGACACCCTCGTTGTTGAATCGAGGATCGTCGTCGTCGTTCTTCATCAGGGTGTTCAACTCGAGGTTCATGTCGTGCAATTCGGCAGGCTTGGCCATACCGTGCGCGACATCGATGCGGAAACCGTCGACACCTCTATCGAGCCAGAACCGCAGCGTCTTCGCCAGGTCTTCGGCCACTTCAGGATTCGTCCAGTTCAGGTCCGGTTGCTCGGGCGCGAAGATGTGGAGATACCACTGCTCCGGACGCCCGTCCGAATCGGTGACGCGAGTCCACGCCGAACCGCCGAAGATGCTGGGCCAGTTGTTCGGCGGCTCGGAGCCGTCCCCTTTACCGTCGCGAAAGATGTAGCGAGCACGCTCAGGGCTTCCCGGCGTGGACTCGAGGGCTGCAATGAACCAGGGATGCTGATCGCTGGTGTGATTCGGCACCAAATCCATCGTGACCTTGATATCGCGAACGTGTGCTTCTTCGATGAGCGCGTCCATGACGGCCAAGTCGCCGAACAGGGGATCGATATCTCGTGGATCGGAGACGTCGTAACCGTGGTCGGCCATCGGGGAACGCATGACCGGGCTGAGCCACAACGCGTCGACACCCAACAGTTCCAGGTACCCGAGTTTTTCCCTGATGCCACCGAGATCACCCACTCCATCACCGTTGGAGTCGGCGAACGATCGTGGGTAGATCTGGTAGAAGATCGCGTCCTTCCACCAAGTTTCTTCGGGCGCGTGGAGCGTCGGATCGTTCACAACTGGCAAGTGTGCCAAACGAAACCCATTCGTCTCGACCCAGGGAGTGCGATTGGCACGATATCGCAGACCGGAAGCCCGGTTTTCGTGCTCAAACAGTCCTGTTGTCCGAAATGTGCGGTATCTTTCCACCCAGCCGCAATAAAGGAGAGCTCCCCGTAATGACCGAACTGGCTATCGAGGCCGTGCGTTTGAGTGAAGTTCAGTTGAACGCCAGCCCGATCAACCCGGACTGGATCCTTCACGGCGAGCCCGTCGCGCGGTCCGCGGAGTGGACCCGCACACTCGATGGGACTACCACCTTCAATGTCTGGGATTGCACTGCCGGCCGATTCAATTGGTACTTTCACGTCGATGAGATCGTGCACATCATGGACGGATCGGTCACGGTCTCTGCGGAAGGTTCTCCACCACGGACGCTCGTTGCCGGGGACGCGGCACTGTTCCGCGCGGGTACGTGGTCGGAGTGGCACGTATCGGACTACGTCCGAAAGCACGCGATTCTGCGCAGTAGTCTGCCTGCTTCGGTCGCCCGCGCACTCGGGTTGGCACGCAACCTGCGCGGGGCATTGCGCAAGGTCTCGGGGCTCGGACGCGGAGAAAGCGCTCCGATCCCACGAGGCCTGTAACCGGCTCAGAGTGCCGAGTTGACCATGGAGTTCGCTGCCATCTCCATGTAGTCCACCAACTGTGTTCGGTGCGGGTCATCGAGAACGCTGGAGTCGATCGAAGCAATGGCAATGTGCATGCACCGCAACCAAGCATCGCGCTCGATCGGACCGATCTCGAACCCCGCGTGCCGCATGCGTAGCCGCGGATGGCCACGCTCGTCCGAATAGGTGCGAGGGCCGCCCCAGTACTGCTCGAGGAACATACGCATTCGGCGCTCCGCCGGGCCGAGATCCTCTTCCGGGTACAGCGGCCGGACGATCTCGTCGCGCGACACCTCGTCATAGAACACGGCGACGAGTGTTTCGAATGTCGCCGCGCCGCCGACAGCGTCGTAGAACGTCTGCTGCGGTTCGGTCATGGTTGCTCTTTCTCTACTCATACGGTGTGCGGGTCTAGGTCACCAGTATCTCTATACGGTCATGTCGGACTGCATGCCGCCCTGCCGCCCTTGCGGGTACGGGGCTTTCACGCCCGCGTCGTCGAATGCCTGCAGGATTTCTCGATGCACCCGCCGCTGAACCGCCCACTGACGACCGGGACGAGTTTTGACGGTGATTCGAATGGTCACCGTGTCCGCGCTTACCGCGTTCACCCCGAGCATTTCGGGTGCACCGAGTAAGTCGTCCTCGAAATCACCGGATGCAACGACGGCCAGCGTCGCCCTTTCGGCGACTGCGCACGCCTCGTCCAGGTTCGCAGTGTGCGCGACGGGGAGGTCGAGGACGGCGACCGCGAAACCTTGACTCATGTTTCCCACCCGCAGAACCTCACCGTTTCGGCAGTACCAGACGGTGCCGTTGATATCGCGGACGGTGGTCACACGCAGTCCGACACTCTCGACGGTTCCGGTCGCTTCACCGAGATCGACGATGTCACCGACACCGTACTGATCTTCGAGGAGCATGAATATTCCCGACAGAAAGTCTCGGACCAGGTTTTGCGCGCCGAAGCCGAGGGCGACCCCGACGATTCCTGCCGAGGCTATGAACGGTGTGACGTTGATACCGATAACGTCGAGCGCCGACAGAACGAACCACGCCAGAATGACGACGGACACACCGGACTTGAGAACCGAACCGATCGTCTTGGCTCGTTGCCTACGGCGCTCGGCCAGAATCGAACTCTTGAGCGTGGTCGGAGCCCTCTCTCGCAGCGGGCGTAGCACCAACGGGCCCCTGCCCGATTCGCTGGCGGTGCGGTGAGTGAACCGATCGATCAGCTTGTGCAGCACGATCCGAAGCACGATGGCAAGCACCAGATATCCGAGGACCTGCAGGGGCCTGTGCATCAGCCAATCACGGCTTGTCTCGGTCAATTCGACTGCTCGCAAGTCGATCGCGGACGCTGCGATGTCGGGGCGTGGAAGAGAATTGATTACAGACACCCGAAGAGTCTACGGACGTTGTGAGATCTCGCCACCGTGCAGCGAACAGGCAACGAATCCCCTCGAAATTCACCTCGAGGCCACGTTGTTCGTGGACAAAAGGGGTGTGCATGCCGCTCTATTCGTGTTCCACTGTCTTTCGTGTTCCACGCAAGCCATGCGCGGGCGCTGACTCTCCCTGGAGAACACACATGAAGAAGAAGCAACATCGTCACCGACAACTCCAGCCCAGCGATGACCACCACCCTGCAGACCAGCGGGAACGGGCATCCGGGGCGCCCGAATTGCAGTTGGTTTCATCCGAAGAAAGAGATGTAGGCGAGGACAGCCTTCCCGCCTGGGTCAAGCGCCGAGTTCTCCTTCTCAATGCCACATTCGAGCCGCTTACCGCGCTGCCGATGCGTCGAGCCGTGGTTCTTCTCGTCTGTGACAAAGCAGACGTCATCCATGACGATCCAACTGGACCGTTCATCAGATCTGCCGATTTTTCGGTGCAGGTGCCCTCCGTCATCCGCCTACGGACATACGTCCGAGTTGCGTATCGAGCCCGCGTGCCGATGACGCGTGCCGCATTGATGCATCGTGATCGCTTCCGATGCGCGTATTGCGGATCCAAGGCCGAAACCGTCGACCACGTGATTCCTCGCAGCCGCGGGGGAGAACACTCCTGGGAGAATTGCGTCGCGTGCTGCGCGCCGTGCAACCACCGCAAGGCCGACAAAATGCTCGGTGAGCTGGGGTGGACACTCCGAGCGCAACTCGTTCCGCCCAAGGGGCCGCATTGGCGGTTGTTGGCAGGTAACAAGGAACTCGACCCAGCGTGGCTTGCCTACTTGGGCGAGGGCGCGGCCTGACACTCGACACCGAAGGAACCCGGCGTCGACCTGCAGGGAAAAGTCGACTACCGTCTTGTCCTGTGAGCATTCTGGAGACTCTGCTGATATTCGGGGTGATTCCGATCGCGATTGTCGGAATCGTCGGCGCGTTGTCTTTCCTGGCGAAAAGGCAGCCCGGCTTGGACATCACGCCCTACCGCCTGTCCGACACGTGGGTAAATGGCTCAGTGCTGTGGAGCGCAACGGACGAGGTGACGCCACACGGCGGTCACGGCTCGCACGCCGCCGCTACAGCTGACTCGATCGGAGGTTCGGCAAGTGGCAAGTGGTGAATTGACTCGTACGGATGTCGCTGTCACGGATGGCAGTGTCGACAACCTGCCCTACGGTTCGGCACGGACGTCCAGCGGCCGCATTTCTGCGGTCCACCATTTCGGTGACCCGAACCCGAACCAGCTTCCCTTCGCAACTCAGGACCTCGTCGCAATCGACGACGCGCTGACCGAGGCCACTCGCGCAACCCAGATCCGATTCAACATCTATATCGGAGACTTGGGCGAGGATGCGGCCGCAGGCGCGGACGCAGTCTTCCCACGTACCCCCGATGCAGTTCGGTCACTGCTCATCGCAGTCGATCCCATCCGCAAGGCTATCGAGATACGTACCGGTCGTCGCGTATCGGATCGGGCCACCGATCGAGTCGCACAGCTCGGAATCACTGCAGCGGTCGGCCCCTTCCGTGAAGGCAATCTTATCGACGGTCTCGTCAGCTCGGTGCGCGTCATGAGTGCAGCCATCGTCAGCCCGTAATACTGAGCAGGCCAGCCTGGTTTTCCGCCTCGAAACACATGTGCCGTTCGATCGAATCAGTCGATCGAACGGCACATGTGTTCGTTGTCAGGTCTTCGTTACCGGGCGTCGAACTCCCGCGCGGCGAGTGAACGCACGATTCCTGCGCGTCCCTCGATCACCAACCGGTGGAGGGCAGGTGGCAGGTCCCCGCCCAAGAATCGATCCGCTGCCGCGACAGATTCGGCACTGATGGACCACGACGGGTACAGCCCGATGACCACAGTCTGGGCAACCTCGCTCGACCGACGTGCCCACACATCACTGATCGCTCCGAAGTAGCGGTCCACGTACGGTGCGAGCAATTCCGACTGATCGGGTCCGGCGAAACCGCCGATGATCGAGCGCGCGGTGATGTTCGGGACCGTGTCGTCGTCGACAACTGTTGCCCAGGCCTGTTCTTTGACTGCACTGTCGGGCCGAACAGCGCGCGCTGCAGCGGCCGAGCGGGCGCCCGCTGCGGTGTTGTCACGTGCCGCCTCGGCATCGATGACCGGGGATTCGAGACCGGCGTTGTCGATAGCGCCAGCGCCGGCCAGAGCAGAAATCAAGCGCCAGCGGAGGTCGGTGTCGATCTCGAGCCCGTCGAGGCCTTGCCCGCTCACATCGCCGTCGAGAAGTGCCTGCACGAGAACGACGTGGCGCTCGGACAGCGAAGAACCCGTCAGTGAGTTGACGAACGCCAGCTGGTGATCGGAACCGGCGTCAGCGGCGCGGGCGAGCTCGAGTACCAAGTCGGCGAATTCCGGCTGACCATGTTCTTTCGCCCACACTGGGTCCGCGTAGCTGTTGATCGCGGTCTGAGCTTGCAACAACAACCGCTGCACGACGCCGACCTCGGTCTCGGCGGAAATGCCGCGCTGGACGAGTGCGAAGAAGTCGCGAGCCTTCAGTTCGGCTGAGCGTGTCATCTCCCACGCCGCCGACCAGGCCAAGGTCCGGGGGAGTGGTTCGGAGATATCGCCGATGCGCGCGATCAGTGTCGCCAAGGACTCGGAATCGAGACGGACCGAGCAGTACGTGAGGTCGTCGTCGTTGACGAGCACGATCTTGCCCCGTGACACGCCGATCAGGCTCGGGACATCGGTGCGTTCGGCCGCATCCAAGTCGAGCTCGACGCGGTCGGTTCGGACCAGCTTTCCGTCGACATCGTCGTAGATCCCTACCGCGATGCGGTGGATTCGGCGCTCACCGGCACCGGGAGCGGCACCGCTCTGCACGACTGCGAATCGAGTGAACTTGCCGTCGGCATCGACGTCGAAGTCGGGGCTCAGCGTGTTCAACCCGGTGGTACGCAGCCACTGGTTGCCCCAGTCCGACAAGTCGCGGCCCGAGGACTTCTCGAGCGCAGCCAGAAGGTCGGCGAAGGTGGCGTTTGCGAATGCGTGGTCGACGAAATAGCTGCGGAGACCGGCGAGAAATTCCTCCTTGCCCACGTAGGCAACCAGCTGCTTGAGGACGCTTGCGCCCTTGGCGTAGGTGATGCCGTCGAAATTGACCTCGACCGCGGCGAGGTCGGGGATATCCGCCGCGATCGGGTGTGTGGACGGCAACTGGTCCTGGCGGTACGCCCATGCCTTCTCGACGTTGGCGAACGTCGTCCATGCATTCGTGTACTCGGTCGCCTCGGTCTGGCACAACACCGATGCGAAGGTCGCGAATGATTCGTTGAGCCAGAGGTCATCCCACCACGTCATGGTCACGAGGTCGCCGAACCACATGTGGGCCATCTCGTGCAGGATCGTCTCCGAGCGACGCTCGTAGGAGTAGCGGGTGACCTTGGAACGAAAGACGTAGTCCTCGAGGAACGTCACGGCCCCTGCGTTCTCCATCGCGCCGGCATTGAATTCCGGAACGAACAGCTGGTCGTACTTGCCGAACGCATACGGAGTGCCGAAGTTCGCGTGATAGAAGCCGAAACCCTGCTTGGTTTCGGTGAACAGTCGCTCGACGTCCAGGTGCTCGGCAAGCGAGGCACGGCAGTAGAGACCCAGTGGAATGGTGCCGTGCTCATCGCTGTAGGTGTCGGTCCACTCGGCGTACGGCCCGGCGATCAGGGCGACGAGATACGTGCTCAGTAGCGGCGTCGTCTCGAACGAGTGCTTGCCCGCAGAAGGTTCCGACGCATGGGGAGCGTTGGAGATGATCTTCCAACTCTCGGGAGCAGTGACTTCGAGATCGAAGGTGGCTTTCAGGTCCGGCTGATCGAAGCACGCGAACATCCGTTTGGCGTCCGCTGTCTCGAATTGCGAATACAGGTAGATCGACCCGTCGGAAGGGTCGACGAACCGGTGCAATCCTTCGCCGGTGTGCGAATAGACACAATCGGCCTCGACGACCAGTACATTCTTTTCGGCGAGATTCGTCAGCGCAATTCCGGTCTCCTCGTCGTAGCCGGAGACATCGAGGGCCGATCCATTGAGCGTCGCCGACTTTATTCGGCCTGCCACGATGTCGACGAAGGTCGAGGCGCCCGCGGTGGCGGTGAAGGTAATGGTCGTGGTCGACAGAAACGTCTTCTCGCTGGGATTGCCCGACCCGTCGGTCAGGTCCAGCACAATCGAATACGCCGAACTGCCGACCACAGTGGAGCGTTCGGCCGCTTGGTCGCGAGTCAGGTTGGGAGCAACCACAGAATTGACACCTTCTCGAGTAGGAATGAGTAGTCCCACCATCCCATCACGCCGCGGGTCCGGCATGCTGGTTCAGGCGTCGGCGGAATTCGTGGCAAGCCGCCGCGGTTTGACCCTAGGCAACTCGTGAATCGAACATTCGAAGGAGCGTCACGTGACCGATAGTGCTCAGAAGGACACCGCAGATTTCTGGTTCGACCCACTGTGCCCGTGGTGCTGGATCACCTCGCGGTGGATTCTCGAGGTCGAGAAGGTCCGCGATATCGACGCCAATTTCCACGTGATGAGCCTGGCAGTTCTCAACGAGGGCAGGGACCTGCCCGACGATTACGCCGAGATGATGAAGACGGCATGGGCCCCTGTTCGCGTTGCGATTGCAGCAGCTCGCGCCGAGGGCGATCAGATTCTCTTGCCCCTTTACACCGCGATGGGTACACGGATTCACAACGAGGGCAACAAGAACTTTCCCGAGGTCATCGAGCAGTCTCTCGCGGAGCTCGGACTGCCTGCGGAGTTGGCTACTGCGGCGGACAGTACCGACTACGACGACGACCTACGCACCAGCCATCACGCTGGAATGGACAAGGTGGGGCCCGACGTCGGCACGCCCACCATCCACGTCAACGGTGTCGCATTCTTCGGGCCGGTCCTCTCACGAATTCCGCGCGGAGAAGAGGCAGGCAAGCTGTGGGACGCTTCGGTGATCTTCGCTTCGTACCCGCACTTCTTCGAGCTCAAGAGATCCCGTAACGAGGATCCTCAGTTCGATTAGTCGGACGTGGCCACTGGCGGCTCGGCCGCCAGTGGCAACCGGGACGCGGCCGGGTCAGTAGACGATGCGATCAAGGCCGGTCGCAGCCCCGAAAACCTGATGTTCTCCCCGGCTGTATCGCCACGCCGACCACGTGGCTGCAGCCGCGTCCAACGCGTCGTCGAGCGCGGGGCCTGGCGGTAGCTCGGCGAGACCCACGACAAGATTGTGTGGGTCGATCCAGGTCGACAAGGCCGCCATTCGTTGCCCTGCACCGCGGCCGGTCTTCTTCGACGCGAAAGCAGTCGTCGAGGCCATCGCACGGAACGAAGATTCGGGATGAACCTCCACGACGCGATCGGGATCGAACTCTGCTGCCCGCCACGCCCGCACCGAAGGCAGCAGGTGCCAAGTCTGTTTACTTATCGCCTTGCCCGTGATCCGACGCGAGATTTCGCACGCCTCGCGGTAGTCCTCGGCGTCGAGTACCTCCGACACCGGCGTATGGAAGATCGACGAGCGCGCCGGGCCCAGAAATGCTTTCGCCGCGAGCTCACTGATCCGATACGACTCTTCCGGCATCGACAGCGGCATATCCACCGCGACCACCGAGCATCGGGCAGTCGAGTCGAGAACAGCATCGACACTGCCCGCGACACTCCAGGTGACGACAGCTCCGTCGAAAATCGCGACGACCCATTCGCCCTTGGCTCCGTCGACTCCGGCAACCGTTTTTCCAGCGCGCACTCCCACCTGTCAGACTCTAGGCATGCGCGTATACCTGGGGGCAGACCATGCCGGTCTCGAGTTCAAGAATCAGATCATCGAACATCTCACCGCGAGCGGGCACGATCCCGTCGATTGCGGCGCGTTCGAATACGACGCCGTGGACGACTACCCGGCGTTCTGTATCGACGCCGCTCGCCGCGTAGTCGCCGATCCCGGGAGCCGTGGCCTTGTCCTCGGCGGTTCGGGTAATGGAGAGCAGATCGCAGCGAACAAGGTGCCGGGCGCACGATGCGCATTGGCGTGGAGTGTCGAAACTGCGAAACTGGCGCGCGAACACAACGATGCGCAGCTCATCGGTATCGGTGGGCGCATGCACACACTTCCCGAGGCCCTGGCGATCGTCGACGCTTTCCTCGCCACACCGTTCTCCGGTGAAGAACGTCACCAGCGCCGCGTCGACATCTTGTCCGAGTACGAGCGCAGTGGAGTAGCTCCGGCGGTACCCGGGGGCGAAGCCCTCGGCGGCGATGTGAAGCCTGCGTAACTGTGCCCGAAGGGCATACGCTGCACCGACTGGCTCGGTTGCATCAACGACGGTTCGGCGGGGCGCCGGTCGAGGTGTGCAGTCCTCAGGGACGGTTCACCTCGGGCGCCGCCTTGATCAACGGCCTTGTTCTTCTCGGGGCCGAGGCATGGGGCAAGCACCTTCTTCACCGATACGAATCCGACTTGATCGTGCACATTCATCTCGGCCTGTACGGGAAGTTCACCGAACAGGCCGTGCCGCTGGATGATCCGGTCGGGGCCGTGCGCTTGCGCATGGTGGGGGAGCAGTACGGGACCGACCTGCGCGGCCCGACCGCATGCGAGATATACACCGAGCAGCAAGTCGACGCCCTCAAGGCGCGGCTCGGACCGGACCCCATCCGAAAAGATGCCGACCCCGGACGTGCGTGGGCGCGAATTACGAAGTCGCGCACACCTATCGGAACCCTGCTCATGGATCAGAAGGTCCTCGCGGGAGTGGGCAATGTCTATCGTGCCGAGATTCTTTTTCGCCACGAGATCAATCCGATGCGTCCCGGCAAGGACCTCGGCCATTCCGAATGGGACGCGTTGTGGCTCGACCTGGTCGACCTGATGAACATCGGTGTCCGACGCGGAAAGATCATTACCATTCGGCCGGAAGACGACCACGGTGACGTCGGATACGACGCGAGAAGGCCGCGCTCGTACGTCTATCGCCAGGCGGGGCGTCCATGCCGTGTATGTGGGACCGAGATCCTGCATTCGGTCATGCAGGCGAGAAACCTGTTCTGGTGCCCGGTCTGTCAGGCGAGCTAGAAACCACCTCGATCTCCACCGTCGTCGTGCGGGCAAATCGGACGAGTGCCGGCTATCTGGCGGATAGCCGCGCGGAGGTGTCCTGTGCGAGGGACAATCGCCGCTATGACTTCAGTCCCGCAGTTCGAACTTCTGACCCGTGAGTGCGAGCGCATGGCGTCGCTGACCCATGACGACCTTGCGTTGCCGATTCTGTCGATGCCCGATTGGACCGTGGAAAAGCTGATCCGCCATGTCAGCTTCGTGCACCGCATGGCGGTTGCTGCACTCGAAACACCCGCATCCGAAGGAATGGCGAAAGTTGTTGGAGCCGTTGCCAAGCCGGAGCGTGGACCTCAAGTTCTCGATGACTATCGAGAGTCCGCCGCGCGCATGCTCGCGGCGTATCGAGCGGTAGATCCAACGCAGGAAGTTGCGACGTGGGCCGGGATCGTTTCGGCCGACTATTGGATCAGGAGGCAGCTACACGAGGTGACCGTGCACAGATTCGACGCCCAGGATGCGATTCACGAGTGCGGGGGCCCAGAACCCGAATCGGCGGATCCGGTCGGTGCTGCGGACGCGATCGTCGAGTGGGCGGAGCAGTTTCTCACGAGGTTTCCCGTCGAGAAGGTTCCTGCCGTGGCAGGACGAACGGTTCATTTACACACCGACGACGGTACCGATGCCGAATTGTTCCTCGATTTCACCGGAGACGAGGTCGCAGTGTCTCGCCTACACCGGAAAGGTGATGTGGCGCTGCGTGGTTCAGCGCAGAATCTGATGCTCACTCTCTGGCGTCGACGACCGTTGGATGGCCTTGACATCGTCGGCGATCGTGCTGTGGCGCAGGCGCTCTACGACGGAATACGGATCTGAAAGGAGATTGTGCAGGTTGTAGACACAAAAAAGCCCGGTCCGTGAAGATCAGGACCGGGCTTCTTGCTGGAGCCGATGACGAGAATCGAACTCGCGTAGCCTGTTTGGAAGACAGGGGCTCTACCATTGAGCTACATCGGCATGCGAGCGGCTCGATGGGATCGCCATCTGCGCCGCTTGCGTTATGAGACTCTACCGAACCTCGGTTCGAGATTACAAATTGGCTGGATCGGCTACCTGTGGACGCAGTAACGGTGGCCCGTCGACGACCCCGAATAGTGCATACTGTTCAATGGATCCTGCACCTGCTGTTCCAAGGTCCATGTAATTGCTGTTCAATGGTGCCTGTAGGTTTGTGCAGTAGACGGGGTGTGGCGCAGCTTGGTAGCGCATCCGCTTTGGGAGCGGAGGGTCGCAGGTTCAATTCCTGTCACCCCGACAAGAGAAGCCGGATCCAATGCGGATCCGGCTTCGATCAAGGAATCACCGCCGGGTCGCCCGCTAGTCGGTGGACCAGACATACGGTGATCCAGGCAGACGATGATCCAGACAGCAAGGTAAGACCACCAAAAGGAGCATGTCCCGTGAAGAGCACCGTCGAGCAGCTCAGCCCGACGCGAGTCCGTATCAACGTTGAGGTGCCCTTCGAGGAGCTCAAGCCTGATTTCGACCGCGCCTACAAGGCTCTCGCTCAGCAGATCCGCCTGCCGGGGTTCCGCCCGGGCAAGGCTCCCGCGAAGCTGCTCGAAGCTCGAGTCGGACGAGGGGCAGTGTTGGAGCAGGTCGTCAACGACGCCCTTCCCACTCGCTACTCCGAAGCCGTCTCCGCGGAGAACATCAAGGTCATCGGACAGCCCGATATCGAGATCACCAAGATCGAGGACGGCGAGGAGCTCACTTTCACCGCCGAGGTCGACATCCGTCCCGAGATCGCCCTGCCGGATTACTCGACCATCGACATCACGGTCGATCCTCTCGAAATCTCTGACGAAGCGGTAGACGAGCAGCTGTTGTCGCTGCGTCAGCGCTTCGGCACGTTGACCGGTGTGACTCGTCCCGTGCAGTCCGGAGACTTCGTCTCCATCGACCTGTCGGCGACAGTCGACGGCGAAACCGTCGAAGAGGCTTCGGCCAGCGGCTTGTCCCACGAGGTCGGTTCCGGCCAACTCATCGAAGGCTTGGACGATGCCATCATCGGAGTCTCGGTAGATGAGTCCAAGGATTTCACTTCCACGCTCGTTGCCGGCGAGTTCGCAGGCAAGGAAGCAGTCGTCACGGTCAAGGTCGTCTCCGTCAAGGAGCGCGAACTTCCCGAGGCCGACGACGAGTTCGCACAGCTCGCCAGCGAGTTCGACACCCTCGAAGAGCTGATCGCCGATCTGAAGACTCGCGTCGAACGAGTGAAGAAGGTCGAGCAGGCCGGCCAGATTCGCGACAAGGTACTGGAGACGCTTCTCGAGACCCTCGAGATCCCGGCTCCGGAAGCCGTCGTCAAGGCTGAGGTCGACTCCCAGCTCCACGAGGCCATCCACGGACTCGACCACGACGAAGCCAAGCTTGCCGAGATGTTGGAAGCACAGGGCTCGAGCCGTGAAGAGTTCGACAAGGACGTCAAGGAAGCTGCCGAGAAGTCGGTGCGCACGCAGTTGCTCCTCGATGCCATTGCCGAAGCAGAACAGACTCAGGTCGGTCAGGACGAGCTCACCGAGCGGATCATCTTTCAGGCGCAGCGCTACGGCATCTCGCCCGAGGAGTTCATCCAGCAGGTGCAGCAGGCAAATCAGCTCGGCGCCATCTTCGCCGACGTACGTCGCGGCAAGGCTTTGGCCTCGGTTGTCGACCGTGTGAACGTGACCGACACGGCCGGCGCGACCGTGGACACCGCAGAGCTTTTCGGTAGTCCCGCGGACGAGGAAGAGCCTGCAGCAGGCGATTCTGCCGAGGGTGAACAAGACAAGTAACGCTTACAGCGAACGACGGCGGTTCCGGGACTCCGGAGCCGCCTTCTTTCGTTAGTGTCTGTATCAGGAACCAACGATCGTATGGAAAAGGCAGGTACCGTGACTGTTCAGAATTCGGCGGCTTCGCGTCAGCAGAGTCCCGTCATGACTTCGGCCTCCTCCGGCCTTAATCTCAGCGACTCCGTGTACGAGCGTCTGCTTCGCGAGCGCATCATCTTCCTCGGTACTCAGGTCGACGATGACATCGCCAACAAGCTGTGTGCTCAGATTCTCCTTCTGTCCGCTGAGGACGCCACCCGCGACATATCTCTTTACATCAACTCTCCCGGTGGCTCCGTCACCGCGGGCATGGCGATCTTCGACACCATGGAATTCGCTGAGTGCGACGTAGCTACCTACGGAATGGGTTTGGCTGCGTCCATGGGCCAGTTCCTGTTGTCGGCAGGCGCCAAGGGAAAGCGCTACGCACTCCCGCACGCCCGGATCATGATGCACCAGCCCTCAGCCGGTATCGGCGGTAGCGCCAGTGACATTGCCATCATGGCCGAGCAGTTCGCGCACACCAAGCGTGAAATGGCCGAACTGATCGCCCTGCACACCGGCCAGACCGTCGAGCAGATCACCGAAGACTCCGATCGTGACCGCTGGTTCACCGCGCAGGCGGCAAAGGAGTACGGGTTCGTCGATCATGTCGTCAGCCGTGCTCGGCAGGCCGGCGGAATCGGCGACTAGATCCGCCCGGACCGGCGATCCCTCGATCACTTACATCTTGGAGAAACGATGACAAACCTGTTCGATCCCAATCAGATGCCGTCCTCGCGGTACATCTTGCCTTCTTTCGTCGAGCACTCCAGCTACGGCATGAAGGAATCCAACCCGTACAACAAGCTGTTCGAGGAGCGCATCATCTTCCTCGGCGTCCAGGTCGACGACGCGTCGGCCAACGACGTCATGGCCCAGCTGCTCGTGTTGGAAGGTCTCGATCCCGATCGTGACATCACGATGTACATCAACTCGCCCGGTGGTTCGTTCACCTCGCTGATGGCCATCTACGACACCATGCAGTACGTCCGCGCGGACGTGGCGACGGTCTGCCTCGGACAGGCAGCATCGGCGGCGGCCGTGTTGCTCGCCGCAGGTACACCGGGAAAGCGCGCCGCTCTGCCGAATGCACGTGTGCTGATCCACCAGCCATCGAGTGGTGGAATCCAGGGCCAGGTCTCGGACCTCGAGATTCAGGCTGCGGAAATCGAGCGCATGCGTCGTCTCATGGAGACCACACTCGGCCGACACACCGGCAAGGATCCCGACGTCATCCGCAAGGACACCGATCGTGACAAGATCCTGACCGCAGCGCAGGCCAAGGATTACGGGATCATCGACACGGTCTTCGAGTACCGGAAGTTGTCGGCACAGAAGTAGTACAAGCAGTTATCTTCGCGAGACCTCTGGTTGTCGGGCGTAGGCCACGCTCTTCTACGTCCGACAACCCGAGGTAGCGCGGACGTTCACACGCTTCGACGGGTGCCGACCAGCAAGAAGTTCGGGTCGGAAGAAGTTGGGCGGCGAATCACCGGAAACCTCTCACCTATGGTCGTCGAACACGGGTACGGTCGCTTCAGGGCACGAACGAGTTGTGGATCGAGAAGTTGCCGACGACTGGACCGACATCGTCATGGTGTCTACCGGGCCGGGCGCGAACAAGGAAGTAGGAACCTCGAATATGGCACGCATCGGTGACGGCGGCGATCTGTTGAAGTGCTCCTTCTGCGGTAAGAGCCAGAAGCAGGTGAAGAAGCTCATCGCAGGGCCTGGGGTGTACATCTGCGACGAGTGCATCGACCTGTGTAACGAGATCATCGAGGAGGAGCTCGCCGAGTCGAGCGAGGTCAAACTCGACGACCTGCCGAAGCCGGCCGAGATTCGGGACTTCCTCGAGAACTACGTGATCGGTCAGGACACTGCCAAGCGCACGCTGGCAGTGGCCGTCTACAACCATTACAAGCGCATTCAGGCCGGGGACAAGACTCGCGATTCGCGGGGTGAGACCGTCGAGTTGGCCAAGTCCAATATTTTGATGCTCGGACCCACCGGATGTGGCAAGACCTATTTGGCTCAGACACTTGCGAAGATGCTCAACGTGCCTTTCGCAATAGCGGATGCCACAGCGCTGACCGAGGCTGGCTACGTGGGTGAGGATGTCGAGAACATCCTCCTCAAGCTGATTCAGGCTGCGGATTACGACGTGAAGCGAGCCGAGACGGGCATCATCTATATCGACGAGGTCGACAAGATCGCGCGTAAGAGTGAAAATCCGTCGATCACTCGGGATGTGTCCGGTGAAGGCGTGCAGCAGGCGCTCCTGAAGATCCTCGAAGGAACTCAGGCGAGTGTGCCTCCGCAGGGTGGTCGCAAGCACCCACACCAGGAATTCATTCAGATCGACACAACCAACGTGTTGTTCATCGTTGCCGGTGCTTTCGCAGGACTCGAGAAGATCGTCTCGGACCGTATCGGTAAGCGCGGACTCGGGTTCGGTGCCGAGGTTCGGTCGAAGGCCGAACTCGACACCCAAGACAACTTTGCCGAGGTCATGCCGGAGGACCTGATCAAGTTCGGCTTGATCCCCGAGTTCATCGGGCGTCTCCCTGTGGTCGCCTCGGTGACCAATCTGGACAAGGAATCCCTCGTCACCATCCTGTCTGAGCCGAAGAATGCGCTGGTCAAGCAGTACAGCCGGCTATTCGAGATGGATAATGTCGAGTTGGAGTTCACTCAGGACGCTCTCGAAGCTATTGCTGATCAGGCAATTCTGAGAGGGACAGGAGCTCGTGGACTTCGCGCCATTCTCGAAGAGGTGCTCAACCCGGTGATGTTCGACATTCCGAGCCGCGACGACGTCGCAAAGGTCGTCGTGACTTCTGAGACCGTCAACGACAATGTGTTGCCTACGATCGTTCCACGCAAGCCGGAGCGTCCTGAGCGCCGCGAAAAGTCCGCATAGTTAGCACTTTCACAAGTCGAGCCCCGATCACATAGATCGGGGCTCGACTCGTCTTCAGCTCGGCCAGTGGAAATTCAACGCAGGATGCGCTCGGTATGGGAGTACAGATTCATGTTCTCGCCGCGAAGGAATCCAACGACGGTCAGCCCGGATTCTTCCGCGAGATCGACAGCTAGCGATGAGGGCGCCGACACTGCAGCAAGAATCGGGACGCCGGCCATGACTGCCTTTTGTGCCAATTCGAACGATGCCTGAGCGCTCACCATCAAGATGTGGCCTCGCAAGGGAATCAGTCCTTCACCGGTCGCCCATCCGAGCACTTTGTCGACGGCATTGTGCCGACCCACGTCCTCGCGAACAACGAGGACACGGCCGTCGCTGTCGCACAACGCTGCGCCGTGCAAGCCACCAGTGGTGTCGAAGATCTTCTGAGCCTGACGCAAACTGTCGGGTAGGCGCGCCAACACCTCGGACTTGACTCGGACGGCATCGTCGGCAGGGGAGTACTTGGTCTTCGAACGGACGGCGTCGAGTGAGCCTTTTCCGCACACACCGCACGAAGAAGTCGTGTAGAAATTCCGTTCTACACCAGGGGCAGGCGGTGCGACGCCCTCTGCCAGTTCGATGTCGAGCACGTTGTACGTGTTCTGTCCGGTGTCGTCCACGCCGTCGCAGTAACGCGCGAGCCGGATGTCGTCACGGCTGGTGATGACACCTTCCGTCAGCAGGAAACCATGAACGAGGTCCACGTCGTGCCCGGGCGTTCGCATGGTGACGGCCAGTGCGGCGCCGTTCACACGGATCTCCAACGGCTCCTCTACAACGAGGGTGTCCGGGCGAGACGTCTCGACCCGCCCGCGCAGTAGAATCACCGGCCTGCGGGTGGTGATGCGTCCCATCGGTCAAGCACTTTTCGCGAGATGGTTCATTCCTCGATTGTGCCCTCCCGGCGGCGGACTTCGGTCTATCCCCGTCTCAGCGCGGCTACCAGCGCCAGCATTCGTGGATGATCGACGAGGTCGTCGACCCAGACGGCCTTGCCGTTGTGGTCGGCCAGTGGAACGCGCCAATTCTCGTACTGAGTCTCGTCGGTGCCGGGCTGGTTCTGAATTCTGTTCTCGCCCACTGCATCGACGAGGGCGACTCCCAGCAGGAGCGAAGGAGTCCGAACGATGAGCCGATACAACGCTTCGATCGACTCTTGCTCGGAGGCACCTGCGGCGAGCAGACCTCGCTCACGGGCGAGATCGAGCACTGCCTCCCGGCTTGCGGTGTCCTGCGAGATCTCGGCGTCGAGATCTCGTTCGAGCAGTCCGAGCCGATCACGAAGCGCGATATGTTCGCCCCTCAGATACCCGAGGGTGGGCGGGAGGTCATGCGTGGTGACCGACGTCAGGCACAACGCGCGGTAGTTCTCCGGAGCAATCGGTGCGCCACGGTCGTTCTCGAACCACAGAATCGAGGTACCGAAGAGTCCACGTTGTCCCAGATACTCCTGCACACGTGGTTCGAACACCCCTAAGTCCTCGCCGACGACCACAGCCCCGGCACGCTCGGCCTCGAGCACGAGGATTCCGATCAAGGCCTCGTAGTCGTAGTGGACGTATGCCCCTTCGCCTGGGGTCGCGGAGCCCTCGGGAATCCACCAGAGTCGGAAGAGCCCGAGAATGTGGTCGACGCGTACGCCGCCGGCATGACGAAGCACCGTTCTCAGCATGTCGCGATACGGCGCATATCCCAGTTCGCGGAGTCTGTCGGGGTTCCACGGGGGCTGGTTCCAGTTCTGGCCTTGCTGATTGAAGTTGTCCGGTGGTGCCCCGACGGTGACGCCTGCGGTCAGCGCATCTCCCAAAGTCCAGGCGTCGGCTCCCTGTCGATGTACCCCGACGGCCAGATCGTGCATGATCCCGATGTCCATTCCGGATGCAACGGCTACGCGCTGTGCACGGTCGAGCTGTTCGTCGCAGATCCATTGCAACCATTTGTGGAAGTCGATACGTTCGGCGAGGTCCCTGCGCTGGCCGGTGGCGAAGTCGGTGTGCGGATGCGCTGCTGTGCTCGTCCAGACAGGGGAATCAGGTCGATATTTCTCAGCCAGTGCGCACCACAGGGCGAAATCGTCGAGACCTTTTCCTTCCCTCGCGACGAACGCGTCGAAGTCGTTCTTCCGTGCCGCAGAACGCTCGACGCGGTGGATACGCTTCAATGCTCGGAGTTTCGCGCGGAAGGATGGGTCGCGGTCGATGCTGCGGGTGCGCTTGTTCGCTTTGACGAAACTGCGAGCAGACTCGCGAACCTTGGCGTATTGATCACGGCTCAGGTACGCAGTTTCTGCAATGTCCTCGACCCGGATGTACATCGGGTCGAAAAAGCGCCTCGTCGTCGGCAGGTAAGGGGATGCCTCCACCGGTGGAGCGGGCCGTTGGGCATGCATCGGATTGACGAGGAGATAGTCGAACCCATGGGTTCGACCTGCCACGGCAGCCAGGTCGGCGAGGTCGGCATAGTCACCGACGCCCCAGGAGCGGTTCGAGCGAATGGAGTACAACTGCGTCAGCAGACCCGTTCGCTGCGTACGGGTCAATGCATCGTTGGTCGACAATCTCTTCGGTGTCACCGCGATCGGGCATTGCGCCGTCGTTGCATGATCGGAATCAGGCGTACTCACCGCAGTCAGGGTGTGCCAGCCGAGAGCTAAATCGCCGGGAATGTCGAAAGTGGCGCGGCCGACTGGTGCGCCGTCGATGTCGCGTGGTTCGACCCAGATCTGAACCTGTTGCAGCGGAACCAGCTCACCGGTTTCTGTCGTGATCGTTGCGGTGACGGGATCCCCATGGGGCACATGGATTTCCACGTGTTGCGGCTCACCGAAGATCGTCACGACGACCGGTGGGACCATGCGGCGCCATGGTGCCTCGTCGAGATCTACGAGGGACTGGGCAACGTCCGCTTCGGTCTCGGCGGCGATGCCTCGTGCTCGGAGTATCTGCTGAAGCGTCTGCTCGGATACTTCGTGCTCTGCCTGATCCCAGCCCCGATAGGACGTCGAGATACCGGATCTTTCGGCGAGTTCGGCCAATTTCGCTGTGTAGTCCACAGCTTGATCGTGCCAGTACCGACAGCTCACGTCACCTGCTGACACACCGCAGCCGCCGATCGACGCGAGACGGAATGCCGCCCCCGTGCGCTCTACGTCGGGAGAGTCGCCGTTCAGCGTCCAGGTCCGTGTCGGCATCGTGCCGAATTCGACCGGCGTGGGAAATGAAGCAACTCGCAAGGATTGAACTCGGAGGACCCGGGTACTCTGACTCCGGCCGATGCAGTTGCGTTCCTAAGGGGCCACATGACTTCGACCGACAGAGACTTTTGGACGACTGATAGGGAGAGCGGATGACTGGCGTCGGCAAGATCGAAGAGCTGGAGCGAAACTCTGGCGCGCCGGTCGAGCTGCGCGTCGTCGCGGACGCCGAGCAATTGCCGGTAGTACGTGCGGTTGCCGAAACGCTTGCGGTCCTTGGTGATTTCACCCTCGACGACATCGCCGACATCAAGTTGGTTGTCGACGAGGTGTGCTCGGAGCTGATCGCTGGGGCGCTACCCGGTGCCGAGCTCACCTGTGCATTCACCGTGAGCGACGTCGGCATTCGGATTTCTTCGAGTTCGGTGCTGGTTGCCGATCAGGTGCCGAAGTCCGACAGTTTCGGCTGGCACGTTCTACAGACATTGACCGATTCGATCGCGATGAGCGAGCAGTCCACACAAGATGGAACGTCCGTGTCGGTGGACGTGGTCAAGCGGAGGAGCAACACCTAGTGCCTGCGCCGTACGAAAAGACCGCGCGGCGTCAGTCCGACGACTACAGCGAAGTAGTCCCGCTCATCCAAGAGATGCAGTTGTTGGACAAGGACTCACCGCAGCGGCAGGTTCTTCGTGACCGCATCATCACTCGGTGCCTCCCTCTCGCGGAGCACATTGCGCGACGCTTCGGTGGCCGCGGAGAAGCTCACGAAGATCTACTCCAGGTCGCCAGGCTCGGTCTCGTCAATGCCGTCGACCGGTTCGACATCGAACGCGGATCCGACTTCGTTTCCTTCGCAGTCCCGACCATCATGGGTGAGGCGCGTCGGTACTTCCGAGACGCTGGTTGGTCGGTCCGTGTCCCGCGGCGGATGAAAGAGCTCAACTCCATGATCTCCGGGGCGGTGGGTTCGCTGTCGCAGAAGCTGGGCCGCGCGCCGACAGCGAGTGAGATAGCTGCGGAGTTGGGTATCGATGTCAAAGAAGCCTCGCAGGCTCTGCTGGCTCGCAGCGCTTATCAAACGGTGTCCGTCGACTCGGTAGTGAGCGAAGACCGCTTGCCGCTGATGGACACCCTCGGTGACTACGACCCGGAACTCGAGAAGATGGAAAGCTACCTCACCGTGCGGCCGGCGCTCGAGAAGTTGCCGGAGCGCGAGCGGCAGATCGTCGTTCTGCGATTCTTCGGTTCGATGACGCAGACCCAGATTGCCGACCGCATGGGCATTTCACAGATGCACGTGTCGAGAATTCTGTCGAGGACTCTCACTCAACTGCGCGAGGAACTCGGGCCGAGCTGACCTCGAGCCGGTTCCTCGCCGTAGCATCGGGCGACGATGTCTTCAGCCCCGAGGAGTGCCCAGGTGCCACCCGCAGTAGCCACAGTGTTCGACGACCTGGATCGATACGTAGCGGCGCCGCGGGTGTCGGATATGGCGATGTCCGTGGACGGATCGAGAGTGGTCGTCGTCCTTTCTCGGCTCGACGCCGACAAGGCGACCTATGTCGGTGCCCTCTGGGAAGTCGACGTCGAAGGTTCGGCACCCGCCCGCCGCTTGACGTGGAGTGAACACGGCGAGAGCGGTCCCGCTTTCACCGCTGACGGGGACCTCTACTTTCTGCGTCGAACCTCACAGGACGACGAGTCGACAGCGTTGTGGTGCTTGCCTGCTGGTGTCGGTGAGGCCCACATTGTCTCGAAGCGCGGCGCCGGTTACTCCGACTTGAAAACTGCGACCCATTCCCCACGCTTCGTGGCGATGTCCGATGTCATGCCCTCGGCCGGGACCGAAGAGGTGGACGAGCGGCTTCGTCAGCTGCGTAAGGACAAGAAGGTCGGCGCAATTCTGCATACCGGCTACCCCATTCGTCACTGGGATCACGACCTCGGACCGGCGACCCCGCATCTCTATGCCGGAGACGGTGACGGCGACGCCCGTCGGGTCACCGCGAACGCCGAAGGAGCTCTTCACGAAGCGTCCTACAGCATCAGCGCCGACGGTTCGTTCGTCGTCTCGACCTGGACGATTCGAAAAGCCCTGGCGACCTCGCGCACTGTGCTGGTCCGAGTCGACCTCGACACCGGTACGCGCACCACGATCGTCGACGACGACGGTGCCGATCTCGGCTCGCCGTCGGTCTCACCGGATGGTTCACGAGTGGCCTTCATCCGTGAATCGCTGTCGACGCCCGAACAGGCGCCTCGAATGACATTGCAACAGTACGTATTCGAAGACCGAACGGTGTCCGATTTGGCTCCTGAATGGGATCGGTGGCCGTCGAATCCGGTGTGGTTGTCCGACGGCACCGGATTGTTGGTGGTCGCCGACGACCGCGGTCGTGCCCCGGTATTCCTGGTGCGCGACGGCGTGGCCAACCCGGTGACCACTACCGATTCCGCGTACAGCCACCTCCACGTGGCGTCGAGCGGGGTCGTCTTCGCATTGGAGGCGTCGTACCGGCAACCCCTGCATCCGGTTCGAATCGACATCGAGTCGGGCGTCGTGCATCCGTTGGCACTCGCAGAGCCGTTACCGGCGCTGCCTGGGACGCTGACCGAGGTCGAGACCGTGGCCGAGGACGGCCGGCATGTTCGAGCGTGGCTCGCCCTACCGGCCGATGCGTCGGAGACGGCACAGGCACCTCTTCTGCTCTGGGTGCACGGTGGGCCACTGTCTTCGTGGAACACATGGTCGTGGCGTTGGAATCCCTGGGTGATGGTCGCGCGGGGGTATGCGGTGCTGTTGCCTGACCCAGCGCTGTCCACCGGCTACGGCCAGAGTTTCGTAGATCGAGGCTGGGGGCGGTGGGGCAAGGAACCGTTCTCCGATCTGATGGCCGTCACCGATGCTGCTGCCGCGCTCGAAGAGGTCGACGGCACACGCACCGCAGCGATGGGCGGATCGTTCGGCGGATACATGGCGAACTGGATCGCCGGCCACACCGACCGCTTCGATGCGATCGTCACCCACGCCGGCCTGTGGGCGCTCGATCAGTTCGGCCCTACCACCGACGCCGCGTACTACTGGCAGCGCGAGATGTCACCCGAGATGGCTTTCGAGAACTCACCGCACCTGTATGTGGCAGACATCGACACGCCGATGCTGGTCATTCACGGAGACAAGGACTATCGCGTACCTATCGGTGAAGGTCTTCGACTGTGGTTCGAGCTGCTCAGCGAATCCGGACTTCCTACCGATGACGAAGGAAAGACCGACCATCGGTTGCTGTACTTTCCGTCCGAGAATCACTGGGTCCTCGCTCCACAGCACGCCAAGATCTGGTACGAGGTCGTGCTGTCGTTCCTTTCCGAACACGTACTCGGAATAGAGACGAAGATCCCCGAGATATTGGGCTGACCGGGCACCGGCAGTGGGCCTGTCGGTATCGAATCGGCTGACAACTAGAATCGACCGGTGACCAGTTCAGTGCCAGAGAACCCAGCCAACCCCGCCGATGCCCAGGACCGCAGCGTGGGTAGCGACCCAACCGGATTGCCGAAGAGCTGGGACCCGAGCGCGGTAGAGGCCGAGCTGTATCAGGGCTGGGTCGACGCCGGCTACTTCGAAGCCGACGCCACGAGCGACAAGCCTCCGTACTCGATTGTGCTTCCCCCACCGAACGTGACGGGAAGTCTGCACATGGGTCACGCACTCGACCACACGTTGATGGACGCGTTGAGCCGTCGTAAGCGCATGCTCGGATTCGAAGTCCTCTGGCTACCGGGGATGGATCATGCGGGTATCGCGACGCAGACCGTGGTGGAGAAGCAACTCGCGGCCGAGGGAAAGACCAAAGAAGATTTCGGCCGGGAACTCTTCATCGACAAGGTGTGGGACTGGAAGCGTGAGTCCGGCGGCACCATCGGCGGCCAGATGCGCCGCATCGGTGACGGCGTCGACTGGTCTCGCGAGCGTTTCACGATGGACGACGGCCTCTCGAAGGCGGTCCAGACCATCTTCAAGCGAATGTTCGACGACGGCCTGATCTACCGGGCTGAGCGACTGGTCAACTGGTCGCCCGTGCTGCAGACAGCCATTTCCGATATCGAAGTCAAGTTCGAGGACGTCGAAGGCGAGCTCGTTTCTCTGCGTTACGGCTCGTTGAACGACGACGAGCCCCACGTCATCGTCGCGACCACCCGCGTCGAGACGATGCTCGGTGACACTGCGGTGGCCGTCCATCCGGACGACGCCCGCTACCAGCATCTGCTCGGAACGACCCTCGAACACCCGTTCACCGGCAGACAGATCCCGATCATCGCCGACGACTACGTCGATCCCGAATTCGGTACGGGCGCGGTCAAGATCACCCCGGCCCATGATCCCAACGACTTCGAGATGGGTCTGCGACACAACCTGCCCATGCCCACGATCATGGACAAGGCAGGTCGGATCGCCGACACTGGAACCGAGTTCGACGGCATGGACAGGTTCGAGGCCCGCATCAAGGTTCGTGAGGCGCTGGCCGAGCAGGGACGCGTCGTGGCGGAAAAGCGTCCGTACTTGCACAGCGTCGGACACTCCGAACGCAGCGGTGAGTCGATCGAGCCGCGACTGTCGTTGCAGTGGTGGGTCAAGGTCGATGGGCTCGCCGCCGCCGCGGGCGACGCAATTCGCAACGGCGATACGACTATTCATCCGGCGAGTCAGGAGCCACGCTGGTTCGCGTGGGTCGACAACATGCACGACTGGTGCATTTCGCGTCAGCTGTGGTGGGGTCACCGCATACCTATCTGGTACGGCCCGAACGGTGAGACGGTGTGCCTGGGCGCCGACGAAACGCCGCCCGAGGGTTGGGTGCAGGATCCCGACGTCCTCGACACGTGGTTCTCGTCCGGATTGTGGCCGTTCTCCACTATGGGTTGGCCCGACGCGACCGATGAGCTCGCCAAGTTCTACCCCACCAGCGTGCTGGTCACCGGCTACGACATTCTGTTCTTCTGGGTCGCCCGCATGATGATGTTCGGCACCTACGTCGCATCCGATCCGGCACTGGGTTCGGGGGAGGGCGGCAGTAAGGTGCCGTTCAAGGACATCTTCCTGCACGGGCTCGTCCGTGATCAGTTCGGCAAGAAGATGTCGAAGTCCCGAGGAAACGGCATCGATCCACTCGACTGGGTCGACCGCTTCGGGGCAGATGCGTTGCGTTTCACCCTCGCTCGCGGTGCAAACCCGGGTGCGGACCTGTCGGTCGGTGAGGATCACGCGCAGTCCTCACGTAACTTCGCCAACAAGCTGTTCAACGCGACCAAGTTCGCGTTGATGAACGGTGCTGCGCCCGCACCACTTCCGGCGCGAGCGGAACTGACGGACGCCGATCGGTGGATTCTCGATCGCCTCGACGAAGTGCGCGCCGAGGTCGACGTCGCATTCGAGCGCTACGAGTTCAGCAAGGCCTGCGAGGGGTTGTACCACTTCGCATGGGACGAAGTATGCGACTGGTATCTGGAGATCGCCAAAGTGCAGTTCGGCGATGCCGCACAGGCAGATTCGACTCGTACCGTGCTCGGCAATGTGCTCGATGCGTTGCTGCGGCTCTTGCATCCCGTTATCCCGTTCGTCACCGAAACGCTGTGGAAGGTGTTGACCGGCGGCGAATCGATCGTCATCGCATCGTGGCCCGTCGCATCCGGACACATCGCGGATGTGGTTGCCGCACAGCGTGTTGCAGATATGCAGAAGCTCGTGACCGAGGTTCGTCGCTTCCGCAGCGATCAGGGTCTCAAGCCGTCGCAGAAGGTCGGCGCGAGGCTCGTCGGGATCACCGACGCCGATCTTTCCACCCAGGTCCATGCCACTCGCGCTCTTGCACGACTGATCGAACCTGCCGAAAACTTCACCGTTACGGCCTCCGTGGAGGTTCGACTGACGAAGGCGACGGTGACGGTCGAGCTCGACACGTCGGGAACCGTCGACCTCGTCGCCGAGCGCGCGCGGTTGGTCAAAGACCTCGCCGCGTCCGAGAAGGAACTGACCCAGACGACGAGCAAACTGAGCAACGAGGCGTTTCTCGCCAAAGCCCCGGACGCCGTGGTCGACAAGATCAAGAGCCGACAGCAGATCGCGGTCGAAGAGATTGCGCGAATCAATGCTCGGCTAGAAACTATGGGGCAGTAGTGTCCGAATCCTATTCAGCTCCTTCCCGACCCAGTCCGGTGGACATGGCCGAATTGGCGCTTGTCGAGGCGGAACTGGACAAACGGTGGCCGGAGACCAAGATCGAGCCGTCGACTGCACGGATCGCGGCACTGATGGACCTTTTGGGGTCACCGCAGAAGGCGTACCCGTCGATCCACGTTGCCGGTACCAACGGTAAAACGTCGGTGACCCGGATGGTCGATGCCTTGCTGACGCACTTTCATCGCCGAACCGGCCGGACCACCAGTCCGCATCTGCAATTGGCGACCGAACGGATAAGTGTCGACGGCATCCCGATCTCGCCCCGGCTGTACGTGGACACCTACAACGAAATCGCCCCGTTCGTAGAGATGGTCGACGCGCAGTCCGAGGCCGCAGGCGGACCACGCATGAGCAAGTTCGAGGTCACCACCGCCATGGCATTCGCGGCGTTCGCGGAGGCGCCGATCGAGGTTGCCGTCGTGGAGGTCGGGCTCGGTGGTAGATGGGACGCCACCAACGTCGTCGATGGTGAAGTGGCCGTGATCACCCCGATCGATATCGACCACGTCGAGTTCCTCGGGGGCGATCTCGGTGGTATCGCCAAAGAAAAAGCCGGAATCATCAAGAAAGCACCGGAGCGGCTCGTTCCGCGAGACACCGTCGCCATCCTGGCCGAGCAGAAGCCCGAAGTTGCCGAGGTGCTGTTGCGCGCCGCGGTGGAAGCCGATGCCGTCGTCGCCAGGCAAGGTTCGGAATTCAGGGTGCTCGCGCGTCGGATCGCGGTGGGCGGTCAACAACTCGAGTTGCAAGGTCTCGGCGGCGTGTACACCGATATCTTCCTACCACTGCACGGAGAGCATCAGGCGACGAACGCATCCTTGGCGCTCGCCGCGGTCGAGGCGTTCTTCGGCGCGGGCTCCGATCATCAACTCGACGTGGACATCGTTCGAGCGGCCTTCGCATCCATCGTCAATCCCGGCCGGCTCGAACGCGTTCGCAACGCTCCAACAGTGTTTCTCGACGCCGCACACAACCCACACGGGGCCAGAGCGCTTGCTGCGGCTCTCACCGACGAATTCGACTTCCGAAAACTGGTCGGAGTCGTCAGTGTCATGGGGGACAAGGACGTCGAGGCCATGTTGACGGTGCTCGAGCCGGTGTTCGACGAAATCGTCGTCACGCACAACGGATCGCCGCGGGCGATGGACGTCGAGGAACTTGCAGGCCTGGCCGTCGCGAAGTTCGGCGACGAGCGCGTGGTCGTCGCGCCGACGCTCGCCGACGCGCTCGAAACCGCCATCGGGCTCGCCGAGGAAGTCGCAGATCCCGGTGAGGCGGTCTCGGGTGCCGGGGTGATCGTCACCGGATCGGTCGTCACCGCCGGAGCAGCTCGAACTTTGTTCGGAAAGGAGCCCGTATGAGTGAAACAGGGGAGGGCGGTAGCGAGTTCAAGCCGCCGGCAACCGATCCGTGGAAAGGCTTCCGCGGAGTCATGGCAGGCACCCTCGTTCTCGAGGCCATTGTCGTTCTACTCGCGTTACCCGTCGTGTCGACAGTCGGCGGCGGCCTCGGTTGGTTCTCCACGTTGTACCTGGTGGGGATGGCCGTGGCATTCGTCCTTGCCGCAGGTATGCAAGGACGACCGCAGGCGATGCAGATCAATCTGGCGCTTCAGGTGTTCGTTCTGCTCGGTGGGTTCATTCACCTGTCGATCGCGATCGTGGGAGTGGTGTTCCTCGCGGTGTGGATATATCTGCTGTACCTGCGGCGAGACATCACTCGACGGATCGAACGCGGCATGCTCAGAGGTCAGCGGGACTGAAACCTCGAGCCCGGCGGATATCGGCACACCATGGTGGGTCTGAGCGTAGGTCCTCGGAGTCCGTCCACTACTGTCTACGTTCGTGACCGAGCGCACCCTTGTACTGATCAAGCCAGATGGAGTTGCCCGCCGCTACGTAGGCGAGATTCTCGGCCGAATCGAGAAGAAGGGATTGAGTATCGCAGCACTGGAACTCAAATCCGTTTCTCTCGAGCTGGCCGGCGCGCACTACGCCGAACACAAAGACAGGCCGTTCTTCCCAGCGCTACTCGAGTTCATCACCTCCGGACCCGTCGTCGCAGCAGTTTTGGAGGGACCGAGAGCTATCGCTGCCTTCCGTCAGATCGGCGGAGGCACCGACCCGGTCGAGAAGGCGGTTCCAGGGACCATTCGCGGCGATCTTGCCCTCGATGGTCAGCAGAACCTCGTGCACGGATCGGACTCCGTCGAGTCCGCCGAGCGTGAGATCGCGTTGTGGTTTCCAAGCCTTTCCTGATTCTCCACACTCTGATTCGGGTTCGCCCGCCATGCCGCCGACCACAAGATCGGAGCGGCGTGGCGGGTTCGCTTCACCCGGTGTGGGATACTCGTGAAGGTTGCTTTCACAACACACGCTTCACCTCGAAAAGTTTTCCTGTAAAAAAATTTTGCCGTTACCAGTTTTGTGCAACACCGAACAGGAGCGTCACGCCAGTGCCGTTCTCGTGAAAGTGACCGGATGACACCCGCAGTTCGATGCCCGTCATCGCTGCCGAACACGTAGGAAGACCTCCCACGTGCCGGCATGCTTGATGATCAGGCGCTCGGACTCGGGACACCATAGCCATCCAGCCAGGCACCGTGCATCCGTACGCCGACCACTCGCTGTGGACGGTGCACTCCGTCCGGAGCGCGACTTACGATCTGGCGTCAAACCGACGTCAGCACACTAGGATTGCTCTCGCGTGGCCGCGTCGCACCAGCTTCGACTCAGGTGGACGCGCCCGGGGGCCCGAGGAGACTTACGTGGCCGACCAAGCCCCGCCCGAAGATGTACAGAATTCGAACTCAGGAAGTTCGGTCGATGACGAATCGTCATCCAGCCGAAGTCCGGCGTTCCCCGAGCGCCTCCGAGTGCATGCACTCGCGAAGATTCTCGGCGTCACCAGTAAACAGGTACTCGCCAAACTGGGTGAGCTCGGAATAGAGGCGCGCAGCGCACAGTCCAGTCTGGGACGCGACGTCGCCGAGACGGTGTATTCCTCGTTCGCACCTGCGACCGAGGCGCCGGCTGCACCAGTCGAGACGGCCGCCCCGATCGTGGTCGAGCCTGTGCCTGCTGTCGAAGCTCCGACAGTGGACAGTCCTCCCGCGCGCCCTGCGTTCGCGATTCCGGTGTTCCTCCAGCCGGAAGCGATAGTCGAGGCTCCCAAGCGTCGACGAAGCCGGAAAGCAGCAGGTCCTGCCGCTGAGCCCACGTCGACGCCTGCCGTCGAAGAGCCATCGGTCCTCGTCGCCGATCCGGTCATCGAGCCGGACAAGGCTCCCGTTCGCGGCAAGCCCGCTGTCGAGGCCACCCCGGATGCAGCTACTGACACAACCGACATATCGGACACAGTCGACAGCTCGGACACTTCCGAGGATGCCGACAACTCGGACGACAACGATGACCAGTCGCAGCCGAGGCGGCGTCGGCGCGGTCGTCGTGGTCGTGGCCGCGGACGTGGGGAACAGTCTGCCGACGGCAGTTCGGACGACTATTCGGACGATGCCGCAGAAGGTGACGACGATTCGAGTGAGGACGCAGAGTCGGCGTCCTCGGACACGCGTTCGTCCGAATCCGATACTCCCGTATCCGGCTCGGTTGAATCCGAATCCACTGATTTCGATGTAGCAGACTCCGAGGGTGCCGATTCCGACACTTCGGAAAGCGATTCCGAGAACGAGGACAAGCCTGCAGGCGAGCGTCGTTCACGTCGCCGTAGTCGAAGTCGTTCGAACGCCAAATCCAGCGATACCGACGATGCCCAGAAACAGGCCTCGGATACGGAATCGGAAGAGTCGGTCGATTCGCCGGTCGACTCCGCCGACAACGACAACGACACCGACGACGAGGATTCGTCCGACGGCTCGAGTCGTCGACGCCGCAGACGTCGCCGCCGCCGCAGCAGCACCGGTGACGCTTCGTCCGAGTCCACCGAGACCGAGGACGACCCACCGAACACCGTCGTGCACGAGCGCGAACCGCGGAACAAGTCCCGTAGCAAGGATGAGGTCCAGGGAATCACCGGCTCGACCCGGCTCGAAGCGAAGCGTCAGCGCCGTCGCGACGGACGTGACGCCGGACGCCGACGGCCACCGATTCTTACCGAGTCGGAGTTCCTGGCACGTCGTGAGTCGGTCGATCGCGTCATGGTCGTCCGCGAAAAGTCGTTCCCCGACAACGGCGTGACCACACAGGTCGCCGTTCTCGAAGACGGCGTATTGGTCGAGCACTTCGTCACCAGTAGCGCGTCCGCGTCGATGGTCGGCAACGTCTACCTCGGCCGCGTGCAGAACGTGCTGCCGAGCATGGAAGCTGCATTCATCGATATCGGCCGTGGCCGTAACGGTGTCCTGTATGCCGGAGAGGTCAACTGGGACGCAGCAGGTCTCGGTGGTAACTCTCGCAAGATCGAACAGGCACTCAAGCCGGGTGACCAGGTTTTGGTGCAGGTGAGCAAGGATCCGGTCGGGCACAAGGGTGCGCGTCTGACGACTCAGCTCTCGCTGGCAGGCCGCTACCTGGTCTATGTACCCGGTGGCAGCTCGACGGGTATCAGCCGCAAGTTGCCCGACACCGAGCGGAAGCGCCTGAAGGAAATTCTTCGCGATATCGTTCCTCCCGAGGCCGGGGTGATCATCCGTACCGCAGCCGAAGGCGTCAGTGAAGACGAGCTCGCGCGTGACGTGATCCGTCTGCAGACACAATGGGCGACCATCGAAGAAGCGTCGGCCAAGGCTGAAACAGGTAAGGGTTCGCAACCGCAGGCACTGTACGAAGAGCCGGATCTGCTGGTCAAGGTTATCCGTGACCTGTTCAACGAGGACTTCGTCAAACTTGTCATCGAAGGTGACAAGGCCTGGGACACGACATCGTCGTACATCGAGACGGTAGCGGCGGACATGCTGCACAAGCTCGAGCGCCACATCGCCGAGCCCGGTCGACCAGACGTGTTCGAAGCGCACCGGGTCGACGAGCAGCTGGCCAAGGCACTCGACCGTAAGGTCTGGCTACCGTCCGGAGGCACGCTCGTCATCGATCGCACCGAGGCGATGACCGTGGTCGACGTCAACACCGGCAAGTTCACCGGTGCAGGCGGCAACCTCGAGGAGACGGTGACGCGGAACAATCTCGAGGCCGCCGAAGAGATCGTTCGGCAAATGCGCCTACGCGACATCGGCGGAATGATTGTCGTCGACTTCATCGATATGGTGCTCGAATCCAACCGTGACCTGGTGTTGCGCCGTCTCACCGAGTCTCTCGGTCGTGACCGGACGCGCCATCAGGTGTCCGAGGTGACTTCACTCGGGCTTGTGCAGATGACGCGTAAGAAGATGGGCACCGGTCTCATCGAAGCGTTCTCGACGACGTGCGAACACTGCCAGGGCCGCGGGATCATGATTCACCCGTACCCCGTCGAGGCGAAGACCGATGACGGCTCGCGATCCTCCTCACCGCGCTCCGATTCGAGTACGCCGCGCAAACGCCGCGGTCGCGACAAGTCCGACAACGACAAGACAGACAACGACAAAACCGACAATGTGGCTGACGCTGCGAACAGTCCTGCAGCGAAGAGTCAGCCCGAGGCTCACGAGCACACACCGGACCCATCGGTGAAGCGTGCACACCCCGTGGCCCTCGCCATGGCTGCGCATCACGACGACGTTGTCGACGATGTCACTCCGGCCGAGGTACTCGACGAGCACTCGGAGCCGAGTACGTCCTCGGAGCCGAAGATCATCGATGCCGCCGAGGTGGCTCGTGTTCAGGGCAGGGACACCGAAGCAGTATCGACCGAGGTGCAGCCGGACACCAGGGTCCCGGAGAATGCTGTCGACATGACAGCGGACACAGCTGTGGCCGAGGAGTCGCCGGAACCGATCGTCAAAGCGCGTCGTGGTCGCCGTGTTGCCCGGAAGGCAGCAGCACCTACGGCCGAGACTCCCGACGCAGCTGCTGTCTTCGTGATTCCGGCTACACACGAGGAGCCGGTAGCGCCGACGGAGCCTTCGGTGACGTCGGCTGTCGAACCGGTGTCCAGTGCTCCCACCACGGACGAGATGCCCGTGAAGAAGCCTCGCCGACGTCGTGCAGCGGCACGCCCGGCAGGGCCACCGGTGGACGCGGAATAGCGAGTCGACGGGCAGTTTGACCACGACTGCCCGTCTGCCGTAACCTGACAAGGTCGCTGCCGGTGACAATTTTCTGCTGTGCCTCGACGAAATTTCGGTCGAGTGCGGCGGCGGACGCACCCGGTGGCAAGTAACACCGCACGAAATACCGCAAGAATCACATGCACGATCCAGCCCAGTCGTGTTGCCATGGGCAATGCGAGCAAGTTCGAAGAAGCAAGGGGTAGCCCTCCGATGGCAACGTACGCGATCGTCAAGACCGGCGGAAAGCAGTACAAGGTCGCTGTTGGTGACCTCGTCAAGGTCGAGAAGATCGAGGGAGCGCTCGGCACTGCTGTCTCGCTTGCTCCGGTCCTCGTCGTAGACGGATCCGATCTGACCACCGATGCCGACAAGCTGGCGAAGATCTCGGTAACCGGTGAGGTCGTCGAGCACACCAAGGGTCCGAAGATCCGCATCCACAAGTTCAAGAACAAGACCGGCTACCACAAGCGCCAGGGACACAGGCAGAAGCTCACTGTCCTGAAGGTCACCGGCATCAAGTAACCAGGTCTGTTCAGTACTGACTTTTCAGCGCTGACATTCACCCCGAGGAGGGTATGCAACATGGCACATAAGAAGGGTGCATCAAGCTCCCGTAACGGTCGCGATTCGAATGCGCAGCGCCTCGGCGTCAAGCGTTTCGGCGGCCAGACCGTCAGCGCAGGCGAGATCCTGGTTCGTCAGCGCGGCACGCACTTCCACCCCGGCGTCAACGTCGGCCGTGGCGGCGACGACACACTGTTCGCTCTGTCCGCAGGCGCAGTCGAATTCGGCGCCAAGCGTGGACGCAAGACCGTGAACATCGTTCCGGTCGCAGTAGAGGCCTAGTCTCCGCTGCACAATCTGCGTCGGATGGTTTTCGCAAGGCTCACGCCGCGAAAATCTCGACGCGCTCGAGCTCGACGATGAGGGTGGACCAGGGTGAAAATGCCCGGTCCGCCCTTATCGTATTTGTGGGCATAAAAATATTTCGGTCGCACACTCGACCGAGGAAGGATCGAAGGCAGTCATGTCACGATTCATCGACCGCGTGGTGCTGCACGTCAGCGCCGGTAAAGGCGGCAACGGCTGCTCTTCGGTTCACCGCGAGAAGTTCAAGCCGCTCGGCGGTCCAGACGGCGGGAACGGTGGCCAGGGAGGCGGCGTGATCTTCGTCGTCGACAGCAATGTCCACACGCTGTTGGACTTTCACTTCAACTCGCATGCCAAAGCGAGCAATGGAACTCAAGGCATGGGCGGCAACCGCGAAGGTTCGAACGGTGAGGATCTGATCCTCAAGGTTCCCGACGGAACTGTGGTGCTCGACAAGGACGGTCGCATCCTGGCCGACCTGATCGGCGAGGGCACTCGATACGCTGCTGCGCCCGGTGGCCGCGGTGGGTTGGGCAACGCTGCGCTCGCCTCGAAGGCGCGTCGTGCGCCTGGATTCGCGCTGCTCGGCGAAGAAGGTATCGAGCGCGATGTGGTGCTCGAGCTCAAGTCGGTCGCCGACATCGGTCTCGTCGGCTTCCCGTCGGCGGGCAAGTCCTCGCTGGTGTCGGTGCTCTCTGCCGCGAAGCCGAAGATCGCCGACTACCCGTTCACCACGTTGGTTCCGAATCTCGGTGTCGTCTCGAGCGGTGACACCACATACACGGTGGCCGACGTTCCCGGATTGATCCCCGGTGCGAGCGAAGGCAAGGGCCTAGGTCTCGAATTCCTTCGACATCTCGAGCGAACCGCCGTTCTGGCGCACGTAGTCGACTGCGCAACCCTGGATCCGGGTCGAGATCCCGTCTCTGACGTCGATGCTCTCGAAGCGGAGTTGGCGGCTTACAAGCCGGCGATGCTGGGCGATGCGAGCCTGGGTGACCTGGCGGATCGACCGCGCATCGTCGTGCTCAACAAAGCTGATATCCCTGAGGCCGCCGAGCTCGCCGAGATGGTGACGCCGGAGTTCGAGGCGCGTGGATGGCCGGTGTACACCATCTCCACGGTCACCCGTGAAGGCCTCAAGCCCTTGATCTTCGCGCTGGGCAAGATGGTCGAGGACTACCGAGTGGCGCATCCTCCGGCCGAGAAGCGCCGACCGGTGCTACGTCCCGTCGCACGCAACGATGAGGGTTTCCAGGTCATCAAGGATCCCGATGTCGAGGGTGGGTTCATCGTTCTGGGCACGCGCCCGGAGCGTTGGGTACGCCAGACACAGTTCAACAACGACGAAGCCGTCGGCTATCTTGCCGACCGTCTCGCACGCCTCGGCGTCGAGGATGCGCTGATCAAGAAGGGCGCCCAGCCGGGTGCGTCCGTGACCATCGGTGATGTCTCCTTCGATTGGGAGCCGCAGACACCGGCGGGTGTGGAGATCACCATGACCGGGCGCGGTACCGATGCGAGGCTCGATCAGGTGGAGCGAATCGGTGCGGACGAGCGCAAACACGCACGTCGAGCCCGCCGTGGACTCGACGTCGAAGAGTGAAGTGTAGGTTCCGGTGAATTCTGAATCCTCTTCGGTTGCAATGGATTCGACTGGGGCCAGGACTGCTGTGGCCAGTGCCAAACGGGTAGTCGTGAAAATCGGCTCCTCGGCACTGACCTCACTGGTCGGCGGACTCGACGTCGACAGGCTCGATCGATTGGCCGATGCTGTCGAAGCACGAATGCGTGCCGGATCCGATGTCGTGGTGGTGTCTTCCGGTGCCATCGGCGCCGGGCTCGCACCACTGGGTCTGACGACCCGTCCGCGCGATCTCGCGACCAAGCAGGCCGCAGCGAGCGTCGGCCAGCTTGCTCTTGCGCACGCTTGGGGTACCTCGTTCGCCAGATACGGACGAACCGTCGGCCAGGTGTTGCTCACCGCCGAGGACATTGCGCGTCGAACGAATCATCGCAACGCCCAGCGCACGCTCGATCGGTTGCGCGTGCTCGGCGCAGTGGCCGTGATCAACGAGAACGACACGGTCGCGACCACGGAAATTCGCTTCGGTGACAACGACCGTCTCGCCGCGCTCGTTGCTCACCTCGTCGGTGCCGACGCGCTGGTGCTGTTGTCCGACGTAGACGGTCTGTACGACGGCGACCCGCGTAAAGGTGACGCCACCCTGATCCGGGAGGTCGCGAGCCCGGAAGATCTCGATGGAGTCGTCGCCGGTTCCGGCGGTGCGCTCGGGACTGGTGGAATGGCGTCCAAGCTGTCCGCTGCTCGATTGGCGGCCGATGCAGGCGTTCCTGTCCTACTGGCGGCCGCCGCCGACGCAGCGGAAGCCTTGACGACGGCTGCCGTGGGCACAGCCTTCACTGCGCGTCCCACGCGCCTGTCCTCGCGCAAGTTCTGGGTACGTCATGCTGCAGACGCACGAGGCGATCTATACCTCGACGCAGGTGCCGTGCACGCGGTCGCGACGAAGCGGCGGTCCTTGCTGTCCGCAGGAATCACCGCCGTCGAGGGTCGGTTCTACGGCGGCGACGTCGTGTCGCTGATCGGTCCGGACGGCGAACTCGTGGCCAGGGGAGTGGTGGCGTACGACGCGTCGGAGTTGACCGGAATGCTCGGTACGTCCAGTTGTGATCTCACTCCCGAGCTACAGCGTCCAGTGGTGCATGCGGACGATTTGGTTCCGGTCTGATCCATGTTCGGCGGCTGCGAAGCGTCCGATCATTTGTGTGACGGCAGTGCGTCCACGAGTGCGGTGAGCGTCTCCGAGCATCCTGCATTGCTTGTCAGAGTGGCGAATTCGTCGCCCCGGGTGATTCCGCGATTGACAATCACGATGGGAATCTCGGCCTTCGCCGCGCGTCGGACGAAGCGCAGTCCCGACATGACCGTCAAGGAAGAGCCGACAACCACAAGTGCATCGGCCTGGTCGACGAGATCGAAAGCTTCGGCAACTCTCGGCTTGGGCACGCTCTCCCCGAAGTACACGATGTCCGGTTTGAGAATACCTGCGCAGTACTCGCAGTCGACCATTCGGAAGTGTGCGGTGCTGGTGATGATCGCATCGGCATCGGGGGCAATCTCGACGCCCTCGGCCGGCGCGACGCTGTCGAGGAACCCCGGGTTCTCGCGCTCGAGGCGTTGTCCCAGAGCGAAGCGGGAAACCAGTCGCTCGCAGTCCAGACACCGTACTCGCGCGTAAACGCCGTGGAGGTCGATGACTCGTCGGCTACCTGCTTTGGTGTGCAACATGTCGACGTTTTGGGTGATGATCCCGGAAACAATCCCTCGGCGCTCGAGCTGGGCCAGCGCACGGTGGCCGTCGTTCGGCATTGCCGCATCCATATGCCGCCAACCGACATGGTTCCGTGCCCAGTAGTGGCGCCTGAACTCGTGATCGCCGGTGAACTGCTGATAGGTCATCGGATTACGAGGGGGTGAGTTCGGCCCCCGGTAGTCCGGGATACCTGAATCGGTGGACATGCCGGCTCCGGAGACGACCGCGATGGATCTTCCCGACAACAGTTCGACAATCTGGTCGATTCGGGTTGCCGCTGCGGCAGCTGAACGAGCGGGGGCAGGCACGTCCCCAGGGTAGCGCGGCATGTGGACGCGGGGGATCGATGCAGGCAGTGGGAGGCTCTCGCATCCAGGAAACGCGATGCCAAGCCCTGCTGGGTCCCCGGTGGATCGTACTGCAGAACCAGCTCCGCCCCGCTCGACCGAAGTCGAGCGGGGCGAAGATACTCGGAGTCCGTCTTATCTGGACACCTCGTTTACGTGGGGACCTCTACGAGGGGGTACACACCGTTCTCGTCGTGGGTTTCGTTCCCGACCACGGGAGGGTTGAACACGCACAACATGCGCATCTGCGTACGCGGCTCGACGGTGTGCCGCTCGTTGCCGTTCAGCAGGTACATCGATCCTGCAACGAGTTCGTAGGTTTCACCGGTTTCACGATCGGTGAGGGTGCCTTCGCCTTCGATGAGCCACACAGCTTCGACGTGATTGGCGTAGTGGAAGTTGTTCACCGTCCCGGCCTTGATGGTCGTTTCGTGGAACGAGAATCCGACCCTGTCTCCGGCGAGGATGATGCGCTTACTGCGCCACTGTCCATCCTCGCTCTCGATGTCTCGGTCAGTTCCGGTGATTTCCTGGGTGGTACGTACGATCATGCGGTGTAGCTCCCTTCAGCAAACATTCGACACGTGAGAAGTGTTCTACGAGCAGACTTTTGCTGTCGCAGCTTCGAGGATGTCGAGTCCGCGATCGAGCTCTTCGATCGTGGTGGTCAGCGGCGGAAGAAGTTTGACAACCTCGTCCTTCGGGCCGGCAGTTTCCACCAGTAGGTGCTCGTCGTAGGCAAGCTTGGCAACCTTGCCTGCCTGTTCTGCATCTTCGAACACGAGAGCCTGAACCATGCCGCGACCGCGAGTGGAAACGCCGTCGTACTTGGCGCACAGTGCGATGAAGCGATCACGAATGTGCTCGCCCTTCGCGAGGATCTCCTTCTCGAACTTGTCGTCTGACCAGTAGTGGTCGATGGCGACCTTCGAGGTCACGAAGCCGGGATTGAATCCGCGGAAGGTGCCGTTGTGCTCGCCTGGGCCCCAGACGTCGAGTTCTGGCTTGAACAGTGTCAGTGCCATCGGCATGCCGTAGCCGCCGATCGACTTCGACAGAGTGACGATGTCCGGCGTGATGCCCGAGTCCTCGAAGGAGAAGAACTGGCCTGTGCGGCCGCAACCCATCTGTACGTCGTCGACGATCAGCAAGATGTCGCGTCGCGAGCACAGGTCGGACAGCGCGCGCAACCACTCCGGTCGCGCGACGTTGATCCCGCCTTCACCCTGAATGGTTTCGACGATGACCGCTGCCGGGCGGTTGAATCCACTGCCCGAATCGTCGAGAACGCGCTCGAACCACTGAAAGTCCTCGGTTACTCCACCGAAGTAGTTGTCGTACGGCATCGGCGTGCTGTGCACGAGTGGGATTCCGGCTCCGGCGCGCTTCATCGAGTTTCCGGTGACAGCGAGCGCACCGAGGGTCATGCCGTGAAAAGCGTTGGTGAAGTTGATGATCGACTCACGACCAGTGACCTTGCGTGCCAACTTCAGTGCAGCTTCGACGGCGTTCGTTCCGGTCGGGCCGGGAAACTGAACCTTGTAGTCGAGGCCACGCGGTTCGAGGATGTTCTTCTTGAACGACTCGAGGAACTCCCGCTTGGCCACCGTGGACATATCGAGGCCGTGCGTGATGCCGTCGCTGGTGATGTAGTCGACCAACGCATCCTGCATGATCTGATTGTTGTGACCGTAGTTCAGAGCGCCTGCGCCGCCGAAGAAGTCGAGGTAGTCGCGCCCGTTCTCGTCGGTCAGCGTCGAATTCTTGGCAGTTTTGAATACTGCGGGCCACTGGCGGCTGTAGCTACGAACGCCGGACTCGATGGTTTCGAATACGTCCGGCTTTTCGGTGGTCTCGGTCTTGTCTGTCATGTACTGCGTGTTCCTTTCGCTGGCGCGCACGGCGGCCGGCCCTACTGTGTAGAGCTCCTCTGCTTCGTGGCTATCAGGAAAATCATCGGGCGCGAACAGGTCTGTTTTTCTAATGTCGGTCCCTCGTGTTCGAGCGAGGGCCGTGAACAGTGCGATCGACGCTTCGTTGTCCGGGCTGATCGTTGTTTCCAGGTGTGTGATGCCCTGTGGGGTAAGGCGATCGAGAAGTTCGTTCAGCATCCGGCCGGCAAGGCCCTTGCCCCGTTGATCAGCATCGACTGCGACCTGCCACACGAAGAATGTTGTGGGAGAATCCTGTCGGGTGTAGCCGGTGACGAATCCCACTGCGCGAGAGTCGACGTCGGATACGACCGAGGTTGCTGCAAAGTCTCGGCACCACAACACGTACGAATAGCTCGAGTTGAGATCGAGCACCTTTGAGTCTCTTGCGATTTCCCAGAGCCGGACTCCGTCGGAGATCTTTGGCTTACGAAACTTCACTGCGTCCGGCGCAGTGACTGTGGTTGCTCTCAGCTGTGCGGGTTTCATAGCAAACATAAACGTAACAAGGTGCCCTTGGCATTTCACGTGCCTGGCGAAATTGGTGTCGAAAACACCCATCCCTTCGCAGGTGGCAGCGCGATTGTGATTCTGGTCACAAACTGGGCTTGTTGCCGTAACAACTGGTCGAGGAGGGTGCGATAACTCGGCTCACTCCGTCCGATGCCAAGTGTGGTCTTATCGATATCTGGGCGGCTACTTCGGAGTTGCCAGTGCAAACGGAAGGACAGCATCTGCGCCTGCGCCGCGGAGGGCCGAGCCGGCGCAGGTAAGAGTCCAGCCCGTATCGGTGACCAGGTCCACCAGGAGGATCGGTCCGGAGACCCCGTTCAGGTCTGGAACAAGCCAGGAATCGACGAGTCCGGCTACACGGAATGCCGAATTCGCGGCTGTCACGCGCGGATGGTCCGGTCGGAGGGCGAGCGTTCCGAGATCGTCGAGCCGTCCGATGCGGGCCAACTCGCCGGCGATCGAGCGGACCAGCATCGGATGCGTCGACGATTCCAGCGCGATCACGGAGGTAGGTCTCTTCGCCCAGTCCCACGAGGCCAATACTGCGATGCAGGCCTGAACGAGGGCGTCGGGGGCTGGACCGTCGGGTGCGTTGAGGGCTGCTCGCAGGCGCCCACCCCAACCCAGGTCGGTGAGGCGGCCCAGGACCCGGCCGGGCTCAGGGCCGTCGGTGATTTTGCCGGAGCGGGAGACTCCGAGTTTCTTCATCCCGCTGGGCCACTGCTTTCGCGGAGGCAGGTCGAGTCCCGGGCGGTCGAGACGTTCACGCGCAGACTCGACGGCGGCTGCGTCCACCTGAGGTGAGTAAGCCTTTCCTGTGCAGTTGTCGCATCGGCCACAAGGGTTCGGTTCCGCGCCGAGGCCTGGATCGTCCAACTGTCTGCGCAGGAATTCCATCCGGCACCCATCGGTGCGCTGGTAGTCGATCATTGCTTGTTGCTCCGCGTCCCTGGCTTGCTCGAGGCGCTCGTAACGCGGTGCATCGTAGGCCCACGACTGACCGGTCGAGATCCATCCGCCTCGCACGCGCTGAACGGCACCATCGACGTCGAGGACCTTCAGGACCATTTCGAGTCGGCTCCGGTTGAGATCCACCAACGGCTCCAACGAGGGAGTCGACTGCGGCTTGACCGGGTCGAGTGCGTCGATGACCTGCCGAACGACGTGTTCTCGTGGGAAGGCTACCGATGCGAAATAGCTCCAGATCTGCTTGTCCTCGTGGCCTGGCAGAAGGATGACTTCGGCGCGGTCGGTGGCGCGACCCGCACGGCCGACCTGCTGGTAGTACGAGATGGGGGACGAGGGTGCGCCCATGTGGACGACGAACCCCAGATCCGGTTTGTCGAAGCCCATGCCCAGCGCGGACGTGGCTACGAGGGCCTTGACCTCGTTGTTCAGTAGATCCGATTCCAACGATTCGCGTTCGGTGGTGTCGGTCTGGCCGGTGTACGCGGACACGGCGAAACCCTGGTCCGACAACAGGCTCGCGAGGTCGCGTGCTGCCGACACCGTCAGGGCGTAGATGATTCCCGACCCGGGGAGTTCGGCCAGGTGAGCTGCGAGCCACGCGGCGCGCTCGGTGGAGTTCTCGATCTGGACCACCGACAGGTGGAGCGACTCGCGTTCGAGTCCGCCGCGGAGAACGAGGGTGTCGCCACCACCGACACCGAGTTGCGCGGCGACATCGGCGACCACACGGTCATTTGCGGTGGCCGTGGTGGCCAACACCGGAATCCCTTCGCGTAGTTCGGATATGAGCGTTCGAATCCGTCGGTAATCGGGACGGAAGTCATGTCCCCAGTCGGAAACACAGTGCGCTTCGTCTACGACGACGAGGCCCGCGTCCGCTGCCAGCGAGGGCAGCACCTGGTCTCGGAAGTCCGGGTTGTTGAGCCGCTCCGGGCTGACGAGCAGCACGTCGAGCCTGCCCGCAGCGACATCGGCATGGACGTCTTCCCACTCGGTCATGTTCCCGGAGTTGATGGTTGCGGCCCGCACACCGGCGCGCTCGGCGGAAGCTACCTGGTTTCGCATCAGTGCCAACAACGGTGACACGATGACGGTGGGTCCGAGTCCCTGAGCGCGAAGCAGTTTGGCGGCGATGAAATAGACCGCCGACTTTCCCCAACCGGTGCGTTGCACCACCAACGCGCGGCGGCGGTGAACAACGAGAGCCTCGATTGCCGTCCACTGATCTTCGCGAAGACTGGCAGTGAGCCCGGCCAGCTCTCGAAGGAGCCGCTCGGCATCTGCGCGCAGGTCTACCGTCGACGGTTCGGTGGTGGTCATCGGTTCATCGTGCCGCACGTGTCCGACAGTTACACCGCCCGCAGGGCGATTACGCTTCACCGAACACACGAGGAGGTGCCCTTGTTCGAGGAAGACCTGCCGTTCGATCCAGATGTGGACGACGACGCGGCGCAGATGATCGCGCCTGCGAGGCCTCTACATCTTCGGCCGAGGGCCCTCGCTCTCGTCTTCGCCGGTGGTGTGATCGGCACCGCGATGCGCTATGGAATCGAGATCGCGATCCCGCAGGTGATCCAAGGTTGGCCCGTTGCCACGTTTTCGATCAACCTTCTCGGTGCGTTCGTGCTCGGTGTTCTACTCGAGAACATGGCGCGACGCGGTGCTGATGCCGGTGTCAGGCAACAGATTCGCTTGCTGGCAGGGACCGGGTTCTGTGGTGCTTTCACCACGTACAGCACGTTTGCGCTGGAAGCGGTACTACTCACCAGAGACGGCCACCTGCCGATAGCGCTTGCGTATGGAGTGTCGACGGTATTCCTCGGTGCGCTCGCCGCGTGGGCGGGGATCGTCGTCGGCGCTTCGATGCATGTCGATCGGTCGGCGAGATGATCGTTCTCCTGATGGCGCTGGCAGGCGCGCTCGGAGCAGTCTGCCGATTCGTTGCCGATTCTCTCGTCAAATCCAAGGTGCGGGGAACACTGTTCCCGTGGGCGACAGTCGGCATCAACATTTCCGGATCCCTGCTCGTCGGATTTCTTGCCGGACTCGTCATGTTCGCGGAAGGGTCGACCGATCTGCAAACGGTCATCGGCACCGGGTTCTGCGGCGGATACACCACCTTCAGTACGGCGAGCTTCGAAACGGTCCGACTCGTGCAGGTCGGTAGGCGTTCGCTCGCGCTGGCCACAGCGGTCGGAACCCTGGCCGGTTCGGTCGGAGCCTGTGCCGCAGGGTTCGTGCTGGCAGGCATCGTCTGAAAAGGACCGAGCGATCCTCGGCCAGGAGCCGACCGGAGATTACTGACCACTGGTCGGCCGTCAAGTCCTTGGCGAGGTGGCAATGTCCAAGAAGTCTCGGCGTGGGCCACGAAGAGGTTCACGCAGATCCCACACCGCGCACAGTTCCCGCGGCATCGTCAGGGCGTCGATGTCGATGCGTGTCAATCGGCCGTCACGAAGGTCGGCAGCGACTGCCAACGAAGACAGGACCGTCGGTGCGTTCGCGGTCGCCACGGCCGATTTGATCGCGGTGACCGAGTTGAGTTCCAGCAGCGGCGGAACCGTCGGGTGCACGGTGCTCTCGTAAGTGGTGCGGGAACCGGATCCGAGCTCGCGCTGGACGAGTGCTGTCGCGGCCAATTCGTCGACGGTGACCGAGCCTCGCGACACCCACGGGTGCTGCGGTGGAACGACGACGACGAGTTCGTCGGTTGCCACGACGCGAATTCCGAGGCCGTCCGGGATCTGCGGTCCTTCGACGAATCCGATGTCGGCGCGACCTGCAAGGACCTGGTGGGCAACCTCGGCCGAGTTCATCAACCGCATCTGCGTTCGTACGTCCGGAAACCGAGCCCGCATCAGGACGATCCAGCCCGGCAACAGATGCTCTGCGACCGTCATGCTCGCAGCCACGGTAAGGCTCGCATTTTCCTCCCGCAGGAGGGATTGGACACCCGTCGCGAACTTTTCGGCGGCGCCGAGAACGTTGCCCGCCCACTCGAGAACAGCGACACCTTCGGGAGTGAGCACCACGCCGCTGTTGGTGCGGTCGAACACGCGGAGACCGATGTCGCGCTCGGCTGCCCGAATCCGTGCGCTGACCGCTTGCTGACTCAATCCGTGTTCCCGTCCGGCTGCGCTCATACTGCCCAGCCGCGCGACCGAGACCATCACGTCGAGCGCGGCGAGATCGGGGACCCGTGGGGACAGCGTCATCGTCGGGCTGCATCCGCGATGAGCGCGTCGATATCCGCTCGCGATCCCGACGACGCTCCGGTGCCACGACGCGTAGCAGCCAATGCCCCTGCTGCACAGGCCCATCGGACTGATTCTTCGGGACCCTGTAGCCAGCGAGCAGCCAATGCCCCGGTGAAGGCATCTCCGGCACCGGTGGTGTCGATGGCGTCGATCCGTGGAGCTCGAGCGTCGAACGTCGACGCCGGTCCGCGGTACCGAGCGCCGTTGGCGCCGAGCGTGGTGACGACGTGGGCAATGCGATCGAGGACACTCGCGCCGACTGCGTCGGCTTCGGATTCGTTGACGATCAGGACGTCGACGACGTCGACGAGGACCCCCGGGAGTGGTCGAACGGGGGAGGGGTTCAGCATGACCACTGTGTCGTGGGCCCTGGCGTGAATCGCACCGGCGACGACTGTGTCGATGGGAATCTCCAACTGGCACAGCAAGATATCCGCGGTAGCGATGGTATCGAGTTCACGATCGGTCAAGGTGGACATCGTCGCGTTGGCGCCCGGGACGACGACGATCGAGTTCTCCCCGTGACGGTCGACGGTCACAGCTGCGATTCCGCTCGGACCTTCGGTGCGTCGGAGTCCGGATGCGTCGACACCGGCCTCGATGACACTTCGTTCGAGGTCGGTAGCGAATGCGTCGCCACCTACCGCCCCGAGGAATGCTGCGTCGGCGCCTGCCCGTGCCGCCGCGATGGCCTGGTTCGCTCCCTTTCCTCCCTGTGCGGTGTCGAAGGAGTCACCCATGACGGTTTCGCCGGGCTCGGGTAGGCGTCGAGTCGTTGTCGTCAGGTCCATGTTGATACTGCCCAGGACAACGATGCGCGGAGTCGTCATCATCCGACGATATGCGGCGTCCACGGTGGCCTCTATACGAGCATGGAGTTTGCGCGTTGCAGATTGTTGACAATCTGCAACTGCTCCATCACGATGGACCGCATGACCGCGCCGACACGTACGCACCTCAGCCCCGCACTCAAGCAAGCGACTCCGATTGTCGTGGACCATGCATTGGGCAGCTGGATCTACAGCACCGACGGAAAACGGTATCTGGACTTCACCACGGGCATCGGTGTCACCAGCACCGGGCATTGTCATCCGCGCGTCGTCGAAGCGGCACGTGATCAAGTAGGCAAGATCATCCACGCGCAATACACCACCGTCATGCACAAGCCGTTGCTCGAACTCACCGACAAACTCGGAGAGTTTCTGCCTGCGGGACTCGACAGCGTTTTCTATGCCAACTCCGGCTCCGAGGCCGTCGAGGCTGCGATTCGATTGGCGCGCATGGCAACCGGTCGACCGAACATCATCGCATTCCATGGCGGATTTCATGGACGCACCGTCGCTGCGGCATCGCTCACCACCGCCGGTACCAAGTTTCGGTCCGGATTCTCTCCGATCATGGGCGGGGTGCACATCGCACCGTTTCCACATGCCTTCCGCTACGGCTGGGACATGGACACCGCTATCGCTTTCGCTCTGCAGGAACTCGACTACCTCCTCGCAACCATTTCGAGCCCGGCAGACACCGCTGGGTTCATCATCGAACCGGTGCTCGGTGACGGTGGCTACCTACCCACTCCGCCCGCGTTCCTCGAAGGGCTGCGTCGCCGCGCCGACGAGTATGGGATCGTCTTCATCGTCGACGAGGTCCAGGCCGGTGTCGGACGGACCGGAAAGTTCTGGGGCCACGAGCATTCGACTGCCACCCCCGACATCGTGATCACAGCCAAGGGCCTGGCTTCGGGATTCCCGATCTCGGCGATCGCGGCGTCGACCGAACTCATGTCCAAGGCGTGGCCGGGATCGCAAGGAGGTACCTACGGCGGAAACGCTGTCGCCGCCGCTGCCGCGGTCGCCACGCTCGACGTCGTCCGCGACGAAGGACTCGTCGAGAACGCGCGCTTCCAGGGCGACGTGCTGCTCGACGGCCTGGTGGCACTGCAAGCGCAGTACTCGGCCATCGGCGACGCGCGCGGACTCGGTCTGATGCAGGCCCTCGAATTCGTCGACGAGAACGGCAAACCCGACGCCGCTGCTGCCGGCCGCGTCCAACAGACTGCAATATCGGAAGGCCTGCTGTTGCTCACGTGCGGCGCGTTCGGCAACGTCGTACGAGTCATTCCTGCACTCATCGTCACCGACGACGAGGTGGCCGAGGGACTCGATGCCATCGCTCGAACGTTGAAGCGCGCACTGTGACGGTGATCGGCAACGTCGGGCAGGTCCTAGACGAACTGCGCAGGGCGGGCGTCGATGTCGATGTGAACTCGCGGCGCCTGGCCGAGTATTCGTACGACGCGTCGAATTACCGTGTGCCGCCTGTCGCCGTGGTGTTTCCTCGCAGTACCGCGGACGTGTGCGCGGTGGTGAAGTCGTGCGTGAAGGGCAGTGTACCGATCGTGAGCCGCGGCGGGGGAACGTCCATGGCAGGCAACGCGATCGGCGCAGGTGTGGTCCTGGACTTCTCGCGGCACATGAATACCGTGCTCTCGGTCGACGCCGAATCGAAGTCGGCCGTGGTCGAACCGGGGATCGTGCTTTCGGAACTCGCCGAGGCCGTGTCGGGCGCGACCGGCGGCTTATTGACTTATGCCCCCGACCCATCGAGCAGATCACGAGCAACCGTCGGCGGTGCGATCGGCAACGATGCCTGCGGCAATCATTCGGTGCGGTACGGCCGGACAGCAGACCACACGATCGCTCTCGACATCGTCACTGTCGACGGGGTGGTGCTGCGGGCGACACGCTCCGGTGTCACCGCGGTCGATCCGTACGACGCTGCTGCCGTCGCTGCAGCGGCCAGGATCACCGCCGAGCTCCATGCGCTTGTATCGGACAATCTGGCCGACTTTCGACTCGAACTCGGCCGGATTCCGCGGCAGGTTTCGGGGTTTCACTTGTCGACGTTGTTGCCGGAGAACGGCTTCGACGTGGCCCGTGCCCTCGTCGGCAGCGAAGGTACGTGCGCGATCGTCGTCGCTGCAACCGTCGCGCTCGTTCCCCTCCCGCCTGCTGCGTTGCTGTTGAGTTTGGGATACGCCGATGTCGTCGAAGCTGCCGAGGACGTCATGACCATCCTAGAATTCTCGCCGGCGGCGGTCGAAGGGATCGACGCGAAGATCGTCGAGACGATGCAGTACCGAAGGGGAGCGGACTCGGTCCAAGGCTTGCCTTCGGGAAACGCCTGGCTCTACGTCGATCTCGATGGTGAGAACGTCGCCGAAGTCGAGGACAAGGCTGGGCGATTACTCGAACGCTTACGTGAGCTCGGCAGGTTGAAGGATGGGCGCATCGTCGCAGACCTTGCTGAACGGAAATCGCTGTGGCGGGTGCGGGAGGATGGTGCGGGTTTGTCGGCGCGTCTTGCCGGCGGTGGTGAATCCTGGCCCGGATGGGAGGATTCCGCGGTTGCACCCGAGAATTTGGCCGCGTACCTCGCAGAGTTCCGTGACCTTCTTGCCGCGCATTCGCTCACCGGGGTGATGTACGGACATTTCGGCGCCGGGTGCATGCACGTCCGCATCACTTTCGACCAACGCAGTGACGCCGGAAGAGCAGTGATGGCGACCTTCCTACGTGAGGCTGCCGAACTCGTAGTCCGGCACGGCGGTTCGTTGTCGGGTGAACACGGAGACGGTCGGGCACGGTCGGAACTGCTGCCGATCATGTACTCGACCTCGATGCTCGACGCATTCGCACGGTTCAAACGTATCTGGGATCCTACGGGCGTCCTGAATCCGGGCAGCATCGTCGATCCGATGCCGATGATGAACGACCTTGCATTGCAGGGTATTCCGAATCGTGAATGGAAGACGACCTTCGAGCTGCATCAGATCGGAGCGAAGCCGGACTTGGATCCGTTCGTGCACGCCACCCAGGCATGCGTCGGCGTCGGGCGCTGCCGATCCACCTCCGGTGGCGTCATGTGCCCGAGCTATCGAGCGAGCGGGGACGAGAAGGACTCGACCCGTGGGCGTGCCCGCGTCCTTCAGGACATGGTTCGTAGTAGCGCGACGGTCGCGGCAGGGTGGGCTTCGAAAGATGTCGAGGAATCGCTCGACCTGTGTCTGTCCTGCAAAGCCTGTTCTACCGACTGCCCCGTCGGGGTGGACATGGCGACCTACAAGTCGGAGTTTCTGGATCATCACTACGCGGGGAAGCTGCGGCCGATTGCGCACTACTCGCTGGGCTGGTTGCCACGCTGGTTGAAAGTGACGTCGATCCTGGCACCGGTACTGAACCGCGCAATGACTCCGCGAACCGGCATCATCGCTGCCAGAATCGGCGGTCTCACGACCAAGCGATCGCTTCCACGGTTCGCCTCGCGACGGGAACTACGCACGCAGACAGCGGGATCCGTGCCGGGAGGTGATGTCGTGCTGCTCGTCGACTCCTTCACCAAGGGGTTTCGGCCGGCCATCGTCGGTGCTGCGGTTCGCGTTCTCGCCGAGGGCAACCGGACAGCAGAGTGCAGGACCGACCTTTGCTGCGGGTTGACGTGGATTTCGACGGGGCAGCTGGCAACCGCCAAGAAGCAGTTGAGCAGAACCGTTGCCGCACTGGATGATGGCACCGACAGACCGATCGTCGTCACCGAACCGAGCTGTGCGGCAACGCTCCGCAAGGATATGCCCGAACTGGTGGGCACCGAGGCGGCTCGACGGGTCGCCGCACGGGTGCAGAGTTTCGCCGGTGCGGTGATCGAGCTGGCTGCCGCGGGGTGGAGTCCGTCGGCCGACGTCCCCGAAGAGGTCACCGTGCAGACCCACTGCCACGAGTACGCAGTGTTCGGCGAAGCCACGCAGCGAAAGGCGCTCGCTGCCGCGGGAATCGGCGGAGTCGACGAAGCGACCGGCTGTTGCGGGGTGGCAGGCAACTTCGGCTTCGAACCGGATCACTACGACATGAGCATGAAAGTCGCCGAACAGGCCCTGGCACCAGCGGTACGACGCGCTGATCCGACCAGGCCGATCCTGACCGACGGCTTCAGCTGCCACATGCAGGTGCGCCAACTGACCGGCAATCAGAGCCCGTCGGCCTCGATGCACCTGGCGCAACTCCTCGATCCCGCGTCTTCGACACGTTCGACCCAGACCCCCAGGAAGGGGCATCAGCTATGACGTCCATGACGCGCCCGGCCATCACCTCGCCGACCCAGCTGTTCATCGGCGGGACCTGGCGAACAGCGAACAGCGGGAGGAAGTTCGACGTCGTCGATCCCGCAACCGGCGAGGTGCTCGCCGCCGTCGACGATGCCGACATCAGCGATGCGGAGGCTGCGATGGCGGCCGCTGTTGCAGCGCAGGAGTCCTGGGCGCAGACGGCACCACGCGCGCGAAGCGAGATCCTTTCTCGTGCATTCCACTTGATCATCGCCAGGACCGAGGAATTGGCTGCCATCATCACCGCCGAGATGGGCAAGCCGCTCGCCGACGCCCGAGGCGAAGTCGCGTACGGCGCAGAGTTCTTTCGATGGTTCTCCGAAGAGGCGGTCCGCATCTCGGGCGATCACACGCTGACCGGCGATGGAAAGAACCGCATCATCGTCACCAGAGCTCCGGTCGGTCCCAGCATTCTGGTGACGCCGTGGAACTTTCCGCTCGCCATGGGCACCCGAAAGATCGGTCCGGCGCTTGCCGCCGGATGCACGGTGGTGTTCAAGCCGGCCGAACAGACTCCGCTGACAGCACTCGCATTGGCTGCGATCCTCGTCGAAGCAGGGGTTCCCGACGGCGTGGTCAACGTGGTCCCGACGACCGACGCCGCAGGAGTCGTCGGATCGTGGATGGCCAGCGGCTCGGCCCGGAAGATCAGCTTCACCGGCTCCACGGCCGTCGGGAAGATTTTGTTGGCGCAGGCAGCTCCGACCGTGATGCGGACGTCGATGGAACTCGGCGGCAACGCCCCGTTCATCGTCGCCGAGGACGCTGACCTCGACCGGGCCGTCGACGGGGCGATGGTGGCCAAGATGCGCAACATGGGCGAGGCCTGCACGGCAGCCAACAGGTTCTTCGTCCACCGCTCGCTCGCCAAGGACTTCGCTGCCGAGCTCGCTGCTCGCATGGGTGCCTTGACAGTAGGTGTCGGCAGTCGGGCCGGTGTCGAAGTGGGGCCGCTCATCGATCGCAGCGGCCGAGCCAAGGTGCAACGTCTGGTCGACGATGCGCTCGCGCGCGGTGCCCGGGCGGTGGTGGGTGGGCAGGAAGATTCTGGGCCAGGCTATTTCTATCCTCCGACGGTGCTCGACGATGTCGACGCCCAGTCCGATCTCATGTCGACCGAGATCTTCGGACCCGTTGCCGCGATCGTGCCGTACGACACCGAGGACGAAGTGATCGCGCTCGCCAACGACACCGAATGGGGGCTTGTGGGTTACGTTTTCACTCAGGACATCGATCGCGCATTGCGTATGGGGGAGCGGCTCGAAGTGGGAATGGTCGGCATCAACACCGGTCTCGTATCGAACCCTGCTGCCCCGTTCGGTGGCGTCAAGCAGTCCGGACTCGGCCGCGAAGGCGGCAAAGTCGGAATCGACGAGTTCTTGGAATACAAATACTTCGCAATCCCGAGGTCCTAGCAGGAGGTTTTGCATATGTCAGGTTCCCGAAGACTTACCCCGATCGACGCCCGCAATACGTCGATGGTGATCGCCGATCAGATCCGCGATCGCATCATCGACGGATCCTACACACCGGGCGAGCAGATCAACGAAGCCAATGTTGCTGCCGAGCTGGGGATTTCGCGTGGTCCGGTTCGCGAAGCGCTCCAGCGGCTGAATCAGGAAGGCCTGTTGATCAGCTACCGAAATCGCGGTGTGTTCGTTGTCGAGCTCAGCGTCGACGACGTCGCCGAAATATACGAGGCCCGCGCGGCGATCGAGGTCGGTGCCGCATGGACGCTCGTCCACGGCGAGATCACCGTCCTGAAGGCGACGGCGGCGGAGTTGTCGGCAATCGTCGACCAGATGCAACCGTTCATCGACGCAGCGGATTGGTTCGGTCTGGCCGAGCGGGACCTGGCGTTCCACACGGCGATGGTGGCGGCGACGTCGAACAGTCGGATGTCGAGGATGTACGCCACATTGGCAGCTGAGGCACGCATCTGTATGACCAACCTGGAGACGGCATACTTCCGGCCCGAGGCGTTGGTCGAGGAGCATCGATTGCTGGTGGACCTACTCCTCGGTTCGGATTGGGCTGCACTCGAAGCAGGTCTGCACGAGCACATGGACACTGCGATCGCAGACCTGAGTCGGTCCATGCAGGCCGAGGCGGCTGCCGGTGGGCTCGATGCCCGCGTCGGCGCTGTGGCCGACTGAGCGTGCACGTGGTGGACAGCGTGCGACTGATCGAAACGAAGAAGTAACACGAGTTCCCTTGCAGCACCAGGACTCGGACGCATAGCCTGATTGTCAACAATCTGCAAAATGCACGGGAGGTCTCTGGGCCTCCCGCGACGCCCCGAAAGGGGGTACGAGTGAACGAGTCCGGGCTCCCAGTCGAACCAAACAATCCAGTCGAACCAAACAATCCAGTCGAACCAGCGGTCACATTCACGAGCGCTGTCGGTCCACGCCATACCCCTGGGCTGGCGGAGTATGCCGATCTGCCCAACAGCACGCCGATCACGTTCACCGAAGACGAGTACTCCCAGCGCCTGGCCACGGTACGAGAGCGCATGGCCAGCCAGCACCTCACGGCGTTGATCGTCACCGACCCGTCGAATCTCTACTATCTGTTGGGTTACAACGCGTTGTCGTTCTACACACCGCAAGTCCTGTACGTGCCGCTCGAGGGAAACCTGTACTTCTTCGCCAGGGAGATGGATGCCAACGGAGCATTTCGTACCTCCTGGCTGCCGCAGGAGCAGACGTTCGGGTACCCGGAAACCTTCGTGCAGCGCAAGGAAACACACCCGTTCGTGTGGGTGGCACAGAAGTTGCGCGAACTGGGAATGGTCGACAACTTCTCCCACGGGCTGGTGGGCTTGGAGATGGATTCCTACTACTTCAGCCCCAAAGCCTTCGAAGCCTTGGTGAAGTCTCTGCCCGAGTATCAGTTCACTGATTCGTTCGAGTTGATCAATTGGGTTCGCGTCGTCAAGAGCCCGGCCGAGATCGACCTCATGCGGGGTGCCGCGCAGGTGTGCGAGTCGGCGATGGGTGCCGCCTTCGAATCGATCGGCGTCGGGCTGCGGCAATGCGACGCGGCAGCGGCGATCATGAACGCCCAGATCAAGGGCACAGTCGACTTCGGCGGCGACCATCCCGCGATCGTGCCGATGCTGCCGACCGGGGCAGGGGCGGACACCCCTCACCTCACCTGGTCGGATCAGGTGTTCGTCGAAGGTGAGACCACGGTGGTCGAACTTGCCGGTGTGTTCCGGCGATACCACATCCCGATGGCCCGAACGATTGTTCTGGGCAAGCCCAGCAAGCGGCTGGACTACCTGGCTCATGCCACCGGTGAGGCACTGAACGAGGTCCTCGACACCGTTCGCCCCGGGGCCGGCACTACCGAACTCGCGCAGGTATGGAACGTCAGTCTTGCCAAGCATGGACTGCACAAGCCGTCGCGCATCGGGTACTCGATCGGCATCGCCTACGCGCCCGACTGGGGCGAGCGGACAGTGAGCATCAGAACCGATGACGACACGGTCCTGACCGAGAACATGACGTTCCACATCATCGGTGGAATGTGGATGGACGACTACGGATACGAAGTATCCGAGGCCGTTCGCGTGACCGAACGCGGCGTTGAGACATTCACCGATTACCCGCGGCAACTACTGACGAAGGAGTGAGACATGATCGCCACCACTATTCCGTGGGCTCTGCGCACCGACAAGCTGGTGGGATCGGTGATCGACTCGTCGACATCGCTCCTCGCTGCTCAAAAGCACGACATCGTTCGATTCGCGATGGGCTCTCCTGCTGCGGAAACCGTTCCAGCCGAACTATTTTCAGAGATCGCCGCCACCGTCATCACGGCCGACGCGATGGATTACGCCGCCACCGAGGGCGACCCGGGTCTGCTCGACGCGCTCCTGGGATATCTCGATTCGGTCGGTGAACCGTCCTCTGCAGAGCGGATCGTCATCACTTCCGGTGGTATGCAGGGCCTCGATCTGGCGTGCAAACTGTTCGTCGATCCCGGCGACCTGGTGATCGTCGAAAGCCCCACGTACACCAACGGGACCGCCACCGTCCTGAGCTACGGGGGCGACGTGCTCGAAGCGCCGATGGATGCCGACGGTCTCGTGGTGGAGGCGCTGCCCGATCTGGTCGAGGCCGCAGGCCGGCTGCCCAAGATGATCTACGTCATTCCGAACTTTCAAAACCCTTCGGGCACAACGATGTCGCTGGCGCGACGAAAGCTGCTGCTGGAGTTGGCACACAGGTGGGGTTCGATCCTTCTCGACGACGATCCCTATGGGCTGCTCCGATTCGAGGGCGAACACATCCCGAGCTTCCAATCTTTGGGCCCGAACGATCCACTCCTTTTCTCGGTGCGAACCTTCTCCAAGATGATCGCCCCCGGGCTTCGCGTCGGTTGGGTCGACGCGGCGCCCGAGGCGCGGCAGTTGTTGATCAATGCCAAGCAGGCGATGGACACGTGCACCAACCTTCCGGGGCAACGAATGATCGCCGAATTCATCCGACGTGGACACCTCGCGACGCATCTGCGTTCGCTGAGCGCGGTATATCGCCCACGCAAAATCGCGATGCAACGCAGTCTCGGCAAGTATTTCGGTGATCGGATCTCGTGTACCGACCCGGAAGGCGGCTTCTTTCTCTGGGCGACGCTGAGAGGCGACGCCGCCGCGCTGTCCACAGAGGCACTGTTCGAAGTCGCTCTTGCCGAAGGCGTTGCCTACATCCCCGGCCCGGCGTTGTCGGTCGGCGGCAAATTCGAAGATTCCTTGCGGCTGTGTTTTGCATCTTCCTCGCCCGAACGTATCGACGAGGGCGTCAAGCGACTGGCAGCGGCAGTGGACAAGTCCCTCTCGATTCGATCTCTCGATTCCGCGCCGCTGAGTGCACAGGCCATTCGACGAAATGCCGATTCCACTCGATGAAAGGGCGATCGAACAGTCAAGCCGAACTGGAGGCTCGGGTACTGGCTGCGATCGACGAAGGTGAGCTGGTGGCGCTTGCGTCGGCGTTGATCGATGCGGGGGGAGAAAACCCCGGTGGTACCGAGGAATCCGTAGCCAGGGTGCTGGCCGATACCTGTCGCGAGCTCGGATTCGACATCGAGATCGACGACGTTGCCCCGGGACGGCCGAACGTCGTGGTGTCGGTCGGGGGAAGCGAGGAACCTGGTGTGTTGTTTCTCGGGCACTCCGATGTCGTACCGGCGGGAGGCGGATGGTCGAGAGATCCCTTCGCGGCGACAGTGCGCGACGGGCGTCTGTACGGACGGGGCGCATGCGATATGAAGGGAGGATTGGCGGCCGTCGTAGTCGCTATGTCCGCCCTGAAGCGTTGCGGTGCAGTGGGTTCAGCACCCGTATCGCTGGCGTGTCTGGTCGACGAGGAAGATACCGGACTGGGGATTCGATCCTTCGTGCGAACAACCATGCGCCGTAGCTATTCTCGGTGTATCGTCGCCGAACCCACGGATCTGATGACCATCGTCGGGTGTCGGGGTGCAGCGAATCTCGAGATCACCGTGCGGGGTCGTTCGGCTCACGCGGGGCGCCCGTCCAACGGCCGTAACGCAATCTCGGCGGCTGCGCGGATCGTCGTTTTCATCGATTCGATGGGCGAGGAGTTACGTGCCGAGGCCCATCCGGTGCTGGGAGCAGCAACATTCAACGTAGGAACTGTCTCCGGCGGAACCGGGACATCGATGGTTGCCGACTGCGCCGTGATCACCGTTGACAGGCGGTTGCTACCAGGAGAAGACGCTCACATCGTGGCGGCGCAGTTGCATCGACGCATTCTCGCCACCGGGATCATCGGCGACGGGATCGAAGTGGCAGTGGACGTCTCGATGGAAATGCCAGGCTTTCTGACCAGCAAGGACTCCGACATCGTCCAATCGGCTGTCACTGCGGTGGCCGACTCTGCCGGCCACCACGGCACCGATATCTGGACTGCGTCGTGCGACGGCGGTTTCATTGTGCGAGACATGGGTATTCCCGCCATCGTGCTGGGTCCGGGTGAGATCGAATTGCAGGCCCACCAGCCCGACGAGTCCGTGTCGGTGCGCCAATTGTGTGACAGCGCAGCGGCGTATGCACTGATTGCGTGCAGAAGTGTGGCGTCACCAGGTGTTATGGCCGCGACCTAGGGGTTGTATGAAACCGAGACGTACGCGCAAGTAACGTGAACCGCTGCACAGGACCAACCCGACGCTCCATTTTCTTCACACAGCGAGAGGTATTGGACAGTGACACAGTCACCCAAAAGCCCGACAGCAGATGCAGTTGGTCACCCCATCACGGGGTATCCGCCGAACACCAAGGAACTGACCCCGAAAGAAACCAAGACTCTCCACCTCGCTATCGGCGGTTCTGCCCTGGGCAACGCCGTCGAGTGGTTCGACTACGCCGTGTACGGCTATCTGGCGGTGTACATCGCTGCGAATTTCTTCCCGTCCGAGGATGGGGGAGCGAGCCTGCTCTCGACTTTCGCAGTCCTGGCGGCATCGTTCATCATTCGGCCGATCGGCGGGATCGTACTCGGACCTCTCGGTGACCGAATCGGTCGCCAAAAGGTGCTCGTGCTGACCGTGACGATGATGTCTCTGGCGACCGCGGCTATCGGCATCCTGCCGACCTTCGACACCATTGGGATCTTCGCTCCGATACTTCTGTTGGTATGCCGCCTGGTACAGGGATTCTCCACCGGCGGTGAATACGGTGGTGCGGCTGTCTTCATGGCGGAGTATGCGCCCGACAAGCGTCGAGGTTTCTTCGGCTCGTTCCTCGAATTCGGTACGCTCGCAGGCACTGTCGCAGGCGCGACACTGTGCACCCTGCTGAACCTCGGGCTCGGAGACGACACCATGGAGGCATGGGGTTGGCGTATACCGTTCTTGTTGACTCTTCCTCTCGGCATGGTGGCACTGTGGTTGCGTACCCGACTCGAAGATTCGCCGGTATTCGCCGAGGCCAAGGCCGAAGGCGAGACCATCACGGAGGGCTCGGAGGGCGGAGCGATCGCCTCGCTGAAGTCCACGATGACCTACTGGCAGCGGATCCTCATTCTGATGGGTTTCGTGCTGCTACTCAATATTGCGTACTACACGGTGCTCACCTTCCTGCCGTCCTACCTCAGTGACACGTTGGGGCACAGCACCACACAGTCGAACTTCACGCTGGTCGTCATCATGCTGATCTTGATGGCCATCATCAATCCGATCGGCGCACTGTCCGATAGGGTCGGTCGAAAGCCGCTGTTGCTCACGGCCTGCGCCGGCTATTTCGTGTTCAGCGTTCCGCTGTTCCTGCTGATCATCAATACCGGGATCGTCGGACAGACAGTCGGCCTGCTCGGGCTCGGAATTCTTCTCGTCATCATGTTGTCGTGCGTATCCTCGACGCTGCCGGCGCTGTTTCCGACACAGGTTCGTTACGGAGCCTTTGCAATCGGCTACAACGTGTCCACTTCACTCTTCGGTGGTACGGCTCCACTCATTCTGACGTTCCTCATCGACCGAACCGGATCGAACCTGATCCCCGGCTGGTACATGATGCTGGCCGCCGCTATCGCCTTCGTCCCGATTCTTCTGATGCCGGAGACGGCCGGACGGTCACTTCGCGGTACTCAGCGCCCCGGTGACAACGACGACGAGCTGGCGGCTCAGGGCATCGAACTGGTCGGATACAAGTCGAGATGACAACCCGGCCGGTCGTCGTGGTATTTCACGCCGACAATGTCCCCGAAGGCCTCGAGTCGGTGGCCGAAGTGGCCGAGGTGCGCTATGCCACAGTCGATACTCTCGACGATGCGGTATCAGGAGCGGACGTTCTGCTGCTGTGGGACTTCTTCTCGCCTGCCGTACGGCAAGTGTGGGATCGGTTCGACAAGCTCGCGTGGATCCACATTGCCGCCGCAGGCGTCGATTCCCTGATGTTCGACGATCTCGTGGCTTCGGATGTGGTGGTGACGAATTCGCGAGGAGTGTTCGATCGACCGATAGCGGAGTTCGTGCTGGCTCACATTCTCGGCTTCGCCAAGAAATCTTCGGAGTCAGCGGAGCTGCAGCGGCAGCGAATCTGGAAGCATCGCGAGACCGAGCGCATCGATACAGCACACGCGATGATCGTCGGCACCGGTGCAATCGGGCGCGAGATTGCCCGGTTGTTGTCGGCGGTAGGTATGACGGTATCGGGCGTGGGAAGAACTGCACGCGCAGGAGATGTCGATTTCGGCGTCGTTCATGCCAGTTCCGACCTCAGCGGCGTCGTGCACGACGCCGATTATCTTGTTCTGGTCGCCCCGCTGACCGAGGCAACGAGAGGAGTCGTCGACGCGAGCGTTCTGGCTGCGGCGAAGCCAGGTGTGCGTGTTGTCAACGTCGGCAGGGGAGAACTGCTCGACACCGATGCGCTCGTGAAAAACCTGCGCAGCGGACACGTAGCCGGTGCAGCGCTCGACGTCTTCGACAGCGAACCACTCTCGGCGGACGATCCCCTGTGGTCCACCGCGAACCTTGTTGTGACCCCGCACATGAGCGGGGATGCCACTGGGTGGCGGAGGCAATTGGCGGAAGTCTTCGTATCCAACTTTCACCGATATGCGCACGCGGAGGAACTTCGGAATGTCGTCGACAAGAATTTGGGGTTCGTTCCGTAGCTTCGGGCCGAGGAACTTCGGTTCTCCGGGCACCGCATCTTGCTGGAAGAAGTCGCTGGCTACTGTGTAGGGCATGACGGTCACACCTGTTTCGGCGAACGCGACCATCGATGAACTCGACACGCGTGAGCAGGTCCACGCCGCCGCCCGACGCGCACGCGTGGCATCGAGGACATTGGCGCTGATGACGACCGCAGCCAAGGACGCTGCGCTGCATGCAGCAGCGGATGCCCTGCTGGCGGCAGTCCCCGAGGTGCTGGCCGCGAATACTGCCGATGTCGACGCCGCGCGCGCCGCCGGGACCGACGAAGGGCTGCTCGACCGACTTCGACTCACCGGTTCACGTATCGACGGCATCGCGGCAGGCCTGCGGAAGGTCGCAGGGCTGCCGGATCCTATCGGCGGCGTCGTACGCGGGTCGACTTTGCCCAACGGGCTCGAGATTCGCCAGGTACGGGTGCCCCTCGGAGTCGTCGGCATGGTTTACGAGGCCCGACCCAACGTCACGGTCGATGCGTTCGGACTTGCCTTCAAATCAGGAAATTCGGCGCTGCTGCGGGGATCTTCGTCCGCCGCCCGTTCCAATGCCGCACTGGTCCAGGTGTTACAGAGTTCGCTGGTAGCAAGCGGACTTCCTATCGACGCAGTGCAACTGCTTCCCAGCGCGGATCGGTCCTCCGTCACGCATCTGATCCAGGCACGAGGGCTGGTCGACGTCGTGATCCCACGCGGCGGCGCTGGTCTGATCTCGGCTGTCGTGCGAGATGCGACGGTGCCGACGATCGAGACCGGAGTGGGTAACTGCCACATCTACATCCACTCCGCCGCCGACCTTCTCATGGCCGAGAAGATCGTTCTCAATTCGAAAACTCGACGCGTCAGCGTCTGCAATACAGCAGAGACCATCCTGGTCGATGCGGCAATTGCCGAGACCGCCGTCCCTCAGCTCCTACAGGCTTTCCAGAGCCATAGCGTCGTCGTGCACGGCGACCTACCCGGACTCGTGCCCGCCACCGAACAGGACTGGGCCGAGGAGTATCTGTCCCTCGACGTCGCCCTCAAGGTCGTCGACGGTATCGACGAGGCCATCGCGCACATCGACGAGTACGGCACCGGACACACCGAAGCAATCGTGACCGCAGACCTCAGCGCAGCCCGAGAGTTCACCACCCGGGTCGACGCCGCGGCCGTGATGGTCAACGCATCGACAGCATTCACCGACGGAGAGCAGTTCGGGTTCGGCGCAGAAATCGGTATCTCGACGCAGAAACTGCACGCTCGCGGGCCCATGGGCCTGCCGGAACTTACCTCCACCAAATGGACCGTCTGGGGCGAAGGACACACCCGCGCGGTCTGAGAAAAAGTAGAAGGAGCAGACGTGGATCGAGCACTACCGACGTCGCCGCCGCTGTTCGCAAGCGTCGACGACGTCGTCGCCCGGCTCGGCGAGACCGGCTACCTGGCGAACAAAGCCACAGCAACATCGGTGTTCCTTGCCGATAGGCTGGACAAGCCGCTTCTGATCGAAGGCCCGGCAGGGGTCGGTAAGACCGAACTTGCCCGTGCCGTCGCTCAGTCGACGGGCGCGGAACTGATTCGACTGCAGTGCTACGAAGGCGTCGACGAGGCACGAGCACTGTACGAGTGGAATCACGCCAAGCAGATATTGCGCATCCAGTCGAGCTCGGCCGGCCATCAGGATTGGGACGAGACGAAGCTGGACGTATTTTCCGAAGAGTTCCTGCTGGCTCGGCCATTGCTGCAGGCCATTCGACGCGAGGATCCGACTGTTCTGCTCATCGACGAGACGGACAAGGCGGACGTCGAGATCGAGGGTTTGCTGCTCGAGGTACTCAGTGATTTCGCTGTGACCATTCCCGAACTGGGGACCATCACCGCAACGAGGAAGCCGTTCGTCATCCTGACATCGAACGCAACGCGTGAGTTGTCGGAGGCGCTCAAACGGCGCTGCCTGTACCTGCATCTCGACTTCCCCGACGCCGATCTGGAACTGCGGATCCTCGCCAGTCGGGTGCCGGAACTTCCGGAAGCGATTGCCGAACAGATGGTGCGCACAATCGGAGTGTTGCGTGCGATGCAACTCAAAAAGCTCCCATCGGTGGCCGAAACCATCGATTGGGGTCGCACTGTCCTCGCCCTCGGCATGGACACCCTGGACGACGACGCGGTCCGAGCGACCCTCGGCGTCGTCCTCAAACACCAATCCGACCAGATCAAAGCTGCGGCCGAGCTTCGGCTGAACTGACATGCAGTCACCTCCTCACGGTCTGCCCGGTCACCTCGTGGATTTCGTCACCGCGTTGCGTAAACGCGGGATCGCGGTCGGGCCGTCCGAAACCATCGACGCAGGTCGAGTGCTCTCGGTGCTCGATATGCTGGATCGCGAAGCGCTTCGCGAGGGTCTTGCATGCTCGCTCCTTCGTCGGCCGACGCATCGTGACACGTTCGACGCTCTCTTCGATCTGTGGTTTCCAGCGGCGTCCGGGCAGCGGGACTCAGGGAAGATCGACACTGCCCTTCCGCGCACGGCCGACGGCGAAGTCGACATCACTGCGCTTCGCGAACTCATCACCGAGCTGCTCGTCGACGGCAGCCCGGAGGCGGTGAGCCTCACCGAAATGCTCGCCGCACAGATGGTCGAGGAGCTCGGGCAGTACACCTCGACCAACGGTCCGTCGTTCTCTGCGTATCAGGCGCTACGCGACGTCGCACCCGATACGTTGCTGAGCAAAATTCTCGAGGGTCTTCTCGGTAACGCGGAGACCGGTTCGGACCGGTCCTCGTCGCCGTACGAGGACGAGGTCGCCAAGCGCACCGCTGCAGCGCGTATCGCCGACCTTCGCAAGATGATCGACATCGAGACCCGGCGTCGCGCAGCGGAGCAACTCGGACGTGAGCGAGTGGCAAGTTACGGCGTTCCCAAGTTGGCTGAGGAAGTCGACTTTCTTCGTGCGTCCGACACCGAAATGGTGGCACTGAAACGCAGCGTCACACCGCTTGCCAGGCTTTTGGCCAGCAGGCTAGCTGCGCGACGGAGCCGAAGCCGCGCCGGCTCGATCGACCTGCGTCGGACCCTGCGCAAATCCATGTCCACCGGCGGCGTACCGATCGATCTCGTGCAGCGCAAGCCCCGTCGGGCAAGGCCCGAACTGGTGGTGATGTGCGACGTGTCGGGCTCGGTTGCCGGCTTCAGCCATTTCACGTTGCTGTTGGTGCATGCTCTCCGTGAGCAGTTTTCGAAGGTCCGCATCTTCGCTTTCATCGATTCGACCGACGAGGTGACGCAGTTCTTCGATTCCAATGCCGATCTGGGCGCTGCGATGTCGAGGATCATTCGCGAGTCCGATCTGATCACCTTCGACGGGCACTCGGACTACGGAAATGCGTTCCAGACCTTCGACGACAGATTCGCCCAATCCGTCACCTCCAGAACCTCGGTGCTGATACTCGGTGATGCCCGTACGAACTACCGTGATCCGAAGGTCGCCGCCCTGGCACACACGGTGTCGGTCGCCAAGCATGCCTATTGGCTCAACCCGGAGCCGATCGGACAATGGGGGTCCGGCGATTCTGCCGCCGATGTCTATCGCGAGGTCATCAACATGTACGAGTGCCGCTCGGCACAGCAGCTGGCCGACATCGTGTCGAGACTGCTGCCGGTGTGATTTTCGACCCCACCGGGGCCTCCGGACGGTGTCTGGCCTACTACACATTGCCGGGGCGAAGTAAGCTCGACAATCGTGCAGCAACCATCTCCGGCCGTAGCCACCGAATCGGCAACGCGCCGAAAGCTGGGCGTGATGGGTGGAACCTTCGATCCGATCCACCATGGGCACCTCGTGGCGGCGAGCGAAGTTGCCAATACGTTCGATCTCGACGAGGTCATCTTCGTTCCGACCGGTGTGCCGTGGCAGAAAGAAGGCAAGCCTGTCAGCCCGGCCGAGGACCGGTACCTGATGACAGTGATCGCTACCGCCTCCAACCCGCGGTTCTCGGTCAGCCGAGTCGATGTCGATCGCGAGAAGCTGACCTACACCGTCGACACCCTGCGTGACCTTCGCGCGCAGCATCCCACTGCGGAGCTTTACTTCATCACCGGAGCCGACGCGCTGGAGAGTATCCTCACCTGGCAGAACTGGGAGGAACTCTTCGAACTGGCGAAATTCGTCGGCGTATCGCGACCAGGGTTCGAATTGGGTGTCGAGCACCTGGCGGATCACCTGCAAGACTTGTCTCCGGACGCGCTTACGCTCATCGAGATCCCTGCACTGGCAATCTCCTCTACCGAATGCAGGCTCCGGGCGAGCGAGAATCGCCCGGTCTGGTACCTCGTACCCGACGGCGTGGTGCAGTACATCTCGAAGAGAAATCTATACCGACCCAGGGGCGCACAGCGTCTCGACGGCTCCGTCACCATGTCGGAGCCTGCGCCACAAAAACAGCAACCGGCCGAGTCCGTCACCAGCGCAGTGACCGAGGACTCGAGCCTGAACAGTGGGAGAGAAGTCAAGTGACTGCAACAAACGAGGCCGTCGCAATGGCGCGAATTGCGGCACTCGCAGCCGACGACAAGCTCGCAACGAACGTGGTTGTGTTGGACGTATCGGATCAATTGTTCATCACCGATTGCTTCGTGATCGCCTCGGCATCGAACGAGCGACAGGTCAACGCGATCGTGGAGAGCATCGAAGACACCCTGCGTGAATCCGGTTTCAAGCCGGTGCGCAAGGAAGGCACCCGTGAGGGTCGATGGGCGCTGCTCGACTACGTGGACGTCGTCGTCCATGTCCAGCACGAGGACGAGCGCAACTTCTACGCCCTCGAGCGTTTGTGGAAGGACTGCCCGACCGTCGAGGTTCCAGGGCTCGGCGAGCGCGCGGAACCGGAAACGGAGCAGTGAGCGCTGCCGTCAAGCGGCATTTGATCCTGCTGCGACACGGTCAGACGGAATACAACGCGACGAGCCGGATGCAGGGCCAGCTCGATACCGATCTGTCCGAGCTGGGGCGTACACAGGCCAAAACTGCGGCAGCGGAACTGACACTGCGTTCGCCGCTGCGCGTGGTCTCCTCGGACCTTGCTCGCGCGTTCGACACCGCCGTCGCACTCGGGGAAGCGTCGGGCCTGCCGGTCTCGACCGACGCGAGACTGCGTGAGACGCACCTGGGTCAGTGGCAGGGGCTCACGCATCTCGATGTCGACGCGCAAGCACCGGGAGCGCGTCTGAAGTGGCGCGCCGACGCCTCGATCACACCGCCTGGGGGTGAAAGCCGTATCGATGTGGCTCGCCGAAGTGTGCCCGTCGTCGAAGAGCTTCTGGCGCAGCTACCGGAATGGGGGGCCGACAGCTCCGATCGTCCGATCGTGCTCGTCGCGCACGGTGGATTGATCGCCGCTCTCACCGCGTCGCTGCTCGACCTTCCAGTCGATCGATGGCCGGTTCTCGGCGGTCTGTCCAATACGAGTTGGGTACAGCTGAGCAGTCACGGAGAGGGCGAAGCCCTCGGTTGGCGCCTGGATGTCTGGAACGCATCGGCGAGAGTGGCCAGTGACATCCTCTGACGATTACGCCCCGCCTGCGGCCGAGAACAATGCTCCGCCGGTATTGCTGGTGCTCGCCGATTCGCTCAGCTACTACGGCCCCAAAGGCGGCCTGCCGGTAGATGATCCGAGGATTTGGCCGAACCTCGTCGCGGCCGAGCTCGGATGGCGGGTCGAGTTGGTTGCCCGCATCGGCTGGACCAGTCGTGACGTGTGGTGGGCTCTGACACAGGATCCGCGGGTCTGGGCTGCCATCCCGAAAGCGGGTGCAGTCGTTTTCGGTGTCGGCGGAATGGACTCTTTGCCGTCACCGTTGCCGACGGCTCTACGCGAACAGATTCGGTACGTCCGCCCGCCTGCGTTGCGGAGAGTCGTTCGAGCGGGATATCAGTGGGTACAACCGAGATTCGCGCATCTGCGTTGGCCGGTAGCGTTGCCACCGAAACTGAGTGTCGATTATCTCGAACAGGCGCGCGCGGCTTTGGCATACGTTCGGCCTGAGCTTCCCGTCATCGGCACACTGCCCTCCGTGCATCGCAGTGACGCGTACGGCAAGGTCCATGCCGGTCGACCGGCAGCCGAGCGCGCACTACGCACCTGGAGTGAGAGCACGGGCGTCCCCTTGGTCGACCTTGCAGAAGCAGTCCGCGAGAACATCTACTCCGACAACGCCAACCCGGACGGGATCCACTGGGGCTGGGACGCACACGTCGCCGTCGCCGAAGCGATGCTGGTCGAACTCCGCAAAACACAGGGAACCGCGCCATGACCATCGCGGTGGTTACCGATTCTTCGGCGTGCCTAGAACCTGGTGTTGCGCGCAGTGCCGGAATCGCGATCGCACCACTGCACGTCTTCGTCGGCGGCGTCGATCTCCGCGAAGGTATCGACGACATCCCCGAGGACTTTGTCGCCGACGGACCGGTGACCACGGCGGGCAGCTCGCCGGGCGAGCTGGTCGATATTTACGGCGCGGCACTCGAGCGAAGTGACGGTGCAGGAGTGGTGGCCGTCCATATCTCCCGTGGACTGTCGAGCACCTGGGATGGGGCGCGGCAAGCGGCCGCCCAGCTGGGTGATCGCGTCCGCGTTGTGGATTCGGCTGCTGCGGCCATGGGAGTCGGCTACGCCGCACTTTCGGCGGCGCGTGTTGCTGCCGGCGGCGGGACTCTCGATTCGGTCTTTGCCGAAGCCGTGGCGGTGTCGGCCCGGACGCGATGCTTCATCGTGGTCGATCGACTCGATCATCTACGCCGCGGCGGGCGGATCGGTGCGGCGGCAGCATTGTTGGGGACGGCGCTTGCCATGAAGCCTGTGCTCCACCTCGCCGACGGAAAGCTCGTGCTGAAAGAGAAAACTCGGACCTCGACGAAGGCACTCGGCAAGCTCGTCGAGGCGGTTGCCGCGGTATCGGGTGAATCGGGGGTTGCGCTCACCGTTCATCACATGCAGTGCGAAGCCCGCGCAGCGACTGTCGCTTCGATGCTCGCCGACCGAATCCCGCAGATCGTCACGCTCGAAACGCTGCCGTTCGGTGCTGTTGTCGGGGCTCATGTGGGTCCAGGCGCAGTGGGCGTCGCCGTGTGTCCCCAGGCGTGACCACCGTCCTCTCGCACGAGAGTTTCGGTTGTGCGAGGGGTGTTGTCCACAGGCGAGGCCTTGTTCCACAGGGCAATCGGTGACCACGCAATTCTGTGCCGACCTGATGCCGCCATCGTTAGTGTCCGTGACATGGCGAGACCCGAAGAGCGACTGCGATCACTGACCGGTTCGGGTGAAAGTATCGATGATGCTCCGGCACAAGACAATTGGCTCGACGTAGAAGAAGGCCGCACGACGGCACTCTCGCCGTACCTTCCGGAGCGTTGGCGAGGTGCCCGGTTCGATCCGGGACGAAAAGGCATGTTCGCATTGTGCGGCGTCGGCCTCCTCGTCGTCCTCGTGGCCGGCTACGGATTTTTTCGTAATTCTTCGGAAGTCGTTCCGGTACCGCCGCTTCCGGTGGTAACACCCGAGTCGGGGGCTGCTGCGACACCGCCGAAGTCCGGTCGCCCCACCGAAGGACCGGAACCGGTTCCTGCAGCAGACGTCGTAGTCAGTGTCGTCGGCCTCGTGTCGTCTTCGGGTCTGATTCATCTGCCGCCCGGCTCGCGGGTGGCGGACGCGTTGGCCGCGGCACGTCCGCTCGACGGTGCGGACGTTTTGGCACTGAACCTGGCGGCGAAGGTCAGCGACGGCGATCAAATCGTAGTCGGGGCCATCCCGCACGATCCGCGGCCTCTGGTGAGCGGAACGGTATCGGGGGTTTCGGGAACATCAGGCGCCCAAGCGAGTTCGAGTACAGCGGACAAATCCGGGTCGACCGGAGCGTCGGTGTCCGGCAGCTCCAGTGGCGGCACGGTGAATCTGAACACCGCGACGGTCGCCGAGCTGGATGCCCTCTCGGGAGTAGGCCCGGTGACCGCTGCGAACATCGTCTCGTGGCGTGAGGTGAACGGTCCGTTCACCGATGTCGCTCAACTAGGTGAAGTCGACGGCATCGGCCCCGTTCGTCTCGAGAAGCTCCGGAGCCAGGTGTTCGTGTGACCGAACCGGAGATCCGTCCCTATGATTTTCGGCTGGTCCCGTCGACTCTGCTGTGTTGGGCTGCGATGGTGTTCGGCGTGTTGGCCGGATCCGCAGCGGTGACGATTCTTGCCGTTGCGCTCGGTGTTGCCGCTGCTGTGATCGGTGTGGCCGGTGCTGCAGTTGTTTCGGAACAGTCCGGCTCGGTTCGGCGCGTGGTGCCAGGCGTGGTGGCGATGCTCGTTCTGGGAGCGTGCTTCGCCGCAGCGGCCGCGATACACGTCGGAGTATTCGAGACAAGCCCGGTCGGCCGAGCCGCAGAACTGCAGGCCTGGGTCAGCGCAGCCGTGACCGTGCGTGAAGATCCGCGGTCGTCGAGGTCCGCTGGGCCCGAGACCGTGACGGTCCGAGCCGAGCTGACGCAAATGGATATTGCCGGAACACCGCACCGCGTCGGTGGACGTGTACTGGTCATCGCACCTGCCGACGGTTGGGAAGACCTGGTACCAGGCCAGGAGGTGACGCTCCGCGGGCAGCTGTCCGTACCGGACCGTGCGGACCTCACCGTGGCCGTGGTGCGAGTCGCCGGCCCGCCGACCTCGGTCTCCGAACCTGGACTCCTCGCGGCAGCCGCTCGGCACGTCCGATCGAATCTCGCCCTCGTCGCTTCGACGTCGTTGCCGCCGGACCGGGGCGGTCTCTTGCCGGGACTGGTGGTCGGCGACGTGTCCGCGTTACCGGAGGAGATAGCAAACAATTTCCGGGCCGCTGGTCTGACTCATCTGACAGCGGTCTCCGGTGCGAACTTCTCGATCCTGCTCGGTGCTGTCCTTCTGCTCGCCCGAGGAATCGGAACGGGCCCGCGCACAACGGCTTCGGTGTGCGGTCTCGTTCTGCTGATCTTCGTGGTGATCGCGCGTCCGTCTCCGAGCGTGCTGCGGGCGGCAGTGATGGGAAGCATCGGACTGCTCGCGCTCGTCACCGGGCGCAGGCGTCAAGCGGTTCCAGCTCTGTGTTCGGCGGTACTCGGCCTGATCGCCTGGTGGCCGGAACTTGCCGTGGACTTCGGGTTCGCGCTGTCGGTATCGGCGACGGCTGGTTTGGTCGTCTTGGCGCCGGTGTGGGTGGACTGGCTACGCAGACATGGGTGGGGGAGAGCGAGCGCCGAGATCCTGGCGGTGGCAGCAGCCGCCCACGCGGTGACTGCGCCAGTGGTGGCAGGGATGTCGGGCACGTTCTCAGCGGTCGGTGTGGTGGCGAACGTAGCCGTGGCTCCACTCGTGGCACCCATCACGGTGATCGGCGCGATCGTGGCGGTCGTAGCGACCTTCGCCACCGGTGCCGCATCGCTGGTCGTGCTGGTGGCATCCGCGCCACTGTGGTGGTTGATCTCCGTGGCGCAGTGGGCCGCGTCGGTACCCGGGGCCGGGTTCGAGATCACCAGTGGCGTTCCCGGTGCCGCTGCAGTGGTGGGTGCGCTCGCCGTCCTGATACTCGCACTGCGCTTTCGGCCGGCCCGCTGGATACTCGGTGGTCTCTGCGTAGTCCTCGTGTTGTTCTGGCTCACGGGACTTCGGTTGTGAGAGCTGCATGGAGTTCGGAAAAGGTCGGACCGGCATGGCACGATCGCACATGTGAATGCGAATACCCCACCTGCAGCCCTCCATCTCGTCCTCGGCGACGAGGAGTTGCTGATGGACCGCGCAGTGGCGTCGATCGTCGGGCAGATCAGATCGACTCAACAACCCGGTGAAGATCTTCCCGTGACGAAGCTTCGTGCCGGTGACGCCAGCGCCCCGGAATTGGCCGAGCTGCTGAGCCCGTCGCTCTTCGCCGAGGATCGGGTCGTGGTTCTCGAGGCCGCCGCCGAAGCAGGCAAGGACGCAATGGCCATCGTGGTCGATGCGGCGGCAGATCCGCCGGCCGGCGCGGTGCTGATCGTCATGCACTCCGGCGGTGGCCGCGCAAAGGCTCTGGTCGGATCGCTGCAGAAGAGTGGCGCCGTCACCCACGAGTGCGTGAAGCTGACCAAGACATCCGAGCGGGTGGACTTCGTCAAACGCGAGTTCACCGCCGCACAGGTCCGGGTCAGTGGTGACGTGGTCGACGCAATCGTCGAGTCGGTCGGTTCCGAGCTCCGCGAACTAGCCGCGGCATGTTCGCAGTTGATTGCAGACACCGGTGGCAAGGTCGATGTCGCCGCTGTACGTCGGTATTACTCCGGCAAGGCAGAAGTGTCCGGCTTCGACGTTGCGGACAAGGCAGTAGCGGGGGACCGTCCCGGCGCATTGGAAGCCTTGCGATGGGCCCAACACCGGGGGGTGCCGCACGTGCTTCTCGCCGATGCATTGGCAGATGCAGTGCGCACCATTGCGCTGGTGGGGTCGGCGGGACGCGGAGACCCGTTCAGGATGGCGGGAGAGCTGGGCATGCCGCCCTGGAAGATCAAGAAGGCGCAAGGTCAGGCCCGCACGTGGAACGGTCGATCGATCGCAGAAGCGTTGCAGATCGTCGCGCAGTTGAATGCAGACGTGAAGGGGCAAGCTGCCGACTTCGATTACGCCGTCGAGCATGCAGTGTCAGTGGTGGCGGAATTGGGCAGCCGGTAGGTCACGCAAAAGAACCCGCTCGGCGATCCGAGCGGGTTCTTTCGTTACGTGAAGATCAGAGCTTGTTGACCGCGAGAGCCAGTGCCGACTTCTTGTTGGCTGCCTGGTTCTTGTGGATGACGCCCTTGCTTGCTGCCTTGTCGAGCTGGCGAGCTGCCGTCAGGAGCAATGCCGAGGCCTTGTCCTTGTCGCCGGTCGAAGTGGCATCACGGAAGGAACGGATGACCGTCCGCAGCGAAGACTTCACCGACTGGTTGCGCAGTCGCTGACGCTCGTTGGTGAGAATCCGCTTCTTCTGGGACTTGATGTTTGCCACGCGTAAATCCTTCTGTCTTCGTCGGTATTCCGGTCAGGGCGATCCATGCTGAAATGCCCGAAGTATGCTGCCGAGCTGTTGAGCCCAGCGCCGAAGGTCAAGAATACCAGCACTGGCAGTCATAACCGAAATCGGCGACGCTCGCGGTGTGAATGCCGAGGGTGGAGGCTGGAAAACTCGCCCTCTGGAGTGCCGATCGGAAGTGCGGTTCCGCACCTCCCGATCGTGTGGTGGAGATCACATGAGTGGCGTAACCTACTGCTCGACAGGATTTGGCCGGGAATACCTTCTCAGCAAGGTGGGGACATGTCGACAGCACAGGAGTATGCGGAACCGGAAGTAATCTCCGACACGAAAAAGTATGTCGCGGAGGCGATCGGCACCTTCGTGCTCGTGTTCACCGCCGTCGGTACTGCAGTGTTCGCGGGGGACAAGGTCGGAAACCTCGGCGTTGCACTGGCTTTCGGGCTCACCTTGCTGTTTCTCGTCTATGCGATCGGCCCGATCTCCGGTTGCCACGTCAATCCCGCTGTCACCATGGGGCAGTTGTTACTGGGGCGGTTGTCCATCGCCAAAGCGGGCCTCTACGTTCTCGCTCAAGTGATAGGCGGACTCATCGCAGGCGCAACTCTGTTCGCGGTCGCGAACAGTCTCCCGTCGTACGACCGCACAGTGGATGGACTCGGCGCAAATGGTTGGGGCGCGCACAGCCCCTCCGCCATCAAGGGCCCGCTCGGGGGTGTGCTGGAGAACGGTTACGGCATCGGCGCCGCGATCGTCATCGAGGTCTTGCTGACCGCGCTGCTCGTCTTCGTGGTGTTGGCATCGACCGATCAGATCTCCGACGTGCCACTGGCAGGGGTATCGATCGGATTCACACTCACCGTCATTCACCTCGTTGCCATTCCCATCGACAACACGTCGGTGAATCCCGCTCGGAGCCTCGCCGTCGCGGCGTGGCAACCCGGTGCGCTTTCTCAGGTCTGGCTCTTCATCGTATTTCCGCTGGTAGGCGGAGCGTTGGGTGCCCTCATCTATCGCGGCGTGTTCGGTCGGTACAACCGTCTCGAATCCTGAATCAGGACCAGCTGAAGTCACTGCGCAAACGCGACGCCACGATGTCGAACTTCGACTTGTTCAGTACTGCACCTTCGCGTCGGATCCCCGACTCGGGGACGTCGAGCACCCGATCGAGTCGAATCCAACTAGGACGTCCCTCGCTGTCCCAGGAACCCGAACCGATGGCAACCCAGTCTCGTTCACCGTCGCGCTTGCTCTGACTCGAGAGCATCAAGCCGAGCAGGACGTCGCCGTCGCGCCCGACTACGAGGACGGGTCGGTCCTTGCCCTGATTCGCATCTTCTTCGTAGGTGACCCAGGTCCACACGATTTCACCGGGATCGGCTTTCCCATCGAGATCGGGGGAGTATTCGACCCGTCGTGCGCGATGTGCGGTCGGGACGGTGTGCGAGGCGACCGGACGCCCCGAATCGACGGTCGGGCCGGAGGAGCTTGTACTCGACAAGGCATCGATGCCCTTCTGGAGGGCGCCCGAACTCTGAAGTTGACGGAACAGTCTCGGACCCTCGCGCCGCGCGATCCTGCTCAATTCCTTACCGAACTTGCTCCAGTTCCCTGCCATGCGAGAACAGTCTAGTCATTCCGCACGAACGGCCAGCCGGGGAAGTCTTCGGGCGCGAGACATGGGAAGATGGACTCTGTCCGTTCGCTCTTCTCCCCGGCCAAAGGATCGTAAGTGCCCAGCTTCGCCGACACGACGTTCACCGATCCGTCCAGGATCAGGAACTTCTGCATCATCGCCCACATCGACCATGGCAAGTCGACGCTGGCAGATCGGATGTTGCAGCTCACGGGCGTCGTCGATGACCGATCCATGCGGGCTCAGTACCTCGATCGTATGGACATCGAGCGTGAACGCGGCATCACGATCAAGGCTCAGAACGTTCGCCTTCCGTGGCTGGTCGACGGCGAGGAGTTCGTACTCCACCTCATCGACACTCCCGGTCACGTCGACTTCACCTACGAGGTCTCTCGTGCCCTCGAGGCCTGTGAGGGTGCAGTGTTGCTGGTCGACGCCGCGCAGGGGATCGAAGCTCAGACGCTCGCGAACCTGTACCTCGCGCTCGAAAAAGAGCTGACGATCATTCCGGTTCTGAACAAGATCGACCTCCCCGCAGCGGACCCCGACCGCTACGCCGCCGAGATCGCGCACATCATCGGGTGCGAAGCGGAAGACGTACTTCGCGTCTCGGGCAAGACGGGTGTCGGCGTCGAGGAATTGCTCAACGAGGTCGTCAAGCTGGTCCCCGCGCCAGTCGGGAACCCGGACGGGCCCGCGCGGGCAATGATTTTCGATTCCGTGTACGACACCTACCGCGGCGTCGTCACCTATGTCCGAGTGGTCGACGGGGCTCTCAACCCGCGCGAGAAGGTCACGATGATGTCGACCGGCTCGACTCACGAACTACTCGAAGTCGGGATCGTTTCACCCGATCCGAAAGCGACCAAGGGGCTCGGCGTCGGCGAGGTCGGATACCTGATCACCGGCGTCAAGGACGTTCGACAGTCGAAGGTCGGCGATACCGTGACCACGGCGCGCAAGGGTGCGACGGAACCCCTCACCGGGTATCGCGAACCCCGCCCGATGGTGTACTCCGGCCTGTACCCACTCGACGGGTCCGACTACCCGGATCTGCGTGACGCACTCGAGAAGCTGCAACTCAACGACGCTGCGCTCACCTACGAGCCCGAGACCTCGGTCGCGCTCGGATTCGGCTTCCGCTGCGGGTTCCTCGGGTTGCTGCACATGGAGATCACCCGTGAGCGCCTGGAACGAGAATTCAACCTCGATTTGATTTCCACCTCCCCGAACGTGGTGTATCGCGTCGAGATGGAAGACAACGCCGAGCATGTGGTGACCAACCCGTCGTACTGGCCCGAGGGCAAGGTGCGCGACGTCTTCGAGCCGATGGTGAAGTGCACCATCATCACCCCGAGCGAGTTCATCGGTTCGATCATGGAGCTCTGTCAGGGCAGGCGCGGCGAGCTGGGCGGAATGGACTATCTGTCGGAGACGCGGGTCGAACTGCGCTACACGATTCCCATGGCGGAGATCATCTTCGACTTCTTCGACATCTTGAAGTCGCGTACTCGTGGCTACGCGAGCCTCGACTACGAAGAGATCGGCGAGCAGAGCGCAGCTCTGGTCAAGGTGGACATCCTCCTTCAGGGTGAGGCAGTCGACGCCTTCTCCGCGATCGTGCACAAGGATGCCGCGGCCGCATACGGAAACAAGATGACCACCAAGCTCAAAGAGTTGATTCCGCGCCAGCAGTTCGAGGTGCCCATTCAGGCTGCTATCGGGTCCCGGATCATCGCTCGCGAGAACATCCGCGCGATCCGCAAAGACGTGCTCGCCAAATGTTATGGCGGTGACATCAGCCGTAAGCGCAAACTCCTCGAGAAGCAGAAGGAGGGCAAGAAGCGGATGAAAACCATCGGTCGGGTCGAGGTTCCGCAAGAAGCCTTCGTTGCCGCGTTGTCTTCGGAGTCGTCGACGGACAAGCCGAAGAAGTGATTCGCTCCACGGTCATCCTCGACGGGCTTCGCGTCCCAGTGATCAGTGCGCCGATGGCCGGTGGGCCCTCGACCGTGGAACTCGCGTCAGCGGTGTCGAACGCGGGCGGACTGGGCATGCTCGGCGGTGCCCTGCTCGACGTCGATAAGCTTGCCACACAGGTTGTTTCGATGCGAGGCATCGTTTTCGGTGTCAACTTGTTCATCCCGGACGACCCGACAGGCGCCGATGTCGCTGCGTATGCGCGGCATCTCGAGCCATGGTTCGCGCGGTACGACGTCGAACCGGGGGAGTTGCCGCGGCGCGACGACTACTATTCCGACAAATTCAGCTGGCTCGTCGAGCACCCGGTTCCCGTCGTGACAAGCACGTTCGGCACGTTCAGTGCCGCAGAGGTCGCGGCGCTGCACGAGGTCGGGTCCGAGGTCTGGTGCACCGTGACGAGCGGGTCGGAAGCACACGAGGCGCAAGCCAACGGGGTGGACGCACTCGTGGTGCAAGGCCCCGAAAGTGGCGGCCATCGAGGAAGTTTCGATGGTTCGGCCCCAGAAGTTCCGTTGACGGGTGTACTCGAGGCCGTGCGGGCGGCGTCGAGCCTTCCACGTATTGCAGCGGGTGGATTGATGGACGGACACGACATCGCACCGCTGCTGTCTTCAGGATTGGCGCACGCGGCGCAGCTGGGCACGGCCTTTCTCGATACCCCGGAAGCCGGTACCAGGGCGGTCCACCGAGAGCAGCTGAGGAAGGCGTCCCGCACCGCGGTGACCCGCGCGTTTTCCGGCCGTCCAGCACGTGGACTCGTCAACGAGTTCATCTCGGAGAACTCTGCCGTGGCACCGCTGGCCTACCCAGACGTGCACTACCTCACCGGACCCATGCGGGCCAAGGCTGCTGCTGCGGGAGATCCGTCGGGGCTGTCGATGTGGGCAGGCACGGGCCACCTCAGAGCCAGGGCGGTCCCCGCAGCCGAGCTGTTGGCCGAATGGGCGCAGCAGCTGCAGCGCTGAGAGATGGCGCTGAGGGAACGGCACGGATGGAATTTTAGTTGACGTGCGCAGGCTTGAAGTGTCCGGTGGCCTGAGCTTCCTCCGCTCGAATGACGTGAACAACGGCATTGATGAGCGCGAGGTGCGTGAAGGCTTGCGGGAAGTTGCCGAGGTGCCGGCCGGTCTTCGCATCGAGTTCTTCGGCGTAGAGCTTCAAGGGGCTCGCGTATCCCAGCAAACGTTGGCACAGGTGCTTGGCACGTTGTAGGTGGCCGATCTCCACGAGCGCCGACACCAGCCAGAAAGAACAAATGGTGAAGGTGCCCTCCTCGCCCGCCAGACCGTCGTCGGTCGTGTCGACGCGGTACCGAAGCACCAACCCGTCCTCGGTGAGCTCGTCGGCAATGGCCAGCACTGTCGCCTTGATGCGTTCGTCGTCGGGTGGGAGGAATCTGAGCAACGGTGCCAGCAGCAAGGACGCGTCCAGAGAAGGGTGTCCGTATCGCTGGGTCAGTACCCCGCGAGAGTCGACGCCGTGCTCGAGGATATCGGCTTTGATTTCGTCGGCGATCTCGTTCCATTGCGCGGCATAGCCGCTCTCGCCGTGGATTTCGGCAAGCTTCGAACCGCGGTCGAGCGCTACCCAGCACATCATTTTGGACGAGGTGAAATGCTGCGGTTCGCCACGCACCTCCCAGATTCCGCGGTCGGGTTTACGCCAATTCGCGATCGCTTCCTCGACCTGTCGCTTGAGCAGGGGCCACAAGAACTCCGGCACATGTTCGCGTGACTTCACGTGCAGGTACACCGAGTCGAGCATCGTTCCCCAGATATCGTGCTGCTCCTGGTTGTAGGCGCCGTTTCCGATGCGGACGGGTTGGGCGCCGTCGTAACCGGACAGGTGGAGCAGCTCGCTTTCTTCGAGAGTCTTCTCACCGCCGACGCCGTACATCACTTGGAGCGGATTGGCATCGCCGTTCTCGGCCCTGGACACATCGGCCATGAACGAGAAGAAGTCATTGGCTTCGCGGTCGAGCCCGAGTGTGTAGAGGCCCCACAGTGCGAAGGTCGAGTCGCGTACCCAGGTGTATCGGTAGTCCCAATTGCGCTCTCCGCCAGGGGTTTCCGGTAGTGAGGTAGTCGATGCTGCCAATAGAGCTCCGGTGGGTGCATAGGTGAGACCTTTGAGGGTGAGCGCACTGCGCTGCAGGTATCCGCGCCACGGATGGTCGGGGAATCGTCCGATGGTGATCCACTGACGCCAACACTCGGCGGTTCGCCACATCTTCTCCGCTGCCTCGTCGAATGTCGTAGGGGCGGCCAGATGGGACCACGAGAGCGCCACGAAGATGTTGTCACCCTCGGCCATACGGGTACGAGCACGAGCTTCTCGGCCCTCGATGCCGATACGAAGATTGGTTGTCAGAGTCAGCGTCGGCTGGTCTCCGTCGGTACTGGCTTGGCATGTTGCTGTTGCCTGCTCGTAGACCTTGCCGGTGTACTCCCACTGCGCAGGCGCACGGTGGTAGTCGAATGCCGGCTCGCAGCTCATCTCCAATTCGACAGTGCCGCTGACACATTTGACCGTGCGGAGAAGGATGTGCTCGGCATCCCAATCGGACGGCGCCCGCTTGTGTGAGCGGGAACGCTGATCGGTGTTGTGCCACGGACCCATTACCAATGCATCGCGTACGACGAGCCAACCGGTTTCGGTCTGCCACGTTGTCTCGACGATCAAGCCGCCTGGTAGGTAGCGTCGGGCAGCTGGGACGGACTGGCCGTACGGCCCGACCCGAAAATGGCCGGCGCTACGGTCCAGTACCGCACCGAACACGCTCGGTGAGTCGGGGCGTGGGATACACATCCACTCCACCGAACCGTTCCTGGCCATGAGACATGTCGTCTCGCAATCGGAGAGAAATGCATAATCGTCGATCGGAGGGAAGGCGCTTCGGTACGAGGTGAGGCTGGAAACCGGGGCCTCGGTACTGGCCAGAGCGCCCTGTGAAGGGTGCTCGTCGCCGTCAGGTACCCCAGCTGCCAGGACGGAATCGTCGGTTACGGGGACCACTGTCGACTCGTTCTCGAATGCCGTCATGGTCCCATCATCATCCGTGTGTGCGGCCATCGTCTACCGCCGGGGTTTATCGGCGTGGCGGACCGATAGAGTGAACGGCGTGGATGCAATAGCGACCTGGTGGGACGGGATCGAACTGTGGATCACCGCTCTCCCGTTCATTCCACAGTCGCTCGTAGTGATGCTGGTGGTCGTACCCGTTGCATCAGGGCTCGCGGTCCTGTTGGACCGAGTTCTTGCAGTACTGCTGCGAGTGCTGGGTCGAGATGCTCACGCCCAGTCCGAGCTGGAAGCCCCATTTCAAGAAACGTCGAAAACGGAAGGCCACTGATGCCACGGTCGAGGGTCTCGCTAGCACTGTTCGCTCTGCTCGTTCTCGTCGTGATCGCCTGGTTTCTGACCAGATAGTCGACGCATATCCGCGGGGACCGATCGAGGAATTAGAGTCCACCAGGATCCTCTGCTAGATTTCTGTCCGTGTCTGCCGCTGCCGAGTACCGAGTCCGCCATGAATTGGCGTTGATTGCGGTCGGCATGCTCGCAGTGGCCGATATCGACTGTTGTCGATAGACCTCGTGGCGCTCCGGCCGCATGACGGTCAGGCGTTGTAGCCTGCTTGCTCGCTGCGATCTGTCGTTACCTGCACCGCTTGTTCTACGTGGGTGCCCGATGTCGATCGACTCGACCGGCCATCCCTCTTGCTTTCGCTGCGCTGGTCTCTCGTTCCGCGCATGCGTGCCCGCACACCGTCCACTCGTACAGCTGCGAATCGGCTTCGAACGGACTGAACAGATGAAAGGCTCCTTCTCGATGAGACACAGCTCTCGTTACCTGCTCACCACCTTCGCTGCGGTGGGAACACTCGTTCTTTCCGCCTGCGGAGGTGGCTCCAGTGATGCCGTCGGTGACTCGGGCGGATCCTCGGGTGGCACCGCGCTGACCCTCGTCGGTTACGCAGTGCCGAAGAACGGCTGGGATGCGATCGGGCTTGCATTCGCGGGAAGCGAAGCGGGCGAAGACAGTTCGATCAACGCCGACTACGGTGCCTCGGGTAACCAGTCACGCAAAGTGGCCGACGGTGCCCCGGCTGACATCGTGAACTTCTCCGTCGAGCCGGATGTGACGCGGTTGGTCAAGGCGGGCAAGGTCGATGAGGATTGGAACCAGAACGCTTACGGCGGCGTGCCTTTCGGATCGGTCGTCACCTTGGTCGTCCGCGAGGGCAACCCGAAGAATATTCGAACGTGGGACGATCTGCTCGCCCCTGATGTGCAGGTCATCAGTCCGAGCCCACTGAGCTCGGGTTCGGCCAAGTGGAATCTGCTGGCGCCGTACGCGGCAAAGAGCAACGGCGGTCAGGATCGGCAGGCAGGTCTCGATTACGTTCAGAAGCTCGTGTCGGGACACTTTCCGGTACAACCGGAGTCGGGTCGTGCGGCAACCGAGGCGTTCCTGCAGGGGCAGGGCGACGTGCTGATCAGCTACGAGAACGAGGCACTCCTCATCGAAGAGCAGGGCGAGAAGGTCGAGCACATCGATGTGGCAGATACCTTCCGTATCGAAAATCCTGTTGCTGTGGTGAACACCAGCGGCCAGCTGGAATTGGCCAATGCTCTCAACGATTACATCTATACCGACGAAGGACAGAAGATCTGGGCGGAGGCAGGATTCCGACCCGTCGACCCGGACGTTGCAGCCGAGTACTCGGACAAGTTCTTCACCCCGGAGAAGCTGCGGACTATCGACGATCTCGGTGGTTGGAGTCAGGTCGACGCCGATCTGTTCGGTGACAGCGGTGCGATCACGACCATCTACAGCGAAAACACCAAGTAGGAACCATGTCGACCACTATCGAGGCCGAGTCACGGTCATGGCGCGCGTCTCCGCGTAAGGGGCGTAAGTTCCGCGGTCCCGGATCCGTCGGTCCGCTCGGCCTCGGAGTGGCGGTGTTGTGGTTGAGCATCATCGTGCTGTTGCCGCTCGCGGCGTTGTTGGTCAAGTCGTTCGACAATGGGGCAGCCGGTTTCTGGGATGCGGTGACACAGCCGCGTGCGATCGCGACATTCAAGGTGACGCTGGAAGTGTCGGCTGCCACTGCGCTCGTCAATCTCTTCCTCGGCACGCTGATTGCGTGGGTGCTCGTTCGGGACGAGTTCCCGGGCAAACGATTCGTCAATGCGGTGATCGACCTGCCGTTCGCATTGCCGACGATCGTGGCGAGCCTGGTGTTGCTCTCGCTCTACGGCCCGACCAGCCCTATCGGCCTGGTCTTCAATGCCACCAAGCCCGCTGTCGTCGTTGCGTTGTTGTTCGTCACATTGCCGTTCGTTGTGCGCGCAGTACAACCGGTACTCATCGAGGTCGACAAAGAGGTGGAAGAAGCGGCGGCGTCACTGGGCGCAGGCAACTGGACCATCTTCCGGCGCATCGTGCTTCCGGTGCTGATGCCCGCAGTTCTGAGCGGCGCAGGGCTGGCCTTCGCAAGGGCTATCGGCGAATTCGGATCGGTTGTCCTCATCGGCGGCAACATACCAGGGCAAACGCAGATCGCATCCCAGTACATCCGCGAACTGATCGAGTACGACCATCAGGTCGACGCAGCAGCGATCTCGGTCGTCTTGCTCGCGTTGGCGTTCGTCGTCCTGTTCGTTCTTCGCATCGTGGGAAGTCGACTCGCTCGAAGAGAGGAACAGATCCGATGAAGCTCGGACTCCCGGTCAAACTCTCGCTGCGGGCCGTTGCGTTGTTCTATCTCGCTGCACTGGTGTTGTTTCCGCTCGGCGCCATCCTCTATCGAACTTTCGAAAATGGGATCGCCGAGTTCTGGGGACTGATAACGACGCCGGCCGCGCAGTCGGCACTGCAACTGTCGTTGCTGATCGTCGCGATCGTCGTTCCGATCAACGTCGTGTTCGGAGTCATCACAGCCCTTGCACTCGTGCGTGGACGATTCCGTGGAAGGGGTGTCCTCGAGGCCATCGTGGACCTTCCGTTTGCGGTGTCGCCCATCGTCACCGGCGTCGCGCTCATCCTGCTGTGGGGTGCCAACGGTTGGTTCGGTGGCATCGAGAGTCTCGGCTTCAAAATCATCTTCGCTTTGCCAGGGATGGTGATAGCGACGATCTTCGTGACGCTGCCCTTCGTGGTGCGCGAAGTGGAGCCAGTGCTCTACGAAATCGGAGAAGAGCAGGAAGAAGCTGCATCGACGTTGGGGGCTTCCTCGATGCAGACCTTTTGGAGGATCACACTTCCTGCCATTCGCTGGGGCCTGACGTACGGAATCGTCCTGACCGTTGCGCGTTCGCTCGGTGAGTTCGGCGCCGTGATCATGGTGTCGACCAACTTGCCAGGCATCTCGCAGACACTGACGCTGTTGGTGAATTCACGATACGAGGACTTCAACCAAGCGGGTGCATATGCCGCATCCACGCTGCTCATGGCAATTGCCGTCATCGTATTGCTGCTGATGACTGCCCTCGACAAAAAGAGGACGAAGTAATGACCACATCGAAAAACAACGAGATCGAGATCTCCGTTGTCGGCGCCAACAAGAAATACGGCGACTTCGCCGCACTCGACAACGTCAGCATCGACATCCCCAAGGGCTCACTGACGGCGTTGCTCGGGCCCAGTGGCTCTGGTAAGTCGACCTTGCTGAGGTCGATTGCGGGCCTCGAGCAACTCGACTCCGGTCAGGTGGTCCTGGCCGGCCAGGACGTGACGTGGGTGAGCCCACAGCGTCGTGAGATCGGATTCGTGTTCCAGCACTATGCAGCCTTCAAACACCTCAGCGTTCGCGACAACGTCGCCTTCGGACTGAAAATCAGGAAGCGACCGAAACCGGAAATCAAGCGGAAGGTGGACGAACTCCTCGAGATCGTCGGCCTCGCCGGCTTCCAGACGAGGTTCCCGGCGCAGCTCTCGGGCGGCCAACGGCAGCGGATGGCACTCGCACGCGCGCTCGCGGTCGACCCACAAGTGCTGCTGCTCGACGAGCCGTTCGGCGCCCTCGACGCGAAGGTCCGTGAGGATCTTCGGACCTGGCTACGTCGATTGCACGACGAGGTTCACGTCACGACGGTATTGGTGACACATGATCAGGAAGAGGCACTCGACGTCGCTGACCGGATCGCGGTGCTCAACAAGGGGCGCATCGAGCAGGTCGGTACGCCCGAGGACCTTTACGATCGTCCCGAGAACGACTTCGTGATGTCCTTCCTCGGGCAGGTCGCAAAGCTCAACGGACTACTGGTCCGACCGCACGACATTCGCGTCGGTCGGGATCCGAGCATGTCGCTGGCGCAGGAGAACGGCACAGCCGAATCAGCGGGCGTGACTCGCGCCATCGTCGAACGCGTCGTACGTCTCGGATTCGAGGTGAAGGTCGAACTGAAGAATGCGGCAACCGGAGAACCCTTCACAGCGCAGATCACGCGCGGCGACAGTGAAGCACTCCAGCTCAACGCCGGAGAGACGGTGTACGTACGCGCCACACGGATCCCGAAGATCCTCAATTCCAAGGGCACCATGGCGCCGGCCGCCGGATCTACCTATTGAGGTGATCGTTGTCTGCAGTGACGATGTGCGTCAGAGCGCAATCGTAACGATGGGACACCACCTCGGCCACCGACGAATGCGCACCGATGACGTCCGCTCGGACGACGTCGAAACCTGATTCGTCCACAACTGCGGATACCCGGTCGGTCAGCAACCCCGGTGCAAGGAACCACTGCGCGAGCACAATCTTCCTCGCACCCGCGTTGTGCAGGAGCTGGAGAGCCTCGGCAGGGCCCGGATTCGGCACGGTCGCAAAGCATGTCACGGCCTCGCACCAACGCGTGCTCGTGAGAACGTGTCGAGCAATGGCACGAGTGCGTTCGTTGGCGGCACTGTCCGAGGATCCGACAGCGGCGAGAAGGACCCCGACATCGGGGTCGTCGACGTCGACACCGGCGTCGAATATGCGTGAGCGAACGGCATCGAACAACCGCTGATCCTCGCCCAGTACGTCGGCCTGCACCAGCGACAATCCTGGGTTACGCAGCCGTGCCGCTTCGAGCATCGTCGGCAAGTCCACTCTCGCATGAAACGCGCTGCCGAGCAGCAGCGGAACGACGACTGCCGAGTCTGCACCCTCAAGAGCGACATCGTCGATCACTCGATCGACGTGCGGCTCCGTCAGGTCCAGAAACGCCACTCGCACATCCACATCCGGGCGCCGAATTCGGATCCGATCGACAACCGCGTGCACCGTGCGAGCCGAGCGTGGGTCGCGGCTGCCGTGAGCGGTAGCAATCAGCACGCTCACGCCGGTATCGGCGTCCCGAGCTCGACAGCGGACAACGCGTCGCCGACCAGACCGGCAGCAAGGGTGTTTCCACCGTTCGGGTCGATCAGCAGAAAGCTGCCGGTGTGTCGGTTGACCCGGTAGTCGTCCGCCACGATCGGCTCGGCCACCCGAACCGAGATTCGACCGATGTCGTTGAGCTCCAGCGATTCCGGTGACGGCTCGGACATCAATTTCTGCTCGTCGAACCGCTCGACCAGCGAGCCGACGATGGCCTGCGTGGTACGCGTTCCGTGCTTGAGTAGCAGGCGCGCACCTGGACGCAGGGGCTTCTCGGCGAGCCAGCACACAGTGGCGTCGAATTCACCGAGGGCCTCCGGCGCATCCTGCGGGGAAGCGATGGTGTCACCTCGAGAAACATCGACGTCGTCGGCGAGAATCAACGTGACGCTACGGCCGGCATGGGCCGATCCGAGTTCGCCATCGGCTGTGTCGATGCGCTCGACGGTCGTGCGTACTCCCGAGGGCAACACGACGACTTCGTCGCCGGGGGACACCGTTCCCGCTGCAACTTGGCCGGCGTAGCCGCGGTAGTCCGGGAATTCGGCTGTGCGCGGGCGGATTACGTACTGCACGGGGAACCTCAGTCCCACTCGATGAGGTTCTGCGTCCACCGGGACGGACTCGAGATGCTCTATCAGCGTCGGGCCGTCGTAGTACGGGGTCTTGGTCGAGCGCACCGCCACATTGTCACCATGCAGGGCGGACACCGGAATCTCGGTGACATCCTCGGTAGCCCAGCCAAGTGAACTCGTCAGAGAGTTGAATTCTTCGGAGATGTCCGCGAAGACTTGCTCCGGATTCTCGACGAGGTCGATCTTGTTGACTGCCAAGACCAGCTTTGGTACCCCGAGTAGTGCGAGAACTGCTGCATGCCTACGTGTTTGCGTGATGACACCCTTGCGTGCGTCGACGAGAAGTATGACGAGCTGAGCCGTGGACGCACCGGAGACGGTGTTACGGGTGTACTGAACGTGGCCGGGTGTGTCGGCGAGAACGAACGAACGCGCGGGTGTCGCGAAGTACCGGTAGGCAACGTCGATCGTGATGCCCTGCTCGCGCTCGGCACGCAGGCCGTCGACCAGCAGTGACAGGTCCGGCGTACTCAGTCCACGGTCGACCGATGCGCGTGTGACGGCATCGATCTGGTCGGCGAGAACAGATTTCGTGTCGTAGAGCAGGCGCCCGACCAGGGTGGACTTACCGTCGTCGACGCTCCCGGCGGTGGCAAGCCGTAGAAGCTGTGTACCGGAAGTGGGGGCTGCGGAATCGGAACGAGAGTTGCTCATCAGAAGTATCCTTCGCGCTTGCGGTCTTCCATGGCAGCCTCGGAAACACGATCGTCTCCGCGAGTGGCACCACGTTCGGTGAGCCGAGATGCCGCGACCTCGGCAAGAATCGCGTCGTTGTCCGCGGCATCGGAGAGAACTGCGCCAGTGGTGGATCCATCGCCCACGGTCCGGTACCGAACCGACAGAGTCTGCAGCTCCTCGGATTCGCTCGGGCCGCCCCACACACCGGGAGTCATCCACATTCCGTCGCGCTGGTACACCGGGCGCTGGTGGGCGTAGTAGATGGACGCCAATTCGACGTCTTCCCGGGCGATGTAACGCCAGATGTCGAGTTCGGTGAAGTTGCTCAACGGGAACACTCGAACTTGCTCACCCGGCGAATGCTTACCGTTGTAGAGGTTCCACAATTCCGGACGCTGCTTCTTCGGATCCCACTGCCCGAATGCGTTGCGAAGGGAGAAGATGCGCTCCTTGGCGCGAGCACGCTCCTCGTCGCGGCGTGCACCACCGAAGATGGCATCGAAACGGTTCTCCGAGATCGAGTCCAGCAACGGAACGGTCTGAAGTGGGTTGCGAATGCCGTCGGGACGCTCGATGAGACGGCCGTCGGCGATGTAGTCCTCGACGCTGGCGATGTGCAGGCGGAGGTTGTACTTGGCGACTACGTAGTCGCGAAAGTCCAATACTTCCTGCAAGTTGTGGCCGGTGTCGACGTGCAGCAGCGAGAACGGAAGCGGCGCAGGCCAGAAGGCCTTGATCGCCAAATGCAGCAGAACGGTGGAGTCCTTGCCGCCGGAGAAGAGAATGACCGGGCGCTCGAACTCGCCTGCTACCTCACGGAAAATATGGATCGCCTCGGACTCGAGCGCGTCGAGTGTGTCGAATCGATCGCTGTCGAGCAGTGTGCGCGTGGCTTCTACAGCCGTCGTGTCCAGTGTCATGATGCGTGCAACCCACATTCGGTTTTGGCCTTACCGGCCCACCGTCCGCTACGCGGATCGGCGCCGGGGGCGGGCTTGATGGTGCAGGGAGCGCACCCGATCGATGGATAGCCTTCGTCGACAAGCGGATTGACGAGTATGGAGTGCTCGTCGATGTAGTTCTGCATGTCCTCGTCCGACCAGGCTGCGATCGGATTGATCTTCACCAGGCCGAAGCCTTCGTCGAAGGAGATGAGAGGCGCATTGGCACGGGTAGGGGATTCGACTCGACGGATGCCGGTAACCCAGGCGCTGTAGTTTGCAAGCTCCTTTTTCAGCGGAGCAACCTTGCGCATGGCACAGCATCGATTCGGCTCGCGAGCGAAAAGATCTTTGCCTTCCAGCGCATCTTGTTGTGGCACAGTCAGTTCGGCTCGGGCATTGACGATCTTGACGCCGTAGACGGCTTCCACCGCGTCGCGGGTGCCGATGGTTTCGGCGAAGTGATAACCGGTTTCGAGGAACAGGACGTCGATGCCCGGATGTACCTGGGCGGCAAGGTGTACTAGGACTGCATCCTGCATGTTCGACGCCACGATATAGTCGGTGCCGAATTCGCGTTCGGTCCATGCAAGCAATTCGTGAGCGTCGGCTCCGTCGAGTTCGCGAGCGCCGCGCTCGGCGATCGCCTTCAACTCCTCGACCGAGAGGTTCATCCGAGTGGTCATCGCATATCCGCCTCATCTGCTCGCACTGCCCATTCGGCGAAGCGTTCGCCCTCGTTGCGGTTCTTCACGAACTGCCGTACGACGCGATCGATGTAATCACCCATCTCGACGCTCGTGACCTTGTGCTGGCGTAACTTTCGGCCGAAGGCAGTGTCGAAGCCGAGGCTGCCGCCCAGGTGCACCTGGAAGCCTTCGACCTGATTTCCTTCACCGTCGTCGACCAGTTGGCCCTTGAATCCGATGTCCGCGACCTGCGAGCGGGCGCAGGAGTTGGGGCAACCGTTGATGTTGATCGTGATCGGTACGTCGAGCTGGGCGTTGATGTCTGCCAGACGCTCTTCGAGTTCGGGCACGAGAACCTGTGAGCGCTTGCGTGTTTCGGCGAACGACAGCTTGCAGAACTCGATGCCGGAGCAGGCCATCAGGTTCTTGCGCCAGTGCGACGGCCGAGCAGGGAGGCCCAGAGCGTCGAGGTCGGCGATCAGCGGCTCGAGAGTTTCTTCGGCCACGTCGAGGATGATCAGCTTCTGGAAGGGCGTGAAGCGGATTCGGTCACTGCCGGCCTTCTCGGCGGCGTCGGCAACCCGAGCGAGAATGGTCCCCGAAACGCGGCCCGCGATCGGAGCGAAACCGACTGCGTTGAATCCGTTCTGGGTCTTCTGGATACCGACGTGGTCGATGGGCCGCGTCGGCTTCTCGGGTGCCGGGCCGTCGATCAGGGGACGCTTCAAGTATTCGGTCTCGAGGACTTCGCGGAACTTTTCGATTCCCCAGTCCTTGATGAGAAACTTGAACCTGGCCTTGGCGCGCAGACGGCGGTAGCCGTAATCACGGAAGATCGAGACAACACCTTCCCAGACGTCGGGAACCTCGTCGAGCGGAATCCAGGCGCCGACGCGCTGAGCGAGCATCGGGTTGGTGGACAAGCCGCCGCCGACCCAGAGATCAAGTCCGGGACCGTGTTCCGGGTGGTTCACGCCGATGAACGCGACGTCGTTGATCTCGTGGACTACGTCCTGCTGGCCGGAGATCGCAGTCTTGAACTTGCGGGGCAGGTTCGAGTAACGAGGGTCGCCGATGTAGCGGCGCACGATCTCGTCGATAGCGGGGGTGGGATCGAGTACCTCGTCGAGGGATTCGCCGGCCAGGGGAGAGCCGAGAACCACGCGGGGGCAGTCGCCACAGGCTTCGGTGGTCTTCAGGCCGACAGCCTCGAGGCGCTTCCAGATCTCCGGTACGTTCTCGACCTCGATCCAGTGGAACTGGACGTTCTCGCGGTCGGACAGGTCGGCGGTGTTGCGGCCGAACTCCTGCGAGATGCCGGCGATGGTCCGTAACTGCTCGAGGTTGAGAGAGCCTCCGTCGCAACGCACTCGCATCATGAAGTACTTGGCTTCGAGGAGGTCGAGGTTCTCGTCACCGGTGAAAGTGGCGTTGTATCCCTCCTCACGCTGGGTGTAGAGGCCCCACCAACGGAAGCGTCCACGCAGGTCGCTCTTGTCGATGCTGTCGAACCCCTGCTTGGAGTAGATGTTCTCGATGCGCGCCCGCACGTTCAGCGGGTTGTCGTCCTTCTTCGCCTGCTCGTTGGCGTTGAGGGGTTCGCGGTATCCGAGGGCCCACTGACCTTCGGCGCGGCGCTTGGTGGGCCGTGCGGTGCGCTCTCTGGGTGCAACATCAGGCGATTTCGCGCCTGTCGCATCGGTTGTCGCGTCGGTTGTCGACGACATCAAAGGCTCCTGCATCTTTTCTCTGCCGGACGGTGAAAGGGTGGGGGCTGAAACTCACCGCTTGCACACGCGTTCGGTTGGATCGGGGGGCTTTGTGAGAAGAAACGTGCTCAGTTCGAATTCCGAGCGGGGATGAGCGTGCGTGTCGTAGGAGACGCAGAACTCAGCTACACACTCTTACGGCATCGACACGAAGAACTGCAGACACGCTTGAGATCGACGTGGCGTCGTGCCACCAATCGGATCCCAGAGTCGTTCACGGACCCTATTGTGCCACGTCATACGGCAAGTGCCGACCGCGGCGACCTATTTACCCGAATTTCTCGGTAAATAGGCTGGCAGAGAGCCTGGATCTCGGGACGCTGTCCGTGTGGTGAGGCGACTCTTCAGGTTCTGGGACACTGGAGAGCGTGAACCTTTCCGCCTCGCCCGCAGTCTCACTCGAACTGCCAGATGCGGCGTTCGACGGCGTCGGTTCGCGGCCGTTCGGGATCTACGTGCACGTGCCCTTCTGTGCGACACGATGCGGCTACTGTGATTTCAACACCTACACCGCTGGGGAGCTCGGAACGTCCGCGTCGCCGGAATCGTGGCTGACCGGATTGTGCCGTGAACTCGATGCCGCCGCCGCGCTCATGAACGATCGCGCAGGATCGGTGCCAACCGCCGACTCGGTGTTCGTCGGCGGGGGCACACCCTCGCTGCTGGGTGGGGACGGCCTCACCGATGTGCTGAACGCCGTTCGTGGCAGCTTCGGGCTGACGACGGGCGCCGAGGTGACGACGGAGTCCAATCCCGAGTCGACGTCGCCGACATTCTTCGAAAAACTGCGTGCAGCGGGCTTCACCCGGATCTCGCTCGGCATGCAGTCGGCCGCCCCTCACGTTCTCGCGGTGCTCGATCGAACGCATACACCCGGACGCGCTGTTGCGGCGGCGAAAGAGGCCCGGGCAGCGGGCTTCGACCATGTCAACCTCGACCTCATCTACGGGACCCCCGGTGAACGCGCGGAGGATCTCGACGCCTCCCTTGCTGCAGTTCTCGAGGCGGGCGTCGATCATGTGTCGGCCTATGCGTTGATCGTCGAGGACGGCACGGCCATGGCGCGCAAGGTTCGACGCGGCGAGCTACCGGCTCCCGACGACGACGTGCTGGCCAGCCGGTACGAGCGGATCGACTCGGTGTTGTCCGGTGCTGGACTGCACTGGTACGAAGTGTCCAACTGGGCGACCGATGACGCTGCCGAATGCAAGCACAATGTCGGCTACTGGGATGGCGGAGACTGGTGGGGAGCCGGTCCTGGGGCACACAGTCACATCGGTGGAACCAGGTTCTGGAACATCAAGCACCCCGCTCGATACGCGGACCGGTTGGCAGCAGGCGAATTCCCCGTCGCAGGCAGTGAACTGCTCACGAGTGCGGACACTCACCTGGAAGAGCTGATGTTGAAGATCCGTCTACGTACGGGACTGCCTGCCGATGTGCTTGCTGATTCCGAGCGCGCGGCGGCCGATCAGTTGGTGGTCGACGGCCTGATGGTTGTCGAGCACGATCGTTACGTCCTCACCGACCACGGCCGGCTGCTGGCCGACGCGGTCGTCCGCGCTATCGCTGCGTGATCGGGCGTTCGATCACCCACGAGACGAACACTGGAAATTCGAATTCTGGAAACTCACGCACTCAGTGCGTCGTAGTCGAACACGCGGGCATGTAGGACCGTCCTGTTGCGCAGGGCCGCTCGCACAGCTCTGTGCAGGCCATCTTCGAGGTAGACGACCCCGCGATAGTGGACGGCGTGCGGAAACAGATCGCCGTAGAAGGTCGAGTCCTCGGACAGAAGGCGGTCGAGTTCGAGAACCTTCGTGGTGGTGACTATGTCGTCGAGGCGGAGTTGGCGGGGAGGAATCTTGGACCAGTCCCGCAGCGACAGGCCGTGCTCGGGGTACGGCTTTCCGTCGCGAACACCTTTGAAGATCACGCTGTGACCCTCGATTCGGTGTAGTTCGTCACAGCTATGTCCGTTGTCGCAGTCGAGTAACCCACTTGTCCACACTAAGGCCTAGCGGTGGGTACTGCTCCATGGCCACTAGACTCGACAGGCGGGTCGGCCGGGGGAGGGCAGTCAGCAGGCTGTTCGCGCCCCGACCCGGTGTATGTCATGAACAGAGCAGATGTGGAGGTGGATACCGATGTCGGGCACTGATGACCGTCGGTTCGAAATTCTTCGGGCGATAGTTGCTGATTACGTCTCCACCCAGGAACCTGTCGGGTCGCGCGCCTTGGTGGAACGTCACAACCTCGGTGTGTCCAGCGCGACAGTGCGTAACGACATGGCGGCGCTGGAGGCAGAGGGCTACATCGCACAGCCTCACACCAGCTCCGGTCGGGTACCGACCGACAAGGGGTACCGACAGTTCGTCGACCGCATCGCCGACGTCAAACCACTCTCGCCTGCCGAGCGGCGTGCGATTCTCGAGTTCCTGGAAAACGGCGTCGACCTCGACGATGTTCTTCGTCGCGGGGTTCGACTGCTTGCACAGCTCACCCGCCAGGTGGCCGTCGTTCAGTATCCGACGTTGTCGGTGTCCTCGGTTCGCCACCTCGAAGTAGTTGCGCTCACACCCGCCCGGCTGCTTCTGGTGCTCATCACGGACTCCGGACGCGTCGATCAGCGCATCGTCGAACTGGGCGATGTCATCGACGACGAAAACTTGGCAAAACTGCGCAGATTGCTCGGTGGAGCGCTCGAAGGGAAACGTCTCGCCGCGGCTTCGGCGGCCGTTGCCGAACTCGCCGAGAATGCACCCGAACCCCTGCGCGATGCAATGATCAGATCTGCGACTGTGTTGGTCGAGTCCCTGGTAGAGCACTCGGAGGAACGTCTCGTGCTCGGCGGAACCGCCAACCTGACCCGAAATGCCGCCGATTTTGCAGGTGACGCCGGATTCCCAGGTTCGTTGCGTGCTGTTCTCGAAGCATTGGAAGAGCAGGTCATCGTGCTCAAGCTACTTGCTGTGACACAGGACACGCGGACTGTGACGGTGCGGATCGGTGAAGAGACGCAGGTCGAGGAGATGCGCGGAACTTCGGTGATTTCCACTGGGTACGGTTCGGCTGGCATGGTTCTGGGAGGTATGGGAGTGCTGGGCCCCACACGCATGGACTATCCGGGAACAATTGCATCGGTCGCCGCCGTTGCGAGGTATATCGGCGAGGTTCTCGCCGAGCGCTGATCACCGGACAACAGACATTGCTTGTCGCACCGCGATAGCGGAGGCAAGCGCAGACCGGATCGACAAAAACGAAAGAGACTTACGTGGCACGGGATTATTACGGGACGCTCGGTGTGAGCCAGAAGGCTTCGGACCAAGAGATCAAGCGCGCCTACCGCAAACTTGCGCGTGAACTCCACCCCGATGTGAATCCGGACGAGAGCGCGCAAGCCCGATTCAAGGACATCTCCACTGCCTACGAGGTCCTCTCCGATCCCGAGAAGCGACGCGTCGTCGACCTCGGAGGAGACCCACTTCAGCAAGGCGGCGGCGGCGGGGCAGGCTTCGGTGGTGGCGGCTTCGGCGGCGGACTCGGAGATGTATTCGAAGCGTTCTTCGGCGGACAGGGCGGTGGCAGTGGCCGCGGACCCCGTGGTCGCGTCCAGCCGGGTGCCGACTCGCTGCTGCGAACGAAACTTACGCTCGACGAGTGCGCGACAGGTGTCACCAAGCACATAACCGTCGACACGGCGATCCTGTGCGACTTGTGTACCGGTGCGGGTACCAACGGTGACTCCAAGCCCGTGACCTGCGAAACCTGTGGTGGCGCAGGCGAAGTACAGTCCGTTCAGCGCTCCTTCCTCGGTCAGGTCATGACCTCACGGCCGTGCCCGACCTGCCGCGGAGCCGGGGAGACCATTCCCGACCCGTGCCGCAAATGTGGTGGCGACGGTCGCGTTCGATCGCGTCGAGACATTTCGGTCAAGGTCCCGCTCGGTGTTAGTAACGGCATGAGGATTCGACTCGCTTCTCAGGGTGAAGTCGGCCCGGGCGGCGGACCCGCAGGTGACCTCTACGTGGAAATCGTCGAGCAGCAGCACGACGTGTTCGTCCGCGACGGCGAAGATCTGCATTGCACGATTCGTGTCCCGATGGTCGACGCAGCGCTCGGCACCTCGGTGTCGGTCGACGCGATCATCGACGGACCGACGGACATCGTCGTCGATCAAGGCACTCAGCCCGGAGCTGTCGCGGTACTGCGTGGTCACGGCATGCCGAAGCTCCGGTCCGGAATTCGAGGTGACCTGCACGCGCACCTCGAGGTCGTGGTGCCGTCACGTCTGGACAACAAACAGACTCAGCTCCTCGAAGACCTGAAAGCCCTGCGAGACCGCGATGCAGCCGAGGTCGTCACCATCGGTTCCCAGCACAGCGGTGGGCTGTTCTCGAGGCTCCGGGAAGCGTTCAGCGGTCGCTGACGATGGCGGCCACCGTTTTCTACCTCGATCCCTTGCCCCAGGTCGGTAGCACCGCTGTCCTGGACGGGAAAGAAGGCCACCATGCCGCTACGGTGCGGCGGATCCGAGTAGGAGAGCGAATCTTGCTCTCCGACGGGCACGGCGGCGTCGCGGACACCGTCGTGATCTCCGCCGAGCGTGATCGCCTCGAAATGACCGTCAATGCTCGATCGGACATGCCGCGGCCGACACCATCGGTGGGGCTCGTCCAAGCGCTGCCCAAAGCAGACCGTTCGGAGTTGGCCGTAGAACTGGCGACCGAAGCGGGCGTCGACTCCATCGTGCCGTGGCAATCCTCCCGATGCGTCGCGCGTTGGGAAGGTGCGAAAACAGCCAAGGGCGTCGCTCGGTGGCGCAGTACGGTTGCCGCCGCGGCCAAGCAGTCCCGAAGGCCGTTCGTTCCGGACGTCGCCGAACTCCATGACACGGCGGCGGTACTCGAACTCGTTCGTGGGGTCGTCTCCCGCGGGGGAATCGTTGCAGTGCTTCATGAATCGGCAACCGACAGGTTCTCGGAGTTGCCGCTGCGTTCGGTGAGCGAGGTGCTGTTGGTGGTAGGTCCTGAAGGTGGTTTGGACGACAGCGAAGTAGGCAAATTGACTGCGGCCGGAGCCAGAACCGTCGTGTTGGGTCCGACGGTTCTGCGGACCTCGACCGCTGCGGCCGTTGCACTGGGTGCGATCGGTGTCTCGACGGACCGCTGGGCGCAGCAGCCTCTCGACTTTCGTGAGCCTTAGTGGAGCGAACCAAAATCAGCTATGGCGAGCACGAGGAGCAGTACGGCCACCTCTATCTCCCGGAGCGCTCCGCCGCTGAAACCGGCACTTGTGTACCTGTCGTCATGATCGTTCACGGCGGATCCTGGAGTGGCCAGTACAGCTCCAGCCTCGGCACCCGGTACGCCGTCGAATGTGCGCGCGCGGGTATCGCAGCCTGGAACATCGAATATCGCCGCGTCGGCGCAGGCGGGCTGTGGCCCGAAGTGAGCAACGATGTCGGCGCGGCGCTCGACGCACTGATCGGCATAGCTGCCGAACTCGATTCGATCTCACTCGATCTCACAGACATCCGAGTGCTCGGTCATTCGTCCGGGGGACACCTGGCCGCCTGGCTGGCAGGTCGGCGCGGCGGCGCGCTGACACCGTCGCTGATCGTGACGCAGGCAGGTGTTCTGGACTTGGTGACGGGACCGAGGTCGGGAATCGTCAATCCTGCCGTTCGCGCGTTGCTCGACGCCGACTACGAGGACGCGCCCGCGCTGTATCGGTCGGCGTCGCCGATACACCGCATTCCCACCGCGGTCCCGATGCATTGCATTCATGGATCGCTCGACACGCTGGTGCCGGTGTCGCAGAGCGAACTTTATGTGGCAGCGGCCCGCGCTGCCGGTGATAACGCCGAACTGACGATCGTTCCTGGTGAGGACCACATCGCGTTTCTCGAGACCGGGTCGCAGAGTTGGCAGCGCTCGGTGACTGCGGTGCTCGCCGGTACCGGCAGGTAAATGGGAATGCTGTTATTCGCATGCGCGTTAAACTCGAATCAGGCCCCGTCCATTTCATGCTCGTCGACATCGGAAAGCAGGCCATAGCCACCACGTGAGTGAACACAGCGAACTTCCCACCGAACGCATGGTTCGGTCCAGCATGGAGCTTGCGCCTGAGGCAGTTCTTCCGCTGCTCGGACCTTCCGATGAGAACCTGCGGACACTCGAGCAGCTTCTGAGCGCCGACATCCATGTCCGAGGAAACGTAGTCACTTTGAGTGGCAAGATCACCGACGTGGCCCTCGCCGAGCGTGTCATCTCCGAATTGGCCGCCGTCGCCAAGCGCGCGCAGCCGCTGACCGTCGATGCGGTACGCAGGGCAGTGGGCATGATGACCGATGGTGTCGCGGAGTCACCGGCCGAAGTGCTGAGCCTGGACATCCTTTCTCGTCGAGGCAAGACCATCCGACCGAAGACGCTCAATCAGAAGCGCTACGTCGACGCAATCGACACCAACACCATCGTTTTCGGTGTCGGCCCCGCCGGTACCGGCAAGACCTATTTGGCGATGGCCAAGGCGGTCCAGTCGCTGCAGGCCAAACAGGTCAGCCGCATCATTCTGACGCGGCCGGCGGTGGAGGCCGGTGAGCGTCTGGGCTTTCTGCCCGGCACGTTGCACGACAAGATCGACCCGTACCTGCGCCCGCTGCACGATGCACTGCACGACATGATGGATGTCGAGGCTATCCCGAAGCTCATGCAGGCAGGTGTCATCGAGGTCGCTCCGCTGGCGTACATGCGTGGTCGGACCCTCAACGACGCGTTCATCATCCTCGACGAGGCGCAGAACACCACCGCCGAGCAGATGAAGATGTTCCTCACCAGGCTGGGCTTCGGCTCGAAGATCGTGGTGACCGGCGACATCACTCAGGTCGACCTCCCCGGTGGCGCACGTTCGGGGCTACGGGCCGCGTCGGAGATACTCACCGACGTCGATGACATTCACTTTGCACAGTTGACCAGTAGCGACGTGGTTCGACATCGCCTGGTGTCGGAGATCGTCGACGCTTACGAGCGGTTCGAGTCCACGAACAACCAAGATCTCTCGCTGAGCAATCGAGCACAGCGACGCTCTGGAGGGCCGCGCTCTGCTCGCCGATAGAATCTGCTCGAAAGTCCCTTGTCGAAAGAGTGAGCAGCAATGAGTATCGAGGTGTCCAACGAATCGGGGATGGAAGTCTCCGAAACGGATCTCGTAAGTGTGGCCCGGTTCGCTATCGCCAGTATGGACGTGCATTCGGCGGCCGAGTTGTCGATGGTTCTCGTCGATTCGTCCACCATGGCGGACCTGCATATGCGGTGGATGAACCTACCGGGCCCTACGGATGTCATGTCGTTCCCGATGGACGAGCTCGAGCCCGGCGGTCGTCCGGATTCTCCCGAGCCGGGCCCGTCGATGCTCGGCGATATCGTGCTGTGCCCGTCCTTTGCTGCAGACCAGGCAGCAGCGGCCGGCCATCCTCTCGAACACGAGTTGGCACTGCTGACTGTCCACGGTGTTCTGCATCTGCTCGGCTACGACCACGCCGAACCGGATGAAGAAAAAGAGATGTTCGCTCTTCAGAATCGCATTCTGGCGGAGTGGTACGAGGATCTCCGTCGCGCAGAAGAAGCCGAAGTGCAGGCGGCCAGGGACAGTCGGCTGCTCGGCAAAACCGGCTTCGTCGGCGGCGACAACCTGTGAGCGATGCGCCTGCGCTGATAGTGGCAGCAGTCGTCCTCGTACCGATCGCAGGTTTGTTCGCAGCCGTGGATTCGGCACTGAACACCGTCTCACGGGCCCGCGTCGAGGACATGGTCAAAGATGGTCGCCCGGGCGCTATCGGTCTTCTCACCATCGTTGCGGACCGCCCTCGATACGTGAATCTGACGGTCCTTCTTCGCATCCTGTGCGAAATCGTTGCCACAGTTCTACTCGCGGGTGGGCTGATCGGTGTTCTCGACGAAACGATCGCACTTATCGTCACTGCCGTTGTGATGGTGTTGGTCAGTTACATTGTCATCGGTGTCGGCCCCAGAACGCTCGGGCGCCAACACGCGTACTCGATCGCACTGTTCGCGGCACTTCCGCTGAGAGGCCTCGGCTGGATTCTGGGTCCGGTGAGCCGCGTGCTGATCATGATCGGCAACGCGATCACGCCGGGGCGCGGATTCCACAACGGCCCGTTCGCATCCGAGATCGAACTGCGTGAACTGGTCGACATGGCCCGTGAACGCGGTGTGGTTGCAGACGACGAGCGCCGAATGATCCAGTCCGTCTTCGAACTCGGTGACACCTCGGCTCGCGAGGTGATGGTTCCGCGGCCGGAAATGGTGTGGATCGAGTCCGACAAGTCAGCGGGACAGGCGACTTCGCTCGCCGTGCGCAGTGGTCACTCTCGGATTCCGGTGATCGGTGAGAACGTCGACGACATCATCGGCGTCGTGTACCTGAAAGATCTTGTGCAGCAGACGTACTACTCCACCGATGGCGGACGCGGCGTGAAGGTGACCGACGTCATGAGGCCGGCAGTATTCGTACCGGACTCCAAGCCGTTGGACAGTTTGCTCGCCGAAATGCAGCGTGATCGTAAGCACATGGCCGTGCTCATCGACGAATACGGCGGAACTGCAGGGTTGGTCACCATCGAGGATGTGTTGGAGGAAATCGTCGGAGAGATCGCCGATGAGTACGACGCCGGTGAAGTTGCGCCCATCGAAGACTTGGGTGACGGACGCTATCGGGTATCTGCACGTGTGCCACTCGATGACGTCGGCGAGTTGTTCGACATCGAGATCGAATCCGAGGACGTCGACACCGTCGGTGGTCTCCTGGGTTACGAGCTCGGACGTGTACCGCTCCCAGGTTCGCGTGTGCAGGCGCACGGCTTGGCATTCACCGGCGAAGGCGGCGCCGATCAGAAGGGTCGAGTGCGAGTCACGACCGTTCTGGTGGAGAGGTTCGAGAACGATCACGATGAGGAATCGTCGACAGAAGTGTCCGATGCCTGAGCTGTGCGGAAGAACGAATACAACCATCCCGGCCGCATCGCGCGGCGGGAAGAGCTGGGAGGTGCTCGATGTCTGATTCGAGCGAAGAAGATTTTCGGTCCGGATTCATTTGTTTCGTCGGTCGGCCGAACACCGGAAAGTCGACGCTGACCAACGCGCTCGTCGGTTCCAAGATCGCCATCACTTCATCGCGTCCGCAGACCACGCGCCACACGATTCGTGGCATCGTTCACCGCGAGAATGCTCAGTTGATTCTCGTCGACACCCCTGGATTGCACCGTCCGAGAACACTTCTCGGGCAGCGGCTCAACGACTTGGTGCAGGATACGTATTCCGAGGTCGACGTCATCGGACTGTGCATCCCAGCGGACGAAAAGATCGGGCCGGGTGATCGCTGGATTCTCGAGCAGGTCCGCCACATCTCGCCGAAGACGACGCTGATCGGCATCGTGACCAAGATCGACAAGGTCAAGAAGGAACGCGTCGTACAGCAGCTCATGGCTCTGTCGAAGTTGCTGGGGGAAAGCAGCCACGTGATTCCGGTGTCCGCCGAATCGGGTGAGCAGGTGGAGAAGCTGGTCGGCCTCCTCGCCTCCGAATTGCCACCCGGCCCCGCCTTCTACCCGGACGGGGAACTGACGGACGAGCCCGAAGAAATCCTGATGGCGGAGTTGATCAGAGAGGCCGCGCTCGAAGGTATTCGCGACGAGCTTCCCCACTCGCTAGCGGTCGTCATCGATGAGATCACTCCCCGCGAGGGCCACGACAACATGCTCGACGTCCACGCGATTCTCTACATCGAACGCTCGAGCCAGAAGGCGATCATCATCGGCAAGGGTGGTGCTCGGTTGAAAGAGGTCGGCACCGCATCGCGCCTGCAGATCGAGAAGCTGCTCGGTACGCGCATCTACCTCGACCTGCACGTCAAGATAGCCAAGGACTGGCAGACAGATCCTAAGCAGATGGGCAAGCTCGGGTTTTGATCGCGATCTAGCCGAGCCCGTCGGCTAGATCGCGCCGTCGGCTAGATCGAATGGTGTTCGAGGAGCGTGTGCACGTGGTTGCGCCGACGAGATCGGCAACTATGGTGATGCCTGTGCCGGGGTCCGCGCATCCGCTGCACGACGTGATGTAGCTCCAGGACAAGAGAACTCATGTGCATTCCTTTCTTTCGTGAACCCCGGTCGCAGCAGTCGGTCAGCTCAGCGCCTTGGCCTTCAGCGTTTCGAATTCGGCTTGGCTGATGGTGCCGGCGTCGAGAAGTGCTTTGGCGTCGGCGATGTGCTCGGCAGAGGACTTGCCGGCGACTTCTCGGATGTACTGATCGGTGGCCTCCTTGGACGACTGCTGTGCCTCGATGTGTCGAGTCGTCATGCCGCGACCGCGCACGATCACGTAGACGAAGGCCGTGAGATACGGAATTACTACTAGCAGGATGATCCAGATGACCTTGACGAAACCGGACATGTTGCGATCACGGAACAGGTCGGCGACAACTTGGAAGAGGATCATCAAATACGCGACGAACGCGAACACGATCAGCGTGTACCACATCAGTTCCCAGAATGAATCGATCATGTTTCGAACTCCTTCGAACTTGGACATCGGTCAGCGAGAATCCGGCCGATGGTCGCGACTCGGGGTGACGACAGCTGGTTCGAGCTCTCTCGACGATCCAACTCTAGGATTCGGCGGGTGCCGTGGCGTCATCCGAGGCGGGTGAGGTCTGCGTCCGTTTCTGGTCCTACTTCGGGGTCGACTTGCGTGCCCGAGCCCGACGCGGTGGCTCGCGCTTGTCTGCCGGTGCGCTGTCGACAGGGTCGGAAGGGGCGTCCCGCCAGCTGATCTCGATTTCGATCTCGGTTTCGTTTCCGTCCACTTCGATCTCGAGTTCCCACCGAACGCGATCGGCGACGACGATCGATATCGAGTCGCCACCCGAGCCCATCTCCACTTCCGAACCGCTGGCGAGAGCGTGGCCGAGCGCGATGATTCGTTCTGCCACCTCCTTGCGCGAGATCTCGGATACGCGTTTGAATTCCAGCTTTGCCATCGTGACTCCTGACTTCGATGTGCAGCGGATACTCGAAACTTCTCTCACACAGACGGTGGCCATCAGGGGCATCGGCCGCACCCTGATCCGTTGGTTTCGACCCTAGATCTTCACCGCGCTATGTGTGGGCGTGTTGATCGAAGACCTGTGATGGATGCAGATATGCGAACAATGTCACCCGGTACGAATGATGCAGTTGCGCGCTGAGCCGCGAAAGGTCATCGAATGAGGGAGCAGTTGCTCGGCCCTGATTGTGCCCACCGGAGAAGAGGCCCGAACATGGATTCACCAGGCTCCGAACAGCCACTCAGCGCGACCGAGCGGGGGGAGCTCGACAGTCTGCGGCGAGAGCTGGCCGCACTGCGCGAGGAGCGCACACCGGCCGCGGTACCTCGAACCCGCGCCGGACACTCGACATCGCGCTGGATCGCCGCGATCCTGCTTCTGGTCCTGGTCGCAGTTCTGGGCTTCTCCGCCGTACTTGCCCGATTCGCCAGCAGTGAGATCCTCGACGCCGACCGCTATGTCGAGACGGTGACGCCGCTGGGTTCGAATCCGGCGCTGCAGGGTGAGCTCGAAGATCAAATCACCAACGAGATCATGACCCGTCTCGATGTCCAGTCGATCACCGCCGAAGCCCTGACCTCGATCACCGAGAATGCTCCTCGCGTGCCACCCGCGGTTGTCGGTCTCGCCCCGGTCATCGCGGACCAGGCCGAGTCGTTCGTGCACAAGACAGTGGAGTCTCTGGTGGCCTCCGACGAATTCGAAACACTGTGGATTCAGGCCAATCGGGAGGCGCATCAAGCCCTGACGGCCGTGCTGACCGGCAACACCCGAGCGGCCGTCGTGGTCAGCGACGATGGCACGGTGAGCATTTCGCTGGCCCCGATCATCGACGAGGTGCGCGCCAAGCTGACCGAGCGTGGATTCGCATTCGCGGACAAAATACCGTCGATCGACAAGTCTTTCGTACTGTTTCAGGCGCCCGACCTGGTCAAGGCGCAGCGCGCAACCTCGTTGTTGGACAGAGCATCCGGTGTGCTTCCGTGGTTGACCTTGCTCGCAGCGGTTGGTGCGGTATGGGCTAGCCCGAAGGGCATGCGCCGACGGGCAGGTGCGCTTGTCGGAGTCAGCCTGGCTGTGGCCATGGCGCTGCTCGCCGTCGCGATCAGCATCGGTCGGTCGCTGTATCTCGATGCAATCCCCGCTGATGTGTTGTCCCCGCAAGCGGCGACGGTACTGATCGACACACTCCTGGTGCCTCTCAAGACGACCTTGCGCGCGGTATTCGTGCTCGCGGTGGTGATCGCAATCGTCGGCTATCTCACCGGTTCATCAGGATCGGCAGTGGCGGTTCGCTCCGCATACGGCAAAGGTGCCGACGCGATCAGGGGCCGTGCAGGCGGACGAGCGCCGAATCGGTTCGAGTCCGTGGTCGCGCAGTTGCGACTCCCTCTTCGTGCGGGAATCGTCGCGATCGCGGTGATGACACTGGTGTTCTGGAGGTACCCCTCCGGTGCTGTCGTGGCAGTGACAGTGGTCGTCGCCGTCGCAGCTCTGCTGGTAGTGGAACTGATTGCGCGGCCTGCACTCGGTGAGGTTTCGCCGGACGACACCCGGCCGACATGATTCGGAACCTGTTCGAGGACAACGTGTTCCGGACGATACTTCCGCACGCTACCGAATGTTCGAGACAGTTCGGAGGGGTACGGCCATGACGTGGGCGGTGCCCGCCATCGCCGGTCTCCTGATTGCGTTCGCCGCGATCTCGGGACGCATCGACGGAACTCCGATCACTGCGCCGATCGTCTTCACTCTCGGAGGCCTGGCGCTGGGTGTCGCTGGGTCCGATTTGATCGAATTGGATTACGCCGGTGAAGCGGTCAAACTTCTCGCCGAACTGACGCTCGGGCTGGTGTTGTTCGTAGACGCCTCGCGCATCGACTTCGCCGCACTACGCCGCCAGCTTGCGCTGCCTGTGCGACTGCTCGCGATCGGGCTTCCAGGGACGATCGCGCTCGGAATCGTTGCAGCACTTGTAATTTTCGACGAGTTCTCGCTTCCGGAAGCGATTTTGCTCGCCGTCGTTCTTGCTCCCACCGATGCCGCGCTAGGGAAGGCGGTCGTGACCCTTCCGTCGCTACCGACAGTGGTTCGTCAAGGCCTCAATGTGGAGAGCGGGTTGAACGACGGCATCTGCGTGCCGATCTTCTTGGTTGTCCTTGCGATTGCACACACGGAGTCCGGCACGGTCGGAGGTGGTGCCGCCGCCGTCCTGGTATTCGAGCAGATCGGCTACGGTATCGCGGCCGGCATCGTCGCAGGAGCCGCTGCCGGCACCGTGCTCGTTATCGCTGGACGCCGAAAGTCGATAGACCCATTGTGGGTTCAGATCGTCCCGGTAGCGGCTGCAGCGCTCGCCTATACCGCGGCAGTCGGGGTCGGTGGCTCCGGATTCATCGCAGCCTTCGTCGGTGGGCTGGCGTTCGGTGTCATCCGCAGGCGCGCGGGCGGTGACGTGTCACACCTGATCGAGGAGTTCGGGGATCTCTCCAGCGCAGTGACATTCATCGTCTACGGTGCTGTCTTGCTCGGGCCTGCACTCGGCAATCTGTCGTGGGCCGTATTCGGGTATGCCGTGGTGAGCCTTACCGTTGTCCGAATGCTTCCCGCCGCACTGGCAATGATCGGTCTGCACGCCCGGGCACCGACCGTCGGGTTCGTCGGGTGGTTCGGGCCGCGCGGTCTCGCCACCATCGTGTTCGTCGTACTCATCGTCGAAGAACCTCATGAATTGCCCCACGAGAGTCTTCTACTGACCACCGCAGTGATCACGATCGGGCTTTCCGTTGTGGCCCATGGGCTTACCGCGGCCCCGCTCGCCGGACGATACTCGAGTTGGTATCGATCGTCCTCTCAGCGCACGTGACCGACTCGCTGTGACCGAGCGAGCTGGAAGAGCCGGACCCAGTCCATCGCCGGTGCAGATGGGCGAACTCCGGGACGAACCCGCGGGACGCGGACTCGGAGAGCGAGAGGGATGATGGTGCAACGCACCGGGGTACCGAGCATGAGGGCCTCACCGTCGACTCCGACCGGAATCATCGTCTCGTCTGCGTCGACGGTGATATCGCCCGAGAGATGTTGAGTCAGTCCGTGGCGACGTGTACGGCGGAGGAGCCCGACGGCCTGACGCGCACTGCTCACCGAGATCGTCACCACGCCGAGAAGGCCGTGGTCCAACCGCGCCCGATGTCCGAGGCCGACCAGATCGTGAGTTCGGTACGGTCCATTGCTCACCAGCACGGCTTGCGGTCCGTCGATCTCGAGATCGCCGAGGTGGGCGATCAATCGAGCACCGTCGTGGCCCGCGATCACATCCGGCAGCATCTGAAGGAGCGTTCCGGTTTTCGCGTCGCGATAGGCGGGGCTCTGCACTACCTGCGCATAGGCACCGAAGGAGGCGTTGTTGACGAAAGTGCGCCCGTCGATGGTGCCGAGGTCGACACGTAGCTCGACGCCATCGGACAGCGCGTCCAGACATCGGCCCGGATCGGCGAGGTCCAACCCGAGATCCGACGCGAAGTGATTGCGGGTGCCGGCACTGATCACCAAGAACGGAAGGTCGTACTCGGCGGCGACACCGGCCACGAGAGCTTGAGTTCCGTCACCGCCGGCCACCCCGAGCAGGTCTGCGCCCCGCTCCACTGCTTTCCTGGCGACGGTTTCGACGTCGATCGTTTCCGGTCCCTCGAGCAATACCACCTCCGCGCCCAGCGCCTCGGCTCGCTTCTTCAGATCGAATCTTTCTACCTTTCCGCCACCCGATCGCGGGTTCATGATCAGGAACGGGCGCTCCGGAATCGACGCAGTGTGCTCGGGCGTCGGCGCGTCTGCGGCGCCGCCGGCGAGGGCGGCCCGGGCGCACAGTGCAGCGAGTGCGGCCAGTCCGAGAGCGAGTATCACCACCCACAACAGCTGCGCACGGACAAGGTAGACAACTACCACGATCGGCGCGAATAGCGCCACTGCCAGCGAGATCCATCGGATCACACCACGACTGGTGAGGAACCAGAAGAACGCCGCGACCCCGACGACGAGGGCACCGACCGTCACCGCGAACAACGTCAGCGTCCGGGCGCCCGCGAATACGAGGAGTACAGCCACCGCACCGATCGACGCGCCGAATGCGGCCCGAGCCGACCAGCGCTGCCCGGGGGACGAGTGTTGTTCGTGGTGAAGACTCATAACCACACCTCAGTGATCATCGTGCTTCTACATCGACAGTGTCCTCGACGCGACTGCCGCGCGCCCGTTGTGCGCGTCGCCCACTACGGACGAATTGGCCCGCACCATCTCACGAATCGCCCGTCGTAGACGGATCGGTGTGCTTGGGTTCCAGCGCGGGTTCCGGACCGCGAAGGACGCGGCCGATCATTCCTTCATCCAGGGCAAGAGCCTTGGTGACAGCAGCGGCGCCGACGATGATGACGGAGTACCCGAACAGCCAACTGATCGAAGTGAATACCAGACCCCACTGGCCGAACTGCGCTTCCGCCGTCTCGGTGATCCGGGGGAGGACGACGCGTCCTCCGGCGCGAAAAGTAGTGAGCCCCGCCGCAGTGAGGGCGCCGGTCGCCCACAGCACCCGGCCGGACACCCAGCCTGCCGTGAGCAGATGCGGGACGAGGATCCACACGAACATCCACACGGCGAACTCCACCAACAGTGCCAGGGGTCTGCCGACGACCCTGAGTTCGGCAACCGTGCGTGCGACGCCGAGGAGCGGCACCGACATGGCGACTGCAAACAGGACCGCCATCCACCGCCAAGCATGATTCAGGCCGCTCGGCGGCATGTTCCAGATTTTCCCGTAGATCCGGGTGAGGGTGCGAGCGAAGGAGGTGCCGCTGATGACGACCATCAACAGTCCCGCCACGCCGAACGCCGCAAACGAAGGATCTGTCGCCTGTAGTCCGCCACCCCCGTCAGGGCCGGTTGCCGGATCGAATCCGAATTGATCGTCGATTCCGTGCGCGACGATGTCCCCGCCGGTGAAGATCGTGCCCGCGATGATGACGGGGAGAACCGAGGTGAAGATCTTGGCAGCGAGCGTCATTGCTCGATCGAAGAGTTCGATTGCCACGATTTCTTCGATTACCCGCCGAAACGTCCTGCCGGGTGAGGTTCTCTCGAACCAGCCATCTGCTTCGGTTCGCGCGTGGCGAGCCTCTCGGGCCAGCGCCACGGACAGTTTTGTCGGCCTCACCCCGTCGACTCAACTCCGGTTGGGCCTGTGTGTCTTCGTCCGTGGCAGATGAAGTGGGAGTAGGTCGGTGGTGCCGCTCACCACCACTGTTCGGGTCGCTCGAGGTGCCAGTGCAGCACGCTCTCCAGTTGTGCGGCAACAGAGACCAGCAGTGGTTCCGAGGATTGGTGACCCATCAATTGCAGACCGATCGGCAGGCCGTTGGCGGTGAAGCCGGCCGGGATGTTCACACTCGGCCATCCGAGAACGTTCCACGGCCAGGTGTAGGGACAGTGTTCGGTGATGATGCGGTCGGTCTCGCTGTTGGTTTTGTCGTCGATCGCTTCGATCAGCGGCGGTGGAGTCGCCGTTGTCGGAGCCAACACGATGTCGTATTCGTCGAATATTCGGCCGATACGACGCCGGATCCGCGGTTCCGCGGCACGGGCTGCGCGCAGCGGGGCACCGGAAAGGGCACGCCCGTGTTTCGCGTTGGCACGGGTCCGCGGATCGGCCAGCGACGGATCCGGGAGCTGATCGAGCCAGGCTGCCACACCGGCCAGTGAACGGGGAAGGAAATTGAGCCCCAACGTGATTCCATATTTCGGATCGTCCACGACCACGTGATGGCCCAGTGACCGCAGCACCGCAGCCATCTCGTAGGCCGCAGCCGAGATCTCGGGGTCCAGTTTCGAGGGTGTCGGAATGAACGGCTTGCGCAGGCTCAGTGCGATCCTGAGCGGGCCTGGCTTGCGACCGACCGCGTCCGAGACCCGCACCGGTGCCGGCTTGTGCAGATCGCCGTTGTGACTACCCGAGACGATATCGAGCAGAAGTGCCGCATCAGCGACCGTCCGCGCCAGCGGGCCGATGACGGTGATGCCGTTGAAGGCCTCGGGCTGCGGCCACGTCGAGATGCGTCCGCGCTGTGGTTTGATTCCGACGAGATTGGTCCACGACGCCGGAATGCGCACCGAGCCCGCACCATCGGAACCCAGCGCAGCCGAAACCAATTCGGCGGCAACCGCTGCCGAGCTTCCGCCGGACGAACCGCCGGGAGTGTGCATGCGACTCCAGGGATTTCGAGTGTGCCCGAATGCGCTTCCACCGGTGAGCGGCCACTGTCCGAGCTCTGGGCTGTTCGTTTTACCGACGATGACGGCACCGGCGTCGCGAAGTCTGCGCACCACCTCCGAATCGGCGGTTGCCCGCGGGAACTCCCCGGCACATCCGAAAGCCGTCGGTTCACCAGTGACATCGACGTCGTCCTTGACCGCGATCGGTACGCCCAACAGGGGAGCAGTGTGCCCCGTTGCACGTAGTCGATCAGCCTCCCAGGCCTCCTTCAAGGCAGCGTCGGCTCGCACGATGCGGAACGCATTCAGAGTTGGCTGACTCTTCTCGATTCGGTCCAGCGACTCGGTGACGGCTTGAACCGAGGTGATGCGGCCTGCTGCGAGTGCTGCGGCCTGTTCGATGAGGGTCGCGCGGGAAAAATCCACGCTTGCACAGTATCGAACCGTCGCGAGGGAGGTGGGAACCGTCGGACCAGCGTGGGAGTATTGAACACGTGAGGCTCTATCGGGACACCGCAGTCGTGCTGCGCCAGCACAAGCTGGGCGAAGCCGATCGGATCGTCACGCTCTTGACCCGAGACAACGGAATCGTCCGGGCCGTCGCGAAGGGCGTCCGCCGAACGAAGTCCAAGTTCGGCGCGAGGCTGGAGCCGTTCGCCCACGTCGACGTTCTTCTCTATCCCGGACGCAACCTCGACATCGTCACGCAGGTCCACACCATCGACGCTTTCGGCGGCGATATCGTGACCGACTACGGCTGCTACACCACCGGATGCGCGATTCTCGAAACGGCGGAACGGCTCGCGGGCGAAGAACATGCACCTGCGAGGCGTCTGCATCAACTGACTGTCGGGGCGCTGCGCGCGCTCGGCGACCGCGCTCGTCCACCAGAACTGATCCTCGACGCCTTCCTGCTTCGCGCAATGGGGTACGCCGGGTGGGCGCCGTCGTTGACCGAGTGCGCCCGGTGCGCCGCTCCCGGCCCGCATCGGGCGTTCCATGTCGCGGCAGGCGGCTCCGTCTGCGTTCACTGCAGGCCGCCCGGATCAGCGACCCCGATGTCCGGTGTACTCGATCTGATGGTCGCCCTCGAGCGTGGTGAGTGGGTTTACACCGAGACGACGTCGACTGCGGTGCGTAGTCAGACGAGTGGGCTTGTCGCCGCGCATCTGCAATGGCATCTCGAGCGCCAGTTGCGGACGTTGCCCCTGATCGAACGATCGAAGCCGCATCAGGCCGAGGCTGAGTCGGTCCGAGTATCGACCGTCGGGCAGGATGAAGACCGTGATTCGACGACGCGAACCGCGTACACGGCCTGACGAGGAGATCGCTGTACGCCCACCGGACCCGCACCCGTCGGGCGCCCGGCCGCCGATCCTGCAACCCGAGCTGATCCCACAACATGTCGCGTTAGTCATGGACGGCAACGGTCGGTGGGCGCAGGATCGAGGCCTGCCGCGTACCGCCGGACACGAGCGCGGTGAGGCCGTGCTCATGGATACGGTCAGTGGCTGCATCGACATCGGCGTGAAGTGGCTCTCGGCGTATGCATTCTCCACGGAGAACTGGAAGCGAAGTCCCGACGAGGTGAAATTCCTGATGGGATTCAACCGCGATGTCATTCGCCGTCGGCGCGACGAAATGAACGAGATGGGCGTTCGCGTTCGGTGGGCCGGCCGTCGACCTCGCCTGTGGCGCAGTGTGATCAAGGAGCTCGAGGTCGCCGAGGAGTTGACGAAGCGCAACACCGTCATGACGCTGACGATGTGTGTCAACTATGGCGGACGGGCCGAAATCGCCGACGCAACAAAGGAAATAGCGCGGCTGGTGGCGCAGGGAAAACTCGATCCGGAGAAGATCACCGAAGCGACTGTCGCGAAGTATCTCGACGAGCCCGACATGCCCGACGTCGACCTTTTTCTGCGTCCGTCCGGTGAGCAACGCACATCCAACTTCCTGCTGTGGCAATCGGCCTACGCGGAGTTCGTATTTCAAAAGAAGCTGTTCCCGGACTTCGACCGCCGGGATCTGTGGGCGGCATGCGTCGAATTCGCTTCCAGAGACCGCAGATTCGGTGGAGTCAAGTATGAGTGAACAGTTGACCCTGCAATCCCGCGCCCAGATTGCGCTGGCCCAGTTCGCGACCGTCACAGTGGCGGAGGAGGGGTCGCTGGGGTTCGATTATGCCGGGGCCTTGTGCTCGTTGCGTTCGCTCGTGCTGTCGCCGGGTCTCGAAGTGCTTTCTCTGACAGCGGTTCTGGCGTGGGATCGCCCGGTGAAGGCCTCGCTGCACAAGAAGGTCGCAGACCGCAATGCCGAGTCGCAGTTCGGCTCGATCTCGGTCAATGTCAACGGAAAGATGGCCGACGTACTGCTGCGGTACACGTTCCCGGCCAGTGGACTCGACGACGAACCGCTGATGACGATGCTGGTTCTCGTGCTCGCAGGCGTCGAGAAGGCACGTGTAGGACTCTTGCCCTGACGCCTGCTCGCGGAGGGCCGAGCTAGGAGCCTGCTCGGCACTCGCTGCAGATACCGAAAATTTCGACCGTGTGGCTGACGTCGCTGAAGCCGTTGTCCTCGGCGACGTCCTGCGACCATTTCTCCACGTCTGCGCCCTCGACCTCGACGGTGTAGCCACAGAGGCGGCACACCAGATGGTGGTGATGCCCGGACGAGCATCGCCGGTACACCGATTCGCCGGTGTCGATGCGAAGAACGTCCACGGTGCCTGCGTCGGCGAGGGTCTGCAATGTGCGGTAGACGGTGGTGAGGCCGATGCCTTCTCCACGCTTGCGGAGTTCGTCGTGCAGATCCTGCGCGGATCGGAACTCCTCGATGCTGTCCAGAAGGTCGGAGATCGCGCTCCGTTGTTTGGTGGCCCGCACCCCGGCTACGACGGGCTTTCGGGGGCGGGCAGTATCGGTCGACGAACTGTCGGTCATGGGTGTTTTCAGCCTTCCTCGGCATGTGCGACGGCGTCGACGACGATGTGAGACAGATGGTCGTCGACGAGACGATAGAGAACTTCGCGGCCGTTGCGCTCACCGCGGACGACCCCGGCAGCCTTGAGAACGCGCAGGTGTTGGCTGATCAACGGCTGTGTGACGCCGAGGGCGCCGACCAGCTCGTGTACGCAGCGCTCCGATTCGCGTAGTTGAAGCACGATCGCTATACGTACCGGTGCCGCGAGAGCGCGCAGGATGTCGCCTGCGGCTGCGAGTGTTTCCTTGGGTGGGATGGGTGCCGGGGGAGCAGATGCGAACGGGTCGCGGGAATGGTCGTCGAGAGCCTGAGATGGGGGATCTTCGGCAGCACCACCGCTCCGGTGGGAGGGGTTCGTCTCCATCGTTGCCAAGAGGATCTCCCTACTTTTCGAACGTCGTTCTTCGGTGTCAGGCTCACGCACTTGGTGTTAATGCAAACCACTTCCATTTTGATATGCAGGAGTATGCATGTCAAACCAAATGGGGACCGTTCGGAGATACGCCGCCCGACCGATAGGCTGGCGCGAGGCCAAGCGCCTGCAACTACCCCCTCGAACACCGAAGATGGAGAGCTCCGCCAGTGGCACCCAAGTCCAAAGTCGACACCGTCGCCAACCTCGCCAAGCGTCGAGGTCTCGTATACCCCTGCGGCGAGATCTACGGCGGCACCAAGTCTGCCTGGGACTACGGCCCGCTGGGCGTCGAGCTCAAAGAGAACATCAAGAAGCAGTGGTGGCGGAACATGGTCACCAGCCGCGAAGACACCGTCGGCCTCGACTCATCGGTCATTCTGCCGCGTCAGGTCTGGGAAGCGTCGGGTCACGTCGAAACCTTCAGTGATCCGCTCGTCGAATCTCTGATCACCCACAAGCGTTACCGCGCCGATCATCTTCTCGAAGCGTACGAGGAGAAGCACGGGCATCCGCCGGAGAACGGCCTCGCCGATATCCGCGATCCCGAGACCGGAGACCCGGGCCAGTGGACCGAACCGCGCGCGTTCTCAGGCCTGCTCAAGACGTTCCTCGGACCGGTCGACAACGAGGAAGGGCTGCACTATCTGCGGCCCGAGACCGCTCAAGGCATCTTCGTGAACTTCGCCAACGTGCTGACGACGTCGCGCAAGAAGCCGCCGTTCGGAATCGGCCAGATCGGTAAGAGCTTCCGCAACGAAATCACCCCCGGAAACTTCATCTTCCGCACTCGCGAGTTCGAGCAGATGGAGATGGAATTCTTCGTCAAGCCCGGCGAGGACGAAGAGTGGCACGAGTACTGGATCGACTACCGCATGAAGTGGTACACCGACCTCGGTATCGACCCGGAGAACCTGCGCCTGTACGAGCATGCCAAGGAGAAGCTCTCGCACTACTCCAAGCGCACCGTCGACATCGAGTACCGCTTCGGCTTCCAGGGAAGCGCCTGGGGTGAGCTCGAGGGCGTTGCCAACCGCACCGACTACGACCTCTCGGTGCACTCGAAGGCATCCGGCCATGACCTGAGCTACTACGAGCAGGCCACCGATACCCGCTACACGCCGTACGTCATCGAGCCTGCGGCCGGTCTGACTCGTTCGCTGATGGCATTCCTCGTCGACGCGTACTCCGAGGACGAGGCACCCAACGCCAAGGGCGGCGTCGACAAGCGCGTCGTACTCAAGCTCGACCGCCGCCTCGCGCCGGTCAAGGTTGCCGTCCTGCCGCTCTCGCGTAACGCCGATCTGACGCCGAAGGCGAAGGACCTGGCACAGCAATTGCGTCAGTACTGGAACGTGGAATTCGACGACGCCGGAGCCATCGGCCGTCGATACCGTCGTCAGGACGAGATCGGTACGCCGTTCTGCATCACCGTCGACTTCGACACCCTCGACGACCATGCCGTCACCATCCGCGAGCGCGACACGATGGCGCAGGAGCGGGTCGCTCTCGATCAGGTCGAGGGCTACCTCGCGCAGCGGTTGCTCGGAGCCTAGAACCCCGAAGTCGAGGTGACCGAACGTCGTGTTCGGTCACCTCGACACAGGTTCGAATTTCCTCACCGACCGGAGGCGCACACCCGCTCAGAACCGGCCACCGCCGCCACCGAAACCGCCGCCACCGCCTCCGCCGCCTCCGAAGCCGCCGCCCCCGCCGAAGCCACCTCCACCGAAGCCACCTCCACCGAAGCCGCCGCCACCGCCGCGTAGGACGCTGTTGATGAGGATTCCGCCGAGGACCGCGCCGGCCATGTTCCCCCCGCCACCGCCGCCACGTGGGCGATTGCGATCCTCCCAGTCTCGGACGTCGGCCTGCGCGCTTCGAGATGCCTGCGTGGCCAACTGTGCTGCGGCCTGAGCATGCTGGAGCGCCTTCGCCGGGTCCGAGGACTCCAGCTGGCGAGCAGCCTCGAAATGCCGTTCCGCCTCGGCGAGGCGGGTTCGCGCTTCGGCTCCGACGCCGCCGCGCCTGGTCGATATGTAATCCTTCGCGGCGGTGATCTGCGACTGAGCCCCGCCGATGTCACGCGCGAGCCGGGCGCGCAGAAGCTCCTCCTGCTCCTTCACCTCGGTTGCGTCTTCGATCGTTGCGTCCAGTTGTTGATCGGCAGCAACGAGTTGGTTGTAGCTTCCGAGCGGATCCGACGCCTGCGACGCCTCGGCGTTGCGCAGTGCCTGTTCGGCCGCTGCGCGCGCCTTGTCCAAATCGGGCCCACCGTGCCGACTGAGCGTTGCGGCGTCGGCGATGTCTTTGCGCACCTCTTCGATGGCGGCCGGAAGTGTCGCTATCGCATTACGGATATCGCTCTGCGCGTGGTCGACTGCGTCGAGCAATGCCCGTGCGTGTTCGGCGGCTTTTTCTGCGGTTCGGACGGCAGAGACCAGTTCGCCTTGTTTGCCTGCGGGTCGTGCAGCTGCCTCTCGGCCGACGGCGATGTTCGCTTCGGCGAGTTCGATTGCCTCGCGAGCCATATCGACGTTGGCTTCGATAGATGCGAGCGCTGCCGGCGCAAATTCGGTGCGGAGTTGTTCGAGAATCTGCTGTGATTCGGGGATTCGGACAGTCAAGCCGACGACGGTCTGCGTGAGCGAATCCAACTTCGAACCGGCGTTGATGAGCAGGTCTCGCATCGATTCGAATTCCGCTACGCGAGAGTCGAGTTCGTGATCGGCTCGGCCGCACGAGGAGATGATGTGAATGAGCATGGAGCGTCGTTGATCCGGCGTTTCCGGAATGGCGTCGTCGAGACGCTGCCGCACTTCGAAGGCGGAAGCGAGTGCTTTCTTTGCTTCCTCGTATGCGCTGATGAACGGCGCTGCAGTTCGATCACCGAACTCCGATCGTGCGATGGTCAACTCTTCCTCGCTTGCGCGCACGGCGTTGTCCGTCTCGACGAGCATCGAGTGGGCTCGGGCATCGAGGACATCGAGTGGAAGCGCACTGAGTGCGGCAGTGTCGGTCGGATCGATGGTGTGCGCTGCTTCGATACTCGCCGTGTGTAGCTTCTTCTTTCGGCGAGAGGAGTAGGCGACGGCTCCGCCACCGGCGACAAGTACTGCACCCGCACCGATCAGCCACGGAGTCCCGGACCCGTCCGAGCCGGAGGCGGAGTAAGCCTCGTCGAGGCTTCCCGCGGTGGAGATGGCCGCGCCGGACCAATCTCGCTGTGCCAACGCCGGCTCGATCTGATCGACGCGGATCGACTCTTGCTCCGCCGCGGTGATCTCCGTCAAGGACTTGTCGACGCCGAGGTAGTACGCCCGGCCGTCCGTCGCCACTGCAAGAAGTACGTCGCGCTGCCCGAAATCGCTCGCGGTGTACGTCTGTTCTGCCCAGCTCTCGGAAGACAAGTTGTCGAAATCGGAAACGAAAGTAACCCAGAGCCGGATACGGCTGTTGTTGTAGAGATCGTCGATCGCGGCCTGAATATCTCCGGTGCTCTGCTCGTCGAGCACCTGTACTTCGTCGGTGATCTGCGTGTCGAGGCGCGACGGAGGCTCGGCCGAGGCGGTCCCCGCGGCGCCGAGCAAAGCGGTGAATCCCAAGACGGTGGTGAGTGCGCTGTATGCGAGAACTCTCCGGACCGCAACGAACGCGGGCCGGTGCTCTGCCTGATCGACTGCCATAGGTACCGAACTTACCGGGAGGCCAATCCATGACACATGTCATGCCGAGAACATGACGCACGGAAGAGGCTCGACGCCCTCGACGCGAGCAGTGTTGTTCTCATGACAACGACACCTTCGGTGCATCTGGACCACCTGAGCAAATCTTTCGGAAATGTCCGAGCCGTAGCGGATGTGAGTCTGCGCATCGAGCCGGGGGAAGTGGTGGCCTTCCTCGGCCCCAACGGCGCGGGAAAGACGACCACCATCGACATGATGCTCGGTCTGGTGCGACCGGACGCCGGGACGGTGAGCATCTTCGGTGAGACACCCGCAGACGCGATCAGCGCGGGGCGAGTCTCGGCCGTGATGCAGTCCGGCGGTCTGCTCAGAGACCTCACGGTGCGCGAAACGGTCCGGCTCACCGCGGCATTGTTTCCGCGGACACAACCGGTCGACGAGGTCATCGAACGCGCCGGAATCACCGCCATCGCCGACCGACGTGTCGCGAAGTGCTCGGGCGGTGAGCAGCAACGCCTGCGGTTCGCATTGGCACTTCTGCCCGAACCCGATCTGCTCGTCCTCGACGAGCCGACGACCGGGATGGATGTGGAGGGGCGGCGTGATTTCTGGAACGCCATTCGCACCGACGCGCGAAGCGGGCGCACCGTACTCTTCGCTACCCACTATCTCGACGAGGCCGATGCCTACGCAGATCGCATCGTGCTGCTTCGCCACGGGCGGATCGTCGCCGACGGCAGCGCCGCGGAGGTCAAGAACCTGGCATCGGGCCGCACCGTGTCTGCCACGGCCATCGACGTCGATCAGCGAGCACTCCTGGCACTTCCGGGGGTCGACCGGGTGGAAACGCGGGGAGATCGAGTGATCGTCCACGGACAGGACTCCGACGCCGTCGCGCGCTACCTGCTCGGCATCGACGCCGTCGACCTCGAAATTGTTTCTCGGGGACTCGAAGACGCATTTCTCGCACTGACCACCGACCATCCGTCAGATCTCGCAGGGAGTTCGATATGACTGCAACACACACGACTTCACGTCCGACCCTGAGGCTCGGCGGATTCAGCCCCACCTTCCTCGGCCTGGAGATCAAGAGATTGATTCGCAACCGTCGGACGGTGCTGTTCACCCTCGTCATGCCGCCGGTATTCTTCGTCATCTTCGGGACTGCGTCGGACTACTCGTCGAACTACGCGTTCGCACACGGCAACGTCACCGCGTTCATCGCCATCAGCATGGCGGTCTACGGGGCAATGCTCGCCGCTACCAGCGGGGGCGCAATGGTTTCCGTCGAACGCGCACAGGGATGGAGTCGGCAACTTCGGTTGACCCCGTTGAAGCCGGTCGCCTATATCGTCACCAAGATGGCAGTGGCGATGACCATGGGACTGGCCTCGATTGTCGTGGTGTTCGCGGTGGCTTCCGTCTTCGGCGCCGATATGCCGATCTGGGTGTGGATCTCGACGGGCGTCATCGCATGGCTCGGTAGTTCGGTCTTCGCAGCCTTCGGATTGTTCATGGGATATCTTCTGCCGTCCGAGAACGTCATGCAGGTACTCGGCCCAGTTCTCGCCGTTCTCGCGTTCGCAGGCGGGCTGTTCGTGCCTTTGGCCGACAGCGGCTGGTTCCCTTTCGTCTCCAAGTTCACCCCGCTCTACGGGCTCGCCACAGTGGCACGCGCTCCCTTCACCGATCCCAGCGCCGCCACCCTCGCGGTCGCCGTCCTCAATCTCGTGGTGTGGGCAGGCGTATTCATCGTCGGTGCGGCTGTGCTGTTCCGACGCGATACCCAACGTGTCTGATTCTTCGCTCACTCGTGCTGCCGACACCGATAACGTAGGCAGCATGAGTGAGCAGATCGATCCACCGGCGCAGGAGGGTGGCGACCGCTTCTGGCGGTTCGGGCCGATCTTCGCTGCAGCGTGGTTGATCTACCTGGCCTATCCGATCGGTGAGGTACTCGCCAAGCCCTCGTGGTTCGCTCGGGTCGCCGGTCTGACACTCGTGATCGGATTCGCGCTGCTCTTTCTCGGTACGTTCTGGGCATTTCGCCGAGGACACCGCCACGATCGGCCGATGTCCTCGGCGCTGGCATGGGGTTCGCTCACCGCGATGCTCGCGATCACGGCCCTGCTCTCGCTGATGCTGGGGACGACCGCATTCGGTCTGACCATCTACATCGCAGTTATCGCCGTGATGATCCTGCCTTCGGTGCAGTCCGTCACGCTCGTTGCTGCGATGCTCGCATCCGTCGAACTCCTTCCGCGATTCGTGCCGGACTGGGAACCGGACAGCTTCTTCGGATTCCAACTCATCGTCAGTGCCCTTGCCGCCTGGGGTATTACGCAGATCTTCCGGCGAAATCACGAACTCGCCGAAGCCCGACAACAATTGGCGGACCTCGCCGTCGTTGCCGAACGCGAACGCATGGGACGCGATGTCCACGACATCCTCGGACACTCACTCACCGTGATCACGGTCAAAGCCGAACTGGCCGGACGTCTGATCGACCTCGACCCTGCGCGAGCCGCCGTCGAGATCGCACAGGTCGAAGCACTTGCCCGGGAAGCGCTCGGCGACGTACGCAGCACGGTCAGCGGTGCTCGCCGCGTGGACATCGCGGTGGAGCTCGGTAATGCACGATCGGCGCTCGACGCCGCGGGGATCGGAGCGGACCTGCCTGCCGACGCCGACGACGTCCCTCTGCGCAACCGTGAACTGTTCGGCTGGGCATTGCGTGAGGGCGTCACCAACGTCATCAGGCACAGCGGGGCGCAACGATGCTTCGTCGCACTCGATCCGACGTCGATCGTCGTGTCCGACGACGGCCGCGGGATGGCTACCGATGCGTACTCCGGGGGCAATGGCCTTCGTGGGCTCGGTGAACGAGTGAAGGCTGCCAACGGCACCCTCGTGCTCGGCTGCGGAGAATCCGGTGGTTTTCGCGTGGAAGTGATGTCGCAATGACAATTCGACTGTTGCTCGCCGACGATCAAGCGTTGGTGCGCGGAGCTCTGGCGGCCCTGCTCGAGCTCGAATCCGATCTCGAGGTGGTGGCCGAAGTCGGCCGCGGCGATCAGGTCGTTGCCGCGGCGCTGGAACACACACCCGACGTCGCGCTTCTCGATGTGGAAATGCCGGGTATCGACGGGATCGCTGCCACCGCGGAACTACGCGCCCAGGTGCCCTCGTGTCGAGTGTTGATCGTCACAACCTTCGGCCGCCCCGGCTATCTGCGACGCGCCCTCGACGCAGGCGCCGACGGATTCGTGGTCAAGGACACCCCGGCCCGGCAGCTCGCCGACGCGGTCCGACGCGTGAACATGGGCCTCCGAGTCGTCGACCCGACGTTGGCCACGGAGACACTGACCGCTGGAGTATCGCCGTTGACTTCACGTGAGCAGCAGGTTCTCCGGGCAGCGGTCGCAGGTGGCACGGCTGGGCGGATGGCGGCGACGCTTCATCTGTCCGAGGGGACCGTACGCAATCATCTGTCCGCGGCCATCGGTAAGACCGGCACCACCACACGTGCCGAAGCGATTCGGATCGCCCTGGATCGCGGTTGGCTCTGAGCACCGACGCCGAGTTCCCGCGCGCCCATACGACCCCGATCGCGCGCGACTGGCAAACTCGAGGAGTGAACTCGACTCTCGACCGCAATCCGTACGGCGAACCCGATGGGGATTCGTACGGTCGACCGTTGGATCAGCGCCCATCCGGCCCCGATCGTCTCGGTTTCGTCGGCACGCTCGGCCGGTGGACGACGCGGCTCATCCTGGGCGTCGTGCTGATGGGTCTCCTCGTCGTCGGCGGCACGGCTGTTCGAGTCTGGCAAGTGGCGCGGATCGACGACAACTCCCCGGCAGAGGCGATCGTGGTTCTCGGTGCGGCCCAGTATTCGGGTACGCCGTCGACTGTGTTCGAGGCACGCCTCGATCAGGCCGCCACCCTGTACGAACAGGGCGTGGCACCGGAGATCGTCACCGTCGGCGGCAAGCAGGAAGGCGACCTGTTCACCGAGGCAGCGTCCGGGCGTAACTATCTGATCGAGCAAGGCGTACCCGCGGACAAGATCACCGCCGTCGAGGAGGGTTCGGACACTCTCGAAAGCATCGAGGCGGTCAGCGACATCTTGCGCGAGCAGGGAAGATCGTCCGTGGTGCTCGTCAGCGACCCGTGGCATTCGTTACGCACTCGCACGATGGCCAGGGACGCCGGCCTCGACGCATGGACCTCGCCGACGAGGACGGGCCCCGCGGTGTACACCAGGGAATCGCAGGCCCATGGAATTGCTCGCGAGACCGGTGCGCTGCTGTGGTATCAGCTCACCCACTTCACCGCCGACTTCTCCTACACGGCAGGGCAATAGCGGTGAGTGGCTACACCGATCACGACCTCGAACGGTTCGTCGCGGAACCGCGTAAGACGGCAGGGCTCGACGGCGCGCAGGAGAATGCATCCCACCGCAGCGCGTTCGCGCGCGACCGAGCACGCGTACTGCACAGTGCGGCACTGCGGAGGTTGGCCGACAAGACTCAGGTCACCGGACCGCGTGACGGAGATACCCCGCGCACACGATTGACACATTCGCTCGAGGTGGCGCAGATCGGGCGCAGCATCGCCGAAGGACTCGGTGCCGATCCAGACCTGGTGGACCTGGCAGGCCTCGCACACGACATCGGTCACCCGCCGTACGGGCACAACGGGGAGAGGGCACTCGACGAGGTCGCCGAGAACTGCGGCGGATTCGAGGGTAACGCGCAGAACCTACGAATCCTTACCGGTCTGGAACCGAAGACCCTCGACGCCGACGGCACCAGCGTCGGCCTCAATCTCACTCGCGCATCTCTCGATGCGGCGATCAAATATCCGTGGATGCGGCCCTCGCCGGGAGCAAAGTTCGGCGCGTACGAGGACGACGGCCGGATCCTCGATTGGGTTCGCGATGGGGCACCGAACCGACGCAAGTGCCTGGAGGCACAGTCCATGGACTGGGCCGACGACGTCGCGTACTCGGTCCACGATGTCGAAGACGGCGTGATCGGCGCCAGAATCGACCTCAGAGCCCTCGGCGATCGTTCCGAACAGCGCGCATTGGCCGAACTCGGCATCAGGGAATTCCGTGGTCTCGACGTAGACGAGCTGATCGAGGCTGCGGATCGACTCTCGCGCATGCCGGTTGTCGTGACGGCCGGTCGGTTCGACGGGACACTCGAAGCGTCGGTGAAGCTCAAGCACCTCACGAGCGAACTGGTCGGGCGATTCGCGACCGCTGCGATCAACGGCACCCGCGACAAGTGGGGCACCGGTTCACTGTCGCGGTACGACGCCGATCTGGTCATCCCGGCGGTCGTCGCCTCCGAGGTGGCACTCCTGAAGACGATGGCGTTGCGGTACGTGATGTCCGATGCCGGACACAAGCTCCGTCAGGAACGGCAGCGGGAACGAATCCACCGCGTCGCGCAATGGTTGTTGCGCTCGGCGCCGGGGGAGTTGGACCCGATTTTCGTGCCGGCATGGAACCGCGCCCAACACGACGCGCAGCGCACTCGGGTGGTCGTCGATCAAATTGCGTCGTACACCGAAAGTCGGCTCGAGCTGATCGACAAGCGCAGCCTGGGCGCTCAGGCCAGTTGGGGCTGATCTGATTCTTCGCGGCCGATCCGCGGTACTAGACTGCCCGTTGTGGCCGGCCGAATTCCTGAACGAGACATAGCCGCCATCCGCGAACGCACTCGAATCGAGGACGTGGTCGGTGACTACGTCTCGCTCAAGCGCGCGGGCGGCGATTCCATGAAGGGGTTGTGCCCGTTCCACGACGAGAAGTCACCGTCGTTCCACGTGCGCCCCAACCACGGGCACTATCACTGCTTCGGCTGCGGCGAGGGCGGTGACGCCTACTCGTTCCTGCAGAAGATCGAGCACATTTCGTTCGTGGAAGCCGTCGAGCAGCTCGCAGACCGGCTGAACTACTCCATCACCTACGAAGGTGGCGGGCCGTCGGTTCAGCGGGATCGCGGCACACGCGCACGGCTGATCGCGGCCAACGCTGCCGCGCAGGAGTTCTACGCTTCACGGCTCCGCGAGCCCGACGCGCAGGCGGCGCAGGACTACCTCACCGAACGCGACTTCGACGGGCAAGCCGCACTCACCTATGGGTGTGGATACGCTCCCGACGGGTGGGACACCCTCACCAAGCATCTGCTGAGCAAAGGTTTCGAGGCCAAAGAAATCATCGACGCCGGCTTGGCCACGCCGGGCAAGCGCGGCACCCCGATCGACCGATTCCGTCGCCGCCTGGTGTGGCCGATTCGCAGTCAAAGCGGCGACGTCATCGGCTTCGGCGCACGAAAGCTCTTCGACGACGACACCATGCCCGGCAAGTACATCAACACCCCGGAAACCATGCTGTACAAGAAGTCTCAGGTGCTGTTCGGTCTGGACATGGCACGCAAGGACATCGCCAAGTCGCACCAGGCCGTCATCGTCGAGGGTTACACCGACGTCATGGCCATGCACCTTGCCGGCGTCAAGACCGCCGTCGCGTCGTGCGGCACTGCATTCGGTGAAGACCACCTGGCGATGCTGCGTCGACTCATGATGGACGACAGCTACTTTCGCGGTGAGGTCATCTACACCTTCGACGGCGACGCGGCAGGAAAAGCAGCCGCGATGAAAGCATTCGAAGGCGATCAGAAGATCGCCGGGCAGACGTTCGTCGCCATCGCCCCCGACGGTATGGATCCATGCGAGTTACGCCAGAAGTCCGGCGATCCTGCAGTGCGAGATCTGGTGGCGCGTCGGACACCGATGTTTGCGTTCGTCGTCAAATCGCTGCTGAGCGAACATGATCTGGACACCCCCGAGGGCCGCGTCGAAGCTTTGAAGCGGACGGTCCCCGTGGTCGCCCGCATCAAGGACGGCTCCCTGCGTGACGAGTACGCCCGCCAGCTCGCCGGGTGGACCGGCTGGGACGACACCGCGATGGTGCTCGCCAGAGTGCGCGACGAAGCGAAGAAGATCGCTCGGGGCGGCGGGGACACCAACACCAAGCGCGTGCCGTTCGAGAAGCGTCAGGAGCCGAAGACGGAGACGCCTTCCGGCCCGCCGCGACCGCAACCGCGAGATCCCGCGCTGTGGCCGCAGCGTGAAGCGCTCAAGTCGGCGCTGCAGAACCCGTCGATCGCCGGGTCCGTGTTCGATTCACTCCCCCCGGAGACATTCACACATCCCGCCTACGCGGCCGTCAGCGCGGCCGTCACAGCCGCGGGCGGCACCGCTGCGGGGCTCGGCGGAGGGGAATGGGTCGACGCCGTCGCCAAACGCGCGGAGGGTCCGGTTGTGCAGTCACTCGTCATGGAATTGGCCGTCGAACACATACCGGTCGCCGATATCGCGCTGACCCGCTACACCAACGGCGTGATGGCGCGCCTGCAGGAAGTGTGGGTCGGTGAGCAGGTTGCCGAACTCAAATCCAAGATGCAGCGCATGTCACCGCAGGAGAACCCGGACGAGTACTACGCACTGCTCGGCGACGTCATCGCCCTCGAACAGTACCGGCGAAGCCTGCTCGAGCAGGCCATCGGCAACGTCGAGGACGATTCAGCCGCTGGCTGACTACTTCCTGCGGAGCTGATCCTGCGGGATGTACAGCTGCGATTCGTCGTCGATCGTCTTCATGGGCTCGAGCTTCGGCTGCGTATTCAACGAATCCGACAGCTTCTGCCTGCTCACATCGAGAACCTTCCTCGTAGCTGGACTCCCGGCGACGGCCGCAGCCGTCTTACGGATCTGCTCGTAGCGACCACGACCAGCCTTGGCTCCGAGTACGTACGCCGCTCCAGCAGCCAGAACCAAACGGATCATCAAAGTCCTCCCACAGTGTTGCTGGTTGTCAGTGTTCGACGGTCATCGAGATAGGCACCACTCCACCCATCTCTACGTGCGTCCCACCATCCTGCCTGACTCGGCCCCACCAGGGCGATTTGGTACTCCCATGGGGGTGTGCGCTATGGTTTCTCTCGGCGCACACGAGAGTGTGATGCCACGAAGTAATCCCCTGTAGCTCAATTGGCAGAGCTTCCGACTGTTAATCGGACGGTTGCTGGTTCGAGTCCAGCCGGGGGAGCAGTGATAGGCCCTCTGACCTGCGGTTTAACCCGTTGGGTCGGAGGGTCTTTCTTGTTTCTAGGTCTCGTTTGTCACGGATTGTCACAAGTTGTCACGAGATTTTTTGGCTACTTGTGCGTCGGTGAGTGTGCATGGGACCACCGACGTTCGGAGCGCAACTCCGACTAGTCGGACGGTCGAAGTCCACCAACGGATTAGGGCGCCTATGAACCTGTTCGACACGTTCATCTTGGTGCCGAGCAGGGGCGCCGATTGAGCGCAACTCGTGGTGTCTGCCAACGGCGACGCAAATTTTATTTCCGCACCGTCCTCCGCAAATCGCCAGTTCAGCACAGTTTTGCTTGCAGACGTGTCGGTGACATGCGCCAGGTTGCCGATTTGGACTTCCGACCGGGCCGAACACCTGCGGTGAGCTTACCGGTGGGCTCTGTGGGCCTTGTTTCTGCGGCAGTGGAGCCCGAGATACCTGCAGCGGTGGCCAAGCGGATCGCGAAAGCAGTGGAGTCGTCTCGGTCCGAGGGCACCCGGTGCACCTACGCCGCCGGATGGCGACGCTTCGCCGGGTGGTGTGAGCGGGAGGGCCATGCCGCGTTGCCGGCGCACCCGGTCACCGTCGCCGCCTATCTCGTCGACGCCGCCGACACCCGCACCGAAACGGGGGAGCGGGCATACGTCGTCGCCACCTTCGGCACCTGGATAGCCGCGATCAACCACCAACACCGCACCATCGGACACCTGTCCCCGTCTGCACACGAACTCGTGACCGCGACCCTGGCCGGCATCCGCCGCGAGTACGCCGCAGCCGGAGACCGACCCCGCACACCTCGAGACCCGTTGCTCGTCGACGACATCAAGGTCCTCGTCGAGACCGCGCGGAACCGGTGCCGGGGTTGGGCCGACGAAGTACTCGAACGCCGCGATTCGGCAATCTTCCTCCTCGGCTTCGCGGGCGCCTACCGCCGCAGTGACAATCCGATTTGCGGTGCGGCGACATCACCCCTGCACCGCCTCGTCGGACTGCACATCCGGCAACGGAAGTCGAAGACCGATCAAGGGGGCAGGGGAGCGGTGAAAGCGCTGCCGTGCAACGGCTCTCACGAAACCTGGCCGCCCTGCGCGTACGTCCTCTGGGTGCAGCTCGTCGCCGCCTACGGCACCGGCCTCCGGCCCTCGGCCATCCGACTACTCCGCAAGCGTGGACCCTTCACCGGGCACGTCTGGCGCAGGGGACTACCGCGTACCGCTGCCCGTGCTCTGCTGCTCCGCGCGGTCTCCAAGAATGGCGACCTCAGCAACAGACCGCTGTCCGGGGCCGCGATCCCACAAGACCATCCGGAGGCGCGCCGAACACGCCGGCTCCGACCCACCGCCTTGACCAAACTCGGCGGACAGTCCCTCCGCGCCGGCTTCGTCACCCAGAGCACGCGCAGCGGAGCCGATGGCCCCGCGATTGCTCGTCAGACCGGCCACACCCGTCTCGACTCCGTCGAGGTGTACCGCGGCGAACACGCGCCGCTCGTCGGGAACGCCGTCACCGACATCCGCTTGTAACCGCTACTTGACAGTCCCGACAAAGAACTCCACGGGCTGATAACAGAACTTCGCCGCAATCTTGGAAGGAGTCCAGGCAGGCGGTCCTGCTTCTGGCCGGCTGTGTGAGGAAAGTCGGCACGAGCGGCACCGGGTGTAGGCCCTGCCGTACCATGTCTGACATGGGTACGGTACACGATGTCGACGCACGTAGGGCGCATCCTGCTGCCCCGACCGCATCAAGCGACGCGACCGTAGAGTTCGCCGATACCGACATCGTCCTGGGTGTTGCCTCCGAAGAGGCAGGCCGTTGGCACGAGCTGCTGTCTCGTCTCGCAAAGTGACGGTATACCTAAGTTCGGAATCGGTCATCACCTTGAATTCGACTCTCTGCGGCGGCCGAATCGCCGACCGGGACGGTTTGGACGCGGCGCTGGCTCGCCCGGCGTCAGGGCATCTCGACGGCGAGTATTTCGAAGGACTATGGCGTAAAGCGGCAGCCTACCTGCACGGATTGAGTACCACGCAGTACTTCGATGACGGTAATAAGCGAACCGCATGGTTAAGTGCGATCACGTTTCTGCGCCTCAATGGGGTCGACATCCCGACAGTCCCTGCAATCGAGGCGGAGGCCTTTGTGCGTGCAGTAGCGGCCGATCTGTTCGCCAACGACGTCGAACGTGATCGAACTGTTGAGGCCGCCGCAGAGTGGCTTCGAGAGCAGACGGCGGGGCTCAAAAGCTTGGTTCTCGATCCGCGCGTCGAATACGCCTTTATGGCAGCTCAAGCGGAGATTGATCCTGCTGGCGGTTTGTTCACTGTCACGAGTGGTGGGCTGGGCCTGCTGATCGCGCACAGTCTACCCATGTCAATGACGATCCCGCTGGTGCTCAGGGTGCACTGGACCGAGGAAGATGCGCGGGCCGTCGAGCGAGTGTTCGAGGTATCCATATACGAGTCCGACACCCGCGAGATTGTGTACGAAGACGACTACACCCTGCGCGATGCCGTCCCACGCACCGAACTATGGCACCATCCCAATGGCATGCAGCCGGGCGTGTACTACCTGATCATGACCCCGACATTTGTACGCGAAGCGCAACACACCGTCGATGTATATCTGAACGGTCACCGTGCGCTGTCGTTACCTCTGGGGGTCACGACGCGGCCCGACGTGCCCGACGACGCCAGCACGGTGTACGTCCAGCCCGCATGATGGTTCTCATACGAGGGCTATCGATTCAGGTTTGACCACATCACACTCCGCTGTGGTCCTCTAGGTGGCTAATTCTCGGGCCCGGTCAGGATCTGGCGCAAGGCCAACGCGGCATAAGTAACGCGATTGGGCAACGATCTGTCGTTATCATTCAATTGCGAGATGTCGACGTCAGGGATCTCATTCAGATCCCAAAGGTATTGCGGGACAAGGTGTATGAATTCCTGGCTCAGGAACTTGCTGTCCCAGGTCTCGAACTTCCCGTCGGCCTCTTCGGTACCAGCCATGGTGACGAACCGTGCTCCGAGAGTCGCGAGTGTCACGGCTTCATCACTTGCCAAAATGGCCTGCGCTTGCTTGCTTAATTGGCGCCAGAGGTCGTCATCAAAGTAGTGCAAAAAGCTCAGGACGGAGTGGGTTCGGTGTTGTCCGGAGGGGAGATCGGTGGTCAGGTCCAACATGCATCGTTGAAGTATTTCGTCGCGGATGCCTTTTGTTGCTATGACGACTTTTTCGGCATCGATGGTGTCGAGTTCGATGGGTCGCGTCAGTACGTCCACCGTGGTGGGCAGGTCGAACTCGATGCGGTAGCGGTCAAGTAAAAATCTTGCTGCTTGCGGAGTCGATACGGTGACTGCGTGGGCAAGCAGGGTGTACAAGATTTCGGACCATCTGGAAAACAGCAGATCCCTTGTTCCCATGTGTAGCTCGCGTGTGATGAGATGTGCGGCTTGTGCCAGGGACTCGGGCGCGCAGTCAACAATAACGTCGAGGTGCTGCAGAATTTTTCCGCAGACGAGGTCGCGGCGCTGCTGCTCGGACAAACAGTCTCGAATTACGGAGGCAGAGGACCAGGTGCCGGTCGATGCGAGGTGGGTGAAGTCGGATCTCACATCGGTATTTCGCACGTCTTGGGCTGGTATCCCAAAGGCAAAGTATCGGTCGAAGTGATCGCGTTCTCGGATCTGGCAGCGCGAAGCGCTTCGTGAAGAGTAAAAACCCTTGGGGCGTGGGAGTGTGTGAGGGAAGAGGCTGACCAGGAGTCGGTACGCGGTACGGTTTTCGAGTGAGTCATTGGAGTCCGTGAGTTCGGCGACCTCGCGTTCTTTCTGTTCAGGAGTGAGCTGGTGATTCGTACCCGGTTCGGGGTGTCTTCGGAGTAGTTCTGTTCGCCACTTGGGTATTTCCTTGTACAGGCGCGGGTAGTGAAGTCGGATAAACGTGATCAGCGTTGCGTCGAACAGGTCCACCTCGCGGTCACCCCCGACGAGTGTCAGCATGATGTCGACCTGCGTGACCAGTCGGAAAACGCTACGTAATGTAAGCCGATCTGTAGGTAGCAGCGCGAACAAAGAATCGGCGGTCTTGTCCTGAGCTTCGTCGGTGGATTCTTTGCTATGAGCCTTCGCGACGGCCCGTAGTTGGTCGCGGAACTCACGAGCGAGATGCAGCTGCTGGATGGGCGGTAGCGCGAAAGGATACTGGACGATTTTTTCGAGGTATCTGCGTGCGCGAGCGCTGTTTTCCAGGGCAAGGTCGCTCTGGCGGAGTACATCGATGACAGTTTCCTCGTCGTATGAGAGCAGGTAGTGGACTCGATCGAAGCGCCCGAGGAGGCGGACCGACTTCATGACAGAGAGGAGTTCGTCCGCATGCAGGCGATCGATGTCGTCGACGATAACCAATACGTTTCTGCCGGCTGAGTCGATGGCTGCGGAGATGTCCGAGAATCGTTTGGTGAAGGGGTCGGTTTTGATGTCGGCGGTGAAATTACCGGCTTGGTCGGTGGCGGCGTCGGCACCGGCCTTGAGCGCGTCTTGTACAGCTCCTTTGCCCACATATTTTTCTACGGCGGCAATCGCGACGGCTTTGAGCACGGCGCCTGCAACTGGTGCGGCGGTGTTGAGTAGCCGCTTGGCATTGTCACCATGTTCGCCGGGCGGCATGGCGAACGCGATCGCGCGATAGAACTCCTCGGTCAAGGAGGTAGTGTCGGCAGCCGACCAGGGCGTGAATTTTACGACAGACCAGGTTTTCGGGTGTTCGATCGCGATTACGTCGGTGATCATGTTCAATGCCGACGTCTTGCCGCTTCCCCATGGGCCGGCCAGGCCGAATACAACACTGGGCCCTTGTCCTGCCCGACGGATGCGTTCGGCAATGCGCCGGGCGAACTGTTTACGATCGAGGCGGTCCTCTGTCATAAACCTGATCTCGACATCGGGATTGACTTGGACTTCTCTGCTGGCGGCCGTGTGTGGGGTGGTCACACCTCAATGATTACAGCTGGCTTTACTTATCAGGCATCAGTGTCAACTTCTCTTTACGGTGCGGTAACTGTCGTTCACACACCGCCAGGTCCGCCGTTCTCACGGAATTGTGGAGTGGGACGGCACTACCACCGGCATCGCGTTCCAGTACGTGCAGCAAGTCGCCACCATATCGGAGTCGCCCTTTTGTCACACACTTGTCACAACTGCGGGCGAACTTAGCGGACGTCGATGGACGGCGTCGGACTGTATTGGCTGGTCAGTGCCGGTGTCGATGGTCCACCTGGATGCACTTAGATCACTCTCATGTGGCTGTTAATCGGACGGTTGCTGGTTCGAGTCCAGCCGGGGGAGCACTGATAGGCCCTCTGAACTGCGGTTTAACCCGTTGGGTCGGAGGGCCTTTCTTGTTTCTAGGTCTCGCTTGTCACGGATTGTCACAAGTTGTCACGAGGTCTTTTTGGCTACTTGTGCGTCGGTGAGTGTGCATGGGACCACCGACGTTCGGAGTGCAACTCCGGCTAGTCGGACGGTCGAAGTCCACCAACGGATTCGGGCGCCTATGAACCTGTTCGACACGTTCATCTTGGTGCCGAGCAGGGGCGCCGATTGAGCGCAACTCGTGGTGTCTGCCAACGGCGACGTAAATTGCGTACGACCTCCCTCCCCATCCCGTGAGCATCTGCTTCGCGATCGCCGTCAAGAACATATCGCCCGAGGGAGCAGTGAGTTCGATCCTCGCCCAGGCCACCAGCGCCGAACAGGGTGCTAACGGCGGCATCTGGGAAGTGAGCGACGGTGATGTTGAGTGGTTTGCGGTCAGCGGAGCGGCATGGGTTCGGGTGGTGCGCTTTGGCCAACTGCACCAGCCGCCGGGGTGCGGTTGGCGAAAGAGCACGAGAACGGGGACGGAGGGGCAAGCCGTCCAGCCCGCCGAGTCGGTGGCAATTCAAGCGGCTTAGGCCGAACACGCTTGCTGGACCTCCGAGACTTTGGGCGGGCGTGGTCGACTTCGCCGGGGGCCGAGAAGACCGTTGTCGCCGCTGTGCTGAGTCCGTTGGCTTCAGATAGACGGTGTCTCCGTCCTTGGTGGAGATGGGATCGTACGGCCTGGGCGCAGGGCCACAGCGGAATTCTCCTCGACGCTCTCGGAACAGCGAGAGGGCTCAGCGTCGACTCACAACCAGGTAATCGGCGGTGGCTCAGTAAGGGCCAGGTCATAGTAAATCCGGTACCCGTCAGATAAACGCGCTGTGGCGATCGTTCGAGGGCCAGTTTCAGCAGAGACTGAGAAGTTGGACGGGAGGCGTGCGTATTGCTCAGCCCGGACGCGCTTGAGTGCTTGATTAACCTCGTGCGCGAGCTCGGTGCGGTGATGAGTAACCACAACAGTGGCCCCGGTCACGACACGATAAGCTCCGATGACGCTCAGTCTTCTGGACGCGGGCTAATTGAAGACCAGTGCAGACTGATCTTCTTCGATGAGGGTAATGCGAAATTCCGCGGCTTCCCCCCACTGTGGTTCAGCTGTCCAATAAATGGCCCGCATCTTTTTGATTTCATCGCCCGGAACATCTACGACGTCGGCACTCGGAACCATGACAGTCAAGGCGTCGGTCCATCCATCGGCAAACGGGGGGTGTTGCTGCCACTGATCGATGACCCGACTGGACTCGTCAGGCAAATTCACCAAGCGAAGATCCGCGCTATGGAACTTCTCGAACAACATCTGGCAGCGCCAATCGCCCGATTCATGAAGACTTACCTTCGCAAGGCTTTCGTTTGATTGAGGCTGAACGTAGACATCGGCCTTATCCTTCGGAGACCAGACTCGCCACAATCCCGATCGGCGACCGGGCGAACCCACCGCAAACTTGATCGGCTTCTTCGGATTTGCCCTCCAAACTGGCGTGTCAAGGTAGTTCTCGGGACTGCTGTAAACACGAACTACGGGACCCCCGGGCAGATTCATAGAAGCAGTGGCGGCTTGCACGGGCCGATCTTAGACTGGCGACGCGAGCACGCAAGAGTCGACAACCAACGCGGAAAATCGACGCCGAAAAAGCCCGACACATCCGCCGAATGCTCGACGACGGCCCACCCAAGACCGAAATTGCCTTGGTGCCCGGCATCGGGCGTGCGCCCCTGCCCCTCTACCGTCACTTGGAGCGGACTGCTGGAAATTCGCAGCGGTGAGCCTACGACCAAGCTGACTGGACCAAAGACCGACGTGTTCCTCGCGGAAGCATCTGCGCCTGGACTCCAACCTCCCCGCATGGCCGTAGCGGAGCTTATCGAGACCGCTTTGAGCCGGTTGCATTGTGGATGAGAATTACACCACGCTCGGCACGTCAGTACTTCTCCGACAACGGAGTCCGCGCCCTGGTGCACGACGCCGCCGCGTCGATGACCGCTCCAGCGCCCGGCCAACAACTGGTCGATCTCGATCCAGCCACACCGTCCCGATCGCTCTCACCGGGCGCACCGTGGCAGGACTGTAGATCATCACCGAACTCGCGACTTGGGCCGGTACCGATCTCGACCGGCGGGAGCTGATCAACGAATGGGGAACGGCGATCGAGGCGGCCGCAGCCGACGACCACCCGTCGGTCGCGTTGCACGAGGCCGCGATTCACCGCACAGTGCGCGAATTCGATCAAGGAAGTACGCACCTGGCATCGGGGACCACGCCATTAGACGGGGAGCCCCCGACGCCCTCGCGGACGCCTTCGCCGGCTTTATCACCGCGCTTCGCGACGAACTCTGAGGGTGCGGTCAAGTAGATGCAGAAGCGTCCTCGCGACCGGGAGATGAAAACCAGCGATGATATGACTGGAGCATGGACGACGCGGACTTCGATGACGCAGTACGGGCAGAATTGACCAGTCTGGACAGCATCAAGACCTATCTGCAAGACAACCCAGGTCGTCACGCTGCGCCAGAGAGTGATCTCGCCGAAGACGAAGACCGCCTTCCTCACATCTGGGTCGCAACTACCGCCCAGAGGGCTCTGCTGCACGCCTGTGAGTGCATCGAAGCGTCGAGTGCGTTGATGCTCAACTGGAACTGGTCGTTCGCACAGTTCGCGCTCCTGCGCGCGGCGTACGAATCAGCCGGCTCCACAGTGTGGCTCCTGATACCGGAAGAATCGGACCTGCGACTTGCTCGGCTTCTCTGTCAGCACAACGACTCGTGGAAGTACTCCGCGAAGGCCTACATGGGAACTCCGCTCGACGATGGCGGGGAGCACCAGGCGAGGCAGCAGTGGACAACCTATATCGCCGCAGAGATCAACATCGATCTGAAGAAGGGCAGGTCAGGCGGATTCGAGAATTTGATTGACTCGATTGAAGACCTGCCTGACCAGCCGGAGTCGCTCCTCACCGCTTGGCGTGTGTGTTCTGGGGTTAGTCACGCCAAGACGTGGGCCATGACTACGGTCACCACCGAAGTCGACAGCGCTGAGCTGTACGAGCACGGCCGGCTGAGCGGTCGCGTGCCGAATCTGGACTTGTTCTTGACGCATTTGCGTGTTGCGCGCCGCACGGTGCAGCGGGCCTGGGTTTACTACCAAATCCGAACCACACCACGTCCGCACCCCATCGCGCTGAGGCTGGAGAAGATGTAGCACCCGAGCTGACAGCGGCAGAGTCAGACGATGCAATCCAAGCAATCCGCACAGATTGGTGAGAGGATGCCGATAGCCACAGAGTCCAGGGTCGTCTCAATGCCCACCAGGTCCGCACAAGGCAAAAAGCGTTCGTAAACTTCGCGTGGGCGGATGACCCGTAAAGAGTTCGACGCTGCCAACCGTAAGTGATTCTCGTTTGATTCACCATGGACGCCCCTCCGTCTCCATTGACGGAGGGGCGTGTAGCACCCAACCCGCGTGCACGGAGAGCCCACCTAATACACTGCCGAAGCGGCAGGCCGGAGACGACAGCACAGGAGAAATGACGGTGGGGGCAACGCTCTACGAGGTCGGTCCCACCGAGACCCTCGCAGCAATTCTCCCAATGAACAGGCCAGAGTCAGGAACGCACGCCTTCCGTGGTCTCACCGCGAGCGGTAAGACCTACTGGATCAAGGTCCCATTCCAAAGCCAGGGCCCACGGGTCCTCGCGACGGAGCAGATCGTATCCGCAGTCGGGCGACTGTTCGACGCCCCGGTCCGCGACACAGCACTCATTCAGATCAGCGAGGACTGGAACTCGGTACCAACTGGTTCGGGCCTCACTCTGCACTCCTGCATCGCCCACGGGTCCCTTGAACTAGACAGTACTGAGGAAAGCCGCGAACAGATCTACATGCGGTTCGACGACAACAGTCGCCGGTGGCCGCGGTGGGCCGCACTCTGGGACCTGTGCATCGGAAGTGACGAACAATGGCTCTATGCGCACGAGACAGCCAAGAGTATGTGGAGCTTCGATCACAACCTGTGGATCCACGACACGCAAGAGTGGGACGCGGGGTCATGTCAGAGCGGACACGACCTCGTCTGGACCTGGACGGGGGCGTGGGACCACTTCGACGCAAGTGAACTTGTCAGCACCGCCGATAGGCTGGATTCGATTACCCGCGAAGAATTGGTCGACGCCTGCTACGCAATACCGGCACAATGGGATGTACCGAAGCATGACCTCGACGCGCTCGTAGACATGCTGCACTACAGGCGAACCACAGTCGCCGCGAGACTTCGGGTCAAATCGTCAAGAACCACCGCAAGCTGAGAAGGAGGATGGCATGCGTTACAACTACTGGACAATGCGATACCTCCCTGACCCAGCTCGTGGAGAATTTATTAACATCGGCCTGCTGGTGGGCCTAGACGGAGCCGACTGGGCAGTACGGACGGTCCAAAGCTTCGATCGAGTATCTCGTCTTGGCGGTGACCTCAACGTTGCCCGCCACTGGTCATCCAACTTCCGTGAGATGGTTGCGGCCAACACAGATGCCCTCGCCGGGATAGTCATGAGCCAGGGCACGATCAACTCGCTTCGCGGGTTCCACAACAACGCAGTTCAGCTCAGCGCGCCTCTGCCTGTCGTGGCAGAGTCCGCTGAAGCCGCAATCGAAGTCTTGTACGACCGTTTAGTAATCGAACCTGCCCACTCTCCACGATCGACCTCGCACTCTCGCGCGGTGAGGACGCTCGGCGAAGCCTATGGGCAACTCCGCCCGACGCTATCGCTGTGTAAGAGGGTCAAAGTCCGAGCCGGCAGGCAAAGTCTGGACTTCGACTTCGCTCTCAAGGGAAATCGAATCGAAGAGCTGTCCCGAGTCTGGTCGTTCGATCTCAAGGACATGGACCCCCAGGTCGAGAAGGTGCAAGCATGGGGTTTCAGACTCCAAGAGCTTCGCGAGGGCGGCGGCGAACTGGCTGGCGAGCATCACCTCACGATCGAACAGGACGTCCCCGTAAAAGTGTTGTACGTACCACCAAAAACCGCAGCGCAACGTGAGTCTCTAGACCTCGCCCAAGACGCGTGGAAGAAGATCGACGCCAAGGCATACCCTCTCGACCAAGCACGAGAGCTTGCTCGTTCCGCATAGCGATCGAATGTGGTCGAAAATTGGAGTAGCAACGGGGAGTTCGCGTAGCGCTGCTCCATCGTTTAACGGCTGGTGGATGTTCACATCACGTACGAAGGCCGGTGCTCGGAAAGCCATCCGCCGCCCTACTGCATGTGGTGGTAGGGCGGCGGGTCATGTAAACGATGCCGCATCTTGGCTCAAGAGGACTGCGTATCCGCCTGGCAGGTCCCCGATAGTCGGACCACCGTGTTCTAGAGCCACGGTGTGATTGATGTCAGTCGATCTCGCAGCCCACGGGTTGGTGCGTGTGG
>NZ_MKKX01000004.1 GCF_002091985.1 Rhodococcus sp. 1163
ACACCACGCTCCACCGCCCACCGACCCAACAACTCAGGCGACCACGCCTCACCACCGACCACCACAACCCGAAGATCGACCAACCCCACCGGATCCACCGACGCCAACGCAGCCGGAGTCACGAACGCATGCGACACCCGCTCCGAAACCAACAACTCCCACAACTCCACCCCACCGAACACCGACGCCTCCGCCACCACCATCGTCGACGACGCACCCACCGCCAACAACAACTCCAACATCGACGCATCGAAACTCGGCGACGCAAAATGCAACGTCCGCGACTCCCCCGTCAACCCATACCGATCACGCTGCTCCACCGCAAAATTCGCCAACCCCGCCTGCGTCACCACCACACCCTTCGGAACCCCAGTAGACCCCGACGTATACACCACATACGCCGCCGACTCCGCCCGCAAACGCCCGACCCGATCCACCGCCGACACCGGATCACCCGACACCGACGCCAACAACGCCACCACCGCCGGATCATCCAACACGATCCACTCCACACCCAACGGCAACAACCCCACGAACTCACGCACCGTCACACCGACCCGCACCCCCGAATCCACCACCATCCGCTCCAACCGCTCCACCGGATACCCAGGATCGAACGGCACCACAGCACCACCGGACTTCGCCACACCCCACACCGACACCACCGAATCCACCGACCTCGGCAACGCCACACCGACAAACCCATCCACCTCCACACCCGCACCCACCAACACCCGAGCCAACCGCGAAGACAACGAATCCAACACCCGATACGACACCTCAGCAGAACCACACACCAACGCCGACGAATCCGGACTCCGCTCCACCGCCGACGCCAACAAATCCGGCAGCAGAATCGGTGACACACCCGGCCCACTCGACATGGTCGTCAAGCGGGCTCGTTCGGATGTCTCCAGAATATCGATCGAACCGATCTTCGTGTCGACCTCGTCCATTCGCTCCATGACCCGCGAGAATCGTTGCGCCAGAGCCTTCACGGACTCTTCGTCGATCACGTCGCGTCGATATTTGAATCGCACCTGCATCTGCGTGTCCACAGTCGTCACCAGTGTCAACGGGTAATGACTTCCATCGGAAGTGTGTACCCCTCGTAAGCGGAGCCCATCGATGGAGCCGCTCTCGGCAATTGCCTCGCGGTCGATCGGGTACGACTCGAATACGACCAGCGTGTCGAACTTGGCGCCGTCACCTGCAGCCTCCACGATCTCGGTCAGACCTGTGTAGTGATGATCGAGCAGGTCCGCCTGCTCGGCCTGCAACGTCGACAAATGCTGCATTACAGTGTTTTTGGGATCGACCGATACCCTTACCGGGACGGTGTTGATGAACAAGCCGACCATCGTTTCGACTCCGGGCAGCTCCGCGGGTCGGCCCGACACGGTCGCGCCGAACACGACGTCACGACGAGCAAGCAAGCGGCTGGAGACAAGTCCCCAAGATGCTTGAACCATAGTATTCAACGTGACACCGATTTCGGACGCAGCACACGACAATCGCGTCGTGCTCTCCTCCGAGAGGGTCAACGCATACTCGCCCATACCGACGCCGTCGCCTTCACTTGCACCGGCAAACAACAGAGTCGGTTCCGAGACTCCGACAAGTGCCTGCTTCCAGGCTTCGACAGACGCCGCACGATCACGCTGAACCAGCCATGAGAGGTAGTTTCGGTATGGCCTGGCTCGCGGAAGGTGTTCGGACTCGGCGCCCATGGCGTAAAGAACGATCAACTCCTGCATGAGTAGTGGCATAGACCAACCATCCAGCAGTACATGATGATTGGTCACAACAAGCGTTGCGGTGGTGCCCTCCGGCTCACTGTGGCGGCGTATCAGAGTGAATCGCAGTAGCGGCGGGGCGGCCAGGTCGAAACGTCGGAGCTTGTCTTCCGCCATGATGCGGTCCGCACGCGCGGCTACCGCGTCCAGCGGCTCGGCGGTGAGGTCGATCTCTGTCCATTCCGGAGCGAGCCCGTCGACGACGATCTGAACCGGGGTCCCTGATTCGTCGTCGACGAAAGCGGTTCGCAGGTTCGGATGTCGCTCGAGTAGGGTCCGTGCGGCCGAATGAAGGCGCTCGGCGTCGACGTGTCCACCTAGATCCAGCGAGATCTGGACCGTGTAGGCGTCTGCACTGATGCTGTCGTCGAGCCCCCCGAGGAAGTACATCCCGGCCTGCAGCGGGGTCAACGGCCAGACGTCGGTGACCGTTCTGTACCCCGCCTCCCAGCGCGCAATGTCTGCACTCGAAGTTCGGACGAGGTCGAAGTCGGATGGGGTATGTCCACCGACGGCGTCCGACCGGGAGTAGTCGTCGAGCAATCCGAGTGCGCCGACCCATAGATCAGTGAGGTGTCGAACATCGTCGGCAGCGAGCAATCCGGAGGGGAAGGCGATCGATCCACTGAGACGATCCCCGATCACGACCGAGTTGATGTCCAGCGTCGCCATCGCGGGCATAGTCGGCTCCGGATCCCCCGCGAGATCGCCGAGGTCACCGGCCGGGAGCCACCCGATTCCATTGAACTCGGTCGGTACGGTTTCCTGTCCGACCCGTCCCAGATAGTTGAAGACGATCTGGCCCACACTCTGGGATGCCAATCGCGCGGCCGACTCGGGATTCAGATATCGAAGTTGACCGAAACCGATTCCGCGATCGGGTACTGCGCGCAAAGCCTCCTTGACGAGCTTGATAGCTCTGCCGAGGTGTGGTCCACCGGCCAATGCATCGTCGAGGTCGATCTCGTCGAGATCGAATCGCACGGGATAGATGCTCGTGAACCATCCCACGGTGCGCGAGAGATCGGCGCCGGGCACAGCTTCTTCTTCACGGCCATGTCCCTCGAACCGAATCAGCGCAGATCGATCCTCTGCTCCACCGCGCTCCCGCCGCCACTGATTCAAAGCCACCATGAACGTGGCGAGCAGCCCGTCGTTCACGCTTCCGTGGAACAGTCTGGGGATTGTCGTGAGCACTGCATCGGTGACGCTGGCCGGTACCTCGAATTCGACCCGGTCGACGCTCGAGGCGACATCCACAGTGGAATCGAACGGCCGGGATCCGAGCATTGCATCAGGTCCGGACAGTACCGATTCCCAGTAGTCGAGTTCGTTCCGACGCTTGTCCGATGCCGCCGCGTCACGTAGCCCATGTGCCCAACGACGGAATGATGTTCCGACCGGCTCCAAGGCTGGGGCCTGACCACTAGACACTGCGATCCACGCCTTTACCAGGTCGGGGACGAAAATTCGCCAAGAGACTCCGTCGACCACGAGGTGATGTGCGACGACCACGAGCCGACCCGTTCTGGAAGCTCGGCATTCGACGGATACCGGATCGAGCCACACGAACTGCAGTACGGCACCGTTCCACGGATCCAGCCTGTCCATGGCCCGATTCGTCTCGATCAGCGCCAATTCTCGTAGGTCGTCCGGACCCACTGCCTCATCGACTTCCACCCGGTGGAGCAAGGTGGCCGCGTCGACTGAGCCACGTTCTGCGACGTAATGGACCGATCCGAGCTCAGCAGTCGCGACCAGTGAGGATCGCAGGACGTCATGATGATCGACAACGGCCTGAATCGTGGCTGTCACCCCATCTGTGTCTATGCCCAACGGGAGCTCGAGGACTAGATTTTGGGTGTATCGACCTAGGTCTGTGCCGCGCTCGAGCATCTGCGCCACAATCGGAGTGGCCGGGATCGGACCGACTCCACCGCCCGGCATCTCGTCGAGAACCCCGGGTGAGTCCACCCCGTCCACGGCCGTGGCGTTCTCCGCGATCGCAGCTACTGTCTTGTGTTCGAATATGTTTCGGGCGGTTATCGACAGTCCACGACTCTTCACCCGTGACACGACTTGAATCGACATGATGCTGTCGCCACCGAGTGCGAAGAACGAGTCGTCGACTCCCACTCGCTCGACGCCGAGAACATCCGCGAAGACTTCACCGACGATTCGCTCGGCATCGGTCCGAGGCGCTTGAAAGTCGTTGCGGCGCAACATCGGAGCCGGCAAAGCACGACGATCGAGCTTGCCGTTGACAGTCAACGGAATCGACTCGAGTATCACGAATGCAGCAGGCACCATGTATTCGGGCACTGCGGCGGAGACCTGACTACGCAGATCTTCGTCGTCGATCACCACTCCGTTCCCGGGCACTACGTACGCCACCAGTCGAGTGGTGCCCGGAATGTCCTCGCGTGCCACGACCGCGACCTGTGCGACTCGATCCAGTTCGAGAATCACCGATTCGATTTCGCCGAGTTCGATCCGAAAGCCACGAATCTTCACTTGGTCGTCGGCACGGCCGACGAACTCCAGTTCGCCGGCACCGTTCCATCTGGCAACATCGCCAGATCGGTACAGGCGCACTCCACTGGCGGAGAACGGGTCTGCGATGAAACGTGTCGCCGTGAGCGAGTGCCTTCCGAGATAGCCCCGCGCCACCTGATCGCCACCGATGTACAACTCGCCTGCGACCCCGGGTGGAACCGGGGCAAGACGGGTGTCGAGGATGTGGATTCGCAATCCTGGAATAGCACCGCCGACAACGGAACCCGATGCCGACGCGACCAGTGCCGAGTCCAGTTCACGGTGCGAGACGTGAACTGTCGTCTCGGTGATGCCGTACATGTTCACCAGGCGCGGCGCGCGATCACCGTAGCGGTCGAACCATGGTGTCAGACGACGGAGTTCCAGGGGCTCGCCGCCGAATACGATGTAGCGCAAAGCGGAGAGTGCCGTCCCGCCTTCCATACGGTCGATCTCCGCCAATTGGTGGAATGCCGAGGGTGTCTGATTCAGAACCGTCACGTTTTCCCGGATGAGCATCTGGCGGAAGAGATCCGGAGAGCGCGAGGTGAAGTAGTCGACCACGACGAGAGTTCCACCGTGTAGCAATGGACCCCACAGTTCCCACACCGAGAAGTCGAAGGCGTATGAGTGAAACAGCGTCCAGGTGTCGGCGGAATCGAAAGAGAACAAGCTATCTGTTCCATCGAGCAGCCGACCGACGGCGTCATGTGGTACAGCAACGCCCTTCGGCAGGCCAGTCGATCCGGACGTGTAGATCACGTACGCCACGTCCGAAGGCCGAAGCGTTGCGGTGCGGTCGTGGTCACCGACCGCTGTGCCCGACATCGCATTCAGATCCAGGGTGTCAACATCGAGAACAGAAGCTGAACCTCCGAGCCGCGCCTCGCGACCGGACCAGGTGAGAACAACAGCCGGCGCGGAGTCTTCGAGGACGTAATCGATTCTCTCCTGTGGGTACGAAGGGTCGATCGGGACGTAACCTGCGCCCGAGGCAATGACGGCGAGAACGGCGACTACGAGATCGACCGACCGAGGCATGACGACCGCTACGAGAGTTTCCGGGCCGACCCCGTGAGCGATCAGAAGTCGGGCCAGCCGATTTGCTCGCATTGCGAGTTCCTCATAGCTCAGCCGCTCGTCCTCGTACACGAGTGCCTGAGCCATCGGAGCTGCCGCTACCTGATCGTCGAATCGAGCGGCCAGGGTCCGGTGCTCGGGCTGGGGAATCGGCGCGACCGAGGAACCGGACCACTGCCGCAGCACCAGATCTCGTTCTCCTGGACCGAACACATCGACGTCTCCGACTGCACTCTTCGGCTGAGCGAGGATGCCGCTCAGCAGACGCAGAAACCGATCTGCGAAGGAGACGACGGTCTGATGGTCGAACAAGTCCACGGCATAGGCGAACTGCACAGTCATCCCCTGTGGGGAGCCGCCCGCGCCACCTGACTCGAGCACCGTTACCTGAAGATCGAATTTGGCGATCTCGAAATCGAGATCGACAGGAGTGACCGCTAGTTGGGGTAGCTCGAATGTTCGACGCTCCATGTTCTGGAACGCCAACATCACTTGGAAAAGCGGATGACGCGCCTGCGAGCGCTCCGGGGCCACCACGTCGACCACACGCTCGAACGGTATGTCTGCGTGGGCGAACGCTTCGAGGTCGACCTCGCGAGTCGCAGCGAGCAGCGTCGGAAAGTCCGCTCCGAGATCGAGCTCGGTACGAAGCACCAGGGTGTTGACGAACATGCCGATCACATCGTCGAGAGACGCGTCGCCCCGGCCTGCAACCGGTGTTCCGATTGCGATGTCGTCGGTTCCCGACAATCGTGCGAGAAGGACAGCGAGAATCGTGTGCACTGCCATGAAGCGCGACGAATTATTCTCTCGCGCAAGCACATCGAGAGCTTCGATACTCTTACCGTCGAGGGTGATGGTCACGGTCCGACCGGTATTGCTTGCCACTGTCGGGCGTGGACGATCCTTCGGCAGTTCTATTTCGGTCGCGATGCCGGAAAGCTTTTCGGCCCAGTACGACAATTGGACTTCGGCGAGGGACCCGGGGTCTGTCTCTTTCCCCAATGACGCACGCTGCCACAGCGCATAGTCGGCATACTGAACCGCGAGCGGTGCCCAGTTCGGTGACTCACCTGATGCTCGCGCAACGTAAGCAGACATCACGTCGCGGGCGAGTGGCCCCATCGAGTATCCATCGGAACTGATGTGGTGAACCACCACAGCGAGTACATGATCGTCTTCACCGACCACGAAGAGTTCTGCACGGAGCGGTATCTCGATCGACACGTCGAAACCTCGTCCGAAGAGCCCGATCAAGCGGTCGCCGAGGTCGGATTCCGACACGGTCTCCGGCGTGAACCCGACGGTCGCGTCTGCACCCGAAAGAATGTTCTGGTGGGGCTGTCCGTCGATCGACGGATAGACAGTGCGCAGCGACTCATGACGATCGACCACATCTTCGAGGGCCGTGCACAACGCCATCACATCGAGATCGCCTCGTAGCCGAATGGCAACCGGCAAATTGTAGGCGGCGGAGGAGGAGTCGAGCTGATTGAGAAACCACATGCGTTGCTGCGCAAGCGACAATGGGATGCGTTCGGGCCGTACCTGTCGGGTGAGCTGGGCGCGTGCGCCGCTACCGACGGAACTTTCCAAGCGTGCAGCCAGTGTCTCGACCCCCGACGCCTCGAACAACGATCGCACCGGCACACGCGCGTCGAGCGCCTCCCCGAGTCTCGCAACTACCCGGGTAGCGATCAGTGAGTTGCCACCGAGGCTGAAGAAGTCATCGTCGAGCCCGACACGATCGATACGGAGTACTTCCGCGAATATCGAGGCGACGATCTCTTCGACCGGCGTGGTCGGCGCCCGAAACTCCCGAGTCTCGAAGGTGGGCTCGGGAAGCGCCTTCCGGTCGAGCTTCCCACTCGAGTTCAGCGGGAACGCATCCAGAACGACAACTGCCGCAGGGACCATGTAGGTGGGGAGAAGTCGGCCGAGACCGGTCCGGACCGAGGCGACGTCCACCGACATACCTGGTCTCGGAACGACGTATGCGACGAGATGATCGCTCGAGGCCACGGTGACGACGAGTACGACGGCTTGGTTGATGGTGGGGTGCGCGAGCAGTGCCGTTTCGATTTCGCCGAGTTCTATTCGCTGTCCGCGAAATTTCACCTGAAAGTCGGTGCGTCCGATGTATTCCAGAATACCCGGCTCACCATTCTTGCTCAGGCGCCACCGAGCGAGGTCCCCCGTCCGATACATACGCGTACCCGGAGTCCCGGTCGGGTCTGCGACGAATCGGTCGAATGTCAGATCGGGTCGACCCAGGTATCCGCGGGCCAGTTGAACGCCGGAGAGATACAGTTCGCCTGCCGTGCCCGCCGGAACGATCCGCAGCTGCGAGTCGAGAACGACTGCCGCCGTGTTCCACTCGGGCCTGCCGATAGGAACGGTGCCGCTGTCCGAAGCGGTCGACTCCCAATACGTCACCGACACTGCAGCCTCGGTCGGACCGTACAAGTTATGTAGACCGGCCGAGGAGATCGCACGGAATGCGTTCGCGGTTTCGAGCGGGAATGCCTCGCCGATGACGAAGACGTGCCTGAGGCTCCTGCAGGAAAGTCCCGAGGCATGTGCCGTGAACGTTGTCAGCATGGAAGGCACGAAGTCGGTGAGCGTGACGGAATGCTCCGCGATGGTATCTGCGATGTATGCGGGGTCGCGGTGTCCGTCCGGGGTCGCGAGCACGAGCGACGCACCTACCTGGAGAGGGAGGAAGAATCCCCATAGCGACACGTCGAATGTGGTTGCGGTCTTCTGCAGGTATACATCCGCCGCGGTGAGGCCGTATTCCGTTCGCATCCATGCCATTTGGTTGACGACGGCGCGATGTGAGACGGCAACACCCTTGGGCTTGCCGGTCGATCCCGAGGTGAAAATGACATAGGCAGTGTTGTCGGGCGTCAACGTAGCGACGCGGTCCGAGTCGGTGACAGTCGCGCTGTGCTCTCCGGAAACAGTGTCGACTTCGGTGACGTCGAGGATCGCGACATCGCCGAAGAGTTCACGATCGTGGTCGCCGGACACGAGCACACAGGCGGGACCGGCTGCCTCCACGATGTACCGAACGCGACTTTCGGGGTGGTCCGGATCGACCGGAACGAACGCTGCCCCGGCGCGCAGTACAGCGTAGATACCGACGACCAGATCCAGCGATCGCCGGATCGCGACAGCCACGCGTGCCTCGGGTCCGATTCCGCGAGCGATCAGCGCTCGTGCCAGCGAATCGACCTGACTGTCGAACTCCCGGTAGGTCAGGGATCGATCTTCGAGGATCACAGCAATGTGGTCTGGGTGGCTGACTACCCGATCGTCGAATTTCGACAGCAAGTTCGACTCGCCCGTAAGTGCGTGGTGGGTGTCGTTCCAGTCGCGCAGCAACATTTGGCGTTCGGCGTCGCCGAGGAGATCGAGTTCGCCGACCAGATCGACTGGATCGGCTGCGATGGCATCCAGAATTCGACAGTACCGACGAGCAAGGGACTGTACCGTCTTCTCGTCGAACAGTGCTGTTGCGTAAGTGATCTGGGCAGCGATGGGACCGCCGTCGCCGTGCCTGGTATCGGCACCGGCGAGAGTGAACTGCAGATCGAACTTCGCCAAAGCGCCGTCCATGGGCACCGGCGTGACCGCGAGGGACGGAAGTTCCAGACCTTGTTGCGTCATGTTCTGCAGGAAGATCGCGACCTGGAAGATCGGATGTCGGGAAGGCGAGCGCTCAGGGTCGAGCACCTCCACGAGCCGTTCGAAAGGAACCGCGTCGTGGCCGAATGCTTGCAGATCCGACTCCTGCACCCGCCCCAATAGATCCACGAATGGCTCGGTCGGGTCCAATCGAGTTCGCAGCGGAAGGGTGTTGACGAACATTCCGACGAGATCGTCGAGTTGCTCGTCCCCGCGACCCGCGATCGGCGCTCCGATGACGACGTCGTCGACGTTGGACAACCGAGCAAGCAGAACAGCCAGCGCCGCGTGGGCGACCATGAAAAACGTGGCGTTCTTGGACTTGGCGAGTTCGAGGAGTGCTCTGTGCGTGGTGCCGGAAATTTCGAAATCCACGGTGCCGCCCGCACTGGATTGCACCGACGGGCGTGGTCGGTCGGTCGGTAGGTCCAGCTGTGACGGGATTCCCTCCAGCTCGGACTTCCAGAACGATTCCTGTACGGCGATCTGCGACGTCGGATCGTCGGAGGACCCGAGGACTTCGTGCTGCCACAGCGTGTAGTCCGTGTACTGAACACGCAGGGGCGTCCACGCCGGTTCGATGCCTGCAGCACGAGAGACGTACGCCGTCATCAGGTCTCGCGTCAGCGGAGCCAACGACGCACCGTCGGCGGTGATGTGATGGGTGACTAGCGCAAGCACGTAATCCCCGTCGCCGATCGCCAGCAGCTGCGCACGCAGGGGAACTTCGGTGGTGAGGTCGAACGGAGCCAGGGTCATGGCCTGCAGCACACCGACAGTCTCGGAGTCGGCCACAGGAACAGGTACGAGCCGGGGAGCGACATCCACGGCGTCGAGGACGACCTGATGGCCGTCACCGTTCTTCTCTGGGTAGTACGTTCGCAGTGTCTCGTGTCGGTTCACGACATCGAACACCGCCTGTGACAGGGCCGCCGTGTTCAGCTCGCCCGTCAGTCTCACTGCGAGGGGGAGGTTGTTGATCGCCGATTCCGGCTCCAACCGATTCATGAACCACATTCGCCGTTGCGCGAGCGAGAGAGGGATCGGCTCCGGACGTGAGCGTGCGGTCAAGGGTGTTCGGTGTCCGACATTGTTCTGCGCATCGACCGACTCGGCGAAGCGAACTACCGACGAATAGTCGAACAGCGAGCGAACCGAGATTGTGGTGTCGAGGGCCGCACCGATACGCGCGACAACTTGGGTCGCGATCAGCGAGTTTCCACCGAGCTCGAAAAAGTCGTCGTCCAGACCGACCCGGGGTAGGTCCAGCAACTCGGAGAACACGCCGGCTACGACGCGTTGTGTCGGACTCTCGGGTGCTCGGAACTCGCGTGCGAGGAGAACCGGGTCCGGCAATGCAGCTCGGTCCAGCTTGCCCACCGGTGTCAGCGGAAGCTCGTCGATCAACACGATCGCCGTCGGAACCATATGCCGCGGAAGTGTGTCTGCGACGAACTGCGTCAGGTCCGCCGTACTCAACGCCACTCCCTCGACCGCGAGGACGTAGGACACGAGCATGGCCGAACCCGCACCGCCGCCGGACTCTGCGCCTGCGCCTGCTGCACCGCCGACGCCCTCGCGTGCCACGGTTACCGCGAAATCGACTCCGCTGTGTGCCGTCAGTGCAGAATCGATCTCGCCGAGTTCGATACGGAATCCGCGGATCTTGACTTGAAAATCACTGCGTCCGGAGTATTCGAGGACGTTGGAAGAGTGACGCCATCTGACGATGTCTCCGGTGCGATACATCCGCGAACCATCGTTTGCGAACGGGTTTGCGACGAATCGGTCGGCGGTGAGCGCCTCCTTGCCGTGGTAACCGCGGGCGAGGGCTGCACCCCACAGATACAGCTCCCCCTTGGAACCTGCGATCGCCGGTCGTAACCGGTCGTCGAGAACAGCCGCCGACATTCCACGGATGGGGCCGCCGATCGATACCGTCGCGCCTGGGTCCAATGCACTACTGCACGTAGCCATGATTGTGGCCTCGGTCGGACCGTAGCCGTTGAAGAACCTTCGCCGGCCGGCCGGCCGATCCACGGCCCATTTGCTCACGAGCTCCGGCGGACACGCCTCACCCGCCGAGAGGACCATCTCGAGATCGACCAAGCCTGCAGGATCGACCGACGCCAGTGCAGCGGGCGTGATGACCGCGTGAGTGACTCGTTCCTCTCGCAACAGCTCGGCAAGCTCCATTCCTCCGTACACCGAAGGAGGTGCGACAACCATCGTCGACGACGCCGTCACTGCCATGAGGAGTTCGAAGACCGAAGCGTCGAAGCTGGGTGAGGCGAAGTGCAGGGTTCGCGACGAGCTCGTGAGTGAGTACAGCTCGCGCAACTCGACGGCGAGATCGCTCAGGCCCGCATGGGTGACGACCACGCCTTTGGGCACTCCAGTCGAGCCCGAGGTGTAGATCATGTAGCAGCCATGCGTCGCGTGCAGTGGCCGCACGCGGTCGGCTGCCATTACCGGCGAGTCGTCGTTGCCGCCCAACTCGGCGACGGAAACCGGGTCGTCGAGGACGAGCCAATCCACCGTCTTTGGCAGAGCATCGACGAATTCCGACACGGTCACACCGAAGCGAGCGCCCGAATCGGTGAGCATGTGATCGATGCGATCGGCAGGATAGTTGGGATCCACCGGCAGGAAGGTGGCGCCCGATTTGGCGATACCCCACACGGATCGAACGGACGAAGCCGACCTCTTCATCGCGACTGCAACGACGTCGTCGGCGCCGAGGCCGCGCCCGATCAGGGCCCGTGCCAGCCGGCTCGACCACGCGTCCACCTCGGCATACGAGAGGTCTGTGCCTTCGAAAGACAGTGCCGAAGCCGACGGATCGGACTCGACCGCAGCAAGTAAAATGTCGGGCAGAAGTGGGATGCGCGGGCGTCGCACGCGCGGAGTTCGCCGAGGTCGTGCCGTCGAGCGGGATGTTCCTGGAGAGGTAGTGCTGGCCGAGCTGTTCTGGCCGTCGCCACTCATCGAAGCTCGACTTCGACGGGCACGGAAACAGACAACTCAGACTTGAACAAGACTCACCCTTTGATCTCGATCCGAGGTCGAACCGAGTACTCGAAAAGACCGAGTTCCTGCAGTCGCCCCGTACAGGTTTACAACGACAAATTGTCGTCCATGTATACCCCATCGCTCACGACAGGCAGACGTTACCGAGGGCCGTACCGGGCGCGAGGACCGTTATGGTCGGGTAAATCATTCACTCGGATGATTCGCCGAGGTACGTGCCGTCACCGCGAGGTCGTGGATAACGTCACCTGTCGGATCAGCGACCGCCGAGGATCCACTTGTTCAGAATCGGTCCGATCAATCCCAACGATGCGGGCGAGGCCATCTTCCAGTGGGTCGTCTCCACTGGATAGTTGACCGTACGTTCGGCGTCGACAGCCGACTTCCAGGTAGACGCGCCGGACTCGCCCGAGGGGTCGTCGAGTTCGGCGGTGAAGTACAGCAGCTCCCCATCGAACCTGCTCGGCCGATATTCCTCCAGGAGTTCGGCGGAGCGCCGAATCCCGCCGAAAATGATCTCGATCCGATCTCTGGTCAGCGAGTCGAAGGGCGGCGGCAGGGTCGCAACCAGATCCACCGCGTCCTGTACGTCGAAATCGGCGACATCGCGGTCTGTTTCCCCACCGAACTCACCGACGAGATCGACCATTGTCGGTATCGCCGTCGTACGACCTTCGGCCGTACCGAGGGTCGCATCCATCACGGCGAGCGTCTCGACGCTCTCCCCCAGAGTACGAAGCCGAACCGCAACTGCGTGCGCAATTACACCACCCATCGACCATCCGAGTAGGTGGTAGGGCCCGACCGGCTGAACGGCGCGAATCTCGTGCACGTACAGCTCGGCCCAGGCTTCGATCGAGATCGGGAGTGCAGCACCGGACAGCGCGGGAGATTGAAGACCGTAGACAGGTCGATCGGCATCGAGATGCGGCGCCAGTCCTGCGAACGCCCACGCGGTGCCCGTGATCGGGTGGAAGCAGAAGAGCGCTTGGTCCGCGCTTCCCTCGCGGAGCGTGACGAGAACGTCGAGTGGTCCGCCGGGAACGCGTCCGGCACTCGACGTCGACGGTTCGCGGTCGAGGCGTGCGGCCAGCTCTGCGGGTGTCGAACTTCCGAAAACCCAGGGAAGAGGTACATCGCGACCGACCGCTGAACTCAGCACGCCCACCATTCGGACGGCGACCATCGAGTTGCCACCGAGATCGAAGAAGTCGTCGTCCACGCCGACGTCCTCGGTGCCCAGAGTATCGGCGAACACCCGTGCGACCAGAGCTTCGGTCTCACTGCTCGGCGCCTTGTAGTGCACCTTGTCGAATACGGGATCGGGAAGGGCTCGACGATCCACCTTGCCGCTCGGATTCAACGGAAGTCGATCGAGAACGACAAAGGCTGCGGGCTTCATGTACGACGGCAACTCCTCGGCTGCCAGCGCCTGCAGCGAGTCTCGATCGATCGATCGATCTGCAGCCGGAACGACGTAGGCAACCAGCCGGTGACCCGAATTTCCGTCCTCACGCGCGACGACGGCTGCGTCGTTCACGTCAGAGTGGGTGCGAAGAACCGACTCGATCTCGCCCAGCTCGATGCGGTAGCCGTGCACTTTCACCTGCTCGTCCGATCGACCGAGGTACTCGAGCTCACCATCGCGATTCCATCGGGCGAGATCACCGGTTCGGTACATTCGAGACCCGTTCGGTCCGAACGGGTCGGCGACGAAACGCTCGGAGGTCAGTGCCGTTCGTGAGGTGTAGCCACGCGCCAACTGGACGCCGGTGAGGTACAGATCTCCGCCGACTCCTGCCGGAACGAGGTTCATTCGAGAATCCAAGACGAGAGTGCCGGTGTTCCACACCGGAAGGCCGATGGGCACGCCGCCGACATCTTCCGGCACCACCTCGTGACAGGTCACCGATACCGCAGCTTCGGTCGGCCCGTAGAGATTGACCAGCTTCCCCGAGTTGCCTCGGCGGAACCACTGAGCGAGGCCTGCGGCGAGTTCCTCGCCGATCGCGTAAACACGCTCGATAGATGTGGGCAGTACCCCTTCGGCTTGCATCAGAAGGGTGTTCAGCATCGCCGGCACCACACCGAGGGTCGTCACATTCTCCGAACGCATCAAGGCGAGGAGATAAGCAGGATCCGGATGTGATCGGGGCGCAGCGATGACCACTGTGCTGCCTGCGGCGAGTGCGCCCCAGTATTCCCAGACGGACAGATCGAACGTCACCGCGGTGTGCATCAACACGACATCGCCAGGGCCGGTTTGGAAGCTGGCACGCAGCCACTGCAGCTGATTGACGATCGCTCGGTGGGAGACTGCCACTCCCTTGGGCTTTCCGGTCGAACCCGAGGTGAAAATGACGTAAGCCGTGTTGTCCGGTCGCACCGGCGCGGCGCGCTCGGAGTCTCCGATGGGGCCACCGGAGTACTCGGAGGAGTCGATCTCGTCCACCGACACCGTCGGCGCCGTGCTCTGCCAGTCCCCGCTGTCACCAGGACCGGTGACGACAAGCGCAGGAGCGACGGTATCGACGATGTAGGCATTGCGATCGGCCGGATGCTCACCGTCGAGAGGAACGTAGGCGGCACCGGTCTTGACTACCGCGTACATCACCACCAACAGGTCGACGCCTCGCGGGATCGACAGTGCCACAACGGACTCCGGTCCGATTCCACGTTCGATCAGGTATCGAGCCGTCGCGTTGACCCGCGAATCGAACTGCCGGAAAGTCATTCGTTGCCCTTCGGCAACAACAGCTTCGGCGTCCGGGGTTTCGGCCACCCACGCCTCGAACATCGAAATCAACGTCGATTCAGCGACCGGATGCGCCGTCCGGTCGGCGGAGAAGACCATCGATCGACGTTCGGGCTCGGTCATCAGTTCGATGTCGCCGATCAGCACCATGGGATTTGCGGCTACGGCGTCGAGCACGCGTACATATCGATCGAGCATCGATTGCGCCGTACTCTCGTCGAAAAGATCTGTTGCATATGCCAGTTCGATACCGAACGCAGAATCGCCACTGCGTTCCGAACTTTCGGTGATAGTGAAGTGCACATCGGACTTGGCAACGTTCGATTCGAATTCGACCGGCCGAACGGTCAGATCCGGAAGCTGGAGCGACTCCTGTGCGATGTTCTGAAACGAGAAGCCGACCTGGAAGAGTGGGCTGTATTCGGAGGATCGTGGCGGATTGATGGCTTCGACGACCCGCTCGAAGGGCACATCGGAATGCGCGAATGCCGCGAGATCCACTTCCCGTACGTCGGCGAGCGCCTCGAGGAAGCTGGAACTCGCGTCGACCCGGGTCCGGAGCACGAGGGTATTGACGAACATGCCGATGAGTCCGTCCAGCGCCTGATCGACGCGACCTGCAATGGGAGTACCGACTACGACGTCGCCGGAGCTGCTCATCCGGCTCAGGAATGCGGCCAAAGCAGTGTGGACGACCATGAACAGTGAGGCCTCGTGCGCGTGCGCGACACTGACGAGAGTCCGGTGTACCTCCTCGGTAAGGGTCGTACGCACTGCCGCGCCTGCAAACGACTGCTGTTCCGGTCGGCGCCGATCGGTAGGCAGGTCCATCACAGGAGCGACTCCGCGTAGGTGCTCCTGCCAGTATGCGATCTGTGTACTGAGCATCGAGTCGGGATCGGACTCGTCGCCCAGCACTTCGCGCTGCCACAGAGCGAAGTCGGCGTAGTGCACCGGCAACGGCGACCACTGCGGAGCATGGCCGGCGGCACGGGCCGAATATGCCATCATGACGTCCCGCACGAGTACGGGCAGAGAGGATCCGTCCGCACTGATGTGATGTACGACGATCACCAGCACGTACTCGCCATTCAGATCCCCGGTCGCCTGGTCGACGGCATACAGCCTGACGAACACCGGTGGCGCCTCGGTGACGTCGAACTGTCTCGTCACTGCCTCGCGCACGCGCGCAGGAATGTCCTCGGATCGCACCGCGACCGGCGTCAGGTCGGGAACGGCACTCGCCGCGGGCAGAACCGACTGCGAGGGACCAAGCGGTTCGTTCGGGTACAAGGTCCGAAGTACCTCGTGCCGGTCGACGACGTCTGCGACCGCGGCCTGAAGCGCTGCGACATCGAGAGCCCCCGACAACCGCACCGCGATCGGGATGTTGTCCACGACCGAAGAGGTGTCGAACTGATTGAGAAACCAATACCGTTGCTGCGCAAGGGACAGTGGAATACGGGAAGGTCGTTCGAACGTCGTCAGCGGTGGTCGCTGGACAATCTCCGAAGCATCGTCCACCGATGCAGCGAGTGATCCCACGGACGAACTCTCGAACAGAGTTCGGACCGACACCGCGCGCCCGAGCGCCGAACTCAGTCGCGACGCAACTTGCGTTGCGATCAGTGAGTTGCCGCCCAACTCGAAGAAGTCGTCATCGAGCCCCGCCCGATCGACATCGAGCACATCCTCGAACACACCCGCCACCACCCGCTCCGACTCCGACTCCGGCTCCCGGAACTCCCGCACCACAGCCGCAGGCTCCGGCAAAGCAGCCCGGTCCAACTTGCCCACCGGAGTCAGCGGCAACTCGTCGAGAGCGACCACCTGCGAAGGCACCATGTGTCGCGGCAACCGCTTCTTCACCCACCCCCGAATCTCCAACACATCCAGATCCGAACCCGCAGCAGGCAACACATACGACACCAACACCGTCGCGCCCGCCACCCCCTGCTCCCCCGAACGCGCAACCGTCACCGCGAACTCGACCCCCGGATGCGAGGTCACCACAGCGTCGATCTCACCCAACTCGATCCGGAAACCACGCACCTTCACCTGAAAATCACTGCGCCCCACGTACTCGATGTCATGCGAGTCGGGCAGACGGCGAACGACGTCACCCGTGCGGTACATCCGTGTGCCGTCCTCGACCAGCGGATTGGCGACGAATCGTCCTGCTGTGAGCCCCATTCGACTGTGGTAGCCACGCGCCACACCGGGGCCCCAGAGGTACAACTCACCCTTCGCGCCGCCGAGTACTGGACGCAACCGATCGTCGAGTACAGCGGCGGACATCCCGCGGATCGGGGCACCGATCGATATCTCATCCCCCGCGACCAAAGCATCCGAAATATTGGACATGATCGTCGTCTCCGTCGGACCATACCCATTGAAAAACTCACGCACACCAACACCAACACCAACACCACGCTCCACCGCCCACCGACCCAACAACTCAGGCGACCACGCCTCACCACCGACCACCACAACCCGAAGATCGACCAACCCCACCGGATCCACCGACGCCAACGCAGCCGGAGTCACGAACGCATGCGACACCCGCTCCGAAACCAACAACTCCCACAACTCCACCCCACCGAACACCGACGCCTCCGCCACCACCATCGTCGACGACGCACCCACCGCCAACAACAACTCCAACATCGACGCATCGAAACTCGGCGACGCAAAATGCAACGTCCGCGACTCCCCCGTCAACCCATACCGATCACGCTGCTCCACCGCAAAATTCGCCAACCCCGCCTGCGTCACCACCACACCCTTCGGAACCCCAGTAGACCCCGACGTATACACCACATACGCCGCCGACTCCGCCCGCAAACGCCCGACCCGATCCACCGCCGACACCGGATCACCCGACACCGACGCCAACAACGCCACCACCGCCGGATCATCCAACACGATCCACTCCACACCCAACGGCAACAACCCCACGAACTCACGCACCGTCACACCGACCCGCACCCCCGAATCCACCACCATCCGCTCCAACCGCTCCACCGGATACCCAGGATCGAACGGCACCACAGCACCACCGGACTTCGCCACACCCCACACCGACACCACCGAATCCACCGACCTCGGCAACGCCACACCGACAAACCCATCCACCTCCACACCCGCACCCACCAACACCCGAGCCAACCGCGAAGACAACGAATCCAACACCCGATACGACACCTCAGCAGAACCACACACCAACGCCGACGAATCCGGACTCCGCTCCACCGCCGACGCCAACAAATCCGGCAG
>NZ_MKKX01000005.1 GCF_002091985.1 Rhodococcus sp. 1163
ACACCACGCTCCACCGCCCACCGACCCAACAACTCAGGCGACCACGCCTCACCACCGACCACCACAACCCGAAGATCGACCAACCCCACCGGATCCACCGACGCCAACGCAGCCGGAGTCACGAACGCATGCGACACCCGCTCCGAAACCAACAACTCCCACAACTCCACCCCACCGAACACCGACGCCTCCGCCACCACCATCGTCGACGACGCACCCACCGCCAACAACAACTCCAACATCGACGCATCGAAACTCGGCGACGCAAAATGCAACGTCCGCGACTCCCCCGTCAACCCATACCGATCACGCTGCTCCACCGCAAAATTCGCCAACCCCGCCTGCGTCACCACCACACCCTTCGGAACCCCAGTAGACCCCGACGTATACACCACATACGCCGCCGACTCCGCCCGCAAACGCCCGACCCGATCCACCGCCGACACCGGATCACCCGACACCGACGCCAACAACGCCACCACCGCCGGATCATCCAACACGATCCACTCCACACCCAACGGCAACAACCCCACGAACTCACGCACCGTCACACCGACCCGCACCCCCGAATCCACCACCATCCGCTCCAACCGCTCCACCGGATACCCAGGATCGAACGGCACCACAGCACCACCGGACTTCGCCACACCCCACACCGACACCACCGAATCCACCGACCTCGGCAACGCCACACCGACAAACCCATCCACCTCCACACCCGCACCCACCAACACCCGAGCCAACCGCGAAGACAACGAATCCAACACCCGATACGACACCTCAGCAGAACCACACACCAACGCCGACGAATCCGGACTCCGCTCCACCGCCGACGCCAACAAATCCGGCAGAAGAGCAACGCGCGCCCGACGAGTGCGAGGCTTACGCCTGTCCTTGTTACGCCCGCTGGATCGACCTGATCTCGCCGGCCCTGCGGCCGACGGATCCAGGGTGACGTCGGATTCGATGTCGTCCGAGTTCGGGTTTTTCGCATTCATCGGTGGGCAGTACCTCGCAATCGGTCGGGATACGGACTGACTCAACGTCGAGATTGTGCCGTGATTGCGCTGTTATAGCGGTAAATTACGCAACAATCAAAATGAAAAGTCTGTTTTACAAGTCCAGAATCTACTCCGAAGGTTACCAAGCGCCGACCGATCTGCACTCACTCACGCCGTGCACGAACAGGGCCACCTGACCCTGACAAGCCCTGAGATGCGCTCTGAGCGCGCACGGCGGACCGTATTATTTTCGGTTATCGGAGCCGCTCACTATGTCGACGCCTTTTATTATTGAGTTGCACTAGCTTCTCGGCCGAAATACAACCGAGATAGAAGTGAACACACAGAAAACATGCAGGAAGCAAGTAACGTGCAGGTTTTCCTCGAGTGTTCACACGCGGCCACGGTCCACTCGTGCACGACGGCTGGACCGTCAGCCGAAGATGGTCCAGCCTGCAGCGGAGTCCGACGCCGGAAGCTGCGTATCGACCGGGTTCTCGGTCAGAACGACGGACACGAGGTCTTCCGCCTCGATTCCCGCTTCCAAGGCCGCATTCTGGGCACCAGAGACGAACGCATGGGTCACCCAATGCTCGCCGATCACGGCCTCGGGATCCTCGGGCTCACCAGGCGCCGACACGACCATCGTCGAGCCTGCTGACGCTGCGAGCGCGAACTCCAGTAGAGACCATCTGGTGCCGAACCTCGCCGTCCCGTACGTACGCGACTCGAAACTCACCCCGAGGACTCCCCGTAGCGAGTCTGCGATCGCGACGACATCACCGTGGGAGAGAGTTGGGCCGTGGGAGAGAGGTGGGTCGACCCCATCGAAGAAGGCAAACGGATCCTCGGGGCGAAGAAGTCGCACTCGTTCCGAATACGCCACCGGACGCGAGGAACGCTCGGCAAGGGTCTTGATCACCGAGTCATCGCTCAGGACGATCCACTCGCCGACCGAATCCTCGACCGCCTCTACCGTCGCCGCGATGCCCAGGACCGCGCTGCTCGATGTGGGACCGGCTACTGCACCACCGCTTTTGGCGACAGCCCAGAGCGTGACAATCTGCTCGACCGACCGCTCGATGGCGACTACGACCGCATCCCCAGGTCCGACACCCCGCGAGATCAGCTCACGTGCCAGCCGCGACGACTGTTCGTCCACCTCGCCGAAGGTGATGTCGACGTCGCCGATCGAGATGGCAGGCGCGTCGGGGTCTTCGTCGACCACAGTGCGCAACACCTGGGCGAGGGTTGTCCCTTCCACACCAACGGTTGCCGCGATGTCGACCGACGGTGCGGCCGTCAGAACGTGCCCTTGGTCGGCCTCTGTATCGGATTGGATGTCTATGTCACCGACGATCACCTCGGTGCTGCCGGCGATCGCGTCGAGCACCAGGGTGAAACGCTCTCCAAAGCGCGAAATCGACTCTTCGTCGAACAGATCTGTCGCATAGGTGAACACGACCTGCAATCGATCACCGACGCGTTCTACCGTCACCTGAAGATCGAACTTGGCCGCCAGTTCACCGCCGTCGAGAACCGAGATGGACAACCCCGGAAGTTCGAGTGTGGCTTGCTCCTGATTCTGAAGCGACAGAACCACCTGGAAGATCGGGTGGCGGGCGACCGAGCGGGTCGGGGACACTGCGTCGACTACCCGCTCGAAAGGGACGTCCGCATTGGCGAAAGCGCCGAGGTCGACGCTCCGCACTCGGTCGAGAAGGTCATCGAATCGATCCGCGGGATCGACGTCCACCCGAAGGGCGAGCGTGTTGACGAACATTCCGACCAGCCCATCGAGCGCGGCGTCACCGCGACCGGCGACTGCAGTGCCGATCACGATGTCACGTCCGCCGCTCATCCGAGCCAACAGGACTGCAAGCGCGCTATGGACGACCATGAACAACGATGCGTTGTTGGCGCGCGCGATCCGGTTCAGCGAATCTGTCAACTCCGGAGTCAGCGACGTAGCCCAGGATCGACCGCGCATCGACTGTTGAGGCGGACGCGGCCGGTCTGTGGACAGATCCAGCTCGTCCGGGACACCGACCAGCTGTTCCGTCCAAAAACGGAGTTGACCGGCTGCGATCGAGTCGGCCTGCTCTGCGTCACCCAGTACGTCGTGCTGCCACAGCGCATAGTCCGCGTACTGCACGGTCAGCGGAGCCCAGGCAGGGGCCGAACCGGAGATCCGTGCGACGTACGCCGTCATCACATCTCGTGCGAGAGGTGCCATGGACACCCCGTCTGCCGAGATGTGATGAACCGATACTGCAAGCACATGATCGGTTTCGGTGAGCGCGAACAGTTCGGCCCTGACCGGTATGTCGGTGGACACGTCGAAGCCGCGCGAGATGGTGCCGCGAACCCGATCGATCAGTTCGGTTTCGCTCGCGCATGCAATCGGCGCTAGGTCGAGTCCGACATCGGCGACTTCGAGTATCTGCTGGAATGGGCCGTCCGCGTCGGTCGGATAACTCGTTCGCAGGCTCTCGTGCCTGTCGATCACATCGCGGATGGCACTGTCGAGTGCCTCGAGATCGAGTACACCGGCCAGTCGAATCGCCAAGGGAATGTTGTACACCGACGAGCCTGGATCGAGGCGGTTGAGGAACCACATCCGTTGCTGGGCAAGCGAAAGCGGAATGCGCTCGGGACGTTCGGCAGCAACCAGCGTCCTTCGGCCACCTACACCGAGATGACGACTGGCGCACGACGCGAGAGCTGCCACAGTCGGAGCTTCGAACAGCTCTCGAACGGACACATCACTGCCGAGTGCCGCGTTCAGCCTGGCTATGACGCGGGTTGCATCGAGAGAATTGCCGCCGAGCTCGAAGAAGGAGTCGTCCGCCCCCACCACGTCCTGGGACAGAACTGTTGCGAATACTTCGGCGACTGCCTTTTCGGCAGGGGTGCTCGGTGCACGGAAGGGTGACCCCGACGCGTACACCGGCACCGGCAGTGCCCGATGGTCCAGTTTGCCATTGACCGTCAACGGCAATTCGTCCAGGATTTCGATCAGATCCGGCACCATGTAGGCGGTCAAGAATTGTGCTGCATCAGAACGCAATCGGTTGACGTCGATGGACGCTCCGGCCGAGGGCACGACGTACGCGACGAGAGACTCACCCTCACGGTCTTCGGTGTCGGCGCCCTGACGCAGATCTCGGCGAACCATCGCCACCGCCTGGGCGACGTCGGAATTTCGGAGCAACGCCGATTCGATTTCACCGAGTTCGATGCGGAACCCGCGCAGCTGAACCTGGGTATCAGTGCGTCCGGCATATTCGAGCTGTCCACCAGCATTCCAGCGGCCTCGGTCGCCGGTCCGGTACATCACCGTTCCACTCGGTCCGAGCGGGTCGGCCACGAACCGAGTCGAGGTGAGTGCCGACTTGCCGAGGTAACCGCGAGCAAGTTGTCCGCCGCTCACGTAAAGCTCGCCTGCCACGCCAATGGGCGCGAGACCCAGCCGCGAATCGAGAACACGAACCGTCAACCCTGGCAACGCGTCGCCGATCACACTTGCTCTTGCCCTGTGCGCTGTTTCCCGCGAGAGAGCGAGGAAGGACACGTGCACGGTGGTCTCGGTGATGCCGTACATGTTGACCAGTTGTGGACCGTTCGGATGACGGGAATACCAACGCTCCAACGAGCTCAGATCGAGCGCTTCACCACCGAACACTATGTAGCGCAGGGAAAGTACCGGCGCATGGTCCCCCGCCGAACGTTCCGCCTCGGCCAGCTGAGCGAACGCCGACGGTGTCTGATTCAGCACGGTGACGCTTTCGCGCGCGAGCAGTTCGAGGAACTTCTCGGGCGAGCGAGAGGTGTAGTAATCCACTGTCACCAGCCGGCCACCGGACAGCAACGGTCCCCAGATCTCCCAGACGGAGAAGTCGAATGCGTAGGAATGGAACATGGTCCATACGTCTTCGCTGCTGAACTCGAACCGCTGCGCCGCGGCCGCGAACAGCGTTGTGACGTTTCGGTGGGTGACGGCAACACCCTTCGGGAGTCCAGTCGAACCGGATGTGTAGATGACATACGCGACGTTGTCGGCGGAAGCGCTTCTCGGCAGCTCGGAACCGGAGAGTGCGGATCCGTCGAGCTCGGTGACCGAAGCGGAATCGACGTCGACCATGGGACAGTCGAACGCGCCGATCGAGGAGAGTTCCGTCTGTGACGTGATCACGGCGCCGGGGACTGCATCCCCGAGGATGTACGAGATGCGATCTGCCGGATTGCTCGTGTCGATCGGGAGGTATCCCGCACCGGCTTTGAGAACCCCGAGAATCGCCGCGATCAGATCGACCGACCGCGGCAGCGCGACCGCTACCAAGCTTTCCGGTTCCACACCGGTCGCCGACAACGCCCGTGCAATCCGATTCGCTTTGCCATCCAGCTCCGCATAGGTGAGAGTGACATCGCCACTGGTGACGGCCGGCGCCCCCGGGTTAGCGCGTACGGCCGCTTCGAAACGCTCCACGAGCGTTGCATCGCCGCCATCGACGAGTTCGGTGCCCTCGGCGCTCAGCGCCACGCGCTCTGCCTCGTCCACGATCTCGATATCACCGATCACTACATCGGCATCGGCGACGACGGCGCTGACTATCGCGGTCAGCCTTCGAGCAAAACCGACCGCGGTTGCTTCATCGAACACCTCACGCGCATAGGTCAATTCGACGGCCAGCGGGCCTTCGCCACCAGCGTCCGACGCCAACTCGGTTACCGCCAACTGCAGATCGAACTTGGCTATCGCGACATCGAGGTCCACGCCCGTCACCGTCAGGCCCGGCAGGGTGAACCGAGACGGTTCCATGTTCTGGTAGGTCAACATGACCTGAAAGATCGGGTGGCGTGCAGCACTTCGTTCTGGATCCAGAATCTCCACCAACCGCTCGAACGGCAGATCGGCATGAGCAAACGCCTCGAGATCCACCCCGCGTGCGGAGTCCAGCAGGTCACGGAAACGGAGGTTCGGGGACGTATCGGTACGAAGCACGAGCGTATTGACGAACATGCCGATAAGGTTGTCGAGGGCCTCGTCACCACGACCCGCTACCGGGGTGCCCACGGCGATATCGGTGGAGTCAGAAAGCCGTGACAGCAGCACGGCGAGTGCCGCGTGAACAACCATGAACACGCTGGCGCCCGACGCCGTCGCCAAAGACCGCATCTGTCGATGCGTATCGGCATCGATTGTGAACGTATGTGTGGCACCGAGATTCGACGCGACCGCAGGCCGGGGGCGGTCGAACGGCAGCGATAGCTCGGCCGGAAGGTCCGCCAACGCCTTCGTCCAGTACTCGATCTGATCGGAAATGACCGAATCCGACTCGAGTTCGGATCCGAGGATGTCGCGCTGCCACAGGGTGTAGTCCGCGTACTGAACGGGTAACGGCGCGAAATCGGGCACCGTGTTCTGTGTTCGCGCGTGATATGCCGTCATCACGTCGCGAGTGAGGGGCCCCATCGAAACTCCGTCGCCGGAGATGTGATGTACCACGAACACCAGAATGTGCTCCTCGGCCGAGACCTGGAGAAGCCGCACCCGAAGTGGCACTTGGGTTGTGACATCGAATCCACCCGATACCGTATCCATCACGGCGGCGGCGACATGGTCCGGATCAACGATGATCGGAGTGAGCTCGGCGAGAACGTCGTCCACGGAACCGATGCTTTGAAATCCGACGCCGTCATGGTCCGGGTACGACGTTCGAAGAGATTCGTGTCGTTCGATCAAGTCACGGATGGAATGGAACAACGCACTCGTATCGAGCCGGCCGGACAACCGAATCGCAACCGGGATGTTGTTCACCGCAGACGCAGTATCGAACCTGTTCAGGAACCACATCCGCTGCTGGGCGAGCGAGAGCGGAATTCGGTCGGGCCGACTGCGTGGAGCCAGAGCAGCATGCGCGTCACCGAGTGATCGTGACTCGATCTCACGAGCGAGGTCTCCGACAGCTGGATTTCCGAAGAGCAGCGGAACCGGGACTTTGACGTCCAGGGCCGCGCCGAGACGCGCAACCAACCGGGTTGCAACGAGAGAGTTTCCACCCAGATCGAGGAACGAGTCCGTTCTGCCGACGCGTTCGACTCCGAGCACCTCGGCGAAGATTGCGGCGACGGTTTTCTCCAACTCGGTCACCGGCTCCACGAATTCCTTGCCGGCAAAGACCGGCTCCGGCAATGCCGCCCGGTCGAGCTTGCCGACCGGAGTGAGCGGAACCGAATCCAGCTCGATGATCTGGGCCGGAATCATGTGTGCGGGCAGCGTGTGGCCAAGATGTTCGACAAGCTCGTCGACGTCGAAGTCCACACCTGCAGCGGGTTGTACGTACGACACCAATGCTGTTTCACCGGAAGGAAGTTCGCGACCGACGGTAGCAGCGAACTGCACATGCGGATGAGTGGCGAGCGTGCTGTCGACTTCACCCAACTCGATCCTGAAGCCACGAATCTTGACCTGAAAGTCGCTACGGCCGAGGTAGTGAACAATGCCGTCGGAGTCACGTCGGACGACATCTCCGGTGCGATACAGGCGGGTGCCGGTTCCCGAGGCATTCTGCCCGGTTGCCGTCGCTTCTGGGAACGGATTGGCGACGAATCGTTCGGAAGTCAGCGCTGATCGCTTGTTGTATCCCTCGGCGAGCTGCGCACCCGCTAGGTAGAGCTCGCCACTGACTCCTGCCGGAACTGGACGGAGCCGGTTGTCGAGCACGAATGCACCGACACCTGGGATCGGTGTGCCGATGACCGGTGCTTCGCCCACCACGAGAGGCGCCGTACTCGTTGCCAGGATGGTCGCTTCGGTAGGTCCATAACCGTTGAAGAACAGACGCTGCTGCAATCCTGGACCGCGTTCGGCACCGACCCATCTCGTCACCAATTCACCGGTGAAGGTGTCACCGGCCACGACGACCGCTTCGAGGTCGGGAAGGCCGTTCGGATCTACCGACCCCAACGCTCCCGGGGTGATGAGCACGTGAGTGACCTGCTTCTCACGAAGCAGATCGGCCAACTCCTCGCCGCCCCCGACCGACGCGGGAGCCACCACGAGCGTCGCGCCGGACGTGAACGCGAGCAGCAATTCGAGGACCGACACGTCGAAACTGGGCGAACAGACGTGCAACATTCGAGAGTCGGACGAGAGACCATAGTGCGGTCGCTCCGCTGCCACGAGCGGTCCGAGACCGGAATGGGTGACAACGACGCCCTTGGGCAGCCCTGTCGATCCGGACGTGTAGATGATGTAAGCCGCATGCGACTCGAGCAGTGGTCGAACCCGATCCGCATAGGAGATCGGGTGCGCTGGGTAACTCTCGACGGCCGCTGCAAGGCTCGGCTCGTCCAGCACGAGCCAGTCGACTCCGCTGGGAAGGCCTGCTGCGAACGATTCGAGAGTGAGACCGAGTACGACTCCCGAATCGGACACCATGTGCTGTGTCCGATCGGGAGGATAATTCGGATCCACCGGCACGAATGCCGCTCCGCTCTTGGCGACTGCCCATACCGCAAGGACGGATTCGACCGACCTCGGAAGAGCCAGCGCGACTCGGTCGCCGGGACCGACCCCTCGTTCGATGAGCGCTCTGGCCAGCTTCGACGACCGTTCGTCGAGCTCGCGGTAGCTGAGCGAGATTCCTGAGGACATCAGCGCAATCGAATCGCCTGCTGTTTCGACGGCACTCGTCAGCAGCTGCGGAAGTAGCTCTGTCCGGACGCCATGGCGACGGTTCGGACGTTCTCCTCGTGACCGGCGACCGCTTCCACGGGTAGCACCGTCGACCCGACTGCGGGATTCACTCGCACTCATGTCGTCGAGCCCTGTGTTCGATCTGGCCGGGTACGGAACGTCATGTATGCGGATCACCTTCGTTGTCGAAAAATTCGATGGTCTCGGCTCGGACTCTCCCCGAGTCGCCGAAAAGACATGGCTGAACAGACAGCCCAGTGTCGAACGGCCGTCCCGGGGTGGAACGCGCAGAGCAAGTTTAGCGAGCCCGGCTCAGCTCACCACCACATGATCGATTCGAGCCGACCGTGACCGGGTTCGCACGCCTCGGACATCTATCCCTTTTCAGGCGTAATCCGTTACCTCGCCAGCCCACAGGGCAGGTCGAGGGTCACATGTGAGTCACAGTCCGCCCGTCCGTCCATGTCTCGACTGCATCACCCGTCGCGGGCCCATCTGTGACGATCACGACTACCAGGTCGTCGAGATCCTCCGGACCTGACTGCTCGAGTACCTCGATCGGCACGAACGCGTGTGTCGCCCACGAGTCGAACAACAGGTCGGCCACCGAGGGGACGTCGATGTTCGGCTCGCCCATGATGAGAGCGCCACCTCTCGAGGTCACCGCAAAGGCCTCGAAGGCGGACGCGTCGGAATCGAACGATCCGTAGTGGTAGCTACGGGTGTCGTATCCAAGCTCGAATCGATCGGCGTAATCCGCTATGCGAAGCATCAATTCCGACTGAGTGAGCGAACCCGAAGCCAGAGTGAGAGCTTTGTGATCTCCGGACAGAGACTGCAATCGGTCCGAGTACGAGACCGGATGCCGCGGTCGGGACGCTGTTTCTCGGGCGAATTCGGCGTCGTCGACAACGAGCCAGGTCGGACCCGTCGGTGCCGTGTCGCGGTACTGCTCGACTGTGACACCGAAGGTGCCTTCGGGGACCGAACTGTGCGATCCGGGCTGCGAAGGAATCACCGCAGCACCGGTCTTTGCCACTGCCCACAATGCCTCGATCGCCGTCGTCGAACGAGGAAGATGTACGACAACCGACATTCCGGGTCCGACGCCTCGATCGATCAACGATCGAGCAAGTGTGGACGAGGCGACATCGAGTGCTCGGTAGCTGATCTCATCTTCGCCGGAGACCATCGCGGGTGCCTCCGGGTCGTCCTCGACGATCTCCGCGAGGACCTGAGGAAGCACCTGCATATCCGAACCCACGGATCGACGCGCACCCTGTGTGCCGGAATCCAGGTCGGTCGAGGCCATGACGACCTGCTCTCGTTCGTTCGCATCCAGAAGGTCGATCGTCCCCACTCGTGCAGCGGGCTCGTCGATCAACGCGTCCAGAATCCGAAGGAACCACCGACTCAGATCGGTGACGTACCGACCGTCGAGGACCGTGTCCAGGTACTTGAACGTCAGCTCGAGTCTTGCTTCGACGACCGTCAGAACCGTCAACGGGTAATGCGTGGCGTCGTCGACGCCTACACCGGTGATCTGAAGGCCATCGACCGAACTTGCCGCGGCGATCGCGTCGCGGTCGATGGGGTAGGACTCGAACACGAGGAGCGTGTCGAACAATCTGTCCACACCGATGCGCTGCTGAATCTCGGTCAGACCCACGTAGTGGTGATCGAGCAGATCCGCCTGCTGTCCTTGCAACTGCACCAGAGTCTCTGCCCGCGAGTGCCCGTCTCCGACATCCACACGAACCGGCAACGTATTGATGAAGAGTCCGACCATCGACTCGACGCCTGCTAGGTCGGCCGGCCGGCCCGACACCGTAGCCCCGAAAACCACATCTGCGCGTCCGGTGAGACGCCCCAGAAGGATCCCCCACGCCGCTTGCACGACAGTGTTGACCGTCACACCCAGCTTCGAGGCCATCGAGGACAGCACGGCAGTGCGATCCTCGGTCAGCGAGACCTCGATCTTGCCGATCCCCGGTACCGCCCCCGACGGGCGTGCGCTTTCGGTGAGCAGCGTCGGTTCCGACACCCCGTGGAAGGCGGCCGCCCATCGATCGAGCGAATCTTCTCGGTCACGGCCGTCGAGCCAGGACAGGAAGTTCCGGAACGGTCGTACTCGGGGCAGCACCGACGTGTCGGCACGGACTGCGTACAGCATCAACAGATCCTGCATGAGCAACGGCATGGACCACCCGTCGAGCAGGATGTGGTGACTGGTGATGCCCAGGTGCCATGCATCCGCGGCGACCTTGATCAGCGTGAACCTGATGAGCGGTGGCGCGGACATATCGAAGCGCTCCGCCTGAGCGGCAACAAGTATCCGCTTCGCCTCCGCGCGTCGAGAGTCCTCGGCAACATCCATCAGATCGATCTCGTGGAAGGGCAGTTCCAGAGCGCCGAGAACCACCTGGACCGGGCTGCCGTCACTGTCGGCGACGAACGCGGCTCGGAGATTGCTGTGGCGATCGAGCAACGCCTGCCCGGAAGCCCGCAAACGATCGGTATCGACGACACCGGACAGGTCCAGTACAGCCTGCATCGTGTAGACGTCCACCGTCGATTCGGTCATCATCGCGTGGAACAACAGCCCGGACTGCAGCGGAGTCAGAGGCCACACGTCTTCGACGCCTCGGTAGGCAGACTCCCACGAATCGATCTCGTCCTGAGTGGATTCGATCAACGTCAGATCCGATGGCGTCAGGCCACCCGCCTCTGAGGTTCGGCTGTGATCGGACAGAGCTTCCATCGCCTCGATCCACAGATCAGCCAACTCTGAAACGTCCGGAGGGTCCACAAGCCCGTTCGGGAAGGCGAACGTAGCACCCAATCTCGGACCATCCGGGCCGTCGGTGACGATGGCGTTGATATCGATGGTCGAGTTGGCAGGCATGTCCTCGTCCATCGAGGCAGTCAAAGACCCGAGGGCGCCCGTCGGAGCCCATCCGAAGTCCGCCAGCTCAGCCGGAATCTCGGACGAAGAAATCCGACCCAGATAATTGAAGCTGATCTGACCGGACGGGACCGATTCCAGTTCTGCGGAGGTCTCGTCGTCGAGATACTTCAGCAGTCCGTACCCCATCCCGCGATCGGGCACACGGTGAATTTGCTCCTTGACCGTTTTGACAGCCGCACCGACGGTGGCACCACCGGCAAACGCGTCGTCGATGTCGATTCCGTCCAGATCGAGCGCCAAGGGATAAGCACTGGTGAACCAACCGATGGTCCGCGACAGATCGGCACCAGGGACGACCGCTTCCTCGCGGCCATGCCCTTCGAGTGCGAACAGCGCACTCGTGGTGGAGATTCCACGATTTCGACGCCACCGTGCCACTGCCAATGCCAGGGTTGCCAGCAACCCATCGTTGACGCCACCTCGATAGAGGCGCGGCACGCGAGTCAGTAGCGCATCGGTCGTGTCGGCCGAAATCTCAACTTCGACACGCTCGACGGTACCTGCGACATCGACCGTCGGATCGAACGGCCTGCGACCCACCAGAGGATCGTCGAAGTTCGCCAAGGACTTCCAGATCGCCAGTTCCTCACGGCGCGACGGCGCTGCGGCTGCCTGGATCAGCCCATGCGACCACCGGCGCATCGAGGTGCCCACGGCTGGTAGCGATACCTGCTGCCCCGCAGCGAGTTGCGACCACGCGACCGCGAGGTCGGGGAGCAGGATGCGCCACGTGACACCGTCGACCACGAAGTGATGGGCCACGATGAGCAGCACACCGCGTCGACTTTCCTCGACGGTATCGGTGTCGCCTGCGGTGGGCGTTCCGGTGCTGAAGTCGAACCAGACGAACTGGATCATCGCACCCGTGGCCGGATTCAGACGCCCCATTGCGGCAGACAGTCTGTCGGAGGCCAGAGCCTCGAGATCAGCACCCGAGATCGAAGTGTCCACGCGAACCCTGTCGATGGCCGCGCCCACATCCACGCTGCCCTGTTCCCGAACGGCCATTTCACCGTTCGCGTATACCGCCCTGAACATGTCGTGGTGATCGACGATCGCAGTCAGGGTGGCAGTGAGAAGAGCCAGATCGATTTCTGCAGGCAGACCGACCGCCACCGACTGGGAGAACCGATCCAAGCGCCCACCAGCTTCGGTCACCTTGCGCATGATCGGAGTCAGTGGCATCGAGCCGATGCCGCCGCCCGGCAGTTCGGACAGGACCGTGGCACGGTCCGAATCATCGAGTCGGACCGCCACTTCGGCGAGACCGGCAACCGACTTACGTTCGAACACATCACGCGGAGTGAAGGAGATACCTCGAGCCTTGGCCCGCGAGACGAGCTGGATCGAGACGATGCTGTCGCCCCCGAGCGCGAAGAAGGACTCGTCGACTCCTACCCTCGGCATACGCAATACATCGGCGAAGACCTCGGCGATGATCTCCTCGATATCGGTTTCGGCAGCCCGGTACACCTGCTCCTCGAACACCGGTTCGGGAAGGGCGCGGCGGTCGAGTTTGCCGACCGGGGTCAATGGGACCTCGTCCAGAATCACGATCGACGACGGCACCATGTGCGACGGCAACGTCCGCCGCACGAACTCGGTTACCACAACCGGATCCACCGAGGCACCGACTGCAGGCATCACGTAGGACACGAGAACCGTTGCACCAGAGGGCAGATCCTTGCCGAGGGTAGCCGAGAAAGCCACCGACGGGTGAGCGGCAAGCGCAGCGTCGACCTCTCCCAGTTCGACGCGGAAACCACGAATCTTGACCTGGAAGTCCGAGCGCCCGACGAATTCGAGTTCCCGAACCTCCGGTCCGGTCCATCTGACGAGGTCGCCGGTGCGGTACATCCTCGCAGCCGTACTCGAATACGGGTCGGCGACGAATCTGCTTGCAGTGAGGGAACCCCGCTGGTGGTAACCACGAGCGAGACCTTCGCCCGCAAGATAGAGCTCACCTGCCACTCCAACCGGGACGGGCCGCAGTCGCCTGTCCAGGACCAGCGCCGATGTACCCCGAACCGGTGCACCGATGGTGATCGGTCGTCCCGGTTCGAGCTCGGCGAACGTAGAGATGATCGTCGTCTCCGTCGGGCCGTAGCCGTTGAAGTACCGGCGCCCCGGCGCCCAGCGCGCAAGCAGTTCGGAGGTGGTCACGTCGCCACCGACGGAGAGAACCCTAAGGCTGTCCATGCCCTCGGGATCCATCGTGCCCAATACCGCAGGCGTGATGATCGAGTGAGTCACTTTCTCCGAGAGGAAGATCTCGGCCAGATCAGGGCCACCGATGACGTCCGAAGGAACGATCACCAGCCGAGCACCAGCAGCGAACGTGACCATCCATTCGAGGACGGAAGGATCGAAGCTGGGTGAACAGATGTGCAGGAATCGACTCTCCGGGCTCACACCGTACAAGTCGATCGCCGAATCGCGTACCCCACGCAAACTCGCGTGGGTGACCACCACACCCTTCGGCAGACCCGTCGAACCCGACGTGTAGATCACGTAGGCGGGGTGATCGGTCGTCAAAGTCGCGGTGCGGTCGCTATCGGTTACCGGATCGCTGGATTGCGCAGCTATCTCTTCGCGGAGTTCGCCGCCGTCGAGCAACATCCAACTCCCGGCAGGCAACGCATCGACGTGCGCCGACGCTGTGATGCGTACGACGGCCGCCGAATCGGACAGCATGTGTTCGATTCGCTCCGACGGGTAGTTCGGGTCGACGGGCAGGTGAGCGCCGCCGGCCTTGGCAACCGCCCAGACGCTCACGAGCATCTCGTACGATCGCGAGAACGCCAGCGCAGCTACGGTATCCGGTCCGACTCCGCGACCGATCAACACACGGGCCAACTGCGAGGACGTCTCGTCCAATTCGCGATACGTCACCGACCGACCCGAAATGCGGACTGCCACGGCCTCGGGGTCGAGAGCGACTCCCCGCGTCAATATCTCCTGCAATGTCGACGCCGAGGCTACTTCGCCGCCATGCGCATGAGTCAGAGCGTCGGCTTCACCAGCGCCCAGGAGTTCCAAATCACCGACCGGCTTCGACAGGTCCGCCACCGCATCGTTGAGCAACCGGACAAATCTCACCGCGAAGTCGGACACCGTCGACTCGTCGAACATGTCTGCGGCGTAGGATAACTCGGCCGATATGCCATCGAGTTCGCCACCGGAGAGGACGTGCTCGCGCAGTGTGAGCGACAGATCGAACTTCGCAATGTTGGCCTCGAACGGAACGCCACTGACATGCAAATTCGGTAACCGAAGATCGGTCGAGGGCAGATTCTCGAACGAGAGCGCTACCTGGAACAACGGATGACGGGTGGTCGACCGTTCCGGGTTGAGCACCTCCACGAGCCGCTCGAACGGAATGTCCGCATGCGCGAAAGCCTGCAGATCCGCCTCTTTTGCCCGGGCGAGGATTTCACCGAACGAGCGCTCCGACTCGACATGCGTACGCAAAACCAGGGTGTTGACGAACATGCCCACCATGTCGTCCAGTTCGGACTGGCCCCGGCCTGCGATAGGCGCACCGATAGCGATGTCATCGGTGCCGGACATGCGGGCGAGGAACACCGCCATCGCAGTGTGCACGACCATGAACAGGGTGCTTCCCGTCGCTCGTGCTACGTCGAGCAACGCACGATGTAGCTCGGCATCGATTCGGAACGGAGCTTTCCCACCCTCATAGGTGCGAGTCGATGGGCGAGGTCGGTCGGTCGGAAGGTTCAGCTCGTCCGGCAAACCGGCCAAAGCGCTCTTCCAGTACGACACCTGCTGGGCAGCAATCGAATCCGGATCGTCCTCACTACCGAGGACCTCACGCTGCCACAACGCGTAATCGGCGTACTGCACCGGCAACGGAGCCCAACCAGGAGCCTCACCGACAGAACGTGCCGCATACGCCACCATCACATCACGCGTCAGCGGACCCATCGACCAACCGTCGGCCGAAATATGGTGCGCGACCAGGACGAGCACGTATTCGTCCGTGCCTACCTGGAACAGCTCGCCTCGCATCGGCAATTCGCTGGTGACATCGAATCCGGCTGAAATGACCTGCTCGACACGCCGAGAAATACCGGCCGGATCCACCTGTTGCGGTACGAGTGTCGGTGCCGCAGCCGAGACAGTGAGAATCACCTGCGCCGCAATACCATCGGTTTCCGGATACACGGTACGCAACGACTCGTGGCGAGCGAGTACATCTCGCACCGCCGCATTGAGGGCATCGATGTCGAGTGCTCCCGACAACCGCACTGCGACCGGGATGTTGTTGACCGCGGATTCGGTGTCGAATCGGTTCAGGAACCACATCCGCTGCTGCGCCAACGACAACGGCACCACACCCGGACGCTCCCGCGCCACCAACGCAACCCGATCCCCCGACCCCACCGACTGCTCCACCCGAACCGCCAAACCACCCACCGACGGCGCCTCGAACACCAACCGCACCGGCACCACAGCATCCAACGCCACACCCAACCGCGACACCACCTGCGTCGCAATCAACGAATTACCACCCAACGCAAAGAAATCATCATCGACACCCACACGATCAACACCCAACACCTCAGAAAACACCCGCGCCACCGCCTCCTCCACCGGAGTCGACGGAGCCCGAAACACCACAGCCTCGAACACCGGAGCCGGCAACGCCGCACGATCCAACTTCCCATTCACCGTCAACGGCAACGCATCCAACACCACAAACGCCGACGGCACCATGTACGACGGCACCACCGCACCCAACGCCACCTTCACCTCACCCACATCCAAAGACACACCCACACCACCAACCACATACGCCACCAACTGATCCCCCGCAAACTCATCCACCCGAGCAACCACCGCAACATCGACCACCCCATCGACCCCACGCAACGCCGACTCGATCTCCCCCAACTCGATCCGGAACCCACGCACCTTCACCTGAAAATCACTACGCCCCACATACTCCAACTCACCAGAACCACCCCACCGCACCACATCACCCGTCCGATACAACCGAGAACCCACACCCACACCCGCAACACCGACAAACGGATTCGCCACAAACCGCTCCGCCGTCAAATCCACCCGACCCACATACCCACGCGCCAACTGCACACCCGCCAAATACAACTCACCCGACACACCCACCGGCACCGGATGCAACCGCTCATCGAGCACCAACACACCCGTATTCCACTCCGGCACACCAATAGGCACACCCGCAACATCACCCGCCCCCACCTCATGCACCGTCACCGACACCGCAGCCTCCGTCGGACCATACAAATTGAACAACGCACCCGCATTACCCCGACGGAACCACTGCGCCGTCGCACCCGGCAACGCTTCACCGATCGCCAACACCCGCACCAACGAACTCGACAACACACCACCCGACACCGACAACAACGCCGACAACATCGACGGCACCACATGCAACGTCGTCACCGACTCCGCCACCATCAACTCATGCAGATACGCCACATCCCGATGCCCCTCCACCGACGCCACCACCACCGACGCACCCGACACCAACGCCGACCAGAACTCCCACACCGACAAATCGAACGTCGCCGTGGTCTTGAGCAACACCACATCACCGACACCCAACCCGAACTCGGACCTCTTCCACACCAACTGATTCACCACAGCCTCATGCGAAACCGCCACACCCTTCGGCCGACCCGTCGACCCCGACGTGAAAATCACATAC
>NZ_MKKX01000006.1 GCF_002091985.1 Rhodococcus sp. 1163
TTCGAGTACGCGGCCTGCTTCGTTGGGGATGGTGCCGGCTTGGTCGTCGAAGGGGAGTTGGGCGATGTTTTTGGAGAGGTATCCGACGGCGCGGTAGACCGCTTGGACGTCCCAGTCGTTGTATTTGCCGGTGCCGCGGACGTTGCCGGTGCCGTCGAGTTCGGTGCGTTCGGTGCGTAGGCCGATGACTTTGCCGTTGTCGCCGAGGATTTCGGTGGGGGATTCGAAGAAGTGCAGGAACAGTTTGTGGGGGCGGTTGCCGACGTCGCGGATGGCCCAGTCTTGGAGGGTGTTGGCGACCATGTCGACCTGTTTGGATCCGCGGCGTGCGGCTTCGGAGCCTTCGTCGTAGTCGATGTCTTCGGGGGCGACGATGACTTCGATGTTGGTGGAGTGGTCGAGTTCGCGGAGTTCGAGGGGGGTGAATTTGGCTTGTGCGGGTCCGCGGCGTCCGAAGACGTGGACTTCGATGGCTTTGTTGGTTTTGAGGCCGGCGTAGACGTTGGCGGGGATTTCGGTGGGGAGGAGTTCGTCGCCGGTTTTGGCGAGGACGCGGGCGACGTCGAGGGCGACGTTGCCGACGCCGAGTACGGCGACTTTTTCGGCCGTGAGGGGCCAGGTGCGGGGGACGTCGGGGTGGCCGTCGTACCAGGAGACGAAGTCGGCGGCGCCGTAGCTGCCGTCGAGGTCGATGCCGGGGATGTTGAGGTCGCGGTCGGCGTTGGCGCCGGTGGAGAAGATGACGGCGTCGTAGAAGCGGCGCATGTCGTCGAGGGTGATGTCGGTGCCGTAGTCGATGTTGCCGAGGAGGCGTACTTGTGGTTTGTCGAGGACTTTGTGTAGGGCGGTGATGATGCCTTTGATGCGGGGGTGGTCTGGTGCGACGCCGTAGCGGATGAGTCCGAAGGGGGCGGGCATGCGTTCGAACAGGTCGACGCTGACGCCGCGGCCGGCGATGTTGTAGTCGGACTTCATGAGTGCGTCGGCGGCGTAGATGCCTGCCGGTCCGGCGCCGACGATGGCGACGCGCAGTGGACGCAGGTCATGCTCTCCGGACGGTTCAGCTGTTGTTGCACTTACATTTTCACTGTTCATGGCAAGGCTCGGTACTTTCTGTCGGTGGCTGCGATCGTGCGGACTCTCAGCTGTGACGCGCCCGCTCCTCGTAGTCCCGCCGGGCAGCGCTGTCGACGTCTTCGAGGAAGACTCTGTCGGTGTGAAGGGCACGAGTGAGCGCTTCACCGACGCTTCGCGGGAGGAACTTCTGACTCGCGGCCAGAGCACCGACCAGCTTCGTCACCCTTACCTTCGGCTTGGGTTTTTCGATCAATGCCACGATGGCACGCGCGATGGTCTCGGGCTCGGCGTTCTTGAGCCCGGGGATTCCCTTGGTACCTGCCGTCAGCTCGGTGTTGACGAAAGAGGGGAGGACCATGGAAAACTCGATTCCGGTGCCGCGGTGTTCTACCCGCGCTGCGTCCGTGAATCCGACGACGGCATATTTGCTGGCGCAGTAGGTAGCCAGACCCGGTGTGTAAATCTCGCCTGCAAGTGAGGCAATGTTGATCACGTGGCCACGCCTGCGAGGCAACATTCGCTGAACAGCCAGCTTGGAACCGGTGATGACTCCGAGGATGTTGATGTCGAGGATGCGGCGGGTGACCGCATGGGGCTCGTCCGCGATCCGACCGGTGGGCATGATGCCGGCATTGTTGATGAGTACGTCGATAGGCCCGAGCGTGGTCTCCACGTGGTCGAGGAAGGCCTCGAACGACTCGGCGTCCGTCACATCGAGTGTGTGGTAGCTGAGAAGGTCTAGTTCGGTCGCCGACTCTTTCAGTTTGACTTCGTCGATATCTCCGATCGCAACCTTGGCACCCAGCTGAGTCAGGGCCGTTGCAGTAGCGAATCCGATTCCACGGGCACCGCCGGTGATCGCGATGACGCGACCGCGCAGAGAATTTGTCATGTTCCGTCCTTCTGTGGTCGTTACAGGGAGTTCGAGCGGCTTGTCACGGACAAGCGACGGCGCGGGTCACGCGCGACGAGGGCTCTCAGGACGCGGCCGACGAGTCGACCGCGGATCGGCGAGTACGGGTACCACAGCAACTCGCGCTTCAATTTGGGTCCGCGCGGAACTGTGATCGCTTGCTGCCGAGTGTATTTCCGAATTCCATACTCTCCACCGAATCGTGCGCCGAGACCGGATTGCTTCCAGCCTCCATGCGGTAGTCCCAGCGCGAACAGGTTGGAGAAGACGTCGTTGATGTTCACCGCGCCGGCTTCGAGTCGGCGGGCGATCTCCTCGCCGCGGGCTCGGTCCCCGCACCACACGGTTGCGGACAGTCCGTACTCGGAATCGTTGGCCAAGCGCACGGCTTCATCGGCATCGGCAACCTTCACGACCGGGATTGTCGGCCCGAAGGTCTCCTCCCTGATGCAGTCCATCGATTGATCGACGTCGACGAGGACTGTCGGCTCGAAGAACGTGCCGGTGCTGCCGGCCTTGCCGCCGGTCAGGGCAGTGGCGCCGCCCTTCACAGCGTCGGCTACGTGCCGCGCGACAAGGTCGCGCTGGGCCGGGGTCGCCAGGGCACCGATGTCGATTGCATACCCGTCGTCGTCGGCTCCTTGACGCAGCGAACCCACGAGCTTCGCCAGTCGTTCGACGAAGTCGTCGTAGACCGGCGCTTCGACGTAGACGCGTTCGATCGACACGCACACCTGTCCGGCGTTGAACAATCCACCCCAGGCGATTCCGGCTACTGCACGGTCCAGATCCGCATCCGCCAGCACGATGGCAGGATCCTTGCCACCGAGTTCGAGGCTGCAGGGCACCAGTCGCTCGGCAGCCCGTATCGCGATCGCTCGACCGGTTGCGGTGGAACCGGTGAACTGCACGAAGTCCACTGAATCGACGACCGATGCACCGGTGTCACCTCGGCCGGTGAGTACCGAAAAGACTGGGGGAGCGCCGATTTCCGACCACCCCCTTGCCAGTTCTACCGCTGCCAGCGGTGTGACCTCGGATGGCTTGAGGAGCACAGCTGCACCAGCGAGCAGAGCCGGAATGATGTCCATCGCAGGCATCGCGAGCGGGAAGTTCCACGGCGTGATCACACCCACCACTTGATACGGGCGGAAGGTCTTGATCAGTCGTTTGCTCATCGACAGAGGGCCATGCGGCCGCACTCGCTCGTCGGCGAGAAACTTGCCGGCGTTGTCCGCGAAATAGTTGATCAGATCGCACGCAAGCGCAGGTTCGATGGCTGCTTCGGCGCGTGGCTTGCCGGTCTCGGACTGGAGCACGTCGATGATGCGATGCTCATTGTCGAGGAGCCAGTCCCGCAGCTTCCGGAGCCATGTGGCTCTTCCTTCCGGCCCTAGCGCCTCCCACTCGGTTTGGTGAGTGCGCAATCTTCTGACCGTGTCGGTTACCGCCGCGGCACCCTCGTCCGGGACGGATGCGACGAACCGGCCGTCTGCGGGGCAGTGCACGTCGATGCTCGGGTGGTCGGTGTGCACTGTGGTCTCCGATGTCATGCGAGCCCCGCCTTCTGTGATGTACGACATTAACTATTACGATTGCACAGTTGTCACACCGATTCTTGGCCAATTTGGCTAAATGGACCGTTGCGATTTGTGTTCGAAGTCCAAAATGGAAGGGGTGTTGGCGTGTCCGCTGACGACATTGTCTTTGCTTGGCTCCGGGACTTCGCGGCGGAGGCCCTGATGCCGGAAACGCTGGACAGCCTCGTCGTGCGCTTCGCCGCCGCGATCGAGGCCGAGGTCCCCGAGGTGTCCGCGGACCGAGAGCTTCGAAGAGATTTGGGCGTCAGTACTCGTGAGCAGGGACGCGCCTTGCTGGTGTGGCTCACCGGTGATTCCTTGGAGGTAGCACCCCCGCCGGCGGCGCATGATCTTGCGCGCACAATCGCCCGCCGCGGTATGCATCTGAGGGTGCTGATGCAGATTTACCGCGTCGGGCAGAAGGCGCTGCTGAAATTCGCAGCGGAGACCGCGAATGAGCGCATCGCCGACCCGGTGCTGGAACCGAAGGTTCTGATTCGATTGCTGGAGAGGGCGAGTCATTGGCTCAACGTCTCACTCGAGGTGCTCGCCGACACCTACGGGCAAGAGCGGGAACGGGGATTGAGTGGCGCGTTCGCGCGGCGGGCGGAAACCGTTCAGGCGATCATGCGGGGTGAGATTGCGGACGTCGGGACGGCGTCGAATCGGTTGGACTACCCTTTGCTTCGGTATAACACTGCCCTTGTGCTGTGGTTCGAAGACTCGCAGCCCGAGCCTGCTGAAGACGGTATCGGGATCTTGGATTCCGCTGCCCGTTCGCTCGCCGCAACAATCGGGGCTCGGCAACTGCTGACAGTGCCATCCGGATCGCGGGGTCTCTGGGCATGGATGTCTGCGGATTGCGAACCAGATCTCACGGCGCTGGCTATCGGCGGCGACGTTCCGACCGGTATTCGGGTAGCAATCGGTAATCCAGTCGTCGGAATGCATGGATTTCGTCAGAGTCACACGGAAGCTATTGCCGCCCAGCATATCTCGGAGTCTCGACCGGACTGTTCCCGGCTGCTGCGCTATGCCGACATCGAGATTCTTCACTTGCTCGAAGGTAACGCTGACGCGGCCAGGGCGCTGGTGTCCCGTGAGCTCCGCGGCCTCGACGGTAGCGATGCATCCTCGGCAATGCTCCGTCGTACGCTGCGCAGCTATTTGGCGGCGAATCGCAGTCCGGACGCGGCCGCGCGGGCGCTCGGCGTCCACAAGAACACCGTGCGCTACCGCATTCAACGCGCCGAGGAGTTGCTCGGACGTCCAATCGGACCGAACCGGCTGAAGTTGGAACTCGCGCTCGAGTACGCCGACGCCTACGGTCCGGTCGATACGAACGGACTCGTCGGAGCATAGGGGAGCAGATCTTGACAGATGTGACCTTCGTAACGCACAGTGTTCCTATCTGACAGGACGCGCTGTCAGATAGGAACGAAGTCGAGGTTTCGTGATGTCCAAAGTCCTGGCCGCCCCACCCGCTGGCTCGAACCTGCGCCCGATCTCGGGGCGATCCGGGATCCCCGGCGTCGGGCACTCGTTCGAATACATCCGCGACCCACTGGCACTGATGCAAAAACAATGGGACCAATACGGCGAGGTCTCGTGGTTCTCGATGGTCGGGAGGCGTTGGGTTGCGGTGCTGGGGCCGGACGCGTGCCAGGAAGTGCTGCAGAACAAGGATCGGGCATTCGCCAATGGCGACGGTTGGTCGGTGCTGATCGGCCCCTTCTTTCACGGTGGCCTGATGCTGCTCGATTCCAAGGAACATCTGCGGCATCGACGCATCATGCAGCAGGCTTTCACCCGATCGCGGCTCGAAAAAACTGTCGACGTGCTCAATCCGGCGCTGGACTCGGCGCTCGACGCGTGGGCTCCGGTAACCGGATTCCGCGCCTACACTGCCCTCAAAACCCTCACCCTCGATCTTGCCACCGAAATCTTCATGGGCGGCGCGGAAGACTCCACCGCCAGCGAAATCGCCTTGGTGAAAGAAGCTTTCGTCGATTGTGTGCAGGCGGCTACCTCGGTGGTCCGCTACCCGGTCCCGGGTACGAGGTGGAAGCGGGGGCTCGATGGTCGTCGGGTGCTCGAGGACTTCTTCCGGCACTACCTACCGGCACGTCGAGCCCACGAAACGGACGATCTGTTCTCCGTGCTCTGTCACATCGAGTCGGAGGACGGTCAACGCTTCAGCGACGACGAGGTCATCGATCACATGATCTTCCTTCTGATGGCCGCCCACGACACCTCCACGATCACCATTTCCACGATGATGCAGTACCTGGGTCAGCACCCACAGTGGCAGGAAAGATGCCGGACGGAGTCGCTCGCGTTGGGAACGTCGGCGCCCAGTTATGGCGATCTCGATGAACTGAGCAGCCTCGATCTGGTAATGAAGGAATGCCTCAGGCTTGTTTCGCCGGTGCCGGTGATGGCGCGCCGAGCAGTACTGGACACCGAAATTCAGGGGCATTTCGTCCCCGCCGGAAGCTACGCGGCGGTGGTCCCACACTTCACCCATCACATGTCGCAGTACTGGCCCGAACCCGAACGGTTCGATCCCGAGCGCTTCGCGGACGATAGACGTGAAGACAAGGTGCACCGTTACGCCTGGGAGCCGTTCGGCGGCGGTGTACACAAGTGCCTCGGCATGTCCTTCGCCGGTGCCGAGATCAAGACGATCATGCATCACTTGCTGCTCCGCTTCGATTGGCACGTCGACGCGGATTACGTTGCACCACTCGACTTCACCTCGTTGCCGTTCCCCTCGGACGGCCAACCGATCGATCTGCGTCGACGCGAGGTATGACAGTTCGCAGGCGATCGCGATGGCCGACGCTGACGGATGCGGTCATCGATCCGGATCGTCTGGGTCATCGACGGAGGCTCTGAAGAATTCTATCTTTGGTACGACAATTCAATGGGTGCACCGGAGTTCAGAAGAGGACACGGTGCATCGACGTAGTGGGAGATGGCATGGAACGTACTATTTTCGAACCCGAGCACGAGCTCTTTCGGGAATCCTTCAAGAAGTTCTTGGCGCAACACGTCGCGCCGTTTCACGAGAAGTGGGAAGAGCAGAATATTGTCGACCGCGACGTCTGGGTGGAAGCCGGCAAGCAAGGATTCCTCGGGATGGACGTTCCAGAGGAATTCGGTGGCGGTGGAGTCAAAGACTTCCGATACAACGTAGTCATCACGGAAGAAGCCACCAAGGGTGGTTACAGCGGTATCGGATTCATGCTCCACAACGATGTCGTCGCGCCTTACCTGATCGACCTCTGCAACGAAGAGCAGAAGCAGAGGTGGCTCCCGGGATTTGCGTCGGGAGAACTGATCTCTGCGATCGCCATGACGGAGCCCGGAACCGGTAGTGACCTGCAGGGGATCAAGACCCGCGCAGTTCGCGACGGCGATGACTGGATTCTCAACGGCTCCAAGACTTTCATCACCAACGGTATCAACGCAGATATCGTGATCGTCGTGGCGTGCACTGATCCTGAAAAGGGAGCACAGGGGTTCAGCCTTTTCGTTGTGGAACGAGGAATGCCGGGCTTCGAACGTGGCCGCAACCTCGACAAGATCGGGTTGAAGGCACAGGACACCGCAGAACTGAGCTTCACCGACGTCCGAATTCCCGCGGCCAACATGCTGGGCGACGAAGGAATGGGTTTTCTCTATCTGATGAAAAACCTTCCGCAGGAACGGCTGTCCATCGCCGTCGTGGCGGCTGCGGTCATGGAATCCGTCTTGGAGAGCACAATTCAGTATTGCCGCGACCGTAAGGCGTTCGGTAAGTCGATCAGCAAGTTCCAGAACACACGATTCGTGTTGGCGGAGGAGGCCACGATGGCCACAGCCGTCCGCATTCTCGTGGACAAGTTCATCGAACAGCTCAATGCCGAGAAGCTGACCGTCCAAGAGGCAGCTATGGCCAAGTGGTGGACAACCGAAGCGCAGGTCAAGCTGATCGATCGCTGTCTGCAACTCCACGGTGGCTACGGTTACATGAAAGAATACCCAGTGGCCAAGGCATTCATGGATTCTCGTGTTCAGACCATCTACGGCGGCACTACCGAGATAATGAAAGAGATCATCGGTCGATCCTTGAACCTTTGATCGCAACTGAGAAGCGATGACGACCCGGCATGGATTTCAGAGAACTTGGAGTTGTCATGGATGCTGTTTCCGACTTCCGCGCGGGTTACACGGCCGAGGGGCCGCTCCGAAATCCACAGGGCCCGTATGAAGTTTTCACGGTTGGCACCACTGACGGTGCGCAGATCCATGTCCGCGCATACGGGCCGAAGAACGCGCCTGCCGTGGTGTTCGTTCATGGATTCGCGTGCAGGCTCGAATACTGGAACCCGCAGATCAACAGCCTGAGTAGTCGCTACCGCGTCATTGCCTACGACCAGCGCGGGCTCGGACGTAGCACGATGGGAAGTGCCGGGGTACGGCCGGACGTGCTCGGTGATGATCTCGCGGCCGTCCTCGATGCGACGATCTCGCCGGGTAGGCCGGCGGTGGTCACCGGTCACAGTTTCGGCGGCATCACCATCATGGCGTGGGCACAAAGTCATCCGGAGCAGGTGCGCAGCCACGCTTCAGCTGTCTTGCTTGCCAATACGGTCGCAGATCGATTCAGAGCAAACACGGCCATCATGCCGTTCGCTGGACGGTACGGCTTCGTTCGAGGCCCAGTACTGGGTGCGATCATGCGCAGCCGGGCCTGGTTGCCCGAACATGCACCGATCACCCGCGCAGTGCGCAGTATCGCAATGTCACCGCAGGCCACCTTGAAACAAGCGGACTTCTTGCGCACCATGGTGACGGGAGTAGCGATCAAAACGCGGGTCCTGTGGGGTTCGGGATTGTTCGATCTCGATGTCCGCGGTGGTCTCGAGCATCTCACGGTCCCCTGCACTGTGCTTGTGGGTTCTATGGATCGCCTCACACCGCCTACGGTCGCCCGGCAGATCGCCGCGATCCTGCGCTCGCACGGCAGATTACCCAAATTCGTCGAAATGGTCGGGATCGGCCACTGCTCGAACATCCAGGCCTCTGCGGAATTCGACGCAGAAGTGATCGAATTGCTCGAGATGACCCGACCCCGCACCACTGCGAACGACTGATCAGTAACTCAGAGTCCGAGCATCTTGCAAATGATCTCGTTCATGATTTCGGTGGTTCCACCACCGATGCCCAGGACTCGGGCGTCGCGGTAGTGTCGTTCGACCTCTGACTCCCGCATACAACCGAGCCCTCCGAACAGTTGGACGGCTTCGTATACGGCGTGGTCGCAGACTTTGACCGCGTTGTTCTTGGCCATCGCTGTTTCGGCCAGCATGCCTCCGTTGTCGACCCACCGCACTGCTACCGACCGGCAGAACTCCTCGGCTGCAGTGATTTCGGTCGCCAACTCGGCGATACGATGTCGGACGACCTGGCGGGTGGACAACGGTCGTCCGAAGGTCTCGCGTGAGCGCACCCATTCCGTTGTCAGGTTCAGGCATCGACGGGCGGTTGCGACGGCCTGAAATGCCAACGACAGTCGCTCGCCTTGGAACTGCTGGGCGATTTGTCCGAAACCCGATCCCTCTTCGCCGATGAGGTTCTGGGCCGGGACGCGCACGTTGTCGTAGAACAGTTCTGCGGTGTCCGAACACAGCCACCCCATCTTCTCCAGCCGCCGAGACACGGTGAATCCCGTTGTGGTGGTCGGGACCACGATGAGGGAGATGCCGGCGTGTCCGCGATCTCCGGTCCGCACAGCGGTGGTGACGAAATCCGCACGCGTACCGGAGGTGATGTAGAGCTTGGCGCCGTTGATGACATAGGAGTCGCCATCGCGGGTGGCTGTGGTGGAGATGTTCGCGACGTCGGATCCGCCACCCGGTTCGGTGATTGCCAGCGCCCCGATCATCCGTCCTTCCAGAGCGGGCCTTGCGAACCGGTCGATGAGATCGTCGTTGCCCGAGGACACGATATGTGGGGTTGCGATCCCGTGACTGAACAGCGCCGATATCAGGCCCGAGGAGCCCCCGGACAGAATGATCTCCTCGAGGATTGCCAGCATATCGAGTGCATTGCCGCCCGATCCGCCGACACTTTCGGGAGTCGATGCCCCGAGGAGACCCAAGGTGGCCGCAGTGTGATGCAGCTCGCGGGGAACCTCGCCATTGCGCTCCCAAGTGGCGAGGTCGGGAAGGACGTGCTTGGTGGTGAACTGTCGGGTGAGATCGCGCAATGCCCTGCGGTCATCGGTGTCCCACGAATTCGGCAGTGCAGCAGTCATTTTCCACTCCAGATCGGGTCACGCTTCTCCAGGAAAGCCATGATGCCTTCCATCGTGTCCGCCGAAGCACTCAACTGTGCCAAGGCCTGTTCGGTGAGGGCCCAGCCCTCTGTCTCGCTGCGGACTGCCCCGTCGACGATTCCGCGGGCAACGGTCTTGCTGGCTTGGACCGCCAACGGCGCACCGCCGGCAATGGTCTCGGCGAGTGCAAGAGCGGTGGCCAGTACCTCGGCCTGCGGAACCACACGATTGACCAAGCCCCAACGCAGCGCATCCTCGGCGCTCAGTGCGTTCCCGGTGAGCAGCAGTTCCAGCGCGACTGCGCGTGGGATGGCGGTGACGAGTCGAAACACTCCACCTGCGCCGGCGATCAATCCGCGCTTGACCTCCGGTAGCCCGAAGGTCGACGTGTCCGCTGCCACAACGAGATCGCTTGCAAGCGCGAGCTCTGTACCACCGCCGAGTGCGCTGCCGTTGACTGCCGCGATGATCGGTTTCGTGATGTGGTGTTTGACGACTCCGGCGAAACCCCAGTGTGCGGTGTCGGGCGGTGTCACCCCATCCGGTCCGGAGGTGCCGAGGGCCTTGAGATCTGCGCCGGCGCAGAACGTTGCCTCTCCAGCCCCGGTCAGCACCACCACTCGGATCTCGTCGGTGGCTTGTGCCAGTTCCCACGCTTCACCGAGACCGCGGTGTACGTCGGCGTTGATGCTGTTGGCGGCTGCGGGTCGGTTGATGGTCACTAGCATTGTGTGCCCACGTGTTTCGGTGAGTACGACTTCGGTCATGGCTGTACCTCTTCTTTCAACGAGACCGCAACCCGGCCGTCGTGGTCGGTGATGGATATTCGCGCGCCGACGAGCGAGCGAGCGCCGCCTTGTGTGTAGCGAAGCAGTGTTGCGGCGTCGTTCGAGTCCGTGTGGCCTGCGACCCGTGATCCATCGTCGGTCACCGCGATGATCAAGGCAGACTTCGGGCTCTCATCTCGCTCGAAATCTATTGTTGCGGTGACGATATCGGCATCACCGATGTAGCCGTGCAGCATGGGCGGACCGGTTGCCGGTATCTCATGAATGTTCGGATCGCCGACGTACCCGTTGCGATGAGGAGTGCGTGCCAACAGCACGGTGTGCTGATGGGTGAGATAGCCACCGTTCGCATGGACCAGCGCAGGTGCGTCGACGTCGGAGCTGCGCAACAGTCGGGTGACCTCAGCGATGGCGTGGAGTGAGTAGCTGTTGAGCGGTCCACCGAAAAAGGAGTGACCGCCGAGGACGCTGGGCACGGTCGAGTGCGGGAGACCCAGAGCCTGGATCAGCAGCTTCGGCACGACGGGGAAGCAACTGTAGGCGTCGATGATTCGTAGATCGCCACCTGTCACCTCGGCTTGCTTCAAGGTGCGGTCCACGGCGGATGTCAGTGCTGCCGATCGGCCGAAGTCTTTGCGCGCAAGCACGTCCGCGGATTCGGTTGCGCCCGCGCCGCCCCACAGATAGACGATGCGATCCTCCGCGACACCGAGTTCGATGGCAGCGGCGAGTGAACATACGACGATTGCGGCAGCTTGATCGACGAACGGCATCGCATTCATCGTCAGTGGGTACGCGTCGCTGACCAACCGGTTCTTGGGTCCGCTGGTGGCGATGTCTTCCGATGTCCGCGCGGTAGGCATCCACGCGCACGGGTGTGCGGCAGCAAGTTCGGAGAACTGCGCATACATCCGCGCGGAGTATTCACGAGACTGCTGGGGGTTGTCACCGATGTCGTAGCTGAACCGGTTCTCGAACAGTGGGTACACGCGGGTCGGTGCGAGTATCCCGGCGCGTTGCATTTCGGGGCTGCCGAGGTCGTCCGAGGTGAAGGTGGGTGGCCCCCCGGGTGCCGCAAGCCAGCCCCGAGTGGTCGGATCGACGCCGAGTTTCATCAACGCGGTCACCGACGCTTGGGCTTCACCGCCCACCAAGAGCGCCACCGACGAGGACCGGTCGGCTATCTCGGAGGCGATGCGGTCGAGTAGAGCTGCAGGCCAGTGCCCGCCGATCGAACTGGTCCAGGTTCGTGGGCTGTCTGCGCCGATGCGCTTCGCGAGCAAGCCAGGTAGGTCGTCGTAGGACCAGCTCGCGGTCTTCACCGCGTAGATCGTGTCCACGCGGGAGCCGATGGTCTCGATTCCGGTGTCGGCAAGGGCTGCGATCGTGGCTTCGGAGATGAGGTCCAGGGGATCTCGCGGCGTAGCGGGTGCTCCGGCCCGTCCCGAGCGAATATCGGCAACGCCGATGATCACCGGCACTGTCGTGGGGTCTGTCATGCACCCCACGCTAATACAGACAATAATTGTCCGCAATGCTGGGTAGGTCGAGCGGGGGACCGCGGCTAGGTCAGCGAGCGCAGTACGGTGTCGACGATCAGTGTCGAATGTCGCAGAGAATCCGGCATTCCCGCATCCGCGCGCGCCTGCGCGAACAGTGCGCGTGTAAGTACTGCGCCGGTCACGAGTTCGAGCAGTAGCGTCGTCGAAGTCTCGCTCGGCAACTCCCCTCGCATCACTGCGCGCTGAACGATCTGCCTTGTGGTGACGAAGCGGCTCTGGTTGAGCGTGTCGGTGAGATGCGACAAAAGGTCGGGGTTGACCATCGCGTCGAGAGTCACCCGTAGCGATACCAGTCCGGACAGTTCGGCGTAGCCATGGGTGAGTTGCTCGGAAAGTTCGATGAGGTCATCGCGAACAGTGCCGGTATCGATCGGCGTCGACAGCGGCGATCGGGCCTCGAGTGCCTGCACCAACAGGTCTTCCTTGCTGTCCCAACGCCGATACAACGCCGCGCGACCAACCTTCGCCTTGCGCGCAACCGCGTCGAAAGTGAATCCGCGCCAACTGGTTTCCCAATACACTTCGAGCACCGCGTCGTAGACGCGAACTTCCATGTCCGCATCCCGAGGTCTACCGGGCCCGCGCTGACGCTCCTGAGGCATTCGCCAATTGTCGCACCTGCGAGATCGCACTCTCGCGACGAGGCATCGGCCTGGGAAGTCGACCCGCCTATTGCGGACAATGACTGTCTGAATTAGTGTCGGTCCGATTCCGTCCAGGTCCGAGGGGCAGGTGAATGTCGAAGAACAAGATGATCCGAACAGTGGCCGTGATGATGCTGTGGGGCGTCGCCACTGTGATGGTCACTCCCATTTCCGCCGCTGCACCCGCTGCCGAAGGTGGGGCCGACTTCTACACGCCACCGACCCCGCTGCCGCCGGGCGCTCCTGGAGACGTCATCAGAACCGAACCGTCGGTCGACGCAATCATCCCTGGCACCGGAGCTGTCGTCGATGCTCGCGTGACCCGGGTGATGTATCGCAGCGAGAACGTCGCTGACGAGCCGGTCGCCGTCACCGGTACTCTGCTCGTGCCCAACCTGCCTTGGGCAGGACAAGGACCTCGACCGTTGGTTGCGTTTGCCCCAGGAACGCAAGGGCTGGGTGATCAATGCGCACCCTCGAAGTTGATGACGTACGGGCAGGAGTACGAAAACCTTCAGGTCGGCCCATTGCTGGCGGCCGGTTACAGCGTCGCCATGACCGACTATGTCGGACTCGGCACTCCTGGAACCCACACCTACCTCAATCGTGTCGATGGTGGGCGGGCACTGCTCAACATGGCACGTGCTGCGCGGTCGATGAATTCGGAGGACGTCACGCCCGCGTCACCGCTGGCGTTGTGGGGATACTCTCAGGGCGGACAAGCAGCCGGAGCCGCAGCCGAGCTCGCGTCGACGTACGCGCCCGAGTTGGAGTTCGCCGGGGCGTTCGCGGGATCACCAGCCCCTGATCTCACCGATCTCGCCGACTACGGGGACCGGTCTATCCTCTCCGGCGGAATCGGCTGGGTAGTCAGCGGTCTCATCGCTGCGTACCCCGAACACGACACCGCGCTGCTCTCGATCTTCAACGATGCCGGACGCGAGATCCTGGCGCGTTCACAGAACTACTGCGTGTTCGACGCGGTCCGAATGAGCCCCTTCGGCACGACGACCGACTACACCAGAGACGGTCGATCGATCTCGGAATACATGAATACCGAACCGCTGTCGTCGTTGGTGGCCGCGCAGCGGCTCGGGACGCTGAAGCCGGCAATGCCCGTCTTCGTGGGGCAGAACTTGGGCGACGATATCGTCGCTGCGCGTGGCACCGAGAGGCTCGAACGAGAGTGGTGCGAGATGGGTGTCCCTGTCCAGTCGGCCAACCTCGCTGTGCCGCAAATACTTCCGAAGACCGGACTCGGCCACGTCATCGGCTTCGTCACAGCTGTCCCGGCGCTGCAATGGTTGAAGGACCGGTTCGACGGTGCCGTTGCGACGAGTAATTGCTGAGCGTCGATTCTTCATCGAACCTATGGAACGTTCAGTACTTGCCTGCCGGCAGTTGCCGGTAGACCTCGCTCCAGATCATTTCGTGCTCGGCTGCGGTGATCTGTTGTGTTGCAAAACGGTTGTCGGCGTCGACGAGGAGATTCGCGTGTCGGCCGATGTTCTCGCGGCGAGCGAGGGAGTCGCGGTCGGGTAGATCGGTCATCGTGATCGCTACCTCTATCCGAATGTGCGTTCGCGGGGTGCCTGCCATCACGAATGCGCAGTACCCGCTGAGCACGTAGACGGTCGTCGACGCGGCGACTGCCTGAATCGGAGCGAGCTGATTGCTCAGCACCACCTCGCTGACGATCCACAATATCGCGCCCCACAAGGGCCACCCTCGCCATAGGCGCAGACCTCTACGCTCGACAAGGTTGGTGCCCGGAGGAAAAACGACGAGCCGGTGGCGGGTCATGCCGTGGCGGGCGTGCCAGGTGTCTACTGAGCCCCAGGCCCTTTCGCCGTCGAGAAGGTGGCGCCAGAGGCGACGTGCAGCACTGGGTGTGGCCGACGGTGTCGCATCGGGGTGGCGGTGGGGGTGTCCCGCTGCCGACCCTCGCGTGACAGGTTCTTCATCCATTGGGTCAGGTCTACGACAACGGCGGGGCCGTTGGGCGGAAAGATACGAGACTTGTATGCCCATGCTGAAGATCTTGATGATCCCTTGACACGCAGTGCAGAGCTCTATCAGCCCCGGGAGGTAGCCGGACGGTCGTATGCTGCAGAGACAATTGACGACAGTTGACCTTCGGAAACTAGTCGAAAGCAGGCAGCGTTATGGGAAGACTCCAGGGCAAGGCAGCGATAATTACCGGCGGGGCAAGCGGCATCGGTATGGCGGCCGCGCAAATGTTCGCAGCCGAGGGTGCGGCCGTCACAATCGCCGATTTGGACCAGCAGCAGGCCAGCGATGCTGCTGCCCGGATACAGGAAGCCGGCGGGCGCGCGATCGGAATCGCCGTCGACGTGATGGACGAGGAGTCCCTCGCTGACCTGGTAAATGCCTCGGTACAGGAATTCGGTCGCTTGGACGTCATGTGCAATCACGTGGGCGGTAGTAACCCGCGCAAGGATCTGGACGTGCTCCGGCTGGACTTGGAAGAGTTCGACCGCACGATGCAGTTGAACGTGCGTAGTGCGCTCCTCGGCTGCCGGCTTGCTCTGCCGCACCTGATCGATGCCGGCGGCGGCTCGATCATCAACACTGCCTCCGTCGGGGGCTTGGCTGGGGACTACGTGCAAGTGGCTTACGGCACCGCCAAGGCTGCGGTCATTCGCATGACCCAGTACGTCGCCACCGAGTACGGAGCGCAAAAAGTGCGTTGTAATGCGATCGCCCCCGGCGCGGTGATGACCCCAGCCTTGCAAAACAATCTTTCCGTTGAGGCCATCGACAAGATCCGGTCACACAACGCCCTGCCGTTCATCGGTGAACCCGAGGACATTGCCGCCGCCATGTTGTTCCTGGCCTCGGACGAGTCCCGCTACATCACCGGACAGACACTCGTCGTCGACGGTGGTATGACCAGCCATCACGCAATTGCCGAGGATCGCCGCATGCAACCTGACTGACCACTCGGACTGTGAATGCTGTTCATTCGCAGCGAGACTCATGCAGTTACCGATTGCTCAGATGTGAGAGAGTCACGATCGATACCAGCAACCACTTGGGCTCCCGCCCTTCTGAGCGGTTTTCGGATCGCTGTCATGCGATCAGAGCAGCTTCGTCGACGCGGTGAACCTCGATTGTGCAGTCCTTCACCGCGGCAGCGATGGCAGCAACTGCTACGAGAACCGGTGCGACGATGGCGACAGCGACGCCGGCCGTGACTGGAATCTCGATGATGCTCTGGTCCTGATTACTTTTCACCGCAATTTTTCGGACGTTGCCACCGTGAAGCAGTTTCTTCACCGCCGCAGTGATTTCAGCCCCCTGAACCTGCAAGGTGTCTGCCGGAGAGGGAGATTCGGCAACAGTCGTGTCGGCCTGATTCTTTTCGGTCATGATTGGTATATTTCCGTTCCGGGTGGGCGAGAGGTGGCCTTGTGTGGTCACCGGTATCAGTCTGCTGTTCGAGCCATCTGAAGTTCAGGGTCTTTGTGCCTCTGTCTTCTGCTGAAAGTGTGGCCGTTGGAGTGGTCGTCGAGATCAAAGCAGAATGGGGCCGGCGACATTGTCCAGATGCATGAGATGAGTGGCCTGGAGTCGATCGAGTAATCTGGATTCGATGACGAAGGGCCAGGAAAGCAAACGCGCCGTGCCTCGGGTATTCACTATCGGACACTCCACTCGCACTGCTGATGAAGTGTTCGAGATGCTGCGTGCGAACGAGGTGACCGAGCTGGTCGATGTGCGTTCGTTTCCAGGGTCGCGAAAGTATCCGCAGTGGAACCAGGACGCGATCGAGGATGCGCTGCCGGCCGAAATCGGGTACCGGTGGATCCGGGATATCGGCGGTCGTAGATATACACCGGTTGATGTGCCGAGCCCGAACGGAGGGTGGCGGGTCAAGGCATTCCGCGACTATGCGGACTACATGGAGACCGCGGAATTCCGTTCCGGGCTCGCTGAGCTGCTACGGGTCGCGCACGAGTCGATCCCGGCGATCATGTGCAGCGAGGCCGTGCCATGGCGTTGTCATCGACGGTTGATAACGGATGCGCTCATCGTTGCAGGGGCGGAGGTTTTCGACATTATGTCGATTTCATCGACCCGCCTCGCATCGATGACAGAGTTCGCGCACGTACAAGGCGAAACGATCACTTATCCAGAGTCAGCAGAGGCATGACCATCGACCTGGTGTCGGAAGTTCGAGCCGTGGTGGTGAGGATTCCGGCGGGTCACGTCGCCGCCTACGGTGAGATCGGTCGCGCACTGGGCATAGGTCCCCGGCAGGTGGGCCGGGCCGTCGGACTGCTCGACGACGGTGTGCCGTGGTGGCGGGTGGTTCACGCCGACGGTGCGCCTGCGACGTGCCATGGCGGAGCAGCGCGCGCATTGCTCGAAGCGGAAGGTGTTCCGTTCCGTGGCAACCGCGTGGATATGGCCAAGGTCGGAACGAAGTAGGCGGATCTTCCACCCCTTTTCAGGGGTGGGTGCTTATGACGCGGGTCACATAGGCTTTTTCTTCAGATTCACATCACACTTCCTGACGATACCTCTGGAGAATGAATGCCCTCAATTACACCGGATGATGCGGTCGACCGCAGGCCGACGACCCGTTCCGCCGCACCCACCACAAGTGTTCGGAAGGTGGCGATCGCCAGCGGCATAGGAACCACAATCGAGTTCTATGACTTCTTCATTTATGGAACTGCTGCCGCACTCGTATTTCCGACAGTCTTCTTCCCAGCATTGGGTGCCACTGCGGGGACCGTCGCATCCTTCGCCACCTTTGCGGTCGCTTTCATCGCGAGGCCTGTCGGAGCTGTGGTCTTCGGACACTTCGGCGACCGTATCGGCCGAAAGAAGACGCTGATCTCGACGCTGCTTCTGATGGGCATATCCACTTTTGTAATCGGGTTGCTACCCAGCGCTGACACCATCGGAATAGCGGCTCCGATAATTCTCGTTCTGTTGCGATTCGGGCAGGGATTCGCTGTAGGTGGAGAATGGGCGGGCGCAACTCTTCTCACTGCCGAATATGCACCACCGAAAAAGCGCGGCTTCTACGCCATGTTCCCGCAGCTGGGCCCGTCAGCGGCATTCATTCTTTCGAGCGCGACATTCCTCGTAACGGGGGCTGTATTCGGTGACACCAACGCAGTCTTCCTCGACTTCGGTTGGCGTATACCGTTCCTTCTCAGTGCAGTTCTCGTGCTGATCGGGTTGTACATGCGACTGGCCATCGAAGAAACACCCGTTTTCCGTGCGAACCAAGAAGCGGAAGTTCGAACTCCTGATCGTGCTACCACCCTTCCGATCTTCGAAGCCTGGCACGTACAGAAGAAGGAGATTCTGCTTGCCGCCGGAGCGCTGGCTTCACTGTTCTCGCTCTTCTACATGGGCACCGCATATCTGACCAGTTACGGCACAAAGACCCTCGGCTTCGATCGCCCCTTCGTGTTGTGGACAGGCTTGGTAGGCGCCGTGGTCTTCGGTATCGCGATCGCACTATCTGCAACGTATTCCGACCGAGTCGGACGCCGCAGAGTGATCATGACCTCTTGTGCAGCGGCAATTCCTTGGTCGCTCGTTCTATTTCCCTTGCTCGACACGGGGAGCCCGATTGCGTATGTCGTGGCCATGTGTGTGACGCTGACGATCTTCGGTATCGCCTATGGGCCAACCGGTGCCCTTCTTCCGGAACTGTTCCAGACTCGATTCCGCTACACAGGTGCCGGACTGGGATACAACCTCGCCGGTGTTCTCGGCGGCGCAATCCCGCCGTTGCTCGCCGCCCCTCTCGCGGCACAATTCGGAAGTATTGCTATCGGTGTCATGCTGGCGCTCTTGTCGGTACTCAGCCTCGCCTGCACGAAAGCGCTCTCCGATACGAAGGAAGTGAGCATGACCTGACCTGCAATAGGGCTAGGCAACGCTACCGTTCGACGCACCGGCCATCAGCCGTCCAGTCTTCTGTATGAAACAAACTCGAGCGGCCCCCTGAACTGCGAAATGCGCAGTTCAGGGGCTTCCTTTCGTGTATCGGCATATTCTGCTGCGCTGATAATTGTCCCTGGACGGTGGTGACTTCTGGCCCTGCACGCATGGTTGTCGAGGCAGCGAGGATCGATAGCGTGCATCGCTCGACCGTCGAGAACGGCATTGCTTTGTGATTTACGGAGGAACCCAGGATGAAGCTGCTGTCGTTACCGAGTTCGGTACGCCCCTCGTCGTCCAGGACATTCCTGTTCCCATCCCGGGACCCCAGCAGGTGCTCGTGAAGATTCAAACTTGCGGAGTGTGTCACACCGACATTCACGCTGCGAAAGGTGACTGGCCCGCCAAGCCAACCGTGCCTTTCGTCCCAGGGCACGAGGGTATCGGCCTCATCGAGGCCGTGGGATCACAAGTGTCCGAGGATCGAATCGGCGAGCGCGTCGCCATCGCGTGGCTGGGTTCGGCGTGCGGTGAGTGCGATTACTGCGTATCCGGGTGGGAGACCCTGTGTGAGAAACAGCAGAACAGCGGGTACTCGATCGATGGGGCGTACGCCGAATACGCAGTGGCAGATGCCCGTTACGTCACCCGAGTGCCAGATGGAATCTCCTCCTTCGACGCCGCTCCATTGACTTGCGCAGGGGTAACGACCTACAAAGCGGTCAAAGTCGGCGGGGTGTTGCCGGCTCAGCGTGTTGCGATCTTCGGCGTCGGCGGCCTGGGTCACATGGCTGTGCAATATGCCAAGATTGCCGGAGGATTCGTCACCGCAGTCGACATCGAAGACGAGAAGTTGGAACTTGCGACCGAACTCGGGGCAGACCACACCGTCAACTCGTCGTCGACGGACCCGGTCGAAGCGATCCGCGCACTCGGCGGTGCCGATGTCGCGATCGTATTGGCAGTGATTCCCGAGGTATTCGACCAAGCTTTCCGATCACTCCGTCGCGGTGGGCGGCTGGTGTGTGTGTCGATGCCTGCTCATGGAGTGTTCCCGGTGCCGATCTTCGAGACTGTGGTCGGTGGTATCTCGGTGCTCGGCTCGATCGTCGGCACCAGGAAAGATCTACGTGAAGTATTCGCCTTGCACGAAGCCGGCCGGACACAGGTCTCCGCAGTACCTCGCAAGCTCGACGAAGTCAACGAGTGTTTCGACGACCTGCTCGCCGGCCGTTTGACTGCGCGAGCGGTCTTCGAGTTCTGATGGTGGCCGACGCCATCTCGAGAAGTACGCGGACAATGACGAAGCGCTTCTCGCCTCGCAGAACATCGGCCGAGGTCATAACGACGGTGCAGACGCCGTAGGGTTCGGGAGGGCAAGCACGTGCAGAAACCGCGTGTGGCCACAACGAATCGAGCAGCGTGATGAACGCAGAGGACATCGGTGGTCCGGAGCGGGTAGCTGTTCGTGCACGGCACACATACCCTGACGAGCTCGACGACGATTTCAGAGCGAGTCTGGCAGACCTGGGTAAGCTCGCGATGAGCACGTTGACCCTGTCGGAGACGCTGTCCCACGTGGCAGAGTTCGCGGTGCGGGCCATCCCCGGCGCCGATGGGGCAGGGCTGACGCTTCTCCATTCGGACAAGCCTCCAACGATCGTCGCCAGCGCGGACTTCGTGCGAGTGGTCGACGGCATTCAGTACGGGCTGGGGCAAGGCCCGTGCATCACGGCCGCCTCGGAGGGCATCACAGTTCGGTCCGGTTCGCTCGACGCAGATCCTCAATGGCCAGAGTTCGGGCCCCAGGTCGGTCATCTGGGAGTTCATAGTGTGCTGTCGCTGCCGTTGATCACCCGAGCCGGTGTGCTCGGAGCGATGAATGTCTACGCCCATCAGCCGGATGCGTTCGACGACCGCTCCGTAGAACTCGGCGAACTCTTTGCAGTCCCCGCCGCCGTCTCGGTTCAGAACGCACGTGCGTTGGCCAGCGCCGTGCAACTCACCGAGCAGCTCGAAAAGGCTCTCAGCAGCCGAGCGGTGATCGATCAGGCAATCGGTATTCTGATCAGCAGAAGCGGATGCAGCGGCACTGAAGGGTACGAAAAACTTCGAACGCTCAGCCAGAACGAACACAAGAAGCTCGCTGTTGTGGCCGATACGGTGGTCGCCGAGGCGATGAAGACTGCCCGTTCGCGTCTTCGACGGAAATAAGTCCGTCGCATGGTGCTGTGAGCATCGCCCACCGAAAGAGGGTAACGTCGACGGCGCAGGTGAACCCGAGACTTGGAGTCCGACTTTGGTCTCTCACGTGCATCTCCCTAACGGAAATTTGACTCCGCAGGGTCCTGGAAGTATCGAACAGGCGATCGGGCCGCACTGGATTTTCGATGGAACTACAACGTCGGTTGATGGCCGACCTTTTCCTACTTACCGAAGCGCTCGACAGTGACACAGTCGATCTCGCACATCTGGCGCTCCGGCTGGTGTCCGACATCGACGATGCCGTGTCGTCCGTCGTCTCCGTTTCTCTCACCATCACGATCGATGGTGGACAGTTCGAGGTTGCGGCGTCGACGGAGGATGGCAATGCGTGCGGTGCTGCCTCGTCTCTACGGATCACTCTGCCGGGTTTACCGAAGACGTCTGCCGTTGCGCAACTGGTGATTCTCTCCGGGACAGCCGGTGCTTTCGTCAATCTCGCTGCGGACGTGAGCTATTCACTCGGACTGGCCGGCGACGCGATCGTCCTAGACGACCGTATTCGACACACCGACAAAAATGAGCCGGCTGCAACAGATGTTCAGCGGACGCTGACTGCGGTCAGCGTAATCAATCAGGCAGTGGGAGTGCTCATCGAGAGCGGCCGAACACCCTGCGAGGGACGCGCGGAATTGCATCGTCTTGCGCTGCAGTCGGGCTCACCGACTATCGAGATTGCCCGACGGGTCCTACGTGATGCCCTCGGATGGCATCCGCCCCGATGCTAGCGGATCGACTATGATGCATGAAAATCGATGCAGCACTGGAGGATCGAAAAGGTAGCCGCTGTCATTTGAACCGATCGGCGATGATGTGGCGCGGAAGTTGGAGCGGACTCGGATAGGCAACGAGAATTCGGTTTCCATCCGGGTCCCGTCCGTCGAGGAACTTCACTCCGCCGGCGCTGTGAATGTACGTGGACGGATAGTGCTGTCGCAATCGTTCACCGACCTGTTCGAGTTCTTTCTCGGTTGCAGTGGACCACATGACCTCTTTTACTCCGAGGGCGCCGATTGGGCGTTGCACCAGAGATCGGTCCGCGTACAGATAGATCTGAAATCCGTCCGGTGCCAACAATAGTGCCGCATCCGGCTCCCGTAACGCGACGGTGCATTCGAAGACCTCGCAGTAGAACTTGGTCGAGATCTCGAGCTCGAGTACTCCCATCAACATCGACGAGACGGCCACCGAAGGAATGTTGGGTGGCACGGACCCGGCGTTGCCCGCGCTAGTGATGATCCCTCGAATGAACGACGAGCACGGGGCATCGAGCATGCTCGGCGCACTGTGCACTGACCGATCCCAACAGCAGACCGACGAACCCACCACGGCCGCGGCTTCCCACGACGAGCATGTCTGCCACTCGACTGGCGTCGAGCAGTACCTGCGCTGGAACACCTTGTACCGCACTCTGTCCGATGTCAGTCGGTGCATCGTCACCGAATGCGGCAACGATCGATTCGGCCATAATTTGCTTGGCGTCCTCATCGGGGTGAATGTCGTTGGCGAAGCCCTCACCCATGTATGTCGGATACTGCCACGCAGCCATGACATCTATGCCGATTCCCAATGCCTCCGATATCCGTCGCGCTTGCTGTAGTGCCAGGATCGAGGAGGGTGAACCGTCGACGCCCACCACTATGTGGCCTGTGGATTCAGAAGGACCCGTCTGGGGCCCGCTGGTCGGTGTTGTACTCATCTGTTGAGACTGCGCGTTGGTTGCGCGTCTCGTCAGAGTCTTTTGTCCCGATATGTCAGGGACCACGTGGGACCCGAAAAGGGGTAGCGTCGACGGTGCTGAGAACTTCAGCTGGTTCGGGAAGAATTTCGCCGTCCGCCGCGGAATTGCTGGGGTATTCGGCTCCGCGGCCCGTACGAGTCGCTGATCGTCTGTAAGTCTGGATCGCCATGACGGTTTCACACAGCTCTTCTGTTGAGCGGTCACCCGTGCTCTGCGGTAAATATGCCGCGCTCGTTCATGTCTCAGGTTCCCAGTGATGAATGCGCTGGTCGTGGTGGTTGTCATTTTCATCGCGCTGATCCTGCTGCTGCTGGCGTTGTCGGTGCGGGTCGTCAAGCAGTACGAGGACGGTGTGCTCTTCCGGCTGGGTCGGGTAATCGGAGAACGTGCACCGGGCCTGAGATTCATCATTCCGTTCGTAGATGTGCTGCATAGAATTTCGTTGCGAATTGTGACGATGCCGATCCAGTCACAAGGCATCATCACCCGCGACAACGTAAGCGTCGACGTCTCGGCGGTGGCTTACTTCAAGGTGGTCGACGCGGTGAAGTCGGTCGTCGCGATCGAGAACGTCTACTCGGCGATCGACCAGATCGCACAAACCACGCTGCGCAAGGTCGTCGGCCAACACACCTTGGACGAGACCTTGTCGGAGACCGACAAGATCAACCTCGACATCCGGGCCATCCTGGACGTCACCACTATCGAATGGGGCGTGCAGGTCACCCTGGTCGAACTCAAAGACATCCAATTGCCCGACACGATGAAGCGAGCGATGGCCCGACAAGCGGAAGCCGAGCGAGAGAAGCGCGCGAAGATCATTGCCGCCGAGGGCGAATCGTTGGCTGCGGCAGCGTTGGGTGACGCGTCCGACACCATGATGGCGCATCCATTGGCGTTGCAGCTACGCAACTTGCAGACACTGGTCGAGCTCGGCGTCGACAAGAACACCACCGTCGTTTTCCCAGCACCGCTGATGTCGACGATCGCCGAGCTCGGGAGTTTCCTGGCTCGGGAGGGATCGGCAGCGGTCGAGCCCGCGACGCAGGTTCCCTCTTCTGCGCCGACCGCAATGGTGCCGAACCGCAAAGCCGCGGACGAGGGTTTGCGGTGATCGCCACGGCCCACAAATTCGGTGCCGCCGCACCCACCGGTGCCGAAGTCGACCGACAGTGAAGTTCCCCATGACGAGAACAAGGACACCCATGACCGACACCGTAGTGATGCCACACGCCAACACACTGGAACCTGAACTACTGCGGAGGATGCACGCTTACTGGCGCGCGGCGAATTACCTCTCGGTCGGTCAGATCTACCTCTATGACAATCCGCTGTTGACCAGGCCGCTGGTGCTCTCGGATGTCAAACCGCTCGTTGTCGGTCACTGGGGAACGACGCCGGGGCAGAACTTCATCTATCTGCATCTGAATCGTGCAATCAACAAGTACGGCCTGGACATGTTCTACGTTGCGGGGCCCGGTCATGGTGGTCCTGCTCTCGTCGCGAACACCTATCTGGAAGGTTCTTACTCAGAGATCTATCCCGACGTGAGCCAGGATGAGGCGGGGATGAAGAAGCTGTTTACCCAATTCTCCTTTCCTGGAGGCATTTCCAGTCACGTGGCGCCGACGACTCCGGGTTCGATTCACGAAGGTGGAGAACTCGGCTATTCGCTGAGCCACGCTTTCGGCGCCGCATTCGACAATCCGGATCTGATCGTGGCGTGCATCATCGGCGACGGTGAGGCCGAGACCGGTCCGCTGGCCACAGCGTGGCATTCGACCAAATTTCTCAACTCCATCAGCGATGGAGCGGTCCTACCGATCCTGCATCTCAACGGATTCAAGATCAGCAATCCCACCCTGCTCTCGCGGATAGAACCCGAGGAACTCGATCAATTCCTTCGTGGCTGCGGGTGGGATCCACGCTACGTCGAAGGTGACGATCCGGACGTGATGCACGAGCTCATGGCTACTGTGCTGGACGAAACGATCGAGACCATTCACGCCATCCAACACCACGCCCGAACGACGGGTAACAGCGCAAGACCGAGGTGGCCGATGATCGTGCTGCGGTCGCCGAAGGGGTGGACCGGTCCGAAGTTCGTGGACGGCGTGAAGATCGAAGGGACGTTTCGGGCACACCAGGTACCACTGCTGGTCGACGAGGCGCATCCGCAGCACGTCGAGCAACTCGACGCGTGGATGCGCAGTTACGAACCTGATGAGCTCTTCGATCCGTCCGGTCGCCTTCTTCCCGAACTAGCCGAACTTGCTCCCTATGGACCGAGGCGGATGGGAGTCAACCCACACACCAACCCGGGCGTGCGCCGTGACCTCGTGATGCCCGACTACCGCACCTACGCCGTGGCCGTGACCGCGCACGGTGCAGTGAGCGCCGAAGACACCCGAGTGCTCGGGACCTTCCTGCGCGACGTGATAACCGCGAACGACGAGGCACGCAATTTCCGCATCTTCGGGCCCGACGAAACGCTGTCCAACAATCTCGGCGCTGTCTTCGAAGTCACCGACCGGCAGTGGGAAGCTCGCACCGTAGACAACGACGAAGATCTTGCGACCCAGGGGAGGGTCCTGGATTCGATGCTCAGCGCCCATCAGAGCGAGGGTTGGCTCGAGGGCTACCTGCTCACTGGACGGCACGGGCTGTTCAACTGCTACGAAGCATTCATCCACATCGTCGACTCGATGTTCAACCAGCACGCCAAATGGCTCAAAATAACTTCGGAACTACCGTGGCGGCGAAACATCGCCTCCCTGAACTATCTACTCGCTTCCCACGTCTGGCAGCAGGACCACAACGGATTCACCCATCAAGACCCCGGCTTCCTCGACCACGTCGTCAACAAGAAAGCCGACATCGTCCGGATCTATCTGCCTCCGGACGCCAACTGTCTACTGTCGGTGGCGGACCACTGCCTCCGCAGCCGCCATTACGTCAACGTGATCGTCGCGGGCAAACACCCGATGCCGCAATGGCTCACCATCGAGCAGGCCGAAGTGCACTGCACCGAAGGAATCGGCATCTGGGAATGGGCCGGCAACGACGCCGGTGACGAACCTGACATCGTATTGGCGTGCTGCGGCGACACCCCGACCCTCGAAGTGTTGGGAGCGGTGTCGATCCTGCGGGAACACCTGCCTGAGCTGAAGGTTCGGGTCGTCAACGTCGTGGACCTGATGAAGCTGCAATCCCCGAGCGAGCACCCGCATGGATTGTCCGACGGCGATTACGACTCGATGTTCACCGTCGGCAAGCACATCATCTTCGCTTTCCACGGGTACCCGTCTCTGATCCACCGACTCACCTATCGTCGTACAAATCGAAATCTTCATGTCCGTGGATACAACGAAGAAGGCAGTATCACAACCGAATTCGATATGAGGGTGCAGAACAGGCTCGACCGATTCCACCTCGTCATGGACGTCATCGACCGGCTCCCGGAACTTGGTGGCACTGCCGACTACCTCAAGCAGACGATGGCCGACAAGCTCGTCGAGCACAACCGCTACATCGATATTCATGGCCAGGACCTTCCCGAGATTCGCAACTGGATCTGGAACCCCGCGTCGTGACGAGCACAGCGGCCCGGGAGCCGGCGACTGAGATCGATCGACCGGGCATTGCGTACCTGGTGGCTGCGGCGAATGCTTTGGTCCCCGCCGACAAGGGCCTGCTGGCAATCGACGAGTCCATCCCCACCTGCAACAAAAGATTCGCTGCACTCGGGATTGCCGAGACCGAGGACAACCGACGAAGCTATCGAGAACTGATTGTCACTACGCCCGGCCTCGCCGACAGCATCAGCGGAGTCATCCTGTGTGACGAAACGATTCGCGAGAACACCTCTGGCGGTCATGCGTTCGCTACCGTCCTGGCGAATCGGGACATCGTCCCCGGTATCAAGGTGGACCGCGGTACCCACCCGCTGGCAGGCCATCCTGGCGAGAAAGTGACCGAAGGTCTCGACGGGCTGCGCGAACGTCTGGTTCGGTACGCCGAGTCGGGGGCCCGGTTCGCCAAGTGGCGGGCTGTGTTCACCATCGGCCCGGCCACGCCGAGCCGCGCATGCATAGAGGCCAATGCCCACGCACTGGCCCGTTACGCAGCTCTGTGTCAGGAAACCGGTCTCGTTCCCGTCGTGGAACCCGAAGTGCTCATGACCGGCGACCACACCGCGGCCCGATGCGGCGAGGTAACCGAAACTGTTCTGCGAGAGGTTTTTTCTCAGCTACACATGAACGGTGTCGTGGTCGAGGCCATGCTGCTCAAGATCAACATGGTCCTTCCCGGGCTCGACTGCCCAATTCAGGAGAGCGTCGAAGACGTCGCCGAGGCTACTATCTCTTGCCTGCGCCGGACCGTGCCCGCGGCGACCGCTGGAATCGTTTTTCTCTCCGGTGGCCAATCCGGTGATCTAGCGACGGCACGACTCGACGCCATCAACTCCGCAGAACTTCCGATATTGCCGTGGCCCGTCGGGTTTTCCTACGGCAGAGCAATTCAACAACCTGCCCTGTCCATCTGGGACGGACAGGATGCGAATGCTGCCGCCGCACAACGCGCCCTACGTCAACGCGCTGAAAATAATCAGGACGCACGACGTGGCAAGTACACGTCCTCAACCGTCCTCACCCCGACGTGAGCGACCCGACACGATGAAACTAATCATCATTCGTCATGGTGAAACCGAGTGGACAGTACACCGAAGATACACCGGCAGTACCGATCTGGACTTGACACCGCACGGTCGTGGACAAGCTTCCGCACTGGCGCCTTTAATAGATCGCATGTTGTCCGGCCACAGTGCGCGAGCGATTTCCAGTCCCCTCGGACGTGCAACTGAGACCGCTGCCCTCGCCCTCCCCGGTTGGCCGGTCACAGTGGATCCACTCGTCTCGGAATACGATTACGGCGACTACGAGGGTCTGACGAAAACCCAGATCGACTCTCTGGCACCCAGTTGGGACATCTGGAGAGACGGTTGTGCCCACGGCGAATCCACCGAGGCTGTCGGGAAGCGGGCCGATTCCTTTCTCGATGCGCAACCAGGGACGGGCGACGAGGCGGTAGTAGTTGTCACCCACGGGCACTTTTCTCGAATTTTGGCTGCGCGGGCGTTAGGCCTGACCCCCGAGAGTGGGCGGCTGTTCGCCAGCATCACCGCGTCCATTTCAGTGATCGAGGACTACCACGGCGAGCGCTGCGTCGGGCGGTGGAATGTGGATGCGGCGCTGCTCCCCAGATGAACGGAAATACTACCCAGGAGACGTCTTTTGGGTCATGTGCGACGACGTTGCTCATGGATAGGTTCCGGGTAGAAGCAGGACAACACGACTTTCTCTGGCGGACCACCTGTCGTTTGCCTGAACGCGGCAGGATCGGGATCTTCAACCGCTCGTACTACGAGGACGTCCTCATCGCTCGTGTCCATCCCGAGATCCTGCAAGGGCACGGCACACCGGAGCGTCACCGCGAGCTCGAGTCTTTTCGTAGTCAGCTCAGCAAGTGACCGGAAGTATGCGCTGGGGAAAGTACTTCCATTTACCTACGACGGAGTCGCCTGTGCACCGGCGCGCGCCCCGCCGGTTGAGTGGGCGTCGGCCGCGGCGTCGGATGAGGGATCGGTAGCTGCAAAGGTTGTCCGGCGATGACCTGGGCGGGGTGTCCGTGGTGGACGACGTCCATCGGAGCCCCGTCGGTGAGGGAGTAGCGAGCAGATCCCTGGGTGACTTCGACATACAGTCGTTGACCGCGCAGAAACAAGGTGAATGCGAGCCGGGTTATGCCCTCCGGCAGGCGAGGCCCGAATACGAGGGCGCCGTCGTCGTGGTGGCGCATCCCGCCGAGCCCGCCGACCAGCGCAATCCAGGTCCCCGCCAACGATGCAATGTGGAGGCCGTCACGGGTGTTGTGTTCGAGGTTGTCCAGGTCCATCAACGCGGCCTCGCCGAGGTAGTCATGGGCGAGACCGAGATGGCCGACCTCGGCGGCGATGACCGACTGAATGCATGCCGACAGCGAGGAGTCCCGGACAGTGATTGCCTCGTAGTAGTCGAAGTTTCGTGCTTTCTGCTCGGTTGTGAACGCGTCACCGCGCAGATACATGGCAAGCACCAGGTCGGCTTGCTTCGTGACCTTGCGACGGTAGAGATCGAAGTATGGAAAGTGAAGCAGCAGTGGATAGTTCCCGGCATCGGTGGCAGCAAAGTCCCAACTCTGATGTTCCAGGAAGCCCTCGGCTTGCGGGTGCACACCCTGCTCGTCGTCGTAGGGCACGTACATGCCATGCGCGGCGTCGCGCCAAGCCGCGGTCTCCTCGTCGTCGACGTCGAGGTCACGGGCCCGTTCGGGGTAGCGGTGGGTGGTGTCGGCAGCGGCCTGCAGGTTCTGTTGTGCCATCAGGTTGGTGTAGACGTTGTTGTCGGCGATTGCACTGTATTCATCCGGTCCGGTGACCCCGTCGATGCGGAACCTGCCCGTGTCGTCGTGATGACCGAGGCTGTGCCACAGCCGGGCGGTCTGCACCAGCAATTCCACGCCGACGGTCCGTTCGAATTCTGTGTCCCCGGTGACGCGTACGTAACGGACGACCGCGTCGGCGATATCGGCAGCGATATGAAACGCAGCCGTGCCGGCCGGCCAATAGCTCGAGCATTCCTCACCTGCGATGGTGCGCCACGGAAACGCTGCGCCCCGCAGACCCAGATGAGCAGCTCGATCCAGCGCGGCAGGCAAGGTGGCGTGGCGCCAACGCAACGCGTGTGCGGCGGCGTCCGGTGAAGTGTAGGTGAGCACAGGAAGCACGAATGTTTCGGTGTCCCAGAAGGTGTGGCCATTGTACCCGGGACCGGTGAGGCCTTTCGCCGGGATTGCTTTGCCCTCGGCGCGGGCACCTGCTTGCAATACATGAAACATCGCGAACCGCACGGCCTGTTGGATCTCGGCGTCTCCCTCGACCTCGACATCGGCGCGGTCCCAGAAGTCGTCGAGGTAGTCGCGTTGCTCGGCGAGTAAGCCGTCCCACCCGGTGGCGGCGGTGAGCGCCCCAGCGACCTGAGCGCGTACCCCCGGCAACGAACGCGTACTCGACCAGCCGTAGCCGACGAACTTGACCAGGTGGAGCGGTTGTCCGGGGCTCAGGTCCGCGGTCACTGTCACGCGGGCAAGATCCGGGTAGCTCGCCACGTCCTGCTGTACTGCCGGGCCGGTCACTACGTGGTCCATCGCGCACCCGATCCGCAACTGACTGCCCCGCGTGCAGTGCAGCAGTTCGGCCCAGGCTGCGTGGGAAGAATGTGCCTCCGATTGCAGCGGTGAGTCGAGGGGCGAGGAAGCCCGTGGGTCATTGTCGTCGGTCGGCGGCATCTGCTCGTTGGCGACGAGTTCGGATTGCACGACGACTCGGGCCGGACCGTCCAGGACCTCCACGTCGTAGGCGATCGCAGCTACCGCCCGTTGCACCAGAGATACCAGACGTACCGAGGTGACCCGGATGCGGCGACCGGCCGGCGAGGTCCAGTCGACGCTGCGGCTCAGTACCCCGGCTCGCAAGTCGAGCACTTGTTCGTGAGTGTGCAATTCACCGTAGCGAATGTCGAAGGGTTCGTCGTCGATGAGTAGCCGAATGAGTTTTCCATCGGTGACGTTGATAACCGTCTGGCCGGACTCCGGGTAGCCGTATCCGGCCTCCGCATACGGCAGACGGCGTTGCTCCCACACCCCGTTCAGATAGGACCCCGGCAGACCGCTCGGTTCACCTTCGTCGAGGTTTCCGCGCCACCCGATGTGCCCGTTCGACAATGCAAACACCGACTCGGTCTGTGCCAACAAGTTGAGATCGAACGAGGTTGCGCGAATACACCACGGGTCGACGGTGAAGGACGGATTCAGAATCATCGCCGGTCGAACAGTTCGGCCAGATCGGTCACCACGATGTCGGCCCCATGCGCACGTAGCGCGTCGGCTTGCCCGACCCGATCGACTCCTACGACGAAACCGAAGCCGCCTGCTCGACCTGCCGCCACCCCGGCGAGAGCGTCCTCGAACACCGCCGCCTGTGATGGTTCCACCTGCAGCGCATGTGCACCCGCGAGGAACGTGTCGGGTTCCGGTTTGCCTCGCAGATGGTCGCGGCGCGCGACGACTCCGTCGATTCGGGCGTCGAAAAGATCCTCGATCCCCGCCGAGGCGAGCACGTCACGGCAGTTGATGCTCGACGAGACCACTGCGCGCGCCAATCCGGCGTCACGCGCTGCGTGCACATAGCGGACTGATCCCTCGTAGGCCGTCACCCCGTCGCGGTGGATCATTCGGAGCAAAATTGTGTTGTTTCGTGCCCCCAGGCCCTGCACGGTGTACCGCTCTGGCTGCTCATCGTCGGCTCCTTCGGGCAACTCGATTCCGCGCGACTCGAGGAAGGACCGTGTCCCATCTGCACGTGGTTTGCCGTCGACGTAAGCGTCATAGTCGGAGACCCGGTCGAACGGCACGAATTCGGTATCCGACTTCTCGGCCCGATCTCGGAGATAGGCGTCGAACATCTGTTTCCATGCAGCCGCGTGCACTGTAGCTGTTTGCGTCAGCACACCGTCGAGATCGAACAGACAGCCGCGTACCTGATCCGGGAGACCCAACACGACGTCGACGCTACGCTGCCACCCGCCGCGGCAAGGAACCATCAGCACTTTAAATTCTCTTGGCAATTATTTGTATTTGGATGAGGACCGGCAAGATTCACCTCAATTTGTATCCGCGACGGCGCTACTGTTGGTGTGAGAATTCACCTCACGGCCGTCGGCTGTATGGGCATGTCGTCGGAGGTCTGTCTCGGTACGGCGGCCTGGAGCGGACTGATCGAGCGCTAAGGGAAATACAGATGACGGAGTTCACCGAAGTGGTTCACAATATTCGAGCTGGATCGTTGACTGCGGAGCAGGTCAGCACAGATTTCGACGACTTGCGAAGCGCTATAGGTGAATTGGCAGGGCTGGTGGCGGGTAGCGGCGGGCTCCTCGAGTTGTTGACCGACGTCGCGGCTTTCGCAGTTCGTGCGATCCCCGGCGCGGATGGTGCTGGGGTAACACTGTTGCGCGTCGACCGGACCGACAACTTGGTCGAGGCGTTGGCAGCGAGCGCCCCGTTCGTCGCCGAAATCGACAAGATTCAGTATGTGACGCTGCACGAGGGGCCCTGCATCACCGCAGCCTCGGAGCGCCGCACAGTGCGGTCGGGGTCATTGGGCGGGGAGCAGATGTGGCCGCGATTCGGTCCGCGTGTGGGCAGACTCGGCGTGCACAGTGCACTGTCGCTACCGCTGTTGCTGCCTGACCGTGTGGTCGGGGCCATCAACGTCTACGCCCGAGGTAAGCATGTCTTCGGTGAGCACGCCGTCGAGCTCGGGGAACTGTTCGCCAAACCCGCGGCAGTCGCCGTCCGCAATGCCCAGATCCTCGCCCAGGCGACGACACTGGCTGCTCAGCTACAGAGCGCTCTGTCGACACGGCCGGTGATCGATCAAGCGATCGGCCTGCTTCGCGGACGCAGCGGGAGCAGTGCCGAGGACGCTTTCAGTCAACTGAGGGCGATCAGCCAGGCCGAGCATCGCAAATTGGGGGAGGTGGCCCAACACATTGTCGACGAAGCCGTTCGCCGTGCGATTGCCCGTCACCACCCGGTCTGAATCGCGACCGCTCCGCCCAGGTCGATGGGGTGTAGCGTCAACTGTGTTGAGACACTCAGCCAGTCCGAAATGAAGGTGGCTGTCAGCCGCACCCCTCAGAGCAATCGCTCACAGCCGGACACTTCGGTGACACCGCAATTTTCGGGGATCGCCATGAATTTTTCACCGGACCTTTTCGCGCCCAATGTCTTTGGTGCCGGCAGCAGGTCAGCGCTATGACCGCGGCTGACCCGCAGACCGCGCCGCGACGGTCCGCGGACCAGCCTGCACCGGATATCGATTTCAAGTCGGTGCCGCTGGCCACAGTAAAGACGCAGCTCGGCTACTCACCGGACGGGCTGAGCATTGCCGATGCTGCGAAGCGGTTGGTGCAGTTCGGGCCGAACGAGATTGCTGAACACAAGACCAATCCACTGCTGAAATTCCTGAGCTACTTCTGGGGCCCGATCCCGTGGATGATCGAGATCGCCGTCATTCTGTCCGGCGCAGTCGGGCACTGGCCGGATTTCTTCATCATTCTGGTGCTGCTAGTGGCGAACGGTGTCGTCGGATACACCGAGGAACGTCAGGCAGGCAACGCGATCGACGCGCTCAAAGCCAAGTTGGCTATTACTGCGCGCGTCACCCGCGATGGTAAGTCGATTTCGGCACCGGCACGAGAGCTGGTGCCGGGTGACGTTATCCGCTTACGTCTCGGTGACATCGTTCCTGCTGATGCACGACTGCTCGATGGTGATGACATCGAGGTCGATCAGTCGGCACTGACCGGAGAGTCTCTGCCTGCTGCTGCCGCAACCGGCGACGCGGTGTTCTCGGGGTCGGTCATCCGACAAGGGGAAGCCAGTGCGTTGGTGTACGCCACCGGTAGCGGCACCTATTTCGGGAAGACCGCGGAATTGGTGCAAGACGCGCACACAGTGAGCCATTTTCAAAAGGCTGTGCTTCAGATCGGCAACTACCTGATCATTCTGGCGGTTGCGCTTGTCTCGCTCATCGTCTTGGTAGCAGTGCTGCGCGGAGACCAGATCCTCACGACTCTGCAGTTCGCTCTGGTCCTGACCGTTGCGTCGATCCCGGTGGCAATGCCGACCGTGTTGTCGGTGACGATGGCCGTAGGCGCACGGCTGCTCGCCAAGAAGCAGGCAATCGTGAGCCGATTGGTTGCCATCGAGGAACTTGCCGGTGTGGACGTGCTGTGCGCCGACAAAACAGGCACACTCACCCAGAATTCACTCACGTTGGGTGTCCCGTTCGCCGTCGATGGTGTGACCCCGGCAGCTGTCGTTCTCGATGGTGCGCTGGCCTCGCGCGCGGACAACGACGACCCCATCGACCGTGCAGTCTTGGGCGGACTCGACGATGAGACAATCTTGAACACCTTCACAGTCACTCATTTCGCACCTTTCGACCCGGTGCACAAACGCACCGAGGCTACCGTCAGCGCATCCGACGGGGCTACGTTCCGAGTCACGAAGGGCGCGCCACAGGTCATCTTGGCGCTGGCCACACCGTCTGAACAGATCACCCGAGCCGCCGACGGTGCCGTCGATGATTTCGCCGCGCACGGATTCCGGTCGCTGGGCGTGGCCCGCGCCGACAAAGACGGTGACTGGCGCTTCGTCGGAGTCCTGCCCTTGTTCGATCCTCCGCGCGAGGACGCTGCGGAAACCATCTCCACCGCTGCCGCGATGGGCGTCACCGTCAAGATGGTCACCGGCGATGCGCTGGCCATCGCCAAAGAAACTGCGTCCAAAATTGGTTTGGGCACACACATTCTAGATGCAGCGGCATTGGGTGACGTGAAGAAGAACGAATCGGCAGCGGTGACCGAATCCATCGAGATTGCAGACGGTTTCGCTCAAGTCTTTCCAGAGCACAAGTACCACATCGTCGACGTGCTACAGAAGCGTGGCCACATCGCCGGCATGACCGGGGACGGGGTCAACGACGCCCCCGCATTGAAGAAGGCGGACTGCGGCATTGCCGTCTCCGGTGCCACCGACGCCGCCCGCGCGGCCGCCGATATCGTACTGATGACTCCTGGTCTCTCGGTCATCATCGAGGCGATCAAGGAGAGCCGCAAGATCTTTCAGCGGATGAACAGCTACGCCATCTACCGCATCGCGGAGACGTTGCGGGTGCTGCTGTTCATGACCGTTGCCATCCTGGTCTTCAACTTCTATCCGGTCACCGCCATCATGATCGTGATGCTCGCGCTGCTCAACGACGGCGCCATATTGTCCATTGCCTATGACAAAGTGCACTACCGCAACGAACCCGAAGCATGGAACATGCGCATGGTGCTCGGTATTGCCACAGTTCTGGGTGTGGTTGGGCCGATCGCCGCTTTCGGATTGTTCTACCTGGGGGACCGTGTCTTCGAACTCGGCCACGCGCGCGTACAGACGTTGATGTATCTCATGCTTTCCGTCGCCGGGCACCTGACGATCTTCCTGACCCGCACCCGCGGGCCGTTCTGGTCCATTCGGCCCGCCCGCATCCTGCTGATCGCTGTCTGCGGCACCCAGGCCGTCGCGACTCTCATAGCCGTCTACGGGCTCTTCATGTCCCCTCTCGGCTGGGGATGGGCCGCGGCAGTCTGGGGTTACGCACTCCTGTGGTTCCTTGTCAGTGACCGCATCAAACTCCTTGCCTACCGAATCCTCGATCCGCGACCTCATCATCGTTGGGTGAATTCGACTGCGACGTAATTGGTGTGCTCTCGGCTTCCAATCGGGAACTGAGGGCGCTCACGGCTTCTCCTACGGATTCGAACAGGTGCTCCTCTCCGATCAGCGCGAGCAGTCCACTCCGCGCCAAACCTCTGCGCGCCGTCTTGCTGGTTCTTGCCATTGCGAAGGTGATTCCTCTCGAGCGGAGTTGATCGATCAACTGCCGCAATGAGTGCGCTCCCGTGTAGTCGATATCGGTCATCCCCATCGTGTCGAGCACGACGAGGTGCAGGGGATCATCCGCGGCGTCGATTGTGGCGGTGATCTCGGTTCGAAATTCGGTTGCGTTGGCGTACCACAGAGGTGTCGCGAACTGCACGACGAGTACCCCGGGAACCTTCCTCGCTTGTTCGGTGTAGCTCAGGGGCACCCAACTGGTTGTCGATGGGATGTGTCCCAGTACGTGAAGGTGGGGACGTGCGCTGAGGCGGGTGCGGTCCAGAATTGCCAACGCTACCGCCACGCCGATGCCGTACTCGACACCAACGAGGGCAACTGTCAGGAGAGTGACCACAGCGAGAGCGAACTCGAAACGGTCGTAGCGGGCGATATCGATCAGCTCGCGTACGTGCACGATTCGGGTGGCGATGAAGATCAGAATCGCAGCCAGGGTTGCCACCGGCAGGTTCTCGAGGAGCGCCAGAGCGGGGATCAGCAACACGAGCGCGCAGGCAGCAGCGATGCCCGCTACCTGGGTCCGTCCCGACGCCGAAACCACTGCTGCAGTTCGTGGCGGGCTCGCGTTCACCGGAAACGCACCCACCAGGCCTGCGGCGACATTGCCGGCTCCGATGCCGAGGAAGTCGCGATTGACATCCACGTCATAACCGCCCTTGTCGGCGAAAGCGCGCGTGGTCGCCGCACTCTGGCTGACGATCACCAGTGCGACGACACCGGCGATGGGCGCAAGTGTGCTCAACGCCGACCACGACACCCCGTGCAGGCCGAGATGTGGAGCGCCGTGTGCGAGCGAACCCAGCACTGCTACCCCGTGGGAAGTCAGATTCAACGCACCGACGAGTATCGTCGATCCCACCAGTGCGATCAACGCACCCGGAATCCGTCGATCCACCTGATCGGCGAGAAACACGACAGCGAAAACCCCGGCCCCGATACCCAACGTCCAGCCGTTTACCATGGCCGGATCGCTGACGATCAGTCGGATTCGGTTCAACGTCCCCCCGCTGACGGCTGGCAGGCCGAGCAGGTCGGGCAGCTGATGCACAACAATGATGATCGCGACTCCACCGAGGAACCCAGCGATGATCGGCGTCGACAGGAACTCGGCAATCCATCCGAGTCGCAGTAGGCCCACCAGGGCCACGATCACACCCACCATCACCGCGAGGATTCCCACCGACGCCACATAATCACCGGGGGCGGTCGATACCGCAGTGGCGATTCCGACGGCGAAGAGTGGGGCGATCGTCGAATCGGCCCCGATCGACATCTGCCGGTTCGATCCGAGCAACGCGAACAGGAGTGTGCCTGCAACGAACGCGTAGAAGCCCGTGATCGGCGGCATACCTGCCAGCCGTGCAGTGGCCAATTGCTCGGGCACCGCGATCGACAAAAGTGTAAGTCCCGCGAGCAGATCGCCGAGTAGCCAGGACCACCGATAATCCTGCAACGATGAAAACAATACCGGCCGTACACAACGCACCCGACGTGTCAACGCCGACTTCGGATGCATCGATGCCTCCTTGCATCGCCGTCAACTGTGAACATGAACAGCTCGAGCCGGATTGGAGTCAGCCGCGGAGTTGCATTGCTACATGGTCGAGAAGGGTTCGATACTGGAGCAGATCGATATCGCCGCGCGCATAGCGTGCAGCGAACAGCTCCTCCAACGTGCCGGGCCCATCGAGGTGCGTCGCGGTTCGGATGACAGGCGAGCGGAAGCCGAACCGCACAGTCCCGACAGCAGCTGCCACGGCAAGGGTGGCTACGAGCGCGAGCGTCATGAATTTTGTCTTTCTCGGTGACCGGGTGTCGACTTCTTATCATCATTTTGACTCAGCCTCACGGACCAGGAGAAGGGACTTTGTGCCCAAGTGTGCGGCCGAAGGTGTTCAGGCCGTGGTGCACTACAAAAGACGGCGTCAGAATGTGATGACTGCAGCGCCGGCAAAACGGCCGTGGCGGAGATCCCTCAAGGCGAACAGTGCGCGGTCGAAAGGGTAAACCGTAGTTTCGATCGTCAGGTGCGTTCTCTGGCAGCGTTCGAGGAATTGTCGAGCATCGACCCGCGTATTCGCTTCGACGCTCAGCAGTCGCTTTTCGTGGAAAAGATGCCGGTTGTAGTTCAGCCGCGGAATGTCGGTCATGTGAATGCCTGCCAGTACGACGGTTCCCCCGGAGTCGACGGCTTCCAAAGCCGTCGGAACAGCCTCACCGATAGGCGCGAAAACAATGGCGGCGTCGAGCTTCTCCGGTGGTGAATCGAAGGTGCCCTGTGCCGACGCGAGCCCCATCTTCAGTGCGAGCTGTCGGGCACCGAGGTCCCGAGTCATGACGTGCACGGTAGCGCCGTCGGCCTGCGCCAGCTGAGCGACTATGTGTGCGCTCGCGCCGAAGCCGTACAGACCGAGCTTCCCCGACGGCGGGAGTTCGGCTCGGCGCAGGGCGCTGTATCCGATGATCCCTGCGCACAGCAACGGTGCCAGTTCTTCGGTGCTGTACCCGGTCGGTAGTGCCAAGGCATAGTCGGCCGGCACCACCGCGTATTCCGCGAACCCACCGTTGTGATCCCATCCGGTGTACAACGATGCCTTGCAAAGGTTTTCGCGACCACTCACACAAAATCGGCAGTTGCCACAGGTGTGACGCAGCCATGGAATTCCGACAATGTCACCCACGCTGAAGTCGGTCTCGGTGTTGTCTCCGACTTCTGTTATCGCGCCGACGATTTCGTGGCCGGGCACTACGTGCGGCCGATGAATTGGAAGGTCGCCTTCGACGACGTGGAGGTCGGTTCGGCACACGCCGCACGCTTGGACAGATATGAGCAACTCGCCGGACGTCGGTCGAGGCATGTGCTCATCGACCAACTGCAGGGGACTGCCGTCTACGCTGCCCTGTTCGGTGACCCGCCAGGCCTTCACTCAGCGCACCACCAGAATCGGACAGTGCGAACTGTGTACGAGCGATTGCCCGACCGAGCCGCGGATCGAACCCGCCACAGGACCGAGCCCTCGGCTCCCGACGACGACGAGACGCGCTGTTTCGGACGCCCTGCGTAACTCGTGGTCTGCCGATGCCTCGAGACAATGCAGGTGAAGCTCGACCGAGGGATGACGCTCGGAGGTAGCCGTCACACGAGACCCCAGCCAAGCAAGAGATCCCTCTTTCGGTTCCTGTACGTCTGCATCCACCGTTGTCGCCGGCCTATGGCTCCCTGATGAAACCATGTGGAGGGCCATGAGCGGAGCCTTCAAGGTGTCGGCGAACCAGAATGCGCCGAGGATTGCGCCGTGCGAAGAGTCGGAGTTGTCGACACCGACGACGACTGGCTGGGAAGTCACAGCGGGGGCGACGGCATGCGGCCGCCACACGACGACCGGGCATCGGGCGTCGGCGACTATGCGAGTTGCATGGTGGCCGAAGACGACATCTCGAACAGGACTCGAAGGATTGCCTCCGATCACGATCAAATCTGCGGTGTGCGACAGCGCGCCCAGGAACGATGCGATGGGATCGTCGGTCAGCACTGTGTCGACTGCGATGTCGGGATCGATACGATGGACTTCGTTGCGGGATGACCGGAGAAGGCGTTTGCCGAGGAGTCGTGGTTTGGATGCGCGCAGCTCTCGCGTCACCCTGTTCGCCGATTCTCGCTGTGGCAGTGCGTAAACGATCCGAATTCTTGCCTTGACGTCGTGTGCCAACCCGGCCGCCCACGCGAGTGCGCCTCGGGAGGATTCCGACCCATCGACGCCGACGACGATTTCGGTCAACACCGTGTTCGTCCAGACCGTCGTCGATGGAGGCTTGTTCGTTGCGTTCACAGGGTTCTCACGATCGCTCCGTCGACCATCGGGCACAGTGCATCGAGCATAGCCTCGCTTCTACGGTTGCGACTTCACTTCTCCACAGGTTCATCCGACAACCGGCACGAATTCCAGCAGATATCGGGCGGACCGTCGAAGGTGTCACGGGAGTGTCGGAACCGTCGGCTCGGACTCGGCCAGTGTCGCGCCGATCGAGCGCGCCCACCCATCGATCTCTTCGCGTGATCGGTCGTCTCCCTCATCGGCTCGAATGAGCCGCACTACGAGTCTCTCGAACCAGGAAAGCGTCGACAGGTCGAACTTTCCTCCGAAGACACGGTGCTCGACCGCCCACGATGCCTTGTCCATGGCTGATGGTGCCGAGGGCTTACCGGCGGCGCCGATGGGTCCGCTGGAGAACAACCACACCGGGCGTGCTTCGAGTTCGGGCTGTTGGCGCGCGACGAGAGATCGAGCACCTCGCAACCAACGGCCCATGTAGACGGCGCTGCCGATTATCACCGCATCGTATTCGGCGATGCTGTCCACGTCAGCTGCGTCGCGAACCTCCACTGTCGCCGAAACACCGGAATTCTGTAGGGCATCGGTCAGCGAGGACGAAAGCCACTGTCCGATCTCACGTGTCGAACCGTGCCGGCTCGAAGTTGCAATCAGGACGCGCATGACAGTGTTCCTTCTCCTCGAGGCCCGGACTTCGACGCTGTTGCGTCTAGAGTCTCTTGTTCGTAGGCATCACTGTGAACGTGTGTCGCTGGCGCGAATAGGGACTTCGGTCCTCGAACGATGAGTAGTTCATCGACTTCGGTGGACCCGCGCAACGGTGGGTGACGAGGTACCCGGTGCAGTAAGGACCTTGTCCTCTGTTCTTGTGAGAAGAAGCGGTCCAGGCTCGTCGATAGCACTGGATTCGACAAACGGAGAGCCTTGAAGACCGAAGACGTACCGTCTGCCTACGAGGGCAGCATCGTTGTATGCGTAGATGGGTCGGACGACGATCGTAACGCCGTCGAATGGGCAGCGAGACTTGCCCAGCACGTGCACTCTTCGATCCGACTCGTTCATGCACTTCCTGATGTCGGCAGGTGGTTCGACCCTGCAGTGCTCATCGCCGGCGCTCAACTCGAGTTGGAACTGCGTCGGGTAGGAAGGAAATTTCTCGACGATGCGGCTCTGATCGTCCGCGACCTCGATGCCGAGATCGAGGTCGAGTGTTCTATCACCGGTGGCGCGGCGACCGACCTGATCGAGTCCATTTCGACGAATTCCAGATTGCTGATCCTCGGCGGCAGTCGAACAGGTCCGCTCCGTGATCTGATATTCGGACATTCCATCATCGAGTTGGTCAACGCAGCAGTATGCCCAGTATTGGTGTGGCGTAAAAGTCGCGACGAGAGCGCGGACCCGACTGGACCGATAGTGGTGGGTGTCGACGGGTCGCAGCCGTCCCGGCGCGCTCTGGCAGCAGCTTTCGATCTGGCACGCACCTTGGGCGCCGACCTCGTCGCAGTGCACGTGGGGGCCGTCGAGGATGCAGACGAGCTCGATTACGGGACCTCGGTGGATCGGCAGCACCAACGAGACGCTGAACGGAAGTGGCTGCAGGGCATCGTCGATCCGTACAAGAGTGAGTATCCGACTGTGGCGGTAGAGGTTCGATCGGTAGGTGCTTCGGTGGCACGTGAACTCGGCACGATGTCCGCTTCGGCTCAGGTCATCGCGGTCGGTAGTCGTGGACGAGGGCGCCTGTCGTCGGCAATTCTCGGTTCCGTGAGCCAGAGTCTGATCCACCGAGCCCAATGTCCGGTACTCGTAGTTCCGTAGTTCCGTAGTTCCGTAGTTCGATCGTTGTCAGAGGAGTAAATATGGATAAGAACGGCCCCATTGTCGTAGGTGTCGACGGCTCGAATGCTTCGTTCGATGCCGTCCGCTGGGCAACGCGTGCGGCGGAACTGCGTGGCGCATCGTTGACCCTGGTTTCTACTTACCAGATCACCGACGTCTATACGACTTTCGCCGCTATGCCACCTCAGCTCGGTCCACCGATGAGACTGGAAGTGAACAAGGGTCTGGAGTCGGCGTCGGCCATCGCCAAGGCCGCCGCCAAGGATGCGGACGCTTTGTCTATAGCCACCGAAGTGGTTGTAGGCGCCGCGATTCCGACTCTGCTCGAGCGATCTGCCTCAGCGCGAATGATAGTGGTGGGTACGCGGGGAAACGGTGAGTATTTCGCAGAATTGCTCGGCTCGGTCAGTGCTGCTGTATCCGAGCGAGCGGAATGCCCCGTCGCGATCATCAGCGGTATTCCGTCATCCGGAGAGCGCGAAGGGCCCGTTGTCCTCGGTGTCGACGGATCGAGTGCCAGTAGTAGGGCAGTAGGTGTTGCCTTCGAAGAGGCATCACTTCGTGGCACCGGCCTAGTCGCCGTACACACCTGGGCCGAGGACGTTGGATTGTGGAAGATCCACTCCGACAGCGACAAAGATGCAATGTCCTCCGCGCAGGATGCAGCGGGATGGGTCGTCATGTCGGAAAGTCTCGCAGGATGGCAGGAGCAGTACCCGGACGTGCACGTAGATCGAATAGTTGAGCATGGCAGTGCCGTGAGCAAAATTCTCGAACTCTCCAAAAGTGCGCAGACCGTCGTCGTCGGATCCAGAGGAAGAGGCGGTTTCAGCGGCCTACTGTTGGGATCGACCAGTCGGTCGCTGTCGCATCGTGTCGAATGCCCGTTGATCATCGCAAGGGAACCGAAGCACGAATGAGGCGACCGACCACTGCCATCGACGACCGAAACTAAGCGCGTACCAGCATGATTGCGTGAGGTGCCGGCCCGTCCCAGCGTTCGCTTATCACCTCGAACCCTGCCTGGTTCAGGGCACGGGCCATGTCCGGCAACGGCCATCGATATGCGGTGACCACCGGATGATCGAACGGTTCGAGGCGCAGGCCCGAGAAGAACGACATGAGCATCGTGCCGTCATCTTCGAGCACCGAGCGCAGGGTTGCGAGTGCGTTCGGCAGGTGGTCGGGCCCCAGATGGATCAGCGAGTACCAGGCAAGAATGCCCGCCCACCGATCATCCGAGCCGGCGAGGTCGTCGATTGTACCGAGCTGGAACGTTACTGCGGGGTTGGCTGTGCGGGCGATATCTACAAGTCGCTCGACAGGCTCCAGCCCGTCGATCGGGTGGCCGAGACTTGCCAGGTGGCCGGCCCAGCGACCGATGCCGGAGCCCACGTCCAGAATCCGGCCTCTGACCGTGTCGGCCCACGGCTCGATGACGGCCCGGTCCGGGTCTGTCGTGGACACCTTCGAGCCGAGCATCTTTACGACGTTTTGTGCGTTCGCGTCGTACGCGTCCCTGACCTCATCCGTCGACATGACGACACTCAGGTTCCGGTGATGGTCCGCTCGAATTCGAGCGCCTTCGGGAAGAGGATGTTGTTCTCCTTGTGAATGTGCTCGTGCAGATCGAGCTCCATCTTCTGGAGCCCGTCGAGCATCGCCCGGTACGAGCCGCAGCCGTCTTCCGGCATCGTGTAGGCCCCCGTCACGGAGTTGATCTCCTTGAACAGGTCGCCGACCACCACGTGCTCCTGGACCAACGTCTCGATGTGGGCTGCGAGCGCTCCGGGGACACCGGGGATCCCGGTCTTTTCCATTCGAGCTATCGCGGGAAAAACAGAGCGCTCTTCCTTGGTCATATGTGGATCGAGTTCGGTAACCGCCTGGGTGTAGAGCTCGTTCACCCGGGCCAACTCGGGGTGCCGTTCGCCGTGGACCCCGTGCACCTTTTCTACGAGCGCCTGCAGCCGCGGCATCTCCTCCCACATGTACGCATGGTGGGTGTCGACGATGTCGTGGGCAAGATCAGCGGACTCCCGCGACGTGAGCGTCTTTTGGGCGCTGTCACCGGGAAGGTCGAGTGCCTTACGCACTTCCTCCAAGTCGAGGTCGGCCTCGGCCGTCGCGTCGGAGAGGGATCGGTGGCCATCGCAGCAGTAGTCGAGGCCGAATCCCTCCAAAACCCGCGCGCGGCGACTGTCCTCGACAACCAGGTCAGCCAATGTATTCGACGCCTCAATAGCCATGCGACTTACCCTAACCCGTCCCGGACAACGTGGGCTGCGAAAGTGCGTGGTGCGCTCTTACCGGTGCTTGTTGTGGGAGATCTCGACCAGGACATCATGATTGAGTTGGGAAATCATGTCCAACGGGATGCCTGCCGGGCACACCGCGGTGCACTCGCCGATCTGACTGCACCCGCCGAAGCCCTCAGCGTCGTGTCGGCGCACCATGGCCAGCGCGCGGCGACCCCGTTCGGGCTGTCCCTGGGGCAACGAGCCGAGGTGGGTCAGCTTGGCGCCGAGGAACAGTGAGGCCGAACCGTTGGGGCAGGCGGCCACGCACGCCCCGCAACCGATGCAGGCTGCGGCGTCGAAGGCGCGCTCGGCGTCTTTCCTCGATACCGACGTCGCGTTTGCATCGGGTGCGCAGCCCGTCGGGGCGCTGATATAGCCGCCCGCTTCGATGATGCGGTCCAGCGCACTCCGGTCTACGACGAGGTCCCGGAGGATGGGGAACGACGTCGAACGCCAGGGCTCGACGTCGATGACCTGACCGTCGTGGAAGTGACGCATGTAGAGCTGGCAGGTGGTGGTCAGTGCTTCGGGGCCGTGGGCAAGCCCATTGATCACCAGTGAACACATGCCGCAGATGCCCTCGCGGCAGTCGTGATCGAAGGCAACCGGATCCCCGCCACCCCGCGTGAGATCCTCGTTCAAGACGTCGAGCATCTCGAGGAACGACATGTCGGCGGAGATGTTGGCCACCTCGTACGCCACCATGCCGCCGACATCGTCGCGGTTCTTCTGCCGCCACACGCGCAGCGTGATGTTCATGTGTAGCTCCTCTGCTGGACTTTGATGTTCTCGAATTCGAGGTGCTCGCGGTGCAGCACCGGAGGGGAACCGTCCCCGCCGAATTCCCACCCGGCGACGTAGGAGAACTCCTCATCCCGTCGGAGAGCTTCTCCGTCTTCGGTCTGGCTTTCGGTGCGGAAATGTGCCCCGCAGGATTCCTCGCGGTGCAGTGCATCGATACACATCAGTTCGGCGAGTTCGAAGAAGTCCGCGACCCGGCCTGCGCGCTCCAGAGCCTGGTTGAGCTCCTCGTTGGTCCCGGTGACCAACACGTCGGACCAGAAGGAATCCCGCAGCGAGCGAATCTCCCTGATCGCGCGGGTGAGCCCCTCGGCATCGCGTTCCATGCCGCAGTACTCCCACACGATGCCGCCGAGTTCGCGATGAAAAGAATCGACGGAGCGGGTTCCCTTGACGGCCAGCAGCCTCGACGTCCGGTCGCGCACCGCTTGGACTGCCTCGACGACGGAGGGGTGCGAGGCATCCACATCTTTGGGTAGCGGATTGCGGGCGAGGTAATCGTTGATGGTGCCGGGGAGGACGAAATAGCCGTCGGCCAGGCCCTGCATCAGGGCGCTGGCCCCCAAACGGTTGGCGCCGTGGTCGGAGAAGTTCGCCTCTCCGATGACGAAGAGCCCGGGGATCGAGCTCTGCAGGTCGTAATCCACCCACAGTCCACCCATCGTGTAGTGGATAGCCGGATAGATGCGCATCGGCACCTTGTACGGGTCCTCGTCGGTGATCTTGAAGTACATGTCGAAGAGGTTTCCGTATTTTTCCTCGATGGCAGGTTTGCCCAGGCGCTCGATGGCGTCCGCGAAATCGAGGTAGACCCCGAGTCCGTTGGGACCCACACCCCGCCCTTGATCGCATTGGTTTTTGGCGGCTCTCGATGCCACGTCGCGTGGCACGAGGTTGCCGAACGCCGGATAGGCCCGCTCCAGGTAGTAATCCCGTTCCGACTCGGGAATGTCCGCCGGCGCCCGTTCGTCTCCGGCCGCGGCCGGCACCCAGATGCGCCCGTCGTTCCGCAGAGATTCGCTCATCAGGGTGAGCTTGGACTGATGTTCGCCACTGACGGGGATGCAGGTGGGATGGATTTGCGTGTAACAGGGGTTCGCAAAATAGGCTCCCCTGCGGTGAGCACGCCAGCTGGCGGTGACGTTGCAGCCCATCGCATTGGTGGAGAGGTAGTAGACGTTGCCGTAGCCGCCGCTGGCCAGCACGACGGCGTCCGCCAGATGCGTCTCGAACTCCCCGGAAACCATGTCGCGCACCACGACGCCGCGAGCCTTGCCGTCGATGACGATCAGGTCCAGCATCTCGTGCCGGGTGTTCAGTTCCACTGTCCCTGCGCCGATTTGACGCTCCAACGCTTGGTAGGCGCCCAGCAGCAGTTGTTGGCCGGTTTGTCCGCGCGCATAGAACGTCCGGGATACCTGCACGCCTCCGAAGGAACGGGTGTCCAGTAATCCGCCGTACTCTCGGGCAAACGGAACTCCCTGGGCGACAGCCTGATCGATGATTGCCGCACTGACCTGAGCGAGCCGGTAGACGTTGGATTCGCGCGAGCGATAGTCTCCGCCCTTGACGGTGTCGTAGAACAGTCGTTGGACACTGTCGCCGTCGTTGCGGTAGTCCTTTGCGGCGTTGATTCCGCCCTGGGCAGCGATGCTGTGGGCCCGACGTGCACTGTCCTGATAGCAGAAGACCTTGACGTTGTAACCGGCCTCGCCGAGGGTGGCCGCCGCCGATCCTCCGGCCAACCCTGTTCCGATGATCAGGACCGAAAGTTTGCGTCGGTTGGTGGGGCTGACCAGCTTGGCTTCGAAACGGCGTTTGTTCCAGCGTTCTGCGAGCGGACCGTCCGGAGCCTTGGTGTCCCGTAGCGCGTCACCTTCGACAAAATATTCGTTCACGGCCCCACCCATCCGAACAGAATGCACAGCGGCGGCACCAAGAATCCGCCGATGACTACGACGGTGATCAGATACGCCAGCTGATTGAGGTGGCGACGCCTACTGGCGCCGGTATTGGCGCCCAGCGAGGAAAAAGCACTCCAAATGCCATGCCGCAGATGGAAACCCAGCGCAACGAGGGCAATGACGTAGGAAAGCACCACCCACCAGATCGAAAAGCCATTGACCATACGCTCATAGGGGCTTTCCGATGCGCCGCCGGGATGGATGTAGTTCGCGGTCAGGTGCAACAGGTGGTAGACGATGAAGAGTCCGATCGTCACCCCGCCCCACCGCATGGTGAACGAGGCGTACGTGCGCTGTACGCCCCGCCTGTTCTGCGTGCTCTCGTATCTCCACCCGCCGCCCCCGGCCGTGGCCTTGCGGGATCGGTGCCACAGTACGAATGCCGCGTAAATATGGATACCGACGCTGATCAACAGGATCACTCGGAGGATCCACAGGGCTCCCGAGTACGGCAGCAGGGGTTCGAGGATCGTGCGCAGATACGCCGAATATCCGTCGAAGGCTTCTTGACCGGCGAAGACCTTCAGGTTGCCGTACATGTGGGCAATCAGGAAGAGCACCATGATCAGCCCGCCGACGGCCATGGCCGCATGCAGAACGACGGAGGAGCGCACAGTTGGGGTGCGTCCCTGTTCCAGGCCGTGCGCGATCATGACGAAAGCAGCTGACGCAGAACGTAAGGCAGGATGCCGCCGTGGATGAAGTAGGCCTCCTCTGCGGGTGTATCGATGCGCACCAGCGCGGAAATTTTTCGCCTGTGTTCGCCGTCGTCGACGCTGACGGTGACCTCCCGCGGGAGTGGATCAGCCCCCGCGATGCCAACAATCGAATAGCTTTCCTCGCCGGTCAGCCCATGAGATTCTGCGCTTTCTCCGTCGAGGAACTGGAGCGGCAGCACGCCCATACCGATGAGGTTGGATCGGTGAATCCGCTCGTAGGAGACGGCCAGGACAGCCTTGACGCCTAGCAGCGTGGTCCCCTTCGCAGCCCAGTCGCGGGAGGAGCCTGAGCCGTAATCGGATCCCGCCAGCACAATCAGCGGTACTCCTTCGGCGGCGTAGGCGGAAGCCGCGTCGAAAATGCTGTGGCGTTCACCGTCGGGCAGATGGCGGGTGACGCCGCCTTCGACCCCGGCGACGAGTTTGTTGCGTAGCCGGACGTTGGCGAAGGTGCCGCGGATCATGACGTTGTGGTTGCCGCGGCGCGAACCGTAGGAGTTGAAGTCGGCCGGGGCGACGCCCAATCCTTGAAGGTATTGGCCGGCAGGGGAATCGGACTTGATGACGCCGGCCGGGGAGATGTGGTCGGTGGTCACCGAGTCCCCGAGGTAGGCGAGCACCCGTGCGTCCTTGATGTCCGTCAGTGGCGCGGGATCGACCGGCATGTCGTCGAAGTACGGCGGACGCTGAATATAGGTGGACTCTGATTGCCACGCGAACTGATCCCCGTCGGGGATGGACATGCCGCGCCAGTTTTCGTCGCCGTGGTAGACGTCGGCGTATCCCTTGGTGAACATCGACGCTTCGAGGCTCGCGTCGACCACTTTCTTGATTTCGGCGGTTGTCGGCCAAATGTCGCGCAGGAAGACCGGCTGCCCCTGGGGGTCGTGCCCGAGCGGGTCATTGACCATGTCGGTATGCATGGTTCCGGCGAGTGCATAGGCAATGACCAAGGGCGGTGAGGCCAGGAAGTTCATCTGGACCTCGGCATGGATGCGGCCCTCGAAGTTACGGTTGCTCGATAGGACCGAAGCCACCGTGAGATCGTTCTGCGCGACCGCACTGCTGACTTCTGGGATCAGTGGCCCCGAGTTGCCGATGCAGGTAGTGCAGCCATAGCCGACCAGATTGAAACCTAGTTTCTCCAAATACGGAGTCAGTCCAGAACGTTCGTAGTAGTCGGTGACGACGCGGGACCCGGGAGCCAAGGTGGTCTTCACCCACGGCTTACTCGCGAGCCCGCGTTCGACGGCGTTCTTGGCCAGCAGTGCCGCTCCGATCATCACCGAGGGATTGGAGGTGTTGGTACAGGAGGTGATGGCGGCGATGACCACGGCGCCGTTGTCGATGCTGGCCTGTTGTCCGCCGACGATCAACTCGGCCGGGTTCGACGGCCAGTCGTCGAGATCGGGATCCTCGTCGTGGTCGTGGATTCGCGGTGGATCGTCGCGGGGAATGCGAGTGCTGATGGCCACCGGGTCACTGGCGGGAAAGGATTCTTCCCCGGCGGAGTCGAGTCCGCCGGCAACGGCGTCGTCTTGCGACAGGCCGGCCAGTAGGCGGTGAATGATTTGGGACGCCGCGGCCAGGGGGATACGGTCCTGGGGCCTTTTCGGGCCGGCGATCGACGGGGTGACCGTGGACAAGTCCAACTCCACTATCTGGCTGTATTCGGGTACGTGGTCGGGATCGTGCCACAGGCCTTGTTCGCGGGCATACGCCTCGACCAGCTGAATCTGGTGTTCTTCGCGGCCGGTCAGTCGCAGGTAGTTCAGAGTTTCGTCGTCGATCGGGAAGATGGATGCAGTCGAGCCGTACTCCGGGCTCATGTTGCCCAGGGTGGCCCGAGTAGCCAACGGGACATTGCCGACGCCGGGGCCGAAGAAGTCGACGAACTTGCCGACGACGCGGACCTTCCGCAATAGTTCGGCAACGGTGAGCACCAGGTCGGTGGCGGTGGTTCCCTCGGGGAGGTCGCCGGAGAGTTTGAGCCCCACCACCTGGGGGATCAACATGCTCATGGGCTGGCCCAGCATGGCTGCCTCGGCTTCGATCCCGCCGACGCCCCAGCCGAGCACACCGAGACCGTTGACCATCGGGGTATGAGAGTCCGTCCCTACCAACGTATCCGGGTACGCCTGGAGTCCGCGGGGCCCCTCACGGGTGAAGACCACCCGCGCCAAGTATTCGAGGTTCACCTGGTGGCAGATGCCGGTGTCCGGCGGAACAACGAGGAAGTCGTCGAAGGACTGCTGTCCCCAGCGGAGCAGTTGGTAGCGCTCCTGGTTGCGTTCGAATTCGAGTTCGGCATTCACTCCGAAGGCATCCGGGCGCGCAAACACGTCGGCGATCACCGAGTGGTCGATCACGAGTTCAGCTGGAATCAGCGGATTGATCTTTCGTGGATCGCCGCCGAGTTCGGTCATCGCGTCGCGCATGGCCACCAGATCCACTACGCACGGGACGCCGGTGAAATCCTGCATGAGCACCCGCGCCGGGGTGTACTGGATCTCGGAGTTGGCTTCGGACTTGGCGTCCCATCCGGCGAGGGCCGTGATGTGGTCAGCCGTGACCAGATGTCCATCCTCGTTCCGCAGCAGATTCTCCAGGAGGATCTTGAGGCTGTAGGGCAGGCGGTTGGCCCCTTCGATCCGGTCGATCCGGTGAATCTCGTAGGTTTTGCCGTCCACGCTCAGCTGGCCGCGGGCACCGAAACTATTGCTTGTCATGACGCTCCCTCAAGCGAAGGATCAGTCCGCTGCGGATCGCCCCGGCTCCCTAGCTGCGCGCAAGGCTTCAGTCGTCATCGGACTGACCCCGGACTGCTATGACGGCTGATGCTGGCTACAACTCAAACCTACGCACAGAACCTCTGCCCGTATAGGGAACTGAACCAACCGTCACGATGTTTCGAGCTCAGACCTTCGTTTCGCAGTTGACGCCGGTCTCGGCAGACGAAGCGGAAGCCCGTAATCGGCCAACTACCAACCGACCCGCAAGTTGCCAGATCATCGCTTTCGTTGCCTTTGTGTTGTTCGGCTTCAGATAGCTCAGCGGGGAACAGAAGGCGGTTCGAGGCAGCTTTCCGGCAAGGTCACCAGCGAACAGAAACCTGGTCGCCGGACCGGGGTGTAATTCGCGGGGACGCCCTTGTCGGTGATGATCCGACGGTAGGTCTCCACTGCGTCGGTGGGCTGACGGGCCAGTGACGGGTCAGTCTTTACGTCAACGGTGAACAGACCGAAACGTGGACGGTAAGAACCCCATTCGTAGTTGTCGGTAATGGACCAGTAGTTGTAGCCGATCACGTTGGCTCCGTCTTGGCGGGCTCGTTCGAGCCAGTAGATGTGATCGCTGAGATGGTCGGATCGGGTGTATCCGTCCTTCCGGGGCTGAGCATTGTCGGTAGGCATGCCGTTTTCGACGATGTAGATCGGCAGGTCGGGGAACTTGTCCTTGTAGTACATCAGTGCGTGGTAGAGGCCTTCGGGCTGCGTTCTGATCTTGTACAGCTGGTCGAAGAGGGCGTAGGCGGCGGTGATGTTGTCAACGGAGAGCCCGTAGTAGTAGTCGAGGCCGAGAAAGTCCATCTTGTCGCGGACGCGGTCGACGAAGGTGGAGTCGAAAAGTCCAGCGACCGTGGGGATGAAGGATAGATTGCTGCTGACCGGTGCACCGGGATCTTTGGTGTGGATCATGTCGAACGCTGCCCGGTGCACCTGGACGAGGCGGTCCATCATCTGCGGTGCCTGGGTGAGTGTGATGCCGCCGAAGGTGAGTTCTTTGATGATGTACGCGGTCGGTTCGTTGATGGTGATCCACTGCGCATCGTTGCCGGCATATCGGTCGATCACATGTGAAGCGTTGGCCAACCAGTCATCGACTGTTTTGGGGTTGGTCCAACCGCCCTGATCGGCCACCCAACCGGGGTACACCCAGTGGTCGAGAGTAATCATCGGACGCATTCCATGTGCACGGATCTGCGCTATGACGTCGTCGTAGTACGTGAGTTCTTCTTCGTCCCAGGTTCCGGAGACAGGCTGCACGCGCGCCCATTCGACACTGAAACGGAACACGGAGACACCAAGTTTCGACGCGTTCTCGATGTCCTCCGGATAGCGATGACGGAAGTCGACTGAGGTGCCGACCTTGTTTTCGGCATTTTCGGAAGCTGAATATCGAGACCAGTTGCTGTCCGGGGAGGACCCCTCGGCCTGGAAGCCGGCGGTGGACACGCCCCACAGAAAGTCCTCACCGACCGACAATGGCGGGGGTGTGGCGGTGGCGGATGGTGAAAGCGTGGTGGATAGCCAGGCGCCGGGTACCAACAACCAAGCCATGATCAGTGCTGTTGCGGTGAAAAGCCGTATCGAAACACGCATGGGCGCAGAGTAGTACGCGGTCAGTGGAGTGGGACCGTTTTGGTTGGCATTCGAATCCGGCCGGACCGATTGGTCATACCGTCCACAATGCGGTGTATTCGAATACCCGAACAGAATACTTCTGTATCTCCATTGCTGACCAAATTCTTAGGATTGCAGTTCAGTTCGACTGTGGCGCTGCGAGGTCAGCGTTTGTCTGGACTTCATCTCGTCCAATTTGCAGTCGCTCGATGATTGTCACGTTGGCTTGGCCGCCGCCCTTGCACATGGTCTGGAGCCCGAAGCGCACCCGCCGGACCGTTCCAATTCGTGCAGAAGAGTGGTCATCAGGCGTGCGCGGGTCGCGCCGAGGGGATGTCCGAGCGCGATGGCGCCGCCATTGACATCGACTTGCGACAGATCGGCGCCAGATCATGACGATTACCGACGCTGGACGCGGACTACTCGCCGAAAGCGACCGTGTCCTCGACCGGGTCGAGGAAGACACATTCTCGGTGCTGAACGAGAAGGAGCGAGGCGAGCTCATAAGACTCTCCACTATTTTGTTCACACAGTGAACGGAATCGAAGTAGTAAGCGGTTGTTGCGAGACCGGTTTGGATTGCACTGCCGAACCGGACAGCCTGTTTTCTGTCACACTGAGTAGGTCGCTACGGATGAGGGGTCGACCCGTACATCACATCGGGCTGTAGTGACGCTACATCTCGCACGGAAGGGCTCTGCCGATTAGGTTTCCGATCGATCGATTGTGGTCTTGCCCGGGCGGTACCGGATGGACTGCGCCCGATCAGCGTTCCATCGCGCTGCCGAGCCCTGTTCGGATCGCTTTGAGTACCTGGTGCTGGTTGTTCGCGGCGTTGTGTGTCCTGGCGACGTTCAGTCCCGCTGGTGTGCCCGACGGTATTGGGCGCTACCTTGCGTACGGTCTTGCCGGTGTCGGATCTGCGATCGGTCTCGTGTGGCTCCGCGGGCCGTGGCCGACGAAAAATTATTCACGTCTGTTCGTCGCCTATTTGGAACTGTTTACCGCTGCCGCGTTGCTGATGCTCACCGACCCGTTCGTTGCGTTGCCGTGTGCTGCGGGTTTCGCTGTGAACGGTGGTTATATCGCGGCTTTTCACAGTCCGAAGTTGATCGTTTCTCATCAGCTGTGGGCTGGAGTGATTGTCGGTGTGTTGTTCGTGCGTGCGGTGATCGAGCCTGGTGCGGATGTAGTGCTCGCGTGCGCCTACCTGGTCTTGTTAATTCTGATGTTGTTCTCGGCCCCTGTGCTTTCCTACGTTCTGATGGTCGTACTGCGGCGTGATGCATCACAGGCGTTCTTCGATCCTTTGACTGGATTGCGCAACCGCCGAGGGCTTGTCGCCGCAATCGCCGAACTCGGAGATCAGGTAGGAGTGGCGACGGTGATGGTGGTCGATCTCGATGCTTTCAAAGCCGTCAACGATCGGCACGGTCATGCCCACGGCGACCTTGTTCTGCGTGCGGCCGCGAATGCCATTCACGAGGCGTTCGACTTTCCTGCTGTCACTTCTCGCACCGGGGGAGAGGAATTCGCGGTCGTTACTCACCTCGATCCGGTGGAGGCCCTCGAGCAGGCTTACGCACTACAGTCTCGTTTTGCGGAAGGGGCGGGAGTGGGGGTGACTGTCAGTATCGGGGTTGCGCATGCCGATGCGGCTACTCTCGGTGCAATGTTCGACAGCGTTTACACCAGGGCCGATATTGCGATGTATGCGGCCAAACGTGCGGGCGGCAACACCCTCCACCGCTTCGACGGCGGGGCGCACACCGCCGATGGTAGGGCGGTTCCGGCTGACGGCACTGCGCTCGACTGAGCAACGGCTACTCCTGTTTCCGGGAGATACAAAGTATCCGGAAGCTATTCTGGCGAGCTTGGACTTTCATGTACACGACAGCGCTCGAGCTGCACTCGTTCTCGAATCCAGCGCCGACGGTACGTCACTGAACGGGTAGGTATTGTTTGTCCTGTTCTGCGGATTCGGCCTCGAGTCAGGACGGCGCGAGCGTGAACGAGCCCGCTGCTGTTCGAGTGAAGGCGACAGGGTCGTGGGTAGGCGAACGGTCGAAAGGATTGAGAATTCAACCAAATCGGTCTCGCTCCACCGTGATCTGGATCCTGGCATAACAGGTGAACCCCCGTGTGCATCGAACGCTTTTAAGGAATCTTTACGGCACCGTGACGTTACTAGCCAGTACTGCTCGCGCGGTCCTCTCTCGGACGGTATATCTCTGCGAGGGGGTTACCGAACGAGAGGGATTTACTTGAATATTCGCGTTGGATCCAAAGATCGATCTTCGGGTACCACTTCGGGGTTCTCGCGCAGAAACTTTCTCGCCGCAACAGGATTGGCTATCGGTGCAGCGGCACTCTCGTCTTCGTGGACAACTGCCGCGGCGGCGCCGCGGCGGGCATTGGGTGACGGCGATCGGGTTGCCGCGCTCGTCATCGGGAGCGGTTACGGAGGGGCGGTAGCCGCACTCCGATTGACGCAAGCCGGGATCGACACGCACATGGTCGAGATGGGCAAGGCCTGGACCACGCCGGGATCGGACGGGAAGATCTTCTGCCCGATGCTCTCGCCGGACGGTCGGTCGACCTGGCTCCGAACTCGCACAGTGCAACCGGTTTCACACTTCTCCGGTGGTTCGGTCGACAAGAACATTAGTAAATACGTCGGTGTTCTCGATATCGAAGACTTCGGTGGAATCAAGGTCTACCAGGGTCGCGGAGTCGGTGGTGGATCGCTCGTCAACGGCGGAATGGCTGTGACGCCGAAACGCAACTACTTCGAGGAAATCCTGCCGAACGTCGACTCCAATGCGATGTACTCGACCTACTTCCCCAAGGCAAACGCCGCGCTGGGAGTGAACAACGTCGACCCAGCGTGGTTCGAATCGACCGAGTATTACAAATTTGCCAGGACAGGACGCAAAACCGCGCAGAGATCCGGCTACACAACAACATTCGTACCCAATGTGTACGACTTCGAATACATGAAACAGGAAGCCGCCGGTCAAGTGACCAAATCGGCATTGGCATCGGAAGTCATCTATGGAAACAACGCCGGCAAGAAGTCCCTCGACAAGACTTACCTCGCCCAAGCCTCAGCGACCGGCAAACTCACCATCACCACGCTGCACGTCGTCACCGAGGTGAAGCCGGCCACCACGGGCGGTGGGTATCAGGTGGTGATGAACCAGATCGACGAGCAGGGAAATGTCACTGGCACCAAGACCGTGACAGCGGACAAGGTCTTCTTCGCAGCAGGCAGTGTCGGGACGAGCAAGCTGCTGGTGGCAATGAAAGCGCAAGGGCAACTGGCGAATTTGCCTGGAGCTGTCGGTCAGGAATGGGGCCACAACGGCAACGTGATGGTGGGCCGTGCCAACCACGCATGGGACGGGACAGGGGCCAAGCAATCTTCGATACCAGTTTTGGGTATCGACAACTGGGCCGATCCCACCGCACCGGTGTTCGCCGAGATCGCACCGTTCCCGGCCGGCGCCGAACTGTGGGTGAGTCTGTACCTGGCGATTGCCAAGAACCCCGAACGTGCACAGTTTCAATACAACTCGACAACAGGCAAGGTTGGGCTCGATTGGCAACGTTCCCAAAATCAACCGTCGATCAATATGACGAAAAAGTTGTTCGACAAGATCAACCGAAAGGAAGGCACCATCTATCGGACCGATCTCTTCGGACCCGTGCAGACGTGGGGCGATCAGCTGACGTATCACCCGCTCGGTGGCTGTGTCCTGGGCAAGGCAACCGATAACTACGGTCGGCTCCCCGAGTATCCGGGGCTCTATGTCATGGACGGTTCCCTGGTTCCCGGCAATGTCGGCGTCAATCCGTTCGTCACCATTACTGCACTGGCGGAACGGAACATCGAGAACATCATCGCTAACGATATGAACTAGCCGACTAACGCGTCGAACACACCAGGCCATCTTTCTGTCCCGGTGTGTTCGACGTGTGTTCGTCTGTTCAAGGGATCAGCATTTTTATCGACTCGATGGAGCGGAGGCGACGTGTGAGTTCTCTCTTGCAACGGATCGACCGGACGATGGAACGATCACAACAGGACAGTTGGCGCGTCCGAGCACTGATCGGCTCGCCGAACCGAGCATCATTCCGCTGAATCCGCCGCGACCATGGCTGCCTACCACCAATAGTTGCGCTCCCTGCGCATGATCGAGAAGGGCATGCACTGGTCGGTCTCTGACCACCACACGTCGGACTGACACCGACGGGTATTGGTGCGAGTATTCGTCCAGAATCCGTGTCAAAGCATCCTCGGTAGGGGGCTTGTTCAATGGCCACTCGAGCCCGTGAACCGGGATTCCTATCGATAGATCCGCATCGGACCACGCGTGGACTGCGGTGAGTGGGGCTCTTCGCACAGCAGCCTCCTCGAACGCCAGCGCCACTGCAGCATCGCTCGCCATCGTTCCGTCGACCCCGACGACTACGGCGTCCGCAGCCTGCACCCGATCATCGTCGGGCCAGGCGCGCACGATGGTGACAGGGCAGTGGGCGTGGGTGCTGAGTGCGAAACTGATCGACCCGAGCGTTCGGCGATCGGTTCCCCCGAGTCCGCTGGTGCCTATGACGATCATCCTGGACGTTGCAGACAACGCGAGTAGCGTGCTCACTGCAGGTCGATCCGATAGGCATGCGTCGACGCCGATCGTTCGCGCACCAGTCATGACTCGCCCGGCCGCCGTGAGCGCCTCGTCCAGAATCCGTCTCGTCTCGCCTCTCCATTGCGCAGTCGCGGGTTCGGGCGGGATTTGTATGCCGGTAAATCCGCCCGGCAAGGGGACCGAAGACACCACTGTGAGGTCGGAATTGTGTAGTTCGGCGTCGAGCACTGCCCATCGAACTGCGTCCAGTGACGCGGATGACCCGTCGACTCCGACGACGGTCGGGAGTAAACCCATCGCGAGTCTCCTTCATCGTGGTGCTGGACCTCCATCAGACCCTGAACTGAGCAAGTGGCACGGCAGGACAACTACACCGATGTGAGGGACTTTGGTCGCCGATTTCGGTGACCGATGGTCGGTTTGAATGCGGCCTAGGTAGGTATGGTTGGACTCGAGGCGCCCATTGGGGACGCGGGTAAGGGAGCGTTGGCGTGGTCAGAGTGTTTCTGGTCGATGATCACGAGATAGTTCGGCGCGGGTTGATCGACCTCATCGACTCCGATCCCGATCTCGAAGTCATCGGTGAGGCCGGCAGTTGCGCCCAAGCCCTCGCCCGCATCCCGGCATTGAAGCCCGATGTCGCTGTGCTCGACGTGCGGCTGCCCGACGGCAACGGCATCGAGTTGTGCCGCGAACTTCTCGATCGGTTGCCAGACCTGAAAACCATGATGCTGACTTCTTTCACCGAGGATCAGGCGATGCTCGACGCGATCCTTGCCGGCGCGAGTGGATACGTCGTCAAGGACATCACCGGAATGGAGCTGACTCGCGCGATCAAGGACGTAGGTTCTGGAAGATCTTTGCTCGACAATCGCGCAGCGGCCGTTCTGATGGACAAGCTGCGAGCGGGTACCGCGGCGCCAGGACCGATAGACCATCTCACGGGGCAGGAACGCACCTTGCTCGACCTCCTCGGTGAAGGTCTGACCAACAGGCAGATTGCGACCAGAATGTTTCTGGCGGAAAAGACAGTGAAGAACTACGTTTCGAGACTTCTCGCGAAGCTCGGGATGGAGCGACGCACCCAAGCCGCCGTTTATGCCTCGAAACTTGCCGATACACATCCAATATCGGGCGGGCAACCCGGAGTTCGGGATGGATGATCGGCACGGTGCCAGCGGCTCGTCATTGCCTCAACTCCGCCTCGGTGAACTTCTGCTCGAAGTCCAGAACCGCATCGGTCGGATCGCCGACGCCAGAGCACAGGCAGACGGTCTGCTGGAGGCCATGCTGGTCATCACCTCCGACCTCGACCTCGAGGTGACTCTGCGGTCGATCGTTGAATCGGCCGTCAAACTCGTCGACGCTCGCTATGGTGCCCTCGGCGTGCGCGGGGAAGGTCACGAACTGAGCGCATTCATCAACTTCGGGATGGACGACGACACGCGCACCCGTATAGGACCGCTCCCCACCGGAGGCGGAGTGTTGGGACTGCTGATCGATCAGCCCGAAGTCCTTCGCCTGGAAGACTTGACGTCTCATCCGGATTCGGTGGGATTTCCGCCGAATCATCCATTGATGAAAACCTTTCTCGGAGTACCGATTCGAATCCGCAGCGAGATTTACGGAAACCTGTATTTGACGGAAAAGAAGGATGGAACACCTTTCACCGATGACGACGAGGTCGTTACCAAGGCGCTCGCGTCGGCAGCAGGTATTGCTATCGAAAATTCACGCTTGTACGAGGAATCACGTACTCGTCAAGCATGGATGGAAGCGACGAGAGATATCGGCACCGAACTGCTGGCCGGCGCCGAAATCGGTGACGTGTTGCAAATGGTGTCGCGAAAGGCGTTGCATCTCCTCACCGCCGACCTGGCTTTCATCGCCGTCCCGGAGGGCGTCGACGCGGACCCAGCACTCGTTACCCAGCTTGTCGTCTCGGTGAGCGAAGGGCATTGTGCCGAAAAGCTATTGGGTTCCACCATCCCCATCGAAGGGTCGAGTTCGGGCGCCGCGTTCAGGCGCCGTGCGGCATTCCGGAAGGAAGACTTCGACGACGAGTCCATCGAGATGGACCAGGAATTCGGTCCCGCTCTGATTTCTCCGTTGCGTGTCACCGGCGGTGTCAGCGGTGTGCTGGTGGTGTTGCGCAAGGAAGGTGCCGGGTCGTTCAGCGATGCCGAACTCGAACTGGTCGCGAGTTTTGCGGACCAGGCTGCGCTGGCGATGCAGATGGCCGACAACGCTCGTCGGGTCCACGAACTCGATGTCCTGTCCGACCGTGATCGGATCGCCCGTGACTTGCACGACCACGTGATCCAGCGAATATTCGCTGTCGGTTTGTCGTTGCAGAGCACACTGCAACGAACCGAGTCGGACGATATTCGCCAACGGCTCACGAGAACGATCGACGACTTGCAAGACACGGTTCAGGACATTCGCTCGACGATTTTCGATCTGCAAAGTTCGTCGCATTCTGCCACTCGCCTGCGCCAACGCATCGACGACGCGGTCCTCGAACTCACCGAACACGTACCCATCCGTGCGGTCGTTCGAATGTCCGGACCATTGTCGGTTATCGAAAACTCGCTTGCTGATCACGCTGTTGCCGTCATCAGGGAGGCGGTCAGCAACGTGGTCCAGCACGCAGAGGCAGACACGGTTACCGTGACCATCTGGGTCGGGGACGACCTTCGAATCGAGGTGTCGGACAACGGCATCGGAATGCCCGACGACGCCACTGCAAGCGGTTTGGCGAACCTGAGCGCGCGAGCACTCGAATGCGGCGGCGAGATGACGGTGGGCACGCCCGCATCCGGCGTCGGCGCCTGCATCGTCTGGGCCGCGCCATTGCCGTGACTGCTACCTATGTGCACGGAAATACACCTTTTGCGACGTATTTCCGTGCACGTGCGACGAAGTCGCGTACTTACGTCCCGAACGATGGTGACCTCTGGCCACTGCGTCGGCAAGGAAAGCACTCGTAGCGTTCTCGGGGGGAGGCGCTGCTTGTCCGCTGCACTTCGTGGGTGGCGCGGCGCCGATGGTGAACATCGAGAGGAAACTGATGAACAGTTCGTATACGGGTGGGCCTATCGTCGTCGGAGTCGATGGATCGAGGGCGGCGCTCGACGCCGTGCGACTGGCAGTGGCGGAGGCACAAGAACGGCACTCCTCATTGCGGTTGGTGCATGTGATCAGCCCGCATCCCCAGCCTGAGACTGTGTACGGCGCTCCTGATGTGGATGGCGACTACGGTCGCACGGTACTCCGCGAGGCAGTGCACGCGGCGGCGGAGATCGACAGCAGTGTGTTGGTAGAAACTGTAGTGCTGCATGGTCAACCGGAATCAGCGATTCTTGCGGAGGCGAAATCTGCGCGTCTACTCGTGCTCGGCATAAGCCAAGGGCATGCCTTGACTGAACGAGTCCTGCGGTCGACGGTTTTCACACTCGTGGAATCGTCGGTGTGTCCGGTATTGATCGTTCGAGAGTGCAGTACTGGTTCCGATGGTGCGGTGGTGGTCGCGCTGGGAGATGCGGAGGTTCTCGAGTCCGACGTCGTTGTTGCAGAAGCTTTTCGCGAAGCTTCGAGTAGGAAAGCCGATGTCCTGGCTATCCATACTCGCTCGATCTCGGAGGTTGTCGCTCATGTGATCGGGGGAGCGAACGCCAACGTGGCTCCCGAATCGCCTATGGACGCCCGGCTGGAGTCGTTTCGCGACGACTACCCCACGGTGCGTTGCTCGACCGTCTACGCCGAGGCCGGCTCGGGATCGGAACTGGTCGCAGTGTCCGGCACCGCTAGGTTGCTTGTTGTCGGCCATGAGCGAGGACGCACGTGCGGCAGTACGCTTACCACTGTCCTTCGCCGAGCGGAATGCCCGGTGCTCGTGGTGCCGCACGCATGATTGCCAGCAGCGGTCCACATGATCTGTTGATCTCTCCGTTGGCGGGTCAGCTCGATGCGGTGTATCGCGCAGTGGCGTTGATGATGGCGGTGCAAGGTGTATCCCGTGCAGCAGATCTCGTTGCTTCGCAGGCCCGTTTCCGCTGGGACCTCGCTTCGAATACGAGTCGAGGCATGATCATGTCGGAATGGTGTTCACCGACTCGGTTTCGTCTTTGGCGGTAGAGCGGCCAGGAGGCCGTTGTTCGAGCAGCGTGCGGGCGTGTTCGATTGCCTGAGGCGTGTTTTCGAAGAAGTGCCTACGTTCGCTGTCCGAGGTGGTGAAGACTCCGAGTGCTTGGAGCGGTCGTGAGTGTTCCGGTTTCATACCCGAGATCAATACGGTGATGTGACGGCGTTCGAGCTTGTCGATGGCGTCTTTGAGCACGATGGCACCGGTGGCATCGATGGCGGTGACACGGGACATACGCAAGATGACCACGTGGACGTCGGAGACTTCGGCGAGCTCGAGCAGGAACCGGTGTGCCGCAGCGAAAAACAATGCACCGTCGATGCGGTAGGCGACGATGTGCTCACGCAGTAGTTCGTATTCTTCGCTTTGGTGTCCCTCGTCGTCGAGGGGAACTTGTTCGATCCTGGCCGACTTGGCGATTGCGCGAAGCGCGAGGATTGCGGCGAATGCGACGCCTACTGCGACTGCGGTAACCAGGTCGAGTGCAACCGTCACCAGAAACGTTGCTCCCATGACTGCGGTGTCTGCGCGGGTAGCGCGGGCGATGGCAATGATCGAGGCCGTCTCGACCATGCGTACCGTCGTTGCGAGGAGGACTCCGGCAAGTGCAGCCAGGGGTATTTCGGCGACCAGCGTCGATGCGAGGTAAACGATTGCGGCGAGAATGACCGCGTGGGTCAGCGCGGCAAGTCGGCTGCGAGCACCGGACCGAACGTTGACCGCGGTGCGGGCAATGGCACCGGTGGCCGGCACCCCTCCGAACAGCGGTGCAACGATGTTTGCCAGGCCCTGTCCGAACAACTCCCTGTCGGGATTGTGCCGGGTGCCTACTCCCATCGAGTCTGCCGCGGTTGCGGACAGTAGCGACTCGAGCGCGGCCAGCGCGGCGACGGCCAGTGCCGGTGCCAATAAGGAGGTGAGGTCCTCGAGGTGCAAGAAATTCAACGTCGGAGCTGAGATTCCAGATGGGATCTCACCGATGCGTGCAATATCGAGATGCAACAGTTTCGCGGTAAGCGTCACGATGGCGACCGCGACGAGTGAGATGGGAACCTTGGGCAAGGAACGTCCGCCGACGAGTATCACGAAGGCCACTGCAAGTGCCGTTACCGGCGTGAGAATCGACGGATGATCCACGAACTCGACCACTGCGTCGGCAGCGCTGCGCCACACCTTGTCGCCTTGCGCGTCGGCGATGCCGAGAGCTGCGGGGACCTGTTGGAGTGCGATCACCACAGCGATTCCGGCGGTGAATCCTTCGATGACGGGAGCGGGCATGAATCGCACAGCCCGTCCGACTCCGGCGAATGCGAGGATCAACAGCACGATTCCGGCGATCAGGCCGACCGCAAGTACTCCGGATCCACCGAACTCGTGGACGATCGGGACCAGGACGACGGTCATGGCGCCGGTTGGGCCCGACACCTGAAAGCGTGAACCGCCGAATACCGCGGCAACCGCACCTGCGATGACTGCTGTGGTCAGGCCCGCAGCGGCTCCGAGCCCGGTCGAGATTCCGAATCCCAAAGCCAGCGGAAGCGCCACCAGGGCCACGATCAGGCCGGCCAGCAGGTCCGCGCCGGGTGCACGCAGCGAAGTGCTCCACTCGCTCCAGCGGGGCAGTAGTTCTCGGATCGACTGTCCGGCTCCATGGAGTGTGGTTGGGGGAGCGGGAGCGTGCTTCGGTGTGGGCGACTCGGTCATAGGGTCCTCGGTACCGCGAGAGGGAGATGAACTCTTACTTCATTACTTGCTAAGATTAGCAAGTAATGAAGGCGGTGGACCCGTGAAGTTCGACACTGCCCTCGACGTCGTGCGAGTTCTACTGCTCGGCCACCTTGGCTGTCGCGGCGATCGATTCCGCGGCAGCTGCGTCGTCGACCAGCATCTCGGCCTGCCCGGCGACCATGCCCGTCAAGATGGTCCGCGCAGTGGTCAGCAAGTCGGCGATTCGCGGTGACGTCAGGGCGTAGGAGACGGACAGTCCTTCTCGACGCGCGGCAACCAAGCCTGCTCTCCGCAGAATGGAGAGTTGCTGAGATAGATTCGCCGGCTCGATACCGACCTCGGGGAGCATTTCGGAGACGGCATGCTCGCGCTCGCTCAGAAGCTCCAAGATGCGAATGCGTGCAGGGTGCCCGAGGGTTTTGAAGAAGTCGGCCTTCATTCGATACAAGGGCTCGCGTGAATGTGCCACTACGCCTCCAGTTTTTCGAGCAGGACTGTCGGGAGCCCACGGTCGTGATACTTGCGAATCTTAGCAACTAGCCTGGGTGGCGACGGGATTGCACCCCGTCGACCAGTCTGTCTTTTCATCTCGACCGACCGCTGACGATAGGCACGGCTGACTTTCAAGCGAGTTCACCGATGAACGAGCGCGCCGCCGAATTGGTGGGTTCCTCGGTGCGGCATGCCAATGTCAATTCTCTTGTGGGAGCAGGATGTACGTCGATGGCAACCGTGGACAGGCCGGCATGTCGCCGCGCAAGAGGCTCTGGAATTATCGCGACACCGAGGCTGTGACGCACCAACCCCAACAATCGATCCATGTCGCTGATACGGAATGTGATGTCACGGTCGACGTCTGCATTGTCGAACAGCGCGTCGACGACGGTCTGTAAGCCGCGGCCGGCCTCGAAGTCGATGAACGGGTAGTCGGCGAGCTCGGCGAGCGAAACTGACTTTCGTTGTGCCAGAGGATGTCCGTCGGCTACGACGAGAGTCAACGACTCGGTGTAGGTCGCCAGCGCGAAAATCCCAACCTCGAGGGGTTGTGCATCCAGTGCGACGAACGCCAGATCCAGCTTTCCCCCGACGAGTGCATCGAGCAACTCGGCGGTGGTTCCTTCGCGCAGGGTCACTGCTACACCCGGGTGGGCGGAGTGAAATCGGCCCAGAGTAGCGGGCAAGTCGATGGCAGTGAACGTTTGGACGGTTCCGATTGCGACAGTGCCGGTTTCACCGTCGGAGATCTGACGCAGGGCATCGCGTGCATCGGCGACGTCACCGGTGATTCTGCGTGCATACCGAAGCAGTACCGACCCGGAGGCGGTGAGAAGCACTCTGCGCGTCGTGCGTTCGAAGAGCGCGGTGCCGATCTCCTTCTCGAGTGCCCGGATCGACGAACTGAGCGCGGATTGCGAAATATGTAGCTGGGACGCCGCCCGGGTGAAATGGCCTTCGGCTGCTACGGCGGTGAAATGTTCGAGCTGTCGCAACTCCATTGAGCGATTCTATCAATGAATGAGTACGGAATAACATGTTGGACAGAACGTCGGGAGTTGTCGACCATGGGCACATGCACTCTGAACTGCCCTCGACGACTCGGATGAACGGGCGGCTCGTCGGGATCATGGCAGTGATCTCCGGATTGGTGGTTGCCAATAGCTACTATGCCCAGCCGCTGGTGGGGGCTATCGCCGACAGCCTTGATGCTTCGATGATGCGAGTGGGCCTGGTGGTGACCGCCAGTCAAGTGGGGTACGCCATCGGGCTGGCATTTCTCGTACCGCTCGGCGACATGATCCAGCGCAGGAAGCTGATGACCTGGATGCTCGCGGTGACCTGCGCGTCCCTCGTGGTGATGGCTGTAGCACCGTCGTGGCAGGTGTTGGCATGTGCCGCGATGGTCGCGGGGGTCGGATCTGTGGTCGGTCAGGTTCTGGTGCCGTTCGCTGCCTCGCTGGCGGCCGAAGAAGAACGAGGCCGAGTCATCGGCAACGTGATGACAGGTCTGCTGCTGGGCATTCTGCTCTCACGCGTAGTAGCCGGATTGATTGCGTACGTCGCGGGTTGGAGAGCGGTCTTCGTCGTCGCAGCGATCTTGATGGTCGTCGCCGCATTGCTGGTTCGCACGCTGCCCGTCGTGCCGCCGAGCGCGACTTCGTCGTATCGAGCGCTGCTGGCTTCTGTCTTCGAGCTCATCCGCGAAGAACCGGTGCTCCGGTGGCGTATCGGATACGGAACGCTCACCTACGCGTCGTTCGGGGTGTTCTGGACGTCCATCGGATTTCTACTGTCGGGGCCGGGATACGGATGGTCGGATGCTCGAATCGGACTGTTCACCCTCGTCGGAGTTGCCGGTGCACTGGCCGCGCGGCTCGCCGGAACGTTGGCCGACCGCGGCTATGCGCAACGCCAGACGGGTTGGTTCGTGGCTCTCACGGCGCTCAGCTTCGTGCTTGTGGCACTCGGAGAACACAACGTGTTCCTGCTGGCGGCCGGCGTAGCGTTGCTCGATCTCGGCATTCAGGGTACGCACATCAGCAACCAGAGCCTGTTCTATCCCCTGCGGCCCGACGCCCGCAGCAGACTCAACACCGCCTACATGACGACCTACTTCACGGCGGGTTCCATCGGGAGCGCGCTGTCGGTGCTGGCCTACACCCAGGCCGGCTGGACAGGAGTCTGCGTGCTCGGTGCCGGCTTTCCCACGATCGGGTTCGGACTGTGGCTCGCCGAGCAGCGCAAGCATCGAAACGGAAGCCCTCGGTGACCCACATATGCATCGTGCCCGGATCAGACTCGATCCGGGCACGACCGCCGACATGACGGCAAGTTGCTTCTACTCTGGCAGGTCTGACGACTGGGCTTTCTGCACTTGCCCCTCCGCCTTCTGTGCGTGGCCCTCTGCGGAGTCGACGAACTCCTGAGAATCGAACACTTCTCCACCGAGCGGATCGCGTCGCGCCTCGCCGGGGGAGTACTCGACTGCGCCGGTGTTCGGGTCGATTCCGATCTGGTCGGACGTGAGCTGATGGACAGCGACGACCACGTGCTCGGAGTTGGGTGTCGCGACGTTTTCCCGAGACGGCGCGAGACCGGCGAAGGTCGAGGAGATTCCCGCACCACGCTTGCGACGTCCTGGTCCGGCGGAATTGTTGTTCGCTGCCACCAACGCACCGTTGGAGGCCTCGCCTGTTGCGGTGATTCGGACGTAGCTGGGGGTGGTGGCGACGTCGTAGTGGAAGGCCTTCAGCATCGAGATGCACGCAAGAACCAGGACTATCGAGAACGGAACCGCCGTCGCGATCGACGCTGTTTGCAACGCCGTCAGTGATCCGGATCCACCGACCAGGAGCAGGACTGCCGCCGCGATGCCCTCGAGAACTGCCCAGTACACGCGGGTGATCTTCGGGGTATCGAGATCGCCACCGGTCGAGAGGATGTCGATCACCAAGGACCCCGAGTCCGAGGAGGTGACGAAGAAGAACACCACCACCAGGATTGCGAGAACACTCGTGACCGTGGCGAGGGGGAATCCGTCGAGCAGATTGAACAGGGTGGTGTTGGTATCGACCTCACCGGCGGCGGTCAGCATGTCCTGGTCGTTGCGCTGACGCAGGATGCCGGCATCGCCGAAGATGGTGAACCACAGCGAGCCGATGATGGTGGGTGCCAACAGAACGCCGAACACGAACTGGCGGATCGTGCGGCCACGCGAAATGCGTGCGATGAACATGCCCACGAACGGGGCCCAGCTCATCCACCAGCCCCAGTAGAAGATTGTCCACGCACCCGCCCAGCCGTCATCGGCGAACGGGGACGTGCGCAGCATCAACTCCGGTAGGGCTTGGACATAGCCACCGAGGTTCTGCACCCAGGATTGCATCAAGAACAAGGTCGGCCCGAGGATCAGTACGAATACTGCCAAGCTGGCGGCGAGCACCATGTTGATGTTGGAGAGCCATTTCAGGCCCTTCGATACACCGGAGACCACGGAAAATGTTGCCAGTCCGGTGACGCCCACGATGAGAATGACCGTGAGCCAGTTACTGGACTCGATCCAGCCGAGATACTCGAGGCCGGCCGATATCTGCTGGACCCCGAAGCCGAGCGAGGTCGCGACGCCGAACAAGGTGCCGACGATAGCGATGACATCGATGACGTGACCGATGGAGCCCTCGATGCGCTTTCGGCCGAGCAACGGCTCGAGCAGCCATCGAACCGAGAGAGGGCGCCCCTTGCGGTAGGTCATGTAGGCCAGCCCGAGCCCGACGACCACGTAGATCGCCCAGGCATGCAGGCCCCAGTGGTAGAGCGTCAGTTCCATCGCCTGGTTCGCCGCACCGTCGGTCGACCCCTCGATCCGCCCCGCTTCCGGTGGGTTCACGTAATGCGAGAGTGGCTCGGCGACGCCATAGAACACCAGGCCGATGCCCATCCCTGCGCTGAAGAGCATGGCGAACCACGAGAAAACGCCGAACTCAGGCTTTTCGTCGTCGCGGCCGAGGCGGATGTTGCCGATGCGACTGATGCCGCAATACAGGGCGAACAGCACGAATCCAGTGGCACTGAGGATGTACCACCAGCCGACACCGTTGGTGATTGCAGTGTTCAGTGATTCGAATGCATCGGAGGCGGTGCTTGCGAAAACCACCGAGAAGGTGATCATCGCCAAAATTATCAATGACGCCGGAATGAACACCGGTTTGCGTAGGCCACGCCACGCTGTGATCACAGAATTCATATCGAGGAAGATCCCTTGCATTGCTTGGTGAATATGTAGAGAAAGTGATATCGATTCGAACTTACGGTAATGCGACCGGCGAAGCCTGACCAAATCGACCGGTTTCGAGTGCAGCCGTGCCAACGAGCAGGGGACGAGTGCCGATGGACCAACCGATGGTGAGTGGCGGGCGCGATTACTCGGTTGTCGTTCAGACGTAGTAACCGATAAACTGGTTTCCGGTGCGCCGGGAAGTCTGGTCGGCATGGTCCGATCATGCTCAAATGCTTGCCGATCAAGCCGAACGTCCCGTCAGTAGAGCGTCGTTACGGTGGCTGCGGATGCTCAACGAAAGGCTCGCCACATATGTCGTCCAGCTCGCAGCGGTTGCCGCTGTTCTCCCGCGGATCCTGGTCCGAGGCGGATCGCGTCGCCGCGATTCTGCGCAAGGAAACCGTCGGCGGCATCCTGCTGCTCATTGCTGCTGTTGCGGCGTTGACGTGGGCGAATTCGCCGTGGGCCGACGGTTACGAGTCGTTGATGAACGTCAAGGTCGGGCCGTCGGCGATACATCTGGATCTGACGCTGTCGACGTGGGCGGCCGATGGTCTGCTGGCGATCTTCTTTTTCGTCGTCGGTCTGGAACTCAAACGCGAATTCGTTGCCGGCGACCTGCGCGATCCTCGGCGTGCGGCACTGCCCATCGCGGCCGCGTTGGGCGGCATGGTAGTTCCGATCATTATTTTCGTCGCTTTCAACCGCAACACTGGTGGCGGCGCACTGCAGGGTTGGGCTATCCCCACTGCTACCGATATCGCGTTTGCGGTCGCGATCCTTGCCGTAATCGGTACACATCTGCCCACTGCACTACGGACATTTCTGCTCACGCTCGCTGTGGTCGACGATCTTCTCGCGATCACCGTGATCGCGATTTTCTATACCGACGACGTGAATTTCATTGCTCTCGGTTTGGCACTGATTCCGCTCGCTTTGTTCACTTTCGCTGTTCAAAAGCGTGTCCGGGCGTGGTGGATTCTGATACCGCTCGCATTCGTCACCTGGACACTGGTGCACGAATCGGGCATCCACGCGACCGTCGCAGGCGTCCTGCTCGGGTTCGCAGTCCCGGTGGCGCGCAGTCGTGCGCTCGGTGGCCCTGATGCCGGCCCCGGGTTGGCCGAATATTTCGAGCACCGAATCCGCCCGCTGTCCGCGGGCGTGGCCATCCCCGTCTTCGCGTTCTGCGCCGCTGGGGTCACCGTCGGTGGCTTCAGCGGTTTGACCAGCGCGCTCAGCGATCCGATTGCGCTGGGCATCATCTTCGGATTGGTAATAGGCAAAACTGTCGGCATCTTCGGGACGACGTTCCTGCTGTCGAAATTTACTCGCGCTTCACTCGATAAGTCTGTCCAGTGGATCGATATCCTCGGGATCTCGATCCTTGCAGGCATCGGGTTCACGGTCTCTTTGCTGATCGGCGACCTCGCATTCGGCCCGGGTACCGAGCGCGATGATCACGTCAAGATCGGCGTCCTAGCAGGATCGATTCTCGCCGCACTGCTGGCTTCTGCCTTGTTGCGCATGCGCAACAAGGTGTACAAGCGCATCTACGAAGAAGAGACCTGCGACGACGACAACGACGGAATTCCCGACGTCTATCAGTCGGACACGATCAGTCGCGACAACTAGTCGGGTCTGACTCGCGCAGCTCTTACCGGTCCAGGTAAATCTCCTGTGGCTACGGTAGACATCGTTGCAGCGTGAGCGGTATTATTCGTCTGAATCGACCCTTGGGGCGTGTGATGCTTGTGTCGTTTCAGGTGAATGGACCAGGCTTGGCGCCATGATGGTGTTGCTCGTGTGTGGCGGTCTCCATGTGCCGGCCCCAGTAACGAGCTCATCCGGAAGGTGTTGTGAACCAAAGCAATAGCGATGTGAACGATACGTCGGCAGGCGACAAGTTCGACGATCAGCATTACCCGGCGTACAACATCGGCACCGCCGCACAGATGTTGAATGCGACTCCCGGATTTCTACGCAGCCTCGACGAGGCGAACTTGTTGATTCCGCATAGATCCGAGGGCGGTCACCGTCGATACTCTCGCTTCCAACTCAGGATTGCGTCGAGGGTCCGTGATCTGCTCGATCAGGGCACTGCGCTCGATGCCGCGTGCCGCATCGTCGTCCTCGAGGATCAGCTTGCTGCTGCTCGACGGACCAACGCCGATCTTCAGGAAGTCATCGACGGCTCGGACGGATCATCCAGCACCGGGGTATGAGCCACTTTCACCGCTGAGTACGCAAATCCGAAGTGTGCGCGAGCCTTCGTGGTGCTTGATAGACGAAGGACCCCGGTGCAAGATCGCACCGGGGCCCTGGTGGGGAATTACTACCATCTATTTCCACTTGCCTGATGACATTTGCGGTGTTCGCCCGAAGAACATGACAACGTGGGCGAACTGACGATGCAACTCCTCCCTTCTTCCAATTACCAACTAGCCCTGCTTGTACTGCACCTGCATCGGCGGTGATGTAAAAAAAACTCGAACCGCCGGTCTTCTCGCGGGTAGTTCGTCCTCTCCCGCGCCTTTCGATCTCTTCTTTCGTGTACGAGAACTACTGTAAACCACAGAAACCACAATGTCTACCCCAGCGACCATAGATTTTTCCGAGTGTCCGGCCGACCCCCAAGGCCCCGGTCTATCTTCGATAACTGGACCGCCTAAAACTTCGCGAGGAGAACCAGTCATGTGTATGACGCCGTCTGCGCCCAACCCTGCTCGCCGCGGTGGTCGCGCCTCATGACCGCGCAGATTCGGCCTCGGGTGTTGATAGTCGGCGGCGGATTCGGCGGACTGTACGCCGCGCGCGCACTACGTCGGAGTGATGTGGACGTCACCGTGCTGGAGCGCGGAACGAGTCATGTCTTTCAACCCCTGCTCTACCAATGTGCGACGGGATTAGTGTCCGAAGGATCCATCTCCAGTCCACTCCGGCACCTACTGCGCAGGCAGAAAAACGCTCACGTCGCACTCGGCGAGGCGACCGCAATCGATCCCGAGATCCGGGTGGTGACCGCGAGCAGATTCGACGGTACGACCTACGAGTTCCCCTACGACTACCTTGTGGTGGCCGCAGGTATGCGGCAGTCCTACCACGGGCACGACGAGTACATTCAGCACGCGCCGGGCATGAAAACGCTCGACGACGCTTTGACCGTCCGTCGCAAGTTGATTGCGGCATTCGAAATGGCGGAAGCATTGTCCACCGCAGAGGAACGGCGGCCTTGGCTGACGTTCGCCGTCGCGGGCGGGGGGCCGACGGGCGTGGAGTTGGCCGGACAGATCCGCGAACTGGCAACCAGGGCGTTGGCGGACGAGTTCAGGTCAATCGACCCAGGTGAGGCGCGGGTGTTGCTACTCCACGGCGACGATCGAGTCCTGCCCTCGTTCGACAGGAAGTTGTCCGCTGCGGCGCAGAAAACCCTCGATACCGTCGGCGTCGAAACGCACTTGGGTGTGCACGTCACCGACGTCACCGGCACCGACGTCGAAACCACGTCGAAGGCAGAGCCGAAGACGGTCACTCGTTACGACACTCGAACCGTCCTGTGGACCGCGGGCGTCGAGGCAGTTCCGTTTGCTCGGCAACTTGCGGAGGCGCTCTGTGTCGAACAGGACCGATCGGGGCGAATTGCTGTCGAGTCGGATCTGTCGGTGCCGGGCCACCGCAACATCTGGGTCGTCGGCGACTTGATGTCCTATCAGGATCTGGCGGGTGTCGCCGAGGTCGCCATGCAGGGTGGGCGTCACGTCGGTTCGGTCATCGCCACCGATCGGACCGACCCGATGGCCTCACGACAGGCGTTCCGATACCGAGACTTCGGCACCGCGGCTTACATCTCCCGCGGGCACGCGCTCGTCCAGGCCGGACCGCTGCGGATGTCCGGGTTCCTCGGATGGGTGTCCTGGGGAGTCATCCACATCGCGTTTCTCTCGGGAGCCCGCAATCGCGTCGGCACGCTGATCAACTGGGCTGCAACTCTGGCGACCGGTTCTCGCCGCGAACGAGCGATCACCTTCGGAGACCCGGAAACTGCGCGTAGGCCCTACCGCTAGAGGGGTGAGAGTGAGGAGTAGTACTCAGCCTGGGCAGGGTAGTAGTCGTCGAAAGTCGGCAGTGGCTCGTCGTTTCGAGAGTTGACGAGCATGTCGAGGTAGTACTCCCAACCGGGGCCTATTTCACCGATACCTTCGGTGTCGCTCAGATGCTGAATCAGCGTCACGAGTGTGGTGCCCTCGGACTTGGTCAGGACAACTTCCAGCTTCCAGCTTCCGGCATCTCCGATCGTCGAAACCGCCAGTCGGGACGGCACCTCGCAGGCGTCGATGCGCATCTCGGACCAGGGTGAGCCTTCCTCGAAAGCCATCTGAACACGAATCATCTTCTCCGGCAATCGTTCCCACGGACCGAACCACAGCGCCGTGCGGTCGGATTCGGTGAGCGACCCCCATACGTCCTCCCGGGAGGCTGCAATCGCTCGGGTCAACTCGAGATCGATACCGTCGGGCGTCCGGCGGAGGAGTCCAGTGGGATTCATCGGTCAATTATGCACCGTTGTCCGTCATCGAGTGACTTCATCGCTTGACCCTGACACTGTGACAAGGAGTGGAGTAGTCGAGTGAAGGAGGTGGTTGTCGTGAACACGACCAACCCGGGCGAGCCGCATACTCGCCTGCTCGACGCTCTTGCCGCTACTAATTCTTCGACGCGCCTTCGGGCGGCCCTCTCCGCCGGAACGCTGGGTAATCCGGGCCTGGCTCAGGCTTTGCTGGCGCGGTGTGCCGTCGAACCAGACTTCTTCGTTCGAGACATGCTGACGTGGGCATTGTGCCGACTTCCGCCGGAGATCACGGTACCGAGGTTGCTCGAGGAGCTGTTTTCGACCACGCCACAGGCTCGGAGTCAAGCACTGCACACTCTTTCCAAGATCGGTGATCGGACGGCATGGCCGGCAGTATCGGCACTGCTGCACGACGCGCACGACGAGGTTGCGCTCAGCGCCTGGCGTGCCGCCGTGGTCCTCGTCCCGTCGGGCGCCGAGGGTGAGCTCGCGGCCAACTTGGTCAAGGCGCTCGGACGGGGTGACCATGACATGCAGTGCAGCATGAGCCGCGCGTTGGCAACGCTGGGGCCGGACGCATCGCCGGCTCTTGATGCCGCTGGAGCGAGCCGTGATCCACGCGTCCGGGCTCATGCGGCGGCGACGGAAAGACTGCTGGATGACCCCGAGAGTGGTTTCACCCTCTCAGTCGAGGCGGCAAAGCGCGTCGCGGTGACCGGTACAGAGATGTAGGAGAGAGGCGGAAAATTGTTGATCGGTGAGGTGTCCCGGCGCTCGGGGGTCAGCACCCGCATGTTGCGTCACTACGACGCAGTGGGGTTGGTGAAGCCGACGGGCCGCACGTCCAGTGGCTATCGCGAGTATTCGACCGACGATATTCGTCGATTGTTCCAGGTCGAATCCCTCAGGACTCTGGGGATGTCGTTGAACGATGCCAAGCGAGCGCTCGACGAACCGGACTTCGCGCCGGCAGATCTGGTGGCGGAGTTGATTCGTCATACGAAAGCGCGGATTGCCGCGGAGGAGGAGTTGCTCGAAAACCTCGAGCGCGTCGGGGGAGCCTCGCAGTGGGAGGACGTGATGGGCATCGTGTCGTTGCTCCGCGCGCTCGAATCGGAATCGGGTGCCCGCCGTCAGCAAGCGGTGCTGGCCCAGAACGAGGGAGCCCCGCTGTCCGTCGAAGCGCTCGTCGAAGCGGCGCTCTCGGAGGATGACCTGAATGTCGCTGGAGCGCTTCGATGGTCGCTGGCGAGAGGAGGCGGTGAGGGGTTGACGGCGCTGGCCGTCGGACTGGTATCGGAGTCCGTCGCGGTTCGGCGTCGTGCAGCCGCCGCAATCGCGGAGATACCCACCGCCGAAGCAACGTCGCTGTTGACGACTGCTCTCACCGACTGTGACGTGGCGGTACGAGATCGGGCCGCCCTGGAACTCGGCGCGAGGCGAGTCGTCGAGGCAGTGCCTGCTCTACTTCGAATCGTGGTCGAAGGGCGGTCCGATGTCGAGGCCGCCGAGGTGCTGGGACTGTTGGCCGACGACCCGACCGTTTCGAGAGACATCATCCGAGCGATGCAGGACAAGCTCGACGCTACGGTCGACGCCGCGACCCGTTTGCGAATTACGCAGGCGCTCGCCGAGATTCCGGGCGCCCGGGCCCGTGACCTACTTGCCGAGTTGACCCGGGACGGTGACCGGACTGTTGCCGGGACCGCGTCGGCGATCCTGAGTCTGTGAGACCGGCGCCGATGTCGCGCTTACCGACACGCGCAGCCGAGTGGGGGCGAAGCGTATGCGGGAGAACAGAATTAGAATCTGCCCGGTGATCGAAATGCGGTGCGTCCTCCCCAGTGGGGTTCCCCGGTGGCGGGTTCGCGTCGGCCCAGTGGTGTGCGAGATCGGTGAATGCGCAGGCTGCGGCGCTCTGGTAGGCGCTTTCGCGGCGCAGCAGGGTGACGGTGCGCGAGGGAAGCGGCGGGTCGAGGCAGATGACACGAAGGTCGCGATGATCGACGGTGACGGCGGCCGGCAGCACGGTAGCGAGCAAAGTTCGTTCGACTATCTCGGTCAGTGCGGTGATCGAGTTGGCCTCCACCGATATCACTGGCCGCACAGCGTGTTCGGTGAGATAGGTGTCGATGTGGCCACGGGTGGCGAAGTCGCCGCGCAACAATGCCATTGGGCATTCGGCGAGGTCACTCACCGGGAGCGACTCAGCGCGGCTTGCCAGCGGATGGCCCGCGCCGACAACAAGGCTGAGGTCCTCGGCGAACAGTGACGTAGCTTCTATGCCGGGTAGATGTGGTCCGCTGAAAGCGATTCCGAGGTCGAGATCGCCAGCCAGCAACTCCGCTTCGATGCGGTCCTGCGTCATCTCCCGCACGTCCAGCACGATCGCGGGATGGTGGGTGTGGAATCGAGCGACGAGGGGCCCGATGAGGTACGTGGTGAACGTCGGCGTCATCGCCAGACGCAGGCTGCCGCGGGTCAGGTCCTGCACGTCGAGGACCGCCCGTTCGGCTGCGGCGAGGTCCTGCAGGGCACGGCGAGCGTAGTGGACGTATGCCTCGCCGGCGTCGGTGAGCCGCACCGTGCGGCCCGTGCGGTCGAGCAACTGGACACGCATGGTGCGCTCGAGCTGTTTGATCTGCTGCGACAGGGTCGGCTGTGAGACGTGAAGGTCTTCGGCGGCGCGAGTGAAGTTGCCGTGCTCGGCGACCGCGAGTAGATACCGGACGTGACGAAGTTCCAAGGCCATAGGACAACTATAGATGTCATCAATGATAATGATACCTACTACGTCTTGGACACTATAGGTGCTGTTCATGCACGCTGAATCTCGTCAGCCCGACAGGGTCGAAGTCCAGAAGGGAGTGAACCCCCATGCACAACCTCACCGAAGGCGTCGGGCGTTTTCAGCACGATGTGTTCCCCGCCAAGGCGACGCTGTTCGCGCACTTGGCCACCACCCACGAGCCCACTGCGCTGTTCATCAGCTGCTCCGACGCCCGCGTCGTGCCCGAACTGATCACCCAGCGCGAGCCGGGCGAGCTGTTCGTCATCCGCACCGCCGGAAACCTTGTCCCCGCCTACACACCCGGCTCCGACGGGGTGGCCGCGAGCATCGAGTACGCCGTCGCGGTCCTGGGCGTATCCGACATCATCATCTGTGGGCATTCCGGTTGCGGCGCGATGACCGCCCTGGCCGACGGGCACGACCTCACCGGACTGCCCGAGATCGCCGACTGGTTGCGTCACGCCGACGCAGCCCGGGCTCGAACGGTCTCCGCCGGGACCGATCTGGACAGGGTCACCACCCTGGTCCGCAACAATGTCCTCGCCCAGCTCGCCAACCTGGCCACCCACCCCTCGGTGGCACGGTCTCTTGCCGAGGACACCCTCACTCTGCAGGGTTGGGTCTACGACATCGGCACCGGAATGGTCGAAGAGACCGACCCCACCACCGGCCGCTTCGCCGCTACCGCAGCCTGACCTCCCGCAGTCCGGATCCCGCGCACCTGCGCGGGATCCACAACGCCGCTGCCTCGCACCGCTTCATGGAGCAGCCCGTACAAAAGGAATACCCCTGATGATTCACGCACACTTCGATCCGACCGTCCGCCAGAACCTGGCCGTCGCCGCCGTCGACGCCAAGATTCGCAAGGACCTGAGCTGGCAGGAGATCGCCGACGTCACCGGACTTTCGGTCGCCTTCGTCACCGCTGCCGTGCTCGGTCAGCACCCGCTGCCCGCCGACGCCGCCGACGCAGTCGCCGAACTCCTCGGCCTCGGCGCCGACGACGCGATGGCACTGCAGGCCATCCCGTCCCGCGGGTCCATTCCTGGCGGCATTCCCACCGACCCCACCATCTACAGGTTCTACGAAATGCTCCAGGTCTACGGCACCACCCTCAAGGCCCTGATCCACGAGCAGTTCGGCGACGGCATCATCAGCGCAATCAACTTCAAGCTGGACGTGGAGAAGGTCGCCGATCCCGACGGCGGTGAGCGGGCAGTCATCACCCTCGACGGAAAGTACCTGCCCACCAAGCCTTTCTGATCCCACCGGACAGCGGGGGCGCACCGGAATGCCTGACCCGACACTCCGGCCCGCCCCGCTCCCTGCCCCCGGCCGACCCGTCGATCCCGTCCCCGAAGGACATCTCATGGACGACGTCTCGAAATCCGTTGAGGTGTCTCGACCGCACCGCCGCCGGCATCCTGGTAGAACCGACGTACGACGAAAGACCCATCCCTGAGCTCACGTCCATGCTCGACGCTTGTGCAGAGACAGGGTTTACCACTGTCGGCGCAGTGAGCGCTCGTGTCCAAGTGCCCGCGCCTGCGTTACACCGATCGCGAGAATGGCGATCACATTGTCGGACAGGGGCAACGCTGCCGGGCCGGCGCGGGCTGCCCGAGAGCTATGACACAGATTCGCGTGCACTCGTCACTTTCGCGTCATGACTGTCGGCCGAGGCATAAAGGAACCGTAAGGATCTTCGGCGGGGTGGTTTTGTCGGCGTAGACATATCCATGAACGTCGGGCGATGTGTCCGTCGACCAGCGCTTATATGCGTTGACCCCACTATGTCGAAGAGGCATGAACATCCATGGCTGATCTGGGCTATCTCGCCGTCACCGCCGTGGGATTCGGTGTATGTGCACTGATCCTGCGGTTGTTGGCGAACACTGCAACCTCGAAGGTGAAGACGAAGTGACCACCGACGGAATCATCAGCATCGTCCTGGTGGTCATCGCTGCTCTGACGGCGATCTACCTATTCGTCGCACTACTCGATCCAGAGAGGTTCTGATCATATGAATGCCGCTCTGGCTGCCGGACTTCAGATTGCCTTCGTCGTGGCTGTTCTGGCTATTGCCTATGTTCCACTCGGCGACTACATGGCGAAGGTTTTCGCCACCGAACACGATACCGACGAGGAAGGTGCCGGCTCCGGCCACGCATCAGGAGGTGGCACTGCGACACTCCAGCGGACCCGCGGTGGCACTACCACCGCCTGGGCCGACCTGCGGGTGGAATCGTGGATCTACCGGATCTGCCGAATCGATCCCCGCGCACAGCAGACCTGGGTGGGTTACTCGCTGTCGCTGCTCGGCTTCTCTGCTGCGAGCGTCGTCTTTCTCTATGTGCTGCAACGGATTCAGGGGGTGCTGCCGCTGAACGGCGGTTTGTCGGGAGTGAGCCCGTCGGTCGCCTTCAACACCGCTGTCTCGTTCACCACGAACACCAACTGGCAGTCCTATACCCCCGAAACGACGCTGTCGAACCTGACCCAGCCGATGGGCTTGGCTGTGCAGAACTTCGTTTCTGCCGCGGTCGGCATTTCCGTGGCCATCGCCGTCATTCGCGGATTCGTACGGGTCCGTACCGGTGGGGAGATCGGCAACTTCTGGGTCGATCTCGTTCGCGCTTCGCTTCGCATCCTGCTGCCTCTGTCGTTCATCATCGCTCTGATCCTGTTGACGCAAGGCGCTATTCAGTCCTTCAGCTCGGGATTCGCCTCGACCGGTCTCGACGGTGTGACAGTGAGCAATGCGTTGGCACCGGTTGCTTCTCAGGAAGCGATCAAGGAACTCGGAACCAACGGAGGCGGAATCATGGCGGCCAACGCCGCGCACCCGTTCGAGAACCCGTCTCCCTTCTCCAACGTTGTCGAAATCATTGCGATCCTTCTCATTCCGGTCGCTTTGACGCGCACCTTCGGAACGATGGTCGGCGATCGCAAGCAGGGTCTGACGCTGCTCGCAGTCATGGCTGCACTGTTCGCAACAATGCTCACCGTCATTGCGCTCGCTGAATCCGGTGCTCGCGGCGTTGCCGCTCAGGCTGCCGGTTCGATGATGGAGGGTAAGGAAGTTCGCTTCGGAATTCCCGGATCGACCCTGTTCGCGGTAGCGACTACCGGAACATCCACGGGTGCAGTCAACTCCGCGCACGACAGTATGTCTCCGCTCGGTGGTGGCGCCGCCATCCTGAACATGTTGTTCGGTGAGATCGCGCCCGGTGGCGTGGGCACCGGCCTGTACGGACTGCTCGTGTTGGCGATCATCGCAGTGTTCGTCGGTGGACTTCTCGTCGGCCGTACTCCCGAGTTCCTCGGCAAGAAGATCGGTCAGCGTCAGATCACACTCGCTGCCTTGTCCGTTCTGGTCATGCCGGCCCTGGTGTTGGTGGGAACCTCCATCTCGGTGATTCTCTCGTCCACCACTGGCTACCAAGGGAATTCGGGCGACCCCGGAACCCCGAGCTCGATCCACGGGTTCAGTGAAGTGCTCTACGCCTACACTTCTGCCTCCAATAACAACGGCAGCGCATTCGGTGGCCTGACGGTGACCAGTGACTGGTTCCAGACTTCACTCGGCCTTGCCATGTTGCTCGGGCGATTCCTGCCGATCATCTTCGTTCTGGCGCTCGCCGGATCACTGGCTACATCGAAGCGAACCGCACCGAATACCGGCACGCTGCCGACCAACGGCCCGCTCTTCGGTGGACTGTTGCTCGGAACTGCCGTACTCGTTGCGGCACTTACCTTCTTCCCGGCCCTCGCTCTGGGCCCGATCGCAGAGGCATTGCAATGACCGTCACATCATCTCGATTGATAGACAACGAAGCCGACGTCGTCGACTCGCCGACACCGGTGAAGGCCGGTTACTTCAGCCCACGGCAGATGTGGACCTCGCTCCCCGCAGCCTTCGGCAAGCTCGACCCACGACACCTTGCCCGCAATCCGGTCATGTTCGTGGTACTCATCGGATCGGTCATCACTACCGTTCTCGCAGTGAGCAACCCGTCGGTGTTCTCCTGGCTTGTCACAGCCTGGCTCTGGTTCACGCTGCTGTTCGCGAACCTGGCCGAATCCGTTGCGGAAGGTAGAGGTAAAGCGCAGGCCGCGAGCCTGCGTGCTGTCAAACGCGACACCATCGCGCGCCGACGGACGTCCTCGGGAGCTATCGAAGAAGTGCCGGGCACCGAATTGCGGATCGGCGACGAGGTCGTCGTCTCCGCCGGCGAGATAATCCCCGGCGACGGTGACGTCATCGAAGGCATTGCCACCGTCGACGAATCGGCGATCACCGGCGAATCCGCGCCGGTTGTGCGCGAATCGGGCGGCGACCGCTGCGCAGTGACCGGCGGAACCGGTGTGCTGTCCGACGAGATCGTCGTAAAGATCACCTCTGCTCAAGGTGAGTCGTTCGTCGACCGCATGATCGCACTCGTCGAGGGCGCATCGCGCCAGAAGACGCCGAACGAGATTGCGCTCAACATCCTGCTCGCCTCGCTCACGATCATCTTTCTTCTTGCGGTAGTCGCAATCGGTCCGATGGGCGCCTACGGCGGCGAAGCACAGGATCCGATCAAGCTGATCGCCCTGCTGGTGTGCCTCATCCCCACGACCATCGGCGCATTGCTGTCCGCTATCGGCATCGCCGGTATGGACCGCCTCGTGCAGCGCAACGTGCTGGCGATGTCCGGGCGCGCTGTCGAAGCCGCAGGCGATATCGACACACTGCTGATGGACAAGACCGGAACGATCACCTACGGCAACCGTCGCGCCACCGGGCTGCACCCAGCTCCCGGCGTCACAGCCGGAGAACTCGCAGCTGCTGCTCGGCTGTCGTCATTGGCCGACGGCACACCCGAAGGACGCAGCATCGTCGATCTCTGCACCCGCGACTACTCGTTGCCTGCGCAGGCAACCGACAGTGAGAAGGGTGGCGAGTTCGTAGCGTTCACTGCACAGACTCGGATGAGTGGTATCGATCTCGACGGCGTCCAGGTCCGGAAAGGTGCAACCGACTCGGTACTCGAGTGGGTTCGCGCCAACGGCGGACCTCTGATCAACCCGGAGGTCGACGAGACGACTCACACCATCGCGTCGATGGGTGCTACTCCGCTCGTCGTCGCATCCGGCCCGATCGGTGGACCGGTACGTGCTCTGGGCGTCATCGAACTCTCCGACGTCGTGAAGCCGCATATCGCCGAACGGTTTGCACAGCTGCGTGCCATGGGCATCAGGACCGTCATGGTCACCGGTGACAATCCGTTGACAGCCAAAGCAATTGCCGACGAAGCAGGTGTGGACGACTTCCTCGCCGAAGCTACACCCGAGGACAAACTCGCCCTCATCCGCAAGGAGCAAGAAGGCGGACGGCTCGTCGCCATGACCGGTGACGGCACCAATGACGCACCCGCACTTGCCCAGGCGGACGTCGGCGTAGCGATGAACACCGGTACGTCGGCGGCCAAAGAGGCCGGCAACATGGTCGATCTCGATTCCGACCCGACCAAGTTGATCGAGGTCGTCGAGATCGGCAAGCAGTTGCTGATCACCCGCGGTGCCTTGACTACGTTCTCCCTGGCCAACGATCTGGCGAAGTACTTCGCCATTCTGCCGGCCATGTTCAGTGTCGTGTATCCGCAACTGGGTGCACTCAACATCATGGGTCTCGCGACTCCGGAGTCCGCGATCCTGTCGGCGGTCATCTTCAATGCACTGGTGATCATCGGGCTCATACCTCTGGCACTCAAAGGTGTTCGCTATGTTCCGTCGAGTGCCTCGAAGTTGCTCAGGCGCAACCTCCTGCTCTACGGAGTGGGTGGTGTCATTACGCCGTTCGTCGGTATTTGGCTCATCGACCTCGTTGTTCGATTCATCCCAGGGATAGGCTGACATGCGGTTCGTACAGAGGTTTTTCGGGCAGATCGCGGCAGGATTGTCGGTTCTGTTGGTATTGACGGTCATCTTGGGTATCGGTTACCCGGCGGCGGTCTGGGCAGTGAGCCGTATCGGCTCGAACTCTGCCGAGGGGTCGCCGTTGACCGACGCCAACGGCTGCGTCGTAGGTAGCAGCCTCGTCGGTGTCGACTCACAGGTCGACCCCGGGCAACCGGATCCCTTCTTCCATGCTCGCGTCACCGGTTCGGTATCGGATGAGGATGCTTTCGCAACGGGTGACCCGGCAGCAGGACTGCCGACCAACCAGGGACCGAGCAGTGAGGCTCTGGCGGCATTCGTCGAGGAGCGTCGCGAGGTGATCGCCGAGCGCGAGAACGTCGACCCCGCTGCTGTCCCGGTCGACGCATTGACCGGCTCAGGATCGGGCATCGACCCCCAGATCAGTCCGGCGTACGCGCAGATTCAGATCGAACGAGTCGCGACCGTCAACGGAATGAGTAAGGACACTGTCGCCTCGTTGGTAGCCGAGCACACCGACGGACGCCAGTTCGGGTTCCTCGGCAGTGAGAGAGTGAACGTGGCCGAGCTCAACCTTGCGCTCGGATTGACCGCGCCGGGCTGCGGCACACGCTAAGCGCCGAGCGGACAGATGCGGTAGGACGAGGAGTATGAGCAACACGGCAGGCAGGCGCGGTTCTGTTGGACCCGACCGCGGTGATCTGCGGATCTACCTCGGTGCGGCACCGGGCGTCGGGAAGACCTTCGCGATGCTCGGTGAAGCGCACCGCAGGCAGGAACGTGGCTGCGATGTGGTCGCGGGCGTGGTGGAAACCCACGGCCGCGCCCGCACTGCCGAGTTGCTCGAGGGGATCGAGCAGATCCCTCTGCGTTCGATCCAATACCGGGGATCGACGGCACACGAACTCGACGTGGCCGCGATCATCGAACGAAACCCGAGCCTGGTACTGGTCGACGAGCTCGCCCACACCAACACGCCGGGGAGCACGCACGAGAAGCGTTGGCAGGACGTAGAGGAGCTTCTCGACGCCGGCATCGACGTCGTGTCGACGCTGAACGTGCAGCACCTGGAAAGCCTCAACGATGTGGTCGAGCAGATCACCGGGGTACCGCAGCGCGAAACCGTTCCGGACTCGGTGGTCCGCGGTGCAGAGCAGATAGAACTGGTCGACGTCGCACCGGAAGCGTTGCGGCGTCGGCTGTCCCACGGCAATATCTATGCTGCAGCGAAGGTCGATGCAGCGTTGAGCAACTACTTCCGTCAAGGAAATTTGACCGCGCTGCGTGAGCTGTCCCTGTTGTGGATAGCCGATCAGGTCGACGCGGCGTTGACGAAATACCGCAGCTCACACGACATCACCGACACGTGGGAGACGCGGGAACGTGTCGTCGTCTCGGTCACCGGCGGGCCGGAATCGGAAACCCTGCTCCGGAGGGCCAGCCGTATCGCCTCGAAGTCGAGTGCGGAGCTGATGGTGCTGCACGTCATCCGTGGTGACGGTATGGCAGGTGTTTCCGCGCCACAGATGGGTAAGGTGCGCAAGCTCGCGGCCAGCCTCGGCGCCAGCATGCACAGCGTCGTCGGCGACGATGTGCCCTCCACGCTGCTCGAGTTTGCGCGGAGTGCGAACGCCACCCAGTTGGTCATCGGAACCTCGAGGCGGTCCCGCTGGGCTCGGATCATGGATGCGGGCATCGGTGCGACTGTTATTCAGCACTCGGGAAAGATCGACGTGCACATGGTCACTCACGCCGAAATCAGCCGTGGTTGGCGGATCAAGCGACTGGTACCGACGCAGCGTCGCATCCTGTCCTGGGCCGCTGCGGTCATCGTCCCCTTCCTCTCGGCACTGGCGATGCTGCTCGTGGATCCGTACCTCGACCTCGGCGGCGAGAGCGCTCTGTTCTTCATGGTCGTACTCGGAGTGGCGCTCCTCGGTGGCGTTGCGCCCGCAGCATTGTCGGCACTGATTGCCGGCTTGCTGCTCAACTACTTCTTCGCGGACCCGCGACACAGCTTCACCATCGCCGAACCCGACAACTTCGTCACCACGATAGTGCTGCTCATCATGGCAGTCGCCGTGGCATTTCTCGTCGACTCCGCAGCCCGTCGAACAGTACAGGCGCGCAGAGCATCTCAGGAGGCAGAGCTGCTGACCCTGTTCGCCGGAACCGTTCTGCGCGGCGGCGACATCAGGACGCTGCTCGAGCGGGTCCGTGAAACGTACTCACAACGAGCGGTTTCGATCATCAGAGCTGAGGGCAGCGTCGTCGAATCCGTCGGAGAGGACCCGCCGGCCGAGCCCGACGACGCCGACACGGCAATCGAGACCGCCGACGGTACCTTCACCCTTCTTCTGTCCGGATCGAAGACCGGCGCACACGACCGCCGTGTACTCAGCGCCGTCGCCAATCAGGCGATGGGGTTGATCAGGCAATCCGAACTGGCACTCGAAGCGAGTAAAGCCGCCGGTCTTGCCGAAGCGGATCGCCTTCGGCGCGCTCTGCTTTCGGCCGTCAGCCATGACCTCCGGACGCCCCTTGCCGCAGTCAAGGCGTCCGTGTCCAGCCTGCGCAGCACCGACGTGGAATTCTCACCGGAAGACACCGCCGAACTTCTCACTACCATCGAAGAATCGACCGACCAGCTGACCGGACTGGTCGGGAACCTACTCGATTCGTCGAGACTGGCTGCTGGCGTGATCACACCGAGCTCGACGGTGGTCTATGTCGAGGATGCGGTGTCCGCTGCCCTGGCCAGTTCGGCCGCCGCCGGCAGCCGCGAGCGGGTGATCGTGGACGTCGATGACGTGGCTGTTGCTGCAGATGCGGGGTTGCTCGAGCGGGTTTTGGCCAATCTGATCGACAACGCGCTGCGTCACGCCCCCGGAACGCCGGTGCGGGTGGGCGCAACGTATGCGGGGAGTCGAGCTCTGATCACTGTGTCCGACAGTGGACCTGGAATCGCGAGAGGTACCGAAGAGGCAGTCTTCGAAGCGTTCCAGCGGCTGGGGGACAGTGACAACACCACAGGCGTCGGTCTGGGCCTGTCGGTTGTTCGTGGATTCGTCGAGGCAATGAAAGGAGCGGTCACCATCTCCGAGACCGCCGGTGGGGGAGTAACGATGACCGTAGAGTTGGCATCGGCGGCATCGCTGACCAATAATGCTGTGGCCCATGATATTACCGATGCAGCGACCCGTGGATGAGGTCGTCGGCAGGACGCGAGTTCTAGTCGTCGACGACGAACCGCAGATCGTGCGGGCGCTGCGCATCAATCTCTCGGCGCGGGGGTACGACGTCGTGACCGCTGACACCGGAACGGGAGCTCTGCGCGCGATTGCCTCCGAGCGCCCGGACGTGGTGGTGCTCGACCTCGGGCTACCGGGACTCGGCGGGCTCGAAGTCCTCGCCGGGTTGAGAGGGTGGAGCGATGTCCCGGTGATCGTGTTGTCCGCACGTACCGACAGCAGCGACAAGATCGAGGCGCTCGATGCAGGGGCGGACGACTACGTCACCAAACCGTTCGGGATGGACGAGTTCCTGGCCCGGTTACGGGTTGCGGTGCGTAGGAGGGTTGCCGCCAGTGGACGAGTGGACCCGATCGTCACAACCTCGACGTTCACCGTGAACCTGGCCTCGAAGACCGTCACCAGGGAAGGGCAGCGAGTACACCTCACCCGGACCGAGTGGGGTGTACTCGAAATGCTCGCCCGCAACAACGGAAAACTCGTCGGGCAGAAAGAGCTACTCAGAACGGTATGGGGCCCCGGCCACGATCATGGATCCAACTATCTTCGGATCTACATGTCCCAACTGCGGCGCAAACTGGAAGTCGATCCCGCGCAGCCACGCCATCTGATCACCGAAACGGGAATGGGGTACCGGCTCGTCGAGTGAGGTCCATGGCCGGCGGCCGAGACCGGTTATCCTTTCCCCGGGTTACTGTGACTGAAAGACTCGGATAAAAAGGGGTGGGCGATGAGCGTCGACAGGGACAGTGGCGCAACGCCGTTCTCGGCGGAAGAATCGCCACGGCCTCGACGGGCACTTCGGCCCTCTGACGACGCGTTCTATGCCCCGCCGGCGGGTTTCGAGACGACGGAACCGGGGGCGATCCTTCGGATACGCGAAGTGGACTTGGCCCTCTATGGCCGTATTACGCAGCAGGTCGACGCCTGGCAATTGCTCTATCGCACCAACGACCTCGACGATGCGCCACAAGCGAGCGTGACCACGGTACTGCGGCCGCGTGGAACGGGCGTCGGCGATGTGCCGCTGCTGTCCTATCAGTGCGCGATCGATGCGGTGTCGGATTCGTGTTTTCCCTCGTACGCGCTGCAGAAGGGTGCGAAAGCGTGGGGCGCGGTCCCGCAGTTCGAATTCGTATTGATCCTCCATGCGCTCCGCCGAGGATGGGCGGTCTCGATTCCGGATCATGAAGGCCCGCATGGGCATTGGGGATCACCCCGTGAGCCGGGGTTCTGCACGCTCGATGCGGTGCGTGCGGCCCTGAGCTTCTCGCCACTTGGACTGAGAAGGGACGGTCCGGTTGGGTTGTGGGGTTACTCCGGTGGCGGCCTGGCGTCGTCGTGGGCGGCGGAGATGGCTCCCGAGTATGCACCGGAGATCAATCTTCTCGGAGCAGCACTCGGATCACCGGTCGGCGATCCCGCCTCGGCTTTCATTCGGCTCAATGCGACAGTGCATGCCGGCCTGCCGACGCTGGTGGTCGCGGGCCTGCGCCGCACCTACCCCGACCTCGACCGCTTCATAACGCAACACGTCAGTTCGGCCGGTCTCGAGCTGCTCGACTCGGTGAACGATCTCACCACCGTCTCGGCTGTGAGGAGACTCGCGCGGCACGACCTGGACGAGTACATCGATATACCCCTCGCCGACCTGCTGGCCAGCCCCGAAGTCCTCGACATCTTTCAAGCCATCCAGCCAGGGCAGATAGCACCGACCGTGCCGATGCTCGTGGTCCAGGCGGTGCACGATCAGATCATCGCGGTCGACGACGTCGACAGTCAGGTCGATCGCTATCTGAACCACGGTGCGCACGTCACCTACCTTCGCGATCGGTTCAGCGAGCACTTGTCGTTGCATCCGCTTTCGGCTCCGCTGACGCTCGACTGGTTGGAGGATCGATTCGCGGGACGGCCGGTGCCGCCGTCGGGAGTCAACACCGTCTGGTCGACGGCGTTCTCGCTCCGCGCAGCGTTCGGTCTCCTTGCGCTGCTGTGGTCGGCGGTGTTGGTTCTGTTCGGTCGCCGACTGTGAGCCATTAGCTCGTTGCCGAGCCGAGGACTCGGCGGTTCAGTCAGATTTTTTGCAGGCCGAGCTCGACTGCGCTGTCGTAATCGTCGTCGATGAGGACGACGCTGCGGTCTGCTCGGTCGAGCAGCGAGGCTGCGATCGAGGCACGGTAACCGGATGCACAGTGCACCCAAATCTCGCCGGCCGGGATCTCCGCGAGGCGATGCGGCAGTTCGTGGAGAGGGATGTTGACGGCACCGGGGATATGGCCGTCTGCGTACTCGGAGTGTTGACGCGTGTCGAGTACGAGTACCTCACGCTCACCGGCAGCGCCACCGAGTCCGGCGAAGTCGGACACCTCGTACGACCGCAATTCTCCATCACCGACGAGCGAATGAATCTCTCCGACAGCAGAACCGGAGGGGCGATCGATACCGATGCGCGCAAGCTCTCGGGTGGCCTCTGCAATCTGATCGGATGATTCGCCGATCAGCGTCAGCGGCGCACCCCATTGGTAGAGCCAGCCGAGGTAGGTGACGAAGCTCGAGGACAGCTCGAAGCCGAGAGATCCATCGAGGTGTCCGGCGGCGAATGCGGTGCGTGCACGTAGGTCGACGACCCATTGTCCGGCGTCGATGCGGCGACGAAGTTCCTCGGGATCGACGGGCTCGGGCATGGACAGGTCGATCGGTTCCGGCCCCTGGGCATTGATGACGCCCATGTGCGCGTAGTAAGCGGGATACGCGGACAAACCGGCGATCAATTCCTCGACATAGCTCTGTTCGTCCTGAGTCAAAGCAGGATTGGACTGCTGCTGTTGGGCAATGGTGGAGGAATCGCCGGTAGTGGGGGTGGCGGAACAGAAGCTACCGAAACCGTGGGTGGGGTAGACCTCGACATCGGCGGGTAGTTCGGCAGCGATACGACGAACCGAGTGGAACTGCGCGTGGGTGAGTTCCTCGGTGTGCTCGGAGCCGAGTAGGTCGGTGCGGCCGGTGGATCCGTAGAGCATCGAGCCACCGGTGAAGATCGCGATCGGCTCACCGTCATGGCGCAGAACGTAGCTGACGTGGTGATGAGTGTGGCCTGGGGTGTGCATGACCTGCAGTGTCATCGCGCCCGCCTCGATGATGTCGCCGTCGAGCACGGCTCGGCGTTCGTATTCGACGGGATCGCCGTCCGGGACGAGGTACTGGGCACCGGTAGCGCGGGCGAGTTCGAGTCCACCGGTCACGTAGTCGTTGTGTATGTGGGTTTCGAGCACGTGCGTGATCCTGGCGCTCTTGTCCGCAGCCAATGCCTGGACGCGGTCGATGTCACGTTGGGGATCGATGACGACCGCAACGCCGTCGTAGCTGATGAAGTAGCTGCGGTCGCCGAGGCTCGTGGTTTCGATGATGGCGATGTCCGGTGCGGTCGCGTTCATGTGAGTGCTCCTTGGGGTCGTTGTCGGCATGCGGAGAGGGCCGCGAGGCCATCGACCGTCATGAGAGGAAGAGGGTGTCGACGAGCACGTAGCCTGCGACGGCGAACACCAGGTAGGCGAACCATTGCCGGAGCTTGTCGGCATCGACGCGGTTGCTGAAGCGTCCTGCTGCAAGGGAGCCGACAATCGCGGCGGCGGCGAATGTGACGGTGAGGGGCCAGTTCCCACCGAGGCCTCCTGATTGGGCGAGAAGACCTGCGGCGGAGTTGGCCACGATGACTACCAGCGAGGTCCCGACGGCAACACTCATTTCGATTCCCAACAGCAGCACCAAGGCCGGAATGATGAGGAATCCTCCGCCGACGCCGAACAGTCCGGTGAGAACGCCGACACCGAAACCTGTCGGTATGGACCGCGGTGCGCATCGCCGCCAGTCGATCCCGGAATTGTCGGTCCTGCAAGCAGTTCCGAGGTCATCGTTGGTGCGCAGCATGCGTGTTCCAGCGATGATCATGACGATCGCGAAGCCGATCATCACGGCGGTATCGGGCAGATGCCTCCCCACGGCTGTACCTACCAGGGTGCCGACTATGCCGGTGGCCGCGAAGATTGCAGCCAGTCGCCATTCGATGAGCCGTGCCCGCACCTTGGGGATCGCACCGGTTGCCGAGGCGATGCCGATCACCAACAGCGAGGTCGGTATCGCCTCCGACAGCGGTAGTCCGAGGGCGTAGACGAGGACCGGAACGGCCAGGATCGACCCACCGCCTCCGAGGAGACCGAGCAGGATGCCGACGGCGACGCCGAGAATCAGAGCCAGGACCAGTGTCATCAGCGCTGCATTGCTGCCTGGTCGCCGAATGTGTCGATGGCTGCGTGCAGAGTGATGCTCATGGTGGGAATCCTTCCGGGCGTCGAACTGCGGCAATGGAGTCCGACGCTGGTAGAGCTAACGGCGGAACAGTGAGCGGAAGATTTTGTTTCCTGTCGGTGCCGCCGGCTCGGGCGCGCAGGTGCACTGGCGAGATGCTGGAACATTTCTCATAACGTCGTCGACGTGGCGACCGCAGCCGGCCCAGGTGGTCTTGCCACACTTCGGGCATTTGACGGGGTTGCACATATCCAGTCCTGTCTGTCGGGTTGCTTCCAGGTTGTCATATACCAAGGGGGGTATGCAAGTACCCCAGGGGGTATGAATGCGACTTTACGAAGCAGTTGCATCTGCCATGCTGCTCGAGTGCCGAAGAAGAGTGCGGGCCTACTTCCGTTTCGACGACGGGGCGACGTCCTCGAGGTGTTGATCGCGCACCCCGGGGGCCCGTTCTGGAGTCGCAAGGACCTCGGTGCCTGGTCGGTCGTCAAAGGTGAGTACACCGACGAGGATCCCCGCGACGCCGCCCGACGCGAGTTCACCGAAGAGACCGGCTACGAGCCACCGGAAGAGCTGTCGATCGAGTTACCCGTCATCACTCAGCGCGGCGGCAAGATCGTGACTGTCTTCGCCGTCGAAGCTGACTTCGATCCCGCAAGTGCCGTCAGCAACACCTTCGAAATGGAGTGGCCGCCCAAGTCCGGCACGAAGACTACATTTCCGGAGATCGATCGGGTCGAGTGGTTTTCGGTCGCCGAGGCCCGTTCGAAGCTCAATGCGGCACAAGTGGTCCTACTCGACCATCTCCAGGAAAACGTGGTCGATTGATACTTGCGCCGCAGCCAGGAATGGCGTCGGGCAAGTTGGTCACGAGCATCGTTTGTGTCTACGCTGCGCACGCACCAAGAGGTGCTCTGTGAAAAAGGGGGAGCGACGATGCACAGTCCTGGTTCACCCACATGTTCTCGATACGCCGCCGCTGCCGCAGTGATGGCACTGTTGCTGACGGCCGGCTGTACCGCCGGGGCCACCGAACCCGCTCCGGCGACGTCGGGCGTCTCCGCTGATAGCCCCGACACACCCGCGGCAGTGGTTCCTGAACCAGCAGTGGTTCCTGAACCAGTGGAACTTCCTGGTGGTGGTAGACAGCTTTTCCCGGGCCGTCGACTGGTCGCGCTCTACGGACATCCGGGTGCCCCCGGGCTCGGTGCCCTCGGTGAGCAGGGTCCGGATGCAGCAATCGACCGGGTTCGGCATTTGGCAGCCCAATACCAAGAATTCAGCGAAGTACCGGTCGTGCCGACATTCGAGCTCATCGCCACAGTCGCTCACCAAGCGCCCGGACCGGATGGGGACTACTCCGGTGAGGCCAGTGTGGAGATGTTGCGGCCATGGGTCGAGAAAGCACAGCAGGCGGGCGTTTACGTGCTGTTGGATCTGCAGCCCGGCCGGGCCCGTTTCGTCGATCAAGCACGCATCTATGCAGAGTTGCTCGCGTTTCCCAATGTGGGACTCGCGCTCGATCCGGAATGGAAACTCGAGCCCGGCCAGTACCCACTCGAGCGGGTGGGTAGCGTCGATGCAGTCGAAATCGAAGAGGTGAAAGCCCTGCTCGACGGCATAGTGACTGCAGGTGATCTACCGCAGAAGCTGTTGCTACTGCACCAATTTCAACTTCAGATGGTGCGCGGACTCGAGCGCGTCGAGCTCTCCCAGCCTGGCGTTCAAATTTTGGTGCACATGGACGGCCAAGGTGGCCCGGCAGCGAAAGAGGAAACTTGGGCCGCGGTCCGAGACTCCCTCCCCGTGGGAACACCATTGGGGTGGAAGAACTTCTACGACGAGGACGCGCCGATGTTCACGCCCGCCGAGACGATGCTGCGACAGCCGCAACCGTTGATGGTCTCGTACCAGTGACGAGGTAGAGACTGGAATGGATATGCCCTGGCAGTGGGTTCCGGTGGGCATACGCCAACGACAGGAGTCTCTATGAGTTCATCGACCTTCGTCGGCAATCCTCGTCGACCGCGGGTGATCGTTTTCGACGTCAACGAAACTCTGTCCGATATGTCGACGATGCCGGAGCGGTTCGTCGATGTAGGAGCGACCTCGCCCTTGGCGGGGTCGTGGTTCGGTGGCCTCTTGCGCGACGGGTTCGCTTTGAGCGCTGCAGGGAATGCGGGGAAGTTCGCGGACGTGGGGTCGAGGTTGCTGAAAGCGATGCTTCATGGTGTGCAGCTCAACCGACCGCTCGACGCAGCAGTCGAACACATCATGGACGGATTCCTCAGGCTCGACGTCCACCCGGACGTCGCGGACGGGGTCACCGCCTTGGCAGAGATCGGGATTCGGATGATCACCCTCAGTAACGGGTCGGTCGGCGTCGCCGAGAAACTTCTCGATTCGGCCGGACTGCTGAGCAGATTCGAGATGCTGCTCTCCGTCGATGCAGTCGGAGAATGGAAGCCTGCTGCCCACGCCTACGAGTACGCACTCGCGCAATGCGACGTCGACGATCCACGCGAGGCCATGCTCGTGGCCGTCCATCCCTGGGACATCGATGGGGCAAGCCGAGCCGGGTTGGCCACGGCGTGGCTGAACCGCGACGGCGGCGGGTACCCCGACTACTTTCACGCCCCGGATCTGGAAGCGACCTCCCTCGTGCGGCTGGCCCAGCGCTTCGGAAGCGATGTCGCATCTTGACGGACCCGGCCGAAGCATGGGAGCGTGCTCCTTACCGAGCGATCGCTCGGTCTGAGATTTCGAGGAGCATGTCTGTGGCTGTCGATCTGACCTACTCACCCCACGTCCAGGCGCTGATCGGCAAAACGCGGACGTTCATACGGGAAGAAGTCCTCCCGGTCGAAGACGAATTCCTCGGAAATTTCACCGACGCAGGTGGCGATGAGCTGCGGATTTCGCTGCAACAGGCGGCGAAGAAAGCAGGCGTGTTCGCGCCCCACGCACCCATCGAGTACGGCGGCGCAGGCCTGAACATGAGCGACCGCGCACCCCTGTTCGAAGAGGGCGGATACTCGCTCTTCGGACCTGCCGCGCTCAACATCGGGGCGCCCGACGAGGGAAACGTGCACATGCTGGCGCACATTGCCTCCGGGCCACAGAAAGAACAGTTCCTGGCGCCGCTGGCAGCGGGCGATGTCCGGTCGGCATTCGCGATGACCGAACCCGCACCGGGTGCCGGCTCGGATCCCTCGGCGTTGAGGTCCACCGGAATCAAGGTCGACGGCGGCTGGCGCATCGACGGGCACAAATGGTTCATCACCGGCGCCGACGGCGCAGGATTCTTCATCATCATGGCCCGCACCGCAGGCAAGCCCGGTGACCGCGCAGGAGCGACGATGTTCCTCGCTCCCGCCGACACCGAAGGTATCAAGGTCGGCCGCCACATCGGCACACTCGACCAAGCGACGATCGGTGGGCACTGCGAGGTCTTCTTCGACAATGTCTTCGTCCCCGACGAGAACGTGCTCGGTGCCGTCGACGAAGGATTCAATTACGCGCAGGTGCGTCTCGGACCCGCCCGCATGACACACGTCATGCGCTGGCTCGGTGCAGCCAGACGCGGACACGAGATCGCTGTCGCACAGGTCGCGCAGCGTGAAGGGTTCGGCTCGGTCCTCGGCGATTTGGGCATGATCCAGAAGATGGTTGCCGACAACGAAATCGACATCGCCGCGACGCGAGCGCTACTGGTCCAGGCCTGCTTTGCGCTCGATCAGGGCTCGACTGCCGGCAACGAGACGTCGATCGCGAAGACCTTCGCCGCCGAAGCCGTCTTCCGGATCGTCGACCGCAGTATCCAGATGTGCGGCGGCCTCGGGGTTTCCGATGACCTTCCCCTCGCGCGGCTCTCGCGTGAAATCCGCCCTTTCCGGGTATACGACGGCCCGTCCGAGGTCCATCGCTGGGCCATCGCGAAGCGGGTTGTCGGCGCCGCGAAAAGAGCAGGACGAGAGGCGAACGCATGAGCGAACTACCAGGCATGGATACGCCCGCGCTGAAAAAGCTCCTGTCCGAGAGCGGCGTCGAAGTCTCCGGTGAGCTCAGGGTCGAGCTGATCAGCGGCGGCCGCTCCAACCTGACCTTCAAAGCCTACGACGACACCTCGGCATGGGTGGTTCGCCGACCGCCCACCAGCGGGTTGACGCCGTCGGCGCATGACATGGCCCGCGAGTGGGCTGTCACCAACGCGCTGCAGAGTACCGAGGTTCCAGTTGCGAAAACCGTTGCCTTCGACGCCGAGGGCGTAGTCCTCGGTGCTCCCATGACCATCGTCGACTTCGAGCCAGGCCGGGTCATTCGAACACGCGCCGATCTCGACGATCTGTCCGATGCCGACATTGCCGCCAACACAGCGGAATTGGTCCGAGTGATCGCACTGCTTCATTCGGTCGACTTCGAGGCCGTAGGGCTCGGGTCGTTCGGAAAGCCGGACGGTTTCGTCGGCAGGCAGGTCAGGACGTGGGCACGGCAGTGGGAGTCGGTCAAGACGCGCGATCTCGCTGATGTCGATCGGCTGCGAGACAAGCTGCAGGCCGCAATTCCGTCCAGGTCGGCGTCGAGCATCGTGCACGGCGACTACCGGGTGGACAACGTCATCCTCACCGAAGGTGACACCAGTTCCATTGCTGCCGTCGTGGACTGGGAGATGTCCACGCTGGGCGATCCGCTTACCGACGTCGCATTGATGTGTGTCTATCGGCAGCCGATTTTCGACGACGTCCTCGGTGTCAGCGCGGCATGGACCAGTGATCGCTACCCGACCGCGGACGAACTGGCTCAACTGTATTCGCAAGCGAGCGGAGTCGAGCTGACCGACTGGAACTTCTACATCGCGCTGGCGAACTTCAAGCTCGGGGTCATCGGCGAGGGCATCACTCATCGCGCACTGGCGGGCTCCGACACCGGTTCGGGGGCGGCAGCCGCAGCGGAAGCGACACACGAGTTCATGGCAGCAGGCTTACGAGCGATCGAAGGGAAGAACTGATGGTCGGAAAATCTGCTCTCATCACCGGCGGATCGCGCGGGATCGGCCTCGGAATCGCTACCCGCTTAGCGGAATTGGGGTACTCGCTCACCATCACTGCGCGAACGAAGGAGACACTCGACGCTGTCGAACCGGCGTTGCGCGCGGCAGGTGCACCACGCGTCGTGACAGTCGCCGCCGACCTTGCCGACCGTGAGTCCGCCGACAAGATCGTCGCGGCACACCGTGAACACTTCGATTCCATGGATGCCCTGATCCTCAATGCCGGTGTGGGAACCGCAGGTTCGATTGCCGACTACCCGATGCGTCGATTCGACAAGACGCTCGACGTCAATCTGCGAGCACCGTTCACGTTGTTGCAGAGTTCGATACCGCTGCTGCGTGCCGCGGCCGAGAAGAACCCGGACAAGGGCGCAAAAGTCATTGCACTCGCGTCCCTTGCCGGCGTCTATTCCGAAGCCGGACTCGGCATCTACGGTGCCACGAAGGCAGCGGTGCTCTCCCTGATCGACACACTCAACTCGGAGGAAAGTGGTAACGGCGTCACCGGCACCTCGATCGCACCCGGGTACGTGGACACGGACATGAGCGACTGGACCAAGGACAAGATTCCGGCAGACACGATGATCCAGGTCGCCGACATCGTCGAACTGGCCACGAGCATTCTGAACCTCTCCTCCCGCGCCGTGGTTCCGCGCATCGTCGTCACGCGGGCCGGAGCAGGTCTCGGCGCCTGACGGCCTCGCGCAACCCAAATTCCGCTCGCGCCCAATTCCTTTGCTTCAATGGTCCTTTCATACGAAACAATCGTATGAAAGGACCATTGAAGCGATCAGGGGCGCGCGGAATCCGCCCCGAACCCACTCAGCGGACTCGGCCAACGCTGACCAAGACGTTCACCAACGCGTCGACTGCAGCAGGAAACGTGTGCTCCGTCGGAGCGGAGTAGCCGACGAGAAGGCCGTCCACCTTCTTGCCGGCTGCGTCAGGGTGTCGGAACCGCGAGAGTCCGTCGACGGCGACTCCGACATCGCCGGCCGCGCGGAGCACCGCCGATTCTGTGCCCGGTGGGAGTGTCACCACTACTTGCAAACCCGCGGAGATCCCCATCGTTGCAACATACGGAACTCGTTCTCCGAGAGCATCGATCAAGTGAGCACGGCGGCGCCGATAGCGCGTTCGCATCGCGCGGACATGGCGGTCGTACCCGCCGGTTGCGATCAGATCGGCGAGAGTGAGTTGGTCGATCACGCCCACGGTCGATTCGCGAACACCCTTGGCTTCGAGGACCGGATCCAGTAGTCGTTCCGGAACGACCATCCAACCCAACCGAAGCGCGGGAGAGAGGCTCTTCGACACCGAGCCCACGTACATCACTCGGTCCGGGTCGAGGCTTTGCATTGCACCTACCGGAGTTCGGTCGAACCGGAACTCGCCGTCGTAGTCGTCCTCCACCACTAGCCCTCCGGTCGTGCGTGCCCAGTCGATGGCAGCGGTGCGCCGTCGTGGATGTAGTGATGATCCGGTGGGGAATTGGTGGCTCGGAGTCAATACCGCCACCTGCGCGTCCGTGCTCGTGAGTTCGTCGGTGATGCAACCGTTTCGGTCGATCGGAAGCGCAATCGTCGGGCCGGTCTTCTCGTAGATCGCTCGGTGAAACGGGAGTCCGTACGATTCGACTGCGAACGGTGGCGCCGCAACCACGTCGGAAAGGATCTCAGCGGCGTGAGAAAAGCCGGCGCACACCACAATTTTGCGTGGATCGGTGACCAACCCGCGCGTGCGCGACAGATAGTCGGCCAGTGCCCGACGCAACTCGATCCTGCCGTGCGGATCACCCGGCCCGAATGCGTGCGTCGGTGCTGCTGTTACTGCGCGTCGAGCAGAGGCAAGCCATCGCGACCTGGGGAAGGTCGTGGGATCCGGCCTGCCGGAACGGAATTCGAACTGTGGCCGAATCTCGGCTCGGATGACTGCTCTGGCCTTTTCTTGCGGTGCTCCAGGGCGATGTGCGACGCGGGTGCCGGAGCCTTGCCGTGCCTCCAGCCACCCCTCGGAGACGAGTTCGGCGTAGGTCTCGGCCACGGTGTTTCGCGCAATTGCGAGGTCCTCGGCCAGTGCTCGGTAGGACGGAAGCTTGAATCCGGATTCGAGACGACCCGAGGTCACTGCCTCGCGCAATGCTTCGGACAGTGCTGCCTTACGAGAGCCGTCGGGAGCGAGATTCAGATGCAGATCGACGGCAGATGGATGTCGATTGACCAGATTTTCGACCACGGGATTGAACCATACCTGCGGTCACCTGGCCTCGTAGTGTTCCTGGCATGACAACACGAATCGACTTCGCATCTTCCGATCCTGCAGTCCGCAAGGCATTGGTCGCACTCGATGCCGCCACCAGAGCGGGAATCGATCCATCCCTGGCGGAGCTGATCAGGATCCGAGCATCGCAGCTGAACGGGTGCGCGTACTGCCTGCACATGCACACATCCGACGCACGCAAAGCTGGGGAGAGCGAAGAGAGGCTGGCGCTGGTGGCGGTGTGGCGGGATGCGAGAAATTTCTTCGATGAGAAGGAGCAGGTCGTCCTGGCACTCACCGAATCGGTCACGTTGATCTCGCAAGGTGGTGTCCCCGACGACGTGTACGACCGCGTCGCCGAGCATTTCGACGACCACGGCATTGCCCAGTTGATCGCGCAAATTTTCACCATCAACGCGTGGAATCGCATCGGCATCACAACGCACCTGATCCCTGGCGTCGACAACCGAACTGCCTAGTCTTCGAGCACGGATCAGGTCCCGCAGAACGTCCGGAAGCTTTCCGCGAACAGTTGCGGTGCAGGTTGCGCATAGTCCGAGAAGCCTTCGCGGAGGTCGAACGGATGGGTCACGACGTCCAGTAGCTTCTCGAACGGCTCGAGGTCGCCGCCTGTTGCAGCGCGTAGGGCGGCGTCGACGAGATGGTTCCGTGGGATGTAGAGCGGATTGATGCGGTCCATCGCGTCGGCTGTGTGCGCTTCGTCGGTCAGGGCCGACCGCCAAGGGTCGAGCCACGGCCGGCTGTGTTCGCGCGGGATCAGAGCGTCGAGGGGCTCGGGGTTGCCGCGCAGTTCGTCGGCGAGAGCGCGAAAGGTGCCGGTCCAGTCGGCGCCATGGGTTTCCATGAGCTGGAGCAGATCGTCGACCGCTACTCCGTCGAGTTGTTCCTCGGTCAGGCCGAGCTTGGCCGCCATACCCGTCGCGAAGTGGCGTTCGTACCGATCGAAGAAGGTATCGAGAATGTCGGTCACAACCGGGATCGCTTGTTCGGGAGTAGGCCCGATGAGCGCGAGCAGCGTTTCGCCGAATCTCGCCAAGTTCCACTGCAGCACGGTGGGTTGGTTCTCGAAGGCGTAGCGGCGACCGTGGTCGATCGAACTGAACACCGCAGACCGATCGTAGGCATCGAGGAACGCGCAGGGGCCGTAGTCGATGGTCTGGCCGGAGATCGTGGTGTTGTCGGTGTTCATCACACCGTGGACGAATCCGGTGAGCATCCATCGCGCGACCAGTGACGCTTGTGCTTCGACGACGGCCTCGAAGAACGCCGAGTAGTCCCCGGCAAGATCCGGATAGTGACGGGCAATGGTGTAATCGGCGAGTAGTTGCACCTGGCCTTCCTGTCGAACCGCGAACTCGAACGTTCCGACGCGAATGTGACTGGCGGCGACTCGGGCGAGCACCGCACCGGGTTCGGGGCCCTCGCGCATTACGTCGCGGCCAGTGGCGGTGACCGACAGCGCTCGCGTGGTGGGGACGCCGAGCGAATTCATCGCCTCGCTGATCAAGTATTCGCGCAGCATCGGTCCCGTCGCGGCCAGGCCGTCGCCGCCGCGTGAGAAAGGTGTACGGCCAGATCCTTTGAGGTGCAGATCGACCTGGCCCTTGGCGCTGCTGAGCTCACCGAGCAGCAGTGCGCGCCCGTCGCCGAGCATGGGTACGTATCCACCGAATTGATGCCCGGCGTAGGCCATCGCCACTGGGCTCGAACCTTCGGGAGCTGCTGATCCGGACAGGATGGCCACCCCGTCCTCACCGCGCAGCGCATCGACGTCGAGGTTCAACGACGCCGCCAACTCTTCGTTGAGTACGAGCAGTCTCGGCTCGGGCGCGGACGCGCCTTCCCACGGGACCGCAAGGCCTTCCAACTGATCGGCAAAGGTGCTGGCGAGGCCTGGAATTGCGTGGAGCTTCGGGTGTACGGCCATAACCGAGGGTAACTGGGCGCCTCAGGCGGGGTAGGTCACGGCCTGGCCGACGACACGGACGCGCACGTGGTCCCCAGGGATGAGGGTGGTGGCACCGAAGCGCCGGACCGTCACCCGTCCGGTGTCCGTTCCAGTTGCGGTATCCAGGCGGATGCCGAGCAACATCTCCGATCCGAGGTATTCGACGTCGATCACTCTTCCGGATACGCCTGTACCGTCCGGCGTGAGTTCTATCTGCTCCGGACGCACCATGACGCGCACGTCGCCATGAGCGCTGTTCGATGCGACCGCGATGTCGCCGAGGGCGCAGCGGGCCGTGCCTGCGGTGACGAACGCTGCCAATACGACGGCGTCGCCGATGAATCGAGCGGTGGGGACGTCGATGGGCGTGGAATAGATTTCGCTGGGGGTTCCGATCTGCGCGAGGTGGCCTGCACTCATCACTGCCACGCGGTCTGCGAACGAAAGCGCCTCGGGCTGATCGTGAGTGACGAGAATCGTGGTGATTCCGGCCTTCTCCAGAACGCCGGCGACGATCCGACGCGTATGCGCCCGCAACCCGGCGTCGAGCGCTGAGAACGGTTCGTCGAGCAACATCAGTTCGGGTTCGCGGGCCAAGGCCCGAGCTAGCGCAACGCGTTGCTGCTGCCCGCCCGAGAGTTGGTCGGGTCGACGGGTAGCGAAAGATGCGTCCAGCGAGACCATTTCGAGTAGTTCGGTGATTCTGGCTGTGGTCCGGCCCCGCCGGGGCAACCCGAATCCGACGTTGGCACCGACAGTGGTGTGCGGGAACAATGCCCCGTCCTGGGCGACGTAGCCTATCGACCGCCGGTGTGCGGGTGTCCAACTTCCGCCGGCAACGACACGGCCGGCGAGTGCGATGGTTCCGGCGTCCGGTCGTTCGAATCCGGCGATCAGACGAAGCAACGTCGTTTTGCCACAACCGGATGGACCGACGATCGCGGTGGTGGATCCACTCTCGACGGTGAATCCGATCTGGTTCAAGACGGTCGTAGGTCCGAACCTTTTGTCGAGGCCGTGCACTTCGAGTGTGTAGGTCATAGTCCGGCTACCTTCTTCGACTGAGTGAAGAGTACGTAGGTCATGGGCAGCGACAGCACGATCATCATGAATGCGTACGGCGCCGCCCCGGCGTAGTCGATCTCGCTGCTCAGTGACCAGAACTGCGTGGCCAGGGTACGAGTACCGGTCGGTGCCAGCAGCAGAGTCGCGGTCAATTCGTTGACGATTCCCAAGAACACCAACGCCCCACCGGCCGCCGTGGCTGGGGCAGCGAGCGGCAACGTCACTCGGATGAAGGCCGACAGCGGTGAGATACCGAGCGACTGTGCGGACTCCTCCAGACCGATGGGCGCCTGCGCAAGTCCGGCTCTCAGGTTCACCAGCGCGCGGGGCAGAAAGAGCAGTGCGTACGCCGCGATAACGACGGTGACTGTTTGATAGAGCGGCTGCAGGTAGCGGATGGACACGGTGATGAATGCCAGTGCCACCACGATTCCTGGTAGCGAACTCGAGATGTACGTGCAGGCTTCGAGGATGCGACTGAGTCGCCCGCGGCGGCGGATCGAAATCCAGGCGATCGGGAAGGCGAGAACGCAGGTTACTACCGCGCCGGCAACACCGAAGCCGACAGTCTGGACCACCGCGGAGCCGAGGAAATCGAGCTCCCACACCGCGGCTCCGCCGATGACGAGCCAGCGCAGGACGCTGACGACCGGGACACCGACGGACAGGACGATCAGCGCAGCGAGGAACAACAGCGCGACCATCGAGTTCTTCCAACCGAGTTCGGCGTGGACGGCCCGACGCGCAGCACCAGCGCCGATTCGGGCGTACCGCGCGTTGCCCCGGACGACCGATTCGATCACCAGCAGCGTGAGACAGAGCAATACCAGGACACTGGCGAGCATCGTCGCTGCCGACCCGTTGAACGTCGACTGGTACTGATCGAAGATCGCGGTGGTGAACGTGTCGAACCGGATGAAGACGAACGCGCCGTACTCGGCGAGCAGGTGCAGGGAAACCAGCAGAGCCCCGCCGGCTATGGCCAGCCGCAACTGTGGCACCACGACCTGGAAGAACACGGCCCACGGACCGGCTCCGAGAGCGCGCGCCGACTCCTCTACCGCTGGGTCCAGCCGACGTAGCGTCGCAGACACAGGTATGTAGACCAGCGGAAAATAAGACATCGTCGCGATGAGAACGCCGCCATGCAAGCCACCGAGGGAGGGGACGGTACTCACCCACGAATAACTGTTCACGAACGCCGGTACGGCAAGTGGCGCCGCCAGCAGCACTGCCCAGACCTTGGCTCCGAACACTCGGGTGCGTTCGACGAGCCAGGCAGCCATGACGCCGATGACGATGCAGATCGGCACTGTGATGACGACGAGCAAGACCGTGTTGGTGAGTAGCTCCCCAACCCTGGGTCGGAACAACAACGACGACGCAGTATCGAAGCCCGTGTCGATACTTTCTACGATCACGTACCCGAGCGGGATGATCGATGCGGCCGCCACGACGAGCGCGGCGACGGCCAAGGGCAGCGAGATACGACGTCGGGATCTACCGCGACGCAACGTATTCGACTCCCTCGGCCGTCGCCGGCCGATCAGTTCGAGATTCAGAGCAGGCCGGCTTCGGTCATCAGTTCGGAAACCTGCGGGCTGTTGAGCTTCGCCGGGTCCACCTGCGGCGCTTGTAGATCAGCCAGCGGAACGAGCTCCGGGTTTGCCGCGACGTCGCTGCCCACCGTGTACTCGAACGACGTCCCGGTCTGTAAGACGTCCTGACCTTGGCGACCAGTGATGAACTTCAGGAACTGTTGTGCCGCATCCTGTTTCGAACTGGATCCCAGAACGCCCCCGCCGGAGACGCTGACAAATGCGCCCGGGTCCTCGTTCTTGAAGTAGTGGAGTGCGACGTTGTTGCTGTTCTCGCCGGTCTTGGCCTGATCCCCGAACCAGTAGTAGTGGTAGATGACCCCGCCCGGGATTTCACCGGCATTGACGGCCTTCATCACCGTGCTGTTGCCCTTGTAGGTGCGGACATTGTCCTTCATCCCCGCCAGCCATTGCCGAGTGGCGTCTTCACCTTTCAGCTCCAGCAGCGCGCTGACGATTGCTTGGAAATCGGCGCCCGATGGTGAGGCGGCCCAGCGGTCCTTCCATGCGGGATCCTGCAGATCGAGCAGAGACTTCGGCAGCTGATCCTGCTTCAACATGTCCTTGTTGTATGCGAAGACGGTGGAACGGGCTGCGATGCCGGTCCACTTGTTGCTCGACGGACGGTATTGGCTCGGCACCTGGTCGAGGGCGTCCTGGTTCACGTCGGCGAACAGCCCGGCGTTCTCCACCAGCGTCATAGCGGGGGAGTTCTCGGTGAGGAACACATCTGCGGGTGACCGATCGCCCTCGGCTACGAGTTGGTTGCCGAGTTCGGAATCGCTGCCGTTACGCAGTTCCACCTCGATGCCGGACTCCGCAGTGAAGGCGTCGGCCCACTCCTGCGTCAGCGACTCGTGCTGCGCGTTGTACACGGTGATCTTCTTGGCCGCGCCAGAGTCGGTCTCGTTGTCCGATCCGGAATTCGAGCACCCCGACATGGTCAACACAGCGGCAGCAGCAAGTGCAACCGCAGACGTCAGTCCGTTTCGTCTTTTCATCGAATGTCCTTTGTCGGCGCAGCGGGACCTTTCCAGCCGTCTACAAAAATGATGCCATACCCAGGATTGGCAAACCTAACGACCAGGGGTGATGGGCGCTGGATTCGCGATGTGGTGCGTGTCATCCGGGCGAGGTGACGCGGAGTAGCCCACGTCCCCTGGTCAGAGCCGGCTGATGGCACATCGAGCGCAAAGTCAGCACTCGTGCCCAGGCTGTAACCGTGCACCCTGCTCAATTGGGAAACCAACTATTGCGCTAGCTGATGATTGCGAGTTGTGTCGTAGGTAACAGTGCAGTTGAATTGGAGGCGAGGTCATGTTCGCGAACAGCAGTGCCGACACGCTCATCCAGATTGTCACACCGGAGGGCAAGCGGACACCCCAGTCGGAGTACAGCGACGCGATCGCGGACGTCACGATCGACACCGTGCGTGAGCTGTACGAGGATCTCGTCGTGGTTCGCCGCATCGACGCCGAGGCGACAGCGTTGCAGCGTCAGGGTGAGCTCGGACTGTGGGCGCCGCTACTCGGTCAGGAAGCCGCGCAGGTGGGTTCGGCTCGCGCTCTGCACTCCGAGGACTTCGTGTTCGCCAGCTACCGTGAACACGGCGTCGCATACTGCCGGGGCGTCGACCCGACGGAGATGCTCCGATTCTGGCGTGGTTCGACACAGTCGGGCTGGAATCCTTACGACTACAACATGACAACGCCGGCCATCATCGTCGGATCTCAGGGGCTGCATGCCGCTGGCTACGGGCTGGGGATGAAGTTCGACGGAGCGGAAGGCGCTGTCATCACCTACTTCGGCGACGGCGCCACCAGCCAGGGTGACATCTCCGAGGCGCTGGGATTCGCTGCCAGTTTCAGTGCACCGGTGGTGTTCTTCTGCCAGAACAATCAGTGGGCGATCTCGGCGCCGGTATCGGTTCAAACCCACATCACCATTGCCGAGCGAGGGCGCGGATTCGGGGTCCCGTCCCTGCGCGTGGACGGCAACGACGTCCTGGCAGTTCTGGCAGCTACCCGTATCGCGTTGGCCAGGGCACGTGAAGGAAGCGGCCCGACGCTGATCGAGGCTCTCACGTATCGCATGGGTCCGCACACCACATCCGACGACCCGACGCGGTATCGGTCCGCCGCAGTCGACGACGAGTGGAAGCGTAAGGATCCGATCGAACGGATCCGGTTGCTGCTCGAGCGCGCAGGTGGCCTGGACGAGGAATTTCAGTCCCGAGTACGGGACCGCGCGGACACGACGGCCGATCAGCTGCGAGCGGGATGTCTCGGCACGATCGAACCGTCGGCGATGTCGCTGTTCGACCACGTCTACGCCGAACCGCATTCCCTGATAAGCGAAGAGCGGGAACACTATTCCGCCTATCTCGCCGGATTCGAAGGAGCACGGTCATGACTGCAACACTCGCCGCGCCCAGGACGCTCCCGATCGCGCCGAAGACGCTTCCGCTCGGAAAGGCGTTGAACGCCGGCCTGCGCCGAGCCATGGACGAAGATCCGAAGGTGATCCTCCTCGGTGAGGATATCGGCAAACTAGGTGGGGTCTTCAGGATCACCGAGGGGCTGCAGAAGGACTTCGGGCCGAACCGGGTGATCGACACGCCGCTTGCCGAGTCCGGAATCATCGGAATGGCAGTAGGTTTGGCCATTCGCGGTTATCGCCCGGTCTGCGAGATCCAGTTCGATGGCTTCATCTATCCAGCGTTCGACCAGATTGTTTCGCAGGTGGCCAAGCTGCACTATCGAACCAGCGGCAACGTCAAGATGCCTATCACCATCCGCGTCCCCTACGGAGGTGGTATCGGCGCCGTCGAGCATCACTCGGAGTCCCCCGAGGGCTACTTCGCCCAGACCGCGGGCCTCCGCGTTGTCAGCTGCAGCAACGCGGCCGACGCCAATACGATGATTCGGCAGGCCATCGCGTCGGACGATCCGGTGTTGTTCTTCGAACCCAAACGGCGCTATTGGCAGAAGAGCGAGGTCGACGTCACGGCTTCACTCGACGATGCCTATCCGCTGCACAAGGCGCGCGTCGTGCGCGCAGGCACCGACGCGACGATCGTCACGTACGGACCTCTGGTGACCACCGCGCTTCAGGCAGCGGATATTGCTGCAGAGGAGGGACATTCGATCGAAATCATCGACTTGCGCTCTCTCTCGCCGCTCGACATGGACACGATCAGCGCCTCGGTACGTAAAACCGGCCGACTCGTCGTGTCGCACGAGGCCGCTACCTTCCTCGGTATCGGTGCGGAAGTTGCTGCGCGCGTGCAGGAACAGTGTTTCTACAGCCTCGAATCTCCGGTACTGCGAGTCTGTGGATTCAGCACTCCGTACCCGCCGGCGAAGCTGGAGGAGCACTTCCTTCCCGATGCCGACCGGATTCTCGACGCCGTGGACCGCGCACTTGCTTTCGGGCAGACCTGACATGGTGACTGTCAAGAGCTTCCTGCTTCCAGACCTCGGGGAGGGCCTCACCGAAGCCGAACTGATCAACTGGTCGGTCAAGGTCGGTGACACCATCGAACTCAACCAGGTCATCGCCGAGGTGGAGACCGTCAAGGCGTGTGTCGAACTGCCTTCTCCCTACGCGGGCGTCGTCACCGCTCTTCGTGCGGAGCCGGGAACTACCGTCGAGGTCGGCACCGCGCTGATCGATATCTCGCAAGTAGCGGAGGTCGATCCTGCGCCGGAAGAACCGGCTCAACAAGAAGAGCATATTCCCGTCCTGGTCGGATACGGGGTTGCCGGGGTGGCGCCGAGCAAACGAGCGAACCGCAGACAGCCCGCGCCTCCGGTGGCCGATTCGGCTGCCGCCAAACCGTTGGCGTCACCGCCGGTCCGGCACGTCGCGCAGCAGGAAGGCGTCGATCTGGCCGAGGTGCCCGCCACCGGAGCGCATGGCGACGTCACTCGTGCAGATATCGCTGCCTATCTCGACCGGGCTCCAGAGGAGGTCGATGCTGGGAGGGATGAGACTCGCACTCCGATCGCAGGCGTCCGAAAGCACACGGCCGCAGCGATGGTCGCCAGTGCCTTCACGGCTCCACACGTCACCGAGTTCATCACCGTCGACGTCACACCGACCATCGAACTACTGGACTCACTGCGGACCACGGATCATTTCCGCGAGGTGCGCTTGACGCCGTTGGCGATGGTTGCCAAAGCCTTGTTGGTCGCGCTGCGGGGCAATCCGGGCTTGAACTCCGAGTGGGACGAGGACCGGCAGGAAGTCGTCACCAAGCACTACGTCAATCTTGGTATCGCCGCTGCCACGCCGCGGGGTCTGATGGTGCCCAACATCAAGAACGCGCATCTGCTCGGCCTGAAAGATCTTGCGTGTGCACTGGCCACGTTGACCGGGACGGCAAAAGAAGGCAAGACCGGGCCCGGCGATATCGCCGAAGGAACGATCACGATCACCAATATCGGTGTCTTCGGGGTGGATTCGGGAACACCGATTCTGAATCCCGGCGAGGCGGCGATCTTGTGCTTCGGCGCAATTCGGCGTCAACCGTGGGAGTTCGAGGGGGAGATCGCGTTACGATCGGTGACCACCTTGAGCTTGTCGTTCGATCACCGTCTCGTCGACGGCGAACAAGGTTCGAGATTTCTTGCCGACATTGCATCGATGCTGTCCGACCCCAGGAACTTGATCGCGTTGAGTTGAGCACACGGACCAGCGCGCGACGTCAGCGGTTCATGTCGATCGGGAGTCCGCGTGCGCGGTTCTGGCCGAGAACATAGCGGAGCGAGTATCTACCGCGCTCCGTGTCGTACGGCTTGTGCTGCGCGAAGAGCAGCACGTGCCATGTCCAGTGAATTCGAAGTGCGCGCTCGATCTCGTGAATGTCTGGGTGCACGCTGACCGAGTCGCGCACCTGTAGCCACGTCGAGCGCCGGATTGCCATATTTGCGCCATGAATGTTCTGAATCTTGCGTTCACCACCGAATACGCCACGAGAAATCTGCTTTTCGACGAACCAACCTTTCAGTGAGCGGAAAGGGGAGTCGTACGAATTGTTGAGGCCTGTCACGGCGCCGATCTGCGCGGTGTCCACGGTCGAAGTAGTCGATGACGGTGCGAGCCCAACCTGGGCATACGCGGGAATCGGCATCGACACGGCCGAGAATGTCGTGTGATGCGGCGTCGAACCCGGCATTCCTGGCAAATGCGACACCACGCTTAAATTCATCGGGCAAGACGACCTTCGCTGAATCGCGCACAAAGGACTTGACGATCGAGACTGACGAATCGGTGGAATTGTTGTTCACGACAAGAATTTCAGCCACATCTTCGCCCTGCTCGAGTAGCGCTTCGAGGCAGGCGGTTATGTAGTTTTCCTCGTTGTACTCAGGGACTATGACAGACAATTGGTTGGCGTGCACGACCGCCGACGGTAGCGGAAATGCCCTATCTCAATGCGGAGTCGTCGCCTAGCCCCAGTGCGGCGGACGCTCCAGCGCGTCGGGAATCCTGGTTTCGGCATCGCCTTTGGCGGCGTTGATCTGAAACTGTGTGAGGAACAAGCTCTTTCGAAGATCCGCGCCGGAGAGGTCGGTGTCGCGTAAGTCTGCGCCGATCATGTCGGCGAATCGCAGATCGGACCCCCGCATGTCGGCGGCGATGAGGTAGGCGCCGCGGAAGTTGGCACCGGCCAAGTCGACACCCGTCAACCTCTTCCCGATGAGGTCCGCACCTCGATAGTTCTTCTTCTTGCCCTTCGCCTGCGCCCGAACCAGATCGCTGGCTGTCAGCAATACCTCGTTCACCCGAGCTCGGTGTCGATCGACGTCGAGTTGTGCGAGCTCCTCGGCCGACCCGTCGGCCAGTGCTTCGGTGGCGTCGAGCGTGCTCTGCAGTCGAGCACGAACGGGCTCTGCCGCTGGAATGCCGACTGCCTCGGTCAAGTACCAGAGCAGTTCGTGCAGCGCACGCACGACTGGAAAGACCTCGAACATCCGACCTGCAAGAGCGGTGTCCTCGCGCCAACTTCGGCCGCCGAACGTGTGCTGTGAGACTTGTTGGCCGGCGCCGAAGCAGTCGTACACCGTGCACCCACGAAACCCCGAGCTGCGGAGCTTCGTGTGAATTCCGCAGCGAAAGTCCTCCTGCAGATTGCGGCAGGGCTCGCCTGCATCCTTGTTCACCGCGAAGTCGGAGGATCGGGCGAACGGCAGCGCGACACAGCAGAGGCCGAAGCAGCTCGAACAGTCGGCGAGCAGGTTGGGTCGTGGGGCGGGCGGAGTCACCCGTCAACTGTGGTCCGACCCAGATGCGCCGGTCAAATTACCTCGACCGACCTGGCGTAACAATCAGAAATTGTGGCCGCACAAGTGCAAGACCTCTACCGGTCGCGCCATCGAGCAGTCAACGTGGAGGCATGACCGCACCAGCCACCCTGACCTCATCGCGGACGCGGCTGTTCGAGAACCTCGACCGTCCGGGGCAGGTGCTCGAACACCTCGGCCCCAACTGGTTCGCATCGATCATGGGTACCGGGATCGTCGCCAATGCAGCCGCGACGCTTCCGCTGCAGGTCACCGGCCTTCACTCATTCGCGCTGATCGTGTGGGCGATCGCGTCGACGGCGTTGATCGCACTGGTCGTCGCTTTCGCAGCGCACTGGATCCTGCACGGCGGCAATGCCCGTCGATACGCACGACACCCCGTTGCGTCGCTGTTCTACGGGGCCCCACCGATGGCGTTTCTGACGGTCGGCGCCGGAACGCTCCTCGTCGGCAAAGACGTCTTGGGGCAGAGCGCGGCATTGTCGATCGACGTAGTCCTGTGGACTGCAGGCACGCTGATGGGGCTGGCGACCACCGTGTGGATTCCATGGCGGATGATCGCTACGCGCGCCCACGCTGCGCCACTGCCGGCCTGGCTGATGCCCGTCGTCCCACCCATGGTGTCTGCCTCGACAGGAGTATTCCTGTTGCAGCACATGGACGGTCGGCCGCGATTGGTTCTTCTTGTCGCCTGCTACGCGATGTTCGCGTTGAGCCTGACCGTCGGCATGTTCACCATGGCGCTGATCGGGCGACACCTGCTTCGCGGCGGCACTCCGCCGCTTGCGGCCATGCCCACCGTGTGGATCTGTCTGGGGTTGATCGGCCAGTCCATCACCGCAGCGAACCTGCTCGGCGCCGTCTCGGCAAAGGTGTTTTCCGGTGACGATGCAGCGATCGCGTCGGGTCTGCATGTTTTCGGGATCGTGTACGGAATTGTGATGGCAGTATTCGGCGCGCTCGTGTTCGCGACGGCCACGGCATTGACCGTCAGGGCGGCGTCGCAGGGACTGACGTTCTCGCTGACCTGGTGGAGCTTCACCTTCCCCGTCGGCACCTGCGTTACGGGTGCAGCAGCTCTCGGAACAGCAACGAACAGTACCGGGCTACATCTGCTTGCAGTCGCATTGTTCGTGCTCCTCGTCATCGCATGGGCGGTCGTGGCGACCAACACGGTGCGCGGATCGGTGTCCGGCCGAATTTTTCTCCCTGCGTGAGAATGGGAGCTGCGTTAAAGTCGAATCGAAAGTCACACAGTCGTTAGGGCGCTGGACACGGTCGTCCCGGAAGGCTCCTCGATGATTCGACAGGACTCGCTCCATCCGTTGTTGCTCCTCGACGTCGTCCACATCCTCCGTTCCGCCGGATGCGTCTACGCCGAGGACGAAGCACAGTTGCTCACCGCCGCATTCGGCGGCGCCGAACTCGAAGACATGGTTTCCCGACGCGCGTCGGGGATCCCGCTGGAGCAGTTGCTCGGGTGGGCCGAGTTCTGTGGCATACGCGTCACCGTCGGCCCCGGCGTTTTCGTGCCTCGCCGACGCACCGAGTTGTTGGTGGAGCAGGCCGCATCATTATCGATCGAGACCGTGGTCGACATCTGTTGCGGCTCGGGCGCCGTCGGAGCCGCCCTGATATCCGGGCTCCCGGGCATCGAATTGCATTGCACCGACGTGGATCCGGTTGCTCTGGAGTTCGCCCGAATCAATGTCGAGTCCCTCGGTGGACAGGTGCACCAGGGTGACTTGTATGCGGCACTACCGCTGAACCTGCGCGGCAACGTCGATGTCGTGGTGGCAAATGCGCCCTACGTTCCGACGGATGAGATCGGCTCGATGCCGTCGGAAGCGCGCGATCACGAACCGATGGTGGCCCTCGACGGCGGCGTAGACGGTCTCGAGGTGCAGCGGCGCGTGGCGGCGGACGCACCGCGCTGGCTTGTCTCCGGCGGTCATCTGCTGATCGAAACCAGCGCGGTGCAGGCGCCCGAGACCGAGAGCCTCGTTCGAGAGGCAGGCTTCGACACACGCGTGGTGCGCTCGGATGAGCTCGATGCAACGGTCGTGCTCGGAACGATTCCGACGCGCCGCCACTAGAACTGCTGCACGGCCTACCGTCGCCACGGTAACCGCTCGAACTCGAATTTCATCGAGGTTCTACGGTCAAGACATGAGCATGGAAGTCACGGCGCGGAACCAGATGTATCGGACGATGAATGCCTCCTCGCAACAGACGAAGTTCTCGGCTGAGACCGCACGCAGGATATTGACATTCGCGCAGCCACACCGCCGCAAGCTGATCGGATTCGTGCTGCTCAGTGTCGTGCTGGCGGCGTTGGCGGTCGCAACGCCCGTCCTCGCCGGTCGAGTCGTCAACGCAATCGTCGACGGCGACGCGTTCGAGGTTGTCCTGCGCCTGGCATTGCTGATCGGGCTCATCGCCATCGTCGACGCCGCTATCGGCCTTTTCAGTCGGTGGCTGTCCTCGAACATCGGCGAGGGTCTCATCCTCGACCTGCGTACCGCAGTGTTCGACCATGTACAGCGGATGCCGATTGCGTTCTTCACCCGCACCAGGACGGGCGCCCTCGTCAGTCGACTCAACAACGACGTCATCGGCGCCCAGCGGGCGTTCAGCGACACTCTGTCCGGAGTGGTGAGCAACCTGGTCACCCTGGTGCTGACTCTGGTCGTGATGATCGGGATCTCCTGGCAGATCACTCTGATGGCCCTGATTCTGTTGCCGGTCTTCGTGATACCCGCACGGCGGATGGGCCGGCGGCTGGCGCGTTTGCAACGTGAGGCGGCCGATCACAACTCGGCGATGAGCACACAGATGACCGAGCGGTTCTCCGCCCCGGGAGCGACGCTGGTGAAGTTGTTCGGCCAACCCGACATCGAATCCACCGAGTTCGCGGTACGTGCTTCCCGTGTCCGCGACATCGGCGTCCGCAGCGCGATGGTGCAGACGGTCTTCATCACGGCGTTGACGCTCGTCTCGGCACTTGCGCTCGCCGTGGTCTATGGGCTCGGCGGTTTCTACGCTCTCCGTGGTCAGCTCGACCCCGGCTCTGTGGTGGCACTGTCCTTGCTACTCACTCGGCTGTATTCGCCGTTGACGCAGCTGGCCAGCGCCCGGGTCGAGATCATGAGTGCGCTCGTCAGCTTCGAGCGAGTCTTCGAAGTTCTCGACCTGGTTCCGTTGATCCAGGACAAGCCCGACGCGACACACGTTCCCGACGGGCCGGTATCTGTGGAACTCGACGACGTCCGATTCGCCTACCCGTCGGCAGACAAGGTGTCCCTGGCCTCGCTCGAAGAAGTGTCCACGCTCGATTCACGAGGCGGCGAGGAAGTTCTGCACGGTGTGTCGTTCCGCGCGGAGCCCGGCCAGATGGTGGCACTCGTCGGCACCTCGGGTGCAGGTAAATCGACGATCGCCCAGTTGATCGCACGGCTCTACGACGTCGACAGTGGCGCAGTACGCCTCGCCGGTGTAGACGTGCGCGACCTGACCGCCGAGTCGATTCGCGGTGCAGTCGGGATGGTGACCCAGGACGGGCATCTGTTCCACGAGACCATCCGAGCGAACATCGTGTTGCCGCGACCGGACGCGACGGACGAGGAAGTGTGGGATGCGCTGAACCGGGCCAGGTTGAGCGATCTCGTCGCTTCGCTGCCCGACGGGCTGGACACTGTCGTCGGCGAGCGTGGGTACCGGTTGTCCGGCGGAGAGAGACAGCGACTGACGATCGCACGTCTACTCGTCGCGCGCCCGCGTGTGGTGATTCTCGACGAGGCCACTGCGTCGTTGGACTCGACGTCGGAGGTCGCCGTCCAGGCTGCGCTGAGTGAAGCGTTGGCAGGGAAGACGTCCGTGGTGATCGCCCACCGACTGTCGACCATCCGTGCCGCCGACGTCATTCTGGTCGTCGAAGCAGGCCGGATCGTCCAGCGCGGTACCCACGACGAACTCCTCGCAGCGGGGGGACGCTACGAGGAGCTGCATCGGACCCAGTTTTCGGTGGAAGCGCAGCCTGCGGAGTGACCCGGGTGGGTGGAAGCGCAGCCTGCGGAGTGACCCGGGTGGGTGGAAGCGCAGCCTGCGGAGTGACCCGGGTGGGTGGAAGCGCAGCCTGCGGAGTGACCCGGGTGGGTGGAAGCGCAGCCTGCGGAGTGACCCGGGGGTAGGGCTCAGCAGGTGCTGGGTGCAGGGACCCCGTCGAAGCGGGCATTGATCCAGTCCAGTGCTTGCGGCAATCCGAGGACCGCTGCGGTGAGGTGGTCGTTGCTTTCCACCTGGACCTCTTGGACCTGGACGCCGGCTGCGCAGTAGCGCCCGAGTGTGTTGGTGATCGACGAGACTGGAATCAGGGCGTCGGTCGGGCTGTGCCACTCGAAGTACGGCGCTTTCGGCACTCCTGGATACATTTCGACGCTGTTCTCGTTGACGGCGGCGACCATTTCTGGGCTGTTGATCAGGTCGGTGGTGTCGGCGACCTGGGTCGCGCTCTTGCCTGCGCCCACGCGAAGGATGTCGTTGGTGCATCCGTTCTGCATTTCACGGGCCATTTGCTGTCCGAGCGGGTTGAGCTGCGCGGTGATCGGAATGCGGTTGGGGTATTCGCGTTCGAGACCGAGGGCTGCTGCGAAAGCGAGGCCGAAGACAGGATGGGGATTGAATCCGAGGTCGCGAGCCATCCGTTCGAGGTTCATCGGAGCTCCGCCTGCGGCGCTTCCGACGATGTTCAGTTCCGGTGCGTAGGCAGCCTGCAGGGCCGCAGCCCACGCCGTAGCCATTCCGCCGCCCGAGTATCCCGCGAGGGCCACCGGGCTCTGCGCTACCTGGAGTGGATCGAAGTGCTGGGCGGCCCGAATGCTGTCGAGGACGATTTGTCCGCCCAACTTCGCGGCGCCGTACGCACTGTTCGGTCCGAGGTGATCAGCGATGTTGACGGTCCAACCGCGCTGCAGCGCCGCGTTGAGTGCCGGGGCTTCGCGAATGACGAGGTTGGGGTCGTTGGACCACAGCGCCTGTGATGGAGCGCATTCCAAACCGAGTGCATTGATGATGTGTTGGTAGGAAAGCAAGGGGCCATTGGGCGCTTTGTTCCTAGGAGCGATGACGGTGGTGACCGCCGCGATCGGTGCACCGGTCGAATTCGTCGAGCGGAATCGCAGCTGCCAGACATCTACGTCCAAAAATCCTGCCGGCGGAGCCATCGGTCGACTCGAGATGATGTCGCCCGGGTTCTTCGCCTCCAGATCCGGCGTCGGACCGTAGAACGCGTCCGAGATCGGCGTCGGTTGTAGCGGACCGGCGGCAGTCGGCACCGCTGCCACCAGGGCGGAACACGCGACCAGGGCCGCGGTCATTCCGGCAGCCCCCATCAATGCAATAGCGCGCATAGCGTCGTACCCTTTCGAAAATTATCCGACCCGAACTGAGACTGGCTCATTTCGCAACCACACGAGGGGTATATGTAAAAAGATATCCCACCTGTTACTCGCCGCTCCCCAGGGTGCAGCAGGGAAAGTGCGCCGAAAAACTATTGGAGCCCCGTAAGAGGTGTGCTGTACGAGGCTATCGGTTGTTCTCGATGACGACCTCCGAAGGTCGTTTGTCTTCACGTATTCCACGCCAGCTCGGATGACGGAGATGCATGGAATCGGTCCATTCGTAGAACCGCACCTCGGCGACGAGAGTCGGTGTGGTCCAGACGGCGTCTTTCCGGTCTGCGGTGGGAAGTTGCTCGGAGAATGGTGATACGTCGGTCTCGAGCGGAGCCAACCGCTCACTCAGCTGCTCCAGTGCGCGGTCGCTGAAACCGGTTCCGACGCGACCCAGATATTGGAGCCCGTCAGGCCCGGGAGCACCGACCAACAGCGACCCAGGGCCGCCTGCCCGACGGCCGCGGCCGCGTCGCCACCCTCCGATGACCACCTCCTGGGTCCGCCAATTCTTGGTTTTGATCCAGGTCTTGGCTCGCTTGCCGGGCTGATAGATCGAGTCGGTTCGTTTGGCGACGACCCCCTCCCAGCCGCGTCGGACGCTCTCGGCGAGTGCGTCTTCTGCCGTGCCGATCAGTTGCTCCGGCACGAGCACCGACTCGAGTCCGGTCGTCAGCAATTCGAGTAGGCGTCGCCTATCGGAGTACTTCTTCTTCAGCAGCGACGTGCCGTCGAGATTCAGCAGATCGAAGGCGATAAAGCGCACTTCTCGGCCCGAACTGTTCTGAAGCAATTCGAAGCTGGTAATGCCGTCGTCATCGAATACCACGGCTTCACCGTCGAGAACGACATCGTGGTCTGCCAGTTCGTCGGCCATCGTAGAAAGTGAGGGAAAGCGCGCGGTGAGGTCGTTACCGGTGCGCGATACAAGCTTCATTTCTCCGTGGGCACACCGTGCGATCACACGGAATCCGTCCCACTTTCCCTCGAACGCCCACTCTCCGTCCGCAAGGTCGGTGATGTCACCCGCCGTGGCGAGCATCGGCGCGATGTCAGCCTTGATCGGAGCCGCGTCCTTCATCAGATGCATGAGCCATTGATCGCCCTTGGTGCGGATCAGCGCATAGCGCCCCTTCGCCTTGTCGCCGTGCAGGACAACGATCACCTCGTTCTCGCGCCACTTCTCCAGTTCGTAGGTTCCGCTGTCCCAAATGGAGACCTCCCCACCCCCGTACTCACCCTTGGGGATGCTGCCCTCGAACGATGCGTATTCGAGCGGGTGGTCCTCGGTGCGCACGGCGAGGCGGTTCTTTTCCGGGTCCTCGGGAATGTTCTTCGGCACCGCCCACGAGACCAGGACGCCGTCGTGTTCGAGCCGGAAGTCGTAGTGCAGCCGTCGAGCATGATGTTCTTGGATGACGAACGTATCGCCGTTCCCGGTCTCCTCGGTGTTCTCCGGTATCGGTTCCGGGGTCTTGGCGGCACTGCGCTTGTTCCGATAAGTGGTCAGCTTGTCCGGTTCGAGGTACTCGATCGGTGGATCCAGCTCGGCGAGCAGGTCACCGTCGCGGCGGTAACGGTCGAGGACTTCCTCGAAACGTAACTGCCTCAGTCCTGGCGACTCGAGTTCTTCCCACGACCGTGGGGCGGCGACGGTAGGTTCGGCCCGTCCTCGGAGCGAGTACGGCGCAACGGTCGTCTTCTTCCCGTTGTTCTGCGACCAATCCACGAACACCCGGCCGGCGCGTTTGGCCTTCGCCATCGTCGCTGTCACTCGATCGGGCGATCGATCCTCCAACAGCGTCGCGACGCGCTTGGCCACCGTCGAGGCACCAGAGGACGAAAGCGGCTTCCCCAACGGCACATAGAGATGAATCCCCTTGCTCCCGCTGGTGACGGGAAACGCCCGGAATCCGATCTCGGCGATCATGTCCCGAATCTCGCATGCGACCTCGGCGCAGCGGTCCAGATCGACGTCGTCACCCGGGTCGAGATCGAACACCATCCTCGTGGCGGGGCCGGGTGAGTTCCCGTCGAATCGCCACTGCGGAACATGCGCCTCGATCGCGCCCTGCTGTCCGAGCCACGCGAGATCGGCAGCGCTGGAGAACAGCGGGTACGTCACGACGCGATCGGAGTGCCTGATCTCGCGCCTGTCGAGCCAGTCCGGAGCGGAGGACGCAAGATTCTTCTCGAAGAACGAGGGCTGCTCGACGCCGTTCGGCCAGCGCTTCCTGGTGACCGCTCGGCCGATGATGTGCGGGAGCATTGCCGGGGCAATGCTCGTGTAGTACTCGATGACCTCGCTTTTGGTAGTGCCAGTACTCGGAAACAGCACCTTGTCGAGATTGGTCACCGAGACCTTCCGACCTGCGATGTCGAGCGTCGCCATGTGCTCAGGCTAACGGTCGCCAGCGGGGCCGCGAGAGAGTTGTGCAAAGCTCGAAGCATGGCAACGATCAGCGTCTCGGTAGAGATGCCCGAGGATCCGCAGGGCGCATGGGACAAAGCGTCGGCGCTCGACAGGTTCGACGAGTGGATGACAATCCACGGTGGCTGGTGCTCCCCGCCCCCCAAAGTGCTCAGCAAAGGCACCGAAGTGGAGTCCCTCGTCAAGGTCAAAGGCTTCAAGAACACGATCCAATGGACGTTCACCGAGTTCGACGAACCCAAGCTGATCGAGATGTCGGGAACAGGCAAAGGCGGCATCAAGATCTCGCTGACCATCCACGTCCGCAAGCATCGGAGCGGATCGAAACTGACGCTCGACGCCTATTTCGGTGGGGGAGTGCTTTTCGGGCCGGTCGGCAGTGTCGTCGCGCGGGCTCTGGGCTCGGACGTCACCAAGTCGGTGGCGAACCTCGCCGCTCTACCCGCCTAGACCCCGGCGTTGCGGGTGCGACGCAGCCACCACAGCCCAGCAATCGGCAGAATCACCGGGATGAACACGTAGCCCTGCCCGAAGTGCGACCACACGGTCGCGTCGGGGAAATCATCGGGCTGAAGGTAGCTGAGAGCGCCCACAGCCAGCACTCCGACCAGCTCGATGATGCAGGAGACCATCACCACCCGTCGCGAGGCCTCGGTTGCTCGCGCGAGCCCGACGGTCGCGATGATGTAGACCACCGCTGCCACCGCCGACAAGATGTACGCGAACGGAGCTTCGTCGAAGCGCGTCGTCAGCTGGACCAGAGATCTCGATGTCGCCGCGACCGCGAAGACTGCGTAGACCGCGATGAGGAAACGGCCGAAACCGGTACGGGTTGCTTTCTTCAGGCTGTCGTCTTGGGAAGTATCAGGCATATCCGGCCCATATCTGGCTCAGGCGCAGCACCATGGCCGCGAGGGTGAGGACGGCGACCAGCAGAACCGCTGTGCCGCCGCGAGAGCGGTCGCCTAGCGACCACCACGTACCGATCGGAAGCAGTAGCAGCAAGCCGATCAGGTACGCGCCGAAGGTGAGCCGATGAATCTCGCGATCACTGGTGAACATCGCGACAAATCCGATGATGGCCTGCGCGAGAACCACCACCTCTGTCGCTGAGATGGTCCAGAAGAGGGCACGGTCGGCTCGGTTCTTCAACAGCACCGGGCTGTTCGAGAAAAGTTTGACGAGTACCCATACGCCGACGACCAGTGACATCGCATACAACAGGCCGCTGACGGCGCCGATCATCTTTGTTCCTCTTACTTGCAGGCGAGTGGTGCGGACAGACCCCAGGGTATCGGTCCGGGCACGGCTACCGTTCCTTCGGCTGAACGTCCGCGCTTCTACGCAGTGCATGCGGCTTGAGCTTGTGGAAACCACGCACCCGCAGGGATCTGATGGCTTTGAGGCGGAACTCCGAGTCGCCGTCGAGCATCCCGGTCATCGCGGTGTCCACCAGAATGGTTCCCGGATGTGCCGAACTGGTAAGTCTGGCAGCTATGTTGACGACCGAGCCGTACAGGTCGCCGTACCTGGCGAGCACCGATCCCCATGCCAAACCGATGCGGAGTTCGGGCATGTCCTCGTGTGCCTCGAACGCATGCTGGAGATCGAGAGCGATATGTGCCGCATCTTCGGCGGTCTGCGCACTGAACATGACCTCGTCGCCGACATTCTTGATGACGGACCCGCGGCCACGGGCAATGATGTCCGTCGCGATCGACTCGAACTCCTCGAGCAGCGTCGTCAGTTCCTCGATGCCGAGGCGTCGGGTCAGGCTGGTGTAGCCGACCATGTCCGCGAAACCGACGGCGAGGGTGCGGCTGGTGGTTTCCTCGGTCGGGCCGGTGATGGACCGGCCCGCGGTGGCCGCCAGGTGTCGGCGCCAGGTGTAGGACTGCAAGGCTTCGAGGGTGGGAACTGTTTGCGCTGCAATGGATCTCGCATCACGTCGAATCACCTCGAGATCGGCCGGATCTTCGCTGTCGGAATGAGAGGTGATTCGGTCGAGAATGTGGGAATTCACCACGGCCACCTGCCATTCGGCGAGCCGGGACATCGACTGCCCGAGAGTGCGCGCGATGGCGACCTCCATCTCTGGCTTGATCACTTTCTGTTCGGTGAGGCTCGTGATCAGGTGCAACGCATCGAGATCGGCATCGGTGTACACGACCGCGGAGGGGTCGGTGTGGACCGGAAAACCCATCGCGATCCACAGCTGCACCACCCGTTCGAGCGGAAGACCGGACTTTTCGGCGATATCGGCCCGCGTGTACTTCCGTTCGCCACCGAGAAGAGTGTTCTCGATCTCGGTCTGCACAACCGAACTGATCTGATTTTCAGTCATATCCCAGCGTTCTGTCGAAATACGATCGGACGTCGTCGATGTAGGAGTCGAGCTTGTCCGGTTCCCAGTTTGTGGTCGGAATCGGTTCGCCGACGGTCACCTTGACGGTACCGGAATGCGCCGTGAAGTCCTTCTTCCACATCACGTCGCCGGCATTGTGGATGACGATGGGAACGATGGGGACCTTGGCCTGCATCGCCAGATGAAAGCCACCCTTCTTGAAGCGTCCCAATCTGGAGGTGGGCATGCGAGTGCCTTCGGGTGCGATCGCGACCGAGATACCCGAATGCAACTTCTCGATGGCAGGGAGCAGCGCTTCACGCGCCTTGGCCGGATCGCCTCGATCGATGTACGCGACGTCGAAAATCATTCCGAGCAGGGCGAACCTGGGATCGCGCTCGAGTTCGCGCTTTGCGACGGCGGTGATGTCCCGGCGCAGAATCGAGGTGACGATGAGTGAATCGGCCGTGCTTTGATGATTGAACATGAACACGGCAGGCCGTGCAGACCAGGCGTTCTCGGTACCGGTGACGTCGAGCTTGATGCCGGCGAGCGTCAGCGCGATGTCCGGTGCGACGGTGGAGGTGATGTTGGCGCCCGTCCGCCGACTGCGCGTGAGAATGCCGAGCCCGATACCGATACCGGCGCTGGCGATCACCGCCCCCAATGCAGCGGTGCTGCGAACTGCCGAAGTGAGATCGGTTCCACGTCTGGGGCTTTCGAGGTGCAGTATCGGCCACCCCACTTTCCTGGCGTAACGGTCGAGCTCGGAGTCAGGATTCAAAGCGACCGGATGTCCGGCCTCGAGCAACATCGGGACGTCCTCACCGCCGTTGGAGTAGACGAAGCACTCGGACAGATCGAGGTTCTCGCGGTCGGCATAGTCGGTGACAGCCTTGGCTTTCCTCGGACCCCACAGCGAATCGCCGACCAGTTCACCGGTCAGAACCCCGTCGGTCACGACGGGTGTCGTACACAGCAACTCGTCGAACAACATGTCTTCTTTTACCGGGATCGCCTGGTACGGAGTTGCCGATGTGGCGATGATCAACCGATGGCCGGCATGGCGGTGCGCTTCGACGAGAATGCGAGCCTGCGGGTAGATCATCGGAGCAATCTCGTTGCGGAACAACGTGTATGCCTGCTCCATCAGATCCTCTTCGCGGCGACCCTCCAGGCCCTTGACGGCCTTGCCCATCAAATTGTCGACGGGGGAGTTACGCATGCGCATCTCGACGACCGCACTCGAGATTTCCCACAGTTCGCGAACCGTCACATCGAGTGTCTTCAGTCGCTCCAGGAACACGGCTTTGGCAGAGAAGCCGTTGATCAAGGTGCCGTCGAGATCGAAGAATGCTGCAGTGTCCGGTCCTGCAGGCGCCTCGGCGATAGCTGTCAACTGATCGGCCAGCTGAGCCATCAGCCCTCGTCTCCAGGCTCGTCGCTGTCAGGTTTGTCGCTGTTCGGGGTGTCGCTTTTGGGTGTGTCGCGGCAAGGCGAGCCGTCCGGTGAGTTGATCGGGTCGACCTCGTTCAGCTGTCGACGCGCCATGTCGCGAATCAATCTGGACTTACGCGCCCATTCGTTGATCTCCCGGGCGAAGTCGCGTCGGCACTGTGCCACATTTTCCCCGGCGGGTTCGATGAGGTTCCGGTTCTCGGCCAATTGCAGAGCGGTGTCGAACAATTCGCCGGAAATGGACTCGCTGTGGTCGAGCTGCTGTCGCAGGCGACGGGTCTGAGCGGCACCCAAGCATTGGGCGATGAAGACTGTCTTGTCGAACTCCGCATCCACCGGCAGCAGCATCAACTGATCGGCAACGACCTGATATGCCTCCATGATCGGCTGCAGAACGCGGTGCGCGAGGTGCAAGTCCTGTGATTGGAGTTGTTGCACTGCGTAATCGGGGTCGGACAAGTTGGCCCGCCAGTTCGGATCGATGAGTTCGACCTCGGTCTCGAGGCGCTCACCGAACTCCTTCTTGTCACCGAAGAAGAATTCGAACTTCAGCAGGTCTCGCAGTGCGAGTGCGGACGCCCACATCGATTCCGGCGTCGACGCCGTCGTCTGCCCCTGATCCGGCAAGATAACGAGCTCGCCGATAGCACGCATGACGAAGTAGTGAATTGCGTTGTTGCGGAAGAACGCTGCAACCAGATGCTTGTCCTGGGCAAGGTAGAACACCGGTTCGGGGCCGTCGTCGAATCTTCTGACGACACCCGCCGCGACCTGCGCGACGACGGCCGCGCGCACCACGTCGACCTCACTTATATCGACGCCACCGGCCGTGGGCAACCCGCGCCGATGAATGTACGACGCGAGGGGGGCGATGATGGCCCACATCTCGTGGACGTTCAATGCCCGGTCTTCGATACCGAGCAATGCCATCGTCACCAGCGCCGCCGGGGTGACCGGTGTCGAATTGTTGATGGCGTGTGCGACATTGATCGCGATCCGCTGGACTGCGACGCGCTTGTCCTCGCTGGCATCGACGATGGATCGGACAGAGATCGGCTCACCGAATGTCAGGTACACGTTTCCGCGCAGTTTGCCCTGCGCGCGAATGTATCCGAGCGCCATCCGGATTCCTTCGGCCTGCTTCTTCGCGCCATGTGATTCCGCGGCCATGGCACCGACCTCGTGCAAGCGGTCGTAGGTAATCGAGGTCGGAACCAGATAGACATCCTCGGCGTCGCTGTTCTCGAGAGCGTCGACGAGGTAGGTGAGCAACCCGAACCGCGGCGGCCGTAGTTTGCCCGTCCGGCTGCGTCCACCCTCGATGTACCACTCCAGGTTGAATCGCTTGCTCAGCAGAAAACTCATGTACTGACGCAGCGTCCACTTGTAGATTTCGTCGGAGAACTTGCGTTGAATGAGTACCACGCCACTGCGTTTGGCGATCGGGCCCAGCGGCCAGAATCCGACGTTGATTCCGCCCATCACATGATTGAGTGGGAGTCCTTCGGCGAGCAGCGCGGGCCGAAGGACCAGAGGATCGAGATAGGAACGATGGTTCGGAAGGAAGACCAGCGGATAGTTCTTGTTGAGCTCGCGGACTTTCTGCAACTTCGTTCGATCGACATCCACGCGATATGCCCGCGAGAAGTACGCGCCGAGCGTTCCCCACATCTCCACTGCACGCCGCGTCTCGGTGGCAACCATTTCGTCCAGAATTCCGTGGACACGCCGTTCGACGTCGGTGAGGTTCTCGCCGACCCTTTCGGCGAGTTCTTTCATCCCATCGTGGAACTTCTTCTGCTCGGTCATGTCCTCGACGACGAAGCGCGGGATCTTGTACTCGGAACCGATCACATCGCGTTCGGCGCGATCCAGCGTAAGGCTGGCCTGCCTGCGAATGAAGGAGGAGAGCGAGGTTCCGCCTACCCGATCGAATCTCGCCTGCAACTCGCTGAGCGTGGCAGGCTCGCCGACCAGGACGGCCGAATGATCGGGGTCGTCAGCTGTGACCCATCGCTGCCACGCCTTGGTGGGCATGGAGTTTCCGCGCGGTGCGAACATGCGGTAGAGGATTCCTCTACGTTTCTTCTCCGTCAGCGTCACTCTCAGCGGCACGAGAAGCGGGTCTTCGGTGATGCCGCGGACCGTGTCCGCGACTTGGTGCGATGCTTCTCCCGACAGAACGACCGACGGTGTACGTTGGGCGCCTTCCCGAGTCGTCGCATCGATCCACTGATTCAACGCTTGCACCTCGAGTGTCGAGGCAGCGTCCAAGAGGTAGACCTGCTGGACGTCGTGTGACTTCTGTATCCGCGATTCGACCTGGTCCACCGAAATACTCCTGTTCCGCACCTCGTTACAGGTACGAAGGTCAGGCTACGCGGAAGCGCTGGTCGATCAGGGGGTTTCGACCCCTACTCCGACTTCACTCGAACCCGAGCAGTGCGCAAGAATTGCCGACGACTTCCCGGCTCAGTGCAGTACTGCCCGAGTTTGTGGGACAGTATTCGCAAACACTTTCGAGAGAGGCTGCTTGGATGCCACCGCGTAGACGATTGTCCGTGACCGACGCACTCACGCCCGAAAACCTGGAGAGTCTCGCCGCCGCAGTCGCCGGGGGGCGGCGCGCCACCGTTTATCTGATCGAGGCAACGCCGAGCCTCGGACTCCCCGAAGGCACCTCCGCCAAGGTCGTGTCCGTCGACGGCAACACCGTCACCATCTCGCCCAAGGGCGTCAACGACGAGCTTCCGTTCGAGGCCGAGGAACTGCGGATGACGCGCAACCCGGCGTCAGGGGTCACCAAGGCCGCACCCCCGGCCGCCAAGCCGACCCCGGCGAAGGTCGAGATCGCCGAGTGGACCGAACCGGTGGCGCCACCCAAACCGGTCAAGGCTGCTGCTGTGAAGCCGGCGTCGACGCCAGTGCCGCCGCGTCCCGTCGCGGCTCCGAAGCCGCCGGCGGCGCGCAAGGGCAAGAAGGGCCCCGACAGCGTCAGCGTCACCATCCATGCCGGCCCGGACAACGACTGGTCGGTGACGGTCACGCATGGCGCGCGTCGCCCGGGCAAGGCGCAACCTGTTTCGCCGGAGTCGGTCTCGCGTGCCGTACGCGAACTGGGAGACGCCTCGGTACGCGAGGCCGTCGAGGCCGTTATTTCGCATGCCCGCGAGGAAGCAGCACAGCGCGTGGCGGAACTGAGCCGGCAGCTCGAGGTGGCACGATCCACGCTCGCCGCGCTGGAGCAGAAGGATACGGAGTGAGAACAAATTTCCCCACGCACTCGTCCATCGGTGCTTCTTATTGCTAGTGTCTGCGGACACCGCTGGAGAGGGAATACATTGTTGAAGAAGTTCATGCTGGTCGTCGTCGCGGCTGCCGCCGTTGCAGCCAGCGTCGGGGTAGGGACCGCATCTGCTGCAGCTCCGGCGGTTCTGGGAGGGGGCTCCGGAATCATCGTGGGTAACAGTGCCGAGTGCACGCTCACCACGATCGGTAACGACGCAGCAGGTCGCCTGGTCGGTATTACCGCTGGTCACTGCGGTGGTGCGGGCGCAACAATCGCGGCCGAGGCCAACACAGACGCCGGCGTCGTAGGACGCATCGCATTCTCCAACCCGGAATACGACTACGCCGTCATCGAGTTCGATCGTGCGAAGGTCATCCCGGTCAACCACATCGGTAACGTCACCATCACCCGTGTCGGCCCACCGACGTCGTTCCCCAACATCGTGTGCAAAGAAGGCCGTACCACCGGCAATACATGCGGTATCGCGTACGGAGACGTTCTGCAGTCCCAGGAGACCTGGTCGCAGCTGTGCGTCGTCGAAGGTGATTCGGGAAGCCCGGTCGTCGTGGGTACAACGCTGGTCGGCATGGTCAACGCCTACCTCGGTGTCGCCTGCTTCGGACCTGAGGTCGGCACCAACATCGATGCGATTCTTCGTCACATCAACGCAGGAAACGCAGTAGGAACCGGGTTCAGCCCCATTCCCTGACGCACCCTTTCAGCCCGAGTGGGCCATCGCGACAGTCTCGACTGTTGCGATGGCCCACTCGTTGTTTGTCGGCTTCCCCCGCTGACCCGCCGGCCCCATCGCCACCCGATCGCTTTCCCATCGCCACCCGATCGCTTCAATGGCACATTCATACGATTGGTTAGCTTGAGGTGGCCATTCAAGCGATCGTGCGGCCGAAACCGACCGCCGCGATCGGGTGGGTCGCCGCAACCGACCGACGAACCCGCCGGCCGGCGCGAGAAACTAGATCAGCACGGCACCCTGGGATGCCGATCCGACGAGTTTGGCGTACTTCGCCAGCACACCGCGTGTGTACCGCGGAGGTAGCGGCGCCCAACCCTCCTTGCGCTTTTCGAGTTCTTCTTCGTCGACGAGCAGGTCCAGTGTGCCTTTTCCGACGTCGAGGCGGATCTGGTCGCCGTCGCGTACGAGGGCCACTGGGCCACCGTCGACGGCTTCGGGTGCGACGTGGCCGACGCAGAGGCCTGTGGTGCCTCCGGAGAAGCGGCCGTCGGTGAGCAGCAGGACGTCTTTGCCGAGGCCTGCGCCCTTGATGGCGCCGGTGATGGCGAGCATTTCGCGCATGCCTGGGCCGCCCTTGGGTCCTTCGTAGCGGATGACGACGACGTCACCTGCGGTGATGGTGCCGTCTTCGAGTGCGTCCATTGCGGCGCGTTCACGTTCGAAAACCCTTGCAGTGCCGGTGAATACGTCGGAATCGAATCCGGCAGATTTAACGACGGCGCCCCCGGGAGCGAGGGAGCCCTTGAGGATGGTGATGCCGCCGGTCGGGTGGATGGGCTTGTCGAGTGCGCGCAGCACCTTGCCGTCGGGGTCCGGGGGCGCGATGTGAGCGAGGTTCTCGGCCACGGTCTTTCCGGTGACGGTGAGGCAGTCACCGTGCATGAGCCCGGCGTCGAGCAGCGCTTTCATGACCACTGGGACGCCACCGATGGCGTCGACGTCGGTCATGACGTGCTTGCCGAACGGCTTGACGTCGGCGAGGTGTGGAACTTTGGCGCCGACTCGGACGAAGTCGTCGAGGGTGAGTTCGACTTCTGCTTCGTGGGCGATGGCCAGTAGGTGCAGCACGGCGTTGGTCGATCCGCCGAAGGCCATGACGACGGCGATCGCGTTCTCGAATGCTTCCTTGGTCATGATGTCGCGTGAGGTGATTCCACGGCGGAGGAGTTCGACGACGGCTTCACCACTTGCGTGGGCGAATCCGTCGCGTCGACGGTCCGGCGCGGGCGGGGATGCGCTGCCCGGCAGGGACATGCCCATGGCTTCTGCGGCACTGGCCATGGTGTTGGCGGTGTACATGCCGCCGCAGGCACCTTCGCCGGGGCAGATTGCGCGTTCGATGGTGTCGACGTCGGCGCGCGACATCAGTCCGCGTGAGCAGGCACCGACGGCTTCGAACGCGTCGATGATGGTGACCTGGTGCTCGCTGCCGTCGGACAGCGTTGCGAAGCCGGGCAGCGTGGAACCGGCGTAGAGGAAGACGCTGGCAAGGTCCAGTCTTGCGGCAGCCATCAGCATGCCGGGCAGTGATTTGTCGCAACCGGCGAGAAGTACCGATCCATCGAGTCGCTCCGCGCTGACGACGGTCTCGACGCTGTCGGCGATCACCTCGCGAGATACCAGCGAGAAGTGCATGCCTTCATGCCCCATGGAGATGCCGTCGGACACCGAGATGGTGCCGAATTCGAGCGGATAGCCGCCGGCGGCGTGGACGCCGACCTTCACGGCTTTGGCGAGGCGCTCGAGCGAGAGGTTGCACGGGGTGATCTCGTTCCACGACGATGCGACGCCGATCTGAGATTTACCCCAGTCCTTGTCACCCATCCCGACGGCTCGAAGCATTCCGCGCGCAGCGGTCTTCTCCAAACCGTCCGTGACGTCGCGGCTACGGGGCTTGACGTCCGGTGACTGTTTGTCGGAAAAATCCTGCGGGGTCGACATGACACTCCTGACCTGTTTGCGTGGATAGGGGGCTGTTATCCAAGGGCAAGCCTAAACCTGCCGTCGGGGAGTCACCGCCGGGGACGACACGTCGCAATGCGGGAGGCAGTCGACGGATTCGGGATCGGCGCGACGCTCGCCCCTGATCATCGTCGCCGCGACGATCGCGCCGAGGACGAGCAGGCCCGCGCAGATGATCATGGCCGTATGAAATCCTGCGGAGAATACGGCGGGGTTGTCGTAGTCCACGCCGGAGATGCCGGCGAGCCCGGGCAGTGCGGCGACGGCCAGCAGTTGGCTGGTTCGCGCGAGGGCGTTGTTGACGCCGGAGGCGGTACCGGCCCGATCGGAGGAGACGGCGCCGAGTACAGCGCCGGTCAGTGGTGCGACGAGCAACGACAGTCCGAGACCGAACACCAGGACGGCGGGGAAGACTTGGAGGAGATAGGTCGAGCCCGGTTCGATGCGCAGCATCAGCAGCAGGCCGACCGCTGCGACGAGCGGCCCGATCGTCATCGGCATCCGCGGACCGATGCGCTGGGCCATGCGGCCGGTGCGAGAAGAGAGGGTCAACATGAGAATGGTGATCGGCAGTGTGGCGACACCGGCTGCGATCGGAGAGTAGTTCAACGCCAGTTGCAATTGCAGGATCAGCAGGAAGAACACTCCACCCAGCGCCGCGTAGACAGCCAACGTGACGAGGTTGGCCGCAAGGAAGAGTCTGGAAGCGAACAGTGACGGCGGAACCAGTGGGTTCTTGGTTCGCAGCTCGATGACGACGAAGACTGCGAGTGCCACGACGCCGAGGCCGACGAAGATCCACAACGCTTCGATGAACCCGAAGGTGAGTAGCCCGAGTGCGAGCGCGACGACTGCGGCGCCAGGGAGGTCGAGCCGACCGTGAGCATTCGGGTCGCTGCTCTCCGGCACGTGCTTACGCGCGACCCATACGACGACGATGGCCAGCGGAATGTTGAGCATGAACACCGAACGCCACCCGGCAATTTCGACGAGCCATCCACCGAGCAGCGGGCCGACGGCCGATGCGACGCCGCCGAGCCCGGACCACAGACCGATTGCGGCACCGCGATCATCGGGGTGAATCGAGGCCGAGATGAGAGCAAGACTGCCCGGAGTCAGTAGCGCGGCACCCACGCCCTGGATCAGCCGGGCAGCGACCAGCACCTCGATGTTCGGGGCCAGTCCGCACAGAATCGACGCGAGCGCGAACCAGACGGTGCCCCAAATGAACACCTTGCGACGGCCGAGCCGATCGCCCAGTGCACCACCCAACAGAATGAGCGACGCGAGAGTCAGCGTGTATCCACTGATCGTCCACTGCAGCCCTGAGACACCGGAATCGAGATCCCGAGCGATGTCCGGCAGGGCGACGTTGACTACGGTGCCGTCGAGCATCGCCAGTGAGGAACCGAGCACGGTGGCGGCGACGATCCAACGTCCCCGCGAGGACGCCAGTGGAACCGACGCTTCAGCACTCACGTGCGAAGTCTGGCACTGATCGCTGCTCGCGACCCTCGAAATTCGAGCTACAGATCCTCGACGCAGACGATGAAGTTGCGCTCGTCGTAGGCGTAGCCGCTGGTGGCGGGATCCGAGCAGTCGTTCACCTCGGTGGTGCCGGGCAAGATTTCGACGACTCGGACCGTTTCTGCGCCCGGCGTCGCACAGTCGGCTCGCACCGGGTCGTCACCGGAGACCTCCATGCATCCACCGACCACCCAGTCGACGTCGAGGCACAGTGCTCCCTGCTCGACGCCTCGCAAGGTTTCGTAGTAGTACTGGTCGGCGTCGCTGATGCACTCGTCACCGGAAGGGGCTTTCGCGATCACCTTGTAGTTGGAGGCGGGGCTGCCGCACGTCGCGTTGTCGATGTCGGCATCGTCGAATGTGCCACCGAGTTCGACGCACTCACCGATCTCTACGTCGATGTCGATGTCGATGTCTTCCTGAGCGGGAGGGGGCCTCGTCGTCGTTGCTGTCGTGGGATTCGGACCGGCGTCGGCGGCCGGAATCGCGCGAGGAGTGATGTCGGAGCTACAGCTCGCAACGATCAACGCTGCGCACGCCAAGGCGGCCGACACCGCGAAGAAACGGCGGGCGGCGCCACGAAGTGGACGGCATGAGGTGGTCATCTTCTGAAATCCTGAATTCTTTCGAGTGAACATCGAACGCGGTCCGGTAAAAGTATCCGACGACCCGGTGAAGTGACACTCTGCCGATCTTTTTCCACGTGGTTGTCGGTGGTATGAGGCAAGATCGACCAGGTGGACCTACCTCTCGCATGGCCTCTCCAGCCGATGCTCGCCAAGGCGGCAAAGGCCGTACCCAAGCAGCCTGCCGAGGGGGACGCCGAATGGTCGTACGAGCCGAAGTGGGACGGCTTCCGGTCCATCGTCTTCCGTGACGGGGACGAGGTCGTACTCGGCTCCCGCGGCGGCAAGAATCTCGCGAGATATTTTCCGGAGTTGGTCGACGCAGTGCGCCGTGAACTTCCCGATCGGATCGTCGTCGACGGCGAGATCGTGGTGCCGCGTGAGATCGACGGTCGGAGGCGACTCGACTGGGATGCGCTGTCGGAGAGAATTCACCCGGCCGAGAGTCGAGTGAAGATGCTGGCGGAGAAGACGCCGTCGATGTTCGTGGGTTTCGACCTTTTGGCGCTCGGCTCGACGGATATGACGGGTGAGCCGTTTCGTAGCCGTCGCGCACAGCTTCTCGAGGCCGTCGTGGGTGGCACGCAATGCCAGGTCACCAGTGCCACCGACGATGCGGCCACTGCCGAGGATTGGTTCGAACGATTCGAGGGTGCCGGCCTCGACGGCGTGGTCGCCAAGAAGCTCGACGGCCTGTATCTGCCGAACAAGCGAGAGATGATCAAGGTCAAGCACGCGCGTACGGCAGACTGCGCTCTCATCGGATATCGAATTCACAAGTCGGGCAAAGGAATTGGCTCTCTGTTGCTCGGTCTGTACGACGGCGACCAGCTTCGGATGATCGGCGGTGCGTCGGCATTCACCGACAAGCGGCGGGTGGAATTGCTCGACGAGCTTGCGCCGCTGCGAGTAGGGGAGGATGTCGTCTCCGACGCGCAAGCGAACAGATGGACGTCGAACAAGGATCGGAGCTGGGTGCCGCTGCGAATAGAACGCGTCGTCGAAGTCGCCTACGACCAGATGGAGGGTGAGCGGCTTCGGCATGCGGCGAGGTTCCTTCGGTGGCGACCGGACCGTGACCCGATGTCGTGCACGTACGAGCAGTTGGAGGTCCCGGTGCGGTACGACGTGGCCGATGTCATCGCAGGGGGTAACTGAGATGGCCGCGAAGACGCCGCCGGCATTCGTGGATGCGGGTGGACGTGAAGTGCGTGTGTCGAGCCCTGACCGCGTCATCTACGAGGCAACCGACCGGACTCCGGCGATCACCAAGTTGGCTGTCTGCGAGTATTTCGCGGCGGTCGGTGAGCCGCTTCTGCGGGCTGTCGGCGCACGGCCGATTGCCATGGAACGGTGGCCCGACGGCTTTCGTGAAGGCATGAGGCTTGCGCTCGGGCCGCAGGACAAGGAGGGTGACGGCTTCTATCAGAAGCGGCTGCCCAAAGGCGCGCCCGAATGGATCGAGACAGTGAAGGTCACGTTCCCGAGCGGCCGTACGGCAGACGAATTGTGTCCGAGTGAATCCGCTGCGCTGGTGTGGGCCGCGCAGATGGGCACGCTGACCTTTCACCCATGGCCGGTGCGAACGCCGGACCTGGACCACCCCGACGAGCTTCGGCTCGACCTGGATCTGCAGCCTGGTACGACCTTCGCCGATGCACAGCGGGTGGCGGAGGTGACCCGCGAGCTGTTGGCCGAGCTCGGCCTTCGCGGGTACCCCAAGACGAGTGGTAGCCGGGGGATCCATATCTACGTCCGCATCCGACCGGAGTACACGTTCGAGCAGCTACGACATGCGGCTATCGGTCTCGGACGCGAGCTGGAACGGCGTGACGAGGGTGTGACGACCAAGTGGTGGAAAGAGGAACGCGGCAAACGAATCTTCCTCGACTACAACCAGAACAATCGAGACCGAACCATCGCGAGCGCGTGGAGTCCTCGGGCTCGGCCGGGAGCGCCGGTGAGTACGCCTTTGACGTGGTCGCAGCTGGCCGCCGTCACCGATCCTCGTGATTACAACATCACGACCGTCCTCGGGCACCTGGAGGACGGGGACCCGTGGGAAGAGATGGATTCCCAGGCGTACTCGCTCGAGCCTCTTCTGGAGCTGTGGGAAACCCTGCCGGGTGGTGAGCTCAACTTTCCACCCGACTACCCCAAGATGCCCGGTGAACCGCCACGTGTGCAGCCGTCGAAGAAAGTTGCCGAGCATTGGGACGATCAAGGCAACCGCGTCGAATAGGTGCGGGTTGAGGAACCGCTCGACTGCCGTCGCGGTTCGCTGAATCAGCTCATCGCTGGTAACACGCGGTGGGTCGGGCGCTAAACTTCTATTTTTGGCCGGTCGAAAGTCGATCGGTGTCCGCGGAGGTGATTCCCATCAGTGAGCAGGTTCTCGGTACAGAGTTGCCGACGCGGATGCCGTTCGATTTGGATCTGAGCCATCGACTGGCCGCGGTGGCGCGGGATTTGCGTCGTCAGCACAATGATCCGGACAAGACCCTCGCTGCGATCACCGAGTCCGCGGTCGTGAACGTGCCTGCTGCCGAATACGCCAGCATCACCACGGTGCTGCAGGGCAAGTTCGTCTACAGCGCTGCCTTGTCCGGTGACGTCGCGGCCGCGTGTGACTCCCTTCAGGAGCAGTTGGGCGAAGGCCCGTGCCTGGAGTCGGCCATCGAACAGCGCACTATCCGGATCGACGATATGGATGCCGATACCCGATGGCCGCGTTTCGCCGACGCGGCTTCCGCGCTCGGCGTCAAATCCATGATCTGCTTTCAGCTCTACGTGGAGGGGTACAACTTCGGCGCGCTCAACCTCCACTCGTCGCGGGTGCATGCGTTCGGGGTGGACGCGGAGTCGATCGGTTCTCTGTTCGCGGCGCACGCCGCAATAGCATTTTCCACTGCCCGTGAGGAACAGCAGATTCGTGCCGCCTTGACCAGCCGCGACATCATCGGGCAGGCCAAAGGCATGCTCATGGAGAGGTACAAGCTCAGCGCGCAAGAGGCGTTCGCGTTGCTGTCGAAACTGTCGCAGGAGACGAACACCAAGCTCGCCGATATCGCCAACCGTGTGGTTGCCGATGCCGAGACGAACGCCAAGGCTTAGTTGTCAGAGCCCGGTTCGTTCCACGGGTAGGCGTGAAAGCAGGCTCCGTGCACAGTCGACGGTCAGTTGCGGGTCGTGACTGAGTACGTAGGAAAACTTGCGTTCCATGTCCGCGCCGGTGTCGCCGAGATCTTTCGCGGCAAGGACCGCCGAGAAATGTGGTGACAGAACCACCACGACCCACTCCTCGCACACCGGATCGCCTGGCTCCAGATCGGCTCCGCGTACCTTCGGTGCCGGTTCGGAGCCCATACCTTGGGCGAGCGCGCCGACCAGTGCTGCCTGAGTTGCCATCACCTCCCACCGCCGCGCGGTGAGTGAGGTGAAGTGTTCACGCTTTTCGAACGAGCCGAGGATCACCGCGGTCTGCAGGGATTGGCTCGCAATGGATTCGAGCCCTTTGCTCATCTCGACGAGCAAACGTTTGGTCGACGGCTTGCTGTCCCTACCCGCTGCGGCAAGTTCATACGGGGAGGCCCGTGGCATCGATCCGCGTTCCGGTGAAGTGCGAAAGCTCAACGGAGACAGCTTTTCCGACGGCTCTACCGGCGACCGATTCTGCTCGGTGAAATACCGGCCCTGCCCGACGCGTGCACCCAGTGCGAGTGCGATGTGCACTGCTTCCTCGTTGTCGATGCCCTCGGCCATGACGATGGCGCCGGTTCGTTCGGTGTACGCCGCGACGGCATTGACGACGCGGGCGGTGAACAGACTCGGTTTTCGAGTGATCAGGGAGCGGTCCAACTTGACTACATCGGGTTCGAGGAGGGGCAGCAGAGCCAGGGACTCCGGCCGGACGCCGACGTGATCGACGGCGATGGCCCAGCCGAGGCGTCGTACGTCTGCGACGGCGCGTAGGAGCTGTGCCGGCCGGCGGATGAGTGAGGTCTCGTCGAGTTGGAGAACGGCGGTACCCGAACCTGCCTGGGCACGGTCGGGGAGGTGCGCAAGCGAGTCGGGATCGATGGCGATGAACAGTGGTACGGCTTTCAAGGAATCGGAGTCTGCGATCCGTCCGACGGCGCCTTCCCATCGAACCAGGTCCAGATCGACCGTCATGTTCATCGCCCGGGCGGCAGAGGCGAGTGCAGCCGGATCACCGAATGCGGAGCCTTCGGGGCCACCGACGATGGCTTCGTGCCCGATGACCTCGGAAGTCAACAGGTCGACGAGTGGCACGAAGTCGATGTGAAGGCTGCCCGGCCCGAGAATCGATTCGAGGCCCCCGCCGTCGAAATTCCTGGTCGAGGTGTCTCCGTTCATACCAAGCCCTCACGTCGTGCGACCGACTGCGTCGCGTCGCCGCGTGAGTTGATGAAGACGTCCAACACGAAGTCCTCGTCCATGTATCCCCCTAGCCGTTCGAGCTCGGCGTTCTCACCGATCACCGCGTGAACGCGATCTCCCGTCAGAGGGTAGTCCGTCACGTGATGACGCCAGTGCACTGCAAGAAGAGTGCCACCGGGTTCGAGATGCGCAGTGGCAGCATCGACTGCTACCCGAAGGTCGGGCTCGTCGAGGTAGTACCCCACCTCGCTGAGCACGATCAAGTCGAACGGCTCCTCACCGGCCACAGCACTCCAGTCGTCGGTCAATGACCACTTCACGAAGTCCACTGTCGCATTGTCGACGGCGGCGCGGGCGGTATCCAGCGCGGAATCGACGATGTCGGTCGATATGAGCGTTTCGCACCGCGTGCTCAGCTTCTCGGTCAGAACCCCGACCGAGCAACCTGGTTCGAGGCCGCGACGGTAGTGCGGCCGAGGGAGGGAGGCGACAGTGATCGAGTACTTTCTCTCCTCGTACCAGTTGGCACACAACCTGAACGGGTCCGTGCCCTCGGCGTACACGGCATCGAAGTAGTCGCCGTGCAGTGTCATCCGAAGATCACCTCGCGGGGTCGCAGCAGGCGTTCCAGTGCGAAGGGAGGTAGCACCGCCCGGTCGTCCGGATGCTCCGACAGTGGTGAAATTTGCGTCCGAAACTCTTGTACCGCAGCCTCTTTGGCCTCTCGCGCATTCGCGTCGAGATCGACCTCGAATGCCCGGCTCCACGGTACGTCCGGATGATCAGGGCAAGCCCAGTGCCACATCCAGATCGGGTACTCGAGAATGGCGATACCGGTGCGTGACGCTGCAGTGATGCAGGCGCGTGCGGTGGCCTCGTGGTCGGGATGGCCGTCTCCGCGCCATGGCGTCAGGCACCAGGTTCCTGGGCCGCCGTGCAACGAATCGGTCAATACATGCGCGAGTTCGTCCTCGTGCTCGGCAATAGCGCCGTCCTCGAACCCCAGACGCGTCGGAGCGTTGCGCACCCCCAGTCGTGCCACGGCTCGCTCCGACTCGCGGGGGCGCTCGGACACGAGGTCAGCGGGCGAGAGCGTCGGCGAACCGGGATGTGAGGCGCCACCATCGGTGACCGCAATTACAGTTATTTCGATTCCGGCGGCGGCAGCCATGGACATCAGCCCGCCGACGCCGAGCACCTCGTCGTCGGGGTGCGGTGCGACGACGACCAACTTGCTGCACCGCGTGAGATCGAGTGGGGGGAAGGTGCGATCCCATGCTCGCCACTCCGACTCGGGAGTTCCCGAGTCGGAGTCTGTGTCGAACGAGTGGGTGATGTCTTCTCGGCCGCTCACCACGGATAGTCCTCCTTCGCAATGTCTTCACCCAATGCTGCCAGATCGCGCTCGGCGTGGCTCTGCCGCAGATACACGCTCAGATCCGCGACCCGCTGGGCGTGTACCGCGTCGGCGCACAGGGGGCCCGCCCCCAGTGCTCGGCCGACTCGATCGATGCATTCGCTGGCGGCGCTCTCGACGATGGCCCGTACTACCCGGGCCCGAATTCGTCCTTGCCCATCGGAATCCATTGGGTCGGAATCTATTTCGGCAGCAGCGGTCGTCAACGCACTCGAAGCGGCACCCAATGCGGCCGCAACCGCGCCCAGATGCGCGTTCTTGTGAGCATCACCACCGGTGCGAGCGGCCGCATGCAGGGTGTCGGCCACCGCGCATGCACTACCGAACCAGCACGATGCGACGCCGATGGCACCGTGCCAGAAACCCGGCCGTTCGATGTAGGCGCCGGCTTCGCCGACAGGTATCGCCGAGGCGCCGTCGAACCGCACGGATCCAGAGTCGCTTCCTGCCATTCCGACGGCATGCCATGTATGTGGGATCGGGGCGCACCAGTTCTGCGTCAGATCCACTGCGAACATCTGCGACCGGTCGCCGACCTTCGCTGTCACCAGGGCATCGGTACAGATGTGCGCACCCGAGCACCACGGCTTCACTCCGGTGAGCTTCCAACCACCCTGGTCCTGAACGGCCTGGAGTACCGGGGTGGGCGGCTCGGCTGCCCAGACGCCCCAGATCTGCCCGCGCCTGGGTTTCGGGCCGTCGAGTTCGGCAAGGATGGCGATGGCATCTGCGTGCCCCTCGGCGAGGCGTCCGAGCACGGTGTTCTCTCTGCTCAGCATCGCCAGGGCTTGCCACCGCGCATCGGTGTTGCCTGCGCCGGGCAGCGGCAGGTCGGCGGCCTCCTCGACAACCCACTTGCGCAGTCTCGGAGTGATGTCGATCGTCATTGCGTCAACGCCGCTTCGAGGGTGCGGAGGTGCCCGGCGAATCCATCGGGTGCCCGGCCGTCCCGGCGATTCGACGTCGACACCGGCGAGTCGCATGCGTACAGCACCGGGATCGAACTGCTCTCCACCCGACGAATCAGATCCACGTCCTCTCCGGTCGGCAACGACCCGAACCCGCCGACGGCCCGATAGACGTCCGCGCGGAGGGCAAGATTTGCCCCGTGCACGTGCCGGTGCCCGACGTGGTTGCGGTACCCGGATCGGTAGGCACGTTCGAGGCCGGAACTGGCGGAATCGAGTTCGACGCGCACCGTGCCCGCGACGGCCTGGGCACCACGCCGCGCATGCCGTAGGTGCGAGGCCAACCAGTCGGGACGGACCTCACTGTCGGCGTCGGTCGTCGCGTACCAGGTTTCGTGCAGATTCGTCCCGCTCAGCCCGGAAGAGCGTTCCTCGGCGGCTCGAAAGCCTGCCGCGCGAGAGGACCCGACATTGCGGAAGTCCACCGATATCACCGAGCTCTCATCGGTATGTGCTGCCCACTCCGCAGCGATCGTCGGGGAGCTGTCGGAGCACGCGTCGAGTACCACGATGGTGCGTACTTCCACATCTTCGACGTACGCGCGGGAGCGGGCGAGGGAAGTCAAGGCCTGCTGCAGTAGATCCTCCTCGTTGTGAACCGGCACAACGACGACGATCTGTCGAATACGAGCCGAACAGTTTTTCACGTGTGCATCCTTCGCGGTCGTCGATCGCGAGGCTGGGACATCGAAGCGTCCGGACCTGGGCTGTCCGGTGTATTCGGCGTCCGCGCATCCGACTCGACATAATCTGCCGCCGGTGGCTCGACGGAATGCTGATAGGTCCGATAGACCCGCCTGGGAGTGCCCGTTAGTGGCACAATCCAAACACGGGTCGGCGGCTCACGAGGAAAGGTGTGGCGGTGTTCTTTCAACGTGGAGTGGTGCGGAAGGTGGCGCTGGTGGCAGGCCCGGTGTTGATAGGGGTGCCGGTGGCGTTGCTGACGGCCGGAACGGCGCACGGCGCCGAGTTGTCCTGCGGTGGGCAGCCCCCGGTGGAAAATGTGCTCGTCGATGGGACGAGTGCGTGCGGCGTGCGGACCGACGCCACGAGCAACGCATTCGCTCATGCACTCGATGCAGTCGCGTTCGCGCGCGCCGAGGTCGGTGGCAGCGCGGTCGGTGTTGCCCAGGGCGGTGCCGTCGCCGCTGCCGAAACAGCGTCAGGCCAGGTCGGCGCACTCGCGTTCGGCCACAATGCGGTGTCGATCGTCTCGCCCGATCCCGGCGCAGTCGCGGTAGCTCTTTCGCTGGCCCCCGGCCAGACGTTCGTGGGGACTGCGTCGGAAGGCGTGCGGTGTGACGCAGGAGCAGGTCTCGCACTGAATCTCACCACCGGACAGAGTTGCCTGTCCGACGGCGCCACCACTTGGAGGTCTGGCGTCGTCTCACCTCGGTGAGTGCTTCTTACGATCACAAGTTTTTCTTCGACAACATATGAGGGGGATGGCAATGTCGACACAGTTCAGCACCAACGAAGAGGTATTTCTCCGGATCGGCAAGGACCTCTGGTGGGCCGTTCTGATACGCGGGATAGTGGCCATCGTCTTCGGAATCGTTGCTCTGGCCTGGCCGGATGTCACGGTGTGGGCTCTGGTAGTCATTTTCGGTGCCTACGCGATCGTCGACGGGGTCTCGGCCATCGTTCGGGCAGCTCGGGCGAGGAAGGTCGAATCGGGTTGGGTGTGGTGGATGCTCGGTGGATTCGTCTCGCTCGGTGCCGGAATTGTCGCGTTCGTATGGCCGAACATAACGGCACTCGCTGTCGTCTTCGTCATAGGAATCTGGGCGATTTTGGGGGGAATCCTGGAAATAGCAGGATCTCTGCGACTACGGCGACTCGACGGCGCAACGCATTGGGTAGGGCTCATGATCGCGGGTGTTCTCGAACTCCTCTTCGGTCTCATTCTGGTGTTCTTCCCTGGTAGCGGCATCCTCGGCATCGTTTGGCTGGTTGGTGTGTTTGCGTTGCTCTTCGGCATCGCATTCGTCGTTTCGGCATTTCAGTTGCGATCGATGGCAAAGAAAGCCGGAATGATCTGAAACGTTCGATTTCGATTCGCACAATGTCGGCCGGGTATGTGTTAATGGCTTTTGAACTGCACGCTCGGGGAAGACTAAGGATGGACCGAAAAGTTATGGCATTCGCATCTAGGGCATCGCGCCGATTGGCCGTCCGGCTGTCTCTGGCGACCGTGACGGCTGCAGTGGGTATGAGTGCGCTGATCGCGCCGGCTCAGGCCGCTCCTCTGTGGCCCGGCGGTCCCGAGGCGCCCACCCTCCCTTCGTTCCCGGGCTCGTCGGACCCGGCCGCGCCGGTGCTACCCCAGCCGCAGATCCCGCGCCTGGCACCTGCGAACTTTTCCGATCCGTCCATCAGTCCGTCCGGCGGTGAGGTAGTCGGTGTCGCGCAGCCGATTGCCATCCGCTTCAACGAGGCGATCGGCGATCGCGGTGCGGCCGAACGTGCAATTCACATCACGACCTCACCTGCAGTCGACGGCCACTTCTACTGGATCAACGACAGCCAGGTCCGGTGGCTGCCCAACGAGTTCTATCCGGCACACACTCAGGTCACCGTCGAAGCAGCAGGTTCGCGCACCGACTTCTCTACCGAAGACTCCGTCATCACCACCGCGGACGACGCGACCCACACCATGACGATCACGCGCAACGGTGAGGTCGTGAAGACGATGCCGACATCGATGGGCAAGGCTGGGCACGAGACGCCCAACGGCACCTACCTCGTCGGCGAGAAGTTCCGCGACATGTACATGGATTCGTCCACCTACGGCGTACCGGTCGATTCGCCCGAGGGGTACCGCACCTACGTCGAGTACGCGACGCGCATCTCCTACAGTGGCATCTTCGTCCATGCCGCTCCGTGGTCGGTCGACTCGCAGGGTTACGAGGATGTCAGCCACGGCTGCTTGAACGTCAGCACCGAGGATGGACGATGGTTCTTCGAGAACTCGCAGAAGGGTGATCCCGTCGTCGTCGTCAACAGTGGCGGTGGCACTTTGAGTGGCTCCGACGGCTTGGGTGACTGGAACCGCTAGTTCTTGGTTTCGATGTTCTTGTTAGTTCGAAAGTAGTTCACCTTTAATTCGTTGCGGGTGAGCAGAGTCCCCGTTTGTGAGTACAACGACCGAACGAGTGCTGCCCGCGGCAGGCCGGAGATCATTCTTCGGCCGGCCGTGGAGCGACTACGCACTGTTCCTGATCCTGTTGGGGCCCAATCTCGTTCTGCTGGTCGTGTTCACCTACCGACCTTTGCTCGAGAACTTCCAATTCTCTTTCTACGACTGGAACCTTTCTTCGCCGACGTCGAAGTTCATCGGCTTGGAGAACTATCGCGAATGGTTCTCCCGTGACGACACCTGGACCATCGTCGGTAACACCGTGGTGTTCACGATTGCGGCAGTGGTCGGCAGCCTGGTGCTCGGTCTGGCACTGGCGATGCTGCTCGATCGAGCGCTCCGTGGCCGCAACTTCGTTCGGTCCGCGATCTTCGCACCGTTCGTCATTTCCGGTGCTGCGATCGGAATTGCCTTCCAGTTCGTGTTCGACCCGAACTTCGGTCTGGTGCAGGACCTTCTGCACCGAGTGGGCCTGACTTCTCCGGACTTCTATCAGGACCCGCACTGGGCGTTGTTCATGGTGACGGTGACATATCTGTGGAAGAACCTCGGTTATGCCTTCGTCATCTACCTCGCTGCGCTGCAGGGCGTCCGCAAGGAACTCATGGAGGCGGCGGAGATCGACCGCGCCGGTAGGTGGATAACTTTCCGTAAAGTTCTTCTCCCACAACTGCGTCCGACGACCTTCTTTCTTTCGATCACAGTCCTGCTCAACTCGTTGCAGGTCTTCGACATCATCAACGTGATGACGCGCGGAGGGCCGCTCGGCAACGGCACGACGACGATGGTGTTCCAGGTCTACGAAGAGACTTTCCGCAACTTCCGCGCCGGATACGGCGCAACGGTGGCGACGATCATGTTTCTCGTCCTGTTGATCATCACCCTCCTGCAGGTTCGAATCATGGATCGAGACGATCAGCGATGACACTCACCGCGCCGCGCATCGCCACCGAGACGGTCTCGCCCGTCCGAGCCCCCGACGTGCAACGGAACCGGCACCTGTCCACTGTCTTCGGCTACATCGCAATGGTGTTGGTACTCATCATGATCGGGCTACCACTGTTCTGGATTCTCATCACCTCGTTCAAGGAGAGGGGCGAGATCTACGTCCAACCGGTGACGTGGTGGCCGGGTGTATTTCGTCCGCAGAACTACGCCGAGGCAGTGACCGAAGTGCCGTTCTTCACCTATCTGAAGAACTCTTTGATCATCACGGTCGCGACGTCGTCGATCAAATTCGTTCTCGGTGTGCTGAGCGCGTACGGACTGGTCTTCCTCAGATTCCCGGGCAAGAACTTCGTGTTCCTGGTCATCATCGCTGCGCTGATGGTGCCCAATCAGATCACGGTCATCTCGAACTATTCGCTGATCTCCGATCTGGGATGGCGCAACTCTTTTCAGGGAATCATTCTGCCGCTGGCAGGCGTGGCTTTCGGAACGTTCCTGATGCGTAATCACTTTCTGTCGCTTCCAGCCGAGATCATCGAGGCGGCACGAATGGACGGAGCGGGACCGATCAGGCTGCTGCTGCGTGTCGTTCTGCCACTGTCCGGACCGACCATGGTCGCTTTCGCCATCATCACGATCGTCACCGAGTGGAACGAATACCTGTGGCCGTTCCTGATGTCCGACGACTCCTCCGTCGCGCCGCTCCCGGTCGGATTGACACTGCTGCAGAACAGCGAGGGTTACACCAACTGGGGCGCGGTCATGGCTGCCACGATCCTCACCATCCTTCCCATTCTCATCGTCTTCCTAGCCCTCCAGCGCCACATGATCAAAGGCCTCACCTCCGGTGCGGTCAAAGGCTGATTCATCTTCATCGACAGGAGCACAACATCATGGCGAACCTCAATCGGCGCGGTTTTCTCACTCTCACTGGAACATTGGCCGCAGGTGTCGCGCTCGCAGCATGCAGCAGCCCGGGTACGAGCTCGTCGGGCGACGCAGCAACCGGTGACGCGAACACGATCAACTTCTGGTCCAACCATCCTGGAAAATCGCAGGACTTCGAGAAGGAACTCATCTCGCGCTTTCAAGCCGAGAACCCGGGCTTGACCGTCAACCTGATCGACGGTGGCAAGAACTACGAGGAGGTGTCGCAGAAGTTCAACGCGGCACTTTCCGGCAACGACGTGCCCGACGTCGTCGTACTGTCCGATGTCTGGTGGTTCAACTACGCGCTCACCGGCGCGATCGAACCGCTCGACAAGCATTTCTCTGCAGCAGGGGTCGACTCCGCCGACTACGTGGATTCGCTTCTCGCCGATTACAACTGGAACGGCAACCACTGGGCGCTGCCGTACGCGCGGTCGACCCCACTGTTCTACTACAACAAGGCCGTCTGGTCACAGGCAGGATTGCCCGATCGCGGACCCGCGACGTGGGCCGAATTCGACGAATGGGGCCCACGTATCCAAGCCGTCGTCGGCAACGGCAAGCTGGCCCACGGCTGGGGTAACGCGGTGGACTACCTCGGCTGGACGTACGAGGGGCCGATCTGGACGTTCGGTGGCAGCTACTCCGAGGGCTTCGATCTGAAGTTCGGCGACGAGAAGACCATTGCCGCAGGACAATTCCTCAAGGATTCGATTCACACCAAGAAGTACGCCGGGGTGTCCAACGATATCGCCAACGACTTCGGCGCAGGTATCATCGCCTCGACCATCGCCTCGACCGGTGACCTGTCCAGCATCGACCAGAACGCAACCTTCGAGTTCGGCACGGCCTTCCTGCCGTCGTCGGACGGGAAGCCGGGATGCCCGACGGGTGGAGCCGGACTCGCCATCCCGTCGAAGATCTCCGAGGAACGAAAGGTCAATGCGCTGAAGTTCATCGACTTCGTGACCAACGGCGCCAACACGGCGTACTTTTCACAGAACACCGGTTACATGCCGGTTCGCAAGTCGGCCCAACAGGATCCGAGTGAGATCGCGTTCCTCGAAGCCAATCCGAATGCGAGGACGGCCGTCGACCAGCTCGCGTTCACTCGCAGCCAGGACTACGCCCGCGTCTTCGTCCCCGGTGGTGACAAGATCATCGGTACCGGTCTCGAACAGATCGCGCTGCAGAACGCCGATGTAGCAACCACATTCGCGAGCGTTGCCGATCAGCTCCAGCAGATCATCGACCGCCAGATCACCCCGAATCTTCCCGCGTAATGGCAGCGGTCCAGTACTCCGGCGTCTCGCACCGATACCCTGGTGCGGAGTCGCTGGCAGTCGACAGCCTCGATCTCGATATCGCCGATGGTGAATTCATCGTGCTGGTCGGGCCGTCGGGATGCGGTAAGTCGACGTCGCTGCGGATGCTCGCCGGCCTCGAATCGGTGGAAAGCGGCCGAATCGACATCGGTGGGATCGACGTCACCGGGCTCGCACCACGGGCCAGGGACGTCGCCATGGTGTTTCAGAACTACGCGCTGTACCCCAACATGACCGTCGCCGACAATATGGGTTTTGCGCTGCGGAACGCGGGAATGAGCAAGGCAGACACCGCGGTGCGCGTCCATGAGGCTGCGAAGATGCTCGAACTCGAAGCGTTGCTCGACCGTAAGCCGGGCAAGTTGTCCGGTGGTCAACGTCAGCGAGTTGCCATGGGGCGGGCAATCGTTCGTCAACCCACGGTGTTCTGCATGGACGAACCACTGTCCAATCTCGACGCCAAGCTTCGCGTCAGCACCAGGGCGCAAATCGCGGGGCTGCAGAAGCGACTTGGTACGACGACGGTCTACGTCACTCACGACCAGGTCGAGGCCATGACGATGGGTGATCGAGTTGCGGTCCTGCTCGATGGGAAACTGCAGCAGATCGCTCCACCCAGGGAGCTGTACGACAATCCGGTGAACACCTTCGTGGCAGGGTTCATCGGTTCTCCTGGAATGAATCTCGTCGAGGCTGTCGTAGTCGAGGGTGCGGCGGTGATCGGGGATCTTCGCATTCCTCTTCCCCGTGGCGCTGTTCTCCGTGACACCGCGGGGCGAGTGGTGCTGGGAATTCGGCCGGAATCGTGGCGGCTCGTGGGCGAGCATGGAGGCGCGGTGGCGTCGACAGTCGAGCTGATCGAGGAACTCGGCGCCGAATCATACCTGTACGCAGCTCCCGAGCCCGGCGCGAACTGGAGCACCCAGTCCGGCCGGTTCGCTGTTCGGGTCGATCGGAAGCTGGACGTCCGTCTCGGCCAGACGGTGCGCCTCGTTCCGAACCTCGACGAGGTGTTTTTCTTCTGCGCTACTACCGGCTCGCGCCTGTAGATGCAGGTTGCCCGAGCTCTACGGGCAGCGAGGCCCAGCCGTGCAGGACTCGGGTTTCTCGCCGGACTCCCTCACCTGCCGATCGCAGGTGGGGGAATCTGTCGAAGAGCGTTTTCAGGCCGACTTCGGACTCGGCCTTCGCCAATGATGCACCGAGACAGTAGTGACGCCCACCGGAGAACGAAAGATGTTTGTTCGCGTTCGCGCGGGTGACGTCGAACCGATACGGGTCGTCGAAGACGTCCGGATCGCGATTGGCACCGGCCAACACGAGGACCACCAGCCCGCCCTTGGGTATTCCGATGCCCTCCACGACGACGTCGTGACGGGCGAGACGACCCGTGAGCTGGACCGGTGATTCCAGGCGCAACATTTCGTCGACGGCGTTGGGCCAGTGCGAGGGGTCGCGGGTCAGTACCTCGAGCTGGTCGGGGTGGTCGAGAAGTAGTCGGATTCCGCTGCCGAGCAGATTGACCGTCGTCTCGAATCCTGCTGCCAGTACCAGCCCGGCGGTCGAGCGGAGCTCTTCGTCGTTCAGCCCGACGCCGTCCTCGGTGGCGGCGATGAGCTGACTCATCAAGTCGTTGCCTGGGTTTTTGCGCAGCTCGGCGAGATGATCGCCCAGCCAGGCATCGAAACCTTCGAGCCCTTTCTCGACCTGGTTGAACTGTTTCCACGACAAGCCGATGTCCAGGCTCGGTGCAGCCATCTCACCGAACTCGAGGACCCGCGCCCGATCGCTGTCCGGCACGCCGAGAATATTGCTGATCACCGCGACAGGAAGCTGAGCGCAGTACTTGTCGACGATGTCTACTTCGACGCCGCCTGCCGTGAGGTCGTCGAGTAGTCGGTCCGCGGTCTCCTGCACCATCTCGCGCATCTTCGCCACCGCGCGCGGAGTGAAGACCGAGGAGACCAGCTTGCGGTAGCGCGTGTGCTCCGGAGGCTCGACGGAGAGAAGTGAAGGCGGCTTGAGCGGGTGCAGTGCACTCGAGCGCGTGTGCTTTTCGATGAAGCGCAGCGTCCTCGGGAGGTTGGCCCCGAGTTCGCTGACGCGGAAGTCGTCGGAGCGCAGGAGGTCGAACACGACGCGATGGCTGACCGAGATAGTCGAAATCCTGGTCTTCACCAACGGTCCCGACGCGCGAATGCGCTCGAACACCTCTCGCGGATTCTCCCGTGTCGCGGGATCTGCCACGAGCATGGCCTGCGGGTCGCCGGCTTGCGCTGCTTTCTTGGCGCCGTAGCGCACGACCCCATGTGCGGCGAGCCACCTGATTCGAGCTTTCATGCTCCCCTCCTACGCGACCGCGTCCTACCAGATCTTGACGCGCTCTTCCGGGTCCAAGTACAACGCATCTCCAGGCTGTACATCGAAGGCTTGGTGGAAACTGTCGAGATTGCGCACGACGCCGTTGCAGCGAAATTCCGGTGGTGAGTGTGGGTCGACCGCGAGTCGGCGAAGAGCTTCCTCGTCGCGCGCCTTGGTCCGCCACACCTGCGACCAGCCGAAGAAGACCCGCTGTAGGCCGGTCAGGCCGTCGAGTTCGGGCGCTTTCTCCCCACCGAGCGCGATCTTGTACGCGGCTATGGCGATGGACAGCCCACCGAGATCGCCGATGTTCTCACCGATGGTGAATTCACCGTTGACGTGATGACCGGGTAGCGCCTTGGGCTCGAACTGGTTGTACTGCTCGATCAATGCGGCAGTGCGCTTGCCGAATTCGGTTCGGTCGTTGTCGGTCCACCAGTCGACCATGTTCCCGTCGCCGTCGTACTTGGCGCCCTGGTCGTCGAACCCGTGGCCGATTTCATGGCCGATGACGGCACCGATGCCGCCGTAGTTGGCCGCGTCGTCTGCCGCCGCATCGAAGAACGGTGGTTGCAGAATCGCTGCAGGAAAGACGATTTCGTTCATTCCGGGGTTGTAGTACGCGTTCACCGTCTGTGGGGTCATGAACCACTCGTCGCGGTCCACGGGCCCACCGAGTTTGTCGAGTTCGCGCTGATACTCCGCGACATGTCCGCGGCGGTAGTTTCCGACGAGGTCAGCTGCATCGATGGAAACGGCCGAGTAGTCCCGCCAGCGATCGGGGTAGCCGATTTTCGGGGTGAACTTCTCTAGCTTCTCCAGTGCTTTCGCCCGAGTCTGCGGGCTCATCCATTCGAGGTCGGAGATGTTGCGTCGGTACGCTTCCTGCAGATTCTTCACGAGAACCTGCATGCGTTCTTTGGCGTCGGCCGGAAAATGACGATCGACGTACAGCTTTCCGACGGATTCACCGAGCAGATCCTGCACGAGTGACACTCCACGCTTCCATCGCTCGCGGTTCTCCTCGGTGCCGCTGAGAGTCTTTCCGTAGAAAGCGAAGTTCTCCTCGACCAGAGCTGCGGACAGGAGATTCGCTCGACCGTGGATGATGCGCCAGGTCAACCATGCCTTCCAGTCTTCGATGTCTGCCGAGACCCACAGTGCGGCGAAGGTGGACACGAACGGCGGTTGGCGAACGACGATTTCAGCGAACTGCTCGGTGGTGCCACCGAGGCCGGAAATCCATGCGGTCCAATCGAATCCGGAGTCGTTTCGAACGAGGGTGTCGAAGTCGACGAGGTTGTAGCTCTTCTCGGCGTCACGACGCGCGACGACGTCCCAGTGTCCTGCGGCGAGCTTCTTCTCGAGATCGAAGACGCGCTGGGCGTCGTAGTCGACCCCGGCGAGAGCGAACATCTTCGAGATGTGCGCCACGTACGCGCTGCGAATCTCGGCGTAGTTGTCCTCGCGGTAGTACGACTCGTCCGGCAGGCCGATCCCCGACTGGGAGAAGTGCACGAGGTAGCGCGAGGAGTCCTTGGCGTCGGTGTCGACGTAGTGGCCGATGGCCCCGCCGATGCCGGTCCGTTGTAGACCGCCGAGCACGCCGGCCAGTGTCACGAGGTCGGTCGCGTCGGCGACGGCAGCGAGTTCGTCGGAGATCGGGGTGAGTCCGGCTACTTCGACGGCATCGGCATCGAGGAAGCTCGAGTAGAGGTCACCGATCTTTTGTGCGTCGGTGCCTACGGGGGAATTCGAGGCCGCGGACTCCTGAATGATCGCCCGCACGTCTTCTTCGGCCCTGTCGTAAAGAGTTCTGAATGCGCCGTCGACCGCACGGTCGGCCGGGATGGCGTAGTCGTCGAGCCACTTGCCGTTGACATGCACGAACAGGTCGTCCTGCGGGCGCGTGTCAGGGTCTGCGTAGCTGAGGTCGATTCCGGAATTAACAACAGCAGTCATGTGATCCATCTTTACACTCTTACGAGCGATCGGCTGATACTCGAGAACCTGCTCATGGTGTCCGATGCGTTCCGGCATCTGCGAGACCGAAGACGACGTGTGCGAAAGCCCGTCGAGACCAGCGGGAATGGGTACGATATCGAAAACTACCGCGAAGTCTGATCGCGGAACGTACTTGTATTCGTCAAGTGCCGGGGGATTATGAGGTGGGCAACGGCGTGGAAGGCACAGCACCGTGACATTTCTGCGCAGATGGTGGGCTCAGCCATGCAATTACATGCGGATGAAAAAGTATTTCGAGGCGCGAGGTGTCTTGAAGGCATACCGCATCGGAGTCGGTTTCAACTGCATCTTCTTCGGGCTCGCTGGGCTCACAAGTTTTCTGACGGCGTCTCCGCCGAGTTCGACGGTAGGCAGGATCGTCCTCGTCTCTGCTGCCATCTCGTCGTTCGCGGTCGGTGCGCTGTGGATGCGCGGCCCGTGGCCCAGCGAGCGGGCAAGCACGCTGTTCGTCATCTACGCCGATCTCGGCACTACCGTGGCCCTGCTGTCCTACGGGTCGATTCAGATGTCGTTCCCGGTATGTGTGCTTCTCGCCGCGACAGGGTTGTACGTACAGGTATTTCACAGCCCGAAGCTGCTCCTGGCGCACCTGCTCTGGTCTGCAGTAACGGTGGCAGGGATGTTCGTACTCATCCTGGCGTCACCGAATCTCGATCACGGCCTTGCATGGTCGCACCTGATCATGCTGCTGCCCGTCATGTTCACCACTCCCGTATTTCTCCAGTCGATACTGCTGAACCTGCGGGTCGACGCAGATGACGCAATGCTCGACCCGTTGACCGGCCTGCACAACAGACGAGGGCTCGACGAGGCGATACCGTTTTTTCTCCGAGGTCGGAGTGAGGTCTCGGTCTTGGTCATCGACGTCGACCGATTCAAATCGATCAACGATCGCTTCGGACACGAAGGTGGAGACCTGGCGCTCACCCTGATCGCGCGCAGACTCCGCATCGACGAAGTGCTCGTTGCGAGGACCGGCGGCGAGGAGTTCGCGGTGGTGACGACGGTGTCCGCCGAACAAGCAATCTCGGTCGCCGAATGGGTGCGCACTCGCTTGCACTCGAGGCAGGACATCTGCCCACTGACGGTCAGCGTCGGCGTCGCACACTCTGCTTCCGTCGACGGCGATGGAGTGTGCACCGTGACGGATCTGCTTCGGCAAGCGGACGGGGCAATGTACGAGGCCAAACGCCTCGGAGGCAACCAAGTCGTCGTCGCTGATCCGGTTGCTGCGTATCCACCGGTGCGCGCGAGCCGCACGGGTGACTAGACGCCCAGGTTGACGGCGCCGATGTATCCATCGCCGTTCTTTGCCGTGGTGACGACGCCACTGACGTCGTAGATCGAATCGCTCGAATTCTGCACATTGTTCTGCCAGCCGGCATGGTCGGAGTACGGCGTGCCCGCGTAGATCTCGGCTTTGGTGGCGTCGTCGAAAAACAACTGCGTAGTGAGGACGGTGGACTTGTCGACGTGCACCTTGACGTGGATGTGTGTCGTGCGACCTACGTACCATCCTGGGAAGATCGTGGTGAATTTGGCGATTCCATCGGCGTCGGTGGTCTGAGCGCCGCGTAGATAGGTGCTGTCGTCGGTGGTAGCGGACTCGGAGTCGCCGACGCTGTACGAACCATCCGACGTCGCACCCGAGGCTCCCATCCCGCCCGCCGGTGGAGGTCCGCCCATACCGCCGCCCTCAGGGGGTCGCCTCATATCGGCTTCCGGGGGTGCATCGCTGCCGCCGATGTCAGCCGCCGTCGAGCCGGATTCGAAGCCGGAGTAGACGCCGCCGGCATCGCAATGCCAGATTTCCACAACGGCGTTCGCGACGACGTTCGCAGTGCCGGCCGCCGAGCAATTGTCGAGATCCTGCACCCGGAGCGCCAGTTCGAAGGTTGTGCCTGGACGGTCCTCACGAATGTCGCTGCGGATGGAATCGACGTCGAACCAGTACGGCCCCTGGGTTTCCTCGGTGGTCATGGGGCATGACGGTGACTGGTTCAGCAACGCCAGAATGGGATCGGCGGTGTTGGTGGATTGTGCTCCGGCGCTCGTCGTGGCGCTCGCGGCCGTCGTATCGGGGTTGGCGGTACACGCGGCGACGAGTCCGGCGAGGCTCACTCCGCCGCCGAGTGCCAATGCGCGACGACGGCTGACGCGGGCGCGGCTGCGTTCGATGTCCTTGTTCATGGACACTATCCTGGGGTGCGGATCTCCAGGAACCCTGAGTCCTCGCTGGGAATCGGCTGGAAGTGATCAGTTGGGTTCGTTGGGGATGGTGACGTCGAACCTGTCCTCGATGTTCTGCTGCCACTTGTCTGCGCATCGCTGCTGCTCACGCTGGTTGTTGCCCGCATGGCTGATGCAGTCGGCGAAGTCTTTGCCTCCGCTGCGGTTGAACAGTCCGATACCGACGACGAGCAGCACGATCGAAAGCGCAACGGCGACCAGACCCAGAATTATCGAGACGAGGGAGATGGCCCCGTTGGTTGCGGTGCCCTTTCTGGATTTCGAACGACCGATGAATCCGATAACCACAGCCAGCAATCCGAAGATGATGCCACCTAGGATCGTCCAGCAGAGCACGATGCCGAGGATCGCGAGCACGACCGCCACGATGCCGGCGGTATTCTGCGGCGGCGGAGGCGAAGGCTGTGGGTAGCCGCCTTGTGGTGGATAGCCGCCCTGTGGTGGGTAATTGCCTGGTGGATAGCCGCCCTGTGGTGGGTAATTACCCTGTGGTGGGTAATTACTCGGTGGGTAGTTACCTGGTGGGGGATAGCCACCCGGGGGCGGATCCTGGGGTGGGGGTGGGTTCTCGGGTGGCGGTTGGTCTGACACGGCGGAGACCTCCGATGCGTACGAGCGTGAGTGCTGGAGAGTCTAAGCGCCTTGCCTGGCCAGGCATTCGACTATTCGGATGCCGTAATCAACCTGTCATCGACGGTGTTGCTCATCCACCCAGGCGTTCGTGCATCTCCCACACCAGTATCTCGGCAGGTGCGGTTGCCTCGATCCGTTGTCCACCAGATGAACTCAGCCGTACGGCGTCTCCCTCGTACAATTCGCCGACGCCTTCCATCTGGACTGTCCCGGCGACGACGAAAACATGAAGAAACGGCGCGTCGGGGATCGTGATCGGCCGTCCGGGCTGTAACCGTGCTGCGTGCATGGCAGCCGACTTCTGGGATATGCCGATCGCGGACTGCCCGTGATGCTTCTTCATGCCGGATGCCACGGGAATCAGTCCGCCGCGCAGTAATTCGTCGTCGATCTCGAGTTGTTCGTATCCGGGTGTGATGCCAGGGGTGTCCGGCATAACCCACATCTGAACGAATCGAACGGGCTCGTGGTGCTGTTCGCCCGTAAGCCGCCAGGAGTCGTTCTTTTCCGAATGCATGATCCCTTTGCCTGCGCTCATTCGTTGTGCGAGGCCGGGATAGATGACTCCGGAGTGGCCGATCGAATCCTGATGTACGAGCGAACCTTGCACCACCCACGTCACGATTTCCATGTCGCGATGTGGGTGGGTTTCGAATCCTTCTCCAGCAGAGACAGTGTCGTCGTTGTTGACGAGCAGTAATCCGTGATGGGTATTGTCCGGGTCGTAGTGCTGCCCGAAGGAGAAGGAATGCTTCGAATTCAGCCACGCCACACGGGTTTTCGCGCGATCACCGGCGCGATGGACGTCGATGTGGGGAATGGGGGCGAAGCTTGCAGGATGTGGAGCGGACATGGGCCCACTCTACGAGTCGAACGATCGATAGTCGCCAGGCTCGGATAACTTTCGCGCGACGAAAGAAAAACGATCCAGTGCATCAGGTGTGTGAGATCAGGGGGATCGGGTAGCCGTATTCGAAAGATTCGACCGCTCTGCGCTCGGCTCAGCTCGCGCATATCGGCGGATCCATCGTTAGAGTGTGAAAGTAGACCGAGCGAATGCGGAGGCCAGTGAACTCATCTATGACCGATTCGACGCACATCAGCACGGAAGAGTTGGAAACTGCACTTCGGGCGTGGCTTCCGCAGCAACGCTGGTTCGCCGCGAAGGGTTCTCGGATCGTCTCCCTCGTCGTCATCTCGCGGGTTCCTCTGGGTTCGCGTCCAGGGGTGGAGGCAGAGCACGTCCTGGTCGACGTCGGACTGGATGCGCACGTGACCGAAGGGGGCCGCGTCCAGCGCTACCAGGTACCGCTCGGCTTTCGCCGCACTGTGGTCGAGAGCGCTGTACTGGAGTATCTGGCCCCCTGGCAGTTGCCGGTGCGCGAGGGTGAATTCGTGTACGACGGTTTGCGTGATCCGGAGATCATTGAGCTGTATTCCGACGCGTTGTCGGCGGCCCAGCCGATCGGCTCCCTGGAGTTCCGAAACGTGCCGGGTGACTCGGTCGAGACCGGGATGCTCGGTCGGGTGTTGGGCGCGGAACAGTCGAATACTTCGGTGGTGCTAGGTGAAGTGCTGCTGCTCAAGCTGTTTCGGCAGATCTCCCCGGGTATCAATCCGGACATCGAACTTCATCGCGCGTTGGCGGCCACGGGATGCCGATTCGTCGCTCCGCTGCGGGCCTGGATCGAGACCGAGGCGGATGGTGAACTCTCGATGCTCGGTATGGCGCAGGACTTCGTGGCCGACGCTGCAGAGGGCTGGACCACCGCCTTGGCAAGTGTCCGCGACCTGCTGGCGAGCGACCGACAGCCAGCTGAGCTGGTTTCCGATTTCTCCGGTGAGGCATACGACCTGGGTGCTGCGGTTGCCCACGTGCACGCGGATCTGGCGAGGGAGTTGGGTACGGCCGAGCGCGCGGCCTCCTCTACGGCCGTCGAGGAGATCCTCGCGCGAGTCGAAGCTGCGGCTGAAGTGATTCCGAGACTGGCCGATCATCTTCCAGCTGCTCGTGAGCTCATCGCGGGCGCCGAGGCAGCGGGCACGGTGACAGTGCAGCGTATCCACGGCGACCTGCATCTCGGCCAAGTCCTACGCACCTCGGCCGGTTGGTTGCTCATCGACTTCGAGGGTGAGCCGGCAAAGCCACTGGAGGAGCGTAGACAGCGAGACAGTGCGCTTCGCGATGTCGCCGGAATGTTGAGATCGTTCGACTATGCGGCTCATCATCTGCTGCTGGACGATCCGGACGTGACCGAGGCGACCTATGCCAGGGCCTCGGAGTGGGCGAGAAGAAACTCGGCATCGTTCTGCGACGGTTATGCATCGGTCACCGGGTCCGACCCACGCGAAGAATCAGCGTTGCTCAGCGCTTACGAGCTGGATAAGGCTGTCTACGAGGCAGTGTACGAAGCACGTAATCGGCCCGCCTGGCTGGAACTGCCGATGCGTGCGATCCGGCGCTACGCCCCGGCTCGTGCTGGTTCCTAGCCGCTTTCTTCTCGACAGCTATCGAATCGAGTCCGACAAGTCGGCCTCGATCGTGTGGTCCGCAACTTTGGCGACCTCGGCCTCGACCACTCGGTCCGTCGTTTCGATTCGCTTGTCGTGTGAGTCCTCGCCCGCCCCGCACACTATGCACCGAGCGTCCTTCGGGCGCTCCCGTTCGTAATGGTGGCTGTATCTCCCGAAGCTCTGCGCCATCGTGTCGACCCGATTCTGTCCGTGTTCGCGTCGACAACACGACGATTGTCGTCGACAGTGCCGGATCCGGGCATTCGGGTCAAACGGGCGCGTGGTTCACCTCTTTCGTCACAGTAGCCAGGGGTAGGTGCTTCCGTCTCAGCGCGTAAGCACTCCGAGATCCAGGGGCAACTGAATGCCGGTGATGTGCCGAGCCTCGTCCGACGCGAGCCACGCAACGGCGGCCGCGATGTCCTCCGGCTCGCTGATCGGGTCGGGCAACGAACCCATGAAAATCGGTCCGAGTGAGGGGTACTTCTCGATGAGAGCCATCATGTCGCCGGGCTGCATGCCGGTCGCGACGCCGTGCGGATGAATCGTGTTGACACGGATGCCGAACTGTCCGAGCTCGTTGGCCATCGTCCGACACAACCCGACGATGCCGTGCTTGCTCGCTGTGTAATGCGCGAGAAACGGCAGGCCCTTCAGCCCTGCGACCGAACTGGTCATGACGATCGATCCGCCTGTGCCCTGATCGAGCAATATCGGAATCGCAGCCTTCGCCGTGAAGAAGGTGCCGGTGAGATTGACGTCGATCGTCTCTTTCCATTGCTCGGGGGTGATTTCCCACGACATCCCCGCTGCGCAGATTCCGGCATTGGCGATGACGACATCGAGCCTGCCGAGCTGGGCGACCCCGTCGTTCAAAGCGGCCGACAAGGCCGCGAAGTCTCGGGTGTCGGCCTGGGTGGCGACGATCCGGCGATCGAGCGCTTCGACCGCAGCGACCGTTTCCTGCAGGTTCTCCGCGGTGGACCCGTCGTAGAATGTCGACTCGAACTCACCACAGATGTCGACCGCAATAATGTCGGCGCCTTCCGAAGCGAGCCTTATCGCTTCGGCCCTTCCTTGGCCGCGGGCAGCGCCGGTGATGAAGGCAACCTTTCCCTCGAAGCGTCGTGGTTGATGTTCGGTCGATGTGATCATGGCTTCGGACAGTACAACTTCTGGTACTCGCTACGGGGTGGATTCGACCGACGCCGAGTGAGCCCAGTACGGTAAGGGTCAACACGGGAGGTAGGGCAGTTATGGAAAGTATCGGTGCGTTCATAGGAATCGTCGTTGTCGTTCTGACGATCGTTCTCGTGGTCTTCGGTTGTGTCATGTTGTTCGTGGCATCGATCAAGCCTGACCTGATGAACTTCGATCTCGAACGTCGCTCGCGCAACAAGAAGAAGAGCGGTACCGCGTCCTAGCCGGATAATGCGGGTGACTTGGCTCATAGTTGGGCCTTGAATCTCGTGCACCCGCTGTTGGACCGGAAGGACTGTATTCGGTCCAGGACGCCGAAAACTGGAGACGATGACGTGAGCAGCACGCTGGACACGCAGCCGAGAACATGTGCCACAGAGATCAAGGCACGTTTCATGGGTGAGTCGGCACCGGCACAATTCGTCAGATTCGTCTTCGTGGGTGCGTCCAGCAACGTCGTCTACATCGGACTGTTCCTCGGATTGGCCTTTCTGGGTACCTTCGTCGCAAATATTGCCGGAATCGCGGCGAGCACAGTTCTTGCCAATGAACTCCATCGGCGGCATACCTTTCATGCGACGCAGCGTGTCGGATGGTTGCAGACTCAGTGGGAGGCGGGTGGGCTCGCCCTCGCCGGTCTGGCTCTCGGCACCGCAGCCGTCGCCGTCGTCCATATTGTTTTTCCCGGCTCGTCGTGGATCGTGCAGGTCGTCGCCGTCATCGCGGTGAGCGCCGCCACCGGGGCGCTCCGCTTCATCGCGCTTCGCGGATGGGTTTTCTGACCGCCTGGTGAGTCCGCCCAGCGTCGATAAAACATACACACGGCCCGTGCAGGGATAGGCTGACCTCGCTCGATCGAGCGAGGAGGTCGCGATGGGTACATGGTTCACCGAGACGGTCGTGGACAACGGACGCCTCCCCTTGTTCTTTCTACTCGTATCGTTCCTACTGGCATTTCTTTTCATTCGGTTCAGCGTTCGGATGATCAGGGCCGAGGTGTCCTGGTGGCCCGGCAACGTCACCCCAGGTGGCATGCACATTCACCATGTGATGTTCGGACTGGTCATGGTCCTTGTCTCCGGGTTCGCGCTGGTCGCCATCGCGAACTACGAGACCCCCGTTGCCAACTGCATTCTCTCGAGCGTTTTCGGTATCGGAAGTGCGTTGATGCTCGACGAGTTCGCACTGATACTGCATCTTCGCGACGTCTACTGGGCGGAGGAAGGTCGGTCCTCCATCGATGCGGTCTTCGTGGCCGTCGCGATCTCCGGCCTCTATCTTCTCGGCGTTCACCCCATCGGATTCACCGGAGACTTCGACGTCTATCAGCAGGATCGATCACTGATCACGCTTGCGCTGGTCCTCTTCGGGTTGGCACTTCAGCTTGGGCTCGCGGCAATCACCCTGCTCAAGGGCAAGCTGTGGACGGGATTGGTCGGCCTGTTCTTCACCCCGCTCCTCATTATCGGTGCCATCCGGCTCGGCCGACCGTTGTCGCCGTGGGATCGGTGGCGATACGCCGACAAGCCAGGTAAACGAGCGAAAGCCTTCACCCGCGAGAAGCGGTTCCGTGAACCGGTCATCCGGGCAAAAATCTTTGTTCAGGAGGCACTCTCGGGTCGCTTCGGTGTACCGATCGAGATGGCCACACCGACTGCCGCGGTTACTGTGTCGGATCAGCCAGTGCCGGTGGCCAAGGTTCCCAATCGACTCCTGACGGCAATACGGTGGAACCACACTCGGCGACGCTTGCGGAGGACACCGACTTGGCGGCTACCGATGATCCTGGTGTCGTTGTCGATCGTGTTGGCGGCGCTCCTCGTGGACCTGGACGGCGAACTCGGCGACACCGATTCTGCGGTCGGCATCGAATCGACATTCGATATCGGAGCCACTGCCACGTTGCTCGCCGTCATCGCCGGCGGCATGATCACGCTCACCGGCCTGGTGTTCACCGCCATCACCCTGGCCATGCAGTTCGGTGCCTCGCAGATTTCGGTACGTGTGGTGCCGATGCTGCAACAGGAAGCCATCATGAGATGGTCGATCGGGATGTTCCTGTCCACGTTCGTCGTCGCTGTCATCATCGCCTCGGATCTGGCGTTGTCCGGCGAGTCGACAGCACCCGTGCTGTCGACGTCCATTGCAATCCTGTTGGCATTCGTGAGTGCGTTTCTCTTCATCGCGCTGGTAGCGCGCGTGGGAATGGTGCTCAATTCCTCGCGGTTGCTGCGCTGGATCGCGGCACAGAGTCGCTCGTCCATCGTGCGAACCTATCCGGGATTCACGGAAGAGATGGAGCAAGGGCGGAGGGAAGTCGTCTCCGCTGCTCCGGTTCTGACGACACCGCCCCTCACTGCGTCGAGAGATCCGCACAAGGTCGAGCTGCTGGGTAGCTCGACCACGGTTCGACTCCGGCAACTCTCTCCCGACGGCCGAATTCTGTTGGCAGTCAATCTCGCCGGTATCGAGCGACTTGCCGCGGTATGGGGAGTCACTATCGAGGTGCTGCCCTATGTCGGCGAGTTCGTCGCGCAGGACGCTGCGCTGTTCGAGGTGAACGGGCCGCAGTTGCGGGTGCGCCCACACCAGTTGATGGCGTGCCTGGTGTTCGGCGATACCCATAGTCCGACGGTCAGTCCGGCTGCCGGGCTGCAGGCAATCGTCGACATCGCACTCAAAGCGCTCTCACCCGCGATCAACGACCCCGGCAGGGCTGTGCAGGCCATCGACCATCTCGAAGACCTACTCTTGACGTTGGCGCCGAGAGTTCGCCTGGAAGCTTCGGACTCGGTGTCGACACGGATACGTGGAACAACTCGGACCTGGGCTGATTACGTGGCTATCTCGACCGACGAGATCCGGCACTTCAGCACCAACTCCACTCAAGTGCAGCGTCGACTCCGCTCGTTGTTGGACACCCTGCTCGGTTACTGTCCAATCGAGCAACATGCCCCCTTGGTGGCACGTGTGCACGCCCTGGATGCTCAGATCGCGCGTGAGTGGACCGGTGAACTCGATATCGCGCTGGCATCCGTCGCCGATCCTCAGGGGCTCGGTTCCGAAAATGGTTCGGCAGGACGGACACATCCGCTGGTTCTGGGTGTACCGACCGTCGAAACGGACAAATCCGCAGCGGGAGAAGAGCCCGGAAACTAGGTTATGCAAAACTTGCATCCGTGATGACGGCGCTGTTTTCGTGCAAGACCGAGGGTCTCGTCCGACGGGATCGCGCCGAATCGGCAGTCCGAAAGTGTGTCCAGCAAAAGGAGAGTCCCTCGAATGAGTAGCCGCTTCCATCAACGCTCCCCGGAACCGTCGACGTTCCTGCCGGAAGCCGGACTTGCGCGATGACGAATATCGATGCACCGCAGTGGTTCTCGGATGCAGTGGCAATCAAGCCGGTCGAGAGTGACATCGAGGTGCTCGGCGCTTCGATTCACGTCCGCTCGTGGGGTGAGGAAGATCTTCCCGGCGTCGTTCTCGTCCACGGTGGTGCTGCGCACTCGGGATGGTGGGATCACGTCGCACCGTTTCTTGCCCGCGGCCATCGTGTCGTTGCGCTCGATCTGTCCGGCCACGGAGACTCGGCATGGCGGGAAGACTACAAAGTCGAGTACTGGTCTGCCGAAGTTCTTGCGGTGGCGGAAGCGTCGAACTTCATCCACCCCCCAGTGTTGATCGGTCACAGTATGGGCGGTTGGGTCTGCATGGACGCCGCGAAGGGCGACGCCAGAATCGCGGGCGTCGCGGTGATCGACACCCCGCTCAGATCTCCCTCGCCCGAGCAGACCGCAGCGCGGGACAAGCGAGCGTTCGGACCGCTGAAGGTCTATGCCGCTTTGGACGAAGCGTTGGTACGGTTCCGCACTGTTCCAGACCAAGCCGACTCGTTGCCGTACGTGATGGACCACGTTGCCCGCGGATCGGTGCGAGAGGTAGACGGCGGATGGTCGTGGAAGTTCGATCCGAGCATGTTCGGCAGCGCCCGCCCGTCACCGGAGCTGCTTCGATCGGTCCGTTGCCGGGCTGCGCTGTTCCGCGCCGAACGTGGCATGGTCACCCAGGACGTAGCGTCGGACATGTATGAAATGTTCGGCAGATCGGCGCCGGTGATCGAGATCCCGCTGGCTGGACATCACGTCATGCTGGATCAGCCGTTGCCGTTGGTGTCGGGCCTGCTCACCTTGCTTGCAGATTGGGACCACTCCAGGGCACAGGTGGCCGGCGCCCAACACATGTGAGGGCGCCCAAGTGTGGGGAGTGGGGTTTGCAACATCTAACAGAGTCTCGCGTGGACGTCCTCGCCGATAGGGAAACCGACCTACCCTTACGTAGGTATTTTTCACTAGAGGAGGCATGTCCATGGCGAGGGATCTGACACAGCTGGAGCTGCTACACGAGCTGGTTCCTGTTGCGGAAGACAACGTGAACCGCCACATGTCGATGGCGAAGGAGTGGCACCCGCACGATTACGTGCCGTGGGACGAAGGCCGCAACTTCGCTGCACTCGGTGGGGTGGACTACGAACCGGAGCAGAGCACACTCTCCGAGGTAGCGCGAGCAGCGATGATCACCAACCTGCTCACCGAGGACAATCTGCCCTCGTACCACCGCGAGATCGCCGAAAACTTTTCGCAGGACGGCGCCTGGGGCACCTGGGTGGGACGGTGGACCGCGGAGGAGAACCGGCACGGCATCGTCATGCGTGACTACCTGGTGGTCACCCGCGGTGTCGATCCGGTCGCGCTCGAACAGGCCCGGATGATTCACATGACCAACGGTTTCGCCTCACCGGCGGGCGCACAGACCGGACTGTTGCATTCGGTCTCGTACGTCACCTTCCAGGAACTCGCCACGCGCGTCTCGCATCGCAACACCGGCAAGGTGTGCGACGACCCGATCGCCGACCGGATGCTCCAGCGCATCGCCGCGGATGAGAACCTGCACATGATGTTCTACCGCAACGTCACCGCTGCCGCTCTCGACATCGCGCCGGATCAGACGTTGGAAGCGATTTCGCATATCGTGATGAACTTCCAGATGCCCGGTGCCGGGATGCCGAACTTCCGCCGTAACGGTGTGTTGATGGCCAAGCACGGTATCTACGATCTGCGTCAGCACCTCGAGGACGTGGTGTGGCCGGTGCTGCGGAAGTGGCAGATCTTCGAACGTGAGGACTTCACCGGCGTCGGGGAATCCAAGCGTGAAGAGCTGGCCGTGTTCCTCGAAGACCTCGAGCGTCAGGCCACCAAGTTCGAGGAAATGCGTGATCGTTCCCTCGCACGCGAAGCCGCCAAAGCAGAG
>NZ_MKKX01000007.1 GCF_002091985.1 Rhodococcus sp. 1163
GAAAGTGGTGTGGGCTATGGATTTCCAGTTCGACTCGACCGTCGATGGGAAGGCCATCAAGATCGCGTCGATGATCGACGAACACACGAGACTGTCGGTGCTCAACATCGTGGAGCGCTCGATCACCGCCCAGCGGCTGACCGAGGAGTTGGGTAAGGCGTTCGCGCTGTGGGGAGGGCCGCCTCAAGTGCTGCGAATGGACAACGGACCGGAGTTCATTTCCTATGTGCTGCAACAGTTCTGCCGGGACAGGATCGGTATCGCCTACATCCCGCCGGGCACACCGTGGAACAACGGACACATCGAGTCCTTCAATAATCGACTACGGAAGGAATGTCTCAACCGCAATTACTGGACCAGCCTGCTCGAAGCGAGGGTCGTGATCGAGGACTTCAAGGACGACCACAATAATCGACATCGCCACTCATCGCTGGGCTACCTAACCCCGGCTGAGTATGCTGCCCAATGCACTCACACGCACCAACCCGTGGACTGCGAGATCGACTGACACCAATCACACCGTGGCTCTAGAACGCGGTGGTCCGACTATCGGGGACCTGCCAGGATCGCCACCACAGTTGCTAGGGGAGAACGCGTTGCAGTGAGACGGACTGGCCGCCGTCCGGTCGAGGTGATCTTTAACGACGGTTCACTCTCGTACTATTTCTGTGGCGATTGGAGAGCGTGCGAAGTTGCGATGCATAAAGGACTCTACAATCCGACCCGCCCCTTTCCCGGCGAACCACCACAGCTTGTGTGACCGCGTCCAGGGACCCGGGGCGACGAGAACTTAGGAGGCACACCCGCCTGCCTGTAAGAATCGTGCCTACGAAGTCGGCGATCACTCGCCGTCGTCAACCTTATCGAGCAAGTCAGCAGATTCGGTCGTGAGAGGCCCCTTGGGCGGCGGTCTGATACCGGGCGACCACCGCGGTCGATGGCGGGACGTTCGTAGATCGTCTTGGAAGGCTAAACCGGGCAGGCGTCCCGCCAGCAGCTGGGAACAGGTAGCAATCTCACATTGCCCGTACCTGTCCAACAGCTGTAACGACATGCATTTCGTCTAGAATATGGACGTGGCTAACGTTCAAATACTCAAAGGCGCCGAGATTGCAGACGATACCATTCTCTGGCGCTACATGAACATGACAAAACTTGTTGATCTACTTTCTACGTCCCAGCTCGCCATGCCGCTTGCGTCTATGATGGAAGATCCCTACGAGAGGGATGTGGGACTCGCAAGTGCGGCGCAGCGGTGGCATGATCAAAAAAGTCGTGGCGCGCCTTCCTACTGGCTGGCGGCTGACCAGGATATGCACCTCAAGACGGCAGCAAGACTGCGCTCCGCCACCTACATCACCTGCTGGAATGCTCTCGATACCGAGTCCGCCGCAATGTGGAAGATTTACGGCGAAAGCGGAGGGATCGCAATCCAAACAACCTGGTCTGGGTTGCGAGACAGTTTGGTTAGCGAGAAACATTTTTACGGAGGCAAAGTCATCTACCTCGACTACAACAAAGATGCTTTGCCCACAACCACCCATACTGACGACTACTTCTATAAACGCTCCAGCTTCAGTTTCGAACACGAAGTACGGTTGATATCCCACGCCCCCGATTGCGAGAGATTCCTTTCAGGAAAGGACGAGAAAATTCGATGGCCGAAAGTCGACAAGATCAACATTGACCTCGGCCAACTGGCTCCATCGGTGTACGTCGCCCCCCAGCTTCCAGAGTGGGTACGCGACGCGGTGCAAGCACTCACTCTAAAATTCGGGCACGGGTGGGAAATCAATCAGTCAACGCTATACACACCTCGGGAACCGAACTATTGGCCAGAAGCTCTTAACGCGCGAGGAGAAAACTGATTAATACAGATAGACGGCTGATGCCGGGAGCTCGGGCGAACCGATTCGGACACTGCGTCAACCTCCAGTCCACAAACCGCGTCCGTAACTGTAGATCGAATTTTGGTCGGTTCGGCAAAAACTACCCGAGACAATGCATCTACGATCAGAACCAGCAACGCCTCCGGGGAATAGGAGCTCGGCACCCTGGTAGCGACACGGTATATGCGCGCGGCGCTCAAACGCGTTCGGCCAACTCGGCGGCCTACCGGACAGCGGAGTGCTGCGCACTCTTACCCGGTCGGAACAAACGTCTCGGGTCATTCTGTGTTCATAACTACAGAAGCACTCGATTTTCATGGATGATGCACCCGCGCATGCCTCTCCGCAATGCGGAAATAGGCCCCCTTGGACGGTCGCTCACTCACGCATGCGCAGCGTCTCGCCCGCATTCGAGACAAGACGCGGACACGTGAACCTGCTGAACGGAGTGGCGCCACAGTGACCGTCGATATAAGTAAGAGCCAAGGCAAGACAGTCGAGCCGGTCAACCCGCATGCCGTGATCGCACTCGTTGCAGCGCTTCTGGGACTATTCCCCGTCGCGATCGTGTTCGGCATCCTGGCATTCTGGCGGCCCGCCGCGCGCGGACTAGCCATCGCCGCTCTCGTGCTCGGCGCGATCGAAGCCATCGCGGTAGCGACCGTCGTCTACGGCCTCGGAACCGGACTGACCGCCGACGACTCGACGAACGCAACGGTTTATCAAGACTATTCACTTCCTGCGACACCGCTGGAGGCGCCGCCCACCTCTGTGATCGTTCCATCCCTGACGACTCCCCCACCGGCAGAAACGACCGTCGAGGTGACCGAGGAACCTCCCCTCACCCTCCCTGCCGTCGACGAATCCTGCGATCCAGCAGTCGACAATCACGCCACATCAGCGGACGGCACCTTCCTCAAATGCGCCTACGCAGGACGAAGCACAGCACGGTGGGTGCGCTCGGCACCGATCATCGCCTATGCCGAACAGGGTGAGTCGTGCGATCCATCGGCACGTGGAATCGCAGTCTCCCCGGACGGGCTCGACATGATGTGCATATCCAACGGCACCGGCGACGCCGGCTACTGGGTACCCGGACCGTAATCCCCGCCCGAATCGTGACCCGCCAAGCACCAACCGAGCAGATCGCCCACGAATCAAGCCCCGACCCTGCGTTCGGACTTTTCTCACTCCTTCGCTAGACGAACAACCATTCGGGCCAATACGTTTGTAAATCGTTGACTCGTCGTTGAACTGCGAAGGACACACGCCCGTGCACAAGCCCGCCCGCCTGCCTGCATCACCTCGCCCGCAGCGTCGCTTCGCTCGCCTAGCCGTCGTACCGGTCCTGGCAGCCGCCGTTCTCGCCACAGTCCAGGTAGCCACTGCGAGCGCTGCGCCGGCATCGGCGTGGCATGTCTCGTCCACCATCTCTGTCGGCGACGTCCCGAACCAATTCGCCCTCAGCCCCGACGCCGCGCACCTGTACGTCACCGCAGGCGACGGGATCGACATCATCGACACCGCAACCAACACCGTCATTGCGAGCGCAGCAACCGCGACATCCGTCACAGGGATCGCGGTTGCCCCCACCGGCGATATCTACGCCGTGAGCAGTGTCGGCACTGTCTACGTCATCGACCCGCAAACAAACACCGTCGTCGACGACATCGCCGTCGAGCCGAACTCGATCGGCATGACCGCCTCCGGCGACGCCGTTTACGTCGCCAGCCCCACATCCGGAACGATCTCGGTCATCGACACCGCCACCAACACCGTCGAGTCGACAGTGCCCGTCGGAAAGAACCCAGTCCTGGCAACAGCACTCGATGGCACCGTCTACGTCACCAACGCAGGATCGGGCACCGTCACCGCGATCGACTCCGCCACCGACACCGTTGTCGCGACGATTCCGATCGGAGGGATCCCAGTAGGAATCGCTTCGGCTGCCGGCCGGGTGTATGCCGTCGAAGGCACCAGCCAATCCGTCGTCGTCATCGACACCGCGACCAACACCGTCATCGACACGATCGCGGTCGGCGGCGGCACACTGACCGGAATCGCCGTCACCCCCGACGGATCCACGGTTTTCGTGAACCAATCCGACACCGACACCACCGCAATCATCGATACCGCCGATCCCAGCTCGCGTGACACAGTCCCCGTCGGCGCACGACCCGGCGGCGCCATCGCACTCCCCGACAACACCACTACCTACGTCACCAACGGCGAAGGCGCCTCGGTCAGCGTGCTGACCACCACCGGACAGCCATGCACCGCAATAGCGTGCATCCCAACCGGATCGTTCGGCGGATAGCGTCACACAAACAAAGATTTGAGCACTGGCAATCGCACCCGCTCGTGGGCACCGCAGTCGGTGAGTGCGGCCCGCAAATGTCAGGCCTGATGTCTTGACGCACAGTCGCCCACCGTGACACACGGGGTACTCCGTGCCACCTGCGGTTTCTGCTCGAGGCAGCGAAGTCGACGCGAGGCGTACGGCCAAAAGCCTGATGTCCGCACCGTCCGTTGTTCGCGGCGACCGCTCACCGACACGGTGCTTCAACGCCCTGTCAGCACTGTGCACGTGCCTCCGCCTAAAGTTCGCGTCCGCGAGGCGACTGGACAGTCCCCGGCGCGCACCGTTGTAAAGCGCGCGATCGCCTCCCCGCCAACGGTCCGGGTCACTCGATCACAACGGCAGCCGGCGCATCGACATCTTCCCAATGCTGCGAAGCCCGGATGGCTCAATAGTGAGTCTGGCGGGTAAGCACCGACAGCCAGCTTGCCCGGCAGATCCGTGACGAACCATCAGCGTTCAGGTGAGGCCACGTCTTCAAAATGATGAGTAAGTGATGAGTGGAGCGTCCACAGCCGTCCTTCAGCGAACCGATCGTGGATTCGAGCGCGCAATTACGCAGGTCAGCAGCAAGGCTTCTCGAACTTGACTCCCCGAATAACGCGATTGGGAGTCAAGTCTCCGAAACGCCCTACGCGGCAGAAGAACCCGCAGGTCAGAGCGTCGACCATTTCTGAGAACTTCGCAGACACCCGGGCGACCGCAAACAACAAAAAGTACCCCTGACCAGCTCGAACGCTGCTCAGGGGCACTTGGTGTGCGCCATCAGGGATTCGAACCCCGGACCCGCTGATTAAGAGTCAGCTGCTCTAACCAACTGAGCTAATGGCGCCGATCAGCACCACCGTCGTTCTCTGTGGTGCCGGGGAAAACTTTAACAGGATCGCTGACCGGATGTGAAATCGGCTGGTCAGGGGCGCTTTTTAGCTGAAAATCTTGCGGATGACGAGTACTGCGACTACTGCGCCGACTCCGATGAGGGTGTATTTCACCGGCGGTTCGTTGAGCTTGGCGATCACGGTCTGCTTTGTGCTTTCGACGATGCGCTTGGGGCTGGCGCGGACGCTCAGCTCGTCGAGTGTGCTGGCGAGCTGATTGCGAGCGGCCTCGATCTCGCGTTCGATCCGGTCGGTGTCCTTGGCCACGTGTCCTCCAACTTGTCGCAAAATCGTTCGTCTGTCGTTGTCGAGCGTAGAGCACTGTTGAATTTGGATACTCTTCTCCTGTGACCGACAACAAGAAGCTCGAGCCCGGCGACACTGCACCGGCCTTCACTTTGCCCGATGCAGACGGAAACGACGTCTCTCTGTCCGATTACGCGGGCAAGAAGGTCGTCGTCTACTTCTACCCCGCTGCCAGTACGCCTGGCTGCACCAAGCAGGCGTGCGATTTCCGCGACAGTCTGGCCGAACTCAATGGTGCAGGCCTCGAGGTCATCGGCATCTCCCCCGACAAGCCGGCGAAGCTCGCGAAGTTCCGCGACGCCGAGGGCTTGAACTTCCCGTTGCTCTCAGACCCGGAGAAGTCGACGCTTCTGGCGTGGGGCGCTTTCGGCGAGAAGAAGATGTACGGCAAGACGGTGCAGGGCGTCATTCGTTCGACATTCCTAGTCGACGAGGCAGGCAAGATCGAGGTAGCGCAGTACAACGTCCGCGCTACCGGACATGTTGCGAAGCTCCGCCGAGACCTATCGGTCTGACCGTCCCAGCTTCTGCAGAAACAGGGCTTCGGCGACGGCGATGTTCTCGATTTCCCTTGGGTCGACACTTTCGTTGGGCGCATGGATGCGGCACAGCGGTTCTTCGACGCCCATGAGCACGATCTCGGCCTTCGGAAACGTCTGTGCGAGAACGTTGCACAGCGGGATCGAGCCGCCTTGCCCTGCTGAGGACACCTCCGTGCCGAATGCTTCCTTCATCGCGTCGCTGAGAGCTGCGTAGCCGGGGCCGTCGGTTCGCGCTCGGAACGGCGACCCGATGGCCTCGCGCTCGATACTCACGCGCGCACTCCACGGCACGTGCGCCCGTAGATGCGCCTCGAGTGCATCCTGAGCGGTCTGTGGATCGATACCGGGCGGCACCCTCAGATTGAGGCGTGCGGACGCCGTCGGCGAAATTGCGGCCGCCGAACCGACGACGGGCGGGCAGTCGATCCCCAGGACCGTGAGAGCCGGGCGGGCCCACACGGCATCGGCAACCGAGGCCGAGCCGGCAAGGTCCACCCCGTCCAGGACCCCTGCGTCAGCGCGAAACCGATCCGCTGGATAGTCGATGCCGTCCCACACCTGGCTCGTGTCCAACCCGTCCACGACGGTATTGCCGTGCTCGTCTCGCAGTGTGGACAGCAACTGGATCAGTGCAGCGAGGGCGTCGGGGGCTGGGCCGCCGTACATTCCGGAATGGACTTCGCCATTCAATGTGTCAACTCGGACAACCACATTGGCAATTCCGCGCAATGTCGTCGTCACCGTCGGCCGACCCACCGCAGCATTGCCGGTGTCGGCGATGATGATGACGTCGGATTCGAACAGTTCGGGCCTCGCCTGCACGAGTGCCTCAAGTCCACCGGTGCCCATTTCCTCCGAACCTTCCGAAACCACGGTGACTCCGACGGCGAGGTCGTCGCCGAGTGCGCGCAGCGCCAGCAGATGCATGACCACGTTGCCCTTGCAGTCCGCTGCACCGCGGCCGAACCAGCGGCCTCGAGACTCGGTGAGTTCGAACGGCTCACTGTCCCACAATGATCGGTCCCCCGGCGGTTGGACGTCGTAGTGCGAATACAGCAGCACTGTCGGCGCACCTGCAGGCGCAGGCCGGTGCCCCACGACAGCCAGCGAATCGTCGTCGGTCTCGATCAGCTCCACCGAGTCCATTCCGGCGTCCAGGAATGCGCTGCGGACCCAGTTGGCCGCTGCCACACACTCTTCACGCGGAAACTGACGTTCGTCGTGAACCGATCGGAACGCCACCAACTCTCGTAGTTCGCGCTGAGCCCGCGGCATGTCTGCGGAAATCGCCGATCGAACATCCGACATCGTCACTCCTGACATTCTTACCGACCGTATCTACCCTTGACGATCATTGTGTCATCGTGCAAGGAGGTCGGGCAGAGCGTCAGTTTTCGTGGATCTCCTGTTCGACCCACTGTGCAGTGTGCTGCCAGTGCCGGTCCCAAGCCTCTTGTTCGAGCTGTTCCTGGGATTTCCCTGGCTCGGGAATGATGACCGGGACGGCGAACTCCGGAGGAGCCACCTCACTTTGCGGCACCACAGCGGCCGCCGGGGGGATCGACTGAGCCGGTATCGGGGTGAAAGTTTCTCGTGGCGTCGCGACACCGGTGGTGGGATCGACCGTCCAATTTTCGACTACGGGCGCAGGCAAGAACACCGGTTCCGGCGCCCACGAAGCGGGTGGTGCGGGCGGGGCCGGCTCCGGCGTCAGGGCCGGGGGCTGCTCCGCAACGTTTTCGATCGTACCCAAGTCGGTATCGATTACCGTCGACCTCGGTTTCGCTACCTCCGTGGGGGTTTGGCTCTTCGGCGAATCCGCAGGCAACGTGGATGCCAGCGCAACTCCACCGGACAGGATTCCCACCAACAGCGCTCCGGCCAGCACGAGCTTCTTGCGGGGCGTGGAACGGCGCGCCTGCGGCTGGTGCACCTCCGCGGCGACGACGGGAGGTTGCGACATCAACAACGCGGGAGCAGCAGGTGCTACCGCCGATACCGTCTCGGATTCGTCTTCGGTGTCCGTCACCGGGATGACAACGTCGACAGCGCCATCGGGCGCACCGTCGTCATCGAGGACCGGCGGCTCCTTCCGAACCACGTTCCGTTCCGCGAGCAGTCCCGCACCGCTGGCCGCGATCAGATTGGCGTCGCCGACTCGAATCACCGGCACGCCGAGCCCGAGGGAAAGGATATCGACCACATCTCTGTTGCCCGAGAGGTCTCCGAACAGCGCGACAGACTCGGCCTCGGCACCTGCCTCGTCGAGAACTTCCCACGCCAGCGCCACCGTGCCGCCGATACGCTCGGGGGTCGGCGAATCGAATGCCACCGCCTTGGCGGGCGACAGGGTTTCTTTCGCCACGTCGGCGAGCGAAATCGATACCCCCGACGGGCCCATGTAATAAAGAAGGACTCGCTCGGCGGAGGTGAACTCGGGCGATCTCGCCAGCCACCCCAGCAACGCAGAGGATGCGGAGATCATCGACACCGAATCGACGTCCGACTCCTCGAGCGCCGACTCGAACAGCGCACGCTCTTCATCCGAGCGATACACCACTCCGATGCCGTCCACCGCGACTTCAGCGGCCGCGGCAAGTTCACGCATGCTCTCTACGGCAGCGGTCAGCGATGCTGCGACGCCATCGTCCAGCGCGGTCACCTGGCTTACCGCTACCGAATCTTCCACCCCATCGAAAAGGACGGAGTGCAGGGCACCCGACTCGATGGAAAGACCAATAGTGGCCACGTAAATACTCCTGTGCCTAAGGGTGAGGCTCCCGACATGAGCATCTCCGAGACGAAATCGGCGACGTCACCCTCCACGACGATGAAACTGATACCCGAACCATACCTAAAGATGGTTTTGTTGGCCAGAAAGCAACTCCGGATCTGTCAAAGTATTTTTGGAGAGCAGCACGGTGAGGTGGACTGGGGTTTCTCTGGCTGAAGCCGCCACTCGGTGTCTGTAACTCCGCGTAGTGGAGTAGATGGCGCTCGGGCCGCTAGCCTGGACGCGTGGAGTCCTCTGCTAGCGCCCAGGCTGCGAGACGAATAGACGCAGCGCTCGAATCGACGGTAGAGACACAGGAGCTGATGCCGCGGCGGCGTCCTACCCAAGAACGCAGCCAACGCAAGTTCGACGCATTGCTTGCCGCATCACGGGACGTGCTGAGCGACGCCGGATTCGAATCGTTCACCTGTGAGGAAGTTGCCGCTCGCGCCGAGCTGCCGATCGGCACCCTCTACCAGTTCTTCGCCAACAAGTACGTGATCGTGTGCGAGCTCAACCGGCAGGACGTCGTCGGTGTTCAACAAGAGCTAGCCGACTTCAACGGCGAGGTGCCGTCCTTGGATTGGCTTCGATTCCTCAATAAATTCGTCGACCACATGGCCAATATGTGGATGTCCGATCCCTCGCGTCGGGAGGTGTGGCTCGCCATGCAGTCCACTCCGTCAACGCGCGCCACCGGCGTCATCCACGAACGCGAATTCGCAGACCAGGTCGCCCGCATGCTCGGCCCCCTCACCCCGCGGACACCGAGAGTGCGACGCAACCTGATGGCACAGGTCCTCGTCCACATCGTGTACTCGATGCTGAACTTTTCCGTTCAGGACGGACAGAGCCATGAGGATGCCGTCACCGAACTCAAACGCATCATGACCGCGTACCTTCTCGGCGCCGAGAGGGACAGCAGGCGTTCGGGCGCCTCCACCGAATAGGTCTGCGCTCGGCTCCGCCAGGCTACCGCCTGAAACACGAACGCCGGCCCACTCGTAGCGAGCGGACCGGCGTCGTACTTCTACAAACCTATTCTTCCAAGATCGCCACGGCTGCAGCGATATCACCGTCGTGGGTCAGGGACAGATGAATCTTGACGGTCGGCAGAAACTCGAGAGCCATGCCGTGCAGCTTGATCGACGGCCGCCCCCAGGCGTCGTTGACGACCTCGATGAGCGGGTACGGATTGTCACCGATCTGCGGCGGCCTGGCGAAACGTGAAGTCGCCCAGGCCTTGAGAACGGCCTCCTTCGCGGCCCACCGTGCTGCGTAGTGGCGAGCCGGGTCGGAACTCTTCGTTGCCGAGTGCCGACGCTCCCCCGCGGTGAAGCTGTCGCGGATCATCGTCGTGCCGGCCTTGTCCATCTGCTCGGCGAAGTCGGACACGGTCACCAGGTCGAAACCTACTCCGAGAATAGCCATTACTTGCACCCCGGCAGACCCGAGCGGTAGACATCGTCGTCGCCGAGGCGTGCTGCCTCGGTGAGCAGCATGTCGGCTTCGAGTTCGCGGGACGCCTTCGCCGGCGTCCCGTCATGTCCGAGTCTTCGGTCTTCGGGCCGTTCGTACAGGGCGTCACCTCCGACCATCGCGGAGATCAGCCTGCGCTGACCGGCGATGCGTCGCTCGTTGGCGCGAGCGATGTAGTCGGCGCGACGGCTTGCAGGCACGGCCTCGAGGAAGGCCTGCGGGTGAACCACGGCGATGAGACCGGACACGTGACCGAAGCCGAGGCTGGTCAGCAGTCCTGCCTTCAGCGGTACCGAGTCACCGAAGCGCAGCGGCTCGCGAGCCCACACGAGGTGTTCGAACTCGGTCATCTTGTCGTCGACGCAATCGAGGCTGCGGTTCGGCGGGATGACTCCGTTGCTGAGCACCTGGCAGAGGCCGATCAGCTGGAATGCTGCGGCTCCACCCTTCGAGTGGCCGGTCAGGCTCTTCTGCGAGACGACGAACAGTGGTGCTCCGTCGGTGCGTCCGATCGCCTTGGCCAGGCGGGTGTGCAGTTCGGCCTCGTTCGGGTCGTTCGCCGCAGTCGAGGTGTCGTGCTTGGAGATCACGGCCACATCGTCGGCACTGACGCCGAGTGCGTTGAGTGACAACGCGAAGGACGAATCCTTGCCCCCACGACCGGCGCTGAGCGCACCGAGTCCCGGAGCCGGGATGGAGGTGTGCACGCCGTCGCCGAACGACTGCGCGTACGCAACGACACCGAGGACCGGAAGTCCCATTTCCAGCGCCAGGTCACCGCGAGCGAGCAGAACCGTTCCGCCGCCCTGCGACTCGACGAACCCGCCGCGCCTACGGTCGTTGGCCCGGGAGAATCGACGATCGCTGATTCCCTTCGCGGACATGGCAGCCGAATCGGCGGTCGCGGACATGTCACCGAAGCCGATGATGCCTTCGGTGCTCAGGTCGTCGAAACCACCGGCGACGACGAGTTGCGCCTTGCCCAGCTTGATCTTGTCGACGCCTTCCTCGACGGAGACGGCGGCGGTTGCACACGCTGCGACGGGGTGAACCATCGCGCCGTAGCTGCCGATGTACGACTGAACCACGTGCGCTGCAACGACATTCGGCAGCGCTTCCTGCAAGATGTCGTTCGCACGAGCGTCACCGAGCAAAGTGTCGATGTAGAGCGAGCGCATGGATTCCATCCCGCCCATGCCGGTGCCCTGTGTGTTGGCGACCAGCGTGGGGTGCACCCAGCGCATCAGTTCCGACGGGTTGAAGCCCGAGGAGATGAACGCATCGACGGTGGTCACGATGTTCCACAGTGCGACGCGGTCGATCGAGCTCGCCATGTCCGGCGAAATGCCCCACTTGGTCGGATCGAAGCCGGTCGGAATTTGCCCACCGACGGTGCGGGTGAGCTTCATCTTGCGCGGCACCCGAATCTCGGTTCCGGCCTTGCGAGTGACCTGCCAGTCACCGGACTCCGGGACCGGTGCGATGACGGTGTGCTCGGGATCGGCCGCAGCGAACGAACGTGCGTCGATCTCGGTGCCGACCACGAAGGTCAGATCGTTGTCGAGGAAGACCGAGGTCATCAGCGGCGCAGTGTTGCCGACCATGGCGCCGTCGTCGACGTAGGTGCGGATACCGCACTTCTCGACGACGATGTCGTGGTACTTGTCGGCGATCTCGGCCTCGGGCACGAGGTCACCTGATTCGATGTCGTACCAGCCCGGCTTGGGATCGTTCTCCCACGTGATCAGGCCGGTGTTCCATGCGAGTTCGAGAACGCCTGCGGCGGAGAGCTCCTCGTCGACCTCCATCTCGAAGCGCGTACGCGCACTTCCGTACGGTCCGAGCTCGCCGGCGCCGACGATGACGATCAGGTCCTTCGGATCGACATCGAGCGCAGGCCATGCCGGTGCAGTGGTCGAGGTGGACAAACGCGGCGGAGCGGGCAGAGCCGCAATCACCGAGCTGTCGAGCACTTCCTCTACCTTCTCGCCGGCCGCGTCGGCTGCGGCACGGGAAAGCTCGACGAGGTCGAGCTTCGTGTTCGCCAGTCCACCGGTCAGGTCGGCAAGCAGAGGAGCCTGCGTGGCCTGGCGACGAGCAGCAGGCTCGCACAGCTTCAGCAGCTCGGTTGCCATCTCACTGGTCGACCACGTCCGCACGCCTTCGGCCTCGACGGCCTCGACGATCGGATCGTTTCCGCCCATGAGTCCGGTTCCGCGAACCCACCCGATGTGCGCGTGGGCAATGGACACACGTTCGGCCCAGTTCTTCTCCGAGCCCCACTTGGTCGCGATGGCGTCGAGGGCTGCCTTCGATTCACCGTAGGCACCGTCGCCGCCGAACATGCCGCGGTTCGGCGAACCTGGCAGTACGACGTGCAGGTGGGTGTCGATGTCGTTGTCGTAACCGATCTTCGACAGTCCACCGATGAGACGCTCGACCGACCAGAGCAGAACCCGCATCTCCATCTCGGCGCGGGCGCCGGCGTCGGACAGTTCGCCGACGACGCGAGGAGCAGCGAACGGGAACAGCATGGTGGGTGTGACGCCTGCCTTGACGAGAGTCTTTGCCCCGCCTGCATTGTCGACCTGATCGGAACCGATCCACTCGATGAGTGCGTCTACGTCGGTGTACGAGGCGATGTTGGCCGGAACGACCCACAGTGCTGCACCGGCGCGAGCATTCGCCCGGTAGAGCTCTCGGTAGAACTTCAGGCGCTCGTCGTTGAGCTTGGAGGTGGTGATGAAGACGGTTGCACCGCCCCCGAGCAACTTGGCGGCGATCGCCGCGGCGATCGACCCCTTGCTACCTCCGGTGACGACGGCAACTTCGTCGGACCATTCGCCCTTGTCTTCGGAAGACTGTGCGATGTCCGCGATCCGGCCGTAGAACTCGGCCAGTGTGGTCTTGCGTTCGGCCTGCGCCTTCGACTTCCACCACTGAGCCTGAGCTGCAACAGCTTTACCCGATCCGGCGAAGCTTTCGACGGCGATGTCGCCTGCGGTACCGAGCCACAAGCGGGCCAGGTCCTCACGCGCCGTCGCCCAACGATCATCGACCAGAACGGCCTTGCGCTCGTCGAATGCCGGGGCAACCAGTCGTGGCCAGTCCGAACCCAGTTCTGCGGCAACCAGATCCACCAACGCGGCGTCCGGATCGTCGACAGCCAGGGCGTTCGGAGCATCGGCGAAGCCGAGCTGTTCGAGAACGAGCCGCGCCGCCGAAGCCAGAACCCCGTCGCGTCCGGTGATGTGCTCGGTGAACTCACCGAGAGCAGCCGCATCGACTGTTCCTCCGCCTCCGCCACCGGTCTGCGGCAGCGAGACTGCAACACCGCGACGAGCGGCGACAGCGGCTACCGCCGAATCGATGACGGTGTCGACTGCAGTGCCGTCGGCGAGTGCACCGTCGGCCAGGCCACCGAGTGCGCCGCCGCGGACCGAGGAGCCGTCGCGGGTTCCGAGAGCGACCTCAGCGGTGACGTGATGCGCCCAGCCGTCGCCCAGTTCCCAGACCTTCTTGACGCGATCGGCGATGGAAGCCGGACGACGTCCCGAGGGTCCGAAGACCTTGCGAAGGTGGTCGTTGATCGAATCGCTCAGTACCGGGCCGAAGGGCTTGTAGGTACGGGCGAGCTTGTTGACCGTGCCGGAGAGCGCGCCCATGTCGGCATCGGCTGCGCCGTCGATCGCACCGAGTGAAAGCTCGGAACCGAGGTCGACGAGCAACTGGTTACGACGCGAGGAGACGCCGTCGCACAGTGCCTCGATGGTGTCGGCAGGTCCGATCTGATCGAGCTGCAGTTTGGTCCACAGTCCGATCAAGATCTTGGTTGCGTCCGAAGCGCTGAAGGAGATGTCCTCGGGCCGCGGGCCGCCGGATGGAGCCGACGGTGCGGCCGCAGGAGCCGGCGCAGCGGAAGCGGCAGGTGCAGAGGCGGTCTCGACCGGAGCGGACTCCTCTTCCTCCACCGGCGCGGGGTCGGTGTCGGTGCCGTAGACGATCGCGGCCTCACGTTCGAGGTTGAGCACCTCGACCGGGAATCCGAAGCGGCCCGGCAATTTCAGTGTCTGCGAAGCCAGGTTGGCGACCGTCGGCGTTGCGCCGAGACCGATTTCCACGAAACGCTCCACACCGAGTCCACCGTCTGCCTCTTCGGCGAACAGCAGATCCTGTGTCTCGATCCAACGGACCGGGCTGGCGAACTGCCACGCCAGCAGTTCCGTCAGCACGACGCGGCACAGATCATGCGGGCGTGCGGCCCATGAATCGAAGTCGGCGAGGACGTTGTTCAGGGGCTCGGAAGGAACGAGGTCCGCGATTTCCTGAATGAACGAACGCTCGAGCGAGAACGGCCTGGGCACCAGGTTCGGCACGTAGCGTCCGAGCAGGATCTCCGGGTCGAGATCAGCAGGCAGCAACGTTTCGAGCCGGGTGCGGAAGTCGTCGACTCCCCCACGCAGCACAGTCGAGTGGAACGGTACATCGATGCCGGGCACCACGATGAAGGCGCGCTTGCCGCCGAATTCGGCGACACGGACGTCGATCTCCTTCTCGAGTGCGGCCAGACCGGCAACCGTGCCGGCAATGGCGTACTGCGATCCACGCAGGTTCAGGTTCACGATCTCGAGGAACTCACCGGAAGCCTCGGCGACACCGGCGACGAAAGCGTGCACTTCGGTGTCGGCGACACCCATCTGCGACGGCCGGATAGCTGCCATGCGGTAGTCGCTTCGACCGGAAGCGTCACGCGGAACGAGCGCATGCATGGCCGATCCACGTTGGAAGACAACCTCGAGGACTGCTTCGAGCGGGAGAACACCGGCGACGGCAGCGAGTGCGTTGTACTCACCGACCGAGTGTCCCGCGAGAATCGAGTTCTCGACGAAGACACCGGATTCGCGCATTTCGGCGACCTGTGCGACACCGAGAACAGCCATCGCGACCTGGGTGAACTGGGTCAGGTGGATGACGCCGTCGGGATGGCGGTGAACGGTGCCACGTGCTTTCAGCGTGGTCGGGTTGTCGCGGACGACCGCGAGGATCGAGAATCCGAGAGCCTTACGAGTGTGCTTGTCGGCGCGCTCCCAGACCTCACGGGCGGCCTTCGAGCGCGACCGTGCGTCCAGCCCCATTCCCTGACGCTGAATACCCTGTCCGGGGAAGGCGTAGACGGTCTTCGGCGCCGCAGTGCGAGCCGAGGCAACCATGACGAGTTCGCCTGCGACACGGCAGGACACCTCGATGAGTTCGGCACCATGATCGAATCCGGTGCGGTCGACGCGAATGTCGATTTCGGCTCCGGGGCGGACCATCCCGAGGAAGCGAGCGGTCCATGCGGTCAGGCGACGGGGCGGAGTCTTGGTGTCGGCGTAGTCGATTGCGGTGACGGCCTGCTGCGCTGCGGCGGAGAGCCACATGCCGTGCACGATCGGGGAACCGAGACCGGCGAGTAGCGCAGCCGCATCGGAGGTGTGGATCGGGTTGTGATCGCCCGAGACCTGGGCAAAGGCTGCCATGTTGCGCGGCGCGAGAATGGTGGCCTGACGGCGACGACGACGCGGTGTGTCCTTGGCGTCGGCACTGACCGAGCCTCCGGCGGGAGCCGGATCGGACAGTTCACCCTTGCCGGTGCGTCCGCGGATGGCGAAGCGTTCGACGAGAGTTGCCACGGCAGGCGCGTCGAGACCCTCGCCGAGCATCGCACCGATGGTGGTGGTGACCTCGACTACGCGACCGAGATCGGTGTCGAGTACCTCCCCTGCCTCAGCCTTGACAACGAGAATCGATGCATCACTGGGCAGTTCACCTACCAGGTTGACGCTGTGGTCGAGGTGGACCAGATCCAACATGCCCTCGATGACGTCGACACCCTCAGCCGTGCGAGTGGCGCCGAGGACCGCGAAGACGGCGGGCCAGCATGCTCCGACGAGCACGTCGGGAACAGCCTTGCCACTGACGGTCAGCGAATCGGGCAGGCCCGATCCGGTCACGCCGCCGTGGTCTGCCACGAGATCAGGGATCCACGCCAGGTTGAGACGTGCAACACCGTTCTTCACCTTGGGAAGGTCTTGTCCCGCAGCAATTCCGAGTAGCGAGGACATCGAAGCCTGCGCATCCTCGGCCGTGACGACGGGGGCGCCGCCGTCGACCGTGGAAACGGGAACGGTCAAGCGGATGCGCACCTCCTTGCCGGGGGCGAGCGGAACGGTCAGCTCGACGTGAGTCGAATCCTGCACGGTGAGTGAGGATCCGGTCTGCGGGTGTGATGCGACGGTGTCGGATTCGACGATCCAGTCCGCGGTGTCACCGAGACGCGCAACAGGGTTCTGCGTCATCCGTGACGCCCAGTCGACGTCGGGGGCAGCAAGAACGATGCCGAGCAGACCGGGCGCAATACCTGCGTAACGACGGCTCACAGCGGGGGCCGGTGCACTGCCGTCGGCTACCAACTCGTCGGCGGTGGCTTTTTCGAAGCGATCGAGTAGATCCCCGACCGGCTCGTCGACGCGGGTGATTCCGGCGACGGCAACGGTGCCGGGAATGACGCAGACCTGATCGGCGGAGTACCGCGGATCGTGCGCCTGCCACAGCGAGTCACTGCGCCACCAACGCCGAACGTCACCGTCGACGACGGGAACGAAGTTGATCGGCTTGCCCGGCAGTTTGCAGAGCGAGGTGAAGAAGGTGATGTCCGCCGGGTGCAGAACGACGTCGCCTGCATCGGGGAACTGAGCGAGCAACGAGCGGAGTGCAGCACGCGGACGTTCGAGCGTGTCGACGTCGGCGAAGAGCGTCGGGATCGGGCCGCGGTCGACGGGGTGCAGACGGGCTTCGGTGCGCTGGAGCATCTCGAGGAAGCGGGTGCGCCAAGTGACGTCGAGCCATACCGAATCGGTGGCCTCGGCGAGCGCGTCGGTGAACTCGCCGCCGCAATCGAAATCCTTGCGCTTGTCCGTGCCGATGGCCAGGTCGAGGTAGCGAGTGAGCCACTGCTGGTAGGTCATCGATTCCACGTCGCCGAAGTACGGCTTGGCGGTTCCGTCGAGTGCCGCGATGATCTCCTCGCGACGCTCGGCCACAGCATCGGCGTTACCGGCGACCTCGTCGAGGAGGCGCCCGCAGCGTGAGGCCGCGTTGTCGATCTCGTGGATGTCCGCCCCGAGCTGGCTACGGCCGGAGGCCATTCCGCCGGATGCGGTGCCTGCACCGACCCAGTCCGGGGTTCCCGGTGTGTCGACGAGAAGCTGCTTGACCTCGGGCGAGGTCGTCGCTTCGAGTGTTGCCATGGCGGCGGTACCGACGAGGATTCCGTCGAGCGGCATCTTCGGGTAGCCGGCGCCGAGGGACCAACGGCCCGTGAGGTATTCGGCTGCACGCTCGGGTGTGCCGATTCCGCCACCGACGCAGATCACCAGGTTGGGACGTGCGCGCAGCTCTGCGTAGGTTGCGAGCAGCAGATCGTCGAGGTCTTCCCACGAGTGGTGGCCACCTGCGCGGCCGCCCTCGATGTGGACGATGACGGGGTAGGACGGAACCTCGTTCGCGATCCGGATGACGGCGCGAATCTGCGCGACGGTGCCGGGCTTGAAGCACACGTGCGAAATGCCCGCGTCGGAAAGCTCCTCGATCAGCGCGACGGCTTCTTCGAGTTCAGGGATACCTGCGGTGACGACGACGCCGTCGATGGCGGCGCCTGCCGCTCGGGCGCGCTGCACGAGGCGACGGCCGCCGAGCTGCAGCTTCCAGAGGTAGGGATCGAGGAAGAGCGAGTTGAACTGGATCGCGCGACCGGGCTCGAGGAGCTGCGAGAGTTCGGCGACGCGGTCGGTGAAGATGTCCTCGGTGACCTGGCCGCCACCGGCGAGCTCGGCCCAGTGGCCTGCGTTGGCTGCTGCGGCAACGATTTTCGCGTCGACCGTCGTCGGGGTCATGCCGGCAAGGAGGATAGGTGAACGGCCGGTGAGCTTGGTGAAGGTGGTCTCGACAACTACGCGACCGTTGGGCAAGGTGATCGGCTTCGGTGCGAACTCCGACCACGCCGGTGCAACCTCGGGGGCAGCGCCCGGCGTCAGCAGGTTGCGGTGTCCTCCGCGCGTGGAGGCAGCTACGATGCCCACGCCCTGTCCGCGCAGAGCCGGGGTCGTCATGCGAGTCAGAAGGTCACCTGGACCGAGATCGAGGATCCAGTCGGCACCTGCGTCGACGACGCCGTCGATGGCGTCGACCCAGTCCACGGGTGCAACGAGAATGCTGTGGGCAAGAGTGCGCGCAATGTCCACGTCGAGGCCACAGCGCTGTGCCCATGCAGAGACGAGTTCGACGGCATCGCCCAGTGCGGGGTGGTGGAAGCCGACCTCGACGGGGAGCTGCTCGAAGACCGGCGCGAATACCGAACCGCCACGCTTCTTGGAATCGCGCTCACGCTCTTCCTCGGCAGCGATCTGCTCGCTGCGCTCCTGCACACGAGCGAGCTGAGCAGGCGGGCCTGCGAGCACGACGCGACGGCGTCCGTTGCGGATTGCGAGGACCGCGGAACGTTCCGGTGCGCCGGGGATTGCGAGTTCGTCGATGATCGACGCGAGCCGTTCCGGTTCTACGTTCGAGACCGAAACCATGGGCGCCCGATCGGCAGCTCCGATGATTCCCCTACGACGTGCGACCAGGCCTGCGGCAGCACCGATCAGCTGTGCGACGGCAAGGAGACGTGCGTCCTCGGCACCATCACTCTTGACCGACTCGGCGGCGATGAGGCCCTGTGAATGCCCGATGACGGCGACCGGCGGCGTCTGGGCGGGGTCGAGTCCTTGCAGCTTCAGCGCACGCAGCGCAGCGACCTGGGTCAGGAATACCCCTGGAAGCGATACGGCCGCGGAGGTAAGTGCGGCTTCGGAGGGACCGTAGGTGGAGGCGGCGTCGTCCTCGTCTGCGAGATCTTGTTCGAGCATCCAGCCGATGGGATCGAAGCCGACCGAGCGCACGACGAGGAGTTCGTCTGCAACCGGCGCGAGGATGGCTACGGATTCGTTGACCAGGTCCGTGAGCTCGGGCTCGAGTGCCGAGTCGCGGGCGAGCTCTTCGAGCGAGCTGAGCCATGGGGCACCCTGTCCACCGAAAGCCAGCGCGTAGGGCTCACCGGCCGCGAACCGATCTGCGAGCGTACGAGAACCACCACCGCTCTTTGGCGACCTGCTCGCGCCTTGTCCATGTGATGGTGTGCTCTCGTTGATCGTCAAGTTGCAAGATTCCTCTCGTGAGCACCTCGGATATCGAGGTATTCGTGGATGGCCCTTCGCCGGCGCGGTTCAGCGGCCCCGTGGAGGAGGACCGTCGGGGACCGAGTCACTCTGACCGCGCTTCACCAGGCTAAGACAAAATCATGAGGAAAGCCTCACGTTCGAGTGGACGTCCAACTGCTACCAGCGAGTACGGCCGCTGGAGGCCCTTTACCTACCGTTGAGGCAACTCGCCGGTAACAAACATCGGTGCTGGCACAGCCCGAATGAAAGCAGGCCGAACGTGAGGGAAACCTCAGATTTATCGTTACCTTTTCGTTATATGAGTCTCGTCACACAACATCCCCGCTAGCGCAGTCTCCGAGCTGTCGGTGACCCTGGGTAGCTTCTCGAAGTACATCGACCCATTCTCGAAGTACATAGACCCGGGGGGATTCATGTATTCATCGGTTACACATATATTTTCGCAGCGCGACCGCGAGGCTCTCACCGCCCATATCGCAACATGTGCGACACCAGCGAAGTCGCCCTACTGGAGTCCCGGATGGCCACAGGAGATCGAAGCTGCCCTACTCGACGCAGTCTTTTCCGCGCGGGCAACATACGGCGGCCCCGAGACCGGCGTGCGGCGCGTCGTCTCCCGTTGGCGCGAGTATCGGCAGTGCGAATCTCTGGACGATCCGACCGCGCTCGCCGCGTTCGTGAACAATCCCGAGGAACTCGCCGAGATCCTCGGGAACAGGCAGCGGGTGGCCGGCAACTCCACCACCAAAGCCGAGTGCGCCGCACGCATCGCGACGACATTGACCGGACTCGGCGTGGCACGTGCTGAAGATCTCGTCGATTCGGATGAACTTCGCGCTGCATTCACCGCCGTCCCCGGGGCCGGAAGGAAAACGTGGGAGTGCGCACTGTTCCTCGTGGGCGAGCGCACACCTAACTCGCTGCTGCAGGTGATCGCGTTCACCTCGGACGCGGTCGGCAGAACGCTCGACGGCGAGAGTGCCGAGATGCTTCTCGCCGTGACCGCAGAGAGCATGAACGTCGAACGTGCAGCGCTCGAGCATGCGGTGTGGCGCTATCAACGCCGTTTACCTCTCCCCCAGCGAGGGTCGCAGTTGAAGGCTGCCGGCTAACTGTCGGTGCGGACGTGGCCGCGCCCACTCTCGATCAGCGCGGCCACGCCGTCGAGGATGCAATCGACTCCGAACACGTACTCGTGCACCGGATCAGTCACTGCGCCATACGAAGTCGAGGCAGCGGTTCCCACGCGCGCCGACACCGGGTAGTCAGCGTGATTCATGACGCGCTCCAGGACGGGCGCCGTTGCGGCCCACCACTGTGCATCCGTCATTCCAGATTCCTGGCGAACCTTGTCGAATCGAGCGAGCGCGCGTGCGGTGCCCGCGACATGCGTCAGGACGAGAGTGAGGACCGAATCCATTTCGATGTCAGTGAGCCCGACGCCGTCGATGACGCTCAGCTCTGCCTCGTACTTGTCATTGGTGTGCGGGCCCAACACAGCACGCGCACCCTGCACATCGAGAATCCACGGGTGACGTTGGTAGAGAAGCCAATTGCGCTCCGCGACGAATCGAAGTCCATCACGCCAATTTTCGGTCGCCGAGGCGGGTTCGGCGACACTCGAATACAACGATGCCACAGCAGTGTCGATCATCAGATCGGCAAGTTCCTCGCGCCCCGGAACGTGCGTGTAGAGAGACATTGCACCGACGCCGAGTCGATCGGCGACACGTCGCATGGAAACAGCATCGATCCCGTCGGCGTCCGCGATCTCGATTGCGGCGTCGACGATCGCATCGATACTCAGACCGCTGCGACTCGGTTTCTCGTCCACTCGCCACAGCAGGCCGAGGGTACGCGCTGGATCGAAAACGGTTGCCTTCTTGCTCGCCACGCATCGGACAGTACGCTGTACGCCGAGCCGAGGATGCACCTGCGTTCGAGTCGGAATTCGGCGTTGTAGACTTGCACAGCACTCGCGCGAGTGGCGGAATTGGCAGACGCGCTGGATTTAGGTTCCAGTGTCTCAGGACGTGGGGGTTCAAGTCCCCCCTCGCGCACCACCATCAGTGACGACCCCCACCGAACTACCTGAGGTAGTAGATACTCGGGTACCGTCGGGGGGTGTCGAAAACCCACACTCAACGCCGCCCGGCGCTCATCGCTCTGGTGATCGTCTCGGCGCTCGGTTGCCTGGCCCTGGGCTGGTGGCAGTGGGAGCGTTTCGAATCTGCCGGCGGCAACGGCCAGAACCTGGGTTACGCATTCCAATGGCCTCTGTTCGCTGTATTCGTCGTCTACGCCTACCGCAAATTCGTACAGCTCGAAGACGAGGCCGACGCTCCGCAGGACGCCGAGAACGACGACGTCGTAGAACAGGTCGTGCGTGAAGTTCCCGCGGATCTGCTGCCCCAACGACCGGTGGCGCCGGTGGAGGACGACCTCGAGGATCCCGAGGCCCGCCAACTTCTCGAGTACAACAGCTATCTTGCGGAGCTCGATCGCTCCCGCGAGTCCGACAGGAGCACCAAGTGAGCACGGCACCACAGCAATCTGCATCAACCGAAAAGACGAAGAAGATTGCTTCCGCGCTCCTGCGCTACCGAATTCTCGCGTACACGACCGGTGTGTGGCTGCTTGTCCTTCTCGTCGAGATCGTTGCCAAGTACGGCTTCGGCAACGACAGCTTCGGCTGGATCGGTATCGTTCACGGATGGGTTTACGCGGTCTACCTGCTCTTCACCCTCGATTTGGCCATCAAGGTTCGTTGGCCGGCCGCCCGAACCGTTGGCACCCTACTCGCCGGCACAGTGCCGTTCCTCTCGTTCTTCGTAGAGCATTGGCGAACGACTCAGGTCAAGCGCGACTTCGGCGTCTGAGCAGTCAGCACCGAACTTCGGTGGGATCGGAACCGCGCAACGCGTTCGACACCACTTGCTGTGCAACAGGGTCGTAGGAGATTCCAGTGTGCTCGGTGACGTTGCCTGGGCACAGGTCTTGAAGCACGACGTTCGTGTTTCCTTCTCCGGTCAGCAATGACGCCTCATAGGGCACCACCTGGTCGTAGCGGGTCACGATGGTTGTGTAGTCCACTCCCTGAACAGTGTCACTCCCCTCGTTGAGACGCTGAAGAGCCTCGTCGGGGGGTGGGCCCGGGGTCGGATAGTTCGGCGGCGACAGCGCGACGATTCGAGCTACGGACTCCGCACCTCCGAGAAACCGGACGTAGTAGCGCGGTACGGTCCCACCTTTCGAATGCCCGACGATGGCGACCTTCTGCGCTCCCGTCGTGGTCCGGACGGTGTCGACGAACTGCCCCAGTTCGGCTGCACTGTCCTCGAGAGAACCCAGGCCGCCGAACGGAATCCCTTCGAGCGCTCCGTAATCGAGCGCAAAGACGCAGTAGCCTTCGGCTTTCAAGGCCGGCGCCATCGATGCCCAGTTGTCGTAGGAGTTCTCGAGGAACCCGTGGACGAGCACGACCGGTTCCGGGTGTTCGGCACTCGGGACACACGCGTAGTCGTTGGCACCCGAAGGGCTCGCACCCGGGTGTGCGATGGAGTACAGGGTCGCCTCGGCGAACGAGTTCTGCAGCGGGGACGCTGCTGCCGGAAGCGGTGCGGCAAGCATTCCAGCGGCCACCAGGACCGCGGCCATGACTGTTCGTTTCACCAGACCAGTCTCTACCCGGTAAGCGTCTCGAGTGCAGGAATCAGCAATGTCAACGCACGCCCTCGATGCGACGCGGCATCTTTCTCTTGCGGGCTCAGTTCCGCCGCCGATCTGCCGTCCCCTTCGGGAACGAATATCGGATCGTAGCCGAACCCGTTCTCACCCAACGGCTCTCGCGCGATGACGCCGCGCCATTCACCCCGGACGACGGCCTCGACGTCGCCGGGGACGACCAGCGCGCAGGCAGAGACGAAACCTGCGCCCCGCCGCTCGTCCGGTACGTCGCCCAGCTGCGCCAAAAGCAACGACGTGTTGGCGCCGTCGTCTCCGTGTACTCCGGACCATCGCGCCGACAGCACACCCGGCATACCGTTCAATGCGTCGACCTCGAGACCGGAATCATCTGCAACACAAGCGAGCCCGGTCGCAGCCGCGCCGTCGCGGGCTTTGGCGAGCGCATTTTCCTCGAACGTCGCACCGGTCTCGGGTGCCTCGGGAAACTCGGGCACCTCGTCCAATCCGACCAATTCGATTCCGAGGACCCCGGCGCTATCGAGCACCCGACGCAACTCATGTAACTTCTTGGCGTTGCGGCTCGCGACGAGAAGCTTGGTATCAGCCACCGAACTTCTTCTTCGGTGCGTCGACGGCAGGCTCGGGAAGCACGCCGGGGTACGGCTCGGCGAGGGCAGCCTGCTGCACCTCGAAAAGCTTCTCGATGCCCGCGAGAGCTGAGTCGAGCAGCTTGTCGAGAGTGGACCTCGGGAACGTAGCGCCCTCGCCGGTGCCCTGGACCTCGACGAGAGTACCGGTGTCGGTGGCCACGACATTCATGTCGACCTCGGCACGCGAATCTTCCTCGTAGGGCAGATCCAGCCGAACACGGCCGTCGACGACGCCGACGCTCACCGCTGCGATGGCACAGGAAATCGGCTGCGGGTCCGCGAGTCGACCGGCCGCACGCAGGTAGGTGACGGCGTCGGACAGTGCAACGAATGCGCCCGTGATGGCCGCGGTACGAGTGCCGCCGTCGGCCTGCAGTACGTCGCAGTCGATCGCGATGGTGTTCTCACCGATGGCGGCAAGATCGATGCAAGCGCGCAGCGACCGCCCGACGAGGCGGGATATCTCCTGAGTCCGCCCACCGACCTTGCCCTTGACGGACTCACGTCCGCTGCGGGTATGGGTTGCTGCGGGAAGCATCGCGTACTCGGCGGTGAGCCAACCGAGGCCCGAGCCTTTACGCCAGCGAGGAACACCCTCCTCGACACTCGCGGTGCACATGACCCGCGTGTTTCCGAACTCCACCAGCACCGATCCTGCCGGGTTGTCGGTGAATCCGCGGGTGATCTTGATGTTGCGGAGCTCGTCGTCCGCTCGGCCGTCTTCTCGTCTGGACACGGCAGCAATCTTAACCCTGGCCTAGACGGTGAAGACATCGCCCGGCAGGACGGCGTGCACCGGACCACTGAACTCGGCCTTCGCTTCCGCGATGACATCTTCCCGGGAAGTCCACGGCGGAATGTGAGTCAGCAACAGCTCACCCACGCCGGCCTCACGTGCCAGCTGCCCAGCCTCGGTCCCGGACAGGTGGATACCTTGCGGGCGGTCGGAGCGGTGCGTCCATGATGCTTCCGACAACAGCACGTCGGCACCGTGGGCGAGATCGCGGACTGCCTGACACATCCCCGTGTCCCCCGTGTACGCGAACAGCTTCCCCGCCCCTGTCGTGATCCGCATGCCGTACGACTCCGGCGGGTGATAGACCTGGCGGGTGTGCACGGTGAGCTGTCCGTGTTCGATGGTTCTGCCGTCCTGCCAGCGACGCAGATCGATCGTGTCGGACATGTCGTCGATCTGGCCACCGCATTCGGCAGAGGCGACGCCGAGCCGGAAAGCGGTGTCTTTCGGCCCGTATACGAGCGCGCGCCCCGCAGGCGGATTCGGGTGGTATCTGCGCCAGACCAGGAGCCCCGGCACGTCGAGGCAGTGATCTGCGTGTAGATGCGACAGGAACACACTGACGTCACCGGGATCTGCATACTTCTGCAGCGCACCGAGCACGCCGGGACCGAAGTCGAGTACGACAGGCGATGTTCCCGGTTCGTCGAGCAGGTAACCCGACGCGGGGGAATCAGGCCCTGACACACTCCCCGAACATCCCAGGACGGTAATTCGCATGTATGTCATGCTGCCACGTCGATGCCCGGCACCGAAACGTTCGACACGTTTTTACGAAGTCAACCACCCATGTGCGCGTTGTGGGGGTGTCGGCGGAGGGGCTCAGCCGAGAGATTTCTGCTTACGTGCCTCGCGGGCATCGGAGGACAGGACCCACGCCGCAAGGACTCCTCCGACGGCGCCGAAGAGGTGGCCTTGCCACGACACCCCAGGTGTACTCGGCAATACGCCCCACAGCGCGCCGCCGTAGATGACGAACACCACGACGCCGACGGCAAGTTGCCCCAAGTTTCTGGTGAAGATTCCCCGCGTCAGCAGATAGGCGATCCAACCGAAGATGAGAACCGAGGCGCCGATGTGGTTGGAGTTGCCGCCACCGATCAACCACGTACCGACACCCCCGACGACCCAGATGATGCCCGTGGCCATCAACCCACGCGCCAGACCGGACAGCAGAACGAGGAATCCGAGGATCAGAACCGGGAGGGTGTTCGCGATCAGGTGGGCCCAGTCGTCGTGCAGCACCGGCGCGAACAGAATTCCCCACAAACCGTCCACACTGCGCGGGTTGATCCCCGCCTGCTCGACGCGACTACCCGAGGCGACGTCGATGATCTCGATGACCCACAGCAGCACGACGAACGAGCCCATCAACATCGCGGCCTGCTGCCACAGTGGGCGTTTGGGTGCGGTAGCGGGAAGGTAAGGGTTCGTCGTCACAGAACTAGGCCTTTCGTCCAGCCCCGACATCCACGCGCCGAGGAGGTGGTCTGCCCTTCGAAGTCTACCGCTGTGGTCAGGGCGCAAAGGCCGACGGGAAAATCTGACGGTACGTCGCAATACCGGCAATCGAGGTCGCGTCGAGCAATGCACGCACGATGGCCCGCTCGACGACATCGGCCGCAACCGCGCACACTGCGGCAAGAACCGGCAGGTCGGAGGAGAACGCCTTGGGCATGGCAGTTTCCGTGACGACCTTCCTCGTGCCGGTCGACAGCGCGAAAATCGTGTCGCCGTCGAGTGGGGAGTGGGCAGGTCTGATCGCCCGTGCCAGGCCGTCGTGAGCGGCGACGGCCACCCGTTTGCACGACGCCGCCGTCAGATCGACATCGGTGCCTACGACGCCGATCGTCGTGTTGAGGGCGGTGCCCTTGGGTGCGAGTGCGTTGGCGTTCCACACCTCGTGCACGTCGGGTTTGCGCATCCGGTACGCACCGGGCCCTTCCGACCCGACTCCCCACGGAAGTCCGGTTCGGGGATCGAACACCGAACCGACCGGGTTGGTGACGATCAGTGCGCCGACGGTGACGCCGTCGGCAGGTCCTCCCTCGATGACGGTGCTCGCCGTGCCGACGCCGCCCTTGAGCACGCCCGCGCGGGCACCGACGCCCGCGCCCACCGAACCGGTCGCGAAATCGGCTCGAGCGGCGGCTGCTGCGCGATATCCGAAGTCGGCGGTCGGCCGGATGGACCAATCCCCTACCGGCAGATCGAAGATGACGGCCGCAGGAACGATCGGTACCACTTGGTCCGGGCTACCCATGGCAATTCCATGTCCGTGCTCTTCGAGCCACCGCATGACACCGTCGGCGGCGGCGAGTCCGTATGCGCTTCCACCGGTGAGGAGAACGGCATTGACCTGCTGCACCGAATGGCTCGGATCGAGCAGATCGGTTTCACGGGTGCCGGGACCACCTCCCCGGACGTCGACGGCGGCGACGGCGCCGCCGAGAGCGCGGATCACCGTGCATCCTGTGGCCGCGCCGTACCCGAGTTCGGCAGCCGGATCGATTTCATGGTGATGGCCCACCAGTAGGCCTGACACGTCGGTCAGTGCATCCTTCGGACCCGTCCCCAACAGGTACTCCTACGGAATGAGGACCTGGACGAGCGAATCCTGCATCCAGGTCAGCCAGTGGTACACGTCCAGATGGGGAGCTCGTGGATCCCCCTCGTCGAGAACCTCAGGGGTGTCTGCGTCGATACCCAGTGTAGTTCCGAGCGCCAACCTTACGTCGTTGAGACCCATCAGCCAGGACTCTGCCTGCGCGGGGGTCAGGACGACTTTTCCGCCGTTCGTAGGAATCGTGTCGAGCATGACTCGGCTTGCAGCGAGCTTGTCGTCGATGATCTCCGGCTCGTGCAATCCGCGAAGCGCACCGTTGAGGTTTGCGGTGTCGGAGTTCGAATCCGGGCGATGGAAGTCCGGCAGCAGCCGCGCGAGCGCTGCATCTTCGGGTGGACTACTGTGGCCGGTTCGTAGACCCGTCATCGCCGCCAGCTCGTCCGTCGGGGCATCGGCTTCTCGATCGCGGAGAAGACCGACTACCGACTCCACGAGCGACCTGAGCACAGTTGCTTCCCTGGCGTCCATATCCGAGCGGATCTTGACCCCGCTGAGTGAGTTCTTTCTGCTCCACATGCGCACTGCGCTCTTCTGCCCCGTCCTTGGATGCCGGCCTGCTGTCTCGAAGCCCGGATGTTGCTTGCTGCCTCTATTTGTCCTGTTGCCCCTACTTGTCCTGTTGCCCTACTTGTCCTGTTGCATGGTGGCCCACAAACCGGCCGCGTGCAGTTTGCGGACGTCGTTCTCCATCGCATCGCGCTCACCGCTGGAGACGACTGCCTTGCCTTCCGAATGAACCTGCATCATCAGGTCGGTGGCTTTCGCTTTGCTGTATCCGAACAGCTTCTGAAAAATGAAGGTGACGTAGTGCATGAGGTTGACCGGGTCGTCCCAGACGATGGTCACCCAGGGCACATCGTGTGCCTCGTCCCGTGCCACCACTTCTGTTTCCGCTGGTACCGCTTGGGGGGATGCCGCCGACGGTGAAATCGACGAGTTCGGTACCGCGACCGCTCTGCCCACGGTCGGTCGTGCCGTCGATGAAGCCATACCTCTCAGGGTACGACGAGAGAGCCGTAGTACACACCTTCGCCCCTACGCCTCGTACTGTTGTCTCTGTGACCGACGCCTCGATCTCCAAGCCGGACTTTTGCGACCATGAACGCAGTTCCGCGCTGATGACGGACCAGTACGAATTCACCATGCTCTCGGCCGCGCTCGCCGACGGTTCTGCGCACATACCGTGCAGTTTCGAGGTCTTCGCGCGGCGGCTGCCGAACGGCCGGCGTTACGGCGTCGTCGCCGGTACCGCCAGGTTCCTCGAGGCACTGACGCGATTCCGCTTCGGGCCTGCCGAGATCGAGGCGCTCGCCGCCTTCCTCCCGACCAAGACCCTCGAGTGGCTGGAGAATTATTCTTTCGGCGGGGACGTGGACGGCTACCTGGAGGGCGAGCTGTATTTTCCCGGCTCGCCGGTGCTGTCGGTACACGGAACCTTCGCCGAATGCGTCGTTCTGGAAACTCTTACCCTCTCGATTCTCAACCACGACAGCGCAATAGCGTCGGCGGCCGCACGCATGGCGAATTCTGCGGGTACGCGCCCGCTCATCGAGATGGGTTCGCGTCGCACGCATGAAGAAGCCGCAGTCGCGGCCTCTCGCGCCGCCTACATCGCCGGATTCACCGCGACGTCGAACCTCGAAGCAGTACGACGCCACGGTGTCCCCGGAGCCGGAACTTCGGCGCACGCCTTCACCCTCCTCTACACCGACGCCGATGGTCCGAACGAGAAAGCCGCCTTCGCCGCGCAGGTTCGCAGTCAGGGGGTCGGCACGACGCTGCTCGTCGACACCTACGACATCACTGCCGGTGTCGCCAATGCCGTCGAGGTCGCCGGTACCGGCCTGGGCGGAGTACGCATCGATTCCGGTGACCTCGGAGTGCTCGCCCGGCAGGTCCGTCGTCAACTCGACGACCTCGGTGCCACGGAAACGAAGATCGTCGTATCGGGTGACCTCGACGAGTATGCAATCGCCGCATTACGTGCCGAACCGGTGGACAGCTACGGCGTCGGAACCTCGCTGGTGACCGGATCGGGGGCGCCGACCGCGGGCATGGTCTACAAGTTGGTCACGGTCGACGGCCGTCCCGTCGCCAAACGCAGCAGCCACAAGGAGTCCCGCGGGGGCGCCAAGGCCGCGATCCGAACCACACGCGCCACTGGAACTGCGGTCGAAGAAATAGTGTATCCAGTGGGCAGCACGCCGGTGATCGACGACGGACTCGACGCCATCGAATTGTGTAAGCCCCTGGTACGCGGCGGTGTGCAAGAACCGTCGCTACCGGGACTGGGCGCTGCACGAGAACTGCTCGCACAGCGTCTCGTCAGTCTCCCCTGGGAAGGACTCAAACTTTCGCAGGGCGAACCTGCACTGTCGACGCGGTTCATCGCAGCCCCCGCCTGAACCGTCGCCCGCGGCGGTGGCCGGACGGTGTCGATGGCCATCCGGTCGGTGAGTGGCAGTAGTCTTCTGCGGTGCCGTCGAAGTCCGAGCTCCCCACAGTTCCCGCCCTACTGAAGGTCGCGGTGCACTCGCTGGGAGGTAAGGAACGCAGCAATCAGCTCACGATGGCATCGGCCGTCGCGCACTCGATCGACACCGGGGAGCACCTGGCCGTACAGGCTGGGACCGGGACCGGTAAATCGCTGGCGTACCTCGTACCGAGCATCAGACATGCTGTCGAGTCCGGGCGCACCGTCGTCGTCTCGACGGCAACCATCGCGTTGCAACGTCAGCTCGTGGACCGTGACCTCCCACGACTGGCGGATGCACTGAAGGATGCGATCGGTAGGCGGCCGAAGTTCGCAATACTCAAGGGCCGCAACAACTATCTGTGCATGAACAAGATTCACACCGGAGCATCCGAGGAGAAGCCCGACGCCGAACTCTTCGACGCGTTCGCCATCTCACGCCTCGGCCGTGAGGTCGTCCGGCTCACGCAGTGGTCTTCCGACACCGATACCGGCGACCGTGACGACGTCGTCCCCGGCGTCAGCGATCAGGCATGGCGGCAGGTCAGCGTCACCGCACGTGAATGCCTCGGCAAGTCTCGATGCCCCGTCGGCGAGGACTGCTTCGCCGAGCGCGCACGCACCGAAGCGTCCCAGGTGGACGTAGTGGTCACCAACCACGCACTGCTGGCCATCGATGCCATCACCGGAATCCAGATTCTTCCCGAGCACGACGTGGTGGTCATCGACGAAGCGCACGAACTCGTCGATCGAGTCACCGGCGTTGCAACTTCGGAACTGTCTGCCGCCACGGTCACCGCTGCTGCTCGCCGGTGCGGCAAGCTGATCGAAGAGGAGATCGTCGACGCACTCGACGGCGCGGCGGACAACTGGGCTGCCATTCTCGACAGCCTCCCACCCGGCCGATGGTCGGCCCTCCCGGACGGGGTGGGACCTGCACTGGCCTCCGTTCGAGACTCCGCCTGGGCCGTTCGTACCGCGATCGGTCCGCAGAAGCAGAGCATGGCAGCCTCGGACCCGGAAGCCGCCGCCGCGCGCAATGCGGCCCTCGTGGCCATCGACGAAGTCCACGACAGCGCGGTACGAGTGCTCACCGCCTTCGACGAACCGGACCCGGCCAAACGTAAGGACGTCGTCTGGCATGCAGTCGACGACTTCCGTGGGAACGTCAAACGCACCGTCCGAATAGCGCCACTGTCGGTCGGGGGTCTACTGCGCAGCCGACTCTTCGCCGAGTCGACCGTGGTGTTGACTTCGGCGACGCTGACTGTCGGTGGCTCGTTCGACGGTCTCGCCATCAATTGGGGTCTTCCGGCCGAGAATTCTGCACGCAGCGACACGGCCATGGCGTCGGGCGCACAGCCGCCGTCGGACACCGCGTCGATTCATTGGAATTCGCTCGACGTCGGATCCCCGTTCGATCACGCGAAGGCCGGCATTCTGTATGTGGCCAAACATCTTTCGCCTCCCGGCCGTGACGGACTGTCCACCGAGTACTTGGACGAGATAGAGGCATTGGTCAGTGCTGCCGGTGGCCGGACACTGGGTCTGTTCTCCTCGATGCGCGCGGCGAAGACTGCCGCCGAAGCGATGCGCGAGCGGCTGGACACACCGATCCTGTGCCAGGGTGACGACTCCACGGGCGCGTTGGTCACCAAGTTCGCCGAGGACGAGGCAACCTCGCTCTTCGGCACCCTGTCACTGTGGCAAGGAGTGGACGTTCCCGGTCCATCGCTCAGCCTGGTGATCCTGGATCGGATCCCGTTCCCCAGACCGGACGACCCGCTCCTGGTGGCTCGGCAACAGGCAGTGGAGTCCCGTGGCGGCAACGGCTTCCTCTCGGTCGCCGCCAATCATGCCGCGCTTCTGCTCGCACAGGGCGTCGGCCGGTTGCTGCGCAGCGTCGACGACAGAGGCGTCGTCGCCATGCTCGACCCCCGACTTGCGACGGCTCGCTACGGCGGCTACCTCAGGGCCTCGCTTCCCCCGTTCTGGGAGACGTCCGACCCTGAGGTAGTGCGCAAAGCCCTCACCCGCCTTTCCGGAAGGTAGCCAACTTCGCGGAACGGGTTACGGATTCGGCGATTTCACCAAACCCAATTCGGCGTCACCGGCCAACAACGGATGGTGCGGCAGCACTCGTACGGTGTAACCGACTGCCCCGCTGACCGGCAGAGCGGTGTCGGTCTCGAAGACCTCCCCGAGCGAGTCCGTTCCTGAATGCGTCATGACCACAGTTCGGGTGTCGATCAGATCCTCGTCGTCGGTAACCCGGCCGAGCACAGCCTGAACGACGACGTCCGACGGCGAAAGACCTCCGAGTCGGACGTACGCCCGCAAGGTGAGCTTCGCGCCGATGACCGGGGTGTCGGGCAGGCCTTCGCTGTCGACCTGGACGACCTCGACGGAATGCCACGCGTCCTCGACCCGTCGGCGATACGCTGCGACGTCCTTCGCGCCTGTGTACTCGTCGCGGTCGACTGTGCGCGCCGCGGTCGCGGCCGGTGCGTAGTAACCGAGCGTGTAGTCACGAACCATCCTCGACGCCAGCACCTTCGGCCCCAGATGCTCGAGGGTGTGGCGAACCATCTCGATCCAGCGAGTCGGCACACCGTCGGTGCGGTCGTAGAATTTGGGCAACACCGACTGCTCCAGCAACTCGTAGAGCGCCGAGGCTTCGAGGTCGTCGCGGCGGCTCTCGTCCGTCACGCCGTCGGCAGTCGGTATGGCCCAGCCGTTCTCGCCGTCGTACATCTCGTCCCACCATCCGTCGCGGATGGACAGGTTGAGACCACCGTTCAACGCGGACTTCATGCCTGAGGTTCCGCAGGCTTCGAGTGGGCGAAGGGGGTTGTTGAGCCAGACGTCGCAGCCCCAGTAGAGGTATCGAGCCATCGACATGTCGTAGTCCGGTAGGAACACGATGCGATGGCGAACATCTGCGGCATCGGCGAACCGAACTATCTGCTGGATGAGAGCCTTGCCACCGTCGTCCGCAGGATGGGACTTTCCGGCAACGACCAATTGCACTGGACGGTCCGGGTCGAGGAGAAGCCTCTTCAGTCGTTCCGGTTCGCGCAGCATCAACGTCAGACGCTTGTACGTCGGCACTCGTCTCGCGAATCCGACCGTCAGTACGTTCGGATCGAAAACCCCTGAGGTCCAACCAAGTTCAGCCTCGGTCGAGCCTCGCTCCACACACGATCGATGCACCCGACGGCGAACTTCGTCGACGAGTTGACCCCGAAGATCGTTTCGCGTCGACCACAGCTTTTCGGACGGGACGTTCTGCAACTGTTCCCAGCCGCGTGCTTCCTCCAGCGCATCGGCACCGACGGTGTCGTTCGCCAGTTCCATCCACTCGCGCGCGGCCCAGGTAGGCGCGTGAACACCATTGGTGACCGAACCGATCGGTACCTCCGATACGTCGAATCCACGCCACAGATCGTTGAACATGCCCCGGCTGACGATCCCGTGCAGCTTCGAGACACCGTTGGCACGTTGGCCCAGACGAAGGCCCATATGCGCCATGTTGAACACCGACCGGTCGGGCTCACCGCCCAGCGCCAGAATGCGGTCCATCGGCAAACCTGGCAGCAAGGCCGAGTCGGCGGAGGCGTCGCTGCCGAAGTAGTGCCGGACCAGATCGGCCGGAAACCGGTCGATGCCCGCGGGCACCGGCGTGTGGGTGGTGAACACGGTTCCCGCTCGCACCGATGCGAGGGCGGAGTCGAAGTCCAATCCCTTGCCGGTGACGAGTTCGCGGATGCGTTCGGCACCGAGGAACCCTGCGTGCCCCTCGTTCATGTGGAACACCTCGGGGTCCGGCAAACCGTGCGCGTGCGTGTAAGCACGAATGGCACGTACCCCGCCGATTCCGGCCAGGATCTCCTGCTTGATGCGATGATCCTGGTCTCCGCCGTACAGGCGGTCGGTCACACCTCGAAGTTCCGGATCGTTGTCCGCGATATCGGAGTCCAACAACAGCAAGGGGACGCGTCCCACCTGCGCGATCCATACCCGGGCTCGCAGGACCCGCTCTCCCGGCATCGACACGTGAATGAGGACCGGCGCATTGGACGAGTCGGTGAGCAGACGCAGGGGCAGGCCCTGCGGATCGAGCGATGGGTAGCGCTCGGACTGCCATCCGTCGGCGGTCAGTGACTGCCGGAAGTATCCGGATCGGTAGAGAAGGCCGACTCCGATCAACGGCAGGCCCAAGTCGGACGCGGCTTTGAGATGGTCGCCCGCAAGGATGCCGAGTCCGCCCGAGTAGTTGGGCAGGACCTCGCTGACACCGAACTCCATCGAGAAGTAACCGATGCCGGTGGGCAGCGAAGAATCGGTGCGCTGCTTCTTCTGGAACCAGAGTGGACGAGTCAGGTAGTCCGACAGATCGCCGGACACTACCGCAAGGCGGTCGACGAAAGTCGGATCGTCTGCAAGTTCTTCCAGGCGCTTCGGCGCGACCGCTCCGAGCAGAGCGATGGGATCGCGATCGAGTTCGACCCAGAGCGCTGGGTCGATTTCCTCGAAGAGTTGTTGAGTAGGTGGGTGCCACGACCAGCGGAGGTTTGTCGAAAGCTCCGCTAGGGCATTCAGACGCTCGGGCAGGTGGGCTCGGACAGTGAACCGACGCAAGGCTTTCACGAAACGAACACTACCCACGTTGTCCGTGCATGGCCGGACTCACCGGTGCTACCGGTGGGGAACGACCGACGGACAGCCGAAAATCGCCGACGGAGGCCGCTGACACAGGCACAGCGCCGCTGTCTGCACTACGGTTGTTCACGAGAGCACGCCGACCATCAGTTACTCGGCCGTCGCACCCGATGCGACCGGCCGAACGGAGCGAAGAACGGAGTGTGAAGTGACAGGTCGACTCGGTATCGACAATGTCCTTCCAGACACGAGCACCGGAAAATACCCCGCGAAAGCGGTGGTAGGCGAAGCATTTCCGGTTTCGGCGGATGTGTGGCGAGAGGGTCACGACGCGGTTGCCGCAACGCTCGCAGTTCGTGGCCCCGGAGTTCGGACCCCACTGCGTATCACCATGACCCCGGGTAGCGAACCCGATACGTTCGACGCACTCTTCACTCCGAGCACCCCCGGTTACTGGATCTGCCGAATCGAGGCGTGGAGCGATCCCGTCTCGACGTGGAAGCATGCACTCGAAGCCAAACTGGGCGTGGGTCAGAGCGCCACCGAGCTGGCCAACGACTTGGAAATCGGTGCACGTGTATTCGAGCGCGCCGCCAAGGGTGTGCCCAGCGAGGAACGAGCGCTTCTCGTCGACGTCGTCACTGCGCTGCGCGACACCGCCCGTCAGCTTCCGGCTCGCGTCGCGTCGGCGTTCACACCGGCAGTGGCAGATCTTCTGCACGAGTACCCGCTGCGCGAGCTGGTGACGCGTTCCCCCGCCATCAATGTTTGGGTGGATCGCAACCGCGCGCTCAACGGCGCCTGGTACGAGTTCTTTCCCCGGTCGACAGGTGGATGGAACGAAGATGGCACACCCCGTCATGGCACGTTCGCCACATCCATCGAACAACTCCCCCGCATTGCCGGCATGGGATTCGATATCGTCTACCTTCCACCGATCCACCCGATCGGTGAGATCAATCGGAAGGGACCGAACAACACGCTGACCCCGGCGCCACACGACGTCGGTTCACCGTGGGCCATCGGTTCCAAAGACGGCGGACACGACGCAATCCATCCCGAGCTCGGGACCGAAGACGACTTTCGGGCGTTCGTCGAAGCTGCCAATGCACTCGATCTCGAGGTCGCACTCGATTTGGCGCTTCAGGCAGCCCCGGACCACCCGTGGGCAGCGACCCATCCGGAGTGGTTCACGGTCCTTCCCGACGGCACGATCGCCTACGCCGAAAATCCCCCCAAGAAGTACCAGGACATTTATCCGGTCAACTTCGACAACGATCGCCGCGGCATCTACAACGAGGTTCTGCGCGTCACTCGACATTGGATTGCGCTGGGAGTCAAGATCTTCCGAGTGGACAACCCACATACCAAGCCACCAGATTTCTGGGAATGGCTCATCGCCGAGATCAAGAAGTCTCATCCGGAGGTGCTGTTCCTCGCCGAGGCTTTCACCAGGCCTGCGCGGATGTACGGGTTGGCCAAGCGTGGCTTCACTCAGTCCTACACGTACTTCACGTGGCGGGTTGCCAAGTGGGAGCTCACCGAGTTCGCCGAGGAGCATGCCCGACGCGCAGACGATGCGCGGCCGAATCTGTTCGTCAACACCCCGGACATCCTTCACGAAAGCCTCCAGACCGGTGGGCCCGGAATGTTCGCGCTTCGTGCTGCGCTGGCGGCAACCCTGTCGCCCACATGGGGGGTGTACTCGGGTTACGAATTGTTCGAGCACCAAGCCGTACGTCCGGGCAGCGAGGAGTATCTCGATTCGGAGAAGTACCAACTCCGTCCCCGAGACTTCGAAGGCGCACTGGCCCGAGGCGAATCATTGGAGCCGTGGTTGGCGACGCTGAATTCGATCCGGCGGGCGCACCCGGCTCTACAACAGCTGCGCAACATCCATTTTCACCATGTCGACAACGACGCGCTGATCGCCTACTCGAAGTTCGATCCGGTCACCGGCGACTCGGTTCTCGTGGTGATCAACCTCGATCCGTTCGGACCGGAAGAAGGCACCATCTGGTTGGACATGCCTGAGCTCGGACACGACTGGCATGACAGCCTCACCGTCACCGACGAAGTCAGTGGCCAGCAATTCAATTGGGGACAGACCAATTTCGTCAGATTGGAACCGTGGAAGTCAGTGGCGCACATCTTGGCGCTACCGCCGATTCCGTATCCGGCACGGCTCGAACTGGCATACCGCGGCAACCGGAAGTGAGTGGGAAAATCGTGACCGACAACCCGACGACAACCGATATTGCCTCACCGAGCAGCAATGATCTCGATTTGCTCGCCCAAGGCAGACATTACGATCCGCACTCGGTGCTCGGCGCACACCCAGTGCCCGGCGGAACGGCCATTCGCGCCCTCAAGCCGAACGCGGAGTCGGTTGTCGCGCGCATCGGCGGCGTCGACCATCCGTTGACTCATGTTGCGCACGGCGTGTTCAGCGTCGTCGTACCGTTCACCGATTCGATGGACTACCGACTAGTCGTCACCTGGCCCGGCGGATACACCGCCGAGTCCGCCGACGGTTACCGGTTCCTCCCCACGCTGGGAGAACTGGACCTGCACCTGTTCGGCGAGGGTAGGCACGAGCGGCTGTGGGACATCCTCGGTGCCCACGAGCAGAACTACACCACCCCGGACGGCGACGTCAGCGGCACCTCGTTCGCAGTGTGGGCGCCGGCTGCCGCGGGCGTGACCGTAGTCGGAAGTTTCGACGGGTGGTCGGGTCAGAGTTGGCCTATGCGTGCGCTCGGATCCACCGGTGTCTGGGAGCTGTTCGTTCCCGATGTCGGACCTGGAACCATCTACAAGTATCGCGTTCACGGGTCCGATGGCGTTGTGCGTGACAAGGCGGATCCGATGGCATTCGCTACCGAGATTCCACCTGCCACCGGATCGATCGTCGCCGGCTCCACGTTCGAGTGGTCCGACGACGACTGGCTTGCAGCACGCGCGGAGATCGAGCCGACTCAGGCACCGATGAGCGTCTACGAAGTGCACTTGGCCTCCTGGCGCCCCGGCCTGGACTACCGCCAATTGGCTGTGCAACTGGCCGAGTACATGCTCGAAACCGGATTCACCCACGTCGAATTGTTGCCGGTCGCCGAGCACCCGTTCGGTGGGTCGTGGGGCTACCAGGTGACGTCCTACTACGCCCCGACCTCACGGTTCGGCAGCCCCGACGATTTCCGCTTCTTCGTCGATCACCTGCACGAGGCAGGGATCGGCGTCCTCGTCGATTGGGTGCCCGCTCACTTCCCGAAGGACGAGTGGGCATTGGCCCGTTTCGACGGCGGCCCGCTCTACGAGCACGGGGATCCTCAACGCGGCGAGCAACTCGACTGGGGCACGCTGGTCTTCGACTTCGGTCGTCGCGAGGTACGGAACTTCCTGGTCGCCAACGCGCTGTACTGGCTCGACGAGTTCCACATCGACGGATTACGCGTCGACGCCGTCGCATCCATGATCTACCTCGACTACTCCCGTCCCGAGGGTGGTTGGACGCCGAACATCTACGGCGGCCGCGAGAACCTCGAAGCGGTGTCGTTTCTGCAGGAAATGAACGCGACAGTGCACAAGAAGCACCGGGGCGTCGTCACCGTCGCCGAAGAGTCCACTGCGTGGCCCGGCGTCACCCGTCCGACCAGTGTCGGTGGCCTCGGCTTCAACATGAAGTGGAACATGGGCTGGATGCACGACACGCTCGACTTCCTCGGGCGCGATCCGATTCACCGCAGCTTTCACCATCACGAGATCACGTTCTCGTTGGTGTACGCGTGGAGTGAGAATTACCTCTTGCCGATCAGTCACGACGAAGTCGTCCACGGCAAAGGCACGTTGTGGTCACGCATGCCCGGGGACAACTTCACCAAAGCTGCTGGGATGCGCGGTCTGCTTGCGTACATGTGGGCACACCCCGGCAAGCAGTTGCTCTTCATGGGTCAGGAGTTCGGTCAGACCCGTGAGTGGTCCGAGGAGCGCGGGCTCGACTGGTACCAACTCGACGACCATAACGACGACGGTCTGCACCGCGGGGTACTGAACTTGGTCAGTGACCTCAACTCCGTCTACCGGGCGAACTCTGCTCTCTGGACTCTGGACACGTCCCCCAGCGGGTATTCGTGGATCGATGCCAACGACACCGAGAACAACGTGCTCAGCTTCTTGCGCTACGGCGCGGACGGATCTGTTGTCGCGTGTATCTTCAACTTCTCGGGAGTCGTACATGGCGACTATCGTGTCGGACTACCGGAGCCTGGTCGCTGGATCGAGATCCTCAATACGGACGCAGAATCCTACGGCGGTTCGGGGGTCGGCAATCTCGGAGAAGTAACCGCAACATCGCACTCGTGGCACGGTCGACCGTCTTCCGCACAGGTGGCGCTTCCCGCCCACGGCGCGATTTGGATAAAACTGGAGCGTTGAATGAGTGGCGGTCGTACCCGACACACACTGTGGATGACCGCCGTGATCACCATGATGGTAGTGAGTGGATGTGGTTCCTCGGTCGAAGGCCGGGCAGTGTCGATCTACGACAACCCTTTCACCGTGGCTGGGTTACCGGTCACGGATGGGCCGAGCGGGCCGCGTCCGGGAGCACCGCACTCGACGCTCGAGGTGCGCAATGCCGAGGGCACGGATTCCGACATTCTCGCCACTGACGCCATAGACGACATCCAGCGGTATTGGGCACAGACCTACCCGGAACTGTTCAAGGGCACCTTCGCCCCTGTGTCGGCACTCATCTCCTGGGACGCAGGCGAAGACGAGGACGAAGGCATCAGGTTCTGCGGGGACAGGACCGGCGGAATTCCCAACGCTGCGTACTGCTCTCGCGACGACACCATCGGCTGGGATCGAACGATTCTGCTGCCCGCATTGATCGACGCCTTCGGTCCGATGTCGGTCGTCATGGTCATCGCACACGAATACGGCCATGCCGTGCAGTATCAGTCCGGTCTGATCGGCGAGGAAACCCCGACGATCGTTGCCGAGCAGCAGGCCGACTGCTTCGCCGGTGCCTTCGTTCGGCATGTCGCCGAAGGGGATTCGACACATTTCACCATCAACACCTCCGACGGCCTCAACGGCGTACTCGCCGCAACCGTCGCAGTCCGCGACGTCGATCCCAACGATCCGGATTCGGTCCACGGCACCGCCTTCGAACGTGTCACCGCAGTACAGATCGGATTCACCGACGGAGCGGCGGCCTGTACCGAGATCGACGAAGCCGAGATCGAATCGCGCCGAGCGGATCTCCCCCAGCAGTTCAGCAACGCCGCCGACGACGGCGAGCTTCCGGTCACCGTGGAGACGCTGGAGGCATTCGTCAGGTCGTTCGAAAGCCTGCTGACACTGCAGAACCCACCCACCGTCACCTATGCCGGGTCGGACACCGATTGTCCGGACGGCACCTCGACCGAGCCGGTGTCGTACTGCGCCTCGACCAACACCATCGGCGTGGACGTCGACGCCCTCGCCGAGCTCGGCACCGCCGAACGTCCACGGCGCGGAGACGTCATTCCCCTCAACGTATCCGGCGACTACAGCGCGTATGTGCTGTTCGCTTCGCGATACACGCTTGCCGTCCAGAACGAGGCAGGCCAACCGCTCGACAACCCACAGACTGCGTTGCGATCGGCCTGCCTGGCCGGTGTCATCACCGCAGGCTTGAGCGCCGAGAACCGAACCAGCACTTCGGAGTTGGAAGTGTGGCTCTCCCCTGGCGACCTCGACGAGGCCGTGTCGGGCCTACTGAGCGACGGATTGACTGCCAGCGATATCGACGGAGTGACCCTTCCCAGCGGATTCTCTCGCGTCGACGCATTCCGGTCGGGTGTGCTGGGCGGACGCGAGCAGTGCAACACCCGCTACCGCTGACCAGCACATAGCCGAAAATCAATACAGCGCAGAAGCCAGCTTTCGACGGGCAGCCACCACGATCGGGTCCGCAGCATCGAACAACTCGAAGAGTTCGAGTAAGCGCGTCCGCAGTTGCGTGCGCTCGTCACCTGCGGTCTTCTTGATGCCGGCGATGAGCCGTGCGAACGCAGCTTCGGGTTTCTGCTGAGACAGCTCGACGTCAGCAGCTTCGATCTGAGCCGTCACGTCGGACGGCGCCGAATCTGCGCGTTCCACGGCGTCGACATCGACGTGTTGGACTCGTGCGAGAAAGCGCACCTGCCGAAGCGCAGCAAGCGCCTCCGTGTTCGACGGCTCGGCGTCGATGATCGCCTGATATGCAGCTTCGGCAGCGACGAAGTCCCCCTCGTCTATTGCCTCCTCGGCAGCGACGAAACGCGGATCCTCCGGCTCGGGTTCATCCTCGCCCGCGTCGCCGCGCGCGTTGGGCGGGCCGGTGAGTTTGCCCGCCGTCGCCTGCTCGACAGCCTCGAGCCATTTGCGCAGCTGTTCATCGGGCTGCGAGCCCTCGAAATCAGCAAGGGGCTGTCCAGCTGCTACCGCGATGACCGTCGGAATGGCCTTGACGCCGAAGGCTTGCGCAATCTGAGGGTTGCTGTCGACATCCACCCGCGCATGCACCCAAGCACCGCCCGCCTCGAGCGCCAGCTGGCCCAGTTGCCGAGTCAGCGCAGCAGATTGTGGCGACCGAGCCGATCCGAGATCTACGATCACCGGGACCTGCGAGGACCGCTGCAGGACCTCCGCCTCGAAGTTGGCAGTCGTCACATCGACGATGGGAGCCAATCCTGCTGAAGAGTCGTCGCTTCCAGCGGCAGGCGGCGGCGCCGGACGATCCTTCAGAGCGGAGAGGTCGACGGCCCCTGCGATGGATGCCGGGACGGCAGTTGGCGGACGGGCTGAAGAGTGAGAACCGGGACGAGTCACGCCCTACAGTTTGTCACTAACGGTGAAGACTCACTACTGCTGGTACTCGCGAGAACTACGAGGGCGTGCCTGCGCCCCTGGCGAGAGCAGGTTCGGAGGAACTCAGCTCGGCGAGACGGCCTGTTCGCGTGGCCCAGATCTCGAAGACGACGGTACCGAACGGCGGAATGCTGGCAAGAAGGGCGAGCACGCTGGTCTTGATATCCCAGCGGAGTTTGACTGCTGTCAGGATCGAGATCAGGACGTAGATCACGAACACCGCGCCGTGTATCGGTCCGAAAATTTTGACACCGATCTCGTTGCCGTCTGCAGGCAGCCATTTGAAGGCCATTCCAACCAAGAGTCCCAGCCAGGTAAACGCCTCGAGTACTGCGAAAAATCGGAATCGCTTGGCCGTGGTGCTCAGATCGAAGAAGGTCAGCATGCGCCCCATTGTGCCCGATCGACTACGACAGAGCGTAGTGGGTCTGGTCTCACTTCGACGCCCGAGCAGAAGCAGCGAGCGCGAAATGAGACCAGACCGAACGTCAGGACTTCGGTACTCGAACGATCAGCGCATCGCCCTGTCCGCCGCCACCGCACAATGCTGCCGCGCCGATTCCTCCGCCACGTCGTCCGAGCTCGAGGGCGAGATGCAGCGCGATACGTGCACCGGACATTCCCAGGGGGTGACCGATAGCGATTGCCCCACCGTTGACGTTGACCTTGGCCTCGTCGATGCCGAGTTCACGGGTGGAGGCGATACCTACTGCAGCGAAAGCCTCGTTGATCTCGATCAGATCGAGATCCTTAGGATCGATCCCTTCCTTGGCGCACGCCTTGGCGATAGCCCGAGCGGGCTGGCTCTGCAGCGAGGAATCCGGGCCTGCGACGACACCGTGCGCACCGATCTCGGCAATCCACGTCAGCCCGAGACTCTCTGCCTTGTCGCGGCTCATGACGATCACAGCTGCAGCACCGTCGTTGATGGTCGACGCATTGCCCGCGGTGATCGTGCCGGTCTTGCTGAACGCTGGCCGAAGCTTGGCGAGGGTATCGGTGGTCGTATCGGCGCGGATGCCTTCGTCCTGGGACACCACGATCGGGTCGCCCTTGCGCTGCGGGATGCTGACCGGAACGACCTCGTCGTCGAAGATCCCGTTCTTCCATGCCGCAGCCGCGCGCTGATGAGACGTGGCCGCGAACGCGTCCTGTTCCTCACGAGTGCTGGCAGTGGGGCCTTCGTTGCGTGATTCGGTGAGTCCACCCATCGCCTGATCGGTGAAGACGTCGTACAGGCCGTCGTAGGCCAGATGATCGCGCATCGTCACGTCGCCGTACTTGTAGCCCGCGCGAGACTTTTCGAGCATGTGCGGCGCCTGGGTCATCGACTCCTGACCGCCGGCAACGACGACCTCGAACTCGCCTGCCCGGATCAGCTGATCAGCGAGGGCGATCGCGTCGACCCCGGAAAGGCACACCTTGTTGATGGTCAGTGCAGGCACGTCCATCGGAATACCGGCGGCAGCAGCGGCCTGGCGAGCAGGGATCTGACCTGCACCTGCGGTGAGAACCTGGCCCATGATGACGTACTCGACGAGTTCCGGGGCGACACCGGCCTTCTCGAGCGCACCCTTGATCGCGATACCGCCGAGGTCCGAACCGGACATATCCTTCAACGCCCCGGACAGCTTGCCTACCGGTGTGCGAGCCCCGGCGATGATGACAGAAGTGGTCACAATGTTCCTCCAACCAATTGCACGAAAAGTGAGTCGTCGATCTCTACAACAGCCCCAGTGAGCGATTCGATCCAGCTGACGCTAACGTCGACTGCATGACCTCCACCACGCAGTCTCCCACGGGTGCCCCACTCCGATCCGACCTGGTGACGGCTATCGACCACGTCGGCGTCGCTGTGCCGGACCTCGACGTCGCCATTGCCTGGTACACCGAACATCTCGGAATGGTGGCAACACACGAAGAAGTCAACGAGGAGCAGGGCGTCCGCGAAGCCATGCTGTCCTTTCCCGGTGCCACTTCGGCGTCGGCCGCACTTCAGTTGCTCGCACCGCTGAACGAGGAGTCGACCATCGCCAAGTTCATCGGCCGTAGCGGACCCGGCCTGCAGCAACTGGCATACCGGGTCAGCAGCATCGAGGAAATCTCTGACGAACTACGCAGTCGTGGAGTTCGGCTGCTCTACGACGCACCTCGTCGCGGCACCGCAGATTCACGGATCAATTTCATTCACCCCAAAGATGCCGGTGGCGTACTCATCGAATTGGTGGAACCATCCGAGATATCAGTTCATTGACCCACCGTATGGCCCTGAAAACCTGGCAAAGGTAAGTTGACCGCCATGGCAAACGAGCAAGATCGCACCGGGGTGCAACTTCCTTTCTCTCTCGTACGAAAAGGATTCGATCGCGACGAAGTCACCAACTACTTCGAACGGTTCGACGCCGAGCTTCGGCTGACTACCGCGGATCGCGATGCCGCTGCAGCCCAAGCCCGCGACCTGGCCAAACAACTCGATGATGCTCGTGACGAGATCGACGAACTGCGCAAGGACATCGACCGACTGTCGGTGCCTCCTACCACTGCAGAGGGAATGAGTGACCGGATCTCGCGGATGCTCAGACTCGCATCCGACGAGGCCTCCGAAGTTCGGGCCAAGGCGCACGCCGAGTCCGAGGAGATGGTCTCGGTCGCCGAGCAAGAAAGCGCGCGTCTGCGCGGCCGTCACGAATCACTCGTCGCGGAGTTGGAGGAGCGTCGTTCTGCGCTGGAAACCGAGCACGAGCAGACGATGGCTCAGGCGCGTACCGAGGCAGCACGCGTGGTGGAGGCAGCGCAGTCCGAGCGCGATCAGCTCGCCGCCGAGTCCGAGGCCAAGCGCGCCAAGGTTCAAGAGGATTTCGAGATCACGATGGCCGACCGCCGCACCAAGATCCTCGCGGCTCTCGAAGACCTGGAAGCATCGAGCAAGGCCGACGCTGCACACCGCATCGAAGAGGCCACGAAAGAATCGACCCGCCGACTGCAGGCCGCGACCGAACAGGCCGAACGACGGATCGCGCACTCGAAGGAACTGGCCGAGGAACTACGAGTACTGCGCAGCCGAGTGCTCGCTCAGCTGCTCGGTATTCGTGGCCAACTCGACTCCGTGCCCGCAATGCTGGCGTCGGTCAACCGCGAGAGCGAACTGCTCGACGCAGCCGAGCCCACCGCTTCCACGAAGGCCAAGGACGACGCGGTCGATCTCGGGAAGGAAAAGGCCTCCACGTCATCCTGAGTCGCCGGGCGCTGGCTACGACCAGCGCCTGGTCAGGCCCCTCGTGCCGCGGCCAGACCAACACCCTGTGTGCCAATGCCGTCGGTCCTCCGGGCCTCCCAGGTCGTCCGACGGCCACGCGACCACGTGCGCGACACCCGGCCGCACCTCGTGATCACAGCCTGGACAGCGATACGTCTTCGTGGCTCTGTTTCCGGGCACCGTCCGAAAAGTGAATTCCTCATCGGACCATCCCGCCGGTCCGCCCTCTACCCGGGCGCCGCCGAGAAGCGAATCCGGAGATCCTGCTGCTTTCTTGCGGACCGCTTTGCGGTCGTGGTTCCGTCGAGGCACAGTACGAGTGTAAGAGAAACGTTCGAGCGACTGCGACGGCACACGAATCAGAACAGGCGGAACTCGGTGCTTTCGGTCCCTCGCAGCACGTCGTAGTCGAGCGTCACGCATCGGATTCCGCGGTCGACGGCCAGTGTTTTGGCTTGTGGCTTGATCACTTGTGCCGCGAACACTCCACTGACCGGCGATAGCACCGGATCCCGATTCAGCAGTTCGAGATAGCGTGTCAACTGCTCGACCCCGTCGATTTCGCCACGCCGCTTGATCTCCACGGCCACCGTTCCTCCGTCGGCATTGCGGCAAAGAAGATCCACCGGCCCAATGGCCGTCATGTATTCGCGACGCACAAGCGTGTAACCGGTACCGAGTGTCTCGACATGCTCGGCGAGCAACTCCTGAAGGTGGGACTCGACCCCGTCCTTCACCAAGCCGGGATCGATACCAAGCTCATGACTCGAGTCGAGCTCGACATCGTCGATCGTGATTCGAAGTTCCTCGCCGGCCTTGTTCGTCACGACCCACTTGATCGTCTCGCACTCGGTCGTCTCGGCCATCCAACACGGCGGGCTCATCCAGTTCAACGGCTTGTACGCGCGATCGTCCGCATGCACACTCACCGAGCCGTCGGACTTCACCAGAAGAAGCCGACGTGCAGGGGGAAGATGGGCAGTGAGGCGGCCGACATAGTCCACTTGGCAACGAGCAATTACGAGACGCACTCGCCCACCCTAAGCCAGAGCGCCCGCTAGTCTATGACCACCATGCCGCAACCGAGACGATCCGTCGCGCCTCTCGGATCCCGCCTACTCGGCGACATATCCGAATCACCCCGTCGCCGTCGTATACGTGTGCAACTGCTGCTGACTACGTTCCTGCTCGGGGCAAATCTGATCGGCGCCGTCATCGTCGTCACTTTGGTCAGTGTCGTCGTTCCCGGGCCGGATGTTCTCGTCGAGAAATATTGGTGGGTCAACTTCATAGTCGTTCCGGTATACGTCTTACTGTCCTTCGTCGTCGGGGTGCTATGGGGGACGACGAGAGCACTCCGAGCACTCCGGTGGGCAGTCGAGGACCGTCCGCCGACACGCCGAGAACAGGTCAACACGTTGTCGATGCCTTGGCAGTTGACCCGAGTGCAGATCCTTCTGTGGACCGTCGGCCTGATTCTGATCACCACAATCGACGGCATCATCGATCCTCAATCGATTCCCAAGGTGGCATTCACTATCGGTGCAGGCGGAACAGTTGTCTGCGCTTTCAGCTATCTGTTGAGCGAATTCGCGTTGCGCCCCGCTGCCGCCCGCGCACTCGAGGCAGGCGATCCACGGCGGATTCGGATCGCCGGAGTGATGGGCCGATCGATCCTCTCCTGGATCCTCGGAACCGGAGTGCCAGTAGCGGGTCTGATGATCATCGCGATCTTCAGTTTCATCCGGCCGTACTACACCGCATCGGGTCAATTGGCAGTCGCGATTCTGGCGCTGGGCGGAATCACGCTCATCTTCGGGTTCTTTCTGACACTTCTCGGAGGATTTGCCACGACCGCACCCATCAGCAACGTCAGATCCGGGATGGCAGAAGTCGAACGCGGAAACCTCGACGTCCATCTGGCTGTATACGACGGAACCGAATTGGGTGAGCTACAAAGCGGCTTCAACAGAATGGCAGACGGAATCCGCGAGCGTGAGAAGATCCGCGACCTCTTCGGCCGCCACGTCGGACAGGAAGTCGCAGAGGCTGCTCTCAGCAAGACCTCGGAACTGGGCGGCGAAGAACGCGACATCGCGGTGTTCTTCATCGACCTGGTCGGTTCGACGGAGCTTGCCGCATCCAGTCCCCCGAAAGAGGTCGTCGACCTTCTCAACCGCTTCTTCGCGGTCGTCGTCGACGAGGTCGACGACCACGGTGGCTTCATCAACAAATTCGAGGGCGACGCCGCCCTCGCGATCTTCGGTGCGCCCGGCGAAATGTCAGACCATTGCGGTTCCGCACTAGCGGCGGCCCGAAAAATCAGTACCCGATTGCTCGACGAAGTCCCCGAATGCAGTGCAGCAGTGGGCGTTGCATCCGGCCGAGCCGTGGCCGGCAACGTGGGAGCGAAGTCGCGCTTCGAATACACCGTCATCGGTGACCCGGTCAACGAAGCTGCCAGATTGTCCGAACTCGCCAAGAACGCTCCTGGTGCCATCCTCGCATCGAAGGCAACGGTCGACAACGCCACGCAGGCAGAAGCGTCGCTCTGGGACCTCGGCGACAGCGTCACATTGCGCGGACGATCAGTTCACACCGTCCTCGCCAGCCCGAAGCAGCCGGCCGAGTCGGATCGGGGCTCGTAAGGAGGTGTGAGGGTGAGTGTTGCTGCGCCACCCCCCTGATTGCTTCAATGGTCCATTCATACGATCAGATAGCGTCGGTGCGCCATCGAAGCAGTGCCGTC
>NZ_MKKX01000008.1 GCF_002091985.1 Rhodococcus sp. 1163
CGAGTTCGTCTCTGTTGGTTTCGATGTGACGGCGGAGGTGCCGTTTCGGGCTCGTTTGTTCGAGGTTGTGGGTTCGGGTGGTGTGGGTTCGGAGTTCGTTGTGGTGTTTGTGGTGCATCATATTGCGGCTGATGGTTTTTCGATGGGGCCGTTGACGCGGGATGTGATGGGTGCGTATGTGGCGCGGGCTTCGGGTGAGGGGCCGGGGTGGGCTCCTTTGTCGGTGCAGTATGCCGATTATGCGTTGTGGCAGCGTGCGGTGTTGGGGTCGGAGTCGGAGCCGGATTCGTTGTTGTCGCAGCAGGTGTCGTTTTGGCGGTCGGCGTTGGAGGGTTTGCCGGATCAGTTGGATTTGCCTTCTGATCGGGTTCGTCCTGTTGTGGCGTCCAATCGTGGTGCGAATGTTGTGTTTTCGGTGGATGCGGGTGTGCATCGTGGGTTGAGTGTGGTGGCGCGGGAGTTGAATGCGTCGTTGTTCATGGTGGTGCATTCGGCGTTGGCGGTGTTGTTGTCGCGGTTGTCGGGGTCTGATGATGTGGCGGTGGGTACGCCGGTGGCGGGGCGTGGTGAGGCTGCTCTCGATGATGTGATCGGGATGTTTGTCAATACGTTGGTGTTGCGGACGGTGTTCGGTTCGGATTGGTCGTTTGCTGATGTGGTTCGGGATGTGCGTGAGCGGGATTTGGGGGCGTTCGGGCATGCGGATGTGCCGTTCGAGCGTTTGGTGGAGGTGCTCAATCCGGCTCGGTCGCAGGGGCGTCATCCGTTGTTTCAGGTGATGTTGTCGTTCCAGAATTTGGAGCGGTCTTCGCTGGAGTTGCCGGGGTTGTCGGTGTCGGCGGTTGATTTCGATGTTGCGGTTGCGAAGTTCGATGTGCAGGTGACGGTGACGGAGTCGTTCGATGTCGATGGTGGTGCTGCGGGGTTGTCGGCGACGTTGACGTATGCGACGGATTTGTTCGATGAGTCGACGATGGTGTTGTTTGCGGAGCGGTTTGTTCGGGTGTTGGAGGCGGTGGTGGCGGATTCGTCTGTGGTGGTGGGTGATATTGGTGTGTTGGGTGTTGCGGAGCGTGATGTTGTGGTGTCGGGGTGGAATGGGACTTCTCGTGTGTTGGAGGGCGTTTCGGGTTCGGGTTCGACGTTGGCGTCGTTGTTTGTTGATCGGGTGGTGGAGGTTCCGGGTGCGGTGGCGGTGGTGTTCGGGGGTGAGCGGTTGTTGTATGGGGAGTTTGGGGAGCGGGTGTTTCGTTTGGCTCGGTGGTTGATCGGTGAGGGTGTGGGTCCTGAGGTTTTGGTGGGGTTGGGTATGCGGCGTGGGGTGGATTTGTTGGTGGGGATGTATGCGGTGGTGGTGGCTGGTGGTGCGTATGTGCCTTTGGATCCGGATCAGCCGGCGGAGCGTAATGGGTTCATCGTGGAGGTGGCGTCTCCGGTGTTGGTGTTGGTTTCTGGTGGTGGGGATGTGGGTGTGTTTGCTGGTGGTGGTGTGTCGGTGGTGGATGTGGGTTCGTTGGATGTGTCTGGTTTTTCGGGTGGGGTTGTGGGGGATGGTGAGCGGTTGTCGGTGTTGCGTGGGTCGAATGCGGCGTATGTGATTTTCACGTCGGGGTCGACGGGTCGGCCGAAGGGTGTGGCGGTTTCGCATGAGGC
>NZ_MKKX01000009.1 GCF_002091985.1 Rhodococcus sp. 1163
ATATCACCCACCACCACAGACGAATCCGCCACCACCGCCTCCAACACCCGAACAAACCGCTCCGCAAACAACACCATCGTCGACTCATCGAACAAATCCGTCGCATACGTCAACGTCGCCGACAACCCCGCAGCACCACCATCGACATCGAACGACTCCGTCACCGTCACCTGCACATCGAACTTCGCAACCGCAACATCGAAATCAACCGCCGACACCGACAACCCCGGCAACTCCAGCGAAGACCGCTCCAAATTCTGGAACGACAACATCACCTGAAACAACGGATGACGCCCCTGCGACCGAGCCGGATTGAGCACCTCCACCAAACGCTCGAACGGCACATCCGCATGCCCGAACGCCCCCAAATCCCGCTCACGCACATCCCGAACCACATCAGCAAACGACCAATCCGAACCGAACACCGTCCGCAACACCAACGTATTGACAAACATCCCGATCACATCATCGAGAGCAGCCTCACCACGCCCCGCCACCGGCGTACCCACCGCCACATCATCAGACCCCGACAACCGCGACAACAACACCGCCAACGCCGAATGCACCACCATGAACAACGACGCATTCAACTCCCGCGCCACCACACTCAACCCACGATGCACACCCGCATCCACCGAAAACACAACATTCGCACCACGATTGGACGCCACAACAGGACGAACCCGATCAGAAGGCAAATCCAACTGATCCGGCAAACCCTCCAACGCCGACCGCCAAAACGACACCTGCTGCGACAACAACGAATCCGGCTCCGACTCCGACCCCAACACCGCACGCTGCCACAACGCATAATCGGCATACTGCACCGACAAAGGAGCCCACCCCGGCCCCTCACCCGAAGCCCGCGCCACATACGCACCCATCACATCCCGCGTCAACGGCCCCATCGAAAAACCATCAGCCGCAATATGATGCACCACAAACACCACAACGAACTCCGAACCCACACCACCCGAACCCACAACCTCGAACAAACGAGCCCGAAACGGCACCTCCGCCGTCACATCGAAACCAACAGAGACGAACTCGCGCAGTCGATCTGCGAGATCGGCCGCTGAGACTCGTTGTGGAGTCATGTCGGGACTGACGATGGCGGTCGGCAAAATCTCCTGGGTGCCTGCACCGTCGATGTCCGGGTAAACGGTGCGGAGTGACTCATGGCGGGTGAGCACGTCGTCGACTGCGCGTCCGAGCGCAGCGACGTCGAGCTCACCGGTCAGCCTGATCGCCACCGGAATATTGTTCACCGCAGACGCGGTATCGAATCGGTTGAGGAACCACATCCGCTGCTGCGCCAACGACAACGGAACAACATCCGGCCGCACCTGCGCCACCAACGCAACCCGTGCACCCGCACCCACCTGAGACTCCACCAACGAAGCCAGAGCACCAACCTTCGGCGCATCGAACAGAATCCGCACCGGAAGTCGGGTGTCGAGCACCGCACCCAAACGAGAGACCAACTGAGTCGCAATCAGCGAGTTACCACCGAGCTCGAAAAAGTCATCATCGAGACCCACACGCTCGAGACCGAGCACCCCCGCGAAAGTCTCCGCCACGATCTCTTCCACCGGCGTGGTGGGCACCCGAAACTCCTTGACCGCCACGACCGGATCCGGCAAAGCCGTACGATCGAGCTTCCCACTCGATCCCAATGGAAACTCTTCGAGCACAACGTAGTTCGACGGGACCATATAGGACGGCAAATGCACAGCAGCTGCTGCAGTCACCTCGTCCAGATCGATACCCGCCGAGGACTCACCGACAAGATAACCAACAAGCTGCTCGTTGCGCACCAGCACAACAGCACCCGCCACCGACGGCACCTCGGTCAGTACAGCCTCGATCTCGCCCAACTCGATACGCAAACCACGCAACTTCACCTGAAAATCGGTGCGCCCCACATACTCGATCTCACCGCCGCTCGTCCACCGCACCAAGTCCCCGGTCCGATACAGACGCGAACCCTGCGCTTCGGGGTCGGCGAACGGATCAGCAACAAAAGCACCACTAGTCAAATCCGGCCGGGCCACATATCCCCGAGCCACCTGAGGACCAGAGAGATAGAGTTCGCCCGCTACTCCCACCGGCACCGGATGCAAACGCTCGTCGAGAACCAACGCACGCGTATTCCACACCGGCCTACCGATGGTCACCGTCCCGAGAGCAGAATCCACCACACCCTCGGTCGCATGCACCGTGAACTCCGTCGGACCATACAAGTTGTGCAAAGCCACACCCGGCAAAGCACGCTCGAAAGACCGCACCACAGACATCGGCAACGCCTCACCGGCCGCGAGAACCACCCGCAACGAACCGAACGAATCGGACTCGAACCCAGCCGTCTCCGCCACGAACACCGACAACATCGACGGGACGAACGAGGTCATGGTGACCGCCTCATCAGCAATCACCTGCGCCAAATACCGAGAATCACGATGACCATCCGGTGCCGCCAACACCAAACGCCCACCGGAAAGCAAAGTACCGAACAACTCCCACAACGACACATCGAACGTCACCGGCGTCTTCTGCAACACCACATCCCCCGCACCCAACCCGAACCGCTCGGTAAGCCAAGAGATCTGGTTGACGATCGCCTCATGCGAAACCGCCACACCCTTCGGCCGACCCGTCGACCCCGACGTGAAAATCACATACGCCGCATTCGACCCACGCAACACCGACAACCGCTCACCATCCCCCACAACCCCACCCGAAAAACCAGACACATCCAACGAACCCACATCCACCACCGACACACCACCACCAGCAAACACACCCACATCCCCACCACCAGAAACCAACACCAACACCGGAGACGCCACCTCCACGATGAACCCATTACGCTCCGCCGGCTGATCCGGATCCAAAGGCACATACGCACCACCAGCCACCACCACCGCATACATCCCCACCAACAAATCCACCCCACGCCGCATACCCAACCCCACCAAAACCTCAGGACCCACACCCTCACCGATCAACCACCGAGCCAAACGAAACACCCGCTCCCCAAACTCCCCATACAACAACCGCTCACCCCCGAACACCACCGCCACCGCACCCGGAACCTCCACCACCCGATCAACAAACAACGACGCCAACGTCGAACCCGAACCCGAAACGCCCTCCAACACACGAGAAGTCCCATTCCACCCCGACACCACAACATCACGCTCCGCAACACCCAACACACCAATATCACCCACCACCACAGACGAATCCGCCACCACCGCCTCCAACACCCGAACAAACCGCTCC
>NZ_MKKX01000010.1 GCF_002091985.1 Rhodococcus sp. 1163
TGGAGAAGGACGCTCTTCGGGAGGTGGCGCGGGACGCTCCTATAGATGTCAAGCAGTCAGCGCACCGTAATCTGCGCGCAGTGCGCTGAACACCTCACGCGCGAGGTAGCGTTTCTGGCATCGGAGGATCTCGGGCATCGATTTCCCCTCTGCTGTGCGGCGATTGGCGTAGGCGCGTGCCTCGTCGCTGTATTTGAGGCGGACGACGACGGCGGTGTGTAGGGCTTGGTTGGCGCGTCGGTCGCCGCCGCGATGTAGCCGGTGCCGTGTGGTCTTGCCCGACGACGCGGGGATCGGCGCTACTCCGCACAGGTGAGCGAACGAGGATTCCGATCGTAGCCGGTCGGGGTTGTCGCCGACGGTGACGAGTAGCGCGGCTGCGGTGTCGGGTCCTAGTCCCAGGATTTCCGAAGTTCGTGGTGCGCTCCGCTTGACGAGTGCTGTGAGGTATTTCTTGAGTTCTTTTGCTTCTCTGCGTAATTCGCGGCACCGTCCGGCGAGCGAGCGGAGTGCGACGATGGTGGCGTTGGTCGGGTCGGTGAGAGCGGTGAGAGCGGTGAGGTCGGGTTCGAGTGCGATGCACGCATCGAGCAGTGCTGTGGTGGTGCGTCCGCGCAGGTGGGTGCGCAGTGTTTCTGGGGCGGTGACGATCATCGATCGGACGGCGTTCATCGATGCGGTGGCGGCTTTGACTGCGCTCGATCTCGCGACGCGCAGTGCTCGGATTGCCTCGATGGGTCCGTCGCAGTGTTTGGGTTCGGAGAGTTGGTTGCGGGCGAGGACGGCGCGGGCTGCTGCTTCTGCGTCGATCGGGTCGCTTTTGCCGACGTTGCGGCGGAGTTTGCGGTTCGGGCGCGGAACTTCCACGACCGCGACGGCGCGGGAGCAGAGATGCCGGGTGAGGCCGGCGCCGTAGGAGGCAGTGCCTTCGATGCCGACGGCGATGGGCGCTCCGTGGCCGAGGATCCATGTGTGTAGCTCGCGGTATCCATCTGTGGTGGTGTCGAATTGGCGACTTTCGATGAGGATTCCGGTGTCGGTGATGATGGCGGCGTGATGGGTGTCGGCGTGGGTGTCGACGCCGCAGTAGATGCGTGGTGGTGTGCGTTTCGGTGTCACGTGGTCCGGCCTTTCCTCGGGTGGTGTGCGCGAGGTTCGGACGGGCCAGTGACGGGCCGAGGTGGGGCGGCAGGCTCCTATGAGGTCACGGACTTCGCGTGCTCCACGGTGTTGTGGTGGCCTGCGGGCGAGGTGGTCGACGGGTCCCGCGGAAGGCACCGGGTGGGCCAGGAAAATTCGGGGTCAGGCCGCCTCGTCAGCGGGTTGATCCTATTATTACTGGAAAATTTTGAGCCCAGCTGCCAAGCGCCGCGCTGTCGACATGCTCGTTTCGACGATGAACA
>NZ_MKKX01000011.1 GCF_002091985.1 Rhodococcus sp. 1163
TCTTCCGCGGAGTTCCGCTTCCGTCCAGCCATGTTCTCCATAGTCCTATCCGCCCAGCTCATGTGCAACAAGACTCTAAAACATGATGGCCCCGTTCGCCGGGGACACGCCACCTGCACTGCGACGCTAGGAGATCGGCAGCCGTCGTGCGCTGGTCGTCAGAACCGCGGTCAGGGGGCAGATTTGTCCGCCGATGAGTGCACGCGGCAACCGTTCATTCATTTGAACGACTGGACCGAGATGATTCGGTGTTCTTGATCGAGCACCTGGTTGAATGCTCAGATGAGCGACGACAAGGACGCAGCGGCAGATGCCGATAGAAAGCCGCGGGAAAAGCTCAGATTGCACGAGCGTGTTGAAGCGAAACTCAGCGCTAGCATGGGGTTTTGTGTCTTCTGCACTGTCCTACTGGTCTCGCTCATCGCCCTCGGAATCATCGGCAACTACTACGACCAAGGCTGGAACGCTTCACAGTGGGGACCAGTCGCCGCATGGTTTGGTGGAATGTTGACGGCTGGTGCCGTGACGCTCTCGCTGTATCAATCACGTGCGGCTAAGAAAGAGGCGGATCAGAACCGTCAGGATGCGGAGCGACGGCACGTCGAGCAGATCGAAGAACGAAAGAACTTTCGTCAGATCGACTCTCTGTCGCCGGTATGGGCTGCGCTAAACACACTGACGGTTCCAGCCACTATGTTTGCCGCTTCGCTAGAACTATTGCATACGATGAAGGGCCAAGTTCTAGTGCAGCCCGATCACGGCGGTGCTGCTGCGGCGATTGGGTTTTCGCAGGAACAAGTACGATCGGCTAGTAGCTTAGCAATCGAGCAGTACAAAGAACTCGCCCCCTATCTTATGTCTACAGAGATGTCGTTCACCGAAACACTGATCGTTATGGACCATCCAAAAATTCTCCCGCATGTAGAGAAGCTGTACAACTCGTTCGGCCACTACCACAAGTACGCCGACAAGACAGTTGCAGCGGTGATCAAAGGCCAAGAGTTCGACTTCAAAGAGTTGCGACGTCTCAAAAGTGAAGTTAGTCAACAAAGAAATATTATTGTAAATGCAGCCCGCGAGCATCTGAACGGGGCAAGACCACTATATCTCTACGAAGAATCAACGCAATCAGATCTACCCGCCAGCAAGTAAACAACCAATATTCTGCTCTTGATAATGGCAAGGTCAGACAAATGCGAGGTGTTCAATAACAGGACGGAGCCCTTGCCAAGGCGACTACTCGACGTGATGAATACGATCCAAAAGTTGCTCGATAAGGGTGTTGGGGTCATCACCATGGAAGAGAACATTGTCTTCAAGGACGACATCAACTTGAAGTTTTAGCGTTGCAGTACATATACCGGGATACGGAGTGTCAGCGTGGGCACCACGACAGGGCGGTGAAGCGTGGGGCATCATCTTCGTCCTGATCACCGGCACGTATATCTGCTTCTTAGTCAGCACGGTCCGCTGGTCCTAGATCAGCGTGTCCACCCCGACAGCCTGACCTCCCGCGTGCCGGGGTGAGTGCGCTGAAGCCTGTCGGTTGTTGTCGGTGCTTACTAATAGACTGGACCTACCTACGAGGGAGGACCTGCGATGACGGACCCAATCAAGGCCGCAATGAAGGCTGCGACTGAAGCGAACCGGCAACAGGTTCTGAAGATGACTCGGCCCGCCCTCGATGCCTTCAACCAGTCCTCGGTCATGCAGGACATGAAGGCTTCCTTCGCGGTCACGAACTTTCTCGACAATTCTCCCCTCGTCCAAGCGGCAATGTACAAAGACGACCGCATCAGTGAAGCACTTCGCATCCAAATGGAACCCACGACTAGGGCTATCGCTGAGGCGGCAGCGATACGCGTCGAACCATTTCAGCGCGGCGTTATCGACGCGATGCCCGAGATCACCGCCATGTGGAAGGATCGGGTTGACACGCCAGCCTTCAACCAGGCTCTGGCCGGATCGCCGAACTTTGAGTTACCTCAGATTGACTTCGGGTTAAAGGAAGCGTTTCAGTTCAACGCGTTCGTCCCCGAGTTCGAGACGCACCTGACCGACGCCGTACGCGAGATGTTCGGATCGCAGGAGTCCCTTGTCAGCTTTCAAACTGATATGAGTGCGATCACACGTGCAATCAGTACGAACTCCGGTGTAGGCACCATCGGTGCGGACATCCTGCACAACATATACAGCCCCGGCCTTGCTGAAGCTATGCGTGCGCTCGCACCGCAGCTAACCGAGTTCCCTGATTTTGCGTTCTTCCGAGACTACGCTGACGCATTTGTCGACGAAGCTCTCGCTAGCACAGTCGAAGAACAGATTGCTTCCGATGCAGATTCGGCATCCTACCTCGACACGGCCATCTACGAGACGACCATCCATTTCGGTGTATCCCGTGACGTGGCCAGGAAAATGGTTCTAGGTACAGTTTGGACTGCATGGGTCATCACTATCATGAGCGTACTTCTCCTCGCTCCTCCACCGTTCAACGTCGGACTCGGCGCTTTCATGTCGGCTTCGAGCAAGCTTACTGCTGACAACATTGCACTGTTTATTGCTAATCTTATCATGCCTAATAGAGATGATTAAATTTCTCCGATTTCCCACTCATTAATAAGTTGACTCATCAAAAATAAACGAGACCGTATTGGCATGTCCCCGGTGAACGGGTCCGTCCCGTTCTAGCCTCGATCTTTCTTCCTGCTGATGTGGTGGCCTGATCGGTTCGAGATTGTGGTTTTCGACTGCGTTCACGTTCATCGGGCGCGATGTGTCGGCCGATATCGATCGGGTGAACGCTCGGTTCCACGGTCCGAGAAGGTGTCCTTCGAGTCGGTTGAGCCAGAAATAGGGGTTCAGGCGGGCGCGGGTAGCGCCGCCAACCTGGTCAGCGCCGCGACGATCAGCGCCGACCACGAGGCGTCCTCCGACAGTCTGAGGTGGATGCGACGAGCGTGAGTGGCGATACGGCCGGCGACCGAGAAGATCCGCAGACGTAACCGTTTCGGTTCCCACCGGCGTGCGTCGTGGTCTGTGAATCCGAGTAGCTGCGTCCACGCGGTCAGCTCGACGGCAAGCTCGACGATGGCGAGCCAGATTCGGTTCTGGTCGAAGCCGTACAACGGAAAGTTCTCTAGCCCAGTATCTTTCGAGTTCCGGACTCGGTCTTCGCAGCGGGCACGTCGGCGATGCCGAAGTTCGAGGTTCTGGACCTGACCACGGACTGCGTTGGTCGCGAACGCAGTCAACCGCAGTCCGCCGGTATCGGTGAAGCGTAGTTGGGCACCGGGGTGCGCGCGCTCTTTCCTGATGATCACCCGCATGCCCGGTGGCCAACTCGACACGTCCAGGACACCGGTGGCGTCGATGACCCAGGCACCGTCGCGGACTTTCTCGTCGGCGTCGACCGCCGCCGACCATGCACTCTCGGGGACCACACTCAGTGCGGTGACCATGGCGTCGGTGAGTCCGAACCCGATCGAATACGACACGCGTTGGTTGTGTAGCCACGACATGTATGCGTGGCTCGCTCCGGCACCATCGGTGCGCACCAGTACCTTCTTGCCGGGCCGGTTACCGGTGGTGAACGGTAGCTGCGCGAGCGCTTTGCGGGTCACCTCAATGTGGCCGGCGGCGGTGTTTGCGCCAGCGTTCCCTGCCCGGAGCAGCGCCGCGACGGGTTCGCCGGTGCCTGCGGTACCGTGATCAACGAATGCCAATAACGGATGAAAGCCGAAGCCCCGCTTGTAAGTTGGGGCAGCGTACTGTTTGTCGGAGTGAGCAGTGACGAGGGTGGCATCAAGGTCGATGACAATCGGGTTGTCCGCGGTGATGTCGTGATCGGGTGCGTGCTCACCGGCATGGGTCTATGCTGTGGTGCGAGCTGCCGCCCGGGCCGTGTCGATGGCGGTCAATACTGCGGGTGCATCTGCGGCCAGTGCCCCGATCAGTCGGGAGACGGTCGGGTCCGAGGGAACTTTCCCGAACACTGCGGTGTGCTCGCGGAGGGTCGCGATGTCGGCGAGGCAATCGCCACCGAGCGCCAGCGACACAGCGAGGTCGACGATGATTTTCCCGGGGTCGAACTGCGCCAACGGTTTCCGCCACGGTGAGAGCTGCTCCGACAAAGCTGCGGTGAGTCCGGTGGTTTCTGCGGTGCGCAGCAGCGTCACCGCGCCGGCGTGCGACACGACCCCGCTTCCAGTGGCATCGACGGACAGGATGGGGTACGACGACGTAGACTTGCACACCTGAAGGGTGCTCCTCGATTACGTGATTATTCAACCTTAGACAAGTCGAATTATCGCAGGTCAGAGCACCCTTCGTCAGTTTCGACACACGGTTGGTGACCGATCACCGTGAAAGCGGCAGGCTAGACACACCACGAAGACACCGCTGTTGCGTCATGGAACCGCACCGATGCAAACGCCCCCGTGGCTGACGGCGGAGCAGGAAATCGTGAAGCCCGTGGGCTGGGCAGTAGGTTGCGAAGAAGTCTTCGCTCAGGTACCTGAAGGTAGGTAGGGGTTCGGACAAAACACGCACCAACCAAGCATTACCCCAATTGTCGACTGTTAAGATTTTGATTTCTCAACGTCGAAAGTCAATCGATCATAATGACATACCGCACGGTAGAAGCCCGTTGATTTCGACAAGCTATCATCCGTCCGAAGTACGGTCAGAAGAGCGTCACGAAGGTCGTCTAATTCGAAGCCTGACGGATCCAATAAAACAAGGCACTCCATCTTGAACCCATCGGATAAATCAGATCTCAATATGCCCGCAGGCGTACCAAGTGAATCCTCTACATCGCGATGAAAGCGCCTCTTAGCAGATTCCTGAATCTTCATCGTTCGATTCTTGTCAATGCAGTTAGCTATTTCAACAGGGAGACCCTTGACATCAACCTTACCTGACCGATTAATCCGCTTGGCTCTTGCTAGGTATTTGAAGATCGGAACATAGCCAAAGCTTGCCCTCTTCAGCACTTCGGGAAACGCCTCGCTCAAGAGCTGATTCGGATCGGCCGAGAGTGGCTTATCGCCAAGAACATCTTGAACTACCCTACGCCGATCAATTCCACGGAGACCCACGGCAGACAAACCCTCAATGTCGCTGTATTCGTATGGTCCCACACCAAATATCACTTTGAGGTTCTCAGCCCCCGGAGAATTAATTGGTACAGCAACTACCGGCTGACGCGTGACATTAGGGTCGCGCACAATATCGTAAACGTGCTTTGTCAACATCCTTATAACTTGAGCAGGCATAGGGGGCTCAAGTCTCCCGAGGGCTAGGAACAACGGCGAAAACGAGTTCAATCGAATACGGCGCAGCGGAATTAGACCATTTTCTAACTTCACTACATACGTTTCGATACTCGGAGAATCTACATTCTCGTCCCATTCCACATAGAACATTCTGTCCCCAAGCTCAGAGATACGTTCTGACCCCACAGCGCAGCAAATATTCTCAAGAATTTTGAGAATATTAGGATCTTCGATCGAGTAACCCAGAAAGAGAACGGGATGCTCCGCGAAAATAGTGAGCAGCTTCGCTGCAAGATACTTGTCTCGTCGCTCAAACTGCGCGTAGTCATGATCAGTCAGCACCAACGAACCCGGATCTTCGACAGCGCCATGGATCTTGTACGTCTCCGCTACAAATTGAGCATCGCTCAACAGTAATTCTTGTTGCCCGACATATGCGGGGAACTCGGGGAATATCTGGCCGATCAAGCGATCATAGTTGGTAGTTATGACACCACCGATCACGACTCGCTTGAAATGTTCGATCTCTTCGCGCAGGTGCCCTCGATCGACACCGGGGGTGCCCTCTCCGAGCTCGGATTTCGCCGTGATATATCTGGCGATCTCGACTTTGAGCGCCATTTGCCGGTCGACTACTTTGCCACTGTTCGCCACACGACTGTCCGCGTACTTGGCATCGCTCCACCAGACCTCATGAAACAAGGCCGCCAGCTTTCCGGCGAGAATCGGTAGATCACCCTCTGCTGATGAGAACAGGTACCCGAAGTCAACGCCCGCTTCTGCGGCGAACAAGCGCAGGAGCCCAGGCCAGTCCGGTAGGTCTAGGTAGCGGCGCGACATCCCACTGCCTACGAAAAGGTAGGGAAGAGCTGTATGACCTGCGAGTATTTCAAGAATCTCGTGCGTGAATGCGTCGCCCGAATTGCTCGCAGTGTTCATAATTTCAATATTACGCAAGTGAAACAAGTTGATCTCGTCAGGTCTCACATAACGGTCAAAGCATGACAACAAGCTCTGCTTGCATGCACACAACGGCAGATTCACCGGCCGCTGGGACGACCCGAACGGCACCTACCGCAGCCTCTACCTCGCCAGCACCCGACTCGCCTTCTAACTCGAAGTTCTCGCCTTCGCGTGCCCGACCTCGAACTCTCAGCCGCCCTCGACAACATCACCGAAGACGAACACAAATCCCCCACCCTCGAACCAGGACAACTCCCCCACGACTGGCGCACCCCACGCCGAATCGGCACCGCGCGCCTTATCGGGACCTTCGCTGTACCCGCCGACAGACAATCACTGCCGACACTGCGAGCCCGATTCGCCCGGCTCACACTCAGCCTTAAACTCCCCGACCTCGACGCGGCAGCCATCCGCCTGACCGAATCTCGGACCCTCACCCACGCAATCTCAGCATGGCTCTACGACACCATCGGCGGAATCAAATTCGACTCCCGCCACGGCGACGGCCTCACACTCTGGGCACTCGACGAACGCCCACACGACGAAGATACGGCGTTACTGGCTCACCGCTACGACGAACCAATCGACGCCGACGACCCAGACCTCCAACAAGCCATGACAATTGACCAAATCCAATGGGCTGCAACTGCGTGATCGAAGCGGCAACGCGTCAAGACGTCGAATCGAGCGGTGCACAAACGACAGTTACTGCACCGTCAAGACATCCGACAGTCGCTCCGAGCCGCCGACGTGGTTGCCCGCTTCCATTTTCCACTGCCTTCAACCCGGGGCAGGTTTGTCCTCGCGTCATCCCTTACAGACTGGGTTAAAGCTGGTCGAGAACGACACCGAAATCGGCGAACAACGAGTCCTCGACGAGATCGCGCGCCCACCCGGGTCTGCCCAATTCGCCGGTGTCGACGATCTCGATCTCTGGAGCGCGGCCACGTTCTACAAGCAGTAAGGACCGCTCGTCGAAACCGTTGCGGCAACGGTATCGAACGCCTTGTGAGCTCGGTGTGTGCACGAGAATGTTGGTGCATGCAGTTCGGCTGTCGCTGTACTCGCGCCACGTGCACCCGGTCAATGAGGTGTCCTGGTTGATCGCGGCAAGTCCGGACTGGGTATCGAGTACTGCCACAGTCACCTTGTCGTGCAGGACCATCCGCGTTAGCGAAAGCTCAAGTAGTGCAGCGGAAGAGAGAATTCCTGACTTCGGAATGTCAGCGGACCGGAGGACGCCCTCAGCGACCACCGCGCCAACCGTCAGCCCGACATACAGATATCCGCCCAGCGTTGCGCCGCCCGGACAGAGCGTCTCGTCGTGGACCGGATCGAAACGGCCTTGCCGTGGGATCCGTTCTCGCCGCACGTCGATCCCCAGAGCGTTCACGACCGGCGCGATGTGAGTGGAATTGAAGGAGTTCGCCGGGTGACTGCTATCAGTACGGTGCACACGCCACAGTTCGGTGCCCTCGACGACGATGTCGGTATGCGCAGGTGCGCCGTTGTACGTACGCACTCACATGCCCAGACGAGCAGCATCGAGGACGTTGTCGATCGCAATCTCGGTAAGCTCGCCCGCCACAAAGTCATCGAGCGGGCTGCGGCCATCGAGGATGTCGGTAGGGGTGAGCCACCAACTCCCCGCACCGTAGGGATCGTTCTCGACGTCCAGGCGCAGGTTCGCATGCTTCACCAGCGGGTCGATGCGATGTTGCGCGCGGTTGAACTGAAAGGCTGGGTAACGGTAGTCCGGTCGGGTCCCTACCGGCAGCCCGATCAGCTCGCCGACCTTACGGCGCTTTTGCGCCACACTTCGAGTCGGCGTACTGGTCGGTGCGAGGATGCCGGAGACCTCCATCGAATCGAGGATCTCGAAAGATCCGAGGATCGACTCCCGCCCCAGTGCCCGGGCACGTTCGCGGCGATTGTCGTCATGACCGGTCACGCTTCCAATGAGGTCCTGGGCAAGCTGCAGCCGCTGCTGTTCAGTCAGAGTGTTCACGACCAACTCAGCAAAAGCCGAAACAAGGTCGTCGTCGGGGACCACTGCACGGGCGCCGGGGCGCCGGTTCGAGATCGGACGGCCACCAGCTTTGCGAACGGCGGCCGTGAGCAGCGCTAAGTTCGACCGAACAGTGCGGGTCGCCCCCGAGGCGGTGATCTCGGCGGCATAGACATCAGCGGTGGCTGCGGCGTCGATCGGGGTGTGCGTGGCGCCTGCGGTGGGAACGGCTTCTGCGGTCATCTCGCACTCCATTTCGGTACGTTCCGAACTTGACGTACCCATCGTACCTCTGTCGTGGTGAAGCGTCGAGAACCTACTGCGTACGAAATGCCACAAAGTACCCGACGTGGAAGCAATCATTCCCAACCGTCAAAGCGGCACCGTTTTGTCGATGACGATCTCAAAACCGCGCGAACCCGGAACGCTGCGGTGCCGAAATCCTCTATCTCTACGTCCAATCAGATGTGCCGCAGTTCGCCGAGATCCACACCGTCGGTTCAGCGGCCAAAAAGATGAGTAAAAGATGACCTAGCAGTCCACAGACGTGCACACAGATCGATCCACCGATCCGCCACATCGCGGAGCACCAGGCCAGCCCGCGCACGACGACCAAGACCGATGACGTGACTCCACGATTATCGATACTGGGATTCGAATCATCTACTGGTAGTGCGAACGAACACGACCTGCGGAAATACGGCCGAACCGACCGAAATCAACTCAACCTTTTGGGGTCAAAAAGTAGGATTCGACCTGACTTCACACGCAAAAGGATGAGCCCCTGCCAGCGTTTCCGCTGGTCAGGGGCTCATTTTGTGCGCCATCAGGGATTCGAACCCCGGACCCGCTGTAAAAGAGGTAACAATTCCGGTGGACCCACCCGAGTCCACCACACGCCAGCTGACCAGGTTGTTCGGCGAATCGAGAGACCACCAGTGTGCGGGTGAATCCACCCGAATACGCCTCAAAGTGATGAGTAGAAGATGACCAACTTCGACTGTCTCCGGGTCCATCAACGTCCCCCTCGTCCCCCCACCGTCCAAACGGACCGACATGGTCATTCGACTCCACCTCGTTTCAAAGTGATGACCTGCTGGTGCATCCTGTCGCAGGCAGTGAGTCCTATGCGGGTCTAGGCGCTGAGGCCCGACAGCCATGTGAGGATCGTCTCCAGACTTTCGGGATCGAGACGAGTGCCCGGCTCGTTGAATCCGCTGCCTGGCGACGCGGCGATTTCAGCCGAAGTGCGCAGATCTTCTTTGAACACATGATTCGCGTTGGCAGGGAAGGCGAAGGTTACGTTGGCCATCCCGGCGGCGGCCTCTTGAAGAGGGATGCCGTCGGCGGCCATATCGATCTGACCGTCTTTCGCACCGATCAGCACCAATGCGGGAATCTGTATCTTTACTAGCGAATCAGTCGCGGACTCGATCCAAAGCTCCCGGATGAACGGGAGATTCGCTGGTGCCTCCAAGCCGGCAAGCACCATCTTCACGCTGTCCGGCAAACTCGGGTCAGGATTCATCTGCTGCCCGGCCGTGTAACGCGCAGCGGCCTCCTGCACCTTTGCCATCAGCTCGCGCCCTCCGGGAATCTGGAAGGTCTGCTTCGTCAGCTGCGACAGCAGCACTTCCCGTATCGGCCGGCCAGGTGGCGCGGCGAGGACAATGCCCGCGAACGGGACGTGTTGGCTAGTTATGGCGTAGTGAAGCACGTGAAGGGTTCCCTCACTGTTACCGAGCCCGACGATCCTCGTGGAATCAACGTAGTCCTGCTGGGAGAGTACGTTGACGGCCTCGACCAGCTCGTTCAGATGCGACTGCATGCTCATCTTCCCGATGAGCTTCCTTGCGTTCTCCGTCGCACGCGCGCCGGACGCCCGCTTGTCGTACCGCAGAGTGGCGATACCCGCATCAGCGAACGTCTCTGCCATGAGCCGTGCGCTGCCATTGCTGCCGGGCAGCAATGGTGAACACCAATCGCGATCGGTCGGACCGCTGCCGGCGACGAAAACCACTGCTGGAAAGGGCCCCTCACCGTCTGGGCATACAATCGTGCCCTCCATGGTGATGCCGTCCAGCTTCCATGTGACCTTGAAGATGTGTGTCATGCATGCCTTTCTCTCGTTCCCATCGCGGCCATCGACACTGTAGGTGCAGGCGTCGAGACCTCAGCCGAGGTGCTGACTGCCATAGACGTACATCTCGCAGAGGTGATCGAGCGAAGCCATCGGACTCGCGTGGAGATCGCGTTGTTGCTCGAGAACGGGTCCGTCACCGAGGTTCCCGCCAGCCTCGAACAGCCGCCTTGCGGATGACTCTAGCCGAGCGATCGATGGCCCTGGTCTATTCGCAGATGTACGACGCCGACACCATGAATGATGTTCGAGACATCATTGAATCCGACAATGACGCTGCAACAAACGAATTCGAGTCTCTGCCCGCCGCTGCCGACGAGGACACACGTGCGCGCCTCGCCGAAAAATTTGCAGCAACAATCACCGAAGCGCTGGTCAAGTATTCGTGGATGATCGACCTGGATTCGCGTTTGAGAGGGAATCCGGCATTGGCAGGCGATGCCCTGGCGAGACCATCCGAGAGTTCTACAACCCCGCCCAGCTCGAAGTACTGCTCCGGGCCAACGTGATCGCTCGACAGCGCGTCTGATGACTGACCCGGCTCAGAGGGCGCAGCGGGCGTCGTCGGCGGGCGTCAGGAGGTCGATGAGGTAGTCGGCGACGATGTCGTCGACGCACGTGTTCTTGGCGACGATCGCCCCGTGCTGTTCGCCCTCGACGGTGAGGAGGCTGCCACCGAGAGTGTCGGCGAGGTCTATCCCGCCTTGGTGCGGGGTCAGCGCGTCACCGGTGACGGAGACCGTCAAGGTGTCGGGTAGTCCTTCGATCTCCGTTGCGTAGGGGTAGCCGAGAGTGGGTTGGATGGGCCAATGCTCACAGGTGTCACGCACATTCTCAACCGGTCGTCCCGAGTCCACGAACGGACTCGCATCGAATACTGCGCGGATGAGTGCTGACTCCTCGTCCGGGGTGTGTCGTTCCTCATCGAGGCAGTTGATCGCGCCCGTCGCTTCGAGTGTGTCCAGGTAGGTTCCGTCTGCGGCACGCTCGTGGTAGAGGTCGTTGAGTGCGAGCAGAGTCTCACCCCGGCCATCCCGTAAATTGGCAATGCCCATGATGACCGCTGGCCATGCCTCTTGTGAGTACAGACCGAGAGTAACGCCCCCGATTGCCTTGGTGAAGGTCAGTTCACGGCCATCCGTCACGGGCAGCGGTGCATCGACCAAAGGCTGAACCAGGCTTTGAAACACCTCGGTCGCCCGGCCCGGGTCCGGTCCGAGACCACAATCAGATTGTGTAGCACAGAATTTCGCGATTTCGTCGAACGCACGCTGCATGCCGTCGGCCTGCTGGAGGCGTCTCTCCTTCGTCCCGGCGAGCGGATCCATCGCGCCGTCAAGGACGAGCGCGCGGACGTTCTCGGGAAACATCTCGGCGTAGACCGCACCCAGTCGCGTTCCGTAGCTGGCGCCGGCGAAGGTAAGTTCGTCGTCGCCGAGCGCGGCACGCATGACGTCCATATCCCTTGCCACATCACGCGTTCCAATATGAGCCAACACATCTTCGCCCCCGGACCCTGCGGCGCAGTGCGCGTAGTATTCGCTAGTCGACTCTTCGGATAGTGCATGCGGCAGAACGCCGATCGCAGCGCCGATCGCGTCGGCCTCGCGCTCCTCGTCGTCGAAACAATCCACTGCCGGCGTCGACGCACCGACGCCACGTGGGTCGAACCCGACCAGATCGAACCTGTCGGTGACGGCGCTTTGTGCCCATGCATCCGCAGTGGTCGCCGCGAACGCGGTACCCGAGAATCCTGGCCCGCCCGGGTTGAGTACCACCGAACCGATCGGATCAGCCGAACGGGCGGGAATCCGAGAGATCGCGATCTCGGCCGTCTCACCGTCCGGATTGGCGTAGTCGAGCGGGACATCCATATTTGCACACTGGTATTCCATCGTCGGCCAGGCTTTCTCGGCAGGCGGGGTGCAGGTCTCGAAGTTCAACTCCTGACTGTAGAACTTGTCGAGAGATCCGGTGTCGGGGGCGTCCTCCTCTGGAGTGGTGTTCTGGCTACAGGAGGCGAGCAACGCGATCGCTGCCACAACCGCGCCTGCTTTCAGGCCTAGGTGAGTTCGCATCGGTCCATTACGCACTATGTTGCAGGGACACAGTCAACAACGACTGGGCCAGCTACCCCGTTGGGATGTCCGCACATCATCGCGGTAGTCGATCAGACGGTCGCTGCGATCTGTTGGCCCAATGGCTGCCGATGCCCCCAGGTGCCCCAATGCCACAACCACTCGAGTGGTCCTTGGCTGAACCATATTGTGCTGAGACCCCACTGTGCGAAGAGTATTCCGCATGCTGTCGCCAACGGTATTGCTCAGGAAGCATTTTGATCAAAACTGAGGAGCCGTCCCGCCGCAAGCATCAGCGGCGCGGCGCTGACATAGCTGGTCAAGGACATCCTGCACAGAGGGGCAACAGCCCCTACCAGCATTCGAGACGCTCGGGTGGTCATCAGCAAGGAGGCCATCGGAAAGTACACCCCTGCGATAGCCAGTCCGGCTGCGGCAGACTCCGCACTGAATCCTGACATTCCAATTGTCCTGGCTTGCAGCGAATCAGCGGAACAGCGGCAGCTGCGCAGGCGATCAGCACGATTGTTGCACCACGGCGAGATCGGCCGAAGGCCGTGACCAGACCGTATCGGGTCAGACTGGCTCCCAGGAGGAGCATTCCCGGGTCAGGCTGGAACCACCGCCGGCGAAAAGAAGGCTGCCCGCTATGAAGACAGCTACCGCGACCGCTGAGACCCGGCGCGACATCCACGTACTCGGAAGCAGGATGACGAGGCCGACCACCGCGAGGGGTAGCAACGCCGACCCGGGCTGCAGGAAATTGAACGGGATCCCCATGGCGAGCAGAAGAAGGAGTCGCCTGAGCAGTAGGAGTCGTGAACGTACCACTCGGAGTGCCGCAGCCTCGTAGAATATCGAGAATCCGATACCGAAGAGCAGAGCGAAAATTGGGAAGAAGCGTTGTTGCACCAGAAGATGCAACCATCCGCCCGTGTTGTCGAGCGCGGCTCGCTGGTACAGGCCCGGGGCGGTGCGAAATCCGGTGAGAGGCCCGATGTTGACAAAGATGATGCCGCACAGTGCGACACCGCGAATTACGTCGAGGGCAGAAATACGGCTTCCGACTGTCGGAACCGATTGCGGCTGAACAGTAGTCTATTTCTGCTCTTGTGTTGTGTGCACAGCAAAGCTAATCGGTGTTCCTGAAACAGGGTCAAACGTGCAGAACCCGCAACTCGTGCAGTGGTCGGGTCGATAACGCCAACGGAAACCGCGGACAAATCACCGCGTCAGGCGGTACACGCTCCAACTCGGTCGCAAACGCAAGCGAACAGCCATCACGGCGTCAGCACGATCCGACCGAACACACCGCCATCGTCCATCCGCCGGTGCGCCTCGGCCGCCCGCTCGAGCGGCAGAACATCGTCGACGACGGCGTGGATGTCGCCGCGTACGGCAGCGTCGAACACTTCGGCGCGAACTCGGTCACGCTCGACCACAGGAACAGTGTCGAGACTGAAAGTGCTCAGCGACAACGACTGCCGGAACCCGCGCATCAGGCTCATCCCAAAGTCCTCCGGTGGGTAGCCACCGACGACCCCGGCGAGGACGTACCGTCCGTTCGGCGAGAGCCGATCCAGGAAAGTGCCCAGTGCCTGGCCTGCAATGAGATCGATTACGACGTCGAACATCTCGGGCCCGTCGCCAGATCCGTCTCGGTCGAGTACGTGAGCTGCACCCAGTGCACGGAGCCGATCTCCGCGTTCTGTGGATGATGTCGTGACCGTCACCGAGCCCGTGCGGGCTGCGAGTTCTACTGCAGCAATGCCGATGCTCCCTGCCGCGCCTCGTACGAGGACGGACTCCCCCGCAGCGACGTGCGCACGCTCGAGTGCGAAATGGGCGACCGTGGCTGAATTTCCGAGGGTCACAGCGTCGATGCTGGAGAGCCCGCCGGGAAGGGCGACGATGTCCCTGACGTCAACGGCGGCATGTTCGACGTAGCCTCCCCCGACTCCGGTGAACGCCCAGACGCGACGGCCGAGCCAACCCGGTTCGATGCCGTCGCCCACCTGTTTCACGACCCCGGCCACTTCGCTTCCGGGGATGAAACCTTCGCCGAGACCGAGATCGCCCAGGGTGCCTCGCCGGATGACAGCGTCCACTCCCCCGACGCCGATGGCGTCGGTCTCGATGAGGACCTGCCCGGCCTGCAGGTCCGGCGCTGGTGCGTCGACGACCTGCATGCCGTCGGGACTGCCGAATGTCTGAATGACGACTGTTTTCATATTTCGGACGGTAGTGGACGCCCCCGTCCATTTGCGTAAAGTGAGAAGCATGGCAGAGCAATTGACTCAGATCCTGCGCACGGACGCGTCGGCGAACCGGGATCGAATTCTCGAAGTGGCGCGCGAGGTTTTCGCCGCGGAGGGTCTCGGGGTGTCGATGCGTGAAGTCGCTCGCCGGGCCGAGGTGGGGCCGGCGACCCTGTACCGTCGCTTTCCCACCAAGAAAGACTTGATTCTCGAAGCGTTCCTGGATGAGTTCCGCATATGCCGTGACATCGTCCGCACGGGCTGCGCGAATCCGGATGCGTGGCAGGGATTTTGCAGCGTCATCGACCACATCAGTGAGCTCAATGCGCAGAACCAGGGGTTCACCGAAGCGTTCATCGCCGAGTATCCTGATGCTGTGGATCTCGAGTCTCACCGCGGTGAGACGTTGCGGGCGTTCGCCGACCTCGCACTGCGGGCCAAGCAACAGGGTGAGTTGAGGCAGGACTTCGTCGTCGACGATTTCGTTCTCATCTTGATGGCGAACCGAGGGCTGTCGACGGCACCGCCCGAGGTGCGGACACGTGCTGCCCGACGCTTCGCCGCCATGATGACCGATGCGCTGCACGCCTCCCCCGCCAACCGCACACTTCCCCCGCCGCCGTCCCTCGCGCGCACGGCCGTGTTCGGCCGATAGGAGGAACACCACATTGTGGACCCGATCTACGGGAGAGGTGTCGGGTCGCTGGTGACGGGGTCGAGGTAGAAACGCGCCCACGAGATGAGACCATCTGCGTCGGTGCGCCAGATGACTGGCCCCGCGATGACGGCAGGAGCGCCGTCTGTGGTCGACCCTTCCATCTCCCACTCCGACCAGACCTCACCTCCGTTGATCGCGCTCCGGAGCACCCGGGCGCGGAGGTCGGGTGTGCGAGCCAGAAGCTTCGTCCAGTTGCGCTCCACGGTCTCGCGGCCTATGAAGTTACGCACCGGATATTGCGGGACCTCGGAGACGTAGTCAAGCGAGAAGCATGCGGCGATCTCCTCCGCATTGTGCGAGTTGATTGCGGCTTCTAGGCGAGTGACGGAACTGGGTACTGTCATCATTACTCCTTCTGGTAAGTGGGACGCATCGTTGGACTGTTACGGGCGGGTGGAGCAGGCCGTTGCGGTACTGCTCGGGGTGGTACTCGGCGAACTCCCAGACCAGGGCACTCATGTCAAGGCCTTCGCGGTCGGTGAAGACCGTGGCCGCGCGGACCCGATCAGGCGTGGCCCATGTCACCGATCAGGGATGACCCGACGATCGCGGCTCCGTTCCCGTCGCGGACTCTCCAGGTGCGCCACTAGGCGCGTTCAGCCGCTGCGGGTCGACATCACATCGGTGCGGCGGCAAGCACTAGAGCGTCGTGACCAGACACACGACTGTAGCTGCGAACAGCACCTGGGCAGGATACGCCTTGACCACGATTATCAAGAGTTTTCCAACTCCGTTCAGCTCGAAGCTTCTGTCCGGCCAACGTCCTTGCTCCCCCGCACGGCGACGGTGCTGCTGCGCGAGCGGACGATGCGGCACCGCCGAACGGACTTCACCGCACACCGTAATCCGGTCGCTGAATGGATACCGGGTACTGAAGGTGTCTACGCAAGGGCCGTCGAGGAGGCGCCGTATGGCGCCGAGGCGTCTCTGGCGACGCTTGCGGTGGTAGGTCTTCTCGATCCATGTCACGATTGCCAGCCGTAGTTGTTCGCGTGTCGACCAGCGTTGCCGGTCGAGCATATTCTTCTGAAGTAGGGCGAAGAATGACTCGATTACGGCATCGTCTCCACATGCCCGAACACGACCCATTGAACCTTGCAATCCGTTGTGGGACAGTTCATGTACGAACTTTCTGGCGCGAACCTGACTGCCACGATCGGAGTGCACAATCGCATCTTCGGGATTCCTCTTCTCGACTGCGTTGCATAGAGCTGCGAGGTCCAGATCTGGCTGCGTTCCTGCGCGGTGAACTGACGACCGACGAGGCCATCGTGAACAGGCGGGCCGGCCTTTCTGTACAGTCCTCTCTTCTTCGAGAACACCGACCAGATCTGTTCCTGCGAACACAACCGTGCGACCCTGTTTTCACCGGCGCTGATGCCGCGGTCGGGCAGCTCGTCGGCGATGAAGCGGTAGCCGAATGCGGGGTCGTCGTTACGGATCTCGCGGGCGATGCCGATCAGGTGTGCATCGTCTCAATCACGTTGCGTAATAGGGTATTTCTTTCATTTTTTGAATGCTTGGGCGCAGGATCCGAGAACCCGGCAGGTCACTGCGACGGGGACTCCGTCTGCAGCAAGGTCGAGGACCAGCGGCCCGCTATTCGGACGCCTCGTGACCCTCTGCTGGCTGGGCATCGTATTGGCCGTCTCCCCCCGTCATGGCATCTCGCGCGGGCCCGCCCTGGGTGCAGATGCTTCGCTTCCTCGGACTGTGGCTCGGGTACGTGTCGATCGTCAGCACCTGGTAGGACTTTTACTCCCAGCTCGGCATCCCGTGGGTCGTGCACGCCGACTCCGGGCACGCGACGTGCTCGATTCTGCTCCAAGATCTCCTCGCAGACCTCGGTATCCGGCGCAAAGAGCCACAGCGCCAGGTACGACACCAATTTCCAACCTCAACTGACAATTGTCATTACGCACCAATGCAAGAATCCATGTGAAACCGATGATTGCGGGCACTACAGGAAGTGCTGCGCCTCGCCCAGAGTTGAGTCATGCCAACACCGAACGACACCCCCGCGGCCAATCTGGTCAAAGACGCCATTGGTTTAGGTCCCGCCCCGACACGGGCCAGGGAAGCCGCGGTGGCCGTGACCACTGGTGTACTGGCTGCAGTGGTCCTCGCCGCACTGCAACCCGCAGTTCTGTTCATCGCAATTGCGTCCACCGCGGTCGTCGTGAACCTCGCGATCCGTTGGATCATCGGCACCCGCAAGTGGGGTTCGAGATGAGCACAGTGATCACCGCACGCGGGCTCACACGAACCTATGGCTCGGGCGACACCGCATTCACAGCAGTCAAAGGCATCGACCTCGACGTCGCAGAGGGCGAAGTCTTCGCCTTACTCGGTACCAACGGCGCTGGCAAGACCTCCACATTCGACCTACTCGAAGGACTCGAAGCCCCCACCGCCGGATATATCGAAGTCTTCGGCCTGGACCCACGCCGCGACCGCAAACTCATCCGCCCCGAGGTGGGCATCATGCTTCAATCCGGTGGCCTCCCCGCCGAATTGACCATTACCGAAACACTCGACATGTGGCGCGGCACCTGCACCAACCCCACTACGGCGGCCGCAGTCCTCGAGCAGGTCGACCTCACCGACCGAGCTCACGTCCGCGTCGGATCACTTTCGGGCGGGGAGAAGCGTCGAGTCGACCTCGCCTGCGCACTCGTCGGACAACCCCGACTGCTCTTCCTCGACGAGCCCACCACCGGCCTCGACCCCGAAAGCCGCCGCAGAACATGGCGTTTGCTCGCCGGTCTCAAAGCGGCCGGGGTCACGATGGTCCTGACCACCCACTACCTCGACGAGGCCGAGGCTCTCGCCGACAACATCGCCATCATGCACAGTGGGCAGATCGCCCGCCGCGGCACATTGCGCGACATCGTCGACGAACACCCAGCGCGCATCGTCTTCGACCACCCAGGCCTCCCACTGCCACCACTGCGCGGTGCTCGTATAGATCCGCAGGCACGGGTGACCGTCTACACCCACGACCTTCAAGTGCACCTCTCCGAACTCTTGGCCTGGGCGGACGAACGCGGACTCCACTTACGCGGACTCGAAGCACGCGCCGCGTCCCTCGAATCAGTATTCCTCGACGTAGCCGACGATTCTGTTGCCGATACCACTATCACCGACGCATCTGATTCGCCCCCTGACATGATCGGAACTCCTTCATGACCACCACCAAGACACCCACCTCGGTCGGTGTCGGCTTCGGTCGCCGCCCACTCGCAGCACTGTCCATGGCGGAGTACCGCCAGTTCCGTCGCAACAAGACCCTCGTGTTCATGGGAACGGTGTTTCCGATCGCCCTCCCTCTGATCACCTTCTTCCTCGCCCGACGCGACACCGGATCCACCGCCGAGGCCGCGACCACGGGACTGGAGATGTTCACTCTGATGGCTCTGCTGTTCGTGCAGTACTACTCGGTGCTCTCGATGGTCACCACCCGCCGAGGTGAGGGTGTCCTCAAACGGCTACGCACAGGGGAAGCGTCCGACTGGCACATCCTCACCGCCCCCGCGATACCCAGTGCCGTTCTCACCCTCGTCGGCGGCGCCATCGTCGCCGCAGTGATCTACGGCGCCGGATCACCCACCCCCGTAAATGCGGCGGTATTGGTGATCGCGCTGCTGTTCGGCATCGTCGTCTTCTCTCTCCTCGGACTGGCGACCAGTGCGGTCACCAAGAACGCGGAGGCCGCGCAAATCACCTCCATGCCGGTCATAATTCTCACCTTTGTCGGCCTGAACTCGCTTCACGGTGTTCTTCCCGACCGCCTGGCAGCGATCGCCGACTGGACTCCCTTTGCAGCCCTGTCCGACCTCATTTCCCTCGGCGCCGCCGGCAAGCTCGACCTGACCACCGACGCTGCCACCGACTTCGCGGGTACCTTTGCCGACATGGGACGACCACTAGCCACACTCGGCCTATGGACCGTACTGGCGCTCGCCGTCGTAGCGACGAGCTTTCGCTGGGACGATCGCGGATGATGCCAGCGGCCTCTTGGTGGCACGAGCTGTCGGGCACGGAGAAATTCCGCCTCTACACACAGCTCACGCTCCAAGGGGTCATCGCTGTCGTTGTGGTCATCACCATCACCCCCACGATCGGGTCGACGTGGATGACTACTGGCATCTGTCTGGCCGGCGCTGCCGCCATTCTTTCGATTCAGTCCCAGCCCGAGCTTGCAGTGTGGTCGCCGAAGGCCCTGCAGCGCTGGGGGCGTCCTGTCGGTGCGCTGACCCTCGCGTCGGTGTGGCTGGCGTGTGCCCTCGTCGCGCACCGGGCGACCGATGATACGGAGCTCGATGCGGCAACCGGCGTCGGGATCTTCGCCGCGTCGCTTGCGACCATCGCCCTCGTCCCGTTCATCCGCTACCGGTGGTGGATCGTTCTCGGCCTGGCAGCCGCGACCGGCGCGGCCGTGGGCACCACGCCAGCCGCAGCAATACGTGTCGCGGCGATCGTCTTGCTCGCCGGCCTGTTCATCGTCGCCACGACTTTGCTGACCCTGTGGGGAGTGCGCGTCGTCGACGAACTTGAACGGAGCAAGGCATCGGAGGCCAAACTGCAGGTGGTCGAAGAGCGCCTACGTTTCGCCCGCGACCTCCACGACGTCGTGGGTCGAAGCTTCTCGGCCATCGCAGTCAAGAGCGAACTGGCCGCCACCCTCTCCCGCGCCGGCGCAGCCGAGCGCGCGGCCACCGAGATCGACGAAGTCAAAACCCTCGCCGTGGAATCACTCGACCAGATGCGTGAACTCGTGCGCGGCTACCGCAGCATCAACCTCGACAACGAAGTCGCCGGCGCCCGGTCGCTGCTCCGCGCGGCCGGTTGCGAGCTCAGCACCGAAGGTGATCCGAATAAAGTGCCTGCTCCGTTCCACGAGGTCGCCGCCTGGGTCGTAAGGGAGGGCACCACCAACATTGTCAAACACTCCGTCGCCACCTCGGCTACCCTCACACTCGGCGACGAGGGGATGTCGCTACACAACAACGGCGCTCCCGGTAGTCTCCGCAATGGAACGACACACTCAGGTATGCTAGGACTTGCCGAGCGACTTACTCACGTGGGCGCAACTCTCGACACCGATACCGCCGACGACGGATTCATGCTCATAATCCGATGGGCCAAGCCATGATCGAGCTACTTCTTGCAGATGACGAGGCCCTGATCCGTAGCGCGATGGCCGCACTCCTCGGCCTCGAAGACGACATCGAGGTGATCGCCCACTTCGGCTCCGGGGAACAACTGATCGGGGCGTGGCGTCAACGCGTCGAGGGCAACCAACCAGTCGCCGTCGCCGTCATCGACCTCCAGATGCCAGGCATCGACGGCATCGACACCGCAATCGAACTGCTGTCCCTGACCCCCACCGCTGGCATCGTGATCGTCACCAGCCATGGCCGTCCCGGTTACCTCAAACGAGCACTGACCGCCGGAGTGCGCGGGTTTCTCCCGAAAACCGCACCCGCTGCCACCCTGGCGGATGTCATCCGCACCGTCCACAGCGGCGGCCGCCACATCGATCCCCAGTTGGCCGTCGAAGCCATCAGCGCTGGCGACACCACACTCACCGCCCGCGAAGCCGACGTACTCGAGTTCGCAGCCGACGGCGCCAGTGTGGACGAGATCGCAGCCCGCGCATACCTTTCCGCCGGCACCACCCGCAACTACCTGTCCTCGGCAATGTCCAAGCTGGGGGCGTCCAACAGGTACGAGGCTGCTCTGACAGCACGCCGGTACGGGTGGATCTAACTACTCCACCACCAAAGCAAGGCCGGTGTTCCGTCATTCATCATCGAGGTGGGTGGTGTTGCCCGTAATCTCGGCAAGATTATGCAGAAGGGGGTGGCGCGGCCTTCGATGTCGTCGAACAGGTCATCGAGACCGGCGAGGTGGATATGGCCGGCGCGACGGGCGATGATTCCATGGTCGTAGCACCCGTCAATTCGTGGACCCCTCGAGATCACCGAGCAGCACCGCGACCAGGCCCGGTTGGTAGAAAGTGCCGAGGGAGAACCCATCGACCTCCTTCCTCGCGACTCGCTGAGTCCGACCAACTCGAGGACCTCGTCTCCGCGAGACTTCAGGATGCCGTTCGCTGCGGCCATACACTTGAGAGAGGCTCTTGCTCAACGGATTTTGGACGCACCCACCAACCATCATGCGCATCGTCGTCGATTTCCCGGCGTCGTCGGGGCTGAGAAACCCTGCCACCATGCCCGGTTTGACGTGAAGGTGCGATCGTCCACCGAACCGAACTGCCTGATCATCTCCGTATTTCGATCATGGGGTCACCCCCTCCCATAGCGGTCCTTGAACACATCGGTCGGAGGTCGCGGTCCCTTCATCCTTCCGGAGGAAGGCTCTTCGCGTCTGTTGCACGAAACGTCACTGTGCGCTCAGCGTTGCAGCACCCCACTGCGGCGAAGCCGTGTTCCAACTGACAATCGTCATCGACCACCGATGAGGAAATGCATTGAGAACCGTCGCTCGGTGAAGAGCTCGATTCTGACACCGCGCTCGGTGACGTCATGAGCGGCCTGCACTCGTTAACGAGTGGTCGCGCATTGGCGACGGCTTGAAGGAGGTGCAGCAGGGACGCGGTGACGAACTGCTCGAACTCGCCTACGGCATCGGCGGCTTCGAGGTCGAGGGTGGCTCAGCTCTTCTTAGGTCGTCCGAGCCGTCTTCAACTCATCCACGCGCTGGTGCTCACCGTCAGGAGCCGACGACGTCGGCTTCGCCCCTCGTCCTGTCGGTCGGGTTACTCGTCTCTTCGCGCACGATCAGCTGGATGCGCCGTGTCACCGCATTCTGCGCCGGGTTGCAGAGCGCAGAAATCGCCTGCCCAACTAATTCTCTGGACAACTCCTCACCGGCGGGACTCCCGACAAAAGGCCGGCTCAACCAGGGGAAATCCTTGAGCCGTTGGCGCATGACCGGCCGGTATCGCTCCGCCAACTTCTCAATTGTTGCTTCGCCCGCATCCGGGGGCAGCGCACTCAATTCGTCCTCGAGCGGATGTCGGTCGAGAAGCATGCTCCGCAGGTCCTTCAGATTGTCCTCGCTGAGAACCCTTGAGCACACCATAATGAGTGCGCGGTCGGACACGGCAAAGTCTCGGGCAATAACGCCGAACTCAACCGGCACGTCGACCGGAACATGTTCTTGCAGAATGCTCTTCAACTCGGACCGAATCTTCTGGAGCCGTGCGATGTTCACCTTGAACTGCTCGTCCAAGTCACTGATTGTCACCGTCAGGTCGTGATCGACTCTGCTCATTCGAGAGATGTCAGCCAAACCAACACCCAAATCTCTGAGTCGCTTTATCTGAATTAGCCGCACCAGATGCGTAACCGTGTACTGCTTGTAACCGTTCGACGAGCGCTTGGGCATGTCGAGCATGCCCACGTCGTGGTAGTGGCGGACAGCCTGAAGGGTCGTGCCTGCCAACTCCGCAAGCTGCCGTGTGCTCAGTCCCACCTCAGATCCCTCCTCGATTGGTCTCGTTGAAAGTCCATCCGCGCACGTGCAGCGAGGTGGACTCTCACTCCTGGGATCACTCCACCAGTCGTTCTACGAACAGACACAGCGATGTCCGACCTCGCCGAACTCGCGTGGTTCGCCTTGCAGGCACTGAAGAGAGAAAATCTAAGTCGTCGACAAACAAGCGGTAAATGTGAGCAAACTCTGTCGTGCCCCCACGCGTCTTGAATCTGACCGCCACAACAAGCACCTCACACCTCAGCCCTGACCGACGACAACCGGTCAGGGCGATGTGCGAATCGCCGAAGCAGAAGACTCGGCTCACTGTCGGAGGGACGAACTCCTCCTGGAGAACTCACATCATGCGTCGCGACGATTGGTAACGAGTACTGCTGCGCCGAAGATGATGGCCGTGAATACGATGAAATAGAGCAGACTGCCGAAAGGCCCCCAGTGGAAGTCGATGTCGCTGCCCTGCCCCAGAAAGTGGTTCGCGTTCGCCCATGGGAGGAACGGCTGTAACGCACGCCCCAGTGAGCCGAACAATCCGAACAGACTCTCGACCACCAACGGCCACAACAGCAACAACGCAATAGCACCTGCCGACTGACGAACCAGAGCACCAACTCCTACCGCGATGACGATCTGCAGGAAGGCCAGAATCGCGGTGCCATAGACGACGCGCCAGGATCCGTCTACGTCCAAGTTGAGCAATTCCCCTGCGTCGGCACCAGCAGTTGCGGCGGCAAGATAGAGCGCACCGAATCCGAGGACGAAGGTGAGAACGAGACCGAACACTCCAACCAGCAGCGCCTTGGCTCCCAGCACCGCCCCGCGGTTCGGGGTTGCCTGAAATGTCGTACGAATGACACCGAAACGGTACTCGCTGGTGATGGTCAAAGCTGCCATGATCATGAGAACCGTGACACCGAACCCACTGACTCCGGCCAATGCATCGAAGGTAGACGGAAGAATGGGTTCGATATCCGGTGTGTTTCCGTCGGACAGCTGTCTGTCGGAGGACTGCACGCTGATTCTCGACGTGATGCCGATGACGGCGGCAAGACCCAGTCCGAGGACAACTACGATCACCGAGCTCCACCGTGGTGACTTCGTCGACGTGAGCTTGATACGTTCTGCTGCTAATACACCCATCAGAGTGCGCCTCCTTCGGAATCGGCTCCTGCGCCGTGATATTGGACGTCGTCACCGGTGAGTTTCATGAATGCTTCCTCCAGCGATCCGCGCTGTGAGGACAATTCGTGCAGCACAAATCCGGCTCTTGCTGCAATTTCTCCGATGTCATCGGTGTTCGAATCGGTGACTACCAACCCGGGCTGTAGATCATCGGCCGTAGCCGGATCTCGAACGGTGAGGCCCGCCGAAGTCAGCGCGCTGCGGAGCAAGTCACGCTGGGGGCTCCGGACATATACCGATGCCTCCGAGGCATTGTCGATGAAATCCTGCACCGAGGAGTCTGTAATCAGCCGACCACGTCCGATTACCACAAGATGCTCTGCGGTCTGCGCCATTTCGGACAATAGGTGGCTCGATACGAGGACAGTGCGCCCCTCTGCCGCGAGGCGCTGCATGAACTTTCGGATCCACACGATGCCCTCGGGGTCGAGACCGTTGACCGGTTCGTCGAACAGCAACACTTTCGGGTCACCTAGCAATGCCCCGGCCAGCCCGAGACGTTGGGACATACCCAACGAAAACCCTCCGGCCTTCTTTTTGGCGACGCCGGTGAGTCCGACGAGTCGAAGCACTTCGTCGACCCGCGACCTCGCGATACCGTTCGAGGCGGCCATCCATTCTAGATGAGCTCGCGCAGAACGGTTGGGGTGCACCCATTTCGCGTCCAGAAGCGCACCCACAGTCCGGAGCGGCTGCTTCAGTTCACTATAGGGCCTGCCCTCGATCAGAGCCGTACCGCTGGACGGCCGGTCCAACCCCAGAATCATGCGCATAGTGGTCGACTTGCCCGCGCCGTTCGGTCCGAGAAAACCTGTCACAACACCCGGCTTCACCGTGAAAGTCAAGTTTTCGACCGCCTTGGTAGCGCCGTACTGTTTGGTCAATCCATTTAGTTCGATCATGAAATTAGTTGTCCACCAATCTATTTAGTTGCACGTCGAGGCCTGAATGAACGCTGTCCAGCGAAGCTGTAATGCTGCCTGCCTGTTCGTCAGCGGCCTTCTGGCTTTGCGACGCCAGTGCGGTAATGGTTGCCGCTGCTCCGGTGCTTGCGATGCGAACGCATTGCTTTCTGATGATCGGCTCGAGGTGGCCGATCTCATCGGACGCTCGGCCGCCACGTCGTGGCCGGGCACCGAGTCGTTACGCATATTGTCACGTCGATACCTATTTTCAGAGTGAAGAATGGAATTCTACTTGTTCCCGGCGGTTTGCCTCGACTTCAAGTGTCATCGCTGAGAGCAGCGAAAACCAGTGCGTATCAACATGATTTGCGATGACATCTACCATCGAAGAGTCATGACTTTTGTCATGGACTGCATTCGATAGACAGCATCCCGAACGTCCACAGGACCTGATTCCTTAGCGCGGGGCGTCGACGAACCGAGCATCCGAATCCCGAGGTATCTTGTCGTCCAATGAGTCTGAGCAGCGTTGGGTCACGACGTTTGTCCGCGGTCTCGACTCGCCAGTGACCTGGTTCTACGATCACGCAACCAGCGAGCGCGAGGAGATCCTCCGGCAGTACCCTCCAGTCGAACCAACGGATCTGGCCTCTATAACGGGCGTCGACTTCAGTGCCCGGGACGGGCTGCCACTGCACGACTTCCTCACACCGCTGGTTCGCATCCCCACCAGAACCTGACGAATGTCGATTGCGCCGGATATGAGCAAAGCGCTGAACCAGCTCGCGCCGAAGCTGGAAGCGCGAACTAGCGACGACAAGGCGGACGCCGGTAGTCGGGCGTCAGCCATCTTTGTGGTTCTGCGATCAAATTCGTCCTTATGCCTTGAGTGCGAACGACACGTACGTAAGCGGACCGCGAGCGCTGCCCGGCCTCAGAATCAACCGCACGGGCGATGACCAGTGCTGGAACAATCAACTCATCACTTTGGGCTCAAAGTGATGAGTTGGCGCAAGATCACCGGAAAACAAAACACCCCCTCACCGGCTTCGCGCTGGTGAGGGGGTGTTTCTGAGTGCGCCATCAGGGATTCGAACCCCGGACCCGCTGTCAGAGTGATGACAATTCGCCTGGATGCACCCGAGTCCCCCACAAGGCGGTTGAACTGGCAGTTCAGGGAGTCGAGTGACCACCGACGTCCAGCCGGATTCGCACGCGTTCAACTCAAAAAGATGACTAAAAGATTGCACTTTCGAATCCGCCCAAAACCAAGAACATTCTGCACCGACCATCCTCGTTCACATGGTCACTCGACTCCACCAACAGCAAAGGAGTGACCTCCTGTCCCTCTCCAAGTATCCGACTGACGAGCCTGCAGGGCTCCCCGCCGAAACTCAGATCGGCGTCCGTGTCGGAGCATTCACCTAGTCTTCTGCCCATCCAGCTCGTCCCTTGGCAGAAAAGAGTCATCGACGATGCCAGCGCAGGCGTGGGTCACTCTGATCATCGGACTGGTCGCCACCATCGGTGTCATCATCACCTGGCAACAGAAGAACTCCGCAGACCGCCGCTCCGAGTGGTTTCGACGGACCACTTGGGCGTTCGATCGCACCTTCAGCACCTCCGACACCGAAGCCCAACTCGGATGGAAGGTGCTCGAAACTCTGGTCGCATCTAGACTGGCTACACGCAGCGACTCCGACATCGTCCAAGTCATCGCCGAGCAAATAGCGCTCGGAGACTCGGACACCGATTACGACGAGGAGGCAGGAAATGACCACAGCAACACCGAAGAATCCGGCCCCGGCCATTCGTAGCCTCGCCGTCCGCCGGGCAGCGGCACAGGCCGCGGTCGCAGCAAGCGCCAAAACCGGTCGGCCGGTCCCCGACGCCGTGCAAAAACTCGCCAACTCACGCTAAAAGTTCGGGTGCGCTCGCCCCCATCCTTCGGCGCGATAGAGACGCGCACGAGAAACGCAGGGAGTCGCGTGACTTCGATGGTCGTGAACGGACATCTTGGTGCGCAAACCGCACTTACCGCACCGTCTCCGGAGCCGCTATGTCAACGCATCCTTCGGCACTCATAGTGCTATCGGATTATCAACGGTTGACTACTGCAATAACTTTGAGGCGGTGCCGTGCGTTCGGGACCTGAAACCATCGCTCGGTGACGTTATTGTTCACCAGCGCGCCGACGGTCCCTCTGGATCCGGACCGCGATTGGGAACTGTACGGTGCAGAAAGCTCGCCGACAAGACGAAACAGACCGGGACGTCTACTCGTGTCCGTGACCACGACGACCCTGCCGCGCAACGTCAGTGGTAGTGCGAATACGGTTCCGGCGGTCGAGGATTGATGGTGTCGCATGTCCAGGTGATGTTCGCTCCCCGCCACGATCCGACGCACTCCAGCCCCGGGTGCTCCGCCGCAAGAGTATTCGCGACATCGGTCGATCCGCCGACGTACGTCGACGTCAGATCGACATCCGTTGCGACGAACCATGCGCGATCCGCCGGCCACCACACGTGCGGCAAGAAGCCCTGCAGGTCCCGTGACACGTCGGCCACAGCGCCGCGGACCAGTAGGTGCTTGCGACCGGGCATTACAAGACCCGTCTGATCACGTCGAACACCCTGCAGACCTACACCTTCCCAAAATCCGAAGAAGCAGTCATCAGGTGTGGTCGTGAGGCCGGCGAGAACCGAACCCAACACTTCTGCCTCGTTCACGCTCAACTCCCCCTCCTGCGGACTGTCCGTCCAGAGCGAACCCTGACCCGTCCCGCGGCCCTGCCGGACACCCGCCTCGATCATCGACCCCCACGCGACGCTCTGATGCATGACCGCGCCGAGCGCATCCGCAACGGTCGACCACCGCACGGGCACAGTAATGCCGGACGCCGACTCCATCCGGGCGGGATGGAGAACCCGGGAGTACGTCTCGAACCCGCCTGGCACGAGAGCTGTGACGGTTCCGTCGAATGTCGAGGTGCACTCGCTCACCCAGTCCCCAACCGACACATCCGAGAGGAGGTCGGTGAAGTACCACGGTTCATCGTCTGCGCGGTCGGTCATACCGGACAGACTGCCACCGAAAGTCGACCTTTCCTACGGAGCAAGGGCGCGGCGCGCCCACGGCAACAACAACGAAGACGACAACGAAGACGACAACGAAGACGACAACGATCGACGTCGCATCGTGCCCTCAGCTTCGGCCTTCAACATCGGAGGGAGGGGAGCCGAACATCCTGGTCACCACAGATCACTCCCGACTTGTAAATGAGTAAGCCGGTAACACACAGAGCCGGGTGGATCGCGAAAGCAATGTTGTGGCCCTTGTTCGCGTCCAACGTCACGTTTGTCGCCGTGCGCGCGGTGTAGTTCGCCCGCGATGGGCTTCGGTATTCCCCACCTCTGGCCGACACCATTCTCGCGTTGGTCTTCTACCTCGTGATCGTCGACACGCCCACTAGAAACCGTTGCGCTGCAGGGACTGTGCCTCGGCGCGCGCGTCGAACGCGTTCTTTGAGCCGTGGCCTTCAGAATCCGTAGAACGGTGGGTACTCGGTGGGATCGTCCGGCGTCGTATCGATTCGTGCGGTGCGAAGAAGATCAGCGATAGCGGACTCGCCGGCACCGATCGTGGCGAAGTGAGGGTCGACGTCGTTGGCGATGCACCACGCACGATCGGCCGGCCACACAAACGCGGGGATCGGCAGCTCACCCGAGTCGTCTCGGGCGTCCTTCCACCTCGACACGTCCTCCGCAGTACCCCGGAAGAGGTAGCAGGGCCGCTCCGGGATCGAGACTGTCGCGGACTTGAAGTGGTCCAGGTTTTCGTAGCCCTCCCAGATCAGGAAATAGCACTCGTGCGGAGTGGTGGTGAACCGAACGAGCGTCGAGACAGCGATTCCGAGCTGGGCGATCTCGGACGGTCCGTCGTTGGCGAAGTCTGTGTCCATTTCGCGCTGACCGTCGTAGGTCGGGTCCGGGATGAACCTCAGCCGTGCATAGCGCTTGTACCCCGACGGGCCGCGGGTGACCAGATCCCACCAATCGCGTCTCTGATCGATCAACCATTGAGCGGGTGAGCCGTCACGGCACGGAGTAATCGTCACCTGGACGCCTCCGTCTCCCAATAACGCGCCTGTCGGACGAAATCGGCAAGCGTGAACCGCAACAGCAGAATGTCTCGTAAGGTGGCGCCCCAAGGCGGGCCGCCGCTGCCCTTACCGCCACCTCGATGCTGCTGAACTGCCGCAACGTCATTCGACGGTGTCCCAGTCCAGCACCCCGTTGTCGACCGCTGCGGTGTACCAGCCGATCGATATGCGATCAGTCACGGCCAACCTGACGTCGCGGACGAACGCTTCCAAAGACGGCCAGATTGGCACACCCAGGTGCCCGCCGTCGTCTGATCGGTACGACACGCTCCCCCGCATCTCTCCCGAACGGGTGTCGCAATACATCAGATTCGAATCCCATGCCGCGATAGGGACGTACCCCGGTAGGAACAGGTGATCTTCTGCCTCGACGCCCGCCTCGATCGAGTTGTCGACGATCTCGGCGTAGGTCCCGTCGTACATATCTGGTTCTGTTGCAACGATATCCGCCATGACTTCGACCATGTCGGAATGCCGTTGAGGTATCTCCACGACCTGCAGCAGACGTCCAGCCGGAACGACGAGTCCCGCGCCGCCGACTTCGTTCTGACCGTCGTGAAGGCCGAAGAACTCGCGAAGCTCGTCCGGCCACGGAACCGTCGCTGTCTCGGCCCGCTTCACCGCGCTCTTCGACGCACATGGCCTGAGCGTTCGCGCCGTCACCGGCGCCACGTCACGCAGCGCAGTCACGAGGAGGTTCCACTCATGAGTCAACGACATTGCCCGACCCTACTGCGCAGAGGGATCATCGAATTTACGAGCCCACCCTCTGATCAAGCGAGTATCGGGTTTCCACGCGCCCAGCACCTCTTTGATCCGCCGGGCAAGCCGCCGAACTTCCTGGATCGATGCAAGCCGAATACGCTCCGCGCTCGCGGGATCAGATAGCTATTCCATTTTCGCATCCGATCGAGCCCAGCTCCGAACCTCGCGAAATCTCCGCCGGCGCCGCGAACAGTTTCTAAGCGGACTCGAGCCGCCGAACCATCCACCGAATCCGACCCCTTGCTCGACTGGCAAAAGTGCCAACGCCAGGCATTGCGCAGGGCAAAGTGATGAGTAAGTGATGACCTTACGGTCCACAACCGTATCCACGCGGTACTTCTACGGCCGGCGACAACACCGAAGAGCAGGTCAGAAGCGGATACGCACGCCATCGATCGCAATCGAATCCCGGACAAACGGTTCCGCGAGTCGAATCATCGTCGATGGCGCGTACGAGGATCGCGACCTGGAGAAACATCGCCGAATTCACTCATCACTTTGCCCTCAAAGTGATGAGTAGACCTGACTCCCCAAGGCAAAAAGATGACCTCCTGACCTGCATTTCTGCTGGTCAGGAGGTCCTTCTTGTGCGCCATCAGGGATTCGAACCCCGGACCCGCTGTAAAAGAGGTAACAATTCAAATGGATACACTTGCGTCCATTACAGGCCAGCTGAGCTGGGTATTCGGGAAGTCGAGTGACCACCGAGATCCGGGTAAATCCACCCGAATACGCCCCAAAGTGATGAGTAAACGATGACCACCGGCACCCTGCTCCTGGTCCGTCTGCGTCCCGCATAGTCCCCCATCGACCAAGCGGACCGCCATGGACATTCGACTCCACCACGATTCAAAGTGATGAGTTCGAACGGCTCGGAAACACCGGCCTCCGGTAGTGGCGCGCCGGTCCGGGCGGACCAATGCTCTGCATATTCGCGATGCAGCATACTGCCGAAAGCAGAGAACCCGGGTCAGCTGCTCGAGCTGAATACCGAGTTCTTCGAACTTCTTCAACCGGGTCACGTCCAACGACATAGCACCGATCTGTGCACCATGATTATAGCCATCTGTAGGACTGCCAACCGTGACATCACAAGCACTCTGAACCGTCCCGGGTTTGATGCCGCTTCGTTCTTTGTGAAGGATGAAGCACATGTCGAAGCGTTACCCGGCCGAGCAACGTGAGCGTGCGGTGAAGATGGTCCTCGACCACCTCCACGAGTACAACTCCGTCTACGGCGCATGCAAGGCAATCGGACCGAAACTGGGTGTCGGCGCGGAGTCACTCCGGCTCTGGACACGCCAAGCTCAGATCGATGCCAACCAAACTCCCGGTGCAACGACCGAGGAGCAACAGCGAATCAAGGAACTCGAGCGTGAGAACCGAGATCTCAAGGAAGCCAACGAAATTCTGAAGTCGGCATCGATTTTCTTCGCGAGGGAGCTCGACCCTCGCCGCCGCAGATAGTCCAGTTCATCGATCAGATGCGTGCACAGAACTACCGGGTCGAGTCGATCTGCCGCGTGCTCACCGAGCACGGCGTGCAGGTCGCCCCACGCACGTACCGCAACTGGAAGAGCGCACCACCATCGGCCCGCACGATCTCCGATGCGTACCTCACCGCCGCGCTCCGCGACACGGTCGGCGAACCTGAAGAGCTCTACGGCCGCCGCAAGATGTATCGCCACCTGCGCAGGAAGGGCCATAGCGCGGCTGCCTGCACAGTCGACCGACTGATGGGCGACGAGGGTATGTCCGGCGTTGTCCGAGGCAGGCGGCACCGCACCACGATTCAGGGCGGTAAGAATTCCACACGGGCCCCTGACCTGCTCGACCGTGATTTCACTTCCGAGGCCCCGAATCGGAAGTGGGTCACCGACTTCACGTACACCAGGACGTGGGCGGGGTTCGTCTACGTCGCGTTCGTCATCGACTGCTTCTCCCGAGCGATCGTCGGTTGGCACGCCTCGACGGTCAAAGACACCACTATGGTCACCACCGCGTTGAAGATGGCGCTGTGGCGACGAGATCACGGTGGACACCGCGTCGGACCCGGCCTCATTCATCACAGCGACGCCGGCAGCCAATACACCTCGATCGCGTTCGCGGAAACGCTTGTGCTCGAGGGCATTGCGGCATCGATCGGAAGTGTCGGAGATGCCTACGACAATGCGTTGGCGGAGAGCACAATTGGGTTATTCAAGACCGAGGCGGTATCGAAGCGGAGCCCGTTCCTGAACGGGCCGATGAAGACCATCGACGATGTCGAGTTTGCTACGATGGGGTGGGTCGACTGGTTCAACCAACGCCGACTCCACAGCACCCTCGACTACCTCACACCAGAAGAGTTCGAGGAGGTCTACTACAGTCAAGAATCGGCACTCCGCCCGGAGATGTTGCAAGCGTAGGAGCGGCAAGAAACCCGGGACGGTTCA
>NZ_MKKX01000012.1 GCF_002091985.1 Rhodococcus sp. 1163
GCATCGACTGTGTCAGGCGCTCGCCGCTTCCGATTTACGGGGTGTAAGCGCGGCCAATCTCATTACGTGAGCCAATATGCTCTTGTGAACAATGGTCGGCAACACCAGGTTCCACATCTGGTTCAACCGCTCGTACAGGTCGGTTCTGCCGGTCAACATCTCCGAGAGAATCTGCACTCCGGTGAACGAGCCCACGATGAACCGGGCCAGCGCGTCGATGTCGGTGCCCTCGACGATGTCGCCGTCCTCGGCTGCTTGCAGCGCAATCTCTTTGATGGCGTCGATCCAGTCCAAGTACGGTTTTTCTATCGGACCCTGGATGCTCCCGATTTCCATCGTCAAGCGCATGCCGCCTCGCGCGATGGGCTCGGTTACGAGCTGCCGCGCCATCTCTTGGGACACCAGCACCAGCATCTCGATCGCGGTGTCGGACTGAGTGCCCACCAGTCGGTTGCCTTCCATGGCCATAGCGTGTTGCGCTTCGATGACCGCGTGCGCGAGCTCTTCCTTAGACGCGAAGTGGAAATACATCGCACCTTTGCTCACACCGGCGTGCTGCAGGATGGTGCCCAGGCTGGCGGAGTAGCCGAACTTTTCGAAGCTCGTGGCAGCTCCCAAGATGACGGCCTGGCGCGTAAGAACAGCGCGCTCCTGCATGTGGTACCTAGCTCTCGTCGATGGGGGGATATCTTTGAACGATACGTCGAGATCCACCCAACCAGCGTTGTGCTGTCGTCGACGGCGGACATCCACTCCACTCGGTCATCGACGTGGACACCAGCCAGGCAGCGAGAAAGCCACCCATTTGTCGATCTCGGCCCGCGAGCGAAGTCGAACGATATCGAGGTGAGGCAGGCGTTCGGACAGTTCGTCGATTCGCGTAGAGGTCTTGTGGTGCGTGGTCCACGCCCAACGAACAATATGGTCGGCTTCGAAAAGAATTCGGTGCAGCGGCGGCTCGATGTTGTCATTCCACAGGACTTCTCGCCTGAAGCGACGGCGGACGGTCCGCGTGACGACCTGCCGCATCACACTTCGCCGCGGCAGGTCGAGCCAGACAACGAGGTCAGCGCGATCCGCTAGTTGGTCCCGAACTACGCCGTACTGCCATTCGGTCACCCACTCCGCTCGCGAACTGAATTCCGCCACGTCTGCTTCGAAAGATTCGCGACGAGTCCAGTCCGGACCGTGGTAAAGGGCGTCGATTTCGACGTGTTCGATACCGAGCGTGCGTGAGATCGCTGCGGAGAGAGTCGTCTTCCCCGCGCCTGAGGTACCGGCGACGATGATTCGCGCAGGCCGACCTCTCAGAGTGTCACCGGGACCGAGAATCACACCGGCTACCTTAGCTGGACTTGCAGCGTGCTCTCGCAGGGACGCTGTTATCGGTAGTCGTGGTCGACACCCGTCGCCATGGACGAGCATGCGACGGGTTGTCGGGATCGGATGTGGTGTTTCTTCGCTGCCCATGACCTCATGGACCTTATGGTTGGCGACGAGGGGGCGGGGCGCACACTTGTCGAACCACTGAAAGGGCACCGCATCATGAACACAATGCAGCCGTACAAGCGATGAACTCGAGGAGACCCCTCGCTGAGCTGACCCCCGCTGATCGACACCGCGCGGTAGCCGCCGGCTTCACTGAACATGTTGCACTGGTGCGTGATTGGGATGCACCAACTCCCGTCGAGGGCTGGGTCGTCCGCGATATCGTCGCGCATCTGGTCAACTGGTTCACTGACTTCCTCAGTGCCGGCGGTCAGAAATTACCACCTGGACCGGACGTACAGACCGATCCTGCAGCCGCTTGGCAGGCGCACGTGGAGGGTGTGCAGGCCCTACTCGACGGCGCCACCGCCGAGAGCGAGTTCACCCACCCGATGGTGGGGACCCACCGCCTCAACAACGCGATCGACCAGTTCTACACGTCGGATGTCTTCATGCACACCTGGGACCTGGCAACCGCCATCGGTCGAGCGCCGAACCTGGACCCTGCATTCGCCACACAGTTGCTCGACGGCATGGCCGGAATCGAAGAGCTGCTGCGGTCCTCGGGCCAATACGGTCCGGCCGTCGCCGTGGCCTTCGACGCGGATCCGGTGGCTCGACTGGCAGGCTTCATCGGGCGAGATCCGAACTGGAGTAAAGATTCGTTGCCGGGTAGCTGACTACCTGTGGAACCTATCTCGATGGCCCGTTCGTGGACGATATTCACCCTGGATGATGGATCCCGATAGCGGGAATTACGAGCTTCGCTGAGAGGATGTCCCCATGTGTGAAGTGGTCGACGGGCATTGGACGTGAAGTCCCAGAACCGCCAGGATTGGGCGCCGCTCCTGCAAACGCTGGCCGGACGCCGTGAAGTTGCACGGTCCATGGGCGGGCCCGAGAAACTCGCCCGCCACCGCGCCGCCGGTCGAGTCGACGCCCGCACCAGAATCGATGAACTGCTCGATCCGGGTAGCTTCATCGAAATCGGCACCCTGGCCGGCGACGGTTCCACTCCTGCGGACGCTTTCGTCGCAGGCTCCGGCCTCATCGATGGCCGGCCTCTTCTGGTCGGGTCGGAAGACTTCTCGGTCAGCGGTGGTTCCATCGGCACCGCCGCCGCCACGAAGCGCGCCCGAATCGCGATCCTCGCACAGCAGGAGCGTCTTCCTTTGGTCATGATGCTCGAGGGTGCGGGGCACCGAGCCGTCAACGGACTCTTCCCACACCGACCGGCACCCAATGATCTGCAGGCGATGAGCGAATTGGCCGGATTGGTTCCCACTGTGGCAGTGGTTACCGGTCCCTCCGCCGGGCATGGGGCTCTGACCGCGCCCTTGTCCGACTTCGTGGTAATGGTCGACGCGGATGCAGCGCTGTTCACCGCGGGTCCTCCACTGGTGCAGGCGTCGACAGGCGAGCAGGTCACCAAGAGTGAACTAGGCGGGCCCGCAGTACACGCGGTGGAGAGCGGTGTTGTCCACAACGTCGTTGCGGACGTCGAAGAGGCACTCGCGTTGGTTCGACGGTACTTGTCGTATTTTCCGAGCAGCGCTTGGAATCGCCCGCCCGCGACGACAGCGGAATCCGGGCACGATCTCGACGAGCGCGATCTCGATGATTTGTTGGACATCATCCCGCCGAATCCGCGGAAAAGCTATGACATGCGGGAAGTGCTGGAGCGGCTGGTAGATGCCGGATCACTGTTGGAGGTCCAGCCCGAGCATGGTGGTTCGATCATCACAGCCCTTGCCCGCATCGGCGGACAGGTGGTGGCGATCGTGGCCAACCAGCCACTGGTACTTGCCGGGGCGATCGACAGGGCAGCCGCAGAGAAAGCGGCTCGCTTCATTTCGATGACCAGCGCATTCCACCTGCCACTGGTGCAGCTGGCGGATAACCCAGGCGTACTGGCCGGAAGCGTTTCGGAGCGCGCCGGAATCCTCCGGGCCTCGGCCCGTATGTTCGCAGCTCAGCATCGTGCGCAGGTTCCAAAGCTGCATGTGACCGTGCGTAAGGCCTTCGGTTTCGGCAGTTCGGTGATGGGGCAGAACGCGTTCGGCGGGCAAACTGTCTCGCTGGCGTTTCCCGGTGCCATGCTCGGTGGGATTCCGGCCGGTGTCGGCGGCGTTACGGCCAAGGAAGATGAGCAGACACGAGCGGCCCTGATCGAAAACGAGAACTCGGGCCCCTGGCGCTTGGCCGGCACGGTCACCTACGACGAGGTAATCGATCCGCGCCAGTTGCGGAACGCATTGCTGGGAGGTCTGCGAATGGCCCGAGGTCGTGAGCCCGCACCGGTGGAACCGATTCGGCACATCGGCTATCTGCCCTGAGCGAAGCGGCAGAACTAGCATGAGGTGAATTTCGCGCGTGCTGCGCGTGACGGTCGGTCGCCGATGATGGCTGTTGATATACATACACGAGGTGCGAGTGAATTTTGTTTGGCGGAATACGGATCCAGTCGATGGACCGGGCGTTATCAGACAATCGGTCGTTGGATCGAGCGTGAACATCTCAAAAGAGGACGAATGATGACTACAGAGTTGACCATCCAAGAGCGACGAACGCAGGCACTTGCGGCGGTCACCGCCCCGGGGCGGCAATTCGAGCTTGTCTACGAGGACGTTCGCGGGCATCGAATGCAGGTGTTCAAAAACCGGGCGCGATCGCTGAGCGAGGCTCTCACTGCGTCGGCGGCCTACGGTGATCGCGAGTACCTGGTATGTGGCGACGTTCGGTTGACGTTTTCCGAGCACTATGACCGGGTGGCCTCGCTGAGTCGCGTCCTACAGCAGAAGTACGGGGTCGGCAAAGGCGACAGAGTGGCGCTCTTGGCGGCCAACAGCGCGGAATGGGTCCTCTCGTTCTGGGCTGTGACCGCACTCGGTGCGATAGCCGTCGGGATGAACTCGATGTGGTCGGCGCGTGAAACCGCAGATGCCATCGAACTCTGCACACCCATGCTCGTCGTAGCCGATGAGAAACGTCGAGCAGTGCTCGACGATCCGAAAATCCCCGTGCTGACGATCGAGGAGGACATTCCTCGATTCAGCCTTGAATTCTCGGACGCCGAGCTGCCGCATGCTGTGGTCGAAGAGGACGACCCGGCCATCATCATCTTCACCAGTGGCACCACGGGTAGGGCGAAGGGAGCTACACATTCGCACCGCAACGTGATCGCTGCAGCCGACTACTTCGCCGTCAATGACGCGGCTGCTGCTGAGATGGGAATTTCACGTCCGGAACAGCGCCGGGTGCTTCTTGCGGCGCCGCTGTTCCACATGATGTCACTGCACAACTTGGTGGTTCCACGTTTGGTCTTCGGGGATGCGGTGGTGATCTACCTCGGAAGGTTCGACATAGACAAGGCGCTCCAGCTGGTCGAAAAGGAACGAGTGACCCAGTGGGGGATGGTGCCCACCATGGCCAACCGCCTAGTTCAGCTCGAGGACATTTCGGGATACGACCTGTCCTCCCTTACCGCTATTTCCCTGGGGTCGGCACCGTCCTCACCGTCGCTGAAAACGGCACTCCGCAAAGTTCTCCCCGACGCAGCGAAATCTCTGGGTACCACCTACGGGCTCACCGAATCCAGTTCAGCCGCAACCATTGCGACCGCCGCCGACCTAGCGCTTCACGAAGACTCCGTAGGCACACCAGTGATGACCATGGAGGTGAAAATTCAGGAGATCAGCGGAAGCCAGGTGGCGGACGGCGTCGAAGGCGAAATTTGCTTGAGAGGGCCATTGGTGATGCTGGGCTACTGGAACGACGCCGTCGCGACAGATGCTGCTATCGATGCTGACGGATGGCTGCACACGGGGGACATCGGCGTGATGCTCGACGGGCATCTTCGTCTGCGCAGTCGCCGATCCGACCTCATCATCAGAGGCGGCGAGAACATCTATCCAGCTGAGGTCGAAGCCGCACTCACGGAGCACCCCGCGGTGCAGGAGTGTGCAGTATTAGGCGCGCCGCACGAAGACCTAGGTCAAGAGGTGGTCGCCGTAGTCGTGACCGCGACGGACACGACGGAAGCGGATCTGAAGGCGTTCATGTCCGAGCGCATTGCGCGCTACAAGGTCCCGACTCGCTGGGTTCTCACTCAGATCGAGTTGCCGCGCAACGCTACAGGCAAAATTGTGCGGCGCGGGCTGGATTCGCTTGCGCCATAGGAATTCTGGACTCGATAGTTCAGTCTTTCACCGCAGTCGCTTGATGGCCGGCGTGATAGCCATCAAGCGACTGCACGCCCCGACGTCCAGCTAGTTGGAGCCGCCGGTCAGCGGTCGAGTTCTTGGCAAGGCTGGAGTGGTCCCTCGTCATAAGCGGGGTTGGCGACGCGACCTGTCCACCGCCCAGGAACAATCGGCCCGGCCAGCGTCAGCGGTGTATGTCGCGTGCGTGGGTGCGGTGACCATCGGGTCAATGGTGTGGCAGATCGTCGTACAAGGTATCCACGCTCCCCGCGCTCGAGTCCCCCTCGCCCTCTTGGGGGTCGCGTTGACCGTCCTTGCAATCGGCCAGTTCCGTGCACGTGCCCGCGATCGCAGCCGGCAATAGAGTCACAGGCCGACCGCGCCGAGCAGGGCTTCTCCTGGATCGACGACCGCAACGACGGCCGCGACGAACAGCAGCGCCATCGCAATGGTCATCACAGCACCGAGCGATCCGAGGGTAGCGAACATCCGACGGTAGGCACCGTCTGTCGCGTCCGACGATCTGTAGCGTCGGAGGGCGATGACTGTTCCGGTGGCGACTACAGCGATCACCACGGCGGTAGCGACAATCACCGCCCAGTTGTAGTGCTCGACCTGTGTGAGCAGCTCGAGCAGTGGCGGCCTGGAGTCTCCGCTCTGCACACCGTTCTCGATCAGAGACTGTGCTCTCTGCCCGTCTGCGTTGTCAGTGGAGAGCATCGGAAGCAGCGCGACTACGGGTGCGACCGTCGACTGGATGTTGAGCACAGCCACAAACACCGAAAACAATGACAGCACAGTCGTAGTGGCCGCCGCGACCACGCAACCTACGCCGGCCGTCAGAGATCGCCGCCACAGAGTCGCCGCGAGCAGACCCAGAACCGCGGTGAGCAGCACCGAGATGACGATCTTGATCGCGTGCCACTCGAACCAGTAGTCCACCATCTCCGCCAAGCCGGGAGGATAGGTGCGGACTCCGCTACCCCAGTAGTCGATCAAGCCGCGGCCGAGCTGCTCACTCATGACGGATTGATCCTGGAACTGCGGATAGCGTCCGCGTAACAACGCGGCCGGGCCCAGAACGAACGCGGCCACCAATGCCGCTCCGGCGCATGACAACACAACGATCGACCAGCGGCTTCGGTTGACGGACCTACTCATTGACGACTCCCTTCCGGGAGAGAGTCAATCAGCAGGTACTCGACTGCACATCCATCTGCAGTACTACATCTGACGAACGAGGTACCAGCTCAGGATTCGATGCTCGATCGCGGGCCGCGCCGGACTCTGGCAATCGTCACCGCGGTCTGGATCAACCCTGCAACGGTGATGAAGTCGGATTCGGTCAACCCTCTGTCTGCATCGACCACGTTGTTGTACATCATTTTCTGGTTCCTCTCGGTGGATGGGGAGTTTGCGTGGGCGCGCCGCGGAAACTGTGTTGGGGCGAGCGTCCGGGAATCGAGGCCGTAATGTTCTCGTCGTTTGCCGCGGCCACCTTCCGCGGCTGTGCCAGTGTCAGCGTCAATATATCTTGACGTGTCGCGCAGTCTTTTCGTGTTTCCAATGGATCTGCTTGCAGTCGGGTCGCGCTTCTCGCACCCGCGACAAAGAACGATGCTCGGTGATCATCCGAGTCCGTGATCGGCCGACCGTGATGTCGCCGCTGTGTGTGTCGGGGCGGGTGCGGTGTGCAGCTCGGGCGAGGAGGCCCGCGCCGCCCGGACGACCGTCCGGCCGGGGGAGTGACCAACCCGTACGGACGCGTAGACGCGCGGTCGACGTCGACCGCGTTCGGCACGGATGCCGTCGATACCGGCGCGGACACAGCCGCAGTGTTGTCGCCGCGTGCGGCCGAGCCCGCAGCTCCTCGAGGTCCGCTGCGAGGGCGGTGTGCGTCCGAGCTTTCGTTTCCTCCGACGTGGGTGCGTGAGTTCAGGATCGGGGCCGGACGGGTGGAGTACACCTGAACGTCGAGCACATCGGGGCATGGACCTGACTGTCGGGCAACGTCGGCGACGCGTCGAGAACGGCGGCGACGGCAGTGGTGACCTCTCGCGGTGCGGAGATGACGGTGCGCAGTACACCGTTCTTGTATGCCGGTAGCGCGGTCAGTTCGGCGGCGAGCTCGCCGGGAGTGCCGAGGACCTCGACATCACGACGAGAGCTTCCTTGAAAGACGGCGTCGATGGCGACGGAGACACTGTCCACTTCGCGGGTGTCCGACAGTGCCGCTGCTTGGGTGAGTGCGAACTGTCCGGCGGATCGGGAGTTGTAGAAAGCTCCGCGGTACGCCGCGATACCAGGTCGCCGTAGGAGTGCGAATCCGTCAATATATGTTGACAATATGGATTCCGAAAAGAAACTCACCGCGGCCGAACTGACCGCGATGTATGACGAATACAACGCCGCCCTCGCAGCGGTCGAGCTCGCTGAAGGTGTGCGCGATCTAGGGCGTAAGGATGCTGGAAAGTGGATCACCGACGCCGAGCGGCGTCGCATCGATGCCGTCTCTGATTTCGATGCGCTCGAGATCAACGCGTTCCTGGCTTCGACGATGATCGCCGACCGCTACGCCATCATCGAGCGACTGCGCAGTGCAAGCCCGCCGGTGCCGTGGTCGAAGATCGGCGACGTTCTCGGCATGAGCAAGCAAGCAGTGCATCAGTGGTATGGCGGCTACAATCTGCGGCCCAGAGTGAAGAACCCGACGGACCCCGTTCGATAGTTGAGGAGCAACTGCAACGGCCAGCGTCAAGATTTCTTGACGGTTGCCTGTCACCGAGTTTTGATGCCAACGAAAATGTAATTCCAATGAGAGTCGTTTCAATCGCAGGCCTGGGGGATTGTGGCCGTTTGTACGTATGTCGGCAGTGAACAGACACAGCAACGCGATTGGTTGGGTTACCGACCCGGCGCCTAGGTGCAGCCATCGCGCAGCGGTCACACACTGGTGATCCACCGACCGACCGTCGGCTGACGAGTCTGCATGCGTCGTGCACAGTTCGCGAGTGGTCGACTGGTACACGAAGCGGAAACATTCTCGACGGGGGACATCGCCCAACATATTACTTGACATAATGTTGATTATCGGCAAAATAGCTGAAAATGAGGAAACCCCAGGTCAGCCCACGGCGGCACGAAAAAACTGCTTCGAGCGGTGATCCACCTTCAGGCGGCATCGACCAGTTGCCCAATCATCGTATGTCGAGTCTCGCAAATACGATACGCGCACACAGGGATTCGCCGCCGTGCTCGATGCATTCCGTACGGCGTCGCCATTGTTGTCTATCGATATTGGTGCCTTACCGATGGCATGTTCCATGTGCAGTCTCATCGATACTCCCGGCCGCTACTTCGGAGTCCATCCCCTCTCAGTGGGTTTCCCAGCCTTCAAATCGTCACGTGACGATTTGAAGGCTGGTTTGTGGGTCCGACTCTTTGACGACAGCTCCGATGATTGGCGGGTCTCGCACGCGTCGGCAGCCGATGTGCTGATCTTCCTTTCCAGCACGTGGGTCCAGGCGCGATTTCGGCGCCACTGGCGACAGTACGGCGGGGATTCATCCGCAGTGGGTGAGCATTTTCGGCCCAGGACGGCTCACACTCGAATTTGACAACCGCTGCTGCGAGGATAGAGGAATGTGATGACTACTGAATACGATCGCCATCCCGTAAAACAAGGATTTGCAGCCGGAACGACGTTTGCCGCCGCAATCCTGCTACTTACTGTGTCGATACTGACTGTGCTGCAGGGTATCTCGGCGATATCGAAAGACGAATTGTTTGTCGCCGGACCTGAGTACATTTACAAATTCGATCTCACGACGTGGGGTTGGATCGTCACGATTGTAGGTGTGCTCGGTGCGCTCATTGCAATCGGCATGTTCAGCGGAGCAATCTGGGCCCGAGTTGGTGCCATCGTGATCGCGTCGCTCTCGATCATCGCTAATTTTCTGTGGCTCCCGTACTACCCGTGGTGGTCAGTCCTGGTGATCGCAATCGACGTCGTCGTCATCTGGGCGGTCGCTTCTTGGAGAACTGACTGACGCGCTTCGACGGCAAGGGAAGTCAGCCCGAGGCGGACATGTCCCTGTCTTCGGCTGCAGGTATGAGTCCCATTGGGGTCACCTGTCCCCCACTGGTGAATCTGTGTGCTGACTCAATCAATCGGATTCGACCATTCCCCAACCAATCACTATGCAGCACTAGGAGTCAGCTATGACGGACGAAGCATTTGCACGTCGTGATTCGCTACCTATTCCCGATCGTCAACACCTGGGATTGATCACCTACGACGCCAAAGATCCGGAAACCAGCTTCCCACCGATCGAACCGTTATGACCTCCGGAGGGTGCACCGAATATTTTGGTGATCCTTCTCGACGATGTTGGTTACGGCGCGAGCAGTGCATTCGGTGGGCCGTCGAATACACCGATTGCAGAGCGTTTACAGGCCGGTGGCCTGACTTACAGCCGCTTTCATACCACTGCATTGTGCGCTCCGACTCGGGCAGCGTTGCTCAGCGGCCGTAATCACCATTCAGTGGGAATGGGAATGATCACGGAGACCGCTACCGCAGCACCCGGCTCGTCCGGCATGCGCCCCAATACCAAGGCTTCGTTGCCGATGACGTTGAAGCTCAATGGGTACTCGACGGCGCAGTTCGGCAAATGTCACGAGGTGCCACCCTGGCAAACCTCGCCGGTCGGACCGTTCGACGCTTGGCCGACCGGTGGCGGTGGTTTCGAGCACTTCTATGGGTTCATCGGCGGTGAGAACAACCAGTACTACCCCGCGCTGTACGAGGGCATCAGCCCGGTCGAGGCCGAGAAGACGCCGGAGGACGGGTACCACCTCACCGAGGACCTCGCAGACCGAGCAATCGATTGGATTCGCACCCAGAAGGCGCTCGCACCTGACAAGCCATTTTTTGCGTACTTCGCTCCCGGAGCTACGCACGCACCCCATCATGTCCCGCCCGAGTGGGCAGACAAGTATGCGGGCAAGTTCGCAGACGGGTGGGATCGCCAGCGCGAGACAATCATCGCTCGGCAAAAAGAATTGGGTCTCGTGCCGGCGGATTCAGAATTGACCGCGCGTCCGGATGCAATTCCATCCTGGAACGATATGAGCGAGGACCTCAAGCCGGTACTCGAACGGCAGATGGAACTCTATGCTGGTTTCCTCGAGCACGCCGACTACCACGTCGGCCGGGTAGTCGATGCGGTGGAATCCATTGGTGCACTTGATAACACGCTGATCTACTACATCATCGGTGATAACGGTGCGTCGGCCGAGGGCACAGTCAACGGTGCGTTCAACGAGATGGCGAACTTCAATGGCTTGGCAGCGATCGAGACACCGGAATTCATGGCCGAAATGAAGGACAGGCTCGGTGGACCCGATTCCTACAACCATTACTCGGTCGGCTGGGCATGGGCAATGTGTACCCCGTTTCAGTGGACGAAACAAGTTGCCTCACATTGGGGCGGTACCCGCAATGGCACTGTCGTGCACTGGCCTGCCGGATTCACCAGCAAAGGCGAGATACGTTCGCAGTTCACCCACGTCATCGATGTTGCGCCCACCATTCTCGAGGCTGCCGGCATTCCGCAACCCACCTTTGTTCTGGGAGTTCAGCAATCGCCTATCGAGGGCACCAGCATGAACTACACGTTCGACGCGGTAGATGCGCCCGAACGTCACGACCTGCAGTACTTCGAAATGGCCGGCAACCGCGGCGTCTATTTCAAAGGGTGGAGTGCAGTCACCCGCCACAGCACGCCATGGCTGGCGAACGAGCAACTGCCTGCGCTCGACGACGACGTTTGGGAACTCTACGACGGCAAGAACGATTGGACACAGGCCAAGGATTTGGCGGCAGAAGATCCCGATCGACTGGCGAACTTGCAGAGGCTCTGGCTGATCGAAGCCGTCAAGTACAACGTCCTACCAATCGACGATCGACGCTTCGAGCGCTTGAATGCAACACTGGCTGGAAGGCCACAGTTGATCAAGGGCACCAAGCAAGTCTTGTTTCCCGGAATGAAGCGCCTCAGCGAACACAGCGTCCTGGACATCAAGAACCGCTCGTTCAGTGTTACGGCCTCGATCGAAACGCCATCGGACGGACCCACCGAGGGCGTGATCATCGCTCAAGGTGGCCGGTTCGGTGGCTGGGCGCTCTACCTCAAGAACGGGCATGCATCCTTCGTCTACAACTTGCTCGGAATGACCGAATTCACTGTCACTGCAACGGAAGCAGTTACCCAGGGCAAGCACCAGATACGCTCGGAGTTTGCTTACGACGGAGGCGGCCTCGCCAAAGGTGGCACCGTCACCGTCTACTACGACGGCCGTGAAGTCGGCAAAGGTCGGGTAGATCAGACACAGCCGATGATTTTCTCCGCCGACGAGACGACCGATATCGGCGAGGACTACGGCATGCCGGTCAGCGTCGCGTACGCCGGCGCCAGTAAATTCAACGGGCACATCGACGTCGTACAAATCGATGTCGGCGACGACGACCACTCGCACCTCATCGATCCCGCCGACGTCGCCAGAGTTGCAGTATCGCGCCAGTAGCATCAGGGGTTGTTCGATACTCCGCACCTTGTCGGATCGTTTCGTTCATCGGTTCGACAAGGTGCGGTTCTACTTCGGAGGCATGACGCTTCGGAAGTGATCGGCGATGTCCCCTGCTGTCGTGAACCAGACGTCGTCGGCATTCGCCGTCATGTGTTCGAGGGCAGCGCGAAACCGCCGGAGTCGATACGGTTGGCCGGTCAGGAATGTGTGAATCGAGATGGCCAGCACCACAGACTGATCGGCTGAATTGTCCTTGAGTTCTTCGAACGAGTCGATGATCGTGCGCTCGAACTCGTCCGCTGTGCCGTGATGGTGCACGAATGCCGGTAGGTCGTTGGCCTCGTGGGGATACGGAACGCTGAGCAGCGGTCCACCGCGGGTGGAAAGCCACACCGGTTGATCATCGATCGGCCAGTCGAGTGTGTAGTCGAATCCGCGCTCAGCCAGGAGGTCCTCGGTTACACGGCTCGGATTGGCGCCCGGACTCATCCACCCACGAGGCGGTATCCCCTCGAGGCGTTCGATCTTGCGATAGACCTCGTCGATGGTCCGGCGCTCATCGTCCTCGTCCTGTTGGTTCGGTTGGACCGCGTTGGTGCGGCCGTGGGCTACGAAGTCGGCGTCGAGTTCGCGAAATGCGTCGAGCAACTCCGGTGCATGGTCGTATGTTTCGGTGTTGAGTAACAGTGTGGGCCGTATTCCGCTCCGCTCCAAAGTTTCTGCGATTCGGAATCCGCCCACTCGGTTGCCGTACTCTCGCCATCCCCAGTTGTAGGTGTTCGGTTGATCCATGTCTGGTGTGTAACCGAGGCCGGGCTCGCCGTCGTCATAAGGGAAGTGTTCGCAGTTGACGGCGACATACACCGCCAGTCGAGCACCACCGGGCCACTCGAACTGTGGACGATCGGTGATTGCCGAGTAGTCGAAGCGTCCGTGTGAGGCAAGGGCCATCGGGTCATTATGCACCGCCACTCCACGATGGGTAGTCAAGCAGAATCATCCTGGGCGGGTGATGCTCTCTGCACCGGAATGGACCATGCTCAAGTGCTGAGCAGCGAGTCGATCTCTGGCGAATACGACGAGACTGGCGATGCGTCGCACATGCACGATGACGAAGGAGTGCCCGTGAGTACTCGATCAAAGCCTAACCGGGCTCCCGCAGTAGTAGATGCACCGGCACCTGAGCATTCGGGTTCAGGGCGCGCTTCGCGTGCCTTGGTATCTCGCCGGGAGCTTGGAAACTGGGATTCGACTAGTCGCGGGCACGACCCGCTGCAGACGATTTTGGCGCAGAGCGAAATTCGTGCGCCGGACCTCCTCCCGATCCGACATGGGCGAATGAGCCATTCACCGTGGACGTACTACCGCGGTGCCGCGGCAGTGATGGCCGCCGACCTCGCGTCCACCGCCAATACCGGGATCATGGTCCAGATGTGCGGGGATGCCCACATCCTCAACTACGGTCTGTGGACCTCCCCCGAGCGAAGTCTCATCTTCGATCTGCGTGACTTCGACGAGACCCTGCCGGGGCCGTTCGAGTGGGACCTCAAACGCTTTCTCGCGAGCGTTGTTGTGCTGGCCCGAGATAACGGCGTGCCGGAAATGCTTGCACAAGACTCGGTCCGAGCGGGATACCGAAACTATCGCAAGCACATGAAGACTTACGCGAAGATGCCGCAGATCGATGTCTGGTACGACAAAGTCGGTGTCGAGCAGTTGGTCGAATATGCCACCACCGACGATGAGGGCGAAGTGGATGCACTCATCGAGAAGCGCGCCAAGAAGCGGACAGGCCGGGTGGCATCGAAGAAGCTCACCACGTTGGTCGACGGCCACCGAGTGATAACCGAGGATCCTCCATATCGAGTACACCGGCTCGGCGACGCCGCGGCGCAGATCTTGCACGATGTGATGCGCAAGTATTACGACTCCCTTCCCGACCACCTCGACAACCTGCTTACCCGTTACGACGTGGTCGACGCAGTGCGTCAAGTCGTCGGTGTCGGAAGTGTCGGGATGCGGGTGTTCCTGACCTTGCTGGAGGAACGGCGCAGCGGTGACCCATTGCTGCTACAGATCAAACAAGCAGGCCCATCGGTGTACGAACAATTTCTGGGTAGGAGCAAGTACGAAAATCACGGATCACGGGTTGTGCACGGACAGCGCATGATCCAGAGTGCCACCGACATGTTCGTGGGATGGACATCGTTTCAGGACAAGAATTTGAACCTGGATTTGGACTTCTACGTCAGACAGTTTCGCGACGGCAAAGTAATCCCCAAAGGTGAGGTCGTCGCTCCGCGCCTGGCACAATTCGCCGCAGCCTGCGGCCACGTACTTGCGCGCGCCCACGCTCGCAGCGGCGACGCAGCTGCCATCACGGAGTATCTCGGCGGTCGCAGCAAGGTCGAGGAAGCGATGGTTGCATTCGCTAGCGCCTACGCCGATCAAAACACCACCGACCACGCCCAACTGGCCAAAGCCGTCGAAGACGGCTCCATCCCGTCCGAGCGTGGTTGGCCTGATATCCCCTGAAGGCGGACCCGCTTTCCGTTGTCGGTCAGTTGCCGACGTATCGCGCCAGGTAGTCGCCGGTGAGCGTGGTTCGGTCGGCGACGAGATCAGTGGGCGTTCCTTCGAAAACGATACGGCCGCCGTCGTGTCCGGCCCCGGGTCCGAGATCGATTATCCAGTCCGCATGCGCCATCACAGCTTGATGGTGTTCGATCACCACTACCGATTTGCCGGAGTCGACGAGGCGGTCGAGTAGGCCGAGAAATTGCTCGACGTCGGCGAGATGGAGCCCGGTGGTCGGTTCGTCGAGTACGTAAATTCGGCCTCTTTCGCTCAAGTGGGTCGCGAGCTTGAGGCGTTGCCGTTCACCACCGGACAGTGTGGTCAGAGGCTGACCCAGCTTGACGTAACCGAGGCCGACATCGCAGAGTCTGGTCAGTATCTTGTGTGCGGGCAGAATCCTCGCATCGCCTTCGCCGAAGAAGTCCTCGGCTTCGGCCACGGGCATTTCGAGAACTTCGCTGATATTTCGTCCACCGAGGAAGTACTCCAGCACCGATGCCTGAAACCGCTTGCCCTCACACACTTCACAGATGGTGGCGACCCCGGCCATCATCGCGAGATCGCTGTAGATGACTCCTGCACCGTTACAGTTCGGGCATGCGCCTTCGGAGTTGGCGCTGAACAGAGCAGGCTTGACGCCGTTGGCTTTGGCGAACGCTTTTCGAATCGGATCGAGTAGCCCGGTGTACGTAGCTGGATTACTACGTCGGGATCCGCGGATCGCTCCCTGATCGACCGCGATGACGTCGTCCAGCCCGGACAGTGATCCGTGAATCAGCGAGCTCTTGCCCGAACCGGCGACACCGGTGACTACAACAAGAACTCCGAGCGGCACGTCGACGTCGACGGATCGAAGGTTGTGGGACGTCGCACCGCGGATTTCCATGACCTCGGTGAAGGCACGTACGGAATCCTTCAGTGCTGCCCGGTCGTCGAAATGACGGCCCGTGATGGTGTTACTCGCTCGCAGTCCTTCGACCGTCCCTTCGAAGCAGAGCTTTCCTCCCCCACGGCCGGCGCCGGGACCGAGGTCGACGATGTGGTCGCCGATCGCTATCGTTTCCGGCTTGTGCTCGACAACCAGCACCGTGTTGCCTTTGTCTCGAAGCCTCAGGAGGAGATCGTTCATCCGAGCGATGTCATGTGGATGCAGGCCGATGGTGGGCTCGTCGAAGACGTAGGTGACATCGGTGAGTGAGGAACCGAGGTGGCGAATCATTTTGGTGCGCTGGGCTTCCCCACCGGACAGGGTGCCGGACGGACGGTCCAGACTCAGGTATCCGAGCCCGATCTCGACGAACGAGTCGAAGATGCCGCTCAACGACGTCAGCAGAGGCGTCATCGTCGGTTCCTTCACACTACCGACCCACTTGGCGAGATCGCTGATCTGCATAGCGCACACGTCGGCGATGTTCTTGCCCTTGATCTTCGACGATCGCGCAGCCTCGCTGAGCCTGGTGCCGTCGCAGTCTGGGCAGGTCGCGAAGGTGATTGCGCGATCCACGAAAGCACGAATGTGGGGTTGCATCGCTTCGACGTCCTTGGACAGAAACGACTTCTGAATCTGTGGAATCAATCCCGTGTAGGTCAGGTTGATGCCTTCGACCTTGATTTTGGTCGGCTCCTTGTAGAGCAGATCGTTCATTTCTTTCTTGGTGTATTTGCTGATCGGTTTGTCCGGATCGAAGAAGCCGCAGCCGCGGTAGATGCGGCCGTACCAACCGTCCATGCTGTAGCCGGGCACGGTGATGGCGTTCTCGTTCAAGGACTTGGCTGCGTCGAACAGTGCGGACAGATCGAAATCCGATACCGAGCCTCGGCCCTCGCACCTGGGGCACATTCCGCCGGTGATACTGAAACTGCGCCGTTCTTTCGTCTGTCGGCCACCGCGCTCGATGGTGACGGCGCCAGCCCCGGAGATCGAGGCGACGTTGAAGGAGTACGCCTGTGCCGAACCGATGTGTGGCTTGCCGAGTCTGCTGAAGAGGATACGAAGCATCGCGTTGGCGTCGGTGGCGGTACCGACCGTCGATCGCGGATCTACGCCCATTCGCTGTTGATCGACGATGATCGCCGTCGTCAGCCCGTCGAGTACATCGACGTCGGGGCGAGCCTGCGTGGGCATGAAGCCTTGAACGAAAGCGCTGTAGGTTTCGTTGATCATCCGCTGTGACTCTGCGGCTATCGTGTTGAACACCAACGAGCTTTTGCCCGAGCCGGAAACACCGGTGAAGACGGTCAGCCTGCGCTTGGGTATATCGACGCTGATGTTCTTGAGATTGTTCACTCGGGCGCCTTGCACGCGGATCAGATCATGAGTGTCGGCAGCATGCAGCCCAGGCGACTTCGCATTTCTCTTCGTGGCCATGCGTTCGGTTCTCCATCTCTGGAACAGGTAGTTGTCGTCACAGTAGCTGCGGGTCGCGCCATCCCGCTTCTCGATTCCTGATCCACATTCTCGACAGCTCCTCGCGGGTTAACATCTGCGGATGAAGCTCGGCGAATACATGTCCATGGATGCCGTGTCGTTGGCAGAAGCCGTTCGTACCCGGCAGGTAACTGCGCGCGAACTTCTCGATCTCGCACGTGAGCGAGCCTCCGCGGTGAACGGCAAGCTGAACGCCATCGTGTCGACGTTGGACGTGGCCGACGCGCGGGCCGACGACACCTCGCTCAGCGGACCTCTGGCGGGTGTACCGTTTTTGATCAAGGATCTTCTCCAGGAGTACAAGGGTTATCCGACGTCGTACGGTTCGCGATCCCTGGCCCATCACGTCGCTACCGATCACGCCCTGGTGACTCAGCGATTTCTCGACGCAGGCCTGGTGATCTTCGGGAAGACCAACACTCCGGAGCTGGGTGCGAAGGGCGTAACCGAACCCGACTATTGGGGGGCTGCCCACAACCCATGGAACCTCACTCGGACGCCCGGCGGTTCTTCGGGTGGATCCGGCGCCGCCGTGGCTGCTGGGATTGTGCCCGCAGCCGGCGCCAACGATGGTGGCGGTTCGATTCGGATCCCCGCGGCGTGCAACGGTCTCGTCGGCCTGAAGCTCAGTCGAGGTCTCTCTCCTTACGGTCCGCAGACCGGAGAGATCATGTTCGGAATGGTGACGCAGGGGGTGGTCAGCAGAACTGTGCGCGACAGCGCTGCGCTGTACGACGCAGTTGTCGGCCCTGATCCGAACTCGGACTACCAAGCTGCATTTCCAGCGCAAGCATTCTCGAGGGATCTCGATCGAGCCCCGTCCCCGCTACGAATTGGTTGGTCCTCGTCCTCGGCGGTCAATCCGGAACCGCACCGGGAGGCTGTCGAGGCGGTGGAGCGTACCGCCGAACTACTCGCCGGTTTGGGGCACCACGTCGAGCAGGTAACGCCGCCATACGACGACTGGGCGCTCTCGCGCGACTTCCTGACGATCTGGTTCGCTCAGGTGCACGCGCAGATTGCGGATATCAAAAGACGAACTGGCGCAAGCGATTCCGATTTCGAGGCTGACACTGTGGCAATTGCGGAGTTCGGTCGTTCGAGTGGTTTGCTTGCCCTGATCGAGGCGTTGGAACGAACGACGTCGCACATCCGGTCACTCAGCGCTTTCCACGAGCGTTTCGACTACCTGCTCACTCCGACGTTGGCAACTCCCCCTCTGCGAGTAGGCGCCACCTCCACCTCGTCGTTGGTGCAGCGAACCGCTCGTCTCGTCAGCAAGGTTCGCGGTGGAAAACTCATGGCACTCAGCGGGGTGCTGGACGACGTCGTCGAGGACAGCCTCGGGTGGGTCCCTTATACCCAGTTGGCCAATCTCACTGGCCGCCCCGCGATCAGCGTTCCTCTGCATTGGACCGAGGACGGGCTGCCACTGGGTGTGCAGTTCGTCGGAAAATTGGGATCCGACGGTGAACTACTCCGGCTCGCGGCTCAGCTCGAGGAAGCGCAACCGTGGATTCAGCGATTCCCCGCTCCTGCAGGGTGAACTCGTGACCGCGCTACCCGCGGTACCGAGCACAGTCGGTACCGCGGGTCAGTGAGTCAGAGTTCGAACTCGGCCGGGTCTATGCCGACGGCGAAGCAGGCGTTGCGCACTGCGTTCTTCTCGTGATCATCGAACAGTCCGTCTGCGCCACCGATGATGATGCCGATCTGAATGACTGCTCGGGCTTGCTCCGGCTTGGTCTTCAACTTGCCGATGGTGGCAGTGGCTTCCACTTTGCCGAAGTCGAAATCACCGTTCAGCTTGTCGCAATACCAGTCGAACTTCTGCCGCAGTTCGTCGGCAGGGAACACCTTCAAGGCTTCGTTGCTGGCAATGAGCGATGCCGTCTTCTGCCGTTCGGCCGGATCTATGGTGCCATCCGCTGCGGCGATGAGAGCGCACATCGCCATGCTGCCGTTGGCGAATTCTTTGTTCTTGAACTGGACGGTCTTGGTCTGCAACTGCCCGTTCAGCTCTTGGGCCTTCGACTTGAGTTGGTCCCAGAAAGCCATGGATCTCCTTCGTTCGGCGTCGCACCGTTCGCGCGATCGACTCCATTGTCCACACCTTGGTCCGAAGTGTCCGAATCGATGAACCCAACTGGCCTCGGTGAGCCCTACCTCAACCGTTCGGCGTCTTTCGCTCTGGCTAGAAGTTCGACGCACAGTTGCGCGAGTTCTTCGGCGGTCGCACCTTCCTGCACAGCAATCGCGACGTCTTCGGCCGCACATCGGACCTCGAACGTGCGGTCGATCAGTGCCGACGCCTCATCGGCCGACAATACGACGGCATCTTCCGGGATGGATGTGCCCTTCACGGCGCTGCGGTGCTCGTAAGCTCGCTGCCGGCACGACTGACGGCAGTATCTCCGCCGTCGACCCATTCCGGAGTCGGCGACCTCGCGTCCGCACCATGCGCACGCATGAACTCGACGAGACGACACCGGCATGTACCGAGCCTAACGGTGCGGGACGGTAGAATGACCACGGACTGGCGCCGACAGAGACTTCTCGCGTGTCGATACGGGAACGAACGACGCGGTACAGACGTTGACATATTTGTGAGTTGCAGGTGGGCATCACTCGCCCCGCGCAAAATCGCATGCACTATGAGGAGAGGACTTCACAATGGCAGACCGCGTACTACGGGGTAGCCGTCTCGGTGCTGTGAGCTACGAGACCGACCGCGATCATGATCTCGCGCCTCGCCGGGTCGCCCGGTATCGCTGCGACAACGGTGAAGAGTTCGACATCCCGTTCGCCGACGAAGCCGAGATTCCCGGTACTTGGGCGTGCAAGAACGGCCTCGAGGGTTCACTCCTCGAAGGAACGGCACCGGAGGCCAAGAAGGTAAAGCCTCCGCGTACTCACTGGGACATGCTCCTCGAGCGCCGTTCCGTGGAAGAGCTCGAAGAGCTTCTCAAGGAACGGATGGACCTACTGAAGGTCAAGCGCCGCGGCGCTTGACGTCGAGTGCACGGGCACTCGACCGAGATGAAGTAGCTCCGCTAGCTTTGCGCCGAACGAATGGAAACATTCGTTCGGCGCATTTTTTTGCCACGCTTCATACGGTGGGTTTGTTTTCGGCAACCACGTATTTCGAATCGACTACGAATGAACAATTTCTTCACGGACGCCATCCCATCTTCGTCGTGTGATGGAAGGATTGCCCCCTGGGCCGGGCCTGCGTTCGATCAGCGCAATCGGTCCATATGTCGGGATCGGCAATGCACAATCGGCAATGCACAATCGGTAGCGATCAGCGGTAACAGCTTGCCGAGAATTGTCGATGTATATGTCGACCCAGCAGGTGGAAACGCAGTAGGTGGAAACGCAGCTTTCGAAGATGAACGCGGCATCCACGGCAGAGCGAGAGGGGCGGCACCACGTGAACGGGGATTCCGAAAATCTTTTGAGCTCGCTGCGCGAGGAACTGGATGCGGTCGATCACCGTCTTCTGGATTCGATTCGTGACCGGATCGATATCTGCGCGCGTGTCGCGCGCGTCAAGCGTGAGTTCGAAATTCCGATGATGCAACCGGGCCGCGTCGGGGTCGTTCAGGAAAGAGCCCGCCAGTTCGCACGTAGCAATGATCTATCGGAGGACTTCCTCACCTCGGTGTACAAGTTGTTGATCGCAGAGGCATGTCGTGTCGAAGACCTCATCATCGAATCGGACTCCCCCACCCAGCGCGCCGCGTCCGACGCGCAGCATCGTTAGGTGATGGCCATGGCAGTACGCACGTTGCTCATCGACAATTACGACTCGTTCACCTACAACCTCTACAGCCTGTTGGCAGAGGTGAACGGCGCGCCGCCAGTGGTCGTCAAGAATGACGTGCCCTGGGAGTCCATCGATTTCGGCAACTTCGACAATGTCGTCGTGTCTCCGGGGCCGGGACGCCCGATGACCGCACACGATCTCGGCATCAGCGCACGCGCAATCGAGGAAGGTGAGCTACCGATACTCGGCGTGTGCCTGGGCCATCAGGCGATATGTCATCTGCTCGGTGGCGTGGTCGATCTTGCACCCACGCCGATGCACGGTCGAATTTCGGAAGTCGTCCATACCGGTGACGATCTGTTCGAGGGAATTCCGTCACCGTATTCGGTAGTGCGATATCACTCGTTGCTGACAGTGGAAGTGCCCGACGAACTCGAAGCCTTCGCGTGGACCCATGATGGCCTGGTGATGGCTGTTCGTCACCGCACCCGACCGATCTGGGGAGTGCAGTTTCATCCGGAGTCGATCAGTACCGACTACGGCCGCGAATTGCTGGCCAACTTTCGGGATCTCACGGTGGCTCGCAAGCCCAGAGCATCGACCGGCCTTCCGACTCGATCACCGTACTCGATCGAGACTCACTGTATAGACGGCGAATTCGATACCGAGCGAGCATTCTCTGCGCTGTTCGCGAGTGGACCCAACAGCTTCTGGCTCGACGGCAGCGCCGCGGTAGAGCCGAATTCACAATTCACCATAATGGGGGACTGCTCTGGTCCGCTGGCGGAGTACGTTACGTACCGAGTAGCCGAGGGACAGGTCAGAGTCGAAAGCAGCGACGGATCGGTCGAAACCATCGATTCGACCTTCTTCGCGTACCTCGACCGCCAACTGCGTGATCGTGCAACTCCCTCACTCGAACACCTGCCCTTTGCATTCGGACTCGGCTACGTCGGTTACTTGGGTTACGAACTCAAAGCCGATGTCGGCGGGCAGCTCGTTCATACAGCACCGACCCCGGACGCCTCGATGGTTTTCGCTGACCGCGCCGTAGTCTTCGACCATGCAGGACGGCAGTGCTATGTCATGGCCCTCATCCGGGATCGAGCGGAGACAGAAACTGCAAAGTGGTTCGCATCGGTCGAGCACTCATTGAGATCACTTGGCCACGAGGACAAGGAGGTTCCGGACATACAGGAGCCGCTGATCGCTCCACTTGTGCAGAACGACTTGCCTCTTCGCCACAACCATGCGAAGTATCTGGACCTGATCGAACAGTGTCTGGCCGAAATCCGGTCCGGAGAGACATACGAAGTGTGCCTGACCAATACCGCGACGTTCCCCGGTCCGATCGATGCGCTCGGTACCTATTCCTATCTGCGCGAAATCAATCCCACGCCCTACAGCGCATTTCTCGGCTTCGCTGATCTGTCGGTTTCAAGCGCATCACCGGAGCGGTTCTTGCGTATCGACGCCGATCGAATCGTCGAATCGAAGCCGATCAAGGGGACACGCCCGCGCGGTGAAAGCGCTGAACAAGATGCCGAACTCCGGGCTGATCTTCTCGACAACGAGAAAGACAAGGCCGAGAATCTGATGATTGTCGACCTCGTCCGCAATGATCTTGCCCGCGTGTGCATCCCGGGTTCGGTACATGTCCCTAAATTGTTCGACGTCGAAACCTACGCGCCGGTACACCAATTGGTGTCCACAGTGCGAGGCCGACTACGCGATGACGCCTCTGCCGTCGACTGCATCAGCGCCGCATTTCCCGGTGGCTCGATGACAGGAGCGCCGAAAATTCGAACGATGGCCATAATCGATAAGTTGGAAGACGGTCCGCGCGGGGTCTATTCCGGAGCGATCGGATACTTGTCGGTGACGGGCACCGCCGACTTCTCGATTGTGATTCGAACCATCGTCTCCACCGAGCACGAGGTCACGTTCGGAGTCGGTGGAGCCATCGTTGCGCTGTCGGACCCGGAAGAGGAATTCGAGGAGACGATGGTCAAAGCAGTCTCGATGCGAAGGGCGCTGGGCCGCCGGCCTGAGGGACGAAGCTAACTGTTCCGCCCCTCAGGCCTCGGTTCCATCAGGGAGTAGCGAAGTACTCGAACACCGCTGGTTGAACCTGCGGGTTGGCATTGAGTGTTCCGATGACCGATCCCGCCACGACGCCGATGGCAGTTCCGATGATGCACCCGGAAATGAAGTTCGGAAAGATCGATACGCATCCGATGGCGAATCCGAGGGCTGCACCCACGGCGGTACCGATTGCGCCACCGTTGGCATAGCCGATAGCGATTTGGTTCAGTGCATTGTCGAGTGCAGCTTGCTTGGTGATCGGGCCCGCCACGTCGGTCACGAGCGAGGCTGCCGGTTGTGGCGTGAGCAACAATTGTCGACTGCCGAGTACGGCGGGAGCTATCGAATACGACGTACCGTTGACGGTGTAAGCCAATGGCAAGGCGGCCAGGACGTTACCGGATGCACCGATCACCTGAACTTGCTCAGAAGTTGCGTCGATACGAAACGCGCCTGAATCGAGAATGGTACTGACAGCGCCATCCGGTAGAACGGAAGTTTGGTAATTCACCGTTTCGTTCGCTGCGACCGGATCGGCATATGCCGTGCCGCCCCCGACCGCAATCGTCACTGATGTCGTAACAAGCACCGCAGCAAATGTTGCCGTTACTGACTTGATCCGCTTCACAGGCATCCCCAGACCGTAGTTCGACGAATTGTTTGTTTTGTCTCTGCGATGGTATTCGGTACTACCCGATTCGTGTGCTCAATACAGGTTTTCATCGAGATAGCTTTCCAATACTGTGCCGATTTCCGCGAGCACCTGCGGTTCGATCATCTGATTGTGGGCGCAGTCGATCTCATGTATTCGCACTTTTCCGGTCACAAATTCATTCCATTGCGCCGGGTCGCGAGAAACTCCATCGCCGGAGCCCTGTGCAGCGGAGAAGAACAGAACGTTTCCATCGAAGACATCAGGCACGAAGCGATTCATGATTGTCGTCGAGTTGCCGAATCCGTCGTTGATCCGTTCCAGATGCTGCGGAGTCACACCGGTCTTCTGGCCGAAGGATTCGTTCAGAAGTTCCACCGCGCTCTCGTAGTTCAGCGGTGCGTCCGACTCCTGGGGCCCGACATCGAGACCGAGCCCTGCAAGCAACTCCTCGACGGTGAGGCGGCCTCCGACAGCCTCGTCGGGGTCGATCACATAACTGTCCAGGATCGTCAAGGACTCGACGATGGCTTCGTCTCGTCGAAGTTCGACCGCGACCGCATGTGCGATCGCACCGCCGAGTGACCAACCGAGAAGGTTGTACGGACCTGACGGCTGAACTTTCCGAATTTCCTCGACGTAGCGGTGTGCGAGAGCCTGAATCGACTCGAAGGCACCACCTTCGGAAATGCTCGGAAGCTGAAGACCGTACACAGGCCGATCGGCCGCGAGGTGTCGAACGATTCCGGAGTAACCCCAGGACAGTCCGATGCCGGGGTGAACACAGAACAGAGGTGCTCCGCTTCCCTGCCCACGGAGTGGGATCACTACCGCGAATGCACTGTCGAGAGCAGACGACGAGCTTTCGGCAGAGTCGATTCGGGCGGCAAGCCCAGCCGCAGTCGGGTCCAGGAACAACGCTTGCAGAGGTACGCGAACACCCGTCGCGATCTCCAGCGCAGGTACGACGCGTGTTGCCACCAACGACGTGCCTCCGAGGTCGAAGAAGTTGTCGTCGACGCCGACGGTGTCGACTCCGAGAATCTCGATGAAGACCTCGATTACGGAGGCTTCTGTCGCCGAGGACGGTGCGCGGTAGGCGACCGTCGCCCCGGTCAGTTCCGGCACCGGCAACGCTCGACGGTCCAACTTACCGACGGGAGTGAGCGGAATCTCGTCGAGAACCACGAGTGCTGTTGGGACCATGTGCCGCGGAAGCGATTCGCCGACGAACTCGAGCAGCGTGGCTGTAGTTACCGAGTGCCCGTCGGCAATCCGAATGTACGACACCAGGACGGTGTCACCGGACGGCGCGGTATGACCGATGGTCGCCGCGAACCCGACGGCGCCGTGCGCGGTGAGCGCGGCATCGATCTCACCGAGTTCGATCCGGAACCCGCGAACCTTGACTTGAAAATCGCTGCGGCCGACGAACTCGATCGTGTGGCCAGCAGTCCAGCGAACTACGTCTCCCGTGCGATACATACGTTCGCCCGGTTCGCCGAATGGATCTGCGACGAACCGTTCCGACGTCAAGGCGAAACGAGAGAGGTAGCCGCGAGCAGTTCCTGGTCCGGCAATGTAGAGCTCTCCTGCCACGCCGGCTGGAACCGGACGTAGGCGTGCGTCGAGGACCGAGTAGCGGAAGCCGATCGCCGGCCGACCCACGTTGATCACCTGACCGGGGACCAGTGGACCACCCACGCTTGCCTGGATCGAAGTCTCGGTCGGGCCGTATCCGTTGAACATTTTCCTGCCGGGTGCCCATCGAGCGACTAGTTCGGGCGTGCACGCTTCTCCGCCGACTGCGAGAACACCGACGTCGGTAAGCCGGTCACCGTCGATGGAGGACAGCGCAGCCGGGGTGAGGAAAGCATGAGTGACGCCGGATTGCTCGAGCAGATCTGCCAGATCGTCGCCACCGAAGATTCCGGGCGGAACGATGACGACAGTGGCTCCCACACCGAAGGCCATGATGAGTTCGTAGATCGAGGCATCGAAGCTCGGGGACGCGATATGGGAGATCCGCGACTTCATGTTCGGGTGGAACCGGTGCGTGACTTCTTTTTCCAGATTGGCCAGACCACGGTGCCGTACGGCAACGCCCTTGGGTCGTCCTGTCGAGCCCGAGGTGTAGATCAGGTAGGCGGGATGATCGAGCCGCAGGGTCGACGTCCTATCGGCGTCGGTGACCTCCTCGGTCGGATAACGCTGTGCATCGTCGACGAATTCGGGATCGTCGATGACGAGCCACGGAATCGTGTCTGGAAGTTGGTCACGGTATTCGGCGACAGTGATACCGATCGGTGCTTTCGAGTCGGTGAGCATATGAGCGATGCGATCGGAAGGATAGTTCGGGTCCACCGGAAGGAAGGCCGCACCGGACTTGGTCACCGACCACATCGACACGACCGATTCGATCGACCTCGGCAGGGCAAGTGCGACGAACGACTCGGGACCCAGGCCGAAGTCGATCAACATGCGCGCGATACGCGTAGACAGATCGTCGAGATCTCGGTAGGAGATGCTGGTGTCCCGAAATTCCAACGCGATGCCGTCGGGATTCAAAAATGCCTCTGTCGTGAGCATCTGCGGCCAGGTCTGCTCCTGTACACCGTCATCGCCGCGTGCCGGAGCCAAATTCGGGCGCTCTGTGGGTTCGAGTATGTCCACGTCACCGATCGGTGAAGCGGGGTCGAGGGTGACCGAATCCAGTATCCGAACGAAGCGATCGGCGAAGGACTCGACCGTCGCGGGATCGAACAGCGACGTCGCGAAGTCGAATGCAGCTTCGATACCTGCAGGCTGACCGGACTCGTCGAATGTCTCCGAGAGCAGCAACTGTAAGTCCTGTTTCGCGACAGGAACATCGAAGTCGAATCCTTCGACGGTGAGCGACGGCAATTCCAGACGTGCCTTGGTGTTGTTCTGGAACGACAATGCGACCTGCGACAACGGAGAGTATGCCGTCGATCGTGCCGGATTGAGGACTTCGACGACACGCTCGAACGGGATTTCGGTGTGACCGAAAGCTTCGAGATCGGCGTCCACAACCCGACCGAGCAGCGACTCGAACGATTCGGCGCCATCGACGACAGTTCGAAGTACGAGAGTGTTGACGAACATCCCGATCAGGTCGTCGAGTGCTGCTTCGCCTCTGCCAGCCACCGGAGTGGTGATAGCGATATCCTCTGTGCCGCTGAGGCGGGCGAGGGTCGCGGCAAACGCACCGTGCACGACCATGAACATCGTGGCGTTCCGCTCGCGGACGAATTCCGTCATGCGCCGGTGGACCGCCTTGTCGATGGAGAACACGACGCGTCCTCCGCGGAAGTCCTGCATGTTCGGCCGTGGACGATCCGTCGGGAGCGGAAGCAAGTCGGGCACTCCGCGAAGTGTCGTGCGCCAGAAATCCAATTGTCCGCCTGCGATGCTGGCGGGGTCCTTTTCGTCGCCGAGTAGTTCGCGCTGCCAGAGCGTGTAGTCCGCGTATTGCACGGGCAACGGTGCCCATGCGGGCGCACTCGAGGCAGTCCGAGCGGAGTAGGCGATCATCACGTCGCGGGCGAGAGGGGCCATCGAGGCTCCATCCGCCGCGATGTGGTGTACCACGACGGCGAGCACATGGGTGGGTTCGGCCGATGACTCGATTCGATACAACGCAAGACGAATCGGGATCTCGGTGGTGACGTCGAACCCGGTCCCGGCGATCGTGCCGATGGCATCGCGAAGGTCCCCTCCGGCAATGGAGACCACCGAAACAGCAGGAACGACGTCCTCGGTTCGGTGGATCCGTTGTTCGGGTATCACACCGTCGGACGGGAATGTCGTCCGCAAGGATTCGTGCCGATCGAGCAGGTCCGTCACTGCCAGTTCGAGGGCCGCCAGGTCGAGTTCTCCGGTCAAGCGCACCACAAGTGGCACGTTGTACGCGGGCGAGGTCGGATCGAAAGTGTTGATGAACCACATGCGCTGTTGCGCGAGCGACAGCGGGATCCGCTCGGGGCGATCGACGGCGCGCAGGAGTGGGCGGTCACCAGCAGGCGAGGACGTTCTGATGGCCGCAGCCAATCCCGCGACTGTGGGCGTTTCGAAGATTGCTCGAACTCCCAGTCCCGCACCGCTCGCGGCATTGATTCGCGCGATCACTCGGGTGGCCGACAAGGAATCTCCACCCAGATCGAAGAAGCTGTCGAGGGCGCCGACGCGTTCGATTCCGAGAGTCTCTTCGAACACGGTCGCAACCGTGGCTTCGTGCGCGTTCCGAGGCTCGATGTATGTTCCTGCATCCGAACCGAATTCGGGCTCGGGTAGTGCCCGGCGGTCCAGCTTGCCGACCGGTGTCAGCGGTATCTCGGCAAGTTGCATGAAAAGTGACGGCACCATGTGGCTGGGAAGGCTCGCCGACGCATGTGCCGTCAGTTCTGCACTGTCGATCTCCGAAGTGCGCTCGGAAGCGCGGACATATGCGACCAGAACTGTGGCACCAGAGGGTGATTGCGATCCTACGGTCGCCACGAAGTCGACGGCCGGGTGGGTGGAGAGCACGGCGTCGATCTCGCCGAGCTCGATGCGGAACCCGCGCACCTTTACCTGGAAATCGCTGCGCCCGATGTATTGGACGGTGCGCTCGGGTGTCCAGCGAACGACGTCCCCGGTGCGGTACATACGAGCGCCGGCCGAGCCGAACGGGTTTGCCACGAAGCGTTCGGAAGTCAGTGCTCCTCGTGCGTGATAGCCACGTGCCAGCCCTGCGCCTGCAAGATACAACTCACCCGGTACGCCGACAGGGACGGGCTGCATCCTGGTGTCGAGTACCACTTCGTACACCGCGCGGATGGGACCACCGATTGTCAGCGCCGACTCGGCATCCAACGGGTCGCTGATGTTCGACATGATCGTCGTCTCGGTCGGACCGTAGCCGTTGAACAAGTTACGTCCGGGCGCCCAGGCTGCGACCAACTCGGCGGGAACCGCCTCGCCGCCGACAACCACGTGCTGGAACGAGTCGAGACCGGCAGGATCCACCGAGGCGAGAACTGCCGGGGTGAGGAAACCGTGGGTGACTTTCTCGGACGCGAGAATGTTCGTGAGTTCATCACCGCCGTAAACGGTCGGAGGGACGATGACCATGGTCGCGCCCACTCCGAATGCCAGTAAGTACTCGAGCACGGAGGCATCGAAGCTGGGAGAGGACACATGCAGAGTCCGCGACTGTGGGGTGATCTCGTATCGCTCGGACTGCTCGAGAGCGAAGTTGTCGAGACCGGTATGCGTTACTACAACGCCCTTGGGCAGTCCGGTCGAACCGGAGGTGTAGATGGCGTAGGCGATGCTGCCGAGCGCGATCCCGGTGACCCGCTCGTCCTCGCGGAGCGGCGCCGAAGAGTAATCGTCGAGTTCTGCCGTGGTCTGTGCGTCGTCGAGAACGATCCATGCACCTCCACCGGCCAGTATCTCCGGCAGTCCGGACATATCGGCCTGCATGGTCAGGCCGAAGTGTGCATCCGAGTCGCTGACCATGTGGTCGATACGATCCCGCGGATATGCGGGATCCACTGGGACGAAGGCGGCACCGGACTTTGCGACAGCCCAGACGGACACGACGGATTCGATCGACCGTGGAAGGCCGATGGCTACGAACGATTCTGCGGACACCCCGCGTGTCAACAGCAGTCTGGCCAGTCGAGTGGACTGCCGATCCAGTTCGCCGTATGTCATTGTCCTGTCGGCGAATCGAAGTGCGATGTGCTCAGGATCGAGTGCGGCCGCCTGCTCCAAAATGTGCGGCAACAATCTGCTCGAGCCACCCTTGGCGCCGACGACGGGAGCCAAGGAAGCATGTTCGATGTCGTCGAGCAGGCAAACCCGTGCCAATGGGCTGCGATCGTCGGTGAGGACGGCATAGAGCACCCGCTCGACGCGGGCGACGATCCGATCGATCTGTTCTGCGCTGAAGAGATCGGGCAGATACTTCGCCTTCAAGTGAAGGCGATCATCAACGGAGGCAACGAGAGTCAGCGGATAATGCGCGGCGTCCGCACCCAGGACGTCGGCCACCTTCATTCCCGCGATATCGGTCTCCTCCGACAATCCCGCGCGGTCGACCGGATAGGACTCGAAGACGGTCAGGGTGTCGAACGAGACGCCCGGGCCTGCTGCGCGCTGAATATCGGTCAGACCCAGATAGTGATGGTCCAGCAAAGCTGCCTGTTCCACCTGCACCCGATCGATGAGGTCACCGATCGGTTCGGCTGGGTTCAGCGTGATGCGCACAGGCAAGGTGTTGATGAACAGGCCGATCATCGACTCGATGCCGTTGACCTCCGGTGGCCTGCCGGACACTGTGGCGCCGAAGACGACGTCGGTGCGACCGGTCAGTGCGGCGAGTACCACGCCCCAAGCGCTCTGGACGACGGTATTGAGCGTCGAGCCGTGCTGTGCTGCGAAATCTCGAAGCGCCGCAGTGGTCTCCAGTGACAACGATCGAGATCTCTCCACCGAAGTCGTCGAGAGATGGCGGCCACGATCTGCATCGGCGAGAAGCGTGGGTTCTTCGACGCCTGCCAGAGCACGCGTCCATTCTGCAGTGGACAGCGAAGAATCGCGGGTGTGCATCCACGCCAGGTAGTCGCGATACGCGGGTACGCGAGGCAACATCGAATCGTCACCCGCGGTGGCGTACAGCGTCAGCAGTTCCTTGATGAGCAGAGGTGTCGACCATCCGTCGAGCAGGATGTGGTGGTTGGTCATCAACAGACGCCACTCCCCCTCGGCCTTGGTGATCAACGTGAATCGGAGAAGTGGAGCACGGTCCAGTGCGAATCGCGTGGCGCGGTCGGTTTCGAGAACGCGGTCGAAAGCGGCATCGCTGTCGACTTCGCCGCGCAGATCGACGTGGCTCCATGGGACCCGAATGCCCGTTTGAACAACCTGTACGGATTCCCCGTCTGCGTTGTGTACGAACGCAGTTCGAAGGTTGGCGTGGCGATCGAGCAAGGTCTGCGCCGCAGCATTCATCCGATCGACGTCCACGATGCCGCGCAACTCCAACCCGAGTTGCACCATGTAGGCGTCGACACCTGTATCGACGCTCTGGTCGACCTCACCCGCCAGCCGGGCGTGGAACAGCAGCCCGGCCTGCAACGGCGACATCGACCAGACATCAGCGAGGGCAGGAAAGCGTGCCTCGAGCTCGGCGATGGTCGCCTGATCGATATCGACCAAATCCAGATCCGACGGGGTGAAACCGCCCGCATTCGACGTCGTGGCGTGCGTCGTCAACGCGGTCAGCGCCGCAACCCACAGTTCGATCAGTCGGTCCACCTCGTGCGAGGCGAGAACACCGGCCGGATAGGCGAAAGTGGCGTCCAGAACCGGGCCTGTCGGTGTCGCGTTCGTGACGGCGTTGATGTCCAGAACAGCTGGAACCGGCATGTTCGGGTTCTGTGCGTCGCCCAACGTTGTGTCCGACACCGGAATCCATCCGACATCCTGCATGTTTTCCGAAGAACCGGTGGCGAAGCGCCCCAGGTAGTTGAAGCTGACCTGTGGCCGGGCGAACCCGCCCAGGACAGTTCTTCCTTCCTCGGTCAGATACCGCAGCATGCCGTAGCCGATGCCATGATCCGGGATCTCCAGCAGCTGTTCTTTCACTGATTTGATGGCATCGCCGGCCGCGAGTCCCCCTTCGAGGACGTCGTCGAGATCGATTCCAGTCAGACCCAGGCGCACCGGGAAGATAGTGGTGAACCATCCGACGGTCCGTCCGAGATCTGCACCCGGCACGACGCCGTCTTCACGACCATGGCCTTCCAAAGTGACAAGGGCATTGTCGGCAGTCGAGCCCTGCTCACGTCGCCAGACAGTCAGTGCCACAGCGAGACCGGTCAGTAGTCCGTCGTTGACGCTGCCATGGAATTTCTCCGGGAGAGTCGTCAGAAGGTGTTCGGTGACAGTCGTCGGCAACGACACTCTGATGCGTTCGACGGTGGCGTCGACGTCCACGGCCGGATCCAGGACCCGTGAACCGATGACCTCGTCGGCGCCGGCGAGCATGCCCTGCCAGAGCGGCAACTCGTCCGTACGCGTCTCGGCGGCCCCGGCGAGACCTGTTGCCCATCGACGCATCGAGGTTCCGGTCTCGGGCAGTGCGGGTTCGGTACCGGCCACTGCATGTGCCCAAGCCGAAGCCAGGTCCGGGACGAGGATGCGCCAGGACACCCCATCGATCACCAGGTGATGCGCGACGATGAGAAGACGACCACGGCCCGAGCCGTCGGCGAACCAGACCAGCTGAATCATTCGACCGACCGTCGGATCGAGACGATCCGCTGCAGAGTCCAATTCGAGCGCGGCACGGGTGGAGAACTCGGTTCCTTCGATCGAGTCGACTTCGACCCGGTGGATGATCGACGAAGCCTCTACCGATCCGACCGGCTCCACCGTTTCCGACCACACACCGTCGTCGTTCCGGTACAGGCGCGCACGGAGCATGTCGTGGGTGTCCAGCACGGTCTGAACAGTCGTGTGGAGAATCCGTTGCTCGATCTGCGCGGGCAGTTGAAGCAGCGCAGTCTGGGTGTATCGACCGAACTCTTCGCTGCGCTCGAGCATCCACTGCACGACCGGGGTCAGCGGAAGGTCGCCGACTCCCCCACCCGGCAACTCCTCGAGGACGACAGTGTCGGAGTCCTCGGCCCGGCGAGCTACTTCGGCCAGTGCCGCAACGCTCTTACGCTCGAACACGTCTCGCGGAGCGATGACCAATCCTGCTGCCTTGGCGCGCGAGACCAGCTGGATCGACATGATGCTGTCGCCACCGAGTGCGAAGAACGAGTCGTTCACTCCGACTGCATCCAGCCCGAGAACCTCGGCGAACAACGATGCAAGGCTTTCTTCGATCGGCGTCGCAGGTGCCCGGCTCAATGTGACACCGGCGGCGAAGTCCGGTGCGGGCAGAGCTCGGCGATCGAGTTTTCCGTTGGCCGTCAACGGAAGTGCATCGAGGACCATGACTGCGGCGGGCACCATGTACGACGTCAGCGTCCCGCTTACGAACTCCAGGATCGACGAAGTGTCCACGGTTCGGCCTGCTTCCGGAACGACATAGCCGACAAGGCGATCGCCTGCCCCGTCGTCGCGTACCGAGACCACCGATTGAGCGACGCCGTCGTAGCTGGACAACGCAGCCTCGATCTCGCCCAGTTCGATTCGGAATCCGTGTAGCTGGATCTGCATGTCACTTCGGCCGAGGTACTCGAGTTGGCCGGCGCGGTTCCACCGAGCGGTGTCACCGGTGCGATACATCCGAGTTCCCGCACTGCTGTCGGGGTCCGCGACGAACCGTGTCGACGTCAGAGCTGTTCGACCGAGGTACCCGCGTGAAAGTTGTGCACCGGACACATACATCTCGCCGGTGACGCCAGGAGGAACCAGACCCAAGCGTCGATCACGCACGGACACAGTCAATCCGGGGATAGCCTGCCCGATGACGCTTGCGGACGCAGACGCGGCGAACTCCTCGTCGAGCGGCAGATAAGTGACATGCACGGTGGTTTCGGTGATTCCGTACATATTCACCAGAGTGGGTGAATCGTCGGCATGTCGGTCATACCAACGACCGAGTTGACCGAGATCGAGTGCCTCGCCGCCGAAGATCACGTAGCGCAACGCCAGTGCATCGGAATCGGTAGGCGCCGTGCGGTCCGCCTCGGCGAATTGGTAGAACGCCGTCGGTGTCTGATTGAGCACGGTGACCTGTTCGGCAACCAGTAGCTCACGGAACAGTTCCGGCGAGCGCGCCGTGTAGTAGTCGACTACTACCAGCTTGCCGCCGTACAGCAACGGCCCCCAGAGCTCCCACACGGAGAAGTCGAAAGCGTAGGAGTGGAACATCGTCCACACATCGGATTCGTCGAAACCGAACTTTCCGATGGTGTTCTCGAAGAGTGTCGCGACGGTGGCGTGCGTAACTTGAACGCCCTTGGGCCGACCGGTGCTACCGGAGGTGTAGATGACGTATGCGACCGAGTCCGGCCTGGCGTCGCCGACGCGATCGCGCGAAGTCAGCGGTGCCGTCGATAGCGAGTCCACAGTCGTAACGGTTGCGGTGTCGTCGATCAGCACTGTTGCGAGAGCGTCGGCGGGAACCGATTCCACGTCCCGAGTCGTCGACACGACACAGACGGGCCGAGCATCGTCGAGCATGAACGCAAGTCGGTCTGCCGGATAGGTGACGTCGACGGGGAGGTATCCGCCACCGGCCTTCAGTACCGCCAGCAGTACGACGATCAACTCGGCAGTCCGCGGCATGGCAACTGCTACAAGCGCTTCCGGACCCACCCCGACCGAGATCAGGTGGCGTGCAAGCTGGTTCGCGCGGGCATCGAGTTGAGCGTAGGAATACTCGGCTTCACCGTCTACGACGGCCGTGGAGTCGGGGAAGCGGCGAACCGCAGACTCGAACCGCGCGGTCAGGGTCTCGCTCGACGGCAGTGTTCCTGGGTGATTCCACTCGGACTGCATGGCGACGATTTCTGCAGGATCGACTATCGCAATATCACCGATTGTGATCTGCGGGTCGTCGGTCACGGCCTCGACGATCGAGGCCAATCTGTCTACAAAGCTATGCACTGTCTCACCGTCGAAGAGATCGACAGCATAAGTGAGAGCAGCGGATATGCCTGTGGGAGAGCCGGATTCGTCGAAACTCTCGGACACGGTCAGCTGCAGGTCGAACTTGGCGACCCCGGCATCGAAGTCGAGAGCACTCACCTCGAGGCCGGGTAGTTCGAGGTGTGCGCTCTGGTTGTTCTGGAATTCCAATAAGACCTGGAAC
>NZ_MKKX01000013.1 GCF_002091985.1 Rhodococcus sp. 1163
GCATCGACTGTGTCAGGCGCTCGCCGCTTCCGATTTACGGGGTGTAAGCGCGGCCAATCTCATTACGTGAGCCAATATGCTCTTGTGAACAATGGTCGGCAACACCAGGTTCCACATCTGGTTCAACCGCTCGTACAGGTCGGTTCTGCCGGTCAACATCTCCGAGAGAATCTGCACTCCGGTGAACGAGCCCACGATGAACCGGGCCAGCGCGTCGATGTCGGTGCCCTCGACGATGTCGCCGTCCTCGGCTGCTTGCAGCGCAATCTCTTTGATGGCGTCGATCCAGTCCAAGTACGGTTTTTCTATCGGACCCTGGATGCTCCCGATTTCCATCGTCAAGCGCATGCCGCCTCGCGCGATGGGCTCGGTTACGAGCTGCCGCGCCATCTCTTGGGACACCAGCACCAGCATCTCGATCGCGGTGTCGGACTGAGTGCCCACCAGTCGGTTGCCTTCCATGGCCATAGCGTGTTGCGCTTCGATGACCGCGTGCGCGAGCTCTTCCTTAGACGCGAAGTGGAAATACATCGCACCTTTGCTCACACCGGCGTGCTGCAGGATGGTGCCCAGGCTGGCGGAGTAGCCGAACTTTTCGAAGCTCGTGGCAGCTCCCAAGATGACGGCCTGGCGCGTAAGAACAGCGCGCTCCTGCATGTAGTACCTAGCTCTCGTCGATGGCGGTGTGGCTCTCAACGATACGTCGAGAGCCACCCAACCAGCGTCCTCGGCACCGACATGCTGTGACTACCTTGGTGCTCGGAGCCGGTGGCTTCATCGGCTCCGCTGTCATGCGGCAATTCGCTTCCGGCGATCATGGCCACGTCATTGGCTTGTTCGTACTGTCAGCGCAGCCGGAGAGCTCGAGGACGTCGGGATGATCGCTGCAATTGGCGAGATCAACGACATCGGATCCCTGCGAGCGGCCATGAGTCAGCCCTCGACCGTTATCAGCTGCGTTTCCTACGTAGGAAACGATCAGCAACAAAGATTTCGCGTCAATGAGCAAGGCATGCGGACCGTTACGTCGATCGCATCAGAAGTCGGTGTCGAGCGGTTGCTCTATGTCAGTACTGCAGCGGTGTACGGGGCGGGGCCGTTTCGGGATCTACCGGTCGATGGAGCGCCCATCTGCCCCGCAATCGGTGGCTAGTCGGACGCGGGCCGTTGCAGAGCTGTGCGTCCGTGACAGCGGAGGTCTGGTCATTCGACCGCATCTCGTCTACGGGGTCGGCGACAGTTGGTTTCTACCAGCACTTGTAAAAATCGTGACTCGACTGGGGGTAGTCATCGATGACGGATTGGCGCTGCAGTTGATAGTCGGCGTCGATGACCTCGCGAGCTCTCTACGTCATCTCGCGGTCGAGCAACGATTTCGTTATGGCACAACGCTTCATGTCAATGAGCCTGAACTGGTGAAAGTCATCGACGTTCTCACGCATCATGCGCAGGAGGCGAACTGGAGTCTGCCCCGGAGTTCGATCGCCCGGGTCGACGCGCTGAAAGGTAGCCAAGGAGCTGGGACTCAACATCGCGCAAGATAGACATGATCAGCGTCGACCATTGGTTCCGCTCTCGTCTGTGCTGGTCGTAGAGCGTCGATTGACCGTGTCCTCGTTATCTATTGGATGGTCCTTGAAACCGAGGGCTGCGATCCCCAGGATTGGTATGACTTCTTGCCTCTGTCATCAATGATCCGGAGGGGTGGTGCCGCCGGGTGTGGTGGCCCCACGGACCGCTGATGGGCACAAGGCCGCTCATCATGAGCAGGTCTCTTCATAACGTGGGTGTCGGGTGTTGACGCCGGATCGGCGACCGGTGGGACCGGACGAAGGACTCGCTTCATGGACACGAGTTACGTCGTGTTTTGCGGCATCGACGTGGGAAATCCGAACATCACGCCGCCGGCCTCGACGCCGAAGGCACTCGCCCCAACGACGAGGCTCGTCTGCGAGCAGTATTCGACTGCCCACTACACGGACCGCTGTTGATCATCGTCGATCAGCTTGGGCATAGGTTAAGACACGGAAAGTGGAGTGGCCGAATCTACCGATTGTCGGAATCTGACATCGAGTCGTTCGTTCATACCTCGATTCCTCCTTGGGGTTGATCTCCGCGCCCAGTTGAATCGGTGTCATTTCTTGCTGTGGTGGGTCTTTCTTTGGTGGGTTAAGCGCCGTAACCACAGAGCGGTTGATAGCAGGATGAGTAGTCCTGGTCCCGCATGCACGGCAACCACCCCGAGATAATGCGGTCCGCCCCAGTCCTGTTCGTACGATTCGGGGCGGTCGGGGTCGACGGTGGCGATCTCCGCCACTGCCCGTGCCACGAAGAACACTGCGATCACCGCTAGCAGGACCAGTCCGCACCAGCGCAGCACTGTCACCGCACGAGGTCGCTGCGTCGTCATGGGAGAAGTCGTTCGCGCGGTCGTCGTTGCCGTGTTGCGGCAACGAGGTCGGTGGCGAGCGGTAGCCACGGCAGCAGCAGTGCAGCAAGAAGTACAGCCCTCGGTCCGCTGTCGGGTGCCCAGAGAATGTTGTCGGTCAACTGATGGGTCAGCGCTACCCACGCCACCCCAGCAGAGAGTGCCATCGCCATGGCTATCTGAAGCAGGATTGGGTGAGAGCGAACCTGTTGGCGGGCAGCATTGCCAAGCACGTCGAGCACCACCGCCGACGTCATCGGCTGGGCCTCGAGCAGGGCCCGAAACTCATCGCCGTAGCGACTCCGCCACGATTTTGGATGCAGCGCGAGAAGCAGCGTGATCATGCCGGGGCCAGCCGGGTGCGGCCAGTGTCGACTATTCGAGACCAGGTGGCGATTTGCGCTGTCAGTGCTTCGCGGCCCGACATGGTGATCTCGTACGGTCGTCGTCGGTCATCCGAAGGCAGTGGGGATATAAGCCCTAGGTCAACCATTTTGGTCAACGCGCCGTATAGAGTTCCCGGACCTAATTGGAGCCCAGTCTGTTCGAGGACGTCGGCGGTGATGGCATAACCGTGCTTGGCCCCTCCGCTGAGGGATAGCAGAACCAGCACTCCTGGCTCACCGAATCGAGCTAGTCCTCGTACATCGCGCCCTTGTTTCGCCATACGATGCATCGTATCGCGAGTGTCAACGGTGAATTGTCGGTGCGCGCTACTACGTGTGCAACGTTGATGGCTCGCTGTGAACCCGTGTCGAGGTGGGCGTTTCTCGAGACTATGTCTGCGGTGGCGTTGTCGGTCGCGACGTGCGTTTGCTCTGATTCCGCTGGCTTTCATATATGCGCGGAAGAGCTCCGTCAAGCACGGTTCGTGTGGGCTGCCCACAGTGATCGATGCATAGTCGTGAGCTGATCCACTGAGCCTGTACGTCTCGAAGGGCACCCGTCCGCGCCGGTAGCCCTGCAAAGAACTCCATTTCGGTGCCGGCGAGCAAGTGCCGGTACTCCGGCTCAACCGTCGGGTTCGCCGGTGGAAATACAACCGGTAGACGAATGGGTCAGGTTGGAAAGAGCCGAACATTTCAGTGGTGAGAATCGCGTCACATTCGGGGTGTTCGGTTCTGAATAGATGCACCATGGTCGACATGTCGGTGTCGGAGAGTGTTGTGAGGGTTGCATCACCACGTGTGCGGCGCAGCCCGTCGGCAACATCGGGACAGGATACGAGCCGTGTATTTGTCCACTTGTGCCGAACAACAACATCTGCCGCTGATGCGGGCCTGACGTACCCCCGGTCCGGGGAGCGTCACCGACGATGATCCGCTGCCCGAGGATTGCTGGCGGCACGTCGGCAGTTGCGTTGGTGGCCGATAGTCCCCCAGAAACTACGAGTAGATACAGAAGGTGACGATGTGCGGACCCTCGAATGTGAAGTCGACGAAACGTGGATCGATATCAACGACCACATGAACGCCCAGTACTACGGGATCGTGGTCTATCGCGCACACGCCGCGTTCACCGACGCACTAGGTCTGGGCGACGACTACGTCCGGCAGACGGGGTTCGGGAAGGTCGTCGTGCAGAGCGCAATGACCTACGAACGAGAGGTGCGGCGCGGGACATCGCTGGCCGTCGATTCCTGGTTGCTGGGGGTGGATGCCAAACGCCTGCACTTCTTCCATGAAGTGCGCACTCTCGGTGACCGAACGCGGGTGGCGGTGTCCGAGCAGTTGGACCTGCACGTTGATCTCGAGACGAGACGAACCACTCCGATGCCCCCCGACGTCCGCACCCGGCTCACGCGTTTCGCTGCCGAGCAAGGTGAGGCGGGCCTACCTGACGGTGTGGGGCGCACGATTCGTTTCCCGCGGAATTGACCTCGGAACAGGTGGGCTACGGGAGGGGGATCCGAGCTCTCTCGTGTTTCTTGCGGCCCTCACACTGGCGGCTTGGACGCCCTTCTCGGTCAGTCCTGCGGGATTGCCCACCGGTTGCGGCTACCTGCGTTGTACCGTCGTCGAGCGCGCCCAGCAGATCGCGGCAGTTGCCGAGCACGCCGTGCGGGGGTTCACCGCAGGGTGTCGACTATCGAAGAGGTTATCCGGCTCGGCGCCACAGCCGCGGCGGTGTTCAAGCATTCGGGTGTCAGGAGACTGTCGGTGGCGAGCTTTCGGTGATGCTGTGCCACAGCTGAATCCGTGAACCAGGCTAGGTCGACGGGTCGGTAGCCGCAACGTCGGCCCTCGTTGAGGGCGGGTCACCACCAGCTGGTGCGACCGCGAGGCGCACGTTGGTCACTCCAACGGGCCTCCTTCGGTTGCCCCGGTTATAGATCCTTCTCATCGGATCTGGTGGATTTCTCGCCCGACCGATTTGCTGACTGAGGCGACACCAACCACGATTCGATGCCGACGCTGCCAAAACCAGACAGCTGCCACTGCAATCACGGGATCGCATCCACCAAAGGTGGGTAGGTCGCAGTGTCCAACCATCCAGCCTTCCGATCGGCCTTACTGCCGAGCGAATCGGTTACCGCAAGTCCAATCGCGGATCTGTGCTCCGGCTTCCGGATCGAGGTGTCAGTTCTGATCCGCGATGGCCGCGATGGCCGCGTTGATCGCATCGACAACCTTGCGCGGCTCCTCGAAACTCAGGTAGAGGGGGTTGAATCGCGGGGTGGAGACCTCGACGACCACGACGTCCCTCCCGCCCTTGACGTTCCAGTAGTGCCGCTCGCCGTCCTTACGCCAGGTCCCCACCCACTTATGTCCCGGAAGGCCCAGGCCGGGCGCCCTCACGCCCTTGTACTCCTGAGCAGCGCCTGGGTCATGCGTAGCGCCGCGCACCTGGGATAGCGACACCTCGATACGGCGCACGAATCCCCACAGCTTGTTCAGTCCGCGTGGCTCGACCACGAGCATTCCCCTACTTCGGTCGATCGTCACGTTATTCATTCGTTCCCTTCCGTCAGGCCGGCCCGCGCCAGCAGTCGTCTACCGAGTTCGTGTGCCGCCTGATCGCCCCATGCGTCAATCGCTTCGGCGCATATCGCACGCACCTCCCCGTCCCGAGACGCCAATTCACCCAGGGCGACGAGCAGCAGGCCCGACCCGCTGGGTGCCGTGGACGTGACGGCAGCGTGCAGGCATGCGAGGAAGAGACCACGTTTGCTGCCGAATGTGGCGTAGAGACTTCCCCGATGGACTCCGGTCACCTGCACGAGACGATCCATCGAACTACCCTCGTACCCGTCGCTGTCGAAGAGGACAGTTGCGGCAGCAACAACCGTGCTCGACTCAAACCCTCTTGGTCTGCCCACAGTTGAAGAATGCACGTTCTAGAACGACCAGTCAATAGCCCGAACGTCGGTCCGAGCGCGGGTGCACTGCGCACCCAGGCCGGTCGCGGATTCCGTGAGGGAATCGACTACCGGACCCGAACGATCCGCTGGGCAGGATGTTCATCGGCATGCTGGAAGATATCCTCGCGGCCGGTTTTCTGCGGAAAAGCTGGGGCTCAGATCGAAGGGGTGGTCAGACGTGAGCTTCGGTGAGCGGGTGGTGGCATGGCTGCCACAGAGATGGCTGGCGAAAGTTCTCGCCCATGCCGAGTTGCTGAAGTTTTTGAGCGTGGGTGCTATTACGTTCGTATCCACCGTCGTCATTTTTTTCGGTCTCAAATGGACTGTTCTTCCACAGAACCCTGTTACCGCCAACATTCTCGCTGTATTGGTTTCGACGATTCTGTCGTATGTTCTCAATCGCGAGTGGTCGTTCTCCAATCGCGGCGGGCGACCGCAACATCATGAAGCAGCCCTGTTCTTCGGTGTAGCTGGGGTCGGTTTGGCACTCAATCAAGTCCCACTGTGGATTTCACGCTACATCCTGGATCTGCGCACCCCCCATGTGTCGTTCATTGCGGAGAATCTTGCTGACTTGGTCAGCGGCACGATTCTGGGCACTTTGATTGCCACCGCGTTCCGGTGGTGGGCGATGAGCAAATTCGTGTTTCCACACCAGCCAACTCAATCGGCCGAAACAGTGGACTCCGAGACTGTGGACTCAGACCTGGACAAGTCTGCCTAGCCACCACCGCAGCGGGCATGCTCTGCGGGCCGGACGAGCAGGGTCGCATCGAGTCGAGGGGATGAATCCTCCGACCGGTGTGACCGCCAGGTGGGCATGGGTGGCCGGGCCAGCGGCGAGTATCCAGGACGGGGTGTTCTCGTCGTGGCGGGGCCGGTACTGGATGCCCCTGTAGCAACAGCGCAGAGGGCCCAATAGTCGAACGATGCCCGGTCATCCTGACAGCTGACCGTCGGCTGGAACTCGCTGAACTGGTCATTCCCAGAAGAAGCTGCCCGGTGATCAATCCGGAACCGATCGCTGACGGAGCGCCCGCCAAATTAGCTGGGCAGGCAGGTAAAGTACTGGCGCCAAATTCGGTGCTTCGGTTGGCGCCCCAGTTTCGGGGTTCATCACCGGACTACCTCTACCGGACGGTCCATGTCAGCGAGTTCCGGTCAGGCAAGTCAGTTTCAGAAGAGGACTGCATTCTCCAGAAGACGACTGCACGCTCGGCGAAAGCATTATCACTCCAGTCGTTCCCTGCCTGCTGCTGAACCCCAAGTCCGGGAATTGATCGGGTGCTCCTATCGGAGCCACCGCGTCGATCAACGTTGCACGTCGACTGCCGAATAGACCGGGCGTGAGTGAAGCCGGCACCGGTGTCCTTGGAGATGGACGAAGCAGTGGGCGAATGACAACACATCACTACCCAAGCATGCCGGTGACGTTCACGGGGTGCTGTCAGATGAAGTTGACGCTGACAGGTGCAAGGTTCGGGCAGTTGTCATCATGGTTCGTTCGGCGAGTGCCGGGTTGCAGGAAAGGCTGACACCGAGAGTGGGGATCATCTCGAGCAGTGCGGGTGCCCACTGGTGACGGTGTTCGGGGAAGCATCTGTCGAGGAGTTCGAGCATGATCGGTACCGCCGTGGAAGCGCCTGGTGATGCGCCGAGTACCGCTGCGATCGTTCCGTCCTGGGCGGCAACGACTTCGGTTCCGAATTGCAGCACTCCACCTCGGTCGGGGTCCTTCTTGACGATCTGTGCGCGTTGACCCGCTGTGATCATCGACCAGTCCTGTGGGTTCGCCGTGGGAACGAATTCTCGTAGCGCCTTGAGCTTCTTCGACTTGCTCGCTGTGAGTTCGGTGACGAGTAGTCGAACGAGCGCGAGGTTGTCCTTGGCCATCGCGATCAACGGTGTCACGTTGTGTGCGCGGATAGATCTGGGCAGGTCCAGGACCGATCCATTTTTGAGGAACTTCGGGCTCGACCCGGCGTAGGGGCCGAACAGAATCGACCGACTGCCGTCGACCACGCGGGTGTCGAGATGTGGCATCGACATCGGCGGCGCCCCGATCGGGGCCTTCCCGTACACCTTTGCATCGTGCCGATCGGTGACGTCAGGGTTGTCGCATCGCAAGAATCGGCCACTGATAGGTAGCAATGCATACCCGCGGGCGTCGGGAATGCGCGCCTTGTGGAGGAGTTTGAGGGCCCAGCCGCCGGCGCCGACGAAGACGAACCGAGCGCGTGTCGTGGTTTCCGCCCGGTTATGGCGGTTCCGGATCCGCAATTGCCATGTGCTGTCGGGGTTTTGACGCAGGCCTCGACCTCCTGGTGCAACCCGATGTGAACGCCGGCCGCGGCGAGGTAGTCGAAGAGTTGACGGGTCAACGATCCGAAGTCGACATCGGTGCCGGTGACATCGCGGGTTGCCGCCATGGCCTCGCCGCTCGGGCGGGAGTCGATCAGCAGCGATGCCCACCGGCGGATCGTGTCGGGGTCGTCGCTGAATTGCATCGAAGCGAACAGTGGATGCTCGGACAGTGCTCGGTAGCGGCGGCGGAGGTAGTCGACGTTGTCGGTTCCCTGCACGAAGGTCATGTGTGGGACGGGGTTGATGAAACTGCCTGGGGTGCGAAGAATTCCGGTTTCGACCAGGTGGGACTGGCAGGTCCCCGATAGTCGGACCACTTCGATCTAGAGCCGCTTCTGATTGATGTCAGTCGATCTCGCAGCCGTCCACCGGCTGGTGGGTGTGGGTGCATTTCGCAGCGTACTCGGCCGGCGTTCGGTAGTTCAGCGACGAGTGGCGGTGCCGGTGGTTGTGGTCGTCCTTGAAATCCTCGATCACCACCCGAGCCTCGAGCAGGCTCATCCAATGGTTGCGGTTCAGGCATTCCTTCCGTAGTCGGTTATTGATCCCCCAAGGACTTCGTCCAGGGAGGTACCCCCAGATTCGATGTGCCCGTTGTTCCACGGTGTGCCCGGCGGGATGTACGAGATTCCGATGCGGTCACGGCAGAACTGCTGCAGCACATGCGATATGAACTCAGGTCCGTTGTCCATCCGCAACACCAGCGGCGGCCCACCCCACAACGCGAACGCCTTCTCCAACTCTTCGGTCAACCGCCGAGCCGTGATCGACCGCTCCACGATGTTCAGCACCGACAGCCGGGAGTGCTCGTCGATCATCGACGCGATCTTGATCGCCTTGCCGTCGACGGTGGAGTCAAACTGAAAATCAAGTGCCCATACGACTTTCGGAGCATCGGCCTCGATCTGTGGGGTCGAGCTGATGCCGGCACGCTTGCGGGGATGGTAGATCCGAACCTGCAGACCCTCCTCTTTCCACAACCGGTGCACTTTCTTCTTGTTCACCGTGATGCCCGCATCGTGCCTCAGATGCGCCCAGGCGCGGCGGAACCCGTGCATCGGGTTCTTCCCTGCGTAGGTGCAGAGCGCCGCCCTCAGGTCGGCGTCAGGGTCCGCGGGTGTCTGCGCGATCGGAGTTCGGGCGTAGGTGGATCGGGGAAGCCCAACTGCTTTGCAGGCCAACCGTTTCGACAGCTTCAACGTCTTCACGAGCATGTCCACGGCGCGGCGCTTAGCAGCTGGGTCTAGAATTTTCCCTTGGCCACCTCTCTCAACGCGTCCTTCTCGAGCTCCGCATCCGCAAGCAGACGTTTGAGCCGGCCGTTCTGCTCACGAAGGTCCTTGAGTTCCTTCGCGGCGTCGGTGTCCATGCCGCCGTACTGGCGGCGCCAGTTGTACAACGTCGCCGCCGAGACTTCGAGTTCGGCGGCGATCTCCTCCTGCGTTTTGCCCGCCGCGGTGAGCTCGCCGGCTCTGCGCAGCTTGCGCACGATGTCCTCAGCGGAGTTTCGCTTCCGTCCAGCCATAATTCTCATCTTCCTATCCGCCCAGGTCACGGGCAACAGGACTCTAGAACAAGATGGCGTCGTTCACCGGGGACACGCCAGGACCACAGTTGTCGACTGACCTGGAACTGTTCGTTGATCGCGATCGCTTTGGTGATGTCGATGGTGCCGTCGGGCAGCTCGCTGGTGTAGTTCAGCTCGCACAATGCGGCGTGTCCGGTGCCGGCATTGTTCCAGACATTCGAGGATTCCTCGGCGACGCCGGGCAGGCGTTCGTAGACGCGGATCGTCCATTCCGGTTGCAACCGGCGCAGCAACAGTCCCAGCGTCGCGCTCATGATGCCGCCGCCGATCAACACGACATCGCACATGGCTTCGTCGACCGGTTCCTGCTCAGTTGAATTCATTCGCCGCACCCTTCTCGTACTTAGTACAGTTTCGAGGTTATCACTGCACCTGTACAGCTGTACAATTCGGGGAGTGACATCTCGAACAAGTCCGATCAAGAAACGTCTGACCAAGGATTCCGTGGTCGAAGGCGCGCTGGACGTCGCGCATACTCAGGGATTGGATGGCCTGACGATTCGCCGTCTGGCCGACACGCTCGGCGTCTCGCCGATGGCGATCTACTGGCATGTGAAGAACAAGGACGAGCTTCTCGAAGCGATGGGCGATCGAGTGTGCCGCGATCTCGAGCTCACCGTCGATCCGGCCGGCTCCTGGGATGAGCAACTACGCACCCTGCTGAGCGACTTCATGCACGTACTGGCTCGCTATCCCGGCGCCGCCCCGATCGTCATGCCGCGCATGCTCTACTCCGACACCGGGCGCCAGCTGATGGAACTCTCACTCGGTCTGCTCCGGTCTGCGGGCTTCACTGTGCAGGAAGCAACCCAGTTGGCACGGCACGGGGTGCGGACCGTCGTCGGACTTGTCAACGAGCCACTGTTCACCGGATCCGTCCTCGAACCCGAACGGCACGCTCAGCTCAACGCCGAATACGACACGATCCGAGACGGCTTGCCTCCGGACCGGTACCCCAACATTCTCGCAGCGTGGTCGGATCTCTCAGACGACACAGCACCCGAGACGTTCAACAAACTGGGCATCGCAACCTACGTCCACGGCGTCACAGCAATGGCCCGAGACAAGCATGACTGTTGTTGATGGTTCCTGAAAACTAACCCCGACAGGTTCCCGGAAAGGTGACCCCGGGGGAAGGCGGGGCGATATCTGCGGAGGATTGGGCGGAGATCAGGGTTGCAACCCCGATCCCAGAACTCCTCATAAAAGACCGCACCACCAACGACGGACCCGTCTGTGGTTGATGAGCACAGCTACGCGGGAGGGGCGAACACACGCAGCGCTGCCGCGAACTTTTGGGGCTGGACTTCCAGGATTAGTGTCCACGAGTTATCGATGTGCATCTGACGTGCGTTCGGGAACAGCTCCTCGAGGCGCCGTGCGTGCGAGCCGTTCCAGTTCGCTGACACGACGTGTGCACTCGGGGGCATCGAGCAACGCCAGTAGTGCTGAGGCAGAACCAGCAGCGAGTTGATCAGTCAGCTTGCTCCATAACCGCTAATCAGCCGCCTGTCGCCCGTCGGTCACCACACGTGCCAGAGTCGGCGGGCCGGGAAGCGGCGCCTGATGTTTACATAGCCAGTCGACCGCGCCTGCGAGAATCGCTTTGGGGCCATCGCCGGTGACCCACGCCGCCAACTCCCGCCTCGACCTTGGCATAGGATGTCAAGCCGTAGTCGCGCTGGATCACCCAAGCCTGTTCGAGTTTGATTTCCTTTTGCTCGGTGTTACTGCTCCACACACGAGGAGACCTCGATACCCAACTGCTCGGTGAGATAGTCGTCCAGCTCCGGGGGCGCGCCGAGCGGATCGGCCAAAAACATTCCGAGCTGGCGGACCGTCACGATCTGAAGGGTGAACCCCAACCGGGTGTAGTCCTGACGCCGCCCTGCGATCAGCTTCCGGTTCTCGTCATCGAGGTAGAAGAACCGTTCCAGCTCGACACGGGACAACGCCCCGAATGCTGGCAATATGCATGTATTCACATCGTGCGCAATTCTTTACCGACCGCAGAGTCGTGTCAGGTCAGAAACACCGTTTAATCCACAGGCCCTGACATGGGAAGTGCCGGTACCTCATTGTTGGGTCCCAGGAGGAAAAGGATTGAAGCGCTCGCCGGAAGCCCAGACTCGGGACCAGTCCCACAGCGGCTCCAACGCCTGGCTCAACCGAATTCCGGCGAACGAGAGTTCGTAGGCGCGTTTGGCGTTCTTCTCGATAACGCCCGCTTCTTGCAGCTGCCTAAGCCTCTCGGCCAGCATGCTCGATGAGCAGTTGTTCATGCGTCGACGCAGTTCTAGGAACCCAATTTGACCGGCTTCGAGTTCCCACACGATGCGCATGCTCCAACGCTGGCCCAGAAGATCCATCGCGGCACAGGCGGCTGCTGCTTCCTCATCGCTGCCAGATCGGTCAGGTGGAGGTTCGTTTGCGCTTCTCATTTCGAACCACCATAGTTACTTCTGAATCAGAAGCGTAGGGCGCTGAGTGAATGATGGGGTAGAGAGATGATGGTGGAAAAGGCGAAAAGGACTGCTCTGGTGACGGGTGCCTCTCGCGGGATTGGAGCTGAGGTTGCCCTCCAGCTCGCATCTGCTGGTTACCTCGTCCTCGTCAATTACCGCGAAAAGCGGGCTCGAGCTGAGAAGGTGGTCAGCGAGATCGAGTCTGCCGGTGGCAAAGCCTTGGCTCTTCAGGCAGACCTCGCTGACGTCCGAAGTGTCGAGGCCATGGTCGCGTTGGTCGCAGATCGGTTGGGGCACCTTGATTTGGTAGTCCTCAATGCGTCCGGCGGATTAGAGTTAGGCGCAGCATCGGACTATGCCATGCAATTGAACCGCGACGCGCAGTTGACACTGACAGAACTCGTTCGACCCATCATGCGACCCAGTGGCCGAATCGTGTTCGTCACCAGCCACCAAGCGCATTTCGTCGGCCAGCAACCGGTGCCCCGAGACTACGAGCCGATTGCTCTGAGCAAACGGGCGGGCGAAGACGCACTGCGAGCCCTCATTCCTGACCTGCGTCGACAGCGGATCGACCTTGCGGTTGTGTCCGGGGACATGATTGACGGAACCATCATCGTGCGCCTGCTCGAGCGGCGAAATCCCGAAGCGGTGACTGCGCGCCGCGAACAAGGCGTCCTGCCTACAATCGAGGAGTTCGCCCAGGTCGTCGTTCAGGCATCGACCACCGCCATCGAATCTGGACAGACGTTCTACGTCGGAGGCGCAGATTATCTGCAGTACAGCAAAATCGAGTCCCCTGCGCCCGCACCTCGTCGTACTCGCTTCGGGGCTGGCTGAACTGCATCCCTGCGGTCGCCCACTGGGTGTCCATCGCGCCGATTTCCTCGACGGTCCGGTGGCACGCCGCTTTGTTTGCGGGGTCGAGCTGCAGGACGGTGAACCGGGGGTCTGTGATGGGGAACGTTGTTCCGCGAGTGGTGGCCACCACTGCGTGTCCAGCAGCGAGTGCTTGCTTCGCGGCTTCTCTTGGGTTCACTTCGGCCTCGACAATGTACCCACGGTCGATTTCGCAGCTGAAAGCACTGCTTCCTGCAAGCGTAGGCGCACGACATGTGTTGCACCATTAGCCTTAGGCTAGGAACGCTTTGCAAAGCTCGTAAAGTCTTCTCCACGTCGGTCAACGCCGAGTGTGGCGACCAGATCTTCGTGGAGTTGGAACCAGACTGTGTGGCAAGAGTCCAAGTTTGACTTGTCGATCCAGTCCCGTTGTCCGTCTTTCGCTTTGCCCATCGCCAGATCGAACCGGGACGTGTAACCGTCAAATCTGGACAGCACCTCGGAGAGGCGTTTGTTCAGGGGAGCGAGTTCCCGGCCGAGTGCAGTGAGTTCATCGAGAACGCGTCTATCCCATACGAGGTCGGCGTGGTCATTGGAGGCGAACTTGTCTGCTTCGGTGGCCTTGATCTGCCAGTCTGTGACCGCACGGAGCAGACGAGCGTTGAGCGGAAGGAAATGGCGGTAGACGGCGGCCACCGCGCCCGTGGGGTCAGCAACTACGCGTTCCGATGCGAGCTGTCGCTCGTTCTCCGACTTGCCCGATTCGGTGAGCGACCAGCCATCGAGGTCAGCGAACGCGGCGTGCTGCACCCAGCCCTCACGCTCCGCCTTACTGAGCACCCGCAGAGCTTCGGGGTGACTCGTACCCGCCCGCTCGGCGACCGTTCCACTGTCAGCGAAACCTACGAGGCGCACGGCGTGCAGCACGAGCAGTTCCGGCGCGGACTTGTGCGTCATGCTCGTCCGTCCTGCCTGGCGCTGAGCCGGTTCACGTACTGCTGGCAGGCCTGCGGAGATCGAAATCCCATGGCCTCGGCGATCTGCGCCCACGTCAGCCCCTCGCTGCGAGCGACGAAGAGTAGGCCGACTTCCACGCTTTCGAGCTCGGCGCGAGCCGCCGGGAGCAACGACAGCGACCCCAGAAGCTCATCCGGGGTCAGCTCGGATGAGCGCCAGAGCGCGTACTGCGTCAGATCTACCGCCGAGGGCGAGGTTGCCGGATCGGGCTTCCACGGTCGCGGTGTCAACTGGTCTGCGCCCTTGTCGAGAAGTCGGCTTTCGGCGTGGCGCTCTCGCCGAGCTCGCGCGTGGTCGGCGCTGCTGGGCCGCTCGACGTAGTGCTTGGCTTCCATGCCACCCATCCTGCTACCATCAACAAAATGTTGTCAATATTATGTTGATAGGTGAGTGATGTTGACGAAGCTCTTAGAAGCGACCCGGCCGACCTCCGGTGGCAAAGCGGCAGTGCTCGCTGTGTTGCTGCGCGAGGGAGTGTCAGTGCCCGACGGGTTCGTCGTGGTAGACGGTGGTCAGCCGTCCGACGCCGTGACCGCGCACTCCTTTCGTGAAGCCGTCGCCCTTGAGCTTGAACAGTGGGGCAGCCCGATGGTGGCAGTGCGCTCCTCGGCGGCCAGCGAGGACAGTGCGGATGCTTCGGCGGCGGGCCAGTACGAGAGCATCATCGGCGTTCGCGGTGCAGATGACGTATGTCAGGCCATAGCGACGTGTCGGAAATCGGCCCTCGCTGCACGAGTGGGTGACTACTGGACACGAACCGGTGGCCCGTCTCGCCGCGCGTCTAGCATCGCGGTGCTCGTGCAGCCGGTGATCGAGGCGGATGTTTCGGGGGTCATGTTCACGCCGCAGCAGTGCGGGGGACCGACTCGGATCGAAGCATCCTGGGGCCTGGGTCTGGCCGTCGTGGGCGGAAGGGTCACGCCCGACACCTACGAGGTCACCTCGAACGGGGCCATCCACTATGCAGTCGGAAGCAAACAGACCCGTATCGATCTGGATCACGAGCGCGGCGGTGTCGCCAGCAGCCTGGTCGCGCCCGACAAGCAATCTGCACGTGCCCTCAACGATGCCACGATCGCGGCCTTGACTGAAGTAGGAGGTCGTATTGCCGCGGTGCTCGACGGGCCGCAGGACATTGAATGGTCCGTCGAAGACGGCACTGTGTGGATTCTGCAAGCACGCCCGATCACAGCAGCGCTCCCCGCTAGCAGGGTTCCCGGCTCCTCCGACCAGACGAAGGCGCTGAACGGCACTCCAGGTTCCCACGGACAGGTCACCGCTGCAGCACGGATTGTACGTAGCCTCTCCGATTTTTCCTCCGTCCACCGAGGCGACATCGTGGTCTGCCCGTACACAGACCCGGCCTGGACGCCCCTGTTCACCATCGCGGCCGGCGTTGTCACCGAGACGGGCGGTGCGCTCTCGCACGCCGCGATCATCGCCCGCGAGTACGGCATCCCCGCCGTGCTCGGCGTCGACAACGCCATCAATCAGATCGAGGACGGCGCTCAGATAACGCTGAACGGTACAGCCGGAACGGTCACCGTCCTCTGACCCGAACCTTGCCCCCCGAGAGAAAGGAGAGCAGTGGCATCGCCGTTGATGCTCCTGACAACTCATGGCTACGAGGCATCTCTACATCGCACGCCACGGCGACGCCGACGCGTTCGGCAACCTCACCGACACTGGACGTGAACAGGCCCGTTCATTCGGGCAGCGCTTAGCGCATCTGCCAATCGACGCCGTATGGCACTCGCCGCTTCCGCGGGCGGCCGATACCGCCCGCGAGCTGAACATCTTCCTGAGCGGCAGCGCCCCTGTTGGTGAAGCATCCGAGCTGATCGACCATGTGCCCTACGTGCCGTCACCAGAGGAGATCCCGCCATCATGGGTGCCTTTCTTCGACGGCTACGACGCTGACGAAGCGGAAAGAGGGCACAAGATAGCGGACAGTCTCACTGCGAGATTTGCTGTACCGCCGGATGGTGATGCCGATATTCACGAAGTTCTTGTCACCCACGCCTACCCGATCGCGTGGCTCATCCGTCATGCCCTGAACGGCCCAGCGGTGCGATGGCTCGGGCTCAATAGCGCGAACGCGGCCCTGACCGTGATCGAAAACCGGCCCGAGCTGCCGCCGAGCGTCGTCATGTTCAACGACATGAGCCACCTCCGTCCTGATCTGCGTTGGACGGGATTTCCCACGACGCTGCGCGCCTGAAGGCGCGAAAGGCGCTGCTCGGTGGCCAATCCTTAGCGCCGGATCTCGGACCACTGTCCCTCAACCTCCTGCTACCACGGAGACTCTCCGGCGAATGGCACGTAAAAGTTCTGCGCTATGTAGCGAATCTCGCCACGGAAGCAAGCTGAGACGCCGGTGGCACGCTCAGTAATTCTTTACTGAGCTGACTTCGAGCCCATTGTTCCCTGGTGAAGATGCACTTCGTGTCGCCAGCCAGTTCAGGGTCGCGGCGCAGACCGCGAGGCCTGCTGCAGCCATGACTAGAAACCGGTCCACGGCGATGAGGAAGGAGCCCGCGATCGTGCCAACCGCAACACTCACTTACAGCGCGGATGCGTTCATTCCGATAACCATCGTGGCGTGCGCCGAATCGTGGGTGAGCAGTCGGTGCTGCTGCGGTGGGGTCTGCGCCCAGGAGGCTGCTCCCCAGACTGCAGAAGCAGACAAAATTACTACAAACGGTCCGTGGGTTGCGATCACCGCTATAGCGAGTGCCAAGGAGGTGTAGGCGACAGTGAGGGTACGGTCGGGACCCCACGAGTCCGTGAACCGACCGCTTGCCAGCGAACCGACGACCGCGCCGACGCCGTACGCGGTCAGCGCGGTCGTCAGTTCATTGCCCGCGGTGCCAGTGCTCTGGCCGAAAAATGTGTACGGACAATACGCGGCGGCCATACCCGTCACGGTGATCAGCAGTACTCGTCTGATGTATGGATCGGCGAGCGGTACGAATCGCTCCCGCAGTCGAGGTGTCTTCGCCGCCGGTGACGAGCGAACCAACAACAGGACCCCTCCTGCACACATTGCGCACAGCACCGCAACACCGACGAGTGAACCTCGCCAACTGACCAAGTTGCTCAGCAGGCTGGCCGACGGCACGCCAACTGCAGTAGCAAGTGTCAGGCCCGCAATCACGATCGCCAGTGCGCGGGCTCGGTGACTGGCCGGCACCGAGCCCGCAGCAAGAACGCTTGCAGTGGGCGTAACCACACTGGCTGCTGCACCGGCGGCGGCGCGAGTTGCGAGCAGCACACCCAGATCTGAAGCCCAGGCCGTGGCGACGTTGGCCAGCATCAGCGTCAAAAGTGCGGCGACAAGGAACGCGACGTCGCGAAAAGTGCGCGGTGACGGCTGCGAGTAACGGCGCCGAAACAGAATATGCGACGGCGAAAGCAATCACCGACACGCCCGCGGCAGACTCCGACACTTGAAGTTCGTCCGCCATCGATGGAAGGAATCCTGCGACGACCCATGCGTCCGTACCAACTGCGAATGTCGCCAAAACCAATGGCGCACACACGATTGCCGGACTGCTACTTAGGGTCATCGATCAGCGGAAGCGCGGTCCGGCGAGTTGGCGGCGCGGATGACAGCATCGAGCGTGGCGGTCAGGACAGAGCGATCGACTCCTGCTGACCAACCGGACCCGTCGGCAGTGCGGTATTCCAGCATTGTCACGGCGTCACTGTCGTTGCCGGACTGAACGCTGGTCTGGGTCAGGCCGAGGACGTCGACATCGCGGTTGTGTGGTGCCAGCGCTTCGATGAGCGCCTCGACCGGTCCAACTCCTTCATGGGTACTTTCGCTCTGTTCCCCGTGGATCTCAACCGTGACCGCAGTCGTGTTTCGTCCGTGTTCTTCGTGCGAATCGAAGCTGATCAGGTTGACATCTTCGGCGTTTTTTCCTTCGGCGTATACCTCGCGAAAGATGCTCCACAGCTCGACGGCGGAGAGTTCGGTGCCTACAGCGTCCGTGCGGCGTTGAACGTGCCGGGCGAGGTCGATCTGGAGCCGGCGCGGAAGCTCGAGGCCGTAACCGGTTTCCAGGAGGTAGGCGATCCCTCCTTTGCCCGATTGAGAGTTCACTCGGATGACCGCATCGTAGGAGCGGCCGATGTCCGCGGGGTCGATGGGCAGGTAAGGAACACGCCACTCGGCGGCAGCGTTGGGCCCGCTCTCCCTCTGCGCCCGGGCATGCTGCTCGGCGAATCCTTTTTTGATGGCGTCTTGGTGTGTCCCACTGAAGGCGGTGTGTACGAGGTCGCCGACGTAGGGGTGCCGTGGGTGCACTTCGAGCTGATTGCAGTATTCGACGGTGCGGCGGATCTCATCGATGTCGGAGAAGTCGATCATCGGATCGATGCCCTGCGCGTGCAGATTCAGTGCAAGGGTGGCGATGTCGACATTGCCGGTGCGTTCGCCGTTGCCGAAAATGCAGCCCTCGACTCGTTGCGCCCCGGCCAGGACGGCGAGTTCGGCGCAGGCGATTCCGGTTCCTCGGTCGTTGTGTGGGTGCACAGACAGGATCACACTGTCGCGGCGTGCGATGTTGTTGTGCATGTATTCGATCTGGTCGGCGTACACGTTCGGCGTGGCTACCTCGACGGTTGCTGGCAGGTTCAGGATGACCGGCCGCTGGGGGGTCGCATCCCATAGTGCGGTTACAGCATCGCAGATGTCGAGGACGTAGTCGGGCTCGGTCAGGTTGAAAACTTCCGGTGAGAACTCGAACCGCACATTCGGCAGGTCTGCAGCGAGTTCCCAGACGTCGGTCGCTCTGGCCAGGATCAAGCCTCGGAGATTGTCTTCGTCTCGACCGAGGACCACTTCGCGCCAGGTCGGTGCTGTGGCCGTGTACATGTGAATCACGACCTCGTTTCTGATGCCGCGCACGGACTCGACGGTTCGCTCGATGAGGTCCCGTCGCGCGGGGGTGAACACAACGATGGTGACGTCGTCGGGTGCGAGGGCTGACTGCGCGAGCAATCGCACGAAGTCGAAATCGGTCTGCGAGGCGGAGGGGTAGCCGACCTCGATTTCTTTGTAGCCCATGGCCACCATGAGTTCGAAGAACCGTTGCTTGCGTTCGGGATTCATGGGTTCTGGAAGTGCCTGGTTTCCGTCCCGAAGATCGACAGGTACCCACAGTGGGGCTTGCGTCAGCCTCTTGTCCGGCCAATTCCGCACAGTAAGCGGAACATCGACCTTGCTGAATACGTCGCGGTAGCGATGCGACCGCATTTGAGATCGTTTCTGTCGGTTCCACGGCGATGCATCGGATGGAACGGCACCGGAGGGAGTGAAAATGGTGGGGAACACAGACATGGTGGTTGTAAACCTTTTAGTCGTCTAACCAAGGCGGTCGGCGTCGATCTAAGCGCCACGGGAGGGTGCCGACTCGACTAGACCCCGCCGTGGCCGCTAAGAAGCACCAGGACTGTTTTAAGCACCTGAGCAACGTAGCACAACTCCTCAGACAAGCTGAGGAGTAAGGTATACAAAATGAACCAGGTGAAACGGTTATCGCTGGCTGATCAGGCAGCCGATCTACTACTCGCGCGAATCAAGTCGGGTGAATGGCCAGTCGGCACCAAACTTCCGGGCGAGACCACGTTGGCTCCTCAGCTCGGCGTCGGCCGGTCGACAGTGCGCGAAGCCACTCGCCAACTCGCCGGCCGGGGGATATTGCTCGCACGTCAAGGGTCGGGGGTATTCGTCAACTCTGTCGACGAAGCAAGTGCCGAATGGGATCTGGTGTTGAAACGAGCACACATCAAGACAGTTCTCGAAGCCCGCCTCGCGGTCGAGGGAGAGGCTGCCGAACTGGCGGCGATGCGCCGAACCCCCGCCGATGTCGAAGCTATCCAGATCGCACTGCGGCTTCGCTCCGAGCGGCGATTCGAAGTCTCCGAATTGGTCGACGCGGACATCGCATTTCATCGCAGCATCGTCGCCGCATCTCACAATGAGATTTTGCTGAGCCTATTCGACACCATGACACCTCGGCTACGGAGTGCGATGATCGAAATGTTGCATATGGCAGATGAATTCGGAGATGACCCTGATCACCAGGCACATGCAAACGTGGTGGAGGCGATCTGCGTGCGGGACGCAAAGAGGGCCCGGTCACTTACTCGAGCGCATCTTCACGACCTGTCGAGCACTATGGGGTCGACGACGTAAGCAAAGCCCGGCAAAGTCGCGGCGCTGTTATTTTGCGCGTCACGGTGACGAGGCAAGGTCATTTTCTGATCGATGCAGTCAAGTCGACGCTACTTGCCCTGTGCGGCGAGCGAATCCACCCATGAAGTAGGACAGGATTAGTCGACGGACGCGGTGGCGGACATGCGACGGGCAGTTGGTTTCAGGTCAGGCTTGTTTGTTCGACAGAGATTTGGGCGACCACGATGTTGCAAACCTCTGTCACTACAGAGCGAGGGGTAGTCCTGCGGCTTCGGCAGTGAGGATGCGGGCCTCGATTGTGGCTGCGTCCTCGCCGTTGGCTAGTCGTGCTCGGAGGGCGGCGGCGATGGTGCGGGTTCGGCCGGCTGCGCCGCGGACGTCGGCGTGGGGGCTGGCAATGTCTCTCCGCCTTGTGGTGTATTCCACACGGTGACTGGCAATGTCGGCGTATTCGACTTGTGCGCAATTTTCGATCGCTCAGAGACTTCCCCAATAGAACAGGTCGGCGTCCAGGCCAATCACAGATCCTTTGTGCTCCAGGCCAAGCCGAGGTGGTCTGCGCGCCGCCCGGCAGCGTCAAAAAGTCGTCAGTTTTTGCGGACTCGCGAAACTGCCCTCTTGCCTGGCTTGGTCGCTTCGAGTCGGTAGTGGCGTGAGTGTGCGCCGTCGTAGAACTCTTCTGTGTACTCGGTGAAGCCGATGCGTTCGGCTACTCGGCCCGAGCGTTCGTTCGCGACACTCACGCTCGCTACCAGCGGCACCCAGGGCAGCTTGCGGGCGCGCCAGTCAACGATTGCTTTCGCTGCCTCCGCCGCGTAGCCCTGGCCCCACACCTCCGGGCAGAAGCGGTAGCCGAGGTTCAGTACCCGTTCGCCGTGAAAGTCGCGGGCACGGATCCCGGCCAGCCCGATCACGTCGGGGTTGGTTCGGGTGGTCACTGCGCAGTAGCCATACCCGTGTTCTCTCCAGTGCGCGAGCCACGAGTCGACCAGGAGGCCGACCTGCGCCGCGTCGGGCGGGTCCGATTGGAACTGGGTCGTGCGGGGATCGGTGTGCAGTTCGATCATCGTCAGTCGGTCCTCTTCGCGCAGGGGGCGCAGGATCAGCCGGGTAGTTTCGATGTCTGTGAACACAACCGAGAAACTATCGCAGCCCGGGGGAACCGCCACGGCAGAACATCGGCCACAAATGTGGAGCACGAGTGGGGCGATCAGACGGCCAGGTTGACGTTCGTGCAGTAGGCGACTCTGATTGCAATCACCCTCGCTGTGAGGTTCAGATGGTGGCCAGGGCGTTGCCCACGAGGGTGAAAAGGCGGTCCCAACGCCGCTGCAGCCCGACTGGGTCGAAGGCGTCAGTATCGGACAATCGTGAACTTATGGACGGTGCCCGGGTGAATCTCGGAGGAATAGACAAGCTGCGCGGCATCGAGTGCTCCGTTCGGTTCGTTCAGAGCCTCGGCAGTCAGGTCGCTTGCTGCATGGCCGAAACGACCCTGTGCGGTGATTTTCGCGAGTGCTTCGGTTCGTCCGCCCCCACAGGTCCATGAAATGCAGGGAATGCCCACTGTCCCGGTCGGGGTAGGCGGCCACCGGTTCGCGTGGCGACCAAACCGCCGATGCAGTAACCGACTACCCCGATTCGACCGCCGCTTGCTTCAGGGAGTTCAGCGAGGAATTGGAGGTATAGTTCCGCGTCGCTCACAACGCGCTCCGCAGTGTGCTGAGGGTCGGGCGTCTTTCTCCAATATGGGTAGGGAGCCCGATCAGGGGTGCTCGACCGCCTCACGCCTTTACCGCTCGGAGCGACCAAGCCGGGAAAAGGGGCAGTTTCGTGAGTCCGCGGGAACTGACGATTTCGTCGCTACCGGGCGGCGCGCCCCGACCCACCTCTGCTGAGCTTGGAATGGACGTCACCGACCGGCGGGGGCTCGCCCATCGCACCATCTGAACAGGTCTAGCACGCAGAGATGTCTCGGTCGATCAGGTAGATCGCTTGACTACAGTCGGACTCTGAGGGGCCAGTCCCACAGCCGGCGACGGCTAGCCGCTATCCGAGTGGAAACTGACATCCACTGCCTGGCAATGTCGTACGGTCGGTGCCGCTCGATCATCGAAGTCGACAGGCCCAGGGGCCTCGAACGCCTCCGTCGGTGCCGGAGTCTGCGTGGCTGGGCGCAGAGCGAACACCAAGAGAATCGCACCCGCGAATGTAGCAGCGGCTATCCAGATGACACCGAAGTGCATTGCGTGCACAAATGCGGCATCGGCGGCGCGCTGCAGTCCGGTGATCCCGTACGTACCGGCGACATGCCGGGCCTGTTCGGCGGAAATCTCGGCGCGGTCAGCGAGATCTCTTGGCACGCCGACCAACGAGGGCTTGATCTCCGAGCGATACGCGATGGACATGATCGTGCCGCCCACTGCGATGCCAATCACGCTACCGGCTTGTCGCACTGTGTTCGTGATTGCCGATCCGGCACCGGATTTCTCCAACGGAAGTGTGCTGAGCAACGCGCCGGTGACGGGGCCCATGACCATACCGACCGTCAAGCCCTGCACCAGGAGCAGCGCCTCGATCCAGACGAGCGGCGTGGTCTGATTCAGGAACCCGTAGCCCGCCATCGTCAGTGCTGCCACCAGAAGCGAGGGCACCGCAACCGGGCGCAGGGACCACTTACTGACCAACCGCGCACCGAGTGGGGCACCTATTATCGCGCCGAGCGCCGTGGGGAGATTGGCCAGGCCAGCTTTCAATGGCGAAAAGTAAAGTACGCCCTGCATGTAGAAGGCGTTGTAGAACGTGATTGCGGCGACCGAGAAGAACAGCAGTGCCATCGCGGCGTTTGCCCCACCGAAAGTCCGCTGCGCCAGCAGACGCGGGTCGAAGCTCGGTGTCTCGATATTCAGCTCGGTAAGTATGAACACGCCCAACAAGGTCACCCCGATCAGGATTGGTAGCCACACATCGATGGCACCCCAACTTGTGACTTGGCCTGCTCGTATCAGCCCATACGAGAGTGTCGCGAGCCCACTGACCGAAAGTAGCATGCCTGCCGGATCAAGAGACCGTTTGATGGGACTCCGAAAGTTTGGAACCAGGAAGGCTGTTCCCAGCAGCGCCACCGCCACGATCGGGATATTTATTATGAAGATCGATCCCCACCAGAAGTGGCTGATCAGGACACCTGCAACTACGGGTCCGACTGCCATTCCGATACCGGCATTTGTTGACGAAATCGCGATCGCCGTCGCCCGCTTGGGTCCGGTGAATGTCCACAACAGGATGGCGAAATTGGCCGGCATGATGAATGCGGCACCGAGACCCATCAACGCTCGGGCGGCAATGAGCTGCCCGGCGGTCCCGGCATATGCTGCCCAGAGTGACGCGCAGGCGAAGGCGGCGAGGCCGAACATGATCATCAGCCGATGACCGAACCTGTCACCGAGTGCCCCCGCAGTAAACATCAGGGTTGCAAATACCAGCGTGTAAGCGCCCGTTGCCCATTGCAGTTCTCCAGGGCTGGCATTCAATCCTTTTACTGGGTCGGCGAGAGTCTCCAAGGCAATGCTGAGAACAGTATTATCCAGCCAAATAAGTACCGATGCGATCATAAGAACCGCCAAGATTAAATAAGGTCGAGTCTTAAAGGTGCCGGAAATGCTTGTCACGAATACTCCCTACACCGCTGGGTAAATGCGATCCCTAAAGTAGGAGCGGACAGGGATTTTGTCAAACTAGATGTTTTGCTCAATACCCGGTTTCAACTGTTGCAAATCAGGTTGCTTTTGTGCCTCAGGAGCAAGATGGGCACATTTTAAAAAAGGTTTAAGAAATCTCTTGCCGAATTCGACAATATATGTCCCTAACCTTGATCTTTCGTAGGGTGGACGGCCACGCCTGAGCGGTTCGAGATTTGGTTTTCGGACCCGGCTTTCTCGTGCGCGCACGGTGACTCTGGCCGATGTCGATCGGCGGGCGCTCGGTTCCGCGGTCCGAGGTGTCGCGCGAGGGCACTGTCACGTTGTTGAACGCGGCAAACTGGGAGAATCGGCGAGGTGAGCACCTCGATGCCGTCGTACAAAGGCCACCGCTACCCGGTCGAGATCATCAACCACTGCGTGTGGTTGTACTTCCGGTTCCCGCTCAGCTTCCGCGACGTCGAGGAACTCATGCTCGAACGCGGTGTCGTGGTCAGCTACGAGACGATCCGGCGGTGGTGCGCCAAGTTCGGGCAGGCCCACGCCAACGAGCTGCGTCGACGGCGGTCCCGGCCCGGCGACAAGTGGCACCTCGACGAGGTGTACATCCGAATCAATGGCCGCCAACATTATCTGTGGCGCGCGGTCGACCAGGACGGCAACGTGCTCGATGTGCTGGTCCAGTCCCGACGAAATGGCAACGCCGCCATGCGATTCTTCCGTAAGCTACTCAAGGGGTTGCGCTATGTGCCGCGGGTGATCGTCACCGACAAGCTTGGCAGCTACCAGGTCGCGCACCGCGAACTGCTGGCCTCGGTCGAGCATCGCCGATCCAAGTACTTGAACAACCGGGCCGAGAACTCGCATCAACCCACCAGGCAGCGAGAGCATGCGATGAAACGGTTCACATCTCCCGGGCACGCACAACGATTCCTGTCCGCGTTCTCTGGTATCTCACCGCATTTCCGGCCCTGCCGCCACCGACTGACCGCACCCGAATGGCGTGCTGAGATGGCCGACCGTTTCACGGTCTGGCAGGAGATCACCGCGACCGATGCCGTCGTCTGAAAGTGAACGGCCCGGCGTTGCCCCGTAGCGGCCTGTCCCAAACAGGCTTCGCTGCTAGGTTTCAATTAACGTGACAGTGCCCGAATGGGCACCCTTCGGCCGGAACCGCGTCATGGAAGGAACGAAGTCCGGCCCCGATCGCTCGGGCAGCGGTGATGGGATCGGACAGCCACTTAGGGTCGACGGCCTACTCATCTTTTTCAGCCCTCACAATCGCACGCGGCGAGAATCCGTGGGTACCCGCGGCAATTGCTTGAACCGGTTGAAGGGTTTCCACGCTGCAGGTGCCCAGTTCAGGTGCACTCCTCCGGGCTGCCTGTGTTGCTCGACACGCCCGAGCTCCCTGCTCGACGCGTCCCCAACGGCACCCGTTCACGTCCAAGAAGGCGGATCCCGTCGGTCAGTGAGCGGCGGTGTAAGCCTTTTCGATATCGACGGGAATTCGGCCATGTTCGCTGATCTCGTAGCCCTGGTCGAACGCACACTGCCGGATCGCCCGTGTCTGCTCCGGATCACGGTTGCCCGATCCGCCGGCCGCTGTCGCGGTCGATGCGGCAGCGGGGGAGGGCATACGCTGTGCGGCCACAGACTCGCGTCGCGTGCTCGATGTAGTAGCCGAGATTCTTGTAAAATTCGTTCGCGCTTCTCGCTTTCAGGTCGACCGAGTACTCGACGCCGTCGATCGCGTATTCGATCGTTTCGCCGGATTCGTCGTCGATGACCGACCGTCGATGCCGTCCACCATTTGGGTTGTCTCTCGTTCGGCCACAGCCTATGGCAGTACTCGGTGACACCACTGCGGCGGAGCCGAACTGATACACCTCTGCGGCGGAGCCGCACTCAGTCGGCGACCAACTGCGTCGACTCGAAGTACCCACCTCGACCACGCTCACGTTGCCTGCCGATGACGTAACGGCCCGGGGCAATTCCGGTGGCGCCGTGCTCGGGGTGGATCAGGTAGGCGGTCACCGTGTTTTCGAGAATTCCGAGCGCCAGACGCCGCGTATCGCTCACCGGTGTCGACCACGTGCATCGCCCGCCCTCGGCTACGAGGCTGTGCGGATTTCCACCCGCTGCGCTGCGCAGCAACTCGATTCCGGACAGGGGCACGTCGTCGATTCGCGTCCACACCCCGGTGGAGACGACGCCTTCGAGCAGGGCATACGGAACGACGATGAGGTCGCCTTGGGCTTGCATGCCGTCGATGATCGGCACCGAAATTTCCTTGTCGAGATAGTCGAAGACGTCGAGGCCGGTCATCGTTGTCAATGTGGACAGGGTCATGTTCTGGTTCATCTGAGTCACCTTGTGTGAGAGTAGGTTCAGGTTCGGCGGAGCAATTGGGCGTAGTTTTCTCCGCTGAGGCCGTAGGTCCAGCCTGCGGCGTCGAGGGCCGAGAAGAATTCACCTGGAACGTGCAGGCCGTAGCGTCTGCGCTGGCCATCGCGTTCGCGAGACCCATTGACAGCGAGAAGCACTCGACCTTCGCCGCCCCAGCCGGCAGGGGTGGCGAACAGCTGCAGAGTGCAGCCATCGTTGCCTGGATCGTCGGCGTTGTCGACCAGGGTGAGTCCTGCAGCGTCGATGTAGTTGTCCCACCCGATGCGTTCGATTGCGGAGCGGCGGATCTCGACGTTGCGTTCGACGGTGATGCGTTCGACGCTCGGGTCGAGCACCACCCAATCGGGCACAATTGTGCCGTTCAGGACGTATGTCGCACTGCCGTCGGCGAATTGGATCGCCGGTTCGTCGTGGTGGTGCAGCCGTCTTTCGCCGTGTACTCGATCGGGAATGGGTTCGGAGTGCAGCACGGTCGGTCGTTCGGACATGACGCAGACGTCGTCGAACGCCCACCACCATCCCGTCGATTCGGTCAGGGCAACAAGTGCGTCGAGCAGTTCGTTGTCCTGTGGTTGGAAGGTTGCGAGGCCGAGGCGGCGGTAGATGTCGTAGTACGCGATGCGGTGTGCTTCCTGCTGGCCGTACCAGGGGATTCCGCCGACGAGGGGCGGCATCAGTATCTTGATGGCGGCTGCGACGCCGTCGAACAGGCTGGTGTGCAACGAGTCCCATACCGTCGATCGTATGATCGGGTTCAGTCCGATGCCCGCGCGGACCGACATTTCGGGTGGCTGATTTCGTACTGCAGCCGTTGTGCGACCTTGGGCTGCTCTGAGCGCCCGAGACCGGATCGTCATCGGCCATCGGGGTGGTGGCCGTTCGCTCACCGGCAGCCGGATGCATGCGTCCATTCGGGAGCGTGAAATGGAGAGCAATGTTGCGATGCGAGCCGATGCACAGGTGGGGCCTTCTACGGCAAAGGTTACAGCGGAAGCCAGGTCGTCCCCGGCGATGCGGGCCGCTGCAGCTGCCGGAGACGGTTCCCATACGAAGCGAGGAACGGGTAGGTCGGAATGTCGATACAGCTGAGCCACAGCAGATTCGGCAGAGTGTCGATCCGATGGTCCGGCGCGCATTCCGTGACCGAGATAGGTGTCGCGCATGGATACGACACTGCGGATGAGTTCTGAATGGGGGTCTTCGATGAGTGTCCCGTGCGACGAAGAAGTCGAGGGGATCTGCACGGCGCTCACGCGATGGAGGCTGTGTAAGCCTTTCCGGTAGTCATGGGAACACCCTGACACACATGATGCCTCGCCGCCAGTGGTGCGCTCGAGTATTCCAGGCGGGCCGTTGCAAACCCTGCAAATCCAAAGTGGTCGTAGTTCCCTCTGAGCTCTGCGCTCAGTGCTCCGATGCCGGCGCAGGGGACGCACCGGGGTCAGGATGCCCTGACGGCGAAAAGATCTGATCATCGGCTGTTGAGGCGCGTTCTCGGCGACGGCGGCTGCAGATTCGGTGGTCAAGCGAGGCCCGGGTCGCGATCGAGCGCAAGTTCGAGGTCTGTTCCTCCGGCAACCGAGTCCGACAGCTGTACCAACAGCATTTTCGCCGTCGTCACTGCGTGCTAGCTATCTTCACCGAGCACGGTCCAGTCACCGCTACCGCGGACGCCCAGGCCTATATCGATCACGTCTTGGCCGGACTATTCTCGCGGGCGATTGTCGCCCGCGGCGGCCGACATAGCCAGTAGCAAAACTCGGCGCATAGACTGGCCCGGTTCTCAGACCACTCGGCGTAATCGATCTTGCGGATCGGACGCATCGCGAAGGCGAGCGAACCCAACAGTGCAACGTAGCTCGCGGGTCAACGCCCGCCACCCACGGTCGGCATCTGACCGCTCAGGGAGCGTGGAGTCAGCCGTTTCTGGTCGGATCCGTCGGGGTTCATCGATGCAATCTCAGGCTGGGAGCCGGTGGCGATGTCGGTCACCAGTTCACCCATCTGTGTAACCGCCCGGTCGTACAGTATGCGCGAGCCGTCGGGCGTGAACTTCGGATGTACGGCGTAGGTATCGGTGAGAGGTGTGATCTCCCCGCCGCCGGAGGGCATTGTGTAGATCTCGGAGCCGTTGTTGCCGCCTCGGTTACTGGAGAAGACGAGCGTCGACCCATCGGGCGAAAAGGCCGGGTCGGAGTTCCAGAGCTGGTCGCGCAGAAGCACTGTCGATTCTCCGCCGTTGGCAGGCACTTCGTTCAGATACCCGCCGGTGACGTAGACCACCCGTGAGCTATCCGGGGAGAATGTCGCTCCGAAGGCCGACTCTTCTTGCGCGATGACATGTGCGTCGGATCCGTCGACGTTCATGATGTTGATGCTGCCGTTTGCGGTAAACGCGATCTTGGATCCGTCGGGTGAGAAAGCCGGTTGGTAGCCACCCTCGTACACCGACGTCGATTCACCCGACTCGACGTCGATGATCTCGATGAACCGGCCTCGGGCGTACGCGAGTTGCTCGCCATCGGGGGAGAGGGCGGCGCCGTACCCGTAGTTCGGGTCCCGGCTGTCTTCGCCCACGGTCGGGGTGACCTGGCGCAAGCCGGAGCCGTCGATGTTCATGACAAACAGCTGGCCCCATCCGTCGTCGAAGGCCACGACTACCGGTGTCGGCTCGGGCGGAGGGCCGTCGGCGCATCCTGCCGCGAGCAGTGTCAGCGCAACGAGCGCGGAGATCAGCCGGATCCGATGCATCGGGCAATCATCTCAGAACTGCCAATGTGCAGAACCCTGGTACGCAGCGCTGCCTGTTGCTGAGGTCGTGAAACTGTTGTTTACCGGTGGCGAAATCATTCAATTGAATGACTAGGTCACGGTTGGATGGATACCGTTCGAATGAACGACCGGCGCACGACCAGCGTGTTGTCGTGCAGGTGTTCGGATTGCGGCCTGGGGTGAGCAGGGCGCGCTTCGTTCGCCGTAGGTCAACCCAGCATGTGTCTCGTACGAGACGGGAGAGCACTGCAATCGAACTGCGCGGTGATACAATTTGGTATAACTGTATTTGAGGAGGTCTGATGTCACTTGCTCACGACATGGAACGTGATCTTCGGGCGATACCTGCAGAACGAGAACTCCTGCAACTCAAACTCCTGCGCGCGGTTGCGCACGCTACCGACAATGGCATCGCTCAACGGGTCATTGCGAAGAACCTTGCGGTCACGCAGCCCGAGGTGAGCCGCATAGTCAAGAAGTTGCGGCTCAACCCGGCGGCACGTGAGCGTAGTCCGCGCGAGGTGTTGCTCGAGCATGCCGCCAAGCTCCTCGACCACGACGCGATGGTGGCCGAACTGACCTCGTGGCCGTACACATTCGGGCACATCGCTGACGGCGATCTGGCAGGGGAGAGCTACGTGCGGGGGACGTGGGATCAAATCGAACGCGCTGGGGATCTCCTGGTCGACGAGGATTATCGAGTGCTTCTCGCGGCCACGGCCGACCGGCGTGCGCAGGCGAATGCACTCTGACCTTGCCGTTGCGGTTGCCTTCGAACTCGAAGCCTGGTGCAGACCCGGTGGGGTACTCGACAAGAACGGTGCCCGAGCCTCGAATCACTCCTTCGACCCGGTGTCGCGGCGCCGAACCCGCGACGGCATCGTCGAAGCCTTCCTCGCCGAACACACCGATGTAGCCGTCGGACGTCAGTTCCTTGCGTTGGCGACCGCGGGACCTCCTGGGGTCGGAAAGTCGTCGAGTATCGACCGCCGCCATCTAGCTGGACAGTGGTGGCGGATCCTCGACGCGGACGTCGTCAAGGACTACCTGCTCCGCGACGCGGTCGCCTGCGGCGTCTACGACGACCTCTTCGATCAGGTGTTGCTCGACGGGCAGCCGGTGATGCCGCGGGAACTCGCGACCCTGGTGCACTCGGAGTCGACGATCCTTCTCGACGTGATCACCGAGATCTGTATGGCGCGTAGGGAAAACATTGTTCTGTAGGGGACGTTCAGTTGGCCCGGTCTCGCTCCTCGTCTGCTGAACGACCTCGCATCTGCGGATTACGAGAAATTCACGATCCTCGACGTCGAGGCCCCCGCGGAGATCACCCGTGCGCGGGCATTGACCCGGTGGTGGAGCGGCCGCCTCGATGCGATCAACGGCGGCGATCCTTTCGGTGGCCGCTTCACCCCCGGTTTCGTCATCGACGCCCTCTACACCGGCGACACCGAGGTAACGGTATGCGCCCGCAACGCCCGGACAGCGTTCGATCATGCACTCGCTGCGGAAATTCCGACAGTCGAGTTGCTCGTCGAGCACTTCGGCGGCGGTGACGAGACGTGGGTGAAGGAGAACGGGGTCGTGGTGTACTCCCACGGTGCTGCTGATCGCCGCGCTCCATGACCCGACGCCCATCTGAAGTCGGTAACGCAGCCAACTCACCCGCCGGGGTCACGGCGGACACCGAAGCTCTCTGCCAGAGAACGATGTCGGCATACGCGGCAAGTTCGCTCCACCGTTGCTGTTCGAGTCGTGCGGCCGGTTGAAGGATGTACCGATCCGCCGCGACGAGTTGTTTCATCGACAGTTCGGTTATGGCGGCGATGTCTTCGATGGGCACCTGGAAGGTCCGGCACGGCCCGAGTGGGGGAGTAGCGGAGTCGGCACGGGCAGGTCGCGTGAAGATCGGCCCCAACGAGGGTGTCTGGTCAAGGATGTATCCGTCGCCGCCAACTGTGACTCCTGTTCCCCGGCGGCTATTTTGAAGAACCGTCGTGGAATTGCGACGCCCCGGTACCGGATCGTCGGCGGCGAAGATGCATCTGGTTCAAGGTCGCGGTTTGCGGCCCGCACACCGTGTAGTGGAAGGTGTCGTCGTTGGCCAGCTCGGCGACCGCGGCGGTGCCCCAGACTGGGTCGCGGCGCCGCACCAGATGACCGAGGTAGAGATCGCTACTGGCATACAGCTGCGGGCCGGCCTGCTGCGTGGCCGGCAGCCGCGGATCGAGTCGCCAGTCGTCGCCGCGTTCGACATCGCGCAGCTGGGATCCGCCGATGTTCACCGCTGTGCTCGCCGCCAGGCAGCGCTCCGGGTCGATCGCGGACCGTGAAGTGCGTGTACGGCAACACAACCAGATTTGGCCGTGATGGTGGATCAAGTTCGATGGCGGGTAGGAATGCGGAGTTGTAGCCAGCGGGGGAGAGCACCGCCTCAGTGAATCCGGCGATCGTGACGAGCACATGAACACACCCCGCTCTCGGGGTCGATTACGTACCTTCGGATGGCGGCGCCCGAAACCGAGCGCCTGCACACGAGATCTAGGAGGTATACCCATGGCTGCAATCGCTGACAAGCTCGACAAGGCAAACGAAGACAAGCCCCTCACCGAACTCGTCGACGCACCCGTCGAAGCACTGCAGGGCGTGAGCCCCGGCGACGCCGAACACCTCAAGGCCGCGTTCAATATCAAGACCATCGGCGATCTCGGACGCAACAAATACTTCCTCTGGGCGCAGTCTATCGCCAAACTCGCCGAGTAGTTCCTACTCGCAGCGTCGACGAGAGTCACAGGACCGCATTGTCCCTGTGACTCTTCTCGTTGATCAGCATCGGTGACTGTCGCCTGGCTACCAGTTTCGCCATCAGGGACTTCGGCGTCGCCTGTGCGGGCCAGGGGGATTTGTGGCGGAACGTCCGCGCCGTCGACCCGGATCTGTCGGCTCAGGCCGGTACCGTCGCACAGGTGACGTCGAGGCAGGGAGGCGCGTTGGGCGACTACTGCTACCAGTGGGCGCTGTTGTCGACTGGTGCGCCGCCGCCGACACCTCGCCGCTACCCGCCCGGGTGACCTCGCTCCGGCTGGCATTGGACTCCGCGCACAGATAAAACGATCCGACGTGCCGCGCAGTGTCACGCGATCGGGGCCGCATTGCCGACCGGCGGGTCGACGGCGGCATTGTTCGGAGTCCGCGACGTTGTACTCTTCCATTTGGCTGGCGCATGCCTCTCCTACAACGCGATTGCAGCTCTCGACCGCGGCAATATCAACGCCTACGGTGACAGCCTCTGGATCGGCGGCCGCCACTGAATTCGCATTTGTCCCAAGCTTCGACAAAGTGCGATCCGAACGCGCCGAGTGGCCCGCAGCGCGGACTTCTGACCTCGATTCGCAGGCGTCAGGGTTTTCCCTGATGTGCTCGACCGAACGCGAGTCCAGACTTGAGCTATGAACATCGAGACATGGTGGCCGAAGGTGACCGCGGATTCACGGGAATGGCTGCTCGATCATGCCAGCGAACCGGTCGAACCGAGTGTGCGCGCCGACATCCTGTCGGTCACAGCCGTGGCGGACGGCTCGACGTGGGATGGGAGCGGGTCGGAAGAGGGCGAGTTCGAACTGACTGATAGGACGGTGGACTGGATCGAAGCCGTCGCCAACGGCGAGACGCCGATCTTCTAGCGAGCCGTCAGGCGACGGTGAAGCGCACGGTGTTGCCCGCCGGATCGAGCAGTGTGGTGTTGAGCGGGGAGTCCGTGGTTACGGTCAATCCTGCATTGCCTGAACCGATGTCGATCGCGATTTGTTTGGTCCACTCGCTGCCATGCGCGGGAACTGTTCCCGATCTGGGGGCAGAGTTCAGGTGGACCATCCAGGTGCCGCCGGTCGGCTTGGCGCCGCTGTACGGGTCGACCCATGGTGCGTCGAAGTTGTTCATGTTCACGTACACCGTTAGCGGGCAGTCGGCGTTGAAGAATGTCCGCCACGTCAGCGTGACAACAGCGATGCCCGGCCGGTCGTGCGGGGTGTAGACGTCACCGCCCACCTCACCGGCGCACGGAAGGGACAACTCTCGTCCCAGGGAAATGTTGTACGGGAAGGGCGTGAACTCCTGGTGGTGCGCTGACGCCACCCCGGGCACGCCGAGGAGAGCTGCCGCGAGCGCAGCGCCGACAACGGTGGTTCGGACAGTCCAGGATCGAGTCACGAACAGGACAATACGGTAATAACGTTCGTGAGGGCAGCTATCGGTCTCGCCAGATCTCTCGTCGACCTAAACGCTTGTGCGAGCTAACGTGGTCGCTCACAGGTAACTCCGCGCCCAACCGCTTCGTCTCGTCCGAGGGCGCGAAATATGCAACATGACTTCACTGAGCCCACCCCGTTGACTCGAAGTTCAGCGTCGTCACCGTCGCAGTGAACGCACTCGATATCGAAGACTCCACGGTTCCGCCGCCAGCGGTCGGCGACTACACAAGATGGTTGTTGAACTTCTCGTTGTCGGACGGTGCCAACGCAACAGCGATCCCGCGGCAGCCGACGTGGAACCCGAATCTGCGTGCTTTCAATTCGGAGGCGTCACTGCATATGTGAGAAACTTGCAGTCTGTGCCTCGTAATGACACTGCGTCGCTCAGAGGATCTTTTCGGGGAGCAATGCTCGGTGGCTCGACTCCAGATGATCTGCCGACGCCGGCGGGTGTAGTTCTCCGACTACAGTTTTGCACCTATATCTATCGAGAACGACGCCTCGGGGGGAGTCCGTCCCTGGATCTTGTATCTTGCGACGCGTTTCTGCGAGCCCGAAGTGGTGCCATCGAGATGGCATGGTAGCCGGTTCCGATGCATCGCGGCGATCGCTGACCGCCACCGCGCTACCGGCCATGACAACCCGTGCGGCCACGAGATGGTCCGCGCCACCCTCGCCGGTATCCGAAGGGATTACGTATCGGCGGGGGAGCGGCCACGCAATCCGCGCGCGCCGTTGCTGACCTCCGAAATCGCTAAACCACGTCGAAACCCAGGCGGACGCACTGTTGCCGGAACTCATCGACTTCGTCGATTCCGACGTGCCGGATCCTGCATGGATATCGGGCAGTCGCGACCACCCTCCATGACACAAACTTTTCGGGCGGCCCGATTCCGATTCCAGTTCTGGCTATGGGACGTAGAGCCGACGACGCGGAGCGAGGCCCTGATAAAGCGGGGTGAATAAGCCTGCAGCGCACTACCACGGTCAACTCGGACCGACTGAACTCGACAGGGCCCAGGCGCGGCCTGGCCGCCGCACAGCTCGGTGGAGCTGCCGATACGGAAGGCCGGAGGCAGGTCGTTGACGACCGACCCAAAACCGGCCGAACCTACCCGCGTGACCCGACCCTAACTGAAAAGAGCGAACGTCAGTTCCTTTTACTGGGCGGAACGCCGCTCAATGACAGCGGTATGGAGCGGGTCGGCGCGATTGCGGTCTTTCTGTCGAGATGCAGCGAAGATCGACGGGACACGCCATCGCACTTTGGCAGAAGTTGGGTGAGCCGGGGAGACCAACCAAAGTAGGTGCTTCACCCGTGAGCGGATTGCCTGCTGGTGAACCGGATTTCCCATCGCAACAGTCGACATCGTCGGTCTTCTCTGCGCTATCGTCCCCATATAGGCGTCGATTCCCGCGCGACTTCCGGGTTCCGCGCGGTCGCAGAGGACTACGAGACTGGACGACCGACGTACGCCGATGTGTCGATCGACCGAATTTTCACCGACCTAGAACTCAGTATCAGCAGTCGAGTCCTCGACCTCGCCGCCGGAACCGGACAGCTCTCCCGGTTGTTCCACAGCCGCGTCGGCAGCGTCATCGCGGTCGAGCCCGTGCATGGGATGCGCGAACGAATCAAGACAACTACGCCCGGCATCACGGTGCTCGACGGGACCGCTGAGTCCATTCCACTGCCGGACGCGGACGTCGATGCAGTCGTTGTCGGCGAAGCATTCCACTGGTTCGAAACAGCAACGGCTACCAGCGAAATCGGCCGAGTCCTCAAACCCTCGGGAGGTCTCGGGCTTCTCTGGAACACACCCATATGGACGGTGGACACCACGCCCTGGCTGCAGGACCTCCGGTGCATACTTTCGCACCACAAGGAGTCGGCAGGCGACTACCCGGCCGGCGTCACTTGGCAGAAGACACTCGAGAGCACTCGCTTGTTCGAGATCCTCCAGCACACCAACGCGACTCACGAACAGTCACTCGGGCACGATGCTTTCCTCGCCCAGGTGGCATCGTGGAATTGGGTTGCCAATCTCCCAGAGGCAGCACGGCGAACAGCGCTGAACGACGTTGCTGAACTGGTTCGCCCACTCGGCCGCATCGTTATCCCGTATCGCACTGATCTGTATGTCGGACGTCGTCAATCATCCCCGATACACGACGTCCGATCCTGAACCGGGCGTTCCCGTGTGGGTGGTCCGGTCAAATCCCGAACAGCGGAGCTGAACGGATTAACGTCAGACGCGGATCCTCCGCCACCAACCTCGCTAAACTGGCGTCGCATCTGGCTAATTTTCGGCGCAAATCGACATTGAGATTGTGGTCGAGCTACCGCGCTCAGCTCCAACCCGGCTTGACGTCGCGCCGCGCTGGAAGTCCATTCCATTCTGTGAGTTGGGCCGACTGCCACCACCAATCTGGATCCGAGTGAACGCCGGCGACTACCGTTCTGCCAGTGACAGCCAGAAGTAACTCGGGCGGGCTGCCCAAAGTCGTATCGATCCACGGAAACACACGCGACACTGTTCTCGCACAGCCATTTTCGGGAAAATCCAGGAGCATCCCCACTGCGCGCGCCGCATCGGTGCCGTGAACCAGTATTTCTGTAACAGCCATGCCTGCCCAACCCGCAGCGTCGGCTGTTCCGCTGGGGTGGAACGCACGTTGATCTCCAAGGTCGCGGAGCAGTGCCGCGAGTACGTGTGCAGTCGAGAGCACGTTGTCTAGGTGTTCGGATGCGCGAGCTTCACGACCGTCGCGCAGGACCGGTAATCGGACCTGCGCTCGTCTCGCGACCTGACCGCTGTAGAAGAGCAACGCATCGCTGATGTGCTCGATGGTGTGGAGTGCAGTCCACTGCGTTGGATCCGCAGTGTTCGACCACTGCATCGATATATCGGGTATCGCAGTGAGCGCGTGTAGAGCTTGCGCGGCATGCACCACGTCGTCAGGTGTCGGTTCGGTCTGTGATGTCATGATGTCCGGATCTGTGGTCGTGTCGGGCTGGAGCAGTCGCGATCTGCAGACTATCCATCAAACGGTGCAGTTAACCTCGGGCTTTCACGCGAATTGAGCTCGACCGAGTGTCAGTTCAGAGGAATGGTGCCCTGAACTGGGAAGATTGAACTTGCGAAGGTAACAATCCAGCGAGTTCGAGAGGCACCATTCCGGTGAGTAAGTCTACGTCGCCCTACCCCGCCCTATCCGTCGATGCGACCGGAAACGGGATCGTGTCGCACGCAGGTGCCGTCACCGTCCTGCGCACCGCCGAGGTCACAGGACTCACCGCAGCCCTGTCCGAGCAGCTCGCACCATGGCGTAAACCGTTGGCGCGCTTCGACCCCGGCAAGATTGTCGTCGATCTGGCAGTGTCACTGGCACTCGGCGGCGACTGCCTCGCCGACATCGCTACCCTGCGAGAACACGCGGGCGTCTTCGGGCAGGTGCCTTCGGATCCGACGGTGTCCCGACTGGTCTCCGTCCTGGCCTGCGATGCTCCGCGTGTACTCGCAGCGATCGACAACGCCCGCGCACAGGCTCGCGCTGCTGCGTGGGCACACGCCGGCCATCACGCGCCTGATCACGACATTTCTGCGCAGAACCCGATCGTCATCGACCTCGATGCCACCCTGGTCACCGCCCATTCGGAGAAGGAGAAAGCGGCACCGACCTACAAACGCGGATTCGGATTCCACCCACTGCTGGCCTTCGTCGACCACGGCAAGTCCGGTACCGGCGAACCCGTCGCAGCGCTTCTACGTCCAGGAAACGCAGGCTCGAACACCGCCGTCGACCACATCGAGGTCACTCGGAAAGCATTGGCGCAGTTGCCGTTCACTACCGGACAGCGACCTGGGAGGAAAGTGTTGGTACGGACAGACGGCGCTGGGGCGAGCCACGCATTCCTTACCTGGCTGCACAGGCAGCGGGTGTCGTATTCGATCGGCTTCGCGCTCACCGACGCCATGGTCCACGCTCTCGCTGCTGTTCCGGAGAATGCATGGTCTGTCGCCGTTGACTCGGAGGAGAAGGTCCGAGACGGCGCATGGGTCATCGACGCCACCGGAATCATTGATGTCACCGCGTGGCCGCCGGGGATGCGGGTGATCATCCGGAAGGAAAGGCCACATCCAGGTGCCCAACTGCGGTTCACCGACAGCGACGGTCTGCGGTTGACCGCTTTTGCCACCAACACCGTCGGTGGTCAAGTCCAGGACCTCGAACTACGGCACCGGCGCCGCGCGCGATGCGAGGACCGTATCCGCACCGCCAAGGACACCGGGCTCAGTAACTTTCCATTGCACGGTTTCGACCAGAACCGTATTTGGCTCGCACTCGTCGAACTCGCTCTCGAACTCACCGCATGGACACAGATGCTCGGCTTCCCCGATCACGATGCCCTGCGCTGGGAGCCCAAACGTATTCGTCTACGGATCTTTTCGATCGCTGGCCGCATCTCGTCCCATGCCCGTCGCATCAGACTGAAACTGTCGAAGAACGCGTCCTGGTCCGATGCGATCGTTTCCGCCCTGACACGATTGGCGGCGTTACGCGCACCCGCCTGACCCGGACCACCATCCCATCAACATGGAAGTAAACCTCTCGGGCGGTGGAACCGAGCGTTCAACCGATCGACATCGGCCGACACATCGCGCCCGATCGACGTGCACTCGGCCGCAAACGACAATCTCGATCCGATCAGGTCACCACGACAGCACGAAGAAAGATCGAGG
>NZ_MKKX01000014.1 GCF_002091985.1 Rhodococcus sp. 1163
ACATGCAGGAGCGCGCTGTTCTTACGCGCCAGGCCGTCATCTTGGGAGCTGCCACGAGCTTCGAAAAGTTCGGCTACTCCGCCAGCCTGGGCACCATCCTGCAGCACGCCGGTGTGAGCAAAGGTGCGATGTATTTCCACTTCGCGTCTAAGGAAGAGCTCGCGCACGCGGTCATCGAAGCGCAACACGCTATGGCCATGGAAGGCAACCGACTGGTGGGCACTCAGTCCGACACCGCGATCGAGATGCTGGTGCTGGTGTCCCAAGAGATGGCGCGGCAGCTCGTAACCGAGCCCATCGCGCGAGGCGGCATGCGCTTGACGATGGAAATCGGGAGCATCCAGGGTCCGATAGAAAAACCGTACTTGGACTGGATCGACGCCATCAAAGAGATTGCGCTGCAAGCAGCCGAGGACGGCGACATCGTCGAGGGCACCGACATCGACGCGCTGGCCCGGTTCATCGTGGGCTCGTTCACCGGAGTGCAGATTCTCTCGGAGATGTTGACCGGCAGAACCGACCTGTACGAGCGGTTGAACCAGATGTGGAACCTGGTGTTGCCGACCATTGTTCACAAGAGCATATTGGCTCACGTAATGAGATTGGCCGCGCTTACACCCCGTAAATCGGAAGCGGCGAGCGCCTGACACAGTCGATGCGACGCTGCGGATATCACCGCGCACATTCATGGCGCGTCCACAACTGAGAGATTCGATTCCACGCTAAGTGCCCGATCCTGAGTGAACCGAACGCAGCACAGGCTGTTTCCTCGCCCCGAAGCACCCAGGGAGGTGGCGCGATGATCGGGTGGCAGGCGGCTGCGGGTAGTGAGCTACCGATGATGCTGCGCCACAACTGAAGCCAAGCGACAGTCCAGGGCCAGTGGCCCCCGCTCCGTGTAACCATCGATACTCCGATCGCGTGGGCATTCGAACTGGGCGATATCTTCGGCTAGTCCCGGTCGATGGCCCTCGGCCGATCTGGGACACCCACCGCGCCATTGTCATTCCGGGGCACCCACCGCGCTGACCGCATTTACACGCAACGTCGAACGTGTAGAAATGATCGCCGTAGCCGCGGTGAGTGCCATCGTCAGTAACGTGATCGTTGACAAGAGAAGCCAGGGAATCGCAATGACAGGCGTGCCATAGACGCGAAACGTTGCGATCCACAGCCCGACCAGCGCAGTTTCTGCAGCGACCACACCGAGTAGGAGTCCAATGAGCGTCGCTGACAACGTCTCCGCGACCACCGCGCCCTGAACCTGCCGCTTCGTCATGCCGGACAGTCGCAATGTAGCCAGCTCGGCACGCCGCTGCCCGATTGAAATCGCGACAGTACTCAAGACGCTGATCAGTGCGTACAGGCTTCCGAGTCCGACAATCGCCCCCATCACCGCGCGATTCTCTGCGTCTTTCGTAGATGTGTCCTTCTGCACCAAAGTTGACGGCGCGTCGATGCGGGTCGCGCCCAGCGCCGCCAACTCGGAACGCACCTGGTCAATATCGGCACCTGGCTCCAGCTGCACAAGGACGGACGTGTTCCGCTCGAGCATCGAAGTGGGAAGAATCGAGCGGTCGATATAGAACCCGTCTGATCCAGCCAGCGTTTCCGGCAAACGGGCGGCTTGGCGAAGACGGACTACCCTTCGATCGACCTGAAGCGAGATTTCGTCGTACTCACCGTTGACGGTCAGGCTGTCCAGTCCGCTACCGAACACAATCGAGTCAGGGCCGAAGTCATCGACATTGCCGAACGCAGGCTTCTGCAGCCTGGTCTGCCGAAAGCGATCCGGATCGACCGCAACGACCGTTCCCAGGCCATCGACGGTGACGTTGTTTCGTGTGAGTGCGACCGACAGCGGTACTACCGTCTCAGGTGCAGCGACCCTGACACCCTTGATCTGATCGGCCCGATCGAAAGCAAAATCCTGTCCTGATGCGACGAGATCAGCACGAATGAGAGTCTGTTCTGTCTCTCCCGCTGCGGTCTGGGTGTCGAGGATTCCTTGCAAACCCATCACAATGCTCACCAGCACGATCATCGGCGCCGCGCACGAGGCGGTACGGCGTACCGAATCACGCAGGTTCGCAACGGCTACCACAGGAACTGGGCGCCGAGGAGCGAGAAGAGAGATAAGGCCCGCAATAGCAGGCACGAGTAGCGGGGCGAGGCGACTCATTGCCACGGAGGCGGTGATGATGATGCCGAGTCCTAATAGCAACGGAATGAGCATCCCTCCGCTGGTAGCGGAGAAGAACACCTGAACTCCGGTGAGCACCAGCGCAATTGCTGCGACCAACCATCGCCGCACACCCATTGCGTGCCGCTCGAGCGGGGTGCGGCGAAGTGCGTCCAACGGCCGAACTCGGGTCGCCCTCCGCGCGCTCCCCCATGCGCCGGAAACGCTGACCACTACCGCGACAACGAAGTCGAGGATGAGCACTGCGGGCGCAATGGGGGTATCGATCTCGGCCGGCAGCACACCCAAACCGGTGAGGATTGCGCCCTGAACATGAGTGAGTACGAATCCCAACATTGCTCCGATGAGGGCCCCCACTACTGCGACCAACAATGCCTCACCGAGCAGCAAACAACGGATTTGTCCGGCAGTGACGCCCGCGATCCGGAGTGTTGCGAGGTCGTGTCGACGCTGGTCCACTGCGAAACCGATCGTCGATGCGACCACGAACACCGTCAGGAATGCTCCGAGCATGACTGTCATTCCGGTGAGGGTGTTCGCGCCGCTAGCCGCCTGACGGAAGGCCTCAGCTGCGGCCGGCATCGCGTCGAGCGGTGGTGCTGAATTTTCCACCCCAAGAATGATTGTCATCCCGGCATGCACGATTCCCACGCCGAGCGCGACGGCAACGATTGTCCCGACGAACAGAGACCAGCGATCGAGGAAGGTGCGAGCCGCCAGCGCGATCACGGCGTAAGCTCCAAGTCGGTGAGAGCGGAGGCGATCTGCGTAGCGTCAGCACCGTCCAAAGTGCGAACCAGACGGCCGTCGCGGAGGAACGCAACGTGGTCGGCGCGAGACGCTGCCTGCGGGTCGTGCGTGACCATGAGGATGGTCTGCCCACGGTCCACGAGCTCACGAAGGAATCCGAGAACGACTGCTGCTGAGGCGCTGTCGAGGGCACCAGTGGGTTCATCGGCGAACAATATGCTGGGCTGTGTCGCCAGTGCTCGCGCAATCGCTACACGTTGCTGCTGACCGCCCGACAGCTCCCGAGGCTTCTGACCGGTGTGTTCGGCCAAACCCAGCACCCCCAGCGCATCTCGTGCTGTTGAGTCCGCGCGCGAGGCGCCGGCCAGTCGCAGCGGGAGACTGACATTTTGCAATGCCGTCAGGGCGGCAACCAAGTTGAACTGTTGAAATACAAAGCCGATGTCGCTGCGTCGCAGGCGGGTCAGTTTGTCGTCGCTCAATGTGCTGATATCGGCACCGTTCAAAAAGACCCGGCCCGAGTCCGGGCTGTCGAGTCCTGCGGCACAGCTCATCAGCGTGGACTTCCCGGAACCCGAAGGCCCCATGATTGCTGTCCACGACCCTCGGCGGCATCCGAGCGTGACACTGTCGAGTGCGACGAATGCATTCGTGCCAGAACCGAAGGTGCGTGTGACTTCCTGAAGCTGCAAGACGGTATTGGACGGTTCCGGTGGGATCATTCCCCCACTGCACCGCACCGCGCCCCTCGCGTCAGTCGGCCTGAACAGTCAGTCACGGTAGAGCTGGCTCTACCGTGTAATCGAAGGTCGGTACCTAAAATGAATGTGTGAGCCAATTGTCGACGACCTCCGCGCCGGAGACCCTCGCGCGTTGGCGTGCAGCATCGTACGTAACCGCCGCCGTGACTCGAACATTGCTGACGGTGGCTGTGGCTGCGCTGCTTGCAGCTCCGATCTTGAAGGCGGCCACCGACCGAACCCTCGGCGCAGAACGCACAGGCGCGCTCGCTGCGACAGGACTGGCCTTGCTGGGAATCGGCTTGCCGATCGTCTCGGCACTGCTGGCTCGGGCCGATTGGGCCAGTGCCGCCACGCTGCAAGACGGAGCAATGCCGAGTCGACCTGAAATTCGCCTGCGCGAGCCGAAAACGCTCGTACGCCCGCTTGCATACAGCGTTGTCGTGCTCACGCTCGGCGGTGCACTGGCGGTCTCGGGATTGCTTGCCGTGATCGGATCATTCGTCGCACTGTTCAGCCCCTATCTCGCATACACCGGGGACACCGCTGTCATCGGCCCTCTCACCATCACGACGGTGGTACAGAGCCTTGTCGCGGCCACCGTCGGTGCCTGTTTGCTTTCTTTGCTGGTGTGGGCATCTCCTCCCATTGCCCGCGCTCACGTCCGACTCGTGCGACAGGTCCTGACCCGGCCGGAGCAATGGCTTCGACACGATCTCACCGCGACGGCGCAGTCACGTGCCCGGCTGGTTCGTTCTTTCGACGTCGAGCGCCGCCGCATAGAGCGTGACCTGCACGATGCGGTTCAACCGCAGCTGCTGTCCGTGAGTATGACGTTGGGTCTCGCGCTCGCTGCATTCTCTGAAGATGCCCCCGGACGGGATGACATCGTGCGTGCGCAACAGCAAGCCCGCAAGACCCTCGATGACCTACGGAGGGTCGTGCGAAACATTCACCCCCAGGTGCTCATCGACCACGGTCTGGGTTCTGCTGTGCGGGAGATCGGAGACAATTTCTCCATCCCTGTCACGGTGGACGACCGGCTCGACCCTCGTTTGCCACCCGACATCGAGACCAACCTTTACTTCTGCGTGTCCGAACTGCTGTCGAATGTCGTCAAGCACAGCTCCGCTAGTCGTGCCGATGTCATGATTCATCGTCCTATACCGAGCCAGGTTCGCATCTGCGTTCACGACGACGGATGCGGTGGAGCCGGCGTACGGACCCGTGAATACGGCGGGCTGAGCGGGATTACGGACCGCCTCGCATCTCTGGACGGCACTCTCACCGTCGACTCACCATTCGGTGGGCCGACGAACATCACCGTCGTCATTCCGAACCCGAGAACAGTATGACCGGCTCGAACTCTGCGGCCCACGCGTCAGCGTTACGAGTCGTCCTTGCCGAGGACAACACTTTACTGCGGGAAGGACTCCAGATGTTGTTGGAGCGCAATGGATTCGTCACCGTCGCAGCGGTCGGTTCAGCGCAGGAACTGCTGTCGGCATGCCGACAGCATGATCCAGATCTCATCATTACAGATGTCCGGATGCCACCGGACTTCAGTTCTGAAGGTCTCGCTGCTGCCGCACAGATTCGGAAGGAAATGCCGAATCTGCCAATCGTCGTTCTCAGCCAATACATTGAGCAGAGCTATGTTGCCGAGTTACTAGACGGCGCGGGCGAGGCCGGGATCGGCTACCTTCTGAAAGACCGCGTCAGCGATGTCCGAGACTTCGCGGACACACTCCGTCGGATAAAGTCCGGCGGCACCGTGATCGATCCCGCTGTCATCACCCACATGATCAGTCGACGTCGCAATCCATTGCAGCACCTCACACCGCGTGAACGCGACGTTCTCGCCGTTGTCGCGGAGGGACACTCCAACGCTGCCATCGCACGAATGCTGTTCATCAGCGATGCCGCTGTCGTCAAGCACGTCGGGAACATCCTGATGAAACTAGACATTCCACCGAACAGCGACCAGAACCGCCGAGTCTCAGCAGTTCTCGCATACCTTCGAGTACAGGCGCGAGAGTGACTATCGGGTTGTCGCGGCGGCACCGTTGACGTAGACCTCAGTCCCGGCAGGGACAACGATCGAGAAACTGCCCTCGCAGTACCCGATGATCCCATCGCCACAGGGTGTCCCCAGGTTCAGGCTGGTGCCATCAAGTGACCAGGCCGGTGTGTTGGCGCTCTTGACCAAAGTTTCGGTGTGCACCGTGACGACAATCTCCTCGCCGCCTGCTTGGTCCGAAGTCGTGACCGGCATGTTCGCGTTCGAATTGACGACATCTAATCGGGCCCCGGTGAACTCGAACGACTCCGTCCGTTGGTCTGTATCGGCCGAACATCCTGCCAGTAGGAATGCACCTAGCAACAACGTTCCTATCGCGCTCGCTCGAAAAGAATTTCTCATAGTTCCATTCCAGTCGGAGCGCGGCGCCAGTGGCATAGGCCAGACTCGTGTATTCGAGGTAGGCCCAGCCCCACTACCCACGGCCCAAAAGGGGTCTCCGCGATGGGTGCTATGTTGCTTGGAGGCTCTTGATAATGGTCCAGAACACTTAGCGAGATTCGTGGGTTGTCAGCCACGTGAATTGCATCAGCGATTGCACTTCCGTCTGTCTAAGGCGCAGCGGGTCCGCTGATTCTTTGCTTCTAGATCCCGTAGCGGGTGGTGACCCCGTCGAGCATGCACTCGAGGCCGGTCGCGAATTGCCATGCGCGGTCGTCTTTGCGCTCGGCTGTTTGCGCCCATGCCTGCATTGCAGGGAAGTTCTGGGTCTTCATCAGGTGTGTCATCTCAGGCGCGAGGCCCTGGCGCACCTCGTCGCCGGTCTTCCATCCTTGGCCTTCCATCATCCGAATGACGGCGACCTCACCGTTCACTGCGCCCTGGACGTAGGCATCGATGGACCGGACGACGGCCATTCTGGTGTCCGCGTCGAGGCCGAGACCGTCAAGAGCAGCCAGCGAGGACTCGACGATCACCAACCGGTTCGGGCTGGGTGTGAGCGCGGCCTCCGGAGGTAGCTGTGTGAGCCAGGGATGGCGCAGGACGAGTTCACGTGTGCGTGCTGCGTGGACTTCGAGAGTGTCGCGCCAGCCCGTGGTTCCGTCGGAGATCTCGATCTCGGCATAGACGAAGTCGCCCATGAGTTTGAGTACGTCGTCCTTACCGGAAACGTACCGGTAGGCGGCCATCGGCGCGGTGCCCATAGCGGTGGCCAGGCGTCGCATCGTGATGGCGTCGAGCCCCTCCGCGTCCGCGATCTCTACAGCGGTGGAGGCGATCTTGTGGTGAGTGAGGGACGGGCGCGGCGTCGCCGAACGGTCGAGACGTTCCCACAGGGATGCGCCATCGCCGGTTTCCGTCTTTTTTGTGGCCACAGATGCGGCCTCCCTCCTGTTCACGACCTGTACAACGTATCAAAGGTATACAACGTCTCTCCATGTGTGTACGTTGTATTTTTACGAGTACAACGTACACACATGGAGGTTCCCGTGAATGACGCCCTCGCTATCGCCGTTATCGTCGCAAGCACCCGCGACGGCCGTTTCGCCCCCGTCGTCACACACTGGCTCGGCAAGCACCTGGCCCAGCGCGACGACATGACCTTCGATGTCATCGACCTGGTCGAGACGCCCGTACCCCAGGTGTTGCCCGCCTTCGGCGCGCCGCCCGCGCCCGAGACGGAGGAGATGCTCACGATGGTCTCGCCGCGGCTGAACGCCGCCGACGCGTTCGTCATCGTGACGCCCGAGTACAACCACAGCTACCCTGCGTCGTTGAAAAACGCGATCGACTGGCACAACGAAGAGTGGCACGCCAAACCGGTCGGCTTCGTTTCGTACGGGGGTATATCGGGAGGGCTGCGGGCGGTGGAACACCTGCGGCAGGTCATGGCCGAACTCAACGCAATGACGATCCGAGAGACGGTGAGCTTCGCCGGCGGATGGCAGAAGTTCGGCGAGGACGGACAGGCCACCGATCCGGCTAGCGACACCGCAGCGAAGACGATGCTGGACCAGCTCGAATGGTGGGCGCTCGCATTACGCGACGCACGGCGCGTACGGCCCTATGCAGGCTGAGACCGGTCGAGAGAGAGACGGCATGTCCATGGAAACCCCACCGCACCGAGGGCTCTACCTCGGAGTCTTCGGCCTCATACTCGGCATGTTCCTGGCGATGCTCGACGGCCTTGTCGTCGGCACCGCCTTACCGACCATCGTCGGCGATCTCGGCGGACTCGACCGCCTCAGCTGGGTGGTGACGGCGTACTTGCTTGCTGCCGCCGCAACCACACCGATCTGGGGCAAAATCGGTGATCTTTACGGCCGCAAACTCACCTTCATGATCTCGATCGCACTGTTTCTGGCAGGGTCGATGCTCGCCGGGATGTCGGGCGATATGGACCAACTCGTCGCGTTCCGCGCCCTGCAGGGGCTGGGCGCCGGCGGCCTCATGGTCGGAGCCATGGCGATCATCGGCGTGATCCTGCCGCCGCGGGAGAGCGGCAAGGTCCAGTCCATGCTCGGCGTGATCATGCCGATCGCTTTCATCGGCGGACCGCTGCTCGGCGGTTTCCTGACCGACCAGCTGAGCTGGCGCTGGACGTTCTACGTCAACGTCCCTGTCGGGCTGATCGCACTGCTGATCGTCGGCGCCCGCATCCACCTGCATACCGAACGCATTCGCGCACGCATCGACCTGACCGGCGCCGTGCTGCTGACCGCCTCGATCCTCGCCGCGACGCTGGTCGCCACCTGGGGCGGGAAGACATACGAATGGACGTCTCCGCTGATCCTCACGCTGAGCGTCGCAGGTGTCGGAGCGCTGGTGGGGTTCGTGTATGTCGAGCAGCGCGCAACCGAGCCGATCATCCCGCCAAAACTGTTCCACAGCCGCAACTTCGCGATCGCGCAGATCCTGAGCTTCCTGGTCGGCGCAGCGATGATGGCACTGTCGAACTACCTGCCGCAGTACATGCAGTTCGTGCAGGGTTCGTCGCCTACAGCGAGTGGGATGCTGCTGCTGCCGCTGATGTTCGGGATGCTTACTGCCCAGCTGACGACGGGGCAACTCGTCAACCGCAGCGGCCGGCACCGCATCTACCCAATTCTCGGCGGGGCATTCCTGACTGTCGGCAGTGTCGTACTGCTCGCGCTGGACGTCGACACCCCGACTTGGACGGCATCGGGCTTGACCGTCATCGTGGGTGTGGGCTTGGGGCTGGTCATGCAGAGCACGATACTGATCACTCTCAGCAGTGCCGAGCCGCGCGACATGGGCGCAGCGACTGGGACAGTGACTCTTCTGCGCACCATCGGCGGCTCACTCGGTGTGGCGGTGCTCGGCGCAGTCTTCGCCGGTCATCTCACCGGCGGCACCATGACGCCGGCCGAGCTGACCACCCTCGCCCCGCACGTGCGCGATGCCTTCCGCGAAGCCGTTGCTGATGGACTGCACGGTGTCGTGATCGGTGCCGCTGTGTTGGCCGCGGTGGCTTTCATGGTGTCGTGGTGGGTGCGGGAAGAGCCACTACGCGCGGGCGATGCTGTTGATTCGCCGCCCCACAGGGTGGATGCGGGCACGCCGGTAGAGGCAGAGCTGCGGTACCCGGCTCGGCCAGTGGAGGCGCATGCCGAGGAGACAGACGCGGCGAGATGATGCGGCCAGATCTGGCGCTCGCCCTTCGTTTCAGGGGGCCGAGGAGCAAATCCGCTGGGTCCGGAGTTAAGCGCTGAACGTGCAGCGGCGCAGACCTACAGGTGTTTTCAGGTCGACATGACCGATGGGGGGCGTTGTCCCGTGTTGAGTTGGAACGGTTCTTCTACCTCGATGACGAGGACCGGAAAGTGACCGCAGGTCAGGCGTCGAGATTACAACCGGTTGTTGTTCGCCCCTCAGGTCATGACGGTTCGTCAATTCGGAATGTTTCTTGGCTGATCCGCTCGTTCCGGGCTTCGACTTCCGTGTCTGTGCGGAAGAGCCAGGGCAGGCGCTGTCGTCCGGGGACGGGAACTACCGTCGTCGCGCACCTGCCCCTCGGTTCGGCCGACGATGCAGATCTGGTCGCGCTCAATACGCTCCGCTCGATCAGCCACCGTCGGATGCAGTGGTGCGGGCCGTCCGTGACGCGTATTCGTCAGGTAAGCAGCTACTTTCGTGTGCACTGTCGTATTCACGCTCGCTCATGCCGGCGTTCTCGGCGGTAGGAGGGCCGTTGCCCACTGGCGACATGAAGCGCAGATCGTCTCGAGCTTTCCGGAGGTTGTCGTCGATACCGACCTGCTCGATCACCAAGACGGTCCCATCATCTCGAGTGCGGGCACCGCCGCTGGGATCGACGCCCTGTCTGCACTTGATTCGGACTGCCCACGGCCCGGCAATTGCCAACCGCATTGCACGACGTATGGCGGTACCCGCCCATCGACGTGGATATCAACGTCAGTACGTCGACACCCCGGTAAGCTTCGGACCGGACCACGGGCTCCAGAATCTCATCGACTGGATCGAAGAACACCTTGCGGACCAACTGAGCATCACCGATCTCTCTCACGTAGCGAGTGTGTCGCCGCGGACCCTCATCCGACGTTTCTCGACCGACCTCGGCACCACACCACATGACTGGTTGACTCGACGACGCGTCGCGCGCGCAAGAACTGCTCGAGCTCAGTCCGTTCTCGATCGAGGACATTGCCGCCCGAACCGGGTTCGGGTCAGCTCCACTTCTGCGCCACCATGTCCGGCGGCTCATCGGCGTCAGTCCCAGCGAGTTCCGACGCCAATTCGCTACCGAACCGTGATTGACAGGCTTGAGTCCTGCAGCGTCGTGCAGCGTGGGGCTCATCGTGTCGACATCGCACAGGCGTCGAAGCCTGAACCGCAACCATCAACGGCAGTCACTCCTTGGTCACTGACCATCCCCCGCACGCCGCAACAGCAGCGGGGATCTCAATACAGGAAGCCAGGTGCAGATGGCGGGACTGGACTGGACTTGCCTAGGGCCTAAGTCCCCTTCGGCCTGCGACGGAATCTCTCCTGATCAGGCCGTGTATATGCCGTTGGCAGCGAGGACGGCCGAGAGGCCGTCGCGCAGGTCGTCGAGGAAATATCCGGGAGTTTCCAGCGACGGGAAATGTCCCCCGGCCTCTGGCGATCTCCAGCGGACGATGTGTCGGTATCGCTCGCTCGCCCACGGTCGCGGGCATTTTGCGATGTCCAGCGGATAGATGGTGATCGCGGTCGGAACATCTACTCGAAGGTCGGGGTCGAGCGAATTATGGCTCTCGTAATAGATGCGCGCCGCCGAGGCGCCGGACCTTGTCAGCCAATACAACGTGACGTTGTCCAACAGAACGTCACGAGTAATTGTCTCGAAAGGACTGTCCTCGGTGTCCGTCCACTCGGCGAACTTGTCGAGGATCCACGCCAAGAGCCCGACAGGTGAGTCGACGAGGGAGTACCCGATCGTTTGCGGCCGGGTCGCTTGCTGTTTCGCGTACGCCACATGGTGCCGATTGAAATTGCTTGTGTGCTCGACCCATTCGCGTTCCGCGGCCGTCAACCCGCTCGTGGACAATCCAGGTGGTGCCTCGGCATACGTCGTGTGGATACCCAGGACATGATCAGGGAATCGGCCACCGAGGATCGTGGTGATCACACCACCCCAGTCGCCGCCGTGCGCCAAGAACTTCCGGTAGCCGAGCCTGCTCATCAGTTCGACCCACGCGGCGGCGATCTTCTCTGTCCCCCAGCCTGTATCGACAGGTTTGCCGCTGTAACCGAAGCCAGGCAGCGACGGAACGACGACGTGGAACGCAGGCGACGTCGCGTCCTTCGGATTTGCCAATTCATCTATCAGCTCGACGAATTCGACGATGCTGCCCGGCCAGCCATGCGTCAACACCAACGCAGTGGCATCTGCTCGCGCGGATCGCCGGTGGAGAAAGTGAATTCCCAGACCGTCGATGACCGTGCGGAACTGCCCCACCTGTTCGAGGCGATTTTCGAGCAGCCGCCAGTTGTAATCGGTACGCCAGTACTCCACCAGGTCCTCGAGGTCGGAGAGTGGAACGCCCTGATCCCAGCGAGATCGGCCGGATGCAGCGGACTCGACCGTCTCTACTTCCGGAAGTCGTGCTGTGGCCAAACGGGTTCGGAGATCGTTCAGGTCGTCATCGGTCGCGAGGGAGTGGAATGCCTGGACGGAGTCCGCTAGACGGTTCACGAAGCAGCACTGTGGACAGTAGGTTGTGCGATCCGCCGCACCGCGGACAGCAGCAAAATAGCCGAAACAGCTGTCACCAACAGCGACATCACTGGCCCGCCGAACGTAGCGAACAGAACCGCGAACGCCCACGCCGCGATCCCGGCGATCAGCAACACGACCGACGCACTGTCACCGCTGTCGACGTGACACATTCCGATCCATATCTGCAACAGCACCAACCCGATGACCGATGCGATAGCTGCGACGACCGTGATCAAATCCCCTGCCACAGGAGCCAACTCACCAGCAGACAACACAGCGACAAGCAACCCGCACACTACGACCACCGTCCCGCTCTCGAGCCAACCTGCGCGCCGTGAAAGCAGCGGTATACGCACGTCCATGTCGTTCTCCTCCACGCTGATCAATGAGCAAAATCTCGGTTCCGTGCACTCGAGCGGACTGCTTCGATGCATCCACCTGCCATCCGTAGAAAGTGCATCGAGACTCGGACGGGCGCAACACGCAAGCGACCCGTGTACGAGCTCGAACATCTTGCGTCTCGACGACCAGACAAGCTAGAACCAGCTTAGGCAGTTCTATCAGTCGCGGCCAGCCCAGGCAACCAGCTAAGGTGGTTCCATGCGCACCGACCATCCCGACTTTCGCCTCGGGTCTGTGCTCGCGACGAGCTTCACTGCGACTCTGACCGAGCGCCGAGGCGACGCAGTCGAACGGATTCCCACCCCGCAACGACTCATCGACTGGCTGAGGGTGAGTGGGCTATCTGTCGGATCCTGCGACAGTGACCAGCTCGACCGTGCTCGCGAGCTGAGGGAAGCAATTCACGCAACTGCAACCGCGGCAGCACTCGCGGAACCACTCCCTGAATCAGCCGTCCGGATAGTCAACGACCGCAGCACGCACGGCAGTGCGGCGGCGATCTTGACGTGCGAAGGAAAGCGGCAGTGGCAGCTCAGCTCCGCTGCGTCCATCGAGGATGCACTGGGTGTGATCGCCGCCAACACGGTTGAGATAGTCGCCGGCGAACGAGACGGGAGATTGGCCTTGTGTGCATCGCCGACTTGCCGGGCCGCGTTTTTCGATACTAGCCAGAGCCGCACCCGTAAATGGTGCGATATGAACACCTGTGGCAACCGTCAGAAAAAGGCCCGCTTCAACGCAAACCAAGGCCGCAGCCCGACATAGCCCCAAAGTCGAGCGACGATCTGTGCTGAATTCTGGCTTTTCGACCTGCGTCGTTCGCGCGTCCTACAGCAACAGGTGACCATTCACGGTTGTCGAGGATCAATGCTCAGAGGACGTCGACGATCCTGACGCAGGCGGACCGAGGATGGCGCACCGTCAGACATACGGCCAAGATCGAGAAAGCGATGTCGGTCGGCGGCGATCGTTCTACTCATTCGAAGCCCCTGGAATTGGCCCAGATGTGGTGGTCCTGTCCAAGTCGATCGCGGAGACGGTCCGCCGAGGGCACTCGTGTTGGTCAAACCCGGCAGTTAGCTAGCCGAGCGGAGGTTTGGTAGCGCAGGAAGGAGAACTTCCGCCGCGTACTGCTTTCCCCATGCATTCAAGGCATTAACCAAGGGCTCCAACGCTTTTCCCTGCGCGGTCAACGAATACTCGACGCGCGGCGGCACCTCAGGGTACGAGGTGCGCTCGACGATCCCGTCACTCTCCAGTTCGCGAAGTTGACGAGTAAGTACTCGCGGGGTGACAGGTCCTACGAGACGACCTAATGCTCCGTAGCGCACCGGGCCATCAAGGAGATTCTTGACGATAGTCATCTTCCACGATCCTCCAAGCACAGCAATGCTCACCTCTACCGGACACACCTCATATGCGCGCCGGACCGTCTCTCGCACTGCATTCGTATCGTCTCCCACTGCTCCCCCACTAGTCGGCATCAGTACAACGGCGGCTATAAGACAACATCGTCTATACGGACAATAATGTGCATACTACCACTTGGCGTATATATGGACTATTCATTAGACATGAGTAATGCCCGGGAGCCGACCCTGACGCCATCACCAGCCAAGTCCCACACAATGCATCCCGCATGGCGTATGGCCGCCGTGGCCGCGGCCGCGCTGATGGCTACGGGTTCATACACCACCATCGCTGGATTGATCACCGAACCTCTGGTGGCAACCCGGGACTGGAGCCGAGGCGATATCGGTATCGCCGTCGCAATCAACATGGTTCTGTACGGAGCTGTTGCACCATTCAGCGCTGCCCTGATGGACCGCTATGGCATCCGGAAGATCGCCGTTTTCGCGCTCGTGCTGCTTGCTGGAAGCTCGACGCTCCTGGTGACTGCTACTCCGAGCGCGCGATGGTTCATCGTATGGTGGGGATTCCTCGTCGGCGTCGGCACTGGTTCCATCACAATGGTTTTCGGTGCGACCGTTGCCAATAGGTGGTTCGCGGACCGCATTGGATTGGCCACCGGTATTCTCACTTCGGCCAGCGTCGTCGGCCAGTTCGCGATACTCCCGCTGCTATCGACACTGATGTCGCAAACAGACTGGCGAGCGCCGATCACAGTATGCGGAGCGCTTGCTGCAGGGGCCGCGGCTCTGACATTCTTCGCTCTTCGCGATCGGCCAAGCGATCTCGGTGTAACCCGGAACGGCTCCAACCCCGACCCCGACCCCGACCGCGATCTCGAAGCGAGGTCGACGACCGCGTCGGGCCAGAGCGCGCTGGCTCGCACCCTGCACATGCTACGCAACTGCGTACGCAACCCCGCGTTCTGGCTGCTTTCATTCATGTTCTTCCTGTGCGGCGCCACCACGAACGGACTTCTATGGTCCCACTTCACTCCGGCCGCACACGATCACGGAATGGCAGCGACAGCAGCCTCGAGCTTGTTGGCATTGGTTGGAATCGCGAATATCCTCGGCACAGTCTCGGCCGGGTGGCTCTCTGATCGAATGGAACCCCGCGTACTCCTTGCTGGATTCTTCCTGGTTCGCGGCTCGACACTAGCCGTCCTCCCGTTGATCTTCACCAGTCAAGTCAATCCGAGTCTCGTCGGTTTCGCCATCATGTTCGGCATTCTCGATGTGGCCACTGTGCCGCCAACGATCGCGTTGTGCCGCCACTATTTCGGTGCTGACAGTGCGCTCGCTTTTGGCTGGGTCAACGTTGCCCATCAGATCGGTGCCGGGGCCATGGCCGTCACTGGAAGTCTGATACGCGAATCCGCAGGGGTATACACATCCGTATGGATACTCAGTGCGTTTCTGTGCGTTGCTGCCGCCACCATGGGTGGCATGTCCGCGAAGATTCATAACAAGAATATGGGCCGAAAATGGCTCGTTACAACTACGATCACTAACTCTGACAGGTCCCGATAGCCGGAACACAGGGATACAGATAAGCGCAGTTATCGCACCGTCAAGATGTCTTGACGTGAGGCGCGCCCTCTGGCCGGCTTCTATGTCAAACCACGCTCTGTAAATACCGGCTTCTGAACGGCGATCGGGTCACTCTGGTGGGTACCGCCGGACGGTCTGATGATGTGGCGACGCGGGGTATGCAGTAGAGAAACGGCCCGTGCGGTGTGCGCGCCACCCGGTTCCATATCGGCGTCGGTCGACACCGGCGGCGTCTTTGGGAGCGATGCGGATTCGGTGGCGGCCGCCGATCCACACGCTAGCGCGCCGTCGCTGGTGATGTCTGTGCGATCGAGTCCTGCAATATCCCTACAAGGCAAGCCTGCTGCAGCGAGAAGGAGAACGACGGCGTCGCGGTGGCCAAACAGTGCAGCCGTCGATCCGTATGACGCCAATCCAGACGCGATTACTTGTACTGCGTGGCACGCCGGACCACTCGGTCGCTACGCGCCGAGTCCGGTGCGATCCGGATCGCGGTGACTCGATTCGGTGCGGGCAGGACGGCCTCGAGATGAACACGATTGATCGCGAAAACCCGGCGAAGCGGAACCGAGTCGCCAGCGGGGTTCAGCGAGGGATTCCGCCAGCGTGACCGGCGATGCCGATAGCGACTCGACGTCGGCCGCGTCGCACCAGTCGGCGAACAGCGACCACTGGACCTGGAACCGCCCGTCGTGCTGCCCCGCCTCGGTAACACAGATGCGACGGTGCGGGGCGAAGGCTGACCGAATCAGACACCGCCGCCGCGAGCCGCTGCCCGCGAACCTGATGTATGCGCGTCGACGGATGGGGCAGTCAACGGTCGATCGGGATGGTGCACCACAGGCATCAGTATTGGTTTGCACCATCGTGTGTGTACCCGAGTATTACTCAGCGAGCTTGGCGATCGACTGCGCCCCGGGAAGTACTTGTTACATCCGAGATCGCCAATGGTCCCGGTGTTGAACGCGGTCTTGAGATGCGCGGCATCGCCAGGGCTGACCGCTGCACTTCTCCAGACCACTGAAATGGTTCGCGGCCGCCACCGACCAACGAGGAACCCGCCGGGTTGCACAGCTCGGATCTGGCTTTTGGTGTGATCTCCGCCTCCTGTGGGCCAGACAGTGCCATTTCAGATTTCGATTGAAATTTCTTGAACCTGCCTGGGTCGCTCAGGGTCACTTCGGGGGCGTGCATTTTCAGGATCACCGCACAAATATGGGAGATGTAGTACCGGAAGTCAGAACCGAACATGTTGCTGCGCAACAGTTTTGTGCATTCATTCAAAAAGTGGAATTTGAGGATGCGTGTCGAGACGAGCCCGCTTTTCGGTAGATCGTTGCGCGTAGGCATGCTTGATTGTTAGCTGAGCTAACCTTCAATTGGTCAAGCTTACTTCCATGAGGGGTAAAGGTTAACCAAATCCGCAAGCCCAGCGCTGTGGACCATCTGGTCTCTTTGGCGTTATTTCCCTTTGACGACCTACTCCACCGCTGTTACGGTTCGCCCATCGAATCAGGGCCCTGATATTGATAGTGTTAGAGATCTGTAACAGGGTCCTGTTAGATCTACCGGCATTGCAATCGCGAGCCCGTAGCAGTCCCTCTCCGGAAGAAGAGCCGATGAGCCTGGTTGACGCCTCAGACATGATCGTTGAACAACGCCCCCTCACCGACCACAGCAGCACCGACCGCCGGCTCGTCCACCGCAGCGCTCTGAGTGAGGTGTTTCTGACAGACGCAGTAGCCGAGGACGCGCTCACGTACATTGTGGCCGCCCAGCTACCCCCGTCTCATGCTTACTTCACCGACCATCTGTCCCGTCGCGGCGGCATAGACCCACTGCTGCTACTCGAATGCTGCAGGCAGGCAGAGACGTACGTCTCGCACCGGTATTTGGACGTGCCGCTCGGGTATAACTTCATTCTTGCGTCGTGGTCGATGAGCTTCGAGAATCTTCATTATCGAAACAGGATCGAGCAGTGTGTATCTCTCCGGCTGAGTGTCCATACCGAGGTCCCGCGCTACATCGCCGGACAGCTTCGGTCCGTGACATTTCGGATCGAAATTTCGACGGCAACTGCCGTTCGGCTCGGCACCGTCGCGATGAAGGTGAAGTACACCTCCAAGGAGGTGTACCGAGCACTGCGCGAGAGCCGCAGGGGTTCTGCGCCCAAGATGAACACAGAACTGCCGGGTGCCCGGCACGGAGTGGTGGAAGCAGTCACAGTAGGTCGGCTCTCGGCGCAGAACGTGGTGCTCTCCGACCTCAGGCACACCCCGAACGGGATCAAGGCACAGGTATGCCCCGCGTTCGACAACCCCAGCTTCTTCGATCACCCGCAGGACCACGTCCCGGCCATGGTGACTGTCGAAGCCGTACGTCAGCTCGCACTGCTCGCCCTCGCCGACGAATGTGGTCTTTCTGCCATGCACACACAGGTCAGCGCAATCGAGGGCACCTTCTACGACTACATCGAGCTCGACACGACCACTGAGCTGACCGTCGCAGAACTCACTACACGTGTCGACACAGATCACCCCGGTGCGCTATTCCGCTCAAGGCTGCACGTGGACGTCGAACAAGAGTCGAAGACGATGTGCCGACTGGTCATGGAACTGATCACCGCCCGAGGCTCGATCACTCCTGCGGCGATGACGGCATGAAGATCGGCAGTCCACTGCGCGTCGCGGCGGTTGCAGTACAGAAACCGGACACGGCGGTTACGACTACGCACGCAATCGAACTGAAGCGCACGGACGATCACGACGCCGATCGCACCGGCATCAACGAGCTGCCGGTCTCGACAATTGCTTCCGGCCCGGATCTGGCAGTAGGTGCTGCCCGGTCCGCGTTGGCAGCTGCGCGATGGGAACCTTCGTCGCTGGACTTCATCGGGCACGCCTGGATTCACCACCAGGGTCACGACTTCTGGTCTCCGGCGCATTTCGTCGCAGACTCCCTCGGCGCACATCGTGCCATGCCGGTCGGCATTCAACAGATGTGCAACGGCGGAGCTATGGGACTCGAACTTGCAGCGACGCGGCTGCTCGCCGACCCCACGGCACGACGCGCTCTGGTTACCACCGGAGACCGATTCGCAGACGAGGGCTTCGATCGTTGGAAAGGCGACTACGGCGTCTGGTACGGCGACGGCGGTACCGCATGCCTGCTCGAACGAGCAGACATCGTGAGCCCCCACGACGTCACGTTGCGCTCCATCGTGTCCAAGGCAATCCCCTCGGTCGAATCACTGCACCGCGGGGTCGACGAATTCACCCCCGCAGCACGCTGGCTGTCGCCAACCACTGACGTTCGACGAACCAAAAAGGGATATATCGACGCCCGCGGACTCGACGAATTCCATCGAATTTCGCGCGCTGCCCTCAGAGAGGTTGTGGCACAGGCCGTGTCAGAAGCCGGCATAACACTAGGCGACCCGCGGATCTCATCGATCACAGTTCCGCGTGTGGGCCGCACGCTGATGCAGGAAACCTACGCGAGTGCTCTCGACGGCATGACCAAATCGCACGTGAGCTTCACCGCCGCGCAGTCCGGGCATCTCGGTGCCGGAGATCTCGCAGCGAACATCGAGCACGTCGAGAGAACAGCCCCCGAACTCGACGGACACATCGGTCTATTCGTCTCGGCAGGCGGAGGATTCACCTTCACCTGCGCGGTCATCGCCTTCGGTGCAGGTGCTTGGTGACCGCCCGAGTTCTGGTGGTCGGAGCTGGTCCCGTTGGTCTGACCACAGCCTGCGAACTGGCACGTCAGAACATCGCCGTACGGATCGTCGATCGGCAGACCTCACCCTCGATTCATTCTCGCGCAGCGGTAATTTGGCCCCGCCAGCTCGAACTTCTACGTCGAATCGAAGTGACATCCGATCTCATCGGCGCAGGCCATCGCCTCGACAACGTCTCGTTCTATTCGGAAGGTAGACGCAGAGGCGGTATCGTCCTGTCCCGTCTCGAAAACAGCATTCACCCCTATGCCATCACCATCCCGCAGAATGCCACCGAGCGCATTCTCGCTGCCAAGCTCAGGTCGTACGGCGTCGAGATCGAACGCGGAACCGAACTACTCCATATCGACAACGGGCATGACGAGCCATATGCCACATTGCGCTCGAAAGACGCTGCGCTGGAGGGCGCGTCGTTCGACTGGGTCATCGGTGCTGACGGTGCACACAGCTCAGTCCGCCGGCTGCTCGGCGTTCCCTTCACCCCGACATCGACCGATCTTCGGTTCGGCATCTGCGATGTGGCGGTTGCCGACGGCCCCGCGAACACGGCGATGCATTACTACTACTCGCCCACGGGTGCGATCGGGCTAGCTCCGATGCGACACGGCATCTACCGAGTCGCGATGAGCGTCCCCGCGCGAACAGCCGACGGTGCAGTGCCCCCGCCGCCTGTTCGTGAGGATTTCCAACATGCACTCGATACCCGAGCACCGGGGGCCGGAACCCTCGACATACCAGAATGGGCTGCGGCATTCGACGTGAGGTTCGGGACAGCCGAACGCTTCCGAGAGGGTCGGTGCTTCCTGGTCGGCGACGCTGCCCACATCATGAGTCCTGCCGGCGGCCAGGGGATGAACACCGGTCTGCAGGACGCGGTCAACCTCGGTTGGAAGCTGGCCGCTGTCATCTGCGGCCACGCAGACCGTTCGCTGCTCGACACCTACGAGACCGAGAGACGCTCCGCGGCCCTTCACATCACCAGATCGACAGGGGTGCAGTTGCGTCTCGGACTGGTCGATGGACCGATTCGCAGACGGGTCCGGGACGTCGCCATCACGCTCGCCGATCGCACCGGTGTCCTCCAACGTGTCGGGGCTCCGATTTTTTCGCAGCTCGACGTCACCTACTCGAATGCCCGCCGACCGGCTCTCGTCTCGACCTTGGAGGTGGGAGACCGATTCCCCGCATTTGCGCCCGACCCCGCCGCGGACACTTCAGGTGAGACCGGGTCGTGGCCGACCCTCGACTGTGACCGGCTCACACTCGTACTGTGGCCCGGCGTCGACCCCATCCAGGGATGGAGCACGTTCGTTCGCGGCACGGCAGCTGCTCTCCCTGAAATCGCCTGTGTCGACGGCGGTGGAATTGGCAACAATGCCCTGACCGCTCACCTAGGCCGAAAGCCTCGCCTCTTCCTCTGCCGTCCGGATGGCCACTTGCTGATGAGATCCGCGCTCGACATACGCAGGGGCGCACAGCATGCCGTACGCACAATCGGTCCGCACACTCTGCAAGCACAGACCTCCCAGAAAGAAACCACCGCATGAACTCTGCAGCAGTCTTGAGCGGGCTGGGTCCGTGGCTACCGCCCACGGTTGTCACCAACGCCATGCTCGCCGAACGCTTCGACACCTCCGACCAATGGATCACGAGCAGGACCGGGATCGAGCAACGCCACGTCGTCACAGGCGGCCTGGCAACCAGTGACATGGCGGTCGAAGCCGGTATGCGCGCGATGAAATCAGCTGGCACCGACCGCGTCGACATGCTCATCGTCGCAACCACCACCCCGGACCGTCGTTGCCCAGCAACGGCACCCGAAGTTGCCGCAAGGCTCGGGCTGGACCGGATCGCGGCATTCGACGTTGCCGCTGTGTGCTCAGGATTCCTGTATGCCCTCAGTAGCGCCGTCGGTGCTATCGCGTCTCGGCAAGCTGACACAGTGCTGGTCATCGGGTCGGAGTCGTTCACGACACTTCTCGATCCTGCGGATCGGTCGACCAATGCCATTTTCGGTGACGGTGCCGGTGCCGCCATCGTTCGCGCGGGTGACCGAGACGAACCAGGTGCCATCCTGAGCCTCGACCTGGGCAGTGACGGGTCGCTCGCCGATCTGATCGCAGTCGGTGGGGGAGGATCGCGCACCCGTCCGGAGAATCCCGAACTCGACCCGTATTTCCGAATGCAAGGCGGCGCAGTCTTTCTCGAAGCGGTACGCAGGATGGAAGAATCCACCCGAGCCGTTCTGGCTGCCACCGGATGGGCAACCGATGATCTCGACAGACTGGTCGGACACCAAGCCAACCTACGGATCATCACCGCGTTGGCCGAACAACTCGACCTGCCGGCAGAGGCAGCGGTGACCAACATCGACCGAGTCGGCAACACTGCCGGCGCGTCCATCCCCATTGCCTTGGTCGACGCCGTGGACACCGGTCGGATCAAGCCTGGCCACAAGGTAGCTCTCACCGCGTTCGGCGGGGGTGCCACCTGGGGCGCGGCAACTCTCGTCTGGCCCGAGATCGACATCATCTGACAGCGCCGTCAAATACAGCACTCCCGACATCTCCATCGAAAGGAACATTGTGACCACGACCCTTACCACCCTCGGAAGTATCCTGTCGACCAAGTTCGACGCACCCGAGTCCGACCTGGTTCCCACGGTGACCTTCGAGGAACTCGGACTCGATGACTCGCTCACCCTCGTAGAACTCGCTGTGTCCATACAACGCGAAACCGGCGCACGGCTCGAAGACGGTCAACTATATCCCGACCAAACCCTCGGCGGTGCAGCAGCTCTCATCGATTCGGTACTCCTCGAATCCGTGCACACATGACCACTCTCCGACCCCCGAGCGTCGTCATCACTGGCATCGGCTTGCTCACCCCAGCCGGCCGCGGAGTCGAAGCCAACTGGGAACGGGTCCTCAGTGCGGTGTCCACCTCGGCCGCGGATCCCACTCTCGGTGAGGCTGCATGGGCAATGTCGTGCACCGTGCCCCATTTCGACCCCCGCCGTGAACTAGGGCCGGGAAAATCGTGGAAAGTGGACAGGTTCGCCCAGCTCGCGGTAGTCGCCGCCCGTGATGCCGTCCTCGATGCCGGACTCGACCACAAGACCTGGGACGGTGCCAGAGTTGCTGTCGTACTGGGTAACTCGCTCGGCGGTTGCACAACCTACGAAGCTCAACAAACGGTGCACGCCGACGAAGGTGCCGACCTCGTGTCACCACTGCTCGTACCGATGTGGATGCCCAACATGGTCGCAGGATACGTAGCGATCGACATCGGAGCCCGTGGACCGAGCATGGTGACTGCAACCGCATGCGCATCAGGCACGACCGCCATCGGGACAGGACGTGACCTGCTGCGTTCCGGCACGTGCGACATCGCAGTAGTCGGCGGAGCAGAAAGCGCACTGTCGCCTACGATCATGGCCGGTCTCGCCAGAATGGGGGCCTTGTCCACCCGCCGAGACGGCTCGGACACTGCGTCGAGGCCGTTCGACATCAGCCGAGACGGATTCGTCGCCGCCGAAGCCGCTGGAATCTTGATACTCGAACGGCAGAACGACGCCGTGGCCAGACACGCTCGTATGTACGCAGCGGTCACCGGCTACGCGGCGACCTCCGATGCCCACCACGTCACAGCCCCCCGCCCCGACGGAGCCAGCCTCACTGCCGCCGTCCGTGCGGCAATCCGCGACGCGGAGCTCACCGAAAACGACATTGCCTACGTCAACGCGCACGGCACGTCGACCCCCCTCAACGACAAGGCCGAAAGCCAGGCGCTGCACCAAGTGTTCGGATATCGCACTGCCGTGAGTTCGACCAAGGGTGTGACGGGTCATGCACTTGCCGCTGCAGGCGCCATCGAAGCGGCGTTCACCGCGCTGGCGATACGCGACAACACCGCTCCGCCTACAGCGAATCTCGATATCCAGGATCCCGCGGTCGAGATCGATGTGATCTCCAAAACCCCGCGATCACTCGCGATCGACTCTGCACTGAGTGTGTCCGCCGGTTTCGGTGGACACAACGCAGTGATCGCCCTGTCTGCGATCTGAGTCCCGGAACCCCACGTCCACCCCGATCTACTAGGAGCCTTCGACATGCGACAACGACTGTTCACACCACACGGACCCTCCCTGGGAGCTGTGGGCCTCGGCTGCATGGGTATGAGCTGGGGATACGCTGAATCGAGTAGAGACGACGCCGAATCGGCCGCGGTGATCAGCGCTGCTCTCGACGCGGGTATCTCCATGATCGACACCGCCGACATCTACGGCGACGGGCACAACGAAACCGTTGTCGCCCAGGGAATCAAGGGACGCCGAGACGAGGTTTTCCTCGCCACCAAATGCGGCCTGGTCGTCGACGATCTACCTCGCAAACAAATGCACCGCGACGGCAGTCCACGCCATATCGCGGAGGCGGTGCGCGCAAGCTTGACCCGGCTCGACGTGGACAATATAGACCTGCTGTATCTGCATCGAGTCGACCCCGCAGTCCCACTCGAAGACACCTTCGGCGCAATGGCGCTGCTCGTCGAGCAGGGCTTGGTGAAGTATCTCGGCCTCTCTGAGGTGACCGTCTGGCAAGCCGGCGCGGCCAATGCGATCCATCCTGTGTCCGCTGTTCAGTCCGAGCTGTCGCTGTGGACCCGCGACGCTCTGGGGTCGGCGACCGATTCTCACGGCGCGAGCCCCGCTGCATCACCGCCGGGTGCAGGTGCCTCGGTAAGCGGCGACGTTGTAGGTTGGTGCCGCACCAACGGGGCAGCGTTCGTTCCGTTCGCACCCCTCGGGCGCGGATTTCTCACCGGGGCCGTATCGGACGGGGTGTTCGAGGACGGAGACTTTCGGGCGACCAACCCCCGCTTCGCCCGCCACGCGTTGACTCAGAACCAGCGCATCGTCGACGTGGTGACCGAGGTCGCCCACTCTATCGGTGCAACCCCTGCGCAGGTATCGATCGCCTGGACACTCGCATGTGGCGATCACGTCATCCCCATCCCGGGCACGCGCAAGCTCACGCACCTCTCCGACAATGCCGGGGCGGCGGACATCGTTTTGAACGCAGAGGCATTGCGGGCGCTGGGCGAAGTCCCCGAGACAGTCGGATCCCGTTACTGAACGCACGAGCGCGCCGAGAAATTAGCCGGCATGTACATATACTGATAAGTATCAGTACACTGATATAACCCAATCCGGATCGCCGTGCACCAGGAGAGCAATCGATGACCACCACCAATGAACAAGCGCCTCTGCTGAGAGGCGCTTCTGCCGCGACACTGATCGCGGCGTGCATGATCGCAGTACTGTTTCCGACGTCGATCACGGGCACATCGGTTACGCTGCCTGACATTTCGAGTGACCTCGGCGGCGGAGTCGCCGGACTGCAATGGGTCGTACACGCCTACGACCTCACCTTCGCCGCGTTTCTACTGGCCATGGGATCGCTCGCCGACGTACTCGGGCGACGACGCGTCCTGATGTTCGGCTTGGCCTTGTTCGGAGCAGGATCCATCGCTGCGGCGTTGTCCTTTAACCTGCTCTTCCTCGATCTCGCGCGCGGCCTTACCGGGATCGGTGCCGCAGCGGCCTTCACCAGTGTCGCTGCCGCCCTGGCCAACGCGTTCGATGGTGCAGCCCGCGCCAAAGCATTCGGAGTGTTCGGCACGTGCTTCGGGATCGGCCTCGCGTTCGGACCGCTCCTCGGCGGCGGTATGAGCAGCTCGCTGGGGTGGAGGTACTTCTTTGCAGTACAGGCTTTGGTAGCAATAGCCGCCTTGATTTTGAGCAGTCGCGTGACGGCGACGGCCACCGTCAGCAACACTCGTGTCGATTGGGCCGGAACCGCCACGTTCGTCGGTGCCTTGTTCTTACTGATTCTTGCTCTCGTCGAGGGTCCACAGCTCGGCTGGGGATCGATCGGCACCATCGCCATGTTCGTCGGTGCGGCTGCTCTGCTGGCAGCGTTCGTCATCGTCGAACATCGGCAGGCCGCGCCGATGTTCGACCTGGCTCTGTTCCGATCGCGCCAGTACGTCGCAGTGTGCCTGTCACCGGTCGCCTTGGCGTTCGGATTCGTCGCACTCTTGGTGTTTCTGCCGACCTACTTCATTGCAGTCGACGGCCGGACACCTTGGGACGCCGGCCTTCTGATGCTCCTGCTGACCGCCCCGACGCTGGCGATGCCCGCAGTCGCCGGAAACCTCGCCGCGAAGGGCGTTACCTACCGGACACTGCTGATCACGTGCATGGTTCTGGTCGGCGGCGGAACTTTGTGGCTACTCACGTTGAGTGCCGGGATGCCGCTCTGGGAGCTGGCAGGGCCGCTCGTCGTCATCGGAATAGGTTTCGGAATCTCGAACGGAATCCTCGACGGGGCAGCAGTGAGCTCGGTTCGGCCCGAACGAGCAGGCATGGCCGCCGGCATGTTCGGAACCATGCGTATCACCGGCGAAGTGGTCGCCATCGCCGCGATGGGATCACTGATCGTCAGTCTGACGTCACGCCAACTCGGCGAACGCATCGACGGCCTCGCTGGAACGGCGTACGCGCAGGACCCGGCTGGACTCGCGAACTCGATGGCCAAGGGAGATCTCACCACGCCCGCCCAGGGACTGACGACAGACGCACAGTCGACGTTCCATGCCTTCGCTTCGGATATCTACAGCTCGTCACTGCACCAGGTCTTCGTCATTCTGGCTGCATGCTGCCTGGTCATGGTGCCCATCCTCTGGGTTCTACTACGTGACGACAAGTCCCCCACGTCGGACGACAGTGCACCGGTTTCGGCAGCCGCGAACAGTTCCGCAGACGCCGCGCCCACCGGTCAGGTGCTCACGCATGAGTGAGCCCCAGGAGTGCATAGGCCGCAACGGAGTTGCCTTCTTCGATGTCGACGAAACACTGTTGACCATAAAAAGCATGGTCTCCTTCTACCGATACCATTGCGTGAATCTCCCAGCGGCCGAGCGACACACCCGACTCGATCGTCTCGACGACCTACTCGAATCCGGAATTCCGAGAGAACGCGCCAACACCGATTTCTATCGCCTCATCGAAGGCACGTCCGTCGCTGAGCTGGCGGAATCAGGCCGTCGATGGTTCACAGATGTTGCCATCCCAGCGCTGAACACCTCTGTCCTGACCCGGCTGCAGTCGCACAAGCAGCAGGGCCACGCCATCGTGTTGGTGTCCGGGTCGTTTCCAGCGTGCCTGAACCCTGTCTCGGCATACGTCGGTGCCGATATGATCCTTTGTTCGCGACCAGCCGTCGCCGAGGGGCGCTACACAGGCCGCCTCGCAACGCCCATGATCGGTAACGGCAAGGCAGCTGCGGTGGCCGACATTCTCGACACGATTCCCACTTCGGCCCCGAGCTGGGCCTACGGCGACCACGAGTCCGACCTTCCGATGCTTCTGCTCGTGGACAACCCCGTCGTGGTCGGCGCCGACGCGGTGCTGAACACCACTGCTGTGCAGCGCGGCTGGGACACCATCGAAAGCACCGCCCACGGACTGCGCCCCGCCGCGGATACCGCGGCCCCGATCCCGATTGGCACCCTATGACGTCGTATTCGGCATCAGACATCGCGGACCGCATCGAAGGTGCTGCAGGTGTGAGCTCGCCTGGGCAGCCTCAGCCGCCAGGTGCAGAGTGGTTGTACCTGCGCTACCTCAACAGAGCGCACGCCATGGCCGTGAGCAGGTACGCCGACAGTGCATCCATCGACTCCGCAATGCGCGGCGCGTGCCGGCTCACATTCGGACCGGCCCAACTCCGCGCACACCACGATCGCGACGTTCTCGCGCGGTGGTCGAAAAATCTCGACGCCGAGATCGACGGGAACGCCCGCAATCGCTCCTACAGTGCCCCGAACACCCACCCTGCCGGAGACGACGAGCAGGTCGAGCCGATGTCTGTCCGTTCGGTGGGAATCGTCGGCACAGGCATCATGGCAACGGGTATCACCCAGACCTACTTGGCAGCGGGGATAGACGTCAGCGTCGCCTCGCGGTCCACCGAGTCGTCCGCGAAATTCAGTGCGAACCTCGACCGAGCGCTGACAAGACAACGCATCGACGACAACACCCGGGCAGCAATAACCGACCGAGTCCACGTCGCCGAGGGGTACGGACACCTTCGGACTTGTGATCTGGTGATCGAGTGTGTCGCGGAGAATTTCACCACCAAGACAGCAGTGTTTTGCGCACTCGATCGCCTGTGTCCCAGCACAACTGTCCTCGCCACAACCACATCGAGCCTGCAAATCTGCGACATCGCAGCCTTCACCGACACCCCGACGCGGGTCATCGGCATGCACTTCTTCAACCCTGCGAACACAATGCCGCTGATCGAACTCATCGCCACCCACAAGAGCGCCCCGCGTACGATCACGATCGCCGAAAACGCCGCAAAACTGGCAGGGAAAGAAGTGGTGCGTTGCGGAGACCGTCCCGGCTTCATCGTCAATGCCCTGCTCATTCCTTACCTCAACGACGCGCTGCGCGTTCTGCGCACGACCCGAAACGCACCTGACCTCGACTGCACAATGCGTCGCTTCGGGTTCCCCATGGGGCCCGTCGCGCTCCTCGAGCTGATCGGCCTCGACGTCGCACTCACCATCCAGCACACCCTGAAGGCTGCATTCGGTGACGATGAGTCGGTACCGGATCCACTGCTCGCCGCGTTGGTAGAAAACAACATTCTGGGCAGGAAGAACCGAACCACCGTCGCGGAGTTTCTGGCGGCGGCTACGCCGGCGACCGACGTGAGCAGACGATCGGTGAATAGCCTGTGAACGCCCCCCTGCCGAGTTCACTGCCGCGCGTAGTCGACACAGCGGTCACTCGCCTCCTGACCGCAACGGAGCTCGTCGTCGACGGCTTCACAGCCGGAGAGCATTTCCAGACCTGGTGCTACATCGTCACGGACCCCGGAACATCGCAGTCCGTTGTCATCGATCCCGGCCAAGGTGCAGCTCGAGTCGTATCCGAACACCTACGGCTGCACGGGTTGGATGCAGTCGCTGTCGTGTTGACACACGGCCACATGGACCACAGCTGGGATGCGGTCCCCCTCGCATCCGAACTCGACGTACCTCTAGGTATCCATCCCGCCGACGAGCAATCTCTGGTGAACCCCGAAGTGCTACTGCCGGAGGACTTCCCGAACAGTGCGTTGGCCGACTACCCCCGCGTCCCGGCCCGCCGCCGGCTCGAACTCCTAGACGGAACGATAGTGGCAGTCGGAGTACTGCAGGCTCGCGTCATCAGCATCCCCGGCCACACCCCGGGGTCGGTGATGTTCTCGATCGACGCCCCGCACGCTGCTCTGTTCGCGGGAGACAGTCTCCACCATTTCGGGCCAGGACTCGCTGCACCTCCAGCCGGTGACCGCTCTACTCTGCGCAAATCGCTTGGGCGGGTTCTACCCCAACTCCCCGACACCACCGTGATCTTCAATGGCCATGGACCACAGACCTCAGCAGCCGAGTGCAGACGTCCGGCGCACAGAAAGGCACACCAGGTATGGTCGATCTGACATTGTCGACCCCACTGATACCCATCAGAGCCCTGGCTCACAATATGAAGGCCCACCATGGTGAGCAAAGCAGACAGCGCGACCATCCAAGCCGAGATCGCGGCACGCATCGGAACCGACATCAAACGGGCCGAAGTCGCGCTGATTGCTCGCAAGACCAATGCGCTGAAGCCGTTCGATATCACTGTTCCCCAGTACGCCGCTTTGATGACGCTCTATCACTCACCAGGATCGTCGAGCGCACAGGTCGCTCGAGCATGCATGGTGACCGCCCAGACCATGAACACAGTGTTCAAAAACCTGGAATCGAAAGGCTTGATCGTCCGCACCCCCTCCTCGGTGCATCAGAAGGTCCTCGTGACAGAACTGACGAGATCGGGGCGTGCCTTACTGATGAAAGCAGACAAGGTAGCTCGGACCATCGAGGGAGAACTTGCGGACGAATTCAGCGCCGATGAGCGAGCGGCACTACATTCACTTCTCGAACGTGCGATAAAGAACCTCAGTCGATAACGCATTGCAAGATTATCTCCTACTGAGGCCAGCCTTACGGGCAATTCATTACGACCAAAAGAGTCCTTCAACCAGATTGGACAGTTATGTCGGTAATTCCGGAGTCACACGTGGATCTTCTCACCAGACCGCTGTATGCCCATCTGGCGACGATCCGTCCCGATGGGTCGCCGCAGGCCAACCCCATGTGGTTCAACTGGGACGGCACGCACATCAGGTTCACGAACACGACCACACGGAAGAAGTCCCGGAACGTCGCCCACGAGCCTCGTATTGCTTTCTCGGTCAACGACCCTGATCAGCCCTATAGGTACCTCGAAGTCCGAGGTCTTGTCGTAAATGTAGAGCCCGACCCAAACGCAGAAATTTTCATGGCACTGGCAGATCGGTACGACCTGGCAATGTCTGGCCCGCCGGGTGACGCACCCGACCGGGTCGTGTTCGTTGTCGAACCAACTTCGGTCAGTTATCAATAGTTACCGCACCGTCAAGAAGAGTTGACGAATTAGTTCCGAAGCCGAGCTCAAGTTTCTTCGATCTTTTCGCCTGATTGATCAAACTCGGCACGGCAATCGACCCTGTGGACAGCGAGGTTTACCTGACATCCGAAGTGGTCGTTGCAGTCTGCAGGGTGTGATGTGAGACGTACCGGTGACGGTGAACATACGCCGAGCCACGGCCGGACTGTAGGTGGGGGATCGCGCTTTTGAGTTGCAGATGGTGTGGATGGCCTGCTGAACTCAACATGAAGATTTGGTACCGACCTTCGTTCCATCCCAAGGCCTGGCTTGCCAAAATGGCACGTCCAATTTTCCTATCAAGCTTGTGGTTGTCACCTGGTAGAGCGCCGAGTCGCGCCGCCTCGACATTGGTCCACTCCACGTTGTCACGGTGGGAGAACCTTGGAAATTGCAGGCTTGATTTCCTTGTCAGCGTAGAAAGCGATGTAGTCAATTGGTCGGAAGTTTCGCCCAGGTGGGCAGATGTAAATCGAGCTGTTCTCGTAAAGCGCCCATGCCGAGGTTGCAGGAACCACCAGCGTGTCGAGAGGGGTGACGGGGCGGTCCCGATACAGGTTGGTGACTCGTTCTCGTTGGACCAACCATGCACGGGCAGACGGGCTGATCCACTCTGTGAGGGTAAGCATCTCTTCAAGTTGAAAAAGAACGTCCTGCGCGAGCAGCGAGTCGTGGTGCGCAAGACGGTTCCGGAATGGTCTCAGGCGTTCTAGCAGGGTCATCACGTTCTTACGGCGACCGGCCGCCGTGCCCGGCAACGCAGCGCTGAGTGCAGCTCGCCACAGATCTTCGTGTTTGGGGCCGAAGAGCTGCGTCCAGAAGCCGAATGAAAGGCCAGCGATAATCTGACCGCGCGAGTCTCGACCGTGGCTGATGTTCCTCAATCGGAGGCGTGTGGCCTCGACACTAGTTGTGATGGCGTCGTAGGACGTCCCCGTCACGTACGGGGTCATGAACCATGGGATCTTGCGCCTGTCTTCTTCGGCGTACTTGTGCAGTTCCCGGTCGATCGCGTTTCGCAACATCACCTCGACGTAGGCCACCACTTCCATACATGCCGCGGATATCGCGGTGTTCCATGCGTAGAGTTCTAGCGCCAGATCGGTGTCGCCATTGCTTTCCTTCAGGTAAGGATCAAGTCGCTCAGCGGTAAGAAGCGCGACGAGCTCATCACCGGTACTGGCACCGCTCACTCGATCGATGCTATCGTGACTGTCGAACGCCCCAGGAACGCCTCTACCTCGTGTATGCGACCTGGGGTTCCTTTCGTTCCGGTACTCGCGGTCATGAGTGCGTTCCTGTCTGTTGAGGTCGAAGTCTCGGCGGGTCTTTAGGTTAATCAGCTACTGTGTGTTGCAGATCTTCGTCTGCGAGCTTTCTCCAGGATCGTGTGCGCTTCCTTGACGACCTTGGGATTGTGCATCCTATTGGTGACAGCTTCCTGCTTAGCAACGCCAGCGCTGTTGCACATCAATCCGGTCACCACGAACAACAGCTGCGCATCGGCGGTAAGGTCCGCGTCGAGAAGCTTCTCACCTTCGATGATCCGCAAAAGATGTCGGCGTCGTTCACGACTCAGGTCCGGTCGTGCGGTATCCGATGTGCCCGCGAACTCTCGCTCCGTCGACCGGTGAGGAAGATTTGGCCCAGGGATCGCGCCACGGCGACCAGGTGAAGTCGGTGCGAGGAATCCGCGTCGCCGAGCTGCTGAGATCCAGTCCCGCACAGTTGGTTCTGGTCGATCAAGTGAGTTGGCCAGGCGTCCAATAGCACCTTTACCAGCTGACGATTCGTCGATGTAGCCCTGTGCGACTTCGATGAGGACCTCGTCACTGACCGTTGGACGGCCGCGCCGGCGCTGGCCTATTGCCGATGTCGTTTCCAATGCCTTGCGTTGTTCGTTGGTGAGTTCGTTTGCCATCAGGTCTGGACCACCGAGAACTCGAACCCCGTCTGTGCGCCATGAATCGTCTGGTAAGTCACGCTCGAGGCGAGCGATGATCTCTCCCAGTGGGATCCTGCGCAGTACGTCGCTGGTTATGAGCAAGGGCGGCTCTTCGTAGTCGTTGTCGTCGGGTAGTTCATCTGGGTGTCTGTAGTTGCCATCGTCGTCATGGCACCCCCAGTCGCTGCGAAATAGCTCCAGTTCTGCAATTTCTAGGCCGTGACCACGATTGATCACCACTGCATATACAAGGATTGGAAGGTCCTCGGAATGATAGACAATGTCACATACGTACCCGCGACCTCGGGGTTTTTCTTTGATGTAGATCTCAAGCCGATTGGTCGGCCAGTCTTCGTCGTTGTCAACGTTCGCAGTGTCGTCACCTGACTGGGGACCGAAGCCCATGTCGAAGAAAGAGCCCTTCGTAAGATCGAGCAGTTGCCCAATTCGACTGCGCCCGTACGACAGATCCCGAACTCTCGGGTCTGGGTGTGTGAGGAAGTCAATCGAGCCTTCTTCTGTGGTCATGAGACCACAATAAACCAGCCGGATCGCGAAGTAGATGGGAAAACATACGAGTTAGCCAGCAGATTTACTCATTAGGTTTCGACAGAAACCGTGCATTACTGCGGTCCACCTCAATCCAGCAGTCAGGATTCGGCGTATCTGACGGCACTCGCCAAAAATGAGATCGGACGGACCTCAAAGCTTGGCCATGAGAAAGGGGCTCTACCCTTCAATTAACCGTCTAGAGCCCAATGTTGTTGACGGCGTTACCTACCAGGGGTGCGTGTTCGCGGCGATAAACCTCGACGGAGTCGAGACGGGAGTGGCCCGTTTGGCGAGCGATCGCGGAGCCGTCGGCACCGTTGCGAGTTCCTTGGGTGACGAAACCAGCACGCAGGGAATGTCCACCGAGTTTGGTCAGCGCGGTGGGATCGAAGCCGGCGTGGTCGGCACGGCGGCGTATGGTCTGGTGAATCGCAGCTCCGGACAACGGAGTGACTCCAAGGTTTCCGTTCTTCGCGATCGCGCGAAACATCGGTGCTAGTGCGGCGGTGCGCGGGACTCCCCCACGGCATACGTGTGCCACGAACGGTTCCCCCGTGCGCAGCAGCCGGATAACAGAGGGGCGGCCGCCAGCGTCGAATGCGGCGATGACCTGTATCCAGCGGACGTAGGCGCAGGGTGGGCACGTTTCGTGAGACTCGGTGTACGGCAGGGCTTTGACCGCTCCTCTGCCCTCCTGGTCGGTCTTAGACTTGCGCAGTCGGATGTGGAGGCCGTCGTGGCGGTGCACGGTGACGTCCCCGCAAACCAGGTCGGAAAGTTCACTGCGTCGGAAGGCACCGGCGAACCCGAGCAGCAGGATCGCAGAGTCCCGGCGTTCGAGTACCTCATCGGCCCAACCGCGGCACCGCTTCCTCGCGGTCTCGACAAGGAGTTTGATGTCGTCCACCAACAACGGATCCCGTGGGGTGCGGGGTCGGTCCCCCGCCGCGGCGTACTCCCGCCGGATTCCGGACAGGGTCGCGGTGACGAGTTCGTGCGCGGACGGCGAGAGGTGTCCGGTGGTGCGGTGCTTAAAGTTGATGGCCGCGATCCAGGTGCCGAAGGTGGCGACGGCGTAGACCCGCTCCCCAGTTTCGGTGCGGGTGTCGGCGGCGTCGACGAGGTAGGCGGCGACGGTGATCGGGTGCGCCGGCAGCGTCACGTGACCATTCGACGCGCACCAGTTGGTGAAGCGTCTCCACGCGGCGGAGTACGTCTTGCGGGTTCCCTCGGAGCGGGAGGACTGCACCGCGCTCGCGATCCGCTTCGCGACGGCGGGCGGGATCTCCGGCTCGACGGCCACCGACCTGTCACCCTCGGGGAGGCCGGCGGCAGTGATCACCGCGGGTGTTCGGGCTTGCCACAAGTCCATGTCGGCAGCGTAACGCAGGTCACCGACGCGTCTGCAGAACAAAACCGTGCTGAACTGGTGTTTCTTGCAAGATGGTGCGGAAAATGCAATTTACGTCGGCAACTTCCAACCAGCCGAACCAATTTACAATTGACGTATCCCTGCCTCCTCGTAGCCGATAGCAGTAACGCAGAAGAGCCCGCAACACTTCGATTTTTCCGGGCGCGACCAGTTCGTTTAACGTCTACTCGCTGCGTTTAACCCTGATACGGAGATCAGCGGGTTTCAAGGAGATAGTTTCATCGACGCGCAGCTCATATCCTGGGTGCGGGGCGAAATCGCGCTCTCGCACAATTAAGGCCTGATCTGCCGCGAGGATTTCGGACAATGGAGATGATTAATCTCAGGCCGCGATCGCGGGCTGCCGATAACTGTAGTGGACGTCGTTCGGGGATCGGTACCCGATTGCCGAATGCCGGCGTCGTGAATTGTAGAACCCCTCGATGTATCTGATGATGTCCTGTCGCGCTGTGTCTTTCGTGGAATAGATCGTCCGATAGACGCACTCGTTCTTGAGGGCCGCGAAGAAACTTTCCGCCATACTGTTGTCCCAACATTGACCGGCTAATAATGGGTGTTGCTCCGCCGCTGGCGGGAAGAATGGTTCATCGATTGCGTGGGCTGAGTCGGCGGAGTCGTTCTTCGTGTGCAGTCACGGTGCTGGCAAGTGTTTCGACGATGCTGCGCAGTTGTGCGACTTCGGTTGCAAGGCCGGTGAGGGTGCGGGCGTCGGTCTGTCGCGTTCGGTGATCGTCGATGACAGCGCGGAGTTCGCGGTTGCGGTAGAGCGTGGCTCGTGCGATCTGCGCCGCTTCGGCGACGGCGGTGAAGGTGACCGGTGATCCGGTGGTGGTGAGATCGATGCAGACTTGTTCGACGCGGCGCAGGTGGTCTCGGGTCATGCGCTCTTCGATCGGGAGAGGAGCATGTCGAGTCGTGCGACGAGTGCATGGTGCCGCTCTGCTTCTGCGATCCATCCTCGCTTCTCGGCATCAGCGGCGAGGTCGGCAGCATCGAGCCGTTGAGCGGCAAGGACGCCGAGATGCGTTGAGTCGGTGTGGAAGCTGGGGCAGTTCTCGCAGATGTTGGCGTAGGGACACGAGCCTTGCGCCGGAGCGCGGAGGCAGTAACCGCCGGCCAATCGCGATTTGATCAATGGGGTGTCTTTCCATTCGCCGCTGCTGATGTCGGTCAGTGGAAGTTGCGGTCTGTTGGTGGGCATCGGCCCGATGTGGCTTTTCGCTAGGTCGAGGGCTCGCTCGTATTCCGTGCGGACGGTGCTGTCGAAGAGGTGCGCGTACCGCAAACTCATCTGGGTCGAGACGTGGCCGAGCAGGGCCATCAACGCTTGCAGCGAGACGCCTGCGTTGATCAGGGCGGTGGCGTAGGTGTGTCGGAGTTGGTGCGGGGTGATGTGTCCGAGACCGGCGATGGCGGCTGCACGGTTCAATTCTGCCCGTACTGCGTTCTGGGACAGTCGCTTCCCGTGGTGGGTGAACAGGAAGTCTGCTGGCGCACCGGTGCGGGGGTGGCTCATGAGCCGGCCGGGTGAACGGGTGGCGGTGATGCGATCGACGAGGGTGAGCACTTCTTCGCCGAGTGGCACCATGCGCTCGGAGTCGAGCTTTCCCAGCGGCACCTTCAGCCAGGATCCTTGCCCCGGTATCTCGTGGACACAGTCGAGTTCGAGGTCGAGCAGTTCACCGATCCGCAGTCCGCAGGCGCGTTGAACCAGGAGTGCGTCGGCCGCAAGCCGATACGGTGAATCCGATAGTGCAACAGTGAGTTTGCGGTCGGCATCAACGGGAAGATACCGCGGTAGAAACCGTTGCTGTCGGGGGAGGTCGTCGCGGAAGATCAGTCGACGCGACGGAACGTCGTCCCAGCCCCATTCGGTGATCTCGGCGAAGAAGTTGCCGACTGCGTGTACTCGTCTGATGCGGTCGGCGACAGTGATCGGTGCACCGGTGGCGGAGTTGACGGCGCTGGTCAGCGAGGTGAGGAACGGTTCGATGTGCCGGCGGCGGTCCAACGAGTTCAGCGATGCGATGTCGGGGTCGACGGCGGCGAGGTAGCGGCCGAAATGCGCAAGCCGGGTCGCGAGGCTGCTGACCGTCTTCGCGACGCAGGTGGCGCGTTTGCGCTCGAGGTATGCCACGAACGCCGGCCGCAGAGCTGCTGGGACGTCGGCCATGCGCCGCTCGAGTGTCGACGCGATCATCGACGGCGGCGCCGGGGAGTCGAGAACACCGAGGTGGAAGAGGATCTGGCGGGCACTGTGCATGGTGCTGCGGTAGTGCTTGGCGCCTCGCCCGGTGTTGCGTTCTCGATCGTCGCAAGCCCGCAGTAGATCCCGTAGGTCTCGTTCACTCAAATCCAGTAGTGGTCGCCCGGTTTCGATGAGCAGTCGGGCGATGATCTGTGACCCGATCGCGGACGAGACACGTTCGGAGAAGCCCAGTTGAGTTGCGGCAGCGATGAACTGATCGAGGTCTGGTTGCAAGGCGCTGTCGGTGAGTTCGTGCCAGAGGCTGGCCAGTTTGCGGTGCACGAGGTAGTCGTACCCCGGGTGCAGTCGCCTGCTGACCATGAGGAAGGTGATGAACGGCCTAGTGGATCCGTTCGCCGACAACTTTTCGCCAAGTGGCACGGCAGTCCAGGCTGTGACGTCGGGCCACCGGCGCAGGAACGATCGGGCGGCTTGGGTGTAGGCGGAGTTGCCGCGTTGGCGACGTTGCAGGTGCTGCAGGTAGGCAGCGTAGATTGCCTCGGGTGGTTCAGGTGTGGGTGCGTAGTCGGGTGCGAGCTGCATCGAATTCCGCCTTGACGTGCGTCGGAGCGAGGTGAATGTATCGAGCGGTGGTGTCGACGTGCGCGTGGCCGAGCAGTGCTTGCATCACTGCCAGGTCCACACCGGCCTCGGCCATGGCTGTGCCGAAGGTGTGACGAAGCGCGTGTGGGTGTCCGGCGAGAACTCCGGATTTGATGCGGTGATATCGGAAGATGGTGCGCAGTCCCGCAGCGGTGAGTGGTTGACCCCGGTTGGGCCCTTTGGCGACGAGAAACAAACGTGAACAGGGTGATTCGGGCCGTTCGGTGAGCAGATAGGTTTGAATCAGACCTGCGACTTCGATGTCGAGTGGGACGCGACGCTCTTTGCTGCCTTTACCGAGCACCCGCACCCATCTGGTGCCGATGTCGATATCGGTGACATCGAGGGTCAGGACCTCACCGGATCGCAGGCCCGACAACAGCATCAGCCCTGCGATGCATCGGTCCCGCCATGTCCGCAGACTCGAGACCAGGTCGGTGGTCTCTCGGCGGTCGAGTGCTCTGGGGAGGACGCGTTGTTGGCGCAATCGAAGGGCGGATCGTTTCTTGGGCCTGATTAGATGCCCAAGAAGAGCGTTGCGTTCCTCGGCGCTCACTCGCCGGGCCTCACGCCCACTCGGGATGGGGCTGCGAAGCTCGGGTTCACGCATCGACCGGAAGGCGAACATGCCGGTCAGGGCCGCGAGTCGGTGATTAATGGTGGTCGCGGAGTATCGATCGAGTCGCTTTCCGGTCATCGACAGGACATTGGCGGGCCGACCGGTGATCGGGGTGGTGCGGCAGTACCGCATGAAATCGAGAACAGTCTCCACTGTTACTGCGGCGAGGTCAGCGTCCTCGGTGTCGAGCCAGCGACAGAACGCCAGCAGGTCGTAACCGTAGGCACGGACGGTGCGCGGTGAGTAGTTGCGGTCGGCGAAATAGCCGAGGTACTCATTGACCAACACGAATTTACCGGCACCGGGCCCCGCCAGGGTCCAGGCGACGTCGGTCCCAGGTTCCAGACGCAGCGTGGGCTGATTCGTCATGAGACAGGTGTAACCCCAACGTCGTACGCAAGCAAGCACAATGCGGATCGGCGTGTCGCTCCGGCGGTAACAATTCGATGGATTAGCCGGTCAACAGGCACACCCCGGTCCGCCCCATGGACGACCGCATCCCCAGCGAGCTCACCGAAGCCCGGTAGGCCCGCGATGCGTAGACACTGCCGCGATCGGAGTGGAAAATCGCTCCCGGCTCGATCAAGGTCGTCAATGCCGCATTCGTCAACGCCGCCGCGACGAGTTCGGTGCGCATATGGTCCGCGATCGACCAGCCCACGACTTTGCGGGAGTAGCAGTCGATGACCGTCGCGAGATATACGAACCCCTGCCAGGTGTGAATGTAGGTGATGTCGCCGACAAACTTGATCCCGGGCCGATCAGCGGAGAAGTCGCGCACGAGCAGATCCGGCACGACCGGCTCGCTGTTCGGGTCGGAGGCGGTAGTGACCCGGAACGGCCGCGGTTGGCACGGCGCGAGGTCCTCGTCGCGCATGATCGACCGGACCAGTTCCGGGGAGCACTCGATGCCGGCTGCACGCAGATCTGCGTGGATGCGGCGGTATCCGTACGTGCCGTGCGACAGATCGAAGAACACCCGAATATGTTGCGCAAGAATATCTCTGCGAATCGCAGTTGCTGATTGCGGCCGGCTTTTCCAGTGGTAGAAACCGGAGGTGGAGACCTCGAGCCAGCGGCAGCGGTCGGTGATCGGTACTACCGCGGAATCGGCCGCGACATAGGAATCGATGAACTCGTACTTCGCCACTACCGTGGCTCCCGTGCAAAGTACGAGGCTGCTTTTTTCAGGAAGGCTGCCTCGGCTCGAAGTTCTCGATTCTCACGTTCGAGCTGGGCGAGGCGTGCTCGTTCGGTGAGGGTGAGTTCGGTGTCCGGGCCGCCGCCGTGGGTGTCACGGTACTTCACCAACCATCGGCGCAGACTGTCGTCACCGACGTTGTAGGCCTTGGCGACTTCGCTGATCGGCTTGGAGAAGTCGATGACCTCTCGGCACAGTTCGTCCTTGAACTCGGGACTGAACGATCGACGCGATCTGCTCATGCTGGACTGGCTCATTTCGGTAGATCCCTATTCTAAGCGGGTCCACTGTCCGAAATCCCTGGGCCGATCACCTCGCTCTGTCTGGCCTGCGACGTGGCGAGGTCTGTGGGCTCAGGTGGGCGGATGTAGACCTCGCCAATTCTTGTCTGACAATAGGTAACAATCGGGTCATAACATCTGATGGCCGAGTTGTTGAGCACGCTACTAAAACCAGGAAGTCGCAACGGAAGCTACCGCTAACAGACGACCTACATGCTGCGCTCACCCGAGCCAAGGCCTGCCTTCGAGTTGACCGCAAAGTCCAGGGCGAAGACTTCGGACCGGGTACACACGTCGTGTCGGACGAGGTCGGTTTCCCGATCCGTCCTGACGTGCTTGCTGCGCGCTGGGAGCGAATTACGAAACTGGCGGGCGTCAGCCCGATCCGCTTTCACGACGCTCGACATACGTGTGCGACGCTCATGCATCTTGAGGGTGTTCCCGTTGTAGTCATCGCGGCGTGGCTGGGTCACGCGGACGCCAGCTTCACAATGCGGACGTACGTGCACAGTCAGAACGACGCACTGTTAAATGCCGCGACGATGTACTCCAAAGTGTTCAAGAAGCCATCCAACCCAAACGTCCTAGACTCCGACAATCCTTGACCCCAAAGGCGGACGGGCTGAGATCCACTGCTGACAGGTGGAATGCATGGTCTGTCAAGCCCAACGACCGAATGATGAAACTCGGTCTAGCTCGTCTGGGCAGTTAATTTCCAGCAAATCGCCACTCTCTTGAAATCTGCGCACGTACTAGGCGGTACATCCACGTCCAATACAAGCGCATCGGCCGCGAAAACATCACCAGAGAGGTGGTCTCGGAGCTCGAAGTGACCGGATGTCCACATGGATCCAGGAACGTAGTTACGAAGGAGTTGTGACAACTCGTGACACCGAGCCCATTTTCGGCCAAGAAAAGGCGGCTTCGGATTTCTCCGAAACCGCCTCTGACCTGTACCTCATTACTGTCGGGCTGACAGGAATTGAACCTGCGACCCCTTGACCCCCAGTCAAGTGCGCTACCAAGCTGCGCCACAGCCCGCCGCGCCCCGTAAGGCGCTTGATGAGAGTACCTCAGCCCCGCCTCTGAGCGGAAATCGCCTGCTCAGGGGCGGGGCCCGGTGGGATCAGCGCTTGTGACCCTTGCCTGGCCGTTCGCGTTTTTCGCGGATACGGACCGAGACGCGGACTGGGCTGCCGTCGAAGTTGAACTCTTCACGGAGGCGACGTTCGATGAAGCGTCGGTATCCGGCCTCGAGGAAGCCGGTGGTGAAGAGCACGAACGTCGGTGGACGCGTCGTCGCCTGGGTGGCGAACATGATGCGCGGCATACGGCCACCACGCATCGGCGGCGGGGTGGCCGCCACAACTTCCTTGAGCCAAGTGTTGAGGCGTCCGGTCGGCACCCGCTTGTCCCAGGACTCCAGTGCAGTCTCGAGCGCGGGAACGAGCTTCTGGACTGCGCGGCCCGTCTGAGCCGAAATGTTGACGCGCTGTGCCCACGGCACACGAGCGAGATCGCGATCGATCTCCTTCTCGAGCATCTGGCGACGGTCGTCGTCGACGAGGTCCCACTTGTTGAACGCCAACACGAGCGCACGACCAGCGTCGGCGACCATGCTGAGGACACGAAGGTCCTGCTCGGAGATCACTTCGGAGGCGTCGATGAGCAAGATTGCGACCTCGGCGGCCTCGATGGCCGACTTGGTGCGCAACGACGCGTAGAACTCGGCACCACTGGCGTGACTGACGCGCTTACGCAGACCTGCAGTGTCGACGAATCGCCAAGTTTTGCCGCCCAATTCGACCAACGAGTCGACCGGGTCGACAGTAGTTCCGGCCACCTCGTGGACTACGGAGCGCTCGTCACCGGACAGCTTGTTGATGAGTGAGGACTTGCCTACGTTCGGCTTACCGACAAGTGCGACGCGACGCGGTCCCCCACCGGGGATTCCCTCGCGAGGAGTCTCCGGCAACGCGTCGAGAACACGATCGAGCATGTCTCCGGTTCCGCGGCCGTGAGTAGCCGAAACCGCCAGCGGCTCACCGAGGCCCAGCGACCACAGGGCAGCGACCTCGGACTCGGTGCGACCGTCGTCGACCTTGTTGGCTATCAACAGGACCGGCGTCTTCGAGCGCCGAAGCACCCGGGCGACAGCCTCGTCGGTTGTGGTGGATCCGACACGCGCATCGACGACCAGGAGGATCGCGTCAGCAGTCTTCATCGCCAGTTCTGCTTGGCGGGCAACGGATTGCTGCAGGCCCTTGGCGTCGGGTTCCCAACCGCCGGTGTCCTGCACCAGGAAACGGCGTCCGGCCCAGTTCGCCTCGTAGGAGACGCGGTCCCGCGTCACCCCTGGCACGTCCTCGACCACTGCTTCACGACGGCCGATGATGCGGTTGACGAGAGTGGACTTGCCCACGTTGGGACGTCCGACCACCGCGAGGGTAGGAACGGCGACTTGTACTTCGCCATCCTCGCCTTCACTGAGGTCGACCATCTCCCATTCGCCCTCGTCGCTCCAGACGCCGTCGCCGGCTGTTTCGGAGCCGTAGGATTCTTCGGTCACTGCATTGCTCCAGTTCTCTCGCTGACGACCTGGAGCAATGCGGCGACAACGCCGTCCATGTCCAGTTCGCTCGTATCCACGATCACGGAGTCTTCGGCGGGCCGCAAAGGAGATACGGCGCGGGTGGAATCAGCATGATCACGGCGTTGGACGTCGGCGAGGACTGCTTGATAGTCGTCGCCCCGTCCTTCGGTGGTGTTCTGTTTGTTTCGACGATCGGCGCGGGCCTCGGGCGAGGCAGTCAGAAAGACCTTGACGTGCGCGTCGGTCAGCACGACTGTCCCGATGTCCCTGCCCTCCACGACGATTCGCGGTTGGGCCGAAGAGATTTCACGTTGCATCCGTACGAGAATGTCCCGCACACGTGGAACTGCGGACACAGCCGAGACCGCTTGGGTCACAGCAGCTCCGCGAATCTCGGAGGTGACGTCTTTGCCGGCCAACGTCACTGCTTCGACGGCCGGATCGGTGCCGATGTCCAACGGCAGGGTCTCGACGACGTCGGCGACCTTGTCTGCATCGGACGGATCGATACCGGCCCGCAACACCCACACCGTCGCTACGCGGTACATCGCCCCGGTGTCGAGGTATCGAGCGTCGAGCGCAGAGGCCAACCGTCGTGAGACCGTCGACTTCCCGGTTCCCGACGGCCCGTCCATCGCAATGACGAGACTGTCCATCACAGCCCGACCGACTCGTAGAGCTTGCCGATCTCTCCACGACCGAGGACCCGCAGCGTTCCTGGGCGCTGATCACCAAGGGCGATGTTGCCGACGTCGGTGCGCACGAGACGTCCGACGGGGTAACCGACCTTCTCGAACATGCGCCGCACGATGTGCTTGCGACCCTCGTGCAGGGTGACACGTACGAGCGACTTGCCTTCGTTGACGTCGAGGAGTGAGTAACCGTCGACCTTGACGGGGCCGTCGTCGAGAACGACACCCGAACGCAGCTGCTTGCCTACATCGCGCGGGATGGTTCCGAACAATGTGGCGAGGTAGGTCTTCGATACCTCGTACGACGGGTGCATCAGGCGGTGAGCAAGATCACCGTCGTTGGTGAAGAGAAGAAGGCCCTCGGTGTCGGCATCGAGGCGTCCGACGTGGAACAGTCGCTGCCCCGCCTGAACGCGTTCGGAGACGATATCGCCGACGCACGGACGTCCCAGATCGTCGGACATCGTGCACTGCCATCCACGCGGCTTGTTCATCGCGAGGTGGACGAGCTCTTCCTTGACGACGACTCGGGTGCCGTCGACGCGGACGACAGCGACGTCCGGATCGATACGGATCCCTTGCTCGGTGACGATGCGTCCGTCGACCTCGACACGGCCGTCGGCAATCAGTTCTTCGGCTGCGCGGCGTGACGCCACACCGGCCTGAGCCAGAACCTTCTGCAGACGAACGCCTTCACCGCGGGGCACATGGCGCCGTTTGGTGTCAGGTTCGATGTACTGATGCTTCGCGGGCTTCGCGTTGCTGATCGTCGTCGTCGGAGTCTGCTTCTTCTGCGGCTTCGGCGGCTTGGGGCGCGAGGGCTTCTTACGCGGAACCGCATCGTTACTGCGATCGTTGATGCCCGTCTCGACAGACTTGTCCTCGAACGCGGGATCCACGAAAGGCTTGTTCACATACGGTTTGCGCTGCTCAGCAGGCTTACGTTGCCCAGTAGGTCGCCCTGAACCGCGAGGCGAATCCTCTCGGCGCCCACTCGAAGCGCCGCGTGGCCCCTCGTCACGACGTCCCGAAGCACCGCGTGGAGCTTCGTCCCGACGTCCTGAGGCTCCGCGTGGAGCTTCGTCTCGGCGTCCCGCACCGCGGGGCGCGTCGCCGGTGCGGCGACCATCCCGAGGGCTTTCCGACCTACCTGCGGCCGGCTTCCGACGGGGATCTTGTCTTTTACTTCTGTCCGGTGTGCCATCACGGCGAGCGGGCTTGTTCACTTCTTGTTACCTATCAGTCGTCCGAGTCGAGCTCGGATACCGGATCGGGTTTCGATCCGCGGTTCTTGGTGGAGCGTAAAACTCTCGGTTCGGTGTCCATGCTGTCGCTGATCTCGTCGATCAGATCCACACCTGGCAGCAACGGTGCCAGCGGCGGGAGGTCCGTCAGCGATGCCAACCCGAGCCGTTCGAGGAACAACTCGGTAGTCGAATACATGGTGCCGTTCGTTTCCGGATCCACTCCAGCTTCCGAAATCAGTCCGCGCGCGAGCAAGGTGCGCATCACTCCGTCTACATTGACTCCTCGCACAGCACTGACTCGCGAGCGCGTCAACGGTTGACGATATGCGATAACGGCCAGAGTCTCCAATGCCGCGCGTGTGAGTTTCGACCGAGCGCCATCGAGAAGAAGCCGTTCGACATACGGCGCGTAAGCCGTGCGGGTGTAGAAACGCCATCCGTCGCCTGCATAGCGTAGATCGATTCCACTGCCTCGTTCGGTCAGTTTCTCGGCCATCCGCGTCACCATCAGCTTCACCCGACGTGCTTCGCACCCGACGGCCGACGCCAACTGCTCGTTCGACGCCGGCGAGTCGACTACCAACAGGACGGCTTCGAGTGCGGCCTCGAGCGTCGCGTCGTCCAGCTCTTCGTCGGACTCGAGGCCCGTCGACTGTTCACTCTCGGAAAGCTCTTTCTCATCCATAGTCCACCGCTGACACGAGCACTCCGTCCACCTTCTCCGTACCGGTCCAGCTCACCGACAACTCCCCCAGCGGCTCGGGCTGCTCGAATACGATGACCTGTTCACGGAACAGCTCGAGCAACGCAAGAAAACGCGCAATGATCTCGACGGGGTATTCGCAGCCCTCGATGATCTCGCCGAACGTCACCCACTGCCCCGGGCTCTTCCCCTGAAGAAGATTCATCACCCACGTGGCCTGCTCCGGCACCGACACCGCGTGCTGATGAATGTGATCGAGACCTACCTGCGGAATCGGCTTCGGCCGGAACGCCGTCGCCGCAATATCGGCGAAACGAGCCGGATCGACGCCGAGCAAAACTTCCGGAATCAGATCCGCGAAACGGTCCTCGACGGACACCGACCGCGGATATCGACGCAGTGCGGCGGCTTCGAGCTCAGCGAACAGCATTGCTACCTGCTTGTACGCGCGATATTGCAGGAGCCGGGCGAACAGCAGATCACGAACTTCGAGCAAGGCGAGGTCCTCGGCATCCTCGACATCACCGGACGGCAGCAGCCGCGCCGCCTTGAGGTCGAGCAACGTGGCTGCGACGACGAGAAATTCCGTCGTCTGATCGAGGTCCATCTCTTTGCCGAGCGACTTGGTGAACGCGATGAAATCGTCTGTGACGGTGTGTAACGCGACCTCGGTGACATCGAGGCGATGCTGACTGATCAGAGTCAACAGCAGATCGAACGGTCCTTCGAAGTTGAGCAACCGAACACGAAATCGCGAGGGATCCTCCCCACCTGGAACCTCGATCGGAGCGTCGCCGGGGGTGGCGGCAGACACGATCAGGGACCGGACCGATATATCACCTCTCGGGCCAGAGCCCGATAGGCTTGGGCCCCTGCCGATTTCGGTGCCCACGTGGTGATCGGCTCGCCTGCGACGGACGTCTCCGGGAAACGCACGGTCCTGGTGATCACTGTGTCGTACACGACATCGCCGAACACCTCGACCACCCGCGTCATCACCTCTCGCGAGTGCAGAGTGCGGGCGTCGAACATGGTGACCACGATGCCGGCGAGCTTGAGCCGTGGATTGAGCCGATCACGAACCTTTTCGACGGTGTCGTTGAGCAGTGCCAATCCGCGCAGGCTGAAGTACTCGCATTCCATCGGAATCAGAACTTCGTCGGCACACGTCAATGCGTTGACGGTGAGCAAACCGAGCGAGGGCTGGCAGTCGATCAACACGTAATCGTAGCGATCGAGAATCGGATGAAGTACCCGTCCGAGAGTCTGTTCGCGACCGACCTCGGTGACCAACTGAATCTCGGCCGCCGACAGATCGATGTTGCTCGGCAACAGATCGAGATTCTCCACGCGTGTGCGCATCAGGACGTCGTCGGCGGACACTTTCGGTTCGACGAGGAGGTTGTAGACCGTGAGATCGAGCTCGTGGTGCGCAACACCCAACCCTGCAGACAGTGCACCCTGCGGGTCCAGATCGACCAGAAGCACTCGACGACCGTAAGCAGCCAGCGAGGCACCCAGATTGATGGTCGACGTCGTTTTGCCGACGCCACCCTTCTGGTTGCACATCGCGATGATCTTCGCCGGTCCGTGACTGCTCAGTGGCTGCGGTTCGGGAACCGGTCTGGTCTTGCGACCGGTGGGGCCGAGAGTGTCGACAGGAGGGATGACGTCCTTGCTCTCACGAGCGGACTCGGGCTGCCGGGTATGAAAGAGAGCTCCTTCGCTTGATGAATGGAGCGGGGTGAGCCCGTCGGGCGTTGCCTCGTAGGACCTGTTCGAAGACGCTGTCGACGGCGGAGCGACCGGAGCCTGCTCGCCCCAGGTCCGTCCAAAACCTGACTCCGCCGCTGGCGGCTGCGGTGTCGACACGTTCCAGCGCTCCCCTGTCCGTTCGTTGATCATGTATTCGCCTCGTGCCTGAGGGCACAAAAGATGAAATACGCTCCCAAGAACGTACCGCGTGGCACTACAGCAGTATCGCCGGACACGCACAAACATGTCTTCACCTCGCGCGGGGATGAGCTCCCGCCCACACTTCCCGCAGCGTATTCACCGTCACGAGCGTGTAGATCTGGGTTGTGGTGACCGAGGCATGACCGAGAAGCTCCTGCACCACACGGACATCTGCCCCGCCGTCGAGCAGATGCGTTGCGAAGGAGTGTCTCAGGGTGTGCGGAGAGACCGCTGTCGCGATGCCTGCACGCTCGGCTGCCGTATGTAACACCTGCCAGGCACTCTGCCGCGACAACCGACCACCACGAGCGTTGAGGAACAACGCAGGAGTCGACTTCGTCGCCAGAGCGGGCCGCCCTCGAACAAGGTACGCGTCCACAGCCTCGATAGCGGGTCGGCCTACCGGTACCAGCCGCTGCTTGTCACCTTTGCCGTGAAGCAGCACCGATCGCGTGTCGGTGTCCACATCGTCGACGTCGAGACCTACCGCTTCGGAAATGCGGGCACCGGTCGAGTACAGCAACTCGAGGATCGCCTTGTCACGCAAACCACGAGGGGCATCCGCACCCTCGGCGGAGGCCGATTCGAGAATCGCGATCACTTGGTCGAGTGGAAGCGACTTCGGCAGCCGACGACTCGGGGTCGGCGGCTTGACGGCACTGGCCACGTCCGAAATGGTGAAGCCCTCCGCGGCCGCGAATTTATGAAACCCACGAACCGCAATGAGCGTCCGTGCTGCCGAACTTGCAGCCAACGGTAGGAACTCGTCCCCACCTCGCCGCAGATACAAGACGAATTCGGTCACATCCGATTCGGATACCTTGGCCAAATCGTCGATGCCGTGGGCACTGAGAAACACCTCGTATCGCCGAAGGTCTCGGCGATACGAGGACAGAGTGTTCTTCGCCGACCCACGCTCGACCTCGAGGTGATCGAGATAGGTCGAAATCTGTTCACTCAGCACGACGACTACTCGTGCGAATTCTTCCGACGCTCGAAAGTAGTCGGCAGATCCGGCCACGGAGCATCGGCGGGGCGCAGGCTTGTCGACGCTACCCTCGAGGCGGCCAGCGCCAGAATGCCCGCCACCGCACTCGCATTCACGAATTCACCGGACAAAGCCCGGCGAACCGCGTCGTCAACCGGCACGTAGGACAACACGATGTCGGCCTCTTCGTCGTGGGCATCGGGCCGCTCGACCTCGGTCAAGTCCTCGGCCAGAAACACTCGAACGCACTCATCGGTGAAGCCCGGGGACGCCAAAACATCGACGAGTACCGACCAGCGGCCGGCGGAAAGCCCTGTCTCTTCGGCGAGTTCGCGCTTCGCCGCGTCGACGGGCGGCTCACCGGTCTCGTCGAGAAGACCGGCGGGCAATTCCCACAGACGTCGCCCGATCGGATGCCGGTACTGCTCGATCATCGCGATCCGACCCTGACTGTCGAGCGCCACGACGGCTACTGCGCCGTGGTGCTCGACTACTTCACGCTCGGCCTGACGGCCGTCCGGCATCGCGACCTGATCCAATCGCAAAGCGAGAATCGCCCCCTCGTAGACGGTTGTCGAACCGAGAGTCCGAAACTCGAACCGGCTGTCCTGCTCGCTCATCCGTTGCTTTCGACGGTCACTTCCGGCACCGACGCTTCGGACTCGGCATCGTCACCGTGAATGTCGACCGGAAGCCGCTCGGCTGCCTTGTACTTCAACGCCGCGTTGATCAGTGCCGCGAAAAGCGGGTGCGGACGCGTCGGCCTGCTCTTGTATTCCGGGTGAGCCTGCGTGCCGACGAAGAACGGATGCATCGACGTCGGAAGTTCCACGAACTCGATGAGGTGCCCGTCAGGGGAAGTTCCGCTGAACACCAGACCACTCTTCGAAATGCGGTCACGGTAGGTGTTGTTGACCTCGTAGCGGTGACGGTGACGCTCGGAAACTTCGGTCGACCCGTAGGCGCCTGCCACGACCGAACCCTTCAACAAGGTCGCCGGGTACGCGCCCAGTCGCATAGTTCCACCGAGGTCGGCCTCGCCTGCGACAGCATCTTCTTGATCGGCCATCGTCGAGATGACAGGGAACTCGATGTCCGGCTCGAACTCCGCCGAGTTGGCGTCGGTCAGTCCGACCGAGCGTGCTGCTTCGATGACCATGCACTGCAAACCGAGGCACAGTCCGAGCAGAGGCACTTTGCGGGTACGGGCAAAGCGGACCGCGCCCAGCTTGCCTTCGATGCCACGAATACCGAATCCACCCGGAATCAGCACTGCGTCGACATCACCGAGCGCAGCTTGCGCGCCTGCGGGGCTCTCGCACTCGTCGGACGGAACCCACTTGATCTCGACCTTCGCACGATGCGCGAAACCGCCCGCACGCACCGCCTCGGTGACCGAGAGGTACGCGTCGGGGAGATCAACGTACTTGCCGACAAGGGCAACACGCACGGTCTCGCGTGGCTCGTGGACCCGTTCGAGAAGTCCGCCCCACACCGTCCAGTCGACGTCGCGGAACGGCAGCCCGAGCTTGCGCACGACATACGCGTCCAGGCCCTCCTTGTGCAGAACCTTTGGTATGTCGTAGATCGACGGTGCGTCGGGAGTGGAAATACAGGCTTCGACATCTACGTCACACATCAGTGCGATCTTGTTCTTCAGGCCAGGCGGAACGTCGCGATCGCACCGCAGAATGAGTGCATCGGGTTGGATTCCGATGCTCCGCAGGGCTGCGACCGAATGCTGAGTCGGCTTGGTCTTGAGCTCACCTGAAGGCGCGAGGAACGGCACCAGGGAGACATGCAAGAAGAAGACGTTCTCACGACCGACGTCATGACGGACCTGACGTGCCGCTTCGAGGAACGGCTGCGACTCGATATCGCCGACGGTGCCGCCGATCTCGGTAATCACCACGTCCGGCTGATGGCCCTGCAGATCAGGGCCGTTCATGGCGAGGATTCGACGCTTGATCTCGTCGGTGATGTGCGGAATCACCTGGACGGTGTCGCCCAGGTATTCACCGCGACGCTCCTTGGCGATGACCGTCGAGTAGACCTGACCAGTGGTGACGTTTGCGAATCCAGACAGATCGCGGTCGAGGAACCGCTCGTAGTGTCCGACGTCCAGATCGGTTTCGGCGCCGTCCTCGGTGACGAAGACCTCGCCGTGCTGGAACGGATTCATGGTGCCTGGATCCACGTTCAGATAGGGATCGAGCTTCTGCATCGTGACTCGGAGGCCACGAGCTGTCAGTAGCTGGCCCAGGCTCGATGCCGTGAGGCCCTTGCCAAGAGACGATGCGACGCCTCCGCTGACGAAGATGTGCTTTGTGTCAGAACGCGACTGAAGGCGTGACAATGATGCTCCCGTGACGTATCTGCAGGGCGTGCTCCCACCAGTGAGCTGGCAAGAGAGGTAATGCGTAGAACATGGGCCTGCTACCCACGGGACTTCACGGTAACACCAATGTTGCCCAGAGAGCGAACGACGCGCATATTCTCAGTACCGAAATTTCATCGAGCCGGTGCACCGACGGTGACGGCCGTCGAGTTCGGGCCGGTCCCGTATCGGCCCGCGGCTCCATCCAGCTGTTCCTGCAATGCCAGCGCCGTGGTGATTCGGCCGGCTTCCCTGTCCACGTTGTCCACCGTGCTCACCGCTGCGGACAACGCCGAGTCCGCGCGCACCACAGCTACCGGCCCGTTGCCCTCTGCTGCTCCGGAACGGCCGGCCAGTACTACACCTGCACCCCTGGCGTCGAGCCCGCCGGTAAAGCGCGCGACGATCGCACCGCGGTTCCCGTCCTCGGCACCCGCATCGCCTGCTCCGGTCACGACGACCGCCAGCTGGGCGGGGGCCACTGCACCGTTGTCGTATGCAATGAAACCTCCACTGCGCAGCGTTTCGAGTGCCAGTGCAAGTTCCTCCGGGGTGGACTGAGGCTCGGCGGTCTGGGCATCGAGCAGCAGTACCGATCCCATCAGGTCGCCCGCCATGCTGCCCTGGTCGACAGATCCGGTGCGCAACTGAGTACCGGCAGGCACGACATTGGTCAGTCGAGTACGAAGATCGTCACCGCTCGCTGCGGTGACGAACGAATCCGTCAACGACACCCGGCCCGTCACAGCCGCTCCCGACGCCTCTATCGAACGAGTAACCCCGTCGACGTCGCCTGGATCCGCGTCTGGCGTGGTTATCACCACCACGCTGCGACTCGCCAACGCGTCGCGTACGACGCGGCCCGACACCGCCGCATCGAATCCATCTGCCGAGTTGAGCTGCTCGCCGAGCTGATTGTTCGTACTTTGTAGCGAATTCACCTCGGTCTCGAGGTCGGTCTTGTCGTCACGAAGTCCCGACACGAGACCACTGGACAACAAACCCGACCCGAGCACCACTCCGATAGCCAACGCGATGAAAATCGCTGCGATCGAAATGGCATGTTGGCGCATAGAAATCACGCCAGCAACCCCTGAACCCACGTTGCGAAGCGGTTCCACACGTCGATAGTCCAGTCCAGGACTTCACTGCCCATATTCGACACGACCAAAGCAACGATGACAGCAACCAGCGCGGCGAGAATCAGTAACGCAACAGCGCCACCCGATACGCGACTGCGGTACAGCGTCGCAACAGCCTTCGAGTCGACGAGCTTGGCACCGACCTTCAACCGTGTCATGAACGCCGCCGGGTTGGTGTTTCGCCGGCCACGATCGAAGAATTCGTCGAGGCTGGCAGGGCTTCCGACGGTCACGATCAGCGACGCGCCGTGATGGTCGGCCAGCAACAACGCCAAGTCGGCAGGCGCACCAGTGGCGGGGAACGTCATGGCTCCGATGCCGAGATCCTGGATGCGTTCGAGTCCGTTCGCATGCCCGTCCGAGTCAGCCGGAAGCACCACTTCTGCACCGCATTTGAGCGTCTGCGCACTGATGTCATCAGGATCGCCGACGATGAGATCCGGCTTGTGCCCAGCCTTCATCGCGGTGTCGGCGCCTGCGCCGACACCGATGATGATCGGCGAATACTCTTTGATGAACGGCTTGAGCGCCTTGAGGTCTTCGGCATGACCAGGTCCGTCTGCTACCACGACGACGTGCCGGTCCTGCAAGTCGAGCTCGATGTCCGGGACACCGACGCCGTCGATGAGCAACGGGCTCTCGGTTCGGATGAACTCGATCGTGTTGCCGGAGAACGCTTCGAGATGGTCTACCAAGCCGGTCTTTGCCTCGATCATCCGATCGGAAATCTCTGCTTCACTCTGCTCGTCGCCTTTGGCGAGACGACGATCACCGGTGTACACGCCGCCCTCGTTCAGGCGAATCTTGCTGCCGTCCTTGATCTTTTTGAACACCTCGGTGCCGGTGGAGTCGATCAAGGTAATTCCGTTGGCGACGATCACCTCCGGGCCCAGGTTCGGGTAGCGACCCGAAATGGAAGGCGACGCGTTGACTACCGCCAAGACGCCCGCAGCAACCAGGGCGTCAGCAGTAAGTCGATCCAGGTCGAGTTCGTCGAGGACGACGATGTCCCCCGGTCCCACCCGCTTGAGCAGTTTCGACGTGTTGCGATCGACCCGGGCGATACCACTTATTCCGGGCAGCGAGTCCTGAGTTCGTGATAACAGAGCCGGCATCTTCATGAGTCCCATGATGGGTGCTTCGATGGGCACCATGAAGGAGGCGCGCCGAAACAGATACCACACCGTCCACACGATTCACACACGCACCAGCTGATCTTACGTCCAGAAGCTGCGATCAGGTCGGTTTCGAGCCGATATTCAACCCCTGCGCCCTCAAGAATAAGTAAATTCGGGCAAGGTGAGACCTCATCGATCTCGTCGCATCCGGCTAGTCCGCACGCTCGGCGCGCGCAGTGGCCAACAATTCTTCGGCATGAGCTCGACCGGTCTCGGTGTCGTCCAACCCGGCCAGCATTCGGGCCAGTTCGACAACGCGCTCCGGAGCGGACAGTGATTTGACTCCACTGTTGGCCGCGCCTCGACGCGAATCGGCCTTGTCCACCACGAGATGAGTGTCGGCGAAAGCTGCAACCTGCGGCAAGTGCGTCACCACGATCACCTGGTGTGTGCGAGCCAACCTTGCGAGCCGTCGGCCTACCTCGACGGCTGCGCGACCGCCGACTCCTGCGTCGACCTCGTCGAAGACCATCGTTGCGCCCTTGTCCGATCCAGCGAGGACGACTTCCAACGCCAACATTACGCGCGAAAGCTCACCTCCCGATGCGCTCTTGCTGATGGGTAGAGCTTGCGCACCGTCGTGCGCGGACAATTTGAACTCGACTTCGTCCACACCATTCTGACCGGCATGCAGCTCTTTGCCTGCGATGTTCAGCGGTGCGTTGTCTTGCGGACCTGCGACTGCAGCACGCAGATCGAGTTGCAGCTTCGCCTTACCCATCGCCAGACCGGCAAGCTCGACGCTGACTGCCTTCGCAAGTTTTGCGGCGGCCTTGCTCCGTGCCGAGGTGAGTTTGGTTGCGGCTGCGGCCACCTCGGCAGCTGTCTCGTCCACTCGTCCCGACAGATCTGCCAACGTAGTGGCGGAGACGTCGATGTGTAGCAGTCGCTCCCGTGCGTCGTTCGCCCATGCGATGACGCCATCGACGTCGGCGGCGTATTTCCGCGTCAACCCTTTGAGCTCGGATTGGCGGTTGAGCAATGTTTCCAGGGCGCTCGGATCGGACGGCAAGTCCGACAGATATGCAGTGAGATCCGCACCGATGTCGGTGACTACAGCCATGGCTTCGTTCAGCCGGGGAAGCAGATCGGTCAACGCAGCGTCGTCGGAACCCTCGAGCTGCGTGCGGGCCTCACCGAGCAGATGGAGAGCCGACATCGCCCCGCCCGTGTCCTCGACAGCACCGACCAGCGCGACACCCGCGCCTTCGGCAGATTCACGCAGCGAGTCGAGGTCGCCGAGTCGGCGGACATCGGCCGCGATGGTCAGATCTTCTTGTGGCTCCGGCGCCACGCCGTCGATCTCTTGGATGCCGAACTGCAATCGATCCGCCTCCTGAGCGAGCTCTCGGCTCCGCTCGGTCCGGTCGATCAATTCGTTCCGAGCAGCCAACCAGGCGGTGCGGGCAGACCGGTACTTCTTGAGCAGACCGGAGACGGACTCGCCCGCAAAACGGTCGAGAGCCTCGAGTTGGCGATCGGCACGCAGAAGCCGTAGCTGATCGTTCTGACCGTGCACGGTCAGCAACGGATCGGTGAACCCGGACAACACCGCGGCGGGAACGCTCCGTCCGCCCAGGTGCGCACGCGATCTGCCGTCTGCGTTCACAGTGCGCAACGCGATGATCGAGTGGTCCTCGTCGCGCTGAGCACCAGCCGACTCGAGGACCTTCTCGACCTCGTCGACAACCTGCGCCGAGGCGGTTTCGGTACTGAACCGACCTTCTACGACTGCCCGATCGGCACCGATCCGCACCCGCCCGGCATCAGCACGTGCGCCGGACAACAGATGCAAACTGGTGACAACCATCGTCTTACCGGCACCCGTTTCGCCGGTGAGCACGGTCAGTCCTTCATGGAATTGTGCACTTGCGGCAGAAATGACACCGAGACTGTCGATTCGAATCTCTTCGAGCATTCTCTACCTCGCCCTCCCCCGCCATCCCTTGACGGGCAAGGCAAACTTCGTAACCATTCGATCCGCGAAAGGTGCCGAATCGAGTCGAACCCATTTGATCGGCTCGGCGCCCCGGATCACCTCGACGCGTCCACCCGCCGGCAGCGTCAGAGTTCGTCTGCCGTCACAGAAGACCAGCGCTTCATGACCGCCGACGTCCGTCTCGACGGCAATGAAGGAATTGGGACTGGTCACCAACGGCCGCGCAAACAACGCATGTGCATTGCTGGGGACCACAAGAATTGCTTCCAGTTCCGGCCACACAACTGGCCCGCCTGCCGAAAATGCGTACGCAGTGGAACCTGTCGGAGTGGAGATCAGTACGCCGTCACAGCCGAACGCCGATACCGGACGGTCGTCGACCTCGAGTACCACCTCGAGGACACCGAGCCGCGAACCGTTTTCGATGCTCGCTTCGTTCAGTGCCCATCCTCGTTCGACGACCTGATCGCCGACGCGAATGTTTATATCGAGAGTCATCCGATTCTCGATTCGATAGTCACCGCTCACGACGCGAGCCAGCGCGTCCTCTAGATGGTCCGCCTCTGCCTCGGCGAGAAAACCGATACGCCCGAGGTTGATCCCGAGTACGGCGATGGACGCCGCACGAGCGAGTTCGGCCGCACGGAGAAACGTACCGTCGCCTCCAAGCACCAGCACCAATTCACAACCCAGTGCAGCATCGGGGCCGAACTCGACTACCTGTAGCTCGAACTCCTCCACCAATGCAACCTCGGCTTCACGTACCCCGGAAGCCTCGATGCGCGTCGAATGCACCTCATCGACGAGCACCCGCAATCTGATACCAGCTTCGCCGAACACCTTCGCGACTCGAAGCGCGGTCTCGGCGATATCGGGCCTGCCCGGGTGGGCAACCAGCAATACCTCGCGAACCGGCGCAGGCTGCACTGTCGGATCTGGCGTCGTCACCGTGGTCCCTCTGTTGTCGTGGGCCCGTGCCAGTGTCCCCTGGCGGCGCTTCGCACTGTCACTGTGGCCCTTCTTCGACTGCGCGCTGCACCAGCGCTGCAGTGTCGTCGCGCACAGACTCGCCCGGGTGCACGACAGACTGCGATCGTAACCACAAAAAATACTCGACGTTGCCCGACGGCCCCGGAAGCGGACTTGCCGTCACTCCTTGCAGGCGGAGACCCAGCGCAGCCGCCGCTTCGGCGACATCGACGACGGTCTCGGCCCGCAGTGCAGGATCACGAACGACCCCTCCCGATCCGACACGGTCCTTACCGACTTCGAACTGAGGCTTGACCATCAACGCGAGGTCGGTTTCCGGGCCGGCGCAGGCGACGAACGCCGGTAAAACGAGCTTGAGCGAAATGAACGACAGGTCGGCCACGATGACCTCCACCGCACCACCGATCGTCTCTGAGTCGATGGAACGTACGTTGGTTCGATCGACTACATGGACACGTTCGTCGGACTGCAACCGCCACACGAGCTGGCCGTATCCGACGTCCACCGCGACGACCTCACGCGCACCTCGACTCAACAGGACATCGGTGAAGCCACCCGTGGATGCCCCGGCGTCGAGACAGCGTTTTCCTGCGACGGAGAATCCTGACTGTTCGAACACCTCGAGCGCACCCAACAACTTGTGGGCACCACGCGAGGCCCAATTCGTTTCGTTGTCCTCGACGGTGACGAGCAATGGTGTGCCCGGCTCGATTGCCGTTGCCGGTTTGGTGGCTACGGTGCCGGCAATCTTGACCCGACCGGCCTCGATGAGGTCGACTGCATGTTCACGTGAGCGAGCCAATCCTCGACGTACGAGTTCGGCGTCGACGCGTGCGCGCCGCGCCACGTCAGCTCTTGTCCACTGCAGACAGTGCCTGAACCAGAACTTCGTGTGCGTGGTCCAGAATCTGCGCATGCGTATTCAAATCACCGGATATAGCGTCCGTCGAGGGTAGTCGAGCCAACAACTCGTCGACCTCCGCTTCGACGACGCTCGGATCGACTGCGGGCATATCGGCTCGACCGTCGTGCTGACGGTGTTGCCCTGGGAGTGGAATCGACGCGCTCATCGTCGTCAACGCTATCGGATCGCCCCGACACCCGCCCGCCCGCATCGAGAACGAAGGATCAGGCAGCCAGTCGCTCTCGAAGGCTGTCCACCCCGTGACCGACGACCGAGATCGTGTCCCAGTCCGTCGTTACCTCACTCGGCGATCCCCACACAGCGTGCGCGACGGCAAGAAGACCGTCCAGCGGATCCACTTCGGATGTGCCGTCGTGAGTCACCGTCAGAACCCCATGTTCGACGTGTACCGACCAGCCTGGCTTGGGCCCGACCGCGGATTCGGCCGGCGGCCGGTTGAGAGCTTCGAGGTCGAATCCGATGTGTGTCGGACGCTCCGACGGAACCGCACGAATAGCGTCCAGGGCAGTACTGACCCCGGTCAGCACGAGCAACGACGGTATATCCGCCGCATTGGCACCAGCGATGTCGGTATCGAGACGATCCCCCACCACCAGGGGACGCTCCGCGGAGCTCAAACGAATCGCATCGTGCATTATCGGGGCAGCAGGCTTACCTGCAACCAGAGGCTCGACACCTGTCGCCCAGCGAACTGCGGCGACCATCGATCCGTTCCCCGGCGCCAACCCCCGCTCGGTGGGCAGCGTCGCATCGACGTTCGTAGCCACCCACAGGGCGCCCGCGCGTATGGCGAAGGTCGCTTCGGCCAAGCTGGACCAATCGGTCGTCACGCTGTGCCCCTGGACGACAGCACGTACCGAGGCATCAGCAGTTCGAACTGGTACCAGACCAACCTGTGTGATCTCTGCTTCGAGGGCAGCCGTCCCGACGACGACGACCGAAGAACCGGACTCGACTCGGTCGGCCAACATTCTGGCCGCCACTTGCGCACTGGTCACCACGAAATTCTCAGAGGTCTCGAAGCCCAATTCACGGAGATGAACAGCGACGTCGGACGGTGAGCGGCTCGCGTTGTTGGTGACGAAGAACTGCTTCTCCGTCCCTCGACCGAGGGCCTCGACAGCTCCCACGATGGGGTGCTTACCTTGGTAAACGGTGCCATCGAGATCGAGCAGAAGAACGTCGTGATCTTGTCGAAGGGTCCTCACTGCCCATCGCCGGACAACTCGGCCACCCGCTCTTCTGCATCGGTGTCGCCCTCGACGTCGGCGGCCGCCGAATTCAGGAACCACGTGACACCCTCGGCAACACGACCTGCCGCAACAAGCGCATCGGCGTAGACGTAAAACAGGCGAGCTGCTGCAGTTCCCGATCTAGAAGCATCGAGGTCCGGAGTCTGCAGAGTAACGACAGCCTGGTCGAACTGACTCAAATCCATCCGTGCACCGGCCACGACGATCCGAAGCTCCGACGCTTCGTCACCCGTCAACTGACGTGCCTCATCACTGCGACCGAGTTCGATAGCGCGTTCGGGCCTTCCGAGACCACGTTCACAATCTGCCATGACGGCCACATGGCCTGGCCCGCCAGCCATTCTCCGAGCAGCGCGCAGCTCCGAAAGGGCCTCGGCCCATTCACCGGCGTGATAAGCGGTCAGACCTGCTGTTTCGCGCACTACCGCTACGCGACCGGCACGCTGGCGAGCCGCGCGGGCGTGCAAAAGTGCAAGTTGAGGATCGTCGTCTACGAGGCGACTCGCCATCACAAGGTGCCGTGCGACAGCAGTTGCGTTGCTCTTGTCCAAGCTGAGGAGATCGCGACGAACTGCCGGCTCCAACTGTCCAGCCTCGACCTCGTCAGGTAGGTCCGGTTCTTCGGGTCGAGGCGGACGACGGTCGGTAGAGCCGCCACCGGAACGGCGGTCAGCGGTGAATCCGCCTTCTCCTCCGCGACGACGCGGGGGGCCATCGTTTCGACGATTGTCGTTGCGTCCGCTCGCCGGCCGTCCGCTGTTATCGGATCGTCCGGCGCCTTGGGATCCGCCATTGCGGGGCTGTCCTTGCGAGCGGCGGTCGTTGCTGTCTTCCGGCACAGCGGTTCCTCTCGGTCGTACGCGTTGCATCATGAAATCAGATGTAGTTGTGAAAACAGAAAAAGGGGACCCACCGTGGGTGGGTCCCCTTGATCATAAACTGTGTTCGGCGGTGTCCTACTCTCCCACACCCTGTCGAGTGCAGTACCATCGGCGCTGGAGGGCTTAGCTTCCGGGTTCGGAATGGGACCGGGCGTTTCCCCTCCGCTATGGCCGCCGTAACTCTATGAAACAGTTACACACGGAACACAACGAACCATTCACACATAACGGTGAATGAAGTTGGCTCATTCAATTTTGTAATACTGAAACGTGTGCTGTTTCAGATATTGCACAGTGGACGCGTAGCTTCTTTGTGGTAAGTCCTCGGCCTATTAGTACCAGTCACCTACATCGGTTACCCGACTTCCAGTTCTGGCCTATCAACCCGGTGGTCTGCCGGGGGCCTTACCCCCTCGAGGGGGTGAGAAACCTCATCTTGGAACAGGCTTCCCGCTTAGATGCTTTCAGCGGTTATCCCTTCCGAACGTAGCTAACCAGCGGTGCTCCTGGTGGAACAACTGGCACACCAGAGGTTCGTCCGTCCCGGTCCTCTCGTACTAGGGACAGCCTTCCTCAAGTTTCTTACGCGCGCGGCGGATAGAGACCGAACTGTCTCACGACGTTCTAAACCCAGCTCGCGTGCCGCTTTAATGGGCGAACAGCCCAACCCTTGGGACCTACTCCAGCCCCAGGATGCGACGAGCCGACATCGAGGTGCCAAACCATCCCGTCGATATGGACTCTTGGGGAAGATCAGCCTGTTATCCCCGGGGTACCTTTTATCCGTTGAGCGACACCGCTTCCACATGCCGGTGCCGGATCACTAGTCCCGACTTTCGTCCCTGCTCGACGTGTCAGTCTCACAGTCAAGCTCCCTTGTGCACTTGCACTCGACACCTGATTGCCAACCAGGCTGAGGGAACCTTTGGGCGCCTCCGTTACATTTTAGGAGGCAACCGCCCCAGTTAAACTACCCACCAGGCACTGTCCCTGAACCAGATCATGGTCCGAGGTTAAGGTATCCAATACGATCAGAGTGGTATTTCAACAACGACTCCACAGTAACTGGCGTCACCGCTTCACAGTCTCCCACCTATCCTACACAAACCGAACCGAACACCAATACCAAGCTATAGTGAAGGTCCCGGGGTCTTTTCGTCCTGCCGCGCGTAACGAGCATCTTTACTCGTAATGCAATTTCGCCGAGTCTATGGTTGAGACAGCTGAGAAGTCGTTACGCCATTCGTGCAGGTCGGAACTTACCCGACAAGGAATTTCGCTACCTTAGGATGGTTATAGTTACCACCGCCGTTTACTGGGGCTTAAATTCTCAGCTTCGCCACCGAAGTGACTAACCGGTCCTCTTAACCTTCCAGCACCGGGCAGGCGTCAGTCCGTATACATCGTCTTACGACTTCGCACGGACCTGTGTTTTTAGTAAACAGTCGCTTCTCACTGGTCTCTGCGACCCCACCCAGCTCAGAACGAAAAGTTCATCACCAGACAGGGTCCCCCTTCTCCCGAAGTTACGGGGGCATTTTGCCGAGTTCCTTAACCATAGTTATCTCGATCGCCTTAGTATTCTCTACCTGACCACCTGTGTCGGTTTGGGGTACGGGCCGTGTGAAAGCTCGCTAGAGGCTTTTCTCGGCAGCATAGGATCACTGAATTCGCCTCAATCGGCTACGCATCACCTCTCAGGCATCATGAACGGCGGATTTGCCTACCGTTCGCCCTACAGGCTTACACCAGTATTACCACTGACTGGCCCAGCTACCTTCCTGCGTCACCCCATCGCTTGGCTACTACCAGATCAGGTCCTGCGCATCCACCACACCCCTCACTCTCGAAAGAGATCAGTAACGTGGATTCAGGGCAGTTAGTATCACTGATTCACCATGGGCGCGTTCACACGGGTACGGGAATATCAACCCGTTGTCCATCGGCTACGCCTGTCGGCCTCGTCTTAGGTCCCGACTCACCCTGGGCGGATTAACCTGGCCCAGGAACCCTTGGTCATTCGGCGGACGAGTTTCTCACTCGTCTTTCGCTACTCATGCCTGCATTCTCACTCGCACAGCCTCCACACCTGGATCACTCCGATGCTTCCATGGCTGCACGACGCTCCCCTACCCACCCACACACCTGGCACACTCCTCGTAAGGAACATGCGGGCTATTGTATGAGTGCCGCAGCTTCGGTGGTGTACTTGAGCCCCGCTACATTGTCGGCGCAGGATCACTTGACCAGTGAGCTATTACGCACTCTTTCAAGGGTGGCTGCTTCTAAGCCAACCTCCTGGTTGTCTTCGCGACCCCACATCCTTTTCCACTTAGTACACGCTTAGGGACCTTAGCTGGCGATCTGGGCTGTTTCCCTCTCGACTACGAACCTTATCGCCCGCAGTCTCACTGCCACGCTCTCACTCATCGGCATTCGGAGTTTGGCTGATTTCGGTAAGCCGGTAAGCCCCCTAGACCATCCAGTAGCTCTACCTCCGATGAGAAACACGTGACGCTGCACCTAAATGCATTTCGGGGAGAACCAGCTATCACGGAGTTTGATTGGCCTTTCACCCCTACCCACAACTCATCCCCTCAGTTTTCAACCTAAGTGGGTTCGGTCCTCCACGACGTCTTACCGTCGCTTCAACCTGGCCATGGGTAGATCACTCCGCTTCGGGTCTAGAGCACGCCACTACACACCTCACGGTGATACGCCCTATTCGGACTCGCTTTCGCTACGGCTACCCCACACGGGTTAACCTCGCGACATGCCACTAACTCGCAGGCTCATTCTTCAAAAGGCACGCCATCACCAGCAACAGAACAAACTGTTCACCAGCTCTGACGGATTGTAAGCGCACGGTTTCAGGTACTATTTCACTCCCCTCCCGGGGTACTTTTCACCTTTCCCTCACGGTACTAGTCCGCTATCGGTCACCAGGGAGTATTCAGGCTTATCGGGTGGTCCCGACAGATTCACAGCAGATTTCACGGGCCCGCTGCTACTTGGGTATTCACTACGACAGTCACAGTATTTTCGTCTACGGGATTCTCACCCTCTACGACAGGCCGTTCCAGACCACTTCGACTAACACCATGATTTCTTACTGTCGGCCGATCCGGCAGAATCGACAAAGTAAACCCCACAACCCTCCATACGCAACCCCTGCCGGGTATCACACGCACAAAGTTTGGCCTCATCCGCTTTCGCTCGCCACTACTCACGGAATCACAATTGTTTTCTCTTCCTGTGGGTACTGAGATGTTTCACTTCCCCACGTTCCCTCCACACACCCTATATATTCAGGTGCAGGTAACACGACATCACTCGTGCTGGGTTTCCCCATTCGGACACCCTCGGATCACAGCTCGGTTGACAGCTCCCCGAGGCTTATCGCAGCCTCCTACGTCCTTCATCGGCTCCTGGTGCCAAGGCATCCACCGTACGCTCTTCATTACTTACAACAAAGATGCTCGCGTCCACTGTGCAATTCTCAAACAACACACACA
>NZ_MKKX01000015.1 GCF_002091985.1 Rhodococcus sp. 1163
CCTCGGGCTTTCACGCGAATTGAGCTCGACCGAGTGTCAGTTCAGAGGAATGGTGCCCTGAACTGGGAAGATTGAACTTGCGAAGGTAACAATCCAGCGAGTTCGAGAGGCACCATTCCGGTGAGTAAGTCTACGTCGCCCTACCCCGCCCTATCCGTCGATGCGACCGGAAACGGGATCGTGTCGCACGCAGGTGCCGTCACCGTCCTGCGCACCGCCGAGGTCACAGGACTCACCGCAGCCCTGTCCGAGCAGCTCGCACCATGGCGTAAACCGTTGGCGCGCTTCGACCCCGGCAAGATTGTCGTCGATCTGGCAGTGTCACTGGCACTCGGCGGCGACTGCCTCGCCGACATCGCTACCCTGCGAGAACACGCGGGCGTCTTCGGGCAGGTGCCTTCGGATCCGACGGTGTCCCGACTGGTCTCCGTCCTGGCCTGCGATGCTCCGCGTGTACTCGCAGCGATCGACAACGCCCGCGCACAGGCTCGCGCTGCTGCGTGGGCACACGCCGGCCATCACGCGCCTGATCACGACATTTCTGCGCAGAACCCGATCGTCATCGACCTCGATGCCACCCTGGTCACCGCCCATTCGGAGAAGGAGAAAGCGGCACCGACCTACAAACGCGGATTCGGATTCCACCCACTGCTGGCCTTCGTCGACCACGGCAAGTCCGGTACCGGCGAACCCGTCGCAGCGCTTCTACGTCCAGGAAACGCAGGCTCGAACACCGCCGTCGACCACATCGAGGTCACTCGGAAAGCATTGGCGCAGTTGCCGTTCACTACCGGACAGCGACCTGGGAGGAAAGTGTTGGTACGGACAGACGGCGCTGGGGCGAGCCACGCATTCCTTACCTGGCTGCACAGGCAGCGGGTGTCGTATTCGATCGGCTTCGCGCTCACCGACGCCATGGTCCACGCTCTCGCTGCTGTTCCGGAGAATGCATGGTCTGTCGCCGTTGACTCGGAGGAGAAGGTCCGAGACGGCGCATGGGTCATCGACGCCACCGGAATCATTGATGTCACCGCGTGGCCGCCGGGGATGCGGGTGATCATCCGGAAGGAAAGGCCACATCCAGGTGCCCAACTGCGGTTCACCGACAGCGACGGTCTGCGGTTGACCGCTTTTGCCACCAACACCGTCGGTGGTCAAGTCCAGGACCTCGAACTACGGCACCGGCGCCGCGCGCGATGCGAGGACCGTATCCGCACCGCCAAGGACACCGGGCTCAGTAACTTTCCATTGCACGGTTTCGACCAGAACCGTATTTGGCTCGCACTCGTCGAACTCGCTCTCGAACTCACCGCATGGACACAGATGCTCGGCTTCCCCGATCACGATGCCCTGCGCTGGGAGCCCAAACGTATTCGTCTACGGATCTTTTCGATCGCTGGCCGCATCTCGTCCCATGCCCGTCGCATCAGACTGAAACTGTCGAAGAACGCGTCCTGGTCCGATGCGATCGTTTCCGCCCTGACACGATTGGCGGCGTTACGCGCACCCGCCTGACCCGGACCACCATCCCATCAACATGGAAGTAAACCTCTCGGGCGGTGGAACCGAGCGTTCAACCGATCGACATCGGCCGACACATCGCGCCCGATCGACGTGCACTCGGCCGCAAACGACAATCTCGATCCGATCAGGTCACCACGACAGCACGAAGAAAGATCGAGGCTAGGTGAGTGCGGCGTAGACGACGATGTTGTCGTCGTAACTGCCGGCCCCATTGTCGAATGCACCGCCGCAGGTGATCAATCTGAGTCCGGCAGTCCCACAATTCGTGATCAAGCTAATACGGGTCAGTCCTTTCGGTGTCGGATCGGACGGTGCGGTGGTGGAGTGTCACAGCAGCGGCGTCGTAAACGCACTCAATCGTTTCTGAGGTATCAGTCCAGATCGAGCACTCTTGGATTTATGCCCCGCTTCGTTGGACGCAATTCCGTGTGGGCAATATGCCCGAACAAGCGCCCGAAACGGGATCTGCGGCAAAACACCAGGTGCGGCATGATGATCCGGATGTGGGACAAAATCGGGGCAGTGATCAACCGCCTCATCGGGGTCTCGGCCGACGCCTTCTATGGCATCCCGATCGACCGGGCGCATCAGTGCCAGTAGGGCGAAGGCGCGCCGAACCTCAAACGCTGCACCGTAGTGGTCCAGCCGTTTCACGGCTACCGCTATGACGGTTACTGCTTCTGCACCACCGAGCACGCTATCGAGGACCAAGAAGATTCACCCATGTAGGACCCCATTACCAGCTAGGAGCCCTTGTGGGTAGTCAGACTCTCGAACTGCTAAACAGCACACGTGGTGCGATTTTCATGATCACCCTTGCCGCGCTGCTCGCGTGGTCGGTCATTCCACGGAAAGACGATGCCCTCCCCCGGCGCATCGTCCTATTCGTGGGCGCGTTCACCTTTGGATCACTAGTTGGTACGAACTTCGGTCTCATCATTCAGATCGCCGCACTCGCCGGTGCGTTCCTTGAATGGATATGCACCCCCGCCGCACTGCGGCGCGGCGGCGTGGTCGTCGCATGGACTTTCGCCCTCATTGGATTTTGGGCGCTGCTGATGTTCCACCCAAACGTGCAGGACTTCGAGACCGGCCTTCTTGGGTTTCGCAAGTCCGTACTCGCGTTCGCCGGCCTCGTGCTCGGCCTGGCGATGCGGCCCGCGTGGATTCCAAAGCTGGAGCTGCTGATAGTCAAGTTCACTGCCGCCGCAGTCTCGGTTTCGATCCTGGCTCATTTCGTGTTCCCCGGAATCTCCAGCTCCATCCTGCGCGCAGCTGGCCGGTACACCGCGGTCTACGACGGTAACGATCGCTTGCAAGGCATCTACGCTGGGCCGTTCCACGCCGCTGCCGCTGGGCTGCTGTTGGTCGGTTGGGCTCTCGTCCGATGGAACGTGCATCGGAAGTCTGCAATGTTCGTTGGTGCACTGGGTTTGGTGTGCATGTATTTCACCTTCGTGCGCAGCGCTTACGTCGCCCTCGCGATCATGATCGTTGCCGCGGTCCTCCTATCCGGAAAGCTGGCCGTAGCTTCACGGCGCTTCGCCTGGGTCGCGCTCCTGGGGATAATTGGCTACGCCGCGCTCGTATCGGTGGGTGATGACGAGATCCTCGAAACTGCAGGGTCGATCACCGACTTCTCGTCGGACAGCCGGTTCCTCAATCGCATCCCGACGTGGCAGGACGCGTATCAGAACTTCGCCGACTCCATGTTCTACGGGTGGGGCGCTGGCTCTGCGGGCGACACGATGGGTGATGCGTTTATCGGCGGGGTGCACGTCACACCACACAACATGATTTTGAAGTTTGCTGTCGAGGGCGGGTTGATCGGACTATTCCTGCTGGCCGGTCTGGTCGTGGTCGTGTTCCGCCGCGTTCAATGGACGTCGGAGCAGGGTCGCCTCGGCGTGGTCTCACTGCTCGTTGTCCTGGGTATGGGGCTGACGGTTTCCTCCATCGACATGCTGCCCGTTTCGTACTTCGCGATGACGCTCCTCGGCCTCGGGCTCGCCGAGAAGCGTCACGAGTCAGGCAGTAGTGGCGAAGTTGTCCCAACGGTGGCCAACTCCAGCAGCCGCGCCCATAAAGCCAGCGCCAGTAGCTGACTGGTTGAAGCTTGCGTCGGTTACGCGTGCCACTTCCACGCCGGCAACATAACCGATGAGCACAGGGCCATCCGCGAAGATCTTGGGCCGCTTCGGTGCCGTGACCGCCTCAGCAAGAGATGTCCCCATGGCAATCGCCACACCCGCCTGATACTTGAAGAAGTGGTATCCCTGCCCGGTCGAGGTGCGGCGGGTCGAGAGCCACCAGAAGTTGTTCAGGTCGGAGACGCGGATCGCCAAACCGCCTTGTGCGTTCGCTGCGCCCGCGCCGATTGCCGCGAGGTCCGCTTCCACGGTGAGGTCGGACAGTCCCGTTTCGCAGTAGATGACAGCGGTCCCGGTGATGTTCTCAGCGGAAAGCTGGTTGCCATTGATGATCCACGACGACCCAGGCTGGACCCATACTTTCGTGCCGACACTGGTTGCGACGGGGGCAGGACCGGTCCGGTTGAAGTCGTCCTGCGGCAGTGAGCCGGACAGTGTCGGGAACCATCCGAGCGCGTCGATCTTCGCCTTGACGATCCGTTGCAAAGCGTTGTTGCCCGCACCGTTGAGATGCAGGCATGGGCCGAATCTGGTGTAGTCCGATGAACGCCAGATAGAAAAATGGCGTCGGACTACGCGCTGGGCGCGTCAGGGATTTCCTCGTGAATCCGTGTGTAGACGTTTCATACACTAGGCATACATTTTCTGAATAATCGCGGAATGTGATCGGTTCACAGGCTTGTTTCAACGAAGCTAAACGGGTTTTGTGGGGAATTTTTGTTCCGGGACTCGCATTCGGCTGAATTCCCTTTTTCTGGCCTTGTTGAGAAAACCAAGCTATTTACTTGCTTTCAGCACCGATGGGCCTCTGGGTTGAAGCTGTAAGTGTCGCGTGGCTGGGCGAGTCTCTGCGAAGAGTCCTCGGTGGGCCGATCGCGAAGCCTGGTACAAAAGCCGAGAAACGAGACGCGAGCATGTGACATGCATTACAGAAAATTACTGAAGATAAAATTAAGAAACGAATTCATTCAACTGAACGACAGTGGAAACCTTTGAGATACCCGGTTGCGTCGTCGATTCTGTCCCGTTGCCCCGCTGGTGATCTCGCGGTAACACGCCGTGTCGGTTGCGTCGTGCCCGCCTAATTGGCGGTGGTTGTTCCGGCGCGCATTTTGTCATAGTTGCCCCTTAGGATGTGCGAGAGCAATGACTAGTCATCGACGTTATGCGCTCGACTTCGCGTTCACACTGCTCGCGATTCACATTCGGCCTCTGAAATAGGAAGACTGCCCCATGCGAATTACCGTGTTCGGAACCGGCTACCTCGGCGCGACCCATGCGGCGTGTATGGCGGAGTTGGGGCATGAGGTCCTTGGCGTCGACGTCGATCCAGCCAAGCTCGCCAAGCTCGAGGCAGGCGAGGTGCCGTTCTATGAGCCTGGGCTCGAAGAGGTCCTCCAGCGCAACATCGCGGCGGGCCGTCTGAAGTTCACTTCTTCCTATGAAGAGGCAGCCGAGTTCGCCGAAGTCCACTTCCTCGGCGTTGGCACTCCGCAGAAGAAGGGCGAGTTCGCTGCCGACATGATCTATGTGGATGCGGTCATCGAGCAGCTCGCACCCCTGCTCACCAAGCCTGCGGTCATCTTCGGCAAGTCGACAGTCCCGGTCGGCACCGCTGCCCGGCTCGCGACACGGGCCCGGGAGCTCGCGCCGGCCGGTGATGAGGTCGAGGTGGCGTGGAACCCGGAGTTCCTCCGTGAGGGCTACGCCGTCAAGGACACCCTGCATCCGGATCGCTTGGTACTGGGTGTGGACAAGGCGCGGCCCGGCCGCGCTGAGGAATTGGCGCGCGAGGTGTACGCGCAGCTGCTCGAAGAGCAGATTCCCTTCCTTGTCACCGATCTGGCGACGGCCGAGCTGGTCAAGGCCTCGGCCAACGCCTTCCTTGCTACCAAGATCTCGTTCATCAACGCGATCGCCGAGGTCTGCGAAGCCGCAGGTGCCGATGTGACAGTGCTGGCCGATGCCATCGGTCATGACGATCGAATCGGCCGTAAGTTCCTCAACGCCGGTATCGGTTTCGGCGGTGGTTGTCTCCCCAAGGACATTCGCGCTTTCATGGCCAGAGCCGGTGAGCTAGGCGCTGACCAGGCGTTGACGTTCCTTCGCGAGGTCGACAACATCAATATGCGGCGACGCACCCGCATGGTGGAGTTGGCCAGAGAAGCCTGCGGATCACTGCTGGGGGCGAGGGTCGCGGTGCTCGGGGCTGCTTTCAAGCCTGACTCGGACGACGTGCGTGATTCGCCTGCCCTCAATGTGGCTGGTCAGATCCAGCTGCAGGGTGCAGCGGTCAATGTGTACGACCCGAAGGCAATGGATAATTCACGGGCGTTGTTCCCAACACTCGGGTACAGCACCTCAGCGCTCGAAGCGTGCGAAGGCGCAGACGTGGTGCTGGTGTTGACGGAATGGAAAGAGTTCAAGGCGTTGACACCCAAGGATCTCGAAAGCGTGGTTCGGGTGAAAACCTTGATCGACGGCCGAAACTGCCTCGACCCGGTGCAGTGGCGCGACGCTGGATGGACCTACCGCGGGCTTGGGCGTCCGTAAAGCAAAGCTGGCATTGTTTATAGCGATTTAACAGTCGCAACAATACGTAGCAGGTGACAAAAGAACTTGCGTCATTCAATCGTATGAATCGGCGTCAAGACTGTTTTCGACCTCATGGAAACCGTCAGAATGACCGTTAAATCTGACATACAGTCGCTGTAACAATGTTTCCTGTTACGAAAACTTATCGCGGGCGACCGCGGTTGTCCGCTCGTTTTGTAGCGTTCTGGAGGGTTCCGACGGTCATGTCTCTCTGTAGCCTCTTTCAGGAAAATGCTTGTCACGCTGCAAGATTGCTGGACGAGGCGGATTTTACGTATGGCTGTAACAGGACCTCGGGCTCGTTCGATGAGTAGTGTGGGCCGATTTCTGTACACGCTATGCTCACGGTCAGCATGGCCGGTGTGGTAAACCGATTAGGTCACGTAATTAAACTGTGATGTGACTCACTTGGTGAGTCGGATTTCGGACAACGTGCGAAAATTTGAATGCTCGAGCAGTCGGGCTGCAGTAAGTGCCTTCATGCCAATGTGGATATGAATCGTCGGGGTTCGCAGGCAATCATTGACAGTCGTCCCCAAGGCTGTCGAAGTACCGTTAGGAGGGGAAGTCGGTGGCAACGCTGGGATCAGTGCGGCAGACTTCGCATACAGTATCGCCGGGCAAACAGGCGTGGCGGGAGCGCCGGTTGACTTCTCGCCGGGTGTGGGAACACCAGTACATTGACAGGCTCCGAGTTACCGACATCATGGTGGTCATTGCTGCCGTTGCTCTGGCTCAACTGATCCGGTTCGGCGAGCTCCGGACCGAGAACACTGCGATGCTGAGCTACACAGGAGTCTCAGTTGCTGTCGCCGGACTCTGGATTGCGTTCCTTGCCATCTTCCGAACCCGTTCGACGAGAGTGATCGGCAACGGCGCCGAAGAGTACCGCCGGATCGTCTCGGCTACCTTCCGTCTCTTCGGTGTCATCGCGATTCTGTCTCTCCTCTTCAAGATCGACATCGCCCGCCTCTATCTTGCCATCGCGTTGCCGGTCGGCCTCCTGGGTCTACTAGTCAGTCGCTGGGTTTGGCGCAAGGGAGTCGCAGCCAAGCGCAGCAAAGGCAAGTATCAGACGGCTGTTCTCATCGTCGGTAGCCGCACGGCCGCGGTCTCGATGGCCAAGCAGTTCGAGCGATCACCGGCTTCCGGCTACAGCGTGGTCGGCATGTGCCTACCAGGCTTCGAACCCAAGCGCGATGCAGCCATCGTCGACGGTTACGAGATTCCGGTGCTCGGAGACGAGCATAGTGTTGTCGAAGCGATCGAGGCCTCCGGCGCGGACACCGTCGCTGTGACTGCCACCGAGCATCTTGGCACCAAGGGCATCCGCAAGATGGTGTGGGATCTCGAGAAGAAAAATGTTGACCTCGTGGTCGCCCCCGGTGTAGTCGATGTTGCCGGCCCTCGGTTGGTCATGCGCCCAGTCGCTGGCTTCCCCTTGATCCACGTGGAAAAACCTCAGTACAACGGCGCCACACGGTTCAGTAAGACTGCCTTTGACTTCATCTTTGCGACAGTCGTCCTCGTGCTGATCTCGCCGATCTTGCTAGCAACGGCCATTGCGGTGAAAGCGACGAGCCGTGGCCCGGTGTTCTACAAGTCCGAACGTATGGGTATTGACGGTAAGCCGTTCCCGATGATCAAGTTCCGCAGCATGATCCAGCACGCCGACAAGCAGGTTAATACTCTGCTTGCCCAGAACGATAGCTCCGGCGGTGTGCTGTTCAAGATGCGCGAAGACCCGCGGGTTACCAAGGTCGGTAGGTTTATGCGGAAGTTCAGCATCGACGAACTACCACAGTTCTTGAACGTCCTCCGCCGTGAAATGAGCGTGGTAGGACCCCGACCGCCGTTGCGCCGCGAGGTAGAGACCTACGATGGCGAAGTTCGACGCAGGCTGCTGGTGAAGCCTGGCATCACTGGCCTCTGGCAAGTAAGTGGGCGATCTGACCTTTCATGGGAAGAGACTGTGCGCCTAGATCTTTCATACGTTGAAAACTGGTCAATGGTGGGGGATCTCCTGATAATTGCAAAGACGGTAAAAGCCGTCGTTGGCAGCAGCGGAGCATACTAAGTGGTTCTGCCAACTCAGGCCCCCTCAATTGGAGCACTCGCACATCGCCGATCGACACAGTCGGCCCAGACTCCGGCCGAACTCGAAGGCTTGAGAAGGATTTACGGATTGTTATCGAATAACGCAGATAATCCACACGAGCTTCGTAAATACGTACGTCGAACCCCTCCAGATCTCGCAGCATCTTAAGTCCAGTCAATCAGCAATCGGGTCTCGCTGACCCTGTCAGCATCGCTATAACGTGCAAAAGGTATACAGGAGTCGGAAAAATGATTCTCGCAAATTTCGGAACATTCGACGTCAAGAACTACGGCGATTCTCTGTTTCCGCTAATCGTTGAGCAGCAGCTCGGCCATCTCTTCTCGGGCTTCATTCATGTTTCCCCGGTTGGAGGTCAGGCATACCGCGACGTTCCTCGTAGTATTAGCTATAAGCAGTTCGAGAAGGAAAGCCCCAAGATTGATGCGGTAGTAATCGGTGGGGGTAATATCATTCATGGCCGAAGGACGCCGTTACCGGACTACTCTAAAGTTCAGCGGACAGCATACCCAAGTCTGTGGGTCGGGGCGGCTAAGGTTGCAGCGCGCCAAAGCGTTCCCTTGATAGTTAATAGCCCAGGAATACCTAAGCAGCCTGGTCGCCTCATCGGGCCGATAATGCGAATGGTCTTCAGGCAGGCGTCCTACTCGTCCGTACGGGATGATCAAAGCAAAGCGAATCTGGGCCTCTGTAACAGTGCCCCTGTACGGGTTGTCCCTGATTCCGCCCTATTGTTGAATGAGTCCTTGGGTGAACTTAAAAGTGGAGCAGGCTCAAATGAGGTGACGGTGCACCTCAATCAGCGCTATGTAAATGGTAATCCCGTCAAAATTGCTGGAATTCTAGATACCCTCTCAACGATCCTCAATCTAAAAGTTCATCTTCTTGGAATTGGGGTATGTCACGGCGATGATCTGCTTGCGCAGGCAGTGTCTGAAGTAATGCAAACGGAGCACCGTATTACCGCCAATCCCGACACGGTCATTGAAGTCGCGAGTGCTATAGCCAATTCTCAATTGTACATTGGCTCATCATTGCATGGCTTCATAACGGCGTCCTCGTATGCGGTGCCAGCGCTAATCGTCGCTGACGGCGCCCAACAGCACAAATTTTCAGGACTATTACAACAGCTTGATGCATCAGACCGAATGATCACTTCATGGACTGGGGTTCTCGATGCGGCCCGGGAGGCCAAGCTGTCGGATCCACTGAAAAACAGTGATTTTAGTAAAAACGTAGAGCTGTCTACAGTACGTAACGTCTTACACTCGCATTGGCACGGTATTTCTGCTGCGCTGAGTAGCCATGATCACCAACGACCCATGCCAATTAGGTTTGTGCCTAAGCCGCAAAATCTGGTGGCTGGATTGAATATCTTAGAACAACTCCCATCATTTCTTCAGACACGGATACCTGGAAAGCTGACTAACAGCTGATGTCGCCGATTCTCAAACAGCTGGTCGAGTATTCAAAAACAAGCGGGAGCATCCGGGACGCCGGAAGATACATTAGGAAGTCGGACCGGTTCAATAGCATGAAAGCTGGAGGAAAATGATTTCAGATGGAGTGGCAGGCTCGGAGACGAGGACTGCTGCCAACGGTGTCTTCTGGAACGCACTTGGAATCCTGACGCGTCAGCTGTTTCTCGTAATATCTGCCCTTTGGCTGGCCCGTATTCTAGGACCAGACAGTTACGCTGTTGTTGCACTGGCCGGCGTATATACCGCGTTCACCACGCTACTTCTTGACCAAGGGTTGACAGCGCCTTTGATTAGCAAAAAAAATATTACAAGTCGATTTATCGGGGCAGCAACCACGCTCAACATCCTTTCAGCCCTGGTAATTGGTTTCGTAACAGTCATCCTTAGTCCGCTAATGGCAAGTGCGGTCAACGTGGACGATATGCGGAAGGTCCTGACCGTATTTGCTCTAGCGTTACCGTTGAAGGCTCTCTCAATCGCGCCTAGAGCGATATTGGCACGATCTATAAACTTCAAAACCCAGGCTATTGTCGATGTATGCGCTTCATTTGTCGGCGCCATTACCTTGGTTATATTCGTTCTGGTAATGAACGACTATTGGGCGTTTGTATATCAAGTTGTGGCCGTCGACACCTGTGTAGCTATAGGACTGCTGGCTTTAGTTAGGCCACCATTTCCCAATCTTCAACTAAGGCTCCTAGCTGGCTCCTTCGTATTCGGTAGCCGCGTACTAGCTAGTAATCTACTGGCTTACTCGGTGCAGAATCTCGATAGCGTCCTTGTTGGGCGCTATCTGGGGCAAACCAGTCTTTCATATTTCTCCGTGGCCCACAGGTTAGTTACAATGCCTGTGCAACTGGTCGGTCAAATCGTTTCTCGAGTCATGTTTCCGCTAATCTCGAACAGATATAATCTGGAACGTCCCGTGAAATTTATCGTTGAAAAGGCAATATCGGCTACAGCCATCGTTATACTACCGATCATGGCACTTATTGCTGTGTCGTCCCCGGATCTTATCGATGTCGTTTTGGGAGGGGAGTGGAAGCCTGCGGCAATGACGCTCACAATCTTTGCTATTGCTGGCGGTAGGCAGGCTCTTACTACCCTAAACTCCCCGGTACTGATGGGGATTGGCCGCGCCGATATCTTACTAAAGTTCAGCATGGGCGCGGCGGCACTACAGATCTCAGCCATTGTCGTAGGTCTGAATTGGGGTATTAATGGAGTCGCTTTGTCCTATACGCTCGCTGGATTTGCCTTGACGCCAGTGGTGATGCTTATACAGAGAAAAGCGATAGATATCAAACTGCGGACTCAAATGAATGCGGTCGGACCGGGTTTGCACTGCGCTATTTGGGTCGTAATTGTTTATCTATCGGTGCGATTTGCCCTTGGCCTTGGGGCAGGAGCGACACTGACAATCGGCGCTATCGCCTCGCTTGCGATAACCGTACTAACGCTGTCGATCTTTCACAGGACAACGATACGGGGCTTGACAGGCCTTCTGGGGTCTGGTCGAGAGAGTTCTGGAGGGCCGAAGCCAATGAGGCTACGAAAGTTGAGCACGACACGAAAGGAGCGTCCCTAATTATTTCCTCAATGTTCCGGAAGGACTGGCACGAATTCGCCGGCTCTTCGCACCGATGGACTTTGGGCTCCATCGCTGTAGTTCTCTCGTTCTTGGTCCTTCCGTTTGGTCCGACATCAAATCAACTATCACTCGCGGTGATCATCTTTGCGATTCTCGGAGCAATTGTCGTACGGAAGTCGGCTCTATCTTCTGGACTGGTGATCATATCGCTTGCAATAACTGTTTGGTGGGCAATTTTGTTCATAAACCCCAATGTAATTAACATAGAAAGATCATTCGTCGGATATCGTGGTTCCGTCGTCTCCAGGCTGGGGATAGCGCTCGGCGCACTTTGGGTGCGAGGACGGCGAAACGCTCTGGTAGTCGTCTGGACCTGCATCCTCGTTTTGATCGTGGTCTTACTTTCAAAGATTGCACCGGTAAATGTACATCCCGCTATTGTATGCACGGCCATCCTGGCGCTTGCAGTCGCAGCGGTCTATTTTTCGTTGCTAATCTACCGGTTGAGTAAGCTTCCAGTCTTCAAATACATGTATGTGCAGCCATCGTGGTTCAGTTTCGCGAGTCCAGCTTCTGGACACGAGGCTAAAAGTCGAACGGTGGTTGTAAAAAGTGAGTAGTCTATATGGCGAGTCTCTGATTCAAACGGTGGTCGTGTCGCACGACATTCACTCAAATGCTCTTGGCCGTGCGCTTTCAATGGGGTTAGTGGCGCGTGAGCTTGGGAACGCCAAGGTTGTCGCTTTTGGTGCCGGCCCAATTTGGCCGGGTGCAGTTCAATTCGATTTTGATGTGATTCGTCTCGGCCGTGATTGGAAATCTGTTCTTGATCGCCTGCTTAAGGATTTCAACGGGTTGACTGTAGTTTGGTTTTCTAAGGGAATCTCGCCTCTCCCCGCGGCAGCAAGGCACTTGCAGACAAATCACCCTGGCTCTGTGCTCCTACTGGATCTTGACGATGACGATGCTGGATTGGCTTCATCCTTCTTCAGTGCAACGTTCAGCAACAAACTGAGGCTGATAAGACGGACGGCGATGTTGCCGATCTCGATACGTTCGGCGCAAAAGGCAGTATCCAAACTGTGTTCTGGATTCACCTTCTCTAGTTTCGCATTGTCGGAGATCTACCCCAGCCAATACCGGCCGGCCGCAAGGATTCCCCATGTGCGAACCGAAGGAAAGCCTTTTATTCTCGGTGGAGAGGATATTGATTTGGATGCGAATTCCCGGATCAATGTGGGAATTTTTGGGACTCTGCGTCCGCACAAGGGCGGGTCGTTGATATTGGAAGCTATTCGTTCTAACCCTGATCTACACCTCTACACATTTGAGAACTGCGGTCTTGAGACCAGGCGAGATGATGATATGAATTGGACTGAGATCGCAGCTTCGACCCCGCTTGATCTGGCCTATTCCAAGGTTGATGTTGCTGTAATCCCCATTATTAGTCAACACCAGTCAGCGCAACTGCAATTCCCGGCGAAATTGGTCGACGCAATGAAGGCGGGAGTCGCGATTGTTGCATCAGGTACACCGCCTATTCGTGAGTATGCTGGCGTCGCATTCATTGAGCTTCCAATTAGCGCATCATCGGCCGAGTTAGCTGATCTTATTCGCGAGGCGAGCCATAGCGACCTCGGTAGCGAAGCCCAACTGAAGTATAGGTCATCTCTATCGCCAGCAATTGTTGCTAACGAACTGCTGAAGATGATTGTTAAAGTAAAGGATGAGGCCCATGAACCTAAGTAGAACATCGCAAGTACCTGCAGAATCACCGTCGGTGTTAGCTTTCCCTATGCACGGGCAGCGAAAGCTGCTTGATGAGGGGTATCGCACTAGAGATGGTCATATGATCGAGTGGTTCGGTCGATTGACTCGGGGACAGGGAAAGGTTCGCGTTGTTTCTCGTCCGGAGCCTCACGTGCTGAGACCCTTGGTGCGAGCCAGTTCATATGCCCTTGCAGACAATACTGAGGCCGTGGACAGTCATTCTTGGCGTATTCCAAAAATTCATGATCGGCGGGCATGGTGGCGCCAGTCAATGAATGCGTACCCTCCACTGATCGGTGTAGACGAGGTTCCGGCGGTGGTTTGGAATCCGATGGCGAGTACCTCCAATATTGGCGGAGATATTTTCAACGGGCGCAGGCGAGTAGTTGTTGATTTACTTGACGATTGGTCGATACATTACGCTTTCAAGAGTATCTCTTCGCAAGTCGAGGAAGCTTATAGACGGAGCCTAGGTGAGGCTACGGCTGTCACTGCAAACTCTGAGGGGACACTCGCTCTCGCAAAGCGTTTCGGGCGTGACGACGCAGTTTTGTTGACGAACGGATGTGATCCTCATCGGTTTATTACGAACTCCCACGCAACCGGACCGAGGACCATTGGATACGTTGGAAAGATCGGGAGGCGGGTGGATCTTGGCCTGGTGCTATCTGCTGCTAACGCACTACCCAACGTAAAGTTCGTCTTCGCAGGTCCAATTCTCGACCGCGAGTATCTAGAGCCGCTGAAGTCGACTAAAAATATTGATTTGTTGGGGGATGTCCATTACCAGGACGTACCGGCTCTACTGTCCACCTTCGATTTGGGCTGGGTACCCCATCGCGTTGGAGAGTTTGAAATTGGAGGCGATGTAATTAAGACATATGAATATCGCGCGGCCCATCTGCCTGTGTTAACTACGCCAGTGATCGGGGCGGGCGACAGGGGATTGAATCACGTCCATGTCGTAAATGGAGTCGATCATGCCGATTGGCTGCTGAAACTTGCGCCGGATTGCGTCCGTGTACCGCGAGAGGGTGGTGAGATTCCCTTGGAACACACATGGGAGGCAAAAGCCAAGCAAATGTTGACCGCGATGTTAGTTAGATGCTAGTTCATCGCCTATATAGTAGGCTTTTCGTCCTCTTAGAGGAGGGGTTTTAATGCGTGGTTCGGTTGCTATTATAGGTACGAGAGGTTACCCCAGCTATTATGGCGGGTTTGAAACCTTGGTCAGACGTTTGGCTCCTTATTTGAGCGACGCTGGTTGGGACGTGACGGTCTATGGTCGTGGGGGAGAGGAGAACATCGACGATCCTGAACGTGATCCGACTGTGGAGTCAGTTGTGACTTGGGGACTTGAGTCTAAGTCTTTGAGTACCCTTTCATTCGGGCTATCTGCGACGCTGGACACGGTAAGGCGACGCCATGACGTGGCCTTAGTTATGAACGTGGCAAATGGCTTTTGGTTGCCGTTGCTTAAAGCGCGAGGTATTCCCTCTTGCGTAAACGTAGATGGTATTGAGTGGGAACGTGCCAAATGGGGCCGCGGAGCGAAGGCTGCTTTCAGAATGGGTGCCTCGTTAACCGCGAAGTATGCAGATCATTTGATCTATGATGCTCAGGGGATTGCCGATCGGTGGCAGGAGTCCTTTGGTAAGTCAGGTACTGTTATTTCGTATGGCGGTGAAGATCCTGGCGCCCTGGGAGTCCCGGACGGCCTTATATCGAGGGGCTACATCCTCATGGTGGCGCGCTTCGTTCCTGAGAATACAATCACCGAGTTTCTGGATGCGGCGACATCGCTTGCACGCGACCACGACGTTGTTATCGTTGGGAGTAGCGGTTACGGCGGGGAGTTAGATGAACGTGTCGCAGCCCTAGACGCAGGTAGCGAGCGTATTCATTGGTATGGCCATGTTAGCAATGATGCGCTATTGTTTGCGCTTTGGCAGCACGCGGGGGCGTACTTTCATGGACACAGTGTTGGAGGAACTAACCCAGCGCTTGTGCAAGCAATGGCCTGCGGTGCACCAATTGTCGCCAGGGATACGGTGTTTAATCGAGAAGTGCTTGGTTCTTGTGCAGTTTTTGTGGAGCCGACAGTAGTCTCCATTATTCGCGGAATTTCATTGTTAATGTCGGACTCGGAGATGCAATCAAAACTGAGCTCGGCAGCGAGATCGCGGGCCGCAGAGAGTTATACATGGGATTCTGTCTGTGCGGGCTATCTAGGCTTACTGGAGTCGAGCTCTGTAAAGTCTCGTTCATGATCCGTTTTGCTTATTAGTGAGGAGTCGATCTATGCGTGGAATTGTTCTGGCGGGCGGTACCGGGTCGCGTCTTCATCCGATCACGATGGGCATCAGCAAGCAGTTGGTGCCGGTGTACGACAAGCCGATGATCTACTACCCGCTCTCGACGCTGATCTTGGCCAATATCCGCGACATTCTGATCATCACCACCGAACAGGATTCGCAGCAGTTCCAACGTCTGCTCGGCGACGGCTCCCAGTTCGGCATCAACCTGACCTACAAGGTCCAGCACGAGCCGAACGGGCTCGCTCAAGCGTTCGTCCTCGGAGCGGAGCACATCGGCTCCGACAGTGCCGCTTTGGTGCTCGGCGACAACATCTTCTACGGCCCCGGACTGGGATCGCAACTCGGCCGATTCGGTGACATCGACGGCGCAGCAGTCTTCGCGTACGAGGTGAAAGATCCCAGCGCCTACGGCGTCATCGAATTCGACGCCGCAGGCAAAGCGATCTCGTTGGAAGAGAAGCCGAAGGTCCCGAAGTCGAACTTCTCCGTCCCCGGCCTGTACTTCTACGACAACGACGTGCTCGCCATCGCCCGCGATCTTCAGCCGTCGGCGCGCGGGGAATACGAGATCACCGACGTCAACCGGCACTACCTCGATGCCGGGCGTCTCGCCGTGGAAGTCCTGCCCCGAGGGACGGCATGGCTCGATACCGGCACCTTCGATTCGCTACTCGATGCTTCCAATTATGTGCGCACCATCGAGCAACGGCAGGGCCTGAAAATTGGTTCACCGGAAGAAGTATCGTGGCGTCGCGGATTCATCACCGACGATCAGCTGCGGGAACGGGCAACCAAGCTCGTCAAATCCGGGTACGGGCAATACCTGCTCGACCTCGTCGATCGCGGCAAGTAGAGGATCTGCAGATGAGCTTTCGTGAATTGAAAATCCCCGGTGCCTTCGAATTCACCCCACGCCAGTTCGGTGACGATCGCGGCGTGTTCTTCGAATGGTTCAAATCTTCGGACTTCGAACAGGCCGTCGGGCGGCCGTTGGAGTTGGCGCAGGCGAACTGCTCGGTCTCGGCCGCCGGGGTGCTGCGCGGTATCCACTTCACCGACACCCCTCCCGGCCAGGCGAAGTACGTCACCTGCACCAAGGGTGCGTTTCTGGATGTGATCGTCGATCTGCGGGTCGGGTCGCCGACATTCGGGACGTGGGACAGCGTGCTGATCGACGACGTCGACCGTCGTGCGGTGTATCTCCCGGAAGGCCTCGGGCATGCGATCTTGTCGCTCGAAGACGGTTCGACGGTGATGTACCTGTGCTCGATCGAGTACACCCCGGCTTTGGATCGCGACATGAATCCGCTCGATACCGATCTGGCGATCGACTGGCCCACCCTTGCTCGCGACGGTTCACCGCTCGAGTACCAGCTCTCCGACAAAGACAAAGCTGCACCCTCACTCGCGCAGGCCATCGACGCCG
>NZ_MKKX01000016.1 GCF_002091985.1 Rhodococcus sp. 1163
CCTCGGGCTTTCACGCGAATTGAGCTCGACCGAGTGTCAGTTCAGAGGAATGGTGCCCTGAACTGGGAAGATTGAACTTGCGAAGGTAACAATCCAGCGAGTTCGAGAGGCACCATTCCGGTGAGTAAGTCTACGTCGCCCTACCCCGCCCTATCCGTCGATGCGACCGGAAACGGGATCGTGTCGCACGCAGGTGCCGTCACCGTCCTGCGCACCGCCGAGGTCACAGGACTCACCGCAGCCCTGTCCGAGCAGCTCGCACCATGGCGTAAACCGTTGGCGCGCTTCGACCCCGGCAAGATTGTCGTCGATCTGGCAGTGTCACTGGCACTCGGCGGCGACTGCCTCGCCGACATCGCTACCCTGCGAGAACACGCGGGCGTCTTCGGGCAGGTGCCTTCGGATCCGACGGTGTCCCGACTGGTCTCCGTCCTGGCCTGCGATGCTCCGCGTGTACTCGCAGCGATCGACAACGCCCGCGCACAGGCTCGCGCTGCTGCGTGGGCACACGCCGGCCATCACGCGCCTGATCACGACATTTCTGCGCAGAACCCGATCGTCATCGACCTCGATGCCACCCTGGTCACCGCCCATTCGGAGAAGGAGAAAGCGGCACCGACCTACAAACGCGGATTCGGATTCCACCCACTGCTGGCCTTCGTCGACCACGGCAAGTCCGGTACCGGCGAACCCGTCGCAGCGCTTCTACGTCCAGGAAACGCAGGCTCGAACACCGCCGTCGACCACATCGAGGTCACTCGGAAAGCATTGGCGCAGTTGCCGTTCACTACCGGACAGCGACCTGGGAGGAAAGTGTTGGTACGGACAGACGGCGCTGGGGCGAGCCACGCATTCCTTACCTGGCTGCACAGGCAGCGGGTGTCGTATTCGATCGGCTTCGCGCTCACCGACGCCATGGTCCACGCTCTCGCTGCTGTTCCGGAGAATGCATGGTCTGTCGCCGTTGACTCGGAGGAGAAGGTCCGAGACGGCGCATGGGTCATCGACGCCACCGGAATCATTGATGTCACCGCGTGGCCGCCGGGGATGCGGGTGATCATCCGGAAGGAAAGGCCACATCCAGGTGCCCAACTGCGGTTCACCGACAGCGACGGTCTGCGGTTGACCGCTTTTGCCACCAACACCGTCGGTGGTCAAGTCCAGGACCTCGAACTACGGCACCGGCGCCGCGCGCGATGCGAGGACCGTATCCGCACCGCCAAGGACACCGGGCTCAGTAACTTTCCATTGCACGGTTTCGACCAGAACCGTATTTGGCTCGCACTCGTCGAACTCGCTCTCGAACTCACCGCATGGACACAGATGCTCGGCTTCCCCGATCACGATGCCCTGCGCTGGGAGCCCAAACGTATTCGTCTACGGATCTTTTCGATCGCTGGCCGCATCTCGTCCCATGCCCGTCGCATCAGACTGAAACTGTCGAAGAACGCGTCCTGGTCCGATGCGATCGTTTCCGCCCTGACACGATTGGCGGCGTTACGCGCACCCGCCTGACCCGGACCACCATCCCATCAACATGGAAGTAAACCTCTCGGGCGGTGGAACCGAGCGTTCAACCGATCGACATCGGCCGACACATCGCGCCCGATCGACGTGCACTCGGCCGCAAACGACAATCTCGATCCGATCAGGTCACCACGACAGCACGAAGAAAGATCGAGGTTAACAGGACAAGAGACGCACCGTGATCAGAAATCCGCCAACCCGATGAGAATGATCGACTGACGGTATATCAGGCGTATGTGGCGGACCGCAGGTCACATCCGATGAGCTCCGACACATCGGATGACATACCACAACCCGACTTGCCGTAGCCACGTTAGCGATATAGCGGCTCGTCGAGTTGTTCGCGAAGGATGTCGCCGTGACCTGCGTGCCTGGCGAACTCCTGGATCATCATGACCAGCGTCCACCGCATGCTGAAGCGCCCCTCGCAGGCATCATTGATCGCATCGTCGAGATCGAAGCGTGCTGCGATGACACGCGACCGCTCGCTCGCACGCTCAAACTCGGCAATTACGTTTGCCAGCAACTCGTCCTTGCCGACGACAAATGTGCCTTCGTCACGTCGTGAGTATCCGTCGCATTCGGTTTCATCGAGTCCAGCCCAGAAGCGTTGGAACCAAATACGCTCAGCTGCAGCGGCGTGTTTGATCAGTGAAATCGGTGTAGTCAGCGAGGGGACAAGTCGTCGGCGCGCGGCGACGTCCGTCAAGCCACGTGCAGTTCGGATAAGTGCCGTGCGGTTCCGATCGAGCAGGTCCTCAAGGATCTCTCGTTCGGTTCCTACTGTTAAAAGGTTGTCAGACAAAGGAGTTCGCTCCATTCGTTTGCGTTGTGAACTGCTTGGTTCAGCGGATGCTTAGGCGAGTGCCATTGGCGGGATGGGGCGATCCACCTCGACCAGGAGGCGGAGAAGGGCCGGCGACGAGGAATACTCGTCGAGATCATCGATAATCTGAGGCGTGTGGGCCGGAAGGTGGGGAGGGTGACGCCGATACCCAGCCTGGGTGGGCTTTGGTGCCCGTTCTACTTAGGCGGACTGTACCGCAGAGTTATGACCGATCCCTGCGATATCAGCTGCGTGAGAGCTGGCAGCATGGCCGCTGATACCCGGTTGAGCGTATTCGCAGTATGAGAACAGGTGCATTACCGGCCGACGGTGACAGTTGCACGGCAGATGCTCGGGAGTGCGTCTTCGTTACTCTTTCATCACTCACAGGATGCAGCGAGCCGGGCGAGGAGGTCGCGGAAGACTATGCCGTCGCTCTCGGACAAGCCTGCGCGGAGGAGCTCGTCTTCTACTGCCCTGATCCTGCTGCGGACTTCATCCAACAACACCTGTCCACTGGCTGTGATGCAGACGGTGCGCTGCCGTTGATCACGTGACCGTTCGCGGTTAACAAGTCCGCGAGAGACCAGCTCGTCCAGATGTCGACCCAGCCGAGTGGGGTCGCGACGCGTCCGACGCGAAAGTTCGCGCTGGGACATAGCGGCACCTGACGCCACTTCGGTCAGGATCGCATACTCCCACATCGACAGCTCAGCATCGCGAAGGACGGGCGCCTCCAGGGCCCCCAAACGCGGTAGTACGCGGAAGATCAGTGCGGCCAAGTCTGGCTCGTCGCTCGGCGCATCGCCGGAACCTTTCATGGACAGCCCTCTCAATGTCATCTACCGTAGTAGACGATCGATCCTCTACCGATGTAGATGATCAATCTTGTTTCTTACAGCCCCACGTTAATCAACCATGCACCAGTCGCGAACCTCGACGACGCCCGATGCCGCGAGACGTACTGGCTGCGACAGAAGGGCTCAATCATGGATGTAACAACACTGCACACCGCAACCGAAGTCCTCGCCGAATACTTGTCCGAAGTGACCCATGGCGATCTCCGGCAATTAACACCGTTAGCCACGTGGGACATTGGTGACCTGTACGTACACCTCATCGACCAAAACATCGACACCGTTGCAGGTCTTGTGAATAAGGCATTGGTCAACGAAGGTCCGCCGGCCGAAAAGATCACGAGATCGGCCCTCGAAGTCTCGGCCCATCTGTACGGCGGTGGGTATGAGGAGCGCTACCGCCGTACAGCACGGCGTGTGGAGGAAGCCTTCGCGGCGGTTGCCGACGCAGAATCGACCTATGTCGTCGGCGAACTCCATCTCGCGGCCAGCGCCTGGTATGAGGAGCAGGTCAACGAAACAGTCATCCATACGTGGGACTTGACAGAGGCAATGGGGTTTACTTATCGCCCAACCGCAGACGTGGCACTTCGGGTTCTCAAAACGCAGCCGGAACCGCCGCTCGAAGACATCGATGCAGCGTGGGAAGCCGCGCTCAGAAAGTCGGGACGGATACCCAGTCGAACCCATTGAGGTACGCACCGTCCCTGACGGGAGTGGCCATGAGCGGGAGTTACTGCAGTTTCGCTCGCCAAGGATGAGCCAAAGCACAATTAACTTGAGCGATGACCGCTGGCTCGAGTACCACAGCCAACCGGATCTGTCGTTCTAAATCATGACGGCCTTGAACTCGGTAAACTACGAGCAATCAAGGGTTTGCAACAGTGCCCACCCCAAGAGAAGTCGCTCTGGGCGACCCTGGAAACTCTGACCCGCTCGACGCCGCGAGCATCTGCATCGACGGCGTCGATTTGGTCGTCAGTACCGTGCATGGTCGTGACGTTCCGCCCACCCGCGCGAGCGCAATTCTAGCCCGAATACGGACGCACGCAGGCGTATTCGCAATCACTGATGGGCACATGCCCGGGCTGGATCTGGCAATCTCCTCTCGCCCCATAGCTCTCGGCGGCATCGGAGCAGACAGAGGGAGGTTGAGGTCGATCACCATCGAAACCACCGTCCACGGTCGCGGAATCACCCAGCGCACCGGCCGCTACACCCTTGTGCCCCGACCTTCGGGGAGAGGGGCCTGCGTTGGTCGCCTGTCGACGAGGTACACACCACGGAGGAACTCGAATGGGTTACCCATCAGCTGAATCGTCGACCGCGCAAACGGTTTGCCTTCCGCACACCAACCGAGGAGATGCACCGCTTGCTGACTAAAACGCAGTGACCAATGCCAGTGCCAAGGCATCCGAACACCACGCAGTCGACAGCCGGTCCGCGGTGAGCGACGATGGCTGTTATGTCAGATTGGATCAAGAGCAGGCTTCGCCAACATCGACGCAATCGCTTTACGCAGATGCGTCGCCGCGAAGTTCTTGGCCTGGACACCGATCTCGTTGACGACGCGGCCTGGATACATTGGACGGACCGTTCCCTGCAACCTGTAATCGAGCCCGATGCCCTGAGGTGGATCGACAGCTCAGATCTGTATTTTCCCGGCGTCCATGGCACGTTTGAAGCGTCCATCCGTGTGGCCAATTCCGATCTGGATACCGGCACCGGTGAGTTCGGCGAGCTACCCCAAGTGATGTTGGACCGGTTTGCCGAGACGCTTGCCGAGCACACCACGACACCAACTGACGGCCGGCTATGCATCTGGGAGGGATACGGGTATCCATGGGGAGGTAACCCACACGCGCTCGCGTTAACATCCCCAGGCCGTGATGATCCCGGCCCTTGGCCCTGGCCTGTCCTGCCCTCGACTATCCGCGAGGGCCCCAAAGCCACCCTGCATCTTGTGGACAGGGAATTCATCGTGTTCACCGGCCCGGTCACCGCTGCCGCCAGATTCGGGTGGAACATCACCAATTGGTGGTTCGAGTCAAAATGGCCCGATCTTGTCTACCCCGCAAACCGCTCGTGGTTGACCTACCATGATGTCGACGAAGACACCGTCGACATTCACGGCTCAGCCGCACTCATCGAGGGCATTACCGCCCTTGAAGGTCTCACCATCACACCGCAGTCCTGAACACCACTGCAATGTCCGGATTCTCGGGCAGGACACCCTTTACCGACAACTACAATTGCCGAACCGTCGAAGCGACGGGCGAACCGGTGTTGCAACGACCGCTCGAATTCTCCAATCGATTATACCGGGCGATCGCGCTGAATCCTCATTAAGTCTGTTGCTCGCAGCAGGTTCTGGTGGCTACTGGTGTGCTCGCGCTGTCACCAACCGGCACCCGGCATGGCTCCGGGGTTTCGTCGACGACGATCCGGAGATCGTGAACCGACTGGCCAACCGTGACTGCCCCGCATGCCACGTCGACGATCTTGTGGCCCTCGGTGTGGCGGCTCTACGTGCGCGCCTCGGCCACGGCTCGGGTGTCTGAATGTCGTCGAGCGCGTCCCTCTTGTTGCATGACCATGTTGTCCCGGAAGATGAGTCTCGAACGCCCCGGATTCGGGTAGCGACTCAGTAAGCTGGTGCGATGGTACGCACTCTGCCCGAAGGCCAATTTCTCTTGATCCGAACCGGATTCGAAGACGAAAATGCATGGCAGACATTGCAGGTCGAGGCCCAAGCCGATTTTACCATCGTTGACGATCCCGAATTCGACGGGATATCGATCGAAGAACTCGTCGAGGTAGCCGGCGGCTCGCTCGACTACGCTTTCGTAGCCGACCACCGGACATTCACGGACCCGAGGCGACCGATTTTGGTCGTTGATCTTCACGTCCGCGATGAAGACGGCGATGTGTACGTCGACGACGAGTCTGAGGATGCTGTCGAGGAACCGATCTCCAGATTCCGTGTGACACCGGAGTACTTAGCAGTAGTCGAAAACAATCTGTCGACCGCAAATCTGGACTTTGCTGACTTTATCGCCAGCGCAGACCGCGGTGGTCTGTTCGATGGGTATGCCGCTCCAGCGGAGACTCTCACGTTGGAGAGACGAGACCTGCTGGCGGCCGCTCGAAATTCGAACCTCCCGGCTATGCTCGTGACCCGTTACAGCGAGGCACTCGAACTATATCGGCGCTCGACGGTAACAGCGACACCGACGGAGGATTTGAGCGAGCACCACAAATACCTCCAGAACAACATGGAGGGCTTCGGCCACGCCGAGGAAGTTCTCGGTCTGGAGGAATCGCTGGAGATCAGTGCTCAGGGCGGTGGGCCAGTACTTGCGTTCTATTTTCCGATCCGGAGCGGGTGGTGGAGCGCGAATGTAGCCCCCGAAACGCTCGCTCCAGTAACCCTGCTGATGTCGCGAATGGCCTCCCGGAGACCAAGTACGTCCTGACGCTGCGCGGTTGGGTGTCGGACGGAATCCCGTCCGGCCACCCAACCCATCGCACTCGAAACCGGTGTCGCTCTCGCCGACGTCGAGATCGACCAGCACATTGAACTCGAACCCGGGGGAGAAGATCTCCCGGTCTGCATCGCCGAGATCTCAACACAGCGAGCACGTCTGGCAGAGGACGAAGCCGGCATCGAAGCCAGCACCGAGGCATTCGCGAAGAAACTCGCCACCGCCCAGGTACCCGTCCGGGACATGGGATCGCTTCTCGGCGTGACTTTCAGCGAGCCAGCCAACTCGTCAACAGCTGACCACAGCAAAGGTGGAACAGATGGTGGCCTTTCTTCCAACGGGTGATCGCTTGTCGTGCAGCGTCGTTGGGAGCTTGCGGGGTGCGTTCATGCTGGTCGGGCGCGCTGTGGTCGGGCGACGCAGCCAAGGGCGAAGGAGGTCCCTCCTGTGCAACTGCAGCGGCGGAGGCGTCGCCGACGACTACGGCCAGTGCGTCGAGCAGGCGTAGCCGTGAGTCGTTGTCCAGAGTGGATTGCGGGAGGTCCGTGGTGATGGCGGTGACGACGGCCAGTGCGCTGACCGCCCACGCGTGCGCGTCGTCGCTGCGCGAGATTCTGAAATAGGTTTCGTATTCGGCACTTCGGGTGATCGGGATGGTGCTATCGGTGGGTAGGACGACTCGATCGATGCTCGTCGGAGATGGGGTCATGAAGGCCGCTTCCGTGGCTTGAAGTGGAGTCAGGGTGGTGGGGGTGTCGTGTTGCGGTCCAGACGGCTCCAACGACGACGGCGGCTCCGGCCAGTTGAATCCAGGTGGGTCGCTCGCTGAGGACGACGAATCCGAACGCGATGGCCAGCACGGGCTGTAGCAGCAGCAGGGCGGCGACAGTATTGGCCGCCAGCGATCGGGATCCCGAGCTGATGAACAACCATGCGGCAACCTGCCCGAGCAGGGCGAGTGCGATCATCCATCCCCAGGCAGAGGCGGAAATGTCGAGATCGAGGTCGCCGAGGCCAGCCGAGACGACTCCGGCGGTCACGGTTGCCGATGCGGTGGCCACGCAGATCGGGGTGACCAGATGGCTGGGGCTGTGTTGGTGGAGCGGCGGTTCAGGAACAAGTAGGCCGCGTATGCGGCACCGGCGGTGATGCCCAGAATGGAACCGCGCAGCGCGTTGTCGGCTCCTGTTCTGCCGATGAGTCCGCCGGCGAGGGCGACGCCGAGCAGCATGCAGGGCACTGCCATGAGGAAACGTCTGGGGATGGCGGTTCGATCCACGACCAGCGCGATCAGCGGCAGGACGACCACCTGAACGTTGATGAGCACGGTGGCGATCGACGCACCGACGTCGAGAATGCTCGCGGTCCACATGACGTAGTCGGCCCCGAGGAAGACGCCGGCACCGATGGCCATGGGGTACAACCTCACCGGCATCGCCCCGCGCCGGTGAAGTTCCCACAGCGCCATCGGAACGAGAGCCGCGAGAGCGATCAGACATCGCAGAAATGCCGCAGTGCCCGAGGTGACATCGGCAAGCTTGACGAAGGTGGCGGACAGAGACAGTGAGGCGGCACCCGCGATCACCAACGCCGCATTCCCGCCCACCCCCCGATCGGTGGCGGCAGCTCTCGGTATCGCGGTCCTGGTCACCTGCTCAAGGCAACCAGCTACAAATCGATAAGTCTACTAGTCAGTTCTACCACTAACGCAGTAGTCTTACTTATATGTTTTCGTGGGATCGTTTGAGGATTTTCGCCGCAGTGGCCGAATACGGTTCGGTCACACGGGCCGCAGAATCCCTGCGGCTCACCGGACCTGGAGTCTCGCAACATATCCGAAAGTTGGAGAAGGAAGCCGGCACCGCGCTCGTCGAGCGAGAGGGGAGGTCGATACGGCTGACCCCCGCCGGTCGGGCGTTGGCGACGCGCGCGGCTGCCATGTCCGCTCTCGCCGACGCTGCCGAGGACGATGTCGCCGCTATCGACACCGCCGTCGCCGGCGCTCTGAGAGTGGGCGCGGTCGCCAGCGCGCTGCGTCGACTGGTGGTTCCGGCACTGGCCGACCTTGTTCGTACGTATCCACTGCTGCGCCCAGAAGTCGTCGACGGGGAAGGAATCGACCTGCTCGACCGCCTCCAGCACCGCACCCTCGATGTCGTCGTGTTCGAGTCCTGGGACCACCGGCCGGCGACCGTGCCGGCAGGTATCGATGTACACACGCTCCACACCGAGGATGTACACCTCGCGGTACCCACCGACGACAGCCGTGAGATGGCCAGCCTCGGTGACGAAGCCAACTCGATCTGGACGGTGTGCCCAGCAGGATCGGATGCGCACTCAGCGCTCGTACACGTATTGCGTGAAGCCGGGGTCGAACCGACAATCCGATACGAGGTTTCCGACTACTCGACCCAACTGGCCCTCGTCGAAGCCGGCCTCGCCGTCGCGCTCGTCCCGGACACCGCGCGAGCGCGAACGGCCGGCGTCCGTTACCTGCCGACCAGCCCGGTCGTGACACGTTCCCTGCGGGCGGCGAGCTCCACCCGAATTCCGGCAGTCGCCGCGCTGATGGATGCGATGAACACCATCCTCGCGTCCTGATTCCTCGTCTACGGCCGAACTGCAATCGCAGCCGCTAAGGACGCGCGGGCATGCCTGGCGTCGTGAGCCGCTGTAGTGCACCGAGGCGTTGCGGCATCGCGGGTGGCGTTCCCTTCGTCCCCGCGCAGCTGTACGAAGCGGATGTTCTAGAAATTTCCGATTCCGATCCTCGGCTGCGGTGGTGCCGGGGTTGATCTGGCGATCACAACTACGCAGACGGCGAAAGCGCGTGGGTTCGGAATCCACGTACGGCACACCCCGCGACGGCGCGGTCATCGGCAGCGATCCCGACCACACCCTCAACTGACCGTACCCTCGACCCATGTACCGGCCATCGATCAGACCTGAAGTGGAAGTGTCCGTTTTCGGCGTGACATTGCTCCTCCTGGCCACCGGATCCGGGTCCCCCATCGGTGGCGGCCACAACATCGAAACATTCACACCCCCAGAGGCCTCGGTCGTAGAGAAGGCGGACTGCCTTCTCCCCGAAATACAGACACCGCTCGCCGGTGCGGTCCAATGGCCACAGATAGACGCACCGCCGACAATCACCCCCGGATACCCCCCGGATGACTTCGAACCCGTTGCGATAGTCCGCTGCGAACGCGGGGAAGACCCGAACGGGCAACTGACCATCGATGCAATACACATGGAAGGGCAGGTCGACGACGTCTACGAAACGTTCAGAACTCTCTCCCAGCGATTCGCAGGCAGTGGATCCGGGTCCAGCTGTGCCGTCGACGGTCGACCCCCGGTAGGACTCTGGCTCGTCAATCGAGATGACCACGCGATACGCCCTCAATGGCCCACCACCCCATGCGGATACGACCTGTCACCCTTGGACGCGCTGGCCACACTGCATGAAGTGAAACGGGAACAGAACGTAGTAGACGGACTGGCCGCCGACAACGCCGGAGTGTGTCCACAGACCGTGCCCACTTTCTCCGTCACGATCGAGAACAACCCACCGGACGAGCGCCAGCAATATCGAGAAGCTACCGAGCTAGCAACGCCGATCGCCGATGTCGGCAGACTCCAAATTTGCCGATTCGCCAATGCAGATGTGCCCGTAGAAGAGTCACGGAATCGCCTCACCGCCGACCAAAGCCGAACCCTGATGCAGACAGTCGTGCAACTACCTCTGGCGCCACCCTGCGAACAATCAGCCCAACGCTATGCCGTAATCGAGCTACTACGACCCGACGGCTCCGGAGGAACACACATGCAAGTCGAACTCGACGGCTGCAAACGTCTCTCGCTCGGCGGACACAGCGCCACAACAGACAGCCTCATCGCAGCTCTTACCCTGCGGGCCGAGTAGAAGCCCCTACACCAGGCCAGTCGGTAGCTCAGGCCTGCCATACGCCGAAAGGTTCGCCGACTGTGCCCTGCACTACGAACACGAGCGTGGCACAGTCAGCGAACTGAGGTTCCCCCTGAGGGTGGACACCGAGATAGCGGGACCGATGGTTCCGATGGAGGGATGTCCTCATGTCCCGCAAACGCAGGTCGTTCACGACCGAGTACAAGGTCGAGGCCGCCCGACGGGTGATCGATTCCGGCCGCACCATCGCCGAAGTCGCCCGAGAACTCGGCATCAACGAAGCCCTGCTCGGACGCTGGGTTGCCGACGAACGCCGGCGGATCGAGGCCGCCGCAGTATCCGGTGACCGGCCGCTCACAGCCGCCGAACGCACAGAGCTGGCACGGTTGCGCCGGCAGGTGTCGGGGCAGTCCCATCTGTCGGTACCGCTTCTGCGCCCGGATGCGCGAAGCCTTCTCGGCGTCGTAGGGCTGCGGCGATCGGACGAACTCGGCAATGGGGGCAAGACCAACGACGATATTGCAGCTGAATTCGCGGTGTCGACCGCGATGTTGTACAACTTTCGACGCCAGTATGGCCTTATGGACACCGACGCCGCGAAAGAGCTCAAGGACCTTCGGGACGGCCAGAGGTCTGCGGCGCTGTGGTAGTGACCAACGTGGGCAGGTGGTTCTTGAGTTCATCGGCGTCCCTGCGTAACTTGCGGTATCTCCTCGCCAGTGAGCGGAGTGCGAACATCCTGGCATTGGTCGGATGGGTCAGTGCGCGGCAGCCGAAATTCTGATGACTCGTGCGAGCCTTCGATAAACGAGAAGCGCTGCGATCGGGTCTTCGAGCCGAAGCGTGCCGGTCGAAGGGGTGCAGCCTGTCGCGTTGGAGGTGCCTCGCGACATTGCGAACAATGTGGCACCGATGTCAGCGGCGCTGAGCAAGCGGTTGCTCTGGGACACAGCCCGGTACGGATTTGCGCCGCAGCAGGTCGCCGCATACGAGACCGAACTGCACCACCGCGTCATGGGTACAGTCGACGCGGGTGAAGGAGTGCGCGCCTTTCTCGAACATGGCGATCCTGAATGGGTGGCCGACATTAGTTCGGATTGGAAGGATTTGCCCTGGAACTAAATGGTTTTCGGTCGAAACCTCATCCAGTCGGTTCAGGCACCGTCGTCCGCTGACAAGTTGCTGACGGTCTTCGGTCCTGCGTTGGATGGACTCGACGTTTGGGTGACTACCGAGGTGCGGCTGTTCCCCTCACCGAACGGTGTTTCTTTGCGGAACTGAGTTGAGAGATGACAAGAGAAGGCGCGTCCTCCGTTGCTGGCGCAGCTATCCGAGGTAGAAGGACGAATGTCCGCCTCAGCAGAAGGAGGAGTGAAGATGGGTAAGAACACTGTGAGCGATAGGCCGAGTGTCGGCGTTCATGTGGTGACGGGTGCTACGGCGGGCCTAGGTCTAGAGACCGCGGCTGGGCTCGCTGAGCAGGGCCTACACGTCGTGATCGCCGGTAGAGGTTCCGAGCGACTCGCCGCGGCACGGGCATCGATTCTGAAGCGTTGTCCGGGAGCTTCACTGGACGTAATCGCCGTGGATCTCGCGTCGCTGGACAGTGTCCGAGCGGCAGCCGCACAGCTCCGGGAGCGATACACCTCGATCGAAGTTCTGGTCAACAACGCGGGGGTGATGTACACCCCGTTCGAGCGAACCGCGGAGGGATTCGAACTTCAGTTCGGAGTGAATTGTCTGGGCCACTTCGAGTGGACCAAACTGTTGATGCCGCTCCTGCTTGCGGACGATGGAGCTCGCGTGGTCAACGTGGCCAGCCACGCACATCGGGCGAACGGTATCGACCTGGCCGATCCCAACTGGGAGCGGCGCCCCTACGACAAGTTCGTGGCCTATGCGGCTGCAAAGACAGCCAACATCTTGTTCACCGTGGGTCTCGAGCAACGATTCGCAGGTTGTGGGTTGCATGCATTTGCCGTACATCCGGGAACTGTGAACACCTCACTTGGTCGCTACATGAGCAGAGACGATATGCGTCATCTCAAGAGTCTCGTGGCCGCGAGCGCTGGTCTAGAAAGCGGAGCGGCACCGCCGCCGATCGTTTACGCCAGTGTGCGTGACGGTGCACGAACATCGGTGTGGGCGGCCACGACCGCAGATCTTGTTGACCGAGGGGGGTTGTATCTTGCCGATTGTGCCGTTGTGCAGGCGGCGGCGCATGCTACCGACCCAATTGCTGCTGACGAGCTTTGGGCGATGTCCGAGCAGTTGTGTGGTCCATGGGGTGCACAGCGAAGCGGGGATGCCTGAGGTTGCCCGAGGAGCACGTGGCTCTGCAGGACTCGTCAATGCGTTCGTGGAGCGGTGGTCGCCAACTGAGGTTCTGCCGACGATCTTGCCATCAGGAATGCGCAGCGTCACCGTCAACGCTCCAGTCGACGCGAGTCGGTGTCGGCGGTCAGCTGACTGCTTAACGAGGTTCGGTGATGTCGCCGTATCTCGCACGTTGAAACTCGTTGTCCCGGAGACATATCCGACCGCGGTTACCGATGCAGACCGAGGTGGAGGGAGAAGATCACGCAGTTTTGAGCGGAATGATCTGTTCGAGTGTGTGGGTCAGTTGGGTGCGTTGGGTCTCGATGTCGTACCGGTTTTGGAGGTTGAGCCAGAAGCGTTCGGTGGTGCTGAAGTAACGGGCGAGGCGTAGTGCGGTGTCGGGGGAGATCCGTCTGGTTCCGTGGACTATTTCGTTGATTCGTCTCGGGGGTACGGCGATGGCAACGGCAAGTTTGTGTTGGGTGATGCCGAGTGGGTTGAGGTAGTCCTCGAGGAGGATCTCGCCGGGATGGATGGGCTCCATGATGGTGTCGGTGTCTGGCATGGTGGTTGCTCCTTGTCGTTCTAGTGGTAGTCGACGATTTCTACGTTGATGGGTCCCGCGGGTGTCCAGATGAAGCAGATGCGCCATTGCTGGTTGATGCGGATGCTGTGTTGACCGGTGCGGTCACCGCTGAGTTTTTCGAGTCTGTTGCCGGGTGGGACTCGGAGGTCGTTCACATCGTCCGCGGCGTCGAGAATCAGCAGTTTGCGCAATGCTGCGCGTTGGAGTTCGGGAGCGAGTTTCGTGCGGGTGCGGTTCCAGACATGTTCGGCGGTTTTGTTGGCGAAGGACTGCAGCACTCATCCATGATATAACGGATGGCGTTATTAACGCAAGGCGTTATGCTCGACGGTTCGCACTGATGGAATAGGGATTGACTGCCTCTCATTGTCACTATTTGCTCTTAGTCATTTTTTTGAGTCCGCCACAGGCTGCACTAAAACAGTCTCAGGTCGTGCATCGATGGGCACAGCTCCCTCGTGTAGAGCCGTCGAACAGTGCGGAGGGAGACTTAGTTCAGCACGCGTCATGAAATTCGGCCTCGGAGACCACCTGTGACGACGCGGTGAGGACATGACCTGGCGGCAGAGAGTCCACCGCGCTCTGTGTTGCCGATACCTGGGCCGCTTGGGCGTTCTCGTCTTTCAGAGATGCGATGACGATAAACAGTGAATCGGGATCTTCCGACAGTTGGACTGCACTATCCGCAGCCCACGGGTCGGCGGGGGCAGTCAGCGGCACCTCGATTCGCCCCGATTGGGGGCTCGATGCTCGAATTTCGCCGAGGGTCGGATTCACCTCATTATCGGCCAGTCCGTCGCGACCGGCGTGAATTCCGATGGAATCGACGCTGCCGCGGCATGCGTCGACCAGAACCAGCACGGAGCCGTCGGCGTCGCGTGCCAGTGCGGTCCTACCGACGATGTCCGTGTCGATGGCGTTTCCGCATCCGCTCGCCGCCACTGCGACAACGAGGGTTCCGATAATCATTGGTGAGCGCATGTCTTACTTGCGCGCCGTATCGCCCTGAAGGTTGACGAAGGTTGCTCGCCAACGGTTCTCGGCCGGCACCTGTTCGATCTCGGAAGTGGTCAGACCGTGTGAGGAGAAGGATTCGATCTCGGTCCTGGTCAACGGCCACGGAGGTCCGTCGACATCGACACCTTCCTCACGAATTCCGGACACGACCAGCAATGTTCCGCCGGCCGACACGGTCGAGGCGATCGCGGTGATGGCGTCGCATCGCACCCACAGCGGCATCGACTGAACCGTGATCGATTCGATCACTACGTCGAATGCGCCCCGCCACCGAGTGGGCATCGCAAGAACATCGGCCACCTCGTAGTTCACTGCCGAGCGAGGGAAACGCGTTCGCGCAGCGTCGATGGCGGTGGGCGAGACATCGAATGCTGTTGTCTCGTAACCGAGGGAGGCGATGAATTCGGCATCCGTCCCGTAACCACATCCGACTACGAGGGCGGTGCGTCCGTCTCGGGCACGGCTCTGCGCCCACTGCACGATCAGCGGATTGGGTTCCTCGCGATGCCATGGAACGACGGCGTTACCGTCGGCTGCCTCGCGGTAGAGCTTGTCGAACCAGCCCGTTGGGTCTCCTTGGTTGATCGACTCTGTCGCAAGTCGCTGGTCGTCTGCACTGTTCATGAAGGGTCTGGCACCTCTCGTCGGGACGCGTTCGATCATTATGCAAGCTGCGGGGGAGCGCCATGCCGTGGCACTGTGCAGTCATGACCGAACCACTTTCGCAGCCAACGACGTCGCAGGACGTGACGTTGATGATGGACCACGGCCAGTTCTATCTGCGTGGAGGCTTGGGCGACGAGGAGAACGAGTTCCCGCTCCTCGAATACGCTCTTGCAGCGCAACCGAACTCGGGTGACGGTCTCACGATGGTGGTGCTGAACCCGCATCAGAACAACTTCGAGATGCCTATTGCTGTCGAAGTGTTCGATGCACGTCCTCCTATCGACGACGATGAGTGGCAGCAAATATGTGAGGATCGGCTCGAAGTGGGACCCGAGGGTGTGCTGCAGATCGACTCGACCACTATGAGTCCGGTCGATTGCACGGTTCCGCAGGGGAAGTATCTGGTGCAGGTGGCAGGCCGCGGATTTGTCAATTACGGATGGCCAGGTGACACCACGCCGGGCGATAACTGGCGAATTCGGCTCTGGCCTGACGACGGCAGCGATACGCGACCAACGATTCAGTGGAACATGCCCGGATACGGCGTGCCGGAGAACGCTGAGCTCATCTCCGAGCCCGTTCCCTACGGCAACGAGGAGCCGAGTTGGATCACCGTCTTTCATGAGGACGGAAGCACGGAGATGGTGGAGCGAGGAGACCTCGAACAGCGACGTCTGGCTCGGCCGGAGCCGATCGAGCAGGTCGCGGGTTTCAATGGCGGCCAGACGCTCGCCGAGTTCGACCGCGACCTCGTAGTCGGACTCCTCGCTACCGACGCGGCGACCGCGCGCCGCATCGCGGTGTACTGCGCGAACGCGGCTTGCGAACACGCCGGACTGGCGGAGCTGCCGTGGGTGCGGCCGGCGCTCGACGCACTAGCCGAGAACCGAACTCCTCCGGCACCATTCGCAAACATCATGCAGATCAACGACGCGTTCGCGCCACTTTTCGCGGACCTCGCGGGTGGAGGCGCCACGACGTCTTCGAGCGCGACAGTCGTCAGTGGTCGGCCGAAGACTCCGTTCGATGGCAGAGGCGAGCCCCGATTCATGACCATACCTGCGTTGTTCAGCGCGCAGGACCCCTATCCGCACAGGGCTGCGATCGAGACAATCGTCCACGCGTCGCATGCGTACGGTTTACAGACCCCGGATCTCTACGCGGCACTCCGGGAGGCATTCCCTGAACTAAAGGGATAAGTCGCGTTCGCCGACCGGGCCATCGTCGCCACCATTAGCAGGCGGGGTAAGAAAGCCGATGACGCCAGCGCACAACAGTTCTACTAGTCGTCGGTACACGCGGTCGGGGTCTGCACCGGCCGGATAGCCTTCTTGTGCTTCCAGGACGCAGAACCCATGGAGCGCGCTGCGCAGTGACCATGCTGCTTGTTCGGAATCATCCGCGCTCAATCCGTAGCCGGCAATGACCCGATTGATGACGTCGACAACCGCGCCGACGGCGGCCACGAGGTCGGCGTGCGGGGCGGTGGGGTAGCGGTCGGTTATTGCGTACAGCCCGGGGTGTGAGCGGACGAAACTACGCCACGCGTCGGCGAGCGCGATGACGGCGTCGTCCTTGGCGAGACCGACGGCGGCTGCGCGGAGGTGCTCTGCCAGCAGTTGCCGCGCAAGCAGGCTGAGTTGATGCTGGACGTCGTCGACGCCGTTCACGTGCTTGTAGAGAGCTGACTGCCGCACGTCGAGGGTTTCGGCGAGTCGACTGAGGACCAGGGCGTCGGGGCCATGGCTGTCCACGAGTTCGGCGGCAGCGGTGATGATGCGCTCACGAGTGACCGGGATTCTCATGTGAACATCTTCCCTTTTGAGGACGGCGCAATAGTGCAGTGATAATGTATCACCATGAGTGATGAGTCATCCTCGGAAGTCGTTTCCGATGGAACTCGCGATGTTCGACGTCGTCGAGATCTGCAGGTAGTTGTCACGGGCGCCTGCATCCTGGGGATGACGTCGATCCTGTACGACCTATCCGGCGTCTCGCCCGCGACCGGCGCGTTCTTTCGGTGTCTCTACGCCGTGATTCCGCTCGTGATCGTGGTTCTCGTGCAACGACGTCGCCCGCAAGCACACCCGACTCCCGGTCGGTGGGTGTCCAAAGCCGTCGTCGCAGGTGTGTTCCTGGGTATCGACCTGGTGCTGTGGCATGAGGCGATCCACTCGATCGGCGCCGGCCTGTCGACGGTTCTGCTGAACCTGCAGGTCGTGTTCGTGGCTATCCTCGGGTACGTGATCCTGCGTCAGCGCATCACTCGCGAACTGTCCAGGAGTATGCCGCTTCTCTTCGTGGGCGTCGCGCTGGTCGCCGGTATGAGTACGTCGCTCTCGGGCGCCAACCCAGCGGTCGGTGCTTCCTATGCCATCATCGCAGCCGGGGCCTACGCGGTGTACATCTTCGTGATGGGCCACGCGACGCGAGCCGCGGGCCGGACGGGGCTGCCGATGCTGGTTTCCACCGTTGCCACCGGGATTACGGCGGGACTGTTCGGTGTGGCTACCGGGACTCTCGATCTTGCACCGCCTTTGGCAGCGCAAGGGTGGCTCGTTCTGTTGGCGTTGGTATCTCAGGTTGTGGGTTGGCTGTTGGTGGCAAGCGCTGGCCAACGGTTGCCGGCGGGTTCTGTTGCAGCGAGTCTCGTGCTGCAATCGGCGTCGGCGTTGCTGTTCGGTGCTGTCCTTCTATCTCAAATACCCAGCATGGTCCAGGTTGTGGGCGCGGTGCTGATACTTGCCGGAGTGGTTGTCGCGACGCGCCAGCCTGCAATGAAATCACCGACGCCTGGTGTCGGCAAACGAATGGAGATCAAAGCATGACTGTCGCGACAGACCGTGTCTACATCAACGGCGACATCAAGACAATGGACGGTGCATCTGCCGGCGGGCACACGGCACTGATCACCCAGGGCGGCAGTTTTGCCGCGGTCGGATCCGACGCCGAGATCACAGCATTGGCCGGTCCTGGCGTGCCGGTAGTGGATTTGGCTGGGGCAGTGGTTGTTCCCGGATTCATCGAGACGCATCTGCACCCGATCATGTGGGGGATGTGGCTCAGTGACGTCAATGCGACGACCGGTGCGTGCCCCACGATCGAGGAGGTCATCGCCGCGCTGAGTGAGCGGGCGGCGACAACGCCGGCCGGTGAGGTGGTCCAGGCCTGGGGCTTCGACGACAGCCTGGTGGCTGAAGACCGGGGGTTGACGACGGCTGATCTCGACCGGGCATCGGTGCAGCATCCGATCATGGTGCGTCACTTGTCCGGCCACGGCGTCTATGTCAACTCTGTGGCCCTGAAGATGTCCGGAATCGATGTCACGACGGTCGATCCGGAAGGCGGAGTCATCGTTCGTGATGCCGACGGTGTTCCGACCGGTGAATTGTGTGAAGTTCCGGCAATGTCCCTGGTGTACAAGCTATCTCCAGCCGTCGACCACGAAGCGTCGAGTCAAGCACTCTTGCGCGCTCAGGAAGTGATGGCCTCGGTAGGTATCACGAGCTTCCATGACATGTACGTCACCGAGGAGATGTACAGAACCTACCGCGAACTCGAAGAGACCGGCGAATTGCGTTTGCGGGCGCGCCTGTACCTCGGGCATGGTGTCCACGATCAGCTGGGCAAAGTCCCTGAACCGACACCCTTGGTGAATGTGGGAGGGGTCAAGCTGATTTCGGATGGTTCGATCCAGTTGCACACCGCTGCCTTGACAGAGCCGTACCACGATTTGGGTGGATGTCACTGCGGGGGAATGGCAATTCCGTCGGGCTCGCTCGACGCTCTGGTAACCGAGCATCATGCCGCGGGACGTCAGGTCGCGATTCACACCAATGGCGATCAGGCCATCGATTGCGCCCTCGACGCTATCGCGGCTGCTCAGACTGCGCATCCCGAAATCGACATCATGCATCGCCTCGAACACGTGCAGACACTGCGCGACGACCAGATCGAACGAATGGTCGAGCTAGGGGTTGTCGCTTCGATCTTCGTCAATCATGTTTACTACTGGGGTGATCGGCACCGCGATCGCTTCCTCGGGCAGCGGCGCGGTGAGCGGATCAGCCCGGTTGCATCGGTACTGGCGGCGGGTCTTCCTTTTGCCTTGCATTGTGATTGCCCGGTCACCCCCGTCAATCCGCTCTTCACCATGAATACCGCCGTGCATCGTGTAACCCGCGAGGGTCACGTGCTGGGCGCCGAGCAACGGGTGAGCGCCGACGTTGCACTATCCGGTTACACAAGTGCTGCTGCGCAAATTACCGGAGAAGCCGCTGACAAGGGACGTATAGCCGTTGGCCTGTTGGCAGATTTTGTCGTGCTCGACGGAGATCCGCTGCAGGAAGGTCCAGTTGATCTGTCGGCTCTGAAGGTTCTTCGCACCGTTGTCGGCGGTGAGACGATTTTCGAGGCGTAGTCGTCATCGGGCTGCTTCGAGGTGATCTAGTCGACTACTAACATCACTGGGCCGGGGCCTGTTCAGCCGGAAACTGATTCGTCCGGCAGTCCAGCATTCCGACGATGAAGCGAACGCATCTCGGTGCGAACGTCCGCAATGGGCCCACGGACCCTGACCAACGGTGCCACCTGACCGATGGGTAAGGGTGCGACCGGTCCGGGATCGACGTTCCACTCCTGCTGCCACGCGGCGAGTTGGGCGCTCGTCACCGCGATGACGATGTCGCCGAGACCTACCCAGGCGTGGGCGGCTGAGCACATCGGGCAGTGTTCGCCCGATGTGTAGACCGTCGTCCGTCCTCGAGCTTCACTACTCAAATGCTGCACGGCCCATTCCACGATGGTCAATTCAGGATGGCGAGTCGAGTCACCGCCACTCACACGATTGCGATCTTCGAACAGCACGCGCCCTTCGTCGTCGACGAGCACGGACCCGAAGGGTTTGTCACCTGCGTCCAGCGCCTCGCGCGCCAGCTCCACACATCGACGAATATGGCCCAGATCATCGGAATCGGAGAACGTCATCTCCCGATTGTGCCCTGCCGGGGTCCAAGGTTCAGCAGCGAGAATCCTCAGCTCGTCGGCGAACCGGGTTGTTGCTGTTCGAGATCGATTCGCTTGCCGTTATCGATTCGGTGGATCACTAAGCCGACAAACGCCGCAGCGACCAGCGTGAGTCCGTTGCCCGAGCTTACGACCATCCTGGTTGGACGGTTCGTAGCCTCGGTTTTCCGTCCCACTCCTGGAGCGGTGCTGATTGCCACCACCACTGCGGATCTTGCTTCACGCCTTGGATCTCGATCCGGCCGGTCACCGCGAGCAGCAGTCTGTCCGAGGGCGCGCAGCTCGGGACAACCCAAGGAAATGCCCGCGATACGGTTCGGTCGCAAATTCTCTCGGGCAACTGGAGGTCGATTTCGAGTGCCTGCGCGGCGTCGTATCCGTGCACGAGAATCTCGGTGACCGCCATGGCAACCCACCCTGCTCGATCTGCGTTCCCGCTGGGATGCCACGCGCGTTCGATGCCGAGATCTCTGAGGAGCCCCGCAAGCATGTGAGCGCTCGTCACGGCGTTGTCCAACTGCTCTGACGGATGTCCAACCCGCCCGGTGCGGACCACGGGTAATGCGTGGCATGCGCGCCGCGCGACCTGCCCGCAGTAGAAGACCAATGCGTCGGATATATGAGCGACTGTACGCACGGCCGTCCAGTCGGTAGGCGCAGCAACCTTTTGCCAACGTTGATCTGTGTCGGAGACGGCGCTCAGCGGGGTCAGTGCCATCACCGCAGCGATGACGTCGGCCGGCTTCGGTTCGCTCACTCGAACACTCTTGCATACCGCTACTGATACGAGTAAGGAGTTTCGATGCCTGTGGTGATGCCCGGTGTTTCGCCTTGTCTATCGGTTGCACGCTCCACCAGGAACCCGTGAGCAATGCGGGATCGATTCTCATCCGAGCCGAGGTCATCACTTCGGGTCTGTTGTTAGACAGAGGGCTGGCGGATCTGTGGATTGAATTCGTCTGCGTCATAGCGCTGGGTTTCACCGAGGTGAGTTCGAACCTGCGCTCGCGATCGGATGACGTGTTCGGGGTGAGTGTCGTTCCTAGGACTCGATTTCGCTATGCTGCAGATAATCTGCACCTCCGACGTAGAAGGTCTGACCAGGTTCGATATCGGTAGTTGATGCCTGAACTACGACTTGGGCGAATTCCTCGATGGTCGGCAGGACGCCCTGGTCGCGTCGTGCAGCCACTGCATCGGGATTTCGCCGTTCGAGCAGGCGCACGATGATGGTCCCGTCGATCATGTCTCCGGACACAACCGCAAGGTCGATCCGTTGTTGTTGCAGTTCGGGAATGAGAGCTCGAAGTGCATCTTCGCCTGCTCGTTTACTCAGTGCAATCGGCTCGTAGTCTTCGGGCACAGGCTTTTGGCAGACGAAGTGGGCTTGGTGGCTGGTGACGAACACGATCCGGCCACTGGGTCGCATGATGGGTCGTACGAGATCTGTCAGTGTCAGCTGTGCGTCGCGGTTCAATTGCATGGCGTAGTCCGGCCCCGCTCCTAACTCCAATCCGCCTGAGGCATTGAGGACCATCAAATCGAGGTGCCCCAACCGATTTGCGATCGACGCAACCATGGCCTCGACGCTGTCCATGTCGGCGAGGTCTGCCTGAAGAGCCCACGCTCTTCCCCCGGCAGCGTCGATCTCGTTGACCACCTTGTCCGCTCGAGCCCGTTTTTCGCGGTAATTGACGACTACGAGGTAGCCAGCAGATGCGAGCTGGAGGGCAACCTCAGCGCCAATCCCGCGAGAGGCACCAGTTACTAGAGCAACCCGTTCCACCGGATCCGCTGCCATCTCTCTACCCCCATTATTCGTTCAGCACCGAATGCTTCTGATTCAGAAGTAACTATGGGTGGTTCGAAATGAGAAGCGCAAATGAACCTCCCCCGGATCGGTCGGGAAACGATGAGGAAGCAGCAGCCGCCCGTAGCGCGATGGATCTGTTGGGCCAACGCTGGAGCCTGCGCATTGTGTGGGAACTGGAAGCCGGTCAGATGGGGTTCCTGGAACTGCGTCGACGAATGGACAACTGCTCATCGAGCATGCTGGCCGAGAGGCTTCGGCAGCTGCAAGATGCGGGGATTGTCGAGAAGAACGCAAAGCGGGCTTACGAACTTTCGTTCGCCGGTATTCGATTGAGTCAGGCTTTGGAACCGTTGTGGGACTGGTCCCGAGTCTGGGCCGCTGGTGAGCAGTTCGATCCTTTTCCTCCGGGAGCTCAGCAGTAACCTTCTGCGACAGCTCATGCATTCCGCTGCGGAATGCACTTCGTTTCCTCGTTCGTGCGCAGTTAGGTACTCGCTGCCCTTCTCGAGCATGGCGTAGAGGACGTTGCTGCGGCGTCGTGCGAGGCAGATGAGTGCCGCGCGATGGTTTTGCCTTCGGCGCGTTTTCGGTCATAGTAGGCCCGTGAGACTGGGTCTTTCAGTGCGGCGAATGCCGAAACGTACATGGCGCTTTTGAGTGTGGAGTTTTTCGCTGTGTTTTCGGTGCTCGCCTTTCGACCGACGGTCGAAAGCGCTGCGGCCGCGGCGTAGACGGCGAAGGCTCCTGCGTCGCGGATCGGACGATGTCGGTTATCTCCACAAGCATCGTCACCCCGCTTGCTGCACTGCCTCAGCGGGTACCTGCCTGCGGGGTAGTAGCTGCAGCGAGAACCACGAGGTCATCACCGCGTCTTCTGAGCTCACAGATTGGGGGGAGAAGGATGCACAACGGATTGCATACAGGGTCGATGGCAACGACGACATTACCAGTACTCCCGTTGACGGTGAACGTCGCAACGATCAATATGGCGTGGTGTTCACCTTCCGCGAGGTTGTCGCCTTCGAAGTCGAGATGGGCTTAGTTAGTTAGTGGGATCTGGCCAGCTGGTGTCGCGGTAAGAATCGACGCGTTGAAAAGCGGGGTCCTGACCGTCGTCGGTGAAAGTATCGTGAGTAGGCACATTGAATCACCCTATTCACATCGCCGGATCCACTGTGCCCAAGGAGGTCTCACTGCGTGCTGGGGGCTTTGGTGAAGATTGCAAGGTTTCCCGTGCACTGGTGGCGTAACTCGGAACACGAATGGAGTTGTCCCAAGACCACTTTTCACGACGGGGCCGCCTGGGTAGATCGATACGCCCACAGGCCCAGAGCAGGGTGGACCAACCGTCGTCGGCCGGCTCGATTTCGGGTAGAAGTCGGGCGATCACCCGGGTGCACAGCGCGTCGTCTGCCCGCCACCGAACCCCGAGACCAGTTGTGACGTCGAAGGTATGGACGACCGTCTCGAGCACGCCCATAGCGGCTGATGCTTCAGGGTCGGCCAAGCCGTACACATGATGTGCTCGGGCTGTCCGCGGTGAGACTCGCACTATCGCTGCGAGTAGCGCCGCCATGGCGGTGAACACGTCGAGCAGCCCTTCGACGCCGATATCCGGATCGACGCTGATCGAGTTCTCTGGACCACTCGGCCGTCTCGAACGCGCCTCGATCGGCAGGTGACCGGGTGTACCACCCGCACCGAGCTGTGCTGCGTAGAAGAACAAGTCGTCAGCGGTGTGTTCGACCGTCTCCCAGCAGTTCCATGTCAGGTCGCCTGCAGCGACAGACCAGTCGTTCGGAGCAGCATCGCGAAGTGCTGAGGCAGCGGCCGTGGCTGTTTCAATTACGTCGTCTGCGGTCACAGGTCCCGGCGATGTAGTCATCGCACGACTTTAAGGGCCGCTCGGCGGTTTAGGTTCTATCGTCGGATTCATGACACCACCGATGCCCATGCAACCACCGAACCGCCAGCCCATCGGATTCTGGACCGTGCGAGCTGGTGAAGCTATTCGCGCTCGTACCCGCAGCGCGTTACGCGAGGTTGGGCTCTCGCAACCCGAATGGTGGCTTCTCCATCAGCTTTCGTTGTTTCCCAACGGTGTCGACCGAGACGAGACGATCGAGAAGCTCGGCCACAACGACACGCCGGAAGCCATCATCGAGGCGATTGCATCGGCGGTCACGAAAGGTTTGGTCCATCTGTCTGGTTCGGTTATCGAGCAGACCGAGCACGGTGTCGAACAGTTTCGGGTTGGATCGGATGTTCAGCGCAGGCTTCAGGAAGAACGGATGCAGGGCATCAGCGAAGCAGACTTCGTAACAACCATCGAAGTGTTGCAGCGGACTATCGAGAACGTGGGCGGTGATGCCTGGCATTGGTAGATTGCCTCGCACTGGCTGGTTCTCGCCCCCCGCGTGCGAGGTTCTACAGGTGGTTGGAGCTGCGGTCGTGGTCAGCTGAACTGTATCCCCGCATCGCGACGCTTCCGAAGCGACGCAGAATTAGACACGGGACGTTCGTTCAGTGGACGTTCGACCACAGTGCACACTTGCGAACAGGACGGAAAGGCATCCTGCTCGACAGCATTGCTCTTCCCAACGACCCCTACCGAACCGGAGCCCCTGCTCATGACTACTCCCCACACACCGATTGCCGACCGCGTTGCAGAGCATCAGCGGAAATCAGCGACACGACTGCCTGCAGAAGTGAGGGCGGCCTTCGATGCCGACCTGGCACGCGTCACCTCAGCGGGGATACCGGCAGATGTCGTTTCCGCCGGCACTGCCATGCCTGACGGAGACGTTGTCGACGAGCGCGGACATCCCACTACGTTGTCGACGGTCCGGGCCGGCCGCCCCGCAGTGGTGGTCTTCTACCGAGGGGCGTGGTGTCCGTACTGCAACCTGACACTCCGCGCCTACCAGGAAACTTTGGTCAGTGAGCTCGACGCTCGCGGCGTCGCTCTGGTGGCTGTCAGTCCTCAGAAGCCGGACGGTTCGCTGTCGATGCAACAGAAGAATGATTTGACCTACACAGTGGTCTCCGACCCGGGGAACCAGATCGCAGGCCGGCTCGGCATCCTCACCGCAACAGGGAAAGAAGCCCGTGACGCGCAGGCAAGCCTGGGACTCGATCTCGCCGACATCAATGCCGATGGCACTCATGCACTTCCGTTTCCCACGGTGGTCATAGTCGACGCTGCCGGCTCGATCCGGTGGATCGATGTGCACCCCGACTACACCACCCGTAGCGAGCCCGCCCAGATCCTCTCCGCCCTCGACGCTGCCCTCGCAAACCACCAGTAACAACAACGACGAACGTCGCTACTTGCGAACAAAGAATCGGTGCCCGCTGGACACCGATTCTTCACTCGTATCGCAATAGGTTCAGGCAGTCGGGCCGACGCTCTCCCGGCTAACGGCCCCCGGCGCGGCGAAGCGCCGATGCAGGCCCACTGTCAGGAGGATGGCAACCACGATGCCGATCAGCGGAGGAATACCCACCTCGAACTCTCCGGAGAGCCATGCAAGGAACGCTGCGATGGCGTAGACAGCGAGGTGGCGCCAGTACACCGGCTGCGGGGTGTGGTCTTCGGGAATGCCTCGACGCCATCGGCACAAGAAGTCCCCGATGAGCACGCCTCCCAATGGTGGGATGAAGGTTCCCAGCAGACTGAGATAGTCCACGAGATGGTTGTGCACGCCGGTCAGCGCGAGAAGGGTGCCGATCACACACCCGCCGATGATAAATGGCGCCTTTCGTGGGTGCCTGAACATCTCGGCACCGGCGACTCCGAAGGCATATGCGGTGTCGGCGTTGCTCTTCCAGAGGTTTCCGAACAGAAGCACCAAACCCCAACCGACCAGCCCGAGATTATAGAGAACAAGCACGAAGTCACCCTCACCGAAGGTGATCGCTCCGATTGCGCCGAACAGGATCATCAGTCCATTGCCAACGAGGAACCCGATTATGCATGCCCAAGCTGCTTGCGATCCGGAACGAGCGAATCGGGTCCAGTTGGGCGCCTGCGTCCCCGCCGATACAAATGTGCCGACCACCGTCGTGATTGCGAGCGTGACTGTCATCGTCGTCGTGGGTTCGATCGAAGTCAGACCTGAGAATCCGCCGACCTCGTCGAGGGACCTGGACACCACCCAGCAAGCCAGTGCGATGATCAACGGAGTCGAGATCAACGAGACCCAATACATCCCGCGGTATCCGTAGCACGCAGTGATGCACATAAGAATGCTCGCCGCGATCATCACCGCCGCGCGGGCGGCGTACGACTCCCAGCCCAAAGCTTGAGCGGTGAGCTCGCCGATCGTGCCGATAATGACGCCGTACCAACCGATTTGGGTGCCACCGAGCAACAACGAGGCCAGCTTGGACCCGCGAGAGCCGAAGCTATAGCGCGCCATGACGACGGTCGTCAGGCCGGTGCGAGCACCGGCGTACCCCATCATGGCGACGTACGCGCCCAAGATCGCCGATCCGGCCGCGATCACCATCATCAACTTCCAGAACGAGAATGCGGTGCCGAGCGCAGCACCGGCGAGCATCGTCGGTGTGAAGATCGTGAACCCCAGCAGCACCACTGCGAGCGAGAAGAACGGCTTACGGGCACTGAGCGGCACCGGTGTGACGGGATAATCCAGGTCGATGGGGGTGCCAGTGTCCGTGCAGTCGGCTTCCACCGGCACGGGTTCAGCTGTGCTGCTCATGCTTGCTCGCCAATGTCTTCGAGCCACAGGCTCGGTCGCTCGGCCAGCATGCGTTCCATCAGCGTCATGCACTCGGCGTCGTCGACCACGTCGACCTGCACCCCGTGCTCACGCAACCAGGATTCCGACGACTCGAACGAGCTGTTTTCACCGACTACGATTCTTGGAATCTCGTACAGCACAGCAGTACCCGCGCACATGAAGCATGGCGACAAAGTTGTATAGAGGACACACTTACGGTAAACCGAAGCCTGGAGCCGCCCCGCTTGTTCGATGCAATCGGTTTCTCCGTGGCGGATGGCGCTGTTCATTTGAACTCTGCGGTTGCGGCCCACAGCGAGAACTTCGCCCTCGTGAACCAACGCCGCACCGATCGGCACGCCACCTTCCTCCCAGCCGATCCTCGCCTGTTCGATGGCGAGTCCGAGAAAGTACTCATCTGTGCGGACTGAATTGTTCAAGTGTCCTCCTTGACGAAGATGAAGCGTCCTTGTGGCGCGTATCACAATTCGACCAGGCTTGAAATGGGTTGCCAAGGGACAAGGTGTCAATTGGGCAGAAGGCACTCTATGACGAACTGTCCCTGTGGCCGAGTATTGACCGATGCTGCCCACTCTGCGAGAAGTTCTCGCTCTGCCTTCGTTCAAGGCTGCCGCCGTCGAGGCGCTCGCGGGCTCTCCTGATACTGCGGTGATCCGCTGGGTCCATTCGTCCGAGGTGTACGAGATGGGCGGACTGCTCGCCGGCGGAGAGCTTCTTCTCACAACGGGACTCGGTCTCCAGGGGCGGTCCGCCGAGCAGCTGACCGCCTACCTTGACCAGGTGGCGGACGCCGGTTGCGTTGCACTCGCGATAGAGGTCGGACGCTCGTTCCTCACCGCCCCGCCCGAGCTCATCGAGGCTTCTCGACGTCGGGGCGTGGCGTTCCTTACCCTGCATGCGGTGGTTCCGTTCGAGCGGATGGTCGAAGACTTTCACGACCTGATAGTCCGTCGCAGGCTCGGTTCGCCGCGGGCCGGTGATCCTGTCTGGCAGGAACTTCTGGATCTCGTCGTGGCGGGGCAGGGGATGACCGCGCTGCTCAACGGGATCGCGCGCCTCGCCGGGTGCGGGGTCGATCTTGTCGACGCGGAGGGCCGAGTCGTCGAACGCAACGCCACCGCCGCGGAGCGGTCGGAGAGTGAGCGGACGATCCTCGATGTGCGCGGTCCAACCGGCTCGCTCGGGCGACTCGTCCTGAGCGGACGGGCGACCGCGCGGCGTTCCGCTGTCGCAAAGTGCGCGGCTGTCGCGGTGGCCCTGGAAATGGGTCGCCACCCTGACCTCAGCCCCCGTCAATCGCTCGCTCAGTCGGTGATCACCGACCTGGTGGGAGGCGTGCTCACCTCCCACGGTGACCTGTCCGAGCGATTGAGTACTGCAGGCTGGACACCACTGGACGGTCAGCATGTACTCGTTGTTGCCGTTGATGTCGATCATCGAACACCGGTTCGCGAGCTCGCCGCCCCTGTCCGGGAGGCGGTCGAGGCAGTACTCGGTCGATGCCTGATCGGGGTGACCGCGAACCACATAGTCGTGCTCGCTCAGGGATGGTTACACGCCTCGCCGGCGCGCGTTCGGGCCGCCTTCATCGAAGTCGACGCGCTACTGCGCCGGGGACCCGGCGGATCGGCGATACGCACGCTGGGGGTGGCAGCGCCGGTCCAGCAACTATCCGACATCTCGACGGCGCTCGGTCAGGCACGAGAGATCGTCCAGATCGCCCGGCGTTTCGGAACCCGAACCGGGGTTATCCTCGCGAGGGATGTCGGTATCCAACGGTTGCTCGCCGCCGGGGTACCGGCGACCATGCTCAACGCATTCATCGCCGAGCAGCTCGGCCCCGTGATCGCCTACGACACACAGCATTCCGCAGACCTTGTCAGGACTCTAGATGCGTTCATCGCAAACCGGGGCAGCAAGGCCCAGACCGCTGTCCTTCTGGGGATTCGACGTCAGTCTCTCTATGGCCGCTTGGCCCGTCTCGAGAAGCTGCTGGGCGCACCCCTCGATGATCCGATGCAGTTGGTGTGCTTGGGTCTGGCACTGACCGCATGGCGCATGAAGACCGGTCTCGACCCGCAGGCCGCTTTCGCGCGTTCCTCGAACGGCCAGCCGTAATCCGCTGCATCTGTTTCGGCGGATGGGGTGCGGCGCCCACTTCCTCGTTTCGGTGGTTGTGTCACTCACTGCTCGCCGTTGGACTCGGTTCTGGTCGAATCCGTGCACCGGAAGCTTGGCCGATATCACCCGTCGTGTGGCTGGAATCGACCGCTCCTTACCGCCCCGACTCGTCCAGCCTCGACGAGTGGCGAACGAAAACTCTGGAGAGCGAATTACGGTTTCGGGACCATCGGTCTGCCTATCCCGAAAGCAGGCTGTCCGGTGAATGGTGGTCCACACCGGTCTCCGGTAACACGCTCACCACCACCCGAACTCGAAACGGGATCGGCGCACTGGAACTGCTGATGGAAGAAGACTCGGACGGTGGCGGAGAAGCAAGAGTCCGGCCCGTCCACGTCCGCAACTCACCCCGCGTGTACGAGATTTCCACGCCGCAGGAATGGGCCAATCTGGTCGAAAGATACCCATTGGCCGTGCCGGAGTCGAGGCGCTCCGACTGGTTCGAGACCACCGGGAAGTACCGTAACTGGTTCATCCCCGACTGGGCCGCAGTAGCTGAAGATTACGACCCGGCGCACCTCGGTTTGCACGGTTATTTGACTACACTCGGTATCGCAATCTCCTTGTCCGACAACAAACGATCGACGTTGCTCGGTGGGTGGGATCCTGACGCGACCTTTTGGCTCGATCCCAATGTCATCGAGATCGATGACGAACCGACGCTGTGGCGTCACACCGACGAGCGTTGGGAACGAACATGACAATCCATTTTTCATGGTCGCAGTCTCTATGGATCACCTTCATCTTCGTTGGCGTGCCTTCGATGTTCGGTGCACTTCTCCTATGGAGTAGGTCCTCGAAGCGTAACGAAAGTATGGGCACCGGCTGTCTGGGGTTGTGGGCCACCGGACTCCTCGCGTTCGTCTTCGGATTCGCCTCGTGCGCAGGTTGGCTGAGCTGGTCTGCCGAGCAGAGAGGTGAGTTCCGAGGGCCCGGACTTCCCGCGCCGATTCAGTTCAATACCTCTGGTGTGGCGTCGACTGCGGAATCGGGCTTACCTATGTTCTCGACAAGGTCGACGGACACTGGACGGTCACCGGAACGACCGGGCCGATCAGCATTTCCTGATCTGCTTAGATTCGTCGCGCTTATTGTGTGCACTGCGGCGGATAGACTTCGATGATGCCCCGCTCCGTTCCTGCGGTCTCACATCCGATCGGATTGTGGGGCGTTGTAGCCATCGGCGTCGGAGGCATGGTCGGCGGCGGGATCTTCGCCGTCCTCGGACTATCGGTGCAGATCACCAAAGGCGCCGCACCGATCGCGTTTCTCCTGGCCGGGCTGGTAGCGTTGCTGACTGCGAGATCGTATGCGCTGCTCTCGAAGTCGTATCCGAGCCGCGGAGGCACGGTGACGTTCGTCAATCGTGCGTTCGGCACGGGATTGTTTTCCGGTGGCATCAATGTGCTGCTGTGGATGAGCTACATCGTTATGTTGGCGCTGTATTCACAGGCGTTCGGGAGCTACGCGTCCAGTTTCCTGCCACCGGAGTTTCGCAGCCTTGGCAAGCATCTCCTTCTCACAGCGGCGATCGTCCTCATCACCGTTCTCAACATCGCCGGTGCATCTACGATCGCTCGCACCGAGCGCTATGTCGTGGCGATCAAGATCGCTATCTTGGTGTTGTTCGTGGTGGTCGGGCTGGCTGGGGTCTCCGCAGAACGGCTCGAACCGTCACAGTGGAGCTCCCCGATCTCCATCGTGGCAGGCGGCATGATCATCTTCTTGGCCTACGAAGGATTCGAACTGATCGCCAACACCGCCGAGGACGTCGACGATCCCGGCCGCACCCTCACGAGGGCCTACTACATTTCGGTGCTCTTCGTGATCGTGTTGTACGTGCTCGTCGCTGTTGTCTCCGTGGGGGCCGTGCCGTTAGCGAGCCTGATCGACGCGCGTGACTACGCGCTGGCCGAGGCCGCCCGCCCCGCCCTCGGAGCAGTCGGGTTCACGATGATCGGTATTGCGGCGATGCTCTCGACTGCGTCGGCGATCAACGCCACTTTGTACGGATCGGCTCGGATGATCTACGTCATCTCCAAGTCGCGAGAACTACCTGCCCAGCTCCAACGTCCAATCTGGAACCACCCGATCGAAGGGCTGCTGATCACCTCCGGATCGACCATCGTGCTCGCGAATGCACTGGACCTGAACAGCATCTCCACCATGGGTAGCGCGGGCTTTCTCATCATCTTCGCCGTGGTGAACGCCGCTGAAGCTCGCACAGCGCGCCAGCGTGGATCGACGCCGTGGATCGCTGTCCTGTCAGCTACGGCGTGTGCCGGCGCGCTGGCAGCTCTACTTGCCGAGAGCACCGTCGGCCCCGCGACCGTCCTGGCAGTTATGGTGGCGCTGTCCTTCGGTATCGAAGCAGCCTTTCGGCACTTTCGTGGCCCGGCACCAAAGTTGTAGGACCTCATGGCCGTTCAGTCCCCGTCCCGGCCAGCGTCGCGGCAAGATGGCTGTCGGGGACGGGTTGGGGCCGAGCTGTTCTGGAATAGTTCCTACGCATGGAATCAGTTGTGACCTTGTCGGCGAAGGACGCGGGTGAGCTATTCACGCTCCAGCGTGCCGCTTACGTGACCGAGGCCCAGGCCCACGAGGATCTGAACCTTCCTCCGTTGGTCGAATCGCTGACCGAGGTGACGAATGAACTCGACAAGCCTGAAGTGGATTCGTTCGGGTTGCGTGATGGCGCACAACGCCTCGTCGGGGCGGTACGTGTGCGTGTCCTTCCTTCAAATGCGCGGTGTGCAGAGGTGGGCAGGCTGGTCGTAGCCCCTGATGTACAGGGTCGTGGATTGGGAAGTCGGTTGCTCGAACTCGTGGAAGAGCGAGTTTCTGAGGACATCACCGAGCTGAAGCTGTTCACCGGCGAACGCAGTGTCGGTAATCTGCGGCTCTACTCGAGGTTCGGGTACCAGGAAACACATCGTGTACCGACTTCGAGCGGCTATGCACTTGTCTATCTGAGCAAGCGACTGCGATAGAAATAGTCCTCGATATGGCCGGTACGTTTCCGGCTCCGCATCTGCACCGCCAAAAACTCTGGTCTGCTCTTTTTCCTGTTGCACGGTTCACAAGAACCGAACTCGGTTGATAATCATACAAAGCAAGCTCGCGACCTGACCGCAGTTCACCCGCTCAGGTGACCTGCGGGGCGCGGATCGCGGGTTGGTGTCATGCCTCAGCACCCCGATCCGTCTACCGCCGCAACCGGAGCAGTCTCCGCTCACTCGTACCGACTGAGCGGAGACTGGCGGCAAGTGGATTCAGCCGGGGTTGTCGAGAACGAGCAGCCCAGGGGGAGTCCTATGTTGCGGGAACGACTGGAGGCATCGTGAAGGTGCCGGCCAGCACGTCTGCACCGGGGATGTAGGACCTGGCGAAGAGGATGAACTTCTTTCCGTCGGCCGGGCTGGGTAGCCAGTTCGCGGCCGCTTCGGCCGAGGGTGCTGTTGGTTGAATGTGGAGATCGATGCTGCCATCAGGGTTGGAGATCAACCCTTCGGTCTCACTGCTGATGACATAACGGTCGATCGGGTTCGGCGATGGGTATTGGCCATTCTCCCGAACCTCGTACAGCGTGACCGACCAGAATGCCTCTGCGGGAATTCCACCCTCGGGTAGGCGAAGCACGTAGCCCTCGGTGCCGAGCAGCGGGGCATTGTCGGCGTCGGTGAAGGTGATCCAGTAGTTCGCCTCCTTGCGGTCCATCCCCAACATGCCGCCGCCGGCCGACAATGCAAAGGCCCGTCGGGTGTAGTCCCATTGCTCCGTGGTGCCGAGAACCGATCCGGGCGGGTTGTAGTTGGTCCAGCCCTGCGATGGGCGGTTCGCGAACTCTTGCATGTAGCGACCGAACTCGGGATATTTCGCGTTCCACGCTGCCTTGATGTCATCGGGCAGGGGTCCCCAGCCGCAGTCGGCACCACAGATGCCGACCTCACGGAACCGGTCGACAGCCGACTGGTCATGCGCTGGCGGTGGGTTCAGCTCGAGCATCTGATTGACGACATCGAGGTAGTTCTCGGGGTCATCGTCGGTGGGCTGAACCCGCTTCGTCGAGCTTTCCGACACAGGTTGAGTGGGGGTGAAGCGGAATCCATCCTGTACAGCATTCGCCGCAACTTGGTCGGCGGTCCCGGTCGTCTGAACGCGCAGGTTGACATAGACGTCGTTCGTGGGCGCTCTGACCACAGTGGCGTCGGCGGGGGCCTCACCCTGCCAGTCCGGCCCCACGACCAGATGCTTCTGCGCTTGCGTGCCGGTGGTGCGCTCGCCGGCGTAGAAGAAGCTGTTAGAGTAGAAGTCGATCAAGACCAGCGAGTAGTAGCGTGACTGCACTTCCGGAATATCAAGGTAGACAGGTCCGTCCGCCAAATTCAACCAGGCAGTGGAGTAGAGAACGTCCTGGCTCGGCCCGTTCGCCCAAGTGTCGTCGGGCCCTGCCAGTGACCGTGAGTGCACGAAGTTGTTCAGCGTGGTGCTCGTCCGTGAGTCGGTCGTCTCCAACGCCGTCCATCGATAACGTGAAAGGTCGTAGAGCGGAAACGCGAAACTGTAGGCTTCCTTGATTGTTGCGTCGAGATCCGTCGCCGTCACTGCTGGTTCCGATTCTGGTTCCGATTCCGTGGCGCCCGATGAGCAGCTCGACGCGGCGAATACAGCCAAGCAAAGTCCTGCTATGAGCGCGGCCTTTCGGGTCCCTACGCGGCATATTTTCTGATGCATCGTCAAATTCCTTTTCTTGTCTACCAAGTACCGTCGCCGCGAAGGACAGCGTCGGCGCCGCCGTCCAGGAATACGACTTGGCCGGTGATATGAGAGTTTTCTTTGGACACCAGCCAGGAAATCAATTGCGCCACCTGTTGTGGCTGGGCATGACCGTTCAACGGCATCGGCACGCTGCCATCGATAGCCTTTAGACCTGCATCGGTGTCGAGCATGGCCTGGATCATCGGTGTGACGATGGTGCCGGGGGCGATGGCGTTGAGCGGAATGCCCATGCCTGCCCACTCAGCCGTGATGGCGTTGCGACGCACCCAGCGTGCGATCGCAGCCTTCGACGACGAATAGATCTGTGCACCGTGGCCGCCTTCCACGGCGGACCGGGCTGCTGCTGTTGCCGCGGCTTCGTCGCCGGCAAGTGCGGCTTCGACGATGGAAGGATCAGTGGGGTGTAGTGACGCTACAGACGAGATCACCACGGCCCTCGGATCGGTGCCTTCGACGAGTAGAGGCCGCAGGCCTTCGAGGGTAGCCACAGCACCGAAGTAGTTGACACCAATGGTGATCGGGTCGAACAGTGCGACGCCCGCGCAGGCTACAACCCCGTCCAACCTTCCGCCTGTCAACTGGCGAGCCCGTTCGACGAGCTCGCGTCGTCCGTCTGCCGTCGCGAGGTCAACGGTGATATCGCTGTCTCGCAGATCTGCGCCGACGACGTGAGCACCCTGGTTGCGCAGATGCGCGGCAGCGGCAGCGCCGATACCGGAAGCACTACCGGTCACTAAGTACGTTCTGGGCATGTCCCGCCTTGTCATGGTTCGAGGAAGCGTGATCGCAATGTGCGTATATGAGACAAGGTGCCAATCTATGCCATCATGCTAATATGTGTCAAAGGACTCCGGAGGAACTATGACTCGACCGCAGCAGTCGTTGATGGACCGTCGTCGGGCGGCAGTGCGGATGGACATCGCCGCGAGTGCTGCACGACTCTTTGCTGAGCGCGGATTCGACGCGACCTCGGTGGAGGACATTGCGCGCGGAGCCGGGATGTCGGTTCGAACCTTCTACCGGCACTGCGATGCGAAAGAAGACACCTTGACCCCAGTGGTTGTGTCAGGGATTCGCCACTTCGTCGAATGCCTGCGCACCAGACCAGAACAAGAATTGGTGTCCACATCCGTACAGCAAGCATTTCTGCAGGTATTCGAACGTTACAAGAACGCAGAAGGTATTTCGTCGAGCGAACTTTTCGTCATCCTCACTTCAGTGCCCGGTATTCACGCACGATGGATGGTTGCGGCACATGGACTAGCAGAGGAAATGCGACCGCTTCTCGCGCGGCGTGCCGGATTGGAACCTGATGGTCTCGAGGCGCGCATGTTGTCGCATACGCTGATCGGCGCGCTCACAGTCACTTTGGAGTACTGGGCAGCCCAGGAACAGGGCGATCCCAACGAGATCGGACGACTCGCAGCATCAGCGCTATCAGTGCTCCGGATCATTACCGTCGAACAAGAACACTGAACTGACTCCAGATTCGACAGATTAGGAAAAATGATGATTCGATCTATCACACGTAACGTGATTGTTCCCGTGCTACCGGATCTCGCGTGGGAGTACGTGGGGGACTTCGATGCTCTTGCGTCTTGGCATCCCGGTGTTCCTCCCGTAGAGATGGAAAACAATGCAGACCCGAAAGAGATAGGTTCTGTCCGAACCTTTTCAGTAGACGGACGAGTAGTGGCCCGTCAGCAATTACGCGCCCGCGATGCTGAGAAGCGCAGCTACAGTTATGAAGTACTCGACCCGATGCTGCCCGTCCGTGACTACGTCGCGACGATCGCGGTCGTCCCCCACGATCAGGGCTCACAAATCCAATGGAGCGCTACCTATCGATCCGGCGACGATACTGTAGCCATGATCGAGCAGGCATATGGCGACAACGTCTACCGCACTGGACTCAAAGCTTTTGGAGAACATTTTGGCGCATAGCGGCTCGCAGATCGGTTGCATACTGCACGAACATCTGCCCGCATGACTCGTTCACAACAGCTGCGCTGACACAACGTCGGCATCTGAACTTTCAAACCTCGATGCAACGGTCGGTGGTGTCACGCGCTGTCGAGTTCCTGCGGGGTTTCGAGTGAGGCCATCCCCCCCGCTCACCTCTGCCAAACATGCCGATCGTGATGCGGCGACGGCGAGGTGGCGTCTTGCCGTGATTGTGCGCAAGGGTAGAGGATAACCCTCACGCCTGTTCGGGCCTGTACTGGAGGTTGCTGTGAAGAAAGTTGTTCGTACGCTGCTTGTCTGCGCATCCGTCGTCATAGGTTCGACGCTGGCGACGGTGGGCACTGCGTCCGCGGCTGTGACCGTTCCGTTCCAAGTCGACCCGGCACCGTTCGGAAATCCGAACGGCAGTTTCGACGCTCCCGCTGTGCGCTGTGTGGCGGTGCTCGGCGAACAGCCTGGCACGGTGACCATTACCGGTGGCAAGGAAGGCAGGTGGGGGTGCTTGATCTCGTCCGACGTGCATTGGTTGAATCTGTCGACCGGAGCGTCTGGCTCCGCGCGAATGTCTGACGGACTCTATGGATTTCCGTCCGAGGCGACGCTGATGAGTGGGTCTGGGCATGTTGTGGTCACCATCGTTTCCACCCTTGGGACGATCACTCCAGGAATCGCAAGCTTCTTCGTTCCATAGAAGCCGTGGTACGAGAATCGGCGTGGGGTCATTCGGACAGTTGAATTTTTGGACCGAAATCTGCATTTCAGCTGTTCAGGGCCAATCGGTTGAGTCTTTGATTCCGCTGGAGTTCGGAGCAGGTGGTATCAATTTGAAGTACATAACCCTTCTGCGACCCATAGAGACGGCGCAGAAGAAGATCTGTGCTGATGGTCTCGAAGAATTCTGATGTGACAGTGCAGCCGTGGAGGATACATGCGCGGACGCAAACTCAGCGGATCTGAATGACAAGCAGTAACGGGCGACCACCCGACGAGTAAGGAACAACCATGACGACACCTCCTGGATGGCACGCGGACCCGGAAGGCTCGGCACAGCTACGGTGGTGGGACGGCCAACAGTGGACGACCGCTCTTCAGCCAGATCCAATGAAACCGACTGCTTCAGAACACTTGTCAGGCCTCCCTGCTGATCCGGCTTCCGGTGGATCCAGCCGTAAGAAGTGGCCATGGTTCGTGGCCGCCGGCGTGGTGCTTCTCGTCGTTATCGGTGCGGTCAATTCAGCCAACAAGACATCGGACGACGTAGCGGACGCGCAGGCGGCCACAACGACACAATCGAGTGCGGTCGAAAAGGCTCCCATCATTCCGAAAGCCACGATCACTACTGTCCTTCCGCCCCCGCCCCCGCCACCGGCTCCGGTCGTGCCGATGGCAACTACCGAACCTGTGACGCCAAGACCTACCGCGCCTGCCGCACCGAAGACGACTGAGCGGGCCAGCGGGCAGACGGGGATGACCGGCGGACAGCGCAATGCTGTGCGTGCGGCCAACAGCTATCTCGACGTGACCGCCTTTTCGCGAGAGGGTCTTATCGAGCAGTTGGAGTTCGAGGACTATTCGAGCGAGGATGCGGCATTCGCTGTGGACTATATAGCGCCTGACTGGAACGAACAGGCTTCGCTTGCCGCGGAAGACTATCTCGACGTGATGGCATTTTCGAGACAGGGACTAATCGACCAACTGGTATTCGGAGGGTTCACCCCTGAACAGGCTCAGTACGGAGTGGATCAGACAGGGCTCTAGCCTCCCGGCTGACCAAGAGTGGCAGACCCCCAAGGAAGTTGTTTCACCGCCTCTCGACGGATGGCGGATCCGGTCCAGCAACTGCCCAGCGTTTCGGAACCCGGGTTGGGCGAGGGATGTCGAAATTTGACCTCAGCTGTCTGATCGCGTAGCTCGACTCTCGATCGAGCTCCGGGCCGAATCCGATCGACCATTAGAGTCGAGCGATGACTCCCGTGAGCTGGACACTCGACGCATCAGGTGGAGGCCACCTGACGATCAAGACGGACGTCACCGGCAAGGCGTCCAAACTGGGCCACCGCCTCACCATTGCAATGAAGTCGTGGACGGCCGCCATTGACTGGTCTGGGCACACTCCCACCTCGGTCACCTTCACCGCCGAAGTCGATTCACTCGACGTGGTAGGCGGTGAAGGTGGTGTCACGCCGCTGATCGGTCCGGAGAAGATGCTCGCAAAATCCAACGCGCTGAAGACCTTCGACGCAAAACGGTACCCCCAGATTCGCTTCCGCTCAGACGATATCGCCGCGAAAGAGAACGGATTCGCCCTGCGCGGCACGATGGAGATCCATGGTGTCACCCGTGAGATGACTGTGATCGTAATCGTCGCCGACGACGGTACGAAATGGCACTGTGCATCCGAAAGTACAGTGCGCCAGTCAGATTACGGAATCAAGCCGTACTCACAGATGCTGGGTGCTATGAAGGTGGTCGATGAGGTGACCGTGTCCTTCGAGGCCGAGCGCACGAAGCCAAGCTTGAATCCACCGAAACGGTAATCGACGAAGGATCTCAGGTGCGACGGTAGGCGTTGTGAAGTGCGACCGGGTACTTCGCGTTCGCTGCGTGGATAACCGCGACTTGACACTTGAGGTCTTTCGAGTTCGACCGAAACCGTGCACACTACGTCGATGACTCGAAAACGAGGGGTAGAGAAAGCAATCGGTTCAGCAGTACTAGTCGCGGCACTCGCTATGACCGCGGGGTGCGGGAGCGATACATCGTCTGCCGATGGACCGCCCGGTGTCAGCGTCAACGGCGTCGGTGAAGTCGAAGGCACACCTGACACCCTGACGGCGCAGATCGGCGTCGAGACAATAGCCGACGACGTCACCACCGCCATCGATCAGGCGAACACCGCGGTCGGCACAGTGACCGATGCGGTAGCCGCCGCAGGCGTCGATCGAGAAGACATTCAGACTCAACAGGTGTCGATCAACCCCCAGTACTCGGGTGGGATGCCCGGCGGAACCCCAGAGATTTCCGGCTACCAGGCAACCAACACCTTGCGAGTCACGGTTCGGGACCTGTCGAAGGCGTCGACGGTCCTCGGCGACGCCACGTCCGCCGGTGGCAACGCAACCCGGATCTCCGGAGTGTCATTCCGCATCGACGACGATTCGGAACTGATATCCGACGCGCGGGCCCGGGCATTCGCCGACGCCCGCGATCGCGCTGAACAGTACGCGACGCTCTCGGGTAGCGACCTCGGGCAAGTTCTGTCCATTACCGAGAACATCACCGGGCAGGACCAACTGTCGAGATTCCCAGATGGCGCGAGTATGGCCGACTCATCGGTCCCCATCGAACCCGGGCAGCAGACTGTCAGCGTGTCCGTGGCCGTCAAATGGGCTTTGGACTGATCCGCACCAATTTCCTCGGTGTCTAGACCAACTTGTTGTCTCGGTTCTCCCAGTATGGTTTGCGGAGGTCGCGTTTGAGGATCTTTCCGGTGGGGTTGCGGGGGAGGACTTCGACGACGTCGATACTCGTGGGGCATTTGAACTTTGCGAGACGGCCGCGGGTATAGGTGATCAATTCGGATTCATCGACGATCGCGTCGGGCACGAGAACGACAACGGCTTTGATCGTTTCACCCCAACGGTCGTCGGGGACGCCGATGACCGCGACCTCGGCTATTGCGGGATGCTCCACGAGGATCCGTTCGATCTCAGGTGAGTAGACGTTCTCACCACCGGTAATGATCATGTCCTTGAGGCGGTCTTCGATGAATACGAAGCCGCCATCATCGGCTCGACCCATGTCCCCGCTGCGTAACCACCCTTCGGCGGTGATGGTTTCGGCTGTAGCCTCGGGTTTACCCAGATAGCCCGGGGTGCATTGTTCCGACCGCCACCACAGCTCACCAGTAATGCCGGTTGGTGCATCCTCGAGTGTCACGGGATCGACGATCCGGACTTCCATACCGGGGATCGGCGTCCCAGCCGAGGCCATGCGTTCGGTCTGGGCTTCATCGCGATGAACGTCGGGCATCAACGCGGTAACCACCCCCGCCAACTCCGTCATGCCGTAGACCTGTACGAACTCGGTGTCCGGCCAGGCAGCAAGCGCAGCGCGTAACAGTGGCAGCGGCATCGGTGCAGCGCCGTAGATGATGCGCTTGAATGCCTTGAACGCGTTGATCGCTTGTTCTCCCGCAGCCAACACCCCGGAGATCACCGGGGGAACGAGGAAGGCGATGTTGGCGCCGGCCGCGAGTCCGGCAAAGATAGACGGGCCGTCAGCTTCCCGGGTGAAGTAGCAGTGCTTACCAGCATGAATTCCCATAATGGCGTAGCAGGTTCCACCGACGTGGAACATAGGCATGGCGATCAAGAATCGGTGGTCTTCCTCCGCCGGCATGATTTCGAGCATGCTGTCGCTGTGTGCGAAGAGGTTTCGATGTGTCAGCCGAATACCTTTGGGACGACCGGTAGTCCCCGAGCTGTAGAGAATCAGTGCAGTTGCATCCGGGCTTACATGTGGGCGGGGGTATAAAGGCGAGACTCCGTCGATCCAAGGCTCGAACTCATCGTGTTCACCGCCTACCGATAAGATCCTTTCGACGGCGGTCAGACGGTCGCGGATCGCAAGAATCTGTGGATGGAGTTCGCTGCCGACGAACAGGATGCGGGCACCTGAGTCGGCGAGCACGTAATCGAGTTCTTCACCTGCAAGCCGCCAGTTCGGAACGACGTTCGCCGCACCGAGAAGCGAAGCGGCATAGGTGACTTCGATACATGACAAATGATTTTTGTCGACAAAGGCGACCGTATCGCCGGCTACGATACCCGCGTCGGCGAGTGCGGACGCGACGCGAAGGATGCGGTCATACCACTGTGACCAGGTGTATTCCGACCCTTGGAAGGCCATCGCAAGCTCGTCCGGTTTGACCGTCGACCAATGCTCGACGCGATCGGAGATGATTGCTGCGGTGGAATCGGACATCGAACCATCCTTATATCGGTTTGGCGTACGGATTACGTAAGTCCGGTTGCCTCGCAATCGTGAATCGAACATTAACTTGGGCCTCGGTTCGGCGGACGACTTCCATCCAAATCGAAGTCTCCGAGTTCGCGACGGCGAGAGTGCAATACCTGCCGTCAGCGAAGGGGCCCGAGGTCCCGCGTGAGGATCTAGGTCGGTCATCGACTCCATCGGCGAAATGTAGGTGTCGCATGGGCTCATCAGTAGACACCGGCGCCCCTGGTCATCGAGCCGCCGCACCCACGCACAGGGCGGGATTCGTTCGATCGACGCGCTGTTCGCACGTTGGAGACGCTACGGATGGCGTGGAATCTCCGGGGGTTGTCAAGGCGATGACCGACTGCGCGACGATCCGAGGTCGACCGAGGTGTTCGACGCGAGTTCGTCACGGAGTGCTGTGATCTGGATGGTGAGTTCGGCGATCTGCTTCTCGGTTGCAGCTTGGTTGACGTCGTCCTGTTCGGCCACTTTCTGCACAAGCCAGGACGCCAAAGTCGCTGTCACCACTCCCAACAGGGCGATGCCGGCGATCATCAGCGCAACCGCGATGCACCGACCTGTTGCAGTGCTGGGGCTGTAATCCCCATATCCGACAGTTGTCACCGTCGCAACGGACCACCAGAGGGCGTCTGGAAACGTTTTTATGTTCCCGGTCGGTGCGGCTCGCTCGACGTCGAGCATCGCCAGTGAGGCCACGAAGACCAGCAGGACTGTTCCGGTGACTGCGTAGGTAACGACGCGCCCTCGCAACGCACCTCCGATCGAACGTTGCAGAAAGCTCACCAAGGTGAGCAGTCGAAGCAATCGGAGTGGTCGCAGTACCGGAAGGACGACAATCGCTAGTTCATGCAGGTGCAGCGCGAACCATCGAGTTCGCTGATCGGCGAGCGTGAGCCGTACGAGATAGTCGACGCCGAACAAAACCCAAATCACCAGTACGGCGTTTTCTGCGACTCGTTGGCCGAAACCAGCCGGCTGGGTCAGCACCGTCCAGGCGTAGATCGCAAGGAATGTCAAAGCTGCACCTGCCAGAGGCCATTCAGTTGACCGTTCCCATCGCTCGTAGTCCATGGGGTGGCACTGTACCGATCAGCTGAGTCGAACGAAGATCCGCTTCGCTCCCGTTTCGGCATCCATGATGTCCAACAAGCAAAGACGCATCCAGAATGAGCATGGGACCGTTGTTCACATAATTTTTCGAAGTGGATTCGGTGCGTTGGGTGCGTTGGATACTCTGACAGGTCGAGATTATTTTCTTCCGATAGGAGCGTGCTTCGAGTGACTTCACCATTCCTGACCAAGGGCCAGAATGTTGCCCTACCGGACGGAGTGACCGAATTGGATGTGATCGTCTCTTGGGTCGATCCGGACCGAGATCTCGATGCGTCTGCTTTGCTGGTGGATTCGAACTCTCGTGTCCGATCGGACGCAGACTTCGTCTTCTACAATCAACCAGAGTCCGCTGAAGCAGCTGTGAGATATCTTGGCAGCAGCAGCACCGACGAGGGTAAGCAGGAGAGAATCTCGATTCATCTGGCGACACTTCCTTTGGATGTGGCAAAGGTCGTCATCGCAGGCAGTGCCGATGACCACGTGTTGGGTGATTTCGGGAAGCTGTCCCTGCAGGTACGCGATCAGTCGGGTTCAGTTATAGGTGAATTCTTCACGGCCGACGCCACATCCGAGCGTGCGTTCGTCTTCGGTGAGGTGTACCGGCGAGATGGCTCGTGGAAGCTGCGCGCAGTCGGGCAAGGATGGGAGTCGGGTCTTGCCGGTCTGGCAAAGGATTTCGGCGTCGACGTCGATGACAGCGATATCGAGTCGGTAGTCGACGACGTCGTGATCGAGGTCCCCGACTCGCACACTCAGAGCGCTGCATCCACGGGCGAGGTCGTCGAGATATCCGTTATCGATGTCGAACGCCCGAAACGTGGTGTGCGAACCAAGAAGCCGGCGCCCAAGAGGGTAGCAGTACCTCAGTTCACCCTCGCGGGAGGGGAGAGTTGGCATACTGCTCGATTGTTCTCGGTCGCCGGTGTCGGGTCCGGTGAGGAGCAAGAGAAGAGAGCAACATCTGCCCTTATCGCGACGATGCAGGCTGTGCGTCCGTTCGCACGAGTGATCTGCTCTCGCGCTGGGGCACCGGCTGGACCATTCGAGGGCTACCTGGAAGTGCCCTTCGTCAAAGGCGAGGGAAAGGTAATCCCAGATGGGGTATTCCGGGTCTCGCGGGCCGGGTACATCTGGACCGCCTTGCTCGAAGTCAAGACCGGCACAGGCAAGTTGTACAAGGAACAGGTGGAAAACTACCTCGACGTCGCCAGGCGTCACAAGTACGAGGTAGTGCTGACACTGTCGAACGACATACCAGCTTCGGTGGGTGAGCTCCCGGTCGAAGTGAACAAGACCAAACTCAGCAAGGTGTCGTTGCGTCATATTTCGTGGTCCGAGGTGATCCATGAAGCTCGAATGTTGTTGTCGCACGGTGACCTCACTGATTCCTTGCAGGTGTGGATTCTGAGTGAGTTCGTCAGGTATCTGACTCACCCGAAATCAGGTGCGACGGAATTCGTGGACATGGGTCGTCACTGGGTAGCCGTGCGTGATTCGGTTACCGATGGCACGCTCCGCAGTAGTGATGTCAAGGCGCTTGCGGTCGCGAATACTTGGGCATCCTTGTCGAGGCATCTCGCGTTGCGGATGACCGCTGACCTCGGGGTACTAGTGAAGCACCATCTCCCCAGAAAGCTCAATGGCGACCCGCAGGCTCGGAACGAATATCTGGTCGATCAACTTGCGACTTCTGGATACCTGTCTGCCACGTTGCGAATCCCGGACGCTGCCGGCGATCTCACGGTCCAAGCAGATCTGCGTACGAACAAGATTCAGTGCAGCACGACTCTCGACGCACCGACGGAGGGGACGGCGCTTCGGCGGACGTCGTGGTTGCTCAAGCAACTCAAGAACGCCCCGGCAGACATTCTCGTCGAAGCGGTGTTCGCCGATGTCGGCGAAACTTCGTGTGAGAACTTGGCGACTGTGCGAGCCGACGCAAAGTCGTTGACATCCGGGCGGGTCAGCGAGCTGCAGCGTTTTACACTTACGTCACCGTCGAAGATGGGCAGCAAGCGCTCTGGATCCGCAGCGAGTTTCATCGGCAGCGTCACCGATGGGGTCGATGGCTTCTACCGCGATGTGGTGCAACCACTCAAGCAGTGGGTACCGTCTGCGCCCGAGTCGTCTCCGGCCGAAGCGTCCGGTGTATAGCTCCATACCGATATCGAGTAGCTTACGACCCGGTTGTCCGCGGATCCGGTGCCCATTTCAGCGGGCACCGGATCCGCGGGCGGTTGTGACCGCTCCTCAGCCAGTGGCGTACATCGAGTCACCGGCGGAACGGGTCGATTCGAGTACCGATACCAGCGTGCGACTCGACTGGGCCGGTCGAGTCACATGAAGTACTCGGCGCGGCTGACGTAGGTTTCGGACACGAAAAGCACTCCTGGTGAGGCGTCGAGAAATGGTCTGAGACCGGCGAGGAGCGCTTCGACCTTGGCTTCTGGAACTACAGTGATCAGTAACTCCAGTGCTGCCTGCTGATTGAAGAGCAATCGGCCCTGGCGATAGCCATGATGGCCGAGGCCGGAAACCCCGGACACGGCGGTGAAGCCGGTGACGTCGGCACTGCGAAAGAGTTCGCGTACTGCAGGTGCGTCGTCTCCGGTGACGACGATTTCGATCTTGGTCATTTTTGTCAGGCCTGTGTATGTCATCTGGTTGTCTCCTGCTCGTGGGGGATAGGTGTTGTCGAATGTTCGTCCCAGCGTCGCCACCCCGTGCGGGTGTGGCGTTGCCAGGGTTGTCGAGTGTGTTCGCGTGCGGCCAGTGCTATCCACTCGTTGTCGACGAGATCCTGGAGCATGGGGTTTCGAGCGATGATCGTGGTGATGTTTGCCAGGGGTGCCTCGACTATGGCCATCAGTCGCATAGGTTCATGAACGAGCAGGCCTTCGTGGGTGAGGGATTGTTGCGGCAGTCCGAGTTGCAGATCTCCGCCATGTCCGGCAAGTACTCCAACACCGGCAATGACATTGTGGATGGTCTTCGTACCGGCGCCGAATGCGCGGGGCGCGACAGTTGAAAAATAGTATTGGGAGTTGATCCACTGCGCTACGACAAGGGGAGCGGTGAGGATCGTCTCGAGGGCTGTGCCGTCGGGATCGGTTGCAGCATCGTAGGAGTGGAGGAATGCGCGACGGTGGAGGTCGATACCCCTGGTGCTCGTGCGTGGCCCGATGATGAAGGCGGCATTGGATGCGAGGCCCCATTCGGGGTAGACCTGTGCCCAGTCGGCGGCTCTGGTTCGGACGTGGCGGGCCGCTTCGGTTGGCGACGGAGTCTTCGGTGCGCCGGGCAGGGCCGTGCACCGCTCGACGGCTAGTGCACTACTGACGATGTCGAGGTCCGCGGTCAGCCGTGCAAGGTCGTCCCTGTGACTGTTGGGCACCAAGTGGGTGTCGAGAACCACGACGCGGTCGGTGGTGGTGTTGTGCTGTGCTGCAATGAAATAGGTGTCATCACCGATGTCGATTCCGTAGTTGTGCAATTCGTTTCGGACGGCATGCGAGTTGAGAATGGCTGCAGCAGTGCGGGCTGTCGGAGCACCGGGTTGTCCTCCGCAGGCGCCGCAGTCGAGTGCCGCTTGGTAGGGGTTGTTCTCGGTCTGGCTGCCGTGTGCGCACATCACGACGAGACGCGCAAACCCTGTCGTGAAGCCCATTGTGGCCAACGCTGCGTGCGCGATACCTACTTGCTGATCCAACGCGATCGTATCGTCGACACTGATCACAGTGGATGCCCTTGGTGCAATGAGGTGGCGCACTCGCCGCCTGACCGCGGCGCTGGCAGTGGGTGCCAGCGTCTTGGTCGCGGCCCAGGGACCCGCCACCCATCCGGCTATTTCTGCGAGGGTGAACGGTGCGACTGCAGAGTCTTTCGCACTATGGAACGATGCGTCGGCGGCCGTGAGCGTCGAGAGCCCCGCGACACGGCGGGCGGCCGCGGGAAGCGCGTGCGTCGCGGGATGTTCGCCGACATCGTGGTTCGGAGAAATCAGCACCGGGCAGAGGTCTCTACTGGCTCCACCAGCGAGATCGGTGAAACGGATTGCGGCGGCGAAGAATCCCGCGAAACCGAGAGTTCGATACCCATCGAGTTCTTCGAGGTGGCGACGCAGGCCTTCGGATCGGGTGTCGATGCAGCACACCATCTGGACGTGTACAGGATCGGACGCAGGAGCTTCGGGAGTGTTCTGCAAGTCGTCGAGGAGCGCGTCGCGGTAATGCGCTTCGTAGGCGTCTTGCCATATGGCGGTACGCGCGGTGAGCGGCAGGACAGTGAGAATTCGACCTGCGGCAGCTAACTGAGCGTCCGTAACGTTGGCGATGCCCCAGGCCTGCACGAGAGTTTCCGACCGTTGCCGGGCTGACGGAGTCTCCGATTCCGTGGCGATCGTCGAGTCGTGTGTGACCCCCTGTCCGCTACCGCCAAGCAGTATTGCCTCGTAGGACAGTCTCATAGCTAGATAGTCGACTACGTCGATTCCAACTCCGCGCTCCGAGCACCACCGCACGTGGGCAGCCCACCCAGGCAGACGAGTCAAGTGTGCTTGCATATAAAGGGCCCGAGAATCGTCATCGACACCAAGCATGTCCAGTGCTGACAGCGCAGCGTCGTCGGCTCGGAAAGGCAGCTTGCGCAACGTAGCCCTGACGTGGCGGGGCAGAGTGTGGTCGCGGTGTGCGAGCTCATGCCAGGCTGCGAAGAATCCATTCTCACGTCCCGGCATCGGCCAACCAGCTGTGGTCGAACCCAGGAAGGCCGAGCACCATTTTGCCGTTTGAGTGTCGACGGTGTCAGCGACGGCGGGCTTATGCATCTCACTGCGAGTCCGGTTACTGCGCAATGGATCTGGGGATGGAATACCGTAAAGTAGGTCGTCCCTCAGGAGCTGTCCCGGTGTCGGGAACTCAGGGCCGAGTTGCACCCGGGGGCCGTCCATCACGCCGGGAAAGCGTCGTTGCAAGACCCCCTCGATGTCGGCATCGGTGATTCGACCGTCCCGATACAGCACCCGAAATGTCTGCTCGGGCAGGGTTGCCTGCGCACCGTAGAGATCACCGGCGCGGTGAGTGGCTTGTTCGAACGGCATCTTCGCGAGGCCTGCCAAGGGATTGACTGCGATGAAGGTTTCGACGGGGTAGTGCGTCGGCAGTACCCGGGCAGCCAAGGCCACCTCCGCACGCAACTTGGCTCGACGGATTCGGCTCGATGAGTGATCGACTGCTGCGGTCATCGGTGTGCTCCTGTCATAGGTGAAGTCGAGGCTGGTTTTGCGCGATTCGACAGCGGGTCAGGCATGCTGACGTGCCCTGCACTGAGCGCTCGCACGTAGAGCGTGCGATGCAGAAACTTCCAAGGTCCTGCGGCATCCGCATACCGCACCACCGTGACGCCAACGAGGACGCCGGCGATCGCTGTGAGGAGCCAACTAGCCGCAACAGGGGGCGCGTAATCGGGCAAGTCCGTGGTCATCCATCCGGCGACGGCACCGACGAGCCATACATAGCCCGCCGACGCCACTGCGAGCGTCGACACTGCTGTCAAAGCGCGGCCGACGTCGAATCCTCGTTCGAGCCACCCCATGGTGGCCGCGGTTGCAGTGGCCCACGCAAAGATCAACAGTGCGTACCCGGACTGGTGTTCGCCCGCGGGGAGAGGGAACAGCAGCACTGCGATACCCAACGTCATGGCCGTTACCGCTATCGAAGCGAGTGCAACTATCGCGTGCCGAGTCCGAGTGCTCCGCATCTTGGGCGGTGCGAAGGCAATTCGACGGTGGTGATCGACAGCCGACCCGGAGGAGAGGAACAAAGTCGCTTTGTACAGACCGTGGGCCACCAGATGGAATACCGCCGCAGCGTAGAGACCAAGACCACAGGTCAAGGTCATGAAACCCATCTGCGCCATGGTCGAATGGGTCAGGGCACCCTTGATGTCGGGTTTGGTCAGCATCAGTAGCGTTCCGTAGACCATGGTGACTGCACCCGCGAGCACCACCAGCCCCATTGCGACGGCAGAGTCGTTGACCAGGGATCCCAATCGGATCAGTAGTATTCCGCCGGCATTGACCACCCCTGCGTGCAGCAACGCAGACACAGGTGTCGGCGCAGTCAGTGTGGTGGGTAGCCAGCGATGAAACGGAATCTGTGCGGACCGCGACAGTGCCGCCAGGGCGAAGAGGCAGGCGATCGCTCCTGCGCTCAGGGTCGAAGCGTCGAAGTCCATTCCGTTCGTCGTCGCCAGTTCGAGGTTGCCCGCGTGGACGGTCACCAATACGACCGCCAGCCAGAGTGCGAGGTCCCCGATCAAAAAAGTGAGTGTCGTTCGTCTTATCCCGTCTCGTGCCGCGCTCAGGTGGGAGTAGGTAGCGAGCAGGAGACATAAGGCGATCCCTGCCATCGTCCAGAACACTGCGAGGCCTATCAGAGTCGCGGAGACCATCAAGCCGATCGAAGCGGTGGTGAGCAGACCTGCCGAGGCCGAGAACCACCGTGCACGAGAATCACCCGCCAGATAACGAACAGCAAAGCTCTGCGCGACGGCGCTCACTCCGAATACCAACAGCATCAAGAGCACGCCCAGCCGATTTGCCGCCACCCCGGCAAGAACGTTCCCGTCGTCACCTCTGATCAACATCGACACATCGCGGTGCGCGATGACGGCTATGCCCAATCCTGCCGTGGCGAGGAAACACCCGGACGCGACCCAGCCTCCCAGTTGTCGGGTTACGCAGGGGTAACGAGTATCCAGGGCTAACGCTGCCGCAGAGGCGAGTAGAGGCAGCACCACCACGCCGACCAGCACAGCAGCGAACACATTCTCTATTCTCATAGGTAGATAGATACATGTATTACAATTCAGGTGTCAAATCACCTGCATTGAGGTTGATGTTTTAGCTCGATTGATCAACGAGGATGGGAAGCTGAGGTGCGTTTCCGGTGACAGAGTTCCTGTGAGCCGCGGACCCGGGTAGGCTTGGGATATGGCGGAATGGACGTTTTTCACCAACCACGCCCACGCGCTGTTCTGTATCGCCCGCGACCCGGACATCCGAGTACGCGATGTGGCCCAGAACGTCGGCATCACCGAGCGCGCAGCCCAGGGCATAGTGAGTGATTTGGTGGATGCCGGCTACCTTGACCGGATCCGGGACGGTAGGCGCAACTCCTACCGTGTCCGTGATGATCGTCCGATGCGACATCCCGTCGAACGCGGACACAACATCGGAGAGATATTGAACGTGCTCCTCAGCCCTTCGGGAACCGATGTGCCTGCCCCATCAGAGTCCCCGTCTTCATGACACGCAGCGGGGTGCCACCGCGAGGTCAGCGCGCGTAGTACTCCCGCATCGGTTCTTCCGCCAGCACTTCGCCGCCGGAGACGATGGTCAGCGAGGATCGGTCGAGTCGATACTGGGTTCCGTCGGCGGGGTTGATGGCGAGGAATCCGCCGGCGGAGGGCCGAGGGTCGTCGAGTTCGATCCCGGCAGCGTCGGTGATTCGAACGCCTTTGTAGTAGTAGCGTCCGACACCGGTTTCGCACACCACGATTTTGGAATCGGTGGTGCGTCCGATGGCGACGGCGAGGTTGTCGGCGTTGCATCGGGGCCCGGATGAGTCGAGGAAGCCTTGGCTGTCCGCGCCGGAGACAGGAATCGACCGAGCGCGGGTGGGTACAACCGGAGTGGGCGGCGGGGCAAGCGTTGTCGGCGTCTCTGCCTCCACGTTCGGTGCGCTTTGGGAAGGCGGAGCAACAGCCGATGGTAGTGCAGCCGTTGTGGATTCGGTGTCCGGCGCGAATGTCAGCCATGCAACAGCCCCGCCGAGTCCGAGTACCAGGACGACGAGAAGGGTGATCGCAACTGGAAGGAACGTCGAGCGGTGCGGGACTGCATTCGGTGGAGGTGGCGGGGGAGGAGATGCTGCTGTCGCCCAGGCCTGGGGTCGGGGATGGACAGTATCGCTAATTTTGGTTTGTCGATACTCTCCGACGTTGTCGACCGTCGTACCTTCCGGTGTGCGATCGACGATCGCAGTGGCCTCGGCACGGTCTGGCGGAGTAAGGGCAAGATGGGCGGCTCGCGCGAAATCGCCTGTACTGGCGAATCGTTCACCAGGATCCTTGGCCAGTCCGCGGACGATGACCGCATCGAGTGCGCGGGGAAGCCCCGGCCGCGTGAGGCTGGCTTCGGGTGGCGCGGTCATGAGATGCGCTTTGATCAGTTGACTGACGCTTCTCGAGGGATAGGGCGCTGTTCCGGTGAGGCATTCGTACAGCACGCAGGCCAGCGAATACGTGTCGGCGCGATCGGTGACCACACCGGCGTCGAATCGTTCGGGTGCCATATACGAGTACGATCCGATAGCGGAGCCCTGGGTGGTGAGCTGTACGTCCGAACTCGACCGGGCAATGCCGAAGTCCACCAGATATGCGAAGTCGTCCCGCGTGAGGAGGATATTCTCCGGTTTGATGTCGCGGTGAATCAGATTGTCGGCATGCGCGGCGTCCAACGCTGAGGCGATCTGAGCAACGATCGCGACGGCGCGGCTCGGCGACATCGGACCCTGAACCCTGAGCGTGGTTCGAAGATCATCACCTGCGACCAATCGCATATCGATGAAGAGGACCCCGTCGATCTCGCCCCAGTCGTGAATGGGAATGATGTGTGGCTCTCGAAGACGCGCGGCAGCTCGCGATTCGCGACGGAATCGTTCCTGGTACGTCGGATCGTGCGCAAGGTCGGGTGAAAGCAGTTTGAGCGCGACAGTGCGGTCCTTGACCGTGTCGTACGCCTCGTACACCTCACCCATACCGCCCTTGCCGAGCAGAGATCTGAGCTCGTATGGGCCGAACCGGCTTCCCTCGCGGGAGACTGTCGGGATCTGATTCATCGAACCTGCTTCGTGTGTGCCGAGAAGAATACAAAACGATGATCCAGTCAGGTTTCGCTGAATACTGTAACTTCGTTACGTCGTGCTGCCTCGATCGTGCCCGACTCCAGCGGGTCCGAAGGAGCGAACACCATGTCGGACATTTTGTTGATATCGGGTAGCTTGCGCGCAAAGTCGAGCAATTCGGCGTTGCTTCGCACCGCCGCCACTTTGACTCCTGACGGTTTCCGCGGCGTGACATACGACGGGATGGGCGAGCTGCCGCACTTCAATCCCGATGCCGATCACGATCCTCTCCCGCAAGCGGTGCTCGATCTACGGCAACAGATCGACACCGCAGCGGCCTTGCTGATCTGCACTCCCGAGTATGCGGGGGCACTGCCAGGTTCGTTCAAGAACCTGCTGGACTGGACTGTGGGTGGCGTCGAGATCGGCGACAAGCCCACGGCGTGGATCAACGTCTCTGCCAACGCAACGAACGCGGCCAACGCCCATGCGTCGCTGCGCCTCGTGCTCGACTACACCGATGCGGCGATCGTCGACGAGGCATGTGCGCACTTCCCGGTGACTCCGGCAATGATCGACGAGAACGGCTTCATTACCGATGGTGTGGTTCGTGAGGGGATTCTTACTTCGCTTGTGGCACTGTCTAATCGGGCGCAGGCTGTACGCTGACAGAGGCTCAGCATCCCAACCGTCAGCCGACAAGGTCGCGTCGGAGATAGGCGGGGAACGCGCAGGCGCACAACACGATCGCGGCAGCAAGAAGAATTGTCAAATCAGTGTAGTTGGCCCCGTTGATCAGCGGGTTGCTACCTGCGAAGTAGTACCAGGGACTGACCTTCGTGAAGCCGACGAGTGAGTCCGACAACGGTAGGAAAGCGTCGATCGCGAATGCCAGTACGGCAAGTGCGGCCGGGATGGTCGAGGCGAGCCGGCCGTCGCCGGTAAGTGCGGCGATCAGTACCGCGACCGCGCCGAATACCATCGCCAACAGTGCGCTGTGCGCGCACGTGCCGAACACGCCGGATGCGTCGATTCCGAGCCCGCCGATCACATTCCCGATTAGTAAGCCGGCTGCGACGCCGAGTGTCGCAAGCAGTACGTGCACGATCATGGCGGCGGTCTTAGCGGCAAGAAAAGTGCTGCGGCTCAATGGAAGCGACATAAGTACACCTACGGTTTTTGTCTGCTCCTCCCCACAAATCGCCTTGGATGCGGAGAGAATCGCAACCGCGATCAATCCTCCGGGCACGACAAGCGAAACCATTTCGGCATTCATCCACCCCGCCGGAGTCGTCATGTCCGCACCGGTGAGTACCTTGCCGATCGCGTCCGTGAAATCAGCGGGCAGGCCTACCAGTGCGTCCTGCAGCGGTGGCCATAGCGCCCCCGTCAGAGCACCCATCGCGACCATCGCCGTAGCCACGATACCCACCAAGGTCAACCGGTCGTGCAGAGCCAGCGCGGTCACCGCTCGGATCTGGCGGAGACCGCTGGAGCGTGCCGATCCGACGGCAGCGTGGTCTGAGATCGTTGTCATCGCGTTCATCCCTTCAGATCACGGCGGTCGAATGCAACGGCAGCGATTGTCAACGCGGCGAGGGTGAGTACGGCGAGGACGATGACGTGCGGCAGGTCGACGCCATGACTCAGAGGCTCGCTGGAAACGTAGTAGTACCACGGGCTGATCCGAGCCCACGCATCCAGATGTGCGATCGGAAGCATCGAGTTCGACACCCACGCCGCCACCGCGAGACCGCCTCCGACGCCGGCGGCTACACCGGGATCGCCGGCCACTGCGCCCGCGGCCAGCGTGATCGCCCCGAACAGCAATGCGAGCAGAAACAGATGCAGACACGCCGCCGCAATGTGACGGGGAGTGAGCTCGTCGACGCCGAACAGTATTGCCGACAGAACCGTAGCGGCGCCGAACACGACCGTTACCGCAGCGAGCGCCGCGCCCACTCCCAGAGCTTTCTGTGCCAGGATCGACCGTCTGGCGACCGGCTGGGCGGAGAGCAACGCCATCGTCCCGACTTTCTCCTCCCCGGCGGTTGCCGCCGCCGCGGTGATCGCCGCGTACGCGATCAGGGCCAGCGGGGCGATCAGGTTGAACAGCTCTCCGATCGCATAGCCACCCGGTCCGGCCGGGATGAACGCAGTGACTGCCTTGGGCATCGCGTCCGTCAGATCGGTCATCACGTTCTCGAGCCCGGAGCTGATTCCGGTCACGAAGAATGCGAAGAGTGCCAGCACGACGCCCAGTGCGGCGACGGGCATCCGGCGGTCGGTCAGTTCGCGAGTGAAGATGTCAGCGGACATCTGATGGATCCTTCTTCGCACCGTCTTCTGAGTCTCCGTCTTCGGAACTGCCGCGGTAGTAGGCCAGGAAAATCTCCTCGAGGTCGGCATCACGGGTATGTAGATCGACCAGCTCGTGCGCCATCGCCGCCGCCAATATGCCGTTGATCGGGCCGTCGAACGCCACGGTGGCGTGGGTGCCATCTACGGTGACCTCACGGACGGTGTCCACTTGCGCGAACAGTCCCGGCGACACTGGCTCTGCGAACTCGATGTCGAGACGACGGATCGCTTTCGCTTGCAGGTCTGCAATACGCTCGACAGCGACAAGCCGGCCTTCCCGGATGATGCCGACCCGTCCGGCGACGCGTTCGACCTCGGACAGGGTGTGCGAGGACAGGAACACGGTGCGTCCCTCCTCGCGTACCTCGTGCAGCATCGTGTTGAACTCGCGCTGCACCAGGGGGTCCAGACCCGCGGTTGGCTCGTCGAGGATCAGTAGATCCGGTTTGTGCATGAACGCCTGAATCAACCCGATTTTCTGCCGATTGCCGGTGGAGTAGTCACCGACCTTCTTCGACAGGTCTGCTTGCAGCCGCTCCGCGAGCTGATCGACATACTTCTGGTCGACCCCGCCGCGAAGTCGGGCGAAGTACCGCAGCGTTTCCGCCCCGGTCAGTTTGGGGTACAGGGCCAGGTCCCCAGGCACGTACCCGATCGCGGACCGGATTTTCAACGAGTCCTTGTGCGAGTCCATCCCGAGGATCCGTGCGCGGCCCGAGGTGGGCCGGATCTGGTCCAGGAGTGTGCGGATCGTGGTCGACTTGCCAGCACCGTTGGGGCCGAGGAAGCCGAAGACCTCACCGCGGTCGACCTCCAGGTCGAGATCGCACACCGCAGTGAATGCGCCGAACTGCTTGGTGAGTCGATCGGTCCTTATCGCAGGCCGATCGGACATAATTGGCCTCCTGTCCCTCGCGGCATCGGTGGGTGACCGTCGAAACCAGTTTCAGCAGTCAGTTCGAGTTGCTTGTCTATTATCGCGGACCGACCGTTCTCGTGCAGCCGTTAACGGATCCTTCGATCACCTGGAATCCGGACGCTCGATCAACTCGTTCTGGTTGAGCGATCTCGCCTCACGCCGGCGCTTGACCTCGGCACGCCGACCAGATCGGCTGCAACCTATCGACGCCAGTGGCTGAGCAAAACCTCCTAAGCTGCTCCCCTCACTCACGTGAGCGAGCCTCGCACTCTGGCGTGAGCGGGAAGGATTGCGTTCCGATCGACCACTACGCCGAGGCCGCTGCGTACGACCCGAAGTATTCGAAGTCGAACTTTGCGGTAGGTAAACCATCCTTGGACACGGCAAGCCTTGCCCGCCATCTGCCAGCCTCATGGCCCTGGCAGGTCCCCGATTGTCGGACCACCGGCTTCCAGAGCTGCAGTTTGATTGATTCAGTTGATCTCGCCCTCGTCCACCGGTTGATGCCGGTGGTTGCAGTGGGCAACGTACGCCCGTGCAAAGTGGGAGGGACCCCCGACTCAGCGTCAGGTAACCCAGCGGGGAACGGCGGTGACTGTTGTTGTTGTGTTCTTCCTTGAAGTCTTCGATCACGACGTTCGCTTCGAGCAGGCTCGTCCAGTAGTTGCGGTTCAAGCATTCTTTCCGGAGTCGATTGTTGATACCCCAAGGACTTCGTCCTGGGGGTACTCCCAGATTCGACGTGCCCGTTGTTTCAGGGAGTTCACGGTGGAATGTACGAAATGGGGATACGATTCGCGTAGAACTATTGTGGTGCAATAGAAATGAACTAAGGACTGTTATCCATCCACACCGCCGGCGGCGGACCACCCCGCAACGCGAACGCCTTGCCGAGCTCTTCGACAAACCGCTCTGCTGTAATCGAACGCTCCACGATGTTCATCAACGCAGTGGGTTCTTGCCTGCGAAGGTGAGCAGCTCAGCTCCGACACCAGCGTCCGGTCTGCCGGCGTCTGAGCAACTAGCGTACGGGCGTAGATGGAGCGCGCAAGCCCAACTGCTCAGCAAGCCAAACGCTTCGACAGCTCCATCTCAGTGGCGAGCATGAAAAGAGGAACCATGCAAGAACTCGAAGGAAAAATTGCCTTGGTCGCCGGCGCCGGCTGCATCAATGGCGGTATGGTAAACGGCCGGGCCACTGCCATCACGTTCGCCCGTGAAGGCGCGACGGTGATTTGTGCCGACATCGACGCCGAGTTCGCCGCGAGAACTGTCGCGATGATCCGTGAGGAGGGCTTGTCCGCGACATCCGTCCGCCTCGATATCACTGACGAGAGCGCGGTAACACGCGTCGTCGACGATATTGTCGAGGAGCACGGCCGGGTTGACATACCGGACAACAATGTTGGGATCGCCTCGGTGGGCGGTGTGACAGATCTTGCCCCCGAAGAGTGGGACCGGGTGTTTCGCGTCAATGTCACGGGCGCCTTCAGCACTATGCGCCACGTAATCCCGCACATATTGAAAACCGGCGGTGGGAGCATTGTCAACATCTCGTCACTCGCGGGTATCCGGTGGAGTGGTGTCCCTTACGCCAGCTACTACGCAAGTAAGGCAGCGCTCAATCATCTCTCTCGAACCACTGCAGCAGAATTCGCAGCAGCCGGAGTACGGGTCAATCTCGTCCTGCCTGGGTCGATGGCGACGCCGATGGTCACCCACGTATCCGGTCTGGCCAGTGCCTATTCCAGCGACGACGTCGAGGGAATGATGCGCACGCGTGACCGTCAGGTGCCCATAGGACACATGGGGGACGCTTGGGATGTGGCGAATGCCGCACTGTTCCTGGCCAGCGACCGGGCCAAATATGTCACTGGCCTCGAATTGGTTGTCGACGGCGGGCTTTCCCTCGGCGTCGGTGCTGTTCATAACTCCACGGAGTGATCGCGGCTGGCGTTGCCTGGGGTGTCCCTGTGGTTCCGTCGAGCTCATCGAGTCGTCTACCTGATCTAGGTCGATCAAATCGGTACGCTCACAGAGACTTTCGATATCTTTGATGTTGTTCGGCGGGCCGGATGCGCAAGCCACCTGATCGCGGCGGTTTCGGGTCGAGTGGGATCGACCTTCAGCTGAAGCTTGACGTGGAATAATCGAGTGGACGTCGCTTTTCGATTGTGGCCAATCAAGTTCGCTGTGTTGTACAAATAGTAGGCCAACATGATGTGTACTCCATGGATCTTCGATGGTGGGGGTCTGATGATGCACAACAAGCGTGAAGCCGATACTGTGTCGGACAGATATGTGGGTGATGGATCTCGCCCGAGCTGATCGCAAGCTCGAACCGCCACTGTGGCTGATAGTTCCTGCCGACATCGACAGATGGGTAGGTTCCTCATGGCTTTTCCAGCGTCACAACACCTGATTTTGGCAGCAATTTCATCCGCCACCATCCCGTATGGATTGGCCGCGGCAGCTCTCGACGCTCACTGATGGACAATCGAGACAAGGCAGTCGGCGATCGACGCCCGGAGCTACCCGACGACCCCGATGACCTCGCAGGCCCTCGAGGTCTTCCGCTGCATTTCCAACCGCAGGCGATCGTATTGGTGTTCGTTGGTGGAGCGCTGGGGACGCTTGCGCGCTACAGCGTGGAAGAGGCCCTGCCGCATACCAGTCCAGGATGGCCGTGGGCCACGTTCACGATCAACCTGCTCGGTGCGATCGTTCTCGGGGCCGTCCTCGAGGGGCTTGCGCGGTTGGGTGTCGAGACCGGATGGCGTCGACGAGCGCGGCTATTCGTCGGAACCGGCCTGTGTGGTGCGTTCACCACCTACAGCACGCTGGCGCTCGAGGCCGATACCCTCGGTCGCGACGGACACAGTGCGATCGGTGTGATCTACGCGATTACCAGCGTGCTCGCCGGTGTGGTCGCCGCGTGGGCAGGCATCACGATTGCGTCGAGCCTGCATCAGTGGCGTCGAACGGTGCGGCAGTCATGACTATCGTATTGCTCGCTGTTGCCGGCGCCACTGGTGCCGTAGTGCGTTTTGTCCTCGACTCGATCATCAAGAGTCGGTGGAAGACTACATTTCCATGGGCGACGTTCGCGATCAACGTCTCGGGTTCTCTGTTGATCGGGCTTGTCGCGGGAATCGTGCTGTTCCACAGCGGCCCTGGTGATCTCCAGACCATTGTGGGAACTGGATTCTGCGGTGGTTACACCACGTTCAGCACCGCGAGTTTCGAGACCGTGCGATTGGTGGAGCAACGACGCCGACTGTTGGCGCTGACGAATGCACTCACCACGATGGTGGCGTCCATTGCCGCCTGCTCGGCCGGCCTGGCCATCGTCTACGCATTGTAATTTCATCCACCGATGAGAGGCACTCCTATGAGCGAAACCACCGACAATCAGCCCATAGCCGGAAACCGGCGCCACCGCATCGACGGCCATCCCGCCCGTACGGCGGCGACCGCCGAACTCGTTGTCGGATGGGATGGCCGCCCGCCGAGTACATCCGCCGTCGAGTACGCGGTAGATCTTGCGGAGCGGATCACCGCACATCTTCACGTCGTGCACATCGTCGATATCGACGACCTCCCCATCGATCCTGACTCATCGGATTACGAGACCGAATTGCGCGCCACGCTCGACGAGCAGGCCCGCCATGCACGAGAGCTACTAGACGGTCTCGACGCGAGTTGGACCTACCACGCCTGGCACGGCTCGCCCGCCGATCTGCTGGACACTGTTGCTGATGAGTACAAAGCATTGATGGTGATCATCGGCAGCCCACGTGGGGGATTCATGTCGTTCCTCGACTCCATCGGTGGAGTGTCGGTGTCGCATCGGCTCATCAGTAGACACCGACACCCCCTGCTCCTTGTCCCCGAATCCAGAACTTCGATCAGGAACCCGCACACGTCGACCTGACGGTCGAAGTCGCCGAGGTGACCACCGTAGGTTCGGTCACCCGCGCAGGCTGGACGGCACCTCGAATCGACTGCCGTACTGCGCGGCAAGGTAGTCAGCTCGATGAAGGAACGCGTCCCGTCCGCCAAGGTAACCGGTGACGAACTGACGCACTCCGCCGGTCCATGGGGGGAATCCGATGCCGAAGATGGAGCCGATGTTGGCGTCGGGATCGGAATCGATGACACCTTCGTCGAAGGCCTTCTGCGTCTCGATTACCTGAATGAACATCAAACGGTCTTCGAGGTCTTCGAACGGAATGGCCAAGTCGCGGTTGGAATTCCACTCCTCACGCACACCGTTCCACAAAAGAGCGCGCTTGCCGTCGGCGTACTCGTAGAATCCGCCACCCGACTGCTTGCCGGTCCGCTCGAACTGATCGATCATCTTGGCAATCACCTCGCCGGCAATGGGTACCGCTTTGTCGAGTTCGGTACCTTCCGTTTTGGCTGCTTCTATTGTTTCGTCCATGATCTTGCGGATCGTGCTGAAGTTCAGTTCGTCTGCCAATTGCAACGGCGAGACGGCGTAACCGGCTTGCAATGCTGCCTGTTCGATAATCGCCGGGTCGATACCCTCCGCGACCATGTTGATGGCCTCGAGCAATTGCGAACTGAATACTCGGGTGGTGAAAAAGCCTCGGCCGTCATTGACGACGATCGGGTACTTCTTGATCGCCAGGGTGTAGTCGATCGCCCTCGCCAAGGTCTCGTCCGAAGTCTTTGCACCACGGATGATTTCGATGGGGTCCGTCTTCTCGACGGGTGAAAAGAAGTGAATGCCGATAAAGTCCTCGGGCTTCTTTACTTCCTCGGCCAGTCCAGAAATCGGCAGCGATGAGGTGTTCGATCCCAGCACCGCGCCGGACTCGACGATGTCCTCGATCTCGCGGAACACCTGACCCTTGAGCTCGGTCTTCTCGAAAACCGCTTCGATGACGAAGTCGACGCCCGCGAAATCTGCAGCGTCGGCGGTGGGGGTGATGCGGTCCAGGAGAGCTTTGGACTTTTCCTCGGTGGTGCGTCCCTTGGCGAGCGCCTTGGCCTCGATGTTTTCCGAGTAGGCCTTACCCTTGCGCGCACCTTCGATCGACACATCCTTGAGGACGACGTCGATTCCGGCCTTGGCGGTTACGTAGGCAATTCCCGCGCCCATCATGCCCGCCCCGAGCACCCCGACCTTGAAAATCGGCTTCTTCTCGACACCCTTCGGCCGGGCTGCGCCGCCCTGGACCTTTTGCATGTCGTAGAAGAACGCCTGAATCATGTTTCGCGCAACCTGGCTCTTGACCAGCGACACGAAGTAGCGCGACTCGATCAGCTGCGCGTTGTCGAAGTCGACCTGCGCGCCTTCCAGCGCGGCGGCCATGATCGCTCGCGGCGCCGGCATCTTGTCACTCTTGAGCTGCTTGTGCAGGTTCGCCGGGAACGCCGGCAGGTTCTCCGCGAATGACGGCGAACTGGGTGAGCCACCCGGGATCTTGAAGCCTTTGACGTCCCACGGCTGAGTGTGAGAATCCGGGTTCGCCTTGATCCACGCTTTGGCAGCGGGTACCAATTCCTCGACCGAACCGACGATCTCGTCGACCAAGCCGATCTCCTTGGCCTTTGCCGGTTTCATCCGGGCACCGGTCAGCAGTACCGACATGAGTGCCGGTTGGATCCCGATCAGCCGGACGGTGCGCGCGACGCCGCCCGCTCCTGGCAAAACACCGAGAAGCACCTCGGGCAGGCCAATCTGACTGCCCGGCACGTCGGCAGCGATGCGGTGGTGCGTGGCCAAAGCGAGCTCGAGTCCGCCGCCGAGCGCAGCACCGTTGATGGCTGCGACGACGGGATTGCCGAACGTCTCCAACCGCCGGAACTGCGACTTCAGCTCGGTGACCAGTTCGAGGATGGCAGCAGGCTCTCCCGGGATGACCTCTTCGACGAGTACCCCGAGATCCATGCCGGCGAAAAAGGTCTTTTTCGCCGACGCGACAACGACCCCGGAGATGTCGTCGCGCTCTGCTTCGAGGCGGTCGAGTGTGGTGTTGAAGGAGTCTCGGAATCCCTCGGTGATGGTGTTTGCGTTGGCGCCGGGCTCGTCCAGTGTGAGCGTGACGATGCCGTCAGCGTCCTTGTCCCACGCAATCGTGTTGTCTGTCATGAGGTTGTCAGACCCTTTCGATGATGGTCGCGACGCCCATGCCACCGGCGACGCAGAGTGTGATGAGTCCGTAGCGGCCGTTGGTGCGCTCGAGTTCGTCGAGGACCGTGCCGAGCAGCATGGCGCCGGTCGCGCCGAGTGGATGGCCCATCGCGATAGCGCCACCGTTGACGTTGTATCTGTCGTCCGGGATGTTGAAGGTGTGCTGCACGTGCAGCGCGACGGCCGCAAATGCCTCGTTCATCTCGAAAACGTCGATATCTTCGATGGCGAGGCCGGCTGTGGCCAGCGCCTTGTTGACGGTTGGGATCGGGCCCTCGAACATAAGTACGGGGTCGGCGCCGCTGGTGGCGGCGGAGACGATTCGGCCTCGGGGCGTCAGTCCCGAATCCTTTCCTGCGGCTTCCGATCCGACGAGGACTAGCGAAGCACCGTCGACGATGCCGGAGCTGTTGCCGCCGGTGTGCACGTGGTCGATCTCTTCGACGAACGGAAACTTCTGCATCGCCGTCGCGTCGAATCCGCCGAACGCGCCGATTCCAGCGAAGGCTGGATTGAGCGTGCCCAGCTTCTCGAGCGTCGCTTCGGGACGCATGTGCTCGTCCTGATCGAGGATGGTGATGCCGTTTATATCGCGGACCGGAACGACGGACTTGGAAAAGTAACCGCCGGACCATGCAGCTGCGGCCCGCTGCTGCGAGCGGATCGCGTAAGTGTCCACATCCTCACGGCTGTACCCATAAATGGTGGCGAGCAGATCGCACGCGATGCCTTGCGGGACAAAGTAATTGTCGTACGCGGTGGCGGCGTCGTATGCCATCGCACCTCGGTCACTGCCCATGGCTACCCGAGACATCGACTCCACGCCGCCGGCGACGACCATCTCCTCGAAGCCGGAGCGGATGTCTTTGGCCGCGATGTTGACGGCCTCGAGCCCGGAACCGCAGAAGCGGTTGAGCTGAACGCCGCCGACTGTGTCCGGCATCTTGGCAAGATTGACGGCGGTGCGGGCGATGTCCATGCCCTGGTCACCGATCGGCGATACGCAACCGAGCACCAAGTCATCGATCCGGTCCTCGTTCAGATCAGGCAAACGGTTGCGTAGTTCCTCGATCAACCCGACGACGAGCGAGATCGGCTTGACGCTGTGCAACGCGCCGCTGCTCTTGCCTTTGCCGCGCGGAGTTCTGATCGCCTCGTAGATAAAAGCTTCGGTAGTCATGGAGAGTCCTTTCGAATCCGACTGCTTACAGCGAGCGACTGATGATTTCCTTCATGATCTCGCTGGTGCCGCCATAAATCTTGTTGACGCGAGCTGCGGCGTACATCTGCGCAATCGGGTACTCCATCATGTAGCCGTAGCCGCCGAAGAACTGCACACAACGGTCCACGATGTCGATGGCCTTGTCGGCTGCGATGAGCTTGGCCATCGAGGCAGTTGCTGGGTCGTTCTTGCCGTCGATGTATTCCTGGACGCAGTAGTCGACGGTCGCCTTGACTGACAATGCTTCAGCCTTGAGTGCTGAAAGCGCAAACTTGTTGTGCTGGAACTTGATCAGCGGCTTACCGAAGGCTTCGCGCTCCTTGCTGTACTTGATAGCTTCGAGTACAGCGGCTTCGGCCATACCGGAGCACACCGAGGCGATAGCCAGACGCTCGCGAGCGAGCTGCTCCATCAGCTGGTAGAAGCCGATCCCTTCCTGCTCACCGAGCAGGTTGGCGGTAGGCACGCGCATGTCGGAGAAGAACAGCTCGCGGGTGTCCTGGCCGTGCTGGCCGACCTTCTCCAGAACACGGCCGCGCTCGAACCCGGCGAGCTTGTCATTAGTTTCCGCGACGATCAGCGAAACCCCTGCCGCGCCTTGGGAAGTATCGGTCTTGGCGACGATGACCAACAGGTCGCAGAGGCTTCCGTTGGAGATGAACGTCTTGGAACCGTTGATCACATAGTCATCGCCGTCGCGACGCGCATTTGTCTTGATGGCCTGCAGATCAGAACCGGTGCCCGGCTCGGTCATCGCGATCGCGAGGACCAGTTCACCGCTGATGATGCCTGGCATCCAGCGCTTCTTCTGCTCGTCGTTGCCGTAGGTGTTGATGTAGTGCGCAACGATGGGCGAGTGCACGCTCCAGCCGCTGGCGGTGTCGTGCGCGAGAGCAAATTCCTCGGCCACAATGGCCGACATCCCGAAGTCGCCCCCGGCGCCGCCATATTCCTCGGGTAGGTCGAGTCCGAGCAGACCCGCGTCTCCCAGCTTGTTCCAGAACTCACGGTCGACCTGATGGTTTTTCGCCCAGCGGTCCTGGTTGGGAGTGGCTTCCTTCTGCAGGAAGGCTGCAGCGTGCTTACGCAGCTCCAGGTGCTCGTCGGTCTCCCAGGATGCGCGGTAATTGGGGAACAGTTTCGACATGGTTACTTGACTCCATTCAAGGGGATGTCTGCCTGTGTGGCAATGTCTTCCAGCTCTGCGGTCGTCTTGTCGGCGAACGCCTTGCGCATTTGATCGTGCGTACCGTCGACGCCGAACGTCTCCAGGGTGCGCGTGAAGAAGTGCGGTTCTACAGCTCCGAGGGCAACAAAACCGTCGGCAGATTCGTAGATGCCATAGCCGGGAAATGCGCCGCCGAGTGTGGCGCCGTCACCCATGAGGCCGTGCCGTACAGCGTCGCCGGCTCGTTGGGCAGCCTCCTCGAGTACCACCCGATACGACGCCCCGACCCCGGTCTTGTTACGGCCGTGCAGTGCCGCCAACGCAGTGGAGACTGCGCGTTCGGCACCGAGCATGTCGGCAATGGGCACTTTCGGCATCGCCGGTGGCGACAGCGTGCCGTGCACTGCCTGGTAGTTGAGGTCATGGCCGGGTACGTCGGCCCGGTCGCCGTCGTGGCCGACGATCTCGATCAGGCACAGCCGCGGAAAGCTCTCCTGCGGGCGCGCCAGTCCCAGCCGCGCCAACGCTGACGGACGCATCGAGGTGATCAGCAGGTCGCTGTCGGCGAGTAAAGTGTCCAATTTTGCGCGTTCCGCCTTGATATCAAGGGTGACGACGCTCTGCAGATGTGTAAGGTGCCGATACCAGTCCGGTGCCACGGCGGCCAACGGATCGCCGGAGGGCGGTTCGACCTTCGTGACGAACGCACCGAATTCGGCGAGCCTGGCGGCTGCGAGCGGCCCGGGCAAATTGATAGCCAAAGAGACGACGCGTACATCGTCGAGTAGTTGCACTGTAGTGACCTCCATATTCACTCAGACAATACTGGTGTATTGGATAGCGGTCAATCGTAAGGTTAGTTACCTGAGGCCGTAGGATGAGCGCAACTAGGAGGGCACATGGTCAACCCACGGGCGACGAACGACGATCTCACCGCTAAGGCACGTATCCGGAACACTGCGCTCGATCTGTATGCCCGCTCCGGCGAGGACCGCGTCTCGCTGCGTGCAGTAGCTGCCGAGGCCGGCGTGACGCTGGGGTTGGTACAGCACCACTTCAAGACCAAGGCAGGACTTCGCGAGGCGGTAGATCAGCTGGTCGTAGACTATTTCGAGAATGCGCTCCGCGACATCCCCGAGATAGAAACGCAACCCGCTTCGGTGGTGGCACGCGACGAAGCGGTCCGCCACATGCTCGAGGCGAATCCGACTGTTGTCGACTACGTTCGGCGAGCCCTTCTCGAACCTTCCGGCGAACCCATCCATCTGATCGACGCACTCGTCGAGCTCACCCGGCGCGAAGTCATCGCCCAGCGTGCAACCGGAGTGGCGTCGCCGCAGCGGCGCCTGTCAGCTCAGATCGTGTCTGTGTTGGCGCGTCAGATGGGCGAACTACTGCTCAGTCCGTTGGTCGATGCCGTGTGGGACCGCGCAGCAGAGCCGTCGGACGGCAAAAAACCCACTCTTACCATCCGCGTCGAAGACTGATCAGTCCTCCGAGTTCGACCCCTGTCGACGCAATTCGAGTAACTGAATAATTTCGTCGTCGAACGCCTCGGCAGCCTGAAGATTCGAGCAATGTCCCACTTTCTCCAACTCGACATACCGGTGCAGAACACCGCGTCGCCGCAAGACGGCTTCGATGGCTTGCCCGGCCTCGGGCGGCGTCAAGCGGTCCATTTCACCGACCAGTACCGTGCACGGGACGTGTAATTGCTCCAAACCTTGCAGGACGTCGAGCTTGAACAGTCCTTCGCCCCACTGATTGCGAATTCCGGTGGGAACGCTCGTCACCATCGCCCGCAGGAAGTCTGCCTGGGCCAGAGTGGCCTGCGGCGACATTGCGATAGCGCGAACTGCTCGGGAAATGGGTGCGCCCGCGGGCACGCTCAATCGTGCGCGCATGACCAGGCTGAGCAAAGGAGCACGGATCGCGCCGTACCGGCCCGCGAACGGCATCACCCCGGTAGTAGCCCGGAAACGCGCGGCCACAGTGTTCGCGAGAAGCGTCGCAGCTGCAAGAGTGCGCACCTGCTCGGGATGCCCTTCGGCCCACGCCATGATTGTGATGCCGCCGAAGCTGTGCCCAACCAGCACGGCCGGCCGTTCGGGTGAGACGGTCGTGTCGAGCACCGCTGCCAGATCATCGCCGAGCACCTTCGGGTGTACTCCCGCACGGCCGAGCGTACTTCTGCCGAGTCCGCGCTGGTCGTAGGCGATGACGCGGTACTGGTCCCGGAATCGATTGATCTGCGGATTCCAGTATTCGAGCCGACAGGCGAACCCATGGATCAATACGACGGGCTGAGCATCCACCGGTCCATATGAACGAACGTGTATTTTCGCGCCGTCGGCAGTGTCGACCGTCGTTTCGACCCAAGGGGCCTGAGGGTTGAGCAGCCCACCCTTCGCAGCCGCACCTGCTTTGAACTCGGCTTCGGCATCCATCGGAACTCCCATTCTGTTATCCAATACAGTTGACCAGCAGACAATACCTTCGTAGGGTAGTGACTATGAGCACACCCCTGCCGCGTAACCTGTGCGAGGCCTTCCAGCGAACCGCCGCCGTTCAGCCGGACACCATCGCGCTCCGCGACCTCGACGGCAAAACCACCGTGACGTGGAGCCAATACGCGCAGCGCGTGCGATCCATCGCCGCTGGACTAGCCGAGCTCGGCGTCGTTCGCGGCGACACGATCGGTCTCATGATGACCAACCGGCCCGAGTTTCACCTCGTCGACACTGCCGTACTGCACGTGGGTGCGACGCCGTTCTCGGTCTACAACACCAACCCTGCCGAACTTCTCGGTTACCTGTTCGGTAACGCCGACAACAAGGTAATCATCTGCGAGCAGCAGTTTTTGCCCGTCGTACTCGCCGCTCGGGAGTTCGGCGGAGCGGTGGATCGTGTCGTGTGCATCGACGGCGATGGCGACGGTGTCCTCACGCTCGCCCAGGTGGAAGCCGCTCCGGCAGCAGACTTCGATTTCGAAAAATCCTGGCACGCCGTCGGCGCCGAAGATTTGGTGACGATCATCTACACCTCCGGTACCACTGGCAAGCCCAAGGGTGTCGAAGTCAGCCATCACAACATTCTGGCCGAATCGAAAGTGATCGACGAGATCGGCGGCTCCGACCGCAGCGACAGCGTCATCTCTTACCTGCCCGACGCGCACGGCGCCAATCGGTTCCTCGCGCATTACCAGAATCTGATCACGGGTGCCTCGATCACCACGGTGGATGACCCGAAGAGAATCGCCGAAGCATTGGCCTCGGTACGACCCACAATCTTCCTTGGTGTGCCACGCGTGTGGGTGAAGATCAAGGCTGGGATCGAAGCGAGCGTCGCCGAGGGTTCCATCGTCGAGCAAGCCCTGGCGAACTGGGCTTTCGGCGTCGGCAGAGCACGAGCGCGCGCCAATTCCGAGCGTCGCAGCATCGGGATCGCTGACCGGGTGCAGCACGCTGTCGCGGAACGTCTCGTGTTGTCCGGAGTGCGAGCCAAGCTCGGACTGGACAATGTGCGCATTGCGATGACCGGGGCCGCCCCGATTCCCGAAGAAGTACACGAATACATCCTCGGACTAGGAATTCCGGTTGCCGGCGGTTGGGGAATGACCGAATGTACCTGCGCGGCAACAATCGACCACGGAGACTCCATCAAGATCGGCACCGTGGGCCGAGTGTTCGGCGATAACGAAGTGCGACTGGCCGAGGATGGAGAACTTCTGATTCGTGGCCCGATCCTCTCGCGCGGATACCGGAAAGAACCGGAAAAAAACGCTGAGGCAATCGATTCCGACGGTTGGCTGCACTCCGGCGACATCGGTGAAATCGATGACGAAGGCTACGTGAAGATCATCGACCGCAAGAAGGAACTCATCATCAGCGCGGGCGGTAAGAACATGTCACCCGTCAACATCGAGAGCGCGATTCTCGCATCCAGCTCACTTGTTGCCGTCGCGGTAACGATCGGCGACGCACGGCCGTACAACACTGCGCTGATCATGCTCGACCCAGACGTTGCCGCAAAGTTCGCGTCCGACAACGGCATTGTGGGTTCGACTGCTGAATTCGCGAACGATCCGAAGATGCGAGGCGCCGTCCAAGCTGGCATCGACACTGCAAACGCGAAGCTCTCACGCGTCGAGCAGATCAAGAAGTTCGCCATCATCCCCGAAACATGGATGCCCAGTGGCGACTACCTCACCCCCAAAGGATCACTCAAGCGTAAGTCGATCGATGAGGCGTACGCCGAGTTGATCGACGCAATTTATGAGCAGAACGGGCTCGAGCGAGCGAAAGACCTCCCCCGATAGTCCGTCGGCTACAACACCGACACGTACCCACACTAGAGAGAGATGACATCGATGAGACGAACCCGCTTCGCCGCGACAGCGGCACTCCTTGCCGCCGCACTCGCGGTGATCAGCGCGCCTGTCACAAGCGCGCAACCGCAACCGCCGCCGCCACCGATCCAGACCAACTGGTTACAGGCGCTCGGTTATTCATTGACCAATCCCGAGGTAGAGCCGGTGGGAATGAATGTGCCTGGCTGCGTTCCGAGCCCGTCCCACCCCCGGCCGCTCATCCTTGTGAACGGAACATTCGAGAACTCGTACACGAATTGGTCGTACTTTGCCCCGCAGCTTGCCGCGGACGGTTACTGCGTCTTCGGCTTCAATTACGGCGGTGCACAGGGCAGCCCAATCCAACAGACTGGCAACATGCGCTCATCTGCCCGCGAACTCTCCGATTTCGTCGACAAGGTGCGAGCCGAAACAGGTTCGGCAAAAGTCGACCTTGTCGGACATTCTCAAGGCGGGCTGTTGCCGCTGTACTACATCAATGTCCTGGACGGTGCGGACAAGGTCGACACCTACGTGGGGGTGGAGCCCGCATCGAATGGAGTGGCGCTGTACGGGATCTTACCCATCGTTCAAGCTGACCCACTGCTACGCGGCGCCCTAGGGCTCATTTTGGCCGCGTCCATCGACTTCACGGCAGACTCGGAGTTCCTGCGCGACACCGCAGCGCAAGGTCTGACTCGCCCCCAGGTTCGTTACGCCAGCATCATCTCCAGCAACAGTATTCTGATCAGTGTCCCGGAGGCCCACATACCACCGGCTCCTAACGTGACAAATATCGTGCTGCAGGATGTCTGCGCGCAGGACTACGCCGACCATGTCACCGTCGTCTACGACGACATAACCCTCGACCAGGTCCGCAGAGCACTCGACGCGACTGCACCCGCGACAGCCACCTGTCACCTGGTGCTTCCTCTGGTGACTCAAGCTCCGCCTGCCTGAGGCTCCGCACCACCAGGACAATCAACGTTAGACAGCTACGCCGATACCTATATCGGTGTAGCTGTCTACGTTGTGCGCGACACCACTTTTGCCCTTCGACCACTTGAAATCATGTCACTTCGGGCGGGTCGATCTACGGTTGTGGACGGGCGCGAAGATGCGAATTCGATCAACTCGTTTTCGGTCCAGCTGACTAGCTGATAAGTAGAGCCCTTTTCTACGTATTCGGCGCAGACGGTTACGTCGGCGGTCGAGCCCCTATGGATGTCATCGCCCGTTGATCTTCAACTGTCCGCCCAGCGTGGCCATGCTCCTTCCGACAAAAAATGAATTGTCGGTCAATTCGGCCCTGATCGGGCGGGGCTACCTGTCTTCACAGGGACCGACCGACGAGTTCTTTCATGATTTCGTTTGTGCCGCCATATATCTTCTGCACGCGGGCGGCGGCATACATTTGCGCTATTGGATACTCCATCATGTATCCGTATCCGGCGAAGACCTGCAGGCAGCGGTCGACGATCTCGACTTGTTTGTCGGTTCCCCACATCTTGGCCATCGACGCGGTGGCGGCATCGAGTGTGCCGTTGTCGTAGCTCATGATGCAGTGATCCATGAACGTTTTACCTACGAGCACGTCGGTCTTGCACTCCGCGAGTACGAACTTGGTGTTCTGGAAGTCCAGGATCGTTGTGCCAAAAGCGCGGCGCTCTTTGGCGTAGCGGATTGCTTCGAGCACCGCGGCCTCAGCCATTGCGACGCCGGCAACACCCAGGATGAGGCGCTCACGCGGCAACTGGACCATCAATTGGGCGAAACCTTTGCCTTCCTCCCCACCGAGCAGATTCTCCACTGGGATACGCATGTCGGTGAACGAAAGCTCGCGGGTGTCCTGTCCATGCTGACCGATCTTCTGCAAGACTCTGCCCCGACAGAATCCCTCGAGGCCGGTTGTCTCGGCAACGAGCAGCGAGATTCCTTTGGCACCGAGCTTGGGATCGGTCCTCGCGACGATGACCAGTAAATCGCAGTGAGATGCATTGGATATGAACGTAGTGGGCCACGATCGTCGAATGGACGTTGAAACCGAAGGCTGTATCGTGAGCCAACGCCAATTCCTGCTGGACGATGGCTTCGTGACCGAAGTTGCCGCCACCGCCGCCGAACTCCTCGGGTAGGCCCAGGCATAGCAAACCGGCATCACCCGTCTTGGTCCAGAACTCGCGATCTACCTGGTGTTGTTCAGCCCAACGTGCTTGGTGCGGGGCTGCCTCCTTGCGGAAGAACTCCGCAGCGTGTCGACGCAGGAGCGCCTGGTCTTCGGTCTCCTACGGGGACCTGTAATCCGGGAACAATGTGTTCATGTCGTACCCTCCGAGGAATCGAGATGTGTGTACTGAACAAGCCTGCTACGAACTATTCCCTTTGTAGATGTCAGCGTGCTGGGCGCGCATGTTCTTCTTGTCGAGCTTGCCCACGCTGGTGCGAGGTAGTGCATCCAGGAATAGCACGGTGTCGGGAAGCTGCCATTTCGCGAACTTATCGATCAGCACCCTGTTGATGTCTTCGAGTGGGAGGTCCTCGCCGTCGACTGTGACCGCCAGCACCACCGGGCGTTCCTGCCACTTCGGATGTGCGACGCCGATGACCGCTGCTTCTTTTATCTTCGGGTGTCCGAGGATGGCGTTTTCCATGTCGATCGATGAAATCCATTCGCCACCGCTCTTGACGACATCCTTGATTCGATCGGTGAGCTTCAGGTAGCCGTTCTTGTCGATCTTGCCTACATCACCGCTCCGCCAGTATCCGTCGAGGAATTTGTCGGCGTCGTCGTCGAGCTTGTAATAGCTTTCTATGATCCAGGGCCCACGCATGAGTACCTCACCCTGACTTACGCCGTCGTGAGGGACGTCGTTGCCCTCGGCATCGACTATTCGAATATCCACACCATTGACCGGAAGGCCCTGGCACCGTTTTAGATCCCATTTTTCGTCGTCGGTGAGAACGCCACGCAGGGAAGGTTTAACCGGACCGTTAGTGGTGACGATAGGAGTGGTCTCGGTTGCTCCATAACCGTGAATGATGTCCGCGCCGGTGATGTCGTGGAAGTCGCGCATCAGGGACAGGGCTGGCTCAGTTGCTCCGGACAGCAAACGTGCTCGACTGAAATCGGGTTTGGTGCCGAGGGTCTTGATGTAGTCCATCATCGGTTGGAAGATCGCGGGCGCTCCATTGGCTACGGTTACGTCCTCTGAGATCATGACATCCACCAGGAGAGATGTGTCCTCGGCCATGTACCGGCCCGGCAGAACAATTTTCGATGCGGAATAGACGGCAGCTTGAGCAAAACCCCAGCATTGACCGTGGAACATGGGAGTGATGAGCATGACCGTATCGTCGCTGCGCACGCTGATGTTCGACGCCAAGCTCAAGGTGTGCAGATAGATCCCACGGTGTGAGTAATAGATCCCCTTGGGGCGCCCCGTGGTGCCGGTGGTGTAACACGCACTGTAAGTAGAGGTTTCGTCGATGACGGGCCACTCGATCTCGGGATCTGCCGCCTCGATCAATTCTTCGAGATGGTAGATGTTCTCGAGTGTGGTGCTGATCTCGGAGAGCGGCTTGTCCGACATCACAACCCATGCTTTGACATCGGGGGTGTGCGGGGCCAATGCTTCGGCGATCGGGAGCAGGGTTTCGTCGACCAGCACAACTGAGGCTTCGCTATGAGTGGTGACGTAACCGAGGTCTTCCGGTGACAGTCGCAGATTCATTTGTAGCATCACTGCCGCGATACCCGGTATGGCCCAATACAATTCGAAATGACGTTTGCTGTTCCAATCAAGAATTCCGACGACATCGGCTGGTTCGATCCCGAGTTGTTTCAAGGCGTTCGCAGTACGTTTGATTCGAGCGTAGGCCTCGCCATAGGTGTACCTGTCCCACCCCCCGCTCGGAGTGCGGAAGACGATTTCCTGCTCGGGGTACGTGCGGGCTGAATGCCGGATAAGGCTGGTCGTGTTGAGTTGGTAGTGGTCGCCATGTGTGGACGGCAGGCCCTTGACGATCCGAGTAGTCATATCTTCCTCGCGTTCGTTTCCTGATCGTGGTGTTGGAAGCGCCTTCGCGCACTATACAAGTGTATAGCAATAAAGCCTCGCGTATAGCTGTTTTCGATGTAGGGATGGTCGATGCGACAGAAGGGCTCGACCGTGCAAATTTATTGGGACCTTGTCGTCGAATTTTTCGTGCGGGCTATCGCTGACGCACCTATCGAAAGCTCTCCAGCGGAGGTTGCGGCGGGACGGAATGCTGCGGTGGAGCGCATGCTCGCGAGTAATTCGGCAGTAGTGAACTAGCTGAGGTGCACGATTCTCGATCCGGGTGGATCGAAAGGTCGGGTGCTCGAACGGTTGACGGTGCCGAGTCGAACCGAAATCGCCAAATCACGAACAGCGGGAAAGGTCGGCACGACTCCATGACACCGACCAGGTCATTGAAACGATGGTCCGCAAGCTGGGGTATCTATTCCTCCAGCCCATGATCGACACTTTGTGGGATCAGCTGACGGTGCCGGATACCGGCGCCCCGAACAGGCCGACTTTGTCGGTGACCGTTCGCGGCGGAGCCCCAGTCGTGAGCGTATAGCGCTGTGCCCGCCGTTGCCCTAACCGCCCGGGCTTGTTCGAAGTCCCGATCGACTGTGGCGGACGCTCTGATGATCATCGGCTTGCGTTGTCTACGCCCTGAGTCCGAGTCGCCGCCTCGATGCGGGATGCATGTAGCCTAAAACTACCGTTCGTGTAGTAGTTCGGTGCTGATGCGGGAGGATGCCGTGCTCGAAGACTCGTTGCCCTTGAGTTCGACTCAAGCTGATATCTGGTATGCCCAACAGCTCATGCCGGACATCCCGTTCACCATCGCGTATTACGTGGACATCACCGGTGAGGTCGACGTGGATGCGCTACTCGACAGTGGATCGAGAGCACACCTCGAATTCTCGTCGTCGAGTATGCGGATCGTAGACATCGAGGGGCAGCCTGCTCAGATATTCACGACACAGATTCATGACGTCGCGAACATTGTCGATCTCCGAGCTCACGAGAGCGCACTGAGTGCCGCGCTCCAGTGGATGGACAACGATTGTCGATCCCCGCTGCCGATGGATGGGCCACTTGTCCGGTTGCGGCTCTTTCGTCTCGCCGATGACCATGTGCTCTGGTACACCCGAGCCCACCACATCGCGCTCGACGGCTTTGCATCGATGAAAGTGCTCGAGCGTGCCGCCGCGATCTACTCGGCCTCTCGGGCGGGGACCGAACCGGAACATCTCCACCTGTCGTCTCCGGCCGCCCTTGTCGAAGAGGACGAACGATATCGAACGTCCTCGCGATTCGAACGTGACGGACGATTTTGGGAGACTACGAATCCTGATGCACCCGAATCGATTCCGGTCACCCTGGGTCGGGCGGTGCAGCCCGAACCGTTGTCCATGACGATCGGCGCGGACACCGACGCGCACCGGACGTCTTCGGCCGTTTCATGGTCGGTCGGCGATCGCGCAACATCGAGTGTGGTGATCGCTGCGTTCGCCGCTTTCCTTGCGCGCATGACCGGTTCCGACGACGTCCACTTGTCGTTGCCGGTGTCGGCGAGGACCACGGCATTGCTACGCCGTGCCGGATCCTCGGTGTCGAATGTGGTCCCGCTGCGATTGTCCGGAGTCGGATCGGCCACGGTCGACAGCGTCGTCAAATCGACAGAAGTGGCATTGAGTGGAGTATTGCGGCACCAGCGCAGCAGACCCAGTGCGTCAGTGAGCGGATCTCCGCTTCGCGTCGGCCAATTCGGGCCCACCATCAACGTGATGATGTTCGCCAACAACATCACCGTCGGTGATCTGGACGGTCAGATCCACATCGTGACGACGGGTCCGGTCGCCGATCTTGCGGTCAATATCTATCCGAGTAGAACTGCCACGCAACCCCGTATCGATTTCGAGGCGAACCCGGCCGTATACACAATTGGTGATCTATCCCGGTATCACTGCCGCTTCTTACATTTTCTCGACGGCTTCACCGAACCTGGTTGCGGAGACACCGCTGTGGCGGATCTCGAGCTCTTCTTTCCCGAAGAAACGCGAACCTCGCCCGCGTCCGTCGGCACAGATGCCGAGAGCTCGACTTCGCTGATCGAAGTGTTCGACGAGGCGGTCCGTCTCTACGGCGATCGGATTGCTGTCCGCGATACCGAAGTCGTCACGTATGCCGAATTGTCCACGCAGGTCGACCGTCTCGCCCGTGCATTGATCGACCGCGGAGTCGGGCCCGAGGGCATGGTTGCGGTCCGCGCGTCTCGATCGATCGCCGAAGTCGCGGCGTTCTGGGCAGTAGCGCGAGTGGGCGCAGTGTACGTCCCCATCGACCCGAACTATCCGCGGCAACGAGCGGAGTTCATCCTCCGCGACTGCTCTGCAAGTGTCGGCCTGTGCACATTCGAGCACCTCGAATCCGAACTGGGGGAGGTGCAATGGATGGACATCGACAATCCCTCCGAACCGACACACTCCGCCCCTGCTGTCGCATCGGCCGAGTGCAGGGCAGATAGCGCCGCATACGTCATCTACACCTCTGGCTCGACCGGCAAGCCGAAGGGAGCGATCGTCACTCACGACGGGATCGGTGCACTCACACAACATATTCGAGCCAGCTACCACCTCGACTCCTCCTCGCGCATCTGTCATCTCTCCTCACCGGGGTTCGACACTGCAGTCGTCGAACTGTTGGCGGCTGCGGTCTCCGGCGCGACGGTCGTGATCGCGCCTCCAGGCGTGTATGGCGGACTGGAACTCGCTGAACTACTTTCCCGCGAATCGATCACCCATCTGTTGATCACACCTTCGGCTCTGGCCACACTCGATTCATCAGAGCTGAAGGGCATCGAGACCATCATCATCGGTGGTGAGGCGGCACATCGAGATATCGTCGATCGCTGGTCCCCGAACCGCCGCTTGCTCAACGCCTACGGGCCGACCGAAACGACATGCAGTGTCACCATGACCGGCCCGCTACACACAGGTGAGGCGATCGGAATCGGTGCAGCCATGACAGGGGCGGCGATCTACCTCCTCGACCGCACCCTGCACCCGGTGCCCGCCGGTGCCACCGGAGAGATCTTCATCGAGACACGCGGGCTGGCCCGCGGATACCTCGGCCGCAGTGCTGAAACCGCGACGCGGTTCCTCGCAAACCCGTTCAGCAGTAATGGTTCACGACTTTTCCGTAGTGGCGACCTGGCGCGTCACCTGGCGGACGGAAACCTCGAATTTCTCGGCAGAACAGACGATCAGATCAAGATCCGAGGAAACCGGGTCGAACTCGGAGAAATCGACGCGGTACTGCGTGCGCATCCACAGGTCACCGCAGCATCCTCGACTGTGCGTTACGGCCCCGATGGCGGGCTACGCATCGACGGATACATCGTGCCCATCGAGCAGGCCGTCGATACCCAGCAGATTCGACTGGATATATCGCAGCGGTTGCCCGCCCACATGATTCCGTCGACAATCACGATTCTCGACGCGATCCCGCTGACGGTCAACAAGAAACTCGACCGCGCAGCACTCCCCGTGCCGGCGCCGCAGAATCAACGAAAGGTGCGCGGCGTCGAACCATCGGGTACCACCGAAGTTGCGATCGCAGCGGCGTATGCGCGCATTCTCGGTGCCGACCAAGTCGATGTCGAGACGTCCTTCTTCGATCTGGGTGGCGATTCGCTGGCAGCCACCAGAGTTCTCGCTCTCGTCCGCGTCGACACCAGCGTGGAGATCGGCGTACGAGACCTCACCGAGGCTCCTTCGGTCCGTGCTCTGTCTGCGCTGGTGGAAGCCCGGTCCACCGACCAGGGTTCGGCCTACCCGTCTGGTCCTGAGCGGGGCCTGGCGGACACTGCGGCGTACATCCCGCTCGCTCCGCAGCAGCGCCACATCGATCGAGGCGCACTCCTTCCGTTGTACAACTTGCCGTTCACCATCGACATCACGGGCTCGTTCGATGCGGGCGCGGCGGAAGCAGCGCTTGCAGATCTGACGGTCCGACATCGAAGCTTGAGGACGGTGTATCCGGATTCAGTGTGGGGCCCCAGCCAAGTCATCGAACAGAATGTTCGTCTTGCCGGACCAGCGTTCGGGGCGACTGCGTTCGATGCCGACGAGGTAGATGCGGTATTGGCAGAACCATTCGATGTTCGGTCCGAGCGTCCCATCCGGGCGCAGCTGTTCTCGCTCACTTCCGATCATCATCTGCTCGCGTGCGTTGTGCACCACATCGCTGCAGATGGGTGGTCAATGGGTGTGTTGGCTTCGGACTTCGTTCACGCGTATCGGGCCCGGGCCGCTGGCAGGACCGTTGATTGGACAGAGTTGCCGCTGGAGTACTCGGACTTCAGCGTATGGGCCGCAGCTCGGTCCACCGCCGCCGATATCGCATTCTGGCGCAAGGAGTTGCTTGGAGCACCACCAGATATCGGTTTGCCCCTGGACCGGCCGAGGCCAGACCTGTGGGATTTCTCCGGCGCCCGAGTTTCGCTGGAATTCGACTCCGCAGTCGTGGACGGACTGGATGAAGTCGCCCACCGTGCCCGGACAGGACGATTCACCGTACTTCGGTCAGCACTGCTCGTCCTTCTGGCGCGGCTCAGCACGACCACCGACATCGTCATCGGCACTCCTGTTGCAGCTCGGTACGATCCGAGGTTCGAGCAACTCGTAGGGATGTTCACCAATACGGTCGCCATCCGCACGAATATCGCGTCCGCGCGAACGTTCGACGATGTCCTTGCCCTGGCGCGTACCAGCGAACTGAGAGCACTCGACCACGCAACTGCCCCGTTCGTCGACGTCGCGGGTAATCTCGTCGAGGACCCCGTCGATTCCTTGCATCCACTCTTTCAAGTCGCCTTGTCCCTGGATATCTTCACCACTTCGAAGTTCGACGTCGACGACGCCCATTTCGAGGTAACTCCACGTCCACTGGATATCGCCAAATGTGATATGCACGTCCATGTCACCGAACGTCGGGACGAAGCGGGACTTGTCACCGCGATCGGGGTGGAGATCGTCTATCCGACGGCCTTGTTCGACGTGGCGACGATCGCCGAGTTCGGCCAGTCGTACGAGCAGGTCGTACGTGACATCATCGCCAATTCGACGGCGCAGTGGAACCGTGTACTCGACTGAGAAGCAATGCAATTCGTGCAATACGTGGTGCATCGCACGTGCAACTGAAAGTAGGAAAACCAGTGTCCACGATCAACGGCCTACCAGCCCACATTCTGTTGATTCACTTCGTCGTGGTCCTCGCGCCACTGACTGCACTTCTCGCCGTCGCGGCCAGTGTGTGGGCGGGAGCGCGTCGAAGATTCGTCTGGTTGATCGCGGCTCTGTCGGTGTTGATTCTGGTGCTGACACCGCTCACCACGGATGCCGGTGAATGGTTGGAAAAGCGCGTTCCGAAGTCCGCAGCAGTAGAGACGCATGCCGGGCTCGGCGACACCATGCTCTATTTCGCAATCGCAGCTGTCGTGGTTGCGGCATTGCTGGTACTCCAACATTTACGTGAACGCCGCGAGAAGCCGCCGGTGCGGTGGCTGTCGGTTGCCGTTGCCATTATTGCCGTTCTCGTCGGGGTGGCAACGATCGTCCAGGTGTATCGCATCGGAGATTCCGGTGCGCGCGCCGCGTGGGATGACACCGTCACGTCTGCCCCCGCGGAGGATGGTCCCAGCAAGTGACGGGAGTCAGCAGCGAGAACGGAGATCCGGCTCGAGGCACTTGCCGGTGCAGCTGCCTGCGAACGTTATTGGAAGACAGATGAAGGCGTTTCTCCGACCTCCGGCACGATGACGTCCTGAGCTACGTCGAACAGCGCTATCGAGATCGACGCGCATGCGGCTATCACCACCAGGCCTGCGACGACGACTGCGTAACGTTGGCGCGCTGGCGGGGGCTCGGTCAAAGCGTGCACTCGCCGGACGACATCGCCACCTGTACTTGCGAGTCTCCGAGACTCCACCTCCCGCTCGAGATGAGTGCGGAGCAAAGCCGTTCGCGCGAGCGCAGACACGGTCACATTCCGGCCGAAGGTTGCGGAGTACTCATCTGCTTGACGTTCCGCGGCGTGCCTCACCCGAACTACCAACGGGCGCAGCACCGGATCGAACTGGGCCGCGATCTCGCACAACTGAATCCATAGCGCATGGCGAAATCGCAGATGCGCACGTTCATGTTCGATAACTGCACGCAATTCGGCATCGGACAGAGCCTCGGCGAGGCCAGTGGTCACGACAACAGCACCGCCACCGGATGGCACGGCAAAAGCGTCGGGCTCAGCGGAGTCGACGAGAACTGTTCCCCCTGGCGTGCGGGCTTCGGCTCCGAAGCGCGCCGCCATTGAGGAACTGACGGCAACACGTCGAAGATGCCGTGACACTTCGATGGACCGCCAGAGAACCCATCCGAGAAGTGCAACACCGAGCACAATCGGGAAGGGATTGGGCGAAGAAACCAGGACTGCAGCAATTGCCACCATCGAGGCGACAATCGAGAATGCGGTCACGACGGCGAGAATTGGAAACAGCACTACAGCAGTCGAAGGAGTGAACCGGCGATCGATGCGTTCGATGTTCATGCGAATCGCCAGCGACACCACCCAGGGGAGTGCGGCCACGAACACAAGTAGCGTCACTGCCCGCGCTCATCCAGATCGCCTGCAGCAGGTGAGAGCAGAGTACGCAGAGTCGCCTCGTCCTCGGGGTCCAAGGATGCGACGAAACTTGCCAGCACATTCGCACGCTTGTCCCGCTCACCGAGCTCGGTTCGCATACGCATCGCGGCACGAAGCGCAGGAATCTCGCTTATCGGTGCGGTGAGGGTGTAGACGAAGGATCTGCCTCGGCGCTCCCGCTCGACCAGACCTTTGCCATGGAGTCGAACCAGCGCAGTCATCACGGTGGTGTGGGCGAGTTCGGCGTCCAGATGAGCGCGAGCCTCCGACACGGACAGCTCTCGATGCTCACCGAGTAACTGCACGATGGACTCTTCCAGCTGACCGGACGCTCGACGCACAGGTTTCACCTCAATCACTGATATGCCTCAAGGATAGTGCACTATCGCGCCACCTGACTGACGTGCCGGGTCGGTGCGGATTCGTCCGTAGTCGCAGTGTCGAGTCGGTGCAACGCGAAACCCCCGAGGGTGACCATGGCTGCGGCGATGAGTGCGCCGGCGCAGACGTCGGTGAGCCAGTGAACCCCGAGATACATGCGTGTGCAGGCGATAACGACGGTGAGGGCCAATGCGATACCCAGCAGCAGGACGCGTACCGCCGTTGGGCGTCGCGCGCTGACGATCAGCGCGATCATCAACAGCAGCGCTCCGCTACCGGTGACGTGCCCTGACGGGAATGAATGATCGGTTTCGAGAATGAGCTGCATCGACAGCGGTGGGCGGTCGCGGCCGACGATCAGTTTCAGTGCAGTGCACAGGATCGATGCTGCGGCGACCGTCGCAAGGAGCACCACCGCCGGGCCGTAGCGCTTCGTTCGCCAGATCAGCACTACCGCGACGAGGATGCCCAATGCTGCTGTTTCGGGCGGGCCACCTGCGGTGGTGATGGCTATTGCCAGGTGATCGAGGGTGGAACTTCGGTGATCGACGAACCATTGGGCGACGGGTGCATCTGCGCCGGTCAGAGCGCCGTTGCTGTGTACTGCGACGGCCAGGACCAGCACAGCGAAGGCACAGCCCAGCGCGGAGAAGAGCGCCGCGCGGACTCCATTCTCGCGTGTCCTGAGCACTATCCCGAGTACGACGAGACCGAGGCCGATCGCGAGGCCGACGGCTTCGACGTCGGTGGAGGCGGCTTCGGTGAATACTTCGGTGACCGTGGAATGCACGGCGGACATCGATGAGGAGAGGAGCACGGTCATCAGTGTGCAGAGGTGATCCTGAAGAACCGCTGAAAGCGAATCCCCGGTCACCTGTTGGTTCTGGTGTACTTCTTGGGACGTACAGAGATGGAGCTGTCGATGCGGGTACTGGTGGTCGAGGACGAAGTGCGTCTTGCGGAGATGGTGCGACGCGGTCTGGTAGCCGAGGGTTTCGCTGTCGAGGTCGAGCACGACGGTGACGACGGGTTCCACACCGCGGTCTCCGGCGAATTCGACGCACTCGTGCTCGACATCATGTTGCCGGGCAAGCATGGCTACGACATCGTGCGGGATCTGCGGGCGCAGGGTGTGTGGACGCCGATCCTGATGCTCTCGGCCAAGGACGGTGAATACGATTTGGCCGATGCGTTCGATCTCGGTGCGGATGACTATCTGATCAAACCATTTTCGTTCGTGGTGTTGGTTGCCAGGTTGCGGGCTCTGGTGCGGCGAGGTGCTCCGGATCGTCCTGCAGTGTTGACCGTCGGCGATTTGGAATTGGATCCGGCGCGGCACCGCGTCATGCGGGCGGGATCGGAACTATCGCTCACCCCACGGGAGTACAGCGTGCTCGAGTTCCTGATGCGGCGCAGTGGGGTTGTGGTCACCAAGTCCGAGATCGTCCGGTCGGTGTGGGATGCGCACTACGACGGGGACGAGAACATCGTCGAGGTCTATATCGGCTACCTCCGTAAGAAGGTGGATCAGCCGTTCGGCCGCAAGAGTATCGAGACAATACGGGGAGTCGGATACCGACTCGCAACAGGTACCAGCGACTGAGAGATGTGTTGTGATCGGAGTGATGTAGGTAGCGCCCGAGGGCAGTAAGCCTTCGGGCGCTACGGGTCGGGTCGAACTGTGAGTTACTGTCCCGGTGCGTCTGCGACGTCGCCGGACTCGGGCAGGTCCACCGAGCCCGGTGCGTCCGGGGTGTCTCCGGCTTCCGGTGTGTCGACGACGCTGCTGCCGCCCGGTGTTGCTGCGTGATCGAGGGTGTGACCGGCGGCGATGCCGCCGCCGATGGATCCGCTTGCCAGCGCTACGGCAGCGACGGCAACAATCTTGTTCTTGATGTCCACGAGGTTCCTTCGGTCGTCGGTGTGCACATATCGTTCGTGCGGTACAGGACCGAATATCGCAGTCGGCTCCTGAAGGATCCCTGTGGAGAGCTGAAAGGGTCCGTGGCTTTCGTGAGCGTGCGGTGATCGACCCGATCCTTCTGGTATGTCGCGTTCGACAATGCCGGCCAGTCGGAGCCGAACCAGCGCCGGAATGCCTCACGTACCGAGAATTCGACGATGCGCGCGAGAGTCACCAGGGTTTCAGTGACGTGAGGATGCTCGCAACACCTCTCACGCGGACGCCGACCCATCTTCAGGTTGGATCTACGCCCTCGCTGCGTCTTCAGCGTTGGAATTGTCCGCGGCGGTGTCGAGGACGTCGGCTTTGGTGATGCTCAGGTATGCAACGGAACCAACGATGGCAATCACGAACACGGTGGTGACGATGGTTGATCCGAGTCCGAGCCCGCCGGCAGTCTTGTCCTGGGTCAGGTAGTCACCGATGGACGCGCCGAGTGGGCGGGTGACGATGTATGCGATCCAGAATGCGAGGACGGCGTTGAGGCGTAGGCCGTAATATGCGGCGGTGACCAGGGCGATGATGGCGGCAAAGATGAGCGCCGACGTCAGGTATCCCAGTTCGATCTGCTCCGCAACCAGATCGCCCGCAGCGGTACCGAGTGCGAAAGTGAACAGGATTGCGAGCCAGTAGAACCCTTCTCGGCGGCGGGTTCGGATGCTGTGTATCGAGAGTGTTCCCTCGGAGATATACCAGGTTGCGAAGGTGAGGATCAGTCCGGCGGTGAAGAACCCGGTGCTTGTTGCAAGGGGCACGCCGAATTTGTCGGTGAGATTATCGGTGATCAATGTGCCCGCGACGCTGATCAGGATAACCACCAACCAGTACGCCCACGGCACGTAGCGCCGAAGGGTGAACTGGTAGAGCAGCGCAGCGACCAACATGATGCCGACGACGACAGTGGTCCCGGTAAGACCGAAGCCGAGATCCATGTTAAGAGCGTCGGCGGCCGTCTCTCCAACCGTGGTTCCCAGGATCTTGATGATCCAGAAGTAGAGCGTCACCTCGGGGACTTTGCTCGCCAACATGCGTGTGGTGGTCATGGAATGGGACTCTGGCAGAGCGGTCCTGAAGGGATGCTGAAGATGGTCATTGTCTTCGGCGCTGCAGGTAGGAGACTGGTGGCGTGATGTCCTACATCGATGTACTGCGGCCACGACGTTGGACCGTGCGGGTGCGCTCGGCGGTTGCCTCGACCCTGGTTGTCGCCGTGTGCCTGATCGTGGCGGGCGGCGCGTTGTTGGGTGTTCTCTACAACTCCCTCGAATCCTCCAGCCGTACTGCCGCAGCGGCGCGAGCTGTGCAGGTGTCCGAGCAGCTCAAGTCCGATTCGCCGTCGCAGATCGACGATTCGCTGTTGGCTACCGACGGTCAGATCGGGATCGTGCAGATCGTCGACGCGTCCGGAGTAGTACTCGCCTCCTCTAGTGGAGATGGAGACACACCGTTGTCCACAGTCGACGTTGAACCTTCGACCACGCAGGATCTCGGCCGTGTCGAACGCGACGAGAGTGGCGATTTCTGGGTGACGGGCCGCGGTGCGACGACGCGAGAGGGGCCGGTGACGGTGGTGGTGGGTGCCGATCGTGAACCGGTCGAAGATGTCGTCACCACGGTCGCAGTTCTACTGGCCATCGTCGGCCCCATTGTGATCGCGCTCGTCGCGTTGGCGACGTACCGACTCGTCGGTGCAGCGTTGAGCCCCGTCGAACGGATCCGGACTCGCGTGGCATCGATCTCCAATGGTCAACTTGGGGAGCATATTCCGGTTCCAGAAGCACACGACGAGATCGCCCGACTTGCGGTGACCATGAACGAGATGTTGGAGCGGCTCCACGCCGGGCAGCGTGCGCAGCAGCGATTCGTCAGTGATGCCTCCCACGAACTCCGAAGCCCACTCGCCACCATTACTGCTGCTCTCGAACTCGCTGCAGCACGACCGGAGCTGATCGACGAAACATTGATAGACGAGTCGCTACTTCCCGAAGCGCGCCGGATGCGGGGATTGATCGAAGATCTTCTGCTGCTTGCTCGTTCGGACGAAAAGCAGACTGCTATCAGCGCAGTCGACGTCGACCTCGACGATCTTCTGTACGAGGAAGGTAAGCGGGTCGAATCGATGGCGGACGTGACTATTCGGACGTCGATCGTTCCTGTTCGTGTGACAGGGGATCAGCAGGCGCTGGCGCGGATGGTGCGCAATCTCGTCGACAACGCGATCCGGCATGCGCACAGCCGAGTGGAATTGTCCTGCGCAGAGTCCGGCGGGTCCGCTCTGATCACCGTAGATGACGATGGTCCGGGTATTGCTGAGTCGGAGCGAGAGCGAGTGTTCGACCGATTCGTGCGACTCGACGCGTCCCGAACACGTAACGACGGCGGTGCGGGTCTGGGTTTGGCCATTGTTGCCGGCACGGTTGCCGCACATGCTGGTTCGGTGACTGTTCTCCAATCGCCACTGGGCGGCGCTCGTTTCGAGATCAGATTACGCATGGGGTCGGACTGTGAACTCGCGAGCGATAGGACCTGATCCGTCACCGAGGTTGCCACCGGCAGTAACGGGGGTGGCTCACCTAAGGTGGTGTGATGATCGACATTCGGTTGCGTAGAACGATTCGCTTTGCACCGATGGCGTTGGTTCCGATCCTGCTGATCGCCAGCACCTTTCCTGGGGAGTTCCACGTCCCGTTGAGTTACTGGCTCCTAGGATGCGCGTCGGCGGCGATCTTCGCCGTAGGCGACAGGGCACCGCTCGCCGCGTCCATCACGCTGTCGGCGTTGTCGGTGCCGATGTTCGCCGCGCAGGCATGGGGCGTCTCTGAGCTTGTGCCCTACCTTGGTGCTGTAGCCCTGGGCGAGGTGGCTTTACGCTCGTCCAGGGCATCTCGGATTTTCGCAGCCGTGGTCTGGGCAGGTGCGTTGGTGCTCGGGTCGTGGCTCGACCACCCCGATATCTTGTGGCGCTGGGCAACAGTTGTCTCGACTGCACTTTTCGTCGGACTCCCTCTGCTGCTTGGTCTGTACGTTCGTTCGCAGCGCGAGCTTGCGGCGACCTATGGACAACGCGCCGCGGACGCAGAAGCCCGGACGGCCACAGCTGAAACAAGTGCACGATCAGCGGAGCGAACAGCTGTGGCAAGAGAATTGCATGACCTCGTCGCGCACCACATGGCTGCGATCGTGTTGCGGATAGGGGTAGCGCGACACGTAATCGGAGGGGTCGATCCACGAGTGGATGAAGTGTTCGATGATGTACACCTCACAGCATCGGATGCATTGGCCGACATTCGCCGACTCCTTGCCGCGTTGCGCGATCCGTCCCTGGACGAAGTCCCTCTTGTGGATCCCGACGCCGTACGGTCCGAAATTTTCGACGCCATAGATCGCACTCGACGTGCCGGATACGAAGTGAAGGCCCATGTGGATGCAGATATCAGCGAACTGGATGCAATCAGCAGGCTCTCGTTGCTCAGGGTTGTGCAGGAGGCGTTGACGAATGTCATGAAACACGCGGCCACCGCGTCGGCTGTGAATCTGTCGATAGTTCGCAAGGGTGCGGGGTTCTCGGTTCGAATCACCAATATTGGAGTCAAAAATAGCCCGCCTAGCGGCGAAGGATACGGAGTCGTCGGCATGAGAGAACGCATAGCCCTTCTGGGCGGACAACTAGCGACAGCAGCAACCGTCGACGGATGGGAACTCGATGCGTGGATCCCCGCCGCAGCAGACGCTGCCCCTGCAACACCTGGACACACGCTGTGATCCGGTTGACGATCATCGACGATCAACGCTTGATACGGGCCGGCCTTCGGATGTTGTGCGAGTCGACACCGGATTTGGCCGTTGTCGGCGAAGGATCCAACGGCGTAGAGGCAATTCGGTTGGCCGCCGAACTCTCACCCGATGTGACCTTGATGGATCTCGGGATGCCCGGTCTCGGCGGTATCGAGGCAACGAGACAGATCGTGGCATCCCACCCTGGATCGAAGGTGCTGGTGCTGACAACCTTCGATGACGACGATCACCTTTACCCCGCGTTGGCCGCCGGCGCTGCCGGGTTTCTGGTGAAGGACACCGCGCCGGTGGACCTGCTGAACGCAATCCGGCGAACGGCAGACGGCGACTTTTTGTTCTCACCACAGCTCATGCGTCGAATCGTAGATCGCGCCCTCACTGCCGCCCCGCACGGTCCGGACGGTCCAGAAGCCGAGATCCCAACAGCCTCGTTGACTGCGCGAGAACAGGACGTGCTGAAGCTGGTCAGCGAAGGTTTGAGCAATCAAGAGATCGGGAGTCGACTGCACATCGGTGTAACCACGGTGAAATCGCACATTTCGAACCTTATGGAGAAAACGGGGTGCGACAACCGAGTCCGTCTTGCGATATTCGCCAATCGCATTTGTCAATGATGCTTTTCATGTTGTGCCGGTATCGAATTCATGCCCGAAGTATCGAGTGGAGGGCTGAGCGTCTGCGCTGATCGATCACCCGACTCGACCACCACGAACTGCCCCATCATTCCCTGATCTTCATGCATCAACATGTGGCAGTGGTACATGTATGGCTGCGCTGTATCGGTGTACTCGTCGAACCTCAGTGCCAGCCGTATCCGCTGACCCGGAGGTGTGTACACAGTGTCCTTCCATCCAGCGAGCTCGGGCGGCGGTGGAGCCCCGTCGATGTCGACGATCTGAAACTGTGCATCGTGTACGTGAAAGTTGTGTGGCCAATTGTCCACGTTCTTCACCGTCCATACCTCGGTGGTATCGACAATCGACGCAAAGTCGATGCGGTTCATATCCATGCGTTGGCCGTTGATCATGAACCATCGCATTTCAAATGTTCGCTCTACCACGGGCCTCCCGATATCCAGTTTCGGTAGAACCGAAAGTACAGCAGGGAGCTCCGGCGACGCTCTGAGACGTTGCTTTCCGCGCAGTTCGAGAATATCGAAGGTATCCGCAAAGCCGAAGGTGTCGGCGGATTCCCGACCCACACCGCCGTGATCGTCGATCGGAAATGATTTCAGTATCGAATCCGTTCCCGATTCGATACTGACGATCACCTCGACGCGTTCACCCGGGCTGATCTGAATCCTACTCAACAACAAGGGCTTTCCCAGCAAGCCACCGTCTGTCGCTACGAGCTGGAACTCGCGGAAGTCTTCGAACCCGAGGTTGTACAAGCGTCCTGACGATCCGTTGAGGATGCGGAGTCGAATGCGTTCGGTAACGACAGGCAGGAACGCTCCGGCGATACCGTTGGTGACAATAGTGTCGCCCAGCAGCCCGATATCGGTGGAATCCGATTCGTCGAGACTCCCGTCCTCCTTGAATCGACGATCTTGAATGATGAGCGGTACGTCGTCCACTCCGTAGTCACCGGGCAGTCCGAGGGAATCGGAAACAGCATCGTCGACGAGGAAAACCCCCGCGAGTCCGCGATACACGTGCTTTTCCGACGAACCGTGTGGGTGCGGGTGGTACCACAGTGTTGCGCTCGGCTGGTCGATGGTCCATGTCGGTTCCCACTTGTCACCGGGGTCGATACTCTGAAGGGGCCCGCCATCGAAGCGGGCTGGAACGTGCATTCCATGCCAATGCACGGTCGTTGGCTCGGGCAGCGAATTTTCGACAGTGAAAGCCACAGTCTCGCCGCGACGAGCACGCAACGTCGGCCCCAGCTGCGAACCGTTGTATCCCCAAGTGGCCGTCGTCTTCCCAGCGACCAGCTCTGCGGCGCCGGCTGCTGCGATCAGCTCGAAATGACGGGTGCCGTTGGCATCGATCCGGGACTCGGCAATGGGCGGTATCGGCAACTGCCGCAACGGCGACGCTCGAACCGGTTCGTTCCCGCCGCCGCTGCATCCGGCGAATATCACGATCGGTGTCGCGGCAAGGCCTGTCAAGAAGTGCCTTCTGGATAGTTGTTTCACGATGCTCCTCGTTCGGGCGGGACAGTGCGATGCCCCGCACCTTCCCGACCAGTCTTCCTAGTTGGAACGGTCGAATCTTCGGTCCGATGGGCCCCCCACTGCGGTAAGCCCTCCTACCCAGGTACCTGGTCGTAGAAGCGTTTCCCGTGCTGGGTAGTCGGTTGCGTTCGTACCGCAGCGAGTTCTCCGAAGGGCTGCGTCGAGCATCGTCGGATGAAAGGGGTCCGGATTCACCGCAGCCCGGGGGCCTGGACAGAGCGGGTGTCGAGAAACGGACATATTCGGCCTTCGCAACATTAAGCTGACGAAACGCAGATCATGAGGAGGCCCCATGACGCAGCTCGGTCCAGATGAACAGACCGGTCGCCAGTCCGATGTGGACGGGTTCGAAGAGGTCGATCAGCAGTCGGCCGGTGAACGGGCCGAAGAGGTTAAGCCGGGCCGGCGGAAGCGTCAATGGATCGGACTCGCGGCCGGCGTACTGCTGGCCGTGGTCGTCTACGCGATCATGCCGGCAGATGTCGATCATGCTGCGCGGTTGACCGCCGGGACCGCGGTTCTGATGGGTATCTGGTGGATGACGGAGGCCATCCCGATTCCCGCAACTGCACTGTTGCCCCTCATAATTTTCCCGATCTTCGATCCCGACGTCGCCGTCAACGACGTGGGAGCGTCCTATGGCAACAACATCATTTTCTTGTTCATGGGTGGCTTCCTACTGGCTCTTGCGATGCAACGGTGGAACCTTCACCGTCGGATTGCATTGCTGACTGTCAACGCCATGGGCACCAAGCCGACGATGGTGATCGCCGGATTCATGATCGCGACGGGTTTTCTGTCTATGTGGGTCTCGAATACCGCCACTGCGGTCATGATGATCCCCATTGGTGTCTCGGTTCTGGTTCTGGTGCTCGACATCGGAAAGAAGGCCGGGGTGGAGCACGCCACCGAAGAAGCTGGCACGGACCCTTCCGCGCAGGCACATTCGGCGTCGCCCGATGACCTGCCGACCGACGTGACGGTCACCGAGGCGGTGATCAAAAGCAATTTCGGGACCGCCCTGATGTTGGGCATCGCCTACGCCGCTTCGATCGGCTCTTTGGGGACCATCATCGGTACACCCCCTAATACCTTGCTCGTGGGATATTTGGAGGGCGAGGGGATCACCATCGGATTCTTCGAATGGATGGTTGCCGGAGTTCCACTCGCCGTCGTTCTACTGCTAGTCGCATGGTTTTTGCTCACCCACGTCTTGTTCAAGCCCGAGATCGACGACATCCCCGGCGGTAAGGGCCTCATCAGGGGAGAACTCGATGCTCTGGGGAAGATGTCACAGGGTGAGATCCGGGTGGCAGTCATCTTCTGTCTAGCGGCTACATCCTGGGTCGCGGTTCCGCTGATCTTCGATGACCCCCCGATCTCCGATACCGGCATCGCCATGACCGCGGCCATTCTGTTGTTCTTACTCCCCAGCGGAGGTAAGGCCGGAGTGCGTCTTATCGACTGGGACACGGCAATCAAACTGCCGTGGGGGGTATTGCTGCTGTTCGGCGGTGGACTCGCCCTATCGGCCCAGTTTCAGTCCAGCGGCCTGACCGATTGGATCGGTAGCGTGGCAGCGGGTCTCGACACGATCCCCGTGATCCTGTTGGTCGTCGTGACAACGACCGCGACCATCTTCCTGACCGAGCTCACCAGCAATACTGCGACAGCGGCGACATTTCTTCCGTTGGCAGGCGGTGTGGCGATGGGCATGGATCTCGATGTGCTGCTTCTGACGATTCCGGTCGCGCTCGCGGCAACATGCGCGTTCATGCTGCCGGTGGCGACACCACCGAACGCCGTCTCGTACGCGAGTGGCTACATCACGATCGGTCAGATGATGCGAGGTGGCCTATGGCTCAACCTCATCGCGATAGCTCTGATCACCGTCGCCAGCTATACCGTCTTTGCCTGGTCCTTGGGAATCGCGTCGTGACGATCTGCTCGGTCTGAAGAGGCATGCTGGGAATTTGTAAGAGAAACAGCGCAAGAGAAACAGCTTTGCCAGGAACACGAATTCGACTCGACGAAAAAGGTATGAGTGATGTCAGGGGACTCGGCACACCGACTCGAGCGGTGGCAACGATATTGGAACAAGCAATCGGCCAACTACGACAAACATATGACATTCCTCGATCGAGTTCTCTTTCGAGACACCAGATCGTGGGTCTGCGCCCGAGCCGAAGGTCGGGTGCTCGAGATTGCCATCGGTACTGGCCTCAATCTGGACCACTACCCAGCTGGCGTCGAATTGACCGGCATCGAACTCAGCCCGGAGATGCTTGCTCGCGCAGGCAGCAAGTCCAGGGAAGCCATGCCCGGAGCGCAACTGATGCTCGGTGACGCGCAGGCCCTGACCTTCGACGACGAGTCCTTCGATACGGTCGTCTGCACGTTCTCGCTCTGCGCAATACCCGATCCCGATGCGGCACTGGCAGAGATGACGCGTGTCCTTCGGCCCGGAGGGATATTGCTGCTGGCCGACCATGTGGCTTCGTCCATTCGGGTCGTTCGATGGCTTCAACGAGTCATCGAGTTGATCAGCGTCCCGATGGGGGGTGAGCACTTCCTCCGACGACCCTCCGACTCCGTCAGCCGCAACCGAAATTTCACCATCGAGGAAATCGACCGGTTCACACTCGGGCTGGTCGAACGTTTGCGGGCACAACGGAAATGAGTGCCGATGTCGTAGTGAGGGCACGCATCGAACTTCCGACCATCCACCCTATTACCTGAACATCTCGGGTCGGTTCGCATACTCTGACCTGACAATTGGTGTTCCACCGTGATAGCTAACGTGCACTCTGAAAGGCTAGGTCGCTTCAGTGCTGATCATAGGAATTATTCTCTTCGGTCTTCTGATAGGTGCCGGCGCGCAGTTGATCTTGGGCAGGTCCAAGACCGGCATGGACTGGACGCTGGCGTTCACCGCCGGCATCGTGGGCTCCTTCGTCGGTGGCTTGGTGGTGAGTTCGATTGCCGGCGACGGAATATCGCTACGGCCAAGCGGAATCATCGGATCTCTGCTTGGAGCATTGCTCGTCACGGCACTTTGGCAGCGGTTCAGCCCGGCCAGATCGAACTCCCAGTAGTGGGAGCGAGTCACGCAGGCGCTTCTAGGCTCCGCGATACTGTCCTGGCCTCTTCTCGACGAACGCGGTGATGGCCTCCTGGTGGTCTTCGGTGTGATGAGCCATGGCTTGCATGGCCGCTGACAGCTGCAACAGCGATTCCAAGGACTGGTGTTCGGACTCCCGAAGAAGCTGTTTCGTCATTCGTACCGAATGCGGTGGGTTCTTGGCCACGCGCGTGGCCAACTCGGTTGCCTTCTCCAGAAGCTCCTCTGGTTCGACCACGTAGTTGACCAGTCCCAATTCGAGTGCAGTCGCCGCAGTCACTCGGTCACCGGTCAGTGCCATCTCCGCCGTCCGTGCTCGACCGATCGTCTTCGTCAGCAGCCACGCTCCACCGTCACCGGGGATGATGCCGAGCTGCACGAAGCTCTCCGCAAAAAATGCTGTGGTCGAGGCGACGCGCATGTCGCACATCAACGCCAGATCGCACCCTGCACCGACGGCAGGCCCGTTGACAGCTGCGATAACCGGGACCTCGCAGTGATAGAGCGCAAGAGGGATGCGCTGGATACCGGACCGGTAGCCGTTGTAGACGGTGTGCGGACTGCCCGCGAACATGCTTGTGCGGTCCACCATGTCTTTGACGTTGCCGCCAGCAGAAAACGCGGTTCCCGCGCCGGTGAGCACGACGGCTCTGACGTCGGGATCTTCGTTGACCGCGGCGACGCGTTCACACAGGGCGTCGATCATCGATACGTTGGAGATGGCGTTCCGAACCTCGGGCATGTTCAATGTCCACGTTTCGACGTGGTCGGAGCGGCTGACGAGCAGGGGAGACGAGTCGGGCATGTGGGTGTCCGTTCTGTGAAGGGATGTCCAGGCGATCGCGGCGCGATTATTCGATCGATACCAAAGTGTGGCGAAGACGGGAAGGCCCGTGCAAGCCGGCGCCCCTTCGACGGCTCGAGCACCGATTGCGTCGTATTCGAAGAGGTATAAACGAGGGATGCCATCGATTGATCCGTCCGCACCGCCCACCACTCCGCTTCGTACTGCGGCCCGATACGCGCTGTCCGGTGCGCTGGTATTCGCCGGATTGAGCCACCTCTTCTGGGCGCGCGAGGATTTCCAAGCTCAGGTCCCACGATCGATTCCCCTCGATCCCGACGGTGTCGTCATGGCTTCCGGTGGTGTCGAGATCATGCTCGGCGTCGGGCTTGCCGTGTTGCCGCGCGATCGGGTTCGGATCGGCCGGCTCCTCGCGGCCTTCTTCGTTGCTGTGTTCCCTGGGAATATCGCTCAGTACCGTAACAAGCGGGACGCGTTCGGCTTGGACACCGATCGGCGACGGTTCGTCAGACTGCTGTTTCAGCCGGTACTTGCGGCTTGGGCACTGTGGTCCACCGCCGTCCCGAATAGACGTTAGGCAGTGCCTCACCGCTGCGGCCTTCTTTGACACGCCGCCATTGACACAGTCAATCGTGTCCTAACCTTTGTGCCGCCAAGAGATCTCGCTTCGCGGCTTCGTCCCGAACTTCGGACAGAAATGTTCCGAAATTACCTTCACTGCACACTAGAACGTGTTCTTATTGGGTCTCCAGCACTCGACAGGAGCACCTAGTGACGCGTGACGACGTCGCGGAAATCGAACAACTGAAGTATCGGTACCTTCGGACCCTCGACTGCCGCAGGTGGGACGAATTCGCAGAGACTCTGACCGAGGATGTCGTTGCCGAATACGGTGAACACCTGCGGTTCACCTCACGCGATGATGTTCTGGCATTCATGCGTAGCGCGATGGTGCCGGGACTGATTACCGAGCACCGCGTAGATCACCCGGAGATCATCGTCGAGGGCGACAGCGCAAGTGGGGTGTGGTACCTGTCCGACATGGTCATGCATCCCAAGTATGGCGCCATCCTCAGAGGTGCAGCGTTCTACGACGACCGTTATCAGCGGGGCGAGGACGGCCGTTGGCGTATAGCGCACACCGGTTACACCCGAACCTACGAATTCACACACGAACTCACTAGCCTGCCCGGATTCAGAATGACAGCGGATCCGTGGCAGGACGGAAGGACACAGTTGTGACCGAGAACCTCACTGGCAAGATTGCTTTGATCACCGGAGGCGGCCAGGGAATCGGACGGGGCGTCGCTCTGGAGTTCGCACGTGCTGGGGCCAAGTGCTTCCTCGTCGGCCGTACCCGCTCGAAACTCGAGGCTGTGGCGGAGGAGATTGCGCAGGTGACCTCGGCTGCAGACGTCGCTGTCTACGAGGTGGACATCGCCTCGGACGGTGCCTGCGAGGCTGCTGTCAGCGCCGCAATGGACGCTTTTGGCGGCGTCGACATTCTGGTCAACAACGCTAATTCCGCGTTCCCGGTACCGCTCGACGAATCCGGCGACGACTTCTTCGACTACGCCCTGAGAACAGGACCACGTGCGGTACTACGCCTGATGCGAGCCGTCCACCCATCCATGGTGGAGCGGGGTGGGGGAGTCATCATCACGATGATTACCTCGTCCGCAGTTCGTTGGGACACATCAGGATTCGGGGTCTACGCCGCCACCAAGGAAGCCATGCGAGTGCTGACTCGGACCGCCTCCAGTGAATGGGGACATGAAGGGATCCGCGCACATTGCGTTGCCCCGCACGCACTTACGCCGGCACTGGAGTGGTGGATCGAAAACAATCCGGAGGAAGCCGAAGAGTTCGTTCGGACGATCCCCATGGGGCGTATCGGCGATCCTGAACGCGACATCGGCCAAGCAGTTGCATTTTTGGCCTCGGATTCCTCACGCTATCTGAGCGGCGCGGTCATCCCGTTGGACGGCGGTCAGTCTCGCTGGTGACGCCAGTGTTCAACCCACGTTGACGCCCGCATCCTTGAAATGCGAAGGCCCGCACCCATTCTTCGGGTGCGGGCCATAAGCGAAGTGGCGTCAGTGCTGCAGTGCTGGGTAGTCCGTGTAACCCTCTGCGCCACCGGAATAGAAGGTGTTCTGATCCGGTGTATTCAAGGGCAGATCTTCGCGCCATCGGTACGCGAGATCAGGATTGGCAATGGCGGGGCGTCCGACAACCACAGCATCGCCGATACCGTCTGCCAGGAGGGACAGCGCTTCCTCGCGGCTGGTGATCTCGCCGAATCCGCTGTTGACGAGCGTCGGACCACCGAAGGCTTGCCGCAAGCTCTGGACAAGTTCCCCCGCCGGATTTTTGTGCAGCACGCTGAGATACGAGAGCCCGAGTGGCGCAATCCGATCGACGAGCGCCAGATAGGTCGCCTGCACGTCGTCGGCGTCCTTCTCGTAGGCATCTTGGATGTTGTGCTCGGGAGAGATACGAATTCCGACTCGGCCTGCGCCGATTGCCTCGACAACGGCCTCGACTACTTCAGCGACGAAGCGGGCCCTGTTCTCCGGTGATCCGCCATAGGAATCGTCACGTCGATTCGACGCCGGTGAGAGGAACTCGTGGAGCAAATAGCCGTTGGCACCGTGAATCTCGACGCCGTCCATGCCAGCTGCGATCGCGTTCTTCGACGCCTGCACGAACTCCTCGATCACCGAGGGCAGTTCATCGGTTCGTAGTGCACGCGGGACCGGATAGGACTTCTTGCCGTCGTAGGTGCGGGTTTCGCCTTCGATGGCGATCGCGCTGGGCCCCACTACCTCGCGGCCGCCCGTAGTCCCCTCGTGCGTCACGCGCCCGGCGTGCATGACCTGGGACACGATCAGGCCACCTTCGGCATGCACTGCGTTCGCGACGTCGCGCCAACCAGCGATCTGCTCAGGCGTGACGAGCCCGGGCTGACCCGGGAATCCCTGACCTGCATGAGACGGATATGTCCCTTCGGTCACGATGAGACCGAGCGAGGAACGCTGCTTGTAGTGCTCGACCACCAGGGGGCCGGGAATTCCGTCTCGTCCTGACCGGACACGTGTCAGCGGCGCCATGACCAGCCTGTTTGCAAGCTTCAGTTCACCTAAGGTCAAGGGGGAAAACAACTTCACTGGTTCGGCTCTTTTCGTTGGCAACACTGCGTTCTTCGTTCGAATTACTTACAGTCGCCAACCTTCGGAGAGAGTGAGCTATTCCGAGCCGAGACGATCGTCACGCGTTGTGGCTGCGCACCAAACGGGCTACCGGCGGTAAAGGGTCTCGCGCTTGGCCGGGGTGGGCACGTGGGTGTCGTTCCACCAGGCACACAGTCCCAGTCACCGGGAAAATCCACACTGCGAGAAGTTTTTGGACTGTACTCAATCTCGTGACGAGCACCGATTCGAACACCGACAGCCCGATCCGACCCATCCCCGAAGCGCAGGTGAGTGAGTGGGATTACGAAGCCGACGTCGTCATAGCCGGCTTCGGTGTGGCAGGAGCGGCAGCTGCTGTCGGCGCAGCCCAGTCAGGTGCCGATGTACTGGTGCTCGAACGCACCGGTGGATGGGGTGGTGCCGCTGCAATGGCCGGTGGCTTCATCTACATGGGTGGCGGGACACCCTTGCAGAAGGCCTGCGGATTCGACGACACCGTGGACAACATGAAGGCCTTCATGAAGGCTGCCTTGGGGCCCGGAGTCGACGAGGCCAAGATCGATCTCTACTGCGAGGGAAGCGTCGACCACTATCACTGGCTGGCCGATGACTGCGGAGTTCCGTTCAAGGAAAGTTTCTGGGGTGAACCGGGCTGGGAGCCGCCAGACGACGACGGTTTGCAGTACACGGGAGGGGAAAACGCGGCACCGTTCAGTTCCGTCATTCCGCCGGCGCCGCGAGGGCACGTCCCCCAGATGAAAGACAAGCACGTCAGCTCCGAAAAGGGCGGCGGGTACATGCTGATGAAGCCGCTGACCGACAGGGCCGCAGCACTCGGCGTCAGGTCCGAGTACGACATGCGGGTTCAGACACTGATCGTCGATGCCGATGGACGGGTTGTCGGAGTCCAAGCCAAGCAGTACGGCAAGAACGTTTCAGTCCGCGCACGTACCGGAGTGGTGCTGGCCACCGGGAGTTTCGCCTACAACAAGACGATGGTCGAGTCGTACGCACCCAGGTTGATCAATCGCCCGGCCGCGTCGATCGAAGAGCACGATGGACGCGCAATCCGTATGGCGCAGGCGATCGGTGCAGACCTCGCGCACATGGATGCCGCTGAGGTCGCATTTTTCAGTGACCCACAAATGTTCATCCGTGGAATATTGGTAAACGGACGCGGCCAGCGTTTCATCAACGAGGACACCTATCCCGGCCGTGTAGGACAGGCTGTTCTGTTCGACAATCACAACGAAGCGTTTCTCGTCATCGACGAGGCCGCATACGATGTCGCGTTGACTACGCAGACTTCGACTCCGCAGCTTCGGCGCCGACCAACCTGGGTCGCTGAGGCGGTGGAAGAGCTGGAGTCCGACATGGGATTGCCCGCAGGCGCTTTGCAGTCGACAGTTGAGCTGTACAACCGTCATGCCGTGAACGGTGAGGATCCCTTGTTGGGTAAGAAAACCGAATGGGTCGAACCGATAGGCACTCCCATTGCGGCAATCGACCTCCGCGGCATGACGGGCGGATTCACCCTCGGCGGACTGCGGACGAGTACAGCCTCCGAGGTGCTTCACGTCTCCGGTGAACCGATTCCTGGCCTCTTCGCTGCAGGTCGCTGCACAGCAGGCGTCTGCGCAGGCGGCTATGCCAGCGGGGCGTCACTCGGCGACGGTAGCTTCTTCGGCCGTCGTGCCGGCCAGAGCGCGGCCAACGGACGCTGAGGCATTCTGTTGCCTCAGCGTCCAACTTTCGCGGTCACGATCAGGTACTCCCATTCCATTGCTGGCCCTTCGTAGAATTGGCCGGCCAGCTCGATCAGTGAGTTGTCCAGAGCCCTGACAGCGGCATGGTCGTCCGCGATCCGGCGGTACACCGCGATCGTCGGTCCATAGTTCTTCTTGAAGTAGTGCACGAAGTCCGTCGGCCGGGAAAACATGTCGACGGTCAGAGATCTCACCTCGGCGGTCAATTCGCGGACCTGATCTCCGAACAGACCGCGGACGTGCGCCTCGTCGCCCCACAGCGGTGGCGGCTGTGCGCCGGGAGGTGGGGGAGCGGCGTACGGCTTCATCGTCGAAAACATTTTTCCGATGAATCCGTCCGGCGTCCAATTGATGAGCCCGATCGTCCCACCGTCCCGGCAAACGCGCACGAGCTCGTTCGCAGACTGCTGATGATGCGGGGCGAACATGACGCCGACACACGACATCACGATGTCGAACTCGTTGTCCGCGAACGGAAGAGCCTCGGCATCACCCTCGATCCATTCGAGGGTGGCGTGCTGAGCGGCGGCCAACTCGCGGCCATGAGCGAACAGTTCGGGTGTCAGGTCACTTGCGATCACGGTTGCGCCGGCCGCAGCAGCCGGTATCGCCGCGTTGCCTGATCCCGCTGCGACGTCGAGCACTCGCTGACCCGCTTCGACCCCGCACACACGTACGAGTGTCGGCCCGAGTTCCTGAACTACTTCGGCAGCGACGGCAGGATAGTTTCCCAGCCCCCACATGGTTCTGTGCGCCGCCTTCAGCGCACGGTCGGCATCGACAACTTCTGTGGTGTCGGTCATTGTCCCGCTCCTTCGACGTTGTATCGGCTATCAGTCGAAGACTAGGAATGTGAGCTGGGCTTATCCAGTACAGGATCTGTACCGGGAACGCGATGAGCGCTATCGTCGGTAGATGGGGTCGTCGTACCACCAGTTCTGCCCCGTCGCCAAGGCGATGGAGCTGTTCGACGAGCGTTGGACTCTGCTGGTGGTTCGCGAATTGTTGCTCGGCAGTCGCCGCTTCAACGATGTGCGACGCGGACTGCCCCGAATGTCACCCACCCTGCTGTCGAAGCGCCTCCACCAACTCGCTGTCGCCGGGATCGTCGAAAAGCAGTACTCGGGAAATGAGGCACGCTACGCCCTCACCCCAGCTGGAATGGAGCTGCGACCCGTTGTCGAAGCGCTCGGTATGTGGGGCACGCGCTGGGTCGGAACCCTCGGCGATGGGGACCTCGATCCTGCGCTGCTCATGTGGGACATGCATCGCAACGTATGTTCGACGTCCATCCCGGGCGAGCACGCCGTGATCGAGTTCCACTTCACCGACGTAGCAGCCTTTTCCCGGGCCTGGTGGCTCGTGATCGACCCCCGTGAGGTCGACGTGTGCGATGTCGATCCCGGTTTGGAGGTCTCCGTGTGGGTGAGCACAAGACTGCGTGTGCTGACCGAGATCTGGCGCGGCGACGTGACCTGGTCGTACACGCTCGAGTCCGGTCAGCTGATCATCGACGGACCCGCAGCGCTGCGCCGCGGGCTGCCGAAGTGGTTCACCCTTCCGAGGTCTGCGGCGGTGCCCAGACCTGATCACGATCGGATGTGACCGATGCGCCGTCAGTGGGTTGCGCGCTCGGCCAACAACGCCAACCTGCGCAGGGCTTCGGAGTTTCGGGGATGCACTGCGGCGTGCTGTAGCGAGTCCGGCAGCAGACTGAAAGGTTTGCTCGCAGCGTGTTCGATCATCTGGATTCGACAACCGCGCGCCTGCGGGTGCAATCGAACAGTAATGTGAGCGGTCCCGAACGGCAGGGCATGCGCCCGGAATTGGAGCTCCCGGCCGGGGTAGGAGTCGAGGACGGTAGTGGTGTCGTCCAGTACCGCCGGCCACAGGCCAACAGAGTGATGAATCGACGAACCCGGCGACGGCCACGTGCTGTCGACTGCGCGAATGCGGGATGCACCCACCACCCACATGGCGTATTGCCATCCGTCGGCCAGTACAGACCAGACAGCGTCGACGTCGGCGTCAGTGGTTCGTTGTGTCCCAGATGTCATACCCAATATCCTTACCCGAATACACCTGCTCTGGCGATGGGTACCTCTGCAAGGTATCCATCTGGCTGTACGGGTTTGCCCGCAGACAAGGCAGGGCACTCCCCAGTACCAATATGGAGGTGCCGGTGACCGTTGCACGAGAGCGTTCTTTTCCATCCATCAGTGTCGACGACGGGGTTTATGCGCCTCAGGAAGATTCGTACCTCCTGTGCGCCGAGATTGCTGCGCACTCCGGACTCGCAGGTGCCCGAGTTCTCGACCTGTGCACTGGCAGTGGAATCGCCGCGATCGAAGCTGCACGACGCGGTGCCCGGGAAGTAGTTGCGTACGACATCTCTGTCCAGGCCGTAGCCTGCGCGCTGTCGAATGCCGATGCGAACGGCGTCGACGTCGACGCACGCGTGGGGACTCTGTCCGACGCGCAGCTAGACGCGCCGTTCGGTGTCATAGTCTCCAATCCGCCGTACGTACCCTCACCCCGCCCTCCGGTCGGGATGGGTCTGCACCGTGCGTGGGACGCCGGAGACCGCGGGCGAGTCGTGTTGGATCTCCTGTGCGCACACGCGTTCGAGCTCCTGGTGCCGGGTGGAGCAGTGATCATGGTGCAGTCCGAACTCTGTGGGGTAGAGGAATCTCTCGATCGGTTACGGGGTACCGGGCTCGATGCCGAGGTGATACGCCGTCGAACGATCGGTTTCGGGCCCGTCCTTCATGAGCGTGCAGCGTGGATGGAAGCGGCCGGTTTGATAGAGGTGGGATGTCGAAGCGAAGAACTGATTGTCATCGAAGGTCGTCGCCCAGCCGCTTCCTGATCCGACACCCGGTTGCTTCACCACTATTTGGGGTAGTCGGTGCTACATGACAAAAAACGACAACATCGAATCCGAGTCCACCGCGCCCAAAGGCGGCCGCCCCGGGCCGACGGACGAAGGAAAGACTGGCGGAATGGCCACCCGGGAAGCAGCTCCCGACGTCGCCGAGAACGAGGACACGGACAGCTGATCACAGGGTCGATCCGTCACTATTGGGCGCTGTGTGTTTCGCACTGACGGCCTTGGGTATCAAAGACAGCGGCACTGAAGCAGATTGGCGCCTCGAATTATACGAGCAGCCATAGTCTGGAGTCCGAATGTCAATAGACGAAACTGCCGAGTCCGTGATCTGGCTCGATCCGAGCCCATTGGACAGCTGGTGGGATCGAGTGATGAATCAGAGTCCCGTCGCTCCCGCGGGCCGAAACTGATAGTCGGTCCGGCCGCTCGAAGGCCAACTCTTGCAAGGAAAAGCGAAGGAGTAGTCCCATGAAGGCAGTTACCTGGCACGGTAAGCGTGATGTTCGCGTCGACTCGGTTCCCGACCCCATCATCGAAAAGCCCACCGACGCCGTTATCGAGGTCACCTCGACGAACATCTGCGGCTCTGACCTGCACTTGTATGAAGTGCTGGGCGCCTTCATGAATCCAGGAGACATCCTGGGCCACGAGCCGATGGGAATTGTTCGTGAAGTCGGTAAAGCGGTTACCAACCTCGCTGTAGGTGACCGAGTGGTGATTCCTTTCCAGATCTCGTGCGGTAGCTGTTTCATGTGCGATCGGTCGTTGTACACACAATGCGAGACCACCCAGGTGCGCGAGCAGGGGATGGGTGCGGCATTGTTCGGTTTCTCCGAGCTGTACGGCAGTGTTCCAGGAGGACAAGCCGAGTATCTGCGAGTTCCTCAGGCACAGTTCACCCACATCAAAGTTCCATCGGGAGCACCGGACTCGCGGTACGTATACCTTTCGGACGTGCTTCCGACGGCGTGGCAGTCCGTTGTGTACGCCGACACCCCGCCAGGCGGATCGGTGACGGTTCTCGGTCTCGGCCCCATCGGAGATATGGCCGCTCGCATCGCAACCCACCTCGGCTTCGACGTCATTGCGGTCGATCGTGTTCCCGAGCGGCTTGCCCGTGCACAAGCTCGCGGAATCCGCACGGTCGATCTTGCTCAACACGCTGGGGAGCTCGGCGACGTGATCCGAGATCTCACCGATGGGCGCGGTACCGACTCGGTGATCGACGCCGTCGGGATGGAAGCACATGGTTCACCTGTGGCGAAGGCTGCGCAGCAGCTCACCGGTCTGCTGCCGGACTTTCTCGGCAAGCCGATGATGCAGAAGGCCGGAGTCGACAGACTCGATGCGGTGTACTCCGCCATCGACATCGTCCGTCGTGGCGGCACCATCTCACTGATCGGCGTCTATGGCGGCGTTGCCGATCCGCTTCCACTGCTTACCATGTTCGACAAGCAAATTCAGCTGCGCATGGGCCAGGCGAACGTGAAGCGTTGGGTAGAGGACATTATGCCTCTGCTCGGTGACGACGATCCGTTGGGTGTCGATTCATTCGCCACCCACACCCTGCCTCTCGAGCAGGCCCCGCACGCGTACGAGATATTCCAGAAGAAGCAGGACGGCGCGGTCAAGGTGATTTTGAAGCCCTGAGCGGCGGGCTGTCGGGTGACAGCTTGTTCTCGTCCAAAAGAGACTCCAACAACCGGACAGTCAAGTGCACGACTTGGTTCTCTTCTGCGCCCGCTAGCTCGTCGAGGGTTCCGGCTGCGCGTCCCAACGCGATACCCGCCAGCACTGCCACTGCCATCTGGGCTCTCAATCGTGGGGAGTCGAGACCCGCCTCTTCCATCCGATCTTGTATTCCCGCAGTGAGTTTGGCGTCGATCCGAGCTGTCGCTGCGGTCTGAATCGCCGGATCGTCGTGTGCGCGAACGACCGCCTGCAGCACGGGGCTCGGGCCGACCTGGTGAACACGCCGAATCGTGGCCTCGATCCGAGCGGGGTCGAGCATGTCCGAAAGGTGCGGATTCTCGTTTTCCGTCGGGAGGGTTTGGATGTACAAGGCTGCCTTGCTGCCGAAATAGCGGGCGATCAAGGCCGGGTCAGCGCCCGCCTTCTCGCCGATCTCTCGGATCGTCGTTCGCTCGTATCCACGCGCGCCGAACAGTTCGGTGGCAGCTTCGAGAAGATCCTGCTTGGTGCGGTCGGAGTCACGAATGCGGGCTACCGGGCGTGTCTGGATCATCGTGAATCCTCACTCTGTCCTGGGCGGCTGGCGATGTCGTAGGCAAAGCTGCCGGTTGCGGCCGACTCGATGCTCTCGTCGACCAATCTGGCAGGCAGTTTTTCGGCGCGGCTGCCTCGGTAGGATAGTGCAAAAGCCAGGATTGCCGTGCCCGTCCAGAGGCCGATACCGACGATGGCGGTTGCTGTGTAGCCGGCGCTGTCCGGGAACGTCTGCCCGGGAGCTGTGTATATCGCGAGCACGGTGGCGCTCAAAGCGCTGCCCACCGCGCCACCGACCGTGCGTGCTACTTGATTGACCCGCTAGGGCGCTCCCTGTTTCGTGCGGTGGGACCGCGCTGACGATGAATGCCGGCATCGCGGCGAAGGTGAACCCGATCCCGAGGCCGGCTACCCCCATGAGTACGAATACGACCCATAGTTCATCGCGACCGAACAGGAACAGCGTGAGCGCACCGGCGAACGCCATCGCACCGATCGGCATGATCATCGATTTGCTGATCCACCGCTCGGCCAGGGGAAGGAGCCTGTTGGCGAACACGCTCGTCAACGAGAACGGCACGAGTACGAGGCCAGCCACCATCGCCGACCGACCGAGTCCATAACCGGTGTCGGACGGAGTCTGTACGAAGCGGATGACCGCCGATGACAGAACGAACATGCCGATACCGGCGAAAAGTCCGGTGACATCGGCAGTCAGGACTGCGGGCTTGGACAACAGCCGCAATTCCACCAGCGGGAATCGAGTCCGCAGCTCGTGGAAAGTCCAGCCGACGACGACCGCGAGGCCCACCGCCGCACAGCCGATCGTCTGGACGGAAGTCCAACCCCAGTAGCTGCCGGAGGTGAGCGCAATCAGTAACAGAGTCAGGCCGATTCCGAGGAGTACCGCACCGACGATATCGAGCGGCTTGTGCGGTACATGCCGACTGGAAGGAACCGATGTGATGCCACCGACCAACACCGCGAGCGAAGCCGCAGAGGCGACGACGAAGCACGCGTGGTAACCCCAGAGATGGGCGATAACCCCGGTCAGGGGGTAGCCGAGACCGATTCCCGCTACCGCGGTCACCGACAATGCCGCAACGGTACGTTTGGCTTCGAACGGTGTCAGGTGATCGCGAGCTACTGCCATCGCGAGCGGCGCGAGCCCTAACCCGACACCTTGTAGGCCACGCCCGATGAGCAAGAGTGCGAGATTGCTCGGGATCGCGGCCAGGACACAACCGATGAAGACGACGGACAGCGCTCCGATGATCACGGGTCGTCGGTGGGGGCCGTCTCCGAGACGGCCCAGGACCGGAACGGTAACGGCGCCCACCAGCATCGTTATCGTCAGCGTCCACTGTGCACTGGTGAACGAGACCGAGTATGCGTCGGCCACTGTCGGAATCAGAGGTGCGCCGACGCTGCTGACGATGGCGACGACGGTACAAATTGCGGCCAGCACCGGTACGAACCCGCGGGGGGTCGCGAGGTGTTCCTCCGGCTTGTCATCAATTGATGTCATCGTTTGATGTTATACCCAGTTTCGTGCCGGACCCGGATCGAATTCACACGTGGGTCGATGTCGGATAGATCGGAAGGTCCGTGCCCAACGTGTAGTTCGGTAAGCCAAACTCTATTGTCAGGAAATGGAAAACGTGACGATCGGACAGGTGTGATGGACAAGTCGCCCTCACCAGAGCAATCCTGGCCGCCGCCGTCACGGTTCAGGTCGGCCAGTATCTTGCTCGGTCCCGCCTTCGTTGCGGCGATCGCCTATGTCGATCCGGGAAACGTCGCCTCGAACGTCAGTGCGGGCGCGCAGTTCGGCTACTTACTGGTGTGGGTGATCGTGGCGGCGAATGTGATGGCCGGACTCGTGCAATTCCTGTCCGCGAAGCTCGGCATCGTCACCGGCATGACGCTGCCCGAGGTCGTCCGCTCCAAATCGAGCAGGTCTGTGCGACTTGCATATTGGTCTCAAGCGGAAATCGTCGCCATGGCGACCGACCTCGCCGAGGTCGTCGGTGGTGCGATTGCACTGTATCTATTGTTCGACCTGCCCCTTCTTGCCGGCGGCCTGATCACCGGGCTGGTGTCGATGATGTTGTTGTTGGTGCAGGATCGGCGTGGACAACGGCCGTTCGAGTTCGTGATCCTCGGGTTGCTTGCGGTCATCGCTGTCGGCTTCCTCGCCAGCGTGTTCGTCGAACCCCCGTCGTTTTCGCAGGCCGCTGCGGGACTTGTCCCGCGATTCGACGGTGTAGAGAGCGTGTTGCTCGCAGCAGCGATGCTGGGCGCAACGATCATGCCGCACGCGGTCTACCTCCACTCTGGACTTGCACGTGATCGCCACGGCAACCCCGAACCAGGACCGGTACGTCGGCGGCTGTTGCGGATCACCCGAATAGACGTCGGATTGGCAATGCTGTTGGCCGGAGCCGTCAACATGTCGATGCTGCTCTTGGCGGCAACAACTCTCGGCGGACGCGATGGTGTCGACTCGATCGAGGGCGCCCACGCGGCAGTAGGGGAGACATTGGGTCCAGTGGTCGCGCTGCTGTTCGCGGTGGGGCTCCTTGCGTCGGGGCTCGCGTCGACGTCGGTGGGGGCGTATGCGGGCGCGATGATCATGGACGGCCTACTGCGCAAACGGATTCCGATTGTGCTGCGGCGAGTGGTGACGCTGGTACCTGCACTCCTCATTCTTGCTGCTGGGATCGATCCCAGCCGCGCACTCGTCGTCTCTCAGGTCGTACTGTCTTTCGGTATCCCGTTCGCATTGATCCCATTGGTGCGGTTCACTTCCGATCGAGTGTTGATGGGACAGGATGTCAATCACCGGATCACGGCCTGTGCGGCGTGGCTCATCGCAGCCATCATCGTTGTGCTGAATGTGGTCCTGATCTATCTGACCGTGACATGAGTCAGATCCGCTTGCGGCTTGCGGATCCGATTGCATCGTGTGTTCGAGGCGCAGATCGCGGGTAGCCACCTATATGGCATCACACTCGAACAGCGGGAGCCTCGAATGAGCGAACTGACCTTTACCATCGGGCACGAGGAACTGGTGATTCGTCAGCGATGGGAAGTCGTCAGTATCGTCAACGACATTCTGGTTGCCGTCTGGTTCATCGTCGGCAGTGTCTTGTTCTTCGGCGAGACAACGGCGGTCGCGGGCACCTGGTTGTTCCTTATCGGCAGTGTCGAGCTCTTGATTCGCCCGATGATCAGGCTCGCTCGACGCATCCACATCCAACGGGTCAGGCAGGGGACTGGGGTCTCGGACTCCAGTGACGACTACTGACATCGCCCGGGGCTCGAGCGAGGTCCAGCCGCCGGAATCAGGATTCTGACAGTTCCGAAATCAAAGGAGAAAACAGTGATCTTCATCGTCGTACAGTTCGAGACGAAGCCCGAGTGGACCGAGCGTTGGCCCGGGCACGTAGCCGGGTTCACCGCGAATACCCGCGCCGAGGCCGGAAACTTGTGGTTCGAATGGTCTCGCAGCCTCGAAGATCCATCCGTCTACGTATTGCTCGAGGCCTTCCGCGATGATGAAGCCGGTGGTGCTCACGTCAACAGTTATCACTTCAAGAAGGCAATGGAAGAACTCCCGCAAGCTCTTGCGTCGACGCCCAAGATCGTCAGCCAGACCGTGGATGCAACCGGGTGGGGCGAGATGGGCGAAATGTCGGTCGACGCGCAGTAGTCGACCGAACTGGAATCCTTCGATGTTCTCGGCATGAGATACGTCACTGAACGGCTTTTCGAAGCGGAACTCTACCCTCACGGGAGAGTAGGTTCGTGAACGTAACTTCCAGGGACGCGCGAAGTATGCGCCCATCCTGGGATGTTGCCCCCGACTCCGGCAAGCGTGCAACACCTCGCATCTTCGGACCACACCACATTCCTCGACAGAGAATGGAGCATCTACATGGCTTCCGCGGCCACCGCAGCGCAGACGATCGAACCGCAATGGACGGTGTGGTCTGCCCTGCGATCGCCGAGGCGGTTGCGAACCGAGGTTCTCGCCGGGCTGGTGGTGGCGTTGGCTCTGATTCCAGAGGCGATCTCATTCTCGATCATTGCCGGCGTCGACCCGCGTGTCGGCCTGTTCGCGTCGTTCACCATGGCGGTGACGATCTCGATCGTAGGTGGTAGACCTGCAATGATTTCGGCGGCCACCGGTGCAGTGGCCTTGGTCATCGCGCCCTTGGTGCGGGACTACGGCGTCGAGTATCTGATCGCGACTGTCATTCTCGCCGGGGTTCTGCAGATACTGCTCAGCGTGGTGGGGGTCGCCAAATTGATGCGGTTCATCCCACGCAGCGTCATGGTTGGATTCGTCAATGCGCTGGCCATACTCATCTTCATCGCCCAGGTTCCGCACCTTCTCGGGGTCCCCTGGCTGGTGTATCCGATGGTTGCCATCGGGATTGCGGTAATGGTGTTCTTGCCCAAGTTGAGCACCATCGTCCCTGCGCCGCTGGTCGCGATCGTGATGCTGACGGCAGCGACGATCGTGTTCGCGCTGAATGTTCCCGATGTCGGTGACGAGGGGGAACTTCCGTCGAGTTTGCCATCGCTACTTCTTCCTGACGTTCCCGTCACGTTCGAGACGCTGAAGATCATCGCCCCGTACGCGTTCACGATGGCCATCGTCGGTCTGCTCGAGTCGCTGATGACTGCGAAGTTCGTCGACGACATCACCGACACTCACTCGAACAAGACCAGAGAGTCCTGGGGCCAGGGTGTCGCCAATATCGTCACCGGATTCTTCGGCGGTATGGGCGGGTGCGCGATGATCGGGCAGACGATGATCAACGTCAAGACCTCCGGTGCACGAACTCGGATCTCGACGTTCCTCGCAGGCGTGTTCCTGCTGATTCTCGTCGTCGGTCTAGGCGACATAGTCTCACTGATCCCGATGGCGGCATTGGTGGCGGTGATGATCATGGTTTCGGTCGGCACCTTCGATTGGCACAGCATCGCCCCGGCGACATTGCGGCGGATGCCCACGAGTGAAACCCTCGTCATGGTGGCCACGGTCGCGGTCACCGTTGCGACCGACAATCTCGCCTACGGGGTGGCGGTCGGAGTCGTGACCGCAATGGTCTTGTTCGCGCGACGCGTCGCGCATCTGACCGAGGTCGTCGATGTGGCACACCCGGACCCGGACACCCGCGTCTACTCAGTGCTTGGTGAGTTGTTCTTCGCCTCCAGCAACGACTTGATCTATCAGTTCGATTACGTCGGTGACCCTGCCAATATCGTCATCGACATGTCGTCCTCACACATCTGGGATGCGTCGACCGTCGCGACTCTCGATGCGATCACCACCAAATACGCAGCCAAGGGGAAGACCGCGACCATCGTCGGGTTGAACGAGGCCAGCGCGCAGCGACACGGGTTACTGAGCGGGAAACTCGGCGCAGGGCACTGACGGGTTCGCACGTGCAAAGAAGGAGCTATGCGGATATGCCTCAACCCGAAGACGAAACGGCACATATGCAGATCGGCAACGTCGCGGCGCGAACCGAGCTGTCCATCAAGACAATTCGTCACTACGACGATGCGGGCTTGGTGACTCCGTCGGCGCGAAGTAGAGGCGGATTCCGGCTGTACACCGAATCGGATGTGCAGCGATTGCTCGTCATCCGGCGCATGAAACCGCTGGGATTCACGCTGGGGGAGATGCGCGAACTTCTCAACGCTCTCGACGCACGGGCAGATAGGTCCGCCGACCGAGAGGCCCGAGCGACTGCGGAGCAATACGTCGCCGAATGCCACCGACGCGCCGAAACCACGTGCGCCGAATTGCGAACACAGCTCGCGTACGCCGAAGAATTCACTGCACTCCTTGCGCATCCATGATCGTCAGACTCCGGCAACACCCAACAGTTGTCCGATCAGGTAGGTCACGATCATGGCCAGCGCGCCACCGATGACGATGCGCCACATTGCAGGGCCCGGTCTCGAACCGCCCAGGCGCGCACTGACCTGGCCGGTCAACGCCAGCGCCAACAGAACCGCCACGAAGGTCACCGGAATTCGAGCTGACGCCGGTGGTGCGAGTATCGCAATGAGGGGCAACGCTGCGCCCAATGTGAAGGACAAAGCAGACGACAGTGCCGCCTGAATCGGGCTGGTCAGGTTGTCCGGGTCGAGGTGGAGTTCGGCGTCGACATGCGCTGCGAAAGCGTCGTGCTCGGTGAGTTCGTGAGCGACGGTCAGGGCAGTTGCCCGGCTGAGCCCCTTGCTTTCGTAGATCGAGGTCAGCTCTTCGAGTTCCGCGTCGGGATCGTCACGCAGCTCCATTTCCTCCTTGGCCAGTAGGGCCTTTTCGCTGTCCCGTTGGGTGCTCACCGACACGTACTCGCCGAGTGCCATCGACACGGCACCTGCGACAAGACCGGCGACGCCTGCGGTGAGTATCGGTCCCCGCTCGGACGAGAGTGTCGCAACGCCGACGACAAGTCCTGCCGTGGAGACGATTCCGTCGTTGGCGCCGAGCACACCCGCGCGCAGCCAATTGAGCCGTGACGAAAGACTCTCGTCGTGCTGTTCCCCAGGGTGGGCTGCGTACTTCTCGTCGCCCAGGCCGTTCGACTCGCTCATCGTGCAAACGCTAGTTTCGATCTCGTCCGCGCGCCAGCAATGCAAGGCTTCCCGTAGTCCGTCTGGCGGCGGCCGCCCGTGCCCCCTCGCCTCATCGGTGTTGTCATTCGGCGTAAGAGGACTCATGATTCGAAGCGCAGGCTGCGGGGTAAACCCCGGACTGCCTCACTGTGTGCTTTGCAGCGGCAGCAAAGCACACAGTCAGGTGTGTTGTTCACACTGTGGTGTCGAGTAGATCGGGTAAGGACCTTATGTCACGTACACGTATTCGCGTGGTGGAGCGCGGGCCGATGCTTGTGGACGGTCCGGTGGAGATCACCATGCCCGACGGATCCCAGGTCGTATCGGATCGCAGTGTCGTCGCGCTCTGCATGTGCAAGCGGAGCAAGATCTATCCGTTCTGCGATACCAGCCACCGTGCTCGCCGAGAGCGGACACCCGCCGCGACGATCGGTCGAGCCGTCGACGACGCCGTCGACGACGCCGTCGAGTAGACCGGCTGGCCGCTCAACACCGACACGGTCCGTCGAAGCACTGCCCGATCTTGTGACCGACCATCGGTCAAAAGTCGACGATTGCCGCGATGTGTGTCTCCAAATTGATTCGCACCCTTCCCGACGGTGGTGGCGTGCCCAATCCGAAAGCACGCACAACTGCCGCAACCGAGGCGCCGCCGAGTGCGACGTCGCTGCCGAGTTGCGGCCAGGTTGACAGCGACACTCCGATTTCCGGTAGCGAAGCGAGCATCCGAGGAGTCAGTTTCGTGGGGTCGAGAATCCGCGCGGCCAGCGGTGCCTTCTGCTCCGGCGTGATGTCAGCAAGTGAGCGGGCATCGAGATCTCCGAGGAGGCCGTGTAGCAATGGTCTGGTCGGTTCGAGATCGAACCGCTCGACATCGAGTATTCCGCCGTCACTGGTCTCCATCAAAACTGGTATGCCTCGACTTCTGGCGGCCTCACGAAGAGTCAACTTCGCATCGAGCGAATCGCATTCGTCGATGACGATGTCGAGTCCCTCCATGAACGTGTCCATACTGGCAGCGATCAGACCTTCGGGGTGCGTAACCACCGTCAGATAAGGGTCCAATTCGGCGATTCGGCGTGCCGCGACCGTGGTCTTGTTGACGTCGAGGTCGAACACGGATGCCGGGACTCTATTGAGATTGGACAGGTCCAGGACGTCGAAGTCGGCGAGTCTGAGCTCACCGCACAGCCCTTCGATAGCGATTGTGTGCGCCACGGCGTGCCCCACGCTGAGCCCGACGACTCCCACACGCAGTTCGGTCATCCGCTCCTGCTCGGAGAGGGTGATTTTGTTTCTGTTCCGGTCCAGTCGCAGAGTCCGAAAGCCTGTCGGCCCGAGAAGCTTCACAAGCGAATTTCTCCACGGATAGTGAATCCACCGTTGTGGCTCGTCGAGGACCTCTGCCGGTGGGCTGGGCAAAAGACCGATCAACGATTCGAGCTGGTTTTGTGACGCGTCGAGAATGTGCATTCCGGGTAAAGCCGATAGTTCTTCGACGGTCCTTGAATCGCTCTCGAGGGCCGAATTCAGTATCCGATGTTCTGACACGTGGCTCTCATTCTTCTCGTTCGGACGCTCGAGCAGGTGCTCCGCTGTCGTCAAGATAACTGATCGAGGTGTGCTCGATGTTCACTGAGGTCCGATTGCGACTGCGAAATCGGAGTCGAAAGTCTCGACAGAGAGCGTCGGCGGTACCCGGAAATATCACTTTTGCAGTGCTGGGACGAAGATTTGCGACCTTCGAACAGTCAAATGTTCCACGACCAGGAAGAATTGCCTGGTTGCCACTTGGCAACTGAACTGTCGGCGCCCGATAGCGTCGGCTTTCGCCCCTAGCCGGGGACCTTTGGAACTCGGCATGTCTTCTTAGGAGAAACCGTGTCTGCACCTACGACAGTCGATTACCGAAACGCAACCCCTAGCGCGAAGTGGGGTTCGCGTGCCGCTCGGTCGAAGCTTTCAGGGATATATCGGCCCGTCGACGCATCATTCGGCCCGAGATTCAGCCACTGCGAGGGATCGATGACTCTCGTTGCGGCGATGCCTACTGCAGCGCCGGAGCTCTGGACGAGGTATGTCGACGGTGCTTGGTCGTCGTACTCGCGCCATGGTGTGACGTGTGCTCTCGACATCGATGAAGTGGAATCGGGCGCTACCACAGCGTTGTTCTATGTCGTTCTCGGACCTGACGGGGAGATGCTCGGCGGTGTTCGGGCGCAGGGGCCCTATACCTATGTCGAGCAGTCGCATGTGTTGACCGAATGGGCGGACTCGCCGGGGCTCGACGTGGTCAGAGGTCAACTCCGGACTCGACTTCCGCACGGAATCATCGAGATGAAGAGCGCGTGGGTACGAGAGGGAGCGCCGGCGCGGGTGATTTCGGGACTGTTGGCGAGAACGGCGCTGCCGACCATCGAACTGACGGGGAGCAGGTATTTGTTCGCAAGCGCTGCCGACCATGTGCTTCGTCAGTGGGAAACATCCGGAGGGCGAATCGACACAACTGTGCCCGCTGCTGCGTACCCCAGCGATCAGTACCGCACGCGTTTGATGTGGTGGGATCGGGAGACCATTGCACGAGAAGCGCACTCCGAGGTCTGGGGCCTTATGGAAAGCGACGCGCGTGCGTTGACCGGAAACGGCTATCACTCTTCTGCCGTCGCATAGTGGACATCAAAGCTTCGAGTGCGGGGAACTATCTTCGAGGGGACAACGATTCATCGATCTGCCGCGTCGAGTTCCACGTGACCATAATCGTCCCGGCGTGTGACGCACGGTCACGGCCACTGGATTTGGCGGCGTAGAGGGCGTTGTCCGCGGCGTGCATGAGTGTATCGATGACTTGCTCGACGTGGGGGCTCTCTACATCACCGTCGATGCTGAGCCTGGGATCGAGGACGGCACGGACGTCAGCAGTCACCGATCCGATACTGACGGTGACCTCGCATTCGGAGCGGACACGTTCGAGAATGTTCGATTCGAAACAACGGTTTTCGGTAAGGGGAGTCAATACGAGAAATTCTTCGCCACCTATGCGAGAGACGATCGTTCCTTTCGATCCTGTCTCCTCGGTTGCATGAACGAGGGCATCCGCAATTGTCACGAGTATGAGATCGCCTGCAGCGTGGCCATGACTGTCGTTCACGGCCTTGAAATGGTCGATGTCGATGACATGGGCGGACAATTGACTGCGACTGTCGCACGTCCGGTCGAGCAACGCTTCTACCTGTGTCATCATGCCGCGGCGATTGAGCAACCCGGTGAGTGGATCGGTATTCGCCAGGACATTGAGGCGCTTGTTTACGGTGAGCAGAGACCGGCGAAGGGTCGCGATCAGGATTACCGGTACCAGCACAGACGTTGCTCCCGCACCGATAGCAACGATGGTGACCGCAAAGCCTGCGGAAGACAGACTGACGGCCGACAACCACGTCGCCATCGCCACCGAACCTGCGGTGAGAGCAGCAGTCATGCGCGGCGATGATCCAGAGGCTGCAATTGCAGGAACAACGGCGAGCAGTGACGTCACTGCTCGCGTCCCGGCAGGATCGGCGATGAGGTAAGCCGAAATTGCGACACCGATCATGCCGCCCGCACCGAGGGCAGCGAACTGCCCATCTGTCAGTTTGCCGACGTGCACGGCATACAGCACGGTAATCGCGGTGAAGACGACGATCGCAGTCAGAAGGGGTAGCGCACCGTCGCGAAGGAACGATGGTGAGATCAGCGCAATCGCCAGTAGCGGCAGTGCCCCAGAGGCGCTCGTTATCACCATCGTTGTCCGCGTGTCGAATCGCGTCCAGAACGACTTCGATTCGGACTTCGTTCGGCGCAAGGTCGCGCTCATGTATCAATAGCCTCGGTTCGCCGCCGGATGTAGCCGACAGCATATCGCGGGGACGGCCAGCCCGACGATCTTGATGCCCCGGCGCGGTGTACTTTTCCAATCGCCGTGGCGGCAGGCTAGGTGGCGAGCGGGGCTTGTGGCGAGGACTGAATCAGTAGGCGTTTGATCACCTTGCCGGTTGCTGTCCGCGGAAGCTCGTCGAGGAACGTGACGTCACGAGGTACCGAGAATCGGCTCAGTCGATTTCTGATGTAGAGACGAACCATGTCATCGTCCAGTCCTGCGGCGCCGCGCATCACGACAAATGCGGCCAGCCTCTGACCATATTCCTTGTCCGATACACCTACCACTGCGACCTCGCCGACTTGAGGAAGATGAGCAATCGCATCCTCGACAGGACCAGGAAAGACGTTTTCTCCACCTGAGATGATCATCTCGTCGTCCCGGCCGCTGACGAACAACCGGCCGTTGCAGTCCAAGTAACCCAGATCGCCGGTGTCCATCATGTCCGCCCCGAGGCCTGCTGTGACGGCAGGCGTAGCGCCGTTGGTATATCCGTTGAACAGCATGTCGTTACCTACGAAAATTCTGCCGACAGAACCGCGCGGAACCGGATCACCTCCGCCGTCGAGAATGGCCACAAGAGTTCCAAGAGGCGGCTTTCCGGCCGTCGTAGGAGCAGCTCTGAGATCGGCAGGTCCAGCGACCGTCGCCCACGACACCTCTGTAGAGCCGTAGAAATTGTACAGAACGTCACCGAATGTGTCCATGAAGCGAGTGACCATGGAGCCTGCAAGAACCGATCCGCTGCATGCGACTACCCGCAGACTCGAGGTGTCGTACCGCGCGCGGACGTCCGCGGGTAATTCGAGGATACGTTGGAGCATGATCGGCACCGCGATGAGCGAGGTACAACGATTTTCTGCAATCGCTTGCAGGCAAGATTCAGGTTCGAATCTGTCTTGCAACACAACCGTCGATCGCAGCGGTGTACTGAGCTGAAGTGCCGCGAGACCCCAGCTGTGGAACAGTGGGGCGGCGATCATCATTCGTTCGTTCACCTGCAGCGGCATCTTCGACAACATCGCCGCGATCGTTCCGAACCCTTTGGCGGTGGGGCGGAATGCGCCTTTGGGAGTTCCGCTCGTTCCGGAAGTGAGAACCACCAATGTTCCCGGATGCTCGGGCCGAACGAATGTCGCGGACGGGGGTGCCACCAGCTGCTCGAGCAGGCGCCTGCCAGGAACGGTCGAGCGCGAGGAGAGGCTGATTCGTGGTACTTCCTGGGCCACATGCGAGACGATCGAGTCGAACTCGTCGTCGGCGAACAAGGCTTTCAACCGATGGTGGTCGGCGATACTTTCGATTTGTCGTGCTGCCAGGCCGGTGTTCAACAGCACCACGTCCACCCCGAGCAATCCGCAGGCGACGGTGCATTCGGTCATCGCGATGTGGTTGCGTGCCAGCACCCCGACGGTGTCTCCGGAGCGCAGACCCATCGCGCACAAACCCGCAGCTATGCGGTGTGACCGTTGATGCACTTCTGCGAACGTCCGAGTTCCTCGGTCGTCGATAAGTGCGATGGCGTCCGGTGATGTCGCCGCGGCTGCCCCGAACCCGCCGCCCAACGTGAAACCCCATTTGGACAAAGAGTTCAGTTGTCGAAATGCGAGATCTGGGCGTGCAGTGCGGATGACACCGGTTTTGTACATTGTCTTGGCGATATCGAGTTGCATAGTCCGGGAGTTACCCGAGCCGGAAAGAACAGAGGTCGGCTTCCCCGCCAGATAGTCGGCAATGTGCGCGAACCCTGCTCGCAACCAATCGCATACAGCGCTGTTGCGGTCGGGAACCCGCGAGTACGCACCGTTCAGAGATGCTTTGAACACGGTCACGTCGACTGTGCATCGCCCCGGCGAAACCTCGGTGAGGTGGACATTGACGAAACCGCCGGAATCGAGATGAGTGATCGACATCGTCGTTCTCACGTAATCGAGATCGAGACGCAAAGCGTGATCGATGCCGTCGGCCCTTGCCGTGAACGCTCCCGGAATCGACTCCGAGACAGGCAGGCAGGACTCGAGTCCCATGAAGAACCGGCAATACCATTCCGGCGCAGTCACGATTTCCCAGACTTGATCTCTCGAATGCTCGAAGTCGATGGTCACATCGATCACGTCGGACAACATAGCTGTTCCGCCCCCAGTCAGACGTGCGCCCCACCAGTGCGGGGATTGCTTGATCCAAACCCAATATCGGATGGTAGACGGCAACCTGCACACCTGAGCAGCGTTCGGGAAAGGTTTTTCAGATCAGGCTGGACGCACCCGAGTGCCACGCCGTCAGAACTCGGTCACCGAGCGCAGCGTCGACAAAATCGAGTGCGCGCATCCCGAAGACGATGTCGGACTCGAGATGCGGTTCTGTACGAACGAGACCGCCGACGACGTCGTGACGCAACAATTGCTCGTGCACGGCATCTGCCTCGACGTGCTCGGCGTAGAACGCGATACAGGCCTGCGGTGCCCCCAGCCGCTCGAGGCCGGTGACCAAGCGCTGGGACCCGGGCGAGGAAGTGATCTCAGTGGCAGCGAAGTGACCGACCGTCGCGCCGCGCAGTCCCCGGTGAAGACCGAAGAGCGACATCAAATTGACCCAGGCGAGCGTCTCGGCAGGCACTCGATCGGTATATCCGAGGTAAGTCGAGTCCAGGTCGGCGGCGTCCATGAGGTCTGCCCACAACTTCTGATGTACTCGCTCGCCGCGCCCGCCGCCGTACTCGTCGAATTCGACCGCGACGTACGACGCTTTTGGCTGTCCGTGCAGCCGAGGGATCGCCCATGCGTGCGGGTCGGCTTCCTTGAGATGGTAGATCGACCGGTGAACGAAGTACTCACGCATCTGTTCCCACGAACCTTCATCGCGTAGATACCAGGAAGGCCCGGTACCCGACGAATGCGCAACCGACAAGAACTCCATCTCGGCAATCGCGTCGTTGCCTGGCTCGACGCTGTCTCGGAGGTACGACATGAACGACTCTTCCAAGCCCGCGCGGAATCTCAGCACATCCGGATCCCATTCCCAGCGGTCGTCGACTCCGGCGAAACCTCGGTAGTGCAACTCGTAACACGTAGCCAACGCCACATGGAGGTCCCGAGACATTGGATCGACTCCACCGGCAGTCGGGGGCGCAGCTGTGGACTTACCGGTGATGAAGTCCATGACACCGGCCGACAAGGGTCCACAGGGTGCAGGCAGGGGAGGCGACGAAACGAGTGAAGTGCTTGTCATCGGTCCTGTCTACCCCTTCCGGCCGAAGCCAATCTCCTCTCGGGCCTCAGCGAGGAGAACGGGAGAGCACAGTCAGTCCGGCGCAACGGGTGAACCCGCTGCGCCGGGCTGACTATTTTTGTGCTCAGACCAGATCGAAGCGGTCCAGCTGCATCACTTTGTCCCACGCGGCGACGAAGTCGTGGACGAACTTCTCGCGAGCATCGTCCGAGGCATAGACCTCGGCCAGGGCGCGCAGTTCGGAGTTCGAGCCGAAGACGAGGTCGTTACGAGTACCGGACCACTTCACTTCTCCCGTCGCCGCGTCTTTGCCCTCGTAGACGCCTTCCTCCGATGTGGGAACCCACTCTGTGCCCATATCGAGGAGATTCACGAAGAAGTCGTTGGTCAAGGTGCCCGGACGCGTCGTCAGGACTCCGTGTTCGGACTTTTTGTGGTTTGCTCCCAGCGCTCGAAGACCGCCGACCAGCACTGTCATCTCGGGCGCACTGAGAGTCAACAGGTTCGCCTTGTCGACCAAGGAGTACTCGGCTGGAAGACGCTGGCCCTTACCTACGTAGTTGCGGAATCCGTCCGACTTGGGTTCGAGAGCGGCGAACGACTCGACGTCCGTCTGGTCCTGTGTTGCATCTGTACGCCCCGGAGTGAACGGCACTGTGACATCGTGGCCGGCGCTCTGCGCGGCACGTTCGACGGCGGCACACCCGCCGAGGACGACGAGGTCGGCGAAGGAGATTTTCGCTGTTCCCGCAGCATCGAAGGTCTCCTTGATGCCTTCTAGGACACGAATGGCGTCTGCCAGTTCGTCCGGTTCGTTGACCTCCCATCCGGCCTGTGGCTGCAGGCGAAGACGCCCACCGTTGGCGCCTCCACGCTTGTCACTGCCCCGAAACGACGACGCCGCGGCCCATGCTGTGGAAATCAACTGGGGTCCGGTCAGCTCCGACGCGAGGATGAGGCTCTTGAGTTTTGCGATGTCTGCTTCGCCGACCGGTTCATGGTCGCGCGCCGGGATCGGGTCCTGCCACAGGAGGGTCTCACTCGGAACCTCGGGACCGAGGTAGCGGGAGACGGGCCCTAGGTCACGGTGGGTCAACTTGAACCAGACCTTCGAGAACTCCTCCGCCAGTTCCTCCGGGTGATCGAGCCAACGTCGAGTGATCTGCTCGTAGATCGGATCGACACGCATCGCGATGTCACTGGTCAGCATCATCGGAGCGTGCCGCTTGGCGGGGTCGGCGGGGTCGGGAACGAGATCGGAAGCAGCGCCGTCCTTCGGACGCCACTGCCATGCACCACCCGGACCCTTGTGGACCTCCCACTCGTAGCCGTACAGCGTTTCGAGGAAAGTGTTGTCCCAGGTCGTCGGAGTCGGCGTCCAGGTACCTTCGATGCCACTGGTGATGGCATCTGCGCCGACGCCCGTGCCGTAGCTGTTCTTCCAGCCGAGACCCATCTGCTCGAGCGGTGCGGCCTCTGGCTCTGGGCCTATGTGTGGCTCAGGATCGGCTGCACCATGAACCTTGCCGAAGGTGTGGCCGCCGACTGCCAACGCAGCGGTTTCGATATCGTTCATCGCCATCTTGCCGAACGTGTCGCGGATGTCGACGGCGGAACCGGCGGGATCGGGCTCGCCGTTCGGGCCCTCGGGGTTGACATAGATCAGACCCATTTGGACAGCGGCCAGAGGATTCTCCAGTTCCCGCTCGCCGGTATAGCGCTCGTCGCCGAGCCAAGTCTGTTCCGGTCCCCAGTACACATCCTCGTCGGGCTCCCAGACGTCGACGCGGCCGCCGGCGAATCCGTAGGTCGGCAACCCCATCGACTCGATCGCCACGTTTCCGGTGAGGACGATGAGGTCGGCCCATGAGAGCTTGTTGCCGTACTTCTTCTTGACAGGCCAGATCAGTCTGCGAGCCTTGTCGAGACTTGCGTTGTCCGGCCAGCTGTTCAACGGAGCGAATCTTTGCATCCCCGCGCCGGCACCGCCGCGTCCGTCCTGGATCCGGTACGTGCCCGCTGCGTGCCAGGCCATACGTACGAAGAATGGTCCGTAGTGACCGAAGTCCGCAGGCCACCATGGCTGTGAGTCCGTCATCAGGGCCACAAGGTCGGCCTTGACCTCGGCGAGATCGAGCTTGGCGAACTCAGCGGCGTAGTCGAAGTTCTCGCCCATCGGGTTACCCACAGCGGGGTTCTTCTTGAGAATCCGTAGATTGAGGCTCTGCGGCCACCAATCACGATTGCTCCCGCCCTCACTCGGGTGTAGCTGCCGATCCTGTAGAACTGGGCAGGCGCCTCCCTCTTGGGGCTGGTCCTGGTTCATCTCTTTTTCGCGAGTGGTGTGGTCTTCAGACACGAGATTCCTTCCGGGGCTGGCGGATCGAACCGATCATGATTGTGATCGTGAACTCTGTGGGGATGCGCAATCGGGGCAGATGCCCCAGAACACGACCTCGGCTTCGTGTACCGCGAATCCTCGGGTGTCGGACGCGGTGAGACACGGAGACGATCCGACCGTGCAATCGACGTCGGAGATGGCCCCGCACGAGGCGCATACGAGGTGATGGTGGTTGTCGCCGACTCTGGACTCGTACCGCGCCACGGAACCGGCGGGTTGGATGCGGCGAACGAGCTGTGCGGCAGTCAAGGCGCTGAGCACGTCGTAGACGGCTTGCCTCGAAACGACCGGAAGTTCGGCGCGAACTACTGCATGGATCGACTCGGTGTCCGAGTGCGGGTGAGTATGCACCGCGTCGAGCACCTCGATGCGAGGGCGCGTGACACGAAGTGCTGCATCGCGCAACATCTCCCGGTAGTTGGGCTTCGAGCTCACCCCTGTGATACGACTCTCATTTCTTGAACAAGTCAAGTATTCGTCCGACAGTTCGAAGTCTCCATCGATCTCGAACTCGTGGTAGACAGATCGCGTTCGGATGAGCGGTCGAGGTCGGGTGGTCGGAGATGGTGGGCAACAGCAGCGTGTGGTCGCGCCCGAACCAATCGATGCGCCCGTCGTCGATCGTCAGCGTCCTGTTCGTTCTCGGCATGGTGACGGGTTGGCTTCTGTTGTACTCGGTCAGCATTCTTGGTGCGCTGTGGAGAATGCTGGAGCCCAACGCGCCGGCGCCGGTGCTGAGTGTGTCGGATCAACGTGCCGACCTCATTGTGCTGGCGGTCCAGATGTCGTTGGGTTTCATAGCAATCGGGCTGACACTCTTCTTACGGCGACACACTCTCGCCGCGGTGTTGCCCGAGCGCCGCGGAACTGCCCTCGATGCGTCTATTGCATGGTGCGCGGCCATCGCAGGTGCATCTGCGGTGGTGTTGGTTCTCGGTCAGCTAGGTCTCGCGCGGTTCGACTTCTCGGTGCCGGCGGTCATGGCGTCACCTTGGCTGGCTGTCGCTTCGGCGTTGGCCACCGGGTTGCGTGAAGAGCCACTGCTCGCGGCGCTGCCCGTTCTCCTTCTTGCGGGTCGAATACCGATCGGATGGATCATGGTTCTCGCCGCCACGATGCGAGGTCTGCTCTACGTGTACTTCGGCTTCGGCGGGTTCGTGTGGGCATTCCTCTGGGGCGCAGCCGCGGTGTGGGTCTACTTCCGGTTCCGCAGACTGTGGGTCCTGATACTTCTCCATGGTCTGGTGATGAACATGCAAGCGCTCGACCGTGTCATCGCCGACGACAACGCAGCGACCATTTTGCAATGGTGCAACATCCTGGTTCTTTTCGGTGCGTTGCTGTATTGGCTCGTACCACGTGCGCTCGACGCGGTGCTGCCGGGCGAATTGGAGGCCCCTTCGGTCGATGGGCACACCGGCTCGGACGCGGTTGCCGTGCACGAGGTTCCGTCGCCAGTGCAGCTTCCCACCGAAGATGCAGGCAGAGCGTGACAGATCGAGCGATCGGAAACGGTGGTGGGATAGGACCCGGTCTTCTTGCGAAAGCTCGGCGTTGCGCGATGAGTAGGATGTAGCAACCGTCCGCACACCGACCGAGGAGTTGTCGATGCCCGATTTCGACGCGCAGGTCGTCGCGACGCTCGGTATCCACTCTGGCGTTTTCGGTGGTCGATCCGACGGCGAAGTCCTGTGCAACGTTCGCCTGCTGAAATCGGTCCCGATTCGGATTCCGTCGTGATCGACGACGAACGGCTGGAACGTTCGTCGATCGTGTCCGCACTATCGGAATTCGATTGTCAGCGGATGACAGTCGGCGACATGCGAGCGGCTGCTGTGGCCATAGCCATCGGTGGCGAACCGTACAGACGACGGATGCTTCTCACCAAGCGTCCGGCGCGTCTGCGCGCTCATCCGGGGCAATTTGCTTTGCCAGGAGGTGGCATCGACCCGGGGGAGTCGGCTGAGGATGCTTGCCTGCGTGAACTCGGCGAGGAGCTGAACGTGCATGTTTCCCCACAAGATATCCTCGGCCGGCTCGACGATTACAGCACTCGATCCGGGTATGTGATCACGCCGTTCGTCGTGTGGGTCGGAGACACGTTGAAGCAGGTCGTGCCGAACGTCGTCGAGGTGGAGATCGTGTACGAGGTCGAGGCCTCGGAGATCGATACAGACCCGAGATTCGTGGTGATCCCGGAGTCGGAACGGCCCGTCATCCAATGGCCGTTCCGAGATTCGCTGGTACACGCGCCGACGGGTGCAGTCGTTCACCAATTCCGCGAAGTCGTCTTCCATCGGCGTCATACTCGCGTGGCAGACTTCGAGCAACCGGTGTTCGCGTGGCGGTGACTTCCCACCCCACGTGTGGGTACCAGTCCAGCCTCAATCAGGGCGTCGACGACAAAGGATCGAGGTGTGGGTGGTGAGTGATCCGGGTTCCGATGCCGAACTCAGCAGCAGGGTTCTCACCGTGCCCAACGTGCTCAGCACACTTAGGTTGCTGGCGATTCCACTGTTTCTCTATCTGCTCCTTGTTCCTGAAGCAGATGGATGGGCGCTGACCGTCCTGCTGCTCAGCGGAGCAACCGACTGGCTCGACGGAAAGCTTGCACGGGCGCTCGATCAGTCATCGCAACTGGGTGCGCTACTGGACCCGTTGGTGGACCGATTGTCGGTCGTGAGTGCTCTCGCTGCATTCGTTGCCCGTGGGATCATTCCGTGGTGGGTGGCGGCGATTCTGATCGGACGCGACGTCGTCCTCGCGGGTACTTTGCTGATCTACCGCCGGCGCGGACTACCACCACCCGAGGTGATCTATCTGGGTAAAGCAGCAACCTTCGTGATCATGATCGCTCTTCCTGTGCTGCTCGGTGCCACCGGAGAGTCGGCCGTCGCGGACGTGCTCACACCGATCGGATACTCGCTGATCATTTGGGGGACCGCTCTCTATACCTGGACCGGAGTGCTCTACACCTACAAAGCATCGATCGTGGCGAAGACGATCCCGAGGAGCCAGAATCAACGTGTTTCGTGATGCGTAAACCACCGACACGCAACCCGACGCCTTCACTGCTGAAGTCATTGATGAGCGAGCACCTCGACCCTGGGTATGCAGCCGCTTCGGCGAACAAGTCGTCGAGATCCACTCGGTCCCCTATGGACGTGGTTCTTGCCATCGTCGGCGTAGTTCTCATCGGCAGCGTCTTCGGTGTGGCGCTATCTCGAGTCGACGTCCTCAGGTCGGACGCGTCCGGTCAAGCGCCCGACTTGGTGGAGACGGTACGCGAGGCAGAGAGCCGATCCGATGCGATGGAACGAACTCGGTCCACTCTCGCCGGCGAGGTCGAGTCAGCCCGGTCGAGCGTCTTGCAGAGCGACAAGGATGGCGCATCGATTCTGAATTCACTGAGGAACATCGAGTCTGCGGCAGGTGCCGAAACTTCGTCCGGTGCAGGCATCGCCGTCGTGGTCACCGAGCCGCCTGCCTCGGCAAACCTGTCCGATGTTTCGCAGAAGAAACGCGGAAACTCGGCGGCGACCGTACTGGACCGAGATCTCCAAGTGGTTGTGAATTCACTGTGGGCGAGTGGTGCCGAGGCGATTGCCGTCGACGGTATCCGAATCGGCCCGAACGTCACGATCAGACAGGCGGGTGGCGCCATGCTGGTAGACAATCATCCAGTCTTCTCCCCGTACGCGATCGACGCGATCGGGTCGCCCGAGCAACTGCAGGTTCGATTTGCGGTAAGTGATGCCCACCTGCGAATGTCAGCGCTCACTCAGCTCTACGATGTCGGCTTCGACGTGCGGTCCGAGGATTCACTCGAACTGCCCGCAGCGGCGGTCAGGACTGCCCCGCGTGTACAGCAGGAAGGCGGAAGGTGACGCAGGAACGTAACGAAGGGGTAGCAGCGAATTCTATGTCCGACGACCGTGCCACACATGCTATGAACAGGCGCGGCGGCGGGTTGGTTCTGCTGGCATTCCTGGCTCTCGGGATAGGGGTACTGATCGGAACCGTGTCCGGCCCGCAGATTCCCGGAGCGGTCGCTCCGTATCTACCGATCGCCGTAGTCGCTGCGCTCGATGCGGTCTTCGGCGGCCTCAGAGCGTATCTGGACGAAATCTTCGATTCCAAGGTCTTCGTCGTCTCGTTCGTCTTCAACGTGCTCGTCGCAGCACTCATAGTGTGGCTGGGAGATCAGCTCGGAGTGGGTACACAGCTGTCGACGGCCATAGTCGTGGTTCTGGGCATCCGGATCTTCGGAAATGCCGCAGCCTTGCGCCGTCGACTGTTCGGAGCCTGACCGCAGTGGCACGAGAGGGAAGGCACGAGTTCCACGGTGATCGGCGCCGACGCAGGACGATCGTGTTCGGTTCGCTGACGATCGTGTTGATGATCGCCCTCGGGATCGGCTTGGCTGCGCAGGTTCGCGTGAACGACAGTGAGAATTCACTCGACAGCGCGCGCCCTGGAGATCTTCTCGTCCTTCTGGACAACTTGGGTCGTAGGGAAGCCGCGCTCCGTGAAGACATCACGTCGCTGCAGGACACGCTGGCGACACTGCAGCAGGAGGACGGCGGTTCCGGTGCCGCGCTCACCGAAGCACGCGAGCGTCTCGACGCCTTGTCGGTACTGGTAGGGACCGTTCCCGCGACGGGCCCAGGAATCGTGATGACGGTGGAAGACCCGCGCACCGGCGTCGGTTCGGAGGTCCTCGTGGACGCGTTGCAGGAGCTGCGAGCGGCAGGCGCGGAGACGGTGCAGATCGCCGGCAGTGACAACGATGGAGTGCGTATCGGATTGGACTCGTGGATTGCGGGAAGTGCAGGGGCGGTCGTCGTGGACGGGCAGAAGGTAAGTGCACCGTTCGTCTACACCGCCGTTGGCGATCCGGCGACGTTGGCCGCAGCATTGGATATTCCTGGCGGGGTGGTCGATACGGTAGCCAGGAATGGAGGTCAATGCCGGATTTCACAATCGGAGCAGGTCACCGTGTCCGCCTTGCGGGACCCGTGATCACGTCAATACGCTCATCGAGCGAAACCCAGCATCACCGTCCGGTGAGCTCAGACGAAAGGACTGCCGACTTGAGCGAGATCGAGCTGCCTGCCGATTTGTTTTACACACCTGAACACGAGTGGGTACAGCGAGTAGGCCCATCCAGCGTCCGCGTTGGTATCACCGACTACGCACAGGCGCAGTTGGGAGATGTCGTGTTCGTCCAGCTGCCCTCCGTCGGTGAGGAAGTCACAGCGGGCTCCTCCATGGGCGAGGTCGAATCGACCAAAAGTGTGTCCGACGTGTTCGCACCCCTGACCGCCAAAGTTATTGCCGTCAACGGAGTTCTGGAGGCAGATCCGGAAAAGGTGAATTCGGGACCTTACACCGACGGGTGGTTGGTCGAGCTGGAGGTCTCCTCGGTAGAGGTCTTGGACGCGGCAGTGTCAGAGATGCTCGATGCGGACGGATATGCTGCCATTACGACCGAGTAACTAGCGGACGCGAGCTGAAGCAACCGTCTACACCCATGCCCGTCCGCAAGGTACGGTCGTTGTTGTGCAGTTGTCGTGTCGGGGCGCAGGTCCGTAGGAACACAGAACAAGCAAACTATTTTGCGTCGACCGTGGTGTGAGTCGCCAGGGTGCAGAGGACTGAGAAGGAGAAACGGTGAGCGAGAACGACAACGACGGCATCTACGGAGAGTCGCCAGCGGAAACCACTTCGGTTTTTCGTGCGGATTTCCTGCAGGAGCTGGATAACTCGGCGACGAGCCAGACCTCGGAGGCCCCGGTGTCGGGTGTGGAGGGCCTGCCCGTCGGATCTGCTCTTCTCGTCGTGAAGAGGGGACCCAATGCAGGGTCACGATTCCTACTGGACCAGCCGACAACTTCTGCCGGCCGTCATCCGGACAGTGACATCTTCTTGGACGATGTCACTGTGAGTCGGCGTCATTCCGAGTTCCGTCAGGACGAGAACGAGTTTCAGGTGGTCGACGTCGGAAGCCTCAACGGAACTTATGTCAACCGCGAGCCTGTCGACTCGGCTGTGCTCACCAACGGTGACGAAGTCCAGATCGGCAAGTTCCGCCTCGTATTCCTGACCGGTCCACGCGGCGGCGCCGGGTCCCAGGTCGGCGAATCGTCTGCGGGTGCGGGCAGCCAGTGACCGCCGTCGGGCAGCAGTCTCCCGGGGGGATGTCGATTGGCTCCGTCCTCGATCGACTTCGGCCCGACTTTCCTGACGTCACGATTTCGAAGATTCGATTTCTCGAAGCGGAGGGATTGATTTCGCCCGAGCGCACAGCGTCCGGATACCGCCGTTTCTCCATCGCCGATTGCGAGCGGTTGAGATATGTATTGACGGCGCAGCGAGATCAATACCTTCCGCTGAAGGTGATCAAAGAGCAGCTCGAAGCCATCGACAGTGGTGTTGCACGCGTCGAGCGTGCAGAGGACGCGCCTCGTAGACCCCGCGGCCTCAGTATTGCTCCCGGTGAAGTATCTCCCGAAGAGTTTCTCGCTGATCGTGAGGTCAGAGTGAGCAAGGCCGACCTCATGGAACGAGCGGGTGTCGACGAGACTTTCGTGACCGAGCTCATTCGCGGCGGCCTACTGACGCCGGGTCAAGCCGGCTTCTACGATGAGGGCTCGATAACCCTTGCGCGGACTGCGAAAGCGATGTTGCAGTTCGGTCTCGAGGTTCGGCACCTACGAGCATTCAAATTGGCTGCTGATCGGGAAGCCGGTTTGGTAGCGCAAATCGCCGGACCAGTTGCGAAGGGCCGAGATGCGGGAGCGCGGGACCGAGCCGAAGAAATGATCCGAGAACTGGCTGCGCTGTCTTTGACGCTGCACACTTGTCTGGTCAAGGCCGCGGTGCGCGGTGCGCTCGATCGCTGAGCGTTCGCCTCGTGTCGTGTTCATCCCTAGGCCACCCTCCGTATGGCGGTCGATTCCAATAGACTCGGCTGCAGTAGGCGGACCCAGACCTGCGGCCCGATTTTCAACGCATATGGGAGGCAGAGGCAATGAGTGAGATGCGTGTTGTCGGTATTCGTGTCGAGCAGCCTCAGAATCAGCCCGTCCTGCTGCTGCGTGAAGCCGATGGAGAGCGGTACCTGCCCATTTGGATCGGGCAGACCGAAGCGGCGGCCATTGTGCTCGAGCAGCAGGGCGTGCAACCGGGCAGACCCTTGACGCACGACCTGATCAAGGACTTGATCGGCGCTTTGGGACACACTTTGAAGGAAGTTCGCATCGTGGACCTTCAGGAGGGCACGTTCTATGCGGATCTGGTCTTCGACAAGGACATCCGGGTTTCGGCCCGTCCATCGGACTCCATCGCGATCGCGCTGCGGGCGGGCGTACCTATATTCGCCGAGGAGCCGGTGCTTTCCGAAGCAGGACTCCTGATGCCCAACGAGCGCGAGGACGAAGTCGAGAAGTTCAAGGAGTTTCTGGAATCGGTTTCACCGGATGATTTCAAGGCAACGGACGGCTGAAGCCCTCGATTCGGTAACGGAAGAGTCTCAACCTCAACTTTAGGTTCAGGTTTACGGCGCGTTGCGTTGATTGTCCCTCCTCGGCCCAATAGCGTTCCCCTTGTGAAATACAGAAGTCGACGATCGTGTGTCGTCGGTTCGCGCCGGGGCGTAGTCTTGCCGGGTACGCGGAGTGGATTTCACGCAGAAGTACACCGGGATAGTCTCCCGGTCGGACCTCTATCGTCGTCATGGTCCGAACAGCAGCGTCGAGACATCCGAAGAGGGAGCAAGTAAGTGGAAGATCAGCCGCAGGGACGCCACCACGGTTCAGCGAGCTTTGTGCCGGGCGATGCTGAATCGGTGGAGACCTCGAATGCAGATCTGCCGACGCAGCCTGCGGCAGTCGCCACGGTGACACCCTTCGTGCCCGATTTTCAGCCGGGGCTGTTCCCGGATGATTCCGTTCCGGACGAACTGGTGGGCTACCGAGTTCCGAGTGCATGCCAGATAGCGGGAATCACCTATCGCCAACTCGACTACTGGGCTCGTACGGGGCTGGTAGTTCCGTCCATTCGCAGCGCAGCGGGTTCCGGTAGTCAACGCCTTTACTCCTTCAAGGACATGCTGGTTCTGAAGATCGTCAAGCGTTTACTCGACACTGGCATTTCTCTGCAGAACATACGAGTAGCGGTAGATCACCTTCGCAAGCGCGGCGTCGGAGATCTGGCAAACATCACCCTGTTCTCCGACGGCACCACTGTATACGAGTGCACGTCCGCGGAGGAAGTCGTCGATTTACTGCAGGGCGGCCAAGGTGTATTCGGTATCGCCGTCAACGGAGCGATGCGCGAACTGACCGGTCTTATTGCCGACTTCCCCGCCGAGCGTGCAGACGGCGGAGAGTCCGAGACGAGTCCCGAGGATGAGCTCGCCTCCCGCCGCAAGACTCGGGCCAGCTGCAAGACAGGATAGACTTCGAGCGTCGCGCTTGCGCGGGAGAGTTCCGGGGCAGCCAGTCTCGGACGCCGAAGGAGCAATACCTCCCCGTCAATCTCTCAGGCACACGGACCGTGTGAGCTTCGACGTCTCTGGAAAGTGATGGGAGCACCCATCCGCCCAAGGTGAAAAGACGTTCGGACAGCTCCTCGAGTCCGGATCGGCTGAATCTCTCAGGCGCTCGTTTCGGTGAGCACGCGACAGAGGGGGAGGATCCGGCCCTGTCGTACGCACACCTTGGAGCGCCCCCGTGACCGAAAGCTCTTCTAGCACAGCTGATCCGAAATCGGTGAAGGCATTGTTCGCCGACCGGCACATTGGCCCGGACAGTAACGAACTCGAACGAATACTTCACGTTGTCGGCGTCGCGTCGTTGGACGAACTGGCAGCCCGCGCAGTGCCCAAGTCAATTCTCGATCCTGCGTCGTCGTCAGGTATCGGTGACGGTCTCGAAACTCTCCCGGAGCCGGTGGGTGAACATCAAGCCCTCGCCGAGTTGGCCGCCCTTGCCTCGCGCAACACAGTGGCGACGTCGATGATCGGTCTCGGGTACTACGACACACTGACGCCCCCGGTGTTGACTCGCGGAATACTCGAAAACCCAGCGTGGTACACCGCCTACACGCCCTACCAGCCGGAGATAAGCCAAGGTCGCTTGGAGGCGCTGCTCAACTTTCAAACGATGGTGTCCGATCTGACCGGAATGGAAGTGGCCAACGCGTCGATGCTCGACGAGTCGACTGCGGCCGCTGAGGCCATGACGCTTCTTCGCCGGGCGAATCGCAAGTCGGCGTCGTCGCGTTTCCTCGTGGACATCGATGTGTTCCCGCAGACTCGTGCGATCCTCCAAACCAGGGCTGAGCCGCTGGGTATCGAGCTGGTGTCGACTGATCTGGCCAAAGGCCTCCCCGAAGGCGACTTCTTCGGTGTGCTTGCACAGACGCCCGGCGCCTCGGGTGCGTTGGTCGACCACACGGACACGATCACGCGAGCACACGAAGCAGGTGCACTCGTTGCGATCGGGGCGGACCTGTTGGCGCTGACTTTGCTCACTCCTCCCGGTGAAGCGGGTGCGGACGTCTGTTTCGGCACCACTCAGCGTTTCGGTGTTCCCATGGGTTACGGCGGTCCGCATGCCGGTTATCTCGCAGTGCATTCGAAACATTCGAGGCAGCTTCCAGGCCGCCTGGTCGGTGTGTCCGTCGACGCGGACGGCGATCTCGCCTACCGGCTTGCCCTGCAGACCAGGGAACAGCACATCCGTCGCGAGAAGGCGACCTCGAACATCTGCACCGCTCAGGTTCTGCTGGCGATAGTGGCAGCAATGTACGCCAGCTATCACGGAAGCGAAGGGCTGCGAGCGATTGCGCGCCAAGTGAATTCGCACGCACGACGGCTGGCCGACGGCCTTTCGAATTCTAGCGTGAAACTGGTTTCGAACCATTTCTTCGACACGGTCACTGCGATCGTTCCGGGACGCGCGCAGAGCATCGTAGATGCGGCAAAGAGTGCCGGTATCAATCTCCGATTCATCGATGCCGACAGAGTCGGAGTGTCCTGCGACGAGGCCACCACCACAGCCCATGTCGACACCGTTCTGAGTGCCTTCGAAGCGGGTGACTGCGTTTCCGAGTCGATCGAGTCCATTCCAGCGAACCTCGTGCGAACTTCGGAGTTCTTGACCCATCCGGCGTTCACTCGACACCGATCCGAGACCTCGATGCTTCGTTACCTGCGAATGCTCTCGGACAAAGACATTGCGCTCGACAGAAGCATGATTCCTCTCGGATCGTGCACGATGAAACTCAATGCAACCGCGGAAATGGAGTCGATCACCTGGCCACAATTCGCACGGTTGCACCCCTTCGCTCCCGATGACGACACGGTGGGAATACGTTCTGTCATAGCCGATGTCGAGAAGTGGTTGGTCGACATCACCGGTTACGACGCCGTCAGTCTGCAGCCCAACGCGGGAAGCCAAGGGGAATATGCAGGATTGCTCGCGATCCGTAACTATCACCTCGGGCGGGGGGACAGCCACCGTGACGTCTGCCTGATTCCGTCGAGCGCACACGGCACGAACGCTGCCTCTGCCGTCATGGTCGGTATGAAGGTCGTCGTGGTGGCCTGCCGCAGCAACGGCGACGTCGACGTCGATGACCTGCGGGCCAAAATCGATCAGCATTCCGGTTCGTTGGCTGCGATCATGATCACCTATCCGTCCACCCACGGCGTCTACGAACACGAGATCGACGACATCTGTGCACTCGTACACGACGCCGGCGGTCAGGTGTACGTGGACGGGGCAAACTTGAATGCTCTTGTCGGCCTTGCCCGCCCGGGCCGTTTCGGTGGTGACGTAAGCCATCTGAATTTGCACAAGACCTTCTGCATTCCGCACGGTGGCGGCGGCCCCGGTGTCGGTCCGATCGGAGTACGCAGTCACCTGCAGCCATACCTTCCCGGGCACCCCCTACGAGCCGACCTCGGGGGCGGTCCCGCAGTATCGGGCGCGCCGTTCGGCAGTGCGTCGATCCTCACCATCACGTGGGCGTACATCCGCATGATGGGCGCGGTGGGGCTACGTCGCGCGACGCTCACCGCCATCGCGTCGGCAAACTACATAGCCCAGCGCTTGGACGAGCACTTTCCGGTTCTCTACACCGGCGACAACGGGATGGTCGCACACGAGTGCATCCTCGATCTTCGAGGATTGACCAAAGCGACTGGCGTCACGGTCGACGATGTCGCCAAGCGTCTTGCCGACTATGGGTTCCATGCGCCGACGATGAGCTTCCCCGTCGCAGGCACTTTGATGGTCGAGCCGACAGAGAGTGAGAATCTGGACGAGATCGACGCCTTCTGCGATGCCATGATCGCGATCCGCGCTGAGATCGATCGAGTCGGTGCAGGGGAGTGGCCAGTGGAAGACAACCCGCTTCGTGGTGCGCCGCACACTGCGAAGAGCCTCGTGGGTGACTGGAATCATCCGTATTCGAGGGCCGAGGCAGTGTTCCCCGACGCAGTGAACGGAAGGGCGAAGGTCTGGCCGTCAGTGCGAAGAATCGATGGGGCACACGGAGATCGAAACCTGGTGTGCTCTTGCCCGCCGATCGAGGCCTTCGCCTGAATCTATGCTCCGACGAGTTGCAGCATCGAGATTTCCGGCGGTGCTGCAACTCGTACAGGAGGACCCCACGCTCCGGCGCCGCGCGTGGTGAACAGGGTCGTGCCGCCGATTCGGTCCAGTCCCTCGACGCTCGGCTGCTGTAGCGGCACCAGATAGCGCAGCGGCCAAATCTGACCCGCATGGGTGTGTCCGGACACTTGCATGTCCACTCCCATGTCGGAAGCCTCGTGCGCCTGCTTGGGTTGGTGGGCCAGGAGAAGGACGAATCGATCGGACTCACGCCCTTCGAGGGCAGCGCTCAGATCGGGTTCGTAAGGCGCGGGTGCTGTCGCGTCGTTGATTCCGGCGATGTCGATGCTTACGCCGTTTCGCGTCACTTCCTCCCGATCGTTTCGCAGAACGGTGATCCCTAGAGTCGACCACAAGTCGAGCCACTTGCCACCGTCGTCGGCGTAGAACTCATGGTTGCCACTGACTCCGAAGACGCCCAGTGGCGCCGACAGCTCGCGTAGCGGGTCCAGATCGGAGCCGACGAGATCGACGGTCCCATCGATGAGATCACCGTCCAACAAGATGAGGTCCGGCGCCTGCGCATTGATATCGTCGACGACCTTCTGAACGAAGGGTTCCCCGCGGGCAGGTCCGACATGAAGATCGGACACCAAGGCCACTCGCAGCCCGTCGAATTCCGCCGGAAGTCGCTCGAGGGCAACAGTGGTATTGGTGATCCGCGGTTCGCTTGCTTCGACTACTCCATACGCGACTGCGACGACGGACGCGGCAGCAACCAGAGCAGAACCAAGCCTGTTCACCCGAAACCGGATAGCCCCGGATTCGTGTCCACGCAGCGATGACACGATCCGCATCCCGAGGGTGACAACCCCGACGAGCAGGGTTCCCAGTACCAGATACAGAATCACAGCAAGCCAGGTGAGTCCTAGGAATCCCGGCGCGCGAGCCCAACTCGGATCGAACAACTCGCCCGATCCGATACCCACCAGGGCCAGAGCCCACATGATTGCGAGAAGGGCGTCTGCGACAAAAGAATAGGGTCGCGGGAGTCGCGTTCCGCGCACGAAACGGAGATGAATCACCAGGCACACCAATGCGAGGAAGACACCGAATGCAAGAAGTCGAGTCATGTTCAGTACAAGAACTTTCCGAGAAGTGCAGCTAGGTCGGACCCGTCCGACGACGGAACGGTGGTGAACGTGCCTCCGGTGACCGTGGACACCGCCTCCAAGTCCGCTTTATCGGCAATGGTTCCGATCGATATGACATCGACCGCTACAGGTCTGGCCGGATCGACAAGCTTGGTGATATCGGTCAACTCACTCTCGGACGATTCAGCTGAATCGTCGTTCGGGCCGTCGGTGACAAGGACGATGCTGTTCGGTCTCCCCGGGACGAATCCTTCGAGCGCAGCACGGTATGCCGCTGTCATCGACGGGTAGGTCGAGGCTACGTTCTCGGGTTTCAGGCTCTGTGCCGCCGCAACGAGCGCTTGCCGTCTGCTACCGGCAGAAAGCTGTTCGGACACCGTGCCGGTGGGAACCAATATCCGATACGGACGATCCTCGTCCAGATCCTTGCTGTCGGACCACAAACCCAGTTCGGTCGAATCGATGACTGCGTCGAACTGTGCGGTGAGTGCAGATGCGATGTTCTGCAGACGCGATCGACCACCTTCGTCGGTGTCCATCGATGCCGATACATCCATGACAACGGTCGCTCGACGCTCTGTTGCAGGATTCGTCACAGCGTCGAGCATGGCTGTGCGGACGTCGGGTCCGGTTGGGGCTCCGAGCGGTGACGATCCAGGAGCGTTGTAACCCGCGTCGGTGAACATCTTCGAGTTCTCTGCCTGCAAGATGAACTCGACGAACTGGGCGCCGGCACGCCTGAGCGTTTCGTTCACCCACGACCCGGACATGATGACCGACGGATAGTCGATCGACACCGTCGATCCGGGTGGTGCGTATCCCGTCAGTTCGTTCTGACCGGACGTACCGAGTTGTTGTTCGGTCACCGGAACCGAATGGAAGTCGGCGTCGGGTGAGAGCTTGCCTGCCAACCCGGACAACGCCATATCCGTCGAATCGGGTACCGCTGCTTGAATCCCGCGGTCTGTCGTCGCGAGGGCGGCCAAAGCAGATCGCGTCTGCGATTTCAGGGGTAGCTGCAGTGTTGACGTCTGAACATCGGAGGCGGGCGTTGCCGACGATCCGACGGCGGCGAGAACGGCTGTCGTCGCATCGGAGTCCGGTCCGACAGGGAGTTGCATCCGGAGCCCACCCCATCCTGGGAGGGAGAGGCCGAGCAACGACTCCGGATTGCTCTGCAGTGCAGGGAGATCGGCCCACCCGACACCCTTAGCTTGCAATGCTGCAGTCAACTGCGGAGGACTCGCGAGCACAACAGGGGTGCTCGCAATCGTTTTCGGCGTCCCGTCGACGGTTCCAGCCGGAAGCGCGGTGACCGAGTTGGAAGAACGTGGTAACCACAGAGCAGGGATCGGCCCGAGAGCAGAGGGGTCCCAGTTCTGCTCTCCTGCTGCCAGTGCGCCGGCGATGGCAGTCGAATCCTCGACCTCCACCGCGACAGAAATGCAATGATCGCGAACGACGGGCCCGGTGGCGGCGAACCGCGTCGCGAGGTCGGTAATCTGCGAGGCGATATCGGGATCTACCGTGACCGACAAAGTCTCGGCACCCTCGACGCAGGTCTCCGCCGCCGCAGCACCCTGATCGGCTATCCGATCACGCAATTCGAACCACCCGAACACGGCGAGCACCACCACGATGATGGCGCCCGCCATGAACAATGGGCCTTTGCTGATACTCCGTATTCCGCCGGAGTCGCGATGATCACCCACGTGCGAAGGGTTACGAGACCGTCAGTTGCTCGCGGCCTTGTACTCGCGTCTGCGTCGATGCAGAATCGGCTCGGTGTATCCGCTCGGCTGCTTGGCCCCTTGGAAGATCAGCTCGCTGGCGGCCTGGAACGCGATGTTGGTATCGAAGTCCGGAGCCAGGTTCTTGTACGTCGGGTCGGACGCATTCTGGCGGTCGACGATGGGGGCCATGCGTTCGAGGCTCGCACGGACCTGATCCTCGGTGACGATGCCGTGGCGCAACCAGTTCGCGATGAACTGGCTCGAAATCCTCAGGGTCGCGCGATCTTCCATCAAGGCAATGTCGTTGATGTCGGGCACCTTGGAGCAACCGACACCGTGATCGATCCACCGTACGACGTAGCCGAGAATCGACTGTGCGCTGTTGTCGATTTCCTTCTGCTTCTGCTCGTCGCTCCAGTCGGTGGCTGGAGCAAGCGGAATCTCGAGGATCTCGTCGACGGTCGCGCGCTTGGCCTGTGCCAATTCGAGCTGGCGGGCGAAGACGTCGACCTTGTGGTAATGCAACGCGTGCAAAGTGGCCGCGGTGGGGGAAGGAACCCATGCGGTGTTGGCGCCGGCCTTCGGATGGTTGATCTTCTGCTCGAGCATGTCGTGCATGAGATCGGGCATTGCCCACATGCCCTTGCCGATCTGCGCCTTACCCGTCATTCCCGCCGCAAGGCCGGTATCGACGTTGAAGTCCTCGTACGCCGAGATCCACTTCTGAGCCTTCATCTCGCCCTTGGGGACCATTGCGCCGGCCTCCATCGACGTGTGAATCTCGTCGCCGGTGCGGTCGAGGAAGCCGGTGTTGATGAAGACCACCCGCTCCTTGGCTGCCAGGATCGAGGCCTTCAAGTTGACCGTGGTGCGACGCTCTTCGTCCATGATGCCGACCTTGAGGGTGTTCTCCGGCAATCCGAGCACCTGCTCGACGCGGCCGAAGAGCTCTGCTGTGAACGCAACCTCATCGGGTCCGTGCATCTTCGGCTTGACGATGTACAGCGAACCGGTTCGGCTGTTCGAGAGGAGGTTGTCTGCGGTCAACGAGTGCATTCCGGTGAGCGAGGTGAACAGCGCATCGAGGATGCCCTCGGGAACTTCGTTGCCGTCGGCGTCAAGAATGGCATCCGAGGTCATCAGATGTCCGACGTTGCGGACGAACAACAGTGAGCGTCCGTGAAGTGTGACAGATGACCCGTCGACTCCGGTGTACGTGCGATCAGGGTTCAGAACGCGAGTGAACGTCTTCCCGCCCTTGGAAACGTCCTCGGAAAGATCGCCTCTCATCAATCCGAGCCAGTTGCGGTAGCCGAGAACCTTGTCGTCGGCGTCCACGGCCGCGACCGAGTCCTCGAAGTCCATGATGGTCGTGACTGCCGATTCGAGCAGCACGTCCTTCACGCCCGCCGCGTCGGTAGCACCGATCGGGCTCGTAGGGTCGATCTGAATCTCGAAATGCAAGCCGTTGTGTACGAACAGAATTGCTGTGGGTGCATCCGGCGTCCCGTGGTATCCGAGTAGCTGCGCCGGATCTTTGAGGCCGGTGGTGGTTCCGTCGGCGAGGGTCACTGTCAGCGAAACCGCGTCGACGACGTATCCGGTCGATCCGACATGTGACCCGGACGCCAAGGGCGCCGCCTCGTCGAGGAAATCGCGAGCGAAGGCGATGACCTTGTCGCCGCGAACCTTGTTGTAGGAGGTGCCCTTCTCTGCGCCGTCCGCTTCGGGGATGGCATCTGTGCCGTACAGCGCGTCGTACAGCGAGCCCCAACGGGCATTCGATGCATTGATCGCGAACCGAGCGTTGAGAACGGGCACGACGAGCTGTGGTCCGGCCGTCGACGTGATTTCCGTGTCGACGCCTGTGGTGGCGACGTCGAAGTCGGCGGATTCGTCGACGAGGTAGCCGATTTCCTTCAGGAACGACTTGTACGCCGCACGGTCGTAGTCGATTCCGGCATGCTCACCGTGCCAGGCGTCGACCTTGCCCTGAATCTCTTCGCGTACGTCCAAGAGCGCCTTGTTCTTGGGGGAGAGATCGGAGATTACCGCTTCGGCACCGGACCAGAACGCATCCGATTGCACACCTGTACCCGGAAGTGCCTCGTTCTGTACGAAGTCGTACAGCACCTTGGCGACTTGAAGACCACCGACACGAACTCGCTCAGTCATGAATTCCTCACTCTTTCCGGTCTGGGCGCCCAGAAGGGCGATAAAACGACATCGGCTTCAATGTTACTCGGCAGTAAGTCGGGCACTGTACCCGCCGCTCACCAGTAGATTCTGGCATCGCATCGCCAGCTCCGAACGGAGAGGGGCAGCCCTGGCCGACAGGTCGGTTTGCGCGCGCACATACTCTGCCCGACCGGACGGTGTTTCGATCGCGATAGGCGACAGGCCATAGTCGGAGAGGTCGTACGGACTCGCGCGCATATCGACCGTCCGAGCATCGAGCGCAAGTTCGAAACAGTCGAGCACAAGGTTCGAGTCGATCAACGGTGAGAGTTTGTAGCTCCACTTGTACAGATCCATGCTCGCATGCACACAACCAGGTTGCTCTCGTTCGGTCCTGCTTGCCGGGGACAGGTCGAGAAAATTCTTGGGGGCGGCGTCGGGGGTGAAGAACCTGAACGCGTCATAGTGCGTGCAGCGAATCTTCATGGACTCGACCACCGCATCGGTGCCGTCGTAGCCGAGCCGAAGCGGCACCGACCCGTGTCGCAAGGCGGCCTGTCCGCCCCTATAGACCATCGCCCACTCATGGAGCCCGAAACACCCCAGATTGGGTTGACGGGTCATGGTCGCCTCGAGGAGGTCCCGGGTGAACATGATGGCCGAACGCCGCTGCTCGACCAGAGAGCGCCGTACCCGATACCCGAAGTCCGGTCCGTCGACGGGTTCGTAGGACGCGAACGCTGCGTAGTCCTGAGCGGCTTCACCGGTTAGGACCACCTCGAAACCTGGGTTCCAACGCTTCAGGTGGCCGGGTTTGTAGCTGTAATAGGTGAACAAGAAGTCGAGTACCGGATGTGTATTGCCCTGTGCCCGATTGTGCAGGTAGGCGCCGATCAAGCGGTCTACCCGAGCCGAGTGGTCCGCACGTCTGTTCGTCCAGTCCGGCTCCGTCAACGTCGCCGACATCTCGGTCGCTGAGGTCTGCATCATCGGTCGGTGCTCGTCATCTTTCAGTTTTCGCCACCGGAACGTGCCGGCGAAGACTGGCCCGGTGACGGCCCTGCGATACGGTGCGTGCCGTCGCGGACGGTTCCGACGAACTCCTCTACCAAGTCTTCCAGTGCCACGATCCCGATCGTCGTGCCTGACGAATCGCTCACCGCGCCCAGGTGACTGCTGGCACGCCGAAGTCGAGTCAGCGCGTCGTCCAGCATCGTCTCGGAGGTGACCACTGGCAGCCTTCGTACCTCGGAACGCGGTATGACCGTCTCCGGACCAGCAGCATCGTCGAGCATGTAGCTCAGAACGTCCTTCAGATGGAGATATCCGACCATCGATCCATCCTCGGCTTGCACCGGGTAACGCGAGAAGCCGGTGGCGATCACTGCCTCCTCGACGGATCCGAGCGTGGGACCCGAACCGGGTTCGAGGCCGGAGAGACGCACGCTGCGGACCTTGGCGGATGGAATGAGCACCTCCGCCACCGTCCGGCCGGAGATCTCCAGCGCCTGGGTGAGGCGCCGGTGCTCCTCCTCGTCGATGAGACCTTCCGATCGTGACTCACCGATCATCTGCGAGAGCTCGATGGCGGACACCGACGAATCCAACTCGTCTTTGGGCTCGATGCGCAGTGCACGCAACGTGAGGTTGGCACACATGTTGTAGAACGAAATCAGCGGTTTGGCGAGTTTGATGAACATCAGATGGATCGGAACGAGCAGCATTGCCGTCTTCTCCGGGCCTGCGATCGCGATGTTCTTCGGGACCATTTCGCCGATGAGGATGTGCAACACCACGACCAGCGCCAATGCGATGGCGAAGGCGATCGGGTGCAGCAGGCTTTCCGGGATTCCGATGAGATCGAGTGGCTTCTCGATCAGGTGTGCCACCGCCGGCTCGCCGACGCGGCCGAGAAGGATGGAACAGATAGTGATTCCCAGCTGAGCCGCGGCAAGCATGAGGGACAGATTCTGACTGGCCTCGATTACCGATTTTGCGTTCTTCTTTCCTTGCGCAAGCAAGGATTCCAGTCGGTCGCGGCGCGCCGAAATCAGTGAGAACTCGGCGCCCACGAAAAACGCATTGCCGCCGAGGAGGAGAACGGCGAGCAATACGGAGAGGTAGTCACCCACGAGTCCTCTCCTCCGATCGAATCTGCTCTATCACGTCGGGGCCGACCGGTTGCAACATCACTCGATCGATTCGTCTGCCATCCATTCTGGTGACTCGGCCCGCCCATCCACCGTGTGCATCGGCAGGGTCTTCCTCGGGTGGATCGGGCATGATCACGCGGTCACCTTCGACAGGAATACGTCCCAGTTCGGTCAACACGAGTCCGCCGATGGTGTCGTACTCGCCTTCCGGCGCTCGATACCCGGTCGCGGCTGCCACCTCGTCGATTCGGAGCAGTCCCGAGCACAGCCAACTGTCCCCGAACCGCTGGACGTCGATCTCTGGCTCGTCATGTTCGTCCCTGACGTCGCCGATGATCTCCTCGATCAGGTCTTCCATGGTCACCAAACCCGCGGTGCCACCATATTCATCGACTACAAGGGCAACTTGCATTCCGTCGGAACGAACGCGCTCCATCACCGAATCTCCGTCGAGACTCGACGGCACGACCGGCACATCCTGCGCGAGAGAGTCCAGGCGAGTATCGGCACGTTTCGCTATAGGCACGGTGAAAGCGTGTTTGATGTGTACGACACCAACAGTGTCATCGAGGTCTCCGTCGACAACCGGGAAACGCGAAAAGCCAGTTCTAGCTGCCGTTTCGATGAGGTCGGATACCGAGTCGGACACCGACAGTGACTCGACTTTGACCCGGGGTGTCATCAATTCCTCCGCGGATCGTTCGCCGAACTTCAGTGATCGGCCGACGAGTCTGGCCGTGCCCTCATCGAGGGATCCTTGCCGCGCAGACGTGCGCACGAGCGATCCCAGCTCACTCGCTGATCTCGCCGAGCGTAATTCTTCGGCAGGTTCGAGTCCGAGTCTGCGCACCAGCCAGTTGGCAGAGCCGTTGAGTCCGTTGATCGCCCAGCGAAATACCATCGAGAACCCAGACATTGCGCCTGCTGTCGCCCTCGCAGTTCCCATCGGCATCGCGATTGCGATGTTTTTCGGGACCAGTTCACCGAAGATCATCGAAAACGACGTCGCGATGATCAGTGCCGCGGCCAACGACACAGCGGATGCAACAGAGGTGGATGCGCCCAGTGCAGTCAAAACCGGGACGAAGAAGCCGGCGAGGACGGGTTCGGCGAGATAGCCGGTGATGAGTGTGGTGATGGTGATGCCGAGCTGGGCCCCGGAGAGCTGGAACGACAGCGTTCGGTGTGCACGTTGGACCTGACGCGAGCGCGCATCTCCGACGGTGCTCACCGACGAGTCGACTGTGCTCTTCTCGAGCGCTGTCAGAGAGAATTCGGCTGCCACGAACAACGCGGTACCTGCGGTAAGAGCCACGAACCCAAGGAGGCCCGCGACGCTGATTACGATGTCCATCCGCTACCGCCGCCGAAGTTCCGACAGGAGCATCGCACCCTGGCCGGAGGCAAGTGCGCCGCGGCCGAATGTCACCCCGCCGCGGTGTGGAGTCAGCTTGAACGATGGATCGCCGGGTTTGTCTCCCGGCTCGATAGAGGAGCCCTCCGAAGTGGAGCCCTCGTCACCGGACTCGGTCGGAGCAGTCTCGGTGCTGGTGATGACGGGTGCCTCAGGCACCTTGTTCCCTTCTGTTGTTCCGCTACGAATCGATCGGCGGAAGTGAGTTGTTAGCGTGAGCCGCCATTCTACCGGCAGTCGGGCACGAGGTCGGATCTCGGGCCGAACCGACCGCCGTCACAGATCACCACCCGGATGGAAGCGGGCGACCTTCGGCGAAGCCAGCCGCCGACTGCACACCGAGCACGGCGCGCTCGTGAAGTTCTGGAAGGGTGCGGGCACCTGCATAGGTACATGTGCTTCGAACTCCGGAACAGATGTAGTCGATGAGATCCTCGACACCGGGGCGATCCGGGTCCAAACGCATCCGCGAACTGGAGATTCCCTCTTCGAACAGTGCCTTCCTCGCGCGATCGAACGCACTATCGGCCACCGTGCGAGCAGCGACGGCGCGCTTGGACGCCATTCCGAAGCTCTCCTTGTACGCGTTGCCCGCGGAATCGACCCGAAGATCGCCCGGGGACTCGTAAGTGCCGGCGAACCATGACCCGATCATCACGTTTGCCGCACCCGCTGCCAATGCGAGCGCGACGTCCCGGGGATGGCGTACCCCACCGTCGGCCCACACCGAGGCACCCACTTGGGCGGCAGCCTCGGAGCACTCGGCAACGGCCGAGAATTGTGGTCGACCGACTCCGGTCATCATCCGTGTCGTGCACATTGCTCCTGGCCCGACGCCGACCTTGACGATGTTCGCGCCGGCGGCCACGAGATCTCGAGTCGCTGTAGCGGAAACGACATTGCCTGCCGCGAGTGGAACACCGAGATCGAGAGACCGAACCGAAGCCAAAGCGTCGAGCATCTTTTTCTGGTGACCGTGAGCAGTGTCGATTACGAGTAAGTCAGCACCGGCCTCGACGAGTGCCTGAGCCTTCGCCGCGACGTCGCCGTTGATTCCGACAGCCGCCGCGACGCGCAGTCGCCCCGATCCGTCGACAGCGGGCGCGTAAATGCCGGTGCGGATTGCTCCGGTGCGCGTCAACACACCGACTAGCGCCCCATCCGGTCCGATCAGAACGGCAAGTCCCTCATGTGCGGCATCCAACGCATCGAAGATCACTCGCGGGGACGCATCGGACGGCACCGTGACGAAGTCGGTCGTGGCGACCGATTGCAGTCTGGCGAACCGGTCGACGTCCGCACAGGTCGACTCGGTGACGACACCGATGGGTCGGCCGCCTTCCACTACGACTACCGCGCCGTGTGCCCTCTTGTGCATCAAGGAAAGTGCGTCCGACACCGACGCATCAGGACCGAGTACGACCGGAGTGTCTGCGATCAGATCCCGGCTCTTGACGAACGCGACGGTCTCGGCCACGGCTGCGGTCGGTAGATCCTGAGGAAGAACGGCAATGCCACCCCGACGAGCAACGGTCTCGGCCATTCTGCGGCCCGAGACCGCGGTCATGTTCGAGACGACGATGGGGATGGTTGTGCCCGATCCGTCGACAGTGGAGAGATCGACATCGAACCGAGAAGTGACATCGGTTCGGTTCGGGACGAGGAAAACATCGTCGTACGTCAGGTCATGGGGCGGATGTTGGCCATCGAGGAACTGCACGTTGGGTCAGCCTACCCGTCATCGCGCAATAGGGTGTTCGCCGACCTTTGCCTGTGCTCGTGAGAGGGCAACTGTTGCAACGACCATCACTGTCACGCAGATCGCAATGACAGCCAAGGAGAACGCGTCGTCGCGAACTCGTTCGTCCAGGACGGTGATTCCGAGAAACGCGGCTCCGAACGGTTCTCCGATGGTGATAGCCGGAAGCGAAGCAGACAACGGTCCGGACTGGAAAGCGCGCTGCTGGAGGTAGAAGCCGAGGACTCCGCACCCGACGAGTGCGTACGTCTGCCAGGCAGTGACTGCTTCGGCGATATCGGTTCCCAGCAGATCGGTGACGTACTTCGTCAACGCCACGGCAATCCCGAAGAGCACTCCTCCGGCCGCACCCAGCAGCAGTGCCCGCCGACCCGGATTGGTCGACAACAATCCAGTAATAGTGACGGCCAACACGAGCCCCGATGCAATGGCCAACGGAATCATCCACTCGGAGAACGGCGCATCGGAGTTTCCCTCCGTCGGGTCACCGACGACGATGAACACCGCGAGCGCGGCTGCCAAGGACACCGCCCACACCCATGTCGTACGCGTCATCCGGTATCCGGCGAATTTGGCCGACAGAGGCAATGCGAACAGCAGCATCGAGACGATCAAGGGTTGCACTATGAGGACCGAGCCGACCCACAGTGCAGCAACCTGAAATCCGTAACCTCCGATGTCTCCGCAGAGACCGGCCCACCACCGTGGGCTTCGGATGAGGGTGGCGATCAGCGATCGACCCTCGGGCACCGCCGCGGCAGCACTTTGTTGAGCGACCGACGCGCAAGCGAACAGGAATGCTGCAATCAGCGCCAGTACGATCGACAACACCGGAAGTCCGTTCATCGGCGACCCGATCGACCTGGCTTGTCCCTGGTACGCCGCGGCACCGGGCGCTTTCGGCGATCCACCTCGCGTGGGGGCCCGCTCTGGCCGACCGTGGGTAGCACCTCGACGACTGGCGATCCCGGAGGTGCCTGCGCACCCGTGGATTCGGTCAGTGCTGGACTCGATGCGGTCACCTCGGTGAACTCGGCCACGATTCCGGCTTCGGCGGCAAGCGTCGCGACCTGCGATTGCTGGCTATCGGTGACCAGCGTGACGACGGTGCCGATCTCGCCTGCCCGCGCCGTCCGCCCGGCGCGATGCGTGTAATCCTTCGCATCAGCCGGAGGGTCCACGTGCACGACAAGGGTAATTCCATCGACGTGCAGGCCACGGGCCGCGACGTCGGTGGCGACCAGGACAGGAACCGAACCATCCGCAAATGCAGCGAGAGTTCTGGTTCGACTGGCCTGAGATTTGTCACCGTGCAACGCGAGTGCAGGCACGCCGACTTCGCGCAGGGATGCGGTGAATCGATCCACCGCATGCCTGGTGCGCAGAAAGATCATGGTTCGCCCTGTTCGCGCCGCGATCCGCAGTGCAATCGAATTCTTGTCGATGTCTGCCACACGGAAGAAGAGGTGTTTCATGGTCGCCTGGGCGAGTGGGGGTGGCTCGGCGGAGTGAATGGCGGGGGAGTCGAAGTACCGCTGCACCAGGTCGTCGACATCTCCATCGAGGGTGGCCGAGAACAGCATGCGCTGTCCACCTTTCGGGGTGCGGTCCACGAGCTTTCGCACCTGCGGCAGAAAGCCTAGATCGGCCATCCGATCAGCCTCGTCCACCACTGTGATGGCAATGTCGGCGAGCGAGACAGCGGCGTGCTGGATGAGATCTTCGAGACGTCCTGGGGTAGCCACAACGACGTCGACGCCGCGCATGAGGCGCTCGGACTGGCGTTTCATCGGCACCCCGCCGACAATTCCCATCACTCGGACGCCCAACGCGAGTGCCGGTTCCTCCAGCGCCCGCTCTATTTGCAATGCCAACTCGCGTGTCGGAACCAGTACCAATCCGCGGGGACACTTCGGGCGGCTGCTCGCACCCGACAGTCGCTGGAGCATCGGTAATCCGAATGCAAGGGTCTTTCCCGATCCGGTCGGCGCGCGACCGAGAATGTCTTGTCCGGCAAGGGCATCGGGGATCGCTGCCGTCTGAATGTCGAACGGAACATCGATACCGACTCGACGCAGAGCATGGACCACGACAGGTCGGAGCCCCAAATCGGCAAACGACGTTTCGGAACGGGGCATAGCGGAACAGTACCGCCCGGGAAGTTTCTGTCGGTGCCACAGGCAATCATACTCGATACGAACATACGTTCGACAGAGTTGATCCGGCCGGTTTATTCGCAGTTGGATCCCGACAAGCTTGGGGGAGCTATGTGTGCAATGTGTGACGGGCAGTCGATGGCGGACTACGTGCAAAACGTGCACGGCCTTGTGGACCGCCACGGCTGGGCTTTGCAGTATGTCAATTCGGAGGTGAATTCGAATTTCGATCCGGACAATGCTGGAGTGATCGAACCGGCTTTCTGCTACACAGTCGGTTTGACGGCCCTCGGACACCCCGAGTTGATCGTGACGGGGCGATCACCCGGGGAATCCGCCGCCGCGTTGAACACGCTGGCCAGGCGGGTGATACTCGGCGGTCGGGCCTTCGATCCCGGCATGGAATGCACGGCAGCTGGTTTCGACTTCCATTTCGTCGACGTGACGTACTGCGACGAGTGGCTACTCATGGCTTCCGAGGTGTACCCATCAGATCGGATCCGCGCGGTCCAGGCCGTGTGGCGTGACTCCCAGGGGGACTTGCCGTGGGAAGGCGACGTGTCGTCGACGATCGTGCAACCCATCCTCGGAACACCGTTGGGCTGGGGTCTCTACGACTGAATCCGACTTGCGGATCAAGGTGGGCGACGGTGCGATGGCAACCATCGACAAGTGGTTGCCATCGCACCCTACAGCCGTGTTCGGTTCAGCTCAGGCTTGAACTTCGCTTCGGTCACCGCTCCAGAGCGTGTGGAACTTGCCCTCGGAATCGATGCGCTCGTAGGTATGCGCACCGAAGAAATCTCGCTGGCCCTGAGTCAGGGCGGCTGGGAGCCGCTCGGCGCGAAGTGCGTCGTAGTAGGCCAGCGAAGAGGCGAAGGCAGGCACCGGAATACCGAGTGACGCCGCGGTGATGACGACGCGGCGCCAGCTGTCGATTGCGTCTTCGATCGCGTCACGGAAGTACGGCGCGAGAATCAAGCTCGGAAGCGAGGAATTGTCTTCGTACGCATCTTTGATTCGGTTGAGGAAGCGTGCACGGATGATGCAGCCTCCGCGCCAGATCGTGGCGAGATCACCCGGGTGAAGGTTCCAGTCGTACTCGGTGCTGCCTGCCGCGATCTGATCGAACCCCTGCGCATACGCAACGATCTTGGATGCATACAACGCCCGACTGATGTCGTGTGTGAACTGCTCGGCATCGGTCGGCTTGTCTGCGAGTACGCCCGACGCCAACCCCACAGCGGCCTCGCGCTGCGTGCGCGAGCCGGAGAGTGCGCGTGCAAACACGGCTTCGGCGATACCGGTCACCGGCACACCGAGGTCGAGAGCGGCCTTGACCGTCCACCGGCCGGTGCCCTTCTGCTCGGCAGCGTCTACGATGACGTCGACCAACGGCTGGCCAGTTTTCGCGTCGACCTGTCGAAGGACCTCCGCTGTGATCTCGACCAGGTAACTTTCGAGGTCACCCTTGTTCCACTCGGTGAATACGTCCGCAACCTTGGCGGGTGAGTAGTCCAGCGCGTCACGGAACAGGTTGTACGCCTCGCCGATCAACTGCATGTCGGCGTACTCGATGCCGTTGTGCACCATCTTGACGAAGTGGCCGGAGCCGTCCGGGCCGATGTGAGTGCAGCACGGTGTTCCGTCCACCTGTGCCGCAATGGATTCGAGGAGCGGGCCGAGTGCCTTATAGGACTCGACCGGACCACCGGGCATGATCGACGGGCCGTTGAGTGCGCCTTCTTCGCCACCGGAGATTCCTGCGCCGACGAACAGCAGTCCACGCTCCTTCAGTGAAGCTTCGCGTCTGATCGTGTCTGTGTAGAGTGCGTTTCCGCCGTCGATGATGATGTCACCCTGTTCCATGGCACCGGCGAGTTCTTCGATCACAGCGTCGGTCGGCTCGCCGGCTTTGACCATGATCAAGACTCGGCGAGGCTTCTGCAGTGCGGCGACGAATTCTTCGATCGTCTCGGTGCGAATGAACTTGCCTTCGCTACCGTGCGCTTCGAGGAGTGCATCCGTTTTGGAAATACTGCGATTGTGAAGCGCAACCGTGTGGCCGTGATGCGCGAAGTTCCTGGCGATGTTCGAGCCCATCACTGCAAGGCCGGTGACGCCTATCTGGGCGAGTTCTGACGAGTCCACTGCTGAGGTCATGAGTACAGCTTTCCTTGCCGAGCGCACAAACGAAAGCCAGGCACGCGCATCGCCTCAATCCAGTCAGCGAAATTTGTTGCCGGACAGAGCTCAGACGGACGCAGCAACCAAAAATGGAGGGCACTGCTTCTTGCGAAGCAGTGCCCTCCATTTTTAACGACTTAGATCAGCTATCAGTGATCGCGCGCAGGCCCATCGAAGCCGTCGTACGAGCGGCGATCGGTGCGGCTACGAAATCCGCTCGTCTTCGACTCTTCGCGGACGAATGTCGACTGCGTACGAGGACGGTCACCTTGGTAGCCGCCGGTGCGAGGACGGTCACCCTGGTATCCACCCGAGCTCGGTCGGTCACCCTGGTATCCACCGGTACGGGGACGGTCACCTTGGTAGCCGCCGGTGCGAGGACGGTCACCCTGGTATCCACCCGAACTCGACCGATCGCCCTGGTATCCACCTGAAGTCGACCGGTCACCCTGGTAGCCGCCGGTGCGAGGGCGGTCACCCTGGTAGCCGCCGGTACGGGGGCGGTCACCCTGGTAGCCGCCGGTACGGGGGCGGTCACCCTGGTAGCCGCCGGTACGAGGGCGGCTGTCGCGCCGGTCCCTGGGGGCACTGCTTTCGGCGCGCAATGGGTCGCCCGTGGGCTTCTTCGCTCCGGTAATGCTGTTGAGCTCGGCCGAGCCTGGTGCGACGTTGACCGAAGTCGCCTTGACTCCAGCCATGCCGGTCAGACGCTGAACCTGTCGACGCTGGTTCGGCAGGACTATCGCGACGACTGTGCCCTTTTCGCCGGCACGGGCGGTACGGCCCGCGCGGTGAAGGTAGTCCTTGTGGTCGGCGGGCGGATCGACGTGTACGACCAGATCGATTCCATCGACGTGAATTCCTCGGGCCGCAACGTCCGTTGCGACCAAGACAGGCGTGCGCCCGGCCTTGAAACGCTCCAGAACGCGGGTGCGCTGGTTCTGTGCCTTGCCGCCGTGTAGCGACTCTGCAGCGATGCCGAGAGCGCGAAGGCGGTCGGTGATGCCATCGCATCCGAGTTTGGTCCGAGCGAACATGATCGTCCTGCCGTCGCGGGCACCGATCTCGGAGAGAACGACATCCTTTTGGCCGCGATCGACCATCAGCATGTAGTGATCCATCGTGTTGACGCTCGCCTTGCCGTCCTGCGTCGAGTGCTCGACGTGATCGGGGAGGAACTGGCGAACGAGTGACTGGACTTCACGATCGAGGGTGGCGGAGAACAGCATTCGCTGTCCATCGGCCGGTGTGTCCGCAAGAACGGCGCGCACCTCGGGAAGGAAACCCATGTCGGCCATCTGGTCGGCCTCGTCGAGGGCAGTGATCTCGATGGAGTCGAGAATGCAGGTGCTCTGGCGTAGGTGATCGGCAAGACGCCCTGGTGTCGCGACGAGAACGTCGACTCCTCGGCGAAGCTGCTCGACCTGCTTGTTGAACGGCGTGCCGCCAACCGCAGCAAGCAACCGAAGACCCTGCGCATTTGCGTAGGGGAGCAGGGAGTCCACGACCTGGAAAGCAAGCTCACGGGTCGGAACCAGCACCAGCGCGCGAGGACGCTTGGCTGCGGGCCTGTCCGTGTGCTGTGCGAGGCGAGCAAGGATCGGAAGACCGAACGCCAGGGTCTTACCCGAACCTGTCTGTGCACGTCCAAGGACATTCTTCCCGGCAATCGCGTCGGGGAGTGCTTTGGCCTGGATCGGCGAAGGCACGGTGATGGAGTTGCGGGCCAAAGCGGCCACTACCGCCTCGGGAAGTCCGAGCTCGGCGAAGGTGACGACCGTGGTCGGTACTTCTTCGGCGGTGGGTGTAGTTGGTGTACTAGTCGAAACAGCGTGAGTCACGCAGTAGAACCTCTCCGGATTACGGGCACGCCACGAAGCCACAGCTGAGAAAACACCCGCAGGAGAAGGGCACATAAAACAGCTAGATCACATAGAGACGAGCCAGGGCACTGTCACCTGGCCATCCTTGCGCAGTTGAACTTCGCGCAGAGTGGGGCTGTTTGTGCCTTATCGAATTACTAGGCCGCGATGGCGACCTAGGACTACTGTACGCGACCGTTCTTCGATTCATCGACTCGAAATATGTGAGCTGTCCTACTTTCACGACCGAACGACACGGCTAGCTCGAGCCGAGGAGCCGGCCAAGTTCGTCGAGCCACGGCATCGCGACGAAAATTGTCGGCAGAACCAAAATGATCGCGGCGGCGAGGTACGCGGCGATACTGATGCGGATGTCGGTGCGAGCACCACCGAGACGCCGCACCCTGATCAGGGTGCTAGGGCCGCCTGCCGCAAGTGCACCACGCGGAGCGGTCGATCCGGCACACGTCACGAGTGCCCGAGCCAGCGGTGTTGGCCCGGTGACTTTGACGGCGGAGTCGTCGGCCAACAGTTCGACGAGCAGCTGCACGCTACCGAGTGCGGATCGACTTCGGACTATGCGTGGAAAAGCCTCGTTGACTGCTGTGAACGCCTCGAGGACGAGATCGTGACGAGAACGTAGATGTGACCGTTCGTGACTGAGGATTGCCGTGATCTCGGACCTGTTGAGGTTGGTCAACACACCCTCGCTGAGCACCACGCGTTGACGAAGGCCTGGGAGGCAATAGGCGATCGGTTCCACGGCGTCGAGAACACGTATATCCGCGTTACGCACGCCTGGGAACGGACGTCCGGAGTCACTGCTGCGATCGAGCAGGTCGACCAAAACGCGATGTCGAGCCCGCCGACGCCGTGTTCGGACGAATACTTGAACGAAGGAGAACACCAGCTTGGCGCCGATGCTCAGGGTGATTGCCAGCACCACCACGTACAGGATCCACAACGGCAAGCCAAGTGCTTCGATTTCATCTGTCGGAGCGGTGGTTGGACGGCCGTCCGGACCGGGGACCAACAGTAGGCCACCGATGGCCAACCCCGAGCTGAACGCCGAGAGCACCGCAGCGATGGCAATTGCTTGCCAGAGGACGAGAGCTGCACGCGGCGCGCGGTAGGGCCATGTTGCACGACTGAACACAGCAGGAACGGGACCTGCAAGAAGGAGTGCGAGTACCGCGAAGACCAGCGCAGTGGTGGAGTTCATGGTCCTCACTAACCGATGGCAGGGGTCAATCGGATTGCGGCGCTCCGACGTGTGATGTCGAATGTACATCCGATTGTGCCAGTTCCAGAGCCGCCAGCGCTTCTCGGAGAGCCGCTGCTTCGTCTGCCCCCACTTGGCCGACGAAGTGAACCAATGCTGCGGCTCGTCCACCGGACTTGGGTGCCTGCGCGAGAGCGTCCACCATAAGGCTCGCAACCAACTCATCGCGGCTGTGAAGTGGGGCATAGCGGTGCGCTCGGTCATCGCGCTGTTGAACTACCAGCTGCTTTTTGGCAAGCCGCTGGAGCACGGTCATCACCGTTGTGTACGCCAGTTCACGATGTGCGGCGAGCGCCTCGTGCACCTGTCGAACAGTCTGTGGTTCTGTGGAATCCCAGAGATGATCCATTACTGCACGCTCGAGTTCGCCTAGACCTGCCATTCCACCAAGTCTACGGGTAGTCCGACGCAAATGCGTACTACTCCATGTAGTAACTCTGTGATCTCAATTGCAGCGTGGTGGAACTTGTTGCGTGGCGAATTCATCGACAGTCCCAATTTCGTATCGCGACATGCCTATCCTGCAGTGATGTCAGAACTTCATCGAAGTCCAGTCTTCGACGTGCAGGAAGGGGTGGAGTGCACTCGATCGCGTCTCTTTCACTGATCAGCGGCACCACGCCGATCTTGGTGTCGATTCTCGGCCTCCTCGGCGCCCTGTGGTTACTGGTGTCGAGGCGACGGTGGTACCTCCTGCGCGCGGTACCGATCGTGATCGTGGTGGCCTCCGTGTTCGGATTCTCTCTTTATTACGTCGTGGAGAAGGTGTGGCGGCCATTTCCGGATCCGATCGAGGTCGAGATCTACGTATGGATCGCAGTCGGAACTGCCGCATTGCTGCTGGTGGTGCCCAGAACGATGGTGGCGTTGGGGTTGCTGGGTAGAGCAGTGTCGGTTCTCGCTGCGCTACTGGTCGTTCTCGTGGCATCCATGCAGGTAAACCTGGTGTTCTCGGCATATCCCACGGTCGGGACGGTGTTCGGGGTCGATTCGGCCGATCGAATCTCCCTCTCGGATCTACCCGGACCAGAACCCAGCGTGATCACCGGCGATCCACTGGACAAGTCCTGGAATCTTCCGGCCGACATGCCGCCCGCCGGCAAACTGACCTCGGTGTCCATTCCGGCAACTGCCTCGGAATTCAGCGCGCGAGATGCGCAGGTGTACCTGCCGCCGGCCTACTTCGTCGATCCGCGCCCACTCTTGCCGGTTCTTGTGCTCCTTGCCGGCCAACCGGGGGAGCCCGAGGATTGGCTGAACGGGGGCAAGCTGACCGAAACGATGGACGCATTTGCGCGCGACCACGACGGTCTTGCACCGGTGGTCGTGGTCGCGGACGCCACTGGCTCAGCGCTTGCCAATCCGCTCTGCGTGGATTCGCCCCTGGGAAATGTAGCGACGTACCTGTCCAAGGACGTGCCTAGCTGGTTTACATCCGCGCTCCAAGTCGATCCGAACCCGCGCAGTTGGACGATCGGGGGATTGTCGTACGGCGGGACGTGCTCACTGCAGATGGCCACAAATTTTCCTGATGTCTATCCGACATTTCTCGATCTGTCGGGTCAGCTCGAGCCGACGCTCGGCGATCGAAACCGAACTGTGAACGACGTGTTCGGGGGGAACGACGCAGCATTCGTGGCAGTCAATCCGATGGATCTGATGAAGACGAGACGGTTTCCCGATTCTGGAGGCGCCTTCGTCGTCGGAGCTGACGACAACGACTACAAGCCAGGACAGAAGGCGGTGTACGAGGCCGCTCAGGCAGCAGGGATGGACGTCCGTTACGCCGAGGTGCCGGGCGGTCACAGTTTCGCCGTCTGGTCCGAAGGTCTGAAAGAGCAATTACCGTGGCTGATGCAGAGAGTGGGACTGATCTCGTGAGCAAAATTTCCGAAGACAACCAACAGGTCCCGTCGGCAGATGCATCAGCGCCGGACACGACTCCCTCGACCCCGTCTTGGTTCGATCGACGAAGACTTCGTGCAGCGACGGCGTGGCACAAAGCGGTACGACAACTCGTACGACTGCGGTCTCTGATCGTATTCGGTGCCAAGGGAGCGCCCGTCAGCTTCGGATTGCTGACCGCCGTCTTGATATTCGGCATTCTCGGCGCGAGCCTCGGGCGCAACACGATTCATCGTGACTTCGCCGTCGGGATCATGCCGTTCGAGGAGTTCCGGGTATGGACAGCGTTGACTTCCGGGCTTGTCGCGCCCGGTGTCCTTGGGTACGTAGTGGCGATCGTTGCGATCCTGGTGGCCGCCGCTCCGATCGAACGAAGGATAGGTTCGGTCAAGTTTGCAATAGCTGCATTGCTCACTCAGGTACTGGGTGTATTGCTAGGCCTCGGAGTCGCAGCCTTGGCCAAGATGTTCGACGCGGACTGGGGTTTTCGGCTGCATGTCGGAACCGCTATCGGGCCTACGACGTGGATCGTGGGTGTCGTCATGGTGGCAAGCGCTCGCATGGACACCTTGTGGCGACGGCGTATCCGTGTGGGATTGTTTGCGTTGTTGGTCACGCTGGCGCTGTTCAGTGGGCATTTGCAAGATGTCATTCGCCTCGCGTCCGCTGTGGTCGGATTGCTGCTCGGTCCAGTGATCGTGGGCAGGTCTGCGCGGGGCCCGCGGCTCGCTGGTACGCAGCGCGAAGGTCGTGTGCTCGTTGCGCTCATCGTGGCTGCAAGTGCGCTCGGTCCGGTCATCGCTGCCTTGAGTCCCGACGCCGTCGGCCCGTTCGCGGTGCTCCGCGACGTCGTGCGCGGGGTTCCTTATACCGCTGCCGAGGTACGCGAAATCTGTGCTGATTCACCCACCGACCCGGAGTGTCGTACCGGACTTCTGGAGTTGCGGTTGGGTGGAGTGGGTCCGACGATACTCTCTCTCATGCCATCGATCTTCTTGCTGTTTTTGGCCGACGGACTGCGGCGAGGTCGTAAATTCGCTTGGACTGCAACAGTTTTCGCCCAGATCGTACTGCTGGTTCTGTCAGTGGCCAACTTTGCGATCAGATTCGTGGAATCGGGAGACGACCAGTCCGTCTTCTACGGTCTCGAGTCGCCGACTGCGTACCGCACAATTGTTCCGTTCCTCCTGCCGCTTGCGGTTCTCGTTCTTCTATTGTTGACGCGCAAGTTCTTCGATGTATCAGCGCCGAAGGGGACCTACCGCACTTGGGGCTTTGCCGTCGTCGGATCAGCAGTGGGACTGGCTGTTCTGTATGTTCTGGGCGGCCTCGTGGCGCGCGGGGGATTCGACAACGAACCTTCGATCCTCGGATTGCTCGCGGACTTCCCGCAGAGGTTGGTCCCACCGGTGTATCTCCAGTGGCTCGAGCCACGGTTCTTGCCCGAGAGCATTCCGACCACGTTGCTGTTCGAATGGACCGGAGTCGTGTTCTGGGCGGCACTGTGCGTACTTGTCCTCAATACCTTTCTCACCCCTGCATACGGCGTCGACACCGACGCCACCGAACGGGCCAAGGAATTGCTGACAACCAGCAGTGGCAGCGCGCTGTCGTGGATGACGACCTGGCGTGGCAACAAATACTGGTTCTCGCCCGATGCGCGGAGCTATGTTGCGTATCGCGTCATTTCTGGCGTAGCCCTGACCACCGGCGATCCAGTAGGGCCACGAGAAAGACTGCGAGACAACGTCGTCGACTTCGCGGAGTTTGCGTCGAAGAACGGTTGGATTCCGTGTTTCTACTCGGTGACACCTCAGGTGCGGGAGATCACCGACAGTATCGGGTGGGGTGGCATTCAGGTGGGTGAGGAGACGATCCTCGACCTCGAGAATTTGGCATTCACCGGTAAACGATTCCAAGACGTTCGGACCGCCTTGAACCGAGCGAAGAAGGCGGGTGTGGTCGCGGAGTGGATCAGCTTCCCCGAAGCTCCGCTAGCCATCACCGACCAGATCACGGCGATCTCGGAGGAATGGGTCGCCGATAAAGGGATGCCCGAAATGGGCTTCACCCTGGGAGGCCTGGAAGAAGTCGACGATCCACATGTCCGATGCCTGATCGCTGTGGACGAGCATCGGACCGTTCACGGAATCACCTCGTGGATGCCGGTATACGAGAACGGCGAGATCGTCGGTTGGACTCTCGATTTCATGCGTCGCCGCGCCGAAGGCTTTCGACCGGCGATGGAATTCCTCATCGCATCGGCCGCTCTGCTTCTGGAGCAAGAGGGTGTGAGGTTCTTGAGCTTGTCCGGTGCACCCTTGGCCAAGATCGACGACGGCCGAGGCACGGAAACTTCGACGGATGCGTCCACCTTCTCGACTTTGCTCGATCGCTTGCTCGACGTACTGGGCAGGACCCTGGAACCCGTGTACGGATTCAGGTCCTTGCTCGCCTTCAAATCGAAATTCCAGCCCAGGTACGAGTCCATGCATATGACGTTCGCCGATCCAGCGGCATTGCCGAGCATCGGAAATGCAGTCGGGCGGGCGTATCTACCCGAAGTCTCGCTGGGGCAGGGCTATCGACTGGTTCGAACGATGATCGAGCGTTAGCTCTCCGAGGAGAACGAGGCCGTGGCGACCGCTTCCCTCTGTGGGCCGCCTATGGCGCCGTAGACATGTCGAGTGCCGATAGGAACGATGAGAGGGCGGTCGGACACCGGGTCCTCGATCACTCTTGCTTCGAGGCCGAACACGTCGAGTAGAAGCTTCTCCGAGATCACGTCCTGGGGGCGACCTGCTTCGACAATTTTGCCTTGGGACATGACGATGATCTGGTCGCTGTACCGAACGGCCAAATTGAGGTCGTGCAGCACCATGATCACGGTGCGGCCCAGGTCTTCGTGGAGTCGGTCGATCAAGTCGAGAACCTCCAGCGAGTGCGCCAGGTCGAGATAGGTGGTCGGTTCGTCGAGCAGCAGAATATCCGTGCCCTGTGCGAGCGCCATGGAAATCCAAGCCCGCTGGCGCTGACCACCGGACAGTTCGTCGACCGGCCGATCGGCCAGATCACCGACTCCGGTCAGCTCGAGGGCGTTCGCGACCTCGGACTCGTCGTCCGAGCTCCACTGTCGAATCCAGGACTGATGGGGGTGGCGACCTCGCGAGACGAGGTCGGCGACAGTCAGGCCTTCCGGCGCAACGGGTGCCTGCGGCAACATCCCGAGGACCTGTGCGACGTCCTTCGTGCGCATCGTCGAGATCGCTTTTCCATCGAGAACAACCCTGCCCGACTTCGGTTTGAGCAACCGGCCGAGAGCGCGCAACAAAGTCGATTTGCCGCACCCGTTGGGTCCGATCACCGTGGTGATCACACCGGTGCGAACCTCGAGGTCGAGATTCTCTACGACGATGCGGTCTCCGTACCCGAGAGTGAGATCCTCCGCGACGAGACGTGGCAGATCGGTGGCGGTCATGCGGAGGCCTTTCGATTGCTGCGGACGAGAAGGTACAGAAGGAACGGTCCGCCGAGTGCGGAGGTCACGATGCCGACGGGGAACTCTACCGGCAGTATCGTTCGCGCGATGAGATCGCTGCCGACGACGAGTAGCCCGCCCAGGATCGCCGACGCAATGATCGGCGGCCCGGGTGTTCTCACTAGCCGCAGCGCGATCTGGGGGGCTGCCAACGCCACGAACCCGATGGGGCCGGCAGCGGCCGTTGCGATGGCCGCGAGCGCTACCGCAGCGAGAAGCAGTGCTGCCTGGCGCAATTGCAGTCGCACGCCGAGTGATCGAGCATTGTCGTCGCCGAGGCGGAGGGCGCCGAGGGTGAAAGTCGATACGACGGTCAGGCCGCCGACTATGAGCACCGCGCTCATGACCGGCCACACCGAGTCCCAGTCTGCACCGTTCAGTGAGCCGTTGAGCCACAGCTGAGCTCGCGACACGTCGTTTATGTCGGCACTGATCAGAAGCCATCCGATCGACGCTGTCAACATGGCATTGATCGCGATTCCGACGAGGATCAGCCGAAATCCCTGGACGCCGCGCTTCCATGCGAGTGCATAGATGACCGCCGCGGTGGCGATTCCTCCGATGAGCGCGGCGAGCGGCAACCCGAGGGTCGCGAGAACGCCGGCGAAGGTGCTACCGCCACCGAGGACGATGAGTGCCACGGCTGCAGTACTGGCGCCGGCGGTGATGCCGAGGATGTCCGGACTCGCGAGTGAGTTTCGCGAAATGGATTGCGTCACGGCACCGGACATACCGAGAGCCATTCCGACGAGCACCCCGGTGAGAGAGCGCGGCAATCGTAGGTCCATCACGATGAATCGCTCGATTCGTGTGCCGCCACCGAACAGAACGTCGATGACGTGCCCTATCGACAGAGGGAAGTCTCCGCGTCCAATGTTGAGGCACACCGTCAACAACAGTGCCGCCAACAGCACAATATTGATCAGCACCATCAATGGCCGCCGTACCAACGAGAGACGACCGATCCGGAATCCAGGTCTGGACGGAACTGTCAGCTTCGTTTGCTCCGCCGACGGGGTCTTCGATTCCACTGTGGTCACAGGCTCGCCAACTTTCGTCGACGGACCAGAGCAATGAAGAATGGTGCCCCGAACAGCGCGAGGACGATGCCAACCTGTAGTTCGCCGGGGCGCACAACGACGCGTCCGATGACATCTGCCATCAGAAGCATCACGCCGCCCATCAAACCTGCGTAGGGGACCAGCCATCGATAGTCCGGTCCGGTGACGACGCGGGCGACGTGCGGAACCACCAGTCCGATGAACGCGATCGGTCCACACGCTGCCGTCGCTGCACCCGTCAGCAGCGTAATGGCGATGATGCCGACAGTTCTGCTGAGTGCGATGTTGACACCCAACGACCGTGCGACGTCCTCGCCGAGGCTCATGACGTTGAGGCCAGGAGTACTGGCGAGAGCGATGATCACGCCGAGCACCAGGAACGGCAGAACCTGCCAGAGGACGTCGAGCCCACGGCCGGCAACCGAGCCTACCGACCAGAACCGGTAACCGTCCAAGGTGGTTTGGTCTATCAGCACCACTGCATTGGTCATGGCGGCCAGGAAGAACGCGACAGCGGCACCCGCGAGCGCAAGGTTGAGCGGACTCGCCTTCCCGGTCCCGATCGAGGACAGCCCGAATACGACGATGCTCGCCAATGCCGAACCGGCGAAGGCGAACCAAAGATACTGGCTGGGGGAGTTGAATCCGAAGAGATATATGGCGAGCACGACGAAGAAGGCCGCGCCGGCATTCAGACCCAGCAGTCCGGCGTCGGCCAAGGGGTTTCTCGTGTGGCCTTGAATCAAGGCTCCTGCGATCCCGAGTGCGATTCCGACGACAAGTGCCAGGAGGGTGCGCGGGACGCGAAGGGTACGAACGATGATGTCGGTATCGGTGCCGGTCGAATGCACCAATGCGTTGCCGATCTCCTCGAATGTCAGCGGCCTCGCGCCGATGGCGATGCTCGCGAGAATCGCGGCTACCAACGCGACGGTCAGAACGAGAAGTCCGAAGAGCCTTCGTCTACGGATGGTCTGCACCGAGTTCTCGCGGGGGACGGGTTCGAACTGTTCGGCGTATGCGGTCTTGTCGCGCACCACCTCGGTGCTCGAGCGGCCGAGAGCGAACTGCCTACGGAGTCCTCGACGGACACCGATCGGTCCTCCGGTTGTGGAGTCACGGACTACGAGTCCAGTCCATCGCCTGCCAGTGCTCTGACCGTCGTGCCCAGTGCGAAAACCCTGATTCCACAGCAGCAGCCCGACTGCAACGACCACCGAGATGGCGCCGAAGACGAGTCTGTCCGCCTCTCCACCGCCATTGTCGTCGCGGAGAGAATCGACGATCGACCACCCGATCCCCAGAGGTAGCAGCACAATCGCAAGGTCGACGAACGCTGCGACGACGCGGAGATACCACGGGGCAGGTCCGCGTGGTATCTGCTCTCTCGAAAAGTTCACGTCCGAAGGCGGACGCGGACTTTTCGATCCGAGTGATGGGGCCGTCGTCACAGTAGTTGTGACTCCTCACTTTGTTGAAGGTTCTGCCGCTTAGGTTACGGAACCCTTTGTCCTTACCTACGTCCGGGAAGGCTAGCCAATCCGTACAAGCACACAAAAACCGAAGCCGCGGTGTCGACTCGGTACATTGGTTAGGCTAACCTATTGCTCGTGGCCCTTCAGGGTTATGTCGTTCGAACAAGGGAGTGTTCTGGTGTCAGTTGTAACAACGACGTCCGATGCCTGGGCCGATGTGCATCGTTCGCTTTCGTGCAGCGACGAGGGCGGTCCGCTGGGCGAGGCGTGCGTCGACCTTCGTGCGTTGAACTCGGCCTACCCCCGTATGTATGCGGTTGCATCGATGGCGAACGAGGCGAAGCGTCGCTGGTGGCAGCTGGCAGTAGGCCTCGAAAGTGGTCGTGCGGAGCAGATGGTCACTCGCTCCCTCGAGGACGTGAAGACTCCCGAGGTGGCAGCGATCCAGGTGGCAACCGCGCTGATTCATGCAATCGTGGGCCGCGTCGTCGCCTTGTTGGTTCTTCAGGGGCGTACGTGGGATCCGGGCATCGACAATCTGTGGATTCACATGGACAGCGACGGCGGTATCGACTGGGCGGGGCTCACTTCGCCCGTGCTGAGAGTATTGCCCGGCGACAGCCTCGAAGGGGCTTCGGGGACGGTCACTCTTCCATGTGAGGAAGCGCTGCTGATCTGGACGGCCCACCGATGCATCACTTCCCTCGATGTCGTTTCTCGGGCGATCGCTGACTCTGCGCCCCTCGATCCGCGCGTCTTCTGGTCGTTGGTCGGTGATGCAGTACTCGGCGCATCGACACACGTGCCCATGTTGTCGAGATCGCTCGGAGTATCGAGTGCTCGTCGCGGACAAGCGCTTCTCGACGCATTTGTTGCAGCCGGAGTTCCGGTCCGTTCGCGTCCAGCGTCGATCGGACGACTTCGCTTGCGAGCGTCATGAACACCCCTTGCGGATAAAATAAGGGTAGCCTAGGCTGATATGGAACTAACGGACCGCGCCGGAGTCCTGAGGGCTGCAGTGACTCCCGGTCCTTGCCGCGGCGGGCTCCACATCCATTCGGATGTGGGTCCGCCGATTTTTCTCGGCTGGGTCTCGTGTAGTTCTGGGGAGATCACACGCCGCTCGCCACGCGCGGCCACGACACCCTAGGAGGGCCTGAATGAGCCAGAACGAACCGAAGGTAACAACTCCTTCTGATACGAATGTCGATCCAGCCGACATCACCGAGATGGTCGCGCAGGGTTTCGACGGCACCCTAGGACTGGAGTATCTCGAAGTCTCCGGCGATCGAGTCCGCGCGACGTGGGACGTGACGCCCAAGCTCCACCAGCCAGCCGGGATCATGCACGGTGGCGTTCTCTGTGCCGTAGTCGAGTCGCTTGCCAGCATCGGCGGGAGCGTGTGGCTCGGTGACCGCGGACACGTCGTGGGCGTCAACAACAACACGGACTTTCTCCGCGCAACGCGTTCGGGTCGCCTCACCGGCGTAGCCACCCCTGTCCATCGGGGCCGCACTCAGCAGATCTGGCAGGTGGACATATCCGACGAAGCTGGAAAGCATGTTGCACAAGGCAAGGTTCGGCTCGCCAATATCGTCGACACGGCAATTCTGGGAAACGCCGCGACATGAGCCCACGAGGAGATTGTCGGCGCGGCGGGAGCGCCGCGTTGCCGCGTCGATGATTCTCCTCGAACTCGACGCACTACCTTTGCAGTCATGAGTGAAACGGTCGGCAGCGGTATGTCGTCTCCGAGGGTCGGAGCGTTCGATCCCGAAAACGTCGCCCAGGCACGTGCGGCGATCGCCGCAGTCGACGATATCGGAGTGTGGGTCCAACGCTTCGACCTGTTGGGCGATCCGACTCGGCTGCGCATTCTGCTGTGTATGCACCGGGCGCCCGGCATTTGCGTCACCGATCTGGCGTCGGCGCTGGAAATGACGCCGACCGCCGTCTCGCACGCCCTACGTCTTCTTCGCAACGAGGGGTGGGTTGCCGTTCAGCGCGACGGCAAAAAGATGACCTACCGACTCGACGACGACGTCGTACACGGCATGCTGCACCAACTCGGCGCCACCCATGCACTACATGTGCACGAATGACGCCGAGTGATCACCGTCGCTGAGCCTGTCAGCCCGCGGTTTTCTGCTCCTGCTTTTCGATCCTCTTCTGCGAAGAGCGTTTCGATTCCATCGAGTTCAATTGCTCGATGGCCAATCGTGCGAACACCTGCTGCTCGGTAGACGCCATCTGTGCACGTCCCTTCCCGAGGAAGGTGACGAACCAAGAAATGACCGTGGTGATGCGGCTGCGGTAACCGACCAGGTAGTACAGGTGCAACGCGAGCCACATGACCCAAGCGATGAACCCGCCGAACTCGAACTTTCCGACCTTGGCGACGGCATTGAAGCGCGACACCGTGGCCATAGACCCCTTGTCGAAGTACTTGAACGGCTTGCGTTCTGCCGGATCGGCTCCGGTCAGTGACGCTTTGATCTGCTTGGCGGCGTAGTTGGCCCCCTGGATCGCACCCTGTGCCATACCAGGAACATCTTCGACGGACATCAGGTCGCCGACCACGAAAACATTGGGGTGGCCTTCGACTGTCAGGTCGGGTTCGACAATGACTCTTCCAGCACGATCGGTCTCGGACCCGGACTGATCAGTGAGTTGCTTCCCGAGCGGGCTGCCCTGCACTCCGGCGGACCAGACCTTGCACTGTGCGTCGATGCGACGGGTCGTACCGTCCTTTTCCTTGACCGTCAGGCCGTCGTTGTCCACATCGGTGACCATGGCGTTCAGCTGAATCTCGACGCCGAGCTTCTCGAGCCGTGCTGCGGCTTTGTGGCCGAGCTTTTCGCCCATGGGCGGCAGCACAGCCGGGGCCGCGTCGAGCAGAATGACACGCGCGTCACGGGGGTCGATGTTTCGGAATGCACCGTCGAGGGTGCGATCTGCCAGTTCTGCTATCTGACCGGCGAGTTCGACTCCGGTAGGTCCTGCGCCGACAACCACGAAGGTCATCAGACGGTCCTTCTCTTCCTGATCGTCCGACAATTCGGCCTGCTCGAACGCGCCGAGAATACGACCACGAAGCTCGAGAGCGTCGTCGATCGTCTTCATACCAGGTGCGAACTCGGCGAAGTGGTCGTTGCCGAAGTACGACTGCTGTGCTCCGGCCGCGACGATGAGGCTGTCGAAGTGGGTCACGGTGACCCGTTCGAGAAGCTTGGAGGTGACGGTCTTGGCCGTCAGATCGATGGCTAGAACGTCACCGAGGAGAACCTCTGCATTCTTTTGCTTACGCAGGATGACCCGTGTCGTGGGAGCAATTTCGCCCACGGACAGGATGCCGGTGGCCACCTGGTAGAGAAGCGGCTGAAATAGGTGGTGGGTGGTCTTAGCGACCAGAGTGACGTCGACGTCGGCCTTCTTGAGTGCCTTGACGCCGAACAAGCCACCGAATCCGGAACCGATGACAACGACGTGATGACGCTTCGACTCGACCGGTTGGATGCTCATTAACCTGCTCCTAGAGATTTGAGATGTACCACAACGGTAACGGTCCGGGTTTGGGGTGTCTCGGCAAGGTTCCCATGTCGGAGGACGAATCGGGCGCTGACATGACGGTTAGTGCCACTGACCTGGGCGAGTGATCAGAGGTCGACTGCGAAAAACGACCTGCTTGCTTCTGTATCGCTTCAGAAGTCGTCGGATCATCAGGCGCGAGCGCGCTGCGCCAGCTCCACTGTTGCCGCGCGTAGGTCGGAAACGTCGGCAATCGGTTCGGCATATCCAACGCGAGTGGTCGCCTTCCCACGTGGAGTGAGCACGGCGAGGTCCAGCCCGTACCGGTCGGCCGAGGTGACCGTACTTTCCGTCGCATCCGGGTAGCCACCGATAGCGCGGGCCATTGCGAGCAACGACTCGCTGTGATCCTCGTTCAGGTGCGTGAGCGCACCGGCGGCCTGCGTCGCCACCGGATCTGCCGATGCGGATGCATAGTCGACACCGAGTGCGGAATCCATCCGGCCGTATCCGCCTACCCACCGGACTCGCTCCACGCGCAGAATCCACACCGAGAAGTCGCTGTAGTCGATGTAGTACTTGGCGGCGGGGACAGCCGATAGATGCGCTTGCCGCGCAGCGGTTATCCCGTCGCCAGATGGTCGTTCCACCACGCCGGCGAGAGTGATTCTCGATGTCGCGAGAGGATCGGTGACCGATGCCGGGGAGACCACCGACAAACTCGCCCTAGGGTCGTGATCGAGGTTCCGTCCGTGCTCGGCCATGTTCGAGACACACAGAACCGGTGAGCCGCCCAGTAAGCCATAGGTGATGTAGGACGCCCACGGGTCACCGCCGACAGTCAGACTGGCGAGGGTGCCTGAGTTGGTCGATGCTGCGACGGTTCGAGCCTCTTCGGCTGCCGACATCCGTCGGACAGGTTCGAACTCGCCCAACGGGGGAGGGACGGAAGGAGCGTCGCCGGGATCGCCATGATCGAGTGCCATGGTCGCAGTCTACGGAGCGTGTTCGGCCGTCGTGAACGTTCGTGTGGCCCAGGCGACTCGGAAAATTCGTTTCGCCGCGCGAATCGCGGGCATACTCTCCCGGTGATCAAGGTGATGCGCACGAACCGAACGGTCCGGGCCGTGGTGGCTGCGATGGGGTTGTTCGTTGTGGTGGCCGCGATATGGGCGGGTGTGGGATATGTATATGCCGATGACCACAAGACCATGTCGGCGACCACGGTGGGGCTTTGTGTACTCGCAGTCGGGTGGTTGGTGATTCTGGGGGCCTTCGCCATCAAGTTCGGTCGCCTGCGGGCTCGACGACGCAAAAGTGAACACGACGGCTGAGGCAGGGGTAATTCGCGTATTTATCGAGAAGTCGTGAGCACGACCAACTTTTGCGTCGCACGCGTCGTGGCGACATAGCGGTCGACCGCTCCCTCGGTGTCTGTCCCGAATGCGTCGGGGTCGATCAGAATTACGAGATCGAATTCGAGGCCCTTGGACGTTTCTGGAGTCAGCACGCGAACACGTGAATTCGCCCGGAGTTCAATGCTTCCGGCGGCATCGGCGCTGATGATGCAAATGATCCCTTCGGTGTGGTGGGCCAACCATGTATCGAGAATCGAAGCCAACTCTGACGTGCGTCCGTGCACGACGGGGATGCCGCTCCGACGAATGGAGGTCGGTACGTTGGCGTCCGGCAGAACGGTTCGAATGATCGGTTCGGCTTCCGTCATGATTTCCTCGGGTGTTCGGTAGTTGATGGTCAGTGACGACACCTCGACGTGTTCGAACCCGACTCGTCGCAGCCGCTCCTGCCACGACTCCGTGAACCCTCGGCGAGCTTGGGCGCGATCTCCGACTATGGTGAAGCTCCGGGATGGGCAGCGTGAGAAGAGCATTTGCCACTCCGCGTCGGTCAGTTCTTGAGCCTCGTCGACGACTATGTGCGCGAACGGGCCTGCTAGCGCGGCGTGACCGCTGTCCGGGGAATCGGAATCTGTAAGGACCATGTCGTCGACGAGGGCATCTCGAACGCCTTTTTGGCGAAGTTGGGCGATCATTCCTTCGTCGTCGTCCAATTGAAGTAGCTCGTCCACAACCCGGTCCATCCGCTTACGTTCGCCCGCTTCGGTTGCAGCTCGGCGGCGGTGCTTCAGTGACAGATTCGGATCGCCGAGGCGCCTACGCGCGGCATCGAGAAGTGGGAGGTCGGAGATTGTCCAACTCTTGGGCTTCGGGCGCTGCAGCGTTGCGATGTCGTCCTCGCTGAGCGAGGGTGCACATCTACGAAGATAAGCGGGTACCGACCATAGGTCTGCGACGAGGTCGTTGGCTTCGACCAAGATCCATGCCTTCTCCAGAACAGCGCGCAACTCCTCGTTCTCATGCAACGACGTTCGGATGGTCCTGGCCGAAACGTCGCCGTCGTATTTGTCGGTCAGGATTGTCAGAAGCAACTCCCACACTTGTTCTCGGGCCTCGTTGTGCGGAATGCCCGGTTCGGGTGCACCGAACGCTTCGGCCCAGTCCTGGGGGCCGAGCCAAAGGTCGGCCCAGTCGGTCTCGACGGCCATTCCCGTGGTCGGTGGCTGCTCGTAGAATCTGACGGCCGACTCGATGGCCGTCACGAGATGTCTCGACGCTTTGAGGCGGCCGACCGAAGCGTCTTCCTCGAGTGCGGCGGACGCACCTTCTGACACGAGGTCCCGCAAGGTGCAAATGTGGACGCCCTCTTCACCGAGGCTCGGTAGGACGTCGGCGACGTAGGTCAGGTAGGCCTCGTGCGGCCCGATGAACAGCACACCACCTCGATGACGGCCGACCAGGGCATCGCCGTACAGAAGGTAAGCAGCCCGGTGAAGCGCGACGACCGTCTTCCCCGTGCCGGGACCCCCGTCGACGACGAGCGCCCCGCGCGATCCTGCGCGAATGATCGCATCCTGATCGGCTTGGATCGTTCCCAGCACATCGCGCATCCGGTGTGACCTGTCACTGCCGAGACTCGCTATGAATGCCGAGTGATCGTCGAGGGCAGCGAGTCGGAGCACCCCATTCTCGCCTTCGAGTTCGTCAGCAGTGAAAACCTCGTCCCAGTAGTCGCTCACGCTTCCACAAGTCCAGCGATACCGACGCCGGCGGGCCAGCCCCATCGGGTTGGCCTGTGTTGCGCCGAAGTAAGGCTCGGCTGAAGGGGAGCGCCAGTCGACGAGGAGTTGATTTCCCGCCGTGTCCAGAAGTCCTAGCCTGCCGATGTACGACGACTCGTGTGTTTCTGCATCGACGACATGGCCGAGACATAGGTCCAAGCCGAATCGGCGTAGAGACCGAAGGCGAGCAGTGAGTCGGTGGATTTCGAAATCGCGTTCCATCAGTTCCTGGCCCATCCGGCCGGTCTCCTTGCGGACGGAATCGAGTCGGTCGGTCAAGTCGGCGATAGATTTCGAGAGGCTTGTCGCGATCGCAGCGAAATGTTGCTCGTCGTCCAAGATCAACGCGGGGTGGGCTTTGGCGATGAGTCGATCCGAGAGATCGAAGGCACTGTCGGTGGTGGGGATCACGCCGCCGTCTCCCATTGCTCGAATCGCGATGGGTTCGAAATCGGTGGTAAATCGGGTACAGGTAGATGCATGAGTTTCCCTCCCTTTCCGCAGCTTTCGGCTTCAGCCGGTAATTCTGCGCTGCACCCGGGGTCTTGCCACAAGCCCCCGGGTGCGCTATATGTTGAAAAGGGAAGGGAAGCTGCTGCACGGTCCAAGCGGCTCGGTAAAGGTCGAAAAGGGCCTTGCTACCGGCCCCGTTCATCAGAGGATTCGGTGTATCAGCCCGAGACGTCGATGATCTCGATCGCGAAGACCAAGGTGTCGCCTTGCTCGATGCCAGCGGACGACTGACCACTGGGGTACCCGTCGGCGGATGTCATCGCGACAGCTACCTTCGACCCGACGGTCTGCCCGGCGATCGCCTTCTGAAAGCCTGGTACGACTCGGGCAAGCGGGAACTCGACCGGTGCGCCACGTTCGTAGCTGCTGTCGAAGACCGAACCGTCGCGGCCGTTGACCCCCATGTAGCAGACCGAGACCGTCGCGTCGTCGGCCACAACAGGTCCGTCACCGGTCTGCAGCGTGTGTACCTGGGTCTCGGTCACAGCGAACGGTGTGGTGACCTCGACGAGGGGAGCCGTCGTATCGGTTGATCCGGCAACTGCCACGCTGCCGGTGGATCCGGGAAGCGTCCATTCGGGTGTGGTGCCGGCCTCGGGCGTTTGGGCCGGGCAGGTGGTGGATGCAGGTGCAGATTCGCTGACCGATGAGGTAGTCGAATCGGAGCCGCATGCTGCGAGCACCACAGCGAGCGACGCGGCGCAGGCCACGAGTATGCCGGATTTGGTTGCGCGAGAATAATTCACGTCGATCACGCTACAGAACCTCGATCGCGCGGAGGAACTCGAACCCGCATCGTTCATCGAGATCGCTTATCGGGCCCAGGGTGGTGTCAGAGTCGAGCCATCGGGTAGCTCGGCAGACATGCCCACCGTGGTGGCTACCCACACTCGCGCCGAGTCGATTTCTGTCTGCACGCGAAAACTGCTCTTCGCCGGCACCTGCGCGACGTCACCCGGGCCGAGAACTGTTGCAACACCATCTATATGGACTGTCAACAGTCCGCTCAGTACGAGAAGCACTTCTTCGTTCGACACGGTGTGTTCGGCACCGGGGGTATGCGGTGCGACATCGAGCATCCAGCCGCACAACTCGGTGCTCGCGGAGGTCGTGGGTGAAACGTAGGAGGTGAATACGGAACCGTGAAGTTCGAACCGACGTGTAGCGCTCGAGGTGATCGTTGGCATGACATGCTCCCGAGTTAGACAATTTGCTTGACTACAATGGTCAAGCAACTTGTCTACACTGTCAAGGGTGAATTCCGCGCAGCTTCCGTTCTCCCTGTTGTCGTGTGCCCACGTCCTCGCGGACGGCATACAGTCCGGCATGTCGACCCGCGGATTCGACGACCTCCGGCCCGCTCATGGATTCCTCTTCGCTCGCGTATCCGGGGCCGGATGCACCACGAGCGAGATAGCCGCACATCTCGGAGTGACCAAGCAAGCAGCAAGTCAAATGACCGACCAACTCGTCGAGTCGAGCTATCTGGAGCGCGTCGAGAATCCCCGGGACAAGCGATCGACGTTGATCATGTTGACACCCAAAGGGATACGGGCCACGAGAGCCGCAGAAGAGTGCGCTCTCGCTGTCTACCGGCAATGGGAATCCGCTGTTGGTGCCGAACAACTGATGCAGATGGGGGAGACGCTCGCAACCCTGGCTGTACCGGGACGGCTCCGGCCGTTGTGGTGAATACAAGAGCCTGACCGGTGCTATTCGGTGGTCCGCGCATCGCCCTCCGACTGCTCGGTGGGGAGGATGCCGTGCAGGACGATGTCGGCCAAAGCGTCGGCGACCGGCCCAGGATCGTCGATATCGCGGACCGACATCGCGAAGATCGCGGCACCCGCGAGGATGTCGAGGAGAGTGTCCACGTCGACACCTGCACGAATTTCGCCCTGTTCGCGGGCTGCGACCAGTCGGCGCTCCAGTTCCGCTCGCACTCCTGCGAGCTGGCGTACGACCAACACTTCACGTAACGCTCCGTCGGTACGTACCTCGCTCATCAGCCCGGGGGCTGCTGCCCGGGTGGCAGGAGAGGCGAAAAGTGTGACCGCGCCCTGCACCAAGGCGTGGACCTGGTCGGCCATCGTGCCGGTGACGCCGAGTGTCGAGTCGATGTCGGCGCCCAGATCCGTGTCCAGAACGGGGTAGACGGCCTCGTTGACTATGTGGGCCTTCGATGGCCAACGCCGATAGATGGCAGGGCGTCCGACGCCCGCGAGGGCTGCTATCGCCTCGATCGTGGTGGCGGCATATCCCTTCTCTGTCAGCAATTGTCGGGTGGCATCCAGCACGGCTGCGTCGATCGTCGGGTTCCGCTGTGGGCCGAGCCGATGCTGGGCCTCGGGTTCCTTCGGCATCTTCTACGGGCCCCTTGTGGTTTCGGTGTGACGTCCGTTACATTCTGTCACGGCTTCAGTCGATACAAAGTGTAACGACTAGCGCGTGCCATCGGTGTCTCCCAAGCCACTAGGAGTGGTTATGACTTCAGAATCCAGGGGAGCAGATCCCGACTTTGCCGAGCTCGCCCGACCAGGTGAGTCCCGCAGCGATCCTGCTGTCTTGCGGGCGCGACTCGAGCGGTGGCTGGTCACAGTTCTCGACGCCGAATCCCAGCCGGAGGTGACCTCGACCGAAATTCCGGCCGGTACAGGGATGTCCAACGAGACGGTGCTGTTCGATGCTGTGTGGACCGAGGACGGGTGCCGCTCGGAGCACCTTCTGGTTGCGAGGATCGCACCTGCCGTCGTCGGGGTGCCGATCTTCCCGACCTACAATTTGGACCAGCAGTTCCATGTCATGCGAGCGGTTGCGGAACGCACGTCGGTGCCGATTCCCCGTGTCTACTGGTCGGAGTCCTCGCCCGAGGTCCTCGGTGGAGAGTTCTTCGTCATGGAGCGGGTCAAGGGCGACGTCCCTCCCGACGTGATGCCGTACAACTTCGGATCCTGGCTGTCCGAGGGGACGGTCGAAGAACGTTCCCGACTCCAACTTTCCTCTATCCAGGTTCTCGTCGACCTGCATGCCATCGCCGAGCCCCACCGCGTATGCCCGAGTTTGAGATGTACCGACGGCGACGACGAACCCACCGGGGAGACGGCGCTGCGCGCGCATGTCGCGGGTCAACGGCGCTACTACGAGTGGGCCACCGCTGACGGACCACGGTCTCCGCTGATCGAACGCGGACTCGACTGGATCGAGGCGAACCTGCCCACCGACGACCGACCGGCGGTGCTGTGTTGGGGCGACTCCCGCATAGGCAACGTCATCTACCAGGACTTCGAGCCTGCAGCGGTACTCGATTGGGAGATGGCCACGCTCGGACCGCGCGAGTTGGATCTCGGCTGGATGATCAACTTACACAGGTTTTTCGAGGATCTCGCCACGATGGCCGGGCTCCCCGGGCTACCCGACCTTCTCCGCCGCGAAGACGTCGCCGACACGTATCGGGAGCTGACCGGGCACCGACCGGCCGATCTGGACTTCTACACGCTGTACGCGGCTGTTCGTCACGCCGTCATCATGTTCCGAGTGCAACGCCGTGCCGTCGCTTTCGGCCAAGCTCAGCTACCGGAGAACCCAGATGACATGATCATGCACCGAGCGAGTCTCGAAGCCATGCTGGACGGCACCTACTGGGCCGGCGTCACGGCGGGAGCTGCGTCATGACTCTGTCTCCGCTGGACGACTACCCAGTCCACCAGATCGCCGAGCCCATCCGACATGTCGGCACCTCGGACCGCAATTTCTACGACCGTTACTACTTCAATTGTCACGCCGGGGTCGACGGGGCTGATCCACTGTTCCTCATCATCGGACTAGGTCAGTATCCCAATCTCGGTGTGTGCGACGGGTTTGCGGTCCTACGACGCGGAGATGATCACGTCGTGTTTCGAGCTTCCCGAGCGCTAGGGGAGGACCGCATGGATCTGTCCGTCGGACCGTTACGGATCGAGATAATCGAAGGATTGCACCGTCTGCGAGTCGTTCTCGAACCGAGCCTGGAGGCTCCCGACCTCAGTTTCGATCTCGAATTCGAGTCCGACGTGCCGGCGAACCTCGAGGCGAGGCATTTCCACCGGCAACTCGAGCGGGTCACCTTCGACACCCAGCGGTTCGTCCAAACCGGGACGTGGGCTGGGACACTGACGCTCGACGGCGAGGCAATCCCCGTCACGCCGGACACGTGGCGCGGCAACCGTGACCGTTCCTGGGGCGTACGGCCAGTGGGCGAGGCGGAACCACCTGGACGCAAGGGCGATCCGGCGATCGCCGCCGAGCAGAACTTCTTTTGGATCTACTCGATCATGCAGTTCGGAGACTTCACCATTGTCACGGTCATTCAGGAGGACAGGCACGGGCGGCGCATCGTCGAGGACTCGACTCGGGTCTTCGCCGATCGAACTCGTGACCGGGAGTGGCTGGGCCGACCGGATCACGAGCTGAGCTTCGTTCCGGGTACCCGCGAGGTCGAGACCGGGACACTGTACTTCCGTAGACCGGGTTCGCCCGGCAAGCCGGACCACGTCCTCACCGTGACCTGCGAACCAGTGCTTCCGCACTACCTGGGGGTCGGCACCGGGTACGGCCTCGAGCAAGATTGGCGCCACGGAATGTGGCAGGGCGAGCTGGTGGTCCAGGGGTTTCGCGAGAAGGTCTCCGAGATCGAGCCCTGGAAGAAGATGTTCAGCCCTGTCGACAATCTCGCGCGATTCACCATCATCGAGGACGGCGTCTCCCGCACTGGCGCAGGACTTTTCGAGGTGGCGGTCATCGGACCCCACGAGCAATACGGGTTCACCGGGGTCGGCGACGTCGCCCCCTGAGCATCCGGGCGTCGGCCGAATTCTGAGCCGTCGGCGACGTCCCATGTCAGTGCTTCACGCGATACCGCACGTGCGTCGTCAGCGGAGAATGAATCGCTTCAATTGGTTCGAGGCTCAAGTTTGTCAGGCCTTCGAACGGTGATTCACCGCTTCCGAGCAGGATTGGTGTGATGTCGAGGACGAGTTCGTCGATCACGCCGGCGGCGAGGGCTTGACGAACGGTCGACGCTCCGCCGGCGATGGAGATGTCGTTTTCGCAGGCCACGGCCTGGGCCTGGGCATAGGCGGAATCGAAACCATCGGTCACGAAGTGAAAAGTAGTGCCACCCGCCATCTCGATCGGTTCGTGTTGGTAGTGGGTGAGGACGAACACCGGTGCGTGGTACGGGGGATTGTCACCCCACCACCCGCTCCAGTCCTCATCCCATTCGCCCCGGACGGGGCCAAACATGTTACGGCCCATGATGAATGCTCCACGGGGCCGCAGTAGTTCAGCGGTGAGCGCGGCATCAGCCTCGTTCGTGGCCTCACCGATATGCCATGTGTGCAGTTGGAGGCCTCCGACACCCAACGGGTTGTCCTTGTCCTGATCAGGGCCGGCGACGAAGCCGTCAAGGGAGATCGACGCGTGTGCGGTAGTTCGGGTCATGCCGTTCAGACTGCCACCGCGATCGAAACTCATCGCCCCATCTCACATGCCTTCTGCTTCTGGTGGACCCAGGCTATTGAGTTGCCAGAAAATACGTTGTTGGATCCCGATCGGCCCTGCTACGTTGCCGGAGACCGTGCACGAGAACAAGGAGGTGGTACCTGTGAACGCTGTAACGACATGGGTGCTTCTTCCTTTCATCACGGTCGGACGAAAAGATCGTCCGGGAGCGCCGTTCACGAGCACTCTCGAAAGGCACGACCATGAAATTCACTTCTGCACAGCATGACGACGGCGTTGTCGAGCGCGCGTTCACTCTCGACGGGATCCCCGGCATTCTGTGGACCCCCGAGTCTGCATCCGTACCGGTGCCGCTGGTTTTACTCGGCCACCCTGGAGGACTGCACGCAATGCACTCCCGGTTGGTAGGGCGGGCCCGGGCGTCAGTTTTGGAGCACGGCTTCGCCGCGGCCGCCATCGAGCTTCCTGGCGGCGGTGAGCGGCCCCGTTCCGCCGCCGCGGAGCAGGCCCGCAGCGATCTGCGGCGGGCGCTGGCAACCGGTGAGCCGGTCGACGAGATCGTCGATCGGCTCGTACTTCCGCTGGTGGACAAGGCAGTCCCGGAATGGCAGGCCGCTTTGGACGCTCTCCTTGCGCTACCTGAAGTCCGCGGACCGGTCGGGTTCTCGGGAGGACCGATAGCCATCGGTATCCGGTTGGCGGTGGTCGAGCCCCGTATCACTGCCGCCGTGTTGTTCGCGGGTAGCTTCGTGCCCGCCGCCATGTTCGACGAGGCCCGTCAGGTCACCATTCCGCTACAGGTTCTCCTGCAGTGGGACGACGAAGGGAACGACCGGCAGGCCGCTTTGGATCTGTTCGACGCCTTCGGCTCCGAAGAGAAGACGTTGCACGCGAACATGGGCGGGCATGCTGGAGTACCACAGTTCGAGGTGAGCGGTGGGGCCCAGTTCCTCGCCCGACACTCGAGTTAGTCGTCCGTTCCCGGCACCTGTCGCGATGTCCGCTATCGGTTTCGTGTCAGAGGAGCGCGGTATCGACCGGACGGGCAGCGACGAGCCTGATATCCGTCCCGCAGTATCGGTGAGCGCGGGGTTGTCAGTCGACGTTCGGCGCCCACTGCACGCCGTTGATATGGCTCCCACCGTCGACGAAGAGGGTGTTGCCCGTCATGTACCGGCAATCATCGCTGCCCAGGAAGAGAGCCACTGGCCCGATATCCTCCAACGGGTCGCCCATGCGTCCCATCGGATTCGCGCTGGCCATCGCCGCCGCATTCTCCGGACTTGCGGCCTCCATCCGCTCGAACGCCGCGCTCTTGGCGCCAGGACAAATTATGTTGCAGCAAATTTGATGCTGAGCCCATTCCCGCGCAGCTGTGCGAGTGAGTGTGCGTAGAGCTTCTTTCGCCATGTTGTAGGCGACTGAGTACATGTGGGCGTTCACGCCATTGAGCGAGGCGATGTTGATTACCCGGCCGGTTCCGTGCTTCTTCAGTTCGGGAAACGCAGACTGCATCGCCCAGAACGCAGCCATCACTCCCATGTCGAATCCGGCGCGTACCGACTCCTCCGGTGTCTTCTCCAGACGTGCGTAGGGGATCCCGCCCCACGCATTGTTGATCAACACATCCACCCGGCCGAAGTTCGAGACGGCGGCTCCGACCATGTCGTGCACTTGCTGCCGGTCTGTCACGTCGGTGCGCACGAACTCGACCCGCCCGTTGTACTGCCCGCGCAACTGCTCCGCGGCTCGTTCACCCAACTCTCCGTCGATCTCGGCGATCAACACGCTCGCACCTTCGCGTGCGTAGGCCTCGGCGATGCCGCGGCCAATACCTGTCCCACCACCGGTGATCACCACAGACCTGCCCGCCCACCGATTCGTCATCGTCTCACTCCCAGTTTCATGCAATGGAAAATTTCATCGCCGACTACCCACGCGGTGATATCCGCCGCGTGGCATCGACTGTGTCAGGCGCTCGCCGCTTCCGATTTACGGGGTGTAAGCGCGGCCAATCTCATTACGTGAGCCAATATGCTCTTGTGAACAATGGTCGGCAACACCAGGTTCCACATCTGGTTCAACCGCTCGTACAGGTCGGTTCTGCCGGTCAACATCTCCGAGAGAATCTGCACTCCGGTGAACGAGCCCACGATGAACCGGGCCAGCGCGTCGATGTCGGTGCCCTCGACGATGTCGCCGTCCTCGGCTGCTTGCAGCGCAATCTCTTTGATGGCGTCGATCCAGTCCAAGTACGGTTTTTCTATCGGACCCTGGATGCTCCCGATTTCCATCGTCAAGCGCATGCCGCCTCGCGCGATGGGCTCGGTTACGAGCTGCCGCGCCATCTCTTGGGACACCAGCACCAGCATCTCGATCGCGGTGTCGGACTGAGTGCCCACCAGTCGGTTGCCTTCCATGGCCATAGCGTGTTGCGCTTCGATGACCGCGTGCGCGAGCTCTTCCTTAGACGCGAAGTGGAAATACATCGCACCTTTGCTCACACCGGCGTGCTGCAGGATGGTGCCCAGGCTGGCGGAGTAGCCGAACTTTTCGAAGCTCGTGGCAGCTCCCAAGATGACGGCCTGGCGCGTAAGAACAGCGCGCTCCTGCATGT
>NZ_MKKX01000017.1 GCF_002091985.1 Rhodococcus sp. 1163
CTGGTACCGCCTCGACGCCCACGAACGCAGCCTCGGCGAAACAGAAGGCCGCGAACGCGTCAAAGTCGTCGAACGTGAGGACATGCTGAAGGCGTCCGAGCCGGACAAGGCCTAGCGGCATGTGAGTGGAAATACGCCTGAAGGACGTATTTCCACTCACATGCGCACAGCCTCTATATCTGAACTGCCAGCAGTTTTCCTGCCGTCTCCACCTTGCGCTGATGTTCGTTGAAGTCGGGGGCGGCGCAGACGAACAATGTGCGGCCGTCGTCCCCACCGAGTCCGCATGCGAAGACACCGGTATCGAAGTCGAGCTGATCGATGATGCCTTTGCCGTGCGCGAGGTGAACCACACGTTGCCCGAGCGCGTCGGCTACCCACAGCGTTCCGTCGGTGTCGATACAGCACCCGTCGGCGGCTACGACCAGCTGCCCGAGTGCGGCAGTCACGTCGCCCATGTCGGGGAGTTCGGCGAACTTCACCCAGTCACGCCGCTCCCCGAGCGATCCATCGGGATGAACCGCGAACGCACTCACGCGGTTGCCTATCGTCTCGTCGACGAGCAGGTCCCCGTCCTCCGTCATGGCCATCCCGTTGGGAAAGTACAGATCTTTCGCTGCGACGTGGACGGAGCCATCGGGATCGACCCGCAGTAGATTCGCCGTCGCGGGCGTCGCGAGGTTCATCAAATCGAAGCCGAAGTTACCGACATACGCACGGCCGCCGGCGTCGACCAGCATGTCGTTGAGGTTGGCGCCGACGTACGAAGACAGATCGGCATGCACGACGAGGCTTCCGTCGTCCTCACGCCGCAGAATCTTCTGATCGCGCATCGACACCACGAGCAACCTGCCGTCGGGAAGCCACCCCAGCCCGGACGGCTGCTGCGGGACCTCTGCCTCGATGCGGACATCGGAGCCGTCCGCCTCGGCAGAGATCACCTGCTGGCTGTAGAAGTCCGATACCCAGATACGGCCGGAGTGCCAGCGCGGACACTCCAAGTACGTGTAGTTCTCGAGGACAACTGTGACTTCAGGTTTCATGAACGCCATCGAAACACACACCTGTCATGCTGTGAGGCGTGTTCGACGCTCACTTTCACATCATCGATCCCGCCTACCCCCTTGTCGAAAACAACGGATTCGTCCCGGAGCCGTTCACCATCGCCGACTACACGGCCCGAATCGACGGACTCGGCATCACCGGTGGTGCCGTGGTCAGCGCATCGTTTCAGGGCAGCGATCAGACTTTCATGGTTGCCGCACTGGCTGCGTTGGGCCGCGGCTGGGTCGGGGTGATTCAACTCTCGCCCGACGCCACCGACGAGGACATCCTCGCGCTCGACGATGCCGGAGTACGTGCTCTACGGTTGAATCTCCGGCGCGGCGCTACCGACATACAAACCCTGACCACGCAGGCGCGGCGCGCATTCGACCTCGTCGGATGGCCTGCCGAACTGTACGTCGATGCGTCCATGCTTCTCTCGCTCGAACCGATTCTGGCGAAGCTGCCCGCTGTCAGTATCGACCACCTCGGCATGTCGTCCAAAGGCTTGTCGTACCTGCTCAACCTGGTGGACCGAGGAGCGCGCGTCAAAGCAACAGGCTTCGGCAGAGTGGATCTCGACATCGTGGAGACCATGCGTCGGATTCACGATGTCGATCCGACGGCGCTGATGTTCGGAACCGATCTGCCCGGCACGCGCGCACCGCGTCCGTTCCTCGAATCCGATCTGAACCTCATCGCCGAAGCGGTCGGTGGCGACCTACCCGCAGTTCTCGACGGCAACGCGCGCGCCTGGTATCGCGTCACCTGACCGACACTTCAGAATGCGAAGACGGCGGAAAGCCAGACCGCGCTTGCCAGCAGGGCGCCCAACAGTTCGACGAGTATCGACAACCCCGCAGCTTTGGTTGCATGGATCGTGGATTGCCATGCGGCGGAATGACTTCGATGCCGAGGAAGTTCGGCGGCATAGACGCCGAGCACGAATCCGACGAACAGCCCGACCACCGGGATGACGAAAAAGCCGACGATGCCGAGCAATCCACCGAGGATCAACGAGCGCGTGGGAACACCGGCGTCGCGCATCCGCCTCCCGGGCCAGGTGTACTTGACGACACCGCTGACCACGAGCAAGACCGTCGCGATACCGAACGCCGTCCACGCTGCGCTACCGCCGGTCAACAGCGCCCACAGCCCGATCGCCGCGAAGATCAGGATCGTTCCGGGCAGGATCGGAACGACGACTCCGATCAAGCCCACTGCAATAACCAGTCCCACGAGTACTTCCGCGTAGCCGCTCACGTGACCGGGTGAACCTTTCCTGCGGCTTCGACGGCCCTGGACCGGGCGGTCGCTATGTCCGCCGCTGTCGACACCGCAACACCCATCCGTCTGCGCACGAAGCTCTCCGGCTTGCCGAACAAGCGAAGATCGGTTTCCGGCACGGCCAGCGCGTCCGCGACGCCTTCGAAGCTGATTCCTCTCGCGTCGACTCCGCCGTAGATCACCGCGGATGCGCCGGGCGAAAGGAGCGTCGTATCCACGGGCAGTCCGAGGATCGCACGGGCGTGCAGTTCGAATTCCGAGAAGCGTTGGGTGCGCAGGGTGACCAGGCCGGTGTCGTGTGGGCGAGGGCTTACCTCGGAGAAGTAGACATCGTCCCCCTTGACGAACAGTTCGACACCGAAGACTCCGCGCCCACCGAGCGCAGTGGTGATCCGGTCGGCGACGTTTTTCGCTCGTGCCAGGGCAGTGTCGGACATCGGCTGGGGTTGCCAGGATTCGACGTAGTCCCCCGCTTCCTGCAGATGACCGATCGGCTCGCAGAAATCTGTTCCCGCAACCGAACGGACGGTCAGAAGTGTTATCTCGTAGTCGAAATCGACGAACCCTTCGACAATGACGCGACCGAGGTCGACGCGGCCACCCTTCAGCGCGTACTCCCAAGCCTGTTCGACGTCCTCGGGGCCGTGCACTACCGATTGGCCCTTACCCGAGGAGGACATCACCGGCTTGATCACCGAAGGAAAACCGATGGTGGACAATGCCTTACGCGCCTCGTCGAGTGAATCCGCGAAAGCGAAAGGCGAAGTGGGTAGTTGCAACTCTTCGGCTGCGAGCCTACGAATTCCTTCGCGGTTCATCGTCAACTGTGTTGCGCGAGCTGTCGGGATGACGACCGTGCGGCCACGCTGCTCCACCTCGGCGAGAGCATCGGTGGCGATGGCCTCGATCTCGGGAACCACGAAGTCCGGTTGCTGGGCGTCGATCAGGGACAGTAACTGTTCTGGATCGCTCATGTCGATGGTGAAACAGTGGTGGGCTACCTGATGGCCTGGAGCGTTGTCGTAACGATCGACGGCAATCACCTCGACGCCGAGACGCTGGAACGCGATGATGACTTCTTTACCCAGCTCACCTGCTCCGAGCAGCATCACCCGCGTCGCACCCGAGGTAAGAGGTGTGCCGATCCGTCCAGATTCCATTGCCGCGCTCACCTGCCCATTATCCATACCCCGACTACTTTGACGTCCAAGCACAAGTTAACCTCCAGACACCCAGTCGGCCTGCCGAACGAGCCGACCTGATCGGAACGAGGAAATGTGTCGAGTAGCGGTGGACCACTCACGGGGCTTCGCGTCGTAGAACTTGCTGGAATCGGACCGGGGCCGCACGCGGCGCTGCTGTTGGCAGATCTCGGTGCCGACGTCGTCCGAGTGCAACGCGCCGGGCAGATCGCCGAACACGATCAGCAACTCCGTAGCCGAACGATCGTCGAAGCAAACCTCAAGGACCCGGCCGACATCGAGAAAGTCCTCGGCCTGCTCGAGCGTGCCGACGTCCTGATCGAAGGCTTCCGTCCCGGCGTCACCGAGCGACTCGGCCTTGGCCCGGAGGATGTCCTCGCCCGCAACCCACGTCTCGTCTACGGCCGAATGACCGGATGGGGACAGGAAGGTCCGTGGTCCGCGGCCGCCGGCCACGACATCAACTACATCTCCGTCACCGGTGTTCTGAATGCAATCGGGCGCAAGGGTGAGCGCCCGGTGCCACCGTTGAACATGGTCGGTGATTTCGGCGGCGGGTCGATGTTCTTGATCTTCGGCATTCTGGCTGCACTGTTCGAACGCCAGACTTCAGGCAAGGGCCAGGTCGTCGACGCTGCGATGGTCGACGGCACCGCCGCACTCTCACACATGATCTGGGGCCTACGCGGCATCGGCGCCTGGTCGGACGAGCGCGGAGTCAACATGCTCGACACCGGATTTCCCTTTTACGACACCTACGAGACTTCCGACGGAAAGTACATGGCCGTCGGCGCGCTGGAACCGCAGTTCTTCGCCGAGATGCTCACACTGCTGCAGCTGGATCCGGCGACAACTCCAGGCCAAGGTGAGCGTGACCGCTGGCCCGAGATGGCCGAACTTTTCACTGCCACCTTCAAATCCAAGACCCGCGACGAGTGGGCTGCAATTTTCGACGGCACAGACGCGTGCGTGTCCCCGGTCCTGACGTTCGCCGAAGCTCCCGAGCAACGGCATCTGAAAGATCGCGGCACGCTCATCGAGGTCGACGGCGTCACTCAACACCGCCCGGCACCGCGTTTCTCACGTACCCCGAACGGCACCCCGACCGCTCCCCCGACGACCGCAGCAGACGTCGAGACACTCTGGCGCTGAGCCTTTTTCGTTCAGAAGACGAGCGCCGGTTGTTGACCCTCGACAGTGGGGGCCAACGCCCGGTACGCCGCCGCAGTGGCTGTGACCGCTGCGGCGAGCTCGGCGGGTTCGCGTGTGTACGGCATCCGAAGGAAGCGCTCGAACGCACCCTCGACGCCGAAACGCGGACCGGCTGCCAGTACCGCCCCGAACGCAGGCGCAGTCGCGGCCAATGCACTCGATACGGGCGCGGGAATCTGCAACCACAGCGACATCCCACCCGTCGAACGCCGGTAACGCCAGGCCGGAAGATGTTCGGCGATAGCATCTTCCAAGACCCTACGACGCTCCCGCAGTTGCGTCCTTCTGGTCTCGAGAATCGCATCCGCGTCCTCGAGTAGAAACCCTGCAGCCAGCTGATCCATGATCGAGGTACCCAGATCGTGCGCGGCCCGCGAGCCCGCGAGCTGACTGATCAACGACGGATTTGCTCTGATCCATCCGATGCGCAGACCACCCCAATACGACTTCGACGCCGAACCGATGGTGACGATATCGGTCCCGGACACCCGACCGAACGACGCGACCGGTGGCGGCGGTGGGCTGTCGAGCCACAGATCCACCATCGTCTCGTCGACGATCAGTGTCATCGACGTGTCGCGGGCGATCCGCGCGAGTTCAGCGCGGCCATCGGCGTCCAAGCACCTTCCCGTCGGATTGTGGAAGTCCAGGATCATGTACGCGACTTTCGCCGCGGTCTGTCTGGCCGCACTGCGGATACCTTCCAGATCCCACGCGTCGTCGTCAGGGCGGATCGGCACCGGGACCGGTCGCGCGCCGATGCGCCGGATCGCCTCGAGCGCGTTGGGGTACGTCGGATGATCGATCAGCACGCGATCACCCGGCGAGGTCAACGTGCCCAACAACAACCCCAGGGCCTGCTGCGCTCCAGAGGTGACCATGATCTGATCGGGGGTGGTCGCGAGGCCCCGCTCGGTGAACCGTCGAGCGATTGCCTCACGTAGCACTGCGAGGCCGATCGGCTCCATGCCGTGCGTGGACAAGTACGTTGGAAGTGCTTGCAGCGCAGAGCCGTACGCCGCCAGCATCGCCTCGGTCGGGGCCGCCATCGCAGCGTGGCTCATGTCCACCACCGGCCCGCTCGACGACCTCGTCTGGAGGAGTATGCCGTTGGGGCGCGCCGCGTCGGGAAGGGCGACCGTGCTGCGCGCGCCCTGCTTGCTGATGAGGTAGCCCTCCTCGCGAAGGACTGCGTACGAAGAGGTGATCGTGGTACGGCTCAGCTCGAGCGCAGCGGAGAGGTCCCGCTCACTCGGCAGACCCACCCCCAACGGGATCCGCCCGTCGTGAATGAGGAGTCGGACGCCGTCGGCGAGCGCCCGGTACGTCGGCCGGGACGTCCGACGCCTACTGGACCCGTCATCGGCATCGGTGCGCCAGCGTCCTAGATCGCGTGCCAGCGATGTCGCATGGAGAACCCTCGTAGCCATCGCTCGAGTATTCGCCCACTGGCATTCGGAATCAAATCCAATGACCCATCCAGTGGACTGGTTCATACTGGAGGGGTGCCCTACGTACTCTTCGATACCGCTCTCGGGAGGTGTGGCCTGGCCTGGTCCGACGCCGGTATCACCGCCGTCGGATTACCGGAATCGGGCGACGCACTGTCGGAGTATCTGCATGGCTTCGGCGGTGAACCGGCAGTTCCACTGGGTGCGGCCCGAGAGGCCGTCGAACTGATCACTGCACTCCTCGACGGCAAGCGCGTCGATCTTTCTGCAATTCCGGTAGTCCTCGACGTCTCGGAGTTCGACGGTGCGGTCTACAGCGTCACGCGGGCCATACCGCTTCGGTCGACGATGACGTATGGGGCGCTCGCTGCTCGGCTCGGGCAGCCAGGTGCCGCGCAGGCAGTGGGCGGAGCGCTGGGCCGTAACCCGGTTCCGATCATCATCCCGTGCCACCGCGTCCTCGGCGCTGGGCGCGAGATGGGCGGATTCTCCGCACCGGGCGGGGCGAGCACCAAGGAGAAGATTCTGTCGATCGAGGGTGTTGCGGGGTTCGGGGAGCCGACACTTTTTTGACCGCGCTCGAGCGAGAAGAGTTGCGTGTAAGTGCAGATTCAATAAATGTTCAGGTAATCAATTCCGCAAGTTTCTTATTCATTCGAATTCGATGAATCAATCCGTCGGGCTTGAATTACCACAGGAAAAGAATCCAGCGGTATCTTTCAGGCAGGAATGGAGATCGAATCCGCGGGTAAGTCGGCAGAAGGCGCATTACCTGCCTCGGAACCCGGTGCCGTCGCGTCGCCTTCGCTTCGGCCACCGATGATGAAGGCTCCCGTCTCGGGCATCCAACCGATCGATCCGCGCTCGAACAGGTTGTAGCGCCCGTAACCCGTGGGCGTGGGCTTTTCGTTGCTGATCGGGTAACCCAGCGAGCCGTACGGTCCGCTGTGCTTCAGATAGAAGGCAAGTATCTCCCCGTGCACTTCGTGGGCGCCGCCCTCGGGGAGTGCGAACACCGTCGCATTCCGGTATTCGAGCATTCCTCCGCCACCTGGACCGAGCATGAAATCGCCGACCTGCTCGCCGATCCACGGGTGCTCGTAGGCAAAGCGATCGAATTGATATCCGAAAACTTCGAGACCGCAGTATGTAGTGGGCATCGACCGACCTTCCGTCGCATTAATTGCCCACTATTGTCCCCCCTTTTCAACGTTCCGGGAAGTCGAATCGAAGATATTCGTTTTTCTACCTAGCGAGTCGCTCACTGTTGGATGCCCTGCAGCCCCACCGGGCGATCTCTAGGCAGGCCCAGATTCGGTAGAAGGAACGGGCTCTTCCGGCTCCTGTTCCAACGGTGCCTGACCCGGCGCGGGCACGGGCGGCGCTGCCGGGGGCGGTACGACCGCAGTCTTGACCCAGACGCCAGCGGAGTTGGAGACCGTCCACGTGCCGCTCTCTGTCACGATCTGCAGCACATCGGTGCCCGGCACCCATCCCACCACGTCCTCGGCCGAGACACCGGTGCGGTACACCTCGGTATCCCCGTTCCTGATCACGGCGCTGGGTCCGGTAGCCGACTGGACGACCTGTGCCGTGTAATTGCCCGACGACGATCCGACGGGTGAGGTGAGCGGCTCCTCCGTCGGCGCAGGCGCTATCGGTGGGACGGTCGGTGCTGGCGAGTCCGGCGAGGTAATGCTCGTCTCTCCGGGGGCGGCCGTTGCGGACGGCGCTGGCGTTGACGGCTCATCAGGTGCCGGCTGGGTCGTCGACGGCTGATCGGTTGTCGACGCTGCACCGGGAGTAGTCGTCGGCGCGGCTTCGCTGGTCCGCTCGGGATCGAGAGACCGACGCTGCGCCCCGGCCATTGCTGGGGTGTTCGCCGGAACTGGATCGTCCCCGGATACGTCCCGCACAATTCCGGTGCTGCTCGCTCTGCCGCACCGGGCCCGTGTGCCTGATGCCGGACGATGGATCACCGTTCCCGCCCAGGCGGATGACACCGCACCGGAGGAGGGGAGCGCAGTATGTACTTCGAGGTTGAAGTCGAAAGCAAGTCCATTTGTATTGGGAAACGGCCCGTAGCCGGCAGTGACCGTGGCCCCTGCGGCAGCCCCTACTGGTGGAGTCACGTTGAACGTCGTGTAGATCTGGTTGTTCATAGTTCTCAGCGCTATTTTGTACGTGTACGGCGCACCGATGTGTGTCCAACTCACAAGGATGTCGTAGAAGCCTGGCTCCTGACAGTCAACGAGCCTGCCGCCGCTGAGAGGGGTATTGATCCTCGGTACGAAGGCCGCCTTCGAACCGAACGCACCGCTCTTCGCAGCTGCCGTGGCGGTGAGGGCGGCACTGGTGCCCGAAACGTCTGCGGTGCTGACGGCCGTCAGGAGCACCAAAGTCAGAACGAGAGGACTGCGGTAAAGAATCTTGGTCGATCCCTGCGCGGGGATAGCCGGTTCGGAATTCGACGCCTCATCACGAACTCGACTGTGCAGGTGAGTGTTCCGTCGTCGCCAGTTCGGCCGAACGGCCGTCGACAGCGCTAGAGCTGCACCGAGTACGCCGGCCGCAGCGACAAACGGGTTCGAGAGCCAGACGAGAACGTAACCCAACCCGTTCACGTGGAAGAAGACTCGGTCTGCGGACGTGATGGCGTACGGCACGAGGTCTGCTTGCTGGTTGGCATCGCCCCGAAGCCGAACTTCTGCGGCGTCACCGGAGCTGGCGTCGATGCCGACCACACGGTGAGTGATTCGAGTACCACCCTCACCGTCGACACTGATCACGTCACCGAGGCGAATATCGGCGGCAGGCACGGAATGCGCGAAGCCGAGTGCGCCGGTCTCGATGGTCGGCGACATGGAACCGGATTGGAAAACGAGTGCCTTGACCCCGAAGATCAGTGACGCCAGGACCGCGAATCCGACAACTGCACCGACGGTCGCGGCAAATATCAGGGCAGTCCTGCGGACGCCCCGCGCCGGGCTCGGACTTGTTCGATTCGCTTGCATACTCATCTCGACCTCACACTGTCGTCGCGGAGAAGTTGAAGGTGACCGCGCTCAGCGTCTGGTTCTGCACCGTGGTCGGTGCCGTCGCGGAAAGTTTGGCAATGACACACAGATCGTCCACGCCGGTGGTCGCGGCAAGATCACGGACAGTGGTGATGACGTTGACCGATGCACCGGCTGCGAGCGTCGCCTGCCCCACCTGCGTACCCGTGCAACCCCCGGTCCGCATCCCGTTGGTCGTGGTGTTGGTGGGCGAGGCGCCCGGGAAGATGGTGATCTGTAGGAATTCCGTGAGCGCTGGACTTCCCGCCGGCGTCGTCGCACTCATGCTGTATTTCAACGGAACCGTGCCCTTGTTCTGAACCTGCAGGGTTGCCGCCCTGCTTTCACCGGGCAACATGCTCGCAAGCGTCAAGCTGGTGAAGTTGTATGGACTGACGTTGTTGATCAGCAAGCTGACGGTTCCGGTGCTGAAGGTTCCGGAGGTGGCCGTCGAATTGTCGGTCCACGCAGCCATCGTGCCGACCGTGCCCAGCCCGAGAACGATGCCGAGAGTGAGAAGGATTCGAGCGCGAGTACTCGTCAGCGATTCCAGCGCACGGCGCACAGGTGATCTATTCGGCGGGTTCATCGTTCACCTCTGGATCGACTCTCGACGTCGGCTGCAGGCCACCCGGGCGCCATGCAACCATCAGCAGCACACCCACAAGCACGCCTCCGGCGAAGACCGCGACCGGCCCGGACAACCAGGTGACGACGTACCCAAGCCTGTTCACACTGAACAGAATTCGATCCGCCTCGCTGACTACGTAAGGCTCGGAATCGACGTCCGTGTTGGCGTCACCCTTGAGTACGAGAGTAGCGCTGTTACCCGTTACGACTTCGATGGATTCGATGCGGTGAGTTACCCGGTCCCCGCTCGCATTCGTCACCGAGACGACGTCACCGACTTCGAGTTCCGTAGCCGGCGTACTTCTCGCAAAAGCAAGCGCGCCGGTGTCGATTGCCGGCGACATCGACCCGGACCGAAACACCAGAGGCGTGATACCGAAAATTGCCGCAGCCAGCGCAATCCCGATGCACACCAGCCCGCTGATAGCGCCGACCGTTAGCAAGATTTCACGCAGAACACGCCGGGGGGCGGTGGACACCTTCGAGGAAGGTCCGTCGATCTCATGTGTCATTGCAGGCTCGCTCATGTCGACGTCGCAGTGAAAGTGAGCGAGATCGTTCCAGTCCGCACCGTTCCCGGCAAGATCGCGCTCGAGGGCATCGTGGCCGAAATGCACAGTGGGTCCGCACCTGGTGTCGCTCCAACCTTTGCCGCCACGTTCGGACGTGTCAGTGGGGTCGTGCCACTGACCACGAACGGCTGTGTGGAGGTAGTGAGACCGGTTCGAGTCCCGAGCACGGTGCCCGTGCATGTTGTACCGGCGTAGGCCTCGAGTACCAGCAATTGCCCGAAGGGTGCGTCCGTCATCGAGGCTCCAATTGTGTAGGTGAACACGACCGAGCCCTGGTTCTGCACGACGAACGACGCGGAAACCGCGTCACCGGGCAGCATTGCGGCCTTCTTCAGTCCCGTCGAGATCGACGCCGGGTTGTTGTCCACCCCGTCGAGCTTGATGTCGATCGTGCCCGTCTCGAATTGCCCGGACGTCGCCACCGAGGTATCCGACCATGCAGCCAGGGTTCCCACTGCACCGAGACCGAGAACGATTCCGATCGACATGATCGCACGAGCCCGAGCACTGACGAGGGCGGGGCCGACACGCCGCATTGCGGCCGACGGGTCGAACCCGTCACTCTTACGCGCGATCACGGCTGAGCCTCTTCCTGTCCATCGACCAGGTTACGTAGCGCCCACCCGACACATACGTCATCGTCTTCTTTGTCCCATTGGACCAGGAGGTCGATACCCGCTGTTGCACTTTGTGTTTCATTACTCGCCTCGACATTCAACTCGAGAGTTGTTTCGACCAGGAGTGTTTCGTGGGCGGGTACGGAAATGTGCGTGCACCTCACTGCCTGATCCCCGCCCTCGACCGACAATGTCAACATCTCTCGGAGGGCAGGGTTCCGACTCTCCACGAACAGAACCAGGCGACCATCGTCGTCCGTGTCGTTCGAGACGTGAAGCTCCGTGCTGCGCCTGTCTCCTGGAACCCACCGAATATCGTTGTCGAACAACGGATCGGAAAGAGTGCGTGTCCACGACTCCGCGTCGCTGCTGTAGCTGACGCTCGGAACGGGCCGGCTCGGGCCGGCGCCGATCAGCAGCACGCACGCCAAGGTGGCGAGCCCGGTGACCCAGCAGACCGACACGTTACGTGTCATGGCGCTCCAGATGCCTTCCGCTTGTTGCGATGCTCCATTCCGGCGCTGCCGAACATGTAGAGCGCATACCCCGCAAGCCCGATCACGATGATCGTCACCGTGATCTTCCGCTGTTCACCGTTGAGCCAATTATTGACATAGCCCATGTAGGGAATTGCGTACCAGAGTTTGCCGCGAATCTGGCCGACCTGCACCGGATTCTCGTCGTCGGAGCCGTTGTTGTCCCCGCGGGTGATGAAGGTGAGTTCACCTGCACCGCTCTGTCGGATTGCCACAATTCGGTGCGTCACCAACTCCGGCAAGCCTGAGGCAAATTGGTAGGTGATGGGGGTACCGACTCCGAGCTCGTGTGGATCGACCGGCTTCACGACCACCAGGGTGCCCGGCGGATACGCAGGCCGCATCGACGAGGTGAGAATCGTGTACGGGGTCGCCCCCGTGACTCGCGGAAGTACCACTGTCACAGCCAGAATCAACAGCATCGCCGCCAACAATGTGTAGGAAACGATACGGCTGAACCACCACCGAACCCCGCTCTTCTCGTCAGCCTTCTCCGCCGAAAAAGTCGGGATGACATCGGTGTCATCGACGGAACTCATGTCTGATCCGCCCTGAACGAAAACGTGACCTGCGAAGTCGCGCTCTGTGGTGGTTCAGAAACCGTCGCCAATCGAAAGCACCACACCTCGTTCGCTGTGGGTGCAAGCAATCTGGCGGCGGGAGCAACTGGAACTTGCGCATTGGATGCCGGTCCGTTGAACAGAACGGTCGTGCTACCGGTAGGCGCACCGCCGTTCACCACGCAGTTGGCTGCTGCAACAACTTTGGTGATGGTCAAGTTGAACGGGATGGGGTTCACCCCACTGACCGAAGCACCTTGCAACCGGTAGTTGAACGGCTGATTACCTGCATTACGAATCGACAGCGGTGCCTGCGAGAACCCGTTGGGCCTCAAATTAGTCGCCCCCAACGCCGCGAGGGTGTAGTTGTTCACCTCGGTACCCGATGGACCCACCTTGATGTCCAAAGTGCCCGAAGTGACCGTTCCACCGGCAACCACTTCCTGATCACGCCACAACGCGCCCGTCGTCTGTGCTGATCCGAAGACCAGCACGACGACGGACGCGGCTGCGAGCGCCCAGTAGCGCCTGTGCTTCAACCCGAGACTCGACTAACTATGTCCGAGACTGCTGGAGCACGAGAGTGAAGGCATCGAGGTCCAACTGCTGGTTCTGCGCAACCTGGCCTGCGGTCGCGCTATCGAAGTCGAATGTAATGGTGAGATTCACCGTTTGATCGCCCGACGTGAGTCGAACTACGTCGCCGTTGGTCGGTAGTGTCGTCGTGCCGGACGTGGCAGCGATACTGACGTCGACAGCATCATCCAGCTCCGCATTGCCTGCGCCCGGGGCGATGTCAGCGATATTGACCGACAGGTCAGCCAACAGGTTGTCACCGTCAGCCAAGATGCCGTAGCTGGCCGAGTAGGTGATGATGTCGCCCGGAACGATTCGGTAAGCCGAAATGTCGGCGATTTCGCCTGCCGGATTCACATCACTTGTCGTCTGAGTCCACACCGGTGCCGTCGCTTGGGTCAAAGACAATTCACCCGATGTGATCGTTCCACCGGCGATATCTTCGCTGTCGTTCCACAGAGCGAAAGATCCCAAACCGCCGAGCAGCAATACAGCTGCGGCGCCTGCGGCTACTGCGCCTTTGGTTGCTTTTTTCATATTGTTCTGCTTTCTCTGGTGTGGCCCAGTGAGTAGGCCAGATAGGTGCGACCGGATTGGGTCTATTTGGCCTCGATTGGCCCACGCAACTGGGTGCGGTTTCCAATGTGTCGTCAAGACTAGCCGGTTTATTACCTAGGCAAACTTAAAAGTCCAAAGAATTGTTTAACTACCCTTTACCAGGAAAAGATCGCACGTCGAGTGCGATCGAATGGCGACAAAAAAAGCGTTTACGAATAAGTCCCTCCAAATAGGGAGAATGCTAGACATTCATCGCTGAAAAGAATTAGCTGTCGGCAATTACCTTCAAAGTAAGCCGACGGTCTTTTTCATGCCTTCACGCAGAAATAAAAAATCGGCCCCGGGAACCTGAGTTCCCGGGGCCGATAATCGAATACTGAAAAAAGTCAGCCGAGGATATCCCGACGCACGATGGTTTCATCCCGTCCTGGACCGACGCCGATGCAGGAGATGTATGCCTTGGACAGTTCTTCGAGGCGAAGCACGTAGTTCTGCGCGTTGATCGGCAGATCCTCGAACTTTCGAGCACCGGTGATGTCTTCCGACCATCCGGGCATCTCTTCGTAGATCGGCTTGGCGTGGTGAAAACCGGTCTGTGTCATCGGCATTTCGTCGTGACGCACACCGTCGACGTCGTAGGCAACACAGATCGGGACGGTCTCCAGACTCGAGAGCACATCCAGTTTGGTCAGGAAGTAGTCGGTGATGCCGTTCACACGCGTTGCGTAGCGGGCGATGACCGCGTCGAACCACCCGGTGCGACGCGCACGCCCGGTCGTGACACCGACCTCGCCGCCCTGCACTGCGAGGTACTCGCCGAAGTTGTCGAACAGCTCGGTCGGGAAGGGGCCCGATCCGACTCGTGTCGTGTACGCCTTCAAGATGCCGAGCACCGTAGTGATCTTGTTGGGGCCGATGCCGGACCCGACCGCTGCGCCGCCTGCCGTCGGATTCGACGACGTCACGTACGGGTAGGTGCCATGGTCGACGTCGAGCAGCGTGCCCTGCGAGCCCTCGAGCAGGATCGTCTCACCGCGTTCGAGGGCAAGGTTGAGTTCGAGTCGCGTATCGGAGATTCGGTGTTTGAAGCCCTCTGCCTGTTCGAGAACCTCGTCGACCACCTGTTGTGGGTCGAGTGCGCGTCGGTTGTAGATTTTCGACAGCACCTGATTCTTGAACTCGAGTGCAGCCTCGACCTTCTGCGTGAGTATTTTCTCGTCGAGCACGTCGGCCGCACGGACGCCGACTCGAGCGAACTTGTCCTGGTAGCAAGGCCCGATACCGCGTCCCGTCGTGCCGATCTTCTTGGCACCGAGAAAGCGTTCGGTTACCTTGTCGATGGCAACGTGGTACGGCATGATCAGGTGCGCATCGGCACTGAGCAGCAGGCCAGAGGTATCGACGCCGCGCTCTTCGAGCCCTGCCAGTTCGGACAGCAGCACACCGGGGTCGACTACGACGCCGTTGCCGATCACGTTCTTCACGCCCGGCGTCAAGATGCCCGACGGAATCAAGTGCAGAGCGAACTTGTCGCCGCTGGGGAGCACCACCGTGTGGCCCGCGTTGTTGCCGCCTTGATAGCGAACGACCCACTGAAGTCGCTCGCCGAACAAATCGGTCGCTTTGCCTTTGCCCTCGTCGCCCCATTGGGCGCCGATCAGGACTATCGCCGGCATGTGCTCTCCTGGTGGTTTTTGGTGCAGTGACTTCTTGTGCAGTGGTGGCTGTTGCAGCGTGCTGCCAAGCTCACGGCAGTGCCGGGGCGTCAGTCTAGCCGAGGCAACGGCTTGCCCGTCGTGGCGCTACGGTGGTTGGCGAAAGTATGCGGAAGACTCCAGACAGTTCGCGAAAGACTCGAGACAAGGCGCGGGCCGCCGACCGGCCCGCATGGGGAGCACTGTGACACCGTTCGTCCTGCAATGCGGAACTCCGCTCCTGCCGATCACGTTGACCGACGTTCCGTTGACGTCGGCTTCGAAGATCCCCACGAACGACGAATGCGACGCGTTGTTTGCGGCGGTGGGAGCAGTGTTGGATCCCCGAGTGATCGTCCTCGGTGACGACGCATCACTGGCGGCTGTGCTGACCAGACTGATGCGGACCGAACGCCTGCACATCGAGCTGGCATTCGTCCCCGAGACGACGACCGCGGCGGGCATCAACTACCGGCTCGGAAGCGGCTCACGCGCCGCGAAGGTAGCGATGACCGGCACTGCCACACCGACGCCCCTCATTCGTGACGACGCGGGCAAGGCAATCGTAGGAAAAGCGTTGGTCGAAGGTAACGCCGGCGGCAACCTGGAGGGCGAGGCGTATGTGGACGACACAAAGCTCTTCTCGGGAACCGTCTCCGGTGTAGAAGTGATGCCGACGCCCGAGATGCCCGGTTTGAAGGCCCGCGTCATCGGCCGTCGTCGATTGTTCGAACGGCGGTGGACTTTCGGCCGCGCGATGCAGCTCGGAGCAAACGCCGCGCAACTGACGCGCGACGGCGTCCCGGGTGACCGTGAGGTCAAACGCTCGACGTTCTACCGCCACGACCAGGAGTGGTTGCTGGTGCGGTGAAGCCGAGTCCGATATTTCTCGGGGTTGTCGCCGTCGCCGCAGCCGGTGGCGCGCTGGCATGGACAGCCGAGCCGACCTCGATGTGGTCGCGCGCGGGTGTCTTCGTGCTGGTTCTGGCCGGTTGGATCGTCTCGGTCTGCCTGCACGAGTTCGGGCATGCTTTCACCGCGTTCCGTGCCGGTGACCGCGAGGTGGAACTGCGTGGGTATCTGACGCTCAACCCGCTGAAGTATTCACACCCTCTCCTGTCGGTCGTCCTCCCGATCGTCTTCATCGCCATCGGCGGAATCGGATTGCCCGGCGGCGCTGTCTATGTGCGTTCGGGCATGTTTGCGCCCGGAGTTCAGCGTCGAATCGCGCTGGCCGGCCCCACCGCAAATGCACTGATTGCCGTTCTACTCCTGGCGGTGATCCGCATTTGGGGGATGGACGGCAACCACCTCGTCTTCTGGTGGGGACTCAGCTTTCTGGCATTTCTCCAAGTTATGGCCACGATTCTCAATCTGCTCCCGGTTCCGGGTCTCGACGGCTACGCCGCACTCGAGCCATATCTGTCGTACGACACCCGCCGTGCGCTCGCGAATTTCAAGGGCTACGGAATTCTGGTTCTTGTCGCATTCCTGTTCGTCCCGGCTATCAATTCGGCATTCTTCGGCGCGATTTATTGGATATTCGGCCTGTCCGGAATTCCAGAGATCTACGCGCAGTACGGCAATTACCTCATGAGATTCTGGGCCTGAATTCGACTCGAGGGACCATCGTGAATCTCTCACGATATCGTCTGTCCATGCAGTCTCGTCACCGAGATCGCCTCGGATGTATCGGGAAGGCGGTGTTGGTGCCGTAAGCGCCCCTTCTCGTGAGACCAACATGGTTGCATACTGTGTCCATGGCTACGTGGGGAGAATTCGAGAGCGCGGCGCCGGAGCTGGCGAAGGCCGTTTCCGCCAGGTTCGGCGCGCACAAGCATCATGTACTGGCGACGATCCGTGCAGACGGATCACCTCGAGTGAGCGGCACCGAGGTGGAATTCCTCGACAATGGAACCTTGCGCTTGGGTTCGATGCTCAATGCCCTCAAAGCGCGTGACCTACAGCGCGATCCGCGATATGCGATCCACAGCAACCCCGGAGATCATTCGATGGAGGGTGGCGACGCGAAAATCTCGGGGCATGCCGTCGAACTCGTGGATCCCGAAGCGCTGCACAAGATATTCGACGCGGCACCGCCCGAACTGTCCCCCTACAACGTCTTCGATCTCGATATCTCCGAGGTTGTCCTGACGGAAATAGCCGAGGACAAGTTGAAGGTTCGGCTGTGGAAGCCGGGCGCTCCGGTGCGGACTTTCACCAGGTGAGTTCGTCCTTGCACGTAGCGCCTTGAGCACTCGGCTCGACCTGAACGGTTGCGTGATCGAGGCCGTAGGTGGCCAGGACTGCCTTTGCGCGCTGGAGCAATACCGAACCCGAGCCATCACACTCGAGGTGAACCGTCGCGACGTCCATACCTGTAGTGAGCGTCCAGATATGGAGATCGTGCACTCCGACGACACCGGGAAGAGCAGCGAGATCCGCTTCGACGGCTTCGACATCGACATGTCCGGGGCTCGCTTGCGTCAGGATGCGCAACGCGGACCCGGCCAGCTTGAGTGCACGCGGAACGACCCACAGTGAGATGAGCACACCGATGACGACGTCCGCCCACGTCCAATCGAACACCAGCAGAAGCACACCGGCGATGAGGACGCCGACGCTACCGACTGCATCTGCCAACACCTCCATGTAGGCACCGCGTACCGCGATACTGTCCTTGGCATCGCCGCGAATGAGAAGCATGACAACGAGATTGGCTACGAGACCGGCCGCGGCCGTCAGGATCATCGCCAGCCCGGGGATGTCGGGCGCATCTCCGATTCGATCGATGGCCTCGTACATGATGAAGACCGCGACACCGAGGAGCAGGACTGCGTTGGCAATCGCGGTGAGGACTTCTGCGCGGTGCCATCCGAAAGTCCGAGCGGCGACGGCACTCCCCTTGCGTGCGAGGAGAAGGGCGATCAGTCCCATCGACATTCCGAGCACGTCGGTGAGCATGTGGCCGGCATCTGCCAGCAGACCCAGCGAGTTGATCGCCAACGCCACCGTGGCCTCGACGATGAGAAATACCACGAGGATCGCCAGCGCGATGAACATCTTGCGGATCCGACCGCTCGACGGGCCTACTGCCGGCGCGGATCCCGACATGCCATGACTGTGTCCGTGCCCCGCGCCCATGATTCCCCTCCGGTCGTTCGATACGACCTCACCATATGCGTACATACGCATATGTGCAACGGCGTCGTCCCTCAGAACACGTCCGGAGTCACACCCGGCTTCTCGACGGTCGGCGGCAACGTCGCCAGAGCCGATATCCGCTTCAGACCGGCCACCTGCAGCAGATCGACGATGATCGACCGCAACTGAGCCAACACCACCGTCGCGGACAGACCTGCATTGTCGATCAGTTCAGGTTTCGCACCGGATGCGACCGACCGCAGTGCCCGCGCCGCGTCGGCCGCGTCGGGACGCTGCCCGGGATCGGCGAGAATCATCCGCCGCAGCACATCCACCGCTTGCGAGAGCTTCTCGACCTCGTCGACGAGTCGCGGATCGAGGATCTCGTCGTCACGCACCAGAGACAGCGAACGCCTCGCCAGCACCCGAATATTGCGCACTGCATTGTCGAGCGGATCAGCTGTCTTGGCCAAACCCGCAAGGCGGTTGCGTTGCCTCCAGTACAACGGTGAGATTCGCGCGATCTCTCGGCCACCCTTGAGTTCACTGCGCAGGGTGTCGATATCCGATTGCGTCGCACGCGCCTTCTTCAGCGCTTCCTCGATGGGCTTCGGGTCGTTGGCAACGAGACCGTCGGCCACCTTCTGCAACACCTCGGACGCCGTTTTCAGAATCTTCGCCGCGTCCTTGCGCGCCCGCCACACCGGATGCGTCGGAATCAGCGCAACGATCGCGATCGCGACCAGCCCGCCGACCAACGCGTCGACCATCCGGTCGATTCCGCCGGAGTTTCCGGGTGGAATGAGCGTCGCAACAAGTACGGCCGAGGAGCCTGCCTGCATAGCAAAAATCGGACCGCCGTCGAGATAGACCGCGGCCGCCATCGCGAGTGCCACGACCAGAGCGAGCTGCCAGGGGCCGCTGCCGATCGCCGAAATGATCAAGTCGCCTACACCGATCCCCAGTGTGACGCCTACAACCAGTTCCGCCGAACGCCGCAACCGAGAACCCAGTGAGAGGCCGAGCGAGATGACGGCCGCAATCGGCGCGAAGAACGGAGTCGGGTGTCCGACGATGTCGGTTGCGACAAACCAGGCGACACCGGCCGCCAAAGCACACTGAATGATCGGCAACAACGAAGACTGGAGCCGGATACGTCCGGTCTTCAGCCGTGCCCTGCCACGCTTCGCCGTCGGGCGAAAGCGATCAGCCGAGGCCGAGCGCGTCCGCCGCTTTCGGGTCACAGTCTTCGAGGAGGTCGAGGCAGCGGGCGTACTCGTCGTTCTCGCCGATATCGCGCGCAGCCTTTGCAAGAACGGCGACGCATCGGAGGAATCCTCGGTTCGGCTCATGGTTGTACGGGACCGGCCCGAACCCCTTCCATCCGTTGCGACGCAGCTGATCGAGTCCGCGGTGGTAACCGGTGCGCGCATAAGCGTAAGCGGTGATCGTCTGTCCAGCGGTCAAAGCGGCTTCCGCCAAATATGCCCAGGCAATCGAGGCCGTTGGATTGTCGGCAGCCACCTTCGCCGGGTCCTCGTGATTGAGAAGGGCCGACTCTGCCTCTTCGTCTCCAGGCAAGAGCGTCGGCTGCGGTCCAAGCAGGTCACCGAAAGAAGTCATGGACCCCATTGTGCCCCGACACTCCGCGCGCGTGCGTCCACCCACCCTTCTGCTCGCTAGGCTCGTCTGCGTCGCACAGTCCGGTCAGTTGGGAGAACAGGGTGTCGGATCCGCAGGACAAGCCGAACGAGGTGGGCGAAGAGCCCGCCACCGAGGCGATTCGAAAACAAGAACCACCGGCCGCGAAGCAGCCGCTCACACCGAAGACCCCGCCTCCCGCGGCTCCCGATCCGGCCGAAGCCGAGACCACCGCTCTTACAAAGGTGCCGCCGACCACCGAACAGCCCCAGCCTGCGCCGTCGGCCGTGAAGCCCGCCGGCGCAACGCCCGCTGCCCGGCCGCCAGTGGCACCGCGACGCATCCCCGCGCGGGGTGAGCTCTCGCAGCCACAGGTCCGTCCCCAGCGCATCGAACCGACGCAGGGCACTTCGACCCGGAAGTCCGGGAACAGAAGATGGATCGCCGCACTCGTGGGCGCGTTGGTATTGATCGTCGCTATCGGTGTCGCGGGCTTCGCCTACCTCTCGCGGGACGACGAGGGCAGTTCGGTCGATGCGCAGATCAGAACGTCGATCCAATCGTTCACACAAGCATTGAGCGCCGGAGATCTGACGACTCTCCGAAGCGCCTCGTGCGGCGAACTCGCCACCTTCTACCGCGATATCCCGGACGCCGATTTCGCCGACGTCCACCGCATTGCCGTCGAGCAGGGCAATGTTCCGGTCGTGGAGAGCATCGACGCCGTTCAGGTGACCGGTGACGCCGCGATTGCGCAGGTTCTTGCGCACACCGCGGCCAATCCCGCCGACTCCTCACCCCGCACCTTCGACCTGCGCCGTGACGGCGATGTGTGGAAAGTCTGCAGCCCGAGTAGCCCCGCACCCCCGGAGTAATTCTCTGATCACGCCCAGCACTCGGCCCCGCAACGAAAACACGTTGCGGGGCCGAGTCGGTCGAGGAAGGGTCCTATCCGGCGGACACGCTACGGCCGGCGGACTTCAGGTCGTTGCACGCCTCGATGACGCGAGCGGTCATCCCTGCTTCGGCCTTCTTCAGGTAACTGCGGGGGTCGTAGGCCTTCTTGTTGCCGACCTCGCCGTCGACCTTCAGGACGCCGTCGTAGTTGCTGAAGAAGTGCCCAGCGATCGGCCGACTGAATGCGTACTGAGTATCGGTGTCGACGTTCATCTTGACGACGCCGTAACCGAGTGCCTCTTCGATCTCACTCTTCGCCGAGCCCGATCCTCCGTGAAAGACGAAGTCGAACGGCTTGGAACCCTCGGCAAGACCTAGGTGCTCCGATGCGACCTTCTGGCCGTCGGCGAGCACCGAAGGCTTCAGCTTGACGTTGCCCGGCTTGTAGACGCCGTGCACGTTGCCGAACGTTGCTGCGAGCAGGTAGCGCGATCCCGCGTCGCCGGCGCCGAGGGCTTCGACGGTCTTGAGGAAATCCTCGTTCGAGGTGTAGAGCTTGTCGTTGATCTCGGCCTCGACACCGTCTTCTTCGCCGCCGACGACGCCGATTTCGATCTCGAGGATGATGCGTGCTGCCGCTGAAAGGGCGAGCAGTTCCTTGGCGATCTCGAGGTTCTCATCGATCGCGATCGCGGAACCGTCCCACATGTGCGACTGGAAGAGCGGGTTCTTGCCTGCGTCGACGCGCTCCTGGGACAGGGCGATCAGCGGACGTACGTAGGTGTCGAGCTTGTCCTTCGGGCAGTGATCGGTGTGCAGCGCGATGGTGACGTCGTAGCGCGCGGCGATCACGTGAGCGAACTCGGCGAGGGCTGCTGCGCCGGTGACCATGTCCTTGATCCCGAGGCCCGACGCGAACTCGGCGCCGCCCGTCGAGAACTGAATGATGCCGTCGCTACCTGCGTCGGCGAAGCCTTTGATGGCGGCATTGACGGACTCGGAACCTACGCAGTTGATAGCCGGAAATGCGAATTGGTGTTCCTTCGCCCGGCCAAGCATCTCGGCGTAGACCTCGGGAGTTGCGATCGGCACGGTGGATTCCTCCATGTAAAGAGTCGATCGGCGAGCGCTCACGCGTAGTGGCGCGCGCCGTGTGTCCTCTGCAGTATGGCAACTCACCGACGCTGTGTCGCCCGGGACCCACCGCAGGGCTCTGAAATCGATCACGGCTAATCGGGCAGTCCGTATCCGGTGGTCGAAACCTGTTGTTCAGGTTCTCCCAGGTTCGGCCGGTAGTGTGAGCGCCGTGAGTTTCAATGCCGCCTCGGAATCCGTGACGACCAACCTGGCTTTGCTGCCCGGGTTCCTCGATCCGGTCAACCTGCTCAATTCGTTCGGCGCCTGGGTGTTGGTCGGATTGCTGCTAGTCGTTTTCATCGAATCGGGGTTGCTGTTTCCCCTGCTACCCGGTGATTCACTGCTGTTCACAGCAGGGCTGATAGCGGCATCGAAGTCGACGGACATCGAGCCGTTCGCACCCATCTGGCTCCTGCTGATCCTGATTCCCATCGCCGCGATCCTCGGTGACCAAGTGGGATTCCTTATCGGTTCCAAGGGCGGTACCGCCCTCTTCAAATCGAACGACGCGCGCTTCTTCAAGAAGAAGTACATCGACGAGTCGCATGCCTTCTTCGAAAAACACGGGCCGATCACCATCATCCTGGCGCGCTTCGTTCCGATCGTTCGCACGTTTGCCCCCGTCGTCGCCGGTGCGTCGAAGATGAAGTACTCGCTGTTCCTGACCTACAACGTCGTCGGAGGCATCCTCTGGGGTGCGGGTGTGACGATGCTCGGCTACCTGCTCGGCCAGATCGATTTCATTCGCGAGCACGTCGACATCATCTTCATCGTCATCGTTCTCGTCTCTGTGCTCCCGATCGTCATCGAGGTGGGCAAACGGATGATCAAAGCACGCAAGACTCCGTTGGCCGAAGCGACCGAGTCGATCGAATCGCAGCGGGACGCCACTTCCTGACATGGTGCGTCGAGCATGATCGGCCAGATCAACGTACAAGCGTCCGAGACGATGACGGCGATGGGCAGTTTCGGACCGCTCACCACTGCCGGTCCCCTCGTCGTGTGGACCATCGTCGTCGCCTTCGTGTTTCTCGAATGCGCTGTCATCATCGGCTTGTTTCTTCCCGGTGACTCGATGCTCGTGACCGCAGGCATCGTCATGGCCACACACTCGTCCGGAGTCGGCCACATCTGGGCGCTGTCGGTGGGCGCGATGATCGCCGCGATCGCCGGAAATCAAGCCGGATACGTCATCGGCCACCGCACCGGCTCCAAGCTCGTCGCACGCAAAAACGGCAAGTACCTCAACACGAAGAACCTGCACAAAGTGAATGTTCTGCTAGAGAAGCACGGCTTCTGGGCTGTGCTCGTGGCTCGCTGGATTCCATGGGTCCGCACGCTCTGCCCGATGGTCGCAGGCGCAGCGAACATGAACCATCGTAAATACACGATTGCCAGCACCCTGGGCGCCATCATCTGGGCGCCGGTACTGCTGCTGATCGGCTTCTACTTCGGCAGCTTCCTCGAGCAGGTCCCGTGGCTGCTACCGGCGGTATTGATCGCGATGATCGTCGCGCTCGTCTTGGGTACCGCACTCGGCATCTGGCAGTACCGCAAAGAGATGGCCCGCCCGACGGAAATCGTCGAGGTGGAAGAGGTTCGCGAGTAGAGCTTCGCTACCGGAAGCCGGCCGCGGAGACGACGTGGGCGGCTTCCATCAACATCCATCCACTGAGTTGGACCGATAGATCCCGCTCGGGAATCTTGGACGAGCGGACGGTTCCACCGGTGAACGTGGCGATGGAATGCCCCGGCCCGGGCAGGCGCGCCTCCTTGTTCCAGGCGGCGCCGAACAGCGGATGGTCCTCGACCTCGAGTCTGTTCTCCCACGCGGCCTCCGCCGATGCAAGCACGATCGACGCCGCCAGCGAGCGAGCCTGTTCGTCCTCGTCGCAGTCACCGGGGAGCGTCGTGGCGACGAAAGCGAGGTTGCGCGCCAGAATGCCGTCGAACAGACCGCCGTCACCGCCGCCCCCGCCCACGATCACCAGATCCCGGCACAAGTGCGTCTCGACGGCGGCAACCAGCGCGTGAACGCGTGCGCGATGCCGCGGCGCATCGAGACGAACTGCCAATTCGGTCTCGACTCCGAGCACGACGCCCTGGCAGTAGCTGAACACCGCACGATCGAGCACGCCACCCGTGCGAATGCCGTCGAGGATCAAACCCGTCGCCGGGTCGCGCAGGTGTGCGTCCATCCAGTCCGCCATGGCCTGTGCGCGCCACAGCCGACCGGTGCGGGCAAGCAGTATCGACGCAGGCCCGTTCGCCGGAGTGTTGTAGAAATCGTCACCCTTACGCCACGGTATTCCGCCGCCCTTCTTCGGCGCCCAGGCGTCGAACAACTCCAATTCGATCGTGTGGATCGCCGACCGATTGTCGACGGCGTGCAACCGCTGCGATCGCTCCAGCGCAAGGCCGAGCCATGCCATGTCGTCGTAATAGTTGTTGGTCCATCCGGTGATGTTCCGAATGCGATGTGCGCGAGCAATTTTGGACAGCTTCCTGCGACGCTTGACCGTGGGCGCTCGAGTTGCCGCGTCGACAGCACAGTCCAGCAAGTGCGCCTGCCACCAGTAATGCCAACGTCCGAACAGTCGTTCACGCCGGACGGGGGGCCACGCCACCACTCCTAGCGCGGTACCGGGCAGTCCCCACAATCGACGTACGTGGCGCGCGTAGACCGCCCCTTCCGCGGCGTCCGCACGCTGCGACCATTGCTCCTGCATGCCCCGATCCTGCCATTACAGGCAAGACGAGTGACACAAGGAGTCAGGTCCACGCCTGAGACAAGTCCGCATGCTGCCGAATCCAGGAATGCATAGCGATACCCGCAGCCACTCCTGCGTTGATACTTCGAGTCGACCCGAACTGGGCGATGGACACCGTCATCGAGGCGGCGCCGCGGGCTTCCTCCGTCACTCCCGGGCCCTCCTGGCCGAACAACAGCACGCAGTCACGCGGCAGAACCGCAGTTTCCAGCGGCACCGATCCCGGTGTGTTGTCCACGGCGACAACGGTCAGCGCGTTCGCTCGGGCGAACTCGAGCAAGTCGGCGACCGTGGCGTGGTGGTGAATGTGTTGATAGCGATCGGTAACCATCGCACCCCGCCGATTCCACCGACGACGACCGACGATGTGAACTGCCTGCGCAGCAAAAGCATTGGCCGTCCGGACCACTGTGCCGATGTTGGCGTCGTTCGTGAAGTTCTCGATCGCGACGTGAAGACTGTGCCGACGACTGTCGATGTCGGCAACGATCGCCTCACGTGTCCAATAGCGATAGGCGTCGACGACATTGCGTCGATCTCCGTTGTCGAGCAGTTCGGCGTCGTAACGAGCATCGGTCGGTCGCGGTGCCGTGTACTCCTCGATCCACGGACCGACACCGTTGGGGGCCTCACCCCACTCCGTCGGTCCGGCATCGGCTGCGACTCCGGATTCCATGTCGCTCAAAAGGTTTCGTTACTGTCGGCAGCAATGCGGAAACCGTGACCGGTCTCGTCGTTGTTGCAGGAGATACCGTCGGCAGCCGAGATGCACGTGTACCCGTCGCCGACGATCTGCTGACCCACCTCGAGCGGCGGATCGATCGTTGCACCACCCGAGGTGTACACCGCGCCACCGGAGCACATGAACTCGGCTGCGCCTTCGTTGGTGACGCGAATCCCGTTGCCCCAGCTGATCATGCACGACTCAGGGCGCGGTGGAACCGGCGCGGTCGCGCCTTGACAGCCTGCCTCCGTTCGAGAAGGCAGGGTGACGATTCCGCACTGGAACTGCCCGTCCGGAGAACTGAAATAGTAGGCGCCCTGTAGCGGGGCATACGTAGTCTGCGGCATCGGCGGCGGCGGAGCAGGCTCGGTCGTGGTGGGAAGCGGCGCCTCGGTAGTGGTGACGGGAACAGGTGCGACCGTCGTAGTAGTGGTCGCGGCGGGCGCACTCGTCGTACTCGGCGGCGAGGTTACGGCCACCTCTGCACCGGACTCACTGCCACATGCCGTCAACAGTGCCGACACCGCCAGGACTGCCGCTGCTGCAAGACGCTTGTCCACCATGAAATACCCCGACCCCGCTCTCACTGACCTGTTTCGCAGTGCGACCCTACCGGCGCACCGAGACAAGCACTGTGGGGTGGGGTCAGGTGTGGCTCAAACGGCGGTTGATCTCCCGCGTCAACCATGCCGGCGAGAATCGCGAACCGATCGACATCGCCTTGGACTGCAACCCCACCGGGAAATGAACCTTGTGGAGTAGTCGCTTCGAAGGCCGGGTGGCGTCGAAGATCGCTTCGGAGACGTCGTCGGCCGTCAGCTTGATCCCGAGCGAACTGGTGGTGCCCGTGGAAACACCCTGGGTCATCGCGGTCTGCACGAACAGCGGCCACATCGCCTTCACCGAGATGTCGTACTCAGCCCATTCGAGGTCCAGGGCCTCGGTGATACCGCGAACCGCGAATTTCGTCGCGCCGTAGGTTACAAGTTCGGGTTGGCCGTAGATCGCTGATGCGGAACAGAGGTTGACGACCTGCGCACCGGGGGTGGCCTTCAGATACGGGAAGGCGGCGAGAGTTCCGTAGACGACCCCATTGAAGTTGATGTCGATCTGACGCTTGTGCACATCGAGAGAAATCTCTTCGAACTTGCCTGCAACAAGAATGCCCGCATTGTTGATCAGGACGTCGAGTCGCCCGCCGGACTCCGCGTCGAACTCTGTCAGCCGATCCGCCCACTGAACCGGGTCGGTGACGTCGAGAACTCCCGTGACGACCCGGCCACCGGCCGCGGCGATCTCCTTGCTCAACGACGCCAATCCCGTCTCGTCGATGTCATAGGCCCCGACGAGGTATCCCGAGCGAGCGAATTTCAATGCGGTGGACCGTCCGATCCCGGCTGCCGCGCCGGTGATGAACACAGTTCGAGTAGTCACACCGACAGGATAGGGGTTACTGGGATTATCGGTAAACATTTGGACAGATTTCAGGACTACCCTTAGTAGGTCTTCGAGGAGATTTCGGTGAATCACGAACGAATTCTGCGAGCGGTTGCCTTCGTCGCTGTCGGCTACCTCGTCGTGTTGATCATCTGGGCCGGCTGGCTGCGAACGCACACACCGCCCGGGACCCTGCCCTACCAACTTGTCGGCTTGGTTGCCGGATTCGGCACCGCACTCGGGTTGGCCATGATGGTCGCCAACCGCCCTACTGCCGAACAGCGACGCCTGGCCAAGAATGGCGTCGAGGGCTGGGCGACGGTCGAGGCGAGTCGCAGGATCGACGAGAGGAAAATGGAACTCGACTTGGCATTCACAGTTCCCGGTTCGGATTCCTACGTCGGCAGAATCGTCTATTCGATACCCCCGTCGGAGACAGCGCGATTCCAAACCGGTCGAACCTTGCCGATCATGGTCGACCCGTCGGACCACCACCGCGTCCTACTTCTGCCTGGTGAATCCTTCGACGAGAAGTAGCTGAGCGGCGGAATACGTCGCCAGAATCGCACCTTCGACGACCCGCCGAGACGTCTCGCTCGACAGGTGGAGCCGTCGGTACACGATCAACGCGTCGGAGACGGTGAACAGGATTCCGCCCAGCGCCTGCCAGGAACGCGGATCGGCATTAGGCACCACCACACCCGCAAATACATCAGCTCCTGGTGCGGACGCTGGATCTGCAGCCAACGTCGACATCGCCGCCAGAGCTACGCCGTACCCGGCCAACCCAGGAGCCACCTCCGGTGACTTTCGCGCCAACTGTGACGACGCCACCGCCCACCCGACGAAGCGCGGTACGGCAGCGGTAAGGGTCGGTCGACTGCCTGCCGACGCGAGAAGGGCGCAATAGCAACCCTGCATGACGGCGAACGCCCCGGCTCCGCGCAGAATCTTCGAATCGTCATCCGGGTCCATCAGCAGAACGTCCCCGACGGTGGCGGCCGTGAGCGCTACCCCGAGGACCGGCGAGAAGCGTCGCATCCCGAGCGCGAGCGCAGGAACGATCAGGGGCTTGGCCACCCGGTGCACCTTCTCGTTCCCGGTAACCGCACCGAATACCGTCGCGATGGCAGCCGAACCGAATGCAACACGTGAGAACGTCGATCGCTTCATCGGACTTGTTTCCTCCATCGTCGGTTGAGCTGAGCAGATATGTGATGCTGACCTTGAATGCTTGATCGCAGGCCCCAAGGTTGTCATGGTGATAGTTGGACACGCGAGAGAACACGTGGGGATGACGATGCGCCGAACGCATGCAGAGCACGCCGGGACGCCCCGGTCACCTCATCTTGTCGAGCGAAACCCACTGGTTCGCCGCTCGGACCGCATTCAGTTCACCATCAAGACCACCGTCTTCACTCTGATGATCCTGATGCTGCCGGTAGCTGCGTGGATCGGCATGTCCACCCTCTCCGTCGGGCAAAGTCGGGTCGCAGCACAGGAGAACAGTGTCCACCAGGTCACTGCCACCACCACCGCCGCCGCCGATATCGCACCCGTCCTGCAGGGCGAAGTCGGATCGGTCACGAGCACCACCGTCGGCGCGACGTGGAGTCATGACGGTCTCGACCATCAGGGACAGGTCTCTCTGCCTGCGGGCAGCCCCTACGGCACCCAGCTCCCGATCTGGGTCGACCGCGACGGCGACCCGACCGCACCTCCGGCAACCGGGGCCGATGCCGTCGTCACTGCACTGTTCACCGGATTCGGCAGCCTCTTCGCCGCCGCATCCATTCTCGTCGGCACCTATTTTGCGGTCCGCTTCCGTCTCGACGCCCAAAGGTACGACGAGTGGGACCGCGAGATCGCGGCGCTTCTGGTAGAGAACGACCAGTCCTGATCCAGTGGTAATGGCGCGTCGACGACTCCCCCGCCGCATGTACGAGGTAAAGAAAATCACAGTCGCCCATCGACGCAGCTCAGCCACCCAAACCACTTCAGTCACAGGCGTCCCACACGTAACACTTCGATAACCAAACCCGAAGTAAAGCTTAGAAGACCGTCGGGTCCGTTACGGTCTTGGAACGCTCGTATGCATGTCTCACTAACCTGAATTCCGTGTCGGGGCGGAAATACGGCGGCTCAGACCGCTACCGACTGAAGGGCTCCACATATATGTCGCACAAATCGATCTCTAGGTCTCGGCGTGCCCGCATTGCCGCAGCCGGCGCGGTAGTCGCGATGTCGCTGACGGTCGCCGCACCGGGCATCGCGTACGCGCAGGAACCCACCACACCGGGGACTTCCACGGAAGAAGCAACACCGACCGGGGAATCCACCGCGGGTACCGAGGAAGGCGTATCCGAGAGCGTGGTGCCCAACGCCGCCGTTCCTGCAGCCAACGAGGGTGACGCCGCCGAGGTCGGACCGATCGTTCCTCTCGAGGCGCCGTCCGCCGAGCGCCCACTACCTCAGGTCACTGCCGGCGTAGTCATCAACGACGACGGCACAGCGACCATCGACGTCACTGTCGTCCCGCAGCTCTCCGAAGCGGAGAAGAAGGCGCTCGCCGACGCCGAGATCGCCAGCAAGGCCGCCGCGGAAGCCTCGGTCGCCGCCCAGACTCGCTACGACGCAGCCGTCGCCGCAGCGGCAGCCTCGAACACCGCCGCCGCCAAAGCCGAGCTCGATGCCGCAGGCGCCGCACTGAGCGCGACCGACGCAATGAAGGCAGCGGAAGCGGCCAAGGTTGCCAGCATCGCGGCCTCCGCCGCAGCCACCGCAGCCAAGGAAGACAAAGCAGCGTTGGATGCCAAGGTCGTCGAAACCAAGACCGCCGCCGAGACAGCGAAGACCGAAGCCGCGGCCGCCGAGAAGAAGGCAACCGAGCTAGAGGCCGCCGCCGCCGCAGCGGGTGACCCCGAAGCCGTCGCAGCCGCCGCCGAAGCAAGGGCAGAGGCCGACGCGAAAGCAGAAATCGCGTTGACTGCACAAGCCGACTTCGACAAGTCGACGACGGAACTGCGCGAGTCCGTCGCCGCCGTCGAAGAAGCGTTCAAGAAGTTCAACCTTGCGAAGGTCACCGCGGCCGTCCGCGCAGCAGTGGCTACCGCAGCCCGCTCGGCGTCACTGGCCGTCGAGTCCAGAGCAACTGCGGAAGCGTCCGCGGCTGCAGACGCCAGAGCAACCGAGCTCGAAGCAGACGCTGCGGCGAGCACTGAGGAGGCCGCTGCCGCGACCAAGGCCGCCGAGGAAGCACGGGCTGCCGCAACCAAGGCAGCTGCAGATCTGAAGACAGCGGAGGCCGCCGCAACCGCTGCAGCCGAAGCTGCCGCGACCGCAGGTGACAACGCCGCCGATCTGGAAGCAAAGGCGACCGCAGCAGCCGCTGCGCTCACCAAGGCAGAAGCCGACGCCACCGCCGCGAACGAGAAGGCGGCGGCGCTCGCAACCGCCGCGGATGCCGCTGAAGCCGACGCAAAGACGAAGGCCGAGGCAGTGACCGCAGCGAAGGCCGAGGCAGAAACTGCCAAGATCGCCGCCGATGCCGCAGCCAAGGCCGAAGCAGACCTGAAGAAGAAGGCCGCCGACCTCGCCGCCAGTGGCCCGAAGCTCAGTTTGACCATCAACCTCGGTGGAACCGCTCACGACGACGTCGACAGCACCAAGGTCGACGAGACCACCGTGGTCGTCGACGAGACCGGCGTCGAACTCATCGGAGTCTTCAACGAAGACGGCTCCTTCACCGTCGCCGACTACTTCACCACGAACGACCAGGGCGTCATGACGGTTGCCGGTGAACTGCCCGCCGTCGATCTGGCGCTGGGTGATTCAGCCGATTCGGCGTCGAGTAGTTCTTCCGACTCCAACGCGCTGCCGGCGATCCTTGCCGGCGTCGGAGTCGTCGCAGTGGCCGCAGTCGGTGGCGGACTGTACCTGCGTCGCCGCAACGGTGCCGATGCTTCGTAGATCCATCTGGGTCACTACTGCGGCACTGCTCATCGCTGTATCCGGTTGCGCAAGTGACGGTTCCGACGTGAGCAGTCCCAGCAGGGAGTCGGTGGAGGCGCAGATTTCTGCGCCTCCACCGACTGCCGCGGTCGTCGATCCGGCCCAGCCCGACGCCATCGAACTACGCTCTTCCGACGGCGTCAGCTACATGAGCAGTCCGGTCAATCCCGACGGCCTCTTCCGTGGAGGCGACAGCGGCCAGGTACTCAATCCTGTTGACGAGCGACCTGCATGGTGGGCCGAGAGCGGGCTACCGGGGACCGAGGCTCAACAGACCGTAGTGGTTGTGGGCCACAACTATTCGAAGAAGGACGCACCGTTCAAGGCGCTCGGCGTCGCACAGCCGGGCGACCGAGTCGTACTCGAGACCCCCAACGGAATCCTCGAGTACGCAGTCGAAAGCGTAGGACCACTGCCGAAGGGTTCACTACTGGGCGACAACGACCTTCGTCGCTCGGTGCCCGGACGGCTGATCCTCGCCAACTGCGACGTGCGCGGCGGCGAACCGACGAACGACAACTTCATCGTGGTGGCGCAGCTGCTGTAGTTGGGCTCCTACAAACCTAGATCTCCCAGTCCGAGGAGCGAACGGTACTCGAGCCCCTCGGCGGCGATGACATCGTCGGCACCAGTTGCCCTGTCCACGACGGTGGCAACTCCGACGACCGTCGCACCCGCCTCCCGCAGCGCTGCGACGGCGGTCAGCGGCGAATTGCCGGTGGTTGTGGTGTCTTCCACCACCAGCACCCGCTTACCGACGATGTCGGGTCCTTCGATCTGGCGCTGCATGCCGTGCGCCTTCGCGGCCTTCCGCACGACGAACGCGTCGATCGGGCGGCCCGGTGCGTGCATGACTGCGAACGCAACGGGATCGGCGCCCATCGTCAACCCGCCGACCGAGTCGAAATCCCAGTCCGCGACGAGTTCGCGCATCAACGAACCGATCAGCGCGCTCGCTCGGTGGTGCAGCGTCGCACGGCGTAGGTCGACGTAGTAGTCGGCCTCTTTCCCCGAGGACAACGTCACCTTGCCGTGGACGATGGCAAGTTCACGTACGAGCCCGGCCAGTTCGGCCCGCTCGGCATTGTCGGCGCTGATGGCCATGAAGAAATCCCTTCGGTCGTCTCCGAAGAATCTACCGACTCCGCGTCCGTCGACCGACAGAGGATCAGGCAAGCTGCGCGGGCATGTCCTCCGGCTGTTCGCCGGCCGACGCGGCATGCTCGACGAACGGTTCCGGATCCGGCACCTTCAACGCTTTCGCTACCAACTTCGACGGAAACGTCGTACGCGCCAGCGAGAGTCGATATGCGTTGTCGTTGTACACCCGCACTGCGCCTGCGATTCGCTTCTCGGTCGTCTCCAGATCCCCGGCGGGACCTTGGAAGGCCCAATTGGTCTTGAGCGTGGGATGCATGTCCGATTCCGCGAGCACCGAGTGCACTGCGGCGGACAGCGCATTCTCCGCGGCAGCCTGTGCGTTGAGACCCAGTTCGCGCTCGCGGACCGCTTTGGACCACGATCGAGCACCGACCAGGGCCCGGACTGTTTTCGGATCGAGCCCCGAGGACTCGACGGCAGCGATGAACGGCTCCAGCTGAACGTGACGGCGATCGAGTTCGACGGTCACGAGATGTCGACTCGCAGCGGTACGCGAGGTATAGCGTCGAACCCGCCGTTCGAGGCGCGCCGTGTAGGCAAGGAGAGCGAGTACGAGGATCGTAAGAACCACGAAAACAGTCACGAGGTATGAATTTATCGGTGTTCGGCCCGACACGCCCGCAGGCTCGCCCGCGTCGCGCGAATTAGGTCCGTCCGCGTCCTCGTCCGACAAGGTTGGTCAGCTTCCGGACCGCACTTTTGGGCACCTTGCTGCCGACGGCCGTCAGTACTTTGTACTGTGCGCCGGGAATGCTGATGACCTTGCCTTTGTCCAGATCCTTCATCGAGGTCTGCACTACCTGGTCGACGTTCAACCACATGAAGCTCGGGATCGAGGACATTTCGATGCCCGCCCGCTGATGGAACTCGGTCTTGATGAAACCAGGGCACAGGGCTTGGATCCGAACGCCGGTGCCGGCGAGACCACCGGACAAGCCTTCGGAGAACGAGATGACGTATGCCTTCGACGCCGAGTAGGTGGAGCCCCGTCCGGCCAACAAACCGGCCACACTCGCGACGTTGATCACGGTTCCCTTGGCCGCGGCAACCATCGACGGGAGCGCTGCTCGGGTGAAGTGCATGACGGCGGTGACGTTGACGTCCAACTGCGATTGCAACAGTTCCGGGTCGGCGGTCCAGAATTCGCCCGAGGTACCGAAGCCCGCGTTGTTGACCAGATACTCCACGCCCAGTTCCAAACGCGCGATCACGGTCTCGCGCCCGGCCGAGGTGGCCAGATCCGCGGCAATGATCTCCGAGTTCGCACCGAATCCGACGCGCAGGTCGTCGGCGAGGGCTCGTAGTTTCAACTCGTTACGAGCGACCAGCACCAGGTCGTAGCCGCGCGATGCCAGATGGCGCGCGAATTCACCACCGAGTCCCGAGGTGGGACCGGTGACGAGCGCGACGGGACGCGAAGCGGGTGTGGACATAGGTTCGATCGACTCAGCGGTCATAGACGTGAAGGCTATCTGCTCGAAGCCACTTGATGGCGTCTTGAAAGAACCCGACGTCGTTCCGATCGATCATCGGTCCTCAGGACTCGCGTCGACGCCGTTCCGCGTCGCGATTGATCGGGGTCGGGCCGCTCGGGCGTCGCGGCGGATCCACGGGTGCGGATACGGGCGGGCGCGGAGCCTGCCGGGCAGCGGGTGCGGGTGCCTGCGGACGGTTCGGCGCATGCCCGCCCGCGTCGATGTCGGGACGGCGACGCGGCACGTCGGGTCGGGGAGCTACCGGGCGGTTCCGGACGGGTGGCAGTACGTGGAGAAGTCCCGACAGTCTGGCCACCGCGTCGATAGCGGCATCCCAATCGCGACCGGTGCTGTTCAGCGGCACCGACCCCAGTGCCCATTCGCTTTCGCTCCACAGCAGCGACACGTGTGCCGGAACGGACTCGGTGAAGGCCGCCATGCGCTGATCGCAGACCCGGCGAGCGATTTCGACATCGGTGGCGAACACGACGCGCGGACCGATCGACCCGAGCAATTCCATGTCCTTCTCACGCGGAGGCGGAGTCGATTTGAGACGAAGATCGATATCGACGTCCGACCCGACGGGACGCTTGACCGCCACGATGGTCGAGGTCTCCTCGACGTCGAACAGCACGAACTTCTCGCCCCTGCGAACGCCGCGGACGACATCGAGAGCAATCGCATCGTCGAGTTTGGCCAGCGCTGCCCGATGGAAATGCGAGATCAATTGATCATCCGTCGGGGCGTACGTATAGCCCTGGGCCTTCGCCCACATCTGTCGAACTCGCCCGAGCTGGTCGCGGCGCGATCGATCGACATAGAGAAGGGCGACCGCACCCGCGAGCGCGATCACTGCTAGTCCGAACCACATAACCGTCATCGGTGATCACCTTATAGCGTGCTGGGTGGGGCGCCTGCGTCGATGGAGCCGGGAGGGTTCAGCCACCGAATTTGGGCACTTCGATGATGACCTCGGCCGTGATGGAACCGCCTTCGACAGGTGCGCCGTTGACGACGACCAAGGATCCGACCTTCAAATCGGCGAGGTCGAAACCCGACAGGGAGATGACTTCGGTTTTCGGTGTCGTGGTCACCGTGACGGGAGCGCCGTCGACACCGTTGATCGAGATGGTGGTGCCGTCGATCGCGGTGATGGTTCCGACCGCAGCACCGGCCCCACCGAGGATCTCCGGAATCCCACCGGGCACGAGTCCACCGGGCGCCGAAGGAACGACGGGCGCGCGAGGCGGTGTACTGGGCAGCGGAGCCGAACTCTGGGGCAGCGTCCTGGTGATTCCGGGCGACGCAGTGACCTCGGAATCCGAGGACCGATTGGTGAGAAAGAGAATCCCAGCGAGTATCACGACGACAAGGACTGCCAGGGCAAGGAGAGCAACGAGCCACTTGTTGGACGAGTCACCGCCGGAACCGCCGCCCGAGGCCTCGACCGGTGTCTCCCCCGTGTAACCGGGAGGCTGACCATACTGCTCCGGGTTTAACGCGTACTGCTGGTTCGCGGCGTACTGCTGGTTGGCTGCGTACTGCTGGTTGGGGTCGTACGGGGGCATGGCCTGAGTCGGGTTCGGCTGCTGTGGATACGGCTGCCCGTACCCCTGCCCCTGTGACTGCGGAAAGCCGAACTGCTGAGTGGGCTGATCCGGATACGGCTGACCCGTCGGATAAGGCTGTGCACCTGGATAGGGCTCACCCGGTGGATAAGGCTGGGAGTCCGGGTACTGCTGATACTGCTGACCACCCTGGTTCTGCTGGGGTTGCCAGACCTCGGTGGGCTGGTCGTTCTCGGATCCCTCGGGCGGCGGGTTCGCGGTGCCATCTGCCCAGGACCGATCGCTGCCCCGAGGCCGATCACGCGGCTCATCCGGATTCGTCATGTTCACGAGGGTACGTCCGAAGTAGGGCCCACCGGAAAGTATCCGGTGGACCCTACTTCCATCAGCGAAGCATTCGTCAGCTCAGGATCAGCTGATCCCCGTCGGGAGAAACGTCCACCGAGACGGGGTCACCGTCGCGGACCTTGCCCGCCAGCAGCAGCTTGGCAAGCTGATCGCCGATTGCCTGCTGAGTCAGCCTGCGCAGCGGACGAGCCCCGTACAGGGGGTCGTAGCCGCGCGACGCCAACCACATCTTCGCCGCCGGGGAGACCTCGAGCGTCAGCCGTCGAGCAGCAAGACGCTTGGCCAATTGGCCGAGCTGGATGTCGACGATCGACTCGAGCTGTTCCTCGGACAAAGCGTCGAACACGACGACGTCGTCGAGACGGTTGACGAACTCGGGCTTGAACGCCCGCCGGACCGCATCCATGACCTGTTCCTTGTCACCACCTGCCCCGAGATTCGAGGTGAGGATCAAGATGGTGTTGCGGAAGTCGACCGTGCGGCCCTGGCCGTCGGTCAACCTGCCCTCGTCGAGCACGGCGAGCAGGATGTCGAAGACGTCTGGGTGCGCCTTCTCGACCTCGTCGAACAGCACGACGGTGTACGGACGCCTACGGACTGCTTCGGTGAGCTGCCCGCCTGCTTCGTACCCGACGTAGCCGGGAGGTGCACCGACCAATCGCGCTACTGCGTGCTTCTCGCTGTACTCGCTCATGTCGATGCGAACCATTGCGCGTTCGTCGTCGAACAGGAAGTCCGCGAGCGCTTTCGCGAGCTCGGTCTTGCCGACGCCGGTCGGACCGAGGAACAGGAACGATCCCGTCGGACGGTTCGGATCGGCGACCCCGGCGCGTGCTCGGCGGACCGCGTCGGACACCGCTTGGACGGCATCCTTCTGGCCGACGACGCGCTTGCCCAGCTCGTCTTCCATGCGCAGCAACTTCGCCGTCTCACCTTCGAGCATCCGACCTGCGGGAATTCCGGTCCATACCGCGACGACATCGGCGACGTCGTCCGGGCCGACCTCTTCCTTGAGCATGAGCCCTTCCTGCGCGGGCGTCGACTCGGTCTTGGCTGCGAGTTCCTTCTCCAGAGTCGGGATCCGGCCGTAACGCAGTTCCGCGGCCTTGCCGAGGTCACCGTCGCGCTCGGCGCGTTCGGATTCACCGCGTAGGTTCTCGAGCTCTTCTTTGAGAACACGCACGGAGTCGATGGCGGTCTTCTCGTTCTGCCAGCGGGTGCTCAACTGGTTGAGCTTCTCCTGGGAGTCCGCCAACTCGGCACGCAGCTTCTCGAGCCGAGCTTTCGACGCGTCGTCGGTCTCCTTCTCGAGTGCCATCTCTTCGATCTCGAGCCGACGAACCGACCGCTCCACCTCGTCGATTTCGACGGGCCGTGAGTCGATTTCCATGCGCAGTCTCGACGCGGCCTCGTCGACCAGGTCGATCGCCTTGTCTGGAAGGAACCGTGCGGTGATGTAGCGGTCGCTCAGTGTGGCCGCTGCGACGAGCGCCGAGTCGGTGATGCGAACACCGTGGTGGACCTCGTAGCGTTCCTTGAGTCCACGCAGAATTCCGACGGTGTCCTCGACCGAGGGTTCGCCGACGTAGACCTGCTGGAATCGCCGTTCGAGGGCGGCATCCTTCTCGATGTACTTGCGGTACTCCTCGAGTGTCGTGGCTCCGACGAGTCGCAGTTCACCGCGGGCGAGCATCGGCTTGATCATGTTGCCGGCATCCATTGCCGACTCACCGCTCGCGCCTGCGCCGACGATGGTGTGCAGTTCGTCGATGAAGGTGATGATCTGGCCGGCGGAGTTCTTGATGTCGTCGAGTACGGCTTTGAGCCGCTCCTCGAACTCACCGCGGAACTTCGCGCCCGCGACCATCGAGCCGAGGTCGAGCGACACCACGGTCTTGCCTTTCAGGCTTTCCGGCACGTCACCGGCGATGATCCGCTGCGCGAGTCCCTCCACGATGGCGGTCTTGCCGACACCGGGCTCGCCGATGAGAACGGGATTGTTCTTGGTACGACGCGAGAGGACCTGGACGACGCGCCTGATCTCGGTGTCGCGGCCGATGACCGGATCGAGCTTGCCTTCGCGAGCCTGAGCAGTCAGATCGGTGCTGTATTTTTCGAGGGCTTGGTAGGTGCTCTCGGGATCGGCGCTGGTGACGCGCGCACTCCCCCGGACAGCCTGGAATGCGTCGCGTAGCTCGTTGGCGCCTGCGCCGAGGCCGGTGAGGAGGTCGGCGACATCGGAACCACCTGTCGCGAGGCCGACCATCAGATGTTCGGTGGAGACGTACTCGTCGTCCAGTTCGGTCGCGAGCGCCTGTGCTGCGGTGATGGCCGCAAGCGCCTCACGTCCGAGCTGGGGAGTGGTTGTCGACCCTGTCGCGGAGGGCAAGCGGTCGACCAATTTCTGTGCTTCGGTACGCACCGCAATCGGGTCGACACCGACGGCCTTCAACAGGGGCGAGGCGATGCCGTCCGTTTGGTCCAGCAACGCCACCAACAAATGCGACGGGCGAATATCCGGATTTCCCGCTGCGGACGCGGCTTGCAATGCTGCGCTGAGCGCGGCCTGCGTTTTCGTTGTGGGGGTGAAGCTGTCCATCGGTCACCTACTTTCTCGACTGAGCGTTTCGTGTGTCGCTGGATGTAACACTACTCAAGTTGAGTCTGTTCCGCTCAAGTTCGCACAAGTGGCTCTGTCAGCGTCGCATCAGCCCGCGAGAAGTCGCGGCTGCAACCGCCGAGGTCCGCGAATCCACGCCCAACTTGGTGTAGATGTGCGCGAGGTGGGACTTGACGGTCGCTTGGCTCAAGAACAATTTCTGACTGATCTGCAGGTTGGAGAGGCCCTCTGCCACCAACCCCAGTACCTCGATCTCCCGCAGAGTCAGCGCGTTGTCCGGCGTCCTCATCCGGTCCATCAGCCGCGAGGCGATCGATGGTGCGAGCGCGGACTTGCCCGATGCCGCAGTGCGAACCGCAGCCGCGAGCTCCTCGGGGGGTGCATCTTTCAGCAGATAGCCTGCTGCCCCGGCCTCGATGGCGGCAAGGATGTCCGCATCGGTGTCATAGGTCGTCAGCACCAATACGTGTGGCCCGTCCGGGCGAGCACTGATCACCGCGATAGCTTCGGCACCGTTCATTCCGGCCCCGAACTGCAGGTCCATCAGTACGACGTCCACGTCGAGTTCGGCGGACACTTCGATCGCTTCCTCGGCGGTCCGTGCCTCGGCTATAACCTGAAAGTCGGGTTCGGTCTCCAATACGGCTCGCAATCCGGCGCGCACAACCGGGTGATCGTCTGCCAGCAGAAGGCGAATCATGCTCGCGCCTCCAACGGCAAAGTGACGGCGATAGCGGTGCCCTCGCCGGGGGCGGTCTCCACCACCATCGTCCCGTTCAACGAGCGGGCTCGGGCTCGCATCCCCGGTAGCCCGAATCCTCGATCCGTGCGAGGAGGAAGCGCGTCGGGATCGAAACCCACTCCGTCGTCGACGACGTCGAGGGCGACTTCGGTGTCCATGTAGCTCAGCGTCACCGCTACTCGATCGGCATTACTGTGCTGAACGGCGTTGGCGAGGGCCGATTGAGCGATCCGGAGCAATGCGACCTCATGTGCGATCGGCAACGGAACCGGAGTGCCGGACAGCGTCCAATCGACCACCGGTCCACCAGCATGAAAGGCATTGGCGCACAATCGTTCCAAGGCTGCGGACAACGAACTGTTCTCGAGGTCGGGCGGGGTGAGGGCACGAACGAAACGACGCGCTTCCTCCAGATTGCTCACTGCCGTCTCCCGGGCATGTACGACGTGTTCTTTCGCTTCGTCCGGCCGCTCGGGGAGCATTCGTTCCGACGCACGCAGCAGTAACTGAATACTCGACAGCCCCTGCGCCAAGGTGTCGTGGATTTCGCGGGCAAGACGCTCGCGCTCCGCGAGGGCCCCTGCCGCATGCTCGGCCGCCGCCAGTTCTCCGCGGGTCGCGGTGAGCTCCTCGATGAGCCTGCGCCGTTGTTCACTCTCCCGGTAGAGAGCGTCGTAGCCGAAGACCACCGCAACGGCGACCGTCGCTCCGAGCGCCGGCCCGATGACGACTCCCACAGTGAGGGCACCTTGATGCCAGGAAAAACCACCGATCGCCGCGATCGTCGTCGCCGCAACAGCGGTCAGCCCCCATTTGGGGGACAGCAGGTGTAGTTGCAGGAAGTAGAGCGGAAACGCGACGTACACGGCCTCCGGACTCAACACGAGCAACGCGATCCAGAGAACACCGACCGCTACCAACCACTGCGCGGCCGCCGATCGAGAGGTTCGCGCCCTCGGCCACAACGCACCTGCCGTGTACACCGCGCCGAGAAGCACCGCGATGACGACGATCGCGACCACGTCCGGCGCATCGTCCAGAACCGCCCGCACGATCGAAAGCGCAACCAGTGCGACGAACATCAGATGTAGGCAGCCGCGCAGTACGCGAACGAGTGGGGTCTTCGAAGACGGATCCATAGATGCCTCAGTCTATCGAGGTCGACTCCCTGACTGCATCGTCCGAAAGGTGTAGCGGGTCCTCCCCCTAACGGCCTCACCTATGCAGTCTGCCGGTCGATGCCGAACACGCAGGTTCCGACCAGAGTTGAGATCAGTCACCGAGACCCCATTCGGTGGCATGCAAGGAGAGGCAAAAAGCCGTGTTCGTCGCCTGGAGAGATCTACTGTTCGCCAAGGGTCGGTTCGCCCTGATGGGCACCGTCATCATCCTGATCACCATGTTGGTCGGCCTGTTGTCCGGGCTCACCGCCGGGCTCGGGAAGGAAAGCACATCCGCCATTACCGGCCTGTCCGCGGACCGGCTGGCGTTTTCCGAGCCTGCCGCGGGTAAGTCGGTGTCGTTCACCGACTCCACTGTCACAGAATCCATGTGGCAACAGTGGTCGAGCGTCGACGGCGTCGACCGAGCCGATCCCCTCGGCATCACCACCACCAAGGCCGAGGCCGGTGAGCACAGCGCTGCAATCTCTGCCTTCGGCGTGCAGCAGGGCTCGGCCCTGGCTCCCGAATCGGACCGCATAGTTCCCGGAACTGCCGTGTTGTCGACGTCCGCAGCCGATGAGCTCGACGTGAGCACCGGCGACGACTTCCGCCTCGGTGGGCAGCGTCTGACCGTCGCGGCGATCGACGGCGACGCCTCCTACAGCCACACTCCGGTGATCTTCATGGACCTGGCCGCCTGGCAGACCCTGACCGGCGGCTCGTCGACCGGTCCGCTGTCGGCCACCGTGATCGGTTTGACCACCAGCGGCGACACTGCCGACCTGGCTGCAGCCGACGCGCAGATCGGTACCGACACCGTGACCACGTCCGATGCCAAATCTGCAATCGGTTCCTACACCTCGGAGAATGGTTCGCTCCAGCTGATGCGCGCGTTCATGTTCGCAATCTCGGCGCTGGTAATCGGTGCATTCTTCACCGTGTGGACCATCCAGCGCACCGGCGACGTCGCCGTCCTCAAAGCCCTCGGCGCGTCCACCGGCTACCTGTTGCGAGATGCGCTCGGCCAAGCAGTCCTGCTACTGACTGCAGGCACGGCGATCGGAACCGCACTCGCCGCCGGCGTCGGAGCATTGGTCGGCGGGGCAGTCCCGTTCGTACTCGATATCGGCACCGTGGCACTGCCCGCACTGATCATCATCATCCTCGGCGCGATGGGCGCCGGACTGTCCATCAACCGCATCACCTCGGTTGACCCACTCACTGCACTCGGGAGCGCACGATGAGCTTGAACCTGACCGACATCACCCTCACCTACCCCGACGGCGCCGGCCGCCTCACCGCCCTGGACAGCGTCGACCTGACTGTCGAAAAGGGCACGATGACAGCGATCATCGGGCCGTCCGGCTCCGGGAAGTCCAGCCTGCTCGCCGTCGCGGCAACCCTGATCACGCCCGACCACGGCCACGTCGTCATCGACGGGGTTTCGACCGATTCATTGTCCCGCGGCGATTTGACCACTCTGCGCCGCAACAAGGTCGGCATGGTTTTCCAACAACCGAACCTGCTCCCCTCGCTGACCGCAGTCGAGCAGCTGCAGGTCATCGCACACATCAACGGCCACTCTCCGCGGGCGGCAAAAGAAAAGGCGTTGGCGATGCTCGATTCTGTCGGGCTGGGTAAGGAAGCAGACAAGCGACCGAACCAGTTGTCCGGTGGTCAACGTCAGCGGGTCAACATCGTCAGAGCCATGATGAACGACCCCGCGGTGTTGCTCGTCGACGAGCCCACCAGCGCGCTGGACCAAGAGCGCGGTGCGGCGATCTTGGACCTCATCACCACCCTGACGCACCGCAACGCGACCGCTACAGTGGTCGTCACGCACGACCACTCTCATCTATCCGCCATGGACAACGTCGTCGAAATCATCGACGGAGTTCTGCGGACCTCGGTGAAGAGCGGCGCCTGATCGAGGAGAGGTCGACTATCGTCACCTCCGTTCGTCTAGTTTGGTAGTCGGGCTACTGGGACGGAGGTTGGTTCATGCAGGACGAGCGAGCTATTGCCCTGATCCGGGCCGGTTTCAAATCGGTGCAGGCCGCCGAGGATGGTCCGGATCGGTTGGCCCGCTCCTTTTTTGCACACCTGTTCGCACAGAATCCGGACTTCCGGACGCTCTTTCCGGTGTCGATGGATCAACTCCGTCGCCATTTCGTTCTTGCACTGGGCTACATATTCGACAATCTCGACAAGACGGACCAGGTCGAACCGTTTCTCGAGCAACTCGGACGCGATCACCGAAAGCACGCAATCACCGGCGCACACTTTCGCGCAGGGCAGTCCGCGCTCATTGCGGCCTTCCGTGGTTTCGTAGGTAACGAGGTGTGGACCGAAGAAGTCGAAGCGGCCTGGACCGACACGCTCGATGCAGTGAGCCGCAGCATGGCGGTAGCAGCGGACAACGACGAGTTGCCGCCGTATTGGGGTGCGACCGTCGTCGAGCACCACCGGGTACTCGACGATCTGGCGATCATTCGACTGAAGGTCGACGAGCCGATTCCCTACTACCCGGGCCAATATGTCAGCGTTCGAATTCCCCAACGCCCCAATCTGTGGCGATACCTCTCACCGGCGATACCGAGTAATCCACAGGGGGAGATCGAATTTCACGTTCGGCGCGTCTCGGGAGGATGGGTCAGTCCCGCGATGGTCTCCGAGGTATCTATCGGCGACAGGTGGGCGATAAGTCCTCCTCTCGGCGGCATGTCCATCGATCGAAACAGTCACGAGGACGTGCTGATGATTGCCGGCGGAACCGGGATTGCGCCGCTACGAGCGCAGATCATGGACATGGCGTTGCGCAGCACCAACCCACGCGTTCACCTGTTCGTCAGCGGCGTGTACCCGTGCGATCTGTACGACATCGAAACGCTGTGGCAGATTTCGCTGTCGAATCCATGGTTGACGGTAGTTCCGGTGACCGAGGATTACGAGGACCCCTGGTGGTACTCCGGTCCTACGCGTGAACTGCCGTGGGGAATGCATCGTCAACTCTATGGTCAGATCAGCACTGTCGTAACGCAATTCGGCTCATGGGCGGACCGGCAAATTCAGATATCCGGATCCCCCTCGATGGTGCGTACGACCATGTACGCACTGCGCAGAAGCGGTACGCCGATGGAGCACATACAGCACGATCCGCTCTAGATATTGCTGCGCCCCTGCCAGTACGGATCCCGCAGTGTGCGCTTGTACAACTTTCCGTTCGGATCTCTGGGCAGCTCTGCTACGTAGTCCACGGACTTCGGCAGCTTGAACTTGGCCAAACGCTCACGCGCGAATGCCATGATCTCCTCGGTGAGTTCGTCACTGGGCTCGACACCCGCCTCCGGTTGTACGACAGCTTTGATCTCCTCGCCCCAATCCACATGGGGTACACCGAATACCGCGATATCGGCGATCTTGGGGTGGTTGATCATCTCACCCTCGATCTCGGCGGGGTAGATGTTGACTCCCCCGGAGATGATCATGTCGGACTTACGATCACACAGGAAGAGATACCCGTCCTCGTCGAGGTAGCCGATGTCGCCGAGCGTGAAAAGGTCTCCCACTCGCGCTTCCGCGGTCTTCTTCTCGTCGTGGTGATATTCGAAACTGGAGCCGCCCATCCGCATGTAGATCTGCCCCGGCTCACCCACCGGAAGTTCGATTCCGTCGTCGCCGAGCACCTTGACCACCGAGTTGGGCCATGCAGTGCCCACCGATCCGGGTTTACGCAGCCATGCTTCACCCGAGATGACGGTCCCACCGCCCTCCGTCGCTGCATAGTATTCGGTCACCACAGGCCCCCACCACTCGAGCATGCGCCGCTTGACCTCGAGCGGGCACGGCGCAGCACCGTGGATCATGAATCGGAGCGAGGACACGTCGTACTGCGCTCGCGCGGCTTCCGGTAGCGCCAGTAAGCGGTGGAACTGTGTCGGGACCATATGACTGTGCGTGACGCGGTGGCGGTCGATCAAGGCGAGCATCTCTTCCGGATCCCATCGATCCATCAGTATTACCTTGTGCCCCAATTGAATCGAGATAACTACGAAGTTCAGTACGGCTGTGTGATACAACGGCGAACCGCAGATATGCACGTGATCGTCGAATGGCTTGATCCCGAAGATTCCGAAGAAGCCACTCGATGCGAGTGGCACCTGGTCGGGGTCGGCGCCGGTGAGCGGGCGCCGGACCCCTTTCGGCTTTCCCGTCGTTCCCGAGGTGTAGAGCATCGGCCCACCCAGGGTGCGGATCTCCGGTCGTTCCTCGGACTCGCCGAGATCCTGCAGTGGGGTGAAACCGTCGATCGCGCCAACGGAGAACCGGCCTTCGACTCCGGATTCCTCGGCGGCAAAGGTCGCCGCCTCCGCGAAAAGATCCGATGCGACAAAGGCTTTCGCCTCGCTGTCCTTCAATATGTAGGCAACCTCGGGTCCGGTGAGGTGCCAATTGACCGCGACGATGTACAACCCGGTCTGCAAAGCCGCGAAATAGAACGCGACGAGGTCGGCACTGTTGTGCAACATCATCACGACGCTGTCACCGGGCCGGAGACCCAAGTCGTGGAGGCCACGTCCATATTTGTTTGCCGTGGAAGCCAACTCGCCGAAACTGTACTCGCCGCCGATCGGGTCCACCAGGGCGATTCGATCGGGTTCCTCGGCAGCGATGTTCCACAATCCACCGCCTCGGGTCTGCGTATTGGTGTCGACGGTCATAGCTCCCAATCTAGAACTCGTTCTACTCCTTGAGCAAGGCCCCGAGTTCATGTACTCGATCTGCAGTATCTGCGGTCACCAGAAGCATCGTGACGCCAGCATCCTCCCACCGCTTCACCTCTTCGCGGACGTAATCGGCGTTTCCGATGATCATGGTTTCGGCAACCATCTCATCGGGCACCATCGCTGCGGCCTCGTCCTTACGCCCGGACTGATAGAGCTTGCCGATTTCCGCGACTTCGCGGTCGTAACCCATTCGGTTGTACACCTGGGCGTGAAAGTTCAGTTCCGGCGCGCCCATGCCTCCCACGTACAGCGCAATGGTCGGTTTGAGCCGCGCGATGGTGGCAGCTCGATCGTCGGTGAGCACTACCTGGCAGGTGGCAGCAACTTCGAAATCGGCTCGGCTGCGTCGCGCGCCCGGGCGGGCGAATCCCTCGTCCAGCCACCCGTTGTACATCGATGCAAGCCGCGGCGAATAGTAGATAGCCAGCCAGCCGTCCGCGATCTCGGCGGCGAGGGCAACATTCTTGGGACCTTCCGCACCCAGCCAGATCGGCAGGTCCGCGCGCAGCGGATGAGTGATCGGCTTGAGCGGCTTCCCCATCCCCGTTCCGTCCACGGGCAGCGGATAGTGCGGCCCCGCACTGGTAACCGGCGCCTCGCGGGCGAGAACCTGCCGCACGATGTCGACGTATTCCCGAGTCCGAGCCAGTGGTTTGGCGAACGGTTGCCCGTACCACCCCTCGACGACCTGGGGGCCCGAGACGCCCAGGCCCAGGATCGCCCGCCCCCCGCTCAGATGGTCCAGCGTCAAGGCGTGCATGGCGCAATTCGTCGGCGTACGAGCGGACAACTGCGCAACCGAGGTACCGAGCTGCACCGACTCCGTACGTGCACCCCACCACGCCAACGGAGTGAACGCGTCCGACCCCCAGGATTCGGCCGCGAAGATGGCGTCGAAACCGGCGGCCTCGGCCGCGTCGACCAGTTCGCCCGTGCCAGTAGGAGGCTGTGCACCCCAGTATCCGAGCTGCAATCCGAGCTTCATTCACGAGCCTTCCCGTAGCGCGGCCTTGCCACCATAATGAGAACCTGTTCTACTGAAAAATGTGACTATGGTGAGTACACCACTCAGCGCGCCCTTGAACAACGCCTTCGACTACACCCGCTCTGTCGGGCCAACCATCGGGGCTTTTTTGACGGGACTGCGCCGCAAGCAATTCATCGGCGGACGAGGAAGCGACGGGCGGGTATACGTACCCCCACCCGAATACGACTCCGTCACAAAAGAACCCATCACCGACTTCGTCGACGTCGGTTCCACAGGCACCGTAACTTCGTGGTCCTGGGTAAACACTCCGTACGACGACCACCCACTCGATCACCCTTTCGCCTTCGCACTGATCCAACTCGACGGCGCGGACACCTCACTCCTTCACGCCGTCGACGCCGAGTCCGCGGACCGGATGTCCACCGGAATGCGCGTACAGCCGCGATGGGCACAGGACCACACCGGCGACATTCACGACGTCGTGTGCTTCGAACCTGCGGACCGAGCGGAGGAGTCCGGACCGGAACCCGAAGGTGGGCCCGGGGAAACCGTCGAGATGATCACCACCCCCGTCCGCCTCGAATACACCCACACTGCCTCGGCCGAGGAAAGTTACTACCTTCGTGGTCTCGCCGAAGGACGCTTCATCGGGGGTCGAACAGATTCCGAGGGCAAGGTCTACGTCCCGCCGCGCGGCGCAAGCCCGACGGACGGTCGGCCGACGACGGAGAGGGTCGAACTGCCCGATCACGGCATCATGACGACCTACTGCATCGTCAATGTGCCGTTCAAGGGCCAGAAGATCAAGCCCCCGTACATTGCGGCATATGTGCTGCTCGACGGCGCCGACATTCCGTTTCAGCATCTGATTCTCGAATGCGATCCGGCGGAAGTTCGGATGGGGATGCGGGTCGAGGCCAAGTGGAAGCCGCGCGCGGAATGGGGTTACACGCTCGAGAACATCGAGTACTTCAGGCCGACGGGTGAACCCGACGCCGAGTACGACACCTACAAGCACCACCTCTGAGGGGCGAGAGCATGACCGATATCGCAGTGGTGGGCTTCGCACAGGCACCGAATGTCGCACAGACGGCGGGTACCACCAACGGCGTCGAGATGCTGGTTCCATGTTTCCAGCAGTTGTATACCGAGTTGGGAATCACGAAGTCCGACATCGGATTCTGGTGCTCGGGTTCTTCCGACTACCTGGCCGGACGGGCATTTTCTTTCATTTCCGCTATCGACGCCATCGGTGCGGTCCCGCCGATCAACGAGTCTCACGTAGAGATGGATGCGGCATGGGCACTGTACGAGGCCTGGATCAAACTGATGACGGGCGAGGTCGAGACAGCTCTGGTGTACGGCTTCGGAAAGTCGTCGGCGGGAACTCTGGCGAAAATTCTTGCGATGCAACTCGATCCCTACCTCGTCGCTCCGCTGTGGCCGGATTCGCTGTCCATCGCCGGACTGCAGGCGCGTGCCGGGATCGACGCCGGGAAGTGGGACGCGCGAGCAATGGCCGAGGTCGCCGTCCGCAACCGTGCCAACGCGCATCCGTTGGCCCAGTTGTCCGGCAACCTCGACATAGAACAATTGCTTCAGGCGGACTACATAGCCGATCCCCTGCGCGCACACGATTGCGCGCCGGTGACCGATGGTGCGTCGGCGATCGTGCTCGCTACGGGTGATCGTGCGCGTTCTCTCCGCGAAAACCCCGCGTGGATAAGTGGAATCGAGCATCTGATCGACTCACCGAACTTCGGCGCACGGGATCTGACGACGGCCCCGTCGGCATACAACGCCGCCGTGAAAGCGTCGGGCGGTGATCTTGCCGGCATCGAACTGGCCGAACTGCACGCACCGTTCACCCATCAGGAACTGATTCTGTCCGACTGGCTCCCCGAGACCGCGACGATCAATCCCTCCGGTGGCACGCTGGTGGGGAACCCGATGTTCTCCGCCGGGCTCGAGCGAATCGGCCATGCGGCGTCGAGGATCTTCGACGGCAGTGCCGGTCGGGTTCTCGCGCATGCAACGAGCGGCCCACTGCTACAACAAAACTTGGTCGCCGTCATGGAGGGAAGATAAGTGAGCAAGCAACCCGCTGCGGTACTGGGTACCGGCCAGACTCACTATGTCGCCAAGCGACACGATGTTTCGATGTCCGGACTCGTGCGCGAGGCGATCGACCGCGCGATGATCGACGCCGAGGTGTCGTGGGATGACATCGATGCGGTCGTCATCGGCAAGGCACCCGACCTGTTCGAGGGCGTCATGATGCCCGAGTTGTTCATGGCCGACGCCATCGGCGCCACCGGCAAGCCGCTCCTACGCGTCCACACTGCCGGTTCGGTGGGTGGCTCGACGGCCATCGTGGCGTCGTCGTTGGTGCAGTCGGGCGTACACAAACGTGTTCTCGCCGTAGCTTGGGAGAAGCAATCGGAGAGCAATGCCATGTGGGCCTTGTCGATTCCGGTTCCGTTCAACATGCCCGTCGGTGCGGGCGCCGGTGGATACTTTGCGCCACATATCCGCTCGTACATCCGCCGTTCGAGTGCACCCGAGCACATCGGCGCCATGGTAGCGGTGAAGGACCGGCTCAACGGGAGCCGGAATCCCTACGCGCACCTCAAGCATCCGGACATCACACTGGAGTCGGTTCAGGCGTCACAGATGCTGTGGGACCCCATCCGTTACGACGAGACGTGCCCGTCGTCCGATGGGGCCTGCGCGGTGGTGATCGGCGACGAGGCTACTGCCCACGCTCGCGAGGCGGACGGGAAGAAGGTCGCCTGGATCCACGCTACGTCGATGCGCACCGAGCCAACGACGTTCGCCGGGCGCGACCAGGTCAATCCGCAGGCGGGCCGGGATGCGGCTGCGGCACTGTGGAAAGCAGCGGGAATCACCGATCCCCTCGAAGAGATCGACGTCGCTGAAATCTACGTTCCGTTCTCGTGGTTCGAACCGATGTGGCTCGAGAACCTCGGATTCGTGCCCGAGGGTCAGGGATGGAAACTGACCGAGGCAGGCGACACCGCCATGGGCGGTAAGCTCCCGGTCAACTGCTCCGGCGGCGTTCTGTCGTCCAACCCCATCGGGGCGTCGGGAATGATCAGGTTTGCCGAGGCTGCAATGCAGGTTATGCACCGCGCCGGCGAACACCAGGTGGACAATGCCAAGAAAGCCCTCGGCCACGCCTACGGTGGAGGGTCCCAATATTTTTCCATGTGGGTCGTAGGGAGCGAACAGCCATGAAGTACACGGTCGGTATTGCAATGACACCGCTACACGAACTGCCGGCGCTGGCGAAGACTGCGGAGGAGTGCGGGTTTTCTTCGATCGCGCTGCCGGATTCGTTGTTCTACATGGAAACCCAGTCGACGGACTATCCGTACACCCCTGATGGCACACGAATGTGGAATGCCGAGACCCCCTGGGTCGATCCGCTCATCGCGGCGGCAGCAATGGGTGCGGTGACCTCGACCATCGAGTTCTATACCCAGGTCCTCAAGCTCGGTTCTCGCAATCCGGTTCTGCTTGCCCGCCAGGTAGGTTCGGTTGCTGTACTGACCGACAATCGATTCGGATTCGGTGTCGGGATCGGCTGGGCTCCAGAGGAATTCGAATGGTGTGGGGCGCCTTACGCCAAGCGTGGCAAACGCGTCGACGAGATGATCGAGGTTATCAAGGCGATTCTCGGCGGCGGCATGGTGGAGTACCACGGCGAGTTCTTCGATTTCGACAAGCTTCAGATGAGTCCGGCACCGACGAAGCCAGTTCCGTTCTATATCGGCGGGCACACCGATGTGGCGCTACGACGCGCCGCTCGGGTGGGTGACGGGTGGACCTCGGCGATGATCAAGTTCGACGATCTGGTCACCGTCATCGCCCGTCTGCGCGAACTCCGAGAGGAGTACGGCACCGCCGACAAACCCTTCGAGATCCAGACCGTGTGCGTCGACCGCTTCGGTAAGGACGGTTACGCCGAACTCGAAGACGCCGGTGTCACCGACATCATCTCGGTGCCGTGGATATTCGACGGCATCGGATTCGACGGTCCGCTGGAAGCGAAGCAGGACTCGCTTCGGAAGTTCGCGGAGAAGTTCATCTAGACGCCCTACACATACGAGAGCGGCAGTACGTCTTCGAAGACGTACTGCCGCTCTCGTGTCTGCTACCGGGTTAGTGCGGGACTGGGCAGCCGCCCTTGTAGTCGACCTGGAATTCCTTGACTCCGTTGAGCCATCCCGAACGCAGTCGACGTGGATCGCCGAGCTTGGAGATATCGGGGATGTGGTCGGCGATCGCGTTGAACATCAAATTGATCTCCATCCGCGCGAGATTCGCCCCGATGCAGTAGTGGGCACCGTGGCCACCGAAACCGAGGTGCGGATTCGGGTCTCGTAGGATGTCGAACTTGTACGGGTCCTCGAAGACATCTTCGTCGAAGTTCGCGGAGCCGTAGAACATCACGACTCGGTCACCGGCCTTGATCGTGGTGCCGTTCAGGTCGAAATCTTCCTTCGCGGTGCGCTGGAAGGAGGTGACCGGGGTGGCGTAACGAACAACTTCGTCGGCCGTGGTGTCCGGGCGCTCCTTCTTGTACAACTCCCACTGCTCAGGATTGTCGATGAACGCGCCCATCCCGTGTGTGAGCGCATTGCGGGTGGTCTCGTTGCCCGCGACGGCAAGAATGATCACGAAGAAGCCGAATTCCTCGGGTGCGAGGTGATCACCGTCGATGTCGGCGTTGATCAGGGTGGTGATGATGTCGTCTTTAGGACACTTTCGACGCTCGTCCGCGATGCCGTACGCGTACCCGAGAATCTGGGTCGACGCCTCGACCGGGTCGATGTCGAACTCCGGATCGTCGTACGCGGTCATCTCGTTGGACCAATCGAAGATCTTCTTGCGATCCTCCTGCGGGATCCCGAGCAGATCGGCAATGGCCTGCAACGGCAGCTCCGAGGCGATTTCGGTGACGAAGTCACCGGTCGGGTTCTCTGCCGCCTTCTTGACGATCTCCTGCGCACGACGCTCGAGCTCGTCGTGCAGGCCACCGATCGCCCTGGGGGTGAATCCCTTGGCGACGATCTTGCGGGTCTTGGTGTGCTGGGGGGCGTCCTGGTTGATCATCACGAAGCGCTGCAGTTCGATCTGCTCGCGCGTGATGTCGTCGTTGAATCGCGGCATCGCGGTGTTTTCGAAGCTCGAGAACACGTCGCTGCGCTTGGAGATCTCTTTGATCTCGGCATGCTTGGTGACGACCCAGTATCCGTCGTCGTCGAATCCCCCGACGTTGCGCGGCTGCGGGCACCACCAGACCGGAGCTGTCTTGCGAAGCTCGGCGAACTCTTCGACCGGTATCCTCTGTTCGTAGATACTGGGATCGGTCGGGTCGAAGCCCTCTGGCAAATCGGGACGAATGAGGTCCTGATGTAGGTCTGTCACTTGCTCTCCTGACAGTTTCTTGGGTCGATGCACAGGCTGCGGTCCTGTTCAGGGCCGCCGAGCAGGCTGCGCTCCTGCTCGGAGCCACTTTGTACGGCCGCGCTCTTATGGAACACGTTCTAGGTTTATTCAAACACAAGGGGTCGAGATAGGGAAGAAGATACGGTCAACCGCCATTAACAGTAAGATGGAACCTGTTCTACTTTCGAATGAAAAGAGAGGAGCCCGCAGTGGGCAATCCCGTTATCGTCGAGGCCGTCCGTACACCGATCGGCAAGCGAGGTGGATGGCTGTCGGGTCTGCACGCTGCCGAATTGCTCGGCCTTGCCCAGACCGGCGCAATCGAGCGGCTCGGCGTCGCCCCCGAGTTGGTCCAGCAAGTCATCGGCGGATGTGTCACCCAGGCCGGTGAACAGTCGAACAACATCACCAGGACTGCTTGGCTTCACGCGGGCCTGCCGTGGCAGGCAGGTGCCATGACGATCGACGCTCAGTGCGGGTCGGCGCAACAGGCCAACCACCTGATCGCCGGTTTGATTTCGATCGGAGCCATCGACACCGGTATGGCCTGCGGCGTCGAAGCCATGAGCCGCGTTCCCCTGGGCGCCAATGTCGGCGAGAACGCCGGACCGAGACGGCCCGAGTCGTGGAGCATCGACCTGCCGAATCAGTTCGAAGCGGCGGAGCGGATTGCACGACGCCGCGGCATCACCCGAGCTGACCTCGAAGCCCTCGGCGTTCGGTCGCAGGCCCTCGCGAAAGCGGCATGGGAGGAGGGGCGCTTCGATCGTGAAGTCATGCCGGTGCAGGTCGGAGACGAGACCGTGAGCCGGGATCAGGGCTTGCGTGACACGACGGCCGAGTCGCTGGCGAAGCTGAAGCCCGTGATGGACGGCGGAATGCACACGGCAGGTACCTCTTCACAGATTTCCGACGGCGCCGCAGCCGTCATCCTGATGGATGAGGACCGCGCCAGAGAGCTCGGGTTCACCCCTCGTGCGCGCATCGTCTCGCAGTGCCTGGTCGGAGCGGAGCCCGAGTTCCACCTCGACGGCCCGGTGCAGGCCACCACGCGGGTGCTCGAGCAGAGCGGGATGAAGATCGGCGACCTGGACCTGTTCGAGGTCAACGAGGCGTTCGCTTCGGTTCTGCTGTCCTGGGCCTCGGTACACAAGCCCGATATGGACAAGGTCAATGTCAACGGCGGAGCCTTGGCAATCGGCCACCCGGTCGGCAGCACCGGTTCTCGACTCATCACCACGGCGCTGCACGAGCTCGAGCGTCGCAACGGTTCGACAGCATTGATCACCATGTGCGCAGGTGGGGCATTGTCCACCGGCACCATCATCGAACGGATCTGAACCTCTCAGCTGGAGGTCACAGTTGGTTCGGCGGCTTTTTCGTGTCGAGCAGCGCCACATCGTCGCTGCTCGGCGCGAGCCACGGAATCCACGTTTCGGTGATCAAGCGCCCGTCTCCGGTGAGAATTGCGTCGGGGTCGGGATCTACGAGTACCGGATACGCAGTGGTTGCGCCGAGTTCGATGTTCTTTACGAGCTTGCCGCTCTCGAGCGTGTAACGGATCGGTACTCGGCAGGACTCGGCATCGAACGCCCACGGCGCTCCGACGTAGATCCTGCCTCTGCCCATCTCGTCGAGTGCCGTCACCGATCCGTCGACTTCCACCCGCAGCGCCCAGTCGGCGGGGAGCTCGACGTCGAATTCGAATCGGGTGGGCGCATCCGGTCCGGTCAACTGGATCATCAGCAACGCGCCCTGACCCGGTTTTCGTGACGGGACGATGATGTCGAAGGAGCCGAACGGGTAGAACACGGAATCGAACGGTCCTCTGACGGCGTTGTCGATTCCGGTTGCGCACACCATCCTCAGACGGACTGCTGCAGCACCGTCTTCGGAGTGCAAGGTTACCCACTCGTACGGATGCGGAGCAGGGCGGCCGTCCGGGGTGTAGGACAACACTGCGCGGAGGAGGGGCTGCTCGATGGCGAGGCCACCGTCGAGCGCATCGAACGATTCACTGCGATCGTCAGTCAATGTACTACTGCCCTTCAACGCCTCGCCAGCACTATCGACGGCGAACCGGCGACTGAACCATCCCTTGTTGAGGATTCAAGCGCATCAGCTACTTTTCAGCAACCCCCAGGTTTCAAGAATAGCTGCTCGCGGCCATGTCTATCGACAAATCGCCGTCCGAATGTGTGCAGGACGCGCCCTATCCGGTGCTGTCCGGCGGAACCTCCGGAAGACCTTCACTGGCTCGCAACTTCTCCGCCATCGAACTCAGGAGATTCTGCGACTCCGCGGACAGGTCGAAAGCCCTGGTCGCCAGCCGCCGTAGGCCGTAGCCCTTCAGCTGCGCGAGAAGCTCGAGATCGTGATCGACTTTGGCGGCGTAGATGTCGTTGAAGAAGTAGTCCGGTTCGACCTTGAAGAAGCGAGCCAGTGCGGCAACCGTTTCGTCCGACGGGTTGTTGCGCTGACCGGACCGCAGCTGCGAAATGTACGGCTTGGAAATTTGATGTCCGCTGCCGGCGAGCGCATCGGCAACTTCGGCATTGGTGTGAGGCCTGCGGCCAGGGGGATGCACGATGCTGAAGAGCTTGTTCAGACGTGCCGCGAAGTCGATCGACATCGGGGACATTTCATCCTTCCGGAACGGAGAGGCACCGCCCGCATGAGGCGCCGTAACGATAACGAAAAGGTAACTCTATACCCGGTAGTCGACTGTTTTCCGCTGATCAACAGACATGTTGATCTTGTAATTCGATGAAAACCGCGGAAACGACCCTTTCGAGCAGAGCCCCGAACCGTCGAGAAGACCGATATCGCTGTCTTCGTGTTAACCTACCAAGCACTTGCTTGTTTTTCAGCTTACGTGAGGATCCTTGATCAATGGCAATCACTTCGAGCACCACCGACGGAATCACCGTCGTCACGGTCGACTACCCACCCGTCAATGCGTATCCGACGCAAGGATGGTTCGACTTCGCTGACATAGTCACCGCAGCTAGCCGCGACGAGAACACACGCGTCGTGGTCGTGCGAGCGGAGAACCGCGGGTTCTGCGCGGGCGTCGATATCAAGGAGTTCGCGCGCGACTCCGGGCACGGACGCCTCATCGACGCCAACCGGGGATGCGCCGCCGCGTTCGCAGCGGTCTACGACTGCGCGGTCCCGGTCATCAGCGCCGTGCAGGGATTCTGCCTCGGCGGGGGCATCGGGATCGTCGGTAACTCCGACATCATCGTGGCTTCCGACGACGCAACCTTCGGACTCCCCGAGGTCGACCGCGGCGCCCTGGGCGCGGCGACGCATCTGTCCCGACTCGTCCCACAGCACCTCATGCGCGCGCTGTTCTTCACCGCGTCCACCATCACCGCGCAGCAGTTGGAGCACCACGGCTCGGTCTACCGAGTGGTTCCGCGAGCGGAACTGGACGATACGGCCTTGGAAATCGCACGCGATATCGCGGCCAAGGACCCGCGGGTGATCCGAGCCGCGAAGGAAGCACTCAACGGTATCGATCTGCAGCCGGTACACAGAAGCTACCGCTACGAGCAAGGCTTCACCTTCGAACTGAACCTGTCGGGAGCCGCCGACGAGATCCGCGCATCGTTCGAGGACGATCTCGCACGTGCCAAAGGAGCAGCAGCAAAATGACAGCAATGCGCAACAAAGTACTTACCGCCGACGACGTCGCGGGCCGGCTGAAGAGCGGCATGACGATCGGCATCGGGGGCTGGGGATCACGTCGTAAGCCGATGGCTCTGATCCAGGCGATCCTTCGCTCGGACGTGACCGATCTGACTGTCGTCAGCTTCGGCGGACCGGACGTCGGCTTGCTCTGTGCCGCAGGGAAATTGAAGAAGCTCTACTTCGGCTTCGTCTCCCTCGACTCGATTCCGTACGACCCGTACTTCTCCGCAGCCCGCACGGCCGGAGCGATCGAGATCCGCGAGCTCGACGAGGGCATGGTCAACACCGGCCTCCAGGCTGCCGCACAGCGACTGCCGTTCCTGCCGATGCGTGCCGGTCTCGGTTCCGATGTGCCGAAGTACTTCCCCGAGTTGAAGACCGTTGTCTCGCCGTACGACGATGCCAGCGAACTCATCGCGATGCCTGCTCTCGAACTCGATGCCGCGCTGGTTCACCTGAACCTCGCCGACGCCCACGGCAACGCCGCATACCTCGGCCCGGACCCGTACTTCGACGACCTGTTCTGCCTTGCTGCCGAACAGCGTTTCGTCTCCGTCGAACGCATCGTCGATACCGCAGAGCTCGTTGCAAGCGCTCCCCCACAGGCTCTCCTGCTGAACCGAATGATGGTCGACGGTGTGGTGGAGGCACCGGGCGGTGCCGGATTCACCTCGTGCGTACCTGATTACGGTCGCGACGAAGAACTCCAGAAACAGTATGCGGAGGCAGCGTCCGAACCCGACGGGTGGAAGCGCTTCGCTCAGCTGACAAATCAGGAAGGGGCGTCCGCATGAGCGGCATCGACATCACCCGGGCGGACATCTGCGCAGTTGCATGCGCGGATATGTTCGCAGGCGCAGGCGAGATCATGGCAAGCCCGATGGGCCTCATGCCCAGCATCGGCGCCCGCCTGGCCAAACTCACCACCGAGCCCGATCTACTCCTCTCCGACGGAGAGGCGTACCTCATGGCCGACACACCGGCACTCGGTGCCACCGGTGCGATCGAGGGATGGATCCCGTACCGGAAGGTATTCGACGTCGTCGCCAGCGGTCGACGTCATGTCGTGATGGGCGCCAACCAGATCGACCGGTTCGGCAACCAGAACATTTCGCACTTCGGACCGCACGACAAGCCGACCCGACAGATGTTCGGCTCCCGCGGCGCCCCCGGCAACACGATCAATCACCGCACCAGTTACTGGATTGCGCGGCACTCGGCACGCGTCTTCACCGAGACCGTCGATCTGGTGTCCGGTGTCGGTTACGACCGCGTCACCGACAACGCAGGGTTCGCCCACCACGATCTGCACCGGGTCGTCACCAATCTGGGTGTATTCGATTTCTCCGGCGAGAACCACGCGATGCGCCTGCTCTCGGTGCATCCCGGAGTCACCGTCGACGAGGTGCTCGAGAACACCGGATTCGAACTCGACACCAACGATGTCACCGATTCCAGGCTCCCCACCGACGAGGAGATGACCCTGCTCGGCGTCATCGACCCCAAGGGGTCTCGTAGCCGCGAGGTCAAGGGATGACCGGCCTTCGCACGCCGTTGACCGAGCTGGTCGGCATCGAACATCCCGTCGTTCAGACCGGCATGGGCTGGGTTGCCGGGCCGCGCCTGGTCGCGGCCACCGCCAACGCAGGCGGCCTCGGCATCCTGGCGTCGGCGACGATGACCTACGCCGAGCTCGAAGCGGCAGTGGCGAAGACGAAGACGTTGACCGACAAGCCCTTCGGCGTCAACATCCGTGCAGATGCCACCGACGCTCGTCAACGCATCGATCTCCTGATTCGGGAGAACGTGCGTGTCGCATCCTTCGCGCTGGCACCCAAGGAAGAACTCATCGCGCTGCTCAAGAAGGCAGGCGTAGTAGTAATTCCATCGATCGGTGCAGCCAAGCACGCCAAGAAGGTTGCCGCCTGGGGCGCCGACGCAGTCATCGTCCAGGGCGGCGAGGGCGGCGGTCACACCGGACCTGTCGCCACGACGCTTCTGCTCCCGTCCGTGCTGGACGCCGTCGACATCCCCGTAGTGGCGGCAGGCGGCTTCTACGACGGCCGCGGCCTCGCTGCCGCACTGGCCTACGGCGCGGCGGGCGTTGCGATGGGTACCCGATTCCTGTTGACGCAGGAGAGCACGGTTCCCGATTCGGTCAAGCAGGAATACCTCAAACGGGGTCTGCAGGACACGACGGTCTCGCGACGCGTCGACGGCATGCCCCACCGGGTGCTCAACACCGAACTGGTGACGAGCCTCGAGCAGTCGAACCCCGCTCGTGGCCTGTTCGCCGCTGTCGGCAATGCTCGCAAGTTCAAGTCGATGACCGGTATGACGTGGTCGAATCTCGCCCGCGACGGAATTGCCATGCGCCGCAGCAGCGATCGCACGTGGCAGCAGATCATCATGGCTGCGAACACCCCGATGCTGCTCAAAGCAGGCTTGGTCGACGGCGATACGCACGCTGGTGTGTTGGCGTCGGGTCAGGTTGTCGGAATGATCGAAGACCTGCCGACCTGTGCCGAGCTGATCTCCTCGATCGTCGAAGACGCAGTGCGTCGGATCGAGGACATCCAGAAGTTCACGACCGTTAGCTGATCGACCTTCTGTCACCGCCCTCCACCGATATCGTCCCCTGCCAGACCAGCCGAGAGCTAGGAAGCGGAAGCCTTTGCGGCAATCCGCGCCTGGACCTCGGGCCTGCGCAGGGGCGGGACGGTGGGGGGCGGTTGACGTCGCTCGGGCAGCGCATCGAGCAGTCGGTGCGTCGTGGCGGTCACCTCCGCGACGGCCTGCTCGAACGCCTCCCTGGTGGCGTCGGACGTCTTCTGGACGCCACTGATCTTGCGAACATATTGTCTTGCCGCGGCCTCGATCTCATCGTCCGTGGCGTGCGGTTCGAGCCCGCGCAGGGTCGTGATGTTTCGGCACATAGCCGCCACGATAGTCCTGGTAGTGCGCTCCTTCTAGAGCCTGAGAAGTCCCTCGAGCGCCCGTAGGCACAGCGCGCGCACATCTTCTTTGGAGATGGTCCGGCGGTCCATCCAGTCGAGGCATACAGCCCGTACGAACGACACCCATCCCCGTAGCGCCGTTCTGAGCACCTCGTCCTCTCGGACCGCTGGGGGAAGGGCTGCAAGGATTCGATCCTGCTGCACCCCGAGTTCGGCCGTCACCATCGCCTGAATCTCGGTGTCTCCGGACATCGCGCCTCGGTTGACCGCACGGATTCCGTGTTCGTGGGCGAGCACGTAACCGATATATGCATCGAGCCCCGCTGCGACCTGCTCGGTGATCGGGAGCGAGGTATCGGGGGCTGTCATCTCGAGAATCCGTGCCGACTCGACGCGAATGATCTCGGCGAAGAAGTCACGCTTCGAGGAAAAGTAGTGATACATCAATCCGCGTGAGACGCCTGCGAGGTCGGCGACCTCCTCGATCCACACATCTTCGTACGGTCGCTCGGCAAACAGGCGGGACCCGATGTCGAGCAATTGTGCGCGTCGCAGATCAGGTGACAGGCGTTTACGTGGGCTGGACATCGTGTTGGCGATGTTACTCGGCAGCACTTCGAGACGAAGATGGACGTGGACTCCGCCAAATGCTCGAGGAGTCCACGTCCATTGTCGGGTCAGTGTGCGGCGTGCGCCGCAACATCCTTCGACGTCTTCTTGGGCCGGTGGGTGAAGACCAGCAGTGCCACGGTGAGGACGAGCCATCCGCCCAGGATGAACAGTCCCTTGTCGACGCCAGTACTACCGAAGTAAACGATGGAACGGGCCGCATCCATCGCCCCTGAGCCGATCCAGAAGTTACTGACACCCGACCAGAATCCGGGGAGGAAGTCGACCGGGATGGCCGCACCTGCGCTGGGGAAGTTCAGGAAGATCATGAGGAGCATCACCACCATGATCGCGGCATGGCCGAATACCTTGTTGGCCAGAATACTGACCAGTCCGACGGTGAAGGTATAGGTGAAGATCACCGCGAGCATCGCCAGGTTCTCCACGAACGAAGCTGCGTAGAACCCCACGAATATCGACGACACGAGGTACGACAACGCGATACCGATGAAGGACATCCCGGCGAGAATTCCAAGCTTGGGTCGCATCTTCATGGCCGGGGCAACCTGTGCGAGGACGGTGATCGTCAGATAGCCGATGATCGTGGACACCACGAGCAGGTAGAACAACGCTTGGCCGGTGGGGTCATCGGGTGCGAGCGGCGCGTGATCGACGATGTTCGCCGGCTGTCCCTGGGCGGCGGCAAGTGGTTGGGTCAACCCCTCGACTGCTTGCACGAGCACCGGACCCTCGGCGGACGCGACGTGCACGGTCATGGGTGAACCCAGTTCGATGACGCCGGCAATCTCGCGGCCTTGCAGGCGTTCGATCGCTGCAGCGGTGTCTGTCGATGTCTGGAGGTCGAATTTGCCCTCGACTTTGCTCGCGAGTTGATCGACGAGTATCGAGGTGGAGGACTCGGGTCCAGTGACCACGATTTCCACATTCCGGGGTGTCGGATTGTGAAAGGCGCTCACATAGCAGAGCGCGAACATCACGGCGAAGAAGATCGGAAACACCATCGCTTCGACGACGGAGCGCCACGCGGTCCGACTTTCCCCGGCGGCGGGCGCCGATGCTTGGGAGTGCTCCAAGATATGAGCGGGTGCGATGGCTTCGGTGTCGGCCCCGAAGGCCTGATCCCAGTCGGGGTGCCGGTGGTCGCTGGAGTGTGGCATGCGCAACAAACCTTTCAGTTCAAATGTCAACGATGATGACAAACGACAGTCAACAGTGTTGACAGTGGATTTGTCAACACTGTTGACTATGATTGGTGACAAGTGGTCGATCGAACCGAACGAAGGATGCGAAGCATGCTGGTCGAGATCTCAGACGACGGCGCCCGGTCGGGTACCGCCCACAACCGCCAAGCCGTACAGGCCGCCGCGGCGCAACTGTTCGCCGAACAAGGCTTTGCCGCCACCGGGGTCCGTGACATCGCCAGACACGCCGGCGTGGATCCAGCTCTGGTCATTCGATACTTCGGCTCCAAGGAAAAGCTATTCATTCGCACGATGACGATGTCCGACGCGTTCGTAGAGGTCATGCAAGGTCCACTCGACGAATTGGGCAGGGCCTTGGTCGATTTCGTGGTCCGGAGAACACGTCAGCGACAGGTGGGCACTTCGGCTGCCGTCTACGCAGCACTCGTTCGCGCATCGGACCGCCCAGTGGTCCGCGAACACCTGCAGGAGGCGATCGAGCAGATGATCATCGCGCCACTTGCGCCGCGGCTTTCCGGGGGCGACGCCGAATTGCGCGCCCATCTGCTCGCAGCTCAGCTATCCGGACTGATGAACGCTCTCTACGTCGTCGAAAGCCCGTGGCTGCTCGCCGCATCTACCGATACCATCGTCGAAAGCTACGGCGACGCACTACAAACCGTCATCGATGGCGAGCCGCGCCACCGAGGGTAGACACACGGGGGAACCGATCGTGAAGATCGACTTCAAGAAGCAGATCCAGACGTACACCGCACCTCGGGGCAGATTCGAGGTCGTCACCGTACCGGACATGACGTTCTTGATGATCGACGGCCACGGGGATCCCAACACCTCCACCGCCTACCGGGATGCTCTTGCGACGATCTATCCCGTTGCATACACGTTGAAGTTCCTCAGCAAGAACGAACTCGACCGCGACTACACCGTGATGCCACTCGAAGCGCTCTGGTGGTCCAGCGATATGGATTCGTTCACTTCGGCTCGGGACAAGTCCCAATGGGACTGGACGGTGATGATCATGACTCCCGACTGGATCAACGATGATCACTTCGACGCAGCGCTGCGTACCGTCGAACGAAAAGGTGGCGCGCCTGCCCTCCCCGCGCTTCGGCGCGAGACCTCGAGCGAAGGCCTCGCTGTCCAGACCCTCCACATCGGCCCCTACGACGACGAGGGGCCCGTGCTCGACCGGATGCATTACGAATTCATCCCGTCGCAGTCGCTACGGATGACAGGCAAGCACCACGAGGTCTACCTCAGCGACGTACGCCGCACCGCCCCGGACAAGCTGAAGACGATCCTGCGCCAACCCGTCACCCAGGCCGACATTGCATCGCCGAGTGAGAAGTTGACACTGATTCAGTAGCGAGTAGGTTCACTGTTGTATTCGAGTTCAGTAGTGAATCGAGAGGGTCAGCATGGTCACCGACGTCGACGTGGCGACGCACGCACTTCCGCACCCGAGGAGGCGCCTGCCGCTCCTCGGCGACGTCGTCGGCGTCCACGCGTCCACACCCGTACAGGATTCGATAGCACTGTCGAAGAAATTGGGCCCGATCTTCGAACGCGTAATACTAGGTCGCCAGTACGTGATGGTCTCGGGCGCCGACCTGGCTGGAGAGCTGTGCGACGAACATCGGTTCGTCAAACACGTATCCCCCGCTATCGTGGGCTTGCGCTCGATCGGAGGCGACGGCCTGTTCACTGCGTATTCGGACGAACCGAACTGGCAGAAAGCACACGACCTGCTTCGCCCGGCCTTCACTCAGCCCGCAATGCGCAGCTACCACCACATCATGGTCGACGTCGCGGCCGACCTCACGGCGCACTGGCGCGCGCACACCAAGGTCGACGTGTCCGCCGACATGACCAAGCTGACCCTCGACACCATCGGCAGAACCGGATTCAGCTACGGGTTCGACTCGTTCGACCGCGACAAGCCGCACCCGTTCGTCGACGCGATGGTCGGGGTACTCTCACACAATCAACGACGCGAAATCGTGCCGATCCCATGGCTGGCCGACATCGTTTTTCGCAAAGCCGAGCGTAGGAACGATCGCGACAAGCACTACATCGCAACCCTTCTCGACGACATCGTGCGTACTCGCCGCGACGCCGGCACCTCCGGTCGAGGCGATCTACTCGACATCATGCTCGATGCGGCACGTGACGCCGACAATCCCAATGCCCTGAGCGAGATCAACATTCGTCAGCAGATCGTGACGTTCCTGATCGCCGGCCACGAAACCACTTCGGGCGCGCTGTCTTTCGCTCTGTACTACCTCTCGCAGCACCCCGACATTCTCGAGGCCGCGCGTGCCGAAGTCGACGAGGTATGGGGTTCGCAGACCCCGGAGTTCGAGCAGGTCCCCAAGCTCCGCCTGGTTCGACGCATCCTCGACGAGAGTTTGAGGCTGTGGCCGACGGCGCCTGCATTCGCCCGCGAGGCACGCGAAGACACCTCGATCGGCGGCATCCATTCGATGAAGAAGGGCGATTGGGCGTTCGTTCTCATTCCGGGTCTGCACCGAGACCCGGTCTGGGGCGAGAACCCTGACGCCTTCAGTCCCGATCGGTTTCTTTCCGCCAATGTTCGGTTCCGGCCGGGGCACGTCTACAAGCCCTGGGGTACGGGTGAACGTGCCTGCATCGGTCGGCAGTTCGCCATTCATGAAGCAGTGCTCGTTCTCGGAACCATACTGCAGCAGTTCGACATTCGGGCCGACCCCGACTACCGGCTGAAGATCGAGGAACGGCTGACGTTGATGCCGAAGAACTTCGAGCTGACGGTGTCAGTCCGGAAGTAGCGGAACCGAAGAACCGGAGTTGCGGCCCAACAACACTCCCCTGGTCAGAGCGCCCTTGCCGAATTTGGTATGGACGCCGTCGAGCGCCACATCGAGCGCAGAAGCACTCGGCGCATTCTCGGGTCGATCGAACTGCAGCTCGAGTTGCTCGGTGCCCGTGCGTTCGATATTCGAGACAGTGATGCCCACCAGCGTGATCCCACGCTCGGCGATCAGAGACGCAGCTTCCTGCAGAAGCGTCAGGGACGCGTCGAGAATGGCCTGGGTGTCGGCCGTCGCACGGCCGAGCGTGTGGGAACGTGTGATCCGGGTGAAGTCACCGAACCGTATGCTCAAAACCACTGTACGACCGGTGCGTTCAGCGGCACGCATCCGCTGCGTCACTCGATCCACCAGGGCGATGAGGGAGACCTTCACCTCCGCCGACGACGTCGGGCCGCTCCCGAGTGCGTGCTGCGCACCGATGGAACTGCGTCCCCGATACGTCTGAACCTGTCGGGGATCACGATTGTTGGCGAGCGAATACAGATGATGCCCGGCGCCTTTACCGAGAATCGACACGATGGACGCTTCGCTGTGGGCGGCGATGTCACCGATAGTCACGATGTCGAACGCATGGAGCTTCTCGGCGGTGACTTTCCCGATGCCCCATAGCCGCTCGATCTTCAGCGGATGAAGGAACTCGAGCTCACGGCCGGGCGAAACCAACAGCAACCCGTCGGGCTTTCCGACCGCGCTGGCCACTTTCGCCAGAAACTTGGTGCAGGCGATGCCGACAGTGATGGGCAGGCCGACCTGCTCCTTGACCTCTCGCCGCAGCTTTTCGGCGATCTGGACCGGGGTGCCTCTGATCTTGCCCAACCCACCGACTTCGAGGAACGCCTCGTCGACGGAAATGCCCTCCACGAGCGGAGTGGTGTTACGAAAGATCTCGAATACGGCCCGGCTCGCCTCGGTGTACGCCTCCATACGAGGGGCAACGAAAATTGCGTGCGGACACAGGGCGCGGGCGCGGGCGCCACTCATGGGGGTTCGGACCCCGAATGCCTTGGCCTCGTAGCTGGCGGCGAGCACGACCCCACCACCGACCAGCACCGGTTTTCCTCGAAGGCGTGGGTCGTCTCGCTGCTCCACCGACGCGTAGAACGAGTCCAGATCGGCGTGCATGATGCTGGCTTCAGCACTGCTCGCCGGGGCGTCGGGGGCGAACTCGGTCACGACCACAGGGTCGCACACAGGTCCGACATTCGCCCCGACGCCGGCGCGTTACGGGAGAATCAGAGCCGTTCGATGATCGTGACGTTGGCGGTACCGCCGCCTTCACATACGGTCTGCAGGCCGTAGCGGCCACCGGTACGTTCGAGTTCACACAGCATGGTGGCGAACAGCTTTGCCCCCGTCGCGCCGAGTGGGTGCCCGAGAGCGATCGCACCACCGTTGATGTTGACCCGGGCCGGATCAGCGCCGGTCTCCTTCAGCCACGCCAGGACGACGGGAGCGAACGCCTCGTTGATTTCCACGACGTCGATGTCGTCGATCGACAGGCCGGCCTTCTCGAGTGCGTGCTTGGTGGCCGTGATCGGCGCACTCAGCATGAAGATCGGGTCGGCACCGCGGGCACTGAGGTGATGAATCCGGGCGCGCGGGGTGAGTCCGTGTGCCTCGACTGCTGCTGCGGAAGCCACGAGAGTCGCACTCGCTCCGTCGCAGATCTGGCTGGCGAGGGCTGCGGTGAGCCGTCCACCCTCGATGAGGGTCTTGAGCGAAGCCATCTTCTCGAGAGTCGTCTCACGCGGGCACTCGTCGACCATGAAGTCGCCGACGCCGACGATCTCGCGATCGAATCGCCCTTCGGCTATGGCGTGTCGAGCGCGCTGATGGCTGGCCAGAGCGAACTGCTCCATGTCTTCACGCGTGACGTCCCACTTCTCGGCGATGAGCTCGGCGCCGCGGAACTGTGAGACTTCCTGCTTGCCGTAGCGATGCTCCCACCCCTTCGACCCACTGAACGGGGTCTCGAAGCCGTACTGCTGTCCCACGACCATCGCTGCCGCGATCGGGATCTGCGTCATGTTCTGTACGCCACCGGCGACGATCAGATCCGACGTTCCGCTCATGACGGCCTGGGCGGCGAAGTGAATCGCCTGCTGGCTCGAACCGCACTGACGATCGACAGTGACCCCAGGTACTTCCTCCGGGAATCCAGCCGCCAACCAGGCTGTGCGCGCAATGTTTCCAGCTTGCCCACCGATGGCGTCGACACAACCGAAAATGACGTCGTCGATCTGGGGCGGATCGATCGAGGACCGATCCATCAGGGAACGCAGGACGCTCGCACCGAGATCGGCGGGGTGCGTCTCGGCGAGGGAACCGCCGCGCTTACCGACCGGAGTTCGAACAGCGTCGATTATGTAGGCCTCGGGCATGGGAAGACTCTCCTAGGTTGACGCCGTGCGGGATCGTGTGACGGACTTGGGAGTGCTCGACAATCCGTCGAGCACGATGGCGAGATACTGCTGCGCGACGGCTTCTGCGGTGAGCTTGCCGCCCGGGCGATACCACCGGACGGCCACCCACACTGTGTCGCGCATGAATCGGTAGACGAGTTCGACGTCGACATCCGGCCGGAAACTGCCGTCTGCGATACCGCGCTCGACCACACCGTTCCAGAGTTCACGAAACTCACTATTGCGCTCGGTGATGTACTCGAAGCGTTCGGTGCCGACGAGGTGCTTGGCCTCGTCCTGATAGATCGCGACGGCCGAGTGCGAGCGGTCGATCGCGTCGAACGACGCCACTACGAGACCTTCCAGGGTTTCCCGCGGACCCAATCCCTCTGCCACGATCTTGTGGTAGCTGTCGAAGAGTTCGTCGAGGAACCCCCGCAGAATCTCGTCGACCATCGACTCCTTGGAGTCGAAGTGGTGATAGAGACTCCCGGAGAGAATCCCAGCTGCGTCGGCAATGTCACGGACCGTCGTTGCACGCATGCCACGTTCGGCAAAGAGCGTCGCGGCGAGCTCGAGCAGCTCATCGCGTCGTCCTACGGCTTTGGGGGTTCGGGGCACGAGCACACCATACCAACCAAGCACTTGCTTTGCATACGTGCGTGGGTCAGGCAGTCATGTCCGCAACCGCGAGGTCGATTGCCAACACCTCGAGGCAAGCCGCATTCCCACTACTGCAGAAAGAGTGCCGCGGCAACCCGCTCGACCTCCAGGATACTGCTGAAAAGCTCCTCACCGAGAGCTCGTCGCAGATCGTTCTCGATGCTTGCCGCCAGATGGTCCGCCTCGTCGACCGTCTTCAGTCCGAGACGAGTGAGTCGAACTTCGACAAGCTTTCGATGAATGGGAGAGGCCTGGCGATTGATGAACCCTTTCCCTTCGAGTGTCGACAGCATGGTCGCGATCGACTGCGGTGTTCCCAAGCCGGCTCGCGAAAGCTGTGCGGCCGAACTTGGCTCGAGGTGCTTGACCGACAGGAGCGCGGAGTACTGCGGCACGGTGATTCCGAGCGGTTCGAGTGCGGCAGCCTTGGCGTCGATGAGCAGTCGCGTTATCCGCCTCAAATGTGTGCCGATCCGGTCATCGAGGACCTCGGACAATTGCCCAACGCCGTCACTTTCCACCATCGCCCCTCCTTCTGGTCAGGGTTCGTAGTTGTCGCAGCCTACGTTCTCGAGATCTCCTCCACTTCAGGAAGTACCCACCTTAACCGAACACTGCGATATGACTGCTATCGACTACATGACAGAATGCTGCTACCTTCGCAAACGGGTGCCACTGAGTCAGCACGCGAACAATCCCGGGTGCGGGTGACATCCGATGATCCGACTCTGTTGTGGGACAGGAGTTTCGATATGAGTGCATCCAATTTCGACGACCACCGGGCGAACGACTGGTACGAGAGCACCAAGCGCGAAGTAGCAACCGACCAGGGGGTGTTGCGATATCACGAGGCAGGCGAAGGTCCGCCCCTTCTCCTCTTGCACGGCTCCGGCATCGGCGTCAGTGGGTGGCGCAATTACCGACACAATCTCGAAGTCTTCGCAACACACTTCCGTTGCTACATTCTCGAATTCCCCGGCTTCGGCATCAGCGACACCTTCGACGGACCGCCCATGGTGACGGCAGCCAAATCGGTAGTCCTTCTCATGGAGGCCCTGCGCATCGAATCTGCCGCGGTAGTAGGAAATTCGATGGGTGGTGTCGTCGGCGCGCAGGTGGCCATCAGGTATCCGCAACGTGTAACCAAGCTCGTGACCATTGGCGGGATAGGGCCGAACATCTTCAGCCAGAACCCAAGTGAGGGCACTCGACTGCTGCAAGAATTCGCGGACGGTCCCAGCCGTGAGAAGTTGGTTCGCTGGCTCGACTGCATGGTCTACGACCCAGCGGTAATCACCGAAGAGCGAATAGAAGAGCGATGGGACGCCTCGAGCGATCCTGCTTCGCAGGACTCGTTGTCCGCGATGTACGGCTCCAAGGCCCTCGCCGAGCGGCAATACGCGATGAGAAATTCGGAAGCGCCACCGTACTGGTCGATGCTCCACAAAGTGCAATGCCCGACGCTGCTTACATGGGGCAGAGACGACCGCCAGTGCCCACCCGATATGGCAATGATCCCGATGAGATGCATTCCTGATGCCGAGTTGCACATCTTCCCCAACTGCGGACACTGGGTGATGATCGAAGCCAAGGAGGCATTCGAGCGCGTCACAATCGAGTTCCTTCTTCGCTGATCAGTCGAGGATCAGGCCGTCAGGTGATGCACGAAGCACCACCGCCAGTTCTCCCCCGGCTCGGCAGATTCCATGACGGGGTGGCCTGTCTCGTGGAAGTGCGCGGTGGCGTGCTGACGAGCCGAGGAGTCGCAACACCCGATGTGTCCACAATCCAGGCAGGCACGCAGCGCAACCCACTCCGTCCCGTCGCGGACGCACTCGTGACACGTGCCGTCGGTATGCGTTTGCGCTTCCGGGTATCGGTCGAGGTCCTCGCATGCGACTCCGGGATGGCCACGCAGTTCGTTCGACGCTCGAATGTCTCGACGCGAATCGCTCGCCGCGTCGATCATCGATTCCTCGACGTCGAGCATCCCCAGCACTTCGCCGACGACCTCGGACGGCACGGTTCCCGAGCTGCGGATCTCGAGAATTCGCTCGCGTTCCGCCTTGATCATTGTCAGCCGGACGCGGGCGTACAGCTCGCTGGGCGTCTCCTGATCGGCGGTGGTGGCGAGTCGTTCCCATGCCGCGGAGTTGCGCTGCTCCACGCGCTGGCGAACGAGCGTGTCGATGTCGTGAGGGTCCTCGTATTCGAGCTTGTCGAGCGCGGCGTACCCCGCTTTCGACGCCTGCTGCAGCAGGGTGGCGCGTGCCAACGCGTCGCCCATCGGATCCGGTGATGGGACCTTCAATCGCCGGGCGAGCAGCGGAAGCGACAGTCCCTGCAGGAACAGCGTTCCGGCCACGACCGTGAACGCAATGAGAAGCAGCACTTCTCGATCCTGGGTTCCCAACGGAATGATGAAGGCAGCGGCGAGCGTGACGACCCCGCGCATCCCGGCCCAGCCGATGAGCAGCGTGTAGCGCCACGACGGGACAGTCCCGGTCGCCAGATCGGCGCCCGGGCGTACCAGGGCATAACGGGAGACGAATACCCAGAAGATTCGAATCACGATGACGCCTGCGAGCGTGGCCACGCACACCGAGACGATGGTCAGGGGCGAAAGCGAACTCTTGGCGACGTCGCGGACGATCCACGACGCCTGTAGGCCGATCAGCAGGAAGACTGCATTCTCGAGAATGAACGCAATGGTTCGCCAGTTTATGCGCTCCGCGATCCGGGATTGCGCCGACTGCAGAATCGGGGCTTCGTGCCCGAGCAACAGCCCTGCGACGACAACGGCCAGGACGCCGGAGGCGTGGATCTCCTCGGCCAAGAGATACGCCGCGAACGGGACGACGAACGAAATTGCGGTGTCCAGCACCGGATTGGTCAGTCTGCGCCGAACCTTGGCGACGACATAGAACGTCACCAGGCCGACTGCAACTCCGCCGCCTGCCGCGATGGCGAAGTCGAGGCCGATCCGGCCGGCATTCACCGAATTGCTCAGCGCATAGATTGCCGTGCTCAGCGCGACGAGGGCGGTGGCGTCGTTGAGTAGCGACTCACCTTCGAGGATCGTCACTATCTGACGCGGCAAGCCGATTCTGCGTCCGATCGCAGAGGCAGCGACCGCATCCGGTGGTGCGACGACTGCACCGATCGCGAGCGCTGCAGGCCAGGAGATATTCGGCAGGATGGTGTGCACGATTGCGCCGACGCCGATTGCCGTGACGGCAACCAGTACCACCGACAGTAGAAGAATCGATCGGCGGTTGGCATTGATATCGACCAGCGAGGACTGGATCGCCGTCGCATAGAGCAGGGGCGGAAGCAGTCCGAGCAACACCACCTCGGGTTCGAGGTGGATCTCCGGCATTCCCGGCGCGTAGGACGCCGCGACCCCTACCACGATCAGCAGTAGGGGCGGCGGAACGCCCAGTCGCTCGGCCAGGCCCGCGACGGTGAGTACACCGACCGCGAGGGCCACGAGAAAGACAGCGATCTCCATAGCGAGTCATTGTCCCCGCATCCTCGCCGGACGGCGAAGTGAGGGACCCGTCTCAGGCCCGCTGGCTGGAGACGGACACCACCTCACCGGTCAGGTAGCTCGAGTAGTCGCTGGCCAGCATCGCGATGGTTGCTGCGATTTCCCACGGTTCCGCAGCGCGGCCGAAGGCCTCGTCCGCAGACAGTTGGTCGAGAAGATCCTCGGAGGTCACCTTGGCGAGGAACGCGTGCTTGGCGATGCTCGGTGCGACGGCATTGATCCGCACTCCGAATTCGGCTGCTTCGACGGCGGAGCAGCGGGTCAGCGCCATGACGCCGGCCTTCGCAGCGGCGTAGTGCGCCTGTCCCTTCTGCGCGCGCCAGCCGAGGACGCTTGCATTGTTGACGATGACGCCACCGTGACCGGCAGTACGGAAGTACCGCAATGCCTCTCGGGTGCAGCGGAATGTGCCGTTCAGCGTGATGTCGAGGACCCGATCCCACTGCTCGTCGGTCATGTCCACGACGGGGACTTCGCCACCGAGACCTGCGTTGTTGACAAGGATGTCGATGCGGCCCATCCGTTCGGCGGCCGTGTCGATGAGGTTGCGTACCTGCTCGGTGCTCGATACATCGCACACCGCTGACTCGACTCGGGCATCGGGGAACTGCTCTGCCAAGCTTTCACGGGTGGCGTCGAGCCTGCGCTCGTGCCAGTCGGAAACGAGGACGTCCCCACCTTCGGCGAGTATCCGACGTGCGGTTGCCGAGCCGATGCCGGTTCCGGCTGCAGCGGTCACGACGGCGACCCGGCCGACGAGTAGTCCGTGGCCGGATATCTCGGCCGGTGGGGTGGACAGTAGTCCGGTCATGGACGCGCCTCTCGGGGTAGGCCGAGCACTCGCTCGGAGATGATGTTGCGCTGCACTTCGTTCGATCCGCCGTAAATGGTGTCGGCGCGAGTGAAGAGGTACAGCCGTTGCAGGTTGGTCAGTTCTTCTTCGTAGGTCAGTGAATTCGCACCGAGCACGTCCATCGCGAGCTCACCGAGTCCTCGATGCCAGTTGGCCCACAGGAGCTTCGAGACCGATGCCTCGCCGCCGCTCGTGCCGGCGTCGACGGTTGCCAAGGTGCGCAACGCGTGCGCTCGCATCACCGACAGTCCGATCCTCGCCCGTGCCAGCCGGTCGCTCAGAATCGGGTCCGCGGCCGAACCGTTGCGCTGGGCAATTGCCTCGATACCGTCGAGTTCGCGAGCGAAGCCGACCTGCTGCCCGAGGGTGGATACCCCGCGCTCGAAGGTCAGCGTTCCCATGGCGATTCGCCACCCGTCTCCGGGTTCGCCGACTACGAGTTCCGCTTCGGTTCGAGCATCCTCGAAGAACACTTCGTTGAACTCGGACGTTCCGGTCAACTGGTTGATGGGTCGAACGGTCACACCGGGTTGGTCCATCGGCACGAGGAGATACGACAGTCCGGCGTGCCGCTTGGATCCTGGCTCGGTCCGAGTGAGGACGAAGCACCAGTCGGCGACGTGCGCCAGCGAAGTCCAGATCTTCTGGCCGTTGATTACCCAGCCTTGATCATCGAGGCGCGCCGTCGTGGAGACGTTCGCGAGATCCGAGCCTGCACCGGGCTCCGAGTAGCCCTGGCACCAAAGTTCGGAGACCGTATTGATGCCGGGAAGAAAACGCTTCTTCTGCTCCTCGGTGCCGAACGCGATGAGCGTCGGGCCCAGCAGTTCCTCCCCGACGTGGCTTACGCGCGCGGGTGCATCGGCCTTGGCGTACTCCTCGTGGAAGATCAACTGCTGATCGAGCGTCGCCGCCCGTCCGCCGTATTCCTCCGGCCAGCCGAGGCACGTCCATCCGGAGGCGGCGAGATGGCGATCCCACGCGAGCCGCTCTTCGAAGGCCTCATGCTCCCGCCCGGGTCCACCCAGCCCACGTAAGGCTGCGTACTCCCCGTTCAGATTCTCTGCCAACCATTGTCGAACCTCGGCGGCGAACTCCACATCGGACGCACCCGAGATACCTTGCCGAACCTGCCCCTGGCTTCCATCCACTTCAGTAGGATAACCTACCAAGCACTTGCTTGTTAACGAACCGCCCGAGGAGATCATGACTACGGAACCGAGCATCGGCCCGGACCCACTCCGACGTGCGGCAGGGCCGACCCCGATCAACACTCGTTACAAGTATTACGAGGCCCCCGGCAGGGCCTCCCGGATCGAACTAGGTAAGGAAATCCGATGAGCGAACCTGTGACATACGAAGTTGTCGACAAGATCGCGACGGTGACGTTGAACAGGCCCGAGTACCGCAATGCGCAGAACTCGGCAATGACCTACGCACTCGACGCCGCATTCACCCGCGCGACCGAGGACCCCGATGTAGCGGTGATCATTCTGGCGGGCAACGGCAAACACTTCAGCGCCGGACACGACATCGGTACCCCCGAACGCGACGTGGACGTTCACTTCGAGAACAAGGCCGTCATGTGGTGGGACCACATCGATCGAGTCGGTGGCGACCAGCGTTTCGCTCGCGAGATGGAGGTCTACCTCGGGATGTGCCGCCGTTGGCGCGAAATCCCGAAGCCGATCATCGCTTCGGTGCAGGGCGCCTGCATCGCCGGCGGACTGATGCTCGCGTGGGTGTGCGATCTGATCGTGGCCTCCGACGATGCATTCTTCTCCGACCCCGTTGTGCGCATGGGCATCCCGGGAGTGGAGTACTTCGCGCATCCGTGGGTACTCGGCACCCGTGCCGCCAAGGAAATCCTCTACACCGGCGACCGCTTCTCGGCACAGCGCGCCTACGAGTGGGGCATGGTTTCGCGCGTCGTACCGCGAGATGATCTGGAGTCGGAGACCCGCGCTCTCGCCGGACGCATCTCGGCGATGCCGCAGTTCGGACTTGCGTTGACCAAGAAGGCCGTCAACCAGTGCGAGGACCAGATGGGAATGCGCGCAGGCATGGACTCGGTATTCGGTCTCCACCACTTTGCGCATGCACACAATGCCGAGGTCGACACCGACTCCCTCGGCGGCATGAACGCCAAGACGATGAAGGAGAAGGGCAAGTAAATGGATCTCGATCTCGATGACTCCACAATTGCGTTCCGCGACAGCGTGCGCGAGTTCCTCGCCGAAAACATCCCCTCGGAGCCGCTCGCCTCGATGGACACGGCCGAGGGCTTCGAGCAGCACCGGCAGTGGGAGAACACCCTCGCCGACGCCCGCCTCTCCGTCGTCTCATGGCCGAGCGCACTCGGTGGCCGTGACGCTTCGTTGCTGGAATGGGTAATTTTCGAAGAGGAGTACTACGCCGCCGCCGCACCGGGACGCGTCGCACAGAACGGCATCTTCCTGCTCGCTCCGACGCTGTTCGAGTACGGAACCGAGGAACAGCGCGAGCGTTTCCTTCCGCGTATGGGACGCGGCGACGACATTTGGGCACAGGCTTGGTCCGAGCCCGAGGCCGGCAGCGACCTTGCGGGTATCCGCTCGAGCGCCAAGCAGGTCGAGGGCGGCTGGGTCCTCAACGGTCAGAAGACCTGGAGTTCACGCGCAAGCTTCGCCGACTGGGGCTTCGGTCTCTTCCGTAGCGATCCCGAAGCGCAGCGCCACCGCGGCCTGACGTACGTGATGTTCCCGCTGACCGCCGAGGGCGTCACGGTGCGTCCGATCCCGCAGCTCGACGGTGAGGCCGGTTTCGCCGAGATCTTCTTCGAAGATGTCTTCGTTCCGGACGCCGACGTCATCGGGCAGCCGAACGACGGATGGCGCGTTGCCATGAGCACCTCGAGCAACGAACGCGGACTCTCCCTGCGCAGCCCCGGAAGGTTCACTGCCGCAGCGGATCGCTTGATCGAGCATTGGAAGCAGAATTCCGATGCCGTGGCGAATTCGAACACCACCGATCGCGTCGTCGACGCATGGATCGGGGCGCGTGCGTACCGCCTGCACACCTTCGGCACGGTGACACGCCTGCAGGAAGGCGGAGCACTCGGTGCCGAGTCCTCGGTCAACAAGATCTTCTGGTCCGAACTCGACGTAGCACTGCACGAGACCGCACTCGACCTGCTCGGCGACGACGGCGAGCTCGACGGCTCCTGGCAGGACGGCTACCTCTTCTCCCTCTCCGGCCCGATCTACGCGGGTACCAACGAGATTCAACGCAACATCGTTGCCGAGCGTCTGCTCGGCCTTCCTAAGGCGGACCGATGAGATTCGCACTGTCCACTGAACAACAAGACTTCGCATCCAGTCTGCGTGAACAGCTCACCGGTTCGGCCGGGGCAGTTCGAGCCTGGAGCCGCGACGAACTCGAGCCGGGCCGCAAGCTTCTGCGCGGACTCGCCGACACCGGCGTCACCGGGTTGACCATCGAGGAGAACCACGGCGGTCTCGGCGCACATCCGGTCGACCTCGTCGTCGGATTCATCGAGATCGGACGCGCAGCAGCGCCCGGCCCACTGATCGAATCCGTCGCGGTGGCCCCGACACTGCTCGCGCCGTTCGGCGACCTCGCCGAGAAATGGCTTCCCGGGATTGCCGACGGATCTGCACTGGCATCCGTGGCAAGTCCTCGCGCACTGGACGCAGACGTCTGCGACCTCGTGCTGCGCGTGAGCGGATCACGGCTCGAGCAGGTACAGACAGGGACTCGTCGCAATTCCGTCGACACTGCCCGCAGGCTGTTCGAGGTTACCGACGGCTCGACGTTGGTCGAGGACCCCGCCGTCGCACAGGCCTGGGATCGCGCGTTCGATTTGGCAGCGTTGGCCTGTTCGGCGCAGCTTCTCGGACTCGGTCGCCATCTCGTGGATACGACCACCGAGTACGCCAAGGGCCGTGTGCAGTTCGGCAAGCCCATCGGCTCCTTCCAGGCGATCAAGCACCAGTTGGCCGACGCACTCATCGGTCTGGAAATGGCGATGCCGCTCATCTACGGCGCTGCTATCTCCATTTCCGACGGCAGCGAAGACGCATCCCGTGACGTGTCGGCCGCGAAGGTCGCCAGTTCCGAGGCTGCCTACCGCGCTTCCCGCGTCGCACTCCAGGTACACGGCGCGATCGGCTACACCGCCGAGTACGACCTGTCGCTGTGGCTGACGAAGGTACGGGCCCTGTACACCGCATGGGGAACCGTCGCTGCTCACCGCGCACGTATCGCGCACGCTCTGGCCGCCGTATGAACGGGGTAGGAGTGTTCACCGAAGAGCAGAACGATCTGCGGGTCATGGTCAGATCACTGCTCGACAAGCGCTCGGACATGCGCGCCGCGATCGACACCGACCGCGGCTACCAAGAGTCGCTGTGGCAGCAATTGTGTGAGGTCGGCATTTCGTCACTGGCAATTCCGGAAGAGTTCGGCGGAGCCGGATTCGGGGCCCTCGAATCGCACGTGGTGCTCGAGGAACTGGGTAGATCCCTGACACCGTCGCCGATGCTCGGTTCGGTCGTACTCGCAGGCCAGGCACTGCTCGTGTCCGGCGACCGCGAGGCCTGTGAGCGTTTGCTCCCCGGCATCGCCGAGGGCAGTTCCATTGCGGCGCTGTGCTGGGCCGGTTCGGTGTGGAGTGACGACGACGTCCCGGTGACCGTCACCGACGGAACTCTCACCGGTGTGGCGGAGTACGTCCTCGACGGTCTGTATGCCGATGTTCTCGTCGTCGCTGCTTCGGACGACGGCACGGTATCGCTGTACGAGGTGGACCCGTCCGCCGCAGGCGTCACCCGTCGCAACACTCCGACGATGGACCCCACGCGTCGACTGAGCACCGTCGATTTCGCCGGCGTCACCGGGCGCAAGATCGACACCGCGCCCGGCACGCTCGCACAGGTTCGCGATATCGCTTGTACTGCACTGTCTGCCGATCAAATCGGTGCTGCTGCGGCAAGCCTGGACATGACCGTGGAATACAGTCGCACCCGGGTACAGTTCGGTCGCCCGATCGGAAGTTTCCAGGCGCTCAAACACCGCATGGCGGATATGTACGTACTGCTCGAGAGCGCACGTTCGGTGTCGTACGCAGCCGCGCGGTCACTCGCCGAGCAGCTTCCGTCGGCCCACGACGATGCGGGTGTGGCGAAAGTGCACTGCTCCGAAGCCCTCTCGCACATCGCCGCAGATTCGATACAGATTCACGGTGGCATCGCGATCACCTGGGAGCACGACGCACACCTGTACTTCAAACGGGCGCACGGCTCTTCACAGCTGTTCGGGCGACCGAGCGAGTACGTGAGCCGCTACGCTCCCGCCGCGGTGTAGTCGGACCGTCGCCGGCGGACCGAGCCGGCACGGCGAGGAGACTCAGCGGACGAAAATCGCCCCGGGTGTACCCGGGGCGATTTTCGTCGTGGCTCGAATTACAACCAGGTGTCCGGAGACGACGCGGTAAGGAATGCTTCGAGATCGTCCCGCCATGGTGCGGGAACGGTCTTGTCCGGTTCGATACCGGTGTACTGGCCACGGTAGAAGAGCAACGGACGCTCACCGGTGATCTCGCCGAGCGAGTGGACCCGACCGATAGCGATGTAGTGATCGCCACCGTCGAGAACCGTCTCCACCGTGCAATCTATGTGCGCGAGCGAGCCTGCCAGAATGGGCGAACCCAGTTCCGACGGGCTCCACTCGACACCTGCGAACTTGTCCGGCTCACGAGATCCGAAACGCGCACAGGTGTCCTGCTGCTCTTCACCGAGAACATTGACTGCAAATTTTCCGCTTCGTTCGATTGCCGCCCATGACCTGGAACCCTTCGTGGGGCAGAACAACACGAGCGGTGGATCGAGCGACAGCGCGGCGAACGACTGGCAGGCGAAGCCCACCGGGACGTCCTCGTCGACCGTAGTGATGATCGTGATCCCGGTGCAGAATTGCCCGAGAACAGTCCGGAACGTCCGGGGTTCGAAGTTCGCCACGTGTTCACTCACCTATCTGATTCCCACCGAGAAGTCGTGTCCCCACAGGCTCACGGCCGTACTTTCGCGGGCTACCCATTTCTCGTCTTCGACTTGTCTTCCTTCGCAGCCGAATTCGATGTCGAATCCGCCAGGCGTCTTCATGTAGAAGGACAGCATCAAGTCGTTGACGTGACGTCCCAGCGTTGCCGACATCGGAACCTTCTTACGCAACGCGCGGTCGAGTCCGAGTCCGACGTCGTCGGAGTTTTCGACCTCGATCATCAGATGCACGATTCCGCTCGGGGTCGGCATCGGCAGGAACGCCAAGCTGTGGTGCCTGGGATTGCATCCGAAGAACCGCAACCATCCGGGATCGCCGTCGGCGGGCCGACCCATCATCTGCGGAGGCAGACGCATCGAATCGCGAAGTCGGAAACCGAGGACGTCGCGGTAGAACCGCAGTGATGCGTCGTCGTCGTCGGTCGAGAGCACGACGTGCCCCAGGCCCTGTTCGCCGGTGACGAAAGTGTGGCCGTACGGGCTGACCACGCGCCGATGCTCGAGAGCCGCCCCATGGAACGCCTCGAGGGTATTGCCCGACGGGTCCTCGAACACGATCAACTCGTCTACTCGACGGTCCTGAATCTGCTCGGCGGTGCCCTCCTTGTAGGGAACACCGGCGCTGTCCAGGGAACTCCGAATGCTCTGCAGCTCGGCAGCATTGGCAGTTTCCCACCCGGATACGAGCAGTCGGTCCTTCTCACCCGGAACGATGACCAGCCGGGCCGGAAAGTCGTCCATTCGTAGGTAGAGCGCGCCCGGGGTGACGCCTTTGCCCTCGACCATGCCGAGCACCTTGAGCCCGTACTCGCGCCACGCGTCCATGTCGGTGGCCTCGATACGCATGTATGCCAGAGATCGGATACCCATCTCTCAGCTCCCCTCGGTAAGAAATGCAGCGGTCAAACGATTGAATTCCTCGGCCATTTCGACCTGAGCCCAGTGTCCGCATCGACCGAACACATGCAACTGCGCACGCGGAATCGTCTTGAGTGCCACCAGCGCACCGTCGATCGGATTGACACGGTCCTCGCGACCCCAGATCAGCAGCACAGGCTGGCGTAGCTTGTATGCCTCACGCCAGAGCATGCCCTTCTCGAAATCGGCGCCTGCGAACGACTTCCCCATGGCACGCATCGCGGCGATGGACTCCGGGGTAGACGCGGCGGCGTAGCGCTGTTCGAGTAGCTCCTCGGTGATCAGTGACTGGTCGAACACCATCACTTTGAGGAACGCCTCGAGCTTTTCCTTCGAAGGCCCCGGCGGAGCACTGAAGTTGCCGAGATGCTTGACACCCTCGGTCGGGTCGGGGGCAAACAGGTTGATGCTCAATCCTCCGGGTCCCATGAGCACCAACCTGCCTGCGTTGGAGGGGAAATCGAGCGCGAATCGCACCGCGGTGCCGCCTCCGAGCGAATTTCCGAGCAGGTGGGCTTTCGCGATCCCGAGATGATCCAGCAAATCCTTGAGCGCAGACGACGAGTGCACGAAGTACTGCGGATGGTCGATCGGCTTGTCGGACAACCCGAATCCGGGCTGGTCTACGCACAGGACGTGGAACTGTTCCGCGAGAACAGGAATGTTGGCCGCGAAGTTCGACCATCCCGACGCGCCCGGCCCGCCGCCGTGCAGCAGCACGATCGTCGTATCGTTTCCGACGCCCGCCTCGTGGTAGTGCAGTTTCATGTCCGGACGAATCTGCGCGAACTTCGACGTCGATTCGTAGGTGATCTCCTGCGTGGCCGCGGTCATACCATCGTGTCCTTGAGCGGGAGGCCGAACTCGCCGCCACCGAACATCTGGTACGCGCGTTCCGGATCGTTTGCTGCATGCACTCGGCCTGCATGAGCGTCCCGCCAGAAGCGTTGCAGCGGAGCATCGTTCTGCAGTGCCGTCGCACCTGCGCTCTCGAACAGAAGGTCGATCGAGGCAACGGATCGGCCGGTCGCACGCACCTGATCGCGGCGAGCTCGCAGCCGAAGCTCGATCGGCACTTCCTCGCCTGCCTTCAACAGTGCGTACTCCTCGGCGACATTGCCCGACAACTGACGCCACGCGGCATCGATGTCGCTGCTGGCCTCGGCGATACGCACCTTCGCGAAGGGATCATCCTTACCGGTCTCGCCGACGAATGCCTTACGCACACGCTTGCCCTGATGCTCGACGTGCGCAGCGTAGGCACCTTCCGCCATTCCCACGATCGGGGCGGAAATGGTGGTCGGGTGAATCGTGCCCCACGGCATCTTGTACACCGGAGCAGTATTGCGCTCGAGCCCTTCGGCGGTGTGATCATTCATCTTTCCGAAGCTCAGCACTCGGTGCGACGGAACGAACTGATCCTCGACCACCACGGTGTTGCTGCCGGTTCCGCGCAGTCCGACGACATTCCACACGTCGTCGATGCGGTAGTCCTCACGCGGGATGAGGAACGTCACGAAGTCGACGGGTCGACCATCCTTGATGACCGGTCCGCCGAGCATCGCCCAGGTCGCGTGATCGCAGCCCGAAGACCACTGCCACGCACCGGATACCCGGTATCCGCCGTCCACGACGTTGCCCGCGCCCATCGGTGCGTACGAAGAGGAGATCCGAACATCGGTGTCCTGGCCCCACACGTCTTCCTGCGCCTGCTGTGGGAACAATGCGAGGTGCCAGTTGTGCACTCCGATGATGGAGGAGACCCAGCCGGTGGATCCGCAAGCACTGGCGATCTTTTTCACTGCGGTATAGAACAACTCCGGGTCTGCTTCGTAGCCGCCCCACTGCGCCGGCTGCAGCAAACGGAAGAAGCCGGTCTCCTGGAGTGCTTTCACCGACTCGTCGGGCAGACGCCGCAGATCTTCGGTCTCCTGCGCGCGCTCGCGCAGGGTTGGCAGTAAGGCGTCGATTCGAGCTAACACCTCGTGGCTGACGATCGGCTCCTGCGTCACGATTGACTCCTACCTTCTCAGTGGTTTCCTAGCAAGACTAGAACACGTTCTCTCATGTGTCGAGAACTCTTTTCCGCGCTTTCACTAGCCATTTCTACCGAAATTCTATAACGTGTTCTAGTAGTAACAGCTCGAGTAGACCGTGAGGGGTTCACATGGCAAAGATCCGAGAGATCGACGTCGGCAGTACACCGACCCGCTACGCACGTGGTTGGCATTGCCTCGGCCTCACCACAACGTTCACCGACGGCAAACCGCACTCCATCGAGGCTTTCGGCACCAAACTTGTCGTCTTCGCCGATTCGGCCGGAAAGATCGCCGTCCTCGACGGTTACTGCCGCCATATGGGCGGCGATCTGACCCAGGGAACGGTGAAAGGTGACGAGATCGCCTGCCCTTTCCACGACTGGCGTTGGGGTGCGAACGGCAAATGCGCGCAGATTCCGTATGCGAGGCGTGTCCCACCGCTCGCGCGTACCAGGACCTGGACGACGTTGGACCAGAACGGCCAGTTGTTCGTCTGGAACGACGCTGAAGGCAATCCGCCCCCGGAAGACGTCGTGATCCCGCGGATCGAGGGCGCATACAGCGACGACTGGACCGACTGGACCTGGAACTCGATGGTCATCAAGGGCGCCAACTGCCGCGAGATCGTCGACAACGTCGTCGACATGGCGCACTTTTTCTACATTCACTATGCCTTCCCGACGTACTTCAAGAACGTGTTCGAGGGCCATATCGCCTCGCAATACCTCAATACCAAGGGTCGTCCGGACATCGGAATGGCCTCGCAGTACGGCGGCGACACCCTGCTGAAGTCCGAAGCCTCGTACTACGGCCCCTCGTACATGGTCAACCCGCTGATGAACAGCTACGGCGGCTACGAGGTAGAGAGCGTCCTGATCAACTGCCACTACCCGATCGATCAGGACTCGTTCGTACTGCAGTGGGGCATCACGGTCAAGAAGCCGGATGGCATCGACGACAAGACTGCAACCAAGCTGGCGAACAAGTTCACCGAGGGCATCAGCGCAGGCTTCCTGCAGGACGTCGAGATCTGGAAAAACAAGACCAAGATCGACAACCCGTTGCTCTGTGAGGAGGACGGACCGGTCTATCAGTTGCGTCGTTGGTACGACCAGTTCTATGTCGACGTCGCCGATGTCGACGACAAAATGACCGGCCGGTTCGAGTTCGAAGTCGATACCAGCAAGGCCAATGAGGCGTGGCAGATAGAGGTCGACGAGAACCTCGCCAAGCAGAAGGCCGACAAGACCGAGAACGCCGACGTGTCATGAGCCTGAGCTGGGCCAAGGCACCGGACTTCGCGCAGGATCCGGAGCGAATCGAGGAAATTCACGCGCAGACGTTGCGCGACAAGGAAAACTATCTCGATTCGTCTCTCGCGCCCGTGGAATGCCGAGCATGTGGAACGAGCGTTCTGGTGCGCAAGAACAGTTCCAAGCAGACCTCGGTGCAGTGGACCACCAGGCCGGCCGATACCTGCCCGGTGTTTCGTGAGGCAGGGAACTCTGCCACGCAGGATTCGTGCCCCCGTATGCAGGACAGCATCGACCACGCGGTGATGGAAGGGATTCTGTCGGTCCCCTCCGACTAGACAGTTCCGCCGTGTAGGGGTCCAGCGTCGCTGGGCCCCTACACGTTTCTCACATCGCTTGCCGGTACCAGCGCATGTGCACCTGCCCGACGGCCCGAGAAAACACAGTCCGCGAGCGAGAGTCCGCTGACGTAAGAATTCGAACACAGCCCGACAGCAGTGCGGCCGGCAGCGAACAATCCCGGAATAACCACTCCGCCAGCATCTTTCACACCTCCAGTGTCCTCATCGACAATGAGTCCACCGAGGGTGATCATCGGGCACGGATTCATCATCTTCGCGATCGCCGAGCCGCCAGGAATGCCCGCATCGAAGAGCGTGAACGGCGCCGCGAGGACGGGACGTCGGAAGTCGTCGTGCTTGCCCATCGGATCTGCGATTCTCGACGCGATGGCCTCGTTGTGTCGGTCCACTGTCTCCTGCAGTCCTGCGGGGTCGAGACCGGCAGCGCGCGCCGCTTCTTCGATCGTATTTCCACGCCGGGCCGTGCGCATCAGCCCGGCATTCTGGACTCGCTGGAACCACATCGCTTGCTTGGGTAGTTGAGCTTTGGCGTCCCGCACGAGATCCGCATCGGCGAGCAACCAGCCACGGCCGCCGCCCTTCTCGACGATGGCGTGACCGAGGGCAGCGCCGTAACGAGATTCGTCGACCATGCGCTCACCAGCCCGATCGACGAGCAGGGAGCCGAGGAACGGGACTGCGGGGACGATGAACCGCCAGGCCGAGATGTTGGCCAACTTTGCCGTACCTGCGCCGACGTCGGTGGCCAAGCCGATGCCACTGCCGTCGTCACCTGCCGTTCCGAGTGCAATTCCACCGGTGTATTTCGGTGCGTGCGTCTTCATCATCGTGCGGTTCGCGGCGAACCCACCCGCGCTGAGGATGACGCCTCCACGCGCTCGGATGCGGACCAGACGGCCGTACTTCTTCTCGATCCGAGCGAGTCTGCGCTCGAGCAGGTAGCGAAATTGCGGGGCATAAATGCCCGGCTTCGCGGAGAGTAAGCCGATCCTTTTGTGAGCCAGCCGGATTCGAGCGGGCGCATCCTTCAACGTCCGACTCTCGATGCCTACGACTCGGCCATCCTCGACGACAAGCGAGACCGCGCGAGTCTGCGGTATCAAGTGCACACCCGCATCCCGCGCAGATTTCGCCATCGGACCGTACAACATCTTCCCCGAGGTGCCCTTGCCCTTGGCCCGATGTCCGCGCGGCGCAGGCGTGGCCACCTCTCGAAATTCCCCTGCGGCCTCACTGCCCGAGTAGTAAAGGTAGTGACGATTGGTGGGATACGAAGTCTTGTAAGGGCACAGCGACGCTTCGAACGGCACACCGTGATGGGAAAGCCACTCGATCATCTCCGGGCTCTGATCGCAGAACTTTCGCAGGGTGGCCGGGCTGACGGCGTCGCCGACCTCCTTGGTCAGGTACGCGAACATCTGCTCGGGGCTGTCCTCGACTCCGGCCTGCCCCTGAACGGACGTACCACCGCCGGCGTAGACCACTCCCCCCGAGATCGCGCTGGCACCGCCACCGGCGTACCGATCGAGTGCGATGACGGAACTGCCCGCGGCGACGGCCTCGAGCGCAGCCGCTGCACCTGCCACACCGAACCCGACGACTACGACGTCGGCGTATAGATCCCAGCTCACGTGAAACCTCCCGAACACGAACTGCAACGTGTTTTTGTTCTGGAATCGATTTTCATCAATTCTTCCTGGCAGAAAGCATGGACTGACACCCACATCATTCTATAACGTGTTCTACATGAACAAGCAGGAATACGACATCGTCGTGGTCGGTAGCGGCGCGGGCGGAATGACGGCGGCGCTCACCGCAGCACATCGAGGACTCAGCGTCGTCCTCATCGAGAAGGCAGCAAAGTTCGGCGGATCCACCGCCCGGTCGGGTGGCGGTGTGTGGGTCCCGAACAACGAAGTACTCGAACGCGACGGCGTCGACGACACCCCGGAGGCCGCGCGCGACTACCTACACGCGATCATCGGCGACGTCGTGTCCAAGGAACGCATCGACACCTATCTCGAACGCGGACCCGAAATGCTGAGCTTCGTGTTGAAGAACTCGCCGCTGAAAATGCAGTGGGTCCCGGGATATTCGGACTACTACCCGGAAGCACCGGGCGGACGGGTCGGCGGACGATCGGTAGAACCGACTCCGTTCGACTCCACCTGCCTGGGCTCCGAGGTCGACAATCTCGAACCCGATTACGGCAAGGCGCCACTGAACGTGGTGATCACTCAGGCGGACTACCGGGCGATCAACCTTCTGCGACGCCACCCGAGCGGACTGGCCCGCGTGATGCGCGTCGGGATGCGCTGGATGGGCGCCAAGCTCACCGGCAAGCACCTACTCGGCCGCGGCCAAGCACTGTCCGCCGGACTGCGTGCCGGCCTCCTCGACGCCAACGTGCCGGTGCTCCTCGAGACTCCGATGACAGACTTCCACGTCGAGGACGGCCGTGTCGTCGGCGTCGTCGTGGGCGGTTCCGACTCGGTCATCAGGGCCAAGCTGGGCGTCGTGCTGGCGTCGGGTGGTTTCGAGCACAACGCGGAGATGCGTAAGAAATACCAGCGTCAGCCGATCGGGACCGAATGGACGGTCGGCGCTGCGGCCAACACCGGCGACGGTATCACGGCAGGCCAAAAGCTCGGTGCAGCAGTAGATCTCATGGACGACGCCTGGTGGGGTCCTTCGATTCCGCTGACCGGCGGCCCGTGGTTCTGTATCGCCGAGCGCACGCTGCCCGGCGGCATCATGGTCAACACCGCAGGAAAGCGTTTCCTCAACGAGGCGGCACCCTACGTCGAGGCCGTGCACATGATGTACGGCGGCGAGTACGGCATCGGTGAGGGTCCCGGCGACAACATCCCGACATGGATGATCATCGACCAGCGCTACCGCGATCGCTACATCTTCGCCGGGCTGACCCCGAAGAAGCGGTTCCCCTCTCGTTGGTTGGAGTCCGGTGTGGTCGTCAAAGCCGACACCGTCGCCGAACTTGCAGAGAAGACGGGCATGCCCGTCGAACAGCTCACCGCAACGGTGGAGCGCTTCAACGGATTTGCACGCAGCGGAGTCGACGAGGACTTCCGTCGAGGCGACAGCGGCTACGACAAGTACTACGGAGACAAGACCAACAAGCCGAACCCGAGTCTCGGCGTGATCGACAAGCCGCCCTACTACGCCGTGAAGATGGTGCCTGGCGATCTGGGCACCAAGGGCGGGCTCGTCACTGATGCCGACGCCCGGGTACTGCGCGAGGACGGAAGCGTCATCGACGGTTTGTACGCAATCGGCAACGCCAGCGCCCCGGTGATGGGCCACACCTACGCGGGCCCTGGCGCCACCATCGGACCCGCGATGACGTTCGGCTACCTGGCCGTTCTCGACATGGCGAGCAGGGCGTCTCAGTGAGCATCGATCCCGACCTCGCGATCGGCGCCGAGTTACCGGCGGAAGAGTTTTCGTGGACTGCGAACGACGTGCAGACATTCCACCTGGCGGTCGGGGCCGGTGGGTCCCCCACCGACCCTCGCGAACTCCGCTACTTGGACGACGCCAAGCCGAAGGTGCTCCCGACCTTCGCGACAGTGGCAGCCACCTTCCACGAGGTCGAAGCACCTCGGGTGCAGTTCCCCGGTGTCGACATCGACCTCGCCAAGGTGGTGCACGGCAGTCAGGGCGTGACCGTCTCCGGTCCCATTCCTGCTGCCGGACAGGCCCGGACGATCACTCGCATCACCGATATCTGGGACAAGGGCAGCGCAGCAGTCATCGTGCAGGAGAAGATCACGACCTCGCTCGACGGCACCGAGCTGTGGCGGGCGAGGTCATCGATCTTCGCCCGAGGTGAAGGCGGCTTCGGTGGCGAGAGAGGACCGTCCAACAAGGCCGTTCTACCCGAACGGGCGCCGGACGCCGAAACTTCGATAGCGATTCTGCCGCAACAGGCATTGATGTACCGCATGTGCGGCGATCGCAATCCACTGCACTCCGATCCCCAGTTCGCTGCCGCTGCAGGGTTTCCCAACCCGATTCTGCACGGTCTGTGCACATACTCGATGGTGTGCAAGGCCGTCACCGACACGGTCCTCGACGGTGATGTCGACGCAATCAGCAGTTTCGACGCCAGGTTCGCAGGCGTCGTCTACCCTGGCGAGACCTTGGCCTGCCGTATCTGGCTCGAAGGCGGTAGATATTTGATCAGCGTCACCGTTCCCGCACGAGAGAACGCGCCGGCCCTCGCCGATGTCGTATTGACAACCCGCTAAACCCATTTCGTATCTTCGAGACGACGGAGTACTCAGCACTATGTCCGATCTGAACCGCCGAAAATTCATCGCCGCAGGCGCGGGCGCACTCGCGGTGGCATCCGTGATGCGCGCCGCCCCTGTGGGTGCCGTGCCTTTCGGCAGCCCTGAAAGCACCATCCCACCACCCCCGAACTTTCCGTCGGGAATTCCCCTCTACCAGCAGCGTTATCAGAACTGGTCGAAGGAGATCATTCTCGACGCCATCTGGACCTGTTCCCCGGCCACACCGGACGATGTAGTTCGACTGGCGAATTGGGCCCATGAGAACTCGTATCGCATCAGGCCGCGTGGCGCGATGCATGGGTGGACGCCGTTGACGATCGTCAACGGCGAGAACCTCGACCGGGTCGTACTGGTCGACACCATGGTTCATCTGAACGGGATTTCCGTCGACCCCGCAGATTCGGATCGTCCTGCAACGGTGACCGCCGGTGCCGGCGCGACCCTGGAGGCGATGCTTCAGCAACTCGAGAACAACGGTCTCGGCTGGGTCAGCGTGCCCGCTCCGGGAGTACTGTCCATCGCAGGCGCGCTGGCCGTCGATGCCCATGGTGCTGCGATTCCGGCCGCAGGTGAGATCCCAGTACCCGGAACCACGTACGGTTCGTTGAGCAATCTGGTGACCGCTTTGACCGCTGTCGTCTGGGACGGTGACGCCTATGCTTTGCGCTCGTTCGATCGATCCGACCCGGAAATTACGCCACTACTGACACACCTGGGTCGCGTGTTCCTGACTTCTGTCACGATGATGGCCGGTGCCAATCCACGTATGCGCTGCCAGAGTTATACCGACATCGGTTGGCGCGAAATGTTCGGCGAACCAAGCGCACCGGGACGGACATTCGAGAGTTTTCTCAAGCAAACCGGTCGCGTCGAGGCCATCTGGTATCCGTTCACCGAGAACCCATGGCTCAAAGTGTGGTCGATCTGCCCCGAAAAGCCTTTGACGGCACGCGAGGTGACCGGTCCGTACAACTACATCTTCTCCGATAATTTGCCCGAGATCGCGTCCGACCTGATCGGACAGCTGACTGCCGGAGTAACCTCCATCGCACCCGCTTTCGGGCAGTTCTTCTACACCGCCACTGTCGGGGGATTGGCTGCGACGGGGTCGAACGATCTGTGGGGATGGGCGAAGAACGTCCAGTTCTACATCAAGCCCAGCACTCTTCTGTTGACCGAGGGCGGTGGAGCGGTCATCACCAGCCGCGACAACGTCGCGCGGGTGATCCACGACTTCACCGTCTGGTTCGAACAACGGGTGTCGTACTACCAATCGATCGGCCAGTTTCCGATCAACGGTCCAGTGGAAATCCGCTGTTGCGGCATGGACGCAGAGTCGGATCTCCTCGTCGATTCTGCTGGGCCACCGACGATCTCGGCAATGCGGCCGCGACCCGACCATCCCGAGTGGGACACTGCCATTTGGCTCAACGTGCTCGGCGTCCCCGGCACACCGGGGATGTTCGCCTTCTATCGCGAGATGGAACAGTGGATGCGCTCGCATTACACCGGCGGCTGGGCGACATTCCGTCCCGAATGGTCGAAAGGTTGGGCGTTCAGCACCGAGCTTCCGTACAAGGATGCGGACGTGATCGAAAACATCCTGCCCGACACTTATCGTGAAGGGGTGCCCGTCAGCGAGAACTGGGACACCGCGCGGGCCACGTACAACGACCTCGATCCACACCGGATCTACTCGAATTCCTTCATCGATCAACTGCTTCCCTGAGTCGAACATCTCACTTTCCCGGCTTCCCACATTCTGCGTTCGAAGTGATTCGAGTTGCGAAGTGTGGGAAGTTGGGCAGTGATGAGAAACCGACGACACGACGCAGTGGAAGGATGCACCGGGTGAAATGGTGGTTGTATCCGCTAGTGGCATCGGCCGCATGTATCGGCTACATCTTCACCCCGGATGGCACCGTGTCCAATGTCCTCTACGTCGGTATCGGCCTGTCTGCGGTGATCGCAGTGCTCGTCGGGATCGCGGTGAATCGTCCTGTCTCCCGCGCGCCATGGTGGATGATCGCACTCGGCACCTCGATGTGGCTGACAGGGGACGTTGCGTTCTTCTGGATCGAGCACGTCGACGGCCACCTGCCCGTCCCCTCGGTAGCCGATGCCATTTACATACTCGGCTACCCACTGTTCGCGTTCGGACTCTTTCTCCTGGTGCGGCAGGGCTGGCGGCGAGGCGAGTTCGGGCACGTCGCCAACAGTGTGATCGTCATGATCGCGTTCGGCCTCATCCTGTGGGTGCTCGTCATCCCGGCCGACGGCGTGAACGTCTCGACCGCGTCGGGTGTGGCTGCAATCGCCTATCCAGCGATGGACGTCCTCATGCTCGGGCTCCTGGTTCATTTCCTCGGCACAGTTCAGTGGCAGAGCACGTCTTTTCGACTTCTGGCCGCATCGGCGGCGGTAACGCTGGCCACTGACACCACCATGCGCGTCGGTTCGGCCGAGGTACCGACCATGGCCCCCAATATCACCGTCGCCGGTTACGTCGTCTGCTACGTCCTACTCGGAACAGCTGCTGTTCATCCGTCGATGAGATATCTGACAGTTCCCCGTGCACAGCGCGGCTCGCCGAGCACTCTCGAAGCCTCGTTCAGCACGCCCACCACGATCGTTCTCACACTGGCGGTGCTGACGCCGGGCGCAATCATGGCAACCTTTCTCATCCGTGGGACGCCCGTCACCGAGTGGGGGTGGGGAATCATGCTGTCAGCGACGGTGCTCGTTTCCTTGGTGTTCGTTCGAGTCACCGAACTGCTGCGACTGCTCCGTAGGCAGACCGCCACCCTACGATTGGCTGCTCAGACCGATCATCTGACCGGGACGCGTAATCGTCGAGGGTTGGAAGAATGGATCGACGCCAATAGCGGTCCTCTCGCCCTGCTGTTACTCGACGTAGATCGGTTCAAGGAAGTCAACGACACGTTCGGGCACGCGGTCGGCGACGATGTGCTCCGTGCCGTCGCCGACCGACTGGTTGGCGCCGTCGGCACCGGTGGGGTACTCGCCAGACTCGGGGCGGACGAGTTCGCCGTTGCACTCGCCGTGGACGACACACATTCCGAGGCCGTTGCCGCAGCGCACAAGATGCATGCGGCGCTGTGCTGCCCCATCAGTGTCGGAGGTGCGACGCTTCTCGTGGAGGCCAGCATCGGTATCGCACTGAGTGATCGGACCGCCTCGCGAACCGGGACACGTATTGCCTCGGGCAACGAACTATCCAGTGCACGCTCCGACGACTTGGTCCACCGATCCAATCTGGCGATGCAATCGGCCAAGTTGGTGCAACCACGTATCGCAAGCTACGAACCGTCGATGGACCGCGACAGCAGCCGCCAGTTGCATCTGCTCAGTGAGCTCACCACTGCGATCGATGCCCGCGAACTCGAGCTGTACTACCAACTGCAGGTAAATCTCGACTCGATGGAGGCCACCGGGGTCGAAGCGCTTCTCCGATGGAACCACCCTGTCGAAGGCATCATCGAACCCGATCAGTTCCTCCCGATGGCCGAGCACACCGGACTGATCAGGCCGCTGGCCAACTTCGTCTTGAGTGAGGCGTTGGCCCACCGCAAGGAATGGAGCGAAGCAGGGGTGGAGCTCAACGTCTCGGTCAACATCTCCACACGCAATCTTCTCGACAGCACTCTCGTAGAGCAGGTTCGACGCTCGCTCGCCGCCGCCGGCGCCGCGCCCGAGGATTTGACCATCGAGATCACCGAAACCTCGTCGATGGCTGATCCGCTCGTCGCCATCGAGTCGCTGTTGGGCCTGCGCAAGCTCGGAGTCACGCTTGCGATCGACGACTACGGCACCGGGTACAGCGCACTCGCCTACCTGCAGCGGCTTCCCGTGCAGCAATTGAAGATCGACAAGACCTTCGTCAGCGACATGGCACACGATCAGGCTCACGGCATCATCGTCAGATCCACGATCGATCTGGCCCGAACCCTCGGCCTGACCATCACGGCCGAGGGCGTAGAAGACGCCGCCACCCTGCTCGAATTACGTAAGCTCGCTTGTACAACCGCTCAGGGATACTTTGTGGGACGCCCAGTTCCCGCACATCGAATTCCGGATTCGGTCGCGGAGTCGAACGCCAAACTGAAGGAATACACGAAGACATATGAACGATGACGACAACCCGATGTCGGTGTACACGGCCATCGCAATGCGACGCGACGTGCGCGCAGAGTTCGACGGCAACTCGGTCGACGACGAGGTATTACAGCGAATCCTGAGCGCCGCACACAAGGCGCCGAGCGTCGGCAACACCCAACCGTGGGACTTCGTCGTCATCCAGAACCCCGACACGCTCGCCACCTTCGCCGCACACGTGGCGCAGAAGCGTCGAGCGTTCGCAGACTCGCTACCGCCCGAACGCAAAGCTACTTTCGATCCCATTCGCATCGAAGGAATCGAAACGAGCTGCACCGGCGTCGTGGTCACCTACGACCCGACCCGAGGAGGCCAACATATTCTCGGACGCGCGAGCGTCGAGGACACCGGCCTGTTCTCAGCCGTCCTTGCCATCCAGAACCTGTGGTTGGCTGCGATCTCCGAACGTATCGGAGTCGGATGGGTGTCCTTCTACGAAGAGGACTACCTGAAAGACCTGCTGGGAATCCCGGACCCGATCCGGCCGATCGCCTGGTTGTGTGTCGGCCCGGTCACCGAGTTCGCCGAGACTCCCGACCTGGAACGATTCGGATGGCGCCATCGACGCCCGCTCGTCGAGGCAGTGCACTACGAGAAGTTCGGCGGCGCGTGAAACAGCTTCTCGTTGTTGTTGCCGTACTCGCACTGGTGACGGGGTGTGCCGCGCAGGACAGCGACAAGCCTGCAGTGACGACGCCCGCAGCAGAGCCTGCCGAAGCGCCCTCGGCACAGACACCGGTGGGAGTGGTGACGCCACTCGCGGGCGCGCCGGAGGGAATCGTCGTCACCACTTCGGGCATCGCCGCCGTCGGCGTACGAGAGCCCGACGGCATTCGGCTGGTCGACGCGACCACCGGCGTCGAGCGTTCCTTCGTACCGACAACCGGCGCACCCAGACACCTGTCCCTCGCCGGACCGGATGGACCGGTCCTCGCACCGCTCGAAGCAAGCGACGAGCTACTCGTCGTCGATCCCGAAAACGGTAATGTCATCACCACGGTGCAGGGAGTCGGAAGACAACCGCACGATGCCGTCACCACCTCCGACGGGACCACCGTTGTCACCAACGAGATGGGCGGCGGCGTCGTGTTCGTTCGCGACGGCGCGGTGACGGCCTCGCTACCGGCAGGACCGGTTCAACCCGGTGGTCTCGCCGCCGTCGGCGAGTACGCTGCGGTCGCCGACGTCCAGGGCAACGGTGTGTGGATCTACAGTGGCCCCGATCAGGAGCTAGTCGCACAGGGGCCACTCGGAACCAAATTGACGCACGCCACCGCACTGGGTCGAGACCTTGCCGCGTTCGCCGATACCGACGGTGGTGCGGTTTTCATCGAGAGAGTCGACCCGCAGGTCAGCGAAGTCTCTCGCATCGAAGCACCTGGCAATCCCTACGGACTCGCGTACGACCCGCAACGAAAGTTGCTGCTGATCACGCTGACAGAATCGAACACCCTGCGCGTCGTCGACGTCGCAGACCCGGCGGCTCCGCGGCCGATCGTCGACCTTCCGACCGTGCGACAAGCCAATTCGGTTGCAGTCGATACACGTTCGGGCGACGTGCTGGTGACGGGAAGCAATCCCGGTGACGAATCCAGCCTGCAGATCATCCCTGCCAGCGCTCTCACACCCTGAGAATCACCAACCCCAGCTACCGGGGATCCCTTTGAACGGACCCACCACCTCGCTCGTGATCCAGCCTTCGTAGAAGCCGCCCTCCTGAGGGGTGACGCGTTCGCCATCGACCTCGCATTCCAACCGCGAAGGCGAGAACGCCAGATGCCCGGTGATCGGCAGAAACGACGCCGTCGGCTCCTCGTAACTCCACGCGGCGCCGTCGCTCACCGAGTCGGCACCGTGGACGGTCCAGTACGTCGCTGCACCCTTCCACTCACAATGCGTCGACCGGCCCGCCGAGGGCGAGAGTGCCTCGGCGGCAACATCATCACGCGGGATATACCAGGTCGGTGGGTGCGAAGTCTCGAGCACTCGCCACGCATCGCGAGTCTCGGCGATCAGCGTCCCACCGAAGCGCACCGTGATCAATCGATTCGAATGCTCCAACCGAGGTGGTCTCGGATAATCCCACACTGATTCTTGCCCTGGGCCGGGGACCTGCGGTATCACCTTGCTCATCCCTCGATAGTGCCACTCCACCACTGTGAGGTCACTTCTGTGCACAGCTTGACGCCGTCAGGAGGCATCTCGATCATGGGGTATCTCGATCATGGGGCATCGACCGGGTAGAGGTCCTCGATGCGATCCCCGTCGAGGATCCACCTGTCGACACTGTCCAGAGGCTCTCCGCTGCCCACGTCTTCGATGCCGTCCAACAACTCGACGCCCTTTAGTTCGGCACTGCGCTGCGGTTCGGCACTGCGCTGCGGTTCGGCACTGCGCTGCGGTTCGGCACTCTCGTGGCCCTGCGGGTCGGTATCTTCCGGAGTGTCGTGGGCGACGTGAACCAGTGGAGACTGCGGCGAGTACGGAACGATCGACTCGACGTCTCGTGCCGTGGCCACCTCGGGTTGCACGGTCACCTCGGGTTGCACAGGCACTCCGGGCACGACGGCGACCGGTCCGGGTTGAGTCGAGGGGATTCGCACGAGTATGCCCAGCCCGTGGGTGGCAGCGAGCAGGCTGACCGGTGCGACGGTGGCGATTGCAGCGGACAGCGCGGGATGCAGGGTTCCAGTGTTGGAAGTGAAGGCGTGCAATGCATTTGCGCCGATACTGACCAACGCTGCGATGACGAGCACCCACCAGAAGAAGCGCCTGCCGCTACGCTGATCTGCGAATTGAGCAAGTGCGATGACAGAAATGGTGGCCTGCAGAATTGTGCCGTCGACGATGACCGGCCACAACCACGACAGGTTTCGTGGGACTCCGGCCATGGTCGCCAAATCCCACAGTGCGGCGAAGCTCAAGACGAACGACGCGATGCCGATGACGGTGGTGATGACGACAGCGCTGACGAGTGTCGCGCGCAGGACCTTGTTCATGAGTGCACATGATGCAGTACACCACCGACAGGTTCGGACCGATGCTGTGGGCGCGGTTGTTCGGAAGCCACAGCAGGAAGACGACGACGGCGGTGTGTCAGGAGGCGCGAGCAGATCGCGCGGTCGACGCGGCTTCTTTCATTCGCCCTGGCGACTGTCGAGTTCGGCGATGATGCGAGCGGCGATCTCCTGCGGCGGTGGACCGACGTCGACTAGAAGTGCGTTCTCGTCCGGTCCGATCGGCTCGAGCGTCGAGAGTTGGGAGTCGAGGAGCCCACTCGGCATGAAGTGGTCCGACCGAACGTCCAACCGGTCGCCGAGTTGTGTCTTGGTTCCGACGAGATGAACGAAGAGGACCTGCCCTTCGTATCCGTGCGCGAGCACGTCCCGGTAGCTTCGTTTCAGTGCGGAACAGGTGACGATTCCAGGTTCGCCTCGGCGAGTATGCGACCTGATCCAGTCAGCGATCGTGTTTAGCCACGGCAGCCTGTCCTCGTCGGTCAGCGGGACTCCGGACGTCATCTTCGCGACATTCGACGCCGGATGCAGGTCGTCGCCTTCCTGAAAATCCCATGAGAGTGCTCGCGCAAGGACGCCGGCCACTGTGGACTTGCCCGATCCCGACACACCCATGATGACCAGAACCGGATGTGCGCCGCCGGTGGAGTCCGTCAAAACAGATCACCACCCTCGCCACACTCACTGTGGGTTCGAGGGTGGTGATCTCTCACGCCGTTACGATCCATGTAGTCGAGTTTTCCATGACAGCGGTACCCGACTACGTGCGCTACCGAGTTCGGGAAAGGATGAGCCCCGAGGTGGGCACACCGGTGCCCGCAGTGACGAGAACGTTCTCCACATCCGGAACCGGGTTCACCGAAGTCCCGCGAATCTGCCTGACGCCCTCGGCAATTCCGTTCATCCCGTGGATGTACGCCTCACCGAGCTGACCACCGTGAGTGTTCAGTGGCAACCGTCCGCCGAGCTCGATGGCACCGTCGGCGATGAAGTCACGTGCCTCGCCGCGCCCACAGAACCCGAGTTCTTCGAGCTGCATCAATACGAACGGAGTGAAGTGGTCGTACAACACCGCCGTCTGCATGTCCTTCGGGGTGAGCCCGGACTGCGCCCACAATTGATCTCCGACCAGACCCATCTCCGGAAGACCTGTCATCGCGTCGCGGTAGTAGCTGGTCATGATGTATTGGTCCGGGCCACTTCCCTGCGCTGCCGCGGTGATGACGGCGGCCGGATTCGGCAGGTCCTTCGCCCGCTCCGGCGAAGTCACCACGATCGCAATTCCACCGTCGGACTCCTGGCAGCAATCGAGAAGGTGCAGCGGTTCGGCGATCCAGCGTGAATTCTGGTGGTCCTCCAACGTGATCGGCTTGCCGTAGAAGAACGCAGCCGGATTGTTTGCCGCGTGCTTACGGTCCGCGACGGCAACTCGGCCGAAGTCCTCGCTCGTCGCGCCGTAGACATGCATGTACCGGCGCGCCACCATCGCCACGAACGAGGCGGGTGTACCGAGCCCCTGCGGATACGCCCATCCAGCGTCGACACCCGAGGATGTCGGTGCCGCAGCGAGATGCGGAGCAACCTGTCCGAAACGTGAGCCGGAGCGCTCGTTGAATGCCCGATACGCGACCACGACATCAGCGACTCCGGTGGCAACTGCCATCGCGGCCTGCTGCACCGTGGCACACGCTGCGCCACCGCCGTAGTGAATTCGGCTGAAGAACTTCAGGTTCGGGATTCCGACGGCCCGTGCAACCGCGATCTCGGTGTTGGTGTCCATCGTGAACGAGGTCAGACCGTCGACGTCGGCGGGCGTCAGACCGGCATCCGTCAGTGCGGCCTGCACTGCTTCTGCGGCCAGTCGAAGTTCGCTTCGCCCTGAGTCCTTGGAGAAATCCGTGGCGCCGATTCCGACGATCGCCGCCTTGCCCGACAAGCCGCTCATGCCGGCCTCCCCCCTGTCAGCTCTGACGATGCCAGTTTCACCTTTGCCACGATGTGATCACCGAGAGAGTCGGAGCCGGTCACCTCGACCGTCACTTCACCGTCGGTGACGGCAGATACCTTCCCGCGCAACGTCAAAGTGTCGTAGGCGTACCAGGGAACCCCCAGCCGCAGACCGATCGAGCGGAAGACCGCGGTCGGGCCCGCCCAGTCGGTCACGAAACGCTGCACCAAGCCGGTGTCGGTAAGGATGTTGACGAAGATATCTTTGGAACCGCGCTCGATTGCCTTGTCGCGGTCATGGTGAACATCTTGAAAGTCCCTGGTGGCCAACGCCGTCGAGACTACGAATGTGGGATCGGCGAAAATTTCGAGTTCGGGCAGTTCGTCACCTACCTGCGCTGCAATCATCGGATCGCCTTCCATGCGGGGAGTGTGAAGTTCTCGTCGATGCGGAGGAATTCGACCTCGACGGACAATCCGACCTCGACCTCGGACGGTTCGATTCCGCGTAGCTCACCGAGTACGCGGACTCCCTCGTCGAGTTCGACGAGAGCAACCACGAAAGGCAGTGTCCGCCCAGGCACTTTGGGTGCGTGGTGGACGACGAAGCTGAATACCGCGCCCTTACCGCTCGCGACCACGTAGTCGATCGGCGCGGCCTTGTCCTGCCAGATCGCCGGAATCGGGGGATGCCGCAGCGAGCCGTCCTCGACCCGCTGAATCCTCAGTTCGCCTACTCGTGCTCCCTCCCAGAAGAACTCGGTCTCCTGGGATACGACCGGACGAATCGCCTCCGAAACGTCGTCGGCGACAGGCTTGGCTTCCGGTGCGAACTTGAGTACCCGGAAGACCATTTCGGCGACGGCCTCATCACCCACGTACCAGATGTTGCGTGTGGTGACGAACCAGCCGAGACCGAGACCGGTCTTCTTCGGACCGACGACATTGTCGAGTTTCGTAGTGACCGTGACTTCTTCACCGAGCTCGAGATAACGGTGATAGGTCTGATCGCAATTGGTCGCCACGACGGAGGTGAATCCGGCGTCGTCGAGTATGCCCATCATCAGCCCGAGCGGGTCGTCGGACGAGCGCGTGTAATGCAATCCGCCCATCGTCCACACCTGAGCCATGGCGGGAGGTGCGACGACACCCTTGTGTCCGGCGGCGACGGCGGCCCCGGCATCGACGTAGATGGGGTTCGCGTCGCCGATCGCTTCGACCCAGTTGTTGATCATCGGTTGATTGATCGGGTCCCGCCCAGCGCGAGGTGCGCATTCCCCCGCTGCCGCAATACGATCCGCTGCTTCGCTGATCGATTCGCTCATCGCACGACCCTGGGCAGCCCGAGGCCGGACGTTGCGATCAGTTCCCGCATCACTTCGTTGACCCCTCCACCGAACGTGATGACCACGTTGCGCTTGACCTGCTTGTCCAGCCAGGCCATGAGCTTGGCAGTGTCGGCGTCGAGGGGGTTGCCGTGTCGACCGATCAGCTCCTCGGCAAGCCGGCCGACGCGTTGGATCCGTTCGGTGGCAAACACTTTGGTAGCCGAGGCATCGGCGATATCGACCGCATCCGCAGTGGACGAAGCGATCTGCCAGTTGAGCAGCTCGTTGATCCGGAACGTGGCATGGATCTCGCCGAGAGCGCGTCGGACATCAGGCTCGTCGAGCACGCCGTGCTTCTGCGCCCAACCACGCAAGTGCAGGTACAGACCGTCGATTTTACCGGCCGGTCCGAGCATGACGCGTTCGTGGTTCAGCTGCGTGGTGATCAGACGCCAGCCGGCGTTCTCCTCCCCCACCAGCATGTCGACGGGGACCCGCACATCGTTGTAGTACGTCGCGTTGACGTGGTGTGCACCGTCGAGGGTGATGATCGGCGTCCATGAGTATCCGGGGTCGGTGGTGTCGACGATGAGCATGGAGATGCCGCGGTGACGCGAATCCGCAGGCCCCGTGCGCACTGCGAGCCAGACGTAGTCCGCGTCGTGACCGCCCGTGGTGAAAATTTTCTGCCCGTTGACGATGTACTCGTCTCCGTCGCGCACAGCGGTGGTGCGCAGCGAGGCGAGGTCGGTTCCCGCCTCCGGCTCGGTGTAGCCGATCGCGAAATGCACCTCACCGGCGAGGATCGACTTGAGGAACTTGTCCTTCTGGACCTCGGTTCCGTACTTCTGCAGGGTCGGACCGACGGTTTGCAAGGTCACCGCAGGGAGCGGAATGTCAGCGCGCGCAGCCTCGTTCACGAAGATCGACTGCTCGACGTCACCGAACCCGTGGCCACCGAACTCCTTGGGCCACCCGACTCCGAGCCATCCGTCGGTGCCCATCTGTTGGATGATCGCGCGAGAGGATTTGCCGTGCCGCTCGGTCATCATGATCTCCGCGTCCTCGTCGCTGACGAGATCGGCGAAATACGTTCGCAGCTTTCGCTGTAGCTCCTGCTGCTCTCCAGTCAACTCGACGAAGGGTGACTCTCCGGTTGCGTCGGAGGAGACCTCGACCGATTCGAGTACGTCCTCGCGCTGAATCGATGCGCCCACCAGATCGAGCCGGTAAGAGGCGCCACCGACGAGCCTCGCGACGTCCTTCGCAGCCGAATAGTATCGGTGCATCGGATAGGTGACGTCCACTCCGATTCCGCCGTGTAGATGATGGCAGACCTGCATGGCAGCGGGCAGTTCGGCAGCAATCCAATAGGCGAGCACATCGGCGTCACCCGGCCGACTCGGCGTCTCCTGCGAGGCCTGCCACACCGTCGAGACCGCAGCGACATGAATGGTTCGCGCCGTGACATACACGTCGGCGATCTCACCGGCCACGGCCTGAAAAGATGCGAGCGGCTTGCCGAACTGATGACGGCTCGCCAAGTGCGACGCGGTGAGCGCCGCCGCGCCCGCAGCCAGCCCGTCGGCGACTGCGCCGATGGCCGCGATCGCGATCCGATAAAGCTCGGCAATATTCTCGGTGACGAATTGCCCCGGTGCCGAATCGAATTCGATCGCGTACTCGGGGTCGCCACTCGACGACGGGGTCGGCACGAGCCGAACACCCTCCGCGGAGGGGTCGACCAATACGACACCTTCGGAAGTCGGCACCAAGATGCGGTACGCCTGCTCGGCATACGGCACCGCGATCTTGGTCCCGGTCACACGCATGAGATCGCCGTCGGGAACGGCTTTCGTCTTCGGTTCCGCGGGGAACGGCGACCCGGGTTCCATGAGCGCCGCCGTCAGAATGCGGCCCGAGCCGACGGTGTCACGGATCAGAGCCGCTTCCGCCAGTCGCGTGAGCGGGATGATGCCGAACCCGAGCGTCGCAAGTGCCGGTCCGACTGCCGCAGCCTTGCCGAGCTCGGTCAGAACCGTCGCCGCTTCCGGCAATCCGAGTCCGTCGCCGCCGAGATCCTCGGGCAGCACCATCTGGAACAGCCCTGCCTCGGACAGCGCCGTCCACAATGCTTCGGGCTCGGAGTCGCGTGCGAGCAATCCGGAGATCATCTCGGCGACCGTCGATTGATTGGAGTTTCTGGTGAAGTCCACGCCTTGATCCTGCCTACGGAAGATGAACCGAAGAGTCCTTCGGTAGAACCTGTTCTATTTTTAACACCATCGGTACGGATATACCAGCAGTCATCGAGGCAGACCGAGAATCCTCTCGGCAGCGACGGTCAACAGGATCTGTGAGGTACCGCCCGCAATCGACAAGCAGCGAGTCAGCAGCATCTCTTTCGCCAGGGGTCCCTCGATGACCCCGGCCTGCCCCGAGACCTCCAACGCGAATTCCGCGAGATCCTGCCGATGACGTACGCCGACGAGCTTGCGAACGGAGGATTCTGCTCCGGGATCCTGCCCGCCGAGTCGCCGAAGCGTCGAGCGGAACTCGAGCAGGGAACCCACCAGCCCGTTCGCAACGAGCCCGCCCAACGCATTCGCGACACCGGGATCGGTGCTGGACGACGTCGCCTCGACAACGTCCTCGAGCGCAGAACCGAGCGTCGAGCCACTGCTCATCGCAACCCGCTCGTTGGCGAGGGTGGTCCTGGCCAGCTTCCAGCCGCTGTTCAGATCTCCGACGAGGCAATCGTCGGGGACGAAGACGTCATCGAGGAACACCTCGTTGAACACGGCATCACCGGTGATTTCTCGCAGCGGCTCGATACGGATACCGGGCGAGGTCATATCGAGAACGAAGTAGCTGATTCCCTTGTGCTTCGGGACGTCACGGTCGGTGCGGGCAAGACAGATTCCCCAGTCGGCCTGCTGAGCGAGCGAAGTCCAAATCTTGTGGCCCTTGAGCTTCCAGCCTCCATCGACCTTCGTCGCCGTGGTCCGCAATGCCGCCAGATCGGAGCCTGCCTCAGGCTCGCTGAACAGTTGGCACCAGCGAATGTCCCCACGCAATGACGGACCCGCGAAACGCTCGATCTGCTCGGCAGTTCCGTGTTCGAGAATCGTCGGAACGGCCCACCAGCCGATGACCAGATCAGGAATCTGGAGACCGGCCGCAGCCATCTCCTCCGCGTAGAGCAGTTGCTCCGCTGCACTTGCGTCCCGGCCGTGAGGTTGCGGCCAATGCGCGGCAGCAAGGCCCGCCTCGGCCAGCGTGCGCGGAGGATCCTCCGCCTCTGCCACCGCGCGTACCTCCGCGCGAACATCCTCACGCCTGTTCTCGGCCTCGCCGAGGTCGACGCTCAGGTGGCGTCGCACGCCGGCGCGGGTCAATTCCGTCACGCGCATCTGCCAACGAGATGTACCGCCGAGCAACTGCCGGATGGACAGGGCTCGCCGCAGATAGAAGTGCGCGTCGTGCTCCCACGTGTATCCGATACCGCCGAGGATCTGGATCGCGTCCTTGGCGTTGTCCACTGCGGAATCGAGAGCGATCGCGGCAGCCACAGCGGCAGCCAATGGGTGTTCCTCGGCCGCGGAGTCCACTGCCACCGCCGCGTCCCATGCGGCGGCGCGCGTCTTCTCCACCCGGCACAGCATTTCGGCGCACAGATGCTTGATCGCTTGGAAGCTGCCGATCGGTGCACCGAACTGCTCGCGCATCTTGGCGTGCTCGACAGCGGTACGTAGCGCCCACCCGGCGACGCCTGCCGCATCCGCAGCAGCGAGAGTGGCCGCCAGATCGAGAACGTACGACGTCGAGACGTCGGACAGGACCGAATCCGGATCCACCGCGACATCCTGGAGAGTCAGCCGGGCTACCGGAACACTGCGATCGACGCCGAGCAACGACTCGATCTTCAGACCCGGCGTGTCGATTCCGAGCATGCACCAGACCGTCTCGCCGTCGACCGTTGCAGGCAACAGCACGCCGACGCCATCTGCCGCACCGAAGGCGATATCCGCAGTGCCGTCGAGGAGCAAGGTGTCGCCGTCGCGGCGGGCTACGACCGGCGCGTCGGACAGCACTACGGCGCAGGGAAGTGCGCCTTCGCAGAGATTGGCACCCCACCGCGCCGCCGCAGGTCCCGCGCTCCGACCGACCACGAGAGCAGCCAAGGCGGTCGAGAGCACCGGGCCGCCGACGAGGGCTGTCGACGTTTCCTCGAGCATCGCCGCGAGGTCCGCGACCGTGCCGCCGACGCCACCCACCGACTCGGGAACGGCAACGGAGAACACGCCCAGTTCAGCGAGCCCGCGCCAGTGCGAGCGCCAACCCGACTGCTCGTCGGCGCGTAGCGTCCGCATGGGATCGGCAGTGGCAGCCCACGACCGAATCGACTGTTGGACGTCGCGCTGATCGTCGGTGGTGGCAATTGTCACAATGTTCTTCCCTACTCTTCAAGATGACTTTTTTGTCTAGAACGTGTTCTAATACGGTAGCTGGTTCAGAGTCAAGGTGCGAAGGACAACGTCGATGAGCACATCTTCTCGGTCGCGTTCGGCGACCAATGCCGACAAGAACAGAGGAACGGCCGTGAATGAAACCAACACGGCTACACCACTACGTTCGGTCGGCGTCCTCACCGACGACGACCTGAGTTCCAATGCTCAGCGCGAACGCCGCAAGCGAATTCTCGATTCGACCTTGGCTCTCGCCTCCAAAGGCGGCTACGAAGCCGTTCAGATGCGCGCTGTCGCCGAGCGTGCGGACGTCGCAGTCGGAACGCTGTACCGATACTTTCCCTCCAAAGTGCACCTGCTGGTTTCAGCCCTCTCTCGCGAGTTCGAAAAGATCGACTCCCGTCGCAAGCTCCCGCCCGGCCAAACGCCGCAGGAGCGGATGCACCTGATTCTGGGCCAGATCACACGTGCGATGCAACGTGATCCTTTACTCACTGAAGCAATGACTCGCGCTTTCATGTTCGCGGACGCGTCCGCTGCCGCCGAGGTGGACCAGGTCGGCCGATTGATGGACCGACTGTTCGCCAAAGCGATGAGCGACGGCGAGCCAACGGAACTGCAGCTCAGCATCGCTCGCGTCATCAGTGACGTCTGGCTGTCCAATCTCGTCGCGTGGTTGACCCGTCGTTCGTCGGCCACCGACGTCGCCGCTCGACTCGAACTGACCGTCGATTTGCTACTCGGAGATTCAAAGCCCCTCTACTGAGCGTGCGCGTCCGAGTGAGCCGTATCGGCTCGCATCGCCTAGATTCGTTCCGTGACTGCTTTGGATCTACCGGTTGAACTCCGCCGCGCCCTCATGGCCGTGGCCCGGACGCCTCGCCTGCTCGTTGCCTCCGACTACGACGGGACGATGGCGCCCATTGTCTCCGATCCATCGAAGGCATTTCCGCATGCAGAGTCCGTGACCGCTATGCGTGAGTTGGCGAGTCTCGCCGCGACGAAGGCCGCCGTCATCTCCGGTCGCGCCCTCCGCGATCTGGCCACACTGTCCAGGCTCCCGGCCGAGGTTCAACTCGTCGGCAGCCACGGCAGCGAATTCGACGTCGGATTCATCAATGCAATCGACGACGAGGCCAAGCGACTTCTGCAGGATATCGCCGAGGAGATGACCTCGATTGCCGCCCGATTCCCCGGTGTGGCCGTCGAAACCAAACCCGCGAGTGCTGCGCTACATGTCCGCAATGCCGATGCGGCCGACGCGGAAGCCGCTCTCGTTGCGGTGCGCGACGGCGTGGCGCTGCGCGAAGGTGTGCAGGTGACCGAAGGCAAGTCCGTCATCGAACTCGCTGTCATCGTCACCGACAAGGGTGACGCCCTCGACATCCTCCGGCACCAGGAGGGCGCGACGGCTGCGGTGTTCTTCGGCGACGACGTCACCGACGAGAAGGCCTTCACCCGCCTGCACGGCCCCGACATCGGCGTCAAGATCGGCCCCGGCGACAGTCTCGCCGAGTTCCACATCGACAGCACCGAACAGGTCTCACTCGCGCTGGCATTTCTGCTCGAAGAGCGTCGCCGGTGGCTCTCCGGTGCCGATGCTCCACGCATCGAGCGGCTCACGATGCTCGCCAGCCCCAACGCCGTCGCATTGGTGACTCCCGACGCGAACCTGACATGGCTCTGCCACCCCGAACCGGACTCGGCAGCGATTTTCGCGCACCTCCTCGGTGGCAACGAGGCCGGGCACTTCAGCATCGGCCCCAAGCGCACTGCATTGCCGCTGAGCCAGCAATACGTCGACGGCACCATGACCGTCCAGACCAAGTGGGCGAGCCTGCAGGTCACCGACTACCTTCCGCACGACGTAGCCATCGGGCAGACCTCGCTCACCCGCGTCGTCACCGGCAAGGCCACCGCGATCGTGACGTTCGCACCCCGACCCGAATTCGGCAAAGTATGGGTTCAGCTCGAACCCGAAGAGGACGGACTTCGGATCTCCGGCACCGCAGAGCCGATGGTCCTGCGCAGTCCCGGCGTGAAATGGAACGTCGTATCCGACGGCGCGCAACAGACCGCGCACGCCGAGATCGACCCGACCGGTGGACCTGTCGTTCTCGAATTACGTTTGGGCAGCGAGGATCTCGGACCGTCTGCGCTACCGGAACCAGAGCGACGGGCACAGGCCGAGGCCTACTGGAAGGACTGGGTCGATGTCCTGGACCTGCCGCCACTCAAACGGGATTTGATGAAACGATCCGCCCTGACGCTACGTGGACTCGTTCATGCCGACTCCGGCTCGATCATGGCAGCCGCGACTACGTCGCTACCCGAAGAGATCGGCGGCGTGCGCAACTGGGACTACCGCTACTGCTGGCTGCGCGACGCGGCCCTCACCGCGTCGGCGCTGGTCAACCTCGGCTCGACGGCCGAAGCCGAGGGATACCTCGGATGGATCCACGAGGTCCTGCAGTCCGTGCCTGGCCCGGAACGACTCCATCCGCTGTACACGATCCGTGGTCTCGGTCTGCCGTCCGAGGCCGTCATCGACGAGCTGCCCGGATACGCCGGCTCGCGCCCGGTCCGCGTCGGAAACGCAGCCAACCAGCAGGTCCAGCTCGACGTGTTCGGTCCTATCGTCGACCTCGTCTCTTCCCTCGCGCATGCCCGCCAGTCTCAGGGCATGGCTGGGAAAGAGGCCTTGTCCGACGACGATTGGTCTCTGGTCCGCTCGATGGTCGAGGCTGTCGAGCGCCGATGGGACGAACCCGATCACGGCATCTGGGAGATCCGCGGGACACCCCGCCACCACGTGTACTCCAAGGTCATGGGCTGGATGACCATCGATCGGGCGCTCGCCCTCGCGGCCTCGTTCGGTCGGGAAACCGAACCGAGCTGGGCCAGTCTGCGCGAGCAAATCCACGCCGAGGTCATCGACAAGGGTTGGAACGAAGAAGTCCGGTCCTTCACCGCAGCCTACGAAGGCACCGACCTCGACGCGGCGACCCTGCACATCGGGCTCTCCGGGCTGATCGATCCGTCCGACCCTCGGTTCGCAGCAACCGTGACGGCAACCGAAGCCGAACTGCGTAGCGGGTCGACCGTGTACCGCTACCACCACGACGACGGACTGCCCGGCGGCGAGGGTGGATTCCACCTGTGCGCGGCGTGGCTGGTCGAGGCATACCTACTCATCGGGCAGCGATCCGAAGCAGAGGCCCTGTTCGCCCAACTCGTCAGCGCAGCCGGTCCGACCGGCCTGCTCAGCGAGGAATACGACCCCGTCGCCGAACGCTCACTGGGCAACCATCCCCAGGCCTACAGCCACCTCGGTCTGCTCAGGTGTGCGAGTTTGCTCAGCGCCTGAGCGGGGCCGTGTTCGCTTGCCCACAATCGCTCGCACACAATCGCTTGAATGGTCCACTCATACGATCTGTCAGCATGAGGTGGCCATTCAAGCCGTCTCGCCCGTTCGCTTGAATGGTCCACTCATACGATCTGTCAGCTTGAGGTGGCCATTCAAGCGGTCCAGCCGGGGCCAAGCGGTCCAGCCGGGGCCAAGCGGTCCATCGGTCCAGCCGGGGTCTAGGCGGGCGGCGGCGCTGCCGTACGACCTTTGACCAACTCGGTCGGCAAGAATTCGGCGGCCATGATGCCCGACTGCGAGGTGGAGAGCAGGAGCGCACCTGCGCGTCGCCCCTTCTCCTCGGCATCCTGACGAACGGTGGTGACGTTTTCGCGAATTGCGTCGTCCACGCCGTCGAAACCGGTAATGGTGAGCTGACCCGGAACGTCGATGCCGGCGACCTTGGCGAAGTTGAGTGCGCCGAGCGCGAGTACATCGGTGGTGCAGAGCAGTGCGGTGGTCTCGCGGTTGGCTTGTAGCGCCTGAGCTGCAGCGGAGTGGCCGGAGCGGGTGGTGTGTTCGAACCGTTCGACGACGGTGAGCGATTCCGGATCGAGGCCGCTGTCCTTCATAGCGTCCTTCACCCCTGCTATCCGCTCCCGTTGGACGTGGAAGTGGCTGCCGGCGAGCCGAGCGGGCGGTACGACCCCGTCGCGACGGTCGCGTCCGAGTCTCATACAGAGAACGGCGATGTGGCGGTGTCCAAGGGCAATGATCTGCTCGGCGATCATCTTCATCGCGGATCGATCGTCGATGGCGACGAGTGCTGCCTCCGGCACCCCGCGTGGTTGGTCGCAAATGACAATCGGTAGGTGCCGCTCGCGAACGGCCATCAGGTAGGGGTCGTCGTCGGCAACGGAATAGACGACGAAGCCGTCGACCCCTGCTTGTTGCACGACGGCGGCGGCCGCAGTCTCGTCTCGGTCGGGCCCTGCTGGAATCAGAAGTAGGCCTTGGCCTGCAGCTTCGCAGGATTCGGCGAGCCCGGCCAGGAATGCCATGGCGGCGGGGTCCCGGAAGGAGTAGCTGAGCGCTTCGGTAAGTACGAGCCCGACTGCGCCTGCCTTACGAGTGCGAAGCGAGCGAGCGAGTGGGTCCGGTCCTGCGTATCCGCGGCGTTTGGCTGCCATGAGAACGCGTTCGCGAAGTTCGGGTGAGAGCTGGTCGGGCCGGTTGTAGGCGTTCGACACTGTGGTGCGCGACACCTTCAGGTCGGCAGCGATGGAGGCCAATGTGGCGGGGCGGCGCGGCTCGCTCGACCTGGACATACGGGGACGTTAGCCGGAAAAGGGCGCTGCAGTGAAATTCGGCACCTGGGTACCCGATTCGATCGAGAACCGCCGAATCGCTAGAGTACAACGGTAACCATTTCCAACTAGGCGAATATTTCGCTTCCGCAAGCTTCGACTCAAGGGGTTCCCAGTGCGACAACTCGCCCGCTCGACTACCGCTCTCGTAGGGCTCACCTGCGCCGCCGCACTGGGCATGACCGCATGCAGTTCGGACACGAGCCCATCCAATTCTTCGGCGCCTGCCACCGCGATCGACGGCCCGATCACCATCGTGGCCTCGACCAACGTGTGGGGAAGCGTCGCGCAAGCCGTCGCGGGAGACCTCGCTTCGGTGCAGTCGATCATCGCCGACCCGTCGGCAGATCCGCACTCGTACGAAGCCAGCGCCGGCGATGCCGCGAAGGTGGCCGAGGCGTCGCTCGTCGTATACAACGGTGGCGGATACGACGAGTTCATCGATGACATCCTCGGCTCGGAGGGGAAGGACGTGCCGTCGGTCAACGCGTACGACCTCCTCGGTTCGGACCATGCACACGACGACGAAGAAGCAGCCCCGGACAGCTCCGCCGACTCCACCGAAGGCCACGGCCATAGCCACGGCGACGCCAACGAGCACGTCTGGTTCGACGCCGAGGTTGCCGCATCCACCGCAGAATCGATTGCCGAGAAGCTCGGCCAGCTCGACCCCGACAACGCCGCCCAGTACACCGCGAATGCCGAAACGTTCCATGATCATGTCCATCGCATCACCGACGTGACGAACAAGATCGCCGTCGATCATGCCAATGCTCCTGTCGCACAGACGGAACCGATCGCGCACTACCTGATCGAAGAGTCCGACCTCGACGATCGGACACCCGAGGACTTCAAGAACGCCCTCGAATCGGGCAACGACCCGTCGCCCGCGTCCATCGCGGCTACTCGCGACCTGTTGACGTCGAAGTCCGTTCGGGTCCTCGTCTACAACATCCAGACGCAGGACGCCGTCACCCAGGACATCCGCTCCACCGCCGAGGCCGCCGGAATCCCCGTCGTCGAGGTGACCGAGACGCTGCCCGAGGGCAAGACCTACATCGAGTGGCAGACGCAGGCGGCTCAGGATCTCGAATCTGCGCTGGCGTCGGCATCCTGAGCATGACGACCCCCGAGACTGGGAGTGGAGCCCGCGGAACGACCCCCGAGACTGGGAGTGGAGCCCGCGGAACGGCTGTCGGGTCAGGGCTGGAAAGCTGTAGTTCATGCCTGCTGTAGAACTGCGCGATGCCGGACTGGCGTTCGGGGAGCGCACGTTGTGGCGGAACCTCGATCTCGCGGTGGAGAGCGGTGAGTTCGTGGCTGTCCTCGGACCGAACGGTTCGGGTAAGACGTCGCTTCTGAAGGTGCTGCTCGGCCAGAACCATTTGACGACGGGGACTGCGGCAATTGCGGGAGAGCCAGTCCGCAAGGGCCAGTCCGGTGTCGGTTACATCCCTCAGCAGCGCAGTATCGACGACGGCCTGCCGCTGCGTGGGCGTGATCTCGTCGGTCTCGGTTGGGACGGTCATCGTTGGGGGCTCGGTCTTCGCGGAATGCGTGAGCGCACTCGTGTCGTGCAGCATGCGATCGACCAGGTCGACGCCAATGCTTTCGCGGGTGCTCCTGTCGGGACTATGTCGGGAGGCGAGCAGCAGCGTCTCCGCATCGCCCAGGCGCTGGTCGGCAATCCGACTGTGTTGCTGTGCGACGAACCTCTGCTCAGCCTCGATTTGGCGAATCAACGTCTCGTGTCCGGTCTCATCGATCGGCGACGGCGGGAGCACGACACGGCGGTGCTGTTCGTAACGCACGAGATCAATCCGATTCTGCCGCTGGTGGACCGGATCGTCTACATCGTCGACGGCAAGTTCCGCATCGGCGCACCTGCTGATGTCATGACGACCGAAGTGCTCTCGGAGCTGTACGGGACCGAGGTGGAAGTTCTGAAGGTGCGTGGGCGGCTCGTCGTCGTCGGCACCGGAGATTCCATCGACGCTCTCGGCTCTGCGGGTGCGCACCATCCACCGACCGAGGATCTCTGAATGAACGAGAAAGTGGTCGACGCCCTCTCCAAGATCTTCGACTTCAGCACGACGGCGAACTTGTTGAGCTACGACTTCGTGCAGCAGGCACTCCTCGCGGCGGCCATTCTCGGTCTCCTCTCCGGTGCGCTCGGGCCGCTGATCGTCAGTAGGCAGTGGGCGTTCGCGGTGCACGGTTCGAGTGAATTGTCGTTGACCGGCGCCTCGGCAGCTTTGCTTGTCGGTATCACTGTCGGCCTCGGAGCTATCGTCGGCTCGGTCGTCGCCGCGGTGATGTTCGCTCTACTCGGCTCCAAGGCTCGTGATCGCGACTCGGTGATCGGTGTCATCATGTCGTTCGGGCTGGGATTGTCGGTGTTGTTCATCTGGCTGTATCCGGGCAGAACCGGCACGAGCTTCTCGCTCCTGATCGGTCAGATCGTCGGCGTCGGGCAGAGCGGTATTCAGCTTCTGCTGGTGTGCGCAGTGTTGGTCCTCATCGTGCTCGCGATCGTCTACCGTCCACTGTTGTTCGCCAGCACCGACCCGGAAGTTGCGCTGGCGCGCGGAGTCCCGGTCCGTGGGCTCGCCGTCGTGTTCGCAGTTCTCGTCGGAGTCGCGTGTGCGCTCGGCGTTCAGATCGTCGGTGCGCTGCTCGTGCTGTCTTTGCTCATCACGCCCGCGGCCGCTGCCGCGCGTGTGACTGCAAGCCCGCTCAAGGCGACACTGTTGTCCATTCTGTTCGCCGAGATCGCAGCTGTGGGCGGCATTCTCCTCTCGCTCGCACCCGGTGTTCCCGTCTCGACATTCGTCACGACCATCTCGTTCGTCATCTACCTCATCTGCCGCGCGGTGGGGTCTCGCCGAAAGGCCGACTCCGGTCGCATCGTTGTCGCCTAGACTTGAAACCGATGACGTCCATCGATATCAACTCAGACCTCGGCGAGAGCTTCGGAACGTGGAAGCTCGGTAACGACGACGCAATGCTGGCCGTGGTGACCAGTGCCAATATCGCATGCGGATTCCATGCGGGTGACCCACAGACGATCCTGGCGACCTGCCGAGCAGCCGCAGGTAAGGCCGTCCGTATCGGTGCTCAGGTCGGCTATCACGACCTCGCCGGCTTCGGACGACGCTTCATCGACATCGAACCTGCCGATCTGACTGCCGACGTGCTGTATCAGATGGGGGCCCTCGACGGACTCAGTCAGGCAGCAGGTTCGGCCATCGCCTACGTCAAACCGCACGGCGCGCTCTACAACGCCATCGTGACGCATCGGGATCAGGCGAAAGCGGTTGTCGACGCCGTCCGAATCTACGATCCGACCCTCCCCGTCCTCGGTTTGGCGGGCTCGGTGTTCCTCGAGGAAGCCGAGGCTGCCGGTTTGCGGACCGTGGCGGAGGCCTTCGCCGACCGTGCGTACACACCTTCGGGTGAGTTGGTCTCCCGGCGTGAGGCCGGCGCCATCCTGTCCGATCCTGCCGTGGTCGCGGCCCGCATCCTCCAACTCGTGCAGGAAGGGACAGTCGTGTCGATCGACGGCACCAGCATCGCCGTCTCCGCGGAATCGGTGTGTGTGCACGGAGACTCTCCAGGCGCGGTCGACATGGCCGTCGCAGTCCGGAAGAGCCTGTCCGACAACGGTATCGCGATCTCACCCTTCGTCTGATGATCGTCCGAGATGCAGGTGAACATGCCGTACTGATCGAGTACGGCGACCTCCGCGAGACGATGGCCTTCTTCCGTTCACTGCACGCGACAGCCCCCGCCGACGTCGAGGATCTGGTCCCGGCCGCCCGGACAGTTCTGGTGCGATTCCGGGGCGAGCGAGAACGGATCGTGACGTGGATTCGTTCGGCCGAACCAGTACCAGAGGACAGTGAAGCGAAGGCCGACGCGATGACGATTGCGGTCAGGTACGACGGTCCGGATCTCGACGATGTTGCCAGACACACCGGTCTGTCGACGCCGGAAGTCGTGGCAGCGCACACGGGTCGGATCTGGACCGTCGCATTCGCAGGGTTCGCACCCGGGTTCGGCTATCTCGTCAGCCCCGACGACCGCCTGCATGTTCCTCGCCGATCCGAACCTCGCACTTCGGTCCCTGCCGGTTCGGTCGGACTTGCCGGTGAGTTCTCCGGAATCTACCCGCGCAGTTCCCCAGGTGGATGGCAGTTGATCGGGACCACCGATGCGGTCCTGTGGGACGAGGGCGGCTCGCCCCCCGCGCGGCTACAGCCCGGCACGAAGGTCAGGTTCCGACAGTCGTGAAAGCCGTCGCGATACTGCGTCCCGGGCCACTGTGCACAGTGCAGGATCACGGCCGTCCCGGTCACGCGTTGATCGGCGTCGGAAGATCCGGCGCTGCCGACCTCCGCTCGCACGACGCTGCCAACAGGCTGGTAGGCAACACCGTCGAGGCTGCAACACTCGAGGCAACGATGGGCGGTGTGGTGATCCGCATGCAGGGATCGGTCGTCGTAGCGGTCACCGGCGCTTCGGGCAGTATCACCGTCAACGGCATCGCGGGGGCGATGTACAACACGCTGTATCTGTCCGACGGGGACGAATTGTCAGTGGCGACACCGACTTCGGGACTCCGCAGCTATATCGCTGCGCGCGGCGGATTCGACGTCGCCACGGTTCTCGGGAGCAGGTCCACCGACACGATGTCGGGGCTGGGTCCGCCGCCACTGAGGGAAGGCGACGTCCTCGCGATCGGTGATGCGCAGTCACAGTGGCCTGCAACGGAATTGGCGCCGCCCCCGGACCGCGCCGGGCACATCGAAGTGTCGGTGAACCTAGGTCCGCGCCAAGACTGGTTCACCTCCGAGGCACTCCATGTCCTGGCGAGCCAGATATGGACGGCAACCATCGATTCGAATCGCGTCGGGGTCAAGCTCGACGGTCGGACGCCACTGGAACGAGCGCGGACCGACGAGCTACTCAGCGAGGGCATGGTCCCCGGCGCCCTTCAGGTTCCACCGAACGGCAAGCCCGTCCTCTTCCTCGCCGATCACCCGGTGACAGGCGGATATCCCGTCATCGCCGTCGTTCGAGACACCGATCTGCCATCGATCGGCCAACTGCGGCCCGGGGACTCGATACGGTTCCGAGTGCACTAGTCCCTAAGGGGCGTCCCGTCCTATCGACGACGCTGACGCGCGATATCGGCCAACACGACGCCCGCTGCCACCGAAGCGTTCAGCGATTCGACCGGACCTGCCATCGGGATGGACAGAATCGAATCGCAGGTTTCGCGAACCAGACGTGAGAGACCCTTGCCTTCGGATCCGACAACCACGGCCAGTGGGCCGGTGCCGTCGAATTCGTCGAGCGTGGTGTCGCCCTCGGCGTCGAGACCGATGATGGTGACGCCCTTGGACTGCCAATCCTTCAACGTCCGGGTCAGGTTGGTGGCGCGGGCAACCTGCAGTCGCGCCGCGGCACCTGCGCTGGTGCGCCACGCGACGGCCGAGACGCTGGCGCTACGACGCTGCGGGATGACGACCCCGTGTCCACCGAACGCCGCCACCGAGCGCACGACAGCGCCGAGGTTACGAGGGTCGGTGATGTTGTCGAGAGCGACCAGAAGTGCCGGTTCCTGGTGCGAGCGAGCCGTGCTGATCAAGTCGTCGGGGTGGGCGTACCGATACGGCGGAACCTGCAAAGCGAGACCCTGGTGCAGACCGTTCGCGCTCAGCTTGTCGAGATCCGAACGCGGAACTTCGAGAATGGAGATACCGGCGTCGGCCGCACGCTGGACGCTTTCTTTCAGCCGCTCGTCACTGTCGGTGCCGACGGCAACCCACAGGGCCGTCGCTGGAACTCCCGCGCGAAGGCACTCCACGACGGGGTTACGGCCCAGCACGACCTCTGGCGCGTCGTCGTTCTTCCGAGTCGGGACGCGGGTGCTGCGACCACGGCTGTCGCCACGTGACTGGGCAGACTTCTCCGCCATCTTGGCGCGACGCGCAGCTGGATGCTTGGTCCGCTCCTCAGCGGGCGGAGTGGCGCCGCGACCTTCGAGGCCTCTGCGCCGATTCCCGCCGGAGCCCGCGACCTGCCCCTTCTTGGTGCCGGTCTTGCGTATCGCGCCGCGCCTACTTGAATTGCCTGCCATCACTGCCCTGCTTCGTCGTTACTGCGTGTTGCCCCGACGGACCATTCCGGCCCGTTGGGGGTATCTGTCACGTCTATGCCTGCCTTGGCGAGGCGATCTCGAATCGCGTCCGCGGCCGGCCAGTCCTTGTCCACCTTGGCTTGTGCTCGACGCTGCAACTCTGCATCGACCAACACTCCCAGGGCTCCTTCTAGGGCGTCGGTGTCGCCGGAGCCACCAGCCCAGTGCGGATCCAGCGGATCCACACCCAGAATCGACAGCATCGCACGCACCTGCCCGGCATGCTCGACGGCGGATTCGAGGTCTCCGCCTTCGAGCGCGCTGTTGCCCGCCCGCACCGTCGCGTGTAGCTCGGCGAGCGCCTTGGGAACTCCCAGGTCGTCGTCCAGCGCGGCGGCGAATCCGTCGGTCCAGGTGCCGAGTGGTACCTCTCCCGCTCGCTCGACCGTCCGTTTGACGAATCCTTCGATTCCTCGATAGGTCACCGCTGCCGTCTGCAACGCGTTGTCCGAGTATTCGAGCATCGAACGGTAGTGCGCACCACCGAGGTAGTAGCGCAACTCCTGTGGTCGCACGTGCTGGAGAACATTGGGTACAGACAGGACGTTGCCGAGCGATTTCGACATCTTCTCGCCGCCCATCGTGACCCAGCCGTTGTGCAGCCAGTATCGACTGAACCCGTCACCTGCCGCCTGGCTCTGCGCTCGCTCGTTCTCGTGGTGCGGGAACACCAGATCGAGACCACCGCAGTGAATATCGAAGTCAGGCCCAAGGTAGGTCTCTGCCATCGCCGAGCACTCGAGATGCCAGCCGGGCCGTCCACGACCCCACGGTGTCGGCCACGATGGCTCGCCGGGCTTCGCTGCTTTCCACAGCGTGAAGTCTCGGGGATCACGCTTACCCTCGGCCGCGCTCTCGCCCTGATGTACGTCGTCGAGTTTGTGCCCGGACAGCGCCCCGTAACTCGGGAAGCTCATCACGTCGAAGTACACGTCACCGGCGGAGGCGTACGCGTGCCCGGACTCGATCAATCTGTCGATCAACTCCACCATCTGGGTGATGTGTCCGGTTGCTCGCGGCTCGACCGACGGAGGTAGCACCCCGAGCTGGTCGTAGGCCCAGGCAAAGGATCGTTCGAACGTCGCGGCCCACTCCCACCACGGCCGTCCGGCGTCGCGCGCTTTGTTCAAAATTTTGTCGTCGATGTCGGTGACGTTGCGGACGAAAGCGACGTCGACCTCGTGGGCGAGGAGCCACCTGCGAAGGACGTCGAATGCGACACCGCTACGAACGTGGCCGATATGAGGCTCACCCTGGACTGTCGCCCCACACAGGTACACCGACGCATGGCCAGGGACCAAGGGGGTGAATTCCCGCAAGGCCCTCGTCTCGGTGTCGTAAAGGTGAAGGGTCACGACTCGCCATGCTACCGGGGGTTTTACTCGCTCATGACAAGTGCCGTCGCAACGGCGGCAATTCCTTCGCCTCGACCCGTCAATCCCAATCCGTCGGTGGTGGTCGCAGACACCGAAACGGGGGCTCCGAGAATCGCCGACAACGTCTCCTGCGCTTGCACGCGGCTCGGCCCGATCTTCGGTCGATTTCCGATGATCTGGACTGCGGCGTTACCGATACCGAAACCGTGTTCGGTAAGAAGGCGACGCACCTCGGTCAGCATTGCCGCACCGCTGACGCCGTCCCACTCTGGCCGCCCGGTCCCGAAAACCGAGCCGAGGTCACCGAGACCTGCCGCGGACAGCAGCGCATCGCACAGCGCGTGGGCGGCGACGTCACCGTCGGAGTGGCCTTCGAGCCCGTCACCGTCCTCGAACAGCAGGCCCGCGAGCCAACACGGACGCCCGACCTGGATCGGGTGCACGTCTGTTCCGATGCCGACTCTCATGCATTCTCCTGTGCTGTGATCGCCTCTGCGAGCAAAAGGTCGTGTGGAGTGGTGATCTTGAATGCGAGCAATTCACCGGTGATCGTGTGCACCGTCTCACCGAGGCGTTCCACCAGGCCCGCGTCGTCGGTCGCAGAATCCGTGGATTCGGCGTAGGCGCGGATCAACAGATCGGCGCGAAATCCCTGCGGGGTCTGAATTGCCCGGAGTGAGCTCCGATCGGGAGTCCCGACCACCGCGCCCGTGAGATCGACCGACTTGACGGTGTCGGTAACCGGAACTGCGGGTACGACGGCACCGCGTCCAGCGCGCACCTCGGCGACCACCCGAGAAACCAGGGTGGGCGGAGTGAGCGCGCGCGCAGCATCGTGAACCAGCACGATAGCTGCGTCTCCGGCGACCGCGAGACCGCAACGTACCGAATCGGTACGTTCGTGAGCCCCTTCGACCACTGTGACGGTGGGTCCGAGGAGCTCACGCGTGTGCTCGACCAGATCGGCCGGCACGATCACAACAATTCGGTCGACGGCGCCTGACGCTGTCAGGCCGTCGACCGAATGTTGCAGAAGGGTTCTACCCTTCAAAGTCACATATGCCTTCGGCATTCCTTGTTGGAGCCGAAGGCCCTGGCCCGCCGCCGGTACGAGCGCGACGACCGGGCCAGCATGCACGCTGGTCACACCTAGGAGGCTGCGGCCAGTACTTCGTCGAGAATGATGTCGGCCTTGGCCTCATCCGTTCCCTCGGCGAGCGCAAGCTCTCCGACCAGAATCTGACGCGCCTTGGCCAGCATGCGCTTCTCGCCTGCAGACAAGCCGCGATCCTGCTCACGACGCCAGAGGTCACGAACAACCTCGGCAACCTTGTTCACGTCACCGGAAGCGAGCTTCTCGAGGTTCGCCTTGTAGCGTCGCGACCAGTTGGTGGGCTCTTCCGTGTGCGGTGCCCGAAGCACCTGGAAGACCTTGTCCAGACCTTCTTGGCCCACGACGTCACGAACACCGACGTACTCGGCATTGTCCGCAGGAACTCGAACAGTGAGATCACCTTGCGCAACTTTGAGAACCAGGTACTCTCTCGGTTCACCCTTGATGGTGCGGGTTTCTATCGCTTCGATTAACGCCGCTCCGTGATGGGGGTAAACGACGGTCTCTCCGACCTTGAAAATCATGTGTCCCGTGCCCCTTTCGATTTTGCCAGTTTACCACGCGCTCAGATCAACGGCGCAGGTCAGGGGCATAACGCAGTCTTTTCGGGGGTTGACAGCCGCCGGTTAACGTGTATCCGCAGCCCCCCAGGCGGGCAACTCGGCACCCTCCGCCAACGTGGTCCACGTAACAGCAAACACCGGTCAACATGCCGGTCGGAGCCCGATACCGCACGTTCCGGACGCCCCAGAGGTCTACCCTCGAAAGCTGACTACTACTCTGCCTAGTGGACCTGGAGCTACCGGCCTAGGCTCGGCAAAGGCACTGGCCCGGAACCGCATCGGCACCCCCGGACACACCGGCACAACTGGAGGACGACCCGTGACTGCGTTCAACGCTGCGACCACGCACCGAAAGACCCGCCTGTGGGCAACCGCTCTCGCGGCAGGCGCAGCACTGACTCTGACTGCCTGCGGCTCCGGCCAAATTTCTCAGACCGCCCAGCAGGTCTCGGCCGTCAACGGAAACTTCGCCAATGTCGGCGACATCTCACTGCGCAATGTGCATGTGGTGTACCCGCAGAGCGAGGAGTACTCGATCGAGCCGGGTGGCAAGGTCGAACTCGGCTTCGTCGCCGTCAACAACAGCGCGACGACCCCCGATCGCCTCACACGGATCTCCACGACAGCGGCGTCCTCGGTGACGGTCGGCGAGGAGCCTGGCGGAAGCGAGATTGCACCGTTGACCGCCCTCGGGGCCGGAGCGCCCACCGACACCGAGGTCGATGACGAGCTGATCCCCTTGCAGATGATCGTTGTCGAACTCAACAGCATCAGCGAGGACGTTCGCCCAGGCCTGACGGTTCCCGTCACGTTCACGTTCGAAGAAGCCGGTGACGTCGAGGTTCTCGTCCCCGTCGATGCAGGCCCGGTTCTCCCGCGCGATGTCTCGACCAAGTCGCCCGTCGAAGCCGAGGCACACAGCGCCGAAAACCGCGTCGTGGAGACTCAGGTCGAAGAAGGCGCCGACGGCAACAACTGACGTTTCTGTCAGTACCGTCCTCTAGCGTTCGCCACGTGGCCAAACTGAAGACGAACTACCGATGTTCGGCCTGCAGGCACACCGTAGCCAAATGGGTAGGCCGATGCCCGGAATGCGGTAGCTGGGGATCGATGGACGAGGCGCCCGTGCTGACTCCGGTTGCAAGCAGACCGGGCGCATCAGGTCTGGGCGCCGGCAACACACGGTCGGCGACCACCGCGATGATTCCGACTTCGCCTGCAACCGCCCTCACCCAGGTCAGCAGTAGCACTGCACAGGCGAACTCGACCGGTATCCCGGAGTTCGACCGCGTACTCGGCGGTGGACTGGTCCCCGGCTCTGTAGTACTGCTCGCCGGTGAGCCTGGGGTGGGCAAATCGACGCTCCTTCTCGAGGTCGTGCACCGCTGGGCCCGTACCGGTGAAGACCGGCGTGCGCTCTATGTCACGGGCGAGGAATCCGCTGGTCAGGTTCGGTTGCGGGCAGACCGGACAGGCGCGGTCCACGAACGCGTCTTCCTCGCCGCAGAATCCGATCTTGCGACGGTGTTCGGCCACGTAGAGCAGGTCGCGCCGAGTCTGCTGATCGTCGATTCGGTCCAAACGATGCTTGCCGCGGACGTCGACGGGGTCATCGGCGGTGTCACCCAGGTCCGCGCGATCACCAGTGCGCTCACGTCGCTGGCGAAGACGACCGGCGTCGCCGTCCTCCTGATCGGTCACGTCACCAAGGACGGAGCCGTCGCGGGTCCGCGTTCACTCGAGCATCTGGTCGACGTAGTTCTCCATTTCGAAGGCGACAAGCACTCCACTCTCCGCATGATCCGCGGGGTCAAGAATCGCTTCGGTGCTTGCGACGAAGTGGGGTGCTTCGAACTGCGGGATACCGGCATCGAGGGCATCACCGATCCGTCGGGCCTGTTCCTGCATCACCGCACCGACGCGGTACCCGGGACGGCCGTGACTGTGACCATGGACGGTAAGCGTCCGTTGCTCGCCGAAGTGCAGGCACTCGTCGTCGATACACACATGCCTTCCCCGCGTCGAGCCGTGAGCGGCCTCGACCATGCGCGAGTAGCCATGATTCTGGCCGTCCTGGAGCGACGCTGTGGGGTGAAAGTTGCACGGAGCGAGGTCTATGCGGCAACGATCGGCGGAATGCGTACCAGCGAACCTGCTGTGGACCTGGCACTCGCGGTGGCAGTGGCGTCGGCCGTGACGGATCGTCCGATACCTACAGGGCTCGTCATCCTCGGCGAGGTCGGGTTGGCGGGAGAAGTCCGTCGGGTATCTGGGCTGGGTCGACGCTTGGCCGAGGCGGCGCGGCTCGGTTTCACCCACGCCATCACCCCCGAACACGACGACACCGTGCCGAAGGGAATCGAAGTCCGCACCGTCACCAATCTCGGCGAGGCACTCGATTACGCACATATGCGGACGGTTTGATCAACTCCCGTAGCCTCTAGCTGCGAGACTGTGAGACACCACTGTTGTAGAAGTAGTGCCGATGCAGCCGACAAGCCGTTGTGGAAGTAAATGCTGGGACGAGGGGACGAACGTGGACGAGAACGCACGCGATGCCAGTGCATCCCCGGCGCTACGTGAAACCATCGCCCGGTTAGCACCGGGCACAGCCCTGCGCGACGGGCTGGAACGAATACTTCGAGGCCGTACCGGCGGTCTCATAGTCCTCGGCTACGACGAAGAAGTCGAGAAGATCTGCGACGGCGGATTCGAACTCGATGTCGAGTTCGCGCCCACCAGGCTGCGTGAACTCTCAAAGATGGACGGCGCCGTCGTCCTGTCCACGGACGGCAAACGAATCGTCCGCTCCAACGTGCAGCTTGTGCCGGATCACAAGATTCCTACAGTCGAATCAGGAACGCGGCACCGCGCCGCCGAACGTACCGCCATGGAGACCGGATACCCGGTTGTCTCGGTCAGCCAGTCGATGAGCATCGTCAGCGTCTACGTGGCCGGAGTTCGACATGTCATCGAGGGCTCGGCAACCATCCTCTCGCGTGCGAATCAGGCCGTAGCAACGCTCGAGCGCTACAAGCAACGTCTCGACGACAACACCCGTCAGCTCTCGGTCGTGGAAATCGAGGACTTCGTAACACTGCGTGACGCACTCACGGTCGCTCAGCGTTTGGAGATGGTTCGCCGTGTCTCGGTCGAAATCGAACAGAACGTCCTCGAACTCGGCACCGACGGCAGGCAGTTGGCGCTGCAGCTCGAGGAACTACTCGGCGACAACGACGTCGACCGTCAGCTCGTCGTCCGCGACTACCTTGCCGGCCCGGAACCGTCGACGACGGCAGCCGTGGAGAAGGCCTTGGCTGCTCTCGACAAATTGACCGACGTCGATCTGCTCGACCTCACGACGCTCGCACGCGCGTTCGGCTACCCGGCGACCATCGAAGCACTCGACACTCCGATGAGCCCCCGGGGATACCGTGTCCTCACCCGGGTACCGAGGCTGCAGTTCAGCCAGATCCATCGACTGGTCGTCTCGTTCGGCACGCTGCAGGGGCTTCTTGCCGCAACAGCGGCAGACCTGCAGTCGGTCGATGGCATCGGCGGATTGTGGGCGCGCCATATTCGTGAAGGGCTTTCACGTCTGGCCGAGTCGTCCATCGCGGGCCCGTTCGACTGACCGGACCCGCACCGGATCAGGTCATGTTGAACGGCTCGGGAGAGCTACGCAGCTCACCGAGTTGAGCGATCACCTTGTACGAGCCGACGCCGACAGGTATCCGCTCCTCACCACAGCCGGGAACCGAATTGGTACCGGACCACTTGACCGTGAACCCAGCCTGCTCGCCGGGCTTGAACGTCCGCAGATCGGATTGCGCGTCGGGGAAGCAATCGGTGTTCGACCAGATCCGCAGATCGTCGAGCGTGTACACGAGGGCCTGCTGCAGACCTGCACCCACGTCGCGCTGGCACTCCGTGGAACTGATGTTGGTGATGACGACGGTGAAGCCTGGCTCTTCGCCGACCTTGTACGACGCTTTGTCCGGCGTCGCCTTGATGGCGAGGCTTTGATCCGAGCACTGATTGCTCGGGACGGCAGCTGCCCCGGCCGGCTTCGAGGGCGTCGTGGACGCTCCGGTGCTCGCCGGCTTACCACTTCCGGATCCACCCGATGCCGATGCGCCTGAACCAGCGCCCGAACCGGCCGAGGATGCACCCGACTCCTTCGCGGCGGAGGCACTCGGCGTTGCGGCCGGACCCGGCGAAGTCACGACACCTGCCGGCTCCGCCTGCGGCGGTTCTTCGCTGCCACCACTGAGAGAGGAGATGAACCACACGATCAAACCCAGCACCACAACAGCCGCACCGATGGCGAGTGCGCGACGACGCCAATAGATTTCGGGGGGCAACGGCCCGCTTGGTTCCAACACAGACCAACCGTAGGCGTTACGCAGCTACGATTCTCTGAAGCGCCTACGGCGTGTCGCCTTGTAGGTCACGAAGAAACCGTCTGAAAAGACGAACAAGCTCAGGGAAGCTCGCCGATATCGCCGATTACCCCACGCAAGCGAGCGTTACCTTCGGACAACTGATAGGTCAGGCCGACGATGGCAACTTCCCCGGCGTCGACCTTCTCCGCGATGATCCGCGACCGCTGCATCAACAGATTGCCGGTCTCCTCGACGTGCCGTGCCTCGAAATCGTCGACGTTGGAGTAGCCGTCACGGCGGGCGGACAGCACGGACGGGGTGACGCGTTCGACGAGGTCACGAATGTAGCCACCGGGGATGTCACCGGTGTCCAACGCGTCGAGAGTTGCTTTGACTGCCCCGCACCCATCGTGTCCGAGCACGACGATGAGCGGCACATCGAGAATCGCCACACCATATTCGATCGAGCCGAGGACGGAGGAATCGATGACGTGACCTGCGGTTCGGACTACGAACATGTCGCCGAGGCCCTGGTCGAAGATGATCTCGGCGGCGACGCGGGAGTCCGCGCAACCAAAGAGCACGGCGCGTGGGTGCTGCTCGTCGGCGAGACGGGCACGGTCCTCGATACCCTGGCTCGGGTGCAGAGATTCGCCTGCAATGAACCGCTGGTTACCCTCTCGAAGAGATTTCCAGGCCGTTATCGGATTCGTCGAAGGCATAAGCATCATTGTGCACCGATCCCACTGTTACCGGCGAGTCGGATACCGAAGAACCCGAGGAGACAAGCGTGCCGATCAGTCCAGTTGCACTTCTCGGGTGGTTCGACACCGAGGAGCGCGACCTGCCGTGGCGACGGCCCGGTGTCAGCGCTTGGCAGATTCTGATGAGCGAAATCATGCTGCAGCAGACGCCTGTGTCCCGCGTTGCTCCGATCTGGGAAGAGTGGGTCGTACGGTGGCCCGTCCCGTCGAAGATGGCGGCGTCTTCGCAAGCCGATGTCCTGCGCGCATGGGGCAAGTTGGGCTATCCGCGTCGGGCGTTGCGTTTGCATCAGTGCGCGGGAGTGTTGGCTGCCGAGCACGGCGACGCCGTGCCGCGGGACGTCGAGACGCTGCTGTCGTTACCCGGGATCGGCGCTTACACGGCTCGCGCTGTCGCATGCTTCGCGTACGGCCAACGCGTTCCCGTCGTCGATACCAATGTTCGACGCGTCGTCGCTCGGGCAGTGCACGGCGCTGCGGAACCGGGCAACCCGTCGACGACACGGGATCTCGCCGACGTCGAGGCGTTGCTTCCCGCAGGTAACGCGCGCGCGGCCAGGTATTCGGCGGCACTGATGGAATTGGGCGCGTTGATCTGTACCGCGAAGAATCCTGCGTGCCTGCTGTGTCCACTGCCCGAGTGCTCGTGGATCGAAGCAGGCCGCCCGGCCTACAGCGGACCCGCCAAGAAGGTGCAAAAGTTCACGGGCACCGACCGGCAGGTACGCGGGAAACTGATGTCTGTTCTACGTGAAACCGACGGTCCGGTAGAGCGGGCCCGGTTGGACGTCGTGTGGCTCAGCGATCCCGGGCAACGCGATCGCGCCTTGGATTCCCTGCTCGTGGACGGCTTGGTCGAGCAGACCGCGGCAGGGCTTTTCGCTCTGGCCGGTGATGCGGGGTCCCCGACCGGTCTCGGATAGCCGATGCCCCGGGTATCAGCGCAAGAAGTCGATGAGCACTTCGTTGATCTTCTCGGGACGCTCGAGGTAGCCGAAGTGTCCGGTGTCCGGGATCTCCTCGTACTGAGCTCCCGGAATCGCCTGCGCGACTTCGCGGCTCAGATGGACGGGGATGAGTCGGTCGTCGGCGAACCCCACCACGAGGGTCTTGGCTGCAATCGTGCGATATGCGGTGAGTCGTTCGGATCCGGCACACATTTCGAGGCCGATCTGCGCGCGCTTGCCCGCCGATCTGGTGCCACCGGAGAACTCCATGACGGCGAGCCAGTCACCGATAGCCGCCTCGTCGCGCAGGGTTTTCGGTGAGAAGTTACTCAAGGCGGTGATTGCCGCGCGGTAGGTGGCCGGGAGTGCGATGCTCGCGTCGTACAGATCTCTTTCGCCCTGGGCCATGGCCTTCTGCATCGTCGACGAACGGCCGTACGTCGCCATCATCACTGCATGCGAGACGAGGTCCGGCCGCGCCAACGCGAGTTCCTGGGTGACACGCGAGCCCATCGACGTTCCGACGACTCGTGCCGGCGCAGCGCCCACATGCTCGATCAACGCAGCGGTGTCGGCAACCAGATCGTCGAGCACCATCCCGGCGCCGCACTCCGACGACGGCGCTATCCCCCGGTTGTCGAACGTGAGGACCTGGAAGCCTGCCTTCACCAAGGCCGGCACCTGGTGCGTCTGCCACACCCGCCCCGGGCTCCCCGATCCCATCACCAATACGACGAGCGGGCCGGTACCTTTGACGTCGAAGTTGATATCGATTCCGTTGAGCTTCACCAGGGACATTCGCGTCATAGTAGTTGTCGGAGGAACACTTCCACAGCTGCGCGGTAGAGCTCGGGCTGCTCATCGTGCACGAGATGCGCCGCCCCTGGAATCAGTACGTAGCTCGACTTGGCGTTCCTCTCGTGCATCCGACGCATTTGCCCCGGCGGTGTGATTCCGGACGCACCCTCGATCAGTAACGACGGAGCGGTGACGGATTCCCACTCGTTCCAGAAGTGCCTCGCACCCCACTCCTGCGAGATCGCCTCGAACGTCGATATGTCACCGTGCAGATACCAGCCGTCGACTCGACGTTGGAAGGAATCCAGGAAGTACTGCCCTGCGACGTCGCCGAAGAACTCACATACCGCCGATTCGGTCGCGAACGGCTGTGGCCACCGACGAATGAGTGCAGCCCAGTCATCGGCCGTGCGCCCGCGGAAGTCCGGTGCGATGTCCTCGACGACCAGACCTGCCACCAGATCGGGTCTCGCCGCGGCGAGACACCAGCCGTGCAGCGATCCCATCGAATGCCCGATGACGACACATTCCCCGAGTTGCTCCGCGTGAGCGGTCAGGTCCTCGACGAACGCCTCGGTACCGATCCCGCGCGGAGCGGGCCTGCCGTGCCCCGGCGCGTCGTAGGTGTAGACGTGGCCGAACGCACGCAACCACGGCACTTGGCGTCGCCACGTTCGCGCGCTGCCCATCAACCCGTGCAACAGCAAGATCGGTCGCCCGTCCCCACCCTCGTCGTGCAGCATCGTCACGACTGTAGCTCTCCGCAGGACCGAGTAGCCTCTCGGTCATGGCTGTCGTGAAGATAAATGCAATCGAAGTTCCCGAGGGTGCAGGCGCGGAATTGGAGAAGCGTTTCGCTGCCCGCGCCGGCGCTGTCGAAGGTTCGCCAGGTTTTCTCGGCTTCCAACTCCTGCGCCCGGTCAAGGGTGAAACCCGCTATTTCGTAGTGACGCAATGGGAGACCGAGGAGGCATTCCAGGCGTGGTCGGCGGGCCCAGCCAGGGCAGCGCATTCGGGCGAGCGCGCCAAGCCCGTCGCCTCCGGAGCATCGCTACTCGAATTCGAAGTAGTCCTGGACGTCGCAGCCAAGGCCTGACGCCCCGTCGGAGTGCCAGTCGTCGGCAATCGTTCCTGCAACGCTGCGACGGAGAGCTCGCGTTCGATGCGAGTGATCGACTCCTCCAGCTCTTCGGCCGGCACCGGACGTCCGATATAGAAGCCCTGCGCGCCATCACACCCGAGTGCGCGAAGTCGATTCAACGTGTCCCCGTCCTCGACCCCCTCCGACACCACGTTCATTCCGAGACTGCGTGCAAGGTCGATCGTCGACCGCACGATCGAGGCATTGATGGGCTGAGAAACCATCGCCGTCACGAACGACTTGTCGATCTTCAGAGTCTGAACGGGCAGCGAACGTAAATATGCCAGCGAGCTGTATCCGGTCCCATAGTCGTCGATCGCAATGGTCACACCCAGATCGCGAAGCGCGACAAGGGAATCCACCGACCGACGTGTATCGGTCATGGCCGAGGTCTCGGTCACTTCGAATTCCACCGCGTCCGGAGGCAGATCGTGACGCTGGAGTGCCTTGGCGACCTGCCCGACGAGCGTGGGGTCGATCAGATTCCGGACCGAGAGATTGATCGCGACCCGAATGTTGGATCCCTTGCGACGCAGCGCACTACAACACGCCAATGCATCCTCGAGGACATACGCGGTGATCGCGGGCAGCATGCCGGTGCGCTCGGCATCGGGAAGAAACGACGAGGGGGCGATCAACCCCTCTCGTGGATGCTGCCAACGAATGAGCGCTTCGACGCCGGTCACCGATCCGGACCCGAGATCGAGACAGGGTTGAAAGAAGACTGTGAGCTGGCGTTCGCTCAGCGCTGTCTTCAATTCCCCCAGCAAACGCATCTGCTCATGGCGATCGCAGTCCATGGAGGGTGCGTACACCGATAATCGAGTGTGCTCGTGCTTGGCCGACGTCAGGGCAACATGCGCATGTTGCAACAACCCGTGGGCATCGACACCGGGTTGATCTGCGGACAAGGCCATTCCGACCGTTGCCTCGAGCGCGATGTTGATATCGGTGACGAACATGGTGCAATTCACCGCGCGCTGAAAGTGCTCGGCGCACCGAGACGGCGACAGCTCCATCGAGTCCGAGGGGACGGATACGACGAACTGATCGCCACCCAATCTTCCGACGACCGCATCCACGACGGCGGCCGAGACCAATCGGTCCCCGATCTCCCGCAGCACCCGATCGCCGACGGCATAGCCGAACGTCTCGTTGACGTGGGCGAACCTGTCGATGTCCACGACCATCACCACAATCCCGGCCTCTCCTGCGGACTGGATCGAGAGGTCGAGCAGCTCCCCTAGGTGAGTGCGATTCGCAAGCCCGGTGACAGGGTCGGATATGGCCGCATGGGTCAGCGCGGCAGCCTGCCTGCGTAGCACCAACAGGAAACACGCTATCCGGGCCGCTGCAAGCGCGATGATCACCATCGTGGAGCCGAGCACGACCCATCCCCACTCGGCCGCAGGTAGCCCACGCGCCAGCTGCACTGCCATCACCGTGGGAGCCATCAGAATCGCCGAACCCAACCCCACCAGACGGGTGCGATCGAGCACGAAATGCGACTTCGGACCCCGACGCGGTTTCCATGCACGAGAAGGTGGATACAAGGCCACCGATCCCGCGAGGACGAACCCAGCGAGCCAACAGGCCTGGACGACGGCCGAGTCGCGCACCTCGACGCTGACGGCGACACGCGAAATCCACGTACCGGCGAAGAAGAACAGAAATGCGCAGGCAGCCAGCGCGAACGGCGCCTTCCGTGCCCTTTTCGACAGCAGCAGAATCACCATCAGCGATACGAGAAAACCGTCGGCTCCGGCGTAGACGATCGCCTGCCAGTGGCGAACGAACGACGTGATATCGAGGCTTGTTTCGACTCGCGCCTGAATGACGACTATCCAGGTCGCCAGTGCGACACCGCTGGCGACGATCGCGCCCTCGAGGATGTCCTCAACCCGGAACGCCCGAGCGGTGCCCACCCGAAAAAGAAGTAGCCCGGCGATGAGGGCAACGTGGCCGCCGACCCACAGAACGTCCGCCCAGGACATCACCATCGTATGACTCGGGTTGCCGACAAGATTGCCCAAACCCCACGCGAGCAGACCTACCACCCATAACGTCCAGCTGACGCCGTTCACCGAACGATTCATCCGGGCGCCGAAGACGACGAAGGCGAGCGCTACCGCCATCAGTACGCCATTGGCGATCGAGCGCGGCAGGCCTGCGGGCAGTACCAGGTACAACCCAGTGCCCGACAAGCCCAGCAGCAGAAACCTCGACCAACGCATCCTTTTCAGAGCGACCCCTTGTCCACCGACTACAGCCGTGCCCGACACCGAGTAGAAACGGTCCAACAGGGAGCATTCGGAGCGAGAAGCTCAGCGGATTGGTCGAACATCAAGATGAGCAAAGTCCGATGGAATCAGGATTCGAGTGCAGCGTCCAGAGTGATGTCGACTCCGGTCAGCGCCTTGCTCACCGGACAGGTTTCCTTCGCGGCCTGCGCAGCCTTCGCGAAACCGTCGGCGTCGAGACCGTCGACCTCGGCTCGGACGGTGAGCTTGATCCCAGTGAGTTTGAAGCCTGGCGTATCCGGTCCGAGCGAGACCTCTGCGGTGACGTCGAGGCTCTGCGGAGTACCGCCCGCCTCGGCGATCACGGCCGAGAGCTGCATCGCATAACAAGCCGAATGCGCTGCAGCGATGAGCTCCTCCGGACTCGTCGTGCCATCAGCGTTTTCAGCCGCGCGCTTGGGGAAGGACACGTCGAATGTCGCAGCACCGGAACTGGTCAGCTCGACCTGACCCGAACCCTTCTCCAGTGTTCCGTTCCAGGCTGTGCGTGAAGTGCGTGTAGGCATCGCTTTTCGACTCCTCGTTCGAATTCAGGCTCGGACGAGCCCGAAGAATCCCAGGCTAACCGGGTTCGTCGATCGGCGTTGCAGATCGACCCGCGTCGATCGAATGATATTGAGCGAGAAGCTTTTTCTCCTCGTCGCGCCCCGGAAAAGCGAAGAAGACCAGTACGGCACCGACCAGGACCACGATTATCGCGGCGGCGTAGGACATTTGATCACCGTCGAGAAACGCTTGTTTGGCTGCGCCGATGATCTGATCGGCGTACTGCGGATAGCTGCTTGCCAAATCGGTTGCCGACGAGAACGACTTGGTGAGAATCGACTGGGTTTCCGCGCTGATATTGCTCGCCTCGGGCGAACTCGAAATCTGCGACGTCAACGATGCCGCGTACCCAGCAGTGAGCAGTGCACCCAACGTCGATTGCATGATCGCTCCGCCGAGATCGCGTTGGAGATCCGCTGTTCCCGACGCCATTCCGGCGCGATCGACCGGCACCGAGCCGGTCAAGGAACGCGAGGCAGGTGTGCCTGCGAGGCCAACGCCGATACCGAGCAACACGTAACTGATCGCCACTACTGCATAGGACACGTCTTCCTTCCATGTCAGCCAGGCCATCACCAATCCGAGAACGATGAAGACGTAACCGAGCAGCAAAGTGAATCTCGACCCCCGATGCTCCACCAGCTTCGCCGACTGCGGCGCCACCAGCACCATCGCGACGGCCGCAGGTAGCGTCGACGCACCGGCGGCAAGTGTCGAGTAACCGAGCACGTTCTGCAGAAACTGCTGACCGACGAAGATGACACCCATCAGCGAACCGAACACGATGATCCCAGCCAGGGCCGCAACCCAGAACGTCCTCCGACGAGCGATTTTCAGATCGAACAGCGGGAACGACGTGCGGTTCTGCCGGACGAGAAATACCGCCCCTGCTGCAAGAGCGATCGCACCCAGCCCGAGCGCGACGGTTCCCATCCCGTCGACCGGCGCGAAATTAATGCTCAGCACCAGCGCTGCAATGAACACAACCGACACGATTCCACCGAGATTGTCTACCGGATCGGTTGTTTCGTTCACATGCGCTGGCACGAACGCAGCTGCCAGAACCAGGGCGACCAACGCCAGCGGTGACGTCACCAGGAAGACCGATCCCCATTGAAACTTCTCCAGCAACGCCCCGGACAACAGTGGTCCGAGCGCGGACATGGCGCCGCCGAGAGCCGACCACAACGCAATTGCTTTCGTGCGCGAAGCCCCGGACCACAACGCAGTGATGAGTGCCAGGGTCGTCGGGTAGGCCAAGCCTGCGGACAGACCACCGAGCAACCTCGCACCGAACAGAACTTCGAAATTGGGTGCGAAACCGGCAATGACACAGGCAGGTATCGACAACGCCATACCCAGAACCAACAACAGTTTGCGTCCGTAGCGGTCCCCGAGCGCACCGAGATAGAGGACCGAACCAGCGAGGCCGAGCGAATAGGCGACCGCGATCAGATTGAGCTGCGTCTGACTGGCGTCGAAGTCTCTACCGATTTCCGGCAGTGCGACGTTGGCGACCGCCAAATTCAGGTTTGCGACGGAAGCAACAAGGATGAGTACGAACAGAACCAAACCGGCTCGCGCGGGCGCAGTGTGCCTGTCGACTGTAGTCACGCACTCAGTAAAACCCAACGTTGCGTTCTCCGCCTCACCTATTGAGTGCGAATCCGACGGTTCCGCCGCCGCTTGAATGTGACATCGAAGCCATCAGATCGTATGAGTGGACCATTGAAGCGGTGGGGCGGGCGAATCCGACGGTTCCGCCGCCGCTTGAATGTGACATCGAAGCCATCAGATCGTATGAGTGGACCATTGAAGCGGTAGGGCGGGCGGGGAAGTGGGGCGGGCGGGGAAGCGGCGGGGCGGGCGGGCGAACCACCCAGCCCACAGACGACAAAGCAGGCCGCACCCCTTTCGGAGTACGGCCCGCTGAGTCGAAAATACTGGGCCGAAACTACTGGGCTGAAACTACCGACTAGTCGCTGTCACTGTCGCCGGTGGCCTTGGCCAGGTCGACGGGCAGTTCGTCAGGAACACTGATCGGCTTCTTCTCGCCGCGGAACGTGAACTTCGCGTCCTCGCCCGAGCCTTCGCCGTCCCAGTTCTCGACGTCGACCAGGATGATCTGGCCGGCTTCGACCTCGCCGAACAGGATCTTCTCCGACAACGCGTCCTCGATCTCGCGCTGGATGGTGCGACGCAGTGGCCGTGCACCCAGTACCGGGTCGAATCCACGCTTGGCCAGCAGTGACTTGGCCTTCTCGGTGACCTCGATCGACATGTCCTTGTTCTTGAGCGCACCTTCGACTCGGTTGAGCATGAGGTCGACCATCTGGACGATCTCGTCCTTGGTGAGCTGGTGGAACACGACGATGTCGTCGATACGGTTGAGGAACTCCGGGCGGAAATGCTTCTTCAGCTCGTCGTTGACCTTGAGCTTCATCCGCTCGTAGTTCGATCCGGTGCCTTCACCTGAGGAGAAGCCGAGTCCGACTGCCTTCGAGATGTCCGCGGTACCGAGGTTCGAGGTGAAGATCAGCACGGTGTTCTTGAAGTCGACCGTGCGTCCCTGGCCGTCGGTGAGACGGCCATCTTCGAGCACCTGCAGGAGCGTGTTGTAGATCTCCTGGTGTGCCTTTTCGATCTCGTCGAACAGAACGACGGAGAACGGCTTGCGGCGGACCTTCTCGGTGAGCTGGCCGCCCTCTTCGTATCCGACGTAACCGGGAGGAGCACCGAACAGCCGCGACGCGGTGAAGCGATCGTGGAACTCACCCATGTCGATCTGGATGAGGGCGTCGTCCTCGCCGAACAGGAAGTTCGCGAGTGCCTTCGACAGCTCGGTCTTACCGACACCGGACGGGCCGGCGAAGATGAACGAGCCCGACGGACGCTTCGGATCCTTCAGTCCTGCACGAGTACGACGGATTGCCTTCGAGACGGCCTTGACTGCCTCTACCTGGCCGATGATCCGCTTGTGCAGTTCATCTTCCATGCGGAGCAGACGAGTGGTCTCTTCCTCGGTGAGCTTGAACACCGGGATGCCGGTCCAGTTTCCGAGGACCTCGGCGATCTCGTTGTCGTCGACCTCGGCAACCACGTCGAGGTCACCGCTACGCCACTGCTTCTCACGCTCGGCGCGCTGGGAGACGAGCTGCTTCTCCTTGTCGCGCAGGTTCGCGGCCTTCTCGAAGTCCTGCGCGTCGATCGCGGACTCCTTCTCCCGACGTGCGTCGGCGATCTTGTCGTCGAACTCGCGCAGGTCTGGTGGAGCGGTCATTCGACGGATGCGCATCCGCGCGCCCGCCTCGTCGATCAGGTCGATCGCCTTGTCCGGCAGGAATCGATCGTTGATGTAACGATCGGCCAACGTGGCAGCTGCGACGAGTGCACCGTCGGTGATGGAGACGCGGTGGTGAGCCTCGTACCGATCACGCAGACCCTTGAGGATCTCGATGGTGTGCTCGACAGTCGGCTCGCCGACCTGCACGGGCTGGAAACGACGCTCGAGAGCGGCGTCCTTCTCGATGTACTTGCGGTACTCGTCGAGGGTGGTGGCACCGATGGTCTGCAGCTCACCGCGAGCCAACTTCGGCTTGAGGATCGAGGCCGCATCGATAGCGCCCTCGGCTGCGCCTGCGCCGACGAGAGTGTGCAGCTCGTCGATGAACAGGATGATGTCGCCGCGGGTGTTGATCTCCTTGAGAACCTTCTTCAGGCGCTCTTCGAAGTCACCGCGGTAACGGCTACCGGCAACCAGCGAACCGAGGTCGAGGGTGTAGAGCTGCTTGTCCTTGAGTGTCTCGGGCACCTCACCGTTGACGATCGCCTGAGCCAGGCCCTCGACAACAGCGGTCTTACCCACGCCGGGCTCACCGATGAGAACAGGGTTGTTCTTCGTACGACGGCTCAGCACCTGCATGACGCGCTCGATTTCCTTCGCACGACCGATGACCGGGTCCAATTTGCCTTCGAGTGCAGCCTGGGTCAGGTTGCGACCGAACTGGTCGAGAACCAGCGACGTCGACGGCGTACCGGCATCGCCGCGTCCGCTACCACTCTCGGACGGCTCCTTGCCCTGGTAACCGGAGAGCAGCTGGATAACCTGCTGACGCACCCGGTTGAGGTCGGCTCCGAGCTTGACCAATACCTGAGCCGCAACGCCTTCGCCTTCGCGGATCAGACCCAGCAGGATGTGCTCGGTGCCGATGTAGTTGTGGCCGAGCTGCAGTGCTTCACGCAGACTGAGCTCGAGTACTTTCTTGGCGCGCGGGGTGAACGGGATATGACCGGACGGAGCCTGCTGGCCCTGACCGATGATCTCCTCGACCTGGCTGCGGACTCCTTCAAGGGAGATACCCAGCGACTCCAGAGACTTCGCTGCGACACCCTCACCCTCGTGGATGAGGCCGAGCAGGATGTGTTCCGTGCCGATGTAGTTGTGGTTGAGCATCCGGGCTTCTTCTTGAGCCAGGACGACAACACGCCGCGCGCGATCGGTGAACCTCTCGAACATCGCTCTCCCTCACTTCTCGGTGGGTGGTAGCACTCCGCCCACCAGGTCTTCTAGCACCACGGTATTTGGTAAATCGGGTTCGCCGGCATTTGAAGGGTAAGTCTCACGTAGATGCCGAAAGGTATCCACGCCTCCAGCCTTACTCTAGTTGGCCGAAGGTTCACTTGCCGACCCTCGACCCCCTCTACAGGTCATCTCTGATCTGTAGCGACGGACCTATGTGCCTGCTTACTGTTCATAACGCACCGTCGGGGCAATTCGTTTCCCCTCTAGTGTCCGCTGTTGGCGAACAATAAACTTTGCTCGCAAGTCAGCCCTGAGACGGCTTCACGATCGGAAACAGAATCGTCTCTCGTATTCCTAGTCCTGTCAGCGCCATCAGGAGCCTGTCGATTCCCATACCTGTGCCTGTGGTCGGAGGCATGCCCTGCTCCATCGCGGCCAGGAAGTCCTCGTCGAGAACCATGGCCTCGTCGTCTCCGGCCGCAGCCTGACGTGCTTGATCTTCGAAACGCTCCCGCTGGATGACCGGGTCGACCAGTTCGGAGTAACCCGTCGCGAGTTCGAACCCGCGGATGTAGAGATCCCACTTCTCGGTGACGCCCGGCTTGCTGCGGTGCTGACGAGTCAGCGGAGACGTCTCGACGGGGAAGTCACGAACGAAGGTCGGCGCGAACAAATCGTTACCGATCTGGTTCTCCCACAACTCCTCGACGAGCTTGCCGTGACCGTAGATCGACTTGCCGTCCTTGCGCGGCACGTCGACACCGATCTTCTCGGCGAGGGCCAAGAGTTCTTCGACCGTGGTATCGGGCGTCACGACGATGCCGAGCGCCTCCGACAGGGACGGGTACATCTCGAGTGTCGTCCACTCACCGCTCATGTCGTAGGTCGTGCCGTCGGGCAGCAGGATCACCTGAGTTCCGAGCGCGGCCTCGGCAACCTCTTGAATGAGCTCACGGGTCATCTTCGCCGAGTCGTCGTACGTTCCGTACGCCTCGTAGGTTTCGAGCATCGCGAATTCGGGAGAGTGCGAGGAGTCGGAACCTTCGTTACGGAAGTTGCGGTTGATCTCGAAAACCTTCTCGATGCCGCCCACGACGCAACGCTTGAGAAACAGTTCGGGTGCGATCCGGAGAAAAAGGTCGGTATCGAGTGCATTGGAATGAGTGACGAACGGGCGGGCGGCAGCGCCACCATGCAAGGTCTGCAGCATCGGGGTCTCGACTTCGAGGAAGCCCCGTCGCTCCAGGGCATTGCGCAGTTCGCGTACGACCGCGATGCGCTTGCGAGCGACCGCGCGTGCTTCCGGGCGGGTGATCAAGTCCAGGTATCGCTGCCGAATACGCGTCTCTTCGTTCAGTTCCTTGTGCGCCACCGGGAGCGGTCGCAGAGCCTTCGACGCGATCTCCCACGAATCGGCCATCACGCTGAGCTCGCCGCGACGCGAGCTGATGACCTCGCCGTGTACGAAGACGAAGTCACCGAGATCGACGTCCGACTTCCAGGCCGCCAAGGCGTCCTCACCGACACCCGCAAGGCTGATCATTGCCTGGAGTTGAGTTCCGTCGCCTTCCTGGAGAGTGGCGAAACACAACTTGCCGGTGTTGCGGACGAAAATCACGCGACCGGCGACTCCGACGAGCACGCCCGTCTTCGCATCGGCTTCGAGGTTGGAGTACCGGTCACGAATCTCGAGCAACGTGTGCGTCCGCGCTACGGACACCGGGTACGCCTCACGTCCCTGTTCGAGCAACCGGTCCCGCTTGGCGCGACGGATCCGAATCTGTTCCGGAGTGTCGTCGGCGGTGGAGGAAGCTGAATCAGTCACAGACGCACACTTTATCTGTCGAACCCCTCAACAGGAGAATCAGTGCGCACTGACGGCCTTGGCCTCACGGACGGTGTGCTTGGCCTTGGTCAGCACGCCGAGCAGCCCGGCCGACTTCAGTGCCTGGTACCCGCCGACGAGGTCGGTGGCCTTCGTGAGCCCCAAATCCTGCAGCGACGCCGCGGCGAGGCTGGAGGTGTAGCCCTCGGAGCAGATGACGATCCACTCGACGTCGTGATCGACTGCGACAGCGAGCCGGGCATCACTCGTTGGATCCAGGCGCCACTCCAGCACGTTGCGCTCGATGGCAAGCGCGCCGGGCAGCGTGCCCTCGACGGCCCGTTGCGCCTGAGGCCGAATGTCGACGACGACGGCACCACGGGCAATCGCGTCGCGCAGCTCGAAGACGGTGGTGCGCTCGATGCGGCTGCGCGCCTGATCCAACATTTCGACGATCGTCATTTCGATGCACCTTCGGGTTCGTCGGTCAGCTCGGTACGGGTTCTTCGGAGCGAGGACTGCTCGGTGACTTCGTAGTAGGACATTGCTGTCAGCGGTGGCGAGTACGCGTGAACGCTGAGCGTGGGGCCGGGCGCGGTGGTGTCCGGTGCATGCATGACGTCGTGGACCCACCCGAGCGGGAACGACGCTTGATCCCCGGCATCGAGGCGCCGGCTCTTCAGTTCATTTCCAGCCCAACGAGATTCGACGAGGGAGCCACTGAGGACGGTCAATGCGCCGATCGAGCCCGCATGATCGTGAAGCTCGGTGGACCTGTCCGGTACCCAGCTGATGAGCCAGACGTCCAGGTCGTCGTCGGCGTGCAAACGACTCGCCCAGCGTTCTTCGGTCGGCCAGAGGCCGCTCTCGGGCAGGATGTCGTCGAATCGGCCGTCCAGCACGTCCGAAGCGCCCTGATCGGTGATACGCAGTAGGTCATGCGGCCTGAGCCGGGTAGGTAGAGAAAGCTGAGGCGCGGAACGGGCGCGGCTGAAAACAGAGCGCACCGGTGGGGAAATGAAGACAGGTGTGGAAAGCACGGGGAGTACTCCAGAGTCGATGTTTGAACGAGGCAGCGATCAGCCTCGACAACACTCCTGGGGTCCCATGCACGTCATCACGAGAAAGATTGTTACACACGCCACCCGCAAGCGCTAGCGCATCCGTCGTTTCGCGAGATTGCGCTCGTAGACCAGTCGCAGGCCCTCTAGCGTCAGGTCGGGCTCGTGATGCTCGATTGCACTGCTCTCCCCCATGATCAGCGGGGCACTGGCGCCGGTACCGATCACGGCCACGTCCGCACCGGAGAAGTCGGCGAGTTCACGACGGATGCGGGCGATCAATCCGTCGACCAACCCGGCGAACCCGAACACGGCACCGGACTGCATGCATTCGACGGTATTCTTCCCGACCACCGAGCGGGGCCGTACCAATTCGATCTCCCGTAATGCTGCTGATCTGGAAGACATTGCTGCAGTGGAGATCTCCAACCCGGGCGCAATGGCACCGCCGAGGAATTCGCCTTTGGCAGAGACGACGTCGACACAGGTCGTGGTGCCGAAGTCGACCACGATGCAGGCACTACCGTACAAATCATGCGCAGCAAGGGTATTGACGATCCGATCGGCGCCGACCTCCTTGGGATTGTCGACCAACAGCGGAACACCCGTTCGCACACCAGGTTCGACGACGACGTGCGGAATGTGCTCCCAGTAACGGGTCAACATCGTCCGGATTTCCCGCAGCACCGAGGGGACGGTCGACAGGGCGCTCACGCCGGTGATCTGATCGACGTCGTCGCCGAGAAGGCCGCGAAGCATCAATGCCAGCTCGTCCGCCGTTATTCGCGAATCCGTACGCATCCGCCAATCACGCAACAACTTTGCGTGATCACCATTGCCGCTGAACAGGCCGAGCGTCATCGATGTGTTGCGAATGTCGATCGCAAGCAGCATCTTTACACCAGAACGGAATCGGCACGAAGCGTGCGAGGTGTGATCAGGCCCGAGCCCTCGGGTGCATATGCGGGGTCACTACCGAGTTCGACGGGCTTGTTCTTGTCGTCGACGAACACCACTCGGGGTGCGTAATCCTTGCATTCCTGCTCGTTCATCACGCCGTAGGCAATGAGAATGACCAGATCACCAGGATCGACCAGATGTGCTGCGGCACCGTTTATACCGATCACCCCGCTGCCACGCTCGCCGGTGATTACATAAGTTTCCAACCGTGCGCCGTTGTTTATGTCGACGATGGTCACCTGCTCACCTTCGAGGAGATCGGCCGCCTCCATCAGGTCCTTATCGACGGTCACCGAACCTACGTAGTGCAGGTCCGCATGGGTTACGGTCGCGCGATGAATCTTGGACTTCATCATTGTGCGAAACATGTTCTATCCCTTCAATTCTTCGGGTCGTCGGGGTATTCGAGAAAGCCGGTCCCGACAGCGACACCGACGTTGTCGATGAGTCGGGTGGTGCCGAGCGTCGCGGCCACGAGAAGTCGACCGTCGCCACGCTCGGGAGCAGGTCCGAGATCGACACCTCGAAGTTCGAGATAGTCGACCTTCACCTCGGGCACCGCCGCGAGCACTTCGCCTGCCGTAGCCAGAATCACTTCGGCTCCGCCGGCCGCGGCGTGGGCCCCGGCTACCAGCGCCGCCGACAAAGCCATCGCCGCCGTACGCTGGGCGTCGTCGAGATAGCGATTGCGAGAAGACAACGCGAGACCATCCTGCTCGCGCACGGTGGGGACACCGAAGATCTTCACGTCGAAGTTCAGATCTCGCACCAGCTGTCGGATCAACGTCAGCTGCTGGTAATCCTTCTCACCGAAGAACGCTGCATGCGGGGAGGTGATCTGCAACAACTTGGTCACCACTGTGAGCATCCCGGCAAAGTGCGTCGGCCGGCTAGCACCCTCCATCTCGCTGCCGAGCGGACCGGGGAGCACGGTCGTACGTGGCCCGGCCTGGTACAAATCCGACACCGAAGGAGCGAAGACGATCTCGACTCCCTCACTTGCCAGCAACTCCACGTCCGCGTCGAGGGTGCGTGGATAGGCGTCGAGGTCTTCCCCTTCGCCGAACTGCAGGGGGTTCACGAAGATCGACACGAACACCACGGCCCCGGTGCGCTTCGCCTGCCGAACCAAATGGATGTGCCCGGCGTGCAGCGCACCCATAGTCGGCACCAGCGCTATCTGCCTGCCGACGCCGCGCAGTGCCTTCGACACCGCGGAGACGACAGTCGGATCGTGATGAACTGTCAACTCCCCCGCCTTGTAGCTACCTGCCAGGGTCATAACTCGCCTTCCAGAATCTCGATGAGTTCGGGTTTCGATCCGATGCGTTGGGCGGATCTGAGCGAGAGCGCTCGGTATCCCGCCGCGATCGCAGGATCGACGTCGCTGAGCACGTCCAGATGCTTCTGCACGGCGGCGACGTCGCCGCGCGCCACCGGCCCGGTAAGAGCGCTCTGACCGTGCCGCAATGCGTTGTCCAACGCTGCTCGCACGAGCGGACCGAGAACTCGCTGTGCTGCTTCGGGTTCGGAATCGATCCCAGGAAAACCTGGGCCGTCGAGTGCGACTCGCAATGCGTCGACGGCGTCGGCAACCAGCGTGACGAGGTGATTGGACCCGTGAGCCAACGCTGCGTGATAGAGCGCGCGATTGTCTTCGGCGACATGAACCGGTTCACCACCGAGTTCGAGAACCAAGGCTTGCGCGACGGCATAACCGATCTCGTCCGCTGCGGTGATTCCGAAGCACGCAGCGGCCAGCCGATCGGTGTCCTCGGGCCCGCCGGTGAACGTCATGGCCGGGTGAATAGCCAACGGGATAGCACCTTGTGCGGCCAACGGGGCGAGGATGCCGATGCCGTTCGCGCCGGAGGTGTGCACGACGAGCTTTCCCCGGGCAACGACACCGGTTGCCGCCAACCCTGCGGCGATGGATGCCAACTCGTTGTCCGGAACTGCGAGGATCAGCAACTCGGCACGCCTGGCAACCTCGTCGACAGGCAAGATCTGCGAATCCGGCAGGCGCGTGCGTACGCGCTCCTTGGACTCTTCCGACACTGCAGCACAACCGAACACGACATGCCCGACGCGCTCGAGAGCCTCGCCGAGTGCGGTACCGACCCGTCCTGCGGAGACGATACCTACGCTCAAACGCGCAGGTGCCGGGTCGGCAGAGCTTGGGGGTATTCCGCGGGCACCACTCCTGAACTCAGGTGAGGTCACCGAAACTTCCTCTCGTTCGTTCCAGTCCCGCTCGGCGGGTACCAGACGTCCTGAACGAAGGATAGCGGCACCGGGATACCTCGGGCCACGGCCTGAGCAGTGATCTATTTCACCCTTCGGTGCCGCGCCCGGCGTTCGGACGAGATGTCAGCAGGTCAGTCGGCGCGGCGTCGATGACGACGTGCGCTCGGCTCGGTGTCACTGGATTTCATTCCTGCCATGATCTCGGCCACCGAACGACCATTGGTGTGCGCACCCGCGCCATCACCGTCCGGCTCGGCTCGACGCCGTCGCCTCGGAAGATCGGAAGCAGGCTCCGAAGCGTCGTGACTTTCCACGTCCTCGGTGTTCGAGTCGGGCGCAGGTGCCACAGCTTCCTCGGGAACCGGTGCAGGTTGTTCCGTCGACTCCGCAACAACCTCAGGCTCGGACACCCGGCTCGCGTACGGCTGCGGGCTCGAAGACGGCTGGCCCGAATATGGCTGCGAACTCGCGCCCGACCCCTGGGCTGCCGCGAGCGGTTCTTCGGCTTCGACGGCCGTCGACCGATCGGACGAATAGCCGACGGGCTCACTCACCAGCGGTGGTGTCGGAGCCGGGGCCTGCGGCGGTGTGGGTACGCGTCGACCGCTGGCCGGGGATCGCGATTCTGCGCGACGGGCCGGCTCGCTCGACACATAACCCCCGCTGGGCACAGAACCCGCGCCGGGCACGTCCTCGCTACCGATGGGGACGTCGGGATAGAGCACCGAGGTCTCGGCTGTGACGGGCTCGTCGTACGGCGTTCCGAGACCGGGCACGGGGGCGTTCGGGCCCTCGGCGCTCGGGGAAGAGGACTGCGAAGATTTACCGGGAACGAACAAGCCCGAAGGTGCCGGCTGGTAGCTGGCGTAGCTGCGACCGCCGAGCTCCTGCACACGCGTCGCATCGGCTCGCAGCGCCACTCGTTCGGTGGGCAGGTTGCCGTCGAACAGTAGTTGCAGGTTGTTGCGTAGGTGAGCCAGTTCTGCTCGGAGTGCCGCAATCTCGCTGGTCTCGACAGCCACTTCGCTTCGTACGCGAGATTCGACGCCGAGTTCGTACTCCCGCCGAGCGGAAATCTCACGCGCGAGCTGGAGCTCGTACACAGTCTGAAGATCCTTGGCCTTGGCTTGGTCGGCCACTGCTTCGCGGCGGTACTTCGTCATCGCGAACGCACCGATGATCGCGGCCCACAACGCTGAGACCAAGCCCACACGTAGCCACTGCACATTTTCGCTGAACAACATCAACATGCTGGCGATGATGCCGAATACGACCAGCGCTGCAATGAAAAGCTGGCTCGCACTCCGCCGTTGACGGCGTGACGCTTTCGCGCGAGTCGGTTCGGTCATGACGTCCAGGGTAGCTGGCGAACCGTCGACAAACGGGGAAGCCGGACTACGCTTGTCCGCTTCGGTGGTAACGATCCGGCTCCGGGGACGGTAACTGTCTTCAACGTTCGGGCCTGTCACCGGAGTCGGTCGGGGTCCTGCAGCAACGTTCGAGCCACAGGGCCGCACCCACCAGAGCCACTGCAGCAACGAGCCCGACGATGACGCCCGCCCGGTCCGAGGACGCGGCCCGCACCGACGACGCGAGCGGGACGATGTGTAGCAGGAATCCGAACCACACTCCGGCAGCTGCTGCACCGACCAGAGCAGATGCCTTGGCCAGGGCCAGCGCTCGGGCCGCGGTGATCGGATGTAGCTGATTCGGCCCGTCGCCGACCTGCAGTTTCTCGATGCGCGATCGGATCACGAAGCCGAGCACCGTCTCGGCGATCGCGACGACGTAGAGCGATGCGCCGGCGAACACGTGAATCGGTGGTAGCGATCCGTAGAACGATCGCACGAGCAGCCAGGTTGCGAGAGCCGCGAATCCGGCGAGGCCGACAAGATCTCTGATTCTCGTGGCCGTCATGGAGCGGTGTTCGGTGTGTGCAGTGTCATCTCCGTGCGGTGAACGCCCGCCCGTTCTTCCTCGCTCAGCGATTGTATCCATTCGCCCACCGACCGAGCGTCCCCGGACACTTCGAGCGACGCCCCAGGGTCGACCTCGAGCCAAGGGACCAGGACGAATGCTCGCTGGTGTGCTCGAGGATGCGGAAGGAGCAGCTGTGGATCGCTACTGGAAATGTCGTCACACGTGATGATGTCGACGTCGAGACTTCGCGGTCCCCAACGCTCGACCCGTATGCGGTCCGCTGCCTTTTCCAGTTCACGAGCAACCTCGAGCCAGTCGTACGGGCCCCGTTGATCATCGTCCGCTACGACGATGGCATTGAGAAAGTCCTGTTGTTCGACGCCTCCCCAGGGCGCCGACGAGTACACCGAAGACACCGCAACGACGCGGTCGCCGAGCGCGGACGTCACCGAACGCAGATGCGCATACGAGTCACCGACGTTGCTGCCGATCGACAGCACCGCGCGCGTCACCGACGACTCCGCGAGGCGACTACAGCCACATCGTCGAAGGAGAGTGGGATCGGCGCGGACGGTTTGTGCAACACCACCTCGACTGCATCGACGCGCGTGTCCGCCATGACTCCGTCGGCGATTTCGGCTGCGACGGTTTCGATGAGGTCCCGCGACGGACCTGCGATGATCGCCGCTGCCGCTTCCGCAAGCTCGCCGTAGTGCAGCGTGTTCACCAAATCATCCGTCGCGGCAGCAGGGCGCAAATCCATCCAGACGGTGATGTCGACGACGAAGTCCTGACCGTCACGTTTCTCGAAGTCGAAGACTCCGTGGTTGCCGCGAATCTTCAACCCGCGCAACTCGATTCGGTCACTCACCTTCTCAACCCCTGCCATGCCTTCACTACTGCTACCGCGTCCAGTGAGGCCTGGGCGTCGTGAACGCGAACACCCCACGCTCCTCCTGCGACCGCAAGCGCGGACACAACCGCTGTTGCGACCTCACGTCCGTCGGGCGGTCTCGGTTCACCGTCGGATTCGAGAAGTGTGCCGAGAAAACGTTTACGTGACGCGCCGATCAGAATCGGCATGCCGAGCTCGACGAACGTCGGTAGCGCTCGCAGCAGTTCCCAGTTGTGCTCGGCGTTCTTCGCGAAACCGAGACCTGGATCGAGGATGATGGCCGCCGGATCCACACCTGCGGCTACGGCACGATCGACTTGCTCGAGCAGTTCGCGTCGAACATCGGCGACGACGTCGTCGTAATACGCGATGGCGCCACTGTCCTGATGAGCGGCCGCGCCGTCAGGGCCGTAATCGGCGGCCGAGCGCCAATGCATGAGAATCCACGGCAGACCGGCATCGGCGACCACCGACGCCATCGCAGGATCTGCGCGGCCTCCGGAGACGTCGTTGACGATCGATACCCCTGCTTCGATCGCCGCCGCCGCCACCGATGCCCGCATGGTGTCCACGCTGGTGGCGATGCCGCGCGCCGACAGTTCTGCGATGACGGGCACAACTCGGCGCGCCTCGACAGCAGGGTCGATTCGATCGGCACCCGGACGCGTGGATTCACCACCGACGTCGACGATGCCGACACCTGTCCGGTGCAGTGTCGTTCCGTGTGCAACTGCTGCGTCGACGTCCAGGTACCGCCCCCCGTCGGAGAACGAGTCGGCGGTCACGTTGAGGACACCCATGACGACGGGCGCGACGGGCAAGGTCATTTGCGCAGGATGAGATCCAACGCTTCGGACCGAGACGCGGCAGAAGATTGGAACAAGCCCCGCACAGCCGACGTCGTCGTACTCGCTCCGGGCTTTCGGATGCCACGCATCGCCATGCACAGGTGCTCCGCCTCGATGACGACGATCGCGCCGCGTGGGCTCAGCTTGCGCATCACTGCGTCGGCAACCTGACTGGTCAGCCGTTCCTGAACCTGTGGCCGTTTGGCATAGAGGTCTACCACTCGTGCCAGCTTCGAGAGGCCTGTCACCTTGCCGTTGCTACCGGGGATGTACCCGACGTGCGCAACTCCATGGAACGAAACGAGATGATGCTCGCACGTGGAGAACATGGGGATGTCGCGGACGAGAACCAATTCCTGGTGGCCTTCGTCGAACGTCGTGTTCAGTACGTCGTCCGGGTCGGTGTAGAGGCCTCCGAAGATTTCCTTGTACGCGCGTGCGACGCGGGCGGGAGTCTCGAGCAGCCCCTGCCGATCCGGGTCTTCGCCGACTGCGATGAGCAGTTCGCGCACTGCGGCCTCCGCGCGCGGTTGATCGAACGCGTTTCCGGTTGCCACTGCGACGAACTCGTCGCCGGGTATTACCCCGTCTTGGTCGATCTGCCTGACTGACACTGAGCTTGTACCTCCGGTTGCGGGGCGCCGATGCCCCGAGGTTTGACGGTCAGCCTATCCGGCGGCGCCTCGGGCCGACCGAACTAGTGCTGTCCGTTGGGACCTTCCCAGCGTTGCGTGCGAGGGCCCTCGTTCTGCTCGCCGTCCGGATTCGGGGTCTCCCAGGGTGGATTCGGTTCTTCGTTTCCACCGCCGCGAACGGCGTCGTCCGGCAGGGCTCCGTTCAAAGGATCCCATCGCGGGGCTTCCTGACCCTGGGACTCCGGTTCCCGGTATTCGGGCTGGCGATTGTCGGGCTGGCGGTACTCCGGGGGCTGATATTGCGGCGGCTGATAGGAGGGATCGGTGTAGCGATTGCCCTCCGAATAGCCTGCTGGGGGTCCGCCCTGAACGGGACCGAGCGGATCTCGTGGAGGCCAGCCTGGGGCGGACCATCCGGCCGGGGCACCGTAATCGGGACGCGAGCTCTTCGGTGGCTCCGGCTTGCGATACGACCCACCGTTGTAGGGCGCGCCGTCATTGTGTGCTCCGCTGGAGGGTGCACCCCCACCGTTGTACGCACCCCCGTTGTACGGTCCGCCGTTGTACGGGCTGCTGTTCTGGGTGCCACCGTTGTACGGGCTACCGCCATTGTTGCCGGCTGGATTGTTGCCGGCTGGATTGTTGCCGGCTGGATTGTTGCCGGCTGGATTGTTGCCGGCTGGGTTGTTACCCGCTGTGGGCGCTCCGTTGGCGTGACCACCGCCGTAGTTGCCCGGGCCCCCCTTGGAAAGCTGGGGTGCACCTGCGTACGTGGGCTGCGGGAACTGTTGTGGTGGAACGACCTTCGGGGCGACAGGCTCGGGCGGCCAGGGCTCACCGCGCTCGGCAGCGAGTTCGCGTGGCGTTTTCACCGGTGGCTTGTCCGATGGGATCCGTGCGCCGAAATCGTTGAACGCGGTGATTCGAGGGCGTTTGCTGACACTCGTGAAGATCTTTTCGAGATCTTTGCGAGTGAGGGTCTCGCGCTCGAGCAATTCGGTGGCGAGGATGTCCAGGATGTCGCGGTATTCGTTGAGGATCGCCCAGGCCTCGGTGTGCGCTGCTTCGATCAGATTGCGCACCTCCTCGTCGATCTCCCGTGCGACCTCGTGCGAGAAGTCGGACTGCATGCCCATCGAGCGACCGAGGAACGGATCGCCCTGCTCCTGCCCGTAACGAACTGCGCCGAGCTTGCTGCTCATGCCGTATTCGGTGACCATTGCCCGCGCGATCTTGGTGGCCTGGTCGATATCGGAGGAAGCACCGGTGGTCGGCTCGTGGAAAACGAGTTCTTCGGCTGCGCGACCACCCATTGCCATGACCAGACGAGCGATCATCTCGGACCGCGTCATCAGGCCCTTGTCGTCCTCGGGCACCGTCATGGCGTGGCCACCGGTTCTACCGCGAGCGAGGATCGTCACCTTGTACACGGGCTCGATATCGGGCATCGCCCACGCCGCGAGCGTGTGCCCGCCCTCGTGGTAGGCGGTGATCTTCTTCTCGTGCTCGCTGATGATCCGGCTCTTGCGGCGGGGTCCACCGACGACGCGGTCCACCGACTCCTCGAGAGCTGCCTCGGTGATGACCGTGCCGTTCTCGCGTGCTGTCAGTAGTGCTGCTTCGTTGATGACGTTCGCCAGGTCTGCACCGGACATGCCGACCGTGCGTTTCGCGAGGCCTTCGAGATCGGCGTCGTGTGCCACCGGCTTGCCCGCCGAGTGCACGGCCAGGATTGCGCGTCGACCAGCGAGGTCGGGAACCCCGACGGGGATCTGACGGTCGAAGCGACCCGGACGTAGAAGAGCGGGATCGAGGATGTCGGGGCGGTTGGTGGCGGCGATGAGGATGACCCCGGTGCGCTCACCGAAGCCGTCCATTTCGACCAGCAGCTGGTTGAGGGTCTGCTCGCGCTCGTCGTGGCCGCCACCCATGCCCGCTCCACGCTGGCGTCCGACGGCGTCGATCTCGTCCACGAAGATGATGCAGGGGCTGTTCTGCTTGGCCTGTTCGAACAGGTCGCGCACACGAGAGGCGCCTACGCCGACGAACATTTCGACGAAGTCCGAACCGGAGATGGTGAAGAACGGCACTCCTGCTTCACCGGCGACTGCACGTGCAAGGAGTGTCTTGCCTGTTCCGGGAGGGCCGTACAGCAGCACGCCACGCGGGATCTTCGCACCGAGGGCCTGGTAGCGAGCCGGGTTCTGGAGGAAATCCTTGATCTCGTACAGCTCTTCGACGGCCTCGTCGGCACCGGCGACGTCCTGGAACGTCGTCTTGGGCATGTCCTTGGTGAGCTGCTTGGCTTTCGACTTACCGAAGCCCATCACGCCACCACGACCGCCGCCCTGCATACGGCTCATGAAGAACACGAAGATGCCGAGCAGAATGACCATCGGGAGAAGGAAGAGCAGCAGTGAGCTGAACCAGCTGTCCTGGGACACCACGGTGTTGTAGCTCTTCAGCCCGTCCTGGCCGACCTTGTCGAAGATCTGTTCCGACGCCGAGGTCGGGTACTTGGCGAGGATCTTCGTCTCGCCGTCGGTTGCGTCGCTGCCGGACTTGAGCTCGAGGCGTATCTGCTGCTCACGATCATCGATCTGAGCTGTGTCGACGTTCTTGGAATCGAGCTGCGCTATCGCCACTGACGTGTCGACAGTCTTCCACCCGCGTGTGTCGTTTCCGAAGTAGCTGAAGGCAGCGATCACCATCAGGACGCCGAAAACGATGGCCAGGTTCCGTATAACTGTCTTCCGATTCATACAGCTTCAGCCGAGACGGCCTCGTCCTTTCCAGTCTTCTCCAGTACGCAGACTCCGGCCGCGCACCGGATGATCCAGGTTACCGCGAACGGCAACCGACTGCCCCAGGTGCATCACGTGCACAAACGGGCCGGCAACACTGCTGCGTTGCACAACGCATCTCCCCCTTCAACGTCTCCCCTGCCCCACAGGTTCCCCACCACAGTCTTCTTATTGTCCGACCTACCGCTTTCGGCAGAGGACAGCGACGCTGGAGGGTCTAGTCTGTCAAAGTGCAGCCAGGCTCGGACAGAGTCACCGTAAATTCGGATGGTGTCACAACCCATCCGGACGGCATGGCAGTGCCGGAGCACGCCGACGCAGCCGCTGAGCTGCTGAGATCCGCCTGGTGGACGAGTACCTCGACGGCTGATCCACGGGCGCCCGACCTTGCCGAATTCCTACCCGATTCGGCCACTCTGCGGCATCGGTGGCTCGTAGCGCTCATCTCGGTCGACCTCCAGGAGCGCTGGTTACGTGCGCACTTGCCCAAGCGACTGCGGGACTACTGCACCGAATTCGACCTCGCCGAGGCTCAGGTCCCGGTGGGATTGATCTATGAGGAATTCTGCGTGCGACGTCAGAGCGGGGACTCGGTATCGCCGTCCCACTACGTCGCGGAGTACCCGGTGCAAGCAGCGGCGCTGGCCGAATTGCTCAACGTCGTTCCGGGTGAAACCACCGAGCTCTCCTCGACCGAGCCGGAGTCGGAGCTCGATGCCACCCAGGTGGAACCCACGACCGCCGACATGACGGGAACCGCCTCCGCCGGCCTGGAATGGACCCGCCCAGGATCCCAGGACGAGCTCGAGGATCTCGACGTCGGCGATCGGTTGGACGATTTCGACTTGCTGATGGGCCTCGGCCGTGGCGCTTTTGCGCGGGTGTTCCTGTCCAGGCAGCGCTCGATGCAACGAATCGTGGCGGTGAAGATTTCCGAGGACCGCGGGACCGAACCGCAGACTTTGGCGCAGCTCGATCACGACTACATCGTTCGGGTGTTCGATCAACGTGTTCTCCGGGACCGCGGGCTGCGGCTGCTGTACATGCAGTACGTGCCTGGAGGCACCCTGCTCAATGTGCTCGGAAGGGTCCGGGCGAATCGAGAAACCGACCGCCACGGACGACTACTTCTCGACAGCGTCGACGCCTCACTCGCTGACAAGGGTGGCCTTCGCCCCACCGACTCGACTGTGCGCGAACAGATTTCGTCCTTGTCGTGGCCGGAGACGGTGGCTTGGATCGGCCGTCGACTCGCGGATGCACTGCATTACGCGGGCGAACGCGGTGTGTTGCATCGCGATATCAAGCCGGCGAATGTGTTGTTGACCGCCGAGGGCGTCCCGAAACTGGCCGACTTCAACATCAGCTTCAGCGGCGCCGTGGCAGAGGACAGCCCAGTCGCCTATTTCGGTGGGTCGCTGAGCTACATGTCGCCGGAACAATTGGAGGCCTGCCATCCCGGACGGCCGGGGCGCGCCGCAGATCTCGACACGCGCAGCGATCTGTATTCGCTCGCGGTGGTGCTGTGGGAACTGTTGACCGGCCACAAGCCGTTCCCCGACCCCGAAGACTCCGCGGCCGGGGACCGTACGGCCATCGACGGCCTGCTTGGGGTGCGCCGGGGCGGAGTCGGCGCGCAGGCACTGTCCGAACTGCCACAAGACTGTCCGGCGACGCTGCGACGCATCCTCGTCAAATGCCTCTCGCCCGACCGGGAGGATCGCTGGGCCACCGGCCAGGAAATGGCTCAGCAATTCGACCTGTGCCTCGACGCTCGCGCACGCAATCTGGTCGACCCCCCGCCCACCAGCGCACGCGTGAGACTTCGGCGACACACGGTTCCTGTCATGACCCTCGCGATCGGCGTTCCCAATGCCGTCGCTGCGGTCTATAACTACCAGCACAACAAGGCGCTGATCATCAGCGACCTCGCCCCGGCGGCACAGGAGAGATTCGGGATCGTCGCGACGGCCATCAACGGCCTGGTCTGGCCCCTGGGGCTGGTGTTGATTCTCTGGTTCTGCCGTCGAGTACTCGCAGTTCCGCATGCACTGCGGACCGGAAAAATCGTTCCGGAAGAACGATTGGCCCAGGCAAGAGCAGACACGCTCATGGCCGCGGGCCGAGTGGTCGCGGTATGCCTCGGTCTGTGGGTCGTCGCAGGTATCGCATTCCCCGTGTCCCTACAGTTCGCCGCCGGTTCGGTGCCGACCGAGGCGTACGTGCACTTCATCGCATCGCTGGTCGTCTGCGGCGCGATGGCAACCGCCTACCCGTTCTTCCGGGTCTCGCTGTTCACCGTTCGATGTCTGTACCCGTCGCTGCTGCCCTACGGTCGTGCGGGGAGCGGAGACGCCTCACGACTGCACACGTTGCAGCGCCGTAGCGTCGGGTTTCTGACCGTCGCCGCGTCGATTCCGCTGATCGCCGTAGGTGGCCTGACCTTCGTTCCTACTGCGGACATCCCCAACATCATCGACGTCGTACGGGTCGTCTGTGTGGGCGGGATCTTGGCATTCGTCGCGTCGTACTCGATTTTCCGGCTGATCGAGGGCGATCTCAACGCGCTGCTGCGGGTCGTCTCCCGCAGGTCGCGCTAGCCTTGGCCAAGCCCGGTATCGCACGGTTCGATGCCAGTGACTCGGTACCGCCGCGTCCATTGCAGTGGTGTGGACAGAGGTGCCTGAACCGTGATTTTCGGTCAGGCACCTCTGTCGCGTTGGCGCTAGCCCAGCGGGGCTTGCCGGGGGTTCGAAGCGTTCGCCGTACTTGGCGGCGAGCTCCTTCGGCGAGCCGACGTGGACGTGATGATCACCGAGAGCAAGGTCAACGCAGGGACTGCTCGCGGGGCAGCCCCAGGATCAGCTCGGCGATCTGATTGCGCAGGACCTCCGAGGTACCCCCCGCGAGGGTGCTGTAGCGCGCGTACAGGAAGCTGCGCTGCAGCTCGTTCAGCGCCTTCGCCTCCAGCGCGCCGGCCTCGCCGGCCACCGCGAGGCTCACGGTCGCCAGGCGCTGTGTATGTTCGCTGCCGACCAGCTTGAGCACTGCCCCCTCCGGCCCGGACGCGCCGCCGCGCACGGCCTGCTCAGCGATGCGGCGGGTGAGCGCCGCCAGCGCGAGATCCTCCGCGACGAGGTCCGCGATCGACTGGTCCAGCCCGGCGTCGCCGCGCACTTCGGCGTACAGCGCGAACAGGTCGTAGGACAGGTCGAGGCCGAGCCGATCGCGCCCGATGGTCACGCGCTCGTTGCCCAGGGCCGAGCGCGCCACTCCCCAGCCGCCGTCGACCGCTCCCAGGACATCCTCGTCGGCAACGAAGACGTCGTCGAAGAACACCTCGGCGAACAGTTCGACGCCCCGACTGTCCTGGATCGGCCGGACGGTGAGCCCCGGTGCGGCCATGTCGATCAGCATCATGGAGATGCCCTTGTGCTTGGCCGCGTCCGGGTTGGTCCGAATGGTCGCCATACCATGCGTCGACGTGTGCCCGCCGCTGGTCCAGGTCTTCTGGCCGTTGACGATCCAGCCGCCCTCCGCCCGCTTGGCCTTGGTGGTCACGCCCGCGGCGTCCGAGCCGGCGCCGGGCTCGCTGAACAGCTGGCACCACGTGATCTTGCCCAGCAGGCTAGCGTGCACATAGCGGTCGAGCTGCTCCTGCGTGCCATGGTCTACAACCGTGCGCAGCACCCACTCACCGATGCCGTACTCCGGCCGCTCCTGTCCACGCAGCTCCTCATCGAGCACCAACTGCTCGACGGCGCCGGCACCCCGGCCCCAGGGCCGGGGCCAGTGTGCGATGGCGTAACCGGAGTCCACGAACAACTCGCGCCGCTCGGCCCCGGCCGCCGAGCCCAACTGCGCGACGAACTCCCGCGCTTGGGCGCGGTAGCCCTCCGCCTCGGGCGGCAGGTCGATGCCGGACACTCGGCGCACGCCCGCGACGGTCGCGGCGGCGATCTCGCGACGCGCGGCGACGACGCTGAACATCATGCTCAGCACTCCGGCGCGACGCATGTACAGGTGCGCGTCGTGCTCGCGGGTATAGCCGATGGCGCCGTGCACCTGGACGTTCTGCTCGGCGGCGCTCACCGCTGCGGGCAGCGCGGTCACGACCGCGGCCGCGGCAGCGAGGCTCCGCTGCTCCGGGGCGCCTGCCAAGATGCCGGCCGCGTCCCAGGCCTGAGCCATGCTCAGTTGCTGATCGACGAGGACATTCGCCAGGATGTGCTTGATCGCCTGGAAGGACCCGATGGCCCGGCCGAAGGCCTGTCGCTGCTTCGCGTAGTCCACAGCCATGTTCTGGCAGGCGCGTGTCACGCCCGTTGCCTCCGCGGCCGCCAAGACACGGCCGATGGCCTGGGCCAGCTCCGCGGCGCCCGGCAACTCCATCCGCGGCTGCACGGGGCCATCCGCACTGATCAGCGCGACGCTGCGCGTCGGGTCCATACTCTCCGCGTCCACGCTGCCCAGCTGCACGCGGTCGAAGGCCAGCACGTCCGCTCCGACCGTCAGCAGGATCAGATCCGCCTCCATGCCTCCCAGCACCTGGACCGGACCGGCGAGTCGGAACGCCCCGTCCGCGTCGCGCGAGGCGAGCCCATCCGGCACGGAACCAACCGCGCCGACGACGGTGCCCTCGGCGAGCCCCGTCAGCGACAGCTGCTGCTGCTGCTCGGGGGTGCCGCTCGCGGCGAGCAGCGCCGAGGCCCAGACTGTCGGTAGGACGGGACCCGGGGCCAGCACTGCCGCGAGCTCCTCGACGACCACCGCGGCCTCGCCCATACCCATGCCCGCCCCGCCGACGTCTTCAGGGAGGTGGATGCCGAGCCACCCGAGCTCCGCATATCTCGCCCAGTCGCCCGGCAGGCCCACAGTCGGACTCTCCAGCCGGGCACGGGTCTGCCCGAGGGCGTCCGTGCGGCGGTAGTAGTCATTGATTGATTCAGCCAGCGAAAGCTGGTCCTCGGTAAGCGCAATAGGCATATTGCGGACATTACTGTAAGGCTGGGGTGAGGTTCGACACGTCCTAGGCGTAGGCCGGCACCGTCAGTAGGCAAAATTCGCGGCCGGCCAGATGTAAGACCAACTTGCTCGTCTGCTCGAGGCCGTCCCAACTCGCCGTCGATCCGGTGTTCCCCGTCCATCACACAACAGCAATGTCCGTAATTCTTCCCTCGCGATGTACGCCGACAATATCTGCGCCCTGGGATCTCGAGCATCGACGCCGTCTCCACATCCTAGTGAAACCGTTGTCCAATACGTTCCCGCGCTCGGAGTAGTCGGCGCCGGTTCGGCCAGACGGTGCTACTCGTGAACCGGGATGAAAGCACGAGGCCAGGTCAGGCGAAGACCAGGCCGGCCTCAGCCGCCGTAGACCTTCGGGTGAAGAGTTCCGATGTACGGCAGATCGCGGTAGCGCTCGTTGTAATCGAGGCCGTATCCGACGACGAATTCGTTGGGAATGTCGAAACCCACGTTCGCGACCTCGATGTCCACCTTGATTGCATCGGGCTTGCGAAGCAGAGTCACCACCGCCAACGAGGCAGGGTTACGAGTGGCGAGGTTGCGCTTGAGCCAGGACAGCGTCAGACCCGAATCGATGATGTCCTCGACGATGAGTACGTGACGGCCGCTGATGTCGCGGTCGAGGTCCTTGAGAATCCGAACCACTCCGGAAGAGGACGTCGACGAGCCGTACGAGCTGACTGCCATGAACTCGAGTTGCGTCGGAATCGGGAGCGCGCGAGCAAAATCCGTCATGAACATGACAGCACCTTTGAGGACACCGACCAGGAGAAGATCACCTTCCGGCGCGCCCTGGGGATAGCGCTCGGCAATCTCGTTGGCAAGCTCGATCGTACGAGTCTTGATCTGCTCCTCGGAGATGAGAATCGATTCGATATCGCCCTCGTACACGGCGCTTCCCTTCAATTGTTTCTCGTACCTTCACAACTGTTGCAGATTCAAGCACCGCCGTTTCGCAGGCTCCACTCTTGCTCGAGCACCAGCCTGCCACGTCGACGCGCGACCACCAACCTGGCGTCGGACGCCCCTGAACGGACGGCAACCCCGCCCTGTCCACGCCAGTGTCCGACGAGATCGTCGATCAGCCGTAACTGCTTGTCCGACAGTGCCTTCACTCCACTGCGCAGCAACCACAACCGCAATGCCCGACGACGCAGCGCAGCGGGGACCGACGTGAGGGTCGTCACGTCCACCTCGGGTTCGGCGAAGTTCTCCCGTACCAAGGTCTCGGCCATGGCGTCGAGAACCGTGAGGTCTTCACGAAGCTGCGTCGCCGTGCGAGCAAGAGCCGCTGCGACGCCACCGCCGAGCGCATCTTCGAGCAGCGGCAGAATCTCGTGCCGAAGCCGGACGCGAGTGAAATCGGTGTCGGTGTTGTGCGGATCCTCGAACGGCGTCAACCCCAACTCGGCGCACGCTTGCCGGGTAACTGCTCGCCGAACCCCCAGCAGTGGTCGGCCCCACGGCTGATCCACCGGGGACATACCGGCGATCGATCGCGGCCCGGAGCCCCGCGAGAGTCCGAGCAGAACGGTCTCCGCTTGATCGTCGAGAGTGTGCGCGAGAAGGACCGTGGCGTCGCCTCGGTGGCGGTCCAATGCCTCGTACCGCGCGCGACGAGCCGCGGCCTCCATTCCGCCCGAGCCACCGACGGTCACCGTCAGCACCGACGCGTCCACGCACCCCAGCTCCAGTGCCGTCGCTGCGGCAGCTTTCGCCACCGTGTCCGACCCCTGCTGAAGCCCGTGGTCGACGACGAGCGCTCGGACGTCCGGGGCCTCCGCGGCCACCGCAGCGGTCAGCGCGAGCGAGTCGGCACCGCCGGACAGTGCGAGGACCACTGGGCCCGGGCTCGACGCGAGCCACCGACGAACTGCCTGGCGCAGCTCGAGGATCGCAGGCTTCTCCGGCAGCGCCACCGCGATACGCCGCGTCATCGAAGTACGCGGGCGATCCACCGGTCGGGGTCCTCGATCTCGTCGAGCAGCGGCAACGTGGCGGCGTCGGTCCAGATGGTGTTGAACTGCTCCATGCCGACCCTGCCGACGACGTGGTCGACGAACGCTTTGCCTCGCACGTACTGCGCCATCTTCGCGTCCATCCCGAGAAGGGCCCTGATGACGCGTTGGAGTGGGTTGGTCTTTCGTCGACGCCTGCTGTCGAACGCCTGGCGGATCTGCAGGACCGAGGGCACCACTGCCGGCCCGACCGCGTCCATGACGTGATCGGCGTGACCTTCGAGGAGCGTCCCGAGCACGAGGAGCCGATCGATCGCTTCCCGCTGGGCCGGGGCCTGCGTTGCGCGCAGCAGCCCCACGATGCCCGCGTCCTCGGCTTTGTCGGACTGCCTACGGTTCTTCAGCGCGCTCGTCAATCTCGTCGCGAACTCACCTATCGGTTCGTCGACACCACCGGACAACAGTGCGACGGAACTGCGCATGTACTCGCCCAACCACGGCGCCGAAGAGAACTGAACTCGATGCGTCACCTCGTGCAGGCAGACCCACAGCCGGAAGTCGCTCGGCGACACTCGCAACGCCCGCTCGACGGCGACGACGTTCGGTGCGACGAGCAGAAGCGTCCCGTGCTCACCGGTGAACGGGTCGTACTGCCCGAGAATCGCGCTGGACAGGAACGCGAGCATCGCACCTGCTTGCAGGCCCGCGGGTTTACCACCGAGCAGGCCGGACGGAGGTTCTGCCTCGGCGTCGCCGGTCAGGTGTTTCATCGATGCCGATGCTGCGTCGATCCACCCTGCACGATCGACGACGAGGGCCTGAGGTACCGGAAGTCCGTCGGCGAGACCGGTCGTTTCACGTACCGGTCCTTCGGCGCGCACCGACGCCTCCGACAACTCGGCGACGACAGCTTCAGCGGTGTATCGGGAGATCGACGGTTCTTTCGGAGCGAATTTGGCACCGGTCTTCGCGGCCAGTGCCCAATCCACGGACCCGCTGAAGCCTGAGACATTGCCTTCGGTGTCCGCTGCGTCGTTCGTCATCGGCAACCACACAGTCTGAGAGTAGCCGCCACCGCGTCGAGCGCCGGTCTGCTGACTTCGGGTGGGCGGTCGTTGGACATCAACGCGAACGTCAACGTCCGGCCGTCCATGTCCACGACGTACCCGGCGAGAGCACTTGCGGCCGACAAGGTGCCGGTCTTGGCCCTGACCCAGCCTGCTCCGACGCGTTCGGCGCTGGCATATCGATCCGACAGCGTTCCGGTGGACCCGGCAACGGGAAGGTAGTCGAGCATCGGGCGGAGTTCGGGTTTGCCCGATCCTGCGGCCGAAGTCAATATCCGATCGAGCAGTCTGGCCGGAATCACCCCGTCGACCGACAGTCCGCTCGAATCGTGCAGCTCGAGTCCGGACATGTCGTACCCGGCGGCGAACAATGTCTGCTCGATCGAGTCCACTGCACCGGTGAAAGAAGCTTGCGCATTGGTCTCGATGGCGATCTCGCGCCCGATGGCTTCTGCGAGGACGTTGTCCGAGCGGCCCATCATCTGACCGAGACGATCACGAAGAGGCGCAGATTGGACACTCGCCACCTGATCGGCACCGGGTGGCGCCGCACCGATGGATACCCGTGCCGGGTCGAGCCCCAGGCCCCGGGCCAGCGCGCGACCGGCATCGAGAGCCGGTTCGACGCTTCGGGGCGACTCGTCTTCCAGCGGATCCGATCTGCCGCCGTCGATCATGATCGGTTCGATCGGCGTGATGTAACCGGCCGCGATGTCAGGAGCAAACCATCCCTGTGCCATCGTCGGACCGCTGTAGATGGACGTGTCGACGACGATTCTGTCGACCGGCGTACCTGATTTGGATATCTGCTCCACCAGATCGTCTATACGCGCCGAGCCTGAGTAGAAGCTTTCGCTGCCCAGGGGCCGAGCAGTGATCGTCGGATCGCCTGCGGCCACGATGACGATCTCACCATCGGATTGTCCCTTCACCACACGGGTGGTGACGCGATGTTCCGGTGACAGCGCGAGCATTGCCGCCCCTGCCGTCAGCACCTTGGTCGTCGATGCGGGAGTCATCGGGGTGTCCGGACCCGAGGACCACAGCACCTCCCCGGTGACGGCGTCGGCAACCGATCCGGTGAATGCGCCGAGATCCGGCGATGCGACCACCGGCGCGAGCGCGGCAGCGATACCTGCGACGGAGGGTGCAGGTGAGATGTCCGATATCGGCGCGATGGTCGGTACGAGTGTTACCGGGTCCGGCTCGGGCGCGAGATGCACCTCGGCCTTCGTGTCGGATTCGCGCGGGACGATGGCCGCAAGTGCTGTTCCGCCCGCCGCAACGACCGACACCGCAACGAGAATCAGAAGAATGCGGGTTCTCCGTCGCCGCCTTCCAGCGGTGGGACCGAGATTTCGCTTGGTCAACCTGGCCAACATTCCTCCATCGGTGTCTTCTTCTTCCCGTTGCCAGTTTCTCCAACAGTATCCTCGGGTCCGGTACGCTGACCCCGCCACCATCGTGCGTCACTCGAGACGCAAGACGAGAACAAAGAAGAGCGAGGGCAGCGCGTGTCGTTCGACGTCACCATCGAGATCCCCAAGGGTCAGCGAAACAAGTACGAAATCGACCATGTTTCCGGTCGAGTTCGCCTCGACCGCTACCTGTACACGGCGATGGGTTACCCGGCCGACTACGGCTTCATCGAGAACACCCTCGGTGAGGACGGCGATCCGCTCGATGCTTTCGTTCTTCTCCCGGAATCCGTTTTCCCCGGAGTCATCGTCGAGGCCCGCCCAGTGGCAATGTTCAAGATGGTGGACGAGGCCGGCGGTGACGACAAGGTTCTGTGCGTGCCTGCAGGCGACTCACGCTGGGACCACATCCAGGATCTCAGCGATGTCTCGACGTTCGAATTGGACGCGATCAAGCACTTCTTCGTCCACTACAAGGACCTCGAGCCCAACAAGCACGTCACGGCCGCGGACTGGGTAGGCCGGGCCGAAGCAGAAGCCGAAATCGCTGCATCGTTCAAGCGTTTGGCAGACAATCCAGAGCACTGACAACTTTTAGGCACCGGCAGTTCCGTACTTGGATGTTTCCGGCAGGGGAAGTGTTCACCCTTCCCCTGCGGGTATGCAACACAGCTTGGTTCTTTTCGACGCACTAGTGGGGAGATTTATGAGCGAAAGCAATTCCGTCGATTCGTCCGCAGGAGATACGGGCGAGCGTCGTAAGAACAGGCAAGCTAGCTTCGTCTCCGATGCAGGACAATTTCCAGAGCTGCCGGTGACGGTCGTTCTCGACCGCATCCCCGTGCCGATTCTCGCCGTCGATCCCAGTGGCGCAATCGTGTTCGCGAACGAAGCCTTCGACGAACTTTTCGGCACCGAGGAATCGGCTCGTGCGGACTTTCATTTGCACGACATCTTTCCCGATCAGGCTCCCGAGGGTGTCAACGTCGCCGAGATGTTCTTGACGACGGTTGCCACGCGAGCCGATTCGCTGTGGCGCATGACCGACAAGACCGGCGATGTGGTGCAGGTTCGGGCCAGCAAGTCGATTCTTCGTCGAGCCGAGGACACGGTCGTACTCGTCGCGCTGGAGGACTTCACCGATCAGCTCTGGAACGACCCCAAAAGCGCGCTGCGCTGACGCCGGGTCGTCATGCCTCGCTCTGGGAAGCCGGAGAAGGAGACATGACCGACCTGGGGTTCTGCCGTCACGAGCCTTTGGACGTATCCACTCTGGATCGCTCGTAGTCGGTCAGGAATCTGTCCAGCAGTTCGACCAATGACGCGCGGTCCTCGTTCGACCAGTCTTCGATGATCTTGCCGATGTGCGCGTTCCGACGCAGCTGAATTCGATGGACTACCTGCTTGCCCGACTCTGTGACGGCGAGGGCGAACGCCCTGCCATCGCTCTCGTCGCGAACACGTTCGACGTGCCCACGGTCGACGAGCTGGGCGACCTGCCTGCTCACCGTCGACGGGTCCGAGTTGACCAGTGCCGCCAGCTCACTCGACCTCATGGGGCCGTCGCGAAGCAGTCGAAACAAGCACACGAATGCTGCTCCGTCGACGCCACCGGACTCTTCGGTCAGCTGCGCAATATTGCGGTCCCGTGCGCGCTGCAGACGCACCAGCTGGGTACCGATTTCTTCGGCGTACTCCACGGTGGGTCAGCTTCCGGAGAACTCTGCCGGGCGCTTCTCGAACACTGCGGTGATCGCCTCGGTCAGATCGTTCGAGGCTAGGAAAGCCGCGTTCCAGGCAGCTACGAATCGCAGACTGGCATCGACGTCGGCTGCACGCGAGTTGTCCAGGACCTCCTTGACGCCTTGCACCACCAGAGGCGGATTGGCGGCAATCTCTGCTGCTGTGGCCCGAGCACCGGCGATCAGCGCGTCGTGGTCCTCGAACACGTCGTTGACCAGTCCGATCTTCTCGGCGCGAGCGGCGTCGATGTCTTTGCCCGTCAATGCGAGTTCGCGAAGGTGACCGTCGCCGATGATCGCGGGCAGTCGCGCGAGCGAACCCATGTCGGCGACGATGGCGACCCGTACTTCACGAACACTGAACTTGGCGTCGGCGCTGGCGTACCTGATGTCGGCGGCACTGATGAGATCGAGTCCGCCGCCGATGCACCAGCCGTGCACGGCTGCAACGACGGGCTTGCGGCAGTCGGCAACGGCGTTGGTGGCCAACTGCATCCGCTTGATCGTGTTGTGGAATGCGGTGCGCGGACCGGCGAGGGCCTTGTCGGCCATCAGCGGCGCGAACTCCCCTGCCATCGCTGCCAGGTCGAGACCGAAAGTGAAGTGTTTGCCCGAACCGACGAGGAGTATTGCGCGTACGTCGGGATCAGCGTCGAGCTGCGCGAAAACCAGTGGACATTCGTTCCAGAAGTCCGGGCCCATCGCATTACCCTTGCCAGGACCGATCAGGGTAACTACCGCCACATGGTCGGCGATTTCGACGGAAAATGCGTTCCAGATTTGTTCCTTCATGCCGCTGAGCCTAGCGGGCCGCCCGTTCTCACCTACTAGTAGAGACCGAAGATTCGACCGATCAGCCCAGCTGCGACGATGATCACCACCAGCCCGATAAGCCCGAGAAACACGATCGGCAATGCCAACCCTCGTTGCGGCGGTTCGTGCTGCGGACCACCGACGCTAGTTTCTGCCGGTGGCGTATCTCCGGGCTGAACACCGCCGCCTGGTTCCAATCCTGCGGTTTCGTTCGGGTCGGGGTTCTGAGCACTCATGTGGGGTCGGGTACCCGATGAGATCCGCTTCAATCTTGCTCGGTCGCCCGGGCGATTGCGCCAGCGAAGAGTTCGGTGATCGCTGCACCGATGGCTCGTTCGTCGATCTCGTCCGGATCGACGGAATGCTCGACGGACAGGCCGGAGATCAGCGCCAGCAGTGACGTCGCTACTTCTCGCGCATCGAGAGTGGCCGCCACGCCCCACGCCTCGGCCCTGGCGGAGATCAGGGTGGCAAGTTCTTCCCGAAGTACTCGACGCTCACGTCGGTAGCTTTCCGCCAACTTTGGTTCTCGACCAGCATGGATGCCGAACTCGGTCACCAGCAGTGGCCACCGGGGCTCGGCGACGATCCACGACGCGATGGCGCTGCCGCCTGCTCCGGCAGCATCGTCGGGGCCGAGGTCGGACACGTCGTCGATGACTCGTGCGGCGAGTTCCATCGAGCGGCGCGAGAGCAGCTCGGCGAACAGTGCCTGCTTGGACTCGAAATTGGAGTAGACGGCGCCCTTGGTGAAGCCTGCGCGTCTGGCGATGTCCTGGAGTTTGGCCGCAGCGAATCCGTGTTCGGTGAACTCGTCGGCTGCCGCGTCGAGCAGCCGTTCACGCACGTTCTCGCGCCCGGGCCGGCCCGACGCGATCTGTGTCGACAACCACTCTTCTTGACCGTCTACCGTCACGATACCTAGAGTATTCAATACCTTAGGTATTGACAATCCATTCGACAGGAAAGTTCACATCCATGCGCAAGGTTGTCTGGTTAGCGGCCGGAGTGCTGATACTCCAACTCGGCTTCATCCTCAGTTACGTAGCTGCTTTCCATCAGCCGACCCCGCGCGAGATTCCGATCGTGGTCGTTGCCGCGCGAGGGCTCCCTGCCGGCCTGGACGTCGATACGGCCGACAAGCTCAACGCCATCGAAGGCACTCCCCTCGATGCCCGCACCGCTGCCAGCACGGGCGATGCGCGTGCGCTGATCCGGAACCGAGAGGTGCTCGGCGCTTACGTTCTGAGCCCGACGGGCACGGACACACTCATCACCGCCAGCGCCGCAGGCAGCTCCATTGCCACCTCGCTCGACGCGATCTTCACCAAGATCGACAAGAGTCAGAACCGCACCTTCGTCGTTCGCGACGATATTCCCGTGGGCATCCACGACAACCGAGGATTGTCCGGCTTCTACCTCTCCGTCGGTTGGGTCGTCGGCGGGTATCTGCTCGCCGCGGCAATCGGACTCCTCATCGGCGCACCGAAGTCGCTACGCGGAGCGTCGACTCAGCTCGGGGTACTCGTCGGCTATTCGATCCTGTCCGGAATCCTCGGTGCGTTCATCACCACGCATGTTCTCGGCACGTTCGCCGGCCACTGGTTCCCTCTGTCGGTACTGGGAACAGCGGTGGTCCTGGCAACGGCACTGTTCACGCTCGGGCTACGCGCTGCGGTCGGCGTTGCCGCTGTTCCGATCGCGATCGTCGTGTTCGTCATTCTCGGAAACCCCAGCGCCGGAGGGGCATTCGGTCCGAACGTGCTTCCGGAGTTCTATTCTGCCGTCGGTCGCTGGATCACCCCGGGAGTCGGCACCGAAGGCGTTCGGAGCATCGTCTACTTCGCCGGCAACGGCGTCGGGCAGCCCGCGCTGGCACTCGTCCTCTATACGGTGGTCGGTCTCGCCCTGTTCTTCGGCTTCACCTACCGCACACAACAGAAACCGGCGAACCTCCCCGTCGACGCCTAGTACGAGGCACGGACTGCCGATTGGCAATACGCTTGCCCTATGCCCCGGCTTCTTCACCCGAACGCAGCCCACGTCGCGGACGTCCTGATCTCGCGTGGACATCACGGGGTGGTCGTCACCGCGCCCGTGCCGACAGTGACCGCCGACGCCGCCGCCGAATCTCTCGGCGTCGACGTCGGCGCGATCGTGAAGTCCCTGGTGTTTCTGCTCGACGACGACCCAGTGTTACTGCTCGTCTCCGGTGCGCACCGGGTGAACCTCGATCGGACAGGCCGGAGACTGGAGGGGAGGTTGTCGCAAGCTCCACTCGAGCTGGTCAAGCACTGCACCGGTCAACCGATCGGAGGCATCGCACCGGTGGGTCACCCGACGAATCTGCCCACATACGTCGACGAGCAGTTGGCCGAGTATCCCGAATTGTGGTCTGCTGCAGGGCATCCGAACACGATCTTTCGGACGACCTATTCGGAACTGCTGCGCATCACCGCCGGACTTGCCCTGTCCATGACATGACATGACAGCAGAGGCTGCGGGAACCTGAGGACAGATGCGGCCCGCTCGTAGTAGTAGTGCGAGCTACGAGGCGAGCACTCGCGAGGCAGGTCGAACTCCGGTGGCTCCCGCCACGTTCGACGCCGAGAACACGACTCCACGATCTTCCAGCCACGGCACGACGCCGTACGCGACCTTGCCGAAATTAGCTTCCTGGGGACCCGCTGCGATCAGGGTGACGCCATCGGCGACGTCAGCAGCTTTCACATCGGCTATCAGACCTGCCAGCCCGACGGGTGTACCGATATAACGAATCGAGGCCGGAACCACCGGGGCGTCGTGGCCTGCAAACTCTCGACGGGCAGTGCGTGCATCGTCAGCGATGTGAATCTCGATATCGAGGAACACGGCCACTTCGTCGGCGTCCTTGCCCGACTCGACGGCCTCCGCGCGAAGCCGAGTACGCAGATTCTGCGCTTCCCGCAGGTCTTCGGCCTGAATTCTCACCATTTCCGAAGTCGGAGTCGAGTCGGTGAGCTCGGTCCACTGCCCATTCAGGTCGAGGGCCACCCGGATGGGGCGAGCGTGGAGGTGATCGGAGGTGATATCGGAACTGTGCGACATGCGATTGTGTCCTTCGTACAAGGCAAGGGATGCGGCTTCTGTCTGGGGTCTAACCCGAGCGCCTACAAGATCCGGACGCTGTCCGGCACAAATCGACGTACCTGTCGTACCAGCGACGGTTGCGCCACAAGACAATTGCTGTCATATTCCGATGCTAACCGCTTCAGCCGGCGATGGGGCTTCGTCCCACTCAGCGGCACCTGACTCCCCGATGGCACTCACCGGCACCGTGGCCGGGACACAGGGAGATCCCACTCCTGCCTTTCCGTCCACCAGATCGGGGAAGGGACGCGGATCGGGCACCGGGTTCCACCATCCGTCCTCCTCCGCGTACGTCCACGACGCGCCCTCGTGCACGAGCTTCGTTATGGCTCCGAGCAGGCGATCGACGTCGGCGCTGGAGCTTCCCAGACCGAGGCTCGCACGCACTGCCCCGTCGGGACGACCGAGGCGCGCAAGAAGAGGGTGCGCACAGAATTTGCCGTCTCGAACACCGATGCCATGCTCAGCCGACAGGTAAGCAGCGATCTCACCGGGCCCAAAGCCGTCGATCGTAAATGTGACGATCCCCACAGTATCCGGAGAGTCGGTCCACACTTCGAGCAAGCGCACGCCGGGGGTTGCCGTCAGTCCGGCGCGCAATCGGTCCGACAGAGCACGCTCGTGTTCGACGGATCCCGACCTCTCGTGCTCGGCGAGCGCCTCGCAAGCGGCAGCCACTGCGGCGACGCCGAGGACATTGGGCGTGCCGGCTTCGTGACGCGCGGGCGAGAGCGCCCATGCGGTGGATTCCACACTCACACTGCGCACGGCACCGCCCCCGGCGAGGTACGGCTGAGCCGCATCGAGCCAATCGCGACGACCCACGAGCACTCCTGCGCCATGCGGGGCGTACAGCTTGTGGCCGGAGAAGGCGAGGTAGTCGACACCGAGGTCGCTGATGTCGACTCGGCGATGCGGTACCAGCTGGGCGCCGTCGACGAGTATGCGAGCACCGTACCGATGAGCCAGCTCTGCAAGTTCACGAATGGGCAACACTTCACCGGTGACATTCGAGGCGCCGGTAATGGCAAGCAACGCAGCCGGTTTCGTGGCGAGCTCGACCTCGATGCGCGCCACTGTCTCGGCAAGGGTGTCGGCGGCAACGACGACACGGCGGTCCCGCCACGGCAATAGATTCGCGTGGTGCTCGATGTCGAGTACCACGGTCTCACCGGGCACGCACCGCGCCAGCAGGTTGAGCGAGTCGGTGGTGTTCCTGGTGAAGATCGTCACTGAATCGCTCTGTGCTACAACAAAATTCGACACAGTCGTACGAGCCTTCTCGTACGCCGCCGTCGACACGCGCGAGGCGTAACCCGCGCCGCGGTGCACACTCGAGTAGTAGGGCAGCAACTCGACGATCCGATCGGTCACCGCGGCGAGAGCAGGAGCGCTGGCGGCATAGTCGAAATTCGCATACGTGCAGGTACTGCCGTCGACCAGCGGGACCTGAAGGTCTGCCCCACTGACCACGGCGAACGGTGCGCACGAGCTTTCGAGAACAGCAGTCATGACAAATATCCCCTTGTACATCAAGGGACTCGAAATATCGAAGAAGGACGATCGAGTCCGCGCTTGCCGCGCCGGTATTCCGGCGTCAGCCAGGTCGTCACCCGGAGCACCCCACCGCGGAGGAGGGTTGCCGACCAGCAAGCCGGGGCTCGATGCTGGTACTCATGACCTGTGAAGAGGATGGCAAACGGTCTACGAGGTTGTCAACCCCTCCGGTAGGAAATCGCGTCTCCAGCCGATCCGAAGCCGTATCCCGAGTAGAATTCGCGCGGTGTCGAGCCTCACCGATCCATCCGTCCGTTCACCTTCCGGCCACCCGAACATGAGATAACGACCATCGAGGTTCACTCGCAATTCGGCAATCAACGAGAAGAAGGACACCCCGTTTTCTGTGCAACCACAATCGGATTCGGCCCCCGAACTGCCTTCGAACGACGTACCCACCGACTTCTTGCGCTCCGAGCACGCGCCCGAGCAGCGCACGCTCATCGATGTTCTTCGCGCCACAGCAGAGCAGTACCCTGACGCACCCGCCATCGACGACGGCACTGTCGCGGTGTCCTACAGCGAATTACTCGTAGACATCGACGAGGGATCGCAGTGGCTGTATCGGGCCGGTGTTCGCCGCGGCGATCGCGTCGGAATTCGGATGCCTTCGGGATCCTTCGCTCTGTACGTCGCCATCCTGTCGATTCTCAACGCGGGGGCGGCCTACGTGCCCGTCGACGCGGACGACCCCGACGAGCGCGCCGAACTGGTATTCGGCGAGGCCCAGGTCACTGCGGTGGTGACCGCGAACGGGATCGTTGCCGGTACTGCCGAAAAGAACACACCACCCGCCTCGGACGTCGGCGTCCCGACACCCGAGGACGACGCCTGGGTCATCTTCACTTCCGGTTCGACCGGGACCCCGAAGGGGGTGGCCGTGAGCCACCGCAGCGCGGCGGCGTTCGTCGATGCAGAAGCGCGCATGTTCATGCAGGACGATCCGCTCGGCCCCGGTGATCGTGTACTGGCGGGCCTGTCCGTGGCGTTCGACGCGTCGTGCGAGGAAATGTGGCTCGCCTGGCGTCACGGCGCCGCACTGGTGCCCGCGCCACGATCGCTCGTGCGCAGCGGCCTGGACCTGGGGCCATGGCTCGTCTCGCGCGACATCACCGTCGTATCGACGGTTCCCACTCTGGCGGCCCTGTGGCCCGCCGTTGCCCTCGAAGCAGTCCGGTTGCTCATCTTCGGTGGCGAGGCCTGCCCGCCCGAGTTGGCCGAGCGTCTCGCCGTGGACGGGCGTGAAGTGTGGAACACCTACGGTCCGACCGAGGCGACCGTCGTCGCCTGCGCATCGATCATGGACGGCAAGGGTCCGGTGCGCATCGGTCTACCGCTCGACGGCTGGGATCTCGCGGTCGTCGATGCTGCAGGCAATCCCGTAGCCGTCGGCGAAGTCGGTGAACTGGTGATCGGGGGTGTCGGACTCGCCCGCTACCTCGACCCCGAGAAGGATGCCGAAAAGTACGCGCCCATGCCCACACTCGGCTGGGAGCGCGCCTACCGCAGCGGAGACCTCGTCGAACTCGAGCTCGAGGGCCTACTTTTCCAGGGGCGCGCCGACGATCAGATCAAGCTCGGCGGGCGACGCATCGAACTCGGTGAGATCGACAACGCACTACAGGCCCTCCCCGGTGTCGCCGGTGCTGCCGCGGCAATCCGCACCACGGGTGCGGGCAACTCCGTGCTCATCGGGTATCTGTCCAGCACCGACCCGAACTTCGATCTCGACGCCGCGCGGACCCTGCTCGCCCAGCAACTTCCGTCGGCGCTCGTTCCGCGGCTCACCCTCGTCGACGAGCTGCCGACGCGGACGTCGGGCAAGGTGGATCGAAACGCGCTCCCGTGGCCACTTCCCGGCATGGGCGAACAGTCCGGGCTCGGCGGAACCGCAGGATGGGTTGCCGAACTGTGGACCGAAATTCTCGGCGCTCAGGTCTCCGACGACAACGCCGACTTCTTCCAGAACGGTGGCGGATCGTTGTCCGCCGCGCAGTTGGTGACAGCGCTGCGTCAACGTTTTCCCGAGGTCACCGTCGCGCAGTTGTACGACCACCCGCGGCTCGGCTCACTTGCCCGCATGCTCGACGACCTTGCACCGCCGGTCGACGTCGTGCCACGCGAGGTGATCCCGACGCCGCGCCGGGCTCAGTGGATTCAGATCGCCGCAACAGTGCCGCTGACCACGCTGACCGGCCTGCAGTGGGTCACCTGGCTCGGCATCCTCGCCAACGTCATGTCGTGGTTCGCCGACGTGCCATGGGCGCCGACGGTGTCCTGGTGGTGGCTCCTGGTCGCGTTCTCGCTGTTCATCACCCCGGTCGGCCGGATGGCGATCTCGGTCGTCGGCTCTCGCCTGCTGCTGACCGGGGTGAAACCCGGCGCCTACGACCGCGGCGGCAGCGTGCACCTGCGCCTGTGGACGGCAACGCGTCTCACCGACGCCAGCGGCGCCTCCAACCTGTCCGGCGCGCCATGGATGGTCTACTACGCCCGAGCACTCGGCGCGAAGATCGGCAAGGGCGTCGACCTGCACACCATGCCTCCCGTGACGGGCATGCTCGAGCTGGGCGACGGCTGCTCGGTCGAACCCGAGGTGGACCTCACCGGTCACTGGATCGACGGCGACATCGTCTACATCGGCGGCATCAGGATCGGTGCGGGGGCAACCGTCGGCGCTCGATCGACGCTCCTACCAGGCACTTCGGTCGGCAAGAACGCCGTCGTGACCGCCGGTTCCGCCGTCGTCGGACGCGTCAAAGCCGGCCAGATGTGGGCCGGCTCCCCCGCCACGAAAATCGGCAAGGCCGAGCACCCGTGGCCCGAGGAAACACCACCTCGCGCGACCCGGTGGATCGTGGCCTACGGCGTCGCGTCCCTGTTCCTGTCAGGTATGGCGATCTTCTCCATCGGCGTCTCGTTGGTACTGATGGGCTGGTGGCTGCACACTGCGACGACGTTGCTCGGCGCACTCGGCCGCGGCGTACTGCTGCTACCTGTCGCCACGATGGTCTCCCTCGCAACGTTCGCGCTCATCACGGTGGCCGCGGTGCGTCTGTGCAGCATCGGCCTGACCGAGGGCTATCACCCGGTTCGCAGCCGAATCGGCTTTCAGGTGTGGGCAACGGAACGACTCATGGACTCCGCGCGCACCTTCCTGTTCCCGCTCTACGCCAGCTTGTTGACGCCGGGATGGCTGCGACTTCTCGGCGCGAAGATCGGCAAGGACGTCGAGGCCTCGACAGTGCTGATGATTCCGAAATTCACCACCGTCGCCGACGGTGCATTCCTCGCCGACGACACGATGATCGCCAGCTACGAACTCGGCGGCGGCTGGATGCGCCTGGGCGATGCCAAGGTCGGCAAGCGGGCGTTCCTCGGCAACTCCGGCATGACGGGTCCGGGTCGCACCGTCCCGAAGAACGGCCTCGTCGCCGTGCTGTCGGCTACCCCGGACAAGGCGAAATCCGGATCTTCCTGGCTCGGCAGCCCACCCGTGCGGTTGCGCCGCACCTCCGGGAAGACCGACTCCTCACGCACATTCGATCCGCCGACCGAGCTGAAGATCGCTCGGGCATTCGTCGAGACCTGCCGACTGATTCCGGTGGTGGTGACATTCGCGATCGGCCTGGGAGTGCTGTTCGGGCTCCTCGCACTGGCCGACAGTCATGGGTACTGGCTTGCCGCGCTACTCAGCGGAGTCGTACTGCTGATTGCCGGTGCCGTCGCCGCTGCGGTGTCTGCGCTGGCGAAGTGGGCCTGGGTCGGCCGTATCGACAAGGTGGAACACCCACTGTGGAGCTCCTTCGTGTGGCGCAACGAAGTGTCCGACACGTTCGTCGAAACCGTCGCGGCCCCGTGGTTCGCGCGGGCAGCAGAAGGCACGGCAGTGCTCAACATGTGGCTTCGTTGGCTCGGCGCGGACATCGGCCACGGAGTCTGGTGTGAAACGTACTGGCTACCGGAAGCCGATCTTGTGACACTTGCCGACGGCGCAACAGTCAACCGTGGGTGCGTTGTGCAGACGCACCTGTTCCATGATCGGATCATGTCCATGGACAGCGTCACCCTCGGGCGAGGAGCCACATTGGGGCAGCATTGCGTCGCACTTCCGGCCGCAGGAATCGGCGACGGCGCGACCGTCGGGCCTGCATCTCTGGTGATGCGCGGCGACACCGTGCCTGCGCACACGCGTTGGCAAGGCAACCCGATCGCACCGTGGGCAAAGGGCGATCCGTACCGCCGGATCACTGCGGCGGCCGAGGCGACCCTGTGAAACCTGGCTCGAAGACGGTGACGCCGACGTTCGACCTCGACGCCAACGATGCGCCGATCGACGCGTACCTACCCGAGAGTGGCAACCGCGGATATCGGGTCTCGCGGTACGAGCTGGATCTCGAGTACAAGGTCGACAGCAATCGATTGACCGGAACAGCGCAGATCACTGCCGTCACCACCGCGACCATCGCCAAGTTCGCACTCGATCTCGGGCCCGCGCTGCGGGTATCCAAGGTGTCGGTCAACGGGTCCCGCTCGGTGAAGTTCTCGCAGCAGCGCGGCAAGCTGAAGATCACCATGGCCAAGCCGATCCTCTCGGGTGGGGCGCTCGTCGTGACCGTGCATTATGGCGGAATCCCCAAGCCCATCAACAGTTTCTGGGGTGAAGTCGGCTGGGACGAACTCGCCGAGGGAGCCATCGTCGCAAGCCAACCCAACGGTGCCGCATCCTGGTTTCCCTGCGACGACCATCCGGTATCGAAAGCAAGCTACGGCATCACGATCACCACGGACTCGCCCTACTACGCGGTGGCCAACGGAACGTTGGTGCGCAAGCAGGCTCGGGCGAGCCGAACGACGTGGGTGTACGAGCAGCCCGAGCCCATGGCTACATACCTTGCCACCATCCAGATCGGGCACTACGAGCATCGCGTCACCAGCACCGAGCCCGTACCGATCGAGGCGATCATCCCTCCACGGCTGCGTCGGCACTACGATCACGATTTCGGTCGTCAAGCCCAGATGATGGAGACCTTCGTACGTCTGTACGGCCCGTACCCGTTCGCGGCCTACACCGTTGTCGTCACCGATGACGAACTGGAAATTCCGATCGAGGCGCAAGGCATTTCGATCTTCGGCGCCAACCATTGTTCGGGTGATCGCAGCTCCGAACGCCTTGTCGCACACGAGCTTGCGCACCAATGGTTCGGCAACAGCCTCACACTCGGAACCTGGGCGGACATCTGGTTGCACGAAGGCTTCGCGTGCTACTCCGAATGGATCTGGGTCGAAAACTCCGGTGGCGCAAGCGCTCACGACAAGGCGCAGCGCGCATACGCCATACAGCAGACATTGCCGAAGGATCTGATACTCGGCGATCCAGGCAAGGCCAAGCTGTTCGATGATCGGGTCTACAAACGTGGCGCGCTGGCACTGCATTCACTGCGGCGGACCGTAGGCGACGAGCGGTTCTTCGCACTGATTCAGCTGTGGACCAAGGATTATCGCTATTCGACGGTATCGAGCCAGGACTTCATCGACCTGGCTTCGCGCTTCGGTTGTCCGCGAACCCTCTGGGACAGCTGGCTCTATCAGGCGGAGCTGCCGGCGCTTCCGTAGGCGCCGCCGGAGCTTTTGTAGACTCCGCCGGCGCAAATTTACTCCTCCATTCGGAATCCGTACCGCCTGCAGGGGGTACGGATTCCGAATAGGGGAGTAAATTGCCGCCCCGCTCACGAAACTCAGGGAAGGTGCGCTCTCGACCGAGTGCGAACGAACACCCAGCAGAGCGCGGCGAGAACCGAACCGAAGACGAAGATGACGGGATAGGTCACGACCCCCGGCCACTGCTCGGTGAGCGCGGACAGAATCGCCGGTATCGCGAACCCCAGGTACGTGAGTGAATAGAAGACGGCGGTCAGCCCGGCGAGATCATCAGGGCCGGCGATACGTTGCACCTCTTGCAATCCGGAGACCAACGCCATGCCGTAACCGCAACCGAGCACTGCCGCTGCGATGAGAGCGGCGGCGATCGTCAGTACCGATGCGGCCCACGCTGCGAGCAGCATCCCGAAGACCAGAATGGCGAGCGCAACGAGTGCTCCTCTGGCGTGGGTCGGAGTGTCGATCTTGCGCCCGACCGCCTGAATGGCGAAGCCGGAGCCGAGCGCGATCACCGACATCAGTGCCGATAGTGCGATGGGGTAGCCCCCACTGCTGTCGGCCATCAACGACGGCAGTACCGCGTACGCGACGCTCGCTGCACCGAACACCCACGGCGCCAACGGAACGACGACCAACAGGAATCTGCGGTGCGACGCCGCGGGGATCAACAGATCTTTGCGAAGCGGTTCACGATCCGCAACCGGCACCGCAGCACGCGTCTCCGGCACCGAAGCCATGCCGATCCCCGCGAGGACGCAGATGCCCACATGAACGAGGTACGCGAGGTGCGTCGGCCAAGGCGCCCACTGGGCCAGGATGCCCGCGACGCCTGCACCGAGCGCGAAACCTGCAGTCAAACTCATCGCCGCGCGACGCGCTCCCGCGCCGCCTGACGCCGAAGGGTCCAGGGCGGTAAGCTCTTTCACCCAACTGCCTCCGACGGCCATCCCGATACCGAGAGCGACTCCGCTGAGAACCCGGCCGCTGAACAGCACACCTGCGCTGTCTGCGCCGAGCGAGATGAGAATCGATCCGGCAGCGGCCACCGCCGTCGCGGGCAACATCACCGGCCGTCGACCCAGCCGATCGGACAGCGGCCCACAGATGAGCAGCGCGGGCACTATCCCGATGACATACGCGAACAGGAACATATCGACCGTGACGGCGGAGAAGCCATGCTCGAGCCGGTACATCACCAGAAGTGGGGTGAATTCGTTTCCGCCCCACGCGACGGCGAACATACCTGCCGCGACGAGTAGCCAGCGAGCAGTACCGACCTCGGTGACGTTCGACCCGGTGGAGACAGTGGTCATCGCCGACCACCCTCGGACAATCCATGCACCCGGTTCATGTGTTGCTCGACCGCATCAGCGAAACCGTCGACGTCGCCTGCTTCGATCAAGTCGGCGAGCCCGGCGTGATCGTCGACGATCCGCGAGATCTGCCCGGGATCGCGGATGAGCGAATGCGCCGTCATCCGTCGTTGACGCTCGCGGAGACCGGTGTAGAACTCGTCGAGGAGTGGGTTGCCACCTGCACGCACGATCAGCCGGTGAAAGTCCGCGTCGGCAGCACTGAATTCGGCTGCCGTGCCGGTTTCGGCGAGGCTACGTTGACGCTCGAGGTTACTGCGGAGATCAGCGAGAAGTTCGGTTCGGGCCCGTTCGTCACGGACGACCGCGCGAACGCTGGCAGTCTCGACGATCCAGCGCGCCGAGACGATATGTTCGGCCTCTCCGGGCGCGATCGGCACGACGAGTGCCCCTCGCTTAGGATAGAGCCGCATCCATCCTTCGACCTGAAGTCGGAGGAACGCCTCACGAACCGGAGTCCGGCTCACGTCCAACCGGCCGGCGATGTCACCTTCGCTGACCAGCTCACCGCCGGGAAGTTCACCGGTGACGATGAGTTCCTTGACGGTCAGGTAAGCCTGCTCCGATGCCGAAGCCTGGTTCGATGAGGGGATAGACACAACATAGATACTAGATGCCGACGCTTCCCTGCCCCATCTGGGGCTTCGTCCGACACGCCCCTACAGCGAATCGCTATTCGTCCTTGCCCTTCTTGAACACGCGCCGAGCAGTCGGAATGAGCGCCACCAGTGCCCCTATGAGAACCACGACCGAGAACACTTCGAGCCACATACGCTTACTCCTTCGGGAAGACCAAGAGCGGACAACTATGACGCCGGCGCGAGCCAACTGCCGGCCGGTATATTGCGCAGAATCGTGAACGCCACCACGACGGCGACACTCGCGACGAACAGCCACGTCGGCGGACGCCTGATACCGAAGACCATGCCGCGTGCACGGGCGCGCAGCCACACGCCCCACACCACAACCCCCACGAGAACGAGTACGACGGCCAGCGCGTTCGTGGTCAGGGCGGACTGTAGGTCACCGCGCACCAGGTCACCGAGGGCCCGCGTCGTGCCGCACCCTGGACACCACAACCCGGTGACGGCATGGATCGGGCAGGGAAGATACGTCGACGTCCGCGGGTCCCGGATGTACAGCAGTGCCCCGGCCGCGACGGCGAGACCGCCGATGGCCAACGGCGCTCTTGTCCCCGTACGCAGGTCGAGTGAGATCACCTGTTCCACGATATCGGTGATGCGAGCCCAGGTCATCCGACCAACTACTACAACTCAGCCCTGAACGAGAACGGTTCCCATCATGTCCGGGTGCGGGGTGCAGTGATACGTGTACGTTCCCGGCTCGGTGAACGTGTGGGTGAACGTATTCGAGGTCATCAGCGGGCTACGGAAGGACTTGTCATCGGCGACGACGTCGTGCGTCATGCCGCCGTCGTCGAACACCCAGGTCACCGTGTCGCCGACGGCGACGGTGATGCTCGCGGGCGAGTAGGTGCGGTTTTTCACCGTCACCTGGTTCGCCACCGGCGCCTGAGCTTGTTCGGGTTCCGGCGACGAACAGCCGATCAGAGACGCGATGAGGAATGCCGATGCGATACACCCTGAGAAGGCCCTCGAAGTTTTCACTACACCGAGGCTACCGGCAGGTGGGTAGTCCTGAGCTCGGGTAACATCATCGCGGAAGTTCACCCCTGCGAGAGGCACCATCCATGACCGAGCGACGCGGCCGCAGCAGCGCAGCTGCCCTGTTCTCCCTCCTGTTCGTCCTCGTCGCTTCGCTGATGGGGTCGGCCACCGCTCAAGCAGCGCCTGCACGCTTCGTGCCTGCAGGGGAGATCAGCCCAACCGTCGGCTTCGATCCGGCAGGAGTGCTCGAATGGCGGCTCGATCAGGTGTTCATCAACCAACCGATCTTCGTCCGGGTCGATCCCGCACTCCCCGGCTTGACCGACTTCTCCCTCAACAACTGGTGTAACTGCGCCATCAACTGGTTCAACAACACCACCCAGGTCGGTGGCGTCGCATTCCCCGGACCGCTGGACACCGGGCCGATCCGCACCGGATCTGGTGACGTCTCGGCGTGGACCGACATCCCGGGCGGCTGGACGATCGTCCGCGGCAACGGTCACTGGTGGGTTCCTTAGGTTTTCGGAGCTATCGGAACACCTGCTCGCCCAGATAGCCGCCTTTCTCGACCCCCGGCGGAATCGCGAAGATCGCAGACCCAATAGGGGTTGTCCACTCGTTGAGCGCATCATGGGCGTCCAGTCGTTGTTGCACCGGAAGAAATTGACTGTCGATATCGCGTTGGAAAGCGGCAAAGATCAGGCCGGAGTTGCTGGTCGTGTCATTCGACGGCGGATCGTCGTAGTTGTAGGCGCGGCGGAAGAATCGCTCACCGTCATGGGTGTGATGCGCACGGGCGATGTGCGAAGCCGGTGAGATCACCGGTATACCGAAGCGGTCGGTAGCCTCGAAGTCCGCGACGTCACGCTCGAGCTTCCCGGTCAGCGGCGCCCCGGTGTCGAGTCGACGCCCCAGTACGAACTCTCTTCCTCCACGATCCAACTCGTCCCACGTATCGAGTTCGACGGCAATTCGGCGCAACACCAGTGAAGTTCCGCCGGTGCTGTCCCACACCAGAGCATCGAAATCCGTTGCTGGATCTGGATTCTCCGTACCGTCGACCTGCCCCATCAGATTCCGCATCGTGGTGCCAGGGGGCTGCGCTCCGTGTGCTGCTCGAAAGCCGCGTTGAACCCAGCGGATCGACGACGTCGAGCGCACATTCTTGGCCAACACGCGGACTGCATGCGCGAGGGAAACGGGGTCATCGGCGCACAGCTGTAGCAGTAGATCACCTCCGCTCCAACGTGATTCGAGTCGGTCGATACCGAACTCTGGCAATGGGGCCAACCACCCCGGCTTGGTTATGCCGGAGGCGTCGTATGCGCCGGGGCCGAATCCGACAGTGACGGTGAGCCTTGCTGGGTCCAGTGCCAGTTCGGGCTCGGTATCGGCCAATGCCGGCAATCCTTGCGTCAATCGCGCAGCATCGGCTGTCCACATCTTCATGATGCCGACGACATCGGACTTGGTCGTGCCCGCCCGCAAGTCGAAAGCCACGAACATTCCATGGGCCTGCGCTGGGGTGGAGATCCCGGACTGGTGCTCACCGTAGTAGGGAACTGTCAGGCCTCCGAATTCGGATTCAGCCGGCTCCCTGGCGATTCCGTAGGTCAATCCGGCAGCGCCGAGTGCGGCGACACCTCCACCGAGGAGGTGTCGCCGACTGATTCTCGTGCGATGCGGAGGTGTCCGCTCAGCCACCGTAGTTTTCCTGCGCGCCCGCGAACTCGCGGACCTGCGCCGTGAACGTCGAAGTCGACCCGTCCTCGAAGGTCAGCGTGAACTCGGTGTCACTACCCGGGTCCAACGGTGCACTCACCCCCATCAGCATGATGTGGTCGCCGCCTGCCTGAAGCACCTTGGTGTCGCCACCTGCGACGACGAAGCCACCGTCCTTGGGCTTCATGACCATGGAACCATCTGCGCTGGAAACTATCTCGTGCAATTCCACCAGCGGAGACGAAGGCGACTGCGCGGATACGACGCGCACCTGCCCCTCCCCGGTGTTTTGGATTTCAGCGAATGCCGAGGTCATGCCGTCGTCTGCCGCCTTGACCCACCCTTCCCTGACGGTGACGGAATCCGCCTCGGTCGTCGGGGCGTCGTTCGAGGAGCAGCCGACGAGCAGCGTTCCGGCAGCCAGTGCCACAAGCAATGTTTTTCCGAATGTCATGATGCCTCCATAGTGTTGGTTCGATGCCGAAGTCCGAGTGCGGCATCGATGATGAGAAATGCAAGAAGGCTGATTCCGAGCAGTGGCACGAACCACCCGAGGGCGGCGAACCCGATCGCGAAAGCCGCCTTTTTCCAGAGGGATCGGCGTGCGAACCCGCCGCGAGCAGCTGGCCTACCCACCGCTGCGCCCACGGGACGTCGTTGCCACCACATCAGGTACCCGCGAAGGATGACGGTGACCAGTGCGGCCACGAGCAGAGCCAGCGCGATCTGATTGACCAAGCCGAACAGAATGCCCATGTGCAACGCGATACCCCACGTCGAGAGCTTCGCCGCGAGGGGCCACTCGCTGAACCAGTTGGTGTCCACCACATCGTTCGTGGCTCCGTCGATGGCGATCGAGCTGGGCGAGAATACGAACGGTTGCCGGGTCTGTGTAACGACGAACGCGGAACTCGGATCGGTGGGGATGGTGACCTCGACCGTGCCGTCGATACCCTGCGATCGAGCAGTTCCGAGCACGGCATCGACCCGGCCGACGGTGGAACCGAACGAGTCCGGGGCGATGGGTGCCATCGCGGACATGTCGTGCCCTGCATGTTCGCCCGCCGACGTGCTCAATGCCGGAGTGGTCCATTTCAGCGCAGTCCGGAGCCCGGTGATGTTCTCGCCCGCATAGGCCGACCAGGTCAGACCGGTAGCGGACAAGAAGATCAGCCCGACCGCGATCCAGATACCCACTCCTCCATGCCAATTCCTGGTACGGACGCGACCTTCGACAGAACGGTCGACGGTGAACAGGCGTCCACCGCGGCGGTAGCGTCGCACCCATAGGACAACGCCGCCGAGCGCGACGACCCACAGCCAGGAGGCAGCGAGTTCGCTGTAGATGCGTCCCGGTTCACCGAGATGCAGGTTTCGGTGTAGCTGACCGATCCAGGTGCGCATCGGAAGAGCATTGCTACTGCCGTAGACGACGGACTCACCGACGGAGCGACCGGTCACCGGGTCGACGAACACCGCCATCTGCTCGGATTGGCCGAGAGAGGTGTCGGTGAACATGACCCGGGTGGTGTCGCCCACCTCGGTCGAAGGCCTCACTGCCGACACCGTCAGGTCGGGTCGAACCTGTTGCGCTGCAGTGACTTGTTCGGCGACGGAGACAGTCGGGCCAGAAGAATTCGTCTGCAGCAGATCACTGTAGACGATGTTCTCCGCGGTGGGAGCAAGTGCGTAGAGACCGCCGCTGATGGCGGCGACGAGAATGAACGGGGCGATGAGAATGCCTGCGTAGAAGTGCAATCGCATCACCAGGGACGGGCGGGGTCGGGAACCTGTCGACCCCGATGCATCGGTCGAGGGCAGAACTGTGCCGCCTTCGACCGTGCCGGTTTCAGGCATGGGTGTGCTCGATTCGTTCGGATGTGGATGTGCCGAAGCGAGACTCCGCCATCAATTGGCGCGCCGCTTCGGAAAAGGGTGAGGTCAGGCGGGGCGGGGAGGCCCGCGTGTACCGACCCCGGAACACACCAACAGCCGAAGAACGACATCGGGACGATATTCGGGTGCACCGGCGCGGGGAAACTCCTGCACCGGAATCGACAGGTTCAGCACCGGGAGAATACGACGGAGGATGGACAGTGCATGCCCATACCCCAGAATGGCGGCGCGAATCAGTAACGCACACAATACCGTTGCGAATGCGTGAGCACAGGCCATCGTGGGGGTCAGGAAAGACCCGTGATCATGTTCGGCGGCAATCGTCAAGATCGTGTGGCCGAGCAGCTGTCCGAAGATCAGGGTCGCCGGCGTCGAAGCCCATCCCCCACGCTCCCCGAGAGCTGCGACCGCTCCACCCACCGCGGCACTGATTGCGAGGAGCAGAATCAAAGCCGCTTCGCTCGGCATCATGGCTCCCCCACCGACACCGTGCGCGGCGACACTCAGCGCACCGGATGCGGCACCGACGAATGCACCGCGCACGCGTGCGCGACCGTCGGGCCGGGAAGTCATGGGCACACCTTACAACTGACTACTACAGCCCCTAGTAGCGGCTGGAAACTTCGGCGACGGTCAGGCGCGGCTGAGAGCTTCCCCCATCGTGCGATTCAAGGTACCGAGCGCGCGGACCAGGCTACGCACGGATCCAGAGGTGGTCTTGGACTCGAGCATGACGTCGTGGGCGGAAGTTTCGGTGAGTTTCTCCGGTGGCTCGACGTGTTCACCTGAGATGGCTCGTTTGACATCGCTGATCGTAGATTTCGTTACCTCCGCGGCCTCTCGGACAGCCAGTATCGTCGCCTCGCACGGTCGTGATTCCGGTTCGGCGCGTGATGCGCCGACCCCTGCTCGGACTAGCGCATGTCCGCACCTGTTGCTCACCGCCATTATCCGCAGCAACCGCTTGGCACCCTGACGAGTCCGGGTGGTCGGACCCAGTTCCAGCGGTTTGCCGGCCGTCGTGAGTTCTTTCAACGCGTTGTCGAGCCTGCGCATGTCGGCAACGAGGTTCGTTGCATTCCCAGGTTCGACCACAGAGTCGATGCTCGTGTCGATGATTGTCGCCATCTGGTCGAGGTAGTCGTCGACCTTCTTTACAAACGTCGATCGTGTTCCGGTGGAGAAGATGAAGTAGGCCGACGCGATGCCTACCAGTCCTCCCGCGACGGTTTCGTATATTCGTAGCTCGAGCACCTCGAGACTGAAAGTTCCCAGGAGGCCGTACAACATCGCGAGCATCACCGTGATGAAGAAGGCGAGCAGCGAGTAGGCAACGGTGACGAGGTAGAACGCACAGAACACGCATACGACCAGTAATACGAGTTGAAGTGGTCGATCAGGTCCGACGAGGGCGGACAACACAACTCCCGCAAGTACGCCGGCGATGGTTCCGACAACACGGTGGCTGGCACGGGAGAGTATCTCACCGCGTGTCGATGCTCCCGTGAAGACCAGGAATGCCGTCAGAACTGCCCAGTACCAGCGATCGGGGGAGATGAGTTCGCCGAGAATCGTTGCAGCGCTGGTGGCTACGGCAACCTGAATGGCTGCCTTCGTACTGGGATTCAAGCCGGTGGATTCATCGCCGCCGGCGACCTCGTCCTTCTCGCCCGCATGGGATTGCGGATCCTTGCGCAAGGCATTGCTGGCGATGTGGTGAATTGCGCTGTGCGCCTGCACTGCCCGCATGGTGATAGTTGTGGCAATTCCGGCTTGGGTCGACGGGTCCGCCTTGTCCGCCGCTGCCACCGCGAGACGTCGCGCGGCGCGCAGTTGATCTTCGGATGGATTGTTCTGCAGGCTCGAACCCAAGGCAGCCGTAGCCTCACCGAGCGGCTCCGGCCATGATTCCTTCGGATCGAGCGCCCAGAGTGCGCTCACCAATTGTTCGGTGACGATCTGGGCATCGAAGATGCGTAGCGCAAGGTCTTTGCTGCTGACGCTGAAGAGTTGGGCGGCGTCGTTGCGGTCGAGCCAGTCGTCGATCAACAGGGCGGTGCGGCCGAACCGATCCAGCTTCTTGCGCAGTGTCGCGAGATCCCGCTCGCTTCGGTTCGATGCGACTTCGAGCACATCTATCGACGCCGCCCGCAGCGCCCGTACAAGTCTTCGCAGTTCTACCGCTGGCCGCTCCGGGAGGATTACCGTCCGAACGAGCAGCGATATCGCGACACCGCACGCGATCGATACCAAGAAAATTGGAATCTGGCTTGGCTGCGCACGCAGGAAAAGGGCAAAGAAATAGCAGATGAAGGCCACCATGCCCAGTGCGGTTCCACGTGGGCCGTACCGCCTGACCCAGACCGCGGTGAAGAGCACGGCGATGAATCCGACATCGGCGACCGCGCCGAACTGCGACAGAACCGCCGACAGCGAGACCGCAGCGGCGGCCGGGAAGAACAGCAGCAGGGTGGTAATGACGCGGCTGCGCTGGTCCTTGTCCTTCACCGCCGCAGCCGACTGCATCGCAACGACGGAGCCCAACAGCGCGACCGTGATCGGTTGACCGATCAGATTCGACGCCGGTAGAAGGAATGCAATAGCGAGGACCAAGGTCAGCGTCGTTGCCGTTGCACTGCGCAGTCGAAGCCTGCCAGGGTCGGAGACGGCAAGAAAACGCGACGTCTCGTGCAAGAACCGAACTGCCATCCACCGATTATGCGGCCCCTCCTACATTGGCCGCACAATCGGTGGACAGTGTGGTCGTATCGCTCGAGCTCTAGTAGCGGGCGGCTCGTTCGAGTCCACGCCGACGATCCGCCGGCGTTCGTCGAGGGCAGCTGGTGCATTTGTCGGCTCCCGCGGTCTCGTACAAAAGGCAGCACGAGCAGCGTTGGGCGAACCGGCAGCCCCCCACGTCGACGAATCTCGGCGACGGCAGCGTTTCCTGCATATTCGCGATCAACGACATAGCGAAGCGACTGCCGATGGTCCTGTCACCGAGGGCGGCCCCCACGTCGAGGCTGCGGTTGGCGATGGAGTCCGTCGCGATTGCCCACAACGCCTGTCGGCGGGCTCCCGACACCTCGGCGAGCACGTCGATGATGCGCGCGAACGCTGCGTCCAGTGCGGGTGCCAGTTGCTCGGTCGAGATGGTCCGCTCGGTGCTCACCCCACCTAGATAGCCGTTGGGCCGCAGGAAGCAGCGTGCGGTATCGAGGCTTGGATCTGCGGCCTCACCGGTCACCATCGCGGTGGCGACAGCAACGAAAGCGAGGGTCGAGCTGGCCGAATACCACCACAGCGTGCCGTTGACCCGATCGTCGACGCAGTTCCACCGCACCCCGGTGTCGACGACGCGAGCCCGAATCCAGTCGGCGTCGAGCATCACCGACGCAGGAAGATCGAACGGGCCTTCGAGGTATTCACCGAGGCCCGGTACTCGCGCCGCAGCACGCGCATAGACGCTCACGCCAGCCCGTGTACATCGAAGACGGGCCTCGGATGGGTACGCACCGTCGCGCGAATCCCGAACACCTCCGCCAGCAACGTGTCGGTCAGCACTTCGGCGGTCGGGCCCGAGGCAACGACGGATCCACCGTCGAGAACCGCCAGCGAGGAGCAGTACTCGACGGCCAGACGCAGATCGTGCACGGTGACGACGATAGCGAGCCCGTCGGCAGCAAGGTCGGCAATGGCACTCATGACGATCAGTTGGTGGCGCAGATCGAGATGGTTGGTCGGCTCGTCGAGCAGCAGAATTCGCGGCTGTTGAGCCAGCGCGCGGGCAATGGAGACACGTTGCCGCTCACCGCCGGACAATGCGCCGACATCACGGTCGGCCAGAGCGGACAATTCCATCCGATGCAAACAGGATGCCACTACCTCGTCGTCGGATGCGGTCGGGGGAGAGAACCAGCCGCGGTGCGGCACCCTCCCGAGCGCGACCGATTCTCGGACCGTCAGTCCCACGGACGCCTCGGGTTCCTGTGCTGCGACGCCGACGGTCCGGGCCAGTTCCGCGCGTTTCATCGACCGTGTGTCGACATGGTCGACGAGGACGGAACCGGATGCCGGTGTCAGCGCACGGTAGCAGCAGCGCAGCGCCGTGGTCTTACCTGAACCGTTGGGTCCGACGAGCCCCAGAATTTCCCCGGGGCGGACGCTGAAATCGATGCTGTGCAACACTTCTCGTGATCCGAGCCGGGCAGTGACCTCGTGTATCGACAGAGTCATCGCTCGGCCCTTCCGTACTGACGAGAGAGCATGAACACGAAGATCGGTGCGCCGACCAGTGCGGTGACCACTCCGACCGGCACCTCGGTGCTGCTGGCAACCGATCGCGCAAGCGTATCTGCCCCCACCAACGCGACCGCCCCGAGCAGCGCCGCCACGGGAAGCAACCTGATGGCCCGGGTACCGACGATGTACCCCGCGAGATGAGGTACGAGCAAACCCACGAAACCGATTCCGCCACCGACGGATACGGCCGCACCGGCAAGCATCGAGACTGCCAGGAGCTGAAGTACACGGAATCGCTGGACGTTCAATCCCAGAGCCGCGGCGCCGTCGTCACCCGTCTTCAGCAGGTCAATCCGCGGCGCACTGAGCAACACCACGGTGCCGACCACCAGGAGTGCGAGAGTGGGGAAAGTCAACGTCGACCAGCGCGCGTCGCCGAATCCTCCTGCCAGCCAATGCAACACACCGCTCAGGGTGTGTTCGTCGGCGAATACGAGAAGAGTGAAGGTGATCAACGCCGAGAACACGGCGCCCAATGCGACGCCGACGAGGATGATCGCCGTCGACTGTGGGTACCTGCCACCGATCAACAATGCCAGGAACAACGGGATCATCGCCCCGATGAAGGCGGCCGCTGGAATGGTGAAGACCCCGAGCGCACCCGCTCCGATACCGAGCACCATCACCACCACGACGCCGAAGCCCGCTCCCGAGGAGACTCCCAGCAGGTACGGATCAGCAAGCGGGTTACGCGTGACTGCCTGTGCGACACCGCCCGCGATCGCAAGCGAGGCACCGACGACCGCTGCCGTCAACGACCGCGGAAGACGTGAGTCGAGGACGATCACTGCGCGAGCCTCGGTCCACCAGGAGTCGAACGCTCCCGGCATCACCTTGTGCATCACGATCGCCCAGACGTCGCCGACGGGAATCCGCACCGACCCGAAGGATGCTGCCGCGGCGATCGCAGCCAGAAGACCGATGGTCAGCAGTGCAAGAACCACTCCGAGCGGAAAGCGTGAACGCCGGTTCGACGCGGGTTCGACAGGCGCAGTGCGTGTTTCGACGGCGGTAGCCATCAGTCCTGGAACCGGTCCGGGTGCAGTGCGCGTGCGATGGTGTCCACGCTCATCACCAGTCGCGGGCTCTCGAAGAAGTCGTCGAGCGGTACGACGATGAAGTTGTCGCGTTGGACGGCAGGCGTCGTCGCCATGATCGGTTGACTTTTCAGGAAGTCGATCTTGCCCTGCGCGGAGGTATCACCGTAGTCGAGGACGACGATCGCCTGTGGTGCGCGTTCGCCGATGATCTCCCACGTCGTGTCCAGGTAAGGCCGCTCGCCTTCGGGGAAGATGTTCGTCGCCCCGGCGTAGTCCGCGATGACCTGCCCGACGCCGACGCCCCCGATGGTCGTGGGAACGTCTTCACCGGAGTCGTAGAAGAACGTCGGGGTCGGAGGCACGCCGGTCAATTTCTCGCCCACCGCGTTCAGGCCTGCCACGACCCCGTCGGTGACGTCTTTCGCAGCATCCTCGGCTCCCAGGATCTCACCGAGTTGGGAATAGTCGTCTTCGAGCATCCCGATGTCGGGGAATCCCGATCCGCAATACTCGGAGAACAGGAACGTCGCGATGCCGACGTCGGTGAACGATTCGCGGGAGCGGCCTTCCTTGTCGTTGAATGCGCTTCGCATGCCGCCCACGACGAGGTCGGGGTCGAGATCGAGGATCTGCTCTTTCGTCGGGTATTCATCGGCGAGGCCGGTGATCTGTGCGAATGCATCTGCCGTCTCCGCAGTGGGCGACGCGTTCTGGTAGCCCATCCCGACAATCCGGTCCGCGACTCCCATCTCGATGAGCACCTCGGTGACGTGGTCGTTCATGGAAACGATGCGTTGCGGAGGGACATCGAACTGCTGGGTGAGGTCGCAGTTGGAGATGGAGACCGGCTCGTCGAACGCGGCCCCGGTCGAGGTGGCGTCTACCGAGTCGCCACGCGAACAGCCCGCGAAGAGCAGCGCTGCAGCGGATCCGACCGCGACAATTCGGACGATGGAGGGAGTAGATGGTGACATATGAACCTCACTTGGAGCTCAGAGCCACGAAATTGAGAGTCGACGCGCAGCAAAAAATCACCCACGCGCAGGACTGCCGATTCGTAGACCACGACGAATAGGTGTCGCACACACAGCCGCTGGGTAATCGGACTCGCCATCTCTACGAGAAGAGACAGCCCACCGTTGCGGGTCAGCGCCGGATTTCGACCGGCTTCCCCCTGCGACTGGCTTGCTTAGTGCTTCGTCCAGCAGTATGCACGAGAGCTTTCGGCAGCAGTCGAGCGCGCCTACCGAGCGCTCAACATGTCGTCAGCTGATACGTCGTGCCCGAACCGCGGGTGCCGAAGAATGCGGCAGCAGTCTGCTGATGTCCTCGGGCAGCAAAATTTCGACGGTCGCCGACGCGTCGAACCGGTAGGGCTGGGTCATGACCACGCCGGACAACTGCTTTCGGAGGCGTGACATTTCGGCTCGCACGGTGATCGCCCTTCCGCCGTCACCGAAGAGATCCGCCGCCATCTGTGCCGCAGTCCGCCCCTCCCGATGGCACGCCAGGAGGTAGAGAATCTCTGCGTGACGAGGCGTCGGCTCGTGTGTCCACTCCCCGACCTCGCTACGGATCTGTACACGCATGTGCTGCGGATGGCGTAAGTCGATGTAGATCGTGGTGGCCCCGGCCGTCTCGGATACCGATGCGCTCTCCGCCATCCCGGTCGGCCGGACGAGCCAACCACCGGGCAACGGCTCGACTTCACACACACCGAGCGTCGGCATCCAGAATCGTCCCGTGGCCAGATCCTCGGGCAGTAGAACTCGAGTGCGCAGCGCTACGGACGAGGTGGCCGCTACCCACCCGTTGGCGTCGACGGCCAATGCGGGGGAATGCAGCCGGGCGAGCATGGGGGCAGCGACCGAACGCAGCCGGTCCAAGTTCTGCCGATGATGTTCACGCAGTTGGAATTCGGCAAGACGGGCAATGGCATCGACCAGTGCGAGGGTCGTCGGGTGCACGGTGTTTGCGGGCCCGCTGACATCCAGTGCGCCGAGGACGTGACCGGTGCGCGGGTCCTTGATGGGCGCGCCTGCGCACGTCCACGGATGGTGACTGCGCACGTAGTGTTCCGCGGAAAATATCTGCACGGCCCGACGTGAAACCAACGCTGTTCCGATGGCATTGGTTCCTACCGAATCCTCGGCCCAGCTGGCGCCCTCGACGAATCCGAGTCCGTCTGCGCGATCGAGCACCGATGTCGAGCCACTGCGCCACAACACCCGCCCGTGACGATCCGCCACGACGAGAATGTTGTTGCCGTCCTGGACCACCGATTCCAAACCTCGAGCCAGATCGTCGAGGACGTCGAACAGACCCGAATCTCGACGGCTCAGCTCGAGATCGGAGATGTCGACGAGCGAGGGTGAGATCGATTTCTGTTCGGGATCGATCCCGAGAGTCTGCAACCGACGCCACGAGTCGCCGATCACCTCGCGCGGCCGGGCGGGACCCTTACCGCCCGCCATTGTCGCGTCGTAGACGGCCGCCAGTATCTGCGCGTAGCGGCGCGGGTCTTCACCTGCCGCCAGCGCAGGCTCGGGACCTGTCGACTGAGTCATTGCCGACAATTGTGCGCCAGCTCACATCGCTATGCAGAGGTGGGGTCAGTTGGCTTTCATCGACAGAGCTTTGCGGGCACGGCGAGGGGCTCCCAGTTCGGGGAACAGAGTCCGCGTGACCTCACGAGCGGCATCCACCACCAAAGGCGCAACTCGCTCGAGTTGTGCAGTCCGCATCTCCCCACACAGCGCGATACCGCCGGCCGGACCCTCGTAGCCACGAATCGCCGATGCCACGCATGCGATCCCACTGACCGACTCGCCGAGACAGAACGTCAGCCCCTTGCGCTGACGAATGCGGTTCAACTCCAGATGCAGGACCGCTCGGTCGGTAATGGTGTGGTCGGTGAAGCGGGGAAGGGTCGGACCGAACAAGGTGTCGACATGCTCGGGATCCAGCCACGCCAGCATCGCCTTTCCACCGGCCGTCGCGTGTGCCGACACCCGGCCACCGACGCGGGATGGCAGCGCGGAGGCGAACCGTCCACCGACCTTGTCGAGACAGACGCTTTCGGGCCCGTCGAGCACGGACAGATGGACGACCATCCCGGTCTGCATGTGCAGTTCGTGCAGGATCGGTGCTGCAGCCTCGCGAATCTGGCTACGTCCACCGTCACCGCCGCCGAGTCCGAGGGCACGCGCACCGAGGCCATAACCGACCGAAGAGTGATTCACCCAGTCGAGCCGGATGAGCTGATCGAGAATGCGGTGAACAGTGGACCGCGGAAGCTGAGTGCAGAACGAGATCTCTTCGAGGGACAGCCGGGCTGCTCGACCGTCGAACGCGTCCAGGATCAGGGTCATGCGTTCGACCATCGACGGCGGCAGGACCGACCTGGACTGTGCGCCGATGGCCCGGCCGGCGAACCTTGTGTCGTTCATGTCAACGATGGTCATGGCACTCCCCCAGATCAGTTTCGAGTCGAATCACAGCTTTACGGAGCCGAACCGAGGGCATGAATCACTGAGTGATACTTGGTATCTCATCACACACCAAAGAGTAAAAGAGATTTAGATCACCGTCAAGCGGGCCCGCATCCCCGGTGCAGACCCGCCGTGACGTCACTCCTGACTTGCAGCGAGCGCGGAGAGATCGAACCCCTTGTACCCCGCCGCAGCAACCTCGGCAATCTTCTGGCCATAGTTGCCGAAACCACCCGCATACATCATGAAGACACGCGGCTTGCCCTCGATATTTGCACCCATGTACCAGGAGTTGGCCTGTGGGAACAAAGTTTTCGCGGCGACGGCGGCACACTCGGCTATCCAGTCCACAGCAGCTTGTTCGCTTGCCTCGATGACCGCGTAATCGTTGCTGTCGAGGTACGCGATCGCGTCCGCGATCCAGTTCACGTGCTGCTCGGAACCCAGCACCATGTTTGCCAGCACGCCGGGGCTGCCGGGTCCGGTGATCAGGAACATGTTGGGGAAGCCGGCCGCAGCGATGCCGTGCAGTGTCTGCGGTCCTGCCGCCCATGCCTCACGCAGCAGTACCCCGTCGCGTCCACGGATGTCGATGCGGTCCAGTGAACCGGTGATCGCGTCGAAGCCTGTGGCGAACACGATCATGTCCAGGTCGTAGTGCGCGTCGGCAGTCGCGATGCCCGTCTCGTCGATGGCGGTGATCGGCGCCTTGCGGAGATTCACCAGTGTGACGTTGTCGCGGTTGTAGGTCGCGAAGTAACCGGAGTCGGTGACGATGCGCTTGGACCCGATCGGGTGGTCCGTCGGGATCAGTACGTCGGCCACGGACTGATCTTCGATGACCGCGCGAATCTTGCGCTCAGCGAAGCCTCGAGCCAAGTTGTTGGCCTCGATGTCGCTCATCTGGTCCGCGAACGTCTTGGCGAACAACACCCCGCCGAGCTCCCAGTACTGCTCGAACTCTGCCTCCCGTTCGTCCGCCGGAACCTCGAGCGCACTCTTCGGGTTCGAGACGAAGGGTGAACCACCACCGCTGGCCCAACTCTTGCGTCGACGCTCGGCGTAAGTCGCCTTCTGCTCACGGCGAGTCTCTTCGTCCAGCGGGCGGTTGCTCGCGGGCACGGAGAAGTTCGGGGTGCGCTGGAAGACGTGCAGCGTCGCTGCCTCCTCGGCGATCAGCGGGATGGACTGGATGCCCGAGGATCCGGTGCCGATGACACCGACCCGCTTTCCGGCGAAATCGACCCCGGTGCGCGGCCAGTCGCCGGTATGCAGGATCTCTCCGCCGAAGCTGTCGCGGCCCGGGATGTTCGGCAGGTTCGTGGTGGACAGCGCGCCGGTGGCCAGCACACAGAATCGCGCCGTCACCTTCTCGCCCTTGTCGGTGACGATGTTCCACCGTGCGGCCTGCTCGTCGAACGTCGCGGACACCACTCGGGTGTCGAACTCGAAGCCGCTACGCAGGTCGAATCGGTCCGCGACGTGTTCGAGGTATGCCAGGATCTCGGGCTGCGTAGCGTAGCGCTCGGACCAGTCCCACTCCTGCTGCAGGTCATCGTCGAAGGAATACGAGTAGTCGACGCTTTCCACGTCGCAGCGGGCACCCGGGTAGCGGTTGAAGTACCACGTGCCACCGACGTCGGAAGCTGCCTCGAAGCCCTGGACGTCGAGTCCCTGCCCGCGGAACTTGTGCATCGCGTACAGGCCGGCGAGGCCTGCTCCGACAACCACCACGTCCACATTGGTTCGCGTCATGATCGATTCCTTCTTTCTGAAGAGTGTGTTGTTTCGACTGGCACGCACGTCACCCGGGCTCTCACGCGTAGACCATGTCGAGAGGCATCGTGATCCCGGTGATGGAGCGGGCTTCGTCGGAGGCCAGGAACAGGCTCACGTCGGCGATGTCCTGGCTCGCCCTTCCGTCCGTGCTCATGGAAGGGTTCACGATGTTGATTCGAATACTGTGTGGCGCAAGCTCCTTCGCCAGCGATCGCATCAGCCCGACCAGCCCGTGCTCGGCCGCGGCGACGTGGCCCATGCCGTTCAGGCCCCGCACGCCGGCCGTGGAGCTGACCAGGACGAGCGAACCACCGCTCCCGCCCTCGATCAGGTGTGGAATAGCGGCCTTGCAGGTCTTCCACATCCCGGTGAGGTTCACATCCAGCATCGTCTGCCAGACCTCGGACGAGAGCTCCATGGTTTTGCCGGTGGAACTGATTCCGGCGCCTGCGCAGACGATGTCGAGCCTGCCGAGTGCGTCGACGCCGCGGGCTACCGCCGCATCGAGCGCGCTCTGCTCGCGGACATCTGCCTCGATGGCGAAGATCCGTCGCCCGAGCAGTTCGACCTGTCGGACAGTCTCCGCCAGATCCGCGCTACTGGCGGCAGGGGTCGTCGAGTGCGCTACCGCGGTGCAGCAGTCCACCACGATCAGGTCGGCACCCTCCTGAGCGAATCGCACCGCCTGCGCGCGTCCGATCCCCCGGGCTCCGCCGGTGATCAATGCCGTCTTGCCCGCCAATCGCCCACTCATGACATCGCTTTCTGTGTAAGTCCGGCGTCGACCACCAGTTGTGTGCCGGTGATGTACCGCGCCTCGTCCGAGGCCAGGAACACCACCGCATTGCTCACATCCACCGACTCCACCCAGGGGACCGGCAACAGGTGCCGCGCGGCGAGGACATCGACGACGTCCTCGGCCGTTGGATCCTCGAGGTCCGGTCGCAACCGGGCGAAGGTTGCCGGGTTGAGTGTCATCGCCGTGTCCACTGCGCCTGGGTGGACGGTATTGACGCGAATCGACTGCGGGCCGAGCTCGTTGGCCAGTGTCCTGGCCAGTCCGACCACCGCATGTTTGGCTGCGCTGTAGTGCGAGGCACCGGGAGCCGCGCTGATGCCGGCCGTCGAGCTGATGATGATCACCGAACCGCCGGCGACCTCCAGCGCCGCGACGCCCGCCAGCACGGTGTGCCAGACACCGGTCAGGTTGACGGCCATCGACCGCTCCCACAGAGCCTCGTCGATCGTCCACGACGGGCCGACGTTCTCGGTCACTCCGGCATTCGCGACCACCGTGTCCAACCTGCCGAGCTCTCCGACACCCAGTGCGACTGCATCCTTCGTCGCCGCCAGGTCGCGCACGTCCGCAACGTCGGTGACGATTCGACGGCCCTCGGCCCGAACCAGCGCCGCTGTCTCGGCAAGGCCTGCCTCGACGAGATCGAGCGCGATGATGTCCGCGCCCTCCTGGGCCAACCGCACCGCGTGGGTGCGGCCCATTCCTCCGCCTGCGCCGGTGATCAACGCGACCTTGCCGGCCATCTGTGACATCTGTGATTCCTCTCGTCAGTCTCGGTTGCCGGCCGGGCGATAACGCAGGAGCGTGATGTCGCGGTCGGGATAGTCGCAGAACACCGGCTCGACGCGCATGCCGATTTCCAGGTCTGCCGGGTCGACCTCCACCATCTCCGTGCTCAGCCGCGGGCCCACGTCCCACTGGACGACGGCCAGGATCTGCGGGAGCGAGTCCGCCCATGGCGGCGCGGTGGGGCGATCGGCCACGGTGTAGGTGTACAGCGTGCCCAGCCCGGTGATTTCCCGCCATTCGAGATCGTCTGCCAGGGTCCGCGGCGCCAGCACCCGCGGGTAGAACACGTACTCGTCCGAGGACGGCGAGTACTGGATCTCGATCCGGTGCTCGCGGAGGCTGTCCCAGAACGGCTTGGTGACCGGGGTGGGCTCGGGAAACGGCTTTTCTGCGGTGCTCATACTCATTCTCCTTGCAGGATCAAAGCGACCTGCTCGCTCATGATTCCGCCGTTGCCGGTGACGAATGCCGTGTTGCAGTCCTCGACCTGTGCCTCGCCTGCTCGTCCCATCAGTTGCCGGACGCCATCGACCACGTGGTGCATGCCGCCTGCCATGCCTGCCTGCCCGAAGGAGAGCTGGCCACCTGCGGTGTTCAGCGGGAAGTCGCCACGGAAGGTGAGGTCGCGTTCCTTGACCCACTCCATGCCGGTGCCCTTCTCGCAGAACCCTGCGTCCTCCAGGCTCATCAGCACGGTGATCGTGTAGCAGTCGTAGATCGACGCCACGTCGATGTCGGAGCGCTCGACGCCTGCCATCGCGAAGGCTCTGTCCGCCGCCGCCTTGATGGGTGTGCGGACCATGTCCTCGGCGTAAGTAGGCGTCTTGAACGAGATCCGCTCGCCGAAGCCTTTGACCCACACTGGACGGTTCTTCGACTTGCGCGCCACGTCGGCGTTACCGACGATCACACCCGCGCCGCCCTGCACCCGCATGACGACCTCGAGCATCCGGATAGGGTCCGCGATCATCGGGCTGGCGAGCACGTCGTCGAGAGTGATCGGCTTACCGTGGAACACCGCACCGGGGGTGGCACACGCGTTCGTCCGCTGGTCGACGGCGATCTTCGCGGTCGCCTCCGGGTCGTAGCCGAACTCGGCTGCGTAGCGTCGGGCGATCTGCGCGTACGGCGCATTCTGGCCGAGGTTGCCGTAGGGGATCTCGAACTCCGCCTGAGGCGAGCCGAAGTTGTTGCTCGACGCGCCGAAGTAACCGGGGTCCTTGGCCGGGCGTTGCTGCGAGCGCGGCAACATGTACGAGCCCGGGACGACCACGAGCACGGATTCACACAGGCCGAGCTCCACGGCAGCAGCCGCACGCCACACCATGCCGGCTGCAGTGGCGCCGCCGAGGTCGACCCGCTCGCCGAAGTTCAACGGCAGTCCCATGTACTCCGACAGCGTGGCCGGAACGAACATGTCAGACTCCGCCAGACCATGCGCGACGATGCCGTCGACCTGGGAGGCGTCGATGCCCGCGTCGTCGATCGCCATCTTCGACAATCTCGCCCACTGCTCGATGGTGAACTGCTCCGGGCGAGTCTGCTTGCGCTGGGACGGCAGTTCGCAGAAGCCGAGAATGGCTGCTTCGCCGCGTAGTCCGCTCATCAGGCAGCCTCGGTCCGGCGTGGCAGGGTGACGGTGGCAGTGCCCGGCATCAACAGCTCGCCGTCGCGCTCACCGCGAATCTCCAAGTCCACCAAAGCGCGTCCGTCTTCCTCACGCTTGGCCGTGACCGTTCCCACGAAGTCCAGCTCCTGGCCGGGAAAGGCGACGGCGCGGTTCTGCGCCGAGTACGTCACCAAGGTGCCGGCGCCGCCGATCCAATCGGTGACGGCACGCGCCAGTAGTGCGGCCTGAAGCGGTCCCTGCACCAGCGGCGCTTGGTAACCCTCGACATCGACTGCCCAGGTCTTGTCGTAATGGATCCGGTGCGCGTTGTACGTCGCAGCACTGAACAAGAACATCTGGATCTCGTCGACGCTCGTGCGCAGGGTGGTGATCTGGTCCCCTACCGTGACGTCGTCGAAGTGCAGCTGGTCCGCCATCGCGTTCTCCCTCAACTCTTTTCCTTCTCTCATGGCCGCGCGATCATCGATGTCGTTGCTTCGGCGACCAGTTCGCGGCGCTGATTGGTGTACGTGGTCTTCCACGTCACCAGCACGAAACGTCCTGAGCGGCCTTGCTTCTCCACGATCGACTCGACTGTGCGCACCGAGGTGATCACGTCGCCGTCGTAGGAGGGGCGCAGGAACGTGGTGCTCTCGCCGCCCGCCATCCGCTTGGGGCACTTGGGAAACGTCAGGTTCCCGGATGCGGCACCGGAGGAGCCGTCGACGCGCAGGGTGTCGATCGGGGTGACGCCGAGGATCGAGTACTGCACGTAGAGCGGCGGGCAGATGACGTCTGCGTAGCCGTGTTCACGTGCGTAGTCCCCGTCGAAGTACAGCGGGTTGTCCTCGCGGACGGACACGGCCCAACGCTGCCAATCACGCTGAACGACAGCACCTTTCGCGGTCGCTACGACCGTTCCAATCCGGGCCGCGACCTCGTCCGGGATCAACGACTCTGCTGTTTCTGGCATCGGTTGCCCGCCTAACTGTGTTGAATTCGAATGCATCTGTCTGTCAGGCAATCTGGTGGTCGGTGATCAAGCCACGAGCCACCTGGTCGGCGTACTGCTCAGCGGAGTAACCGAGCAACTCCTTGTAGAGGTACTCGTTGTCCTCACCGAAGCCCGGAACCGCCCGGCCGAATGCCAGGTCGAAACCCTCTGCTCGCCACGGGTGGCCGGGGTAGCGGTGCGTGCCCACCGACGGGTGGCTGCGCTCCTGGAACCAGCCGCGTGCTGCCAGGTGCGGATCCTCGAGCAACCGAGTTTCGCTCATCACCTCGCCGGCAGGCACGTCGACGTCCTGCAATTCTCGAACGATCTGCTCAGCCGACCGCTTTTGGCACCAACCTGCCAGCACTGCCCGGATTGCGGCGGAGTTCTCCGCGCGCAGCGCGGCGGTCTCGCCCATCCCCGCCAGTCCTTCGGGGTCTACGAGTGCTGCCATCACGATCCAATCTCGGTCGTCGCGCACCGACACGGCGACCCAACGGTCCTCGTCGGCCGAGAGGAACACGTCCTGCAGCATGTGCAGATCGGTGTTTCCGAGCACCTGCGGGTTGCGAGCGTTCATCTGGCAGTCGAGCACGAACTCGCCGATGTCGGCCATGACCGCTTCCGCCTGTGGGAACTCGACCAAGCCGCCGAGCCCGGTGCGTTCGCGATCCCACAGCGCTGCCATCACCGCGAACGCGACGCCCGCGGGGGCCGCCTCGTCCATGTGGTAGTTCTCGCCTGCCGAATCGGGCTCTTCGCCCTCGTACCCGTCCATTGCTGCGATGCCGACGAGCGAGTTGAAGTTCGGCCCGTAACCGAGATAGTCGCTCATGGGTCCGCTCATTCCCATCGGCGGCATCCGTACCACGACCAGGCGTGGGTTGATCGCCAGCAGCGCCTCGTGGCCCAGCCCCAGCTTCTCGAGCGTGCCGTTGGAGTTGTTCTCCACCAGCACATCACTGATCTCGAGCAGCTCGATAGCGGCGGCATGGCCTTCTTCGGTCTCCAAGTTCGCGCACGCGGCCAGCTTGTTCCTTGAGTGCCAATTGAAGAGCGCGGTCCGCTCGTACGGTCGTTCACCCGGGTCCTTGTCCGGGTACGTGCCGCCGTGGTAGCCGGTGGAGGCGATGAGTTCCTTGGTCGTCTTCGCGGACACCTGCCTGCTGGCGCGGTTGTTGCCCTCGAGCCGAATCACCTCGGCACCGAGGTCACCCAGCAGTGCCGTCGCACCCGGCCCGGACCATACGACCGTCAGATCGACAACGCGGATCCCTTCGAGTGGATAGCTCATGCCAGGCTCGCCTTCTGCTCGTTCTGCTCCCGAATCCGTGCACCGTGCTGATCGAGCAGCGGCGCGGCCGTTTTGATCGCATGACCGCCGCGCATCCGCCACGGTGCGCCCGTATAGGTCAGGGTTCCCGCGACGGGATGCTCCACCTCGGTGAACGCCCCGCGGCCGCGGAAGTGCTCGTGTGCCAGCAGCTCCGAGACCTCCATGAAGGCGGTGACCGGGATACGAGCCTCCTCACAGCGCTCCATCAGGTCCATCTTGTCGTTCGCCAGGCACCAGGCCTCGATGTACGCCATGAAGTCCTCGCGGTCCTGGCCGCTCACGGTCGGCATGTTGTGGAAGCGCTCGTGGAACTCCGGGTCGTCGGCGCCGGCGAGGTCGATCAGCCGGTTCCAGAACACCTGGTTGGTCACGTAGATCATCACGAAGCCGTCGTTGGTGCGGAACGGCCCGGTGAAGGTCGCCCCATGCCGATGCGGGCTACGGACCCCTCGCGGCGCCACCATTCCCGAGTAGGACGCCGAGAGCAGGTACGACGCGCGACGGTCTGCCCCAGCGAGCAACACTTCCTGCCCGGACACATCGATCACCGAACCCGAACCTGTGCGTCGGGCATGGAAGATGCCGGCCATCGTGGCCTCACCCGCCGAACGCCCGATCGTGTAGTGCTCGAGCAGACCCGGCTTGCGCAGCGGAGCACGGTCGGCCGCGCCCGTCGCGTTCATCGGGCCGCCGGCTGCCTGCAGAACGAGCCCGGTGGCCTCGCGGTCCCGGTTGGGCCCGTCCTGGCCGAAGGCACTGATGCGGGTCACCACCAGCCGTGGGTTCCGCGCGCGCAGCACGTCGGGACCGATACCGAGGCTCTCGAGATGCCCCGGACGGAACGACTCGACCACCGCGTCGGCGGTCTCGATCAAGGTGAGCAGGACCTCCACATCGGCGGGGTCGTGTAGATCGAGTGCCACCGACTGCTTGTTGGTGTTCAGGTGCAGGAACAGCGCGCTGGCCTCGGGGTCCGGAACATCACCGGGGAAAGGTCCCCATCGACGCGTCAGGCTGCCTTCGCCGGGCCGTTCGATCTTGATGACCTCTGCGCCGAAGTCTGCGAACAGCTTGCTCGCGTACTCACCCGCCACCCACCGAGACAGGTCGATGACACGGAGTCCGGAAAGTGCTTGCGGCTCAATGGACAAGGCCGATCTCCTCCTCTAGCCAGCGCGCGGCCACGTCTGCCGTACCGCCACGGATCTCGGATACTTTGGCCCGCTCGGACCACAGATGCAGGTCCGTCTCTCGGACGTACCCCATTCCGCCGTGGACCTGGTGTGCGTTGAGCGTTGCCCACTTGTAGGCCTCGCTGGCGTGCATCTTGGCAATCGCCACGTTGCGGCCGGCCTGCTCGCCGCGTGCGAGCCACCAGACTGCCGAATCTGCGGACAGTCGCGAAGCCTCGAGTGCGATGTGAATGTCGGCCACGATGTGCTGGACCGCCTGGAAGATGCCGATCGGGCGTCCGAACTGCTCGCGGGTACGCACGTAATCCACGGTCCGCTCCAGCACGGCAGCGCCGCCGCCGGACATTTCCACGCACTGCAAAGCGGTGACCACGTCTGCCACCCACCGCACGTCGACGAGCGCCGGCCCGGCATTGCCGGCGAGAACCCGCTCGTCCGGCACGAAGAGCTCGTCGAGCTCGACGCGGTACTGGTGCTCACCTGCGATGGTCGGCTGCCACGTGCTCGTCCATCCCTGCCCGCCGGGCTCGACGAGCAAGCCGAGCATTCGGTTCGGCTCCGCGAACACGGTCGAGGTGGCCGTCACGAGCAGAAGTTCGGCCAGCTCGGCGTTCTCCACGAACGGCAGGAGTCCGCTGAGCGACCAGCCTCCGTCTGCGCGCGTCGCCGTCAGGGTGGGCTTCACATTGTGGGCGTCGGCGGCGTCCCAGAGGGCTACCCCGGCCCGAAGTTCGCCCGCCGCGACACGCGGAAGGTACTGCTCGCGCATCTCCTGACCGGCCAGTCGGTCCAGCGCGATGCCGAACGCCAGCGTGCTGTAGATGATGGACGGGCACAGTGCCCGTCCGGCCTCGGAGTAGAAGATGCCGAGCTCGTTGAGCGTGGCACCCGCCCCGCCGAGCTCCTCTTCGAGCGCCAAACCGAACACGCCCATCTCGGTCAGTGCGCGCCAGAGCGAGTCCGGGAACACTGTCCCGGACGATTCGGAACCGGCAGCTTTCCACTTACGCACCAGATCGGGCGTGCACTCCTTGACGAACAGCGAACGGAGAACCGCTCGCAATTCCGACTGCTCCTCCGTGGGAACGAGTCTCATGACTTTCTCCTCTTGATCTCGTCTACGCAGCTCATGGTCATCGTCCGCCGCGCGGCAAGCCGTGCCCACGCTGGGCGATGACGTCTCTGAGCACTTCGTTGGCGCCTGCACCGAACCGCAGCAGCGGTGCGGCGCGGTAGAGCCGTTCGAACTTTCCATCGAGCGGGGCACCCTCGGTACCGATCGCGAGAACACCCGCCATGCCCAGTACCTGGGTACCGACGTCGGCGATGCGCTGGCGCAGCTCACTCGAGTAGATCTTCTCGGCGCTGACCAGTACCGACGGAATGATGCCGTCCTCGAGCAGCGACGAGGCCTCGAAGCCCATCAGCCGGGCAGCCTCCACCTCGGCGTCGAGCTGTGCGATCTTGCGACGGAGCGCCGGGTCGTCGATCGGGCGAAGACCGTCCGCGCGCTCGTCCTTGGCCAGGCCGATGAGCTCGTCCACCGAGCGACGCAGGTCGCCGACGTTGGTCAGGGCACCTCGCTCGAGATCCAGCGCGCCGATGATGTAGCGCCAGCCCTGGTCGACTTCACCGATCAGGTTGGTCACCGGCACCCTGACGTTGTCGAAGAACGTCTCGTTGGTGCGGTAATCCGACCACGCCATGATCGGACGGATGGTGATGCCGGGTGCGTCGATGGGCACGATGATCACCGAGATGCCCTTGTGCTTGGGCACATCCTTGTCGGTGCGCACGCACAGCCACTCGTGGGTGACGCGCTGCGCCATGCTGTTCCAGATCTTGGATCCGTTGATCACCCACTCGTCACCGTCGAGCACCGCGGTGGTCCGCAGGCTGGCGAGGTCGGTACCGGCGTCGGGCTCGGAATAGCCGACCGCACAGGTCATCTCACCGCGCGCGATCGGCGGCAGGAACTCTTCCCGGTTGCGAGCGGTGCCATTTCGCATGATCATCGGCGCTACCGAGGTGACGGTGAGGTCCGGCCCGGGCACACCCCAGTACTCGAACTCGCTGACCAGAAGATGCTGGTACACCGCGCCCAGCCCTAGCCCGCCGAACTCCTTGGGCCAGTTCAGCCCGAACCAGCCTTTGTCGCCGATCTTCTTACGGAACGCGGTGACCTCGCCACCGAGAAACTCGATGTCGTGCTCTGCCATCTCGGCGCGCAGTGCGGGGGTGACATTCTCGGCGAGGAACGCGCGTACCTCCTCGAGCCAGCGCTTCTGGTCTGCGTCCAACTGGAAATCCATGCCTCACAGCTTTCGATAGGGTGAAAATCAAAATAAGAAATCAACTGGTTTCGACGGTCCTGGCCAGTCGAGGGATCGGGACGGGGATCGCGTCGAGCAGCGTGCGGGTGTATTGCTCCTGCGGATTCGCGAAGACGTCCGCCACCACGCCCGACTCCACGATTTTGCCTGCAGCCATCACCAGTACCCGGTCGGCGATCACTTCGATCAGAGCGAGGTCGTGGCCGATGAACAGGTAGGCCAAGCCCAGTTCGTCCTGCAGGTCGCGCAGCAGGTTGAGTACCTGCGCGCGCACCGAGACGTCCAATGCCGCCACCGGTTCGTCGCAGACGATCATCTTCGGGCTCAGCGTCAGTGCCCTGGCGATCGCGACGCGCTGGAGCTGCCCGCCGGACAGCTCCGATGGGTAGCGGTCCAGGTAGCGAGAGCCGATGTGCACCTTGCTCAGCAGCTCGCGCACGGCCTTCGCACGCGCGGTCCGATCGAGATCGGTGTGCACGACCAACGGCTCGGCCACAGCTTCCCCGATGGTCATCCGCGGGTTCAGGCAACTGTGGGGATCCTGGAAGATCATCTGCATTCCACGTCGCATCTGACGCAGTGCTGCCGGTTTGGCAGCGCGCACATCTTCACCGTCGAAAATGATCGTGCCGGTGTCGGGTTCGATCAACCGCAGCACGATGCGCCCGACCGTCGACTTGCCCGCGCCGGATTCCCCGACGACGGCCAGACATTCACCGGCCTCGAGCGTGAAACTGACGTCACTGACCGAGGGGGCGCCCGGTTTCGGCCGGCCCCACCAGTTTCGGCCCGAGTCGAAGGTCTTGGACACGTTCGATACTTCGAGAAGGCTCATCAGATCGTCACCCCGGCAAGTGTTAGTTCGGAGGCGCGCACGCAGCGCGCATGGCTGGTGCCGTCCACCTGAGTCATCGGCGGATGCACCGCATCGCACAGGCCGGGCTTTGCAGACTCGCAGCGATCGAAGAACCGGCAACCCGACGGCCAGTCCGCGGCGGCGGGAATGCCACCGGGAATGGCGGAGAGTCGACGCCGTGTGCCGGAGTTCGGCTGCGGGATGGAGGCAAGCAGACCCGAGGTGTACGGGTGAGCCGGCCGGAAGAATACGTCGTCGATCGTGCCCTCTTCGGCGCTCTCGCCGGCGTACATGACGATTACCTTCTGGCAGAGTTCGGCGACGACGGCGAGGTCGTGGCTGACGAACAGCATCGCAACGCCCGTCTGCTCCTGCAGATCCCGAAGCAAGGACAGGATTGTCGCCTGCACCGTCACATCCAGTGCGGTGGTCGGCTCGTCGGCGATGAGCATTCGTGGTTTGCTGGCCATCACCATCGCGATCATGACCCGCTGGCACATGCCGCCACTGAACGCATGGGGGTACTCGTCGACTCTGTCTGCAGCCCTGGGAATCTGGACCAATTCCAACATTTCGACGGCCTTCGCCATCGCGGCCTTGCGTCCCAGTCCGAGGTGTCGGCGGACCGACTCGGCGATCTGGTCACCGACGGTGAACGCGGGATTGAGGCTACGAATCGGCTGCTGGAAGATCATTCCCATTCCGCCGCCACGCAGGTCCCGCCAGACGCGGTCGGGTGCCGCGGTCAAATCCTGGCCGTCGAACACCACTTTGGAGCCCGGCGCAAGCCTGCCCCCGGTTCTGCCGGTCAGCCCCATCAGGGCCAGCGAGGTCACGGTCTTACCCGAACCGGATTCACCGACCAGAGCGACGGATTCACCGGCTGCGAGGTCGAACGAGACTCCGTCCACCGCGGTCAGCCACTTGCCGCGGCCCGCGGGGAATTGCACCGTCAGGTCCTGGACCTGCAGGAGCGGTGAGTCTTTCCGGGCAGAGCTTTCCATCGAGTTCTTGTCAAGCATCTTCGCTACCACTTCGGCTCCTCACCATCGCTCGTCGCACACCGTCACCGAGGTAGGTGAAAGCAAGTACTGCCAGGAAGATCATGACCCCGGGCGGCCACACTAGATACGGGGCGAGCTGCATATTCGATGCCGCGGTGCTGAGCATGGAACCCCAGCTCGCAGCCGGCGCCTTCGCGCCGAGACCCAAGAAGCTCAACGAAGCCTCCGCGGCAACGGCCGAACCGAGAGATACCGAGATCACCAGCACCACCGGCGGCATCACATTCGGCAGGACGTGCCGCACGATCACGCGGATCGGCCGACATCCCAGTGCCACAGCGGATTCGATGTACGTCTCATGACACACGTCCATCGTGGAAGCCCTCGCGACACGGAAGAACCGCGGTGTCATGACCAATCCGACGGCAACCATCGCGTTGGTGATTCCGGAGCCGAGTACTGCCACGATTGTGATGGCCAGTACCAGGGCGGGGGCACTCATCAGCGCATCCATGATTCTGGTCAGCACGGTGTTGATCCATCCGCCGACGTAGCCGGCGATCACACCCAACGGCAGGCCGAGCACCAATGCAAGACCCACCGCCTGCAGTGCGGCAGTCAATGAGATCCGCGCTCCGAAGATCAATCGGCTCAACGCATCCCGGCCGTAGTCATCGGTGCCGAGCCAGTGCTCCGCGCTCGGTGGCGAGAGCCTGTCGAGTAGGTCCTGCGCGTACGGGTCGTAGGGGGCGATCCATGGCGCGAAGATGGCCATCAATGCCAGGGCAACTACGAACACCAGAGCGATCAGGGCAGCGGGCCGTCGGCGCATCCCGCTGAGCACACCACCGGTTTTCCGTGGCGCGGTCTTCGACTCTTCGTCTGACTGCGTTGTCATGAGCGAACTTTCGGGTTGAAGTAGCCGTAGGAGATGTCCACCAGAAGGTTCACCAGCACCACCACGATCGTGGTGAACAGGACGAAGCCCAACAGCACCGGGATGTCATGGTTCTGCACGCTGTCGACGGCCAGGCTGCCCAATCCCGGCATGCCGTAGATGATCTCGATGGTCACGGCGCCGCCGAGCACCTCGGAGACTCGGAAGCCCAGAACGGTGACCACGGGGATGCATGCGTTCTTGAGTGCATGCTTGAACATCACGCTGGTCTTGGACAACCCGCGGGCCTCGGCGTTGAGAATGTAATCGCTCTCGAGCACCTTGCCGAGCGCGGACCGCAGCTGCAACGTCACTTCGGCGGCGGGCAGTAGCGCCAACGCTATGCCCGGTAACACCAGGTGTTGCAGCCACGGGACCACGCCCTCGGACAACGGTACGTAGCCGAACGCGGGAAAGATCTGGTTGCTCACTGCGAACAGAGAGACCAGGACCAGCCCGAACCAGAATGCGGGGATTGCGATGGCAATGGATGCCACCACGTTGACCGCTCGATCGATCACTCCGCCCGGCCGGATGGCCGCCACGATGCCGAGAAGCCCGCCGACCAGCACCGCGATGACCATCGCGAACAGAACCAGCGACATCGTGGTGGCCATCCGGCGACTGATCAGCTCGGTGACCGACTGATTCGACAGGAACGACATGCCCAGGTCGCCGTGAAGTACCCCACCGACCCAGTCCACGTAGCGAACGAACACATTGTCGTCGAGTCGCAGATTCTCGCGAATCGCCGCCAACCGCTCGGGAGTGGGGTTCTCACCGGCGAGTACGACGGCGGGATCTCCCGGAGTGAGGTCGATCAGCACGAAAATCAGAAACGGCACTATCAGCAGCAGCGGCACTGCGGCCAGCAGCCGCTGGCCTCCGTATCGCAACATGGCTTGCCTCTCGGGTCGAAAAACTCGGACTTGGGGGTGAGTCGGGTGTTACTCGACCATTGCCACCGTGCGGATATCGAAGGTGCCGGTGTTCGCCCACGGCATGTTTTCCGCGTCGACGACCTTGTCGGAGTAGATGGTCGCGTTCGTCTGGTGGCAGATCGGAACGAACAGTGCTTCGTCCAACACCATGGCCCAGATTTCCTTGTACAGCGCGGCGCGATCATCCTGTGCCAGTGTCGGATCAGCAGCCTGCTTTGCCTTCGCGGCGATCTCGGCGTTGCCGTTACCGAAGCCGTAGGCACCGGTGATGTAGGTTTCCACCGTCTCCTCCGGGTCGATCTTCGGGCTGAAGCTGTTGGTGACCATCGCCTCGAAATCCCCGGCGATGAAACGCGGCTCCGTCTGGGTGATCGGGGCCGGGTTCAGCGTCGCGTCGAATCCCACCTGCGAGAGCTGCGACTGGATCACGTTGGCAGGCTTCTCGGTGTTCGTGCCTGCAGCGAAAGTGAGAGCAATCGTCGGCGATCCGCCGGCAAGCTTCTTGGCCTCGGCCTCGTCGTAGGTGTAGGGGTACTCGTAGGAGCCGTCCGTAGACCAGCTGCTCTCCGGGTACATCTGCTGGTACGGGGTGCAGGTATCGGAAAACAGCGCACTGATGGCTGCCGGATCGATCGCCCGCGCCGCTGCCCGTCGAACGGCCGGGTCGGTCATGTCACCCTGCGCACGCATCATCAAGCCGAGGACGTTTCGGAACTCGACTTCTTCGACACCGAGAGCGCTCTGCTTGGCGAGGCTCTGTGCTTCCACGATCTCGTTCGCCGAGCTGACCCACGTCAGATCGGTTGCACCGGTACGTACACCGTTGAGCCGTGTGGACGCGTCGGGCATTCCGACGATCTCGATACCCTTCAGACGGCCGGCCTTCTCGTCCCAGTAGTCTTCGTCCGCGCGTGCCAGAGTCAGCGACTCCTGAGGGATGTACGCGGTGACGACGTACGGGCCGGAACCTGATTTGCCGGGATCGTTCTGAATGTCGGTGCCGGCTTCGATCGTCTTGGGACTGATCATCATTCCCACATTGGTGCCGAACACACTCGGCAATTCCACGCCGGAACCGGGAGCGAGGTTGAGGCGCACCGTGGTGGGATCGACGACGTCGACCGTGGTGATGTCACTGAGCGGCTTCACTACGGTGCTGCCGGGCAAGGTCTTTCCGCGCTGAATGTTCGCGGCCACTGCCGCCGCGTCGAACGGCGTGCCGTCGTTGAACGTGACGTCGTCGCGAAGAGCGAGCTCCAAGTAGGAACCGTCCGGAGCGAATTCCCACGATGCGGCGAGGCCGGGCACCACGTTGTCGTCGCCGTCGATCATCGTCAAGCGATCGAAAATCGGTGTCATATAGCTGACCCCGCTGTAGCTGGCCTGTAGATGTGGGTCGAGGTTTCGAGAAGGGGCTGCGGTGGTCACCCGCAGGACCGCGTCCCGGTCGATCTCGCCCGACGAGTTGGACGCACTGCCCCCGGTAGCCCCACCACCACATGCCGACAACAACATGAGTGCGGCGGCGGACGCCCCCAGAACCTTTGCCGTACCTTGCTTTCGAACCTTCACGGCGTTCCTCTCGTAGAGAACTTCACACTGAATTTGGAGTTCGGACAACATTTACCGAGTTACGAATTCGCTGACGTTTCGGACGATGGCGTCCCAGCAGCGGTTGGCAGTGTCATCGGTTATGGCCGCACTGTGCGGCGTGATCACCACACCCGGAGCGGTCCACAGCGGATGCCCGGACGGCAGTGGTTCCGGGTCGGTGACGTCGAGGATGGCGTGGATCCGTCGTTCCTCGAGCGCGGCGAGCAGTGCATCGGTGTCGACGAGTGGTCCTCGGCCCGCGTTGACCAGCACACTCCTGGGGCGCATTGCCGCCAGGAACGACGCGTCGACCACGTGGTGGGTGTCCGGTGTGAGTGGGAGCGCCAGGACGACGACATCCTGCTCGGGCAGCATCTCCCGCGCTTGCACGAGATCGACGACGCCCTCTCGCGCGCTGCGAGCCGCCAACATCACGTCGGCGCCGAACGGCACAGTTCGCTGTTGGACATTCGACCCGATGTCGCCGGCTCCGAGGACGAGTACTCGTTTACCGGCAAGCGTGCCGGTGGGATGCCGTTCCCACAACTGCGCACTCTGCTTCGCGCGGTAACCCGCCAGGTCGCGGTAGTGGTTGAGCAGTTGCGCCACAACCCATTCCGCGACCGGACCGCCATGTGCCCGATCCGCTCCGGAAATCACAACACCCGCCGGGACGATGCCGGTCCAACCATCTCGTCCGGCGCTGAACAGCTGAACCATCCGTAGGTTCGGCAGTTCGGTGTGCATCTGCGCTGCGAACTCTGGATCTACTCCGCGGCTGACCAGGACCTGGGCCCGGTCGGCCCCGGCGGGACGCGGGCCCGACAAGTCCCAGAGAATCGGTTCGATTCCGGGCAGGCCATCGAAGGCTTCGATTCCCCACTGATCCGGCACCAGTACTACGACTGCGCTCGCGGGCGCAGTCGTCACTCCGACACCGACGCAATCTTCCCCAGCAGCTCGGGCTCGGTCCGCAACGCCGCACGAACAGCTGCCTCCCAGAAACCGTGGTAGCCGTTTCCGTCGCTACGAGCCTGGTTGCTGACCCACCAGTCGGGCAGCGAGGTCTTCGCTGGTCCACCCGCGACGCGTGTCAGCCACGCATTCTTGCAGCGAATCTCGAGACTCACCGCGCGAAGGTAGATCGCACGGGCGGTGCTGCCGAGAACGAACACACCGTGGCCACCGAGGAGTGCGACATCCGCATCGCCGACGCCCTGGATCGCAGCCGCGGCCGCGGTCATGTTGTCCACTCCACCGTCGTACTCGTCGACGAGGACGAGCTCGCCTCCGCCCAGGCTCGAACTCTGATCGTGCATCGGCGGAATCTCTTTGAGATCGGCCCAGACGGTCCCGTACTCCGAGTGATTGTGCAGCGCGAACGTGACGTCCGGGCGCGCCTTGTGCAGGGCGAGGTGCAGCGGGATTCCCAGCGGTACCGGCCAGTTGCCCTCGATCAGATTTCCGTCCATGTCGATGCGGAGCACATCCTCGGGACCGAATTCTTCCCAGGTCAGTAGCCATGGGTTGCAGAGCAGAGTGCCGTCGCCGACCGCGTAAGTGATGTGTCCCGCGAGGTGGTCGCAGTAGCCTTCGGCCCACAGGGTGCGAGCCAGCATGACGATCTCTTCTGCTGGGGTGAGTTCGGGCATCAGGCGATCCGCGGTCGGGATGAATCCCATCGATGGCTCCTTGTCGATTCGAGTCGAATGTCCATCGACCCGGCCATGGCCGGCCCCGAGGGGCCATTCACGACCCAACGGCTCGGATGGTCGACACTGTCGTTGGCAACACTGTGGCTGAAAACACTGTGGTATCGTCTAGCGATACTGGGTATCACTTTCAGGTGAAGGATAGGTGGGATTCAAATCACAGTCAAGACGATCCGCAGTCTGACCCGCGGCCTCGAGATACTCGAGGCGATCGCTGCCCAACAGCCGATCGGCCTCACCGCACTGTGCACGGCCACAGGCGAAGACAAAAGCGCACTTCAGCGGACACTTGCCACGCTGCACGAGGCCGGCTGGATCCAACCCGCCCCTGGTTCCTCACCCCAGTGGGAGCTCGGCGCCAAGCCGATCGTCGTCTCCGGACGGGCCCGCCAGTCTTCATCCCTGCAAGGACAGGCACGCCAACTCCTCGGACCGCTGCGTGATGCGACCCGCGAGACGGTCCATCTCGCGCTGCTCACCAACACCAACCTCGTCGTGGCCGACGTCGCAGAGGGCATGCAGGTGGTTCGGACCGCCCTGCCGGTCGGGCAGCTGCACCCATTCGAAACGAGCTCCGCCGGCCGAGCGATCCTCGCCCACTTGAACCCGGTGCAGCGTATGGCGCGAGCCCAGAATCCCGAAAAGCTCCTGACAACGGCAGAATACGAGCAGATACGCCAACGGGGTTGGGCCTCGAGCGCAGGTGCAGTTCTCGAAGGGTCGAACAGCATCGGTGCAGCGATACTCGATGCCGCGGGAACGCCGATGGGTGCGATAGTGATCAGCGGCCCCGCATCCCGCCTCACTCCGGACAGATGCGAGGAGTTGGGCGTGGCCCTGACCGAGACGATTCACGCGCTGTCCCACCACCACTGAACTCGCGCTCACCGAATTCCCCCACTCGACCCGCTGAAAGGTACCCCGAGAAACGGAGCATCATGCGTCTCACCGACGAGGTCCAAACCTTGCTCGACATTCTGAACACCGGATTTCCACGTGTGGAGCAGATGACGGGCGCCGACGCGCGCGCCGCGGTACTGGCCCGCAAGCAGATTGCTCCGAACCCGGAACCCGTTGGCTCGGTGGCCAATACAGCCATCGATGGCCCCGGCGGCCCGCTCCCGCTACGCATCTACCAACCGTTCTCGAGCACCACGCCTGCAGCAACGACGCGGCCCGTCGTCGTCTTCGCACACGGCGGCGGCTTCGTGTTCTGCGACCTCGACACCCACGATGAACTATGCCGAGCCATGGCCAATGCTGTTGACGCAGTGATTGTCTCGGTCGACTACCGATTGGCTCCCGAAAATCCTGCGCCGGCTGCGGCCATGGACGTACATGCGGCACTCGAGTGGGTTCGCGTGCACGCCGGAGAGCTGAACGCCGACCTCGATCGGGTCGTTGTCGCCGGAGACAGTGCAGGCGGAAACTTGGCGGCAGTGACCGCCCTGATGGACCGCGACAGCACTTGGCCCGCGATCGCCGGTCAAGTTCTGATCTACCCGGTGATCGACGACGACTTCGACACCCCCTCGTACCTGAAATACGCCGAGGGCTACTTCAACACTCGGAACGCGATGCAGTGGTACTGGCAGCAATACGCACCCGGCGGCGTTCACGTTGCCGACAACCCCCACCACATCTCCCCCACCCGAGCCGACACACTCGCAGGCCTGCCGCCTGCCATCGTCATCACCGCCGGATGCGATCCACTCGATCACGAAGGCACCGCCTACGCAGAACAACTCCGCGCTGCCGGAGTGACTACCACCCATCGCCGCTACGATGGCATCTTCCACGGCTTCCTGACCATTCCCTCCCTGACGATCACTACCGAAGCCCGAACCCAACTGTGGGCCGACCTGAACGAGATGCTCGCCTGAGTCACCGAGCACGACCTGGAGAAACGTTCAGCCCTCTCGAGCTCTGCCGCGTGCAACCCATTGCAACTCTCGACCAATGCGCACCGAAGGTGTGTGCTGGCTCACAGAGCACGCACACGAGCAACAAGGGAGTTGGCATGACCCAGACCATCGAGCCGGTAGAAGCAACACGGTTTCAGAGCCCGCAGGAACGCGTCGACGCCTGGTTGGCCGACTTCGAGGCAGCACTGACGGCCCGGGACATAGAGCGGGTCACTGCCAAGTTCGCGGTCGACAGCTTCTGGCGAGACCTGGTCACGTTCACGTGGAACCTGAATACCGTCGAAGGCCGTGACGGCATCGCGGGCATGCTCCAAGACCGTCTCGACGACACCGACCCGTCGAATTTTCGGACGATCGAGGCGCCCGACGAGGCCGACGGTGTCACTTCGGCGTGGATCGAGTTCGAGACCGCGACCAGCCGCGGCAAGGGGCATTTGCGATTGAAGAGCGATCCGGAGACCGGGGAGGACACTGCCTGGACGCTGCTCACCACGATGCAGGAACTCAAAGGCTACGAGGAGCGCCAGGGCCACACCCGGATCAAGGGCGCGGTGCACGGGTCCAACGCCGACACCCAGAACTGGGCGGAGAAGAAGGAGATCGAGGAGAAGGAACTCGGTTACACGGTGCAGCCGTACGCATTGATCGTCGGCGGTGGCCAGGGCGGGATCGCGCTCGGTGCACGATTCCGCCAAATGGGTGTCCCCGCGATCGTCGTCGATCGCGCGAACCGCCCCGGGGATCAGTGGCGCGGACGCTACAAGTCCCTGTGCCTGCACGATCCGGTCTGGTACGACCACCTGCCGTACTTGCCGTTCCCAGCCAACTGGCCGGTCTTCGCCCCGAAGGACAAGATCGGCGATTGGCTCGAGATGTACACCAAGGTCATGGAGGTTCCGTACTGGAGCCGGACCACCGCGAAGTCCGCGACTTACGACGAGACCGCCGAAGAATGGACCGTCGTCCTCGATCGCGACGGCGAGGAAGTGATCCTGCGGCCCAAGCAGTTGGTGATGGCCACCGGAATGTCCGGTAAGAAGAACGTCCCGAACTTCCCAGGAATGGACGAGTTCGAGGGCGAGCAGCACCATTCGAGCGAACACCCTGGTCCCGACGCGTATGTCGGCAAGAAGGTCGTCGTCGTCGGATCGAACAATTCAGCGCACGACATCTGCAAGGCACTGTACGAAACAGGCGTCGATGTGACGATGCTGCAGCGATCGTCCACGCACATCGTCAAGTCCGATTCATTGTGCGAGATCGCGCTCGGTGACCTGTATTCCGAGCGTGCCGTCGAGTCCGGGATGACGACGCAGAAAGCCGATCTGACGTTCGCCTCCTTGCCGTACCGGATCATGCACGAGTTCCAGATCCCGGTGTACCAGCAGATCGCGGAGAAGGACAAGGACTTCTACGATCGACTGGAGAAGGCCGGCTTCCAGCACGATTTCGGCGACGACGGCTCAGGGTTGTTCATGAAGTACCTACGCCGGGGTTCGGGATATTACATCGATGTCGGCGCCTCGGAACTCGTCGCTGACGGAAAGATCAAACTTGTTGCCGGACAGGTCGATCGGATCAGCAAGACCGGTGTCGTACTGGCCGACGGCAAAGAACTGCCCGCAGACCTCATCGTCTACGCCACCGGCTACGGGTCGATGAACGGCTGGGTCACCGACCTGATCGATCAGGAGACCGCGGACAAGGTCGGCAAGTGCTGGGGCCTCGGCTCGGACACCACCAAGGATCCTGGCCCGTGGGAGGGAGAGCAGCGCAACATGTGGAAGCCGACGCAGCAGAAGAACCTGTGGTTCCATGGCGGCAATCTCCATCAGTCACGGCACTATTCGCTGTACCTGGCACTGCAGATCAAGGCGCGCTACGAGGGCATCGACACCCCGACCTTCGGCCTGCAGGAAGTACACCATCTGAAGTAAAGTTCGGAACGACCTTCAGCGGCCTTGTGCGCACTTTCGGGTGCGTACAAGGCCGTTCGAGCTACTGGCCCTGCGCTTTCGCGAGCTACTGGCCCTGCGCTTTCGCGATCAGTGCGTCCTCGGCGCGCACTTGGTCGAGGTTGACCACCCGAGTCGGCAGAACCGTCGAATAGAGCCAATCGGTGGCAACTCGAACTCTCGCCGCGGCAGTCGGCAACGCGTACAGGTGATAGCTGCGGGCGACGAACTTCGCGACCGGCCCCTTCAGTGGAATGCCCAAAGGTTTTGCAACACCGTCGAATCCGCCCAAATCTGCGACGAGTCCGAGATCCTTGTGGAAATACGGCTTCGATTCTCCGACGCCGAGGCTTGCCGCCACATTCTTCGCAACCCGCACCCCCTGCCGCTGCGCATGTTGAGCGGTCGGCGGTGTGGGTTTCGACGCGTCCAACGCGAGATCGGGCACCGCAGCCGCGTCGCCGATGGCCCAGACGTTCGGTACTCCAGGAACCGTCATGTCGGGTTCCACCACGAGGCGACCCTTCTCGGTCGGCAGCTCCAGCTTGGCGATCAGCGGACTCGGCGCGACTCCCGCGCCCCACACGAGGGTCCTCGACGGCACGACGGTTCCGTCGGTCAACGTCACCGAGGTTGCAGTGGCCGACGCTACCGACACCTCGAGACGGATCTCGACCCCCCGTGCGGTCAACACATCCATCGCTTCCTTGCCGAGCTCGTCCCCCAGCTCCGGTAGAACCGCTGGCGCCAGGTCGACGAGAAGCCATCGCACATCACTCGGGTCGATGCTCGCCCATCGGGTCGCTATTCCTTTGACCCAGTTCTGCATCTGTGCAACGAATTCCGTGCCCGTGTACCCCGCGCCGACAGCCACGACGGTGAGCCGCTCGATCCGCTCTGCGCGACCGGCCGGAGTATCGGGCAATGAATCGGCGGCATCGAGTTGCGCGAGGACATGGTTGCGGATGAACGTTGCCTCGCTCAATGTCTTGAGCCCGTGCGCGTTCTCGGCTACACCCGGTATGTCGAACTGTCTGGTGACCGATCCCGGCGAGAGAATCAGCTTGTCCCACTCGATTTCGGTGATCCCGTCCCTGCCCTCGACGCTCAGCGTGCGATCGCCGAAGTCGATCGAGGACACATGCCCGAGCACGGTGCGAGTGCGTCGCAACGTCTGTCTGATGGAGACGGCGATGTCACGTGGGTCGAGCACACCCGTCGCGACCTCGGGGAGGAGTGGGCTGTAGAGGAGATAGTCGGTCGGCGCGACGAGCGTCAGGCTCGCTCGTTCGGGTTCGAGAAGTTTCTGTAAACGCCTCAATGCGTGAAATCCACCGAACCCGCCTCCGACGACGACAATCCTCGAGGGAGCCAGGGGCAGCGGCGTTTTCGTTCGGGAGCCACGACCGAATGTGCGCATGAACGACACCTTACTGCGGGTCAGAGGCGGGCGTCGGGAGACCGCGTCAGTTTCGGATCGGTGACGATGGATCCGGCAAGGGCGTCGTCGATCTTCCCCAACACCTCCGCGTCCAGGACGACTTCGGAGGCTTTGACGTTCTCTGCGATCTGTTCCGGCCTCGAGGCGCCGACCAACGCTGCGGCCACGTTCTCGTTCGCCAAGACCCAGGCGACGGCGAGCTGAGCCATGGTGATGCCGAGGTCTGCGGCGATGGGCGCGAGTTTCTGCACCCGTGTGAGCGTCTCGTCTTCGAGGTAGCGGGAGATCATCTTGTCTCCACCCTTGTCGTCGGTCGCTCGCGAGCCTTCCGGCAGCGGCTGCCCGGGCAGGTATTTGCCGGTCAGCACGCCCTGCGCGATGGGTGACCAGACGATCTGCGAGATACCGAGCTTCTTCGACGTCGGGACCACGTCTTTCTCTATGACCCGCCACAGTGCCGAGTACTGAGGCTGATTGGAGACGATGGAGAATCCGTTTTCCCTGGCCAGCGACTGGCCTCGCCGCAGCTGGTCGGCGTCCCACTCCGAGACGCCTATGTACAGCGCCTTGCCCTGACGGACGATGTCGCCGAACGCGGCGATGGTCTCCTCGAGCGGGGTCTCGACGTCGTACCGATGTGCTTGATAGAGGTCGACGTAGTCGGTCCCAAGCCTGTGCAACGACGCGTCGATGCCTTCGAAGATGTGTTTGCGTGACAATCCGGTGTCGTTGGGGCCTTTCGGTCCGACCGGGAAGTAGACCTTGGTGAAGATCTCGAGCGATTCCCGACGCACCCCTTTCAGGGCCTCCCCGAGTACCGATTCTGCAGCACCGTTGGCGTAGACGTCGGCGGTGTCGAAGGTGGTGATGCCCGCGTCGAGGGCCGCATGCACGCACTTCGTGGCGACGTCGTTCTCCACTTGCGAACCGTGTGTCAGCCAATTTCCGTAGGTGATCTCGGAAACTTTGAATCCACTGTTGCCCAGATATCTGTATGCCATGAGAAAAACGCTACCCGCGAACCCAGCTGTGTACAGGAAGAACCGAGTTTGCGCAGAAGCCCTCGGTACCTCGTAAGTCTTCGATACCGTTCGGTGAGGGTGCACCGAGTGGAGAACACCGTGGAACTGGTTCGTGAACAGATCGCGCAGTCGTGGAGTCGAGCCAGGCTCAGCGGCCTCGCTCCGTCGGACACGTTGGAGGATTTCAGCGTCTCCGACGTGGACCGACGCTCACGCTTGCTCTCCGCTGCCGAACCCGTCCTCGACCGTATGGACAACGTGCTGCGCGGCAGTCGGTACTGCGTCATCCTCGCCGACCGCGACGCCAAGCTCGTCGACATCAGATTCGGTACCGCCGCCGTCCGCGCTCTCGTGGAGTCGACGGGCGCGGTGGTGGGTCGGACCTTCACCGAGAACACCTCGGGCACCAATTCGATCGCGACGGTGCACGAGCTCAGAAAACCGGTATCGGTGCGTGGCGACGAGCATTACATGGAATCGATGAAGATGTTCAGCTGCTACGGATATCCGATCGTCCACCCCGTCACACGCCGGATCGAGGGCGTACTCGACATCACCTTCCTCGAGCCGGACGACAATCCGTTGCTCGAGCCGATGCTTGGAAATGCTGTCTCGGATATTCAGGACCGGCTGTTCGAGGAAACCCGGTGGAGCGAACAGCTCCTCTTCGGAGCGTTCCAGCGCGCTTCGGCACGCAGACGCGGCGCACCGGCCATCGCGATAGCCGAAGAAATATTCTTGGAGAACACCAGCGCGGGCACACTTCTCGATGCTGTCGATCATGCCGCCTTGCGGGCACTGACCGACGATCCGGTCCACCGCCAAGGCGTCGTCCGATCGATGACGTTGAGTTCGGGGGTGCGTGCCACCGTGCGATGGGAACGTCCGGCTTCCGGTGCGGGCATCGTGATCGAGATCGATCCGCTGCGCGAAGGGTCGTGCAGCAGACCTGCTGCACCGTTGATCCGCGCCGAGAAGAAGCGTGAAGCCACCGTCAGTGTCAGCGGCGAACCCGGCTCCGGGCGAACTACGGTGCTGTCCGAGCTGGCCGGTAATGCGAAGTTCTTCGACGCCGTCGATCTCGTGACCAGTGATCCGCACGAGTGGATGACGCTCGTGGGTGCCGCACTCGCCGATTCCGCCGGTGCGGTAGTGATCGAACATGTTCATCTGCTCTCTCCGGCGATCGCGCGAAGTCTCTATGTGAAGCTCCAGAGCGCGACCGCGTGGTTTGCCGTGTCTTCGAGTTCAGGGGCCGCGGTGTCCGCTGAGCACCGTCAGCTCCTTACCGCGTGTAGTTCGACGATAGAACTGTCACCACTGCGGACGCGTAAGCACGAGATCCCCGGCTTCGTGCGCACCTTCCTGGCGCAGGTACCGCGCGGATACGACCGCCGCATCACGGCAGCTGCGATGACTGCGCTGATGGGTTACGACTGGCCCGGCAATCTGACCGAACTTCGGACCGAGGTGACCGAGGTCGCCGCCAGACGTTCGGTCGGCGACATCACGGCGCGGGATCTGATCAGGCCGACGGCGGGAGCACCTGCCGCCGGCTTGGGGACCCTCGATGCCGCGATGCGCGAGGCGATCGTTCGCGAACTCGAACGCCACGGTGGCAACAAACGCACCACCGCAGAGCAATTGGGGATCAGCCGGACCACGCTGTACAAGCGGATGAAAGACCTCGGCATCGTGGGCTGAATAAGGTTGTCCAATATCTGAACACTCGGCGGGCGTGATCCAGGTCACGATGGTGTACGAGCGCCATCTACCGGTAGGAGATTTTCGTGAAGATCAAAGCAGCCGTTCTGTTCGAGCCTCACAAGCCGTTCGAGATCATCGAACTCGACATGGACGGCCCAGGACCCGGCGAGGTACTCATCAAGTACGTCGCCGCCGGGCTGTGCCATTCGGATCTGCACCTCCTCGACGGGGACCTACCCCCACGTTTCCCGATCGTCGGCGGGCACGAAGGCTCCGGCATCATCGAAGAAGTCGGGCCCGGCGTCACCAAGGTCAAGCCCGGCGATCACGTCGTATGCTCGTTCATCCCGAACTGCGGCACCTGCCGCTACTGTTCGACCGGCCGACAAAGCCTGTGCGACATGGGCGCAACCATTCTCGAAGGCAGCATGACCGACGGCAGTTTCCGCCGTCGCGACAGCAAGGGCACCGAGTTCGGCGCCATGTGCATGCTAGGCACCTTCGCCGATCGCGCGACCATTTCCCAACATTCGGTCGTCAAGGTCGACGACTGGCTGCCGTTGGAAATCGCAGTGCTCGTCGGCTGCGGTGTCCCCTCCGGTTGGGGAACCGCCGTCTATGCAGGCGGGGTCCGAGCGGGTGATTCGGTCATCATCTACGGCATCGGTGGCCTCGGCATCAACGCCGTGCAAGGCGCTGTTCACTCCGGCGCCAAGCACGTCATCGTCGTCGACCCGCTCGAATTCAAACGCAACCAAGCACTGAAATTCGGTGCCACACATGCTTTCGCGGACTACGCATCAGCTCAGGAAAAGCTCACCGAGCTCACTTGGGGCCAGGGCGCTGATCAAGCGCTGATCCTCGTCGGGACCGTCGACGAAGAGGTCGTCCAGGCTGCGACGGCCGCGATCGGCAAAGGCGGAACCGTCGTCATCACCGGCCTTGCAGATCCTTCGGCTCTGACCGTGCATGTTTCGGGCACCGATCTGACGCTGAACCAGAAGACGATCAAGGGCACCTTGTTCGGTTCGGCAAATCCGCAGTACGACATCGTTCGACTTCTGCGTCTCTACGACGCCGGACAGCTGAAACTGGACGAGTTGATCACCACGACGTACAGCCTCGAGCAGGTCAACGAGGGCTACCAGGATCTACGCGACGGCAAGAACATGCGAGGTGTCATCCACTTCTAGACTCCCGACGCACAAGGGCGGACGTACCCCCGAGGAGGTATGTCCGCCCTCGTGTGTCAGGACCCGGATGTGTTCACCTGTATTTGCGCAACTCCATCTTCGCGATCGACATCTTGTGCACCTCGTCGGGACCGTCGGCGAGTCGCAGCGTCCGGATGTGGGCGTACATCATGGCGAGTGGGAAATCGTCGCTGACGCCGCCGCCGCCGTGGACCTGGATGGCGCGATCGATGACCTCGAGCGCCATGATCGGTGCCGCGACCTTGATGGCTGCGATTTCGGTTCGCGCTTCCTTGTTGCCGACCGTGTCCATCAGGTATGCGGCCTTCAAGGTCAGTAGCCGCGTCATCTCGATATTGATGCGAGACTCCGCGATCCAGTCCTGAATGTTGGCGCGTGTCGCGATGGGTTGACCGAATGTCACTCTCGACGACGCTCTCTTACACATCAATTCGAGTGCACGCTCGGCCACGCCGATGGTGCGCATCGCGTGATGGATGCGACCGGGCCCGAGACGCGCCTGGCTGATGGCGAAACCTTCACCCGGGCCTTTCAACACGTCCTTCGACGGCACTCGAACATTCTCGAAGAGGACCTCGGCGTGACCTTCTCGGTCGATGTAGCCGAAGACCGGGAGATTGCGGACAACCGTGACGCCGGGAGCATCGATCGGGACGACCAACATCGACTGCTGACGGTGGGTAGCCGCGCTCGGATCGGTCTTGCCCATGACGATGAGCACCTTGCAGTTCTTGTGCATCGCGTTGGACGTCCACCACTTGCGGCCGTTGAGGATGTAGTCGTCACCGTCTTCCACCATGCTCATCTCGATGTTGGTGGCGTCGGAACTGGCAACTGCAGGCTCGGTCATGGCGAATGCGGACCGAATTGTGCCGTCCAGCAAGGGCTTCAGATACTTTTCCTTGTGCTCCTCGGTCCCGAAAAGCGTCAAGACCTCCATGTTTCCGGTGTCGGGGGCGTTGCAGTTGCATGCCTCCGGCGCGAGCAGGCTTCGACCCATAATTTCGGCGAGCGGTGCATATTCGAGGTTGGTGAGCCCTGGCCCCCATTCGGGGTGCGGGTGGAAGAGATTCCAGAGTCCCCGTGACCGGGCTTCCTTCTTGAGGTCCTCGATGATCTGAGGTTGACCGTGTGGATCGCCGAGTTCTCGCATCTGTTCGCTGTACACGGCCTCGGCCGGGTAGATGTGCGAGTCCATGAACTCGAGCAGGTCGGTTTCGTACTTCTTGGCCCGGTCGGTAGTTTCGAAGAACGACACGTGTTTCCCCTCAGTTGTTTTCGCCCGTGAGGGCGGTTTGGTAGCGGCGCATTCCACGAAGCCACCGGTCGTAATCGGATCCTTTGTTGCGGTACATGTCCAACACGTTGGCGTGCGGGAGGATCAGGAATTGTTCGGCGTCCATCGCGGCGAGCACGATCTCGGCGACATCGGCCGGTTCGAGGACGTCACCGGCGGCCAACACTGCCTTGGTCGCGGCAGCACCCAAGGCACTTCCGGACTCCTGTCCCTCGTACAACAGCTTGGTGTTGACGCCCATGGGACACAGGCAGCTGACTCGGATGCCACGATCTCCGTAGGTAACATTGAGCCACTCCGAGAAGCCGACGGCGGCATGTTTGGTGACCGAGTATGTGGCAGAACCGATTTGAGTGAGCAGCCCTGCAGCGGAAGCGGTACTGACGAAGTATCCCTCACCGCGTTCGATCCAGGTGGGCACCAGGAGCTGCGCAGCTCTGATGTGCGCACGAAGATTGACGTCGATCGACAGATCCCAGTCTGCCTCGCTGGCTTCCAATCCCGGTGCGCCGCCGATCCCGGCGTTCGCAAAATAAAGGTCTACCGGGCCGAAAGTATCCTCGGCGAGCGCAATGAGTGCAGTGATGTCCTCGACTACCGACGCGTCCCCGCCGAGAGATACCGCCGCGCCCGGACTTGTCTGCTCGATACGGGAGACGACCTCCGAAGCAGCGGTTGCATTCAGATCGGACACGACCACACGGGCACCTTCTACGACCAGTCGCTCGGCGAGCGCTCCACCGATTCCTCCGCCACCACCGGTGACGATCGCGACCTTGCCTGTAACCTTCATCACCCAGGTATAGCACGCTCCCCGTCGCAGATTGCCGCCCGAAGGAATAGCGGCCACGCCCTAGTAGTTGGACCGCTACGTGACCCAACCCGCAGTGAGCAACCTCGACCTCGACCTCGACGCAGCCGGACTCTTCACCCCCATCGAGGTGAAGTCCTTGAAGTTGCGCAATCGCTTCGCGATGGCACCGATGACACGCGCGTTCTCTCCAGGCGGAGTGCCCCGCGAAAATGTCGCCGAGTACTACCGCAAGCGGGCCGCAGGTGGAACCTCGCTGATCATCACCGAGGGCACGCTGATCCCCGACCCGGCAGCAGGCCCGGACTCCCGAGTCCCCCACATCCACGGCGACGAAAGCCTCGAAGGCTGGAAAGGCGTCGTCGACGCAGTACACGCCGAGGGCAGCGCGATCATCCCTCAGCTATGGCATCTCGGTGTCGAACGAGGCGCGACGCCGAGGTTCAACCCCGACGTCGTCACCGTCAGCCCGTCAGGAATCGCTCTCGACGGCTCGCCGGTCGGCCGAGCGTTCACCGACGCCGATCTGGAAGAGCAGAAGCAGATCTGGGTCGATGCCGCGGTCAACGCCAAGGAGACCGGATTCGACGGCGTCGAACTCCACGGTGCGCACGGGTACCTTCTCGATGAGTTCCTGTGGGAGCAGACCAACACTCGCGAAGACGGATACGGCGGTTCGCTGGAAGCCCGTACCCGATTCCCTGCCGAGGTAGTCGCAGCCATTCGCGCTGCCGTCGGGCAGGAGTTCGCGATCGTCTACCGATTCTCGCAGTGGAAATCGGGACACTACGATGCCCGCCTGGCCCAGACTCCCCAGCAACTCGAACGCATCCTCGCTCCGCTGGTCGACGCCGGTGTCGATGTTCTGCACCCCTCTACACGACGTCATTGGGAGCCCGCCTTCCCTGAGCTGTCCGGCGTGGAAGGCGAACGCGGACTTGCCGGTTGGACGAAGTCGATCACCGGACTGCCGACCATCACAGTCGGTTCGGTCGGCCTCGACCAGGTATTCACCGGTGCGTGGGGCAAAAATTCCACCGCCGCAACAACCAGCCTCGACCCACTGCTCGCGCAGTTCGCGCGCGGAGAGTTCGACATCGTCGCCGTCGGCCGGGCATTACTGTCCGACCCCGAATGGGTCAACAAGGTTCAGCAGGGACGTCTCGACGACCGCATCCCGTTCGCCCGCGAGCACATCACCTCGCTGAACTGAGGCTGGCCCGGCGGCTCAGCATCAGCTAAGCGAAACGTCTTCGCATGCCGGCGACCAGTTCCTTTACTGCTGCGCTCGGCCTGTCCGACCACACCAGAGCGAGAACAGCGTCGATGGTGAGGCCGGATATCGGCACTGCAATCAACTGATCGGTGAAGGCAGATGCCATAGATCGACTGAGTATCCCGACGCCCATGCCGCGCGCGGCCAAGTCCGCGACTGCAGCTGGGGCGCTCGCGGCGAACGCAATGTCGGCGACGATGCCCTGGTCTGCGCAGGCGTCGTCGAAGACCGCTCTAATTCCGGTGCCCGTGGGCAGGCAGACGATTCGATGAGCGGAGGCCTGCCTCAGGCTCACTGTGATCTCGGATGCGAGTGGGTGTTGTGGGGGGACGCACGCTGCAAGTCCTTCGGCAATGATGACCAACGAATCGAGCCCCTCGGGTGGGGCCGAGGCGGTGCCGACGAGGGCCAGGTCGAGTGCACCCGATCGTATTTTTGCGATCAGATCGTCCGAATTACCCTCGGCCAATGAGATATCGACGCCGGGATACTCGAAGTGGAAGTCGGCCAGCGCGTCGAACATCGGGGTAACGGTGCACGCAGTCACCATGCCGACGCTTACGCGGCCCCGAACCAGCGAGTGGACCTCGTCGACGGAAACCTGAAGGTCTGCAGCAGATTTCAGGGCGGTCCGAGCATGTTCGATCGCTGCCTTGCCTGCGACCGTGAGCGTCGCGACACGGCTGCTGCGATCGATCAGTTGTGCGCCGACCTCGCGCTCGAGTGCACGGATTTGGGCACTGATGCCGGACTGACTGACCTTCACCCGTTCCGCAGCACGGGTGAAGTTCGCCTCTTCCGCTACTGCCACGAAGTATTCCAGTTGACGTAACTCCATAACTTGGAATTCTAGTTTCGATCGCTACAATCTGTTGGACTTCTGGTTCGCGCACGCGCAACCTGGAGACATGACACGAGAGAAAGCACTCACCCCGGAAGACATCACCCGACTTTTCGTCGAGCGGTCCAACGCAGGCGATGCCGAAGGGGTCGCCGCGTTGTACGCCGAGGATGCAGTCATGGCCTATCCCACAGGAAAAACAACCGTCGGACGCGTCGCGATCGAAGAACTGTGGGCATCGGTTCTTGCACACGGTCCGCACTTCGAAGCGGAGGACGGCCTCCCGACGCTCCTTCACGGTGACATTGCGCTGACGTCCACAGCACCGAAGGACGGAGCAGGCGCACGTGCGCAGGTCGTACAGCGGCAGCCCGACGGGTCATGGTTACGCATCGTCGATCAGCCCGAGTTCAACCCGACGACCTGAGCAAGACCGACCCGGGACGGCGGCACACCGGATGCGGCATCTCGCGGCGGGCTCTGACAGAATCTCGTCCGTGATGACGCAGCGGGCACGCCGCATGATCGACGTGGTGGCGAAGCGACTCGGACGCAGTATCACCGCACTCGACGACGAAGTTCGCGATTTCGATTCGGCCCATCCGTGGTTCCTGAGTGCCGAGGAACGCGACAATCCCGATACCCGGATCGCGGCGTGGACCGAGGGCAATCGCGTCACGCCGCTGGTACACGGGAAGACCTATTTCGCGCAGCTCGCCGAGGCATTGTCCAAAGCTGGGCGTGACGATCTGGTCTTCTTCACCGATTGGCGCGGCGATCCGGATCAGCTCCTCACCGACGACGGCGAAACAGTCGACGATGCGCTGTCCGGCGTCGCCGAGCGCGGCGGGATCGTCAAAGGCATGGTGTGGCGCTCGCACATCGAGACTCTCGGGTTCACGGGACCGAAGAACCGCAAGCTCGCCGAGCGACTGGCAGAGTCTGGCGGCGAGGTCATCCTCGACCAGCGAGTTCTGATGCTGGGGAGCCACCATCAAAAGTTCGTCGTCATTCGCTACGTCAGCAAAGATCTTCAGGATGTCGCGTTCGTCGGGGGCATCGATCTCGCACGCGCCCGCCGGGACGACGCCGATCACTTCGGCGACCCCGTCAGTCGGCCCTTTCCACCGGAGTACGGCGAGACTCCCGCGTGGCACGACATGCAGGTGCAGCTCGAGGGCCCCGCGGTCCGCGACGTCGAGGACGTATTTCGAGAACGCTGGGAGGACCCCGCTGCACTGTCACGACTGCCCTGGCACGCTCTTCCGGACATTCTCCGGGGAGTGACGCGCGCGCCTTCGGAGCTCCCGGAATCACCGGCCGGCCCCGAGCCGCTGGGCTCGTGCTCGGTGCAGCTACTTCGGACGTACCCCCGCCGCCGACCGGCATATCCGTTCGCCACCAAAGGTGAGCGCAGTGCCGCGCGCGCGTATGCGAAAGCCCTTCGCCGCGCTCGCCAGCTGGTGTACGTGGAGGATCAGTACCTGTGGTCGGTCGACGTCGCGCGGGTCTTCGCCGCTGCACTACGGCGTTCTCCCGACCTTCGCCTCGTCATCGTCGTACCGAAGCATCTCGACGACGACAGCGCGATCACCATCCCGTCGGCGCTGCTCGGTCACTCGGCGGCGCTCGATGTCATTCGTGACGCGGGCGGCGAGAGAGTATTGGTGCTGGATCTGGAGAATGACCGCGGCATACCCGTGTACGTGCATTCGAAGGTCTGCATCATCGACGACGTCTGGGCGGCCGTGGGCTCTGACAACTTCAATCGCCGCTCGTGGACGCATGATTCGGAGTTGACAGCCGCGATCATCGACGAAGACGTCGACCGACGCGAGCCGATCGACCCGGGCGGTCAAGGCGATCATGCCCGGGTATTCGCACGTTCACTACGCCTCGAGTTGATACGTGAGCACCTCGATCGCGCACCAGGGGACGACGCGGATCTTCTCGATCTCGGCTCGTTCTTCGACGCTGTCGGTGCGAGTGCCGATCGTCTCGACGCCTGGCACCGCGCACCGGGGGCGGCACCACGGCCTGCGGGTAGGTTGCGCGCACACAACATCGAGGTGCCAGCGGAATGGCAGCAACGGCTCGCATCGCTGGCATACCGGTTGTTCGTCGATCCGGACGGTCGCCCTTTCGGGATGCGGCTGAGGAAGAACTTCTGACTCTCGTTTCGCCGTAAGCCGCGATCACCGCCGGCTAGTCGGGATTCGAGAGAACGGTGACGAGTCCGACCAGGTGTCCATGCGACCCACTCGAAGCATGAGATCGTGGGGCATGACGAGTGCGTGGCACCAAGCTTTACGAAAAGCGACCTGATCGTGAAGGTGACACTGACGTACCTTTCGGCCCTGACGGTGCTCTGCACGATGTTGGTCTTGCTGTACTGCGTACCTCAGCTGGTGGTCTCCGGTGTGATCGAACCGGGGCCGCTGTTCGAGCTGATGGTGGTGTTTCCAACGGTGGTCGGCGTAGTTGCTTCGCTGATCGGAGCAGTCACGGGGGCCGTTGTGCTTCCGCGCGTGGTGCGCGCCGGACAATACACAGCCGCAACCATGGCTGCCGGGCAGATCATCACCTGCACAATCGCTTTCGCGATCGTTCTCTGGGCGGGTTACTTCGCCACGACAGGATGGGAGTTGCTGATGCTGCCTCTCGCGCTGTTCATCGGCCAAGCCGTAGTCGCTGGGGGTCTTGTGTCGCGAGTGCGGCAGGTGCGTCATGCCGTTTAGTGCGAAAACTCCACTCGATACCTGCCGATATTTCTGTTTCGAACATATGCACTAACAGGGTGTGGATGAAACTGTGGATAACTCGAGGACCAAGGCCTTCAGGCTGTGGATGGCTTGTGGATAGATCTGAAGCTCGTCACCATTACCCCTGCTAGAGAAGGGTAAATCTGAATTACAAGGCTGTGAGTAACTTTGGTTGAAGCTAGAACCTAACCTGTGTATGTTGGGGATTGCATTCATCTTTTGCCGGACTTCGAGGAAGTAGACGCGTATGAAGAACATCGGGTTCTTGTCCTTCGGCCACTGGACGGAAAATCCGCAGTCGCAGACTCGATCGGCCTCCGACGTCCTACTGCAATCCATCGATCTCGCCGTTGCTGCCGAGGAACTGGGTGCCGACGGTGCCTACTTCCGCGTCCACCACTTCGCCAACCAGCTTTCTTCACCGTTCCCGCTACTCGCGGCAGTCGGTGCCAAAACGAGCAAGATCGAGATCGGCACGGGTGTCATCGACATGCGCTACGAGAACCCGTTTTACATGACCGAGGACGCCGGTTCCGCGGATCTCATCTCGGGCGGCCGGCTTCAGCTCGGGATCAGCCGGGGATCGCCCGAGCAGGTCATCGAGGGATACCGCTACTTCGGGCACACGCCGCCGGACGGGTCCGACCACGCGGCGATGGCTCGCGCGCACACCCGACAGTTCCTCGAGCTACTGGAAGGCAAGGGATTCGCCGAACCGAATCCGTCGCCGATGTTCCCCAATCCTCCCGGACTATTGCGTCTCGAGCCGCACTCCGCGGGCCTGCGCAACCGAATCTGGTGGGGGGCCGGCACGCGGCAGACCGCCGAATGGGCTGCCGAGCAGGGCATGAACCTGATGAGTTCGACACTCCTCAGCGAAGACACCGGAGTCCCGTTCCATCAACTCCAGGCCGAGCAGATCGTTCGATTCCGTAAAGCCTGGTCCGACGCAGGCCACGCACACGAACCCCGGGTCTCGGTCAGCCGCAGCATCTTTCCCATCGTCAGCGATCTCGACCGCGCCTACTTCGGCCGCGAAGGCACCAGCCGAGACCAAGTGGGTTACCTCGACGGCGGCAAAGCCCGCTTCGGCAAAACATATGCCGGAGAGCCTGATCGACTCATCGCGGACCTGGCCGAGGACGAGGCCATCGCTGCCGCCGATACCCTGCTGCTGACCATCCCCAATCAACTGGGCGTCGACTACTGCGCCCACGTTCTCGACGCGCTACTCACCGAAGTTGCCCCAGCACTCGGGTGGCGGTAGCGCGCCGATTCGCAGAGGTTCTCTGCGGCGACTTGGTCGTCAGGCGTGCAAGGGGCGGTATCGGTCTGCAGGATCGATGCGGACCGGTATCTGGCACACCACCGCTTCGGTGTGTTTGCGCAGTACACCGGCGATTTCGTCGGTGCGTTGACTAGGCAGGAACTTGTGCCATCTGGTGGCCGGGTCGATGGTGGCGACCACCGCGAATGTTTCCTGATGTGGGAAGTGTGTCCGGATATACCGGGCAAGGGACAGCCCAACCGAGTTTTCGGTGTCTTCGATGACGATCAGATGCGAATCGGGATAGCGGGTTTCCCAGCGATGCGTGAAGTCGGCCGTCGACTCCTCGCCCATGCACACGTGAATCGCGATCAGCTCCGATGACATGGCAGTCGCTGCAGCCATCGCCCGCACGGACAGTGCCGTGAGTTCCGCTACCGGAACCAGCACAGCAGGTTTGACTCGGACGCCGCGGGAGAACTCGACACCGTCGACGGTAGTGAGTCGTGTGCCGATGTGCGTGTACGCACCTCGAATGCGTTCCATCCCGAGGATCAGTGCCGGCAGGGCAAGCGCGATCAGCCACGCTCCCTCGGTGAACTTCATTGCGGTGGTCACCACAGCGGCCACGGCCGTCAGCAGTGCACCGAAACCGTTGAGCGCCAAGCGCCACTTCCAGCCTGGAGTGCGCTCGGCCAGCCAATGCCGCACCATGCCGAACTGAGCGAGGGTGAATCCGATGAACACTCCGATGGCGAACAGCGGGACCAACGTGTTCATGTGTCCGCCGGAGGCGAGGAGCAGCAGTGCCGCTACGCCACCGAGGGACAGAACGCCGTAGGTGAAGACTTCTCGTCGCGACTTTCGACTGAAGCGATGCGGAAGCACATTGTCCTCGGCGAGAAGTCGCATCAGGTTGGGAAGTCCGCCGTACGAGGTGTTCGCTGCCAGTGCAAGAAGTATCACCGTGGAGAATTGCACGACGTAGTAGCCCACACCATTTCCGAGTGATGCGGAGGTGAGCTGCGATAGGACCGTCGTACCGTGCACCGGCGTCAAGGAGAACTTCTCGATCAGCACCGCGAGCCCGATCAGCATGGTGCCCAACAGAATTCCAAGGACGACCTCGGCGCGCTGAGCATTGCGCACCCGAGGCGTCTTGAAGCTCGGTACCGCATTCGCGATCGCTTCGACACCTGTCAGTGCAGCACAGCCACTCGAAAATGCCTTGAGGAGAAGAAGAATACCGATCGAATGTGCATTGTCGGCGAGAAACGGAGTCGCGACCGCGGCGGGCTGATCACGAAACAGTCCCGCAATGATGACGGTGAAGATACTCACGACGAAGATCGCAGTCGGGAGCATGAACACCCGCGCCGACTCCGCGATTCCACGTAGGTTCAACGCAGTGATCCCACCGAGTATCGCCAGCGCAATCCAGACCGTATAAGGAAGCAGTGCGGGGAAAGCCGAGGTCAAAGCCGCCACACCAGCGGCGATCGACACCGCGACGTTGAGGGTGTAATCCACGATCAACGACGCGGCGGCCGCCAAGCTTGCACGAGGACTCAGATGCTTCTTCGCGACGGCGTAGGCACCACCACCTTGGGGAAACGCAGCGATCACCTGACGGTACGACGCCACCAGAACCGCAAGCAACACCGCGATCGCGATGGTCACCGGCAAAGTGAACCCGATACCGGCACCACCGGCGAGGGCGAGAACCAGCACGATGGCCTCGGGGCCATACGACACCGAGGCCATCGCGTCGAGCGACAACCCCGCCAATCCTGTTGCAACGGAAAGCTTGTGCTTTTCGGTGTTTCGCGCCGGCCGTGGGGTTGCCGATACGGCCCCACGGTGCCCGAGTATCACTGAATGTCTCATCGCTCGAGACTCGCACGGGCCATCGGCTTCGAATCGTTTCCTGTCGAAATATTGACGGGATAGCCGCCAATATCGACGACATTGATCGGATACGGCCCCGATCAGGGCGAACCTGCCGTGGTCGAGAGGGCTCTTCGGCCCGAATGTGCCCTCCATGGTTTTCACAGCTGAAACCGCGCCTCGTGAGCGAAGCAGGCGGGTAGAGCCGACTGGTGGGTGTGTCCCTGCCCTCGGTCACAGCTTGGCGATTGGCTACACAAGCCGTATCGGAGGTCCGAATATGTCAGGCGACCGCGTTCCGACGTCGCCGGCCGATCTGGCCGTGCCCGGGTCGACCCACGAAAAAGCCCCTCACCGGCTTGCTGGTGAGGGGCTTTCCGTCTCGGAGCCGCCTAAGAGAATCGAACTCTTGACCTTTTCATTACGAGTGAAATGCTCTACCGACTGAGCTAAGGCGGCGTGCCTTTCGGCGATCGTGAGTCTAACGGAGCATCCCGCCCAAATGAAAATCGGCTGCTTGAATGGCCACTTCAAGCTATCTGTCAGCCTGAATGAACCATTGAAGCGATGGGCCAGCCTCGATGAAACACCCAGGCGATGGGGTCAGCGCAGCGCCGAACCCAACGACGCCACCATGGCGTACACGGCGAACTTCGGTTTGGCGTTCAGAGCCAGGGACTCACGGCAGCGCAGAATGGCCTCGATGCTCTTCAGCAGCGCCTCCGGTGAGGCACCTTTGGCCATCCGTTCGATCTGTTCAGCCATGTCAGGGTGATTGAGCACGGCCGTCGACCCGTACGAGCGGGCCAACGCATCGCGGTACAGGCCGGCGAGATCGATCAGTGCGCGGTCGTACGAGTCGCGCACGTTGCGGGTGCGGCGCGACTTCTGCCGCGCTTCGAGTTCCTTGATGACCCCTGCAGACCCGCGTAGCGCGCCCGCGGCGCCCTTGCCGGTGCCGCCTGCACCCAATGCGGTGCGAAGCTCCTCCATCTCGACGCCGTCGAGCGCAGCACTGATCTCCGCTGCTTCCGTTTCGGCGGCCTTCACCATCTCTTCGGCTGCAAGATAAGCCTGTGTGGGGCGAGCGGCGGCTGATGCGAGCCCGAGCGCACGCATCCGTCGAGCACGGGCATCCTCGTCTTTGGCGAGACGTCGAGCGCGGCCGACATGCCCGCCACTGATCGACGCGGCCCACTCCGCTGTTTTCTGGTCCAGCTTGTCGCGTGTCTGCAGCACTCCTGCGATGGCCGACGCGGTGGGCGTCACCAATGGGATGTGGCGGCAGCGCGACCGCAGTGTCACCGACATATCCTCCGGATCGGTCGACGGCGCACACAGCAGCATGACGGTCCGCGTCGGCGGTTCCTCGACGACCTTGAGCAGCGCGTTGGCGGCGGCCTCGCTGAGCCGGTCGGCGTCCTCGATCACGACGATCTGCCACCGGCCGGTACTCGGACGTCTGGACGCTATCGAGACGATGTCGCGCATTTCCTTGACGCTGATGCTCAGCCCCTGCGGGATGATGCGTCGAACATCGCCGTGGGTTCCTGCCATCGTCGTCGAACAGGCATGGCACTCGCCGCAGCCCGGTGAACCTTCCGACGTGCATTGGAGGGCTGCGGCAAAACACAGTGCGGCCACCGAACGACCCGAGCCGGGAGGCCCGGTGAAAAGCCAGGCGTGAGTCATGGCGGACCCGGTATCGCCATTGCGTGCACCGACGGCTGCAGTGGTCAGCTGCAACTCGACGTCCTCTTGGCCGATCAGCCGATCGAATACTCCTGCCATGGGTGGTGATCCTAGTCGTCGACTACGACGCCGTAGACGATCGCGGTACTGCCGGATGAACGGGCCACCCGACCTAGATGTCCTCCAGAAGCATTCTCGTCGCCACCCTCAATCTGATGCAGAACGAGCTGAAGTCCTTCTCCATCATCGTCAGCTGAAGTGCTCGGCCGTCGATATCGACCAAGGCCACACAGGAGTCGCCCTTGAACACGAAGATCTGAACTGTTCGCGCGCCTACGTCGATGGAAGACAAATCGGTGATGCCGGATGTCGTCTCGATCGAATCCAGCGGCAGTCCTGCCTTGACCGTGGCAGTGAATGCAACATCCTCACCCGTCCAGACGCACCCGCCCGACATCGGCACGACCGTCTCCGGATCCACCCCTACCGCTACCGTCAGCGTGATTTCGTCGAAATCGCATGGGTCGAACTCCGCAGAAGTTACCGCCTCGGTCGTCGGCGGCGTCGCCGAACTCGATTGGCCTTGCCCATGCCACGGGTCCTCGACGACAGCTTTACCCTCGACCGATCGAGCGCACCCCGACAACACGAGTAGACAGCATGCAGCTGCAGCTAGTTTCTTCCTCACACCCACTTGGACGTAGCGAACGCCCCGCTGGTTCCAGCGTTACCCAGTCATGTTCGATCGGCACCCATCCGCTTGAATGGTTCATTCAAGATGACAGATAGCTTGAATGGTCCATTCACGTTGGCAGACAACAGTACTGAACACCCAAGAGCTCCCATCACTGCCGGCATTGGGCCCGCGCCAGTGCTAGTGCTAGTGCTAGTGCTAGCTTGCACCCGAAATGAGCTCGATCAGCCCGAAGGGTGCGCTGTCGCCGATAACCAGATCCAACGTCTCGTGTGCCTCGGCGGCGACTGCTGCGCTGCGCGGGAACAGCTCCCCCTCGTAGGCCGTCAGCGCTGCCTCGATATCACCCGGATGTGCGGCGATCGACTTCCCCAGCTCGGAACCGTCGAACATCGCCAGGTTCGCGCCGTCGCCGGATGGCGGCATGAGATGCGCCGCGTCACCGAGGAGCGTCACACCAGGAACGCGATTCCATCGGTGCTCGTTCGGGAGCGTGTAGATCATCCGCGCAACCGGCGGGGCCTCACCATCGGTGATCAGTGAAGTGAGTTCGGGTGCCCAGCCTTCGAATTCGGCTGCGATCCGGCGCGGTGCGGTGTCGTCGGAGAAGTCGATTTGGGCGATCCAATCCTCGGATCGCTTCAGCTGAACGTAGGTGTGCAGAATGTCCCCTGCCTCGCGGTGCACCGAAATCCCTTTACCGGGGGTGAGCGCGAACATCGCACCACTGCCGACGGCCGCGGCGGCGGCAGAGTGCCTTTCGTCGACGTCGGTCAAATAGGTCTCGACGAAAGTAACGCCGGAGTATTCCGGTATTGAATCCGAGAGTAGAGGCCGCACCCGTGACCAGGCACCGTCTGCGCCCACGAGAAATGGAGTGACAACCGTCGACCCGTCTGTGAATGCCAGTTCATGCGTGCCGTCACCGCGGGACGTGACGCCCGCGAGCTTCCTTCCCCACTGAACAGTGCCGTCGGGCAAGGATTCGATGAGGATTCGTCGGAGATCGCCGCGAAGAACCTCGGGGCGGGTTCCGTTGCCGACGTCCTTGTCTTCGTACAGCACCACGCCCTGTGCGTCGACCGCACGCGTCGCTTCGCCACCCTCGTGAATGATCGCCTGGAACTGGTCCGTGAGACCGGCCTCGGCAAGCGCCGCCTGCCCGTCGGCGACGTGAATATCGAGCTGCCCGCCCTGGGTGCGGGCCTGAGGGGAGGCGTCGGACTCATAGACGACCGCGGAGATCCCGTTCGTGTGGAGCACGCGAGCGAGGACGAGCCCGCCTAGCCCCGCGCCGACGATGGTTACTTGGAATTTCAAGTCCTACCCCTTCTATGGAACGTTGTTCCACAATGATGGAACAACGTTCCAAACATGTCAAGATAGGGCATGGCCACCAAACCGAAGCTCTCCAAGGAACGCATCGTCGAGGCCGCGATCGACATCCTCGACGCCGACGGCGAGGCAGCGCTCACCTTCCGCGCGCTCGCCCTCCGCCTGAGCACCGGAAGCGGCGCGATCTACTGGCACATCGACAACAAACGCGACCTACTTACCGCAGCCACCGAAGACGTCATCACCCACGCAGTGACAGTGACGGTCGGCGAGGAAGACCCCAGAGAGGCAATCCGCGCGATGGCCTCGGGACTGTTCGACGCCATCGACGCCCACCCATGGGCGGGCACCCAACTGGCCGGCGAACCCTGGCAACCGGCTGTCACCCAGATCATCGACGGGATCGGCCGACAGCTTCGGGCACTGAAAGTTCCACAAGACGCACAGTTCGACGCGGTCTCCGCGGTACTGAACTACATCATCGGACTTGCGGCCCAACATGCAGCGGTCGCAAAGCTTCTCACCAGGGAAACCGACCGATCGACATTCCTCGGCAGTATCGCCGATCGGTGGACACAGCTCGATCCCGCGAAGTTTCCGTTCCTGCATCAGGTATCACCGCAGCTACGCGAACACGACGACCGTGAACAATTTCTCGCGGGTATCGACATCTTTCTGGCGGGCGTAGTCACCGCCGATTGAGCAGCCGGGGCGGTTACGCACATGGCGGATGTCTACAACTTTCGGACCCGTCGCCTCAATGGTTCATTCAAGCTGACAGATAGCTTGAATGGTCCATTCACGTTGGCAGACAACATGAATGGACCATTCAAGCAAAAAGGGGGCAGGCGGCTAACCCTCAGCCGGCGGCGTCTTCTTCGCGACGGTTTTCTTTGCGGCAACCTTCTTCGCCGCGGCCTTTTTCGCGGGCGCCTTCTTGGCTGCAGCCTTCTTCGCCGGTGCCTTCTTGGCCGCAGTCTTCGTTGCGGTGACCTTCTTGGTCGTCGCCTTCTTGGTGGCCTTCTTCTTCACCGGGCCACGAGCACGCCTGTCCGCCAGCAACTCCGACGCACGATCGTCGGTGATGTCGGCGACGTCGTCGTCCTTGCGCAGGCTGGCGTTGGTTTCACCGTCGGTCACGTACGGTCCGAATCGGCCGTCCTTGATGACCATCGGCGCTTCGCTGACCGGGTCGATCCCGAGCTCGCGGAGCGGTGGCTTCGCCTCACCCTGACGTCCGCGACGCTTCGGTTCAGCGTAGATCTTGAGCGCATCTTCCAACGTAACGGTGAACAATTGTTCCTCGTCGGTGAGCGAACGAGAGTCGGTGCCCTTCTTCAGGTACGGGCCGTAGCGGCCGTTCTGAGCGGTGATCTCCTCTTTCGACTCGGGGTCCACGCCGACCACTCGCGGCAGCGACAGCAACTTGAGCGCGTCGTCGAGCGTGATGGTCGCGAGGTCCATCGACTTGAGTAGTGAGCCTGTGCGCGGCTTCGGGCCGGCGGCCTTCTTCGCGGCCTTCTTGGCGGGCGCCTTCTTCGCGGCAGCCTTCTTGACTGCAGTTTTGGTGCCGCCGCCACCGTCTTCGCCCTGCGGAATCGGAACGATGTCCGGCTCGGGAGGTGTCGGTTCGGCCGGCGGCTCGGGCAGTATCTCCGTCACGTAAGGACCGAAACGGCCTTCTTTCGCGACGATGTCGTTGCCGGTGAGTGGGTCGGCGCCGAGCTTGCGGCCCTCCTGCGGGGTCGCGAACAGCTTTTCCGCGAACTCGAGCGTCAGCTCGTCGGGGGGAAGGTCGTCGGGCAGGTTGGCGCGCTGCGAGATCGGATCCCCATCGGGATCGTCGTCGTTGCGGACCATCCGCTCGAGATAGGGACCGTAGCGGCCGACGCGTACGTGAACTTCGCGTCCCTCGCTGTCGTCGAACAGCCTGATCGAGTTGATTTCGCGAGCGTCGATGTCCTCGAGGTTGGTGCCGACCATCTTCTTCAGTCCGCCAGAACGCGCGACAGAACCTTCGGCGCCGGTGTCGCCACCGAAGTAGAAGCTGTTGAGCCAATCACCGCGACGTTCGCGACCACCGGCGATGGCGTCGAGATCGTCCTCCATCCCGGCGGTGAAGTCGAAGTCCACGAGTCGACCGAAGTGCGTCTCGAGGAGTGCGACGACCGAGAACGCCACCCACGCCGGCACCAATGCGCTGCCACGTTTGTAGACGTATCCGCGGTCGAGAATGGTCTTGATGATCGAGGCGTACGTCGACGGTCGACCGATCCCCAACTCTTCGAGGGTCTTGATCAGCGAAGCCTCGGTATACCGTGCCGGCGGGTTGGTGGTGTGCCCATCCGGATCGAGCGCGGTAGCGGTCACCGCATGCCCGGCCTTCAACGCAGGGAGTCTGGATTCTGCGTCGTCGGACTGGCCGCCGGCCTCGTCGTCGACACTTTCGACATAGGCCTTCAAGAAGCCTGCGAAAGTAATGGTGCGACCAGCCGCGGAGAACGTGCACTCTTCGCCGGTGCCTGCTGTTCCGGTGATGCGCAAAGTAAGAGTCGTGCCGCGAAGATCCGCCATCTGCGATGCGACCGTGCGCTGCCAGATCAGCTCGTACAGACGGAACTCGTCGGTCTGCAGCGCCGAATGAAGCTGGCCGGGCGTTTGGAAGACGTCACCCGCAGGCCTGATGGCCTCGTGCGCCTCCTGCGCGTTCTTGACCTTGCGTGTGTACTGCCTCGGCGACGGATGGACGTATTCCGCACCGTACAGATCGGTTGCCTGAGCCCGTGCGGCTGCAATCGCGGACTCCGACAAGTTCGTGGAGTCGGTACGCATGTAGGTGATGTAGCCGTTTTCGTACAACCGCTGCGCAACGCGCATGGTTCGTTCCGAGCTGAAACGCAGTTTGCGGCCGGCTTCCTGCTGCAGCGTCGAGGTCATGAACGGTGGGTACGGTTTGCGGGTGTACGGCTTGTCCTCGGCAGACGCGACGGTCAGGTCGACGCCTTGAAGTGCGTCGGCGAGCCTGCGCGCACGTGGTTCGTCGAGAACGGTCACGGCGTCGGTCTTGAGCTTGCCGTCGGCTCCGAAGTCTCGACCCGACGCGACACGATTGCCATCGACGTTGACCAGACGGGCACCGAAACTGCGCGGTGCCGCATCGGCTCCGGCGTCGAGTGTCGCCGAAATGTCCCAGTACTCGGCTGTGCGGAACGCCATCCGGTCACGCTCACGCTGCACGATGATGCGAGTCGCGACGGACTGGACACGGCCCGCCGAGAGCTTCGGCATGACCTTCTTCCACAGGACCGGACTGACCTCGTAGCCGTACAGGCGATCGAGGATTCGTCGGGTTTCCTGCGCGTCGACGAGGTCTTGGTCGAGTTCACGGGTGTCGGCGGCCGCTGCCAGAATGGCTGGTTTGGTGATCTCGTTGAACACCATCCGTCGAACCGGGATCTTCGGGTTCAGGGTCTCGAGGAGGTGCCATGCGATGGCTTCACCCTCACGGTCAGGGTCAGTGGCCAGGTAGAGTTCGTCGGCGTCCTTGAGCAGGCTCTTGAGCTCGGCGACCTTGCTTCGCTTCTCCGGCGACACTACGTACAGAGCTTCGAAGTCGTGATCGACATCGACGCCGAGCCTGGCCCACGGTTCACCCTTGTATTTGGCAGGCACGTCGGCCGCTCCACGTGGGAGGTCTCTGATGTGCCCGACGGATGCCTCGACCACGTAGTTCGGACCGAGGTACGGGGCAATCTTCTTCGCCTTGGTCGGGGACTCGACGATGACAAGACGGCGCGGCTCAACAGAGCTGCCGGTGGACCCGTCCCCCGTGCCGTTATTCCGTGTTGCCACCTTGTTGCCGAACCTTTCCTAGTGCATTGACTCGAAGCACTCCGTGTGCATTTTTACCGGTCGAATCCGACATTTTCTTTCGGTCCGCCTGGTAACAGAGTGACATACGCCGTCGAAATTCTCGCAGATCGGCTTCTGAACGACCTAGTCGGCGCGCGGCCAGCCGGCACGAGCGTCCGCGTTTTCCGGAGGGGGGCCTACGTTCTCGACCAGCCTCATCATGCGCCTGCGCCCGGAAATTCTCAGGCCCGGCATCGGACCGCGAGTGCCGATCTGGGTCGGCGCGATTCCGGCACGCATCAAGGCCTGCGCGAGCGGGGCATGCGTTTCCGGAGCGTGCGGATCGAGGCCGAGGACGTAACGTTCGCCCTCCGCCTCCGGCCTGCCGGAGGCCAGAACCCAGGCCCGTAACTCACGGGATCCAGGAACCCAGCCGGGTGGCATCGCCTTCACCGCGCCCTTGGTCCACAGAGAGGCCAGCGCTGCCAGGTCCGCGACCGATGCCGTACGAACTAGTGGACGACCTTCCTCCGACCGACTCGAGTCCGAGACCAACCCGCACTCGGCGATCAGATCTGCGATCGCCTCGGCGCGCCATTCACTGTCGACGACGACAGAGATACGCGCGCCCGCAGCTGACACGACGACCTGTCCGGTCGACGCCAGCAGTCCGCTCAAGTCGGTCACCGACGGGGGCAACGACTCGGCGGAGAAGAACGACAGCTGGTTCACAGTGTGGACAGTAGGACATTGCCGGTAGAACCGACGCCTCATGTGCGCGTTTCGCCCGAGCAGATGACGCGTCTGCCCGAAAACAACTCATCCCCCTCTTGCCGTTCGCAGAAAATGCGGAACGTAAGAGGGGGATGACGATTGTCGACTCGACCCGCAGTGCGGGCGATTGTCGATCAGACCGCGTGAACTCCGGTTGCCTGAGGCCCCTTGGTGCCCTGGCCGACCTCGAACTCGACGCGCTGGTTCTCCTCGAGGGTACGGAATCCGTTGCCCTGGATCTCGGAGTAGTGAACGAAGACGTCAGCGGACCCGTCCTCTGGTGCGATGAATCCAAAGCCTTTTTCGGCGTTGAACCACTTCACAGTTCCCTGTGCCATGCTGTTCCTTCTCTTTCTAACACCGGATGCGGCGGACAGCGCATACAGTCCGCCGGGCCGGTTCCGACCGTTGTACTTCCTGAATCCCCCTCGCGAGGAACCCCTGCAAAACAGAGATCCCTTCAGGAAACGCTCTGAAAAGCACACCGTTCGCAACATTAGTTTCTGTGAACGTGAAACGAACACAGAAGCTGCGACCAAGGCAAGTGAACCATGTTCCCAGCAATCGCAACAGTCGGAATGCGCACTTTCCGAACATTTTGTCGATCTTGATGACCACAGAGCCGACCGACGACACCGTCGCGTGCCTTCACCAGCAGCGATACCGTCCCACTGCAGGTGATCGACCTGCTGACCGATAGCATGAAAACCGCAGGTCGTAGCCCTCGTAAATGTATGCTGTTCGTTCGATTTTCAAGTATGGAGAGCACGTGACCCAACCGGTTCCACAGCAGAGCTACGGTCGCGCACTACTGGACCGAGTGCTCGCCGGCACCCCCTCCGGTGAGGACCCGTTGACCCACATCGCGGAGTTGCCGGGGCGGGCTTCGCAATTCGTCGACTGGCCGTCGTGGCTGAAGCCCGAAGTAAGCCGCACGCTGATTTCCCGAGGAATCACCCGACCGTGGAGCCATCAGGCTCACGCCGCGACACTCGCCATCGGCGGTCAGCACGTCGTCTTGTCCACCGGTACGGCATCGGGAAAGTCACTGGCATACCAGATGCCGATCTTGTCGACGCTTCTCGACGAGCCCCGCGCGACGGCACTGTATCTGGCACCGACGAAGGCTCTGGGCGCAGACCAACTCCGCAGCACCATCTCCATCACCGACGAGTTACGCACCGAAGCACCGGAATCGAGTGAGGTCTTCCCGAGCTCGTACGACGGCGACACGCCCATCGAAACCCGACAGTGGGCCCGCGCCAATGCACGCTGGATTTTCACGAACCCGGACATGGTGCACATCGGAATTCTCGGCGCGCACGAGCGGTGGGCGAGATTCTTGCGGAACTTGAAATTCGTAGTCGTCGACGAATGCCATTACTATCGTGGCGTTTTCGGTTCCAATGTCGCATTGGTACTTCGGCGCCTTCGACGCATCTGCGCGCGCTACGGTGCCACACCCACCTTCGTTCTGGCGAGTGCTACGACGGCCGATCCGGGAGCAGCGGCCACCCGCCTCGTCGGCGCTCACTGCGCACAGGTCACCGAGGACGGATCTCCGCACGGCCCTCGCACAGTGGCACTGTGGGAACCGCCGCTGCTGAAAGCGATCACGGGCGAGAACGGGGCGCCGGTTCGCCGGTCGGCAGGCGCTGAAGCGTCGCGCATCATGGCCGACCTCATGATAGAAGGCGCTCGCACACTGACATTCGTCCGATCCAGGCGAGGAGCCGAGGTCACCGCTCTCGGCACTCGACGCCTGCTCGCCGACGTCGATCGAGACCTACCCGCTCGGGTTGCCGCGTATCGTGCTGGATATCTCGCGGACGATCGACGGAAATTGGAGTCGGATCTTTCCGACGGCACTTTGCTCGGGGTCGCCACCACCAACGCTCTCGAATTGGGCGTCGACATCGCCGGTCTCGACGCTGTCATCGTCGCAGGATTTCCCGGGACCGTCGCCTCGTTCTGGCAGCAGGCCGGCCGCTCGGGAAGGCGAGGAGAGGGATCTCTCGTCGTCCTCGTCGGCCGCGACGATCCACTCGACACGTACCTGGTTCACCATCCCGCAGCATTGCTGGACAAGCCCATCGAGGCGACGGTCACCGATCCGACCAACCCGTACATTCTCCGCCCGCAAATACTGTGCGCTGCAGCAGAATTACCGATCACCACCGAAGAGGCAGTGGAGCTGCAGGCCGAGTCGGTGCTCACTGCCCTGGCTGCCGACGGGCTGGTCCGCAAACGCCCGCACGGATGGTTCATCACACCCGAGGGCCAGAAGATGACTCCGCATGCCGCCGTGAACATACGCGGCGGCATCGGCGTTCAGGTCGCCATCGTCGACGGCGGCTCGGGTCGCATGCTCGGAACCGTCGATGGTGGCCGAGCCCCTGCCACAGCGCATCCCGGCGCCGTCCACATTCACCAGGGTGAATCGTTCGTCGTCGACGAGCTGGATCTCGAGGACGGAATCGCACTCGTCCACCCGGAGCAGCCCGACTGGAGTACCTCTGCCCGCGAGAGAACCGACATCGCGGTCACGGCGGTGCACTCGCAGCAGGATTTCGGCGAGGTGACCACCGCACTCGTCCAGGTGAACGTCACCCATCAGGTCGTCGGCTATCTTCGACGTCTGCACTCCGGCGAGGTCCTCGATTCCATCGATCTCGACATGCCCGAACAGACATTGGATACACGCGCGGTGATGTACACGATCACACCGGAGCTACTCGAGGCCAGAGGGATACCGGCGGAACGATTCCCGGGATCACTCCATGCCGCGGAACACGCTGCCATCGGCCTACTTCCGCTCATCGCAACCTGCGATCGCTGGGACATCGGCGGCGTATCGACGGCCCTGCACCCGGACACCGGGCTACCCACGATCTTCGTATACGACGGTTACGACGGCGGTGCAGGATTCGCCGACCGGGGGCACAGCGCGCTCCGAGAATGGCTGGCCGCGACGAAGGATGCCATCGAATCATGCGAGTGTCGGACCGGCTGTCCGTCGTGCATTCAGTCACCGAAATGCGGCAACGGTAACGATCCGCTGGACAAGCCTGGCGCCGTCGTGGTGTTGGAAACGGTCCTCGGTGCGCTCCGGGCCGGGCCGCGCTGAGGTAGCTCCTACCGCGGGTCCGAAGACGACTGGGAAACCGCTGCAGCGTCAACGCGCGCCAGTTCAGTTGGCTGATGGACTCGATACGTTCAGTCCTCGTTCATCTTGCAGACCCGATGAATATCTTGGCTATACAACTTGCTCGCGCAAAGTCTGTTTCGCGTGATTGCCACCTGGCAGCGAACGCGAATTCAGATTGGAGTCCATCGTGCGTAGTACAACGATTCGAACAGCGGGAATGATCTTTTTGGTAGGCACAGTGGCCCTCACCGGAACTGCCTGCACCAAGAAGAGTGATGCGCCCGCTACTGCTGCAGCGTCGGCGACATCGGCTGCCGATCTCGGCGGGATGGACGCCCTGATCGCCGCCGCACAGGAGGAGGGCTCTCTGAATCTCATTGGCCTGCCCCGTGATTGGGCCGGGTACGGCAACCTGATGGACAACTTCAGCGCCAAGTACGGCATCGCGGTCACGGTAGACAACCCGGAGGCCAGCAGCGCCGACTTGGTCAACGCGATCAAGTCCCTCGCCGGCCAGGACCGCGCGCCAGATGCAGTGGACGTCGGTACTGCGTTCGCCATCAGCGGAGCTGAAGAGGGCCTGTACGCCCCGTACAAAGTAGAAACCTGGGACAGCATTCCCGAGTCGCAGAAAGCCGCCAAAGGTGACTGGTACGCGGACTACGGGGGCTACATCTCGATCGGCTGCGACGCGGCCAAGGTCGAGGTGTGTCCGGAGTCGTTCGCGGACCTCGCCAAGCCCGAATACAAGGGCAAGGTCGCACTGACCGGCGACCCCCTCAAGAGCAATTCAGCCCTGATGGCCGTCTGGTCGGCTGCCCTGGCCAACGGTGGCTCCGTCGATGACATTGCGCCCGGCATCGAATACTTCGGCAAACTCAAGGCCGCCGGAAACTACGTCCCGGTCAAGGCCACCGCCGCGACGATCGAATCCGGCGAGACCCCCATCGTCGTCGACTGGGACTACCTGAACGCCGCGAAGACCGAGGATCTGGCGAGCTCCGGTGTGCAGTGGACCGTCGCAGTCTCGGGTGACGCGACCATCGGTTCGTACTACGCGCAGGCCGTCAGCGCGACAGCCCCGCACCCCGCCGCCGCGCGCCTGTGGCAGGAGTACCTCTACAGCGACGAGGGCCAGAACGGCTACCTCGCCGGATACGCACGCCCGGCGCGTCTCCCGGCTATGGAAGAAGCCGGAACCGTCGACCCGGCACTCGCCGGCAACCTGCCCGCCGTCACTGTGAAAGCTGAATTCCCCACGGACGCAATGTCCACCGCTGCGAAGAACACGATGACGCAGACCTGGGCCGGCGCGGTCGAGTAATGAGAACTACGAGCCCACCGTCGACCCGGCTCGAGACGAAGAGCAGTTCGACTCAACTGTGGAGTCGACTGGGACTGGTGCCGTTCTTCGGCTACGTCGCGGTCTTCTTCATCCTTCCCACCGCAGTGATTGCCTACTCTGCCTTCCAAGCCAAGGACGACGGCGGCGTCGGCACCTTTGGCGGCGCGAATATGACTGCGGCGCTTAGTGGTCCGTATCTGGACGCACTGTGGAACAGTACGAAGATGTCGCTGATCAGCGCCGTAATCGCGGCAGCGCTCGGCCTCGTGCTCGCGTACGCGGTAGTCACCAGTCGCGGCGGCGTGCTGCAGCGGACGGTCTCCACCAGTGCTGCCGTCCTCGCCAACTTCGGCGGACTGCCCCTGGCTTTCCTCTTCGTCGCGGCGATCGGCAACGCCGGCGTGCTCACCTCCTTCGTTCGGGAGCACCTGGGGGTGTCGCTGCGCGAGGACCTGAGGCTGGACCTGTACTCACAGAGCGGCGTGCAGTTCGTATATCTGTACTTCCTGATCCCGCTGATGGTCCTGACCATCACACCGGCTCTCGAGGGCCTGCGCCCCGAGTGGCGCGAGGCGGCTGAGGGCCTCGGTGCGAAGGGCTGGCACTACTGGCGCTACGTCGCCGGCCCGGCCCTGCTGCCCCACTTCCTCGGCAGCCTCGCGCTGTTGTTCTGCACCGCATTCTCCTCGTTCGCAACGGCGGAGGCGCTCACGAACGGCACCTTGTCGATCACGCCGCTGCGCATCGACAGTGCCCTGTCCGGCAATGTTCTTGCCGGACAGGAGAATCTGGGCTCCGCCCTGGCACTGTCGATGATCGTGGTCGTAGTTCCCCTGACCCTGCTCTACCAGCTGATGCAGCGAAGGAGTTCACGATGGTTGCAGTGATCGACGCACCCAAGTCCGACATCGCCGATAGTGCGGTCGCATCCGGAAAAAGCCGTCGCACAAGCAAAAACGCCCCACCCGTGCGCTATTGGCGCGGCATCGTCCTCGCCATCGCGGCCATCTACTTCCTCGGTCCGGCGCTGGTTGCCTTCTGGTTCACGGTGGATGGCGCCGACGGCCTCAACCTGGCGGCATACACCCGAATCTTTTCCGCACCCGGCTTCACCGACTCGATGACGAGTTCCCTACTACTCGGCGTGATCGCGGTGACGATCACGCTGGGGATCATGGTGCCCACGATGCTGATCGTGCACCTCAGGCTGCCGAAGATGCGCAGCTACGTCGAGGCGTTCTCTCTGCTGCCGCTGGTGATCCCTCCGGTGGCCCTGGTGGTCGGTGTGCGCGGCGTACTCGGCTGGGGCAACGGCAGTGAGTACGTCGAAATCTCGTCGCTCTTCACTGCGCTACAAGACAAGTCGCTTCCACTGGTGCTCGCACTGATGTATGTCGTCGTCGCCCTGCCGTTCACCTTTCGCAGCCTCGACGCGGGACTTCGCGGCTCGAAGGTGACAGTCCTGGTGGAGGCCGCCCAGAACCTAGGGGCGCGGTGGCCGACCGTGCTTTGGCGAGTAGTACTCCCAGCTCTGCGCACGTCGATCCTCAACGGCGCCTTCCTCGCCTTCGCTCTGGTTATGGGCGAGTACACGATCGCGAAAATCCTGATCTTCCCGACCTTCCCGGTCTGGCTCGCACAGTCCGGTGCCACCGACGGCCAGTTGCAAGTCGCACTGTCCCTGCTCAGCTTGGTCTTCACGTGGGCGCTGCTGCTTATTGCGGTGGCGGTTGCCGGCAGAACATCAAAAGCACGTCTACGAAAGGAATGATAATGACGAACCCCCACGCTCTCCTCGCGACCGAGGGCACAGCCGTCAGCTTCGTCGGCGTGCGCCGCGCCTTCGGCAGCGTCAATGCGCTCGACGGACTCGATCTCAACCTCGAGCCGGGCGAACTGGTGGCGCTGCTCGGGCCGTCGGGCTGCGGCAAGACGACCGCGCTGCGCATCCTTGCCGGCTTCGACCGACCCGACGGCGGACAGGTCCTCGTCGACGGCGTCGACGCATCCGCTCTCCCGGTCAATCGCCGGGACATGGGCATGGTCTTCCAGTCCTACAGCCTCTTTCCCACCATGACCGCCCAGGACAATGTCGCATTCGGGCTCAGCCTGCGCGGGCGCAGCGAACGTGGCAAAGGCCGATTGGCCCGCGCCCGCGAGCTCCTCGACCTGGTAGGTCTCGCCGACCACATGCACAAGTATCCGCACCAGATGTCGGGCGGGCAGCAGCAGCGAGTCGCGCTGGCGCGCGCCCTCGCGATCTCACCGCGTGTCCTCCTGCTCGACGAGCCGCTGTCCGCGCTCGACGCCAAGGTCCGCTACCAACTGCGCGAGGAGATCCGCCGCATCCAGCTGGACCTGCGCGTGACCACTCTCCTGGTCACCCACGACCAGGAGGAAGCTCTGGCAATCGCCGACCGCGTCGCGGTCATGCGTGCCGGCAAGCTCGAGCAGTGCGCGCCGCCCAACGAGGTCTACCAGCGCCCGTCGACGCCGTTCGTAGCCGAGTTCGTCGGCACGATGAATCACATCCCCGGCGTTGCCGTCGAACGAGGCACGGTGCAGGTGGGTGAACAAACCCTGACCTGTGACGGCGAATGGCCTGGCATAGGCCCCGTCACCGTGCTGACGCGTCCCGAGGCTGTATTGGTCGACGAGGCTCCCGGCGGCGACACGATCATCACGACAGCAACCTTCTACGGCGCGACGACGCGACTGCGGTTGACTCACTCGACCGGAAAGGTGCTACTCGCTGACGTCGCAAGCCATCGCGCGGCAATGTTGACGCCCGGATCACGGGTCCGAGTGTCGCTGCTCAACCGCCCGGTATTACTGGCGCCAGCCGAATGATCGGTACGGTGTGACGATGACCAAGGGCGACGACAGCCTGCCGCTCTACCGCTCGATTGCCACGGATATCCAGACTGCAATCGAACGCGGGGACTTCGCCGACGGATCGACAATGCCCTCGGAGAACGAATTGACGGTGACGTACGGAGTTTCGCGTGGGACGATCCGGCAGGCCTTCGCATTCTTGCGATCCACCGGTGTCGTGTCGTCGCGCCGCGGTGCGCGCAGACAAATCCGGAGCGGCCCGCGCGTACAGTCGATGAGCGAGCTGGTCAGCTTCTCCCTCTGGGCGCGCAGCCTCGGTGAGACACCGAGTAGCCGAACACTGAGCGTCGGAGCAGTGCCGGCGTCCGGCTTTGTTGCGGACAAGCTCGGAGTTCCCGAGGGCGCGAACGTTTTTCACACCCATCGCCTTCGGCTGCTGAGTGACGTGCCGACTATGCTCGAGAGCACCTACTACCCGGAGTCCCTCGCGCCGTTGATCGCAGCGATCGACCTCGACACCCAGTCGATCACCGATCGCCTGGGTGATCACGGCATCGTGTTCGCCGATGCGGAACATGCAATCGCCGCGGTTGCAGCAACTTCCGGAGAGGCCGAATTGCTCGGCCTTGCGCCCGGAGCGCCGCTGCTGCGCACGATCAGGCGGACGACGAACCCGCTCGGCGAGGTCCTCGAGTGCTCGATCGACCTGTACGCCGCTGAATCCGTTGCGTTCGTGGTCCGTAATTCACTGGCCGCCGGAGGGACCAGTCGGGTCGGTTCGCGGCGCGACACCTAGCCCGGTAATCGACTGACACAAGGATCCGTTGCCCGAGTTCGATTCGGGTAACGGATCCTTCGTGCTGTGGAGACTGCTGTCACTACTCCTGAAGGGTGCAGTCCAGCGCGTCGATGTCGGCCCGGAAGTCGGCTAGCGTGACTACGGGTGCGTCCGGATCCTTGCCGAGGTCGTCGAACTTGCGCAGTTGGCAAGCAGCCTCCGCGAAGGGTTCGGCTGCGAACGCCGCCACCTCCTCGTCAGTCATCGATCCGCCTTGTACGGACATGGTGAATTTCGAAGCGTCGGAGAGCTTGTCGTAGTAGGCCGGATCAGTGGCACACAGGTAGCGTTTGGCGGCGACGTGGAGACGAACCGGTTCGGTCACCTCAGGAGCGAACCATGTCGACAGCCACTCGGAGGCGACGGCGTCGTGATGGTTATCGTTGCCCGACATGAGGTCTCGTCCACTGATCGCACCGGAGAAATGGCCGACGTCGTGCAGTACCGCCGCCACTACAAGTACCGTGGGAGCGCCGGCTTCGCGAGCAGCTCGTCCGGTCTGGAGCATGTGCTGCGCCATCGATACTTGCTCACCGAGGTACTCCTGCCCACCTTCACCGTCGAACAGCTTGGTCAGGGTGTCGTACGCGTGCGTCATCAGTTCTCCTCGAAGGCTTGCAGGGTGCTGAGCAACCCGTCCAGGTCTGCGTAGGTTCCCTGGAGATGGCGTCCGCCGGTCGCGGCAAATGCGGTACGGGCGTGCAAAAGTCGTGTGTTGTCGAAGATCAGGCAATCTCCGGCGTCGAGCTGGAAGTTGAGCTGAGCCTCGGGGTGGTACAGCAGTTCGGCGAAGGTACGGTAGGCGCTGTAGAACTCGCCGGCCAGGCTCGATTCCAGACGCGGCGCAACCATCGCGCGGTTGTTGAAGCGGATCTCGCGCACCCTGCCGGACTGGTCGAGACCGATCATCGGCATGGTCGCACTCAGGTGCGCGTCGGTGCTGTCGAAGCGGAAGGTCACCGGCGTGCGGGTCAGAACGTCGAACGCACGAGGATTGTTCTCACGCAACATCTTCGCAGCGGCAAACCCGTCGACGAGGCCGGATTCACCGCCGGTGGTCTCGTTGTGAATGCAATGCAGCAACTGGAGAGTGGGCACCGGATCCCGGTACGGATTGTCGGTGTGCGGACTGATCGCGAGTCCGGTGAACGCGAGGTTGACGGGATTTTCCTCGACGCGGACGTCGAAGATTGTCCCGTAGTTGGTCTCACGGACGAAGCCGAAGGTCTCAGCGACAGCCACAACCTGACCCAAATCGGTTGGTACACCGTGTACCAGAGCAAAACCATCGTCGACCAAGGCACGCAATGCGGGTGCTGGATCAGCGAGGTAGTCAGTCCAGTCATTCCACACCGGAGATACTTCTGCGGCCAAGCGCCACAAGCGCTTTGCCTCCTCGTTTCGCGCGTCAGCCAAACCGGGAGGCACGTCGGCCGTGATCAGGGCCTCGACATCGAACACCCCCCGGTGACCGTCCGGAGCGAACTCGACCTCGAGACTGCGGCCCACGACCCGAGCACGCTCCACCCGAGTATCCGCAGGCAGGTCGACGATGTTGAACAACTTCTGTCCGTTATCGGCGCGACTTTCCGGACACGGGCAACTGTCCCGCAGCCAGATCGCCGCGATCTCGACCTGGGTGTCCCCCACCTTCAGATACAGGTCTCCGTCCTCGACCAATGCGGATATGCCTAGTCTTTCACCAACGTGGCTATACATGTTGAATATCGTGCACGGCTTTCGTCACCAATCGACAAAGCTGCGGTGAACGCCGAGCGTCCGGCACGCGCCTATTCAAAGTGCCGATCGACTACTTGGGAGTTCATGCGGGGGGAGGCGGTCAGAATCAACAGCGCCGCCGGAACTACTTCGATCACGACGGGCAGGGGCCATCCGATCTCGATCGGCGTGCGCCCAACCAGGCGGACGCATCAGCAGTAAGAAGAATCGAGGCCAAAGGCATCCTCCTCCAGCCTCTACAGCGGCGCCGCCGGGTCGGTGTCCGCGATCCAGGGAGTGGTGCTAGCGACTTTCGAAAGCCTTCGTCCCAGTGACAGAGACTGTGGTCTTATTACCGTGATTCAAGTCATATGGTGGTTCGCCTATGGCGAGCGCGACATGTTCCACCGAGACCGTTCGTCTCGACACAATCCAGGAGGTTCTTAGGTGACACTTTCAAGGCAACGCAGGCGCGGCGCGGTGGCTTTTGCCGTCTTGACCAGCGGCCTACTGTTGGCGGGCTGTGCGAGCGGTGGTGGTAGCAGTTCCAGCCCACAGACCGACCCAGGCGCTGTCGGTGTGATCGGGGATCAGGCTGAGGGCGGCACCCCCGTGGAGGGTGGCACGTTGAGCTTCGCCGGCTATTCACCGGTGGCGAGCCTCGACCCTGCCAAGACCCAGCCCACTGGCTCAACCGGTGGCACCGAGATGGCAGCGGTCTACGATCTCCTCGTACGCTACGACTCCGCCTCCGATTCCTACGAGCCGCAACTGGCGAAAGCGCTCACCTCGAGCGACGACTTCAAGACGTGGACCCTGGAGTTGCGCGACGGCGTCACCTTCAGTGACGGCACGCCACTCGATGCCAAGGCCGTAATCGCCAGCACCAATCGCTTCAACGAACGGAAGGGCGGCGGCAGTCAGGCATTCACCGCCGGCGTGAAGTCCATGGAGGCCACCAACGACTCCACCGTGGTCTACACCATGAATCAGTCGTGGTCCGAGTTCCCGTCGCTTCTCGTCTACGGCCACGGCATGGTCGTCGCACCTAGCTCGGATCAGCCCGACGGCACTTTCAAGCCGATCGGCGCAGGTGCTTTCACATTGGAGAGCCTGACCCCCGGCGCAGACGTTGTGATGAAGGCCCGGCCGGACTACTTCAACGGCAAGCCGAACCTGGACACACTGAAGTTCGTCACGATCAGCGACGAACAGCCCAAGGTCGACGCCCTCAACTCGGGCGGCCTCAATATGGCATACCTACGCGACGCCGCAGTCGTCGACGAGGCATCAGCCAACCTTCCGGGTTACTACGAGACGAGCAGTCTCTCTGCGGTGGTCAGTATCAACCAGCGTGAAGGCCGTCCCGCCGCCGACGTGCGGGTACGGAAGGCGATGCAACTGGCCGTCGACCCCGTGGCAATCGATCAGCGTGCACGTGGCGGCAAGGGCATGCCCGGCACCGAGATTTTCCAGCCTTGGTCCAAGTGGCACAACGATATTGCGCCCGTGGAGATGAATACGGAAGAGGCCAAGGCTCTAGTCGAGGCCGCGAAGGCAGACGGCTTCAGCGGCAACATGACCTACTTCACCCCCCAGACGCAGGCGGCCCAGGCCACCGCACTGACAATCCAGGCGATGCTGGCACCGATCGGTATCAACGTCGACATCGAGTACGCGGCATCGGTCACGGACATCGTCAAACGCCTGTACATCGACAAGGACTTCGACATCGCCACCGGCGCGCTGAGCATCCAGGACACGGCACCGTTCCAGCGCCTGTACGGGGCGTTGAACTCCACATCGACGAACAACATCGGCGGGGTCAACGACCCGAAGATGGACGAGATCGTCGCCAGTGTCCAAACCGCAACCAATGACGAGGCGAAGCTCGAGGCTTTGAGCAACCTACAGGTGGAGGTCAACGAGAACGTGCCGTTCCTGGCCCTTGCCTCCGGTGCCAACTTCTTGGCGTGGACCGACAACGTGCACGGCGCAGTGCCGAGCCTGGACGCGATGGTGCTTCTGGACAAGGCCTGGATCGAGTAGTCGCCGCTCGACCGTGTCACCTGAACAGTAAGGTGGCATGACCTAGAAAACTGCATATAGAACGCCGCCTGCCCGGTACGTCAACGCCAGTTGTCGTACCGGGCAGTTTGCTGTCCCCACTGTTCGACGGCGTAGGCGGGCCAGTCTTCTTGCTTCACGTCACAGACTGAGCGTCTCGTCGAATAGCCCAGAGCGACAACATGATCTGGTGTGTGCTCGCCGGAAAGAATCTCCGAGTACGCCCGCCGAGAGTGGGCGCCTGCGGCTTGGTCCATTAATGCAACCCAGCCGAAACGATTCCTTCGTCCTTGTCGGCGTCCGAGTCCGCGGGTTCCACCACAGTCGGGGTGGCGCGGCAGTCGCAGGTGGTAGGAGATACGTTGCGGGCCGCTGGTCCTGTTGAGGTCGGTCCATCTCTACGCCGCGGGCAGGGCATCAGCGGCAAACAGCGAGGGCCTCTCGGTTATCAGGGTGCGTGGTACGCACACCGATACCGAGAGGCCCTCGCCTTCGTCACATCATCCACAACTATCTCGGGAGCTACACCTCGTTGGCGTGCTTGCCTTTCCCCGGAATTCCGAACTGCGCGTTCAGGACTCGACCCATGCTTTGTCGAACAACATGATGCCAGTGGCAGTGGGCACGACTTCGTGCACGTCCTTCTGCCACGCCCAAAACGCGGCAAGCCCGCTGATGGGAACCGACGGCACAGTGTCGTTCCAGAGGCTCTGGACTCGAGCGATCACATCGCGCGCAGCATCATCGTCGGGGGCCGCCTGGAGCTCCTTCAACAAGCCGTCCATCTCCGGATTGGCATACCCGGCTGTGTTCCTCAACGATGTGCTGGAGAGAACGGACTGCAAACCCGCGTCTGGAATCGACTCGTAAAGACCGATCCCGGCATGAGCCAGATCGAATTCATGTTTGACATAGACGCTGTTCAGTAGATCCCCAGCGTTGTTGGCGTAGACGATGTCCACTGTAAAACCGACGGCTTGCAGCAACGACTGCACCGCAAGGCCGATCGCTTGATCCTTGGGCTCGTTGAGAACGGTGTACTTCAGACGCCCGTCATAACCGTCGGCCTTTGCCTGGTTCAGCAACTCGGTGGCCTTGGCCGGATCGTAGACAGGGCCGGCAACATCGGTATGCCATTGCGACGTCTGTCCGAACAACTCGGATCCGGGAAGGCCCTGGCCTTCTTCAGCGCGCTGATCGATGAGGTCGGGGTCAATGGCATACGAGATCGCTTGTCGTACCCGGACGTCTGTGCCTGGACGACCTTCGCGATTGTTGATCAGCTCGGCTCCGCCGGCATTGAGGACATCGACGAATCCGGGGTAGCCGGCATCTTTCGCAGCGTTGATTGCCGATCCCAGGCCGCGAATGTAGGCAACGTCGAGTTGGCCCGCTTCCAGTGACTCGAAGTTCTCTTGTGGGCCGTTCAACGCCACCATGCGCAGACTGGCCAAATTCGGTGGCCCGCCGTAGTAGTCGGGGTTCGCGGTGAACGTGCGTTCCTCTCCGGGGAGAAAACCTGCCTCTGTGAAGGGACCGGCCCCAACCGGAGTGAACTTCTCACCTTGCTGTGCACCTGGGGCGACGATCATGCCGTGGCCCAACGCCAGCATCGACGGAAACCTGGGCCATGAATTTGCGAGACGGAAGATCACAGTGGAACTGTCTTGCGCCTCGGTCGATTTCACCGACTGCTTCCATAGATCTGCACCATTGCCACCGCCGGCGTTGTAGCGCTCGATGCTCGCGACGACCGCTGCAGCATCCAACGGCGTGCCGTCACTGAAGCGCACTCCCTCACGTAGACGCAGAGTCCATGTCGTGTCGTCTGTGCTTTGCAATGATTCGGCGAGCTGGGGTGAGAACTCCCCGGACTCGATGTCGTACTTCATGAGCACGTCGTACACAGCGGCGAGTGCCTCGCCACCCTGGCCACCGCGGGCTGTGGCTCGGAGAGGGTCCAGCGTCGGAGTGAGAAGTTGTACACCGTAGGTGAGGGTGCCACCGGCGACCGGATCGCCACCTTCGGATTGGACGTTCACCAGGCCGGTCTCGTACGTGTCGCTGCCGGACTGGGAACCCTCCCCGTTGGCACCGCTCGAGCACGCTGCGAGTACGACGCCGACTCCGACCAGCGCGGCTGCCATACGGCCGGAGCGGCCGGTCATCCGGTGTCCATAAAACATGGGAATCATGTGGGTTCCTTGTATGTGCGTGCGGTTCGACGGATGAGAACGCCAGACAACGACCCTCTGGGACAGTTCGCCGCGAGGGGGCGGGTAAAAGCTGGGATTACACGTTGTGGCAGGCCACGAAGTGGTCCTTGCCGACCTCCCGTAACAGTGGCTCTTCGGCTGCGCACTGCTCGGTCGCGAGTGGGCAACGGGTCCGAAAACGGCAACCCGACGGTGGGTTCAGGGGGGAGGGCAGGTCGCCCTCGATGATCTCGATCTCGTCCTCCCCATCCCGCGATCGGTTCGGATCCGGAATCGAGTCGAGCAGCAGTCGGGTGTAGGGATGCATCCCGGTGTTCTGAACATTGTCGGTCGGCGCGACCTCGCAGACCTTACCGAGGTACATCACCATGATCCGGTCGCTGATGTTCTTCACCACGGCCATGTTGTGGGCGATGAAGATCATCGAGAACTCGAATTCCTTCTTGGTTTTCTCCAGAAGGTTCAATATCTGTGCCTGCACCGACACGTCGAGGCTCGAGACCGGCTCGTCACAGATCAGCAGCTTCGGCCGAAGCATCAAAGCGCGTGCGATACACACACGCTGGCATTGGCCGCCCGACAGTTCGCCCGCCGTCTTCTCCATCACCGCATCCGGATCCAGGCCCACTGCGCTGAGCAGCTCACGGGTCATGGTTTCGAGCTTGGCCTTGTTTTTGGTCCCCCAGATGCGAGGTCCCTCGGTGACAAGATGCTTGACCTTGCGGCGCGGGTTCAGCGATGAGATCGGGTCCTGCATGATCATCTGCATCTGGTTGCGGGTGATCCGCAGACTCGACGCGGACATGTCACCGAGGACCATGTCATCGAGCGTCACGGTGCCGGACGTGGGCTTGGGCAACTGTAGGACAGCGCGCCCGGCGGTGGACTTCCCGCAGCCCGACTCCCCGACGATGCCCAGTGTCTCCCCTGGGACGAGGTCGAAGCTGATGCCGGAGACCGCGTGCACGGTCTGTTTGCCTGCGGGGAATTCGACCAACAGGTTCTCGACGGTCAAGACCCGCTTCTCGTCTTCGCGCATGTGTGCGGTACCGCTGCCAGCCATTACACAGTCTCCAAGTCCAGCTTGCGTCCGGCCGCGGTGCGCCCGGCCTTCTCGTTGGCGGCCAACGCCGCTGCACCCTCGGCTGTACCGACGGGGAAATGACATGCGGCCTCGTGCGGATGCACCGCCGCTGCAGAGTCTGCAGTGGCGACCAGTTCCGGCGGCACCGTAAGGCACTTCTCCTGTGCGTACCGGCAGCGAGTCGCGAATGAACACCCCTCAACTGGCTTCGTCATATCCGGCAACCCGCCTTCGATGGCCTCGAGGACAGTGTGCGGCGCATCCTCGATTCGCGGGATCGCCGACAGCAGCGCCTCGGTGTACGGGTGACGCGGCTGCGCGAACAACTGCCGTGTCGGCGCGGTCTCCACTATTCGGCCCGCGTACATTACGGCGACGCGGTCCGTCTGGCCTGCGACGACGCCCAGGTCGTGGCTGATCAAGATCCCGGCCATCCCCGTTTCCTTGCGGAGCGAGTCGAGCAACTCGAGAATTTGCTTTTGCACCGTCACATCGAGCGCCGTCGTCGGCTCGTCAGCGATGGTCAGGATGGGGTCGCACGCTAGCGCCATCGCAATGACTACACGCTGGCGCATACCTCCCGAGAGCTCATGTGGGTATTGGTCCACCCGTCGAGTCGGCTCGGGAATCCGCACCTTACGCAGCAACTCGATCGCCCGCTCTCGGGCCTGCTTCTTGTCCAGGCCCAGATGGGCTCGGATCGACTCGGTAAGGTGCGTGCCGATGTGCTTGAACGGGTTGAGCGCCGTCATCGGGTCCTGGAACACCATCGCGATGTCCTTGCCCCACAGCCCCTGCTGTTCCTTGCGGGTAAGCGCCTGCATATCGCGGCCCTGGAACCGAATCTCGCCGGCGACGGTGGTCGCGCCACCGTTGGAGACCAGGCCCATGATGGTCTGCCCGAGCACCGATTTTCCGGAACCGGACTCGCCGACCAGGCCCAGGGTCTCGCCCGCGGCGAGGGTCAAGCTCACACGGTCGACGGCGCGCAACTGGCCCCGCTTGGTGCGAAAGTGCGTGGACACATTCCCCACTGTCAGCAGCGGTCCCGCCGCCGCATGGTCCGGCGTTCCGGCGGCTGCCGTCGTAGCGCCCATGCCAGGCTTTTCGTGCTTATTCATCGGTGAACTCCCGCTTTGCCATGTAGGGCCAGGACTGAGGCGATACGGACACTGTCCGCTCTCGCCGTCACAGCTTTGCCTGGCGTGAGCCGCCGGTGGCCTTCTGCGCCTTTTCGCCGACAATGTTGAACGAGAACACTGTCAAGAACAGGAACATGCCCGGGACCAGTACGACGAACGCGTGCTTCTCGAACACCCCGCCCTGGCCCTCGGCGATCATGTTTCCCCACGTCGGGATCGGCGGCTGGATGCCGAGGCCCAAGAAGCTCAGCGATGCCTCGGCGACAATCATCACCGAGATCATCACCATGCCGAGTGAGGCCAGCGGCAGCGCCACGTTCGGCGCCAGCTCGCGAACCATCACCCGCCAGCGGCTCGCGCCCATCGCGCGGGCCGCGAGGACGAATTCACGTTGGGCGAATGTCAACGTGTTCGCCCGCGCTATTCGAATCATCGACGGCACCGCAAGCACCGCCAGTGCCAACGCGATGTTGCGCAGGTTCGGTTTGAGCACCGACGCCAACGCGATCAGCAGGATCAATGCGGGTACTGCGAGCAGCGAGTTCGTCAAGATCCCGACGATCGAGTCGACTTTCCCGCCGAAGTAGCCGGCGAGGATGCCGATCGCGCCACCGATAATGATGCCGATCAGCACAGCGCCGACCGCGACCACGAGGGAGGACCGTGCACCGTAGATGGACCTCGCAAACAGGTCCAGGCCGAAGTTGTTCGTCCCCAGCGGGTGGCCGGAGAACAGATCCGGCGGGGCGTAACCCTTGGATCCGAGAGTCTTGCTGGTGTCCTCGTGCTCAGCAAACGGCAACAGCGGCGCGATGATTGCTACGCCGATGATCAACGCCAGCCACACGCATGAGATCACGAACGTCAGATCGAAGTCCGGGCCGAAACGGGCCAGCCCGATCCGACGGAAGCCCATGTAGATACCCATCAGGCCGATGATGCCGACCACGATGCGCACAGCCATCACGACCGGGCCCGCGCCCAGCGCGAAACCGAACGCGATCACCCCGATTGCCAGCAGAATTCCGCCGCGTACGTACAGGTTTCGACGTCCGTCTTTGCCGTCGGCGGCGGCCGTGACAGCGGGGTCCTTCACTACCGGATCGGCGACGATCACCGCGGCACCCTGTGCCATCGCGGGGATGGCCTGATCGGGGTCGTTGAGGTCGGGGTGGGAGATATTAGACATGGGCTCGTCGGCTCCTCGGGTCGAGATATCCATAGGAGATATCGATGATGCCGTTGGCCACCACGTAGATGAACGCGATCACCAGTACCGCTCCCTGCACCATCGGCATATCGCCCTGCTGGGCGGCGCGCACGATCAGCGAACCCATCCCCGGCAGCGAGAACAGCGTCTCGATGATGACGGTGGAGCCGATCATCGAGCCCAGCACCAGGCCGAGCATCGTGATCAGGGAGAACGAGGAGGGACGGAACGCATCGGAGATCAGCAACCTCAGGTTCGAGGTGCCCTTCGCCTTGGATACCAGGATGAAGTTCTCTTGCAGGGTCGTGATCAGGTCGCTGCGCAAGATGCGCAGGAACATCGCCATTTCCAGGAGGCTGATCGTGACCGCCGGCAGGATCGCGTGGTACAGGTTGTCGGCAAGTCCCCCCTCGGATACACGCACCCACTGGGAGCGCGGGAACCAGCCGAGGGTGTTGACGAACAGCATGATCAACAGCAGGCCGGACAGGAACGATGGGATCGACAAGACGCCGAATGTGGTGGCACTGATGACACGGTCGACCAGGCCGCCGCTGTGGCGCGCGGACCACATTGCCAACGGAATCGATACCACCAGTGCGATAACCATCCCCATGACAGCCAACTGCACACTCACCGGCAGCGCTGCGACGATGCGCTCCATCACGTCCGACTGCGGCGGAACCAGCGAACGGCCCAGATCGCCCTGCAGAGCGGACGTGAGCCAATCCCAGTAGCGGCTCAAGAACGGATCGTCCAAGCCCATATCGAGACGCGCCTGGGCGTACTCCTCAGGGGTACGTCCCTCCCCTAGTGCCGCCACCGACGGGTCACCGGGTATCAGCGACACAAGTCCGAACGTGCCGAGGCTGACGACGAACAGCACAGCAATCAGCTCGCCAATTTTTTTGAACACAACCTTGGTCATTGCTGGCGTTGCCCCCTTTCTCTGTTCATCCGTTCATCCTCACTTCGATACGATGCTCAGCTGGCCGCGCTTGCGGCCACAGAGTCTTGGGCGGTATCAGCCGGCGCCGAGTCGGTACAGCGCCGAACCGTGGAACGACAGCATTCACTGTTCCGTGCGTCTCATTATGACTGCTGTCACACATCACGAAGGTTCAGTCTCACTGTTCGAGACTGCCCACGATCGGTTAGATCACGAAGGGAACCGAGTCAAGCCAGGCGTCGTCGCCGGGCACATAGCGAAGGAGGCATCCAGCCACCGAAAGCACCCACTGAAGAACCTTCGCGGCGAGTGCACGAGATACAGACATGTAGGGGCTGCCTGCTCGGCGCTTTCCGCTCGAGGCCGGCTTGCGCGGGCTGATCCCCGCATAGAGCAGCGTCAGACCGGCCAGCTGATGTAGAAAAACTTTTGGCAGCCGGCGCCGATGTTGATGTCCGCGACAACAAGGAGTGGACGCCGGTGCCTTTTGCGAGTGCTCATCTTTGGCCGCGTCTCATCTGCCGGAAGCGTTCTCGATGACTGAGTAATTCCAGTACCGCAGCAGTGTCGATAGAGAGTCGAAGCGTCGACCGGCGCGTCTGGGCCAACGCACTGACTACGGAGTGAAGGTCGGACATTGCTGGATCGTGGCAAATGCGTACGTGTTAGCCTTCTGGCGAATTTGGCGCTGCTGTCAGGTTGAGGTCATTCAATTCCGCTGGGGGCGAGAAGTGGGCGAACTGCTGGCAGTCGATGTCGAAGAGCTTCGAGCGCTCAGTAGAACACTCGCCGATACGGCGATCACGATCAACGGAATCAGCGTCACCGCGACTATCGCGATGCCGGGCTCGCCGATCGCCCCAGCCTCGGAGCAGAGCACCAAGACCACGGCCGACGCCTACACACGCATCGGCAACAACGTCAACGAGATGTCGGCAGCGTGCAAGTGGAACGCAACAAGCTACGAGGACGTCGACCGGACGTTTCGTTCTCAGTTGCTCCGCTACGACCGCGCGGCCCCGCGGTGACCACGATCTCCCACGTGCGGGGTTGTCAGCCGAGGTCGATGACGGATTACGCCACGTCTCTGCTGGCGTCGAACAGTACGTTCACCGACCAGGTGCACCGGATGGATCGTGCGGTCGACTCCGCGATGGACAGGTGGCAGGGAGATGCGGCAGCCGCCGCGTCGGCGCGCAGTCTGTCGGAAAGCCTTGCCTCCTCCCACATCGACACGGCCGTCATAGCCATCGCCGAGGCGCACGCATCCCACGGGTCAGTACTCGACGGCATCCGCGCATCGCTGCTGGCCATCGTCGACTTCGAGGTGCCCGGTGCCGGTATGACGGTTGCCGATGACGGCTCAGTGACAGCGCCGACGGTCCCGGTCGGCGGCGGTGTGGTCATCGCGATGCTCCTGCAGAGTCAACTCGACGCGCAGGCCGACGCCATCGAGGTGCGCATCAAGGCGCTCCTCGCACAGTTCGGCGACGGTGAAGTGCAAGCGGCGCAGGCTATTCGAGTAGCGCAGCACCAGCTCGACGCCGTTTCGAACTCGCCGGAGGCCGCGACGATCAGCCCGGCCGTATCGGACATCGTCAATGGCAAGACCTCGCTGCCGTCGGACCCTGCCCAGTTGAGCGAGTTGTGGTCCACGTTGTCCCCGGCCGACAAGGACGCGCTGTTCGCTCACGACAACTACATCGGCAACAGCGACGGTCTCCCGGTCACCGATCGTGACCACTACAACCGAATCAAACTCGACGACGAGTTGTCTCGCGCCGAGGCCCGCGACCCGGCCGTGTCGGATCGGCTCGTGGATCTACAGGCCGTCCTGGACACCATCGCCAACAACCCGGACCGGATGTTGCTGCTCCTCGACACCCAGTCGGGTGTGCAAACCCATGCGGCGGTGGCTGTCGGTAACCCGGACACCGCGGATCACGTATCCGTCACCACACCGGGACTGGGCACCACCGTCGGTGGTGCGATCGGGGCCATGACCGATGAGGGCGAGCAAATCAAGCTGACCGCCGAGAAGCAACTCGACAACATGCCCGGGCACGCGGGTGAGACGGTGTCGACCGTTGCGTGGATCGGTTACGACGCACCGCAACTCGACAAAGAGGACTACACCTCCGAGGAAAGTCTCGGTGGGCTGATACAGGTGTCGGAGGAATGGAACGCGCAGGCCGCTGCGCCGAACCTGTCGCAATTCTACGAAGGCATCGACGCCTCGAACCACGACGGCGACCCGCACCTGACCGCAGTGGGGCATTCGTACGGCTCTCTGACCACAGGACTTGCCTTGCAACAAACTCCTGCGGGAATCGTCGACGACGTGATTGTCTACGGGTCACCCGGCCTGGGCACCGGCCATGACTTCGTAGACAGCAGTCTCGACAAGCTCAACATCGAACCGGGGCACGCGTACGAGATGACCGCGCACGACGATCCCGTCGCGCACTTGAACCGATTCGGCTGGAGTCCCGGCTACATGTCTGAATTCACCCACCTGGACACCGACGCCGAGACGACCGCCGACGGGGTGGCGCGCCAGGGTGCGACGGGGCACAGCGAGTATCCGAGGTCGGGCGACGACGGTGAATTGCGCACGTCCGGCTACAACACGGCCGTCGTGATCGCCGGCCTGGCGGATGTGCCCGGCCAACTCGTCATCGGCGACTCGGCCATCCAGACCGGCGGACGCGATGTATTGACCCAACTCATAGATGCGGTGCGCTGATGCGCGAGACACGAACTACCGACACACGATCGCGACGGTGGATGACGACGGTAGCCGTCGCCGCAGTCCTTACCCTGACAGGATGTGGATCCGACGTGCTCGATAATCCCTACGAAAAGCCGAGCCCGGCCGAGACGGCAGATGCAGCAGCGATTCTGGCGACTCTCCCGTCGCTCGAAGAAACCGAGGTGCAGATGCAGAACGCCGTCGAGCAGCTCGCGGCCTTCATCGACACCCTCGTGCCCGACATGGGGTGGACCTGGATACGACAGAGGAGCGCCGGCAGCTGCAGCCGGCCGTTCAGCGATACCGACGGCGACGATGTCCAATTGAAAAACTATGTGTCGGTGGGGCCGATTCCGGATGCGGTGTGGCCGCAGGTGCTCGAGCACGCGTCGACCCTCGCTACGACTGTAGGCGCAACCAAGGTGCAAACCTTTCACGACGACCCGGACAATCACGAGGTTCGCTTCTACAGCCCGGAGGGCACGTCCATCTACATCGGCACCAGGGGCGCCGTCATCTCCGCGAACACGGGATGCCGACTGCCGCAGGCGAATATGGCCGGAACATAGCACGTTCGCCGGGACCCTTGGCCGACCTACACTCAGCATCGAAAGGACCCCTGTGACGATGCCCAACAGCGCATTCGACGAGCTGGGCATCAAAGTTCAACGTGCACAGGCAGTTGTCTCCGCGATCCGCGGTGTGGGACGGGCCGGCGGCATCGCTGTCGAGGTCGACGCCGAGAATCGGCTTGTCGCACTGCATCATCCGGACGCGCACATCATCCTGGCCGCGTACCGAGCGGCGCTCCTGGACAAGCAGCCGCAGGTGGACGAAGCGATGCGAGAAATGCTCAACGATCCCGACGTCCACGCAATCACCTCGTTCGTACATACCAGCTCCGCTGTCATACCAGCGCACCATCCGCAGCCCGTCGAGGACGACGACACCTACTTCCAAAATCTCGAGCAGGATCCACTCGGCCGGAATCGATGACCTTCGACTCAGTTCGGTAGAGCCCACATTTCACGATTCGCTTCCTCTGCTCGTCGGGCTGCCTTCTCGGCCACGTCCGGCTGGGCTCCGACCGCGGTGCACAACACCGTCCACACTCCACGTGGACGCCATCTGCACACGACCGGAATCATCGGGACCCTCCGACCCCATCGACACTTCACGCCGGCCCCGCCCGCGCCGACGCGACCGCGTCGGCGATCCCGAATCGCCCGAGCGGCAGAGTGATCGTCACGGTGACCACGACGTCCCAACCCTCTACGACGCACTCCGTCACCTCACCCTTCGAGCGGCTTACGATCTCCCGCGCCGTCGCACACGCATCCCCGACGCCTCGGTTCAATTCCCCGGCGGCCGCGAGAGCCGACAGGTCCGCAGCCGACTGGGCCTGATGCCGGGCACCGACCGCCGAGCCGACGTGAACGATCGCCACCACGACCACCAGCAATGCGGCCAGTGCAGCTGCAGCAAGAACCGTCACACTGCCTTCCTCACTGGACACCGTCATTCCGCAGTGTCCGGTTCGATCGCGGCGACAGCTTCGGCACTGACAGTCAAACCCGGCAACGGCGTGTCGGACTGCACGCGGGCTGTCACGAACCCATCGTGCTCGGTGACGGTGATCTGCGCCCCACTCGGCGCCACCGACTGGGCAACCGATACCGCATCACCCCTGGCCGCCAATCGCGCTGCTTCCCGCGCCGCATCCACACACCGGACATACATCGACACAGCAAGTATCGCCCCGATGCATGTCACGACGACCGCAACGATGGACGCGATGGCGATAGCCGCCTCCACCGTCACGGCGCCGTCGTCGGCTACACAGCTGTCTTGAGGGCTCGGTCGATGATTCCGGTCAACGAACTCACGATCGAATCGCCGGTCACCACTGTGTAGAGAATCGCCCCGAACGCCGCAGCGGCGATCGTGCCGATTGCGTACTCGGCTGTCGACATTCCATCGTCGTCCGCCGCGGCCAAGATCAATCTCACCTGAAGCTCTCGAACCATCCTGTGCACCATGCCTATTCCCTCCCTCGACCTCCGAGACGGCGGTTCCGCCTCGGAATCCTCTGTGTCTCGTCACAGCGACCCTCGTGTGCTCACAGCAGTCCCCCACCCAGTACGTTCCCGGCGAGTCCGATGACGACGGGAACGATCCCGAGGCACACGAACGCCGGCAGAAAGCACAGGCCGAGCGGCCCACTGATCAACACCCCTGCGCGCTCGGCTGCGGCTGCCGACGAGTCCTCGGTCTGTGCACGCCGCGCCTCGGCGAGCTCGGAAATCCCCTGTGCCAACGAGGCTCCCGATCTTGCCGATCGCCGCGCCATTCGCGCGAGGGATTCGATGTCGGGCCTGGCGGCTACGGGCTCCCACGCGGCAGCGGGGTCCGCGCCCAGCGCGAGTAAGTCTGCGGTGGTGCGCAATGCCTCGGCGAAGGGCTCGTTCGTCGACTCGGAAACCGCAGCGGCTGCGATGCCCACCGGAAGTCCGCCGCGCAAACATGCAGCCAGCAGATCGAACGTGGTCGCAACCGAATGTGGATCGGCAATGTCGGCGTCGTCTCCGCTCTTCTCGTCGAAAGGATCCTTGGGCGCGATACGAGAGACGTACGAGGGAGCTGTTGGGATCACGGCGAGTGACGCCGCCGCGCACACCGCCGCCACCCACATCAACGGCACACCTTTTCGGTGATCGCATCGGTCCACATCAGCCCGGCGCACGCCAACATCGAGCCGAGCACCAGAAGGACTCCGCCCAGGCCGCCGCCGAACAGCACACCGATCGGGGACGCCCCCATGAATTGACCAAGGATGACCCCGAGGACCGGCAAACCCGACAACACTGTTCCCGTCGCCCGGGCACCGGCCAGGCTCGCCTCGGTTCGATCGCGAAACCGACTCCTACCCAACAGGTCCTGCCGCGCTGCCCCGAGCAGGTCGGCAAGCCCCAATCCGCGGGTGTCCGCGATGTGCCAGGCTGCGGACAATCGCGAGAGTTCCACGTGCACCGGCGAATCCGCGACGAGCAAGCCCGCACACGCATCACCACCCAGCCGCGCACGCCCCGCCGCGGTGCCGAACGCGACAGCCACGCTTCCACTGCAATCGGCAGCAGCACTCGCGCAGGCCAACGCCGGATGCGAGCCGACTCGGAGCTCACCGATGACGACGTCGAGTCCAGCGATGAGCGAGTCGAGCTCACCGCGATGCGATCTCCGCCGCTGAGCTTTCTTTCTCCGACGGACCACCGTTGCACCGACGATGATGGCGGCACAGAGCGCATGCAGGCCACCCGCCACCACGGCAAGGGCCAACCCCACCACTACCACCGACGTGAGACCCAGTGCCCGAGAGCGCGTTCGATCGGCACGAGCGACTTTGCCACGCAGCAACGACGGCACTCGCACACGTGGACGCGGTAGCACCAGAAGTGCCGCGGCACAAGATAGAACACCCAGCGCGGTCACAACCGCGCCAACCGTTGCTCAAGGAGTGCATCCAGCCGTTCTCGGCCGCGGTGTACATCGCCGTCCACACTCCACGCGGACACCATCTGCACGCGACCGGAATCATCGGGAACGACCACGGCAATTTCACGCAACCGACGCCGGCCATCGAACGAGCGATGCACATGCAAGACCACCTGTACCGCGGCCGCGAGTTGACTGTGCAAAGCCGCACGATCCAAACCACCCAGTGCGGCAAGAGCTTCCAGGCGTGCGGGCACCTCGGCGGGAGAGTTGGCGTGAATCGTGCCCGCTCCGCCGTCGTGACCGGTGTTGAGCGCGGTGAGCAGGTCGACGACTTCTGCGCCGCGAACCTCTCCCACAACGAGCCGGTCCGGCCGCATCCGTAGCGCTTGACGAACAAGCTGCCGAACGGTGACCTCGCCGACGCCCTCGACGTTGGGCGCCCGAGCAACCATTCGAACGACGTGCGGATGCGACGGCGCCAACTCGGCAGCATCCTCGACGCACACGATGCGCTCGCTGCGCGCGACCTCGCCCAGCATGGCGGCCAACAACGTAGTCTTTCCTGCGCCGGTTCCGCCGATGACCAGAAATGCCAAGCGCGCCTCGATGATCCGCTTCACCAGAGCGAGAGCACTCGGCTCGAGCGCTCCACGGTCCGCCAAGGCTCCGAGCCCCTGGGTGGTCGGGCGCAACACGCGCAGCGACAGACAGGTACCGCCTCGCGCGACGGGCGACAGCACCGCATGCAGTCGGACGCCGAAAGTGCCGTCGCCCACTCCGGGTAGCTGCCCGTCGACCCACGGTTGAGCGTCGTCGAGCCGTCGGCCCGCGGACAGTGCCAGTCGCTGCGCGAGGCGTCGTACCGCGGCCTCGTCGGCGAAACGGATGTCGGTGCGCTCGAGTCCCGCGCCGCGGTCGACCCATACTTCGTCCGGTGCCGTGACCAGAACGTCGGCGACCCTGGAATCGAGTAGCAGCGTCTCCAGCGGGCCTGCACCGGTCAGCTCGGTCTGCAGGACACGGAGCGCCGCCAAGAGATCGGTATCGCTCAATACCCCGCCCGCTTCGATTCTGATGGCTGCAGCGACCAACGCGGGCGTCGGTTCACCCGTCGTGTGGACGAGCCTGTCGCGAACGCGGTCCAACAACTCCGGCGTGACGACGGCGCTCATGCCGCCCACCGCCTCGGCGCCGGCTTGCGCGCGAACGTCGCGAGAATCGACTCCGCGGCATCGGTCAGAGGCGATCGACGTCCGAGCCCTAGCCCCCCGCGTTCGATACGCTGCGCCAAGCCTGGCTCGGGTCGCATCGTAGCCAGCAGGGGCAATCGGAGGGCGTCGGCGATGTCGGTGCCGCGCAATCCCCCGGGCGCGGGCCCCCGCACGACGAGTCCGACGTTCGAATTGCGGCCGCGGAGGTAGCCGAGGAGATTCTCGGCGCCAGCGACGGCTCCGATCTCGGCGGGGACGACCAACACCACCAGGTCCGCGGCGTCGTGGAAGACGTCGGTGTGTGGGCCTGGGTGACGGGGAACGTCGCACACGACCAGATCTCCGGATCGGCGTCCGGCGTCGACCACCGCGGCACATGCCGTCACATCCAGGCCCGAAGATCCCGAGTCCGCGCGGCCGGCCGAGAGGACGGCCAACGAGCCGCTCGACGGCAACGCACTGTGTAGGGCATCGCCGGAAATCCGGCCTGCCTCGACGACGAGTCCGGGCCATCGCAGGCCCGGCTGATCCTCCCAGCCGAGCATGAGATCGAGTCCTGGACCGTAGCTGTCGCCGTCGACCAACAGCGTTCGCGCTCCTGCCGCGGAGGCCGACAGGGCCAACGCCACGGCGAGCGTCGACGTTCCAGCACCGCCCCGGCCGCCGACAACGGTGATGACCCCGCCGCCGCCCTCGGTCCGGTCGTGTTCCCGTCCGAGGAGCCCGATCAACGTCGCTTCGTCTTGCGGAAGTCCCAGGACGTGTGATGCTCCGACGGCAGTGGCAGCACGCCATTGGTCGACGCCGGGTTCTCCTCGGCCCAGCACGAAGATCGCGTCGCGACGGGGCAGTCTTCGGGAGGACGCCTCGCGAGCGTGGGCGACGTCGAGGAGTATTGCGTCGGCTTCATCCCACTCGATCCTGCTCGGCGGAGTGACTGTCGCGGCAATACCGACTGGTAAGTTCCTTTCCAGCACAGTGCATTCGGCCGCCGCGGCGATCCTGAGTACTTCGTCGCGCAGTACGGGATCGCCGGTGGACAACACGATCGGGCGCCGAGTCGGCGACATGTCCTGGAATTCCATGGGTGCGAGCCTGCAGTGAATTGCGCTCGGAGAAAACAGCGTTCATGCCGAATGGGGATAACTCGCAACGTGTGGACGAGATCGTGTACATCCGTACCAAATTCACGCATTCCCCTACAACGAGGACGACCCTCGCCAGGGGGGAGGAGGCGAGGGTCGTCGAGTTCAGCCCCGGGGGGTCGGGCTGAACTTGCCCGGACGAATCCGGACAGGTCGATACTACACCTGGCGATGACGGTGTTTGCAAGTTCAACATTCACTCTTACTCAGTGAGACAAACCGGGAAATAGCCGAAAAAAACGAACACTCTATTGTGAAAGCTGTGACCACCACCACCGGCAAAGTCAACGCCGAATCCCCTCGTCCGGGCGGAAATATCGCCGCATTCTTCGACCTGGACAAGACGATCATCGCCAAGTCGAGCACCCTCGCTTTCAGCAAACCATTTTTCGATCAGGGGCTGATAAACAGACGGGCCGTACTCAAAAGCAGCTATGCACAGTTCTTGTTTCTGCTATCCGGCGCCGATCACGACCAAATGGAGCGAATGCGAGCGCATATCGCTGCAATGTCCGCCGGATGGGACGTCGAACAAATTCGGTCGATCGTTGCAGAAACGTTGCACGACATAGTAGATCCGTTGGTATTCGCCGAAGCAGCGGACTTGATCGCAGATCACAAACTCCGCGGACACGACGTCGTGATCGTCTCGGCATCCGGTGAGGAAATCGTCGGTCCGATCGCCGAAGCGCTCGGCGCAGACTTCAGCACCGCCACTCAGATGGAGGTCGAGGACGGCCGATACAACGGAACCGTCGCCTTCTACTGCTACGGTGAGGGCAAGGTCGAAGCGATGAACGCACTCGCCGAGTCCCGAAATTACGACCTGTCAAGGTGTTTCGCGTATTCGGACTCGATCACAGACCTTCCCATGCTTCATGCCGTCGGCAATCCGACTGCCGTCAATCCCGACCGTGCGCTCCGCAAGGAGGCCGCGTCGCTTGGTTGGCCGATTCTGACTTTTTCCAATCCGGTCTCACTTCGATCACGTATCCAAGCACCATCGGGTACAACCGTGGCGGCAAGTGCCGCAGTCTTTTTCAGTGCGCTGCTGGCCGGAGCGGTTACCTACGGGTTGCTGAGAAGAAAACCGTGACGCACCCCTTGCTGTGAGCGCCGTCACGGGGTACAAAGGACTTACGGAAGAACGGAAGGCCAAGATCGAACCGGAAGAGAAGGTTCCCTCTCCCAACCGTGATTCCCAGCACGGACACCAGGCACCCACGCTGAGCTCGCCGCTGACATGGCAAAAGCGCTGTGGGTCTGCGAGATTCGGGATGTAGCAGCAAGAACCCTGCACCGGTTGCAGGGATGACCTCCTACCTCACCGGACCATCGCCGAGGCCATGCGATCCTAGCGATCGTGACAGCCCACCAATGCACGCTTGGTAACCCGGCAGTCCGTGCTAACGGGCGGCGAAGTCGACTCAGTCGGCGGCGCCGCCCTTTTGATGTACCGACACAGCCAGGTGGTTACTTGTCGGAGCCTGCAGCCTCGGCGATCGACGTCGCTTCCATCGCCCCGGCCTCGAGTGCGCCGCAGCAGAGGATGACCCAGCTGCCGACACCGGTGGCAGTACCGGAAGCGAACCCTGCCGCTCCGTCTCGGTAGGCCTGCGATCGGCGCAGCCAACTCACTTCGGGTACTCCGAGATTGTGCGGATCCAAACCCGAAGACGCGGCCACGAGCCGAGACGCCGCCCGGGCGACGACACCATCGGCCGACTCGAACGGCTTCAACGTCAACAGCTCACCGTGCACGATCGCCGCAATGACCGGCGCCGGCGCGGAGGATCCACCGGTGACCAGCTGGGCCAGAAAGTCCAGACGCTCACCGATCCCGCCGTCCGAACGTGGTCGCCCGAGTGCTGACTGGTCCTCGACCAGGTCCGCCGCAGCAAGTAGATGGAGTCGAGCGAGGGCCTGAAGCGGCGCGCTCTTCCATGTCGAGAGCATGATCGACAGCGCATCCCCGTCGAGAGCTGCACCTACCCGCAAGGCGCCTGCCAGAATCGGGTCGCCGTCTTCACCTTCGCGTGGGAAGTCCATCGATCCGCCTTCGAGGGCGGACGAAGATCGAGCTGCACGTACTGCGGCTTCGGCCGCCGTGGCAGGCCAGCCTCGACGGTTCGTCTTGTGCCGATGCACTGCTCCGAGTGCGTCGCGGGCACGTTCGGCGGCGTCGATGACGCCGGGGAGTTCGAGCAGCGGGGCGAGAGGGTCCGTCACGATAGGCGACGGTACCCCCTCGCAGGCTGGAGCAGACTCGCCGGACTGCCCCAGCCGATCGCTATACGCCGAGCTGAACCGATCCGCCGGGAATGGCGGCCAGCAGTCGCTGTGTGTACTCCTGCTGCGGGTTGTCGAACACCTCGTCGGTCGTGGCCGCCTCGACGATCTCTCCTGATCGCATGACCAGCACGTCATCGGCGATCTGCCGCACCACGGCAAGATCGTGCGTGATGAAGAGGTAGGTCAGACCGAGCTCTGCCTGCAGATCGTTCAGCAAGGACAGAATCTGCGCCTGCACGAGAACGTCGAGAGCCGAGACTGCCTCGTCGCAGATCACCATCTCCGGCGAGAGAGCCAGAGCGCGCGCAATGGCTACGCGTTGACGCTGGCCGCCGGAAAGCTCGTTCGGGAATCGGCGCATGACCGAAGTCGGCAACGCCACCTTGTCCAACAGGTCACGGACCCGAGCCTCACGTTCCTTCTTGCTGCCGACCTTGTGGGTCCGCAGCGGCTCCTCGATAGTGCGGTAGATCGAGTACATCGGATCCAGCGACCCATAGGGGTTCTGGAAGATCGGCTGTACACGACGCCGGAACGCGAAGGCATCCTTGCGATCCAGCGCCCCTACGTCCTGCCCGTCGAACTTGACTGTGCCAGTTGTCGGTTCGAGGAGACCCAGCACCATTTGCGCAACAGTCGACTTGCCCGAACCCGACTCACCGACTATCGCAGTGGTCGTTCCGCGCTGCACTTCGAACGAAACATCTTTCACTGCAATGAAGTCCGTCGACTTCCACGGTGCTCCGCCGCGGATCTTGAATGCTTTCGTGAGCCCTTCAGCCACCACCACATTTTCGGTGACGTTTTCGGTATGCGAATCGTCCTGCTGCTCAGCCAACTCGAAGGCGTGTTCGGTCGCACTGTCCTTGACCTTTGCACGTGCCTTCACCGATTCGAGCCGGCGCGATGCCAGAGACGGCGCTGACGCCACCAGACGTTGCGTGTACTCGTGCTGCGGATTTTGCAGAATCTGCCGTGCGGGACCGGATTCGACAACGTTGCCCCGATACATCACGACGAGATGCTCGGCACGCTCGGCGGCCAACCCCAGGTCATGGGTGATGAGCAGAACCGCAGTGCCGAGTTCCTTCGTCAGCCCCTCGAGATGATCCAGGATCTGACGCTGCACGGTCACATCCAATGCCGATGTCGGCTCGTCCGCTATCAGTAGTTTCGGTCGACAAGAAAGCCCGATCGCGATAAGCGCACGCTGACGCATGCCACCGGAGAACTCGTGTGGATACTGATTCACACGCTTGTCGGACTCCGTCATCCCGGCCTCGTCGAGCAGTTCGATCGCCCGCTTCTTTGCCGCCTTACCTTTGGCTATACCATTGGCCGCCAAAGTTTCTTCGATCTGAAAGCCGATCTTCCACAGCGGGTTCAGGTTCGACATCGGGTCCTGCGGGATCAGTCCGATCTGATCGCCGCGAAGCGCTACGATCTCCTTTTTCGACGCCTTGGTGACGTCGAGACCGTCGAACAGAATCTCGCCGCCGGTCACGCGACCGGTGCCTGGCAGGAGGTCGATGATGGCATGAGCCGTCGTGGACTTTCCGGAGCCGGATTCACCTACGATTGCGACAGTCTGTCCGGGGTACACAGCCAGACTCACGCCCTTGACAGCGGGAACCATCCCGAACTTGGATTTGAATCCGACCTGCAGATTCTTGATTTCGAGCAGCGGCTCTTCGGTCATCGTTTCCTCGCCTTCGGGTCGAGGGCATCACGTAGGGCATCGCCCATCATCATGAACGCCAGAACCGTAATCGCCAATGCCGTTGCGGGATAGAACAAAATCGGGGAACCGGAACGCAGCCGCGACTGTCCGGTGCTGATGTCGGCACCCCACGAGACGACCGTGCCGGGCAGACCGACGCCTAGATACGACAACGTTGCTTCGAGTGTCACGAATACACCGAGCGTAATCGTCGTGGTGACGACGATCGGACCCAAAGCGTTCGGAATGACGTGCCGTAGCAAGGTTTTGAATCGACTGACGCCGAGAGCCTTCGCAGCCATCACGAAATCGTTGCCACTGATCGAGAGCACCGAACCGCGGGTAATGCGCGCGATCTGAGGCCAGCCGAATATGGCAATGATGCCGATGACGACCCAGACGTTGCGATCACGCAGGACCTGCAGCAGCACGATCGCTCCCAGGATGAGAGGGATTCCGAAGAAGATGTCCGTGACTCGCGACAGCAACGAATCGAGCCAGCCACCGTAGAAGCCGGCCAGCGCGCCGAGGGTGCCGCCGAAGAGCAACACGGCAAACGTTGCTCCAACACCCACCAAGACCGATGCACGAGCGCCGTACACGGTGCGCGCGTAGATATCGCAGCCCTGCAGATCGAACCCGAACGGGTGCCCGCCGCTACGCGCGGCCATGCTGAAATCACCGTTGCAGTAGCGCGGATCTTGACTGGTGAACCAACCAGGGAAGACCACGACGACGAGAATGAACAGGATGAGCAAGCCCGAGATGATGAACAGTGGACTCTTGCGCAGGTTGACCCACGCGTCACGCCAGAAACCAGAAGGCGCCTCGGAGTCGTCGACGGAATCGACCACGGCGACCTCGACCTCAGTGGGTCCGGCAACGAAAGAGCCTTGCGCCGGGCGTCGAGGGCGCACGAGGTCGCCCGATGCGTCTCGCAGATCAGACATAACGAATCCTAGGGTCGAGAACGGCGTACAGAAGGTCGACGACGAGGTTCGCGACGATGTAGATGACGATCAACACCGTCACGAAGGATACGACCGTGGGTGCCTCCTGACGAACGATGGCCTGATACAACGTGCCACCTACGCCTGGGATGTTGAAGATTCCCTCGGTAACGATTGCGCCACCCATCAGCGCACCTAGATCGGCACCGAGAAACGTGACGACCGGAATGAGCGAATTGCGTAGGACGTGAACGGTGATCACGCGGTTGCGTCCCAGCCCCTTGGCCGTAGCGGTACGAACGTGGTCAGCGGTGAGATTCTCGGCGACAGAGGAGCGCGTGAGGCGCAATGCGTACGCGAAAGAGACCAGACCGAGAACGAAAGCGGGGAGCAGGAGCTTGCCGAACGTCGCATCGCCACCGACAGTCACCGGAGCGATTCCCCATTTGATTCCGAGGAAGAACTGACCGAGAAAACCGAGGACGAAGATCGGCACCGCAATGATGACGAGACTGACGACGAGGATGGAACCGTCGAATAAACCGCCCTTGCGAATACCGGTGATCACACCGAAGCCGATGCCGAACACCGCCTCGACGACCAACGCCATCAATGCGAGCTTGATGGTGACCGGAAACGCTTGCGCCATGACCTCGGACACCGGTCGTCCGGAGAACGAGGTTCCGAAATCAAGCGTGAAAATGCCCTTGAGGTACTCGAGGTACTGCACGAAGAATGGCTCGTCGAGATGATAGCGCGCGCGCAACGCGGACTCGACAGCAGGGGTGAGCGGTTTGTCACCGCCGAGAGCTGCGATGGGATCTCCAGGGAGCAGAAACAGCATCGCGTAGATGAGCAGGGTCGCTCCGATGAACACCGGGATCATCTGGAGTATCCGTCGCCCGATGTACCAGATCATCAGGTTACTTTCCGTGGGGTGCGAATGTGAAAATGCGAGGTCTACCTGCTCATGGATGAGCAGGTAGACCTCGCATGTCAGACATGTTGGGCTACTCAGCCCTTGGTGATGTTCTCGTAGTCCGGCAAGCCGTTCCACGTGATCGCTGCGTCGGACACTGCCGTCGAGTGACCGGCAGCGGCGATGTAGTCCCACATCGGGATGACCGGCAGATCGCGGAGCAACATTTCTTGCGCCTCGTTTGTCAGCTTGTAGGACTCATCCACGTCCGTTGCGGCCTCGGCAGCACGCAGGGCGGCGTCGAACTCGGGATTCGCGTAGTCGGTGTCGTTCGCACCTGCACCCGTGACGAAGATCGGCTCGAGGAACTCGAGCAGCGATGGGTAGTCACCCTGCCAGCCGGTCCGGAATGCGGTGGTGATGGTCCGGTCGGTGATCTGTGTACGGATCTGGGCGAACGTCGGCTGCGGTGCGCCGATGGCGTCGATGCCGAGGGTGTTGCGGATGCTGTTGGTCACCGCGTCGATCCACTCCTGGTGGCCGCCGTCCGAGTTGTAGGCGATGGCAAACTGACCGCTCCACGGGGCGATGGCATCGGCCTTCGCCCACAACTGCTTTGCCTTTTCCTGGTTGTAGCTCAAGACGTCGTTCCCGGGGATCGAAGAGTCATAGCCCGGCAGGGAGCTCGCCGTGAAGTCCTTCAGTGGTTCGCGGGTTCCCTGGAAAATCTGCTCGGTGATCTGATCGCGGTTGACGGCCATCGAGATCGCCTGGCGGCGCAGAACACCTTCCTCGCCACCGAAGTGAGCCAGCCTGAGGGGGATCGCGACGGTCTGGTTCTGCGCAGTCGGTGCATTGATCGCCCGATCGCCCAGATCCTGCTCGTACGTGGGCAATGCACTCGACGGGATGGTGTCGAGAACGTCGAGGTTGTCGCCCTGCAGATCTGCATAGGCGGTGTCCAGCGAACTGTAGAAGACAATGCCGAGTCCATCGTTCTTCGGCACCCGGTTGCCGTCGTAGTCGGTGTTCGGAACGAGGTCGAGCCGGACGTTGTGCTGCCACGCACCGTCGCTGGCGAACTTGTACGGTCCGTTGCCGATGGGGTTCTCGCCGAATGCCTTCATGTCGGCGAACGCTGCCTCGGGCAGCGGGTAGAACGGGGTGAACGCCAGACGCGTCTCGAAATCGATGGTCGGTGCCTTGAGCTGGACCGTGAATTCACTGTCGCTGACAACCTTCAGACCCGACATGGTCTGTGCAGACGGGTTCTCGACGGAAACCTCGTCGTAGCCCAGGATCGGCTCGAAGAACGAACCCTGCAACTGAGCATTACTTGACAGTGCGCCGTAGTTCCACGCATCGACGAACGACTTTGCCGTAACCGGCGTGCCGTCCGTGAACGTCCAGTCGGGCTTGATCTTGATGTCGTAATTGAGGTTGTCCGTCGTATCGATGGACTCGGCAACCTCGTTCGTCGACTTGCCTTCGGCGTCGTACGACTTCAGCCCGGCGAACAGACGATCGACGATTCGGCCGCCGCCGTTCTCGTTCGTGTTGGTCGGAATCAGCGGGTTCTGCGGCTCCGAGCCGTTCACCGTGACGACACTGTCAGAACCACCGCCGCCGTCGGATCCGCTACTGCACGCAGTGATCATGGACAACCCGAGAACCGACGCTACAGCGACGGTTGCTATGCGTTTGACACGCAAGATAACCCTCCATCTAGGTGTGACCACAGGTTTACTGTGGTCCGTCCTCCGGGCGCAACGCCCCGGGGGATTCATGGGCGGCGACCGCAAGCCGCGACATTGTGCGCCGAGGCAACGATCTCAATAACGAGGACTCTAGACACACCCTGAAACGAACCTGTGAACTCCCCCAGAAAAAGCAGACGCTCGACTGCGTGTGCAACATGTTCGAAACGATTCGGCAACTGAATTCCCACGAGGTGAGAGCGATCTCCCGCCAACCACTCCGATCATGCGGTGGGCGGTACCGCCCACCGCTCGAAACCTACCGATCACCGCAGATCAGAGGGTTGCAGGTGGATGCAACGATGCGACAGCGCTCACATGTGACTACCCTCACAGGGGCTCGCGCGGAGGCTGCAGAGCGACTGTTGAGCTCGTTCGTGATGGCATAAGTAGCTGCCCGAGCGCGAAGAGAACCACGACGAAAGAGAGCCATTCGAGATGACGATCAGTACCTCCGGTGACCACGACACTGCCGCCGAGGAGACCTACCCGCCGTCTGCAGAATTCGCCGCGCAGGCGAACGCCACAGCAGATCTCTACGACGCCGCCGCCAAGGACCGCCTCGCATTTTGGGCCGAGCAGGCACGTCGACTGCACTGGCACACCCCGTTCACCGAGGTGCTCGACTGGTCCGACGCGCCCGTCGCCAAATGGTTCGCCGACGGAGAGCTCAACGTCGCCTACAACTGCGTCGACCGCCACGTCCTCGACGGCCACGGCGAGCAGGTTGCGATTCACTGGGAGGGCGAACCCGGTGACAGCCGCGACCTCACCTACGCCGACCTTCTCGCGGAGGTCAGTCAGGCGGCCAACACCCTGACCGACCTCGGACTGGTCTCCGGCGACCGCGTCGCCATCTACATGCCGATGGTCCCCGAAGCCATCATCTCGATCCTCGCCTGCGCACGCCTGGGCCTGATGCATTCCGTCGTCTTCGCCGGCTACTCCGCCACGGCACTGCGTTCACGCATCGACGACGCCGAAGCCAAACTCGTCATCACCACGGACGGGCAGTGGCGACGCGGTAAGCCCGCGCCGATCAAGGACACCGTCGACACCGCCGTCGACGGCGCGAAATCAGTCGAACACGTATTGGTCGTCAAGCGAACCGACTCCGAGGTCGCCTGGACCGAAGGACGCGACATCTGGTGGCACGAGAGCGTCGCTGAGGCATCGAAAGAGCATGAGGCTCAGCCGTTCCCGGCCGAGCACCCACTGTTCATTCTCTACACCTCCGGCACGACCGGTAAGCCGAAGGGCATCGTGCACACTTCCGGCGGCTACCTGACTCAGACCTCGTACACGCACCACAATGTGTTCGACCACAAGCCAGGCAAGGATGTCTATTGGTGCACCGCCGACGTCGGTTGGGTCACCGGCCACTCGTACATCGTCTACGGTCCGCTCTCGAACCGCGCGACGCAGGTCGTGTACGAGGGAACACCGAATTCCCCTGACGAGCACCGGCATTGGAACGTCATCGAGAAGTACAAGGTGTCGATCTATTACACCTCGCCCACCCTCGTGCGCACATTCATGAAGTGGGGCAAGGAGATTCCCGAGGCCCACGATCTGACGTCGATCCGGCTGCTCGGCTCCGTCGGCGAACCGATCAACCCGGAGGCGTGGCGTTGGTTCCGCGACGTCGTCGGTGGTGGAACGGCACCCATCGTCGACACCTGGTGGCAGACCGAAACCGGCGCGATCATGATTTCGCCGTTGCCCGGCGTGACGTCGACCAAGCCCGGTTCGGCGATGGCTCCGCTTCCGGGGATCTCCGCCAAGATCGTCGACGACGACGCAAAGCCACTGGGCAAGGGCGGAAACGGATATCTGATCCTCGACGAGCCGTGGCCGGCGATGCTCCGCGGCATCTGGGGTGACATGGAGCGATACAAGGACACGTACTGGTCCCGTTACGCCGAAGAAGGTTGGTACTTCGCGGGCGACGGCGCCAAGTACGACGAGGACGGCGCACTATGGGTCCTCGGACGCGTCGACGACGTCATGAACGTCTCCGGCCACCGGATCTCCACCTCCGAGGTGGAATCAGCGCTCGTGAGCCATCACGGTGTCGCCGAGGCTGCAGTCGTCGGTGCCGCCGACGAGACCACAGGTCAAGGCATCGTCGCGTTCGTGATCCTACGCGCAGGAATCGAGAATACCGGTGACGAACTGATCGCGGAGCTCAAAGCTCAGGTGTCGAAAGAGATTTCACCGATAGCTCGCCCTCGCGAGATCTCGATCGTTCCCGAACTCCCGAAGACTCGCTCCGGCAAGATCATGCGACGCCTGCTGCGTGATGTCGCCGAGGGCCGCGAACTCGGTGACGTATCGACTCTCGTCGATCCGAAGGTCTTCGATTCGATCAAGAAGGGTCGCTAGCGACCGGTGAGTGGGCATTCATCCCTCTAAGGATGATGCCCACTCACGTCTAGTCCGTCAGTGACTGATCGCGGGTTTCCTTCATGAGGATCAACGCGATCAACGTCAGAACCGCGGCGACCGCCAGGTAGACCCCGACCCATCCGACGCCGTAGCTGCTCACCAGCCAGGTCGCGATGAACGGCGCCACTGCCGCACCGAGGATCGACGCCGTGTTGTACGAGATTCCCGATCCCGTGTATCGCACGTTGGTCGGGAAGAGTTCGGGCAGAACGGCACTCATCGGACCGAAGGTAAGACCCATCAAACCGAGTCCGATGCACATGAACACGAGCATCCGACCGGCCGTCGCGCTTTCCGGTGCGGCGAACCAGTGGAATGACAGACCGAACAGAATGATCGCGGCCGTGATGACGATGAGGGTCGGGCGTCGACCGTATTTGTCGGCGAGCAAACCTGCCACCGGAATCAGTGCGGCGAAGAAGAGCACTGCGATCAGCTGAAGCTCGAGGAAGTCGGTGTACGCGATGGTGATCTTCGGGCCACCGGCGTCGGAGACCTTGCCGGTGCCGTAGCTGACCACCCACGTCGTCATGATGTAGAAGAGCGTGTAGGTGGCGAGCATGACGAACGTGCCGAGGATCAGCTGGCGCCAGCTCGTACGGAAGACCTGTGCGAGCGGAGTCTTCACCTTCTGCCCACGCGCGACAGCCAGCTTGAACACCGGCGTCTCTTCCAATTTGAGTCGCACGTACAGACCGATGATGACGATGACGGCGCTCAGCAGGAACGGCACACGCCATCCCCACGTGAGGAACGCGTGATCCGTTGCAGAGTTGGCGGAGTCGTAGCCGGTGATGACGACCAACAGCAGGAAGATCCCGTTGGCGAAGAAGAAACCGATGGGTGCACCCAACTGCGGATACATCGCGGCCCAGGCGCGCTTGCCCGGCTTGGCTGTTTCGGTCGCGAGCAGCGCTGCGCCGCTCCACTCGCCGCCGAGTCCGACACCCTGCGTGAACCGCATGATCGCGAGCAGTGCGGGCGCCCACAGTCCTGCTGCCGCATAGGTGGGCAGCAATCCGATCGCGAAGGTCGCCACCCCCATCGTCAGCAGTGAACCGACGAGCGTCGCTTTGCGCCCGATGCGGTCGCCGAAATGGCCGAACAAAACGGAGCCGATGGGGCGTGCAACGAAAGCGAGTCCGAACGTCGCGAACGACGCCAGCAGCGCCGTCGTCTCGTTCCCCGCGGGGAAGAACAGCTTGGGGAAGACCAATACTGCGGCAGTCGCGTAGATGTAGAAGTCGAAGAATTCGATCGACGTGCCGACCATGGATGCGACGACGATGCGAGACCGTGGTACCTCCGGGGCAGCAGCGGTGCCGTCACTTGGGACGGCCGAGGTAGTGCTCACGGTTAGGACTCCTGAAGAGGTGGGTATGTAGAACGCAAATTACCTGATGAAAACCTGAGAATTACAGGCGATGCCCGGATGCACCGCCGAAGCATTCACCGTTAATCTGAGAGCGCCATCACAGGGCTCGCTGCGACTGTGAGGCAGAGTGCGTCGGGTCGGCACTAGTGTTATCCGAAGAAAGCAGTCGAGACGGCGTCGCAAGACGACATCTTGGAACCAATCAGCACCAGCAAGTGGAGGGGTCGAGAAGTTGAGCGTGACCAATCGCGGTAATGGCAATGCTTATCCGGACGGGGTGCCGAACACGATTTCGTCCATTCCACTGACGGAGGTAGACCACCGCGCACCGGGTACCGGCAGCATCGGGAACCTTGTCAAGGATGCGACGACGCAGGTGTCGACGCTGGTCCGCGCCGAGGTCGCACTGGCAAAGGCCGAGGTCACGGGCGAGATCAAGAAGGGGCTACAAGGCAGCCTCTTTTTCATCCTGGCTCTCGCGGTCGTCGTCTTCAGCGCATTTTTCTTCTTCTTCTTCTTGGCCGAGACGCTCGACATCTGGTTGCCGCGATGGGCCGCCTTCCTCATCGTCTTCGTTTTCATGCTGCTCGTGGCCGCCCTGCTCGGGTTCCTCGGGTATCGGCGCGTCAAGAAGCTCCGTAAGCCGGAGAAGACGATCGAGTCGCTCAAGCAGGCCTCGACCGTCCTGCCGCACCAGCACGAGTCGACACCGGCAATTCCCGGGTACAAGCAATAGCGACGTCGGTAGCGGGGCAAGAAGAATGAACCGGCCTGATCCGTCCACTGTTCGTTTCGCCGGTCCGTGGACACACCGCGACATTCATGCCAATGGCATCCGGTTCCACGTCGTCGAGACCGACGACGCGCCAGCCGATGCCCCGCTGGTAGTTCTACTGCACGGCTTCGCAGATTTCTGGTGGTCGTGGCGTCACCAATTGACCTCGCTGACCGAGGCGGGTTTCCGCGCTGTCGCTGTCGACCTCCGTGGATACGGAGACACCGACAAGCCACCGCGTGGATACGACGGGTGGACGCTGGCCGGCGACGTCGTCGGCTTGATCCGAGCGCTGGGGTACGGCGAAGCAACTCTCGTCGGGCACGCCGATGGCGGTCTGGTGTGCTGGGCCACTGCCGCGCTGCATCCACGAATGGTCCGATCGATCGGTTTGGTCGGGTCGCCGCACCCCATCGCGTTGCGCCAGGCAGTCCTGCGCAACAAGGCCCAACGAGCTGCACTGCTCCCGCAGTTCTTGCGATACCAGGTGCCGCTGGTGCCCGAACGCACGCTGACCAAACACAATGGCGCCGCCGTCGAGCAACTCCTCCGAGCGCGGGCGGGGGCCGGCTGGCGGGACTCGGACGAGTTCGTCGACACAGCGAAGCAGATGCGCTCGGCGATGCGCATTCCAGGCGCGGCACATTGCGCCTTGGAGTACCAACGGTGGGCATTTCGAAGTCAGTTTCGTTCCGACGGTCGAAAGTTCATGCAGGCCATGGACACCCGGTTGCGCATTCCGGTACTCCAGATCAGAGGCGAACTCGATCCGTACGTGCTACCTCGATCGGTAGCCACCGAGGGTCGCTGGGCCCCAGATCAGCGCTTACATACTGTGCTCGGGGCCGGTCATTACGCGCACCAGGAAGCTCCTGCCGAAGTCACCGCACACTTGCTGGCCTTGTTGGCGCTCTAGGTTCGACGCGTCTCCCGCACCCGAACCTAGAGAATGCAGTTGCCAGTTCCGACTGCGACCGGGCTCACGAGGCTCTGCTCGAGCTCGTCGGATACTTCGGGTGCGGTGAGTACGAATCCGGTGTCGGGATCGTCGACGGCGGCACCGAAGACCAGACCTAGAACCTGCCCGTCTTCCGCGACGAGCGGGCCACCCGAATTGCCCTGCCGCACGCTGCCTCGCACGGTGTAGACCTGGCGTTGAACCGTTCCGGTTCGGTAGATGTCCGGGCCCTTCAAGTTCAGGGTTTCTCGGATGCGGGCGGGACTTGCCGTGTACGGTCCGCCGCCCGGATATCCCAGAACCAGTGCACTGTCTCCGGTGACGGCCGGGTCGGGCGCGAAGTTCAATACCGGAGCACGAAGACCGGGTACCCGCAGGATCGCCACATCTTCCTGGGGATCGAAGAGCACGACCTCGGCGTCGAACACCGTGCCCACCGAGTCGACGGTGACGCCTTCGGTGCCGGCGACAACATGCGCATTGGTCATCACGAGCTCGGGGGCTACGACGAATCCGGAGCCCTCCAATGCCTTCTGGCAACTTGGGGCCAGGCCGCTGATCTTGAGAACGCTGGCATGCAGTTGGTTCGCCAGAGGGTTCGCCAACAGCGCTTGATCCGGCTCGGCAACTTCCGCTACCGGGGTCTGCCCGAATGGGCCGATGACATCGGGAAGTCCCGAGGTGTCGAGCAGTGCCGAGAATTCCTTGGGTACTTCACGAAGCCACTGTGGGGCCACTTCGTCGACCTTGCCCAGCACCTTCGAGCCGCGAACCGCCCCGGCAACCTCGGGCTGCGAAGACGACGTCAACGGAATAGCGAGCAACCACGCTGCAGCGAGGACGGCCATGGCTTGCAGGCCGGCGCCGACGACACTGTCGATCGATCGAGCGCCACGTGAATGTATTCCGCTGCGCAGCGCTCGGCCGAGCACCATGCCCGACACTTCGCCGACGATCACCAACACGACGATCAGCGCGATTCCGACGAATACTCGCATCCGAGCGCCGTCGACGTGCAACAGAACATGCGGCGCGATCAGAATTCCCGCGACGGCACCGAGTACGACACCGAGAAATGCCAACGCCGACGCCACTGCACCCTGTCGCCATCCCGACATCGCTGCCAGCAACGCCACCGCGAGAACGACGAGGTCTACCCAGCCGGACCCGCTCACTGATCGAGCCCCGCCCCTACAGCTGCCAAGCTGGCCTCCAGATCACGAATGTCGCCGGTGTCCCACTCGGTCTCCCAGCCGGACACTGCGAGCAGGCCCGCCAGAATACCGCCTGTGAATCCCCACACCAGCATTCCGTCGACGGCGAAGGCCGGACCCTGATAGCCCGCCGGGTGCCGGACCTGGAAACGGTTGTCTGGATCCAGTAGTGCTCGGATCGGCACCCGAACGACTCGGGCGGACTCGCCGGTGTCGACAACTCGGACGTCGCTGGGCCTTCGCCAGTACGCAAGGACTGGGACTACGTCGAATCTCGACGGCGGCACATAGATGCCCGGCATCGTCGCGAGCGGTTGCACACCTGCAGGATCCAAACCGGTCTCTTCCTCGGCTTCACGCAGAGCTGTTGCGACCGGAGATACGTCCCCGGGGTCCGTGGCGCCACCGGGGAACGCGATCTGTCCGCTGTGCTGGCGCAGCGTCGACGCTCGCTGGGTCAGCAGCACATCGGCGTCGGCGGGAAGTCCGCCTCGCGCGGTGTGGTCCGGCTCGGGCGAGCCACCGAACAGTACGAGGACCGATGCCGGACGCGTCGACTCACCGGCGGCGGCAGTGCGCTGCAGTACCGGGTTGATGCCTGTCGTATCCAGCAAGCCTCGTTCACCGCCGACCGCCTCGACGACACTGCGAAGCCAGGACGGGGCGCTCATCGTGCGAGTCCGAGATCGTTCTCGACTGCATCTGCTATCTCTTCGACACTTCGAAACGGTTGCGGCAGCACCTTGGCGACATTGCCATCCGCGTCGATCAGAATCGATACCGGGAGGACGGGCTGCGCGCCGACGGCGGCTGCTATGCGGCCGGCTTCGTCCTGGACACCGGGCAGCGATACACCGTAGTCGGCGAGCTTGGCGAGGCCGTTGCCTTCGTTGCGGTCCTGGTGAACGGTGAGGACGGTCAGTCGGTCGGCCACAGTGTCTGCGTACTGCTGAAGATAAGGGAGTTCCTCCGCGCACGGTCCACACCAGTACGCCCACAGATTGATCAAGACGGGCTTACCTGCCAGTGCCTGGCCTACGTCGATACTGCTGCCGTCGGTGACACACCCGAGCACGATCCCCGTCAACGGGCCGGCCGGTGCGGGAGCTCCTGGAGCGGGGGTCGGGCACGGCGCCAGCTGCGCCCGCTCCCGTAACGCGGCGAGCCCTTCGACGGAAGCGACAGAACCGCCCGGGGAGCCCGCGGTAGGCCCTTGGCCGGTCGCGAGGCCACCGACCGGCGGCTGCAGACCGGGGTTCGTATCGCGCGGCCACAGGGCATAGATCATCCCGACGACGACGATCAGTGCTACCAGTGACCAGCGCAGTGCGGATTTGTTCACGGTGTGATTCCGGCGAGCGCGAGGAGATGTTCGGTCTCCGGCCCCTTGACCAGAGCGGCCGCCTGCGTCTTGTCCACCGGACCGATTCCGTAGGACGGGCAGTCCTTGGCCAGAATGCACACCCCGCACGCAGGCTTCCGGGCGTGACATACGCGGCGTCCATGAAAGATCACGCGGTGTGAGAGCAGTGTCCATTCCTTGCGCTCGATGAGCTCGCCGACGGCGTGTTCGATCTTGACCGGGTCTTCCAAGTCGGTCCATTGCCAGCGTCGAACGAGTCGAGCGAAGTGGGTATCGACGGTGATGCCGGGCACATCGAATGCATTTCCGAGGACCACATTGGCCGTCTTACGACCGATGCCGGGCAGCGTCACCAGGTCCTTCAGGTTTGCTGGAACTTCCCCGTCGAACCGCTCGAGAAGAGCCGCGCCGAGACCGATCAGTGAGTTCGTCTTGTTGCGGTAGAAACCGGTTGTGCGGATGTACTCCTCCAGTTCCGTTCTGTCCGCTTCGGCGTAGTCCCGCGCAGTGCGATATCTCACGAATAAAGCAGGCGTGACGAGATTGACGCGCTTGTCGGTGCACTGGGCCGACAAGATCGTAGCGACGGCCAGTTCGAGGGGGGTGGTGAAGTCGAGTTCGCAGTAGACATGCGGGAACGCCCTCCCCAGCTCCCGATTCATGCGGCGGGCGCGTCTGACGAGCCCAAGTCTTGTCTCTTCGCGTTTACGCACGTCGAAGGCCTTCGAGGCTGTCGAATCCACTCCACAACTGTACGGACAAGAATCGGCATCTAATCCGCACTGTGTTCTTATCGAGACTTTTTCGGTGTTAACTTCCCCGTATGCAAGGACTCGCCGTGGTGCTTTTTCCAGTACTCCTGATGCTCTTCTCGCTCGCTATGGAGCGAGTCGAAGGCAAACTGAGCAAGCTGGCGGTTCGTGAGCACGACGTCGAGGAGTTTCTCGATCAGGCCAGTAGTTCCGAGGTGGCAACGCTCGCCAACGACGGCTTCCCCAACGCTCTCGCGAAGCTCAACAACCGCAAGAGCCGCCCCCATGTTGCGAAGGACTCCGAGGCACTGCTGGACCAGCGCGCCAGTTGAGCGGTCCGTAACGCCCGACATGCCCGTTTCGAGATGAAGATCCGGTGAACTACCCCGGGTCCGTAGATTCTCCTCGACGGTTCCGTGGCGCCGATCACTCGATATCGGACTCGGCGAAGTAGACTTCACCGAGATTCTTGTCATGTTCGATTATTGGTGTGGCGTTGCCGGCCTTCGGGTAGGCAACCCGCGCCGTTTGAAACGCTTGTCGATCCGGGAAACTGAATCGACGACATCCCAAAAGGAGCGCAAGTGGACGACGTCCTGGCACGGGCCGGCATCTTCCAAGGAGTCGAGCCCTCTGCGGTAGCAGCGCTGACCAAGCAGCTGCAGCCGGTCGATTTCCCCCGAGGACATGTGGTCTTCAACGAGGGTGAGCCGGGTGATCGGCTGTACATCATCGTTTCCGGCAAGATCAAGCTCGGCCGCCGCTCCCCCGACGGTCGCGAAAACCTGCTGACCATCATGGGTCCGTCGGACATGTTCGGTGAGCTCTCGATCTTCGACCCGGGCCCACGTACGTCCACGGCAACCACGGTCACCGAAGTTCGTGCCGTCAGCATGGACCGCGACGCCCTGAAAGCGTGGATCGATCAGCGTCCGGAGATTGCCGAGCAGCTTCTTCGCGTGCTGGCCCGCCGACTCCGCCGCACCAACAACAACCTCGCGGACCTCATCTTCACCGATGTGCCCGGACGCGTCGCCAAAGCACTGCTGCAGCTCGCTCAGCGATTCGGAACCCAGGAGGCCGGGTCACTCCGCGTCACCCACGACCTGACGCAGGAAGAGATCGCCCAGCTCGTCGGCGCCTCACGTGAGACCGTCAACAAGGCACTGGCCGATTTCGCGCACCGCGGATGGCTGCGCCTCGAAGGCAAGAGCGTGCTGATCTCGGACTCCGAGCGCCTCGCTCGCCGGGCACGCTAGAAATTCAGAGCTAGTTCTCGCGTAGGTACGCCAGCTGTGTTTTGACCGACATGCGGGCGGCAGGCCACAGCTTTTTGTCCACGTCCGAGTAGACGTGCTTGACCACCTGCATCGGCTTCGCATCGGCACCAAGTTCGTGCAGTGCTGCACGAACTTGGGCCAGCCGATCGAGTCGGTGCTTTCGGTAGAACCGCACTACCTCGGGGAAGTCGGCGATCTCGGCGCCGTGCCCTGGCAGCGCGACCTTGCCCTCGCCTATTTCTTCGAGGCGGTCGAGCGAGTCCAGGTAGTCGGCGAGGGTGCCGTCTTTCGGATCCAGCACCGTAGTTCCGCGTCCCAGAATGGTGTCACCGGTCAGGACGGCGTCATCGAGGACGAAGCACAACGAATCGGCTGTGTGCCCCGGCGTCGCCAGTACCGAGATGGACAGGCCGGCCGCGACGATCACCTCTCCGTCGGTCAACGGTGAGGTGTCGCCATGGACGTACTTGGACTCGAAGGCTCGGATCGGCGCGCCACTCTTGCGGTGAAACCTCTTCAGCCCTGCGGTGTGGTCCCGATGCCGATGCGTGACAAGCGCGAGAACCACGTTGCCCACCCCGGCAACCGCGTCGAGATGCTCGGAGTCCTTCGGACCGGGGTCGACGACGACGCAGTCCTGGCTGCCAGGGGCGCGGAGGATCCACGTATTGGTGCCATCGAGCGTCATCTTGCCCGGATTGTCGGCGAGTAACACAGCAGCTGTGTCGGTCACCTGTCGTAGCTTTCCGTAGGCAGGGTGAGCAAGGGTCATAGACGTACCTTAGGACGAAGAGAGAAATGGCACGAGGATCTTTACCTCGCGGCGCTCAGGCCTCGGGGGTGAGTTCCACGATGAGCTCGACCTCGACTGCTGCACCCAAAGGCAATTCGGCTACACCGACCGCGGAGCGCGCATGCACGCCTGCATCTCCGAATATTTCACCGAGCAGATTCGACGCCCCGTTCATCACCGGAGGTTGACCGGTGAAACCGGTAGCCGACGCAACGAAGCCGACAACTTTGACTATGCGCTCGATGCGATCGATCCCGACGAGCGAGTGGATCGCGGCCAGCGCGTTGAGTGCGCACGTCCGCGCTGCTGCTGCGGCTTCCTCCGGAGAGACCTCCGCACCGACCTTGCCGGTGCAGGTCAACTTGCCGTCGACCATCGGCAACTGGCCGGAGGTGTAGACGTACATTCCCGTCCGAACCGCCGGCGTGTATGCCGCCAACGGCGGGACGACGGCGGGCAGTTCGATGCCCAGTTCGGCCAGTCGCGCGGACCAGTCGGCCATACCGTCAGGCCTTCGGGCGCTTGAAGTAGGCCACGAGCGAGTCCCCGCCATTGGGGCCCGACATGATGGTCACGAGCTCCCAGCCCTCGGAACCGTAGTTGTCCAGAATCTGCTTCGTGGCGTGAATCAGAACCGGTGCGGTGAAGTACTCCCAGATAATCTTTTCGCTCATACCGACAAGCCTAGTCGGCATCGAGGATGCACCGGCGTCCCATCCGTCCTGGATCACGGACCAGATCAAGACCGGAGATGGTGAGCTCGTGCCGTGTTCCCGGGAGGCAATGGGCGATTCGTCTATATGGTCGTGATGTGGGTACCTCTAGTTTGTCAGTTTGGCCGGACAAGGCCGCAGCCGCTCGCTTGCATTTCGTGTCCGGCAAAGGCGGAACCGGTAAGTCGACGGTGGCCGCCGCTCTCGCACTTTCGCTCGCAGCGGGCGGTCGACGCGTACTGCTGGTGGAGGTCGAGGGCAGGCAGGGCATCGCGCAACTCTTCGACGTGCCGCCGCTGCCGCCCGTCGAGACCCGCGTGGCTTCGGCAGAGGGTGGCGGTGAGGTCTTCGCGCTCGCTATCGACATCGAAACTGCATTTCTCGAATACCTCGATATGTTCTACAACCTCGGCTTCGCCGGCCGAGCGATGCGCAAGATCGGTGCCATAGAGTTCGCGACGACCATCGCACCCGGCCTACGTGACGTTCTCCTCACCGGCAAGGTGAAGGAGTGCGTCGTCAGAACGGACAGGGCCGGAAACCGCGCGTACGACGAGGTCGTCGTCGACTCACCGCCGACCGGGCGCATCGGCAATTTTCTCGACGTGACCAAGGCGATGGCGGATTTGGCCAAGGGTGGGCCGGTCCGTTCGCAGAGCGAAGGTGTTGTCCGCCTGCTGCATTCGTCAGAGACCGTCGTCCATCTCGTGACACTGCTCGAGGCTCTTCCGGTGCAGGAAACTGCCGACGCAGTCCGGGAACTCGAGGCCGCAGATCTGAGACTGGGAACCGTCATCGTCAACCGTACGGAGCCGACCTTTCTTCCTTCGGACGCACTCGCGGACGCAGCCGAGGGCGTCATCGACGCCGAGCTGATCCAGCAGGGACTCAAACGGGCTGCAATAGCATTGTCCGACAGTGACTTTGCCGGTCTTCTCACGGAAACGATCGAACATGCTTCGACGCTTGCTGCGCAGGTGGAGAGCGGAAGCCAACTCGACGAGCTGGACACGGCGCGAATGCATCTGCCGATGCTCGGCGGGGGAATCGACCTCGGCGGACTGTACGAACTAGCAGCCAAGCTCACAGAACAGGGTGTCAAATGAGTTCTTCCGCAACGGATGTCCTCGACGTCTCCAGAATTCTCCTCGAGGACTCCTCACGCATCGTGGTGGTGTGTGGCGCCGGCGGTGTGGGCAAGACGACCACGGCAGCAGCGATGGCCCTTCGCGCGGCCGAGCAGGGCAGGAAGGTCGTGGTACTCACCATCGATCCAGCCAAAAGACTCGCACAGGCTCTCGGTGTCGGCGAACTGGACAACACCCCGCAGCCGGTGAAACTCGCGGCGGGCGCCACGGGCGAACTGCACGCGATGATGCTGAATATGCGTCGAACGTTCGACGAGATGGTCATCGAGCACTCGACTCCGGAAAAAGCGGAACAAGTGTTGGCCAACCCCTTCTATCAAACTGTCGCATCCTCGTTCTCCGGCACGCAGGAGTACATGGCGATGGAGAAACTGGGGCAGCTCGCGGCCGATTCGACGTGGGATCTCATCGTCGTCGACACTCCGCCGTCACGTAACGCTCTCGACTTCCTCGACGCCCCACAGCGCCTCGGATCATTCTTGGACGGTCGATTCATCCGCCTACTGATGGCACCCGGTCGAGGTTTGACGAGGATCGTCACCAGTGCGATGGGTTTGGCGTTGAGAGGAGTCTCGACAGTCATCGGGAGCCAGATGCTCAACGATGCGTCGGCATTCGTTCAATCACTGGATTCGATGTTCGGCGGGTTCAGGGAACGCGCGACTCTCACTTACCAACTATTGCGGGAGAGCGGGACGAGCTTCGTCGTCGTCGCCGTGGCCGAGCCCGACGCGTTGCGTGAGGCTGCGTTCTTCGTGGATCGCCTCAGTAGCGAGGGCATGCCGTTGGCGGGGCTGATCCTCAACCGAACCCATCCGACCCTGTCGGCGTTGCCTGCCGACCATGCCGCCACGGCCGCTGATCAGCTGGACGAAGACGACGATGCCTCGGCCGTTCTGACCGCTGCAGTGCTACGGATCCACGCGGCTCGCGCGGTGACTGCCACGCGCGAGCTTCGTCTGCTGCGCCGCTTCACAGCGGCTCATCCCCGGGTCCCTATCGTCGGGGTCCCGTCACTGCCCTTCGAAGTCTCGGACTTACATGCCCTACGCGCTGTGGCCGACCAACTCACCGGCACCGCATAGCGCAGAACACGACGTCAGCCGCTTCAGATGGCTGCTTGTGTCTGTCGTTGACTTTCGAAGAACTCGGACCACGAGTCGACCTCGGGATGCTGCTTGAGCAGCGCGCGTCGTTGACGCTCCGTCATTCCACCCCACACCCCGAACTCGACGCGGTTGTCCAGCGCATCTGCGCCGCACTGCATCAGCACAGGGCAGTGCCTGCAGATCGTTGCGGCCTTGCGCTGCGCTGCACCCCTCACGAAGAGCTGGTCCGGGTCCATGCCCGAGCACCTTGCCTGCGCCACCCACGCAATACGCGCTTCGGCTTCTTCCACATCGAGCCGCGTCGGCGCTGCTGTCATGTTCATGTGCGGATCCCCTTTGCAGTTCGAACATCCTTGCTGGACGTTCCACAAGCTCTTTCGACCTCGAACTTCACCTCGAAGCACATCGACCTAAGAGCTGCCCCACATTCATATACAAGTGTTATGTGAATCACACCGTGCTCATAATTTAGGTAAAACCAGCCGCGAACGCAAGACGGACAGGGCAACTTTCTGGTACGGCCGTCTCTACCTGCGGCTGAGCAAATTCTCGAGGTACCTCGGCAGGGATCGAAGCTCGAGAAGGGACGCAAGTCGAGCGCGCAGATCCGTGTCCACTGGGAGAGACGCCGTCGTCCACGTACGCTGTGCCTGTGTCAGTTGGAAAAACCGTGGCGAAGCTCGCCGGATGTTCAGCCCTTGCGGGTGCGTTGTTGGCCGGCGTCATGTTTCCGCTGGCAGGCGGGTTCGGATACGCATCCAACCGCGCGGCCGATACCGTCGACAATGTGTCGGCCGAATTAGTCGAGGGATCCGTCCCTGCGGTCTCGACGATGGTCGACAGTGCAGGCAACCCCATTGCGTGGTTGTACGAGCAGCGAAGATTCGAAGTGCCGAGCGAGAAGATCTCGAACGAGATGAAGCTCGCCATCGTCTCGATCGAGGACAAGCGGTTCGCCGAACACAAGGGCGTCGACTGGCAGGGCACGCTCCGCGCGTTTCTGACCAACACCACCAGTGGTCAGGTCGAGCAGGGTGCGTCGACACTGGATCAGCAGTACGTCAAGAACTATCACCTGCTCGTCGTTGCCAAGACCGACGCCGAGCGTCGGGCAGCTATCGAGACGACGCCTGCCCGCAAGATCCGCGAGATCCGGATGGCGCTCACCCTCGACAAAGAGCTGACCAAGGACGAGATCCTCACCCGCTATCTGAACCTCGTCCCGTTCGGTAACTCGTCGTTCGGGATTCAGGACGCCGCACAGACATATTTCGGCATCGACGCCAGCAAGCTCGACGCCAAGCAGTCGGCCATGCTCGCGGGCATGGTGCAGTCGAGTTCGGCACTCAATCCGTATACCAACGAGCAAGGCGTCCTCGAGCGGCGCAACACCGTCCTGGACACGATGATCCAGAACATCCCGGAACGCGCCACCGAATTCCAGGCCGCGAGGGCCGAGCCGCTCGGTGTACTCCCCGAACCGCAAATCCTGCCCCGCGGGTGCATTGCTGCCGGCGACCGCGGGTTCTTCTGCGACTACGCGTTGCAATACCTAGCCAATGCAGGTATCAGCCGAGAGCAGATCGACCAGGGTGGATATCTGATCAAGACCACCCTCGATCCCGCCGTCCAGAACTCGACCAAAGCCTCGCTGGTAGCCAATACCAGACCGACACTCGACGGCGTCGCGACCGTCATGAATGTCATCGCACCCGGCCAGGATGCCCATCGCGTCCTGGCAATGGGCAGCAGCCGTACGTACGGTCTCGATTCCGGCGCGGACGAGACGGTGCAGCCGCAGCCTTACTCGCTCGTCGGACACGGCGCAGGATCCATTTTCAAGGTGTTCACCACGGCCGCCGCGATGGAGCGCGGCCTCGGTACCAGCGCAACCTTGCAGGTCCCCAGACGGGCCGAGGTCCGAGGCATGGGCGACGGCGGCGCAAAGGGTTGCCCTGCCAACACGTATTGCGTGGAGAACGTCGGCGACTACCCCGCGTCGCTCTCGGTTCCCGATGCACTGGCGAAATCTCCGAACACGGCGTTCGTGAAGTTGATCGAGTCCGTCGGAGTGACGCCGACGGTGGACATGGCTGTGCGCCTCGGCCTTCGGTCCTACGCTGCACCGAACACTTCCGGTTTCGACGAGCGGAGTATGGCCGACTTCCAGAAGGATCAGAATCTCGGCTCTTTCACGCTCGGGCCCACCTGGGTCAATCCGCTCGAGTTGTCGAATGTGGCAGCTACCCTCGCGTCTTCGGGCAAGTGGTGCCCGCCGACACCGATCGATTCGGTGTTCGACCGTAAGGGCAAGCAAGTACCGGTGACGCAGCAGGCATGCGAGCAGGTTGTCGAGCCTGGCTTGGCCAACACCTTGTCCAATGCGATGAGCAAGGACGACCAGCCCGGTGGCACGTCCGCATCCGCTGCAGGATCGGTTGGTTGGAACTTGCCGATGTCCGGCAAGACGGGCACGACCGAGTCGCACATGTCCTCGGGGTTCCTCGGCTACACCAATAATTACGCCGCCGCGGTGTACACCTACGGAGACTCCCCGAGCCCCGGCGAAATCTGCTCGTTCCCGTTGCGCCCGTGTGGCGACGGCAACTTGTACGGCGGCAACGAGCCGGCTCGTACCTGGTACGAGGCCGTCAATCCAGTCGCCAACAACTTCGGTCCGGTCTCGCTGCCTGCCGTCGATCAGAAATACGTTCGTGGATCCGCCAATGGTCAGGTTCCTGACGTGACCGGCTCGACCCAGTCGTCCGCGACCGCGACCCTGCAGGCGGCAGGTTTTCAGGTCACCGTGGTGAGCACGTCCGACGCTGCAGCACGAGGAACGGTCACCGGAATGTCCCCCTCGGGGTCGGCTATCCCCGGTGCGATGATCACGATCTACGTGAGCGATGGATCCGTTCGACAGGCACCACCGGCTCCGTCGCTTCCAGCACTACCGGAGCTTCCCAACATCCAGATTCCGGCAATACCGCCCAACCTTCCGATTCCGGCCATCCCCGGCGTCACGGTGCCGCGCTAGGACGCAATCGATCCGCACGAGGTACACCTACGCGGTGGGTGGACCTCGTGCGGATTGCCGGAGTTCGAACTTACAAGCGGTCCTTGACAGCCTTGGAGATCCGAGTGCCGTCGGCCTTGCCCTTGGCGAGTTCGGTCGCGACCTTCATGACCTGACCCATCTGCCGAATCCCGGGACGCTCACCCAATTGCTCGGCAACCTGGGCAAGTGCGGTATCCGCGATATCGGCCAGTTCGGCGTCGGTCAATGGCGTCGGCAGGTATTCGTCGATGATCTGTGCCTCGGCATGTTCGGTAGCCGCTAACTCACCTCGGCCGTTCTGGGTGTAGATCTCTGCGGACTCACCGCGCTTCTTCGACTCCTTGGCAAGAATCTTGATCACCTGGTCGTCGGTGAGATCGTGGGCTTGCTTGCCGGATACTTCCTCTGTTTGGATCGCGGCGAGGAGCATGCGGATGGTCGCGGTTCGAAGCTTGTCTCTGGCCTTCATGGAGGTGGTCAGGTCGGTTCGCAGCTGGGACTTCAGTTCGGACATGTATCAGAACGCTACGCGGGCAGTGCCCTGGCCCGCACGTCGATTGCACCACCTGACGTATCGTGGAGGACGTGTCCGTGAAAATCACTACATCGGCCCGACTCCTCGCAGCAGCAGAACGTACTCGCGCCGCTGCCTCGGAGGCCCCCATCAGAAGCGCAGCGATTGCGACGGCGGGCGCGGCGGCACTGGGTATCGGATATGCGACCCTCATCGAACGTAATGCGTTCACTTTGCGGGAAACGTCGATGGCGGTCCTGGAACCTGGTTCGTCTTCGCTTCGGGTGTTGCACATCAGCGATCTACACATGATGCCCGGCCAGCGTTCGAAGCAGAATTGGCTCCGCGAACTCGACAGCCTGGAACCGGACCTGGTGGTCAATACCGGTGACAACCTGTCGCATCCACGCTCGGTTCCTGCCGTCGTTCAAGCTCTCGGTCCCTTGCTGTCTCGGCCGGGACTGTTCGTCTTCGGCAGCAACGACTACTTTGCGCCGAAGCCGAAGAATCCACTCCTGTACTTCAAGAAAGATCGCAAGAAGGTACTCGGCGAAGCACTGCCGTGGCGTGATCTGCGGGCGGCCTTCTCCGAACGCGGTTGGCACGACGTGACGCATGTGCGCCGAGAACTCGAAGTTGCGGGCGTACGTATCGCCTCGGCCGGTGTCGACGATCCTCATCTCGAGCGAGACAGGTACGACACCATCGCCGGCCAGCCGAATCCCCTCGCAGACCTTCGGTTGGGAATCACGCACTCCCCCGAGCCACGCGTGCTGGATCGTTTCGCCGACGACGGATACGACTTGATCCTTGCCGGACACACTCACGGCGGTCAGGTCTGCCTGCCGTTCTACGGTGCTCTCGTCACCAACTGCGAGCTCGATCGCTCTCGCGTGAAGGGTCCGTCGAAGTGGGGCGCACATACCCAGCTGCATGTCTCGGCGGGCGTCGGCACGTCTCCCTATGCGCCGGCCCGGTTCTGCTGCCGGCCCGAAGCGACACTGTTGACGCTGACCCCGGCCCCGCGTCAGGGTCCTCGCGAAGGATCGGACGAGGGCGTTTCGCGTTCTGAGGCAGTCGTAAGCTAGACTCTCCGAGGCGGTACACGGGGTGTGGCGCAGCTTGGTAGCGCGCTTCGTTCGGGACGAAGAGGTCGTGGGTTCGAATCCCGCCACCCCGACAGATATAACCGCAGGTCAAGGCCCTACTCGGGAAACCGGGTGGGGCCTTTCTTGTGCCCCAGTCCGCAGGGCGTCCGCAGTAGGTTCGTAGAGCTTTCGAACGGCCAGGTCGAGGGCCTCGGATACAGACTCGAGGTCGTCGGGGAAGAGGTCCGCATAAGTGTCGAGCGTCATTGCCGCCGACTTGTGCCCGAGCATCAGCTGGACGGCTTTCACATTCGCGCCCGCCGAAATTGCGAGTGACGCCGCAGTGTGCCGCAGGTCGTGCGGGGTGACCCGGGGGAACTCGGGGGTCACAGCCTCGCCCGTCGTCGCACGTTCCCGTTCACGATCACCCAGGGCCTGTAGGCCGAGCGTCGCGACCGTGGGGTTGAAAACCCGTGACCGATATGTCGACACCCGCAGGGCATCACCCATCGGAGACGTGAACACCAGGTCGCCGCGCTCCTTCCCTACCATCAGCTCTGCCAGTCGATCGGTAAGGAACCTCGGGAACGGCACTGAGCGTCGCTCGTGAGTCTTGGGCGTCGACCACACCAGCTGCCCGCGAACCTCCGCAACCGCACGCACAATGTTCACCCGCCGGCGAAGCATGTCGAAGTTCTCGACTCGCAGCGCGGCCATCTCACCCCAGCGAAGCCCGGTGTACGCGAGAAACAACACGACGATCGAATTCGACGCAACATCGGCGGCCAACTCGTGCACCTGCGCGTGAGTCAAGTAACCACGGTCAACATGTTCTCTGCGTGGGGCCTTCACACCTGTGCACGGGTTGCGTGCGATCTGTCGGTCCTCGACGGCAAGCTCAAGCGCCATCCGCAACGCGCCGAGGGCGTTCTCTATAGTCGCAGGTTTTGCCCCACCCTCTACTAGCTCTGCGACCCACGTGCGGACATCGGTGGTCTTGACGTCGCGCACCGCGTACCGGGACCACCTCGGTTCGACGTGGCAGTCCCACGCACTCCGCCGTGTCGCGTCGGTCGTGGCCTTTATATGCGCTTGCGACGCAAACCACGCGATACCGAGGTCGCATACTGTGCCCCTGCCCGCAGACGGTGCGATGTGTGCTCCTTGCACGATCGAGGACGTGACCCCGTCGAGCCACGCGGACGCGTCAACCTTCCGATCAAATCCCCTGGCATGCTCTTTGCCCAGGTCGTCAACGTAGCGGGCTCGCCAGCGTTTGCCTTTGCCGTGGTTGGCACTCTGGACTTTGGATGCCTTCCCGTCTGGATCTCGCGTGGTCTTCGTCCATCTGTCTTCTACGCCTCCGCGCCGATTGCGGTGACCGCTAGTCATCGGCGTCATCCTCACCCGGAATGGATGGGCGGCTTTCAGTTCGGATGGTGTCGACGGTGAAGTCTTCGGGGAGATTCCCGTACTCAGCTCTGAGAACTTCACGCATCGTCTGGGCTACAACTTGGCTGTAGTCGGCCTGGAGGTATCCGACAGCGTTGTCCACGGCGAACTGGGCGACATCCTCGCCGGCGACGGCGAGGTCGGTAGCAAGGTTGATAAGTCCGGTTTGAAGAGTTGAGGCTGCGCGGGTCAGCTCGATTACTAGACCTTGTATCCGGGTGGTGCTGTGACTGATGGATGTTGTTGCATCCGTGTCTTTGATCCCCCTCCATAGCACTGCGGGCAGGACGCCTAGCGCCTCAGCGAAGTTCAACGCCTCTGTCAGTTTGAGTGGGCGAGAGCCTTTTTCAACTTTGAGGATGGTCTGTTGTTGAAAGCTGTCACCTAGTTTCGTCACCGCCTCGGCTAGGTCCGCCTGGGACATCGACTTGGCAACTCGGAGTGCGGCGATGGTCCGTCCTATTTTGGCGTTCATGTTGTCCACACATTGAGAGTATACGAAACAGTGTGATTGACCAACGTTAGTTTGGTGTGTAACGTTTGCGGTGTGACCAACCCACAGCAAAACAATGACCATGCAGCGGACGTACTGAGCATCACTCAGGCATCGGTGCTGACCGGACTCCCCGTCGCGACGCTCCGTTACTACCGGCACAAGGGGATCGGGCCGGTTAGCTTCAAGCTTGGGCCGCATCGGATCGCGTATAGGAGGGGTGCTCTCGAAGCGTGGCTTTCGGCGCAAGAATCGGAAACAGCACGTGGTGACCTAGCTTCATGACCTCATCGGCCTGCCGGATCACGAAAAATAAAAAACCGGGCAAAGCCGCCAGCTTCACCCGGTTACGAAGAACTGCCTGCACTCCTCAGAGAGAAGCGGACACCCCAACACCATCGACTATGTTACATGGCAGGCGACTGTGACGACAACCAATCCTGAGCCGCTCCTCGACGCTTTGCTGACGTTCTACCGCAAGTACGGGGTCTACCCAACCGAGCATCATTACACCGTCCTAATCCTCTGGGCTGCACACACTTACGTGTATGAAGAGTTCGACACATCCCCTCGACTGTTCCTCGATTCCGCAGTTCCGGGGAGTGGTAAGACCCGCACCCTGGAACTGTTAGACGAGACCGCCCGTAACCCGTTGATGGCGTTTTCTGCATCGCCGGCCGCATTGATTCGGACTATCGACAAGGGTGGTCGAACCATCCTGATGGACGAGATCGACACGTTGTACAACAAGGGTGGCGGCGCTGGTTCAGAGGACGTCACCGCCGTGGTCAATGCCGGTTACAAGAACGGTGCCCGCGTCCCGAGATGCGTCGGACAAGGGATGGACATCGACGTGGTGGAACTCGACGCGTATGCGCCTATGGCCCTGGCGGGTCTGCACTCGAATGTGCCGGAAGCTGTTCGGTCCCGAGCAATTCACTTCCGCATGAAGAAGCGCAAATCCTCCGAGGTGGTATCGCCGTTCTATCGTCGGGATGTGACCGAGGAGGCTCAGCCACTTCGTGACGGACTGGCGGAATGGCTCGAGCCGCTCCGTGAGGTAGTTCGGGCTGCGCGGCCTCGGATGCCCGTGGGCGTCGAAGATCGGGCAGCCGAAGTTTGGGAGCCGCTGTTGGTCATCGCAGACCTTGCACGCGGGGAGTGGCCAAAGCATGCGCGGGATGCGTGCAAGCACTTCGTATTCGCCAAGTCCGGGTACGCCCCTCCAATCGGCATCGACCTTCTAGTCGACATCAAGACGGTGTTCGACGGGGCCGAGAAGATGGCATCCGCCGATCTAGTGGCCGCTCTTGTAGCGATCCCTGACGCGCCGTGGAAGAACATCCGAGGATCATTTCTGGATCAGGCAGCCTTGTCCAAGCTCCTACGACCGTTCGACGTACGCCCGAAGACCATTCGCAAGCCGGACGGCGTCACAGCTAAGGGGTACGTCGTGGCCGGCGAGGGTGGTCTCAGTGAGGCGTGGGAGAGGAACCTGCGCCCGGAGGACGAGGAAGAGGAAGCCCAATCCGAGCAACTGCCCGCGCCCATACCCTCACAACCCGTAACACCCGTAACACCCGTAACACCCCAGGTCAAAGCACTGAAAAGTGTGACGGCACCTGTTACGCCCACGAAGGGAGCAACGGCACCCGTAACGCCACCCGTCACACAAAACGTGCCTTCTACCAGCACTGTTACGGCTGTTACGGGTGTTACGCCCTCCCAGGGTAGGGGCGGGAAGAAAACGGCCAAGGCATGGCTTCTCGAAGAGGAGGCGGCAGCGTCATGAACGTGTGCGAGAAATGCGAACTTGATCCGTGCGCCTGCCGATGGGTCGTTCAACTCGGCCGGGGTGGGCGATGGGAGTGGAGACGCGCCGAGGCGTTGAAGATGTGGGATCAGCCGTTACCTGAGATTGACGACCGACAGACCTACCACTACAGCACCTGCCCGTGCCCGCAGTGTTGGTCTCTCCGACAGTCGACCTTTCGCGACTACCCGAACGTAATCCCTCTGCCGCTGCCACCAGACAAACCGCCTGCCGACGATGAACGGACTTCGATGTGACACGGAAAAGGGGCCGGATTCTCGACCCGGCCCCTACCCCCGCGGTGTTAACCGGAATGCGTCATTCACCCGTCATGTCACGCTCGATTCGCCCGAGAAGGCTTTCCGTCTCTGCAATCAACTGCGGCAGGTCCGCCGCACTCGCCAGAGCCAGTGCCGCAGTCGCCATGCGGCGCGATGCCTCACACGCCGGCACCGTTGATGCAATCCCCAGCATGGCCGAAACACGCTGGTGATCGGTCAGCTCCCGAAGCACCTCCCGGGCGAGATTGTCATCGGCTATGTATCCGTCCGGATCCAAGATCGCCCCGGGCCATGCCGCACTCAACCGCCCGAATCTGTGCGACTGTGCCGGCGTCATCCTCGATACGTGAAGTGGCAGAGGGCCGTCTGCGCTGAAGGCGGACATTCTGTAATCGACGGTCATTTCGTAGCTCTCCTGTTGGGGTTGGGTCGGGTTGCGTACTGGAGCGTCTACGTCGCAGCCGCTTCCGTTTCGGGGGCGCTCAGGTAGCGGTAGACAGACGCTCGCGAGATGCCGAGAGCCTTGCCGACCTCGCCTGCCGATAGGCCCTGAGCTTTCAGCTCATGTGCTCGGACGGCATCAGAGGTGGTCAGCTTCCGGGGCCGACCGGTGTGCTGGCCACGTGCTGCGGCAGCCTCACGCGCCGCAGCGGCACGCTCAGCCTTTAGGTCGACCTCCATTTGTGCCATGACTGCCATGATCGCGACGAGGGCTTCCCCAATCGGGTCGCTTGTGTCGAGCCGTCGCCCAGACTTGTCGATGATCTTGATACCGAGGCCGACAAGCTCCTTGACGGTGCCAATTACCTCGAGTGTGGAGCGTCCGAGGCGATCGAGTGCGTCGACGGCAAGTGTGTCACCGGGTCGGAGGTACTCACGGCATGACTTCCATGCGGGCCGATCCATCGTTCGACCGCTGACCTTGTCGGAGAAAATTTTTACAGCGCCCATTTCGGCAAGCTTGTCCAACTGACGGTCCAGATTCTGGTGGCTGGTCGAGACGCGGGCGTAGCCGACGATGTGGGCGCGGGGTGCTCCGTTGGTCATAAGTGAAGCGTCTCATAAGTCGGCACACTCCGCAACTATTGAGACGCATTAATGCGACGGACTTCTGAGACAGTGCGACCAGGCGGTTCGCATGGCCTAGATGGCCTAACGACAGCCGTCTCATTGCTTTGGATATGAGACGGAGGTCGATTGAGGTCGAATCTTGAAAACTCACCCAACAGAGAAAAACCTCTAACGTTATCACATGAACAAATTAGTCCAACCCCCAGACCCCCTACTGAAGCCCGACGAGGCAGCAGCGTTCCTCCGCATCGAAGTCGCCACGCTCGTCTACTGGCGATGCCGCAAGACCGGACCCCGGTTCGTACGCATCGGAGACGGACGAGGCGCAATCCGTTACCGCACAAGCGATCTAGTCGCATACCTCGACCAGAACTCGTCCGACAACGCCGCATAGTTTGCCGTCGAGGAAACCTTGACAACTAGACGACGTCCGACACCGAAGAACTCACCGCACAGGAGAACCCCCGAATGAGCACCACTGAGCAGTCCGCAACCGAGTACTACGAATACCTCAAGGCCCGCATGGTCGACGGCGAAACCGTATCGGTGGCCGAACTGGCCGAAGCCAAAGCGGCAGCCGATCACGAAGCGCTTGTCGATGCCGGCAAGCAGACCATCCGCGAACGCCTCGCAGCCCGCAGACTGGCCGGACAGCAGGACGACGCCAAAGCCCGCGCAGCCGATATCGTCACCGCGCACCCAATCGAAAATGTCTGTGCCGCATACGATTCAGCCCGTGATGCCGTCGACGCACTGATCGGTGCCAGTGACGACTACAACGCCGCACTGGCCGAGGCGACAACAGTCCTGACAGACGGACGTGTGGACGAAAAAGCTGCCAGCCGTGAGCCGCTAACGTGGGCCGATCACCCGCATGGCATCCTCCAGGCCGTCTACGTCGACGGTGTCCGGCACTCCCCGCAGAGGACCGCGGCTTGGGTCGCCCGACTGTGGGCCGACAGTGGCCGCGATCACAGCCTGACCCTCAACGGCGGTAGCTCCCTCGAAGGACTGATCGGTGAGCATGGCCGCGATACCCGCACCCCCGGCGCCCTCCTAGAACACCTCCGAGACGCCGCGTGAACCCCTTCAACTGCCCGACATGCGGCCGCTTCATGGGCGATGCCTGCACCTTCTGCCCGACGACCGGGCCAGTGGGACACCGTAGCGAATTGCCGGCGTCCGGGAACATCACACCCGAGCAAGCAATGGACGACCTTCTAGAGGGTGTTCTCGCAGCTCAGCCTGACCTTGATGCGATCGTTGCAGCCGCCGACGAAGCAACCGCCGACGTACTCGAATGGGTCGAAGGCTGGGAATCCCCAGGTCTTTCTGGGACATAGAAAAAACGCCGGCCCCATGAACCTGCCCCCGTGAGCTGTGTCCGGGAGTGTTCGCGGCTCACGGTGGCACATCAGCACCCCGTAACGCCTTCCGTCAGACAGGGGCCGTTGCGGGGTGTTGTCGTCGGTAGACGGCAATCGAGGTTCGTACCCTTGTTCGATGATGGCCCCCAGTCCGCAGGGCGTCCGCAGTGTTCTCGACTAGCCTCGTTCTCTGTCAACTCAACCGACAATCGAACCCGCTGGTAGCGGTGGTGTACTCACTCAGCACACGAGTGTCGTCACCAGCAAGTATGCCGTTACCTTTCGTTCGGGACGAAGAGGTCGTGGGTTCGAATCCCGCCACCCCGACAAAGTATCGGTGAATTGCAAAAGTCCTGGCCTTTCCACAAGGCCAGGACTTTTGCGTTCTCGACTCAGTTCGCAGCGGCGCGCAACTTCTCCAACAGCGGACCTGCGGCCTCGTCGAGGAATCGTTCCTGGGTTTCGTCGCCTACCTGCACGAGTGCGATGTCGGTGAAACCAGCCTCCCAGTACGGCTTGACGGACTCGACGATCGCATCGAGGTCCGGTCCACAAGGAATTGTTTCGGCTACATCTTCCTTGCGGACGAATTGCGTCGCTCCAGCGAACCCGGCCGTCGTCGGGAGGTCCGCGTTGACGGCCCAGCCGCCTGCGAACCAACGAAAGCGGTCGTGCGCGCGGTCGATTGCAGCGTTCTTGTCCGGATCCCAAGAGATCGGGATTTGACCGATGGTGCGCGAGCGCCCGGAGTGCTTCTCCGTCCATTGCTTCACCAGGTCGCCATTGGGTTCGACGGCAATCAAATGGTCACCGTACGGAGCGAATCTCTCGATGGACTTTTCTCCCGAAACCGCGATTCCGATCGGGATGCCACCGTCGGGCATATCCCAAATCTTGGCGGAATCGACGCGAAAGTGCTTGCCCTCGTAAGTGATCAGCTCGCCTGTATGAAGTTGCGCGATGATCTCCAACGCTTCGACGAACATGTCCTGACGTTTGTCGATCGATGGCCATCCCTCACCGACGACGTGCTCGTTGAGGTTCTCCCCGCTGCCGAGTCCGAGCGTGAACCTGCCGTCGGCGAGTATCTGCATGGTCGCGGCTTTCTGCGCGACGACGGCAGGGTGGTAACGAATGATCGGGCACGTCACGTAGGTCATGAGCTCGACGCGCTCGGTCGCGTGCGCGACGGCGCCGAGTGTGGTCCAGACATAAGGCGCGTGCCCCATGGAGGACAGCCAGGGTGAATAGTGGTCGCTGGCAACCTCGAAGTCGAAACCGACTTTCTCGGCGCCGACCGCATACTTCACGAGTTCTTTGGGGCCGCTCTGCTCGGTCATCAATGTGTAGCCGAAGTTGGTCATCGGTTTCTCCTAGATGGTTGCGACGGAGCCGGCGTCGACTCGGTAGTTGGATCCATTGACGAAGCTGGCGCGATCGGAGCACAGGAAGGTGATGACCGACGCGACCTCTTCGGGTTCGCCTCGCCGACCGAGTTCCATGTACGGACGCTCTTCCTGGAGGAAGCTCTCGATGGCGCCTTCACGATCGGTGCCTTTTCCCTGGGCACGTTTGTCCATCATCGCGTCGGTCATAGGCGTGTGGATGAAGGCAGGTGAGACGGCATTGACGAGTAGGCCCTCGGATGCGTAGCTACGCGAGAGCCCCTTGGCCAACGCGAGAACACCGGCTTTCGCTGAGCAGTAAGGCAATTCGTCGTCGTAGGGTTGCACTGCGTCCTCGGAGGTAAGCAGGACGATCCGTCCCCAGCCGCCTCGTCGGAGCGCGGGCAGGAATGTTTTCGAGTGTGCGCTGCAAGCTCTTGCACACTCGCGGTATCAGTGACATCTGCGGCGAAGGCATGCAGTTGCCCCGGTTCGGCCACGAGTTCGGATGCGGATTTGTCCAAGGCGTCCTGGTCCTTGTCGCTGATCATGACCTTGACACCCTCCGCTAGCAACATCTGTGCGGTCTGCCAACCGATTCCGGAGTCCGCACCCGTCACGAGCGCGATTCGGCCGTCTATTCCCAGTTCCATAGCGCCTGTCTCCTATCGGTTCGTGGTGGCATCGTGCGAGCGTGCGATGGTCAGTGCCGCGTTCACGAGCGCCAGATGACTCAATCCCTGCGGGAAGTTACCCAGAAAGGAGCCATCCGATGCATCGATCATTTCGCTGTACAGACCGACGTCGTTGGACATGGAAACCAGCTCGTCCATCAGGTCCATCGCTTCGTCGTCTCGCCCGACGCAGGACAGGGCGGAGACTCGCCAGAAGGCGCAGGCAACGAACGTCGCTTCTTCTGCTTCGACACCGGTGTAGCGGTAGAGCAGTGGTCCGGCGCCGAGTTCGGCACCAAGCGCATCGATGGTCGAGGACATACGTTCTCCGCGATCGAAATCCATCTCCGCCGCCAGCAGTACCGAAGCATCCAGCCCGTCCGCGCCTGGATAGGCAATGTAGGACTGCCGCTCGTCCGACCAACAGTTCTCTTCGATGTACGCCCTGATTCGCTCTCGTTCGGCTCTCCACCTGTCGGGGATGCCGGGGATCTGGCCGTTCTCGGCAAGGTAGACAGCACAGTCGAGTGCCTGCCAGCATCCGAGCTTCGAACTCGTGAAATGCTGCTCCTCCTCGAGTTCCCAGATTCCCGCATCTCGTCGCTGCCAGGAGTCGCACGTCTGGTCTGCGATCGTTGCCAGGAGTCGACCAGTGGAGGCATCGAGCACATTGCCCGCGTCGACGTACAACCGAATGATCGAGAAGAGATCTCCGAAGATGCTCAGCTGCAGTTGGTCTGCGGCCCGATTGCCGTTCACGACGGGCCCGATCCCACGCCAACCCGGCACGTCGGGTTGTTCGGTCCCGCCAGGCAATTCACCACCGAGGGTGTAGAAGACATTGACCAGAGGATCGTTGGCCCGGATGACTTCCAGTAGCCACGCAACGGCTGCGTGCACTTCTTCGCGCAGCCCGAACCGAATCAAGGCTCTGAGTGTGTATGCGGTGTCGCGGACCCACGCGTAGCGGTAATCCCAGTTCTTACCTCCCGCAGGATTCTCCGGCAGCGACGTCGTCGCTGCGGCGGCAATGGCCCCGGAGGGGCTGTGAAGCAACAACTTCAGCGCGAGTGCACTTCGAGCCACGTGTGCCGCCCACGGGCCGTCGTACTGGAATTCGTCGGTCCACGCACGCCAATTCGCGATGGTTCTGTCGACGCCTTGGTCGACCTCCCGAGGGTCCGGGATGTGCAGTGGTTCGTTTTCGGTGCCGGCCAGGCCTACGAGGTGCCGCGATCCAGCACTGGTGGTGAAGACACCGTGGATGTTCTGTTCTTCGACCGTCAAGTCGTCGGCCTCGAGGGTTCGCACGGCCAAGGTCACTCCGTCGACACGCAGGACGGTCCCGTGCGAAGTGTCGTAGGCCCACGGCGATGCTTTGCCCAGCATCGTTCCCGGCGCAACCCGCCACACCATATCGACTTCACCTTCGAGACCGTCTGTTCGACGGGCCAGTTCCAGCCACGGCAATCGGCCCGCCACTCCGGTGTTGAGTGAATCGGTGACTCGCACCGAACCGGTGGCGGTTCGGTAGGTGGAGGTCAAAACGTTGGTGCCTTCGACGAATTCACGTTCGACCGTGAACGGTCCGGCCGGTGACAGTTCGAATCTTCCGCCATTCTTGGCGTCGAGAAGTGCCGCAAACGTCGGCGGCGAGTCGAGATTGGGGATGGGCAGCCAATCGATCCGGCCGTCCGTTGCGATCAGGGCTACCGTTCGTCCGTCGCCGATGGCGGCATAGTTCTCGATTGCGATGTACCCGTGCTCACGACTCATACTTCGGTCAACCTTGCGATCGCACTGGACTCGAGCCGGCCGAGCAAATCGGCGGGATCCTCGTACACCTCTTCCGCACCGGCAGAGCGTAGTTCGGCATCGGGAACGCCCCCACACCGAACACCGACGCAGACCACCCCGGCCGTGCTGGAGGCTTTCATGTCCCACACACTGTCACCGACCATGACCGCGCTGCCCGCCGATACGTGGGCGCGGGCGAGTGCAACCTCCACGATCTCCGGACTCGGCTTCGCCACCTCGGCGTCCTCTGCGGACGTCACGACCGCAACGATGTCCTCGACGTCGAGCAGATCGCGTAGCAGAGCAAGCTCGGATTCGGGTGCCGACGTCGCCAACACGACGATCGATCCGCGGTCTTCGAGCCGTTTCAGCAGGTCCCTCGCACCGGGGAGAATCTGCAGGCGATGACTTGCCTGTCGGTAGTACTCGCTGTGAAGGCTCTTCGCCTCACGTGCGATGTCGCTGTCAGCAGATCCGACCAGCGACTCCAGCAGTTTGCCACCGTCCATTCCGATGCAGCGATGGATGCGCCAGGCCGGCACGGCAACGCCTGCCTCGAAGAATGCTCTGGACCAGGCATCGACATGGATATAGTTCGAGTCGACGAGCGTGCCGTCGATATCGAACAGCACCGCAGTTGAACCTTGGCCACTCGAGGGTTCGCTCATTCCACCGTCGTACCCGACGCCTACGGCCACGAAACACGAAAGAGGGCCCCCGCATGCGGGGGCCCTCTTTCGTAGCGTTGGGACGATTAACCGACCTGTGCCTGCCACATCCAGTGCAGCTGCTCGAGTCGTGCGGTGATGGCGATCAGCAGATCCTGGGTGACCGGGTCGGCCGCCTCGGTATCAGCGATGCGGCCGCGTAGGCGATCGATCACAGCGGTGAGGTTGTCCACCACTGCCGCAATGACCTGCTCGTCCTTCGTCCAGCCGTCACCGATTCCTTTGGTTCCCGCTGACGCCGAAACCGTGGCGGAGCGGCCGTCCGGGCTGACCCCGATAGCGGTGGCGCGCTCGGCCGACGAATCGGTGAACTCGCGCGCTGCGGCTACGAGCTCGTCCAAAGCGAGGTGGACCGAACGGAAGTTCTTTCCGATAACGTTCCAGTGCGCCTGCTTGGCGATCAAAGACAGGTCGATCAGGTCCACGACGGTGCCCTGCAGCGCGTCGCCTGCGATCTTCTGCTGTCCGGCGTCGAGTGAACTGGTGATGGGGTTGTTCATGATGTGCCTCCTGATAAGAGTCGGAGAGAAGGAGCGGTGAGCGACTAGACCTCTGCGGCCTCGTCGCCAGGAGTGGTCGGCGACTGGCTCGTTGTGGGTTCGCTCTCGGACTGACCTGCACGGACGCCTTCTTCGACCTTCTTGCCGAGTTCTGGGTCCACGTTGGACCAGTACTGGAAGACCCGAATCAGGACATCTTCGGTCACACCGTTGAGAGCGTGCCCGACGATGTTGCCTGCGAGCCTCTCCCGCTGCGCGTCATCCATGACTTCGCGGTAGAGCGTGCCTGCCTGAACGAAATCACCGTCCTGCGGGTGCTCGATATAACCGGTGCGCACGAATCTCGGCTCGAAGTCCCACGATCCGTCGTCGCCGTAGGTCTTCGTGTCTGCCTGCGGACCGCCGTAGGAGTTCGGCGCGTACACCGGGGTGTCGGCGGAGTTGAACGAATACCGCATCGACCCGTCTTTGGAGTACGAATTGACCGGAGCCTTCGGCGCATTGACGGGCAACTGCGCGTAGTTGGTGCCGATCCGGTAGCGGTGTGCGTCGGCGTACGAAAAGACGCGGCCCAACAACATTTTGTCCGGGCTGAAGCCAATGCCTGGAACGACGTTCGACGGCTCGAACGAGCTTTGCTCGATCTGGGCGTGAAAGTTCTCCGGGTTGCGATTGAGGGTCATCTTACCGACCTCGATCAGCGGGTAGTCCTTCTGCGACCAGACCTTGGTGAGGTCGAACGGGTTGAACTTGTAGTCTTCCGCCTCGTTGTACGGCATGATCTGCACCTTGAGCGTCCAGCTGGGGAAGTCGCCCTTCTTGATGGAGCCGAACAGATCCTGACGGTGATGATCGGGCGAGGTCCCGGCGAGTTCGTCAGCCTTGGCCTGCGTCAGAAAGTCGATGCCCTGATCGGTCTTGAAGTGGAACTTCACCCAGTTGCGCTCGCCGGCCTCGTTGATCAGCTGATAGGTGTGCGAACCGAATCCGTCCATGTGGCGGAACGACTTCGGGATGCCGCGGTCTCCCATGAGCCACGTGACCTGGTGTGCGGTCTCGGGAGAGAGTGTCCAGAAATCCCACTGCATGTTGTGGTCGCGCAATCCGGAGTCAGGCATGCGCTTCTGGCTCCGAATGAAGTCCTGAAACTTGATCGGATCCTTGACGAAGAAGATCGGGGTGTTGTTGCCTACGAGATCCCAGTTGCCCTCTTCGGTGTAGAACTTGAGCGAGAATCCGCGCGGATCGCGCCAGGTGTCGGGGCTACCCTGCTCGCCGGCCACCGTGGAGAATCGCGCCAACATCTCGGTCTTCGCACCGGGCTGAAGAACCTTGGCCTTCGTGAATTTGCTTATATCGCCGGTGATTTCGAGTTCACCGAATGCTCCCGAGCCCTTCGCGTGAACTACGCGCTCCGGGACACGCTCGCGGTTGAACTGCGCCATCTTCTCGATGAGGTAGTGGTCGTGGAGCAGAATCGGACCCTGCGTACCTGCAGTCAAGGACTGGTCGTCACTGGCTACCGGAATTCCAGCGTTACTGGTGGTCGGCTTGGTCATATGCGCAGCCTCCTACGTTGATGGGTGGTCGCCTACCGAGGGGCTGACTCGGAAGGCGTGGTTCGACGCCGCCTGCGTCGGGATGGCGTTTCGAGCGGATGCAGCCGAAGGTGCCATGTTCGAGTTCAACCGCGAATCGTGTGTCGATGCGCAGTCGGAACAGAGCCCCCAGAACACGATTTCGGCTTCCTCGACGACGAATCCATGAGACTCCGACGGGTCGAGGCATGGTGATCGGCCGACGACGCAATCGACGTCGACCACTGTTGTGCATACGCGGCAGACCAGGTGGTGGTGATTGTCGCCGGTTCTGCTTTCGTACAGCGCAGACGAACCTGCAGGCTCGATCCGTCGGAGAAGTCCGGCACCGACGCAAGCACGAAGTACGTCGTACACCGCTTGCGTGGACACCGAGCCGAGGTGGGATCGCACCACTGCTGCTACCTCATCTGCATCCGAATGCGGCTGGGCTGCAACCGCAGTCAGAACCGCCACCCGTGGCGCCGTCACTCGCAAACCCACCGAGCGCAATTGCGCGGTGGGTTCGAGTGTGGCGTCGTTCAGTGGCATGCATTCGAGTATGCCCCTTTTCTGGAATTAGTCAAGAAAAGGCAGGCTTACTACACCTGTCCACTGCTGAGCAGGGACGATACCCCCGTGGCCATCCGGCCGGAGACAATCTGCAGCCCGAAATGGGTGCCCGGAGTGATCCACTTGCCCAAGCTCGGACCCGACGCGTCGACCTGGACCCTCGCCAACCGGGCCTTACCCGTCAAACGTGCAGTCGCCAGAAGCGAACCCTCGTCCGAGGGCTGCGCGAACCCGAGCACACCCTTGATGGGGAAGCTCGGGCCGATACCTTTCGCCTTCGTGCGGACAGACCATCCGTCTCCCGACGCCCCTTCACCAGACACCGAGGCGTCGGCAAGTACGTCGCCGCCGAAGTCCGCGAGAACTTTGGGCAGATGCCAGTGTGTGCGGCCCCCGTGCACCGAAGTCTCGGAGTCGACAGCGATGAACGGAACCGATATTCGTGGCATCGGCCCCATTCCACGGCCCGGACGCTGCAAAACCGGACTGGCGAGAACCTCGCGGTACGGCCCGACCGGTGAGTTCAGGTAATCGATGACCATCACCATCGTGATCGGAATCGTCCGACCCTTCAGTAGCGCACGCCCGGCGGGCCGAGCCCGGTGCCACCAGATGGTGGCCTTCACTTCGGCGGGCCACGGCGGTGGCGGGCTCTCCGGCCACTCGGTTCTCGCCGATTCGGATTCGGTCACGCTCCACATGTCGTACCTCCGGGAGCATCGACCGATACGACGGTCAACGGCAGTCGCAGTGCGCCAGAAGCAGCGGTAGGTACTACCGGGCTTCTCGGCGACGTCGGGAGGACCTCGCGATAACCGCTTCCCAATTCTGGACGTCGGTCCGGTTCACCCCTGTTCGGCCACAACGCCATAGCGCGCTCGGCCTGGGCAGTAATCGTGAGCGACGGGTTGACACCGAGGTTGGCGCTGACGGCCGACCCGTCCACGACATGGAGACCAACGTGTCCGTAGACGCGGTGATAAGCGTCGACGACGCCCGTATCGGCCGAGTCTCCGATAGCGCATCCACCGAGGAAGTGAGCAGTCATCGGGATGTTGACGATCTCGGCCATGGACCCGCCAGGGTCGCCACCGATCTTGTCCGCCAGCAGCCTGATTGCCTCGTGCCCCTGCGGGATCCACTGCGGTGGCGGGTCGCCGGCTCCGGGCCGAGAGGTAAGGCGCCTACCGAAGACACCGGCCTTGGAGCCGAGCTCGAGTGAGTTGTCGTCGGTCTGCATCACCAGCGCGATCACCGTCCGCTCCGACCAATGACGAACGGACAGACTGCGAAACGCCGCTCCAGGATGCCGCAATGCCACACCGAGAGTCTTCAGAATGCGAGGCGTTTTGCCACCGCCGTCGCTCAGAACGGTCTGCAAAAGCCCGATTGCATTGCTGCCCTTGCCATATCGAACCGGCTCGATATGCGTGTGATCATCGGGATGGAACGAGGAGGTGATCGCGACGCCTTCGGTGTAGTCGACCTCGCGGCCACGTGCGGTCGCAGCGAGCACTGCTTCGGAATTGGTCCGTACCAGTGAGCCGATCCTGTTCGAAAGATTCGGCAGTGCCGCAGTCTCCTTCATAGCCAGCATCAGCTTCTGGGTCCCGTAGGTACCGGCGGCGAAGACCACTTGGTCGGCCGTCAGCACAGTGACGCTTCGGCGAAGCTTGCCTCCGGTCCTGCGTGTGCAAACCTCGTATCCGCCGCCTGCCGCGGGCCGCACGGCCGTGACCGTCGTCAACGGAAGCACCTGTGCACCAGCCTTTTCTGCTAGGTACAGATAGTTCTTGACAAGAGTGTTCTTGGCCCCGATCCGGCATCCCGTCATGCACGATCCGCATTCGGTACACCCGGTGCGCGTTGGTCCGACGCCACCGAAGAACGGATCCGCCGACTCCTGTCCTGGCGTTCCGAAGAAGACTCCGACCGGAGTGCTGGTGAACGTGTCACCGACTCCCATATCCTCGGCCACTTCCTTCATGACTTTGTCGGAGGGAGTGATGGTCGGGTTCGTCTCCACGCCCAACATCCGTTTGGCCTGGTCGTAGTACGGCGCGAGTTCCCGATGCCAGTCGGTGATGTGTCCCCATTGCGGATCCTCGAAGAATCGGCGCGGGGGTTGGTACAGGGTGTTGGCATAGTTGAGCGAACCGCCGCCCACGCCCGCGCCCGCCATCACGAGGACATCGGGAAGCAAATGGATTCTTTGCACGCCGTAGCAACCGATAGCGGGCGCCCACAAGTACTTTCGGAGTCGCCAACTGGTCTTCGGTAGTTCGTCGTCGGTGAAGCGTCGGCCGGATTCGAGCACTCCGACGCGGTATCCTTTCTCCACTGCACGCAAGGCCGCCACGCTACCGCCGAACCCTGATCCGATGACCAAGACGTCGTAATCGCTCATACCCGAACACCTTTCCTTGCTACCGCACTCGCATAGTCCGCAAGATCGAAGGTGCGAGTCGAGTTTCGGAAGGTGAAGGTGTACGTCGGCCACATGACCGGATTGCGGCCTTCGGCATCGAGATACCAACTCGAGCAACCACCCGAATTCCACACCGTCCCCGCCAACGAGTCGTGAATCCACGAATTATATTGCCGCTGAGACGCTTCGGTTACCTCCACACTGGCTATCCCGCCCTCTCGCATCTTTTCGAGTGCGGAGGCGAGATAGTTCGCCTGCGACTCGAGCATGTACACGATCGAACTGTGGCCGAGGTTGGTATTGGGCCCGTACATGAGGAACAGGTTGGGGAACCCATGCACGGTGGTGCCGCGGAACGCATTGGGGCTGCCGTCCCAATGCTCGGCGAGGGTGCGCCCGTCGAGGCCGGTCAGCGCGTGCGATACCGGAGGTTCCGTCGGGGTGAACCCGGTGGCGAAGATGATCGTGTCCACCGGATAGTGATTTCCCGACGCGTCGAGCACGGAATCGGCGGTGATTTCGGTCAGCCCGCTGGTCACGAGGTCGACGTCGGTCCGATCGAGAGTGGAGAGCCAATCGTTGGACAGGAGCATTCTCTTGCAGCCGATCGTGAAGTCCGGAGTCAGCGCGGCTCGCGTTCGAGGATTCTTCACTTGCCTGCGCAGATGAGCCTTGGCGACCACCGACACCGCCGGTAGCACCCAGGGGTTGTGCGCAAGCGCGGTGACGTAGAGCTCACGGTAGCTGTATATCGTTCCCCGTACTGCCTTTTGGACAGCCGGAAACTTCCGATACAGCGTGCGTTCGACTTTACTGAGCGTGCGGTCCAGCCTAGGCACTACCCAGGCGGGCGTTCGCTGAAATACCGTCAGCCGTTCGGCGCGGTCGACGATCTCGGGAACGAACTGGACAGCGGATGCACCGGTGCCGATGACCGCTATGCGGCGACCGGTCAGGTCCTGTTCGTGATCCCACGTCGCCGAGTGAAATACCGTGCCGGTGAACTTCTCCAGTCCGGGTACGTCAGGAAACTTCGGGGTCGACAGTGCCCCCGTGGCGGCAACGAGGACGTCGGCGTGCACGATGCCCTTGCTCGTCTCGACGATCCAGAGGTTCTGCGCCGCATCCCATCTCGCCGAATCGAGCGAACAGTCGGTAATGATTCTGTTGCCCAGTCCCGACTTGTCGACGACCCCGCGCAGGTAGCGGTAGATCTCCGGTTGACGCGCGAAGGTGTGCGACCACTCGGGGCTCGGCGCGAAGGAGAAGGAGTACAGCGAGGTCGGGACGTCGCATGCGCATCCCGGATACGTGTTGTCACGCCATGTACCGCCGACGTCGTGCGCCCGCTCGATGACGAGAACATCGGCGTCAGGGTCGTCCCGCAGTATGCGCGACACCGCGGCGATGCCGGCAAACCCAGCTCCCACCACAAGTACGTGTACCGATTTCGGCAACGCGGATTTTTCAGCAGCAGTGGATTCTTCGGCAAGGACTGATTCGGTACTTGTCATGACTGGATCACCTTTGCCTCCCATACCGGGAGAAGTCGGGCCCGCAGCTGGGCGTCGGCGTCGGGGGTGCGAAATATCGAAGACACCGCCAGTCCGCGAGCGAGTTCCACGCTCAGCTCGATGGATTCGGGCGACATGGTCTTGCCCATGATCTCGGCGGCACCGCCGGCAATGGCGTCGGCGACCTTGCGTTCCAACGGGACCATGGCCTCGTGCAATATCGGGTCGGTTCGCGCGGCCACCCACAGCTCGAGGGCGGCGTAGAACAGCGGTCCGGAGAATGCTTCGCTGAGCAGTTCGACGCCCCGGGTGCCATCGGAGTTGGCCTCGAGGATTTCGGCCAATCGCTTGTCCACCAGATGTCCGACGGCGGCAGTGACAAGCGATTCTTTGGTCGGGAAGTGGTGTAGTTGCGCTCCGCGGGACACGCCGGCACGCCGTGCGATCTCTTGTGTGCTGGTCTGCGCGAAACCCTTCTCAACCAGGCAGTCGATTGCCGCGTCGAGCAATTTCGTCTGAGTACCTGCAGTGCGTTGTGCCTGCGTACGCCGCTCCGGCGGTCGAGTGCTCTGGGTCACATGAGCGACTGTAGCCCCAAATCAACAAACAGTCCAGACTGATTGTAAGTTCGGTGAGATCCCGATCATCGTCGAAGGCATCAAGTGCGAATATGTCAAGCTCACCCGTTTGATAGACGGACCGACCGCGGCAATACCACCCGCGAAGCCGCCGTGACGCTCTCCTGCTGGGCTGACGCTTACGGCACCGTCGAATCCACGCACCTGCTCGCCGATGCGGATGCCCACGCTCACCGCTACGCGGGAGTTTTACGTGAGGCACAGAGAGCGCTTCGCGGACACTTCTCGTGAGTCTCGTCTAACCGTGGACAAAGTGTGAACTGGCTCATATAGTCAGCCAGTAATACCGAGCGAGCGCTCGGTCGCTTGAGGAGGAAGTATGACCCCATTCGTGGAAGGTTCTGGCGATATCCGGGTGCTCGTATTGCACGGGTGGGCGCTTGATAGTGCCGTGTGGGCCGCGGTCCGATTGGAGACGAATCTCGACAAATTCACTTACGCTTTTGTCGACTTCCCCGGCTATGGCCCGAACCGTTCCGACGCTGACTCGCCTACAGACGGCATCGATGGCATGGCGGCGGCGGCTCTAGCTGCGGCCGACGACCTTGGCTGGGACAAGTTCGCGATCCTTGGCCACTCGATGGGCGGCGCGACCGCCCTCCGAATAGCAACTGTGGCTTCGGATCGTGTGAGCTCAGTGGTCGCGCTGACTCCCGTCTCGCCTTTCGGGACCCCGTTCGACAAGGCAACGTACGAGGGATTCGCATCTGCGTACTCCGATCCAGGCCCGACGTTGGGCGGACTGGCTCCGCACCTCAGTGACGCTCAGCTTCAAAACCTGGTGGCGCGATCGCAAACGGTTCTGGACCGGGAAGTGTGGGAGGCCTACTTGGCGAACTGGAGCAACGCAAGTTTTGGCAGCGAACTCCCCGGATACCACGGCCGAGTCATATTGGCCTATGGGGAGAGCGACCCATTCGTCAGCAAGGAGTACCTGCAAGAAACCGCCGACTCGCTCCCCAACGCTTCGATGGTCGCCATTGAGCACGCCGGCCACTACCCCATGGTCGAGGCGCCGGTCCAGACCGTGCGGCTCTGGGAAGACGCATTCACCGACAAGCAGGAATGAGATCCATCATGACCAAGGTTCCGTATCGGGGCATGCCCCCCACCGTGTGGGCACCCGAGGCTCCCCAACTCATCCGCGATGCACGCATGGTGATCGTGGGCTATCAAGCCGACCGCGAAGCGCTACAGGAAATTCTTCCCCCTGGCCTTGTTCCGCACGAAAACAACACAGTTCAGATGAATATGTACGACATCGAAGCCGACCAGAGCAGCGGGTTTGGGGGGTTCTCCCTGACGTACCTGACGGTTGAAATCGACGGGCACGACAGTCTTGCAGCCGACGGCGCCATGGCGATTCCGGGCCGATACTTCGCGTATTACTGGAACAGCTCCCAGCGAGTCATCTCGTACGCGCGAGAATCCTCCGGCATCCCAGCAATGCTCGGCACACGAACCGCGGAACTGGAGGGAAGCAAGCTCACCTCCACCCTGAGCATCGAGAACAGCGCAGCCATCACGGTGTCAGCAAGCGTCACCGACACACACGTCGGCAACCTCGGCGGGCATCTGAATTACTACAGTCACCGCCAGATCCCAGAACCGTCTGGCGGGTACGCGGCGCTGAGTCAACTCATCGAGCTTCCTCTCCCGTTCACCGTCAAACTCTTCGACGCGTCGGTCGACGACATCACGTTTACGATGCCCGACGGGCATCCCGCGGCGAAGCTCGCTCCGACCACCCCGTTGAACGTCACCTCACTCCTATACGGCGACGTGACATTCACATATTCAATGGGCCGAGTCCTCCATGACTACCTAGAGGACCCTGATCCCGGAAATCTCTAGTAGAGCCTGTCGCTCCTACTGACAGCAGACCACCTTTTTGCCCGCGTGTGTCGGCTCCAGCCCGATCGAATCCCCTCCTCACTCGAACCCGGAAGGACCTCGATGACTACGAAAACTATCGATATCCCCCACCTCGGCGGATCCACCATCGGCTACAAGTTCGGACGCGAATACGATGCGTCCCTGCCAACCATGGTCATGGCCAACTCGTTCACCACGTCCGTGGAGCTGTACCGCCCTCAATTCGCCAACGCAGAGCTCAATGCGGCTATGAACCTGCTGGCCATCGAGCCCTACGGTCACGGCGCAACCCGCGCCAACTACCGTCAGTTCACCTACTGGGACAGCGCAGTCGCGAACCTGCAGGTCCTCGAAGCGCTCGGCATCAAAGAATCATTCGCGCTCGGAACCTCCCAAGGAGGATGGATCGCCACGCGAATGGCGATGCTTGCTCCTGATGTCATCCAGGGAATCGTTATCTTTGGCACCTCCATGGACTTCGAGAGCCAAGCGAGCATGGACAGAGGTTGCTGGAACGGGTCAGAATTCTGCAGCCCATCCATTGATGCACTATCGACGCCTGTCAGTGACGACTGGGTGGTAGAAGACGACTTCGTAAACGCAGTCCTCGGCGCCGGCTTGGGCGAAGTAGTCTCCGAGGAAGAACGCGATTTTTGGCTGAAAACCTACCGATCCAACTACACCGGAGACGAGGGCCGGCGCCGACTCCGGACGAGCACGGTCAATCTCCGCGATCGGGATGGCCTCGAGGCACGCCTCAACGAAGTGAAGTGCCCAGTGCTGTGGGTACAAGGCACTGCCGATCAGGTTTACTCCGTCGCCAACGCCGAGCATGGAATCTCACAGTTCACGCAATCTCCTTCAGCCGAACTCCAGATCGTCGACGGGGGACAACACTTCCTGACCGCATCACACCCCGACACCGCGAACACCGCCGTGGGTGCGTTCGTCGAACGGTGGACGTGAAGCCTGCATGCGGTCCCGCCGTCGACCCTCCAAAAGTAAAGCTGCCCTTCCAAATCCGGAGTCCGTAGCGCAGGTTGGTTGAAGGCCTGGCGAGGCGGGAGATGAAGAGGTACTGGGGCGGGTGAAGATGAGTTTTACGCCAACTATCATCCGCCTCGGGGTCTCCGCAGCGGCCATCACCCGTCGGCCCTGTCGCGGTCCGACGATCACCACCCCGCCCGCAGCTAGTGCGTTGACCAGCGGCTTGTAACTGGCAGGGGCAGGAACTCGGAAGCCGAGAGTAGCTGCCTCAGCCGCCGCGTAGTCGATAGCAACCGGGTGGGTCGTCTCGGCCTGAGCTTTCCGTATGGCATCGACGCGACTAGGCACGCAGTCGGTAACGCAGCATCATCTCGTGGTCCTCGTGGTCGAGCATGTGACAGTGCCACATGTAACCCTGCAGCTCGGTCGAGCTCGCCTGCCCACCAGCCTCGTGACCTGAATGGCCGCCTTCGTGTGCAGGTGCAGGGCCAGCGAAAGTTGCGTCAGGATCGAATCCGAGCTCGTCGGCCGTGGGGAATCGCACCAGAATTCGCGTGACGGTCCCCGGGTAAGTGTTGACGGTGTCCTTCGCGCCCGACTCCCACGCGGCCGGTGGAGACAGCGGGCCGGTCACATATCTCTCGACGTCGGGCGCCCACTTGACGCCGATATCGGGGCGAGGACGCTCGCGCATGTACGCCGTCAGATCCACCGATGCTCGGCCGAGCGTGCGGAAGTGCACCAGATGCAGGTGAATCGGGTGAGGCTCGAGGGTGGTGTTGACGATGTTCCACTGTTCTACGACGCCCTGCGTCGGCATCTCGATATCCGGGTCGCTGTAGCGAAGGTTGTTCAGCGTCATCATCGGCGGCGCCAACGACAACCCTGCCGAAGGCTGATTGACAGTGACCGTGCGCTGAACCTGCGCAGCAGGAATAATCGGCAGCAGAGGTGGCTGGCCTTTGCCGCCGCGATACATCGTCATGACGTCACCGACATATCCTCGGCCCGACGCCACCCTGAACTGACAGAACAACGGCATCGGCACCGCCCCCAACGATGCAGCCTGGGCCGGTGGCGGCTCGTCGTTACGGAGCTCGACCAGTTCGCCGGGTGCCAGCGAGCCGAAATCGACCAGCACATCGACCCGTTCGGCCGGCGCCAGCCTAATACTGTCGGTCTGCACCGGCGCATCGAGAAGCCCGCCGTCGTTCCCGATCACCCAGAATCGCATCCTGTTGCCGAAGAACAGATTCCACACACTGTAGGAGCCGGCATTGACGACGCGAAAACGGTACAGCCCACGCGCCACTTCCATCGTCGGCCAGATCTTCCCATTGACGACGCCGACGTCCCCGGTCCCGCCACCTTCCCATTTCCCCTGGGGAACAGTGATATTGGACCTGATGCTAATGCTGCCGTCAGGATTCATGATCTTTTCCTGCAATACCAACGGCACTTCGAACTCACCGGACGGCAACCCCAGAGAATTGTCGGCGAGACCCGAATCGAATTGATCCCGAACCAGATTCATTCCGACCAGACCCGCGTAGACATTGATGCGCGTCATCGACATCGCGTGATCGTGGTACCAAAGCCCTGCGGCCTCATTGAGCCCCGGAAACCTATGAGTGAGAGATTCACCCGGGCGGACGAGCATCTCGGAGTTACCGTCGCTGTCCGGCGGAGTGATACTCCCGTGCAGATGCAGCGACGTCGGGGTCATCTGCCGGTCCTGCTCGCTCATCCCGTGCAGCGAGGTATCCACATCGGCTGCAAGCGGATTCCCCTCGGTGCGATTGGTGTAGTTCAACGTCCACGGCTGTCCCTGCACGGACTCGATGGTCGGGCCCAGATAATCGAGCTCGCCGTAACCAAACGTCGGACCGGCAGGGAGATCGGCGTGGAAAGAATGCATCGCGCTGCGCGCATCGAGCGACACCTGCGAACCCCCGACCACCGGCAGCCTCGGCAACTCGTCACGAAACGGAGCAAGCGTGGGCGAATGGAACAGCAAAGGGCTACGGCCGCCGAAGATATCGTCGGCAAAAGCCCGCCGAGCTACCGAACTCGACGGCAGCGCTGCACCCCCGGCAACAGCAGCAAGCAACGCGAGACTCCGAAAGACCGACCTGCGCGAAATACCGTCCACATCCACACCCTTCGCCCGTGCCGTGTCATGCCGTGTCATGCCGCGGGCTACCCTCCCGCCCACCTGGGTCGTTCCGCGGGCTACCCTCCCGCTTTCCTGGGTCGTTCCGCGGGCTACCCTCCCGCCTTCCTGGGTCGTTCCGCGGGCTACCCTCCCGCCCCACCGATGTGACCGCGCCCATACTATGTTCCTTCGTCGGCACCCGTCGATACCCCACACTCGGATCGTCCGGCACGTTCCTGCCGGTGGAGGGATTTCACAGAACATGGCATCGATTACGTTCGATCGCGCGAGCAGGCTTTTCCCCGGCTCGGATGCGCCTGCGGTGGACGCACTGGACCTGGAGATAGAGGACGGCGAGTTTCTCGTCCTCGTCGGCCCATCCGGTTGCGGCAAGTCCACCTCGCTCCGGATGCTTGCCGGTCTCGAAGAAGTGAACAGCGGACGGATCCTCATCGGAGGCAAGGACGTCACCGACGCCGAGCCCAAGGATCGCGACATCGCCATGGTGTTCCAGAACTACGCGCTCTATCCGCACATGAGCGTCGCGGAGAACATGGGCTTCGCACTCAAGCTCGCGAAGGCGAGCAAGGAAGAGATCAACACGCGAGTGCTCGAGGCCGCGAGGCTTCTCGACCTGGAGGACTACCTCGACCGGAAGCCGAAAGCACTCTCCGGTGGTCAGCGGCAGCGAGTTGCGATGGGCCGAGCGATCGTGCGTCAACCGCAGGTATTTCTCATGGACGAACCACTGTCCAACCTCGACGCCAAGTTGCGGGTACAGACGCGTACCCAGATCGCACAACTGCAACGGCGGTTGGCCACCACCACCGTGTACGTGACGCACGATCAGGTGGAAGCGATGACGATGGGAGACCGCGTCGCAGTCTTGAAGGGTGGAGTGCTGCAGCAATGCGCTTCACCGCGCGAGCTGTACCGAACCCCGGTCAACGTGTTCGTCGCGGGTTTCATGGGTTCGCCGTCGATGAATCTGTTCACGCTGCCGATTACCTACGGCGGGGTGCAGATCGGTGATCAAGTCATTCCGGTTCAGCGCGAGGCCCTTGCGGCGTCGTCAGGGACGGAGGTCGTGTTCGGTATCAGGCCTGAACACGTGCAGATCGCAGACTCGGGAGTGAAGCTCGAAATCGACATCGTCGAGGAACTCGGCTCGGAAGCTTTCGTGTTCGGTCGCGCTGATATCAACGGCCGGACGCAGACGATCGTCGCGCGCGCCGACTGGCGCGATCCACCGCAGAAGGGCCAGGTCGTGCACGTACGGTTCGACGAGGCCCATGCGCATCTTTTCGACGGATCGGGCGACGGGCAGCGGCTGGGCTGAGCCCACCGCGATCTGCTCCCCGGTTTGTGCTCGAGCGCGCAACCGGGGAGCAGATCGGGTAGATCTAGACCAGCAGTTCGGCAATCTGAATGGTGTTGAGCGCAGCACCCTTACGAAGATTGTCACTCGATACGAACAGTGCGAGTCCGCGGCCTTCGGGAGCGCCCGGGTCCTGACGGATACGCCCGACGAGGGAATCGTCCTTGCCTGCAGCCTGCAACGGCGTCGGCACATCCACCAACGTCACGCCCGGTGCAGCTGCGAGAAGCTCACGAGCACGTTCCACCGAGAGCGGGTTCGCGAACTCTGCGTTGATCGACAGCGAGTGCCCGGTGAACACCGGGACGCGCACGCAGGTGCCACTGACCAGCAGGTCCGGGAGTCCGAGAATCTTCCGCGATTCGTTACGCAGCTTCTGATCCTCGTCGGTCTCGCCTGATCCGTCGTCCACCAGCGCTCCGGCCAGCGGAAGAACGTTGAACGCGATCGGCGCTACGTAATTGTTCGGAGCCGGAAAATCCACCGAAGATCCGTCGTGCACCAGCTTCTCGACGTCACCGATGACAGCGCGTGCCTGCGTGGCGAGTTCCTCGACGCCTGCAAGCCCACTACCCGACACTGCCTGGTAGCTGCTGACGATGAGGCGCCGAAGGCCGGCTTCGTCGTGCAGCACCTTCAGTACCGGCATCGCCGCCATGGTGGTGCAGTTCGGGTTCGCGATGATGCCCTTGGGAGGGTTCTTCGCTTCCTCCGGATTGACTTCGCTGACGACGAGCGGCACCTCGGGGTCCTTACGGAATGCCGAAGAGTTGTCGATGACGACTGCGCCTGCCGCGGCGAACCGTGGTGCCTGCGCACGTGAGAGCGTGGCGCCTGCAGAGAAGAGTGCAATGTCGATGCCTGCGAGATCGGCGGTCGACGCGTCCTCTACGACTATCTCTTCCCCGCGGAACGGCAGCTTCTTGCCTGCTGATCTCGCCGAGGCGAAGAACCGCACCGTGTCGGCGGGAAAGTTGCGTTCCTCCAACAAGGTTCGAATGACGGCACCCACCTGACCGGTGGCGCCTACTACTGCGACTGTTGTCATCTCCCCTACCTTCCTGTTCCGCCGTGCACGACAGCTTCTTCGTCGCCGCCGAGATCGAAGGCGGCGTGCAGTACGCGCACCGCCTCGTCGAGTTGGGTGTCACTGACCAGTACCGAGATGCGGATCTCCGAGGTGCTGATCAAGTCGATGTTGATACCGGCGTCGGCGAGTGCTTCACAGAACGTCGCTGTAACACCGGGGTGGGTCTTCATGCCTGCACCGACGAGCGAGACCTTGCCGATCAGGTCGTCGTAGAGCACCTGGGCGAAGCCGATCTCACCCTGCAGCTTGGTCAACATCTCCACGGCTCTCGGACCGTCGGACTTCGGGCAGGTGAAGGTGATGTCGGTCTTGCCGGTGTCGATCTTGGATACGTTCTGCAACACCATGTCGATATTGATCTCGGCATCGGCGACGGCGCGAAAGACCTTGGCTGCGTAGCCAGGTGCATCGGACAGGCCGACGACGGTGACCTTCGCTTCACTGCGATCGTGTGCGACGCCGGTGAGAATGGCTTCTTCCACTGGAATGTCCTCCATAGATCCGGAGACGATTGTTCCGGGTTTCGTGGTGTACGACGACCGAACATGTACGGGAACGTTGTATCGACGGGCATATTCGACGCATCGCAGCATGAGCACCTTGGCGCCGCATGCCGCCATTTCGAGCATCTCTTCGAACGAAACTGCGCTCAGGTGGCGGGCGTTGGGAACGATGCGCGGATCGGCCGTGAAGATGCCGTCGACGTCGGTGTAGATCTCGCAGACGTCGGCATTCAGCGCAGCGGCGAGTGCGACGGCAGTGGTGTCGGAACCACCGCGGCCGAGTGTCGTGACGTCCTTGCTGTCCTGGCTGACGCCTTGGAATCCGGCGACGAGCACGATCGCACCTTCGTCGAGTGCGTCGCGGACACGACCTGGTGTCACGTCGATGATCTTGGCGTTGCCGTGCACGCTGGTAGTCACGACGCCCGCCTGCGATCCGGTGAAGGAACGAGCCTCGGCGCCGAGGGAGTGGATAGCCATCGCGACCAGTGCGTTGGAAATCCGCTCACCCGAGGTGAGCAGCATGTCCATTTCACGGGCGGGTGGGGCTGGGCACACCTGCTTGGCGAGGTCGAGCAATTCGTCGGTGGTGTCGCCCATGGCGGAGACCACGACGACGACGTCGTTGCCGGCCTTCTTGGTCTCGACGATTCGTTCAGCGACGCGTCGGATACGTTCGGCGGATCCCACCGACGATCCACCGTACTTCTGGACGATGAGAGCCACGCGTGTGTACCTCCGGTGCATTTCAGTGTGTGTTTGTGGTGCATCTGGCCCCGCCACCTTACCGAGGTATGCCGTCGCCAGCAGCCTTGGGTGTTCCGGGGAGTGCCCGCCGGAGCCCTCCACCTGCGGCGACGTAGTGCGGGTGGGCTGGTCACTGCACAAGCGGTGACATTCGCGACAAATGGGGCGCACGCACATTTCTACCGAGGAGACCGCACGGCGGCATATTTCGCATTTGTCATTCGGCGTATCCAGTATTCATCCTCGTAAAAGGCGCGGAGTATGCATAAAGGCGAGCAAACATACCGTTCAGTATCGAATAGTGCTTTCATCACCCAAGATCACTTCGAGTGGAATATTATCGACGCGTCCAGCAAACCTCCGTGTGGCCTTTTCGTCGGGAGACGGTCGTATATGAATACGCTGCGTTGTGCCGCACCGAGAGTGCGCAGCCGAAAACCACAGAGATCCAGCGCCACGATTCGGCGAGGGCGCCTCTTGACCCTGCTCGAACCGACGAGTGACCGCAGCCCCATCGCCGTGATCACGGCGCCCGCCGGTTCAGGTAAAACGACCCTGCTCGTCGATTGGGTCCATACGATCGACGCCGAGGACGACACCCTTCTCGCATGGATCACCATCGACGAATCCGACAACGATGTAGCGGTGCTCAGAGCGTGCGTCATCTCGGCGCTCGCCCAGTGTGGATCGCCCCAGCTCGCTTCTGCTGTCGGATCCCTTCCATCCGTGGGCGATCCGTCCTACTCGGAGTTCAGCGCACTGTTGGTCGAGGCCGTCGAAAGTGTCGACGCACAGATCTGCCTGATATTCGACGACGCCCACCTCTTGCACAACCGTGAAGTACTGGCCCTTCTGGGTACGTTTCTGCGTTGGCCGCCGTGCAATCTCCGGATCATCGTCGCTGGACGATTCGAACCTCCACTCGCACTGCAGAAACCGCGACTCGACGGACTCGTCCGTGACATCTCCGCAGCAGACTTGGCATTCACCACCGATGAGGCGTCGGAGATGTTCCAGCGATCCGGAATCGTCCTTGCCCGAGGCGATCTGGTGAAGGTCATGAACCGAACCGAGGGTTGGGCAGCGGGTCTGAGGCTGGCTGCAATGACACTGGGCGGTGGCGCGAATTCTCCCGAACTCATCGACGGTTTCACCGGAACACAGCACACGGTCGCCGACTATCTCGTGAACGAGATCTTGGCCGGACTCCCTGACGACGCTCGTACGTTCCTGATCGAGACCTCCGTACCCGAATGGTTCACAACCGATCTCGCCGAAAAGTTGACCGGCCTCGGAGGTGCGCAGGCCACCATCGATCACCTGCTGACGCAAAACTTTCTCATCGATCAGATCCCCGGATCAGAACCTACCTATCGATATCACCCGCTGATGCGTGGCTATCTTCGTGCCGAAATCTGTCGCCTCGGCGCCCGGCAGATCAGAAGCCTCGAACGCGTCGCATCCTCCTGGTTCAGCGACTATCGACAGCCACTGCACGCGTTGCAGCACAGCGTGCACGCTGGTGATTCGAGATCGATTCTCGACATCGTTGGCACATCCGGACTCGGACTCGTGCTGCGCGGCAATGCTTCGGAAGTTCTGACCGCTATCGACGACAGCCCGGCTCCGGTACGTAGGCACGAGAACGTTCAGTTGATCAGCGCAGCAGCACTATTGGCGATCGGAAGTGTTGCACCGGCGACCTCGACGCTGACGGCGCTACGGCGCAGACCAGTCGACGAGCTTGCGAGTTTCGATTTCGAGATTTTGCGTCGAACTCTCGAGGTTCACGCGGCAGTGCACGTCGGCAACGACATCGAGGGCGCTTTATGTCGCTTACGCGAGTTGGAGTTCGGCGAATCCGGTTCGCCCGAACTCGATTCCTACGCGCTGCTGATCGCCGGACTCGCCGAGTTGCATCTCGGTCGATCCACCGAGGCGCAGCGCTGTCTCGAGGACGCGGTAGCGAACGGTCGGGCTGGAAATCTCCCGTCGGTTGTCACGACCTGCCTGGTGACCTCGGCCGGGATCTGCTTCCTCACCGGAAGATTGACCGAGGCCCTTGCTCGTGGCCAACGCTCCGTCACCTACGCACGCCTACACTCACTGACCGATAGTCCGCTCTTCTCGGTCGCCGAATCGCTCGAACTTCTCGTTGCCCATATCCGTATGACGCCGACGCCAATGGCAGGGGAGGAAGTGTGGTCGAGCATCGGTCGTTCCGCTGATTCCGCGGTCGCGCAGTACGGAAAGCGCGCGGCTCTCGTTCTGAACGGGACGATCGAGGAGGTGAGCGCCGCAGGCCGTGAGTGGATCGAGTCGGTTCATCCGGTGGTTCCCGCCTACGAGGCACTCCTGGCACCGATGGTCCAGCGTCGATATCTGACGGCGGGCGAAACCCTCTGGGCAACCGAGCTGGTAACCGTCACGAGGCGACGGCTCGGCAAGGTCGGCGAGGTTGCCCTGTTGTCCGCCGAGATCCACCGAGTGCACGGACGCTTCGACGTCGCGGACTCCGAACTGGCTGCGATCCTGGGCGGTCAGCTTCGATGCGCCGGCTTCACGACCCCCATCCGCGCTGCGATCACCGCCGCAAAGGTCGCACTGGCACGACGCAATCCGGCACGCGCGTTCGAACTCGTGTGCCGCGCTCTTGCCGAGGCCGAACCCGAGGCGATACTGCTGCCGTTCGCCGAGGGCGGCGCCACCGTGCGGGACATTCTCACGCACAATCGCGGCCGGTTCGGTCTGCTCGAACCGTTCGCAGATCGTGCCCGCGAAGTAGTACCCCGGCATCCTGCTGCGGCCGAGTCGAGGATGTCGGGCGCACTGACCCGCCGCGAACTGGAATTGCTCCGGGAGCTGCCGTCCTGGCGTACTGCCGAGCAAATCGCGTCCGATCACTTCGTGTCCGTCAACACCGTCAAGACGCATTTGCGTGGTATCTACCGCAAGCTCGAGGTCAGATCGCGCCGCGACGCGATTGCCGCCGCGCACGAGCTCGGTCTGCTGTGATGCGCCGATCGAAGATGTGGCGCGGGTTCACCATCTGCGGGTGATGCCGCGGCGGCCGGGGGCGCGGAACCTGGTAGTAACGCCAGCAGCGGACCGCGAAGGAGCACCATGGCTCAGCCCGCCGATATCAACACCCGCAGAGTTCGGTACGAATTCCTCGTCGAGGGTGAGCTGTCCGAACGTGCGCAGGCTGCCTTCCCCGATCTCGCCACCACCGAAGTCCCGATGCCGTTCACCCGGTTGTTCGGTCCGGTGGACGACGAGACTGCCTTGCGCGGGATGCTTGCGCGTTTCGACGCGTTGGGGCTGACCGTCGTGGAGTTGCGAAGACTTCCCGATTGAACTTTCCTTACCGACCCCGGCACGGGGTTTGCGCTCGCGGTAGTACACTTCTGTTCATGCAGCGTGCGCTCCTCCTCGATCGCCGCGACGGGGTCTGAATCAGACTGGCTTCCCGTCGCGGGGTTCTTCGCGCCGGTCGATAACCATTTCAGCCAGTAACTTCGGAGATTGAGCCAATGTCACCAGCCGACGCATTCACCTCGAGAACGATTACTCCTCCTTCGCGGCCCGCTCCCAGCGACCAGCCTGCGTGGAACACCCAGAAGAACTCCTCGATGCCGACGTACCGGTACCTGCCGTTCGCCGAGGAGGTCGAGCCGATCACCCTCCCCGACCGCACGTGGCCGGACAAGGTGACGGACCGGACTCCGCAGTGGTGCGCGGTCGATCTGCGGGACGGTAACCAAGCGCTCATCGACCCGATGAGTCCGGCACGCAAGCGACGTATGTTCGACCTGCTGGTCCGTATGGGCTACAAGCAGATCGAGGTCGGATTCCCCTCGGCGAGCCAGACCGATTTCGACTTCGTCCGCGAGATAATCGAAGACGGTGCCATTCCCGACGACGTGACGATTCAGGTTCTGACGCAGTGCCGACCCGAGCTCATCGAGCGCACATTTCTCGCGTGCGAAGGTGCACAGAACGTCATCGTGCATTTCTACAATTCGACGTCGATTCTGCAACGTCGTGTGGTGTTTCGTGCGGAGCGCGACACGATCAAGAAGATCGCCACCGACGGCGCACGTAAATGCCTCGAGGAATCCAAGAAGTACCCGGACACCGACTGGCGATTCGAGTATTCCCCGGAGTCCTACACCGGGACCGAGCTCGCCTACGCCAAAGAGGTCTGTGACGCCGTAGTCGACGTCATCGATCCTTCACCAGCCAAGCCCATCATTCTGAATCTGCCTGCAACGGTCGAGATGGCCACGCCGAACGTGTACGCGGACTCGATCGAGTGGATGAGCCGAAATCTCGACCGCCGTGACAGCGTGATCCTGTCACTGCACCCGCACAACGATCGCGGAACCGGCGTGGCTGCTGCCGAGCTCGGCTACCAGGCGGGCGCAGACCGTATCGAGGGATGCCTCTTCGGCAACGGTGAACGCACCGGCAACGTATGCCTGGTCACCTTGGGTCTGAACCTGTTCACCCGCGGCGTCGATCCGCAGATCGACTTCTCGAACATCGACGAGGTGCGTCGAACAGTCGAGTACTGCAACCAACTCCCCGTTCACGAGCGTCACCCCTACGGCGGAGACCTGGTGTATACGGCATTTTCAGGAAGCCACCAGGACGCCATCAACAAGGGCCTCGACGCGATGAAAGTGTCCGCCGACGAACAGAACTCGGATGTCGGCGAGATCACCTGGCAGGTCCCCTACCTGCCGATCGACCCGAAAGACGTAGGCCGCACCTACGAAGCCGTCATTCGCGTGAACTCGCAGTCCGGCAAGGGCGGCGTCGCCTACATCATGAAGTCCGATCACGGTCTCGCGCTGCCGAGGCGGCTGCAGATCGAGTTCTCGCAGGCTGTTCAGCGCATTACCGACGGCGAGGGTGGCGAGGTGTCCCCGAAGGAAATGTGGGACGTCTTCGCCGAGGAGTACCTGAGTCCAGTGCGTCCGCTCGAGCGCATCAAGCAGCGCGTCATCGCGGCCGAAACCGACGGTGGAACCGACAGCATCGTCGCGACGATTCTGCTCGACGGCGTCGAGCAGGACATCACCGGCTCCGGCAACGGCCCCCTTGCCGCATTCGTCGACGCGCTGTCGACGATCGGTTACGACATCAGCGTCCTGGACTACTCCGAGCATGCGATGTCTGCCGGCGACGACGCCCAGGCGGCTGCCTACGTCGAGGCCTCGGTCACCGGTCCCTCCGGTACTGCTGTGACGGTGTGGGGTGCTGGAATCGCGACGTCGATTACTACCGCATCGTTGCGAGCGCTCGTTTCCGCGGTCAATCGCGCTCTGAAGTAACCCGCTGGAACCACTCGGACCCTTCTCCGCCACAGCGGAGGGGGGCCCGCGTGGTTCCACCACCCCGGGGATCAGGCGAGGAGCTTTGCTTTCGCTGCCGCGAACTCGTTCGCGTCGAGTACGCCTGCATCGCGCAGCGCAGCCAGTTTCTGGATCTTGCCGACGAGGTCGTCCTCGGCTGGAGGTGCGGCTACTGGTGGCGGTGGTGGCGGTGGCGGTGGCGCCTGTTGTTGCTCCTCGTGCGATTGTCTGCGACGGTTCATCGCGTTGGACGTCGCATTTGCCGTCCCCGCGACGACCGCGGTGCGGGCTACCGTCCCCAGTAGCCCAGGCCTGCCGACTCGTCCTCGTCCGAATACCATGTGTTTCTCCTAAACCAGCGCTGCAGCGAGCGCAATTTCGACTGTTTCGCGTGGAATTTGAACGTGCAGTGCGACTTCGCCACCTGCCGCGCGTGCTGCATTCGCGAAGGTTCGGGCCCAGGTCTGCTCGTAGACGAGAACTGCGGCGGAGGTCCCCGGTTCGAGGGACTCACGCACGACGTCGAGGTCCTCGTCGCTGATCAATGCCTTGGCTTCGAGCGAGAGGATCTCGAGACCCACGTCTTCGAGTTTCTCGTCGACATCGACCTGACGATAGGTTCCGTCCGGTCTTCGCCCGATGAACACCAGATCGAGAAGCGACACCGAGCCCTGTGCGATCACACTTTGCAGCGCCTCGACCACCTTGGGATTTGCCCGATCGCCGGGAAATGTCATGACCAACAGGCCAACCGGCCCTATGTCGAACACCGTCTCACTCATCGCAGTGATTCTCCCCGCGTTCACCACCTGTGGCATCATCCGGCGCGGGTGAATTCACCTGTTTCGGATGATGATCTTGCTCGCAGATGAGTGCGACACTAAGGCGCAAGGCCTTTCACCAATTTCTTTCACCGGAAATTGGTCTCACTCGAAATGGAGCATCGAATCGTGGATTCGTTCTGGGATTTCCTTTGGCTGATCATCGTCAGCTTCGCATTCATCGCCTATCTCATGGTGCTGTTCTCGATCATCGGAGACTTGTTCAGGGATCACAAGAGCTCTGGATGGGTCAAGGCCATCTGGGTCTTCTTCCTGATCGTGGCACCGTTCATCACTGCGCTGATCTACCTGATCGCCAAGGGTGGCGATATGACCAAGCGTCAGGTAGCGGCCATGCAGCACATGAAGGACGAACAAGAGCAGTACATCAAGCAGGTCGCTGGACGCACCTCCGCCGAGGAGATCGCACATGCCAAGGCACTTCTCGACAGCGGAACCATCACCGATGAGGAATTCTCGCAGCTGAAAGCCAAGGCACTACAGTAGCCAGATTCTTCGCATCTGACCGGATAGGCATGGCACGTCATGCATTTCCGGTCACCTGCGAAGCCTCCGCACGAAAAGCCTCGATGACCGCGGCGACGGCCGGGAGCCTGTGCGCTCCCGGCCTCGTCGCGAGTTCGTAGATCCGTCCGGCCTTCACACCCTTCAACGGCAGTCGCACCAGCCGCGGATGCACCACCGCAAAACGTGGCATCAGCGCGACGCCGTGACCGCGGGCCACGAGTTCTTCGGTCACTCGAAAATCATTGATGCGCTGAACAACTCGTGGTTGCACTCCGGTAGCTGCAGCGACCGAGAGCAACACGTCGTCGACCGGGAAGCCGCCACGCACGCTGATCCAACGCTCTTCCGCCAGCTGCCGCACATCTACCGAACCCTGTCCTGCCAGTGCATGATCGGGTGGCAACACCAGATCGATCGGTTCACGCATCAGCGGCACGACTTCGATACGCATGGCCGCGGTCGCCGGGGCAACGTCATCACGATGAGTCAAGACGACGTCGTAGTCCGCAAGAAGCGCCGATACGGACGATGCGGGGAGGTCCTCGTCGCTGGCGTCGACGCGAGTTCCGCTCCCGCTCAATCTGCCCAGCACACCAGGAAGCAGTAGCGCCGCGCCCGATGGAAACAGCGCGACGCGCACGCGTCCACGCGGGGAGTTGCCGTACGAGGCCATCTCCGCTGCAGCTCTGTCCAGTGCTGATATGACCTCGTCGGCGCGCAGCACGAGTGCGTGCCCGGCATCGGTCAATCGCAGCCTTCGGCCGTCGGGTTCCAACAGTGTCACACCGGCTTCTTTGGCCAACAGTTTGAGCTGCTGGGACACCGCGGACGGGGTCAAGGACAGTGCCGAAGCCGCTGCCGCGACCGTCCCGCGGTCGGCCAGCTCCCGAAGGATCCGCAAGCGCTCGACGTTCATGAAGTAAAGCTTAATCATTCATGCGGATTTATTAGATTGTGCTGATGTTTTCTACCGGTCACGATAGTGACCGTGAACAACCGCGATCGGCTCCTCGGGCTCACTGTCGCGGTGCTGTGGGGGCTCAACTTTCTTGCCATTCGGGTCGGGCTCGATCACTTCCCGCCGTTCTTCTTCGCCGGTCTTCGGTTTCTCGTCATCGCGATCCCGGTACTGCTGTTCGTTCGTCCGCCGAAGGTACCGATCGCATGGCTTCTGCTCTACGGGTTCGGCTTCGGGTTTCTACAGTTCGCTTTTCTCTTCGCAGCGATGAATGCCGGGATGCCCACCGGGCTCGCCTCACTCGTGCTGCAATCCTCGGCGCCGTTCACGATCGTCCTCGGCGCTCTGCTACTTCGTGAGCACGTCGGTCGGCGCCGAATAGTGGGTATCACCGTCGCCGTCGTGGGAATGTCCCTCATCGGTTGGGACCGAGCACAGGCCGCGTCGTTGCTGCCCGTCGTACTGACGTTGCTCGCCGGCCTCGGTTGGGCGTTCGGCAACCTCGGCAACAGGCTTGCCAGGTCGAGAGAACCGATGCGGCTGATGCTGTGGATGTGCGTGATCCCGCCGCTTCCGATGCTTGCACTCTCGGCTGCCGTAGAAGGACCATCCACGGGGTGGCGTGCCCTCGGTGACTCGTTCAGCTCGTCGGGTTGGCCGGCGCTCGCCGGTCTCACCTACATCGTGCTGCTGGGCACGATCGCCGGATCGGGTCTTTGGACGGTACTGATCAGTCGCCACCCCGCGGGTGTCATCGCACCGTTTTCCCTGCTCGTCCCCGTCGTCGGCATCGCCGGGGCGTGGATCTTCCTCGACGAGTCCCCGAGTGCCTTGTCTCTGATCGGAGCAGCTGTCGTCATCGGTGGCTGTCTCGGTGGAATGACCGGAACTCGGGGAACGGCCGGGGCTGTGAACCCGGGGCGTGATCGACCTCGGTTCAGGGAAGCTGAACCATGTCTTCCTGACCCCAGATTGCGCGCATCGAAGTGATCTTGCCCTCGTCGTCGAACTCCATCACGTCGATCGGCGAGATCTCGAGCATCTTGTCGCCGAACTTGGTTGTCAGCTTGAAGTGGAACGCAGCTGTGCTCGCCGCGATCCGCACCGTCAGCACCTCTCCGGTCTGCTCCATCGATTCGACCACGGCATAGAACTCCCTGATCGAGGCCTCGGTGGTCTTGACCTCGGTGCCGACCGGATCTTCCACCGTGGCTCCCTTCGCGTACAAGGCCAAGACGTCGTCGACAGTGCCGTGCGCGACGGCCTGGACGTATTTCTCGACCGTCTTGCGGATGACATCGGCAGTTGGAGCCATGAAAAGTAGTCCCTTCATCGTTTTTAGAACATGTTCCAAAATCAAGATAGCGGTCCGAGGCAACTTCCGAGGAGAGTTCATCGGCCAGTCTGTGCCAGACTCGGCGCATGGTTCGAGCGGGTGAGCGCAGAGCGGCGATAGGTGCACGCGGAAGGCTGGCACTACGAGCAGCCGAGGCTGCAACGTGGGCGTCACGCAAGGCAGGCCGGGGCAAGGGATCGATGATCGGGGGCCTCGTCGCCCTCAAGATCGACCCCGACATCCTGACCGGCCTCGGCTCCGGCCGTCGCACGGTTGTGGTGACGGGTACCAATGGAAAGTCGACGACGACGCGGATGACGGCGGCGGCACTCGCTCCCCTCGGAGAAGTAGCCACCCAGGCCGACGGCGCCAACATGGATGCCGGAATCGTTGCGGCCCTGTTCGCGCATCTCGATGCACCGATCGCTGCGCTGGAAGTAGACGAACTCCACGTCCCCCACGTGTGCGACGCGGTATCCCCCGACGCTGTAGTACTACTGAACCTCAGCCGCGATCAGCTCGATCGCGTCGGCGAGATCAACATGATCGAGCGCAAGCTGCGCGCCGGTCTCGCACGGCATCCCGAGACCGTCGTCATCGCCAACTGTGACGACGTCCTCGTCACGTCTGCCGCGTTCGATGCCCCCAACGTCGTATGGGTGGCGGCAGGAGGCGGCTGGGCTGGAGACTCCGTCAGCTGCCCGAGGACCGGAGAACCGATCGTCTGGGACGGCGACCACTGGTACAGCACCGGCGGCGACGTCGGAAACGGCGTGGCCTTCGAGCGTCCGACGCCCGACTGGTGGCTCGACGACGAAAATCTGTACGGGCCGAACAGTCTGAAGATTCCGATGAGCCTGGCTCTACCGGGTAGAGCCAACCGCGGTAACGCAGCTCAAGCCGTCGCCGCTGCCGTGACTCTCGGTGCGAGCGCGGTCGAGGCCGTTGCCGCGGCGTCAGGAGTGGACGAGGTCGCGGGCCGTTACTCGACAGTCCAGTACGGACGTCATTCCGTGCGTCTGCTTCTCGCCAAGAATCCCGCGGGATGGCAGGAAGCCATGTCGATGATCGACCCCACCGTGGACGGTCTGGTCATCGCCGTAAACGGTCAGGTTCCCGATGGGGAAGACCTCTCTTGGCTGTGGGACGTACGATTCGAACACTTCGAGAACGTCGCCGTCGTTGCTTCCGGAGAACGCGCCACGGATCTCGGCGTCCGCCTGCTCTACGCCGGTTCCCCACACACGACCGTGACAGATCCACTGAGGGCCATCGCATCCTGTCCGCCCGGACGCGTGGAAGTGCTGGCCAATTACACCGCGTTCCGCGACCTCGGCCGCGCGCTCGCACGCGAGGTGCACGATGTCTGAGTCCACCGTTCGGATCGGGCTCGTCCTGCCCGACGTCATGGGAACCTACGGAGACAACGGCAATGCGCTGATTCTCCGGCAGCGTCTTCGCATGCGCGGTATCGATGCCGAAGTCGTCCACATCACCTTGCAGGACCCTGTCCCCGAGTCACTCGACGTCTACACCTTGGGCGGGGCCGAGGACTCGGCGCAACGATTGGCGACGCGTCACCTCTCCCGATACCCCGGACTGCAGAATGCGGCCGCACGCGGTGTTCCCGTCCTCGCGATCTGCGCGGCCATTCAGGTCCTCGGACACTGGTACGAAATATCCTCCGGCGAGCGCGTCGACGGCGTGTCACTGTTCGACGTCACCACCAAGCCGCAGGCGACGCGGTCGATCGGTGAGGTCGTCACCGAACCTGTGCTCTCCGGGCTCACTTCGCATCTGACCGGCTTCGAAAACCACCGTGGTGGAACGACACTCGGCGCCGACGCTTCCCCACTGGGGAAGGTCACGCACGGCGTCGGCAACGGTGTCGGTGACGGCCGCGAAGGCGTCGTACAGGGTTCTGTGATCGGGACGTACATGCACGGACCGGTACTCGCGCGCAATCCCGAGTTGGCGGACTACCTCCTCGAACGTGCGCTCGGATCGCCGCTGGCGCCGTTGGAACTCCCCGAGGTCACCCAACTGCGGAAGGAGCGGCTCAGCCGCTAGGGCCTCCCGCTGGTCCGTGAAAGGCCGGCGGAATCGAACGCGCTGATCAGGTCAGAGCACTCGACGCCCCGTCAGTGCCCGACCCAAGGTGAGCTCGTCCGCGAACTCGAGATCCCCACCCATCGGTAGACCCGAGGCCAGCCGGGTGATCGACAGACCTGGGAAGTCGCGCATCGTCCTGGCCAGATACGTCGACGTTGCCTCACCCTCGGTGTTCGGATCCGTGGCGATGATCACCTCGGATACATCGACGCCGTCGTCCTGGTTTCCTATTCGCACCAACAACTCTCGAATGCGAAGTTGGTCGGGGCCTATGCCGTTCAGGGGATCGAGGGCACCACCGAGCACGTGGTAACGGCCTTTGAACTCCCGTGTTCTTTCCACTGCCTGAACATCTTTGGGCTCTTCGACGACGCAGATGATGCTGCGATCGCGTCGAGGGTCGGCACAGATTCGACACAGCTCTTTGTCGGAGACAGTGCCACACACCGTGCAGAACTGGACGCCGTCGCGGACCCGTTGCAGTGCTTTCAGTAGCCGATCGATGTCGGGTGGTTCCACGCTCAGCAGATGAAACGCAATGCGCTGAGCGCTCTTGGGTCCGACACCTGGAAGTTTTCCGAGTTCGTCGATCAGATCCTGAACAGGACCTTCGTACACGTGTCGGCCCTAGAAGCCGGGAAGGCCGAGCGAACCGCCACCGAGCCCACCAGTGAGCGGACCGAGCTTGTCTGCCGCTACGGTCTGAGCGGATTTCGACGCGTCGGCGATCGCACCGATGATCAGATCCTGCAGTGTTTCGACGTCGTCCGGGTCGACGACCTTCGGGTCGATCGTCAGGCCGACGAGTTCGCCTGTGCCCTTCACCGTTGCGGTGACCAATCCTCCGCCCGCCTGCCCGCTCACCTCGATCTCCGCGATCTGGGCTTGTGCGGCCATCAGTTGCTGCTGCATTTGTTGCGCCTGCTGCATGATCGACGCGATGTCGGGCTGCTCACCGGGTTGCACTGTGGTGTCCTCTCGGTTCGGTTACACATCTCAGCCTAGCCGCGCCCCGCTCAGGGGAGCGCGGCCCAGCATCCATACACGTGCGTGTCGCCGTACGGCGTTCTATCGAATTTCGCGTTCCAGGTTCGCCAACGTCTGCGCCTGGATCTTCTTCAGTCCGAGCGGTGCGAAAGTTTTTTCGAAGAATCCGCCGATGCCACCTGCGCCTTTCCACTCGGTTGTCGTCGTTACCTCGGACCCCGTACCTGACCGGGTGATCGTCCAGGTCGTGACCATCGTGGAGTTGGCGTCCCGCTCGGTGATCTTCGATCCCGCGACCGTCACGGTGGCCAGGACGTTGCGCGAGCGCTTCGAGGTTGCCTGCAGTGTCCACTTGGCCACCGTGCCGTCGCCCTGACCACCCTCGACAACTACGTAGTCGAGGTACTGCTCGGGAAGAATGCGCGGGCGCACCGTTTCGTAGTCGGCGAGCGCGGCCAATACCTTGTCGGGCCCCTGAGCGACGGTGATGGAGCTACTTGCACTTACCCGAGCCATGATCTGTCCCCTTCGATGAATCCGTTTCGAGATCGAAGCACCATCCTGCCCTTCGTCGAAGCAGCGCCAGCCCAGCGGTATGCGGCGATGTGACAGGGTTCACCAACTTTTATTTAGCCGTGCAAAAGACATGCAAGACGAATCTATTTGCCCGATTAGTCCGTTTACAATGACGCTTTCGAGCAACGTTTACGTGAAATTTTACGTACGAGGACGCATTCTCGGTGGCCCTCGACCTGCAGTAGAGATAGCGTCAGCCTGTGGCTTCCGTGAACGTGCTGACGAGACGACGACCCGAACCTCGAGAGATCGGATTCGCCGCGTATCGCGCCGGGGTCGACGCACTACTCGCAAGCTACCGAGCAATCCCCGAGGACGCGACGGTGCGCCTGGCGAAGAAGACCTCGAATCTCTTTCGAGCACGAGCAGGCTCGACCGCCCCCGGACTCGATGTATCGGGGCTGACCGGAGTCATCACGGTGAACCCGACGGATCGGACAGCCGATGTGGCCGGAATGTGCACCTACGAGGATTTGGTCGACGCGACGCTGCAGTACGGCCTGGCCCCGCTTGTCGTTCCCCAGCTGAAAACCATCACGCTCGGCGGTGCCGTCACCGGCCTCGGGATCGAGAGCACCTCTTTCCGCAACGGACTTCCACACGAATCCGTTCTCGAGATCGACGTCCTCACCGGAAACGGCGAGATCATCACCGCGACGCCGGGCGGTGAGAACGCCGAACTGTTCCGGGGTTTCCCCAACTCGTACGGCACCCTCGGATACTCGACCCGACTGAAAATTCAACTCGAACCGGTAAAGCCGTTCGTCGCTCTCCGTCACGTGCGCTTCCACGACCTCGACACGATGCAGTCGACGATGGACACCATCGTTTCCGAGCGTACGTACGACGGCATCGAAGTCCACTACCTCGACGGCGTCGTGTTCTCCGCCGACGAAAGCTACCTGACACTGGGCACCCAAACGGCCGAGCCCGGCCCGGTCAGCGAGTACCACGCCGGCCCCGACGTCTTCTACCGCTCGATCCAGCACGACGGCCCCGAACCGAAGACCGATCGACTGACGATTCACGACTACCTGTGGCGTTGGGATACCGACTGGTTCTGGTGCTCACGTGCCTTCGGCACCCAGAACCCGAAAATTCGACGCCTCTGGCCGAAGAAGTATCGACGCTCCAGCTTCTACTGGAAGCTCATCGGCCTCGACCGCAAATACGACATCGCCGACCGCCTCGAGGCCCGCAAAGGAAACCCACCGCGAGAGCGCGTCGTTCAGGACGTCGAAGTTCCCATCGAGAACACCGCTCCGTTTCTGCGCTGGTTCCTCGACGAAATCCCCATCGAGCCATTGTGGTTGTGCCCGTTGCGCCTTCGCGATCCGGCACCGGACGGTGCCGAGGGTGCGCGACCATGGCCGTTGTATCCCCTCGAACCCGACAAGACGTACGTCAACATCGGTTTCTGGTCCTCGGTCCCTATCGTTCCCGGCCAACCGGAAGGTGCCACCAATCGTGCCATCGAACACAAGGTCACCGACTTCGATGGGCATAAATCGCTCTACTCGGATGCTTATTACTCCGAGGCAGAGTTTGCCGCGCTGTACGGCGGCGAGAAGTTCGAAGAACTGAAGAAAAAGTACGATCCGAAGTCACGTCTGTTGGACATGTACTCGAAAGCGGTGCAAGGAAAATGACAACGTTGAAAGAATCCACCAGTAGCGACGCGAGCCGCACCCACAAGCTCACCATCTCGGAGATTCTCGAGCTGCTTTCCGACGGAAACATCCCCCTCCGTTTCAGCGCTTACGACGGCAGCGCCGCCGGTCCGGAGGATGCCGCGCTCGGACTCAAGCTCAAGAGTCCGCGCGGCACCACCTACTTGGCGACCGCCCCCGGTGACCTCGGCATGGCCCGCGCCTACGTATCCGGCGACCTCGAGGCCGAGGGCGTACATCCGGGAGATCCGTACGAGTTGTTGCGGGTGATGGGAGACGAGCTGCACTTCCGCAGGCCGTCCGCCCTCACACTCGCCACGATCACCCGCTCTCTGGGCTGGGACTTGTTGCGTCCCATCGCGCCGCCGCCACAGGAGGCGATTCCGCGGTGGCGTCGAATCGCGGAGGGCTTGCGCCACTCCAAGACTCGTGACGCCGAGTCGATCTCGCACCATTACGACGTGTCGAATACGTTCTACGAGTACGTACTCGGAGAATCGATGACCTACACCTGTGCCGCATACACCTCACCGGAGCAGTCCCTCGAGGAGGCACAGGAGAACAAGTACCGGCTGGTGTTCGAGAAGCTCGGATTGAAGGAAGGCGACCGACTGCTCGATATCGGGTGCGGCTGGGGCTCGATGGTCCGCTATGCCGCACGACGTGGCGTCAAGGTCATCGGCGCAACTCTTTCACGCGAGCAAGCAGACTGGGCACAGAAGGCCATTGCCGACGAAGGGCTCTCCGAACTCGCCGAGGTTCGCTTCTCCGACTACCGCGACATCGCCGAGACCGATTTCGATGCGGTGTCTTCGATCGGCCTCACCGAGCACATCGGGGTGAGCAACTATCCAGCGTATTTCAGCTTCATCCAGTCGAAGTTGCGCGACGGTGGCCGAGTGCTCAACCACAGCATCACCCGCCCCGACAATCGAAGCCACGCCAAAGCCGGATCGTTCATCGACAGGTACGTCTTTCCGGACGGTGAGCTGACCGGCTCGGGGCGCATCATCAGCGAGATGCAGGATGTCGGCCTCGAAGTGCGGCACGAGGAGAGCCTCCGCGAGCACTATGCCCTCACGCTGGCCGCGTGGTGCCGCAATCTCGTCGACAACTGGGACGCGTGCGTCGCCGAGGCCGGCGAAGGAACCGCCCGCATCTGGGGCCTCTACATGGCCGGCTCACGTCTGGGATTCGAACGCAATGTCGTTCAGCTGCACCAGGTTCTGGGCGTCAAGCTCGGACCCAAGGGTGAAGCCGGTCTCCCACTGCGGCCCTGGTGGGATGCCTAGGCCGCTTCTGTGGACAGGTGAGCGGAACCTCTAGACCCGAGGACTGTAGTGCTTCGGATCGTTCCGCTCACCGATCGGCGGAAGATTGCGTGCCGGGGTTTGGGGTAGTGCCGCGTCGGCCGGAATGCGTCCGGTCGCGCGGTCCCAACCGGCTCGTCCTCTCGGGTGCATACGGTATCGACGAGGCACCACGGCGAATGCCTTGTCGACCAGCTTTCCCACGGTGGAGAAGATTCGCACGTCACGCTCGGTCCAGTTGTAGCCCAACAGATCTCGTATCGATTGATCGTAGAGACCGACGGTAAGCCACACGAAACCTCGCGCGACCGGTCGCCGGAGAACGGCCCAGATCGGCGCTGGAATCCACGACGCGTACGGCGGCGGCCCGAGCCCCGACAGATCCAGGACGTCGCGAGTGGCCTTGTTGTCTTCCAATACCTCGCGGCACATGTACCTCCAGTACACCTGGAAGTCCTCCCAAGTCTCGGGGACCGGCCGCATGCTCATCCCGTACAACCGGTACCACTGAACATGTTCGGTGAACAGTTGGCGTTTCTGTTCTTCACCGAGGCCACCCATGAAGTGGTCCGCCGTCAGAACGGTCCCCATGAAGAACGTTGCGTGCGCCCAGTAGAAGGTGTCCGGGTCGAGCGCGTGATAGCGCCTACCTTTGGCGTCGACGCCTTTGATGTTGTCGTGATATCCACGGACGGCCAGCGCAGTTCGTTCGGCCCGATCGCCGTCGAAGACCACGCCGCCGATCGGATACAGCGATCGGTACAAGCGCTGCCAACGTTCGTCGAAGAAGATCGAATGCTCCTCGACGCCTGCACCGAGCCCGGGATGCATGTTCTGCATGGATCCGGCCCATACCCCCTGCAGCATGCCGCGCCAATCGCCGAAGTACTTCCACGTCAACGACTCGGGCCCCAGCGGAATCGGCCGATCGACCCCAGACTGACTACACATGTTGTCAGACTAGGATTCGACAACATCCGTAGTCAATAGAGACGAGGTGACTCGTGAACATCGACGAACGCCGAAGGCACCGTTACACGACGCTGCTCGACGTCGGTGTTGCACTCCTCGGCTCCCCGGGCGGACCCGCAGTCAGCGTCCGTGCGGCCTGCCGGAGCGCCTCCCTGACCGAGCGATACTTCTACGAGAGCTTCACCGACCGCGACGAGTACGTCCGAGCCGTCTACGCCCACGTCGGCCTTCGGGCCCGTGCTGCCATCGAGACCGCCGTCGCGACCTCCACCGAAGAGGACAGGGCCGCAGCACCGGTCCGCGTCTTCGTCGAACTGGTCCTCGACGATCCCGCCGTGGGCCGAGTCTTACTGCTGGCACCACTGTCCGAGCCTGCCATCAGCCGAAGCGGAACCGCCCTCGTCCCCACCTTCGTCGACCTGGTTCGTACGGAACTGACCGGCCTCGACGCCGAAGACCAGCATTTGGTCGCCATCGGTGTCGTCGGAGCGCTTACCTCCTTGTTCGTCGGATACCTCGACGGAACCGTCACTGCGACGCGGGAGAAGTTTCTCGCTCATTGCGTCCGCCTCGTCGCCGATGCCGGACGAACGGCCCATCAGCACGCCGCTCGCGTGCCATGATCGTTCGACAGGAGCATGTGTCGCAAAACTGCGTCGCAAAACAAGGGAGCCGAACAGTGTCCGATCTCGAGCAGTCGTTTCAGCAGGCCCAGATCGACGTGAAGACGCTGACCTCCAAGCCCAGCAACGACAACCTTCTCAGCTTGTATTCGTTGTTCAAGCAAGGTTCGAAAGGCGATGCCGAGGGTAAGCGCCCGGGAAGACTGGACATGGTCAATCGCGCCAAGTTCGACGCATGGGCGAAGCTCGAAGGAACGAGCCAGGATTCGGCGAAACAGTCCTACGTGGACTTGGTTGCCAGGATGCTCGGCAAGTAGCGGCTTCGCCCGACCCGAAAGGACTCAGCATGGAGCGTCACGAAACCGAGCTCGACATCGGCACACCGAAGACTCATGCTGCGGGCCTGACCGCCGTCGCGGTGTCGATGAAACGCGCGCTCGGCCACATGGGTCCGGTTCGGACGGCCAAGACTCTTCTCGATCTCAACCAGGCCGAGGGCTTCGACTGCATGAGTTGCGCATGGCCGGATCCCGACCCCGGCCATCGTCACGTCGCCGAGTTCTGCGAAAACGGCGCCAAGGCGGTGGCCGAGGAAGCGACGACGACGCGTGCGACCCCCGAGTTCTTCGCCTCTCACACCATCGCCGACCTGGACGGCCACAGCGAACACTGGCTCGGGCAGCAGGGGCGCATCACCCATCCGATGGTGAAGCGGCCAGGCAGTCAGCATTACGAATCGATCGAGTGGGACGACGCGTTCGGGCTCATCGGCGAGGAACTTCGATCGCTCCCCGACCCCGACGAGGCAATTTTCTACACCTCGGGTCGAGCATCGAACGAATCGGCTTTCACCTACCAACTCTTCGCGCGGGCATTCGGTACCAACAATCTGCCCGACTGTTCCAACATGTGCCACGAGTCCACCTCGATCGCATTGCAGGAGACCATCGGCATCGGTAAGGCCAGCGTGACGCTCGACGACGTATACGACGCCGAGCTGATCATCCTCGCCGGCCAGAATCCGGGCACCAACCATCCCCGCATGTTGTCGGCGCTCGAGAAGGCGAAGCAGAACGGCGCGAAGATCCTCTCGATCAACCCACTGCGTGAAGCCGGTCTGGTGAACTTCAAGAACCCGCAGACCGTCCGCGGAATGGTCGGTCCCGGTACGGACCTCTCCGACATGCACTTGCCGATCAGAGTCAACGGAGATCTGGCGCTGTTCCAAGCGTTCGGGTCGTTGCTCGTCGAATGGGATGCACTCGACCACGAGTTCGTCGAGGCCCACACCGCAGGGTTCGACGCGTGGCGCGAGAACGTGCGCGCCCTCGACTGGGACGTCGTCACCGAATCCACCGGATTGACAAGGGAAGTCATCACCGAGGCTGCACGTATGCTTCGTGATTCGAAGGCCACCGTCTTCTGCTGGGCCATGGGTTTGACCCAGCACCGCAACGCCGTCGCCACCATCAAAGAGCTCACCAATCTGGCTCTGGCACAGGGCAATATCGGCAAGGCCGGCGCCGGCCTGCTGCCCGTCCGCGGCCACTCCAACGTGCAGGGCGATCGCACCATGGGGATCTGGGAGCGAGTCCCGCAGCACTTCCTCGACTCCATCGAGGCCGAATTCGGTTTCGATCCACCGCGCGAGAACGGTCTCGACACAGTCGACTCGATCCGCGCGATGCGTGACGGTAAAGCCCATTTCTTCCTCGGACTCGGCGGCAACTTCGTTCAGGCGACGCCGGACAGCGACGTCACCTTCGAGGCGATGCGCGGTATGCGCATGACCGTGCACATCTCGACGAAGATCAACCGTTCGCATCTCGTTTGTGGCGAGACTGCCCTCATCCTCCCGACACTCGGCCGCACCGAGCAGGACGTGCAAGCCTCGGGTCCGCAGTGGATTTCCGTCGAGGACTCCACCTGCTCGGTGCACTCTTCTCGCGGCCCGTTGAAGCCTGCCAGTGCGCACCTCCGGTCCGAGGTGGCCATCCTCACCGGCATCGCCGAGGCCACCTTGGGTGACCGTCATGGCATCGACTGGAAGGGCATGCGCGAGGACTACCGGAACATCCGCACGCACATCTCTCGCGTCGTACCGGGTTGCGAAGGATACGAGGTCAACGTACGCAGGCCAGGCGGTTTCGTTCTCCCACATCCACCGCGGGATTCGCGAACCTTTGAAACCGACTCAGGGCGAGGCGAATTCACCGCGCTGCCGATCGATGTTCTACATGTCCCGGAAGGCCACCTACTACTCCAGACGCTCCGGAGTCACGATCAGTTCAACACGACGATCTACGGCCTCAGCGATCGCTACCGAGGAATCGAAGGTGGCCGACGCGTCGTGTTCGTCCACCGCGAGGACATCGCCGCACTCGGCTATCGGGACGGCGAGTACGTCGACCTCGTCACCAAATGGGACGACGACGACATCGAGCGGTGTGCCTCGAACTTCCGGATCGTCGAATACGACACTCCACGCGGATGCGCCGCCGCGTACTACCCGGAGACCAATCCGTTGGTTCCCCTGGACTCGACGGCGGTGGGAAGCAACTGTCCGACATCGAAATCTGTCGTCATCGAGCTCGTTCCTGCCGGGACTGCCAGCACCGCAGGTCGCGGTCCCCAGGCCGACGTGAGATCCGACGAGGTCCACAAGTCCCATCCGCAGCCACATCATCTGAGTTAGGCCCCGCCCTCGAGGTGCCCTGTCAACCGCTCGGCCCCGTCCACGAACTGGCGACGCATCAGCGCCGAAGAGGAATCACGCGAGCTTCGAACCACCCGCGACCCGGTTGGTTGTCGGCACTGCACACCCCGCATAGTGTGAGCCAGACAACAGTAAATCGCATCGAATATACGTGATGCGATTGCACAGACCGGGAGGATTCGGCCCATGACGGACCAGGTCACGCAGATGAAAGTTCGAATGTTCGACAGTCTCGATCCGAGGACAGGCGACGTGCTGGCCAGCTATCCGATCTCCGACGACGCTGCAGTCCTGGCCGCCGTCGACCGCGCTCGGGCAGCTTCTCGGTGGTGGGATCTTCAGGGTTTCACCGGACGTAAGAATTGGCTGCTCGAGTTCAAGAACGCGATCGCCAAGGATGCGCAGAGCCTTGCCGCAGTCATCGCCGCCGAGAGCGGCAAGCCCGATGAGGATGCGATTCTCGAGGTCATGATGGCCGTCGAACACATAGATTGGGCTGCACGGAACGCCGAGAAGACGTTGAAGCAGCGCAGGGTGCCCTCGGGGCTGATCAGCGCCAATCAGAAGGCCTATGTGGGCTACCGGCCGTACGGTGTCGTCGGCGTCATCGGGCCGTGGAACTACCCGTTGTACACCCCGATGGGTTCCATTGCGTATTCACTCGCGGCCGGCAACGCCGTGGTGTTCAAACCGAGCGAGCTCACCCCGGGTGTCGGTGTGTGGCTGGCGAAGAAGTGGGAATTACTCGCGCCGACACAGCTGGTGTTCCAGACCGTCACCGGTGACGGATCGACCGGCGCTGCGTTGTGCACTGCGGGAGTCGACAAAATCGCCTTCACCGGGTCCACGGCAACCGCCAAGAAGGTCATGGCAACGTGCGCCCAGTCGCTGACCCCGCTCGTTGCCGAGTGTGGCGGCAAGGACGCCATGCTCGTCGACGCGGACGCCGATCTCGATGCAGCCGTGGAGTTTGCAGCATTCGGCGCGATGGGCAATGCGGGTCAGACCTGCGCGGGTGTCGAGCGGATCTATGTCGCGGCTCCGGTGTACGAGAACTTCGTCGACAAACTTGCTGCGGCCGTGTCAGCGTTGAAGCCCGGCGGTGCCGGATCCTCCTCGTACGGTCCGATGACTCTCGGAAAGCAGAGCGACATCGTCCGAGGCCAGATCGAGGATGCTCTGGGCAAAGGCGCGCGTGCTGTCGTCGGCGGCCTCGAGTCGCTGCGCGGCCCGTACATCGACCCCGTCATTCTCACCGACGTTCCCGAAGATTCGACTGCGATAACGGAAGAGACCTTCGGTCCGACGGTGGTCGTGAACAAGGTTCGTGATCTCGACGAAGGTATCGAACGCGCCAACGCATCGGTGTACGGACTCGGCGCCTCGGTCTTCACCAAGGACATCGAGGCCGGACGACGAGCAGCGGAAAGGCTCGATTGCGGCGTCGTGACGGTCAATTCCGTCCTCGGGTTCGCCGGCATTCCTGCTCTGCCGTTCGGTGGTACCGGCGATTCCGGTTTCGGTCGGATCCACGGCGCCGACGGACTCCGCGAGTTCAGCACCGTCAAATCACTTGCCGTACAGCAATTCGCGATACCGCTGAAGCTGCTCACGATGAACCGCAAAGCACGCGACATGAAGATCTCGAAACTGATGCTCAAACTACGACACGGGAGAGGCTGACATGGATGTCACTCCCAAGCGCGGCCGGTACGGGTGGTTGCGGCGAATAGAGGAACTCGACCCGAAAGTGGACAACCACGAGATCCATCTCATCACCGCAGGCTGCGAGTTTCCGTGGGACTACCAACGCGCTCTCGAATTCGCCCTGTTTCGGACGTACTGTGTCCCAACCATCTCCGAACTGTTGGAAAAGACAGGCGAATTCGAGAATCGACCACAGAAGCGCTACGACGACACCTCGCTCCTGATGGCGGAGATGCTCGAGCACGGTTACGACTCCGAGAGGGGACGCGAGTCACTGCGGACGATCAATCGAATGCACGGCAAGTACGACATCGACAACGACGATTTGCTCTATGTCCTGACCACGTTCATCTACGAGCCGATCGAATGGATCGACCGATACGGCTGGCGTCGGCTGCACCCGAAGGAACGCCTGGCCACGTTCTACTTCTACCGTGAAGTCGGAATCCGGATGGGTATCAAGAACATTCCGGAGTCCTACACCGAATTCGCGCGATTCAAACTCGACTACGAGCAGCGCACGTTCCGGTACACCGAGGACAACCACCGCGTCGGGAAGTACACCCTCGACTTGTTCTGCTCATGGTTTCCGACGGCACTGCATCCGGCGGTACGGCAGGGTGTCTATGCGCTGATGGACGACAAGATGGCGCACGCGTTCGGCTTCCCGGCCGGCTCACCGACTCTGCGTCGCATCGCGGTGGCGAGTTTGCGCGCCAAAGCGCGCGGGGAACGATTCATGCCCAAGCGTAGGCATTCGAGAACCACCGACGATTCCAAGAACAAGACGTACCCCGGCTACCCGCGCGGCTACCGTCCGAGCCGGCTCGGTGTGCTCGCCGATCCGTCGACGTGTCCGTACACACCCGAACACAGTGTCGGTCCACGAGCGGAGCACCCCGCGACACTGTGACCGGTGAAGATCTTCAGTAGCCGCCGTGTGCGCTTCGACCCCCGACAGCCGGCACCGTGCGAAAGAGGAACCAGCAATGGACCCATCCGATCCCAGCCAGGAGCCACAACGTTCGGTTCGCAACAATTGGAACAACCAGGTTCGTCGACACGCCCTGATGAATCCGGACGGGCTCGCGCTGCGATTCCTCGGTGAATCCACCACCTGGCGCGAGCTTTCCGACCGGGTTGCGAGGTTCACCGACGTCCTGAGCCGACGAGGGATCGGCGCCGGAGATCGCGTTCTGATTCTCATGCTCAACCGTCCCGAATACCTCGAATCGGTCCTGGCAATCAATGCGCTCGGCGCACTGGCAGTACCCGTGAACTTCAGGATGACCGCCCCTGAGGTCGCGTTCCTGGCCGACAACAGCGGTGCGACGCTACTCGTCACCGACCAGCCACTGTCTCCACTTGCCGAAGCAGTTGCAGCGCAATCGGATTCCGTGACAGGAACGATCACGGTCGGTGCGGAGTACGAGGGGTTGCTCGTCGCCGCCGAACACGCCGCACCCGTCGACGTCCCCGATGATGCACCGGCATTGATCATGTACACCTCCGGCACCACCGGCCGACCGAAAGGTGCTGTGCTGACCCACGCCAACATGCAGGCGCAAGCACTGACGTGCATTCGCGCACTGCAGATGCACGGCGTGGACGAAATCGGCTTCTGCGCGTCACCGATGTTTCACATCGCGGCCCTCGGCAGCCTGGCCCCGAGTCTGCTGCTGGGGGTACCGACCGTCATCCACCCAGTCGGCGCATTCGATCCCGCAGCGCTGCTGGACGTCTTGGAATCGGAGGGAGTCACCACGCTGTTCCTCGTGCCCGTGCAGTGGCAAGCGATATGTGCCGAGCAATCGCGAGTTCCACGCACGGTGAAGCTTCGCGTCATATCCTGGGGCGCCGCCCCGGCGTCGGACACGATCCTGAAGGCCATGTCGGCAACGTTCCCCGATGCACTCAACGTCGCGGTATTCGGCCAGACCGAGATGTCACCCATCACCTGCGTTCTCGACGGAGCGGACGCACTGCGCAAGCTCGGTTCCGTCGGACGCGTCGTCGCCACTGTTTCGGCCCGTGTGGTCGACGACGACATGCAAGACGTCACTCGCGGGGAGATCGGTGAGATCGTCTACCGGGGACCTACTCTCATGCGTGAGTACTGGCAGAACCCCGACGCCACAGCCGACGCGTTCGGCGGTGGCTGGTTCCACTCCGGGGACCTGGTCCGTCAGGACGACGAGGGTTTCGTCTTCGTCGTCGACCGCAAGAAGGACATGATCATCTCCGGCGGCGAGAACATCTACTGCGCCGAAGTGGAGAACGTCCTCTTCTCACATCCGCGAATCCGCGAAGCTGCAGTCATCGGGCGCACCGACGAGACCTGGGGTGAGGTTCCCGTTGCCGTAGTTGCCCTGACCGACGCTGCCGGGGCCCCGGATCCGACTCTGGAGGAACTCGGGGAGTGGCTGGGCGAGCACCTCGCACGGTACAAACACCCGAAGGAGCTCGTGGTCGTCGACGCTCTCCCCCGCAACGCCAGCGGCAAGGTCGTCAAAGTCGCACTCCGAAGCACGTATTCACCTGCCGATGCGAACTGACCGGACGATGAGCCCGATCGGCTTCACGCGCCACCGAGACCGCCGTCTACTGGCGTCAGACGAACCGAAGTGACACAGTTGCCGAGATCCGGATCCGCCCAACTGCTGGTCGGGGCGTACCCCGAAAGCGAAAGGACGTAGCCTGGCGGTGAAGGATCGGTGGCTCACTCCGAATGACACGCGTGTCGTTCGAAAAGATTGTCCGAGCCACCAGGCACGATGCAAGAGGGTCCCGACCATGTCATTGAGCGACGGGTCACCACTATCGAGGAGATAAGGCCATGGCTTTACCAGTATTGACTCCGGAACAGCGCACCGCGGCGTTGGCCAAGGCGGCCGAGGCACGTACCGCCAGGTCGAAGCTGCTGGCCGCCGTCAAGTCCGGCGAGCTGAGCGTCGCTGACGTTCTCGCAAAGGCCGAGGGCGACGAGATCGTCAAGAAGACCAAGGTCTCCGCACTGATCAAGGCACTTCCGGGTGTCGGCTCGGTGCGCGCCGCACAGCTGCTCGAGCAGCTTTCCATCGCAGACACCCGCCGTATCGGTGGACTCGGCGCCAACCAGCGTGAAGCACTGCTGGCCGCTGTCGCGTCCTGACCGAGAGGCTCTAGGCGGTACGGGTCATACCGACTGGGGTTAGCATTCCCCTATGAATGTCGAAGTGACCCTGCTGCCCGGGATCGGGGTGCGGAAGGATTTCGCCCTCGCATCTGGGCGTCGCATCGGTGTCATCACACGCAAGGACGGCGTGAACGAGCTGATCGTTTCGCGCATGGATGACCCCGACGCGACACAGGCGTCCATCACACTGAGCAATGAGGAAGCGGCGGCGCTGGGCAATTTGCTCGGCACGCCGCAACTCATTGCTCAGCTCGGGGAAGAGCACCGTGAACTCCCCGGTATTCACACGCGACAGCTCCGCATCAAAGAGGGCTCGCGATTCGACGGCCGAACTCTCGGCGACACCACGATGCGCACCAAGACCGGTGTATCCATCGTCGCGGTCATGCGCGCCGGGCAGGTCCAACCGTCACCCAATCCTGATTTCCTGATCGTCTCCGGCGATCTGCTCGTTGCTGTCGGTACGGCAGAGGGACTGGATGCGGCCACAAAGCTGCTCGGCAATGCGTAAGAACAAACAGGGCTGATTCCTCATGGCCGAAAGCGCACTCGCGCTGACCGAACTCGGGGCAGTGTTCTTCGCACTCGGCCTCCTCGCCAGGCTCGCCGGACGCATCGGCGTCTCCCCGATCCCCTTCTATCTCCTCGGTGGACTGTGCTTCGGCAACGGCGGCTTCATCACACTCGACGGTATCGACGAGTTCAGTGCGCTGGCCAGCGAGATCGGCGTCATACTTCTGCTCTTGCTGCTCGGGCTGGAGTACACCGCCACCGAGCTCGTTACCGGGCTGCGCAGGTCGTGGATGGCCGGTGTCGTCGATATCGTCCTCAACTTCGCGCCAGGGGCAGCCGTCGCGCTCATGCTCGGCTGGGGTGGCGTCGGCGCACTTGTTCTCGGCGGCGTCACGTACATCTCGTCCTCGGGGATCATCGCCAAAGTTCTCACCGATCTGGGCCGTCTCGGAAACCGGGAAACACCTGTCGTCCTCTCGATCCTCGTATTCGAGGATCTCGCGATGGCGATCTACCTGCCGATACTGACAACAGTCCTGGCCGGGGTGGGCATTCTGGGTGGCTTCGTCGCGGTCGGAATCTCGTTGCTCGTCATCACCGTGGTGCTGGTGGTCGCGCTCAGATACGGACGATTCGTTTCAGCCGTCGTCGACAGCCCCGACCGCGAGGTAGTTCTGCTCACGGTCCTCGGATCAGCGTTGGTGGTAGCCGGCATCGCCTCCGAGTTGCAGGTATCAGCCGCAGTCGGCGCCTTTCTGCTCGGCATCGCCATCTCCGGATCGACCGCGGACAACGCAACCCGCATCCTCGAACCGTTACGTGATCTCTTCGCCGCCATGTTCTTCGTCGTGTTCGGCCTGAACACGGACCCCTCGACCATTCCGCCCGTCCTCGGCTGGGCCGTCGTCCTGGCCGTGGCAACAACGGTCACCAAGGTCTTGACGGGCGCCTGGGCCGCTGGTCGGCAAGGCATCGGTAGGCCTGGACAGCTGCGCGCGGGCGCAGCTTTGGTCGCGCGCGGAGAGTTCTCGATCGTCATAGCGGGGCTCGCTGTTGCCGCAGGCGCTGTCGACGGCGAACTGGCTGCTCTCGCGACCGCGTACGTGCTGTTGATGGCGGTACTCGGACCGGTCGCTGCACGCGTGGTCGAGCCCCTTACGAAGTCCTTGATCCGGCCCCGGAGTTGAGTGCAGACCTACACACCGTGATTGGCTGATCGTCATGGCAGGCAGAGCGCGCACGACTTCCGCAGCGACAGCGCTTTCTCGGCGGCCGCAGCTGTCCGAGGACGTCGCCAATCATGTGCGGCACCTCGTCATGTCCGGCGAAGTTCGCCCGGGTGACTACATCCGATTGAACGAGACCGCAGCCGAGCTCGGTGTCCGTGTCACGCCGGTTCGAGAGGTTTACTGACACTTCGGGGCGAGGGAATGGTCGAACTCGTACCGCATCGCGGATACGTGGTCTCGGCACTGGCCGAGGCGAGCAAGTTGGCATGGTTTCTGAGCAACGCGACCCGCTACACCCCCACCCGCCTCTATGCGTAGGACCCCGAATGGGGCCGCGCGGCGGTGAGCAACCATGAACAGCTGATCGATGCCTTGGACGTCGGCGACGTCGATGCGGCCTGCACTTCGATGCGCAAGCAATTCACCGACGGCGCCGAGCGTTTGGTCGCATACCGCGAGATGTGAGTGGGAATACGTCGTGTGGGACGTATCCCCACTCACATGTCTAGCTAGGAGCGGAGCGAGTCCGGCGCTGTGAACCGCTCGCCGTACTTTGCCGCGAGCTCGTCGGCACGCGCGACGAAGCCCGCCTGACCACCCTTGTAGCCGACGATGTACTGGTGCACGCCGCCCGTCCAGGCTGGGTACCCGATGCCGAAGATCGATCCGATGTTGGCGTCGGCCGTGGAAGTCAGCACGCCTTCGTCGAAGCACTTCTGCGTCTCGAGTGCCTCGATGAAGAGCATGCGCTCGATGAGATCCTCGAACGGAGCTTCCGAGGTACCCGACTTGAACGCATCACGCAGTCCGGGCCACAGGCCGGTGCGCTTGCCGTCGGCGTACTCGTAGAAGCCTGCACCCTTGAGCTTGCTCGGACGCTCGAACTCGTCGACCATCTTGTTGATGACCTCGCCTGCCGGATCCACGGGAGGAGTGCCGCCGGCCGCGACGACCGCGTCGTAGGTCTCCTTGCGGATTTTCTGCATCAGCGTCAGCGTCAGCTCGTCCGAGAGCTGCAGCGGCGCTGCGGGGTAGCCAGCTTGCAGGCCTGCCTGCTCGATGGACGCCGGCTCGACACCCTCGCCGAGCATCGCGATTGCCTCGTTGATGAATGTGCCGATGACGCGAGAAGTGAAGAACCCACGGCTGTCGTTGACGACGATCGGGGTCTTCTTGATGAGCTGGACGAGATCGAAGGCCTTCGCCAACGCAGCGTCCGACGTCTTCTCGCCGCGGATGATCTCCACCAGCGGCATCTTGTCGACTGGACTGAAGAAGTGGAGTCCGATGAAGTCTTCCTGGCGCTTGATTCCCTTCGCCAGGCTCGTGATCGGCAACGTCGAGGTGTTCGAGCCGAGCAATGCCTTCGGATCGACGAGATCCTCGATCTCCTGGAACACCTTCTGCTTGAGCTCCTCGGACTCGAAGACCGCCTCGATGACGAGATCGGCGCCTTCGACGTCCTTGGCATCGGCGGTCGGGTGGATCCGAGCCAGCAGTGCGTCGGACTTCTCCTGGGTGGTCTTCCCACGCGAGAGTGCCTTGGCCTCGATGGTCTCGGAGTACGCCTTGCCCTTCTGCGCAGACTCGATGGCTACGTCCTTGAGCACGACGTCGATGCCGGCCTTTGCGCACACGTAGGCGATTCCGGCGCCCATCATGCCTGCACCGAGGACGGCGACCTTGGTGAACTTCGTCTTCTCGATGCCGTCGGGACGCGACTTGCCTGCGTTGATCGCCTGAATGTCGAAGAAGAACGCCTGAATCATGTTCTTCGAGATCTGCCCGGTGACCAACTCGGTGAAGTACCGCGACTCGATCGTCGACGCGTTGTCGAAGTCGACCTGGGCCCCTTCGACTGCAGCGGCGAGGATTGCACGCGGCGCGGGCATCGGTGCACCCTTGAGCTGCTTGCGCAGGTTCGAGGGAAAGGCAGGCAGAACCGCGGCCAGCGCCGGACTCGACGGTGTTCCACCTGGAATCTTGTAGCCCTTGACGTCCCACGGAGCGACGCCGCCCTCTGGGTTGGCCTTGATCCACGCCTTGGCGGCCGGTACGAGCGCGTCGATGCTGTCGACGAGTTCGTGGACGAGACCGATCTCGAGCGCCTTGTCGGGACGGAATCGGGTGCCCTGGGCGAGGACCGTCATGAAGCCGGTCTGGATGCCGAGGAGGCGGGTGATGCGCGTGACGCCACCGCCACCGGGAAGCAGTCCGAGGGAGACCTCGGGGAGGCCGAGCTGGACTCCGGATACATTCGCCGCAATACGGTGATGCGTTGCGAGTGCGATTTCGAAACCACCGCCGAGTGCAGCACCGTTGATGGCTGCGACGACGGGCTTGCCGAGCTTCTCTACGCGGCGCAGCTGCGCTTTGAGGTTCTGGGCCTCGCCGAACACCTGCTGTGCGTCGTCGGGTCCGATCTTCATCATGTTCTTCAGGTCGCCACCGGCGAAGAAGGTCTTCTTCGCGGAGGTGATGACGACGCCCGTGATCGAGTCCTTCTCGGCTTCGAGACGGTCGATGGTGATGGCCATCGAGTCCTTGTACAACTGGTTCATCGTGTTGGCGCCCTGGTTGGGGTCGTCCATCGTGAGCACGACGATGCCGTCGGAGTCCTGCTCCCACTTGATCATGTTGTCTTTGCTTGCTTCAGTGTTTGTCATATCTTCGCCTCAGACTCGCTCGATGATGGTGGCAACGCCCATGCCGCCGCCGATGCACAGGGTGATGAGTGCGTAACGGCCTCCGCGGCGCTCGAGCTCGTCGAGCACGGTTCCGGTGATCATGGCTCCGGTGGCGCCCAGTGGGTGACCCATCGCGATAGCTCCGCCGTTGACGTTGAGCTTCTCGTTCGGGATGTTCAGGTCCTTCTGGAAACGCAGCACGACCGATGCGAACGCTTCGTTCAACTCGAAGAGATCGATGTCGTCGACGGTCAAGCCTGCTGTCGCAAGAACCTTCTTCGCCGCCGGTGTCGGTCCGGTGAGCATGATGGTGGTGTCGGCGCCGCTCGTCGCGGTTGCTACGACACGCGCCCGCGGAACCAGGTTCAGGTCTTTGCCTGCCTGCTCGCTGCCGACGAGGACGAGGGCTGCGCCGTCGACGATGCCGGAGCTGTTACCACCGGTGTGCACGTGATTGATCTTGTCGATCCAGTGGTACTTCTGCAGCGCGACGTCGTCGAAACCGCCCATGGCGGCAACTCCGGCGAACGCCGAGTTCAGCTTGCCGAGCGATTCGACGGTGCTGCCCGGACGCATGTGCTCGTCCTGATCGAGGATCAGCAAACCATTCTGATCGGTTACGGGCACGACCGACTTGGCAAAGTAGCCACCCGACCATGCTGCCGCCGCGCGCTCCTGCGACTGCACTGCATATGCGTCGACGTCTTCGCGGGTGAAGCCCTCGATCGTCGCGATCAGGTCGGCGCCGATCCCCTGCGGGGCGAAGTAGGTGTCGTAGTTGGTGGCCGGGTCCAGCGCCCACGCGCCACCGTCGCTACCCATCGGAACACGAGACATCGATTCGACGCCGCCTGCGATCACGAGCTCATCCCAGCCGGAGCGCACCTTCTGTGCGGCGAGGTTGATTGCTTCGAGACCGGAAGCGCAGAACCGGTTGAGCTGGAATCCGCCCACGGTGTCCGGCATCTTCGCGGCGAGAACGGCGGTGCGGGCGATATCCATACCCTGATCGCCTACCGGCGACACGACGCCCAGGATCAGGTCCGAGATGCGGTTCTCGTCCAGATCCGGGAATCGACGACGAAGTTCGTCGATCAACCCGGTAACCAGCGAGATCGGCTTGACGGAGTGCAGCGAGCCGTTCTTTCCTTTACCGCGCGGGGTTCTGATGGCTTCGTAAATGAACGCCTCTGTAGTCACAGCGTGCAGTTCCTTCCACGTACTGATTTCGGTGGCAGCGCCGGTCAGGACGCTGCAGGACACGAGGATTACACCTCGGCTGTGTACAGACTAGAACGTGTTACCACTGAAGGGACAGGACCTAAACGAGCATTGTCTGTGACCGAATGGGCAGTTTGGGTTTCGAAGGTGCTGGGTAGACCTACAATCGACATAGCGGGGGGATATTTGTGGAAGATCAGGAGTTGATGTCCATGGACACCCAGCAGCCCCTTGCTGTCGGCGCACATGTGAAGGTCCGCTACAGCTCCGATGCCGAGCTGTCGCGTGAGCAGTGGCCTAAAGAGTCCGGCGTGGTCAAGGAAGACTTCGGCGACCAACAGGCCGCGGTGACAGATCGCGGCTGGGCTCTCGCCCGTCGATATGCGGTCGCACTCGACGACGGACGCCTGGTCTTCGTGGATCCGGAAGATATCGAGCCGGCCTAGCTCCTTGTTGTCGAGTGCACAGGACAGCACTCGACAACAACTTCGCCTGAGCGGATTTCTCCGCTACGAGCAGCGCTACTCCTTCAAAGGAGTTCCGCCCAGCTGACTTTGAATCAACTCCAGTGCAACCGTATCCGGGTCGCGCCTGATCGATGGATCCGCAGGCTCTGCGGCCGCCTTCATGAGCTCTTCCTCGTCCTCAGCGGTTTCCGGCGGTGGCGGACCTGCCGGCTCGGGGTCGTCAGGGTAGTCCGGCGCTTCAGGTGGCGGAATGTCGTCGTAGCCCGATCCATCCCCCGCCGACCCGAATGCGTCTTCGGTCGTTCGCGCCGTCTTGTTGCTCTGGCTCGGTCGTGAGAATTTTGTCGACGGGGCCTTCGGAGCCTCGGGACCACCCTTCGATGCCGAGACCTCTTCAGCCGGTGCCGTCGCACCTACGACGCAGGTCACGGCCCAGTCGACCCCGAAAACATCACGCAGTGCGTCTCGAATGACATCGGCGTTTCGCGGCTCTCCGAGTCTCTTGGCCAGCGGGGCCGAATCGTGGCCGAGGGTGATCGAATCGACTTCGACGGCGCGCACCGACGCCCCGGACAGCATGACCTCGACCGTACGGCTGCGCTCGCGAACCTTGGTCCTGACCTCGGACCACACCGCACGTACCGCCGCCGCGTCGGGTTGATTCGACTCTGCGACAGGAGCCGGCGCGGGCTCCGGCTCGCTGACGACCGGCTCGCTGACAACCGGGTCACTGGCAACCGGCTCACTGGCAACCGGCTCACTGACAGCCGAAAGCTCGGGCTGCGATTCGGCCTCGTGCTCTTGCTCCGGCGGCGATACAAGAGCCGGCTCAGGCTCTGCACTCGGCACTGGCTCCGGCACGTGGACCGGCTCGGGTTCCGCATTCGGCACTGGCTCCGGCACGTGGACCGGTTCCGGCTCGGGCGCTGGTTTCGGCACTGGATCCGGTTCCGGCGTCACGATGGGCGCCGGCGCAGGCACGGTCACCGCAGGCTGGGGCGCAGGCTGGGGCGCAGGCTGGGGCTGGGGCGGGGGCATGGCAGGAGCCGCGGCGGGCTCAGGTGTAGGCACAGTCACCGCAGGCGCCTCTGCCACCGGCCGTTGTGAGGGGCGAACGAACTTCGACGGAGTGTCCTCCACCGGTGGCACCGGTGCCACTGGTGCCACCGGTGCCGACGCCTCGATCCGTCTCGGGGCTGCATCCTCGACAACCGCGGCCCGATCGACCGCGGCCTGTTCACCGGCGGGAAGGGTCACGTCGAGACGCCGTTCCAGGCGCTCGAGACGTTGAAGGACGGCAGATTCGGCGTCGGAAGCGGAGGGCAGAAGCATGCGTGCACACATCACCTCCAGGAGAAGTCGCGGTGCAGTGGCCCCACGCATCTCCCCCAATCCGGAGTGCACGATTTCCGCATAGCGCGCCAAGGTTGCCGAGCCGATGCGCGTGGACTCTTCGCGGAGTCGTTCGAGCACGTCGCCCGGCACATCGACCAGACCTCGTTCCCCGGCGTCGGGCACGGCGCGCATCAGGATGAGGTCGCGCAGCCGCTCGAGGAGGTCGGTGGCGAACCTGCGTGGATCGTGACCGGCATCTACGACCTTGTCGATGGTGCCGAACAGGGAGCCACCGTCGCCGGCAGCGAGAGCGTCGACTGCCTCGTCGATCAGTGCGACATCGGTGACTCCGAGCAAGGACAGCGCCCGGGGGTATGTCACGCCCTCCGGACCTGCGCCCGCGAGGAGCTGATCCAATACGCTCAGCGAATCACGCGGCGATCCACCTCCTGCACGGATGACGAGCGGAAACACCGGGTCCGCGACGATCGCGTTCTCCTGCACACAGATCTTCTCGAGCAGTCCGCGCATGGTCGACGGGGGCAGCAACCGGAACGGGTAGTGGTGCGTGCGTGACCGAATGGTCGGCAGCACCTTCTCCGGCTCGGTGGTGGCGAAGATGAAGACCAGATGCTCCGGCGGCTCCTCGACCACCTTCAGCAGGGCGTTGAAGCCCGCCGTGGTCACCATGTGAGCCTCATCGATGATGAAGATGACGTAACGAGACTCAGCGGGCGCATACACCGCTTTGTCCCGAAGATCACGGGCATCGTCGACGCCGCCGTGACTCGCTGCGTCCATCTCTACGACGTCGAAGTTGCCTGGTCCACCCGGCGCGAGCGCGACACAGGAATTACACACCCCACAGGGTGTGGAGGTAGGGCCCTCGGCGCAGTTCAGCGAACGCGCGAGGATGCGCGCCGACGACGTCTTGCCGCAGCCACGTGGGCCGGAGAAGAGGTAGGCGTGGTTGATTCGGTTGGAGTTGAGCGCCACACTCAAGGGCTCGGTGACGTGCTCCTGCCCGACAACCTCAGCGAACGTCGCAGGACGGTACTTCCGGTAGAGAGCCACGCCGAAAGGGTACCGGCGAACGCCGACATCGGCGCCGATGGCCCAGCCTCGAGTTCACAACAGCGGCGCGACGACCATCCGGACATTCGAGATCCGGATGGTCCGCCTGGTCTGCAACCGTTCCGACCAGGCATGCAACGTACCGGAATCGAGGAGGATGTCACCGATCGTGTCCTTGACGATGCCCATGCCCGCGGTAAGTACATCGACTGTCACCTCGGTGCCGAGCGCGATAGCTCCTGCGAGGGCGTCGGCATCTCTGGCCGGGAGGTGATGAACGGTCTTCACACGAGCGGCCAATCGGGCTACATCGACCTCGACCGGATCACCTGTCACGAGAGCGCGCGCCAACACACCGACTTCGGTGCGCTGCGGCGAGATCGGAACGATGCGGGGCTGTAGCGGTCGAGGTGACACCCGGGCCACCTCGGTCGGTGCGAAGTCGCCGGTGAGCACTGGGGCGTATCCCGCGGATCGCAACGCGTCGAGCACACTGTGCGCCGGTATCGACGGGGCCAGGGCTGTGTCCGCGCACCTTTCGGCGTCGAAAAGTGCGCGCGCGTGAATCTCGGCGATGAGCGCGGCATCTCGAGACTCGATGCGCCCGGACACCCCGTCGACGGTGATTGCCCCGTGCCGTCGCAAGACATCACGGATCAGGTATTCGAGGGACTGTGGCATTTCGGTCGACGCAGTTGCAGCCAGAGACTCGAGCAGTTCTTCACCGGAGCCACCTCGATCGAGCCAACCGCGGATGGACCGGTCGCTGAACCGCCAGGCCGACGCAGCGCCGCGCGATTCGCGGGTCGCCGATCCCGTGAGAAGCAGCGAAACACGTTCGCTCACAGGGCCGGACACCACGGCAGTGAGATCGGGCAACAACCGCACTACTGATTCGGCTCGGTGGACGAGCTGGTGGACAGCGGGTGCAACTACCGTCGCATCGGCGGTAGTTCCCAGGCTGCCGAGCAGTCGTGACAAGTCCGTCGGAGCACCGTCGACGATGATCCCGAGCGCGGATGCCTCGCGCCACACGGCCGCGACATCACCGGGGTTCGCCTCGGCCGCGAACCGGGGCAGCTTCCACACTGAGTAGTCCACAGCCGAGTCGACGTCGAGAAAACCACCGTCCGGGATCGAGTCGATCATGCGTCGACGAAGCACGGCCGTCGATGGATTCGGGGCGATCGGACCGAGTGTCTGCGCCCGCTTGCCGTTCGCTTGCAAGGAATTCGTCGCGGCGCCCTCCGACCACCACCACGCTTCCACGATCTTCGCGTATTTCGTTGCCCGGTCCATCGATTGCCAGTCGCCGCACTCGGTCGTGCATCGCAGTAGCGGAGCGTGAGCGTCGACGAGACGCAGTTCGCCTGCGAGACCGAGAACAAGTTCGACGTCGTCGATATCAGCGCCGACGCCCTTGGCAAGTGCCCGAAGCTCGCGACTCCCCACTCCCCCTGCCCTGACCGCTTTCACGGAGCCTGCATCGACTTCCACGAGCACTGCTTCGACGAGGTCGCAGAACCCGGCCACGGCAAGTTCCTGCGATTGCACATTCGCTGTCCCACGCTCGACCATGACAGGCCGCGACACGTCGAGGAGTGCGTGCAGATTCAGACGTTCGAGGTTCTCGACAATGGAGGTGTAACCCTCACCGACCGGCAAGCAGAGCCCGAGATCGATCAGCGATCCCACCGCGCGATCGACCTCGGCCGTCGTGCATTCGATCCCCTCCGCGACCGCGATACCGAGGTCCGAACGCGAGATCGATTCGCGTCCAGCGAGAATGACGAGCAGAGACAGCGCACCCACGTCGAGTTCACGTATGGCGGCATCCAACGATCGATCGCGCCGCAGAAGGTGGGCAAGCGCGGCATACGTGCGCGGTGGCGGATCGAGCGCCACGTCGGGACGCTTGCCGAGAAGACGGGCCAGCGATGCCTCGTCGATACTCTCGAGCCAGTGCTCGTACGTCACTTTTTCTTGGCTGCTGCCTTGGCTGCTTTCTTGAATTCGCGGACTTCGAGGAGCGACTTCTCGTCGACGACATCGGCGATCGACCGCCGCGACCCCTCGTCCCCGTACGCGCCTGCGGCCTTGCGCCACCCGTCGGGCGTCACTTCCATCTGCTTGCCCAGCAACGCGAGAAAGATGCGGGCCTTCTGATCTCCGTACCCCGGCAAAGCCTTCAGCCGCTTCAGTACTTCGGGTCCGTCAGGACTGTCACGGCGCCAGATCTGATCCGGCTTACCGTCGTAGTTCTCGACGAGGTATTCCGCAAGTCCTTGAATACGTTTGGCCATCGAAGCCGGAAAGCGATGTACCGCAGGCGTTGTGGCACACACGGCCGCGAACTCCTCCGGGTCGGCTGTCGCAATGGTCTCGACGTTCAGATCACCAAGACGGTCGACGAGTTTCTTCGGACCGGCGAATGCCGATTCCATCGGAACCTGCTGATCGAGAAGCATTCCGATCAGCAACGCGAAAGGGTCCTCGGCGAGCAGCGCATCGGCTTCTGGGTCGCCGACCAGGTGCAGAGTAGGAGACATAACTCCGATCCTCCCACGCGGGAGGAAATTCCGTTATCGGGTTCCAGCTGCGATGTCGTGGCCGAACTGTATGGCTCGACTATGTCTCGTCGGACCGAAATTCACCGGTGACGAGGAAGATGACCCGCTTGGCAACCTCGACAGTGTGATCGGAGAACCGTTCGTAGAATCGGCCGAGCAACGTGATGTCGACGGCAGCAGGAATGCCGTGCGGCCAGCCCGGTGCGGACGTCAGAGTGAACAAGCTCCGGTGGAGTTCGTCCATCGCCTCGTCCTTGGTCTGCAGCTCGGTGGCCAGTTCGGCGTCACGGGAGAGCAGAACCTTGCGCGTCGAATCTGCCTGTTCGACGGCGACGCGCCCCATCTCGGCGAACACACTCTCCACCTCGACCGGCAGTACGTGTGCAGGGTGCCTGCGTCGAGCGAGCTCGGCGATATGGATGGCAAGTCCACCCATGCGTTGGAGATCGGCAACAATGTGAAGTCCGCTGACCATGATTCGCAGGTCCAGTGCGACGGGCGACTGCAACGCGAGGACACCGAAGGCTTGGTGCTCCCAGTCGGCTGCAGCTCTGTCGATCGTTTCCCTGCCGGAGATGGTGTGTTCCGCGACTGCGAGATCCGCGGTCAGCAAGGCCCTGGTAGCCGATTCCATCGCAGATTCCGCAAGTCCGCACATCGATGCAAGATCGGCTGCGAGGGAATCCAAGGTGACGTTGTACTGCTCACGCATGAGCTACCTACCTCCGTTGGGCTTACTCGATTGACCTCGATCGGTCACGATCATCTGCCGCCGCCCCTCGCTGTGTACATACCTTCACCCTGTTACCCGAGTGTTGATCCTCCTACACTTGGGAAACCTATGGCACTTCGGTGAACATATGGAATCGTGCACACGTGACGGTACTCAAATCCATCCTGTTGTTCGGCGTCGCTGCAGTGCTGGAGATCGGCGGGGCGTGGCTGGTATGGCAGGGAGTCAGAGAACACCGCGGATGGATCTGGGTCGGCGCAGGTGTCGTTGCGCTCGGTGCCTACGGATTCGTCGCGACGCTGCAGCCGGACGCCAATTTCGGCCGCATCCTCGCCGCGTACGGCGGTGTCTTCGTCGCGGGGTCTCTCGCCTGGGGAATGATCGCCGACGGCTTCGAGCCGGACAGGTGGGACGTGACAGGAGCAGCACTCTGCCTTCTCGGCGTCGCCGTGATCATGTACGGCCCGCGCTGACTGTGCCCGGACCGTACGAGATCACCTCAGCAATTCGACGGCGCTGGGACTCCGTCGAAACGATCCTTCATCCAGCTCTGCGCTTCACCGAGTCCGAGTAGATCCGGAATGATGTGTCCTGCACCCGATCCCGGCACTATGGCCGGTACCTGAGCACTGCTGAGCTGAACGGTTGCACCTTGACTGCACCAGTCAGCGGCCAGCTGCACGGCTTGACCGTGTGGGACGACGTCGTCGGACGTGCCGGACTGAATCAGCACGGGCGCGTTCGGTGTGCGTTCGCCGATCTTGTTGGCCGCCAATATCTCCTGAGCCCTGGGTAGCCTGTCGAGAACAACCGACATCGGTTCGCCTGTGTTGGTGTACTCCTGCGTGCGATGCAACCCGACCGTCAGAATCGTGGCGCCGACACATTGATCAGCGACCTCTCTCAACATCGCCTTGCCTGCACCGTTGATGTTCTCGTCGATGATCGGCTGAAGATCCGGGTCGGATTCGAGCAAGCCGTTGAGCGTGTAACCGATCACGCCGGTGAGGATGGTGCCGTCCACCTGTTCGAGTGTCGACTTCAGATCAGCCGGCGGGGCCCCTGCGTACGTACCGACGATGTTCAGTTCCGGCGCGTACTCGGATGCCAGTTCTGCACCGGACGCCGCCGCGCCTCCACCCTGTGAGTAGCCGTACAGTCCGACGGGTCCATCGGTGGAAATCTCTGTGCCGGAGAGACTCTGCGCTGCCCGAGCCGCATCGAGAACAGCATGCCCTTCGGCAGCGCGGTTGACGTAAGTGTGGGCACCCGGGGTGCCGAGTCCCTCGTAGTCGGTGATGACGACGCCATATCCCTGAGACAGCAACGCGTATGCGGCGAGCACCTCGTACTCCACCATGGCATCGAACGGCGGCGTGTAGGTGATGAGGTTGTTCAACATCTTCGATGGCGCACACTGGTCGCCCTGCCCCTGCGTACCGGGTGCGAGACTCACGAGCGGTCGCGGACCTGGGCCGGTCCAGTCTGCCGCCGGATCGATGTAGGTGCCAGTCACTGCGATCGGATCACCGTTGGAATCCTTGCTGCGGTACATGATTCGAGTAGCCTCGCCGGGGAGTGCCCCACCGATGGTGGGCACCGAGATCGCCAAATGCGAGGGCTCGGAGCGGATGACGTCCCCTGCATCGCCGTCGGGCAGTGGGCTCGGAGGTAGGTAGAAGTCGGACTCCACCGTCGATCCGGTCGATGAACCCGATGGCGGCTGAGCCGACGCCAAGGGCGTCATCGCTGTTGCTGCCAGCAGAACGGCTCCGACGGCCGGTCCGACTACCCGTGACGCTCGCATGCATTACCCCCATAGGTCCACTGTCGCCGCCGTTATTACTAGGCAGTAGCAACACTCGTGACGGACCATACGTGATGTACAGCACAGGCGAAAGACTGATGGTTCAACCCACCGCGCACCGGCGTGAACCTTGTGAACAATCACAAAAAACAGATCAGCGGCGACGGCGATGCATTGCAGCTTTCGCCGAGTCGAGCTCGACTCCGGTGAGTGCACGCCCCGGCAGAGCGGTCGCCGCACCGGGTTCGGATCGGAGCCCGTCGAGAACCACGGTGAAGTAGCGTCGCCAATTGCCGGCGTCCACCGCGGAGGTGAATTCGGCGCCTGTGGAGACCATGCTGATCAGCGGAATGATGTCGTTGACCTCGACGTCGCCGCGGAGCTGACCCGACGCCTTCGCTCGGAGTACGATCTTCTCGACGAAGGGCTCGAGCCGTTCGCGCACCTGCGCGATCCCCGCGCAGCCCTCGTCCGTGCCGAGTACGACCTCACCGAGACCCCGGTCTGCGGACATCCCCTCGCACAATCTATCGAGGAACACCACGAGGCCTTGCCACGGGTCGGCGGTGGTCAACGCCTCCTCAGCGAACACGGTCATCTCCTCGAGCCGCTGTTCGAAGACACCATCGATGAGCTCTTCTTTGCACGAGAAGCGCCGATAGACGGTTCCGACGCCGACCTTCGCATGATCGGCGACGTCGTCGAGAGTGATGTCGATTCCGCGCAATGCGAACAGCTCGCGAGCTGCCTCGACGATGCGTTTGCGGTTTCGTTCCGCGTCGGCCCGAAGCGGCTTCTTTGCCGCTGTGTCAGCTCTCACACTCATCTGAATGTCCGTTTCACCCGGTAAGCGGAGGATTGACCTCCGCTTAGCTGCTACCTTTGGTCGATAACCGGAGAGTACACCTCCGCATAGCCGACAGAAGGACGAATATGACCGCATTGTCTTCGGATAGCGTCGAGACATCGACGTCACCGGCCTCGGAAGAAACTGCTGACGCAAAATCACATCGCGTTCGCTGGCTGGTTCTCGCCACCCTCGGCCTGGCTCAGCTCATGGTCGTGCTGGACGCGACCATCGTGAACATCGCGTTGCCGGCGGCCCAGCTCGATCTCGGCTTCGACAACAGCAACCGTTCCTGGATCATCACCGCCTACGCGCTGGCCTTCGGCAGTCTCCTGCTCCTCGGCGGCCGACTCAGCGATCTGTTCGGTCGTCGCAACACCTTCCTCGTCGGGCTCGTCGGCTTCGCCCTCATGTCCGCGGTCGGGGGCGCATCGGTGAACTTCGGAATGCTCGTCGCAGCTCGCGCAGGCCAGGGCGTATTCGGTGCACTTCTCGCACCGGCGGCACTGTCGCTGCTGGCAACCACGTTCACGGACCCGAAGGAGCGTGCGAAAGCATTCGGCATCTTCGGTGCAATCGCCGGTGGCGGTGGCGCGTTGGGCCTGTTGCTCGGCGGCATACTGACCGAGTGGGCGACCTGGCGTTGGAGTCTCTACGTCAACCTGATCTTCGCCGGGGTGGCGTTCGTCGCCGGATTCATCCTGCTGGCCAAGCATGCGGTCACCACCAGGCCCAAGCTCGACATTCCGGGAACAGTCACAGTCTCGGCCGCGCTGTTCGCCATCGTCTACGGTTTCGCACACGCAGAATCCGACGGCTGGGGTAACACGGTCACCCTCGCGTTCCTGATCATCGGTACAGCATTGCTCGGCGTGTTCGTCGTCCTGCAGCGACGCGTCGCGCATCCTCTGCTGCCACTGCGCATCATCCTCGACCGGACACGCGCTGGATCGTTCCTCGCAGTGTTCGTCACCGGGGCAGGCATGTTCGCAGTGTTCCTCTTCCTCACCTATTACATGCAGAGCACACTCGGCTACACACCGATCACTACCGGATTCGCTTTCATGCCGATGATCGGCGCGTTGATCCTCACCGCAACGGTGTCGACGGGAGTGATCCTGCCGCGATTCGGACCCCGGGTCCTGATACCGACGGGCCTGCTGGTTGCCGGGGTCGGAATGAGTCTCCTGACTCAGGTTTCACTGGACAGCACCTACCCGATGCACATTCTGCCCGGGTTGATCATCATGGGCCTCGGACTCGGCGCCTCCATGGCTCCGGCCTTTCAGAGTGCGATCTCCGGGGTGAATCTCGACGACTCGGGCGTCGCCTCCGCCACGGTCAACACCATGCAGCAGATCGGCGGCTCGATCGGTACGGCATTGCTCAGTACCATCGCAGCGAGCGCAGCAGCCACGTACGTCACAGACAATGTGGCTAGCGCATCGAGTGCGGCGGCACTGCAGGCCAACGCCGAACTCGCCAGCTACACAACGACGTTCTGGTGGGCGAGTGGGATCTTCGTGCTGGGCGCGGTCATCACCGGGTTCCTGTTGCGACCGGGCCTACTCGCCGAAGCACCAGAAGGCGCGGTAGTGATCGGTCACTGAGCGACTTCGTTGCAGCCTGAATGGAATACGCCCTCTCGGGCGTATTCCATTTACCTGTCGAGGAGCTTTTCGGTCGCGGCGAGCAAAACGCACGTCGCGACCCCGTCCATCGACTTCTGCAGATCGTCCAAGGACGGGAAGCTCGGAGCGAGCCGGATGTTTCGGTCCTCGGGATCGTTTCCGTACGGGAATGCCGAACCCGCTCCCGTCAACGCGATACCGGCGTTCTTCGCCAATGCGATCGAGCGAGCCGCGGTGCCCTCGAGCACGTCGAGGGAGATGAAGTAGCCACCCTTCGGCTCCGTCCACGACGCGATCTTCGACGCACCGAGCCGGTCTTCGAGGATCTGACCGACGAGCGCGAACTTCGGTGCAAGGATGTCCCGATGCTTGGCCATGTGGGCACGGACACCGTCGGCGTCGCCGAAGAACCGCAGGTGCCGAAGCTGATTCAGCTTATCCGGACCGATGCTCTTCTTACCCAAATGCTTTTGGTACCACGCGAGATTCTCGTCCGAGCTGCCGAAGAAGCTGACACCCGCACCGGCGAACGTGATCTTCGACGTCGACGCCAGTACGAACGGACGATTCGGGTATCCGGCTTCGGCCGCCCACCCGAGAATGTCGTGGGACGGGGCGAATTCTTCCACCAGCGGATGCACGGCGTAAGCGTTGTCCCAGAACAGGCGGAAGTCTGGGGCGGCAGTCGGCATGGATGCCAACGCTCGCACTACTTCCTCGGAGTACACGGCCCCCGTGGGGTTCGAGTAGTTCGGAACCGCCCACATGCCCTTGATCTGCGGATCCGACGAGACGAGACGGGTGATCTCGTTGATGTCGGGACCGTCGGGAAGCATCGGGACTGCGATCATGTCGATGCCGAAGCTCTCGGCGATCGCGAAGTGCCGGTCGTATCCGGGCGCCGGGCACAGGAAGCGGATATTGGGCTCGGCCGACCAAGGCCGCGGCGAATCGGTAAGACCGTGCAGCAGGGCCCACACAACCAGGTCGTGCATGATTTCGAGGCTCGCATTGTTACCGGCCAGGAGATTCTTCACCGGAATGCCGAGGATTTCACCGAAGATTGCTCGTAACTCGGGAAGACCTGCGAGGCCTCCGTAGTTGCGGCAGTCGGTTCCATTGCCGTCGCGGTAGTCCTCGCCGGGAAGCGTCAGCAGGCCGGCAGCAAGATCGAGCTGCTCGGGCGACGGCTTCCCTCTGGTGAGGTCGAGTGCAAGGTTCTCGTTCTCGAGCTGCTGGTACTTGGCAGACTGACGCTCGTGCTCGGAGACGAGCTCCTCATGGCTCATCAACCCCATTTGGGTTTGCGCTGGCATGTGGAGCTTCCCTCTCGGTGTCGGGGCTCGAAATCTGGTCCCTTGAAAGTAAAGGGGACCCCGCGCACCCGGCAGAGCCCATTGACCCTTGCTGCCTTCCGGCCCTGGGGGAGTTCACAGGATGCGCGCCGCGCGGGATCCATTGAAGAGTGTAACCACACTGGCGGCCGTGCCGTTTCGGTGGCCCTCACCGGAGCCCGTTTGGGATCTGGAGGGGGTTATCCGGTACGCTTCCACACGGAGGATTCGCCTAGTGGCCTATGGCGCTCGCCTGGAACGCGGGTTGGGTTAACGCCCTCAGGGGTTCAAATCCCCTATCCTCCGCAGAGAAGCCCCTGCAACCGTTTGGTTGCAGGGGCTTTCTTCATATCGGTGCAGGTCCGCGCGCCCCGTCTCCTACGCATTCCGATATTCGATCCCCGGCGAGGGTGAATGTTGGGAGAATCGGCCGCATGACAACGCCGGAATCGACCGCCGACCGCTATCGCCGCCTCGCAGGCGTACTTACTCGCCGCATCGAGGCAGTGCCGTCCGACAAGTGGGATATCGCCTCTACCTGTGCGGGCTGGAGCATCCGTGACGTTGTGAAACACCTCGTCGACACCGAGAAGGGCGCACTCGAACCCGTCGGCCTCTCCATTCCCGACGGCCCATCGGCGGACGACAATCCAGCCACCGCCTGGGCCCACACCCGCGACGGCATGCAGGACATTCTCGACGACCCGGCCCGCGCGAACCTCGAGTACGACGGACATTTCGGGAAAACCGATCTAGCGTCGTCGATCGGGTCGTTCTACAGCCTGGACTTGATCGTTCACGCGTGGGACATCGCGCACCCGGCGGGCGTCGACGCAACCATCGCCGACCAGGACCTCGACTTCGTCGAAGCGTTCATCGAGCAGATTGGCGACAACATTCGAATGGAGGGAGTGTGCGGTCCGGCCGTCGAGGTGCCGGAGTCGGCCGATCGCCAGAGAAAGGTGCTCGCCCAGTTGGGTCGGGAGGTCTGAAAGCGCCTCACCCATCGCTTGAATGAACCATTCATACGATCAAATAGCTGGAGGGGTCCATTCAAGCCGGTGGTGGTGGTGGCGGTGGTGGTGAACACCAACTGGTGGGGCGGACACAAGCCGGTGGTGGTGGTGGCGAACTACTTCGCCGACCACCCACCGTCCATGGTGTAGGACGCACCGGTGACCATGCCCGCGTCCGCGGACGTCAGCCATCCGACCAACGAGGCAACTTCCGACGGTTCGACGAGCCGTTTGATCGCGCTCTCGGCCAGCATGACCTGTTGGAGCACCTCTTCTTTCGGAATACCATGCGCGGCAGCCTGATCGGTGATCTGTTTCTCGACCAGCGGGGTTCGGACGTAGCCCGGATTGACGCAGTTGCTTGTCACTCCATGCGGGCCACCTTCGAGCGCGGTGACTTTCGACAGTCCTTCGAGCCCGTGTTTGGCCGTGACGTAGGCAACTTTGAATGCAGAGGCACGTAGGCCGTGCACAGAGGAAATGTTCACGATTCGGCCGAATCCACGAGAGTACATGTGCGGCAACGCGGCTCGGACGAGAAGGAAGGGCGCTTCGACCATCAGCGTCTGAATCCGACGAAATGCCGTTGGATCGAAATCGACTATCGCCGAGACGGTCTGTATGCCGGCGTTGTTGATCAGAATGTCGGTGTCGAGAGTGAGGTTCTCCAGAGCCGCGACGTCCGATAGGTCCACCGCCCACGACTCCCCGTGCAGTTCCGATGCCAACTCCTTCGCCGCGACTTCGTCGACGTCGGCGATGGTGACTCTCGCGCCCCGATCCGCGAGCATCCGGGCACACGCTGCACCGATGCCGCCTGCCCCACCGGTGACGAGTGCGGACCTCCCGGTCAGGTCCGTCACTTCAGTCCTGCTTTGGCCAGTTCTGCCTCGGTTGCAAGGTTTTTGGCATCTGCGATATCGATGGACTCCAGCGCAAGACCCTTTGTCTCACGGGCAGCGATGACCGCAACCAGCGTGATGGTGCACGCACCGGCCAGGTACCACGCAATCGGGACCGAGGATCCGTACCTGTTCAGCAAGAACACTGCGATGATCGGCGCCAGTGAGCCGGCGACGATCGAGGTGACCTGATAGCCCAGGGAGACGCCGGAGTAACGCATACGCGTCGGGAACATTTCGGCCATGATCGCCGGCTGGGTGGCGTACATGAAGGCGTGGAAGACCAGGCCGATGATGATGGCGAGCATGATGACGGCGTTGTGCCCGCTGTTGAACATCGGGAATGCGAAGAAGCCCCACGTGCCGGCGGTCAGTGCACCGAACAGGTAGACCGGCCGTCGACCGATTCGGTCGGCTAGACGTCCTACCAGCGGAATGACGGCGAAGTGGACGGCATGAGCTGCGAGCATCCACCACAGGATCGTCTGGGTGTCGGTGCCGACCTCGACTTTGAGGTAGGTGATGGTGAACGTGACGACGAGGTAGTACATGACGTTTTCGCCGAACCGAAGACCCATCGCAGTGAGAACGCCACGCGGGTAACGCTTTACGACCTCGAAGACGCCGTACGACGCGGCCTTGATGACCTCGGCCTGCTTCTGTGCCTCTAGGAAGATCGGGGCATCGGTGACCTTGGTGCGAATGTAGTAGCCGACGAAAACGATGACGGCAGAGAGCCAGAATGCGACACGCCATCCCCAGCTGAGGAAGGCTGCGTCGGACAGCGTTGTGGTCAGGACGAGAAGGACGACGGTAGCGAGAAGGTTTCCGGCGGGCACCCCGGCCTGCGGCCAGCTGGCCCAAAATCCGCGACTCTTGTTCGGACTGTGTTCTGCCACAAGAAGAACCGCGCCACCCCATTCGCCACCGACTGCGAAGCCCTGGATGAATCGAAGCAGCACGAGAAGCGCGGGGGCCCAATAGCCGATCTGGTTGAAGGTCGGGAGGCAACCCATGAGGAATGTCGCACCGCCGACGAGCACAAGACTGAACTGCAGCAACTTCTTTCGGCCGTACTTGTCCCCGTAGTGTCCGAAGACGATGCCGCCGAGCGGGCGAGCCACGAATCCGACGGCATAGGTGACGAAGGCAGCCAGGATCGCGTCGAGCTCGCTGGTGCCCGCGGCGAAGAAGATCTTCGAGAACACCAGCGTCGCTGCAGTGCCGTAGAGGAAAAACTCGTACCACTCGACGATCGTGCCTGCCATCGACGCGGCAACGACCTTCTTGAGCCCGGTCGGGGCTGCGTCCGGATCTGGACCGCTGTGCGATCGTTCGTCCACGCTCATTGGCACTCCTCGTGTGATTCGGCATGCGCGGCGTACCGACTGTGACGGCTCGCACACATGCTGGGTATCTCGAGTATTGGTGCAGAGCAATTGCGATGCAATAGCCAAGAACGCAGGTGCGATCTGCAAATATGCAGAGATGACGTCATCCTCGGCCGGTCGACTACCGAGTGCCGACGACCTTCTGGTGCTCCTGGCCGTCGGGCGGACCGGTCGCTACAGTTCTGCCGCCGCTGAGCTGGACGTCAACCACACGACCATCTCGAGGCGCATCGCCGTCCTCGAATCGACGCTCGGGGGTCGCGTTCTCACCAGGGGCTCAGGCGGGTGGGAGCTGACCGAGCTCGGGCGTCGAGCGCTGGCCGCAGCGGAAGCCGTCGAATCGGTGGTGCGGGGATTGGTGACGCGCGGTGACGCTGCCGAGTCACTCGAAGGAGTCGTCAGAATTTCGGCAACGGACGGGTTCAGCGCGTACATCATCGCCCCGGCCGCGGCTCGGGTGCAGCGCCGCAATCCCAACGTGGCCGTCGAAATCGTTGCGACGACCCGTCGAGCGTCTCAGCAGCGGTCCGGGCTCGATATCGAGGTCGTCGTCGGCGAGCCCCAGGTCCATCGCGCACAGGCTTTCCGTCTCGGTGACTATCGCCTCGGGTTGTACGGCTCGCGCGCATACTTCGACGAGCACGGGACTCCGCAGAATCTCGATGAATTGTCCGCCCACCCGTTCATCTACTTCATCGACTCGATGCTGCAGGTGGACGACCTGGATCTGGCCCCGAGTTTCACTCCGACGATGCGCGAATCGGTGACCTCCACCAATGTTTTCGTCCACGTCGAGGCCACTCGCGCGGCAGCAGGTATCGGTTTGCTGCCGTGCTTCATGGCCGATCGCCACGACGACCTCGTCCGAATCTTGCACGACGCTGTCACTGTTCGGCTCACGTACTGGCTCGTCACACGTAGTGAGACACTGCGCCGCCCCGAAGTCGCGGCGCTCGTGGAAGCGATCCGAACCATCGTCGACGAGCAGCGTCCGGCGCTGTTGGGCCTGGCCGAGTGATGACCGTCTGTGCGGGGGTACGAAGTGCGCCCGGCGTATACCGTCGTGCACACAGAGTTTCCGTCTGACAGGGAGGATCCCTCGATGTCCGATATCGACTTCTATTTCGATCCGGTGTGCCCGTTCGCATGGATGACCAGCAAATGGGTTCGTAAGGTGCAGGCGCAGCGTGATTACACGGTCGACTGGCGATTCATCTCCCTGCGCCTGCTCAATTCTCACATCGACTACGCGTCCCACTTTCCACCTGAGTACGAGGCCGGCCACACCGCAGGTCTACGACTGCTGAGAGCCGCCGCAGACATTCGGCGCGAGCACGGGCCCGCTGCGATCGGGCCACTGTATGCCGCACTCGGTACGCAGATATTCGATACCGATGTGGTGCCCGATGACGCTGCGAGCCACGGTTATCGCGGCACCGCGGCGTTCCTGGCACCGATCCTCGAACAACTGGGCTTGCCGACTCGGCACACCGGCGCACTGGATGATTCCTCGTTGGACGAGGAAATTCGTGCCGAAACCGACCATGCGCTCTCGCTGACCGGCAAGGACGTCGGCACACCGATCATTGCCTTCGAGCCTCCGGACGGAGTTGCATTCTTCGGCCCGGTGATCAGCAGACTACCCAGTGACGAAGATGCAGTACCTCTGTGGGACAACGTGATCGGACTCGCACGCTTCCCAGGGTTCGCCGAAATGAAGCGCAGCATGCGTGAGCTTCCCCAACTGAAGGCTCTGGGTGTAGCGGAGGACGAAGTCGGTACGCAGCAAGACTGGCACGCCGGTAGCCGACGTCAGAAGAAATGACCACCGCCGGCGGTCGCCGAGGGAACCGACCCGACGCGCACCTGGATGTGACCGCCGCGCACCGATGCCGTTTTCATTGCATCCAACCGAGCGGGCATTGCAGTCCAGGGGTGAGCGTCGATGTCGGATCCACCGAGTCGGCACGCCAGGCGCGCCAGCGGTGTCCATAGTTCTGCGCGTCCGACCGGTTTCTGCATGTCTACGACGGCCACCGCTCCCCCCGTCCGGGTGGCGGAGATCATCGCGTCGAGTGCAACCTCCCACCGAGCCATCAGCGACAACGCGTAGGTACTGATAGCCGCATCGAAGGGAACGTGATGTCCCAGGTCCACCGAACCGAGTGCGGTGGCGTCGGCTGCGACGAGGTTGACGTTCTCCCACCCAGCTGAGGTAGCGCGGCGTCTGGCCTGCTCGAGCATCTGCGGGCTGGCATCGACTCCGGTGATCGAACCTGCCGGCCCGATCCGGCGCTGAAGCAAAGCAAAGTTGAGGCCGGTTCCGCAGCCGATGTCGAGAACATGGCTGCCCGCTGGAAGTGCCATCAGATCGATCGCTGCCGTGCGACCAGCGCGATAGATCGGCCACTCGAAGGAAATGACGTCGTACATGCGCGCCGAAATCGTGTACGGCGTCGGCTTCTTCATCGGTCGGTCCATTTCGTCGAAGTCTGCAGGGCACACTCTGTCGCTATGGGAACACCGCAGGACACTCGAAGGGTTCCATAGCTGTGCCCGAAACAGAATCCGACGCCGTCAACGACGCTCAGGCACGTAATTTTCGTCTCTACGTCGAACCGGAGATCGAGGTGCTCCTGCGCGTTGCGGCCACGTTGACTGGACCCTCGCAAGCCGAGGACCTCGTGCAGGAGACGCTCATACGTGCGTGGCGCAGCGTCGATAGCTTCGACGGGCGCCACCCTCGAGCCTGGTTGCTGACCATCCTGCGCAACACAAATATGAACATGCACCGACGGCAACGGCCCGACACATTCGCCGAGCTCGGCGACTACCTGTCCACCCGGCCCGCGTTCGGCGTCGAGGAACTCGGAACCGAGGAGAGAGTCATGACATCCATCTTGTCCGACGACCTCGAGCGAGCAGTCGGGTCGCTGGACCCGAAATTTCGGACTGTTCTATTGCTGATCGACGTCGATCAACTGACCTACGCCGAGGCAGCGAATGTTCTGGGCGTCCCGGTCGGGACGGTGATGTCGCGACTGAGCCGAGCCCGTGATCGGGTTCGACGCCACCTTCGGCCCACATTCGCCTCTGCCACTGGAAAGGGAAAGCCATGATCAAGACCGCGCGAATGATGCTGACCTGCCATTGGTCGGCTCGACGGCTACAGCGTTATCTCGACGCCGATCCGGCGGCCCACCTCGATCCGTTCGAAGTGCGCAGGATCGAGGCTCACTTGGCTGTGTGTGCCAGGTGCCGGGCCGCAGAGGACGAGTTCCGGCAGATCGACGGGGCGTTGGCCCGCTGGACCGTACGAACGATGCCCGACGCGACGAGCGTCGAACATGCTCGAAAATTCGTGGATCGACTTACCCGAGGCGACCTGACATGAGTTCGATGCCGACCGAAGCCGATGTCGTCGTGGTGGGCGGCGGAACAGCTGGCATCGTCGCAGCCAAGACTGCGGCGGGATTCGGCGTACGCGTGGTGCTGATCGAGCGGGAGCGGCCCGGCGGTGACTGCCTATGGACCGGGTGCGTGCCGTCCAAGGCACTGCTGGCGGCGGCATCGACAGCCGCCACGATCCGGGACGCGCGCAGCTTCGGGATCGACGCCGGTGAGCCGCGCGTGGACTTCCCCCGTGTCATGGCGCACGTTTCCCGCGCCATCGCCGAGATCGCCCCGATCGATTCTCCGGAAGCGCTCACCGGAGCGGGGGTAACCGTCGTCGCCGGTGATGCCGTATTCACCGGACCCGGAACCGTGGCCGTCGGATCGGGGTCCTTGCATTTCGGCCAGGCCATCATCACCACCGGTGCCAGTCCATCGATACCGCCGATCTCAGGATTGGACACGACGGACTACCTCACCAGCGAGACGCTGTGGTCCCTGACGTCGCTGCCGGAACGACTACTCATCATCGGGGCCGGCACCGTCGGCTGCGAAATGGCTCAGGCCTTTGCCCGACTCGGCTCGGATGTCACCCTCGTCGGTCGGGCCGAGACCATTCTTCCGAGGGAGGACGCTTCGGCATCGGCAGTACTGTCCGCAGCGCTCACCGATGAGGGAGTGCACATTCTGACCTCGACGACGGTCACCCGAATCGACGACGGGGAAGCCCTCACCGATACCGGTCTCACGTGCACGTTCGACCAAGTCCTCGTCGCCACCGGACGTACTCCGAGGACCGTTGCCCTGGGCCTGGAATCGGCCGGAGTGTCACTCGAAGAACGCGGTTACGTCGTGGTGGACGATCATCTCCGCACCACCAATCCCCGCATCTGGGCCGCCGGAGATCTGACCGGTCACCCACAGTTCACTCACGTGGCAGGGATGCACGGCAGCCTCGCGGCGAGCAACGCCGTACTCGGTGTGCTCCGAAAGATCGACAAGACCGGCACTCCGCGCGTCACCTTCACCGATCCCGAAATCGCTTCGGCAGGAATCGATGTGCGCACGGCGAAGCGTATCCCCGGGTTGCGATTGCAGACACTCGGGCACGAAGACGTCGACCGCGCGGTCACCGAGGGCAAAACCACCGGTTTCACGACGCTGGTACTCGACGGTAAGCACCGCATCGTCGGTGCCAGCGTGGTGGGGCCACGGGCGGGCGAAACCATCGGCGAACTGATTCTCGCCGTCAGGCAGGGCCTGCGCACTCGCGATCTCGCCGGTGCCACCCACCCCTATCCGACGTACAACGACGGGCCGTGGAACGCTGCGGTCGGCGACGTCCGTTCACAGTTGAGCACTCCTGTCGTATCTCGAGCGCTGCACACTCTCGCGAAAGCCCGAGGTAGGTGGATCGTCAGGAGAGAGCGCGGTAGCCGGCAATGATGCGTTGACCCGAGCTGATCGCTACCACCGCCGCCCATACCGTTGCGATCTGCCACGACACTGCGGGAAACAACAACCAGAGACTGTGCACGGCAATCGTTTCCGCTCCTTCGGCCAACCCGCCCAGAAATGACAGCGAGCGGCCGTCGTCGAGTGTTCTGCCCGTTCTTTCAGCGATGGACGAGAACGCAAGAAATGCTGTGCCGTTGATGTAGTAGGCCAGCAACACCAGTAGAAATGGCCACCACGGGGCGTCGTAACCTGCCGACGCGCCGACCGCGACGCCCACGACCGTTGCCCCGTAGACGGTGAAATCCGCTGTGATGTCGAAGAACCCGCCCGCACCGGAGGTGGGTCCGCCACCGCGGAGTCGTCTACGGGCCAGTGGTCCATCGAGTCCGTCGGCCAGGCGCGAGAGGATCCACAGGGCCAACGCGAGGAGCCAGAACTGTAGTCCGGCTGCGACTGCGCTGCCCAGTCCCAGCAGCAGACCGACAGCAGTAATTCGGTCCGGCGTGATTTGGCTGACGTCGAGGATCCGAGCACACCGATCCAGCGGCCCCTCGAGCTTGCGACGCAGGTAGTTGTCGATCATGGAGCCGCGATGTCGTCGAGATGTGGGCCGTTCGATTCCGGGTCACTCTTCAGGCCGAGACGTTTGGCAGCCAACGACGACCCGACGCCGATCACGAGGACGGCCACCAGCGCAGCGGCGAACGGCCAGGACAGCGGAGAGGTTCCGTACGCGCCGAGTGCGGTGAAACCGACGGTGGCCGGGATGATGCCGACCGCCGTGCCGATCAGGTAATCACGCTGGCCCACGGCGCTGATACCCGCCGCGTAGTTGACGACCGAAAATGGGAACACTGGGATCAAGCGGACGATGAACACCGACATCAAACCGCGTCGCCCGAGCATGGCGTCCAGCCTGCGGAGCTTGCCCCACTCCGAGCGTGCAACCGATCCACGGCCGAGCGCACGCGCCGCCCAATAACCCACATAGGCGCCTCCCGTTGCAGCCACGACCACCACCGTTGCACCGACCGCCAACCCGAACAGCAATCCGGAAGCGATGGTGAGGGCGCTCGCTGGGAACGGCGTCGCCGACAGCACGACATACAGAATTACGAACGCAACGATCCCCCACGCACCTGCGTCCGCGACCAGGGTTCGGATCGACTCCGGATCCGGAAGGTCCACAGTCGCGGCCACGATGACGACCACCATGATCACGGCGGCAGCAGCTGCCAGCTTGATCGCGGTGGAGCGGCTACGTGCCGGTCGGGGGTCCTGATTCACAATTGCTACCTCTCGTGCTCGACACACAAAACAGTTCTTCTACGACGGGAAGTCCTCGACTACCCCAGTGTGTTCCCCTATCACCGGATTCGACCGATTACCGTGGATCAGGCAGCGTCGACTCTGTCTGCATCCTCGGACCAGGAGGCCCACGTTGTTTTCTCGATCTCATACCCGTCGACCGAGAAAGTACGCGTTCGCGGCCCTGGTGGTTGCCGCGAGCGTGGGGTTGGTCCTGTCCTCGTGCGCAGCCCCGTCGTCCGACGCGCCGGTCGCCGAGGAACTGTCCTGGAGCGAGATCGAACAGCAAGCGCAGGGGAAAACAGTCTCACTGTGGATGTACGGCGGTGACGAACAGGGCAATACGTACGTCGACAACGTCCTCACCCCCGCCGCCGCAGCCGCAGGGGTCACGCTGCGTCGTGTGCCCGTCGAATCCACCACCGACGCCGTCAACCGGATTCTCTCCGAGCGGCAAGCAGGTGTCACCGATGGAGAGGTCGACCTGGTGTGGGTCAACGGTGCAAATTTCGGGACCGGTCAGCAGGCAGGCGCGTGGCTCTGCAATTGGACACAGAATCTACCGAACATGGAGTACACGGACCCCGAGGACCCGCTGCTGAGCAGCGATTTCGGTACGCCGGTGAACAACTGCGAAGCACCCTGGCACAAGGCGCAGTTCACGCTCGTCTACAACTCGGCGGCAATAGCGGACCCGCCCCGCACTTTGGACGAAGTATTCGACTGGGCCGAGGCCAACCCCGGCCGCTTCACCTATCCTGCGCCCCCGGATTTCACCGGTTCGGTATTCGTCCGCGAGGCACTGGTGAACCAGTCCGGTGGCGTCGAGAAGGTGCCCGCCCAGTTCGATCAGGACACCTACGATTCTCTCTCGCCGGCCGTGTTCGATCGGCTGAACGCCCTTGCACCGTCGCTCTGGCGCGGGGGCACCACGTATCCGCAATCATCGAGCGAACTCGACGACCTGTACGCCGGCGGGCAGGTGGACATGACCATGACCTATGGGCCCGCGACGCTGCCACAACTTGTCGCCGACGGCACCTATCCCCCCGAGACGCGCGTCCTGGCTCTCGATGAGGGCACCGTCGGCAACGCGAGCTTCCTGGCGATCCCGTCGACGTCGGGGCAGTCCGCGGCAGCGCAGGTCGTCGCCAACATCGCACTGTCACCGGAGCAGCAGCTCGCCAAATCCGAACCAGATGTATGGGGCCAGTTCACAGTGCTGGACACTTCCCGCCTGACACCGGAAGTCAGGGCGCAGTTCGAGGCGCTCCCGGCCTCCCCTGTCCTCCCGCCATACGAGGAACTCTCGGCCAACGCTCATCCCGAACTGGCCGCGGAGTGGGTCACGCCGCTGGACGAGGGGTGGCGGCGATCCGTTCTCGCGGGGCAGTGAGCCAGCGAAAGGTACGCAGCACCCTCTGGGTGCTTCCAGCGGTGATTCCGGTTTTACTGGTGGTCGGCGGTGGCCTCGGAGCTGCCCTGCTGCAAAGTCTCGGTCTGATGCCTCTGGTGGGACGGCCCGCACTCACCCTCGATGCCTATTCTGCCCTCGGTGGAGATCTCTGGAGTTCTCTCGCGCTCACTCTTGCCGTTGCGACAGTCTCGACTGTGCTGGCTACATTGATCGGTCTTGCAGCAGCATCGACGGTGCTGTCCGGTAACCGAACGGTGTTGATCGCCGCGGCGCTGACGTTGGCCGTACCCCATCTGATCGGTGCGGCCGCCATGGGTTTGCTGCTCACCGACTCGGGACTACTCCCGCGCATCTTCGGGCTCACCGATGGCGGATGGCCGGAGCTGGTGGGTGGGCGCTGGTGGATTGCCGTCGCACTCGAATACGCCTGGAAGGAATCGGCTTTCGTCGCCATCGTCGTGGCGGGCACCCTGGCAACTCGGGTGGCAGGATTCGACGAGACTGCTGCGACGCTCGGGGCGGGAAGATGGGCTCGTTTTCGTCTGGTCACCCTGCCGTTGGTGCGTCCCGCGTTGACGGCGTCGGCGGCGATTACCTTCACGTATATCGTCGGATCCTACGAAGTAGCACGAATCCTCGGCCGCCCCTATCCGGAGCCGTTGTCCGTCATGGCAATTCGATTGTTCACCTCCATCGACCTCGCTGCCCGCCCCCAAGCTGCGGCCGCAGCGATGGTCGCCGCCGCACTGGCGATTGTCGTGGCCGCGGTGGCGCTCAACTATCTCCGTAGATCGGCGGTCTGGAAATGACGGCGGTGCGGCCTGCGGGACGGGCACTTCTGGTTGTCTGGTTCGTACTACCCCTCATCCCGGTAGCTGTGTGGGCGGTGAGCAATCAGTGGTCTTTTCCCGCTGTGCTGCCACAGGAATGGGGAGTGGACGGAGTGCGCAGCGCCGTCGCGTCCGGCGGGATAGAAGCCTTCGTGAGGTCTACGGGTCTCGCCCTGACTGTCGCCGCGGTCGCAACGCCGTTGGGAGCATTCGCGGCCCGGGCCCTCGCGCGGGGGAATGTGCACTTCCCTGGCATTGTCGCGGCAATACTGTTCGCTCCACTGGCACTACCGCCCTTCGCGGTGGCGCTGGGATTGAATGTGTTGATACTGCGCGCGCGAATTCCGAGCACCCTGGCCGTGGTCGTGCTGCTCACCGTGGCAGCGATCCCTTACACCACATACTTGATGCGGGTGGCGTTCGGTGCCTACGACCCCGGGTACGAAGAGGAAGCAAGATTGTTGGGTGCCTCGAAGTCGATGGTCCTGCGACAGATAAGGATTCCATTGTTGGCACCAGCCTTGTCCGGCGCCGCTCTGCTGGCCTTTCTCGTGGGATGGAGCGATTATGTGATCACGCTGCTGGTCGGCGGCGGCAGGCTGGTGACGGTGCCGATATTGGTGGCCTCGTTCGCTGCGGGCACCGGAAACGACGCCGTCGTGGCGGCCCTGTCGATCGCAGCCGTGCTGCCCCCTCTGGTGCTCGTCATTCTGCTTTCGCGACTCGGAAGGCGGGCTGCCCGATGAGTGTCGAGCTATCGGTTCACGGACTCACCAAAGTTCATCCGGGCCAAAAGAGTTCGGCATTGACATCGTTGAATCTGACTGTTCGTCCAGGTTCGTGCACAGTAATACTCGGCCCGTCCGGCTCTGGGAAGAGCACCGCACTGCGGTTGATCGCCGGCCTCGATAAGCCATCGGCGGGAACCGTCTGCATCGATGGCGTCGACATCACCGAGATCCCGGCCGAGGAACGTGGCGTCGGGATGGTGTTTCAACGCCCGATGCTCTTTCCGCACATGTCCGTCGTCGACAACATCGGTTTCGCCTACCGTGCCGCAGGCCAGACCCGACGCCACGCCCGCGAGCGCGCACGTCGATATCTCGATCTGGTTCATCTCGGCGATATCGGTGATCGATCGGTATCCGATATCTCGGGTGGTCAAGCACAACGAGTGGCGTTGGCCAGATCCCTCGCCGGTTCACCGCGGGTGCTGCTCCTCGACGAGCCGTTCAGCGCACTCGATCCCCTCCTGCGGACGGAGATGCACGACCTCGTTCGGGAGATCCGCACCGAACTCGACCAAACGCTCGTACTCGTCACTCACGACCAACAAGAAGCTGCGGCACTGGCCGATTCGGTAGCCGTACTCATCGACGGCGAACTGCAGCACCATTCCGATGTCGCATCCGCCTACACCCGACCCAGCACGCTGGCGGTCAACCGGCTCATGGGCGGGATCAACGAGATCGACGGGCATCTGGAAAGTGGGGTTCACTATTCCGCGATAGGGGATTTCGAGGTCGATGTTGCCTTCGGTGACGGTCGGGCCGTTTTGTTACTCCGCCACGAAATGATCCGTGTAGTCGACACTTCCGAGGTTCACGGTGTGGTGTCGGCCCTACGTCCGATCGGTTTCCGCAGCATCGCCGATGTGACGATCAGCGGGGTCACCGTCAAGGTCGAACTACCCGCGGGAGCGACGACGCGGGTGGGCGAGGAAATTTCATTGGAGATTCCGCCCGAGGCGAGGGCTGTGGTCTTTCGCTGATCCTCAGCCACAGCATCCGGGCGGACGTGCCACCGTCAAGGGAAGCAAGCGGCGCAGTTCCTGGTTCTCCCCCGGATCGAGCACCGAATGTTGTACACACGCCGGCACCAGTGCACCGGTCTCGGGATGCGCCATCGAATAGGTGCACGCTGCCAGCCGCTCCTGCGTTTCGAGAATCACGGGATCGGTGGCTGCCACCCCAGACTGCATCAACGTCCATGCAGGAGAAACATTCTCGGCATCCATGAAGCGATGCACGACGAACGTCATCGGGCGTACTTCCTTGCGGAGCAAAGCCACAACCACCGTTCGGCCGCCGCATCGCCGCAGTACGCTCGCAGCCCACTTCACCGCCACGACAACACCGTGCGGATGACCCACCAGCACCCGGAGCAATTTCAGAACCAAGGCCGGCGAACCCGAGCCGCCGAAGTTCACACCCCCCAGATGGGTGAAGAATTCTTCGCGGGCACGCTCCTCGACCTTCGACGTCACCTCGAGAAACGGATGCCACCGACGACCGACCATGAACCCCAAAGCTGTTCGGTTACAACGCGGATCACCGAACTGGATCGCCGAGTACGAAATAGGTTGCCCCATGCCGAGTTCGATCTGCTCCCAGACCGTGTCGATGTCGATCTCGCGGTAGTCGCCGTGCCACCGTCGCTCGTCGCCGACGAAGGCCGCAGGCTGAAAAGAGACCATCGAATAACCGCCCATGTCCACCACTTCGCCCACGACAGCTGCAACCTCGTCGATGTTGTCGGGGGTGACGGTCATGTTGTGCGCGAGATAAGACGCAATGCCGTGTTCGCTTTTCAACCGAGTGAACATCTCCGCGAATCGGCGACGATAGGGCGTGAGCTCGGCTTCCGTTCGTGGGCGAGGGATTCCGCTTCGTCCACGCATCAGCTTGTCGAAATGTGCAGCGAAGGAAACTCGCCCGAACCTGGCGTTACCGTCGGGATCCAAGACGACCGCCCGCAGATACTCGTAGTCGAAGTCACCGTGTGTGAACGACATCGGCTCGCGCCCGTAGTCCCGCATGATCTGCAGCGCTGCAGCGTGGTCGTCGGGGTCCAGCAGGCTGACCTCCCCGCCGATCAACTGTGCGTGTGCCCGTGGGCCTCGGCGCGATGCCAGGAACTTCAGTTGCGCCTTTATCTCACGGAGGGTGTGCTCGCCGTCGACGCGGACTTTGTTCGCATCGGCGCTGTGGTAGCACGGGCTACACGTGAGATTGCACTTCGGAAACACTCCGTGAGTGCCCTCGCATCCGACGGCATGCCGACCGAGCGTCTGTGCCGGTGTTCGTGCCGCCTCGGGTAGGGCCGCCCATCTCGCGTCCAATGCAGCACGGGTTCTCGGGTGGACCGGCCGGTAGCGAAGCTCGATCCGACGCGCGTAGGCCCGCGCTTTTTTCCACATAGTCGGCCTCGATGTCTTCACGGTCATGCAACCCGGTGTGCACTGTTCATCGTTCCAGTGTGCGCGTACCCGAAACGGTCACGTCGACATCCAGGGGCAGTCAGGGTTGCCGAGTGAAAAGACCTTAGGCATGGTGGAGGTATGACCGACAACGCAAAGATCACAGTCGAACGCACCATCGAGGCGCCCGTCGACGCAGTCTTCGATGTCCTGTCCAATCCCGAGCGTCACCAAGCGCTCGACGGCTCCGGTTTCATTCGCGGCGTGGACCATGCCGACCGGATCCAGAAGGTCGGCGAAGTGTTCACGATGAACATGGCGGGCGATCACATGGGCGGCGATTACCAAACCGACAACCATGTTTCGGGATACGCGAAAGACAAGTTGCTGGCCTGGAAGACCGCGCCCGCGGGCACGGAGCCTCCCGGATGGGAGTGGCTGTGGGAACTGGAATCGCAGGGGCCGAACGAGACCTTGGTGCGCCACACCTACGACTGGTCGAAGGTGACCGACAAGAAGCTGCTCGAGCAGGTCAAGTTCCCGCTCGTCACCAAGGAGCAGCTGTCGGACACCCTGGGTCGATTGGCAGCCGAAGCTACTTCCTGACCGATCGCTCTACTCTTACCGGGCTTCGTCGATCGATGCACCGAAACTAGAGTGGTCTCATGAGCACGGGTGCAGGACGTTTCGCTCCCAGTCCGTCTGGAGATCTACACCTGGGAAATCTGCGCACTGCACTTCTGGCCTGGTTGTTCGCTCGATCGACCGGTCGGAAGTTTCTGATGCGGATGGAGGATCTCGATCGCGTCCGCCCCGGCGCCGAGAAGCGCCAGCTCGCCGATCTGCAGGCGATAGGCCTCGACTGGGACGGCGCGATCGTCCGCCAGTCTCAACGCACCGCGTTGTACGAGGATGCGATCACGTCGCTGCAGGAGTCGGGGCGGACCTACGAGTGCTTCTGCACCCGTAAGGAGATTCTCGAGGCGGCATCGGCGCCGCACGCGCCGGACGGGGCGTACCCGGGGACGTGCCGAAACCTCACCTCGACCGAGAAGGCGTCGATGTCGCGCCCTCCCGCATTGAGATTGCGGTCCGAAGTGACCGATTTCTCTGTCGACGACGCGTTGCTCGGCCCATTTCACGGGCTCGTCGACGACTTCGTGCTCCGCCGAGCGGACGGCGTGGCGGCATACAACCTTGCTGTCGTCGTCGACGACGGCCAGCAAGGTATCGACCAGGTTGTGCGTGGTGACGACTTGTTACCGTCCTCGCCCCGTCAGGCATACCTTGCCTCGCTACTCCACTTACCCTCTCCCACTTACGTTCATGTACCACTTGCTATCAATTCTTCAGGGAAACGGCTCGCCAAACGCGACGGTGCGGTGACCCTCGAGGATCAAGCTGCGCTCGGCCTCGGCCCATACGATGTGCTGGCAGTTCTGGCGCAGTCACTGGAGTTGGCGGGCCCGAACCAACCTGTCACGACGACAGAACTGCTGGCTCGTTGGAATCCGAACTCGCTGCCGCGCACGCCCTGGATATTCGAGACATAAGGGATATCGGCTCGGCAGTGATTCGGACCTGGGGATTGAGCGTGTTTGGATAGGGCACGTGACAGTTCCGCAGACCCCAGACGAACCCGATACCGTAGCGCAGTTCGCGCACGTGAGCCGTGGTTACTATCCGACAATCGTTGCCCTGTTCGTGGCGACACTGATCATCTCGAATGTGTCGGCCAGCAAGGGCGTCGCATTCTTCGGTGACAGCGAAGTCTTCCTCGGCCCGCTCCAGATCCTCCCGATCAATACGGACGGGGCGTTCTTCCTCTTCCCATTGGCGTACATCCTCGGCGACGTGCTCAGCGAGGTGTACGGGTTCAAGGCGACGAGGCGCGCAATCTATCTCGGCTTCGGGTCGATTACTTTGGCCGCCCTCTGCTTCTGGATCACCATCGAACTTCCTGCCGCGAGCTTCTACGAGAATCAGCAGTCACTGGAAACCGTCGTCGGTGTGGTTCCGCGGTTGGTCGTGGCCGGGTTGGCCGGCTATTTCGTAGGCCAGATGCTCAATTCACTCGTGCTCGTGGCCATCAAGGAGCGCACCAAAGAGAAGCACCTCTGGGCGCGCCTCATCGGTTCGACCATCGTCGGTGAATTCTTCGACACCCTCATCTTCTGCTCTATCGCGGCCGGGGTCATCGGGATCAGCACCTGGGCGGACTTCATCAACTATGTCATCGTCGGATTCCTGTGGAAGACGATTGCCGAGATCATCGTCATGCCGATCACCTACCGGGTCATCGCGTACATCAAGAAACGCGAGCCCAGCTACCAGGAATCGCTCAACCCCTGAGCCGATATCCGGGTACCGCACGACGGTCGACTACCGGGTGGAGTCGAGATCTCGACCTCGACTCCACCGCGGTAGAACCAGGAACGACGCGAAGAAAAAGCACAGCGCACCGACGAAGGTGCCAGTGTTGGCGAGCGTCGAGTCGACCGTGACACCGTCCGGGGTGACGAAGGCAGCCACCGCGGACACGCCGAATGCGACGCACCCGATCAAGTTGATCTGCCCGGACCACCAGTCGGCCGCGCTCGGATCCCAGAACTTTCGGGCGTGGGTATACGCGATGATCACCAGTACCCCGCTGATGAGGAAAGCGACCGAGCCTCCCGCATCCGGACTCCAGACGAGGCGTTTCTCTTGGGTGACCGATCGTGATTGCAACGCAGCGGTGGTGCTGACGTTGAACAACAACGTACCGACGAATTGCGTTGCGGCGGCCAACCACTCGGCCCGCACCATGAAGCCGGATCCGTACGAGACCTCTGTCGTGACCGCGCCACTTCTGACCAGCTGAATGAATCCAGCCGCGGTGAAGAACCATGCGCCGATGAAATAACAGATATTGGACGCCGAGGCACCGGCCCAGGTACCGAACCCTGGGGCAGAACCCAAGGCGAACAGTGAAGAGCCGATCATGAAGCTCACACACTGCTTGTACAAAGTGGGCGTCAGGAGCACAGCGTGCCAACGCGGTGTTTCCGCAGCAATACTCATGCAACCGCCTCCGGTCTATTCAATGATGGAAGTGGGATCCTTCGCCCACTCGCGGCATAGGCGCAGAAAGGCTGTCGAGAAAAGTAACCTCGCCTTCGAGGTCTCTGAACAGTGCGTCTGCTAGATCCTCGCTCAACCCGGCACGTACCACGATGCGCTGAACTGTCATCTCACCCAGATTGTCGGCCATCGGATAGGCAGGAACGAGCCATCCCTTCATCCTCAACCGATCGGAGAGGTCGTACAGATTCCACTTGTCGGTGTACCCCTCTTTCAGTCGCCAAGCGAAGACGGGGATCGTGTCTCCCTTGCTGACCAGTTCGAAAGCATCCAGTCGCGCAATCTTCGACGAAAGATGCTGTGCCACATCGAGTGAACCCTGCTGCACCTGACGAAAGCCCCTGAACCCCAATCGAAGGAACATGTAGTACTGCAGCAATACCTGAGCTCCTGGACGCGAGAAGTTCAGCGCCAAGGTGGGCATGTCTCCGCCGAGGTAGCTGCAGTGGAAGACCATGCTCGCGGGCAAGGCTTCTTCATCGCGCCAGACGATCCAGCCGACGCCGGGGTACACCAGACCGAACTTGTGGCCGGAGGTATTGATCGACGCCACCCGCGCGACTCGGAAGTCCCACTCGAGATCGGGCTGACAGAATGGAGCAATCATGGCTCCCGAGGCTCCGTCGACGTGGATCTGAACGTCAAGCCCGGTATCGGCTTGAATCTCGTCGAGCTTCTTGGCGATCTCGGCGACGGGCTCGTACATGCCGGTATAGGTCTGCCCCATGATGGCAACCACACCGATAGTGTTCTCGTCTACATACTTCTCGAGTTCGTACCCGTCGAGAACCATGTGGTCTTTGCTGATCGGCACCCACCGCGGTTCCACCTCGAAGTAGTTGCAGAACTTCTCCCAGCACACCTGAACGGCGGTGGACAGAACGATGTTCGGGGTCTCGGTCGACTTCCCCTCCGCTTTACGACGGCCTTGCCAACGACGCTTGAGTGAGAGTCCTCCGAGCATGCACGCCTCCGAGGAACCGATCGTCGAGGTACCGATAGCGTTGTCGACGTCGGGACTGTTCCACAGGTTGCCCAATATCTTCCAGCAGCGCTCCTCGATTGCAGCTGTTTGTGGGTACTCGTCCTTGTCGATCATGTTCTTGTCGAAGGTCTCGCTGTAGAGCTTCTTGGCCTCGTCGTCCATCCAGGTACTGACGAAGGTGGCGAGATTCAGCCGCGCGTTGCCGTCGAGCATCGCCTCGTCGTGCACGATCTGATACGCCGTCTCCGGCAGACTCATGTCGTCTGGAATCCTGAATTTCGGTAGCTCGGTGGCCTCACCCGGCCTGACGAACACCGTGTTCAAAGAGAGCACGTCACCGAGGTTGGTGGTTTGTCGTGCATTTGTGTGGTGTTTGGTCATGACGTCCTTCTTCCGCTCGTGGCAGAGCTCTGTCTGTGCAGACATCAGAAGCTAACCAAAAACACTGCTCAGTAGAGGGAAAGTCTGTGTAATCGGATAAATGCGTTCAACCAAATTTTTCGCTTTCCCCTGAGATAGCCGAAACACCAGCTGAAATCGGGGGGTAAAGTCCGGCCGACGACGTTCTTTCTCATTCTCGTGATGGCGTCACTTCGGAACCAGCACGATGTCCTACGCGAGAACGATCAGGGAGCCACATGATGCCCGCCTCCACAGAAGAAGCTCCGAACCTCGAGCACTCGCCCCTCGATGAAAGCAACCCACCACCGAACAAGGTCCGCTTCGGACGAGTTCGACACTGGCTGGCCAGGTTCAATCCGATAGGTCTGATATTCGCCCTAGCGTTCTACTGCTGGTCCATGTCCCCGTCACTGCTACCGCGCCCCTGGCATCTCCAGGCTGTGGCCAGCGGCGTGAGTGCGGCGATCGGCTACGGAGTAGGAGCCCTGGTTCTTTGGCTCCTCCACAAATGTGGGCTGACCCGACAGTGGTCACCGCGATGGCAGCGGGCCGGTTGGATCACGATCGGAATCGTGGCTCTGGTCGTGATCCCCACCTTCCTCGTACTCGGATCGTGGTGGCAGGACATCTCCCGAGAACTTGTTGGTGTCGAGCCCGGCAGCAACTGGGACTACCTTGGAGTATTTGCCGTCGGCGCCGTGGTCTTCCTGCTCTGCTTACTCATCGGACGCGGCCTTCGGCTGCTCGTGCACCTACTCGACCGATTCGTCGATCGATTCCTACCCGCACCCATTGCGCTGGGCGTCAGTGCGCTCGTCGTAACTGTGATCGTGGTGCTCATGATCGAAGGCATTCTCTCGACGGGAATCACGCGTATCGCCAATGGTTCTGCCGCCGTAGCAGACAAGGGCACAGCCGACGGAGTGGTTCAGCCTACTTCGCCAGAACGCTCAGGGTCTCCGGAGTCGCTCGAAAGCTGGGATTCGCTCGGGCGTGAAGGCCGGACATTCGTGGCAGGCGGACCGGATGCCGCACAGATCACCGAGATGACGGGAGCACCTGCGCAGGAACCGATCCGGGTATATTCGGGTCGAATTTCAGTAGATGCAGACGGTTTCGAGGACGGCGAAAACGTCGTCGACGCGCTTGCGGACAATGTTGTCGCCGAGCTCGATCGGACCCGCGCGTTCGATCGCGAGTACATTGCCGTGGCCACCACCACCGGGCGTGGTTGGGTGAATCAGGATGTGGCCGCCTCGCTCGAATACCTGTCCGGCGGCAATTCTGCGATTGCGTCGATGCAGTATTCCTTCCTGCCGAGCCCCTTGGCATTTCTTGCCGACCGCAAGACGCCCAAGCTTGCCGGACGCGCGTTGTTCGAGGCGGTGTACGCCCGGTGGAGTGAGCAACCTCCCGAGCAGCGACCCAAACTATTGGTCTTCGGAGAGTCCCTGGGTTCGTATGGCGCGCAAGACGCATTCTCCGGCGCTCAGGACATCATCGCCCGAACTGACGGTGCTCTGTTCGTGGGCACCCCGAACTTCACCGAGCAGTGGCGGCGGATCACCGATTCCCGAGATCCCGGCAGTCGTGAAATCCTGCCCATTATCTACGGTGGCGAAAATGTGCGTTTCGCCTCGACTCCGGCCGACCTCGACGCACCTGGCCTCGGCGAGTGGGATTCGCCGCGCATCGTGTATTGGCAGCATGCAAGCGATCCCATCGTGTGGTGGTCACCGAGTCTGCTCCTCAACAAACCCGACTGGCTCGACGAGCCACGCGGCGAAGACATCGACAAGGGGATGAACTGGGTCCCGTTTGTGTCTTTCTGGCAGGTCACCCTGGACATGGTGTTCGCTGCCGAGGTTCCTTACGGCCACGGCCACGCCTACGGCCCGGAAGCGGTCTACTTCTGGAACCAGATCCTCGGCGTCGACGATCAGGCGCTGTCGGACCGTATTTTTGCGAAGCTCGACGGCTGAGCAGTGAAAATTCTTTCTGCTACCTTCGGTCTCGCATAACTTCCCGATAGCGGCGACGAAGTGCCCATCACGGGGTCACTATCGCAAAGTCCGGATCGGGCGCGTCGAGGTAACTTGCCAATTCCGCCAGCCGGCTCGGATCGCCGTCGACGCGTACCTTTCCGTCCGAGATCAATGCACCGAGATCCATCCCGCCGAGCAATATACCGATCAGGTCAGGCCGGGTCAGGTGGAAAACGGTGTCTCCGCGAGTTGCATCGTGATCAAGGTCGAAGTGAACCAAAAGGCCGTTACGCAGCGCCGTTCGGTGCACCAACTCTTCGTCCGTGATGTCCCAGTCCAGCACGATGTCGGCCGACCACGCCCGTGGCCCGTCGACACGCAGCGCGATGGCGTCGAAAATCTGCCCGACCGTGAGCGCGCCGAGGATGTCGGGAGCAGCAGCGACGATCGGTGTGCCGACGTTGCCGAGCCTCAATTCGTATGCGCCCATCAGGTAGAAATTACGCCAAGTGCCGTTCTCACAGCCGAATCCGAGCTGTTCGAAGGTATCGGCCTGAAGAGTACGGGCTTCGGAATTGTCCGGCTCCGCGAAAAGCACATAGTTGAGAACTTGTGCGGCCCAGCGAAAGTCGCCTCGATCGAACGTCTCTCGCGCCTTCCGGAGTACTTCCGCGGAACCACCCATGAAGTCGACGTGTCTTTTCGCGGAATCCACCGGTGTGTGCGGCCACAGCAGGGCTGGATTGCCCTCGAACCATCCCATGTACCGCTGGTAGATGGCTTTGACATTGTGGCTGACCGATCCGTAGTAACCCTTGGTGTGCCACGCATTGTCTATGGCCGGAGGCAATGCGATTTCCTCGGCGATCTCGGTACCGGTCAAACCCTGATTTATCCGCCGCACCGTCTGGTCGTGAAGATATCCGTACAGATCGCGTTGGAGTGCCAGAAATTCGGTCAGCCGCTCGGTCCCCCAGGTGGGCCAATGGTGCGAAGCGAACAGCACATCGGACTTGGATGCATACCGGTTGATCGACTCGGTGAGATATACGGACCACACATGCGGATCGCGTACGAGCGCGCCACGCAGGGTCAATAGGTTGTGCAGGGTATGGGTTGCATTCTCGGCCATGCACAAGGCGCGCAGGTCCGGGAAGTAGAAATTCATCTCCGCCGGAGCCTCGGTTCCCGGCGTGAGCTGGAATTCGATCCGCACACCGTCGACTGTCTCCATATGGCCTGACCGGTCGATGGAGACTGTCGGCGAAATCAGCGTCGGCGTACCTGTCGACGTGGTCAAACCAAGACCTGCCCCCACCGCCCCCAGAGGTTTACGCGGTAGCGCAGCTCCATACATATAGGCGGCACGGCGAGCCATTGCTGTTCCCGCATAGACGTTTTCCTCCACAGCGTGCTCGACGAATCCGGCAGGCGCCAATACCGGGCACCGGCCGGCCTCGACGTCCTCCACGGTGGTGACACCCTTGATACCGCCGAAATGGTCGATGTGGCTGTGACTGATGATGACACCGGTGACAGGTCGTTCGCCGCGATGGGCCCGGTAGAGAGCGAGTCCTGCCGCTGCTGTCTCCGCCGAGATCAGCGGATCGATGACGATGACCCCGCGATCACCCTCGATCAACGTCAGATTCGAAACATCGAGGCCACGGATTTGGTACACCCGATCGCACACTTCGAACAAACCCTGTTTGGCGCACAGCTGCGATTGACGCCACAAGCTGGGATGCACTGTCGGTGGACACGAGTCCTTCAGGAACGCGAAAGAATCGCAGTCCCAGACAACAGACCCGGCAGCATCGGTGATGGCGCCGGGCTGTAGCGCAGCGACAAACCCCCGATCTGCATCCGCGAAGTCCTGCTCGTCGGAGAAGGGCAGGGTGCGCAATGCGTCTTCGTGCACGGCTCGCACCGTCGGTGTAGCGCCGGTATCAGTGGACATGGCTTCCTTTCGGTCCGACCGTCTCCTGCTTCCGTAGGACCTCGACCGTGGTGATGGCATACCTGTGCGGTCGGGACCGAAGAGTGAAACAGGACCTCGTTCGACAGTACGAATTGCGATGGATGTCCACCTCACACCATCCGGGTGATGTGAGGTCAGTACCACCGTCGACTACTCATCACAGGCATCGATCTCCGCAGAAATCAGCCGCGCTACGGTGTACGAAGCAGTCGGGTAGGCGAAAGGATCTTCGGTGGAGTATCGGATCGACGAACTTGCGCAAGCTATGGAACCACAAGCTGAGGACCAGGCCTGAGCCATGCCCAACAATCACTATCACCATCTGATGTTCGGGCCCTCCGCAATCGAGCGGCAGAAAGCGACGGGGAGCTACACCGCGTACGGGTCACAGACCGAACGCCCCGACGACGGCCCCATGCCGCTGGATACCCGAGAGAAACTCATCATCCGCGAGGCCGATCAGTTTCACATCGCCTCCGTCGCCGAATCCGGCTGGCCCTACATTCAGTATCGCAGTGGCCCAAAGGGTTTCCTTCAGGTACTCGACGATTCGACGCTAGGTTTCGCTGACTTCGCCGGCAACAACCAATATGTGACCGCGTCGAATATCGATCACGACGGCCGCGTTGCACTATTTTTGGTGAATTATCCACTGCGCCAGCGCCTCAAGCTCTACGGCAGAGCACGCGTGATCGAAGCGGACGCCGACCCCGAACTGCAGGCAAGGCTCGAGGATCTGGGAACTCGAACAGTTGCCGCGAAGTCCGCGCGCAGCATCGTCATCGACGTCGAGGCGTTCGACTGGAACTGCTCGCGTAGCATCATTCCGCGATACGACCAGGCGTACCTCACCGAGTTGTCCAAGGTGTACCAACGCAAGGCGGCCGAACGTGAAGCAGAGCTGCTCCACCGGATCGAAGATCTGGAAGAGCAACTCGCCCACCAGAAACGGACTACCGGTTAGCACTTCCGTAGAAACGACCGAGATATTCGGTCTTGAACTCCTCGAACCGTCCCTCGTTTATCGACGCTCGGATATCGTCGACCAACTTCACGGTGAATCGCTCGTTGTGGATGGTGCACAGCGTCGAGGCCAACATTTCCTTCGCCTTGAACAGGTGGTGGATGTAGGCCCGCGTGTAGTGAGCACATGTGTAGCAGTCGCAGTGTTCGTCGATCGGTGTGAAATCACGACGATTCTTTGCCGTATTTATGTTGAAACGTCCTGTTGGGACATAGATTGCTGCGTTACGTGCGACACGAGAAGGGTTGACGCAGTCGAAGGTATCGGCGCCGTTCTCGATGGCGGTGAAGAAGTCGTCGGGCTCACTGATACCAAGCATGTGGCGCGGCTTGTGTTCGGGCAGTTCCTCGTTCACCCACCGCACGATCGTCCCGAGATTCTGCTTCTCGAGAGCGCCGCCGATGCCGTAGCCGTCGAAACCTCGCCCGGTCTCACCGGTGATCGTCTCCAGATCGTGTGCGGCCTTGCGTCGTAGATCTTCGTATTGCGCGCCCTGCACCACACCGAACAACGCCTGATACGGCTTCCCGACGCGTTCTGCGGTCAGTCTTTCGTGTTCCTCGACGCAGCGGACGGCCCATGCCTGGGTTCGGTCGACCGATAGTTCCTGGTAGCCACGGGTGTTCATCAGGGTGGTGAGCTCGTCGAAGGCGAACATGATGTCGGCGCCGAGGCGGTGTTGGATTTGCATCGACACCTCGGGCGTGAATCGATGCTTCGAACCGTCGAGATGTGATTTGAAGGTGACGCCGTCGTCGTCGACGTGGGCGAGGCGTTCCTTGCCTTCGGCGATGACGTCGTCGGACTCCACACGGCTCGCGTCCATGGAGATGACCTTCTTGAAACCGACGCCGAGCGACATCACTTGAAAGCCCCCACTGTCGGTGAAGGTCGGCCCGTCCCAGTTCATGAACTTACCGAGGCCACCTGCTTCGTCGATGATGTCCGAGCCCGGCTGCAGGTACAGGTGATATGCGTTGGCGAGTACGGCCTGGGCGCCGAGCTCCTTCATCGCTTCTGGCAGAACCGCTTTGACGGTTGCCTTGGTGCCGACGGCAATGAACGCCGGGGTAGCGATGTCGCCGTGCGGGGTGTGGATGGTACCGGTTCGACCGAGCTGACCGTCGAGGCGGCTGTCGATGTCGAAGAAGGGGTCGTTTGGAGCGCTCACTCGACCAACCTTAGGCGAACTGCGACGCATACAGCCTGTTGTACGCCCCGCCCGACTCGACGAGCGAGTCGTGATTGCCTTGCTCGACGATCCGGCCGTCCTCCATGACGACGATCAGATCGGCGTCGCGGATGGTCGAGAGTCGGTGCGCGATGACGAAGCTGGTGCGGTCGCTACGCAGGGCTGCTGTTGCCTTCTGCACCAGCAACTCGGTGCGCGTGTCGACCGAACTCGTCGCCTCGTCGAGAATCAGGATCAGCGGCTTGGCGAGGAACGCGCGAGCGATGGTGATGAGCTGCTTCTCACCGGCACTGACATTGTTTCCTTCCTCGTCGATGATCGTGTCGTAGCCGTTGGGCAGAGAGTGCACGAACTTGTCGACGTAGCTCACTCGCGCCGCCTCGAGAATCTCTTCCTCCGACGCATTCGGATCTCCGTAGGCGATATTGTCGCGAATCGTTCCGCCGAAGAGCCAGGTGTCCTGCAACACCATTCCGGTCCGTCCACGTAACTCGTCGCGGCTCATCTCGCGGGCGTCGACGCCATCGATGGTGATTCGGCCCGAGTCGAGTTCGTAGAACCGCATGATGAGGTTCACCAATGTCGTCTTGCCGGCTCCCGTGGGGCCGACGATTGCGACGAGATGCCCGGGCTCGGCAACCAGCGAAAGGTCCTCGATCAGTGGCTGACTCTCGTTGTAGCGGAACGAGACGTTCTCGAAGGCGACGCGGCCGAGATTCGACACGGGGACGACAGGTTCGACTGGATCTGCGTCCTCGTCGTCGGCGTCGAGCAGGTCGAAGATCCGCTCGGCCGAAGCGACGCCGGACTGGACTAAGTTCACCATCGATCCGACCTGCGTCAGTGGCTGGGTGAACTGACGCGAATACTGGATGAACGCCTGTACTTCACCGAGGCTCAGCGTGCCCGATGCAACTCGCAGCCCACCCACGACGGCGATGATCACGTAGTTGATGTTTCCGAGAAACATGATGGCGGGCATGATCATTCCGGAGATGAACTGTGCCCGGAAGCTCGACTCGAACAGTTTGTCGTTGCGGTCGCCGAACTCCTGCTCGACCTCCGCCTGCCTGCCGAATGCCTTGACCAGTTCATGACCGGTGTAGGTCTCCTCGATCTGACCGTTGAGCCGCCCCGTGTGCTTCCACTGGGCGACGAAGTGCGGCTGCGATCTCTTGGCGATGACGGCTGTGACAACGAACGACGCAGGAACCGTCAGCACCGCAACGAAGGCGAGCAATGGCGAGATCCAGATCATCATCCCCAAGATGCCCAACACTGTCAGCACCGAGGTGATCAACTGACTCAAGGTCTGCTGCAGGCTGGTGGAGACGTTGTCGATGTCGTTGGTGACGCGACTGAGTAGCTCGCCCCGGGTTCGAGAGTCGAAGTACTTCAAGGGAAGTCGGTGGATTTTGCGCTCCACACTGTCACGCAGATTGCGCACGGTCCGCTGGAGCGCGATGTTGAGGATGTATCCCTGGGCCCAGGCGAGCACCGCCGACGCCAGATACAGCGCGAGTACGAACAGCAGAACATTCCCGACGGCCGAAAAGTCGATCCCGACGCCAGGGGTGACGTCCATTCCGGACACCAGGTCTGCGAAGGTTCCCTGCCCTTGCGCACGAAGTCCGTCGATCGCTTCCTGCTTGGTCTGGCCGGCCGGGAGCTGATTCCCGACCACACCGTTGAAGATCAAGTTGGTGGCATGCCCGAGGATGTTCGGACCAGCAACGGTGAGAACAACGCTGACGACGGCGAACGCCAGCATCAGCGACAGCAACGTCTTCTCCGGCTTCAGAAGTCCGAGTAGTCGTTTGAGTGAGGACTTGAAGTTCAACGCCTTCGTTCCGGGCGCTCCAGGCGCGCCAGGACGTCCTGCTGCCGGCCCCGCCGATGGGGATTTCGTCAGTACAGGCTGTGTAGCCGGCTTCGTCACGATGCTGCCACCGCATGCTGCGAGTCGACGATCTCGGCGTAGGTGGGGCACGTGATGACCAGGTCTTCGTGCGTACCGAGCCCGACCGGTCTGCCGTCGTCGAGCACGAGGATCTGGTCCGCGTCGACGATGGTCGAGACGCGTTGTGCAACAACGATCATGCAGGCATCCTTCATGACGGGTTTCAGCGCGCCTCGGAGGTTGGCATCGGTGGTGAGGTCGAGCGCGGAGAACGAGTCGTCGAACAGGTAGATGCTCGGGCGTCGCACGAGGGCCCGTGCGATCGCGAGCCGCTGACGCTGGCCCCCGGAGACAGTTGTTCCGCCCTGCGCGACGGCGGTCTCGAGGCCGTCGGGCATCTTTCGGACGAAATCTGCACCTTGTGCGATCTCGAGCGCCTCCCACAGTTCTTCGTCGGTGGCGTCGGACTTGCCATATCGAAGGTTGGTGGCGATGGTTCCGGAGAACAGGTAAGGCTTCTGCGGGATGAGGCCGATCTCCGATCTCAGGATGTCGATGTCGAGTTCGCGAATATCGACGCCGCCGACCAAGACCTGCCCCGCCGTGACGTCGATGAGTCTGGGGATCAGGTTGATCAGTGTGGTCTTACCCGATCCGGTACCGCCGATGATGGCGGTGACCTTGCCTGGTTCGGCGACGAGGTCGACACCGCTCAGTACGGGGAATTGCGCTCCAGGAAAGGAGAATTCGGCGTTGCGCAGCTCGACACGGCCGGGCGTCGTCACGAATGCCTTGGGCGCGGCCGGCAGTACGACCGAAGATTCGGTGGCAAGCACCTCGCTGATGCGGTCGGCACATACCGACGCCCGCGGCACCATCATCGCGATGAACGACGCCATCATGACCGACATCAGGATCAACATGATGTAGCTGAGAAGCGCTGTCAACGAACCGATTTCCATGGTTCCGTCGTTGATGGCATGGCCGCCGAACCAGATCACCGCGACGCTGGTCACGTTGCTGATCAGCATCACTGTCGGAAACATGAGGGCCATCAACCGACCGACACGAAGCGCGGCATCGGTCAAGGAGTCGTTGGCGACGGCGAATCGATCGATCTCGAATCGCTCACGCACGAAAGCCCTGACGACGCGGATGCCGGTGATCTGCTCACGGAGTACGCGGTTGACTGCGTCGATACGGATCTGCATGGACCGGAACCCCGGCACCATGCGAACCACGATGAGTCCCATCGAGATTGCCAGTCCGGGAACCGCGATCAGCAGTATCCAGGCCAGACCGATGTCTTCCCGAAGCGCCATCACCACCCCACCGATACACATGATCGGCGCCATCACCAAAATGGTGAAGCCCATGACGATCAGTAGCTGGACCTGTTGCACGTCATTGGTGTTGCGGGTGATGAGCGACGGCGCGCCGAACTGCCCGACTTCACGTGCCGAGAATGTCCCGACGCGATGCAGAATGGACTTCCGCAGATCGCGGCCGGCACCCATGGCAGCTTTCGCACCGATGAGCACGGCCGCGACCGAGCAGACGATCTGAACAAGCGAGACACCCAGCATCCACATGCCGGTGGACACGATGTAGTCCGTGTCCCCGCGAGTGACGCCGTTGTCGATGATGTCCGCGTTGAGTCGCGGTAGGTAAAGCGAGGCAGCCGTGGCCACGAACTGCAGCACCACCAGTGCCGCAATCGAACGCTTGTACGGGGCCAGATAGGTCTTCAGCAGTGGAATCAGCATGACGGCCGAAGGTTACTCGTGCACATATAGAACAGTCTCCACACTTTTCGGGGTGTACGAGGCAACCTTCGGCCGATCTCGACTCAAGCCGTGACTGGTTGCTCCTCCTTGGCCTTCGGCCTGGCTGCGTTCAACTTGGCACCTTCGATGTCGACGTCGGGAAGAATCTTGTCGAGCCACTTGGGCAACCACCACGCTTTGTCGCCGAGAAGCGCCATCACCGAAGGGATGATGACCATGCGGACGACGAATGCATCGAAGAAGACTGCGGCAGCCAAGGCAAAGCCGATCGACTTGATGAACGAGTCCGGTTCGGCCATGAAGGCCGCGAACACGGAGATCATGATGACGGCAGCGGAGGTGACGACGCGTGCGCCGTACTTGAACCCGTTCACGACGGCGTCCTTCGCAGATGCGCCGTGCACATACTCCTCCCGCATGCGAGACACCAGGAACACCTGGTAGTCCATCGCGAGCCCGAACACCACACCGATGAGGAAGATCGGCATGAAGCTCACGATCGGTTGCGGGTTGCTGATCAGCCCCAGGCCACCTTCTTGGAAGATGAACACCGTGGCGCCGAACGTGGCGAGAACGCTGAGCAAGAAGCCGATGGTGGCCGTCAGAGGCACCAGAATCGACCGGAACACCAGCATCAGCAGCACGAACGCCAGTCCGACCACCACTGCCAGGTACGGCACCAACGCGTCCTGCAAGCGTTCGGAGACGTCGATCTCGAGCGCGGTCTGACCCGTCACGCCGTAGGAGACGCCGGTGCTCTCCTTCACTCCGGATTCCGCGGCCCTCAGGTTTTCGACGAGGTCCTTGGTTTCCTGACTGTTCGGTCCACTGGACGGTGTCACGATGATCTGAGCGGTATCGCCGGCCGGGTTCACCGCGATGACCTGAGCGTTGGACACATCGGATTGTTCGTAGATCGCGTCGACGACCTTCTGGAAAGCCGCAGTGCGATCGGCGTCGGCCACATCGGTGGCGTCGGCGATGGTCAGAAGCGGTCCGCTCTTACCCGGTCCGAATCCTTCACCTTCGAGGTCGTAAGCCTTACGCACCGATGTCGCCGGGTCGGCAGTGGCAATACTCGGCAGTGCAAGCGAGAGTCCGGTCGTCGGGCCTGCGATGACGCCGAGGAGCACGATGCCGCCGATGAGACCCAGAGCTGGGCGCTTGACCAGGAAGCGTGCCCAACGAAGGCCATTGGTCGGCGTCGCGTTCGGATCTTCGGGGTCGGTGGTGTTGACGAACTTGATCTTGCCTGCGAAAGCCTTGCCCTTGTAGAGGCCGAGCATTGCGGGCAGGAAGGTCAGCGCAATCAGCACTGCGGTGAACACGGCGAAGGCCGCGGCCAGACCCATCTGCGAAAGGAATGGAATTCCGACGACGCGCAGAGCAACGAGCGCAATCAACACAGTTGCGCCGGCGAACACGACGGCCGAGCCTGCCGTACCGACGGAGCGTCCGACGGCTTCCTCCCGGTCATCGGTGAGCGTCAGCTCATGCCGATAGCGGGCGAGAATGAACAGTGAGTAGTCGATGGCGACCGCGAGGCCGATCATCACCGCCAGAATCGGGGTGAACGAGGACAGATCGGCGAAGCCGGACGCGGTGGTGATGGCGAGGCTGCTGATTCCGATGCCGACGATGGCAGTGATCAGCGGAAGGCTAGCCGCGGCGGCCGAACCGAACATGATGAGCAGCACGATGGCGGCGACGGCCAGGCCGACGATTTCGGACGTCCCGCCCGGTGGGGACGCATCCTGGGCGACACTGCCACCGAGTTCGACGGTGAGGCCCGCATCGCGTGCCGGCTGCGCAGCATCGTCGAGTGCGGTACGCAGATCGTCGGTGACATCGGCGAGTTCGGCGGCAATCGGGACATCGAGCGTGCCGATGTTGCCCTCCGGACTCAACGGCGACAGCGCTGCGGCATTGGCGGCCGCGACGTCGGGAGCAGTGCCGTCCTTGGCTGCGAGCTCGTTGTACTGCTCGACGATTGCTTTGTTGCCAGCAACCGGTCCGACCAGCGGCTTCTCTCCGCCTGGCTTGACCGCGGCCTCGACGTCGGCGATCTTGTCTATCTCGGCGATGGTGGCATCGATCGCTGCGGTGTACGCAGGCGTGTCGAGGCTTTGACCATCAGGCGCTGCGAAGACGTAGTTCGCGGAGACGGCTGTCAGCGGGTCTTCGGCGTTACCGAATCGCTCGGCTTGCAGATCGAGTGCGGACTGCGCGGGAGTGCCCGGAATATTGAACGAGTTGGCAGTCGGACCTGAGAGGGTCGACGCCCCGATGCCCGCCAGCACCAGAATTGCGAGCCACAGGGCAATGACTATGCCTTTTCGTCGGTAAGCGAACTTGCCGATTCGGTATAGATAGGTGGCCACTGGTTGGTTCCTCAGTTCGTTTTCGTTGTATTCGGGGCCGGAAGGCCGGCTTGCAGTTGATCGAATGCATCCTCGACGAGCTGTTTGGGTGAGAGCATTCCCGAGGTGTCGTTGGTCCAGAGGGTCAACGCTGCAACGACAGCGGCGCCGACGGCCATCTGCAGCAGGTTCGGATAGAGATCGGTCTCGATGTCGGTGCCGGTTCGTTGCGCGATCGCTTCGCCGAGTACGCGGGTGAGCGACTGATGAATTTCGAGCTTGCGGGCCATCACGGCGGGATTGGACTCGATGAGCTGTGCGGCCGCGAACGTCTCGCCGAGATCACGCTCGGGATCGGTCACGATCGACACGGCGATGTAGCGCAGCGACTCCCAGATCGGTTCCTCCGCCGGCCGCGCACGAAGCATGCCGAACCACTCGAGCGCAGATGTCTCGATGTGATGGAGGACAGCTTCTTCCTTGTTGGCGAAGTAGTTGTGAAATGTCCGCGTGGATACGCCTGCCTCGGCAGCGATGGCGTCGGCTGTGACCGCGTCCAGTCCCCGAGCCGTGCCGAGACGGACAGCCGCGAGACCGAGAGCATCGCGGGTTGCCGCCTTCTTCAGGTCACGAAGGCCGGTGTTGGGAACAGTCACTCCACCCAAACTACGGACTTTGCAGAGTTCTGCAATGTTGCACTCGACTGCAAGTATGTCGAATGCGTCACAGCGAATAGTTTTTATGAACTAGGACACATCACAAAAACTACTTCAGCGTCGTGCCCACGCCGCCGGATCGCTGGTCAGGTCGAAGATGAGCGACGGCAGGTCATCGTCGGCGATCTCCGCCAAAGAGACAGCCTCCAAAACGGCGCGCATGTTCGATCGCACAGCAAGCCACACCAACCGGAGGGGTTCAGCAGGACCGGGATAGTCGACATCCTCCGGGCGCTGACCCCGCACCGACGCCAGCGGGCCCTCGACCGCTCGAATGACATCGGCGACGGAAATCTCCGCGGGTGGACGGGCCAACCAGTAACCGCCGTCCGGGCCACGCCTGCTGCGTACCAAATCGGCTCGCCGAAGATCGGCGAGAACGGACTCCAGGAACTTGTGCGGGATGTTCTGCGCCGTCGCCAGCGCCTCTGCCTTTCCCGGAGCTCCGCCGGCCGCGGCAATCTCGAGTAGCGTCCGCACGGCATAGTCCGCCTTGGCGGTAATGTGCACCGTCGGTCCCTTCGTAGGATGTCCCCAATTCCTACCATTCGAATAGGAAATGAGCCAGTTCCTGCCTGATGGAGCGGACACCCATTGGAAGCGGACACCCTTTTTGCTAAGCCCGTACCGTTTCTCACACGCGAACATGGCGGCATGCTTTACAAAAACGGTGCACGCTTATGCCGTCCAACTCGCTGCGATCGTGTCGAGTACGCCGACGAACTGGTGCCCACCCGATCGGTGCTCGTGCACGGACGCCGAGGGTAGACGGGTCGAGTGCAACTTCAAATGGTCAAACGGCACCACCTCGTCGTCGCGGCAATGATGCAACGACAGCGCCACTTGGGGTTCCGGTCCAGTGAACGCATAGTCCTCGACGTCCCATCCTTTCGACGTCCAGTCCGGCATCGCCAGCAGCACTGCGTTCGACGGAATGGCTCGACGTTTCTCCGCAAGCACACGTATCAGGATCGATGCGCCGAAAGAATGCCCGACGACGATATCCCCGGACTTCATCGCGTCCAGATACGTACGGACAATCGTGGCCCATGCCTCGAACGACATATCTTGGTCCGGGATGTGCGGCATCTCCATGGCACACCCGAGTCTGTGCGCAAGCCCTTCCGCTATCGGGCGATCGTCGACGTATCCGCCGGCACCATGGAAATAGAGCAGTCGACGCATGTGATGCATCCTCCTCGAATCTGGTTGGTCCAGTAAGCAGACCCGGGCGGTCGAGCGAATTCACCGGTTTGGCTCAGGCGCCGGCGGAAGGGAACCGTTTCTGTCTCGACTGCGTCTAATCTGTCGACGGAACAATCAAGGAGGGGCGATGCGACGTGGAGTGCTGGCAACAGCCGCTGCCCTGACCCTCCTCACCAGCTGCGGCCAACCCGTCGAAGGCAACGCGGTCGCCGGCGAACCCTCACTGGCCGACCAGTTCGACCCCTGCACCATCCCCGACGACGCCATCGCGCGCACCGGACTCGATCCCGACTCCCGTCGCGCCGAGGCTGATATCGGGATTTCGACCAAGGATTGGAAGAGATGCCACTGGCAGGACGCGTCGACAATTTCGCGGTACTCGTATCACGTCCTATTTTCACAAAAGTTCACCCTTGCCGACGTGCGAACGAATCCGGACAATGTCGGATTCTCCGACGTCATGGTCGGTACTCGTGCAGCGCTGCTCTACCGGTTGAGGGTTTCCGACAGCAAGGGAATTTGCGACCTCGCATTCGACACAGAAGAGGGTGTCGTCATCATTTTTGCCAACAGTCAAAGCCCCAGCGATACTGCCGGACAGAACCTTTGCGAGATCGTCCGGCGACACACGGAAGATGTCGAATCGTATCTTCCACCATCGTGAACAGTCGAGCGTCCATCAAAAGGAGCACACGTGCCCCCGAAATCAATCGAACCGAATCTCCTAACGCATTGGCACGACCTCGCTGCCGAAGCAGACAATGGCCACCTCTACTTGACTGCTGACGCCGCAAGAGCGTGCGATGTGGCGTGCGATCAGTATCTCGATTTGCTGAAAACCTGCAAGAATCGCGCCTACGAACTCGCGCACGTCAAAGGCATGGGTGACTTCGAATCCGGCCGGGCGCTGGCGCGGAAGTTTTCGCTGAAAGCAGTGGGCGGTGACAACAACCTCGTCGATGTCTTGGACAGCCACATTCTCGTAGTCGAATCCATGCAAACTGTATTCCGCAAGTTCATCGTCAGCACCGCCGCAACCGACGGGGAGAACGCGTCGAGTATCGACGGGCCAAAGTAGGAGTCCAAACACCCGATGGCACGGGCAAAACGGCGTTCTCTCAGTGCTGTTGGACGATATTGAAGACGTTCCCATCCGGAGCCCGGACGAAGAATCGAGTCACTCCCCAGGTTTCGGTGGTCAGCGGATGCACGATGTCGTACCCATTCTCCTGCGCCTCGGCGAGGGCCGCGTCGATGTCGTCGACTTTGATCGAGACGACGGGGTTGGCGGAGGCAGACGCGTCGTGCGTAAGAATTTGGATGTGGGCTCCTGTGCTCGGCGACGTGTACCGGGCGACCCATCCCAGGTTGAACTCTTCGACGCTCAGGCCGAGGTAGTCGGTGTAGAAGCTTCGTGCCTCGCCCATATCGGGTACCGCAATGTCGGCGATGATATCGGTGATCTTCATGTGCATCTCCTCCGCGAGGTGATCTTCTTTCCCAAATCCTGCCACGAGGCTGGGGCACATGGATCGACGTTCCTCGAATCGGTGTTCTAAGTGCTCGAGTTGATCAGAAAGTCCACGGATCCGGTTGCTTCGACTGTCACGAATCCTAGTGATGGCGGTTCGATTCCGTAGTCGCTCCACGTCGTCGGGATACTTCCCGACGCGATCAGCGAATCACCGGATTGCAGTACCTCCATCTGAACCGAGACCTTCCGCGACTGGTCTTTGAGTGTCAGAGTGCCTTCTGCTGTGACAGTTTCGGTAGTTCCGTCCTTCGGGAGTGCCGACAGATCGACAGGCGAATCGATGGTGAACATTGCCGTCGGGTAGGTGGCCGTGTCGAAGATGTTTCCGCGGAACTGGCTGTCGCGCCGCCCATTGTCGGTACTGATCGAATTCGTCTGCACCACAACCTCGCCCGCGGTGAGCGAATTATCGGCGATGGTGACGCTGCCGCTCACTTCGGTGGTCGAACCCACGACCGTGACGTCGGCCCCGTTGAGGACCTCCTTGACGGTGTATCCCGCGGCCGTCGTGTTGGCCGCGTCTCCCGCGACCACCGTCCACCGTCCGTCGATGCCGTCGGTCGACGCGGCCTGCGCTCCGGACGTGGACACGGTAGCTGCAGGGGCGTCGTCCTCGGCGAAAATTTTGCCGTAGATCCAGGGTCCGACGAGAATTACGAGGGCCACTACGACCACTATCCCGAGCGCACTCCACCGTTTCTTGGTCATGCAACCCGATGCTAGTTGCACCTTCAACTCGATGGGTGACCTAGCGCCTGGCAAGTTACTGAGATATTCGTCCGTCTTCGCCGGCAGGGCTCGGACTGGATAGCCGTACCAAAACTCCTCCCGAACTGGAATGCTGGTATTCGACGATCAAGGTGGTGGCGCGTATGCCGGACGAAGTACGACTGATCAACCTCGCTGCCGGCATGGCGGTGACGGCAGCAGGTGCCGCACGCGGATCCTTGCGCATGCTCACCCGCCTCCCCGGGCTGTCCGGACCTGCCGAAGCTCTGTCCGTACGCGGCGAGCGGGCGGTAGCTGCAGCCGCTGTAGTCGTGGACGCTCTGATTCGTCTCACGATCACCAAGGTGGTAGCTGCTGCCCTGGACGAGATCGATCTGACGCGGCTCATCCGAGAGAACGTCGATATCGATTCCATCGTCGAGGGCGTCGACCTGGACAGAGCTGTCGCGAGGGTAGATCTCGACAGCGTGGTCGCCCGAGTGGACCTCGACAAGGCCGTGTCGCGGGTCGACATTGCCGCCGTCATCGGTCGAGTCGATCTCGATGCCATCATCGAGACCGTCGACCTCGATCGCGCCGTTGCGCGGGTGAACCTCGATTCCGCGATCGCCAAGGTGGACCTGATCGCTCTCGCGAACTTCGTGATCGAGGGCGTCGACCTGCCGGACATCATTCGCGAGTCGACGGGGTCGCTGTCGGCCGAGGCTGTGCGAGGAGTCCGCAGCCAGGGAATGCAGGCCGACGATGCGGTGACGCATTTCGTCGGACGGCTGTTCGGACGCGATCAAGGTCCGGCGACCCCATGAGCCATCCACAACCTTCATTCGAGGACATGCGGCCGGCCGGGATCGTCACGCGCGGAGTTGCAGCGTTCATCGATCTCGCCGTGGTCGGGGCGCTGATGGGGTCGGTGTACGTCGGCTCCCTCTTCATGCAGTTGCTGTTCAGTCCGCAGTCCTTCAGCTTTCCTTCTCCTGCGGTATTCCTGTCGATTTCGGTCTTTCTTGCGTTGTCGATCGGCTATCTGACGCTGTGCTGGGCGACGACCGGTCGTACGGTCGGCGCAATTCTGATGGGTGTCCGACTGGTCTCCCCCCGTCACGGAGTGCTGCGGTGGCCGTTGGCGGCATTACGGGCCGTGCTCTGTGTCGTGTTCGCTTTCGGTCTGTTGTGGGCGGCTGTCGACGGGCGCAGGCGATCGTTGCAGGACATCGTGCTGCGCACCTCGGTGGTGTACGACTGGCAGCCGAACGCCGCGTTGGTCGACCCGCACGCGACTACTGGACAATAGGGACATGGACCCGATCGAAGCACTCCGCGAGATCGCCTATTGGCTCGAACGCTCACGCGCAGACACGCACCGTGTCAAGGCATATCGACGGGCAGCCGACGTCGTGGAATCGTTGGACGAAGCTGCGCGTTCGGAGCGCAACAGAACTGACTCGTGGTCCGCTCTGCCGGGGATCGGCGCTAAGACTTCCCTCATCATCCGGCAGGCCGTCGCAGGAGAAGTCCCCGAATATCTCGAGGAGAAGCGCGCCGAGGCACAGCCGATCGGCGAGAACGATCTACGTGCCGCGCTGCGCGGTGATCTGCACACCCACTCGAACTGGTCCGACGGCGGAAGCCCGATCGAGGAGATGATGCGAACGGCCCGCCGGCTCGGCCACGAGTACTGCGCGCTTACCGACCATTCGCCGAGACTTACTGTCGCCCACGGACTGACGGCCGAGCGTTTACGCCGTCAACTCGACGTCGTCGCCGAACTCAACGAGCAACTGGCGCCGTTCCGCATCCTTACCGGAATCGAGGTGGACATCCTCGACGACGGGAGCCTCGACCAAGACGGAGGGCTGCTCGCCGAGCTGGATATCGTTGTGGCAAGCGTGCATTCGAACCTTCGTGCCGACTCGGACACCATGACGCGGCGGATGGTCAACGCAATCGCCAACCCCCACGTCGATGTGCTCGGTCACTGCACCGGCAGGCTCGTCGAGGGCGGTCGCGGCACTCGGCCGGAATCGAAGTTCGACGCCGAGGTGGTGTTCGAAGGCTGTAAACAGTTCGGCACTGCGGTCGAGATCAACGCTCGACCGGAACGCCAGGACCCACCCGAGCGGCTCATCGACATCGCGCTCGAACGCGACTGCCTGTTCTCCATCGACACCGACGCGCACGCGCCGGGCCAATTGGATTGGCAGGGCTACGGATGCATTCGAGCCGAACAACAGGGCGTTCCGGCCGAACGCATCATCAACACTTGGGCACTCGAGGAACTCCTCGCTTGGACCGGTGGTAGTCGGTGAGATCAAGCCGAACCCTCACTTGCCTTACAACTCTCGCCCTTCTCTCCGGATGCACCTCTACCCAGCAGACCCAAGTGCCGCAGGCGCTTCCGACGCCGTCGCCTGCGCTGGTCCCCGCACAGTCCGATCCACCGATCCGACTTGCGTACGGTGCGAGCAAAGACAACATCGGAGATCTCTATCTCCCCGACAACGGCGTCGACGGACTCCCCGTTGTGGTCATGGTCCACGGCGGCGGTTGGCAAGCGAAGTACGACATGACGTACTTCGCTCCCATTTCGCAGGCGATTGCCGATCGCGGAATCGCCGTGTGGAACATCGAGTACCGCCGCGGTGTCGACTGGCGGGACACCCTCGCCGACGTCGACAACGCAACGGAAGCACTTGCGAACACCGTTCAGGAAGCCGCCGGTGGTCGATTGGATCTGGACCGCGTACAGGTTGCGGGGCACTCCGCGGGCGGGCAACTCGCGGCGTGGATCGCCGGCCGACACACACTCGACGCGTCCGCGCCGGGGGCGCAACCACGCATCCGTCCAGCCAGCGCGACAATCATGGCCGGGGTCTTCGACATGGCGCGGGCAGCGAACATCGGCAACGACAGGTTTGTCCCTGCATTCCTCGGTGGCATGCCCGACCAGGTTCCCGACAACTATCGCATCGCATCGCCGATCAACCATCTTCCGACCGACGTCGCGGTCACAGCAATTCACGGTGACAGCGACGCGACCGTGTCGGTGAACCAAAGCAAGGTGTACGTCGAGGCCGCTCGGTCGGTGGGAGACTCTGCCGAGCTCGAGATTCTGCCCGGCCTGGGTCATAGTGACTTCGTCGATCCCACGTCGGTGGCGTGGTCGACGTCGATCGATACCATTGCCGAACACGCTGCATCGCTGAACTGATCGAGCCACTCCCCTGATACATACTTTGCTCATGATGCGGATGATGTGGGTCGGCGTGCTCTCGATTCTTGCGCTCACCGGTTGCAGTTCGGAGGCGCCCAACTCGTCGAGCGAGGCTTCGGCTCCGGCCACCTCGGCGACATCTTCCGCAACTGCGCCTGCATCCTCGGCTCCCGCCGGGCCCTCGACCGCAGCCGAGGCTCCCCCGCTTGCGACGCCACCGCGATCACCCGAGCCGCTGCCCGAGGATGTGGGAGCAGATTTACCCCCGGTCGCGACGCCGCTCGGATCCCCCGAGCCGATGCCGGCACCGGAGGCGAACGTGGCTCTACCGCCGGAAGGAACGGATATGCCGCATGGCGAAGCGTTGTACCTCGACATCTGTCAGCGCTTCCTTCCCGCGATCGACGCGTTGGAATCGACAGGGGCAGCTAGCCGGGAACAGTCCGTCGTGGGGATGAGAGGAAAAATGGAATCCAATCCGAGTTGGTCGACAGTGTCGGTAGAGGATCAGCAGGAAATTGTGCGCGGACTCAGTGCCGCTGGAAACGGAAGTTGCTGAACGCAGCTGCCGTTTCCAAGCGTTTCGACCGCTGGGCTCACCCGTACTCAGATATAGAGTCGATGGACGAACAGTTCGATATTTTCCCTCACTCGCCCAGCACGCTCCTCGGGAGTGAGGTTCTCGCGGTATCGATTGCCCAGCGCCGGGGTCTTTTTACCTCTCGCGTACAGCGAGCATGCGAGATCGGTGCACATGTACGTGCCGACAGTGTTTCCACGTCGACCTGATTCGCCGACCTTCTTCGCCGTCATCAGCGACACGTTCCCCCGCGAATGCGTGGTCGTGCAGATCGTGCACATCTGTGCTCGATCGGATCCTGTTGTCTCGTAACGCAACGCAATGCCGATGACACCTGCTGGACGCGGAACGACGAGGTAGCCGCGGCCCGCGTATGAGCTATCGGTCCATCCGAGGAAATCCAGTTCTTCCCAACGCTTTTCGTCGAGGTCACGTGGAACGCTCATCCGCTTCGTGTCCCCCTTGGAACAGTTGACGAATGACGCGCGTATGTCCTGTTCGGTGACAGGGTCCATGGTGATATCACTCCTTGGTAAGTGTCGGCCAATGTTCGAGTGCGTGGTGAAGCACGTCGAGCACCCTTTTCCACGAGTCCTCGGATTCACGCGGGGTGTACGCGAAGCCACCCGCAGCCTCGAGCGCGATGAAACCGTGAAACGTACTGCCCAGCAGCCGGACCGCATCGGTCTCGTCCGGTTCGGCGAGAGCGTAGGCACGCAAGACAGCACGCGACATGGCCGAATGCCGTCGGGCATCACTGGCCGCTGCCACGTCCGGGTCGAGGTCGAATTGCGTCGATGCGTAGCGTCCCGGATGCTCCCTGGCGTAGTCGCGGTAGGCGTTCGCGAATGCGACGAGTGCGTCCTTGCCCGCCCTGCCGGCCAAGGCGTCGGAGACACGGTCTGCGAGCTCGGACAACGACGCGACGGATACCCGCTGGCGTAATTCTCGCAGGTTCTTTATGTGCGAGTACAGGCTCGCGTCCTTGACGCCGAACGAGCGGGCCACAGCGAGCATTGTCACGTTCTGGAAACCGATCTCGTCGGCCATGTCCGCCGCCACCTCGGTCAAGCGAGAAAGCGTCACCCCTGCGCGTGCCATCGGACTCCATTCGAACTTGCTGTCTTAGTTTTTTAGCTAGCTGCTCTAGGTAGAGTAGAGCAATTCCACGCTTTGCGCCACGATTTCGGGAGCAGTAGTTGTGGAGGGCATGCGAAGAAGGCACAAAAAAAGCTCCCCACCTGCGTGATGCAGGTGGGGAGCTTTGGCGGTGGCGGAGGGATTTGAACCCTCGGACGGGGGTTACCCGTCACGCGCTTTCGAGGCGCGCTCCTTAGGCCGCTCGGACACGCCACCGCGGAAAACTGTACCGCAGTGACGGCGCGACACTAAATCGCCAGCTCAGCGTTAGTGGATCAGTGTCCGGTGAGCTTGTCCTTGATGGTGGAGGCTGCGTCCTTGACCTTCTCCGCGCCATCCTTGACTGCGGAAGAGACCTGATCGCCCTTGCCCTCGTTCTCGAGGTCCTTGTTTCCGGTGGCCGAACCGGCAGCTTCCTTTGCCTTGCCGCCCAGATCCTCGGTCTTGTTCGAGATCTTGTCGTCGAGTCCCATTAGTGCCTCCTAGGCAATGGAGTTACCGAGCGCGGGTACCGCGCCCCTTGCTCTAGGGGCTTATCCCGTGGGTGCAGCCGTCAAACATGAGAAGTTCATAAGCGTTCGCGGGCGAAGAATTCACGCAGGGTGGCAGCGCACTCCCCTTCGAGAATCCCACCACGGACGTGCGGTCGGTGAGTGAGTCGGCGGTCTCGAACGACATCCCACAGCGATCCGACGGCGCCCGTCTTCGGTTCCCACGCCCCGAAGACCACCCTTTCGACACGAGCCAGGACCAGTGCGCCGGCGCACATCGTGCAGGGTTCCAGGGTCACGGCCAGCGTGCACCCTTCGAGCCGCCACCCGTCGCCGTGCACAGCGGCGGCCGCCCGCAGCGCCAGAATCTCGGCGTGAGCCGTCGGGTCCCCGGTGGACTCGCGCGCATTCGCGGCACGGGCCAGTTCGCGTCCGTCGGCGTCGAAGATCACTGCGCCGACCGGAACGTCACGATCGGACGCATCCCCCGCAGCGGCCAGTGCCGCTCGGATCAGATCCTCGTCGACCACGCCGGACTACCGAGGAAACTTGTCCAGAACGGCCGCGAGTTCGTCGGGGAAGCCGAGTCGCTCTGCGATCGAACCGAGCTGCTCGTCCGGATAGAGATCGGTTTCGGCCACGATGATGCCCAGGACCGCTTCAGGCAGGCCTAGATCGGCCAGCAACGCAAGATTGCCTTCTTCCCAGGGCTCGATGTCATCGAGGTCATCCGGGTCGATATCGGGGATATCGACGTTGAGTGCGTCGAGTACCTCGGCAGCGATGTCGTATTCGATCGCAGCGGTGGCATCGGAGATCAGCAAATGTGTGCCCGACGGCGCGGGCCGGAGGATGACGAAGAACTCGTCGTCGATGTCGAGTAGCCCGAATACCGCGCCCGAGCTGCGCATCTCCCGTAGTTCGGTTTCCGCCGCCGACAACGACGTCAATGCCGACATCGGTAGCGGTGTCACTCTCCACTTGCCGTCTTCCCGGACGACGGCAACGCCGAAGCCGTCCAGGTCGTCGTAACTGTTGTCATCCGGACCGTCGTCGTTCTTCGCCTTGGCGGAGTTGTTGCTCCCGCGCTGTGCAGCCATGCGCGCAACGGTAGTCGTGAGGACCACCGAAACTGAAGTCCGCCGTCAAGACGCCGTTTCGAACGGTGTGTCAATCTATTCGGGTGACTACTGCCCCTGTGTGCGTTCTCGGACTCGGCCTGATCGGTGGATCGGTTCTGCAAGCTGCCGTTCGAGGTGGCCGGATCGCATGGGGATACAACCGGTCCGCGGACGCGATCGCCGGTTCCGTCGAAGCCGGCTACGACACCGGTACCGATCTGACCGCGGTGCTCACCCGTGCCGCCGAGTCCGGTGCGCTGATCGTCATCGCGGTCCCGATGCCCGCAGTCGACGCAATCCTCGCCGCCATCGCAGAGCATGCACCGAACAATGCGCTCACCGACGTCGTCAGCGTCAAAGCCGAGGTAGCGGCGGCAGTGTCACGACGGGGTTTGTCCGAGCGGTGGGTAGGCGGGCATCCCATGGCCGGCACCGACCAGTCGGGTTGGTCCGCCGCCGATCCGGAACTGTTTCGAGACGCAGTCTGGGCTGTCGGCGTCGACGACGGCGTCGACCCGCAGGTGTGGCGTGAGGTGGCATCGCTGGCACTCGACTGCGGTTCGGTCGTCGTACCCGTCGAAAGCGGTGAGCACGACCGCGCTGTCGCCCGGATCTCACATCTTCCGCATCTCCTGGCCGAGACGCTCGCCCTCGTCGGGGCCTCCGGCAGCCCGCTGGCGTTGGGTCTGGCAGCAGGTTCGTTTCGTGACGGAACGCGCGTCGCGTCGACGGCACCGGCTCTGGTCAGTGCGATGTGCGAGGCAAACTCCGCCGCCCTCACCGACGCGCTCGACGAAGCGCTCGACGTGCTGACCCGGGCCCGCGAGGAACTGGCAACGGACGGGTCGACGCGCACGCTCGTGACAGCCGGGCATCGCGCGCGCACCCTCTACGAGGAGCACCAGCGATTCGATATCACCGGCATCGAACCGGGTGATGATCAGTGGCGCGAAAAATTCGGCTCCGCGGGAAGAAAAGGCGGAGTGATCCGTCAGATTCGCTCGGCGAGCCCCGGGTAGTCGAGTACGAATCCGTCGGAATCGACCTTCAGTGTGGATGTCGAGACCGGTGAAAGAACGTGGATGCCGTCGGCGCCACTGCTGTAGGTGAGTTCGGCTTGCTGGATGGACAAGTCGAGCAAGTTGACGTAGATCACGGGAACCTGCACGTCGGAGGCATCGGTGTGCAACTCGAGCCGACGAATCGGCAGCGTATTGAAGAATGGGCTGAACACGACGTCGACATCGAGCGCCCCATTGTAGGTGGACCGCTGATGGTTGGACGAGTTCTCGATCATCCAGTAGCCCTCGTTGTCGCGACTCACCGAAGCCTGCTTCTCGCCTCCCGCGACGAATGTTCGCAGCGAGAGCCTGCGAGTGATGCCGTTTTCGTCGGTCACCAGGTCGTACGACGCGCTGAATGCCGGATGCTCCGCGCAGGCACCGCCGATGATCCGTCCGGCTGCCTTGATGCGATTGCCGCTCAGTTGGACGCGTACCGACTCCATCCGGGGAGCGTCGTGTGCCCGCCACGTCAAGATGGCAGGAAAGGCCGGCGCCGACGAACCCAGGGGTTCTGGCGCGGAGCCTGCGGAAAGACCTGGTTTTACTGGGGGGGAAACGCGTTGTTCACCCGGGGCTGGAGTGGTCACCCGACTACGGTAAGCGACACGGACCCCTGTAGAACAAGCGGTAGCGATTTTTATCCTCCGGGTACGGCTGACGGAGTCCTGCCTCTCACGGTTACAGGAGTCGTAATCCGACATTTCGGGCAGATTTGCGGTGGTGTCGATTACATCGAACCCGATGTTCGAAACTCCTCACCTTCACTAGGGTTGTCGTCGTGACTGCAGGTGACTTCGATTTCGCGCACTCCGAGCAGGCGGCGAAAAGTAGACGAGACAAGGCGACAGCCCTCGCACGCTTCCTCTGGGAACGCGGCATCGACTCGGAGGAGCTTCTCGAGCTGACCGACGCCACTCGACGCAAGCTCGCCCGTGCAGCCGACATTTCGCCGCCGAGCACGATGGAGACGTGGACCATTGCCGCCGAGTTGGTGGACAGCAAGTGCGCGTGGGCGCTCGCGAACCCGAACCATCCCGCGGCCAAGCCGAAGCATGCCGACGAGAAGATCATGTGGGTGAAACCGCCCATCACGCCATGGACCTAGGGCGGGCCGGAGCTCAATACTCCTCGAACGCGGACGCCTGAGCACGTTGCGTGGCCGTGGCCTGAGCATTCAGCCCGGTGCACCAACTCGGATACACCCGGAACCCACGCTTGCCCGGCCGCTTCCCTGAGGTGATGGCGAGTTCGGCAAGATGCGCGCGGGTGAACCGAAACACGCCGCGTCGGCCCCGTTTTTCCACGAAGACAAGCAGGCCCGCGGCCAGATCGTCTTCACCGAACGGCATCGTCGTTCCATCCGTGTCTCGCTGCCAGTAGCTGACGAAAGCGCCCGGCTTGGTCGGGGTGTTTCGCGCAGTCCGGATATGCCACGCCTCGTCGCAGATCTGGGCAATGCCCGACTCGTAGTCACTGTTGTGCATCTCGGGAGTCACCGCTGCGGCCAGCCCCACCTCGGCGGCATAGGCCTCGAACGCACTGAATTGCACGCAGCCAAGCTACCTCACCCATCATCACTGCCCGAGGAAGCGCACTCACTGGACGAGGCTGGTTTCCCACGCGTCGTGCAGTTCGGCGAACCTGCCGTGTCGGGCGATGAGTTGATCCGGAGTCCCATCCTCGACGATGTTGCCGTTATCCATCACCAGGACGCGATCGGCGATCGCAACTGTCGACAAGCGGTGCGCGATGATCAACGCGGTCCGCCCCCTCAGAATCGTTTCGAGGGCGCGCTGCACCAATCGCTCGCTCGGGATGTCGAGGCTCGAGGTCGCCTCGTCGAGGACGATCACCGCTGGCGCGGCGAGGAACACTCGGGCGAACGCGACGAGTTGCCGCTGGCCTGAGCTGAGCCTGCCGCCTCGTTTTCGGACGTCGGTGTCGATTCCGTCGGGAAGTGTGGCGATGAACTCCGTGAGCCCGACGGCATCTGCTGCTGCCCGCACGTCCTCGTCGGTGGCGGTGGGCCTGCCGAGTCTGATGTTGTCGGCGACCGAGCCGGAGAACAGGAACGATTCCTGGGTCACCATGACGATGTGCTCGCGCATGTTCTCGTCGTCGAGTCTGCGGAGGTCCACTCCGTCGAGGCTGACCGTGCCCTCTGTCGGATCGTAGAAGCGTGCGAGAAGCTTTGCGAGAGTGGACTTTCCTGCACCGGTCGCGCCGACCATCGCCACGACCTGTCCGGCCGGTACGTGCAACGAGAATTCCGGCAGCACCACGCGGTCCGTGTTGTACGCGAACCGAACATGGCCGAAGTCGATGTCTCCCTGTGCAGAGCGGAGCAACACCGGATCTTTGGGCGACTGCACCGACGGCTCCTCCTCGAGCACTCCGGAGATCTTCTCGAGTGCGGCCGCTGCGGACTGATACGAGTTGAACACCTGCGCCAACTCGTCCAACGGTCCGTAGAACCGGCGCAGATACAGCACATACGCTGCGAGCACACCGATATCCATGTGGCCGTTGATCACCCGGTAACTACCGAACACCACGATGATCACGAGCGTGAGATTGCCGATCCACCGAACGATGCCGGTGTAGCTCGCCATTCCGCGCAGCGCAGACGTCGTCGCGTCTCGGTATTCACTGTCCTCTACCTCGAGGATCGCATCGTTACGCTGCTCCCGGCGGAAAACCTGTACCGCGCGAATGCCACCCATCGACTCGACGAAATGGACGACGACCTTTGCAATGGCCACCCGTGTGCGTCGATATCCGGTGCGCTGCTTGCGCTGCGACCACCGCGTCACCAGAACCAGCGGAACGAAGCCTGCCAGCACCACAAGTGCGAGCGGCATATCGAGATACACCAGAATGACCGCGATGGTGACGATCGACAGAACCGCGGACAAGGCGTCGTTCAAGGCACTTTCGAGCAACGTCTGCAGCGATTCCACATCGCTGGTCAATCGCGAGATGAGCCGGCCAGAGGTGTACTTCTCGTGGAACGACAAGCTCAACTGCTGCGCGTGCACGAATACGCGTTTACGCAGATCGAACAGGATCGATTGGCTGAGCCGCCCGGACACGATCAGAAAAGTGTACGTGGTGATCGCACCGAGAACGCCGAATCCTATGTAGCCCAGTACCGTCCATACCAGCGGCATCCAGCGGCCGTCCTGTGCAGCGGAGATCCCGTTGTCGAGCGCGTATGCGATGAACAGTGGACCGGCGACGAACGCCAGGTTGTCCACGATGATGACCACCAGCGCCAGCAACGCCTGTTTCTTGTACGGCCGAACCAACGACGCCAAGAGTCGACGAGACCTCGCCGCCAGGACCAGGTTGCCCGTCGAATCGACATCGGAATCCTCGTTGCCGACGCCTCGCCAATCACCGACTCTCTGCTGCTCAGCCATCGACAGATCCCGCTTCGATCGAACCCATGACGTGGCGGTACCTCGGCGACGACGCCAGAAGGCGCTCATGCGTCCCCTGCTCCACAATTCTTCCCTCCTCCAGATACAGCACCCGATCCGCGAGCGCAGCAGTCGACGGCCGGTGCGCGACCAGCAACGTCGTCGAATGAGTCAGGACGCGTCGTAGATCGTGTTGAACCAAAGCCTCGGTGTTGACGTCCAGGGCCGAGAGCGGGTCGTCGAGCACCAGAATTCGCGGCTTCCCGAGCACCGCCCGCGCCAGCGCCAATCGCTGACGCTGCCCACCGGACAGGCTCATACCCTGTTCCCCGATTCGAGTGTCCAGCCCCCAGGGCAGCTCATCCACGAACTCGACGGCATGAGCGATCTGCAGCGCTTCCTCGACGTCGACATCCGATGCACCCGGCCGACCGAGTGCGATGTTCTCGCGCACGCTCGCCGAGAACAGGACCGGATCCTCGAACGCAACCGACACCACCGAACGCAGGTCCTCGAGCGCCAACGTCCTGATGTCGATACCGTCGATCGTGATCGCACCCGCCGTGACGTCGTAGAGTCGCGGCACCAAATTGGTCAGCGCAGTCTTCCCACTACCCGTCACCCCGACGAGCGCGACCGTCTCACCCGGTTCGATCCGGAAGTCGACATCGGTCAACAGAGGTGCCGACGCGTCGGGAAACGTGAAGCCGACGCCATGGAACGCCAACGTTCCATGCACGTCTTTCGGAAGCGGCACCGGCGCAACAGGTTCACTGATCGTCTCGGGTGTGTCCATGATTTCCCAGTAACGATCCGCGGCCGTGCGTGCATTGTTCAGCTCGGCGAGCAGGAATCCGAACGATTCGATGGGCCACAGCAGGAAAGACACGATGGCCATCGACGCGACCAACATTCCTGCTGTCATCGTGCCCGCCACGATCGAGTAGGTCCCGAAGGCGAGCATCAGCCCGATTCCGATCGGCGGGATGCCGACGATCAGCGACCACAGGATCGCGAGATATCGAACCTTTCGCAGTTCGGTGCCACGCAGCGTCGCTGCTTCGGAAAGGAATCTTCGGCCCAGATGCGCGCTCCGGCCGAACGCCTTGAGCACCCGGATTCCCTGAATGGATTCCTCGACAGTGGTCGTGACATCGCCTGCCTGATCCTGCGCATTCCGCGCGAGAACGCGATAGAGCGACTCGAAACGCGCGCAGATGATCACGAGCGGAACAGTCGTCACAGCCATGATGAGACCGAGCTGCCAGGATTGGACGAACAGAACGCCCAGCCCGACGACCAGCGTCACCGTGTTGATGATCAGAAAGGGACCGATGAAGGCGACGAAACGTCGTAGCGCCGACAGGTCCGCTATCGCGCGTGAGAGCAACTGGCCGGATTCCCAGCCTTCGTGCGCGGACACCGACAGTCGCTGCAACTTCTCGAAGACCGTTGCACGTGCCGAAATCTCGAACTGACTCGACGGCCCGGACACCAGATAGCGTCGAATCCAGATACCCACGGCATCGATGGTGCCCAGCAGCAAAATCAATGCCGCAGGCCACCACACGCCCGCAACGTTGCCCTCGGTGATGGGGCCGTCGATGACGCCCTGGATCACGAGTGGAATCGCCAGCCCAGTGAGAGTCGCCACCAACGACACGGCGATCGAGACGAAAAAATACCACCGATACGGTGCAATGAACGGCAGAAAGCGTGCCAACGAACTGCGTTCCTCAGGATTCGAGGACGACGAATCGACCGTCCCTACCTCGGGCTCGAGCACACTCGTCGACACTTGAAACTCCTTCGCACTGTCAGAGGAATGGTTTCACTCCGCAGTTCTTCGACCAACCGATTTTCGGGCCGCCACATTCCACGGCATGAGAGCTCGTGCGCCTCACCGTGCGCCTCGCCTAACCTGTCGGAGGTCTCGAGTAACGTTCTCCATGAATTTGGGTGTCGATCAGTTACAGAGTCCGATCAGTTTCAGAGTCCGATCAGTTACAAGAGTCCGATCAGTTTCAAGAATCACAGAAGGGTGCCCGTGAGTTCACGATCGATGGTCGGGCTGTTCGCCGGGATCGGCGGGCTCGAGTTGGGGCTTTCGGAGCAAGGGTGGTCCACCGAACTGCTGTGCGAGATCGACCCGGGAGCACAGGCCGTTCTCGGCGCTCGATTCCCCGATACTCCCGTGCACGGTGACGTGACGAAGTTGCGATCGTTGCCTTCGGGCACCGAGTTGGTCGCGGCGGGGTTCCCTTGCCAGGATCTGTCTCAGGCCGGCCTCACTGCGGGTATCACCGGATCTCGTTCCGGGCTCGTCGACGAGGTATTTCGCCTCGTCAAGCGACGTAAGGGACCGCGTTGGCTACTGATCGAGAATGTCCCCTTCATGCTGCAACTGAGCCGGGGCGCGGCGATGCGTCACATCACCGACGCGTTGTCCGATCTCGGCTACACGTGGGCTTACCGCGTCGTTGACGCTCGGTCGTTCGGGCTTCCGCAGCGTCGCCAGCGGGTTTTGATGCTGGCCTCGCGCACCGAGGATCCGCGAGAGGTGCTGTTCGGGCAGGACGCGGGTCCCGTGCCCGAGGGCGACCCGAGTGAGCAGCCGTGTGGTTTCTACTGGACCGAGGGCACCCGTGGGCTCGGTTGGGCCATCAATGCCGTCCCGACGCTCAAGGGCGGATCGTCGATCGGCATCGCCAGTCCACCTGCTATCCGGTTGCCGTCCGGGGAGATCGTGACGCCGGGCATCATCGGCGCCGAACGCCTGCAGGGCTTCGACCCGGATTGGACGGCGCCCGCGCTGTCGCTGCCCGGGGTACGGGCCGGCCATCGGTGGAAGCTCGTCGGCAATGCGGTCAGTGTGCGGATGGCGTCGTGGGTCGCCTCGCAGCTGGATCGGCCGCAGCCACACGACGACTCCGAGGACACCCCGCTTCTACCTGGGCAGGCCTGGCCGACGGCCGCCTGGGGACGCAACGGCTCTTCGTTCCGAGTCCACCGATCCACCTGGCCCGTGCACGAGCCGTACGAGGACCTCAGCGACTTCCTCGACGACTCTCGGCTGTTGTCCGCTCGGGCCACCGCGGGCTTCCTCAAGCGCGCGAAGATGGGCAACCTTCGATTCGTTCCGGGTTTCCTCGACGACGTGGAGAGCCACCTCGACCGCATGGGCGGGCACCCCACACCTCGCGCCGCATGAGCGATCACTTGTTTCCGGACCCCCCTGCGCTGGCGCGGCCATTGACGTTGGCCGGAGACAAGCCATCTCCGAGCGCAGACCGCAGCGACAAGAAGAACTACGCCCAACGCTTGTCGAACCATCTCGCGCAGACGGTCGCCGACGCTTTGCGGCCCCACTATCCGGGAATCACTCCCGACGCGATGGGGATGGGCCAGGAAGCGCAGGTCGACGTCGCGAAGGGTCGTAAGAGACTCGACGTCAAGGCGCTCGACCCGACGCTGGGCCTGATTCTCTGTGTGTCGATCAAGACCTACAGCTTCCAGGACTACAGCCCGAGGACCGGCAAGTTGGGGCGTTGGACCAAGAACATCGTCCGAAACGACCACGAACTGCGCGGTGAGGCGATGGTGTTGCATCAGCGCCAGCCGTACAGCGTCCTGATCGCGGTCATGTTCGAGCCGCTGTCGACGTGTGATGACGGGGATCCGGCGAAGGCGAGCGACATCGGCAAGTCCTCGTTCGCACATCATGTGACGACGCTGTCCAAACGATCCGGCCGCGGAAAGCGTCCGGTCGTCGGCGGGACCGGGAAAATGTGGGTCGATCTGGGCGCCGAGGACACTCGTTACGACCTGTTCGAGAAGGTGTTCATCGGCCTCTACGAGACGGACGGCCCCGATCGCGGTGAGGTTCGGTTCTTCGACGTCGACGAGTCCCCACCGCGGAACGGACGACCTTCCGACGCCCAGACATTGTCGTTCGATGAGTTCGTCGCTCTTGTGCACGGCGAGGTCGAGCGCAGAAACCGATTTGCGCCCACCTGGTCCGAACCCGAAGACAGCGAAGACAGCTAGTTCAGGTGGCCGATCGTCCGCGCACCGATGCCGCAACCAGCGCGCGTCTGAGCAAGCAACGTCGGCGCGATACAGGCCCAGAGCTGGCGCTGCGTCGTGAACTCCATCGCCGTGGCCTGCGGTACTTCGTCGATCGGGCTCCGCTGAAAGGTTTACGTCGGCGCGCCGACGTCGTGTTCCCACGACGCAAAGTAGCCGTGTACGTCGACGGTTGTTTCTGGCACAGCTGCCCTCTTCACGCCACCTCACCCCGCAACAACGCGCAGTGGTGGACCGACAAACTTGCCGCCAATGTCGTCCGCGACCGCGATACCGATGCCCGATTGGATGCTGCGGGGTGGACCGTCGTACGCGTATGGGAGCACGAGGTGGCCCGAGACGCAGCCGACAAGGTCACTCGGGCGCTCGACGAAGACGGCTCGGCGCCGCCGGAGAACTAGAGTGGCGGGAGTGACGCGACGGAGAGCCACCACACTGATGGTGATTTCGATAGTCGCCGGGCTGTTGTACTCGGCATGGGTGGCGGAGTTCTTCCTCGACACAGGATTGGATCCGGCGCACTCGTTTCTCAGTGAGCTCGATGCCGCGGATCAGCCTTACAAGGAGTTCTTCGGCACGGCCGATCTGATCACCGGGCTGCTCCTCGTCCTCGCCGCGGTCCTGGGGTTGTGGTGGATTCGACGACATCGCCTCACGACAGTCGGCTGGATCGCTCTCGGCATTTTCGGGATTGCCACGATCGCAGATTCCCAATTGCCGATCGAGTGTGTGGCCGAGAACGACCCCGGCTGCCCTGTCGAGCCGAGCGGTCTCTTTCCACAGTTGCACCACATTCATGCGCTCACCAGCACGATCGCAGTGTTTGCCGTGTTCACCGCCATGCTCGCGTTCACGATAGCGTCGTTTCGGTACCGGTCGATGCCGCTCTTGCGCACTGCTGGCACAGCGGTTCTGATCGTCACCTCGGTCGCGACGGCGTGGTTGATGATCGCCGACAACCTGCCCGGTGAGTACGGCCTCGGTATCGCGCAGCGGATTCAAGTCGGGGGAATGTCGCTGTATCTCATAGTCCTCGGCGTAAGCGTAGGCCGCGATGGGGCTCGGTGAACATGAAAGTTGTGTGCGGTTTGCCACCGAGAGTCGCTCTGAGAAGGTAGCTTTCCGGTGTATGTCGGGAAAAGATCGAGCACTGGGCATCGTCCGAACTCATTGGATATCCATCGTCCTGGTGATTCTCGCGGCGGTATTCATCGCCCAGAACCGGTACAGCACCACCATCGAGCTGTTCTGGCTGAACGTCACCTCACCACTGTGGCTGATCCTGCTGGTGCTGTTCGCTGTCGGGTTCGCGGCAGGTCGCCTCAGTGCCGGGCGCAAGGTTCCGAAGAAATAGACTCGGGCCCATGTCGTTCACCGCCACCTCACTTGCCGGTACCAAGACCGAGCAGTACGCCCAATTGCTGCAGCAGGCTCGAGCACTGGTGTCCGGGGAGTCGGATCGGATCGCCAATGCCGCCAACATTTCGGCCCTGGTCTATCAGGCGCTCCCCGAGGTCAACTGGGTCGGTTTCTACCTGTACGACGGCGTCGAGCTGGTCGTCGGACCGTTTCAGGGGCAGCCTGCGTGTGTGCGGATCGCACTCGACAAAGGAGTGTGCGGGGCCGCAGCGACAACCCTCGAGACACAGCGTGTCGAGGACGTCCATGCCTTCCCCGGACATATCGCCTGTGATGCTGCTACGCGATCGGAGTTGGTGGTTCCACTCAGCCGCGATGGCAAGTTGATCGGAGTCTTCGACCTCGACAGCCCGAGACCGAATCGATTCGACGCCGACGATCAAGCCGGCCTCGAAGCACTGGCGCGAGTGTTTCTCTCCTCACTGGGCGAGCACTGACTCTGCAGCATCCGACGCTGCCTCGAAGTACCACGCCATCACCAGCGCGCCCGGGTCGGTGACACCGCGGGCCGCCTCGCCGACGTACGACGCGCGGCCGCGGTTCGCCGTCAATTCACTGGTGGATGCGGCACCTTCCGTGGCAGCCGCGGCGGCCGCATAGAGTCCGGCCACCAGTGACGCCGCCTCTTCCAACGCTGCCTCTTCCAACGCTGCCACGGCAGGAGCAAGGGCGTCGACCATCGTCTTGTCGCCGACCTGCGCGCCTCCGAGTTCGGTGATGCTGTCCAGTCCGTTCCGTGCGGCGCGCACGATGGCGTCGAGGTCAACGGCCTCACCGAGTTCACGGTAGAACTGCCGAAACCATAGCCCGAACAGCGCACCGGACGTTCCGCCCGCGTGACCCAGGTACGCCTCGGACACTGCCTCGAATACCGTTGCAGCCGGTAGTTCTTCGCGCATGCTGTCGAGATCGAGCCGATGGAGCGCGGCCACCATGTTGGTTCCGAAGTCCCCGTCCCCGGCTTTCCGGTCCAAATCTGTCAATGCCGGCTCTTCGTCGAGCACTCGCCGCACCCAACTCGATACCCATTCACCCACGAATACGCTTGTGTCACTGCTGGTTACGCTAGGGGTGAAGCTCGGACCGAAGCTGCCTCGCTCGCCGACACCTCGGTACTCCGATTGCGCAGCATTGGGCCACCCAGGCGCGGATGTCGGCGCATCCCACAGTTGGAGGATCTCCTCGTCGACACGGACGAGCGTGATCGAAGCGCCTGCCATGTTCAGCGCCGTCACGAAGCTCCCGACGAGGGTGCGGGCTATGGTTATGTCCTTGTCCGACAGGTACTCTGCTAGCTCGCCGAACAGGAGATGCAGCTCCAGCGGATGGGTGCCGCCCAGACCGTTGACGAAGGCGAGCACGGTGTCACCGCGTTCGAGCGCGAGCGAAGCCACCACGGCGCCCGCCAACTCGGCGACGATGTCTCGCGCCGACATCGTCGGAACACGAGACGTTCCGCGCTCGCCGTGGATACCGATGCCCAATTCGATCTCGTCTTCGGGCAGGTCGAACGACGGTGAAGCCGAACCGGGAAGAGTGCACGAACCCAGGGCCACCGCCATGCTGCGCGAGTTCGATGCCACCCGCCGACCGAGCGCCGCAACCGCATCGAGCGAGTCACCCCGTTGCGCCGCTGCACCACATACCTTTTCGACGACCACCGTCGCTGCAGTCCCGCGGCGGCCGGGGCCGTCCCCATCGGAGCGTTCGGTCGCGACGTCGTCGTCGACCAGAACGAAATCCGTCTCGATACCGTCCTCGCGCAACAACTCCCGCGCGATGTGGAAGTTCATCACATCACCGGTGTAGTTCTTCACGATGTGCAACACGCCGCCGCCTGCGCTGATCGCCTTGGATGCTTCATGCACCTGTAGTGCATTCGGCGAGGTGAACACCAGTCCAGGGCACACTGCGGTGAGCATCCCCTCGCCGATGAAGCCTGCGTGCATCGGTTCGTGGCCTGATCCGCCACCTGACAGCAACGCGACCTGGCCCTGCGGGATTCGGTCGCGTCGGGAAAGAAATCCTGGATCGGGTTGCCAGGTAATGTCGCCGGTGGTAGCCACCAGGCCGCGGAGTGCGTCGGCAACGAACGTGTCGGCTGAGTTGACGAACATGACCCCACCCTAGGCGGCATGAAAGAGGACTTCCATCCCCGTCCCCTGACCGACCAAGTCGATTACAGCCGGGGTGTTGCCCTGACAACGGCGAACCGCGCTGCGCTAGTTACGTTTCCCCGCGAACACCACATAGAGCACACGCAAGAACAAGATCGCACTGATAAGGATCAGGTTGAAGCCGAATATCTCGTAGAGGGTGATCGACTCGGCGACCTGCGGCCCGCCCGGATTAGCCAGCAGCACCACGGCCATGATCCCGGCGACCCCACCCAGGAACGCCAGTACGACCTGATTGACCAGTCCCACGATCAGCTTCCGGTCGCGCGAGTCGGAGAACAAGCCGAGGTTCACCTTCAACCGTCCTGCTTCGAGTGATGAGGCGACGCGGTCGAGGTGCCGTGGCATTCGGCGCAGGATCGGGAGCACGGTGATCAATTCGTCTTTCGCAGTCTCCTGCAGCGACGATGGGGAGAGCCGCTCGGTGAGTTGCCGCGAAGCGAAGGCGCGGGCTTCGGCGACCATACTGAGGCCGGGTGCGATCGCAGCCACCGTGCCTTCGAGTGTCCCGATTGCACGGAAGGCCTCGACCACCTCGTTGGGGATCACGAGCGCATAGTCGGAGACCAGGCGGACCAGATCTGTGAACATCTCCGCACTCGGGTCAGTGCCCACGGACATATGCAGCGCCATGAACCGCCCGATGCTCCGGCGCAGCGCGTCCTCGTCGACGTATTCAGGACGAACCACCAACCCTAACAGTGCATCACTTACCTGTTCAGGGTTGTTCTGCTCGAGTGCGAGCATGAACTGCCCGAGACCTGCGCGCAGGTACGAGTCGATGCGTCCGACCGAGCCACAGTCGATGAACGCGGCCCGGCCGGCGTCCATCAGCACAATGTTTCCTGGGTGCGGGTCCGCATGGAATACACCATCGACGACTACCTGGCGTAACAGCGAGTCGAACAAGGTGTGGGCCAAACGTTCGCGCTCGGCAGGAGAGAGGGCATCGAGGGCTCCCTTCGCGGCAAGCGTCGTACCCGAAGTGAACTCCATGACCAAGACCCGGCCGGTGGAGAAGTCCAAGAATGGTTCGGGCACAACAATTTCTGGTATCGACTCGTGATTACTGACAACCGCACGCAATGCGGCGAGGTTTCGAGCCTCGAACCGGAAGTCCAGTTCTTCACGCAGCGCGTCGGCAAACCCCTCCGTCAGCGCCGCAACCCCGATGGAGCGCCCCCACGATGTCGAATCCTCGAGTTTGCGTCCAGTTCTGGTAGCGATCTGGAGGTCACGCTCGACCAACGGTCCGATGCCAGGCCTTTGCACTTTCACCGCCACCTCTACGCCAGTGTGCAGACGTGCGCGGTGCACCTGCGCGATCGACGCAGCAGCGATCGGCTCGCGATCGATCCGCGCGAAGGCGAGTTCTGGAGCGCACCCCAACTCGTCGCGCAAGATCTGGGCGATGTCCTGCCACTCGACGGGGGAAGCCTGCTGCTGCAGTCGGGACAGTTCGTCGAGGTACTCGCGAGGCAACAGATCCGCCCGGGTAGAGAGCATCTGACCGAACTTTACGAATCCCACCCCTGCTTCTTCCATGGCAGAGCGCAGTTCCTTTGCCCGCGATCGCCGCTGCTCAGGTGTTCCACCGAACGGCCCCCCTCGTACGCGCGCCATCCGGGGCAGGCCGTGCCTGAACGCCACCACGACGAGTTGTAAGCCGCGCCGGGTCATAGAAATCTGTCTGCGGAATGCCCGCGCCATCTGATCCGGGCGGGCAAGGCTGCCCTGTGGGACGAGTAGCTCCATGAGGACCAAAGACAGCAACGCGACCAGGACGACGATCCCGATTTGCAACGGGATGAAAGCCAGCCGATTCGAGGTTTGCTGCCACACCACCTGAGACTCGAAACCCACCTCGGCACCCAGCGCCAGCACTGCGGCCACTACCGACCGCATCAGCCCTGCGCGGAGACCTACGAGGCGACGAGCGACCGTCGTTATCAGCGCGACCGACAGAACCGTGACCACCAAGGCTGTCAGCACGCTCGTTGTCGTCTGCCCCACGGTGCCACGGCCTTTCGCTCGAGATGAATTTCGCACTGCCTAGCGACGTTTCGCCCGCCGCAGGCTCCGTTACCGTCCGGCAAGTTCGCTCTTACGCCCGATCATCAGGATTGGAACACGTGGTCCGACTTCACCTCGACTGCTCATTATTGCTGGTCTCCACCGATAGGGTGGCGGTATGGAATTCGTATACAACGTCGTGGTGCTGGTGCACCTTGTCGCAATGGCCGCCATCGTGGGCGGGTATCTGACAGTAATCAAGGCGCCGCGGATCACCGAGGTGATGGTGTGGGGCGCGCGGATCGCGTTCTTGGCCGGCATCGTCCTCGTCGGATTGGGCGAGAGCGTGGATTCTCTGGGCAAGGACTACAACATGGGGAAGATCGGCGTGAAGTTGGTCGTCGGATTGGCCGTCGTCGCCTGTGCCGAGATCGCCCGCGCCCGGCAGAAGCGCTCCGAGCCAGTAGTGAACTTGGTCCATGCTGCCGGTGGACTGGCGATCGTGAATGTGATTGTCGCGGTGCTCTGGAACTAGCGGGCGGTAGATCGACCGGCTGTATGTCGACCCTGCGCCTATTTCGGTCATAGGCAGATCCGAATCGCCGAAGGTAACCTTTGCCCGTGCCAGACAACAAGCAGCGAAATGTCATTCTCACCGGCGGAAATACCGGTATCGGTTACTTCACAGCACTCGAACTGGTCAAGCAGGGCGACCACGTCACGTTGGCCTGCCGGAACTTGGACAAGGCGAACAGGGCAGCAGAGAAAATCGCCGCGGAGGCACCCGAAGGTACTGTCGACACCGCACACCTCGACCTCGCCGACCTCGGTTCGGTCCGCGAGTTCGCCGAGTCCGCCCCGAAGACCCTCGACGTTCTGATCAACAATGCGGGCGTGATGATGCCGGCGAGGAGAGCGGAAACCAAGGATGGTTTCGAGCTCCAATTCGGAACGAACCACCTGGGACACTTCGCATTGACCGGCCACCTGCTGCCGAATCTGCGTGCAGCAGATCACGCAACGGTCGTGACCGTCTCCTCGGTTGCGCACAAGCAAGGACCGAAGTTGGACTTCGACGACCTGCAAGCCGCCAACGGTTATCAACCGCAGCGGATGTATGCCAATTCGAAGCTCGCGAATCTACTGTTCGCTCTCGAACTGCAACGCAGGCTGGACAGGGCGGGAATTCCGATCACCAGCAATGCAGCGCACCCAGGTATTTCCGAGACTGCGCTCTACACCAGCCCGGACGGTTTGGGGAGTTCGAAGATCGCCTCCCTCGCTGCTTCGATAGGGCTCAAGTTCATATCTCAGTCCGCACGCGCAGGTGCTCTTCCTACGCTGTACGCCCTCGAGAGCGGCGGGCCTGGCTCGTACAGCGGACCTACCTCGTTGTTCGAAGCCAGGGGCGTCCCCGGTCCGGCCAAAATGTCGTCCGAAGCTCAGGACGCAGAGCTTGCCGAAAAGCTCTGGCACGCAAGTGAAAGACTCACCGGGATCACGTACGACTTCGGGAAGTAGCTGAACGCTCTTGTGCAGCAATTACTTCTACCGTGACAGCCGGCCGACCGGACAATCTCGAACGAACGGGAGCACACAGTGATCGACAAGCAAAGCATCGTAAAGGCACTCATCGAGGAGTGGGCATCCATCGACGCGCTGGTGCGCGAACTGGACGAAGACCAGTGGGCCGCTTCCACGCCCTGCCCGGGCTGGAGCGTCCACAATGTGATCGCGCATATCGTCGGCACCGAACTCTCGCTCGCCGGGCAAACGCCTCCGGAATCCGACATCGACGTCAGCGCACTCGCGCACGTACACAACGACATTGGCGTGCTCAACGAAAAGTGGATACAGGCGTTCAGCCAACTGAGTCCTGCCGAGTTGATCGAACGGTTCCGGACGGTAACGGGCGATCGTGCTCGGACGCTCGAAGCGATGTCGGACGAGGACTTCGCCGCGCCGTCGTGGACCCCTGCAGGAAAAGCGACGTACGGACGATTCATGCGTATCCGGGTGTTCGACTGCTGGATGCACGAGCAGGACATCCGCGACGCCATCGGGGCGACCGGAGGAATGGACAGTGTCTCTGCCGACTACTCGGTCGACGAAATCGTCCAAGGACTCGGATACATCGTCGGCAAACTAGGCAACGCCCCCGACGGCTCGTCGATCACCTTCGACCTGACCGGTAGCCGGCCTCGCCGCGCGCACGTCGACGTCACCGGGCGAGCACAGGTCGTCGAAGAACTGGCCGGCCCCGCGACGGTCACGATCGCGCTTCCGACCGGAGATTTCACCCGCCTGTGTGGGGGCCGGATCGACGCTTCCGCTGCGCTCGACCGGATCGAGTATCTCGGCGACGAGTCGCTCGGCCTGCAGATCGTCCAATCGTTGGCGTTCACCAAATAGTTTCTGTCCTCGCTACGCCCCGGGGCCGTTGAGATACCTGGCAACCGGGGTACGTAGTGACGCAGCTTCGTAACCAAGTGCATTGTCGTGCCCACGCATCAACGCAACCGCGATGAGCCCTTCGCACAGGGCAAGAAATCCCTTTCCTTGCCCCGCATCACCGAGCAGTTCAGTGGCACCCTCGGCTGAGAACAGACATCGAGCCAGGCGCTCGCGCGCCGCGGGTTCGACAGTCGGATCGATGGTCAGCGCGTGCCGTGCTCTCAGCTGATCCGCACGTTCGGTCAGGAGATCTTCCAGATAGGCGACCGTCACCTCCACGGGATCGCCGGAGGTCGCTTGTTCGAACGCTGCACGTGACGACTCCGTGATTCGGTCGACCACCGCATCGATCAGGTCCTGCTTGGTGCGGAAGTAATACGAGGTCGAGCCGGGAGACAATTCGAGTGCCGAGTCGATCGCTCGGTGCGTCAGCGCACGCACGCCAGAGTGTGCGATCAGCGAGATCGCTGCGTCCGCAATCACAGTTCGACGGTCCATAACCGAGACTCTACATATGTAGAGTCTCGGTTCATGAGACCTGGAGTTCCCCGTTCCGGCTTCGACTCGTCGTTCACACTCGACAAGGCCCAAGCTGCTGCCGCCGATGCGCTCGCGGCTTCCGACTCGCGAGGCGTCTACCTCTGGGGACCCGCCGGGCGCGGCAAGACCTGGCTCCTCGACCACTATGTCGAATCCGTTACCGGTGTCACCACGAAGCGAGTGCACTTCCACAGCTTCTTTCGCGACCTTCACGCGTCGTACTTTCGGCATGGATTCTCACTGACGCGCGCCCTGGACGAACTGCTCGGAGACATCGCCGTGTTGTGCTTCGACGAATTGCACGTGCACGATATCGGCGACGCGAGGCTCCTCGCCCGCATGCTCGACGAACTGTTCGCCCGCGGGGTCACGTTGGTGGCGACGTCGAACTACCCACCCGCAGGCCTGTTGCCCAATCCACTGTTCCACGAGGCGTTTGCGCCCACGATCGCGCTGCTGGAATCTCGGATGCAGGTAATCGCAGTCGATGGACCGCTCGATTACCGAGCCGAAGGAATCTCCTCGACCAGATTCTCCAAGGGCACATGGTCGATGGTGGATGCGTCGTCCGGGTGGTCGTTCACCGAACTCTGTGTCGAACCCAGATCGACGGGCGACTATCTGGCGATGATCGAAGGACTCGACTCCCTGACAGTCCGCGACATACCGGCGCTGAAAGATGCAGACGACAATGCAGTCCAGCGCTTCTGCAATCTGATCGACGTGCTCTACGACGCCGATGTCCCGACGCAATTTCATGCCACGGTCCCGCTGGCAAGCTTCACAGCTGGATGTAGCAGCCTCGATATAGCGCGGACCTCGAGCAGACTGAGCGAGCTGGCCGCAGAAAGTAAGAGAGACACCCACTGCTGACGGCGGTCGGGGGCGACAGCAGCAGCGGGTGTCTCATTGTTCATTCGCCGCAGGTGGGAAGGTGGATGGGTCAAAGGCAGAAATTTCTTTTTCTCTGCCCCTAGCCTGGGTGCATGCCTTTCACAGCAGCGAATCACTTCACCTTCGACGGCGACGACATCTCCGGGACACTCGATTCGGGGGCGGTCGCGGGAGTACTCGTCGCGCAGATCGTTCTCAGCGGCGTGACTTTGGAATCGACGGCTGTGACGAGGTCGGATCTCGGGTGGGAGATTCGGGCGATCGTCGAGCAGGTTCATGATGGCAACTCCACTCATCTACTGGTCGTGGTGCCTCGGGTGAATATCGAGAACGAGCCGGTCGCGTTTTCGTCGTTCGCGGTGCTGTTCACCTCGCGCGGCAACGTGGCCGGTGATCGCTATGTCCACGGCGCGCTGGAGTCGTACGACGTGCGTTCGCTCTCGGGCACTGCGTCCCTTTCGGACAGCTAGAAGTTTCGAGCGGAATAGTTTCCCCTGGCACGTCGTTACCGTACAAGTCAATGCAAACGCATGGACTTTCGTTTCGACGACTCGGTGCCCAGGAGCAGACATGCAATTCGGAATCTTCACCGTCGGCGACGTCACTGTCGACCCAACCACAGGCCAGGCGCCCACCGAGCATGAGCGCATCAAGGCGATGGTCACCATCGCCAAGCATGCAGAGGAGGTCGGCCTCGACGTCTTCGCGACGGGCGAGCATCACAACCCGCCGTTCGTACCGTCCTCACCGACGACGATGCTCGGGTACATCGCTGCCCAGACCGAGAAGCTGATTCTTTCCACGTCCACGACGCTGATCACCACCAACGACCCGGTGAAAATCGCCGAGGACTACGCGATGCTTCAGCATCTTTCCGAAGGACGCGTCGACCTCATCATGGGCCGCGGCAACTCGGCACCGGTGTACCCGTGGTTCGGCCAGGACATCCGTCAGGGCATTCCGCTGGCACTCGAGAACTACCAGCTGCTCCGACGCCTGTGGACCGAGGATGTCGTCACCTGGAAGGGCAACTTCCGCACCCCGCTCGACAACTTCACCTCTACGCCCCGCCCACTCGACGACATCCCACCGTTCGTCTGGCACGGTTCGATTCGAAGTCCGGAGATCGCCGAGATTGCGGCGTACCACGGCGACGGATTCTTCGCGAACAACATCTTCTGGCCGAAGGAGCACTACATTGCGCTCATCAACCTCTACCGCGAACGCTACGAGCATTACGGACACGGCCGCGCAGACCAGGCTATCGTCGGCCTCGGTGGCCAGGCGTTCATGCGGAAGAACAGTCAGGATGCGGTGAACGAGTTCCGTCCCTACTTCGACAACGCGCCCGTCTACGGACACGGCCCGACCATGGAGGAGTTCACCGAGCAGACCCCACTGACGGTCGGTTCACCGCAGCAGGTGATCGAGAAGACGTTGGCGTTCGCAGACTTCTTCGGTGACTACCAACGCCAGTTGATCCTGATGGATCACGCTGGGCTGCCGCTGAAGACCGTACTCGAGCAGCTCGACCTCCTCGGCGAGGAAGTGGTGCCGACACTGCGCAAGGAATTCGCTGCACGTCGCCCCGAAGGAGTCCCGGAGAACCCGCCGACGCACTCGGCGATGCTCGCGGAAAAGAATGCCGTCAGTGTCTCCGTCTAGTACCGAACTGGCAGTCGATGCCTGGGAGGCTTTGTTTCGCTCCCAGGTATCTCTGATGCGTCGGTTCACCGCCGACGACATCTGGGATCCGATCAGCCTGCGCGAGTACGACGTCCTGTTCACGTTGAGCAAGTGTCCCGAATCGGGGCTTCGGCTGCACGATCTGAATCACGAGATTCTGCTCAGCCAGCCCTCACTGAGCCGGATGTGCGAGCGGCTCGAAAAGCTGGGTTATGTAGCCCGACAACAGGATCCGGACGACAAGCGCGGAACTGTCGTCGCACTCACCGACGAAGGGCTTGCGGTACAACGGTCCATCGGCCTCAAACACGCTGCCCGAATACGGCGGTACGTCGGCGAGGCACTCGACGACGAAGAACTGACCCTTCTCGAAAGACTGTGCACCAAACTCAGACTCGCGCAGGTCGACATCCGTGATGTGAACCAGAAGCGGGAGTGAACCAGAAGCGCGAGTGAACTAGAAGAGTGTCGCGACCTCGTCAGCAGGCTGTGCGGCCTTGGCTTGCCTACTCCTAACCGGTTTACTCGGTGCGACCTTCGCAGGTACAGCTTTCGCGGGCGTCGCAACTGCTCCGGAAGCGGCGACGGCGCGCGCAGCTTCACCGGCCAGTGCGTCGGCGGCTTCGTTGAAATGATTCCCGACGTGTCCGCGTACCCAACGGAACCGGACCGGCCCGGTGCGCTCGGTGATCGCGGCATCGATGCTCTTGATCAGTTCGATGTTGCTGACCGGGGAACCGGAAGAGGTTATCCACCCTTTGCGCTTCCACCCGGGAAGCCATTCGGATGCGCACTTGATGGCGTACTGGGAGTCCGACTCGATGGACAACGGCTCGTCGCCGGGATGGGCGAGAATTGCTTCGAGCAGAGCCCGTAACTCGGCGATCTGATTGGTTCCCGACGGCTCGCCGCCGGAGTTGCTGGGACCGGTGTGATCGACCCAAGCCCACCCGATTGCGCCTCCCGGATTACGCAGACACGAGCCGTCCGTACTCACAATGATCACGAAGCAGGACCCTACTTCGGTCCTCCGACAAACAACAGGCGCCGCGCTGGATTGGATATGGTCGGTACGCAACCGAAACCGGAAGGATCATCTCTTGTGAGCAGCTCCGTGCCCTCGTCGTTCAAAGCTCTTGTCGCCCGGGAATCCGACGGGATAGTTCTCGCTCCGGAACAGGTAAACGAGTCGTTTCTACCGACGCACGCCGACCGATCGGGTGTTGTCACCATCGCTGTGGAGTATTCGTCCGTCAACTTCAAGGACGCTTTGGCGATCACTCCGAAAGGTGGCGTCGTACGCGAATATCCGATCATCCCCGGAATCGATATCGCGGGAACTGTCGCCGATTCCACGAGCAGCGACTTCACTGTCGGGCAATCGGTGGTCGCTCACGGTTACGACATCGGTACCGCGCAACACGGTGGTTACTCCGAATTCGCTCGCGTACCGGCAGATTGGGTCGTACCCCTGACCGCATTGTCCACCCGTGAGGCGGCCGCGATCGGAACAGCTGGATTCACGGCAGCTTTGTCCGTCTGCGCCCTGCTCGATCGAGGCATCATGCCGTCGGACGGCCCGGTTCTGGTCACCGGCGCAAGCGGCGGCGTGGGGACTGTCAGTGTGGATCTGTTGGCGGGAGCCGGATTCGAAGTTCATGCATCGACTGGAAAGAAAGACGCGGCCGCATTGCTGACCAGCCTCGGCGCGTCCACGGTCATGGGGAGAATTCCGGAAGATCCGGACGCGCAGCCGCGGCCGCTGGGGCGTGCAGAGTGGGCCGCAGGGGTGGACTGCGTCGGTGGCGCGACGCTCGCCCACCTCCTGAGCACCACGTGTTACGGCGGCGCTGTGGCTGCGAGCGGTTTGACCGGAGGAACTCGACTCCCGACGACTGTGCTTCCGTTCATCCTGCGAGGGATCGCACTGCTCGGCATCGACTCGGTGCAGTTGCCGATCGAGCATAGGCGGGCAATCTGGCAGCAACTCGAGACCGATATGCGTCCGCGACACCTCGCTGCGCTCACCACGGAGATTCCCGTTACCGGCGTCCAGCTCGCTCTCGACAAGATCCGAGAAGGTCGGATCACCGGTCGAACCGTCGTTTCGGTCGCCGGTCGGTTCTGAGCGCTAGGCTCGAAAGGACATGTTGTCGTCCGATCTCCACGCCTCCTCGAACTCGGTCGTGACCGAGTTCGTTTCGGAGCACCCGATGGACGTGGCGATGACGCTCTCCCCGCTTCGTCGAGGCAAGGGCGACCCCACTTTCGAGCGCGATTCAGCGGGCTCGGTGTGGCGAACCTCACGTTTGCCTTCGGGCGTTCTCACGTATCGATTGACGCAGATTTCTCGGTTCCGCGTCCGAAGCGAGGCATGGGGAGCAGGCGCCGCTGAATTCACGGGCATGCTGCCCGCGCTCCTGGGAAACGCCGACGATGCGTCGGATTTCGCGCCCGAGCATCCGACGCTGATTCAAGCCCATCGGGAGTTTCCGCATCTCCGGCTCGGCCGTACCGGCCTTGTCATGGAGGCGTTGGTTCCTGCCATTCTGGAACAGCGTGTGCATGGAGTCTCCGCGTTCGCTTCGTGGCGCCGACTCGTCACCAAGTTCGGTGAGCGCGCTCCCGGGCCGACGCCCAGGCCGATGTTCGTGCCTCCCGCGGCGGACGTGTGGCGGATGATCCCGTCGTGGGAGTTTCATCTGGCGAATGTCGATCCCGCCAGGTCGAAGACCATCGTTCGCTGCGCGCAGTCGGCCGGCAGGCTCGAGGAGACGGCGACGATGACCGCGGCGGATGCGACGCGTCGGCTGCGGGCGATTCCGGGGGTCGGCGTCTGGACCGCCGCCGAGGTAGCGCAACGTGCGTTCGGAGATCCCGACGCTTTGTCGGTGGGTGATTATCATTTGGCCGCCGTGGTGGGCTGGTCACTGTTGGGACGGCCCCTCGACGATGACGCGATGGTCGAGTATCTCGAACCTCTTGCACCGCACAGGTTTCGGGCGGTACGTCTTCTTGCGGTGAGCGGCAAGGCCATCAAGCCGAAGTTCGGTCCCCGCACGCCGCTGGTAGACCACACCGGCCACTGACGGCCGCCGCTCAGTGGCTCGTAGCCGCGTTTTCCGTTGAAGCCGTCTCTGCGCAAATGCTCCGCCTGTTGGGATTCGAACCCCCTGCAGGAGGTTCGAATCCCAACACGGAGAGTAAATTTCCGGAGCGGCTCCGACGCCCAACCTGCGCAGACCCCCGAAGCGGAATAATCGCTATCGAAGCGGTGTTCCCCGTCACGGCTAGTTCTGGACGACTGAAGGAGTACTCGGTGGTAGCAATCGGACATTCGAACCTCGACATCTTTCCGCTGGCTCTCGGTGGCAATACTTTCGGCTGGACCAGTGATGCAAGCGCCTCCTTCGAGATTCTCGACGCATTCACCGCCGGTGGCGGAAATTTCATCGACACGGCCGACTCGTACTCCGCGTTCGTCGACGGCAACTCCGGTGGCGAATCCGAAACCATCATCGGAAGCTGGACTGCTGCCCGCGGCAACCGTGACGACGTCGTCATCGCAACCAAGGTCAGCCAGCATCCCGAGTTCAAGGGTCTGACACCGAAGAACATCGCGGCCGCGGCCGAGGCGTCGTTGAAGCGGTTGCAGAGCGATCACATCGACATCTACTTCGCCCATACCGACTCCGGCGATGCCCCACTCGTCGACACGCTCGCAGCGTTCGATTCGCTGATCGAAGACGGCAAGGTTCGGTACGTCGCGATCTCCAATTTCTCGGCCGATCGCGTCGAGGAGTGGTTGAAGGTCGCACGCGAGAATAATTTCGCGGCACCGATCGCTCTGCAGCCGCACTACAACCTTGTCACTCGACATGCGTACGAATCCGACCTTGCCCCACTCGCCGCCGATAACAACCTCGGGGTCTTTCCGTACTTCTCTTTGGCGTCAGGGTTCCTGACCGGCAAATACCGCGTGCGCAAGGACCTCGAAGGTGGCCAGACTCGGAAACTACTGGCGACGGGTTACTTCACCGACAATGGACTCGACGTCGTCGATGCGCTGAGCGAGATCGCTGAGGCTCACGAGGAAGAAATCGCCACCGTCGCGCTCGCGTGGCTGCTGCATCAGCCGACTGTCACTGCGCCGATCGCGAGCGCGAGCACGATCTCTCAGCTGCCTGCACTGATGGCCGCCCCGACGCTGACCTTGTCGCCCGCCGAGCTTGCACGGCTCGACGCGACGTCGGCTGCTGTCTCCGCGTAGGCGGGCTCGACACCTGAGTTTCAGACAGTTGCGGGTGCGCGCCTGAGGGGGATCCGAAGTTTCGCGCGAATGTGGTGGATGGTGCCGTCGGGGATCAGGAAGCTTTCCTCGACCGCGACGGTCACCATCCGCCTGCCACGCAATCCCGCATCGATAAGGAAAGTCGAGTGCACCGTGTCTCCGGATTCGGTGAGTGCGATGTTCCGAATCGCAATGATCGCGCGGTAGTAGAACGCGTTGCCGAGGGCCTTGATCAACCCAGGGCCCGAGAATCCTGTGGTCAACCCGTTTTCTACGCGGCGTGCGTGGGGCGCGAACTTCACTGCGCTCGGATCGTGGGAGAGCAAGGAATCGATGTACGCCCGGGCGATAGCCTGCCGCGGACTGTCCTCTGGCGTGGTCACGATTGCGGACTCTAGCCCCAACGCTTCCCGCTCGGGAACATATCGGTCATCTTCGTTGCTGACCTTTGGGTGTCTCGAGCCCCGGAACGAACTGCCACCGTCGACCCACCCGCAGTGGCCGTCGTCGAGCCGACATCGTCCGAGCGACTGAGGGTCATTCTCGTTCTCGGTGCACTCATCGCGCTGGGCCCGCTGACCATCGACATGTATCTACCCGCGCTGCCTGCAATCGTCGACGATCTGAACTCGTCCTCGGCCGCAGTGCAGCTCACGCTGACCGGAACACTGATCGGATTGGCACTCGGCCAGCTCGTCATCGGTCCACTGTCCGACATCATCGGCCGTCGACTGCCACTCATCGCCGGCACAGCGGTCCACGTCGCCGCATCACTGCTGTGCGTCATCGCTCCCAATGTCGCCGTCCTCGGTCTCTTTCGTGGGCTACAAGGCCTCGGCGCAGCGGCAGCTGCGGTCGTCGCAATGGCCGTCGTACGCGATCTGTTCACCGGTCGGGCCGCCGCAACGGTACTGTCCCGCCTGATGCTGGTCATGGGTGTTGCACCGGTCCTGGCGCCGTCGCTGGGTGGGGCAGTTCTTCTTGCCGGCTCGTGGCGCTGGGTGTTCGGTGTCCTTGCCGTGCTCGGTGTGGCTTTGCTGGTCCTCGCTGTGTTCTCGCTTCGTGAATCCCTGCCGCCGGAGCGGCGTCGTAGTCGCGGCATCATGCCGGTTGTCCGTACCTACGGCAGCCTCCTGCGCGACGGACAGTTCGTCGTACTCGTGCTGGTTGCCGCTCTCGCGATGTCCGCCCTCTTCGCCTACGTCGCAGGTTCGTCGTTCGTCCTCCAAGAGCAATTCGAACTCGACGAACAGCAGTTCGCTGTCGTATTCGCGCTCGGTGCGATCGCCCTGATCGGTGCCTCACAGCTCAACGTCGTTCTCCTCGCCCACTTCACACCGGTACGCATCGTGATCAGCGCATTGTCGGCGGGCGTGCTCGCTGCCGCAGTGATGACCGTCCTCGCCGTCGGCGATATCGGCGGAATATTCGGCTTCCTGATCCCGCTGTGGTTCGTCCTCGGAGCTGTCGGATTCGTCATGCCGAACGCACCTGCCCTGGCGCTGTCTCGGCACGGTGAAGCCGCGGGAACTGCTGCGGCGCTGCTCGGCGCTGCACAGTTCGGCTCCGGCGCCATAGTCGCGCCGGTAGTCGGTGTTCTCGGCAACGATGCCGTGGCAGTATCGGTCACGATGGTCGGTGTCTCCGCGTTTGCACTTCTCGCGTTGATTGCAGTAACTGTGAAGTCTCCGACCTCGACGACCCACACCGCGACGACCCACACGGTGACGACGACCAGCAAGGTGTGAGCGCACATGCCGGAACGAGAACGCGATGCCAACGGTAAACCGCTGAATGCACGCCCCCGTGACGGTTTGGGACGGCCGCTCGCGCGCGATGCAATCGGTGTCGAACGGATACCGGAGGACCTCAGGCTTCCGCCGCACGAGTCCATCGCGAAAGCACAACAATTACTCGATGCCGATATGCCCTTCCATGCTCACGAAATTCTCGAAGGAACGTGGAAGGACTCACCGGAACCGGAGCAGATGCTCTGGCAGGGTCTCGCTCAGCTCGCCGTAGGCCTGACGCACCTCCTACGTGGTAACGCCGTGGGGGCTCGATCACTGCTCGAACAAGGCCACGATCGCATCCGCGGTTACGAAGTCGATCCGCCGTACGGACTCGATGTGGCCGGGCTTCTGGTGTGGTCGCAAGAGCTTCTGGACCGCCTCAACGACGGGGATCTTCCGCCGTCGCCTTCGGCTCCTCGTCTTCTGGGCTGACCCCCTCTCGCCAATCGTTCCCGATCTGGCTACAGTGAGAATTGTTAGGTTAGGCGACACTGAGCGGAAGGCAGTCGGTGACAGCACAGTCCGCAGCGGCACAGGTTCCCTACTGGGTTGCAGTTCTCACTCCCGAAGAACGGCCGTTCGGAAGCCGTCGCGCCGATCCCCGGATAGACACGATCGATTCCTCGGTCGTCACTTCCTCGCGTACCCAATGGGCGGGTGCGTATCATCCACCGGCCACCACCCTGCTTGCCGTCCTCGCCGCCACCGTCGGTTCGTGGCAGAGCGATCGCTGTCGCAATTGCACCTCCGGAGTGCTCGTCGACATCGAAGCCGGCCGATTCGGCAATCCCGACGCAGCGTCCGAGGATCGTGGTTTCTTCCCGGTTCGTCTTCCGTCCACCGGCCAAGTCGACGTACTCACCTCCGAAGTCCGTCGCCGCGTCGCCGCGGCCCCCAACGAAGGCTTGGACTTCGGTACCGCCAAGCACGTCTCGAGCCCTCCAGTGCTGGCACGAAGATCCGGCGCTCAGATTTCGTTCGAGTACGGCACCGGTAGTGCTGTCCCCGACGACAGTGCCCCGCTGACCCACAACCTGTCCGTCACCTGCGACGTCGTCGTGATCGAAGGCGTCACCGTGGTGGACACCGAGTTCCGCTGGAACAGCCGAGTCTTCACCTGCGCGGACGTCGACGACTTCGAACGCTTCTGGGAGAAGACGATCTCGATGTTCCTCTAGAGGCTCTTCAGAAATCGAACGTCCTCGGCCAGCCCGTCGGCGGGCGTTTCGAGGATCACCGGAGCGTCTGCTGCCTCGGCGACCGCGACCAAAACGTCGGCATCGATCGTTCCGTCGGCGAGGTTGGCATGCCGGTCGCGCGCAGAGCCGAACTCGTCGCGCGAATTATTGAGGTGCACCAGGTCTATTCGACCCGTGATGGCTTTGATTCGATCCACGACGCCGACGAGCTCTTCGCCTCCCGCCCAAGCGTGGCACGTGTCGAGACAGAAACCGGCACCGAATTCGCCGACGGCGTCCCACAGCCGCGCAATGTCGTCGAAGTGGCGAGCCATGGCGAAATCTCCGCCCGCTGTGTTCTCGATGAAGATCGGCACGCCGAAGCCCCCCACATCCTCCTGGCGCTCGAACAACTTGCGCCAGTTCTCGACGCCCTTCGTGGTGTCCTCGCCATCACGCACGTGACCGCCGTGCACGACCAGACCGATCGCGCCGATCCCGGCAGCGGCCGCGGACTGCTCGATCACAGCCTTACGCGAAGGAATCCTGATCCGATTGTTCAGACTCGCCACGTTCAGGACATACGACGAATGCACCACGACGTCGATGTTGCCGGCTTTCAAGTCCTCGCCCTGGGGGTGGGGCTCGAGCTTGTTCCACTTCTGCGGATCGGTCAGAAAAAGCTGAACCAGATCGACGCCGAAACTCTCCGCGGAACCGATGGGGTCGGCGGAGTCGCGGACGTGTGCCCCGATACGCATGTATCCATGATAGGTGGGCGCACCTCAGGGTGTCCCCCGATAGTGAAGACTCCCGAACACTGAAAGACTGAACACTATGACTGATATCGCCGCCAGCGCGATCGCCCTGACCAAAACCTACGGCTCCGGGGATACCCAAGTCCACGCTCTGCGCGAGGTGAGCGTGGAGTTCGCGCGCGGCGAGTTCACGGCAATCATGGGCCCCTCCGGTTCGGGGAAATCCACTCTGATGCACTGCCTCGCGGGCCTGGACTCGGCAACGTCGGGGACCGTGACGATCGGTGACACCGAACTGACCGACCTGACCGACAAGCAGATGACCGGATTGCGCAGAGACCGCATCGGTTTCGTGTTCCAGTCGTTCAACCTCGTCCCCACCCTGACGGCACTGGAGAACATCACCCTTCCGCTCGACATCGCCGGCCGTACGCCGGACAAGGAATGGTTGGACACCGTGGTGAGCAAGCTCGGGATCGGCGATCGTCTCGATCACCGCCCGAGCGAACTGTCCGGAGGACAGCAGCAGCGCGTAGCCTGCGCGCGAGCACTCGCAGGCCGACCCGACATCGTCTTCGGCGACGAGCCGACCGGCAACTTGGACTCGCGTTCCTCCGGCGAGGTGTTGAGTATTCTGCGCGCCGCGGCCGACGACTTCGATCAGACGGTAGTGATCGTCACTCACGATCCGCGCGCGGCAAGCTACGCCGACCGCGTCGTGTTCCTGGCCGATGGCGCTGTCATCGATCAACTGGCGAATCCAACAGCCGAGACAGTCCTCGACCGCATGAAGCAGCTGGAGACGGTCTGATCATGGCCGCCAATCCCATGCGCAAGGTTTCACTGAGAAATCTTGCTGCACACAAAGTTCGTCTTGCACTTACCGTCCTGTCCGTCGTACTCGGAACAGCCTTCGTCGCAGGTTCGTTCGTGTTCACCGATACCTTGCAGCGCACGTTCTCCTCGATCTTCTCCGACACCGCGGCAGGTGCGGATGTTCGAGTCAGCGCGGAGGAAACCGGCTCGAGCGGAGTCCCCACCCAGGATGCCGCGACCATAGAGGCCCTACCGAACGTGGCCGCAGTGATGCCCTACGTCGGCGGACAGATCGTCGTTCTCGACAAGTCCGGGGCGACAGTTCAGTCCGGTGGTGCGCCCACCATCGGGGAGGCCTACATCCCCGATGAACAGAGACTCGGCGCAAAAGAAGACTTCCTCTCCGGCGCTGCGCCCGCTGCCCCCGGTGAAGTCGCGATCAACGAGGGTGGCGCAGAGCGGTCCGGCCTCGCCGTCGGGGACTCGACGCAGGTCCTCATTCCGTCCAAGGGCACGGTCGATGTCACGGTGACCGGAATCTACGACACCGCAACCGAATCCGGCGGTTATATCGGAGTCCAGTTCCTGCAGAGCCAAGCGAACGAGCTGTTCTCGGACGGCTCGCATGTCCAGTACTACGACGTCGCTGGTAATGATCTCGCAGCAAAGGGCATGACCCAGGCCGACCTACGCGAGGAGATCGCCGCCGCGCTACCGGATGCCAAGGTGCAGACAGCCGACGAGGTACGCGCCGAAGCCCAGGACGCGATCGAATCCGCGTTGTCCTTCGTGAACTACTTCTTGCTGGCATTCGGCGGCATCGCCCTACTCGTCGGCACGTTCATCATCTACAACACTTTCTCGATGATCGTCGCGCAGCGAGTCCGCGAACTCGCATTGCTCCGTGCCATCGGCGCAAGCCGCAGCCAGGTCAGCCGCTCGGTAGTGTTCGAAGCGCTCATCGTCGGAATCATCGGTAGCGCGCTGGGGTTCGCCGGCGGCGTAGGGCTCGCCTACGGCCTGCGTGCTCTGCTCAATGCCTTCGACGTCGGATTGCCCTCGGGCGCACTCGCTCTCGAACCGAGAACCGTTTTCGTCGCCTTCCTCGTCGGGATCGTCGTGACGGTACTGAGCGCCTACGCGCCGGCCCGTCGTGCCGCCAAGATCCCACCGATCGCGGCCATGCGAGAAGAGTTCGCCTCTGCGGGTGACAGTCTTCGTATGCGCACGATCATCGGGATCGTGATCGGCGCGCTCGGCGCGGTTGCACTTCTCGTGGGCGCGCAATCGACAGGTGGAGCAGCTGCGGGCACCGTCGGAGTCGGAGCCGTCGCCGTCATCATCGCCGTCGCGCTGGCCGCGCCGTCACTCTCGCGTCCGATCGTCGGCGCCTTGGGATCGGTGCTCACTCGGCCCTTCGGTGCGATCGGTTCTCTCGCACGGACCAACTCGGTCCGCAACCCCCGCCGCACGGCAGCAACTGCCTTCGCTCTGATGCTCGGTCTGATGCTCGTCTCCGTGATCGGCGTACTCGGTGCGTCGGCGAAAGCCAGTGTGGACGCTCTCGTCGACACTGGAATCGAGGCGGACTACATCCTGAGCGGACCTCAGGCCATCGGTGTTCCCGTCGGGGCAGGACAAGCCGCCCGTAACACCCCCGGGGTGGACAAGGTCGCGATACTGCACCCAGTACAGGTGAACATCTCCGGTGAATCAACCTTCGGGGTTGCCCTCGACGGAAGTCCCGACGGCTTGTTCGATCGAAAAGTTGTCGAGGGCGATCCAGAACTCTCCGGCGACAGCATCGCTGTCTCGCAGTCGGCGTCCAGCGAGAAGAACTGGCAGCTGGGGACCGTGGTGGACTTGGACTCGTTCGACGGTGTGCGCGTCCCGGTGACCGTGACCAGTATCTACGAGGACAGCCCTTTGGTAGGTGACTGGCTCGTATCCGAGAGCGTCTACGAGCAGGTGACACCGAGCATCGTGCGTTCGGACATCGTGGTTCTCGTCGGTGCGGCCGCAGGTACCGATCTCGATGTCCTACGCAGCGACCTCGAGGCGTCGACGAAGCCGTTCGTCGTCGTACAAGTACAGGACCGCGAGCAGTTCAAGGGCAGCCAGAGCCAACAGATCGATACTCTGCTCGCAGTTCTCTACGGACTCCTCGCGTTGGCAGTCGTGATCGCAATTCTCGGCATCATCAACACACTCGCTCTCTCCGTGGTCGAGCGCCGTCGAGAGATCGGGATGTTGCGGGCCGTGGGGATGCAGCGTGCCCAGGTGCGTCGCACCATCTATCTCGAGTCCCTTTTGATAGCGCTGTTCGGTGCCATCGTCGGACTGGTCCTCGGAATAGTGTTCGGCTGGGGTTTCGTGCGGACGCTTCGCGACGAAGGACTCGGGGTCATGACGGTTCCGTGGGGGCAGGTCATCGGGATGCTGATCGGGTCGGCAATCGTCGGAGTCGGAGCAGCTCTCTGGCCTGCCGCCAGAGCAGCGCGCACGCGCCCGTTGGAGGCCATTGCCGACGCCTGATCGTGGAGGCCCGCCCTCTTGGGCTATGTAACAATGTCGTAAGGGTTGCACATAAAACGACCCTGGGGTTACCTTGTAGCGCGTAAACAGACTCGAAGACGGTTTCTAGTCAAGACCCGAATGGGCTGTGGCACTGCAAGGGGGGGCATGTCGCTTCATCCGACCGACACGTCCCCACACTCCGACCTCGCGCCGATGTGCAAACCCGATCTGCGGGACACGCTGCTGGATCGGTTGTGCGAGGTCGCCCACGCGCTACCCGACGCGACGGCTCTGGTCGCGGACGACGGCGTACTCACCTTCGACCAGCTTCTGCACCGGACGTATGCAGTGGCCCGCAAGATTGCGCACCTGACCCAGGTCGATCGAAGTCCCATCGCGGTGGACGGGCGCAACACGACCGAGTCGATCACGTTGATGCTTGCGGTCATCGCGTCCGGGCACTCTTTGATACCTCTCGACTCGAACCTGCCCGAGACTCGACGCCGGCACATCGTCGAGCAGGCAGCCGCGCTGCGGATGAACACTGCCGACATCTCCGACGCCGAAGACTCGGCTGCGCCGCTCCCGACGGTAACCGGGGATCAAGTTGCGATGATCGCGTTCACTTCCGGATCGACAGGCGTCCCCAAGGGGGTTCTGCTCAGTCACCGGATGTGCCTGAGCAAAGCGTACGAAGTCAGCTCGGCCCTGGCGCTCAGGCCACGTGACCGCGTGGGGAATGTGCTTCCAGTGAGCTTCGGTGCCGGCGTCAACACCCTGTTCGCAGGTCTTCTCAGTGGCGCACAGGTGCATTGCCGCGATCCGCGAGCGGTCCACCTGGATCAGTTGGCAGCATGGATCGAGCGGTGCTCCATCACGACTTTGCATTGCTCACCTTCGCTGGTGAGTAGCGTTCGCACGACGCTAGCCACCTCGAACGTGCCGCCTTCTCTCGTAGGCGCGGTACCTGCGAACACAATCCCGTCACTTCGCGTCGTCACCACGTACGGAGAAGCACTTCACTCTTCCGACGTACGCTTCTTTCGATCCGTGCTCGGTAGTGATGCAACCTTCGTCAATTGGTACGCCACAACCGAATCCGGTGTAGTCGCCTACAATTCATACAGCGCGGACCAGCCTCTTCCCCACGGGTTCATTCCTGCCGGGTACAGCCCACACGGAAAGATCGTGGAGATCGTCGGAGTAGGCGGTCGGACGCGAAAGTTGGGTGAGATCGGCGAAATTCGAATCTCGGCGCCCTTGTCGGCCGATGGATATCTCGGGCTGGAAGAGTTGACGCGCTCGCGTTTCAGTACTCACGACGCAACTCACCGCTACCTCACCGGAGATGTAGGTCGCATCGATCGGTTCGGGGTTCTGCACCTCGTGGGTCGAGTCGATGATGTGATCAAAGTGTCCGGCTACCTGGTAGAGCCCACGGAAGTCGAAGCGGCACTTCGTACTATCGACGGTGTGGACGATGCCACGGTCGTTGCACGCGATGTCGAATCGGGCAAGGAACTCGTCGCATACTTCGTCTCCGATCGATCTTCTGTCGCCGCAGTGCGCGATGCACTGCGGCGAGACTTGCCGGAATGGACGGTTCCCGCACATATCACCCGGGTGGACAGGATCGACCGGAACGAACGAGGCAAGGTCGATCGTTCGAAACTCTTCGACTCCGAAGCGTTGCCGGAGGCGCTGTCCGACAACGCTTTCGATGGACCCACCGAAAGGTGGATAGGCAATATAGTTCAACAAGAACTAGGGCTGGACGACATCGCCCGCGACGCGGATTTTGCTGCGCTGGGTGCCACCTCACTTGCTTTGACCACGATCGTGGTGGGAGTGCGACAGTCCTTCCACGTCGAGATCTCCACCGAGGAACTTGCGCAGGCGATGAACATCCGTAGCTTGGCCCGGACCGTCGATGCCAAGCTCGCCGATGCCGATCTGGACACCGCAAGGTCGTCACACGACGGAGTCATGGTTCCGCTGCGGAGCGAAGGTTCCGCGGCTCCCCTCTTCGTCATCGCGGGAGCGGGCGTACCAGCAGTCGGACTCATCCCTCTGGCCAATCACCTGGACCACGACCGTCCCGTATATGCGATACAAGCCAAAGGGCTTGGGAAAAAGGCACTTCCGGACCGCAGCATCGGCAAAGCCGCGCGTCGATATGTCCGCGAGATCCGCCGGATCCAGCCACAGGGACCGTATCTGCTCGTCGGCCATTCACTCGGAGCATGGATTGCCCTCGAGATGGCTCGCATCCTCGAATCGGACGGTGACATAGTCGCCGAGCTGATTCTGCTCGACCCTCGCCTGTACCGAACGATGTTGGACAAGCTGTCGGAGCGCAACACCGATCTCGAAGCGGCCCCCGACAGAGCACCGCTCCGCAAACCCTGCCTTCCCGCGCTCGCTCGCCGGGCGGTGTCCGTCGCACTGGCGGGGTTGGTCCGGTTTCCGACCACCGAGCGCTGGCTGGCATTCGGCATCATCGGTCACAGAGCACTCGACGCTCATCGACCGAAGCCATGGAGCGGTCCGGTCACTGTTGTCGTCACGGGCGAGAACACCTCCGATCGACGCTCCTGGGAAACGCTGGCGACGGGCAATCTCGTCATCAGAGAAGTTCCTGGCAATCACATCGACATGGTTCGCGAGCCCATCGTCGCCAGAGTCGCCGACATCATCGACGACGCACTGCACAGGCGCAGGCGGCGGGAACGGACAGATCACAGATGACCGACTCGATAGAACGGCGGCGAAGCCGCAGACCGCTGATGACGTCCATCGCCACTCATCGTGATGGCCACCAGTCCTCGATGCAGCCTTGTAACGTGACGCAGGACTCGATGAGCTGTCCTCGGTCCCCCGATACGCGTACGTTGGTTTTCGATGCTGTAGCAACGCAGCCGGGAGGCTCTCGACCCATGAACATGGACTCACCGCGTTACCCAATGGCCTCGGTCGAACTGCACAAAGACGTACTTCGCTATGTCGACGTCGGCGATGGTCCACCCATCGTGCTGGTGCATGGTCTGCTGGGATCGAACGAGTCCTGGGCAGGGCAAATCGAACGCCTGTCGGCGCGGCACCGTGTCATCGCGCCCGATCTGTTCGGCCACGGCCGATCCGACAAGCCGTCCGGAGACTATTCACTCAGCTCGCATGCTGCGACGATCCGCGATCTGCTCGAACATCTGAACATCAAGTCCGCGTCGATGGTCGGCCATTCGCTGGGCGGCGGGATCGTCATGCAGGCCGTCTACCTGTTCCCGGGGTTGGTCGAGCGGTTGGTGCTCGTCAGCAGCGGCGGTCTCGGCACCGAAGTGAGCCTGCTTCTCAAGGCCGCCACCTTGCCCGGCAGTGAGCTCGTTCTTCCGGTTTTGGCGTCCGACTGGGTACGCAAGAATGCCGAGAGCGTCATGGGGCAGTTGAACAAATGGGGGCTTCCGGTACGGCCGGGTGCGAGCATGGCGGAAACGTGGCGCTCGTTCAAGTCGGTGTCCGACCGACAGACCCGCGAAGCTTTCCTTGCCTCCACGCGCGCAGTCGTCGGCCCGCGTGGACAGACGGTCAGCGCCAAGCAGCACTTCGAGAAATTCGAATCGATCCCATCGCTACTGATCTGGGGTGGCAAGGACCGCATGATTCCGGCTTCGCATGCCGACAACATCAGGCGGGAAGTGCCCAATAGCCGTGTCGAGATCTTCTCCGACGCAGGACATTTCCCGCAGCTGGACGAGCCGGATCTTTTCTTCCGCGTTCTCGACGAATTTCTCACCGCGAACTCCCCGGTCGAGGCAGCACCGACAACTGCAGTGTCGGACTGACAATGTCGCTGTGGCCAATGTTTCCACTCGGCAGCGTGTTGCTGCCAGGGGAGCGTCTTCCTCTGCACATCTTCGAGCCGCGTTACCAGGAACTCTTGGCCGCTTGTCTCGCCATGGAGGACCCCAGTTTCGGGGTTGTGCTGATTGCGCGAGGGAAAGAGTCCGGGGGCGGAGATGTGCGCCACCATATTGCAACGGCTGCTCACATCGTCGCCCACGAAGAGGTCGGTGATGGCAGGCATTACGTGGAATGTGTAGGGAACGAAAGACTTCGAATCGACGCGTGGCTGGAGGACGACCCCTACCCGCGCGCTGATCTTCGTGTGTGGGCCGACGAGAACGCGGACGCTCCGCCGCTCGAATCCGAGTTCGAGTCACTACAGGACAAGATTTCTGAGCTGTACGCATTGATCGGCAACCTGGCACGGGCCGAAGGTGCTGCGCCACCGCCTGATCCGAGTTTCTCCGCTCTTCCTGCCGAGGCAGGTGAACGCTTGTTCACCCTTGCCGCACAGGTACCGATGGGGCAGGCCGACCGTCAGGACGTCCTGGAGGCACCCGGCCCGTCCGAGCGTCTACGAGTACTCGTCGACGCTGTCGACAACGTCACCGACATCGTCAAGTTCAGATTGAGCTGACCGGCGCAAACAGACACAGAAAAGAACCAGTACCCGAAGGTACTGGTTCTTTTCTGACATTGGTAGCGGGGACAGGATTTGAACCTGCGACCTCTGGGTTATGAGCCCAGCGAGCTACCGAGCTGCTCCACCCCGCGTCGGTGTGAAACCAACACTACATGCCTCGGAGCGGATCGCCCAATCACCAGGTCAACCACCGACTCAGTAGCCGATGCGATTGCCCTTATGACGCGCTCGGGCGGAGGATGAGAGCCATGAACGATGAGACTTCTCGGATGTTCGCAGCGCCGGCAGCGGGCTACGACCGGTTGATCGGACGCTATCTGCCTACCTTGGCACCGACATTCGCCGATGCAGTCCCCGTCACGACGGGCATGCACGTCGTCGACATCGGCTGTGGCCCCGGCGGTTTGACGCGTGAGCTGGTGTCGCGAGTCGGCGCGTCAGGGGTCTCGGCGATCGATCCTTCTGCACCTTTCGTCGAGGCTTGTCGAGCCCGCAATCCGGGCGTCGATGTCCGCGGGGGCTTCGCCGAGCGCCTGCCCTTCGACACGGACTCGTTCGATGCTGCGCTGGCGAGTCTCGTCATAGGGTTCATGCGCGACCCGGTGGCCGGTGTGCGCGAAATGGCCCGCGTCACCAGGCCTGGCGGGACGGTGGCAGCGTGTCAATGGGACCGCGCCGGGATGCCCGCTATGCGGATCCTCGGCCAGTTCATGGTCGCCGCAGACCCCACTGTCAACGACAGGATGAAGCTGACCGGCGACACCGCAGGGGAGATTGCTGCGGTGTTCCGCGAGGCCGGCCTCACCGATGTCGAGGACGGCGCGCTCACGGCCCGCGGCTCGTACGCTGACTTCGACGACTGGTGGGAGCCGTTCACCCTCGGTATCGGCCCGCACGGTGCCTACCTCGAGACACTCGACGACAGTGGCCGCGAAGCCCTTCGATTGGCCTGCCTGAACACCTTCGACCGCCCGGAGCAGCCCTTCACGGTGGAAGCCCGCGCGTGGTTCGCTCGGGGAACGGTGTAAAACGAACCGCTAATGCCTCGTGCGCGCAACAACCAACCCGAGCGCTGCCGCGGTGAGCAGCTCCCAGCCGGTGAACGTGTAGATCGACGCGCGCTCCATCACACCCACTGGGCCGACACCGGCGATCAGCAGACCGGAAGCAACGAAACCGAGCACCCCCAATCCGACACTGCCCCTCGAGTACCAACGCGGGCAGGTTGGAACACCCGTGCCGACGAGCAGGGCAATGATGTTTCCGGCGCCGATCGCCAGAACCGCACCGATAATGTGTGTATTTCCGTCACCGGCATGTACGACGGCAACGAGCACGCTGCCGAGGGAGTAGGCGGCTATTGCTCCGAGATACACCCATCGCCGACGTCCGAGCAGCGATGCCGAACAGATGCCCGCAGCCAGCACCGAGATCGCGGACACGCAGAATGCGACGTTCATCAGCCACGAGGTGTCCGATGTTGTCGGCACGCCGAGATCGCTGACGGTGTCATAGGCGTACCGGTAGCCCTCGGATCGTGAGGCGGTCAACGCCTCGAGCAGCAGATATTGCAGCGAGGCGAAGGCGAAGAGCAGGCCTGCAGCGCGTGCTTTCCTACGTGGAATGTCGTACTCCTCAGGGCTGGGAACCGATCCGTTCGTCTTCGAGAACGTCTTCCCCGCGGAGGTGGCCGCGTCGGCGCACACCCGCGAGGTCGATCGGCCGGACTAGCTGAGCGTCAGGACGACTTTGCCTGCGGCGGTTCGATTTTCGAGAGAAGCAATTGCCTCACCCGCCTTCTCGAGCGGGAACACCGACGGCTCGGGTGCAGTCAGCTTGCCCGAGGCGAGCAATGGTTCGACCTCGGCCCACTGCTGCTTCAGGTAGCCCGGACGCGTCATCCACCATGCGCCCCAGCCCACTCCCACGACGTCGACGTTGTTGAGCAGCAGTCGGTTGACCTTGACCGTCGGGATCTCACCGCCGGTGAACCCGATCACCAGGATCCGACCCGACGGCGCAAGACTGCGAATGCTGTCGGTGAACCGGTCACCGCCGACGGGATCGACGACGATGTCGACGCCTTTGCCTCCGGTGAGTGCCTTCACCGCGTCCTTCCATCCGTCCACGAGCACGACGTCGGTGGCGCCCGCGGCCCGCGCGATCTCGGCCTTCGCTTCCGAGCTGACGACGGCAATAACCCGTGCAGCGCCCAGAACCGGAGCCATCCGCAGCGCGGAGGTACCGATGCCTCCCGCGGCGCCGTGCACGAGAACCGTTTCGCCCTCGGTGAGACGTCCGCGCTCACGTAGCGCGAAATGCACCGTCAGATCGTTGAACAACAGTCCGGCGCCTGCCGTCAACGAGACGGCCTCCGGGAGCGCGAAGACGGTCTCCGGGGCCACGGCGGCGACCGAGGCCATACCGTCGGACAGTCCGGTCAAGGCGGCGACGCGATCACCTGCGGTGAACCCGGATCCCTCGGGTGCCGACCGAACGACGCCCGCTATCTCACTGCCCGGCACGAACGGCAACGAGGGCTTGTACTGGTAGAGCCCGCGAGTCAGCAGAGCGTCCGGGAAGGCGACCCCGGCGGCGTGTACGTCGATCAGCACGGACTTCCCGTCGTCGGCCGGTTCGTCGACGTCGACGATCTCGACCGAATCCGGTCCATCCAGCTTCGTGATGTGCACCGCACGCATGAACTGTCCTCTCGTTGGGAAAAGATCCCTTTTCGATCAGGGCGCGAAGCGCCGTGTGACCCACGGTACAAAACCGGCGTGAGGAGCGCGGACCCGGCCGGGGGAGGCCGGAGCGGAGATGGATCGGCCGAGGTGGTCCAATCGAGGTATGTCCACCCCCCTCACCACTGTTACGCCTTCCGGAACCCCTCGCGGCGGTGTCGTCGTAGTTCAGGAGGCCTTCGGCGTCACCGACCACATCGTCGATATCTGCCAACGATTCGCCGACGCCGGCTGGGTCGCCACCGCGCCCCATCTGTTCCATCGACAACAAACCCAGATCATCGCGTACGACGATATGGACCCGGCCATGGCAGCCATCGGCGCACTGAAGGCAAGCGAGGTCGATTCCGATGTGGACGCCGGATTCTCGGCTTTGGCCGAACTCGGATTCGAGCCACAGCAGACTGCGATCGTCGGATTCTGCATGGGCGGATCGGTCACCTTCCAGACCGCTGTACGACGCGCTGTCGGCGCCGCCGCGACGTTCTATGGCGGCGGGATCTCGAAGGGACGCTTCGGATATCCGGCAATGTTGTCGGTCGCCGATGCGTTGCAGACGCCCTGGCACGGGTTCTTCGGCGACCTGGACAAGGGAATTCCCATCGACGAGGTCGAACAATTGCGCACCGCGGTAGCGACGTCACCAGTGTCGACCGGCATCACCCGATACGCCCAGGGCGAGCATGGATTCAACTGCAACGACCGTCCCGCGGTCTACAATCCCGAGGCCGCAGCCGACGCCTGGACGAAGACACTCGAATGGTTCGACGGCCATGTCGCCCACTGAAACCGAGCAGATCCGGTCCTTCTGGGCGGACCTCGGATTGCCCGGACTTTTCGATGTCCACACCCACTTCATGCCGAAGAACGTCATGGACAAGGTCTGGACGTACTTCGACTCCGCGGGCCCGCTCACCGGAATGGCCTGGCCGATCACATACCGGGAGGACGAGGACACGCGTATCGAGATGATGCGCGAGTTCGGTGTACGGGGGTTCACCTCGATGATCTACCCGCACAAGCCAGGCATGGCGGAGTGGCTGAACTCGTGGGGCACACAGTTCGCGCAGCGGGTGCCCGATTGCGTGCACACCGCAACGTTCTACCCCGAGGAAGGTGCCACGCAGTACGTCGAATCTGCGGTGGCGTCCGGCGCCCGAATTTTCAAGTCACACATACAGGTCGGGAACTACCCGCCGAACGATCCACTGCTCGACGGCGTGTGGGGGATCATCGAGGACGCGGCGATACCCGTTGTGATCCATTGCGGTTCGGGGCCGGCTTCCGGACCACACACCGGTCCGGAATCGATTGCCACGCTACTGCAACGCTTTCCGCGACTTCCGCTGATCATCGCCCACATGGGAATGCCCGAATACCTTCAGTTTCTCGAGATGGCGTTGCAGTATCCGAACGTGCGACTCGATACGACCATGGCGTTCACCGATTTCTCGGAAGCGTCTTGGCCGTTCCCGAAATCCGGACGACCGAAACTGATAGATCTTCAGGGCCGCATACTGTTCGGGAGCGACTTCCCCAACATCCCGTATCCGTATCTGGACGCACTGACCGCGGTGGCTCGCCTCGATCTGGGAGACGAGTGGGTCTCGGACGTGTGCTACCGAAACGGAGCGAGCCTGTTCCTGTAGGGAAAGGCTCAGCTCATTTCGAATGCGCTTATCGCATCGGCTATCCGGCCACCCTGGGCAAACCCCGCTTCGGCGGTGTCGGCTCGCCTGGCCGGATCCGTCGGGTCGGGGCCGATTGCCGCGATAGCGTTTTCGTCGGGTTGCACGAGTTCCACAGCGGATCCGCGCGCGATCAGAAGTGCACGCTCACGCTCGAACTTTCCGTCCGAGGGTTCGACGAGACCGACCTTCAGCACCAGTACACGTGCGAAACCGACTGCCAGATCCACATTTTCATCGGATCGGACCCCGCCGTCGACATAGCGGTGATCGCCGATGGTGACCGGCGGCCACATTCCGGGGATCGCGCAACTCGCGGCCACGGCGTCGACCAGTTGCACTCCCGAGCCTCGATCCAACACTCGATGGCGTCCGGTCACGGCGTCGACAGCAACCACACGAAGATCGCGGTCGGGCCATCGGTGTGAGGGGAGCCGTTGCGCGATGACGGCGCGTCGTTCGGCCTCTGGAACGGTTCGAGCAGCGATCGCAGCGGCACCGACCAGCCGGGCGAACTCCTGCTCGTTCCCCCCTGCCCGCTCGGTTGCCCGAGCGAACAGGTCGAGGACGTCCGTCAAGGAACCGTCCGCCCTCAGCTCGTCTACCTGCAGGGCCGGATCGATCTGCCGCGCGTAGAGATCGCCGAGCGAAGTACCGCTGGTCACCTGAGCTGCCACGGTCGATCCAGCTGACGTGCCGAGGACCATGTCGGACCACCCCGGGGCCGTCACGTCGACACCCGCGCAGGCCATACCGTGCAACAAACCGGTCTGCCAGGCGATGCCGGCAACCCCTCCACCGCCGAGAACCAATGCTGTACGCAACGTGCAACCCTCGTCTTTCGTAGCCTGGGTAGAATCTACCGGCTCACGCGACTCTCGGCGACAGCCAGGCGATCAGGTCGTCGAGGACGCGATCGTGCTCGGGTTCGTTGAAGATCTCGTGGTAGAGCCCGTCGTACACCTCGAGGGTCAGGTCGGTCGATCCGGCGGATTCGGCGATCGAGCGACTGCCCGATATGTCGGCAAGTTTGTCCGCGCTGCCGTGCTGCAGAAGAACCGGGAGCGTGAGGGTATGCAGCCGCGCGGGATAACTCTCCATGGCGCCGACCAATCCGCTGGCCAGCCCGGCTGGAATCTTGCCGTGGTAGACGAGAGGGTCGGCGTTGTACGCGGCCACGACGGCCGGATCACGCGACACCGCCGCCGAGTCGAGTTCCTGAACCGGCAAGCTCGGCGCGATCTTGCCCAGTATCTTGCCGATCGGAATCAGAATTTTCGGAGTGCTGTCACCGAGGACGACCGCGGGGGCGGACAGCATCAGCGCATCGAGCTCGTCTTGGTACTCGAGGGCGTACGACAGGGCGATCGCACCACCCATGCTGTGACCGAGCAGAAAACTCCGAGTACCGGGGTAAGCCGCACCGGCGATTCGAAAGACCTCGTGCAGGTCGTCGACGAAGTCCGACCACTTCTTCAGTTCGAGCCGCTTGCCACCGGATCTTCCGTGCCCACGATGATCGGGCGCATAGACGACGAGACCGAGCGTACCGAGACGTTCGATGACGTGGTGGTAGCGGCCCGCGTGTTCACCGAGCCCATGTGAGAGCACCAGGATCGCCGACGGCTGGAGATCTTCGGGCGTCCAGACGTCGTACACGATCTTGGTTCCATGCACGCCACTGAACGATGCCTCGGTGCGTTTCACGTGTATCTCTCCTTGTCTACGACGCTGAACTTCAGCGATCTGAAAGGCGGTCTTCTTCTCGGAGAAAGACGGCGTCCCCATCCGATCACGAGGTGGTGCCGAATTGCAGGGGATCGGCTGACGTGAGGTTTGCTGACAATTTGCTGTTACCGTTTTATCGTAGGTTGCTCGGAAGTTTTGGTTGATGTAGCGAAAGGGCGTGCTCCACTCTCTATGAATGCTCCTTCCGAGGCGCTGCCCGGTGCGCGGTGGCGAGACCCCAAGCGCTACCTCTGGCCGCTCGGTCTGGTCATTCCGTTGAGCCCGTTTCTGGCCTGGGGACTGGTCACAGTGCTGGGCCCAGGCGCCTTTTGGCTCCTCGGCCTGTTGATCATGGGAATCGTCATCCCACTGATCGACGTCTTCGCCGGGGTCGACCGGACCAACCCACCACTCGAGGCTGCGCGAGCCCTCGAGAACGACAAGTACTACCGCTGGTGCCTGTACCTACTGATACCGCTTCAATACGCGGGTTTGGTTGCCGCATGCTATCTCTGGGCCTACGGGCCACTCGGAGTTCCCGAGCGGTTGGCACTCGCCGTCACCATCGGGATCGTTGGCGGTGTGGGCATCAACGCTGCTCACGAACTCGGACACAAGCGCGAAAACGTCGAACGGTGGTTGTCCAAGGTCACACTCGCACAGGCGTTTTACGGACACTTCTACGTCGAGCACAATCATGGCCACCATGTTCGCGTCGCCACCCCCGAAGACCCTGCGTCGGCGCGTTACGGAGAAAGTTTCTGGAAATTTCTGCCTCGTAGCATAATCGGCGGCCTCACCTCGGCCTGGAGCCTCGAGCAACGTCGTCTGCACCGGGTCGGTTCCGCGAAATGGTCCGCCCACAACGACCTGTTCAATGCCGCCGCGATCTCACTCGTGTTGTTCGCGGTCCTCATCGGGGTCTTCGGCTGGCAGGTTGCGCCGTACCTCCTGATACAGGCAGTAATCGCCATCGTTCTGTTCGAGGCCGCCAACTACCTCGAGCACTACGGCTTGCTGCGGCAGAAGAAGAGCAACGGCAAGTACGAACGAACCGATCACCGGCACAGCTGGAACAGCGACCATCTCTGGAGCAATCTTTTTCTGTACCACCTCCAGCGGCACAGCGATCACCACGCTCACCCGACCCGCCGCTACCAATCCCTTCGGACCGTCGACGAATCCCCCCAGCTCCCAGCCGGTTACGCGGTGATGATCTTCTGCGCATTGATCCCGCCATTGTGGCGAAAAGTGATGGATCAGAGATTGATCGACTTCTACGACGGGGACATGTCCCGGATCAACAGCTGACCCGCTACTCGTCGGTCTGAGCCCGCAGATACCGCCCGAAGTGCGGGACGGTGAACGCGATGGTCCCGCGCTCGGCGGAGTAGATCAGACCCTTCTTGATCAGTCCGTCACGAGCAGGCGACAACGATGCCGGCTTGCGCTTCAACTCCGTCGCCACCGCAGACGTCGGTACCGAGGTGTCGTCGCTGGACAGATCGGCCATAGCTCGCATGTACTCACGCTCGGCAGGGGTGGCGCGCTCGTAGCGAGACCCGAAGAATCCGACGGCAAGTTCCTCCTCGGCCGTCGGGGCTGCAACCCGCACGTCCTCTGCCGTGATCGGACTCTCGGGCGCCAGATCCCATGTCGCCTTGCCGTAGGCCTGAACGAAGTACGGGTATCCATCCGCCGCCTCGTAGAGCGCGTCGAGTGCCTCGGTCGTGAATTCCACGTCCTCGCGATCAGCAGGAGCGATCAACGCGAGATCGGCAGCCTTCCGCTCGAGCCGCCCGATCCGGTGGTAGCTGAACAGTCTTTCGGAGTAGCTCTTCGACGCCGACAACACAGCGGGGAGGTGCGGAAGACCTGCTCCGACGATGATGAGCGGCGCCGCATCTTGACTGAGCTCATGGCAGGCCGCGCACAGCGCCGAGATGTCGGCCGGCCCCAGATCCTGCATTTCGTCGATGAATATCGAGATGCCGACGCCGACGTCACCGGCCAGCACCGACGCGTCGAGCAGCAGTTCCACCAAATCGATCTCGATGTCCCCGGAATCCGCCCGGCCGCTGAGCGCGGGAACATCGATACCGGGCTGCCAACGTTCACGCATCCCCTTGTCGGCGGAGGCACGCAAGGCGAAGGCTTTGAGTACACCGAGGAATTCGTCGACCCTCTCCGGATCGCGATGCGCGGCAGCAATGCCGCGAACAGCCATGTGCAGCGCAGACGAGAGCGGTCGACGCAATTCTTGATCCGGCCTTGCCTCGATCTTGCCGGTTCCCCAACCGCGTGCGACCGCGGCCGAGCGAAGATGATTGAGCAGAACGGTCTTGCCCACGCCGCGCAACCCCGTCAGGACCACACTTCGCTCCGGTTTACCGCGAGTGATCCGCTCGAGCACGACGTCGAACGCGTCGAGTTGCTTCTCGCGGCCTGCAAGTTCGGGTGGGCGCTGGCCTGCGCCCGGAGCGTAGGGATTACGCACGGGGTCCATGGGGTCAAGATAACAACCGTCATAGCAAAGTATCGGCACATCTAGCGCGTGTCCTAGACGCCGGTATGGACGGCTAGCGACCCTCTCGGCTTGTATCGACGAGTCTTCACAATGTCCTAGATTTCGATAGACTCGACTACACGGTTGCACGAGAGCGGAAACTGCGCCTACATTGGACTCTGTGGAACACCTTCTCGTAGTACGCCGCCGTAGCGGGGTCTAATTCGGACCGACCCCTCGCTGCGGGTCGTCGTGCTATCTCGGTCCTCCCTTCGCTTTCGGAGAACCACCGACATGAATACTCTCTCTTCCACCACTTTCTCGAGCGACTGCTTCGCTGCCCGCTATGGCGCACCACTACCGCGCGACCTTCGTGACCAGGCCGCGAACATGAGCTGGGCTGCTTTCTTGCAGCGCTTCGGCGCACGCACCGGGCCCATCAGACTGGGCAGCTGGTCGCCCAGCCCGGCCCTGGTGGACAGACGAGATTCGACGCGACCTTCGGCGTCGGGAACGCGATCCACACGACAACAGCAACGTCTCACGGCCCGATCGATGCCCTGACCTCGATGTTGTACGACGCAGGTTTCCATATCGAAATCCTGAACTTTCACCAGCAGACCGTTTCCGAGAACGGCATACATGCCGCCAAGATCGCCACCTTCGTCCTCTGCGAATTCGACGGCCGCCGCGCGTGGTCCATGGCGATGGACGGGGACGGCACGAGCTCGTCCATCCGAGCCGTCATCGGTGCGGCCAACATGTTGCACGGGTAACTCTCCGACCTTCTACTGCACTCTTGTCGACAGGCTAGATCTCGGTAGAGAGCACTAGGGCATTTCGATGGTCTGCGAACGCGCTATCTCCTCGATCGCCCGCCGGATATAGACCTCACTCGACGTCGAGGCATGCGCACCTTGTCCGTCTGCCGCACGCCGGGTGGGACTGGACAGCTCGGCAATGATCAACAACGCATGACCTGCTCGGGGTCGCGGACGTACAGCCTCGGTGTCCGCGACCCCGAGCGCACCTGTGAGCACTTCTACGAATCCATCGACATCGAGGTCGCCGAACCATTCCGATGCCGAGCGCACTGTCCGCGCCAGCACATCCTGAACATCGTCGCCGATCAGCCCGTCGGGATGCAGTTCTTCGAGCAGCGCTCGGATGATCTCGGCATGCACCAGACCGACCTGCGCCGCGTCCTCGGACTCCACGTCGGCCACGGCGTCGCGATAGGCATCCTCCGAGCGCGCACGAGCGGCAGCAAGCGCCTCCTCGGTGGAGGTCGCGATAGCTCGGGGTGTCGCGGGCCAGTCGTTGGGCCACATCTCGAGGGTTCCTTTTGTTGGGCGAAGAGGTTGGACAATCCTCCCACCTTGCACCGACAATCCATTTACATGTAACCGGTACTTATAGTAATCTTCGACAGAGTGTGACGCCCCAACCGAGACCGAAAAGGACGTACCACCCGATGAGCGAAACCGTGACCCGCACAACCGTGGTCAACGAGGGAATGTCACTGGCGGTCTACGAGACCGGCAATCCGGACGGCGAGACCATCGTTCTCGTCCACGGCTGGCCGGACACCCACGAGATGTGGAGTCACATCGTTCCACGACTCACCGCGCGCTTCCGCATCGTCAGCTACGACGCGCGTGGCGCAGGCGAAAGTACGGTTCCGCGTGAACGCTCGGCCTATCGACTCGCCAATCTGGCCTCGGACTTCTATGCTGTCGTCGACGCAGTCAGCCCGAACGCACCGGTTCACGTCCTTGCGCACGACTGGGGCGCCGTCACCGTGTGGGAAGCAGCCGGCGAACCCCATGCGGAAGACCGAATCCGTTCGTACACTTCCATTTCGGGTCCGAACCTGGATCATCTCGGCAAGTGGTCGCGGTCGCGGCTGGCCACGCCGAGCTGGAATAACGTCAAGCAAGTCCTCGCCCAGACGCGCGCATCCTGGTACACCGTCACCTTCCACATACCCGGCCTCTCCACTTTGCGAATTCGACGCCAGTTCGCCAAGGGTTGGCCTACATTCCTGCAAGAATTCTCCGGCGTCGACCCGTCACTGGTCACCGAGAACCCCACATTGTTCTCCGACGCGACCAACGGGGTGAACCTGTATCGCGCGAACCTCTTACCGCGCCTGATGAAGCCGCGGGATCGATTCATCGCCATCCCGGTGCACTTGATCGTCAACACCGAGGACCTCGCGGTGCGTCCCGATCATTACGAAGACACTGGAAAATGGGTGAAGAACTTGACTCGCAACGATATTCACGCGGGTCATTGGTCACCGATCTCTCATGCTGTCGAGATCGCCGAGCTCACCGAGAAGTACATCGATTCGCGAAAGAGCTAGTTGGTCAACTCCGCGTGCATCTGAAAGACGTTGTAGTCCGACCACGTCGAGATGTTGAAGTACAGGTCGGTGCCGGTGGACCAGGGATGCATGAACCCTCCGTACAGCTCGGGGTAGTCGGCGACGCTGACCATCGGCGCTCCGTCGGACCACGCCCCTTGCGGAGAGTCGGACTCCCGCAGCGTGATAGCCGTTTTCGCGGTGTCGAGGTAGGTCATCTGCCATCTCTGGCGTGCATCGTCGTACCGCACCGACAGTTCCGCTGCCGGGGCCGCCACGATCGTCGAGGCTGCGGTATACCCTCCGACCGGCGTCCAGTTACCCTCGCTCCAATACTGATACGCAGACTTGTTCAGCACCTGGTCCTTCGGGACGCGTGCGACGCCGACGTCGCCGAGCCGGGTGTTCGGCGTGCCGAACATGTATACGTAGTCACCCTGCGGGACCATCGACGTCACCTGAAACTTGCTGACGCCGAAGATGTTGTCCCACTGCGCGTACGGATCCTTCGTCCAGGTGGAGCCGCCGTCGTCCGAGTACGCGATCCCCCCGTAGTTGGTCCACCAGGTTCCCGGGATGCTGTTCCACGTCCTGATGGACATGTAGCTCATGTATTGGCGGTCGCCGAGCGCGAAGCCGGAGGTAGGAATCGTGGTGATCTCGACGTTGTCGAGCTTGCGACTGCTGAGCAGTTCAGCTGCGTGACAACGACTGTCCTGCACCATGCTGTCGTAGGTGACCCCGTCGGACAGATCGGTATCGGTGCTGAAAGCGAGTACATTGCTGCGCCAATCAGGGCCCTGGCCTCCAGGGGGATGGAAGCCTTTGCCGACGCTATCGCCGAACGCCGTCGCTATCTGTCCGGGGGCGCTCTCCCACATCATGCCCAGGTCCGTTCCGTAGACCTGCCAGCGTTTGTCGGTGCGGTTGATCGATCCCGCACCAGTCTGTTTGGCAACACGGGTGACGTTGCCGATCTGCGGCGTGGGAGGTGCCGGAGTTCGGACCGCCGGTTCGACGGGAGGTGACGCCGGATCGGGAGGAGGCGGAAGCTGCACTTCGGGCCCGGGAATCGGGATCGGAATGGTGAACGGCTTGAACTCGAATCCGATCCGGGGAATGTTCAATTCGCTCGAGAGCGTTGTGGGCTCGCGAGTCTCATCGGTCAGCTCCGGGCACGGATCCACGCAGGGGTCCGCCGGCAACGGTTCCGGGTCGATGCGTGTCGGGGCCGTCGTCGGTGCTGGGTATGGCACTGGTGCGAGTTGCGGAAATGGGATCGGAATCGAGAGATCCTCCGGGACCAGTGACCCGGTCTCGTTCGTCAGGTCGGCCGCGCACGCGCCGGGAGGGACGAGAGATTCGGCGGCAGCTGGGACGCTGTCCCCGTACACGATCACCACGGACCCGAGAACAACAGCGGCGCTCACGACGGCCATTCGCTTCGACATACTTCCCCTTCTGCGGATGCACCACCCGTGCCAGCGCATCATGCCAGATTCTCGCGCAATGAGCGCGAAGAGTACTCCTTACGAAAGAGATCACGTGACTGGAGAATTGGCACGACTTCGTCGACGAAGTCGTCGAGACTGTCCGGATACAGCGGTGGCATCAGATTGAAGCCGTCGGCAGCTCCTCGTCGCACCCACTCCGAAATCTCGTCGGCGATCGACTCCGGCGTCCCGATCATCGTGGCGTGCCCTCCACCTGCTGCGAGTGTCCCGAGAAGTTGACGGACAGTCGGGTCATCTTTGGCGACTATCCGCAAAATCGTCTCGTATCGACCGTGCGGCCCGGTGAACTCCTCGATCGGTGGAAGAGCAGGAACCGGTGCGTCGAGCTCCCAATCGATGCAGTCCTGCTCCACGAACATCCCCAGCGTGCGCAACGACTGCTCGACGGGAAGCAGTGCATCGAGCTCGGCCTTCTTCGCACGGGCCTCGCTCATCGTCGACCCCACATACGTCACCAGACCCGGCATGATTCCGACGGTCGAGCTGTCTCGTCCGGCAGCGTCTATGCGGCGCTTGACATCCGAATAATAGGCAGCGCCGGCTTCGGCATCATGGGCAACGGCGTAGATCGCCTCCGCGTAGCGAGCCGCGAGATCACGCCCCGGTCCCGACGCGCCTGCCTGAAACAGCACCGGACGTCCCTGCGGAGACCGGGGGACCGTCAAGGGGCCGTCCACCCGAAAGTGCTTGCCTACATGATCGATGGGGTGCACCTTCGCCGGATCCGCATACATTCCCTCGCGATCCAGTACCAGCGCGTCCTGTTCCCAGCTGTCCCATAGAGAGAGGGCGACCTTCACGAATTCTTCTGCACGCTCGTACCTTTCGGCTCGTGCTGGAATGTCCTCGAATCCATGATTGCGCGCCTCGGCGTCGAACATCGAGGTCACGACGTTCCAACCTGCCCGGCCGCCACTGATGTGATCGAGCGAGGCAAGCAACCGCGCAGCATGAAACGGGGTGTAGAACGTCGTGGATATGGTGGTGACCAGGCCGATATGGGTGGTCGCTCCGGCCATCGACGTCAGCGCCGTGATCGGTTCCAGAAACCAGGTGCCCGCGCCTGCCGGATCACGAACGGAGTGTCCGTCGGCGAAGAACACGGCATCGAACTTGCCCCGCTCGGCGGTCTGCGCGAGTTCTTGGTAGTAGGTGATATCGCCGAGGTCCTCGACCCTCGAATTCGGGTGACGCCACGCTGCACTGTGATGCCCACAGCCGTACAGGAATGCGTTGAGATGCAGCATGTCAGTCCTTGACCAAGCCGCCGTCCACGACCAAATTCTGTCCGGTCACCGACCTCGACCACGGAGACGCGAAGAACAACAGGGCATCTGCGAACTCCTCGGGTGTCACCACTCGCTGCAAAGGCGTCGACGCCGCGATGAGGTCGAATACTTCCTCCGGTGTGGCTGCGCTGGCATCGGTGGTCCGCAGCAAGCCACCCGACACCATGTTCACAGTGATGCCGTCCGCACCGAGATCCGCTGCGAGAGTGCGAGTCAGAGACAACAGCGCAGCCTTCGATGCCGTGTAGTCGTGGTACGGCACCACTGGGTTCTGGAACAGATTGGTGCCCACGTTGATGATTCGGCCGAATCCTGCTGCGCGCATCCCCTTCAGCGCTCGCTGCGTAGTCGTCAGCGCACCACGCACAGTGCCACGGAACTGCGCGTCGAACTCGTCCCACGTGATCGAGTCGGCCTTGCTGCGCGCGTCCCCGTTGAACGAGAAGTCGGCCAACGCGTTGTTGACCACCGTCGTCACGGAGGAACCGAAGTGCGCTTCGGCTTCGGTGAACAATGCGTCCACCTGCTCGGCGTCGGTGATGTCGGCTTGAATGGCAACCCCGCCGATCTCCGACGCCAGCGCCTCCGCCGAGACTCGGCTGCTGCGATAGTTCACCACGACGCGCGCACCTTCTCGCGCGAATGCCCTGGCTACCGCGGTGCCCAGACCTCTGCCCGCTCCGGTGACGAGCACTGTCTGCTCGTCCAACTTCTTCGACTGGATGTTCATGTCAGGCCTTTCGCTCTTCCGGCCCACACCGCGCAGAGCATGCACGTATCCCAAGTGCAGACATCCCTACGCTGGTGTTGACCAGATCAGGTTCGACGGGTGTGTTCTCAGCCGTTAGGCACCCCGTGTCGAAGAGGACTGTACCTCTTGCCGAATATCCGCTCGTCTAGGTTTGATCGTAGAAATACGTATAGATACCGGACAAGTCGGGTTTCAGCACGTCGGCCCATCTCATGACGCCCTGCACCTAACGCAGCACCACCCAGCCGTGGGGTGGAATCCTGGTGGATCCGCCGCCCGCATGTGCTTCGCCGGCCAATATCTCGCCGGCAAACACATCGCCGCCGATGCGGTACGTCACCTCGTCGTCACCGAGGTTCAACGCCACGTGCAACTGCTCGTCACCCGAGTGGACGCGGTACAACATCGCGGTATTGGACAGCTCCACCGTTTCGGTGCGCGCCTCGACGAGCCAGGGATGCCTGCGGCGAAACCCGATCAGTTCCTGATGCAGATGGAACGTCGGCCAACCGTACGGGGCGAGTTCTTCTCTGCTGCTGGGGAATTCCGGCCGTACCTCGTCATCACCGCCGACACGTTCCTCTTTCGCGCCACGGAAGCCCTGTTCGTCGCCGTAGTAGATCATTGGCATACCCCCGACCGTGAACAGAACCACGAGTGCATGCTCGAGATGGCGTTCGTCGGTGATGGTGCTGGCGATGCGAGCCACGTCATGATTGCCGACGAACGTGGCCGGAACGAACGTCTCGAGCCACTCGTTGTGACGTCCGAGCGCGTGCGACAACTCGAAGAAGTTTCTTTCCGAGATTGCACTCCATGACGCTTTCCACAGCTCGTACTGAGTCACCGAATCGAGTGAGCTCGCTTTCACGATGGCTGCATAATCACCGTGGATGACCTCCCCGAGGAAGTAGGCGTCAGGGAACTTCTGCCGAACCTTCGGAATGACCGCCGCCCAGAACCGCGGCGGCACAGCGTATGCCGCGTCGAGACGCCACCCGTCTGCACCCCGTTCGAGCCAGTGCGACATGACATCGACGACATACTGCTCGACCTCGACGCTGTCGTGGTTGAGCGTCACCAGTTCATCGTGGCCCTCGAAATTGCGATGCGTCGGTCTCGCCCCGGACCAGTCCAGGTGGAACCACTCGGACTCCGGTGAATCCGGCCCTGCTTCGAGCGCCTGCACGAACCGCGGAAATGCTTGTGCCACATGGTTGAATACGCCATCGAGCATGACTCGCAGTCCACGTGAATGAGCTTGGTGGATCATGTCGTCGAAGTCCGCTTCGGTCCCGAGCCGTGAATCGATGCGAAGGTGATCGATGGTGTCGTATCCGTGGCTTGCGGAGGCGAAGATGGGGCCGAGGGCGATTCCCGACGCCCCGAGTTCCACGGCGTAGTCGAACCAGTCGACGATGCGGTGCAGTCGATGCTCGTCCTCGAGCGAACCGCCGTCCCAGTCATGGACCGGGGCGCCGACGAATCCCAGAGGATAGATGTGCCACCAGATGGCGTGGTCTACCCAGGCAGGCTGACTGCTCATGCCCGGATCACCGACTCACGGCCGAGTTCGGCAGCACCGGTATGACCCGACAAGCTGGTGACGAGATCGAATTCAGCGAGAATGCAACGTAATACGTGCGCCACACCCTCCTGGCCGCCGAGCGCCAAACCGTACAGGAACGGCCGTCCCAGCAGCACCGCGTCGGCCCCCAACGCGAGCGCCTTCGCCATGTCGGACCCGGTGCGCACGCCGGAATCGAACAGGACCGTCAGCTGATCACCGACGGCGTCGACGATCTCCGGCAGCGCGCTCAACGACGAGCGAGCGCCGTCGATCTGGCGCCCACCGTGATTGGACACCACGATCCCGTCCGCCCCGTGATCGACAGCTGCTTCGGCGTCACCGACCGTGCAGATTCCCTTCAAGACGATCGGTCCGTCCCACTGCTCACGCAGAAACGCCAACTGCGACCAGTTCAAACCAGGGTTGGGGAACATCTGCGCCCAGTGCATAGCTGCAGCCCCAGGATTCGCTTCGACCGATTGATCCAGACCCGCCAGAAATGCCGGGTCGGTCAGATAGTTCTCGATCCCGAGGTTCGCCAGGAACGGCAGGTATCCACGGTCGAGGTCGGCCGGCCTCCAGCCGAGAAGCGTCGTGTCGAGCGTCAGTACAAGCGTCGTGAATCCCGATGCCTTGGCTCGCTCGAGAAAGCTGAGCAGAACGGATTCGTCTGTGGGCCAGTACAACTGATACCACCTGGGGGCGTCGCCACCGGCCTCGGCGATCTGCTCGAACGAATGCGAAGCCTGAGTGGAGTGAATGTAGGGCACCGAAAGCTCGGCGGCCGCCCGCACCGTCGCGAGCTCACCGTCCGGATGCGCGAGAGTCTGCACACCCACCGGCGCTATCAACAGCGGCGCGGGCATCGAGGTGCCCAGCACGGTGACCGCATGATCTCGTTCCGCTGAACTCCGCAACATACGCGGGGCGATCCGCCACTCGTCGAACGCATCGCGGTTGGCGCGGGCCGTGGCGCCGCTACCCGCGCTGGCGACGATGTACCCGAGAGCTTCCGGGCTGAGGGTGGCAGCGGCCTGCTCCTCCAGCCTGGCCAGGTTCGTGGTGATCTGCGGCCTCTGATCGGTGAACATGCCCTGGGCATATATACCGATTTGATGGTCACTGAAGTTCATGGTCACCACCGTAGTGCCGTCGCGGGCGATATGGCAGGACATCACCGAGCGGGCGGTGGAGAGAGCGCGTTGGGAAAGCGCGCACCCTTGTTCGGAACCTCACCCCCGCGATCACGTCCTAGCGAGGGTGTTCGGTTTGCACAAAGGGTGCACGGTTCACACCGCCCAGGGATGTCTGTGCCGTCCTCTACGGTATTTCGGACACCGTACGACAGACTGGATCCGATGCCACCTCGTAGACGCAAGCCCACAACCACCGCGAGAACCATCGGCGCAGGCAAGAGCGCCGCTGCGCGCAAATTCAAGGAGTCGACGGCAGCACAGTCGACGACCAAGAAAGCCCCCGCGAAGAAGGCCGCTACCAAACGGACACCGGCCAAGCGGACCACGACGCGCAAGCGTGCACCCCGTAAGACCGTCTCGCCGGACCTGCGGTTGCCGGACCCTGGTGAGCGGGTGTGGGTCCTCGACGTCCCGTTCGAGGATCGCGCTCTCGCGTCGGCGTCCGGTGCTCGGTGGCATCCGGGTCCGCGGGTGTTCGCGTTCTACGGGACCGAGCTGCCCGACGGTTTGGCGTCGTTCGAGTCGATGCCGTACAGCCTGCAGCGCTGGATCGAGGACGACGCCAACGAGGAGTGGCGGCCCGAGGAGATGCACGAGAGGTCGATGACGCCGCGCGAGACGCAGCTCGAGTCGGTTCGGAGGCATCTCGACGCGTTGGACAACGGGTTCCCGTATTTCGCCCAGATGGACTCGACGGGCCTGGGCAAAACTCTTGCCGTGTGCGAGGCCGTCCGCCAGATGGAGGATCCGAGTATCGGAACAGTGCTGGTGGTCGCCCCCAAAGGTGCTCTTCCCGGTTGGCGGCGCACCATCGCCGACACCGAGGCCGATATTCATCCGTCCGAGCGCAAGCGCTGGCTGCTGGTGACGTATCAGTCGACGAAGAAGCTGCTGACCGTCCCCGAAGATGTAGATCTGGGCAAACGCAAGCGAACGCAGAACAAGAGGACCATCACGCTCGGCGAACTTCGATTCGACATCGACATCGTGGTGGCCGACGAATCGCATGCGTTGATGAATATCGAGTCGCAGCAGTCGCAGATCCTCTGGCGCTACCAGGAGGCTGCTCGCGCCGTCGTCTGGATGTCCGCTACCCCGGGTTATCAACCGATGCATTTCGCGTACATGGCCCGGGCGATCGAGCAGAGTCGCGCGCAGGAGCCGATCATCGGTGACGACGAAGGCCTCGGACACGCCATCACTGCTCAGTGGGCGACGTTCCTCGAGGAGTCGGGCTTCGCACTCAAGGAGGGCAAGGCAACGACCGGGCTGAAGACGTGGCGGTGGGAGCCCGAGGATGCTGCACGACGCGAGCGCGACATCGGCACCATCCATCGGTGGCTGTCCGGTGGCGCTGTCCCGTGGTCGATTTCGCGGCCGTCGCCGCCCACGCCGCGCGAGCCTCTCGGCCAGGAGCTGACGGCTGTGCAGAAGCGGCTCTATCACTCGGCGTGGGTGGATTACCGCAAGGAGGTCGGACTGCCGAACTGGAAGAATGTAGGCGGTAGACGGGTGCTCCAGAAGAACCCGAGTACGCGAGCGGCCGCACTGCGGTTACGCCAAAAGTGCTCGTACTTACGCATTCCCGCGTCCGCCGATCAGGTCCGCGCGTGGGTGCGAGACGGCAATCAGGTGTTCGTGTCGATGTTCTATCGCGAATCCGTCGCCGAGTTGTCGCAGTCCCTCCGGGACGAGGGTCTCGATGTCGCGGTGGTCGACGGCAGTATGAGCAGCGCAGCCCAGGAAGTCGAGATCCGCCGATTCCAAACCGGCGCTGCACGAGTCATCGTGTCTACGACGACCAGTGCGATCAACCTGCATTCCAACGAGTTGCTGCTGCCCGAGAAGACGGTGTCGACGGCCGCTCCTCGCATCACTCTCATCCACGACCCTCGGTGGACACCCATCGAGATCCGGCAGATCGAGGGGCGCGCGAATCGCATCGACAAGGACCACAACCACACCACTTCGACCTGCTATTACGGATATGCCGAGGGCACGGTAGAGGAGGACATGGTCCTGACCGGCGTCGAACGCATTGCCGATCTGGGTTCGATCGTCGGTCAAGCGGATCTGATCGACCCGGAGGCGTTCTTGGCGGCACGAGCCGACCCCGATCAGCCGGGAGCGTTGTTCGAGGTCGGCAGGGATGCCATTTGATTCCGGACTGCAGTCTTGTCAGCGTACGAAGGGCATGACCTGCCGTACTTTCGGATCCCGGAGATACAGTGCACCCCACACCACGATTCCGACGTACACCGCAAACAGCACGGTGCTGAACAGCGGCTTGTCGACGCGCCAGTTGGTGAGGACTGCGCCACCGAGGTAACCGGTAAGCAGCACGGCACCGAGAAATGCGGTGCGCGGCACCAAGTACAGGGCAAGCGATACGAGTAGAACGATGCCGACGACGGGCATCATCTCCTCTCGAAGGCCGAGATCCACGGTCGCGTCCTTCACCGCCTGCACGTTCATCAGCTTGGTGACTCCGTCGAAAATCAGGAAGATCGCAATCAACGCGGTGAGCACCCAGCCGACGCGAGCAGCGACGGGTGAGTTGGTGTGCGGTGCGGTGGTTGTGGTGGTGGTCATTGCATTCTCCGATGTTCGGGCCGGGAATTCGGTACTTGCTTGTATCGACACCTCGGCACGCGAAATCTCATCGCATTGGCTGGTTACGAACATACGTTCGATTGCCGTGCTATTCTCATCGAGCCGTCCGGGAAATCAGCACTCGCGGACGGTCCAAAACCATTCGGCAAGCGGGGCCTTCATGGCGATATCAGATGGACCCGATACTTCAGGAACGCTCCATCGATCGGGCGATCGATGGTCCGAGAACGCACCTTTGCGGTGCGCGCGCGGTCATGCCCTCGGCCCGCGAACCGTGCTGGTCGGGTCGAGGGCATGCTCCTGCGGCCGCGGTCACCACCGCACTCATGCCTGCCGAGTCTGCGGCGACATCACCTTCACGCCACCACTCGGAGATCGCTGCGGCGATGCAAGTTTCGATTCACGGGCAGGAAGGCAAGACCCCAGCGCGGGGGCTTGACGCGTCGATCCGGACATTGGTGGACAATCGAGCTATGCAGAACAGCGATTCGGGCGCAGCTTCCTTGGATACGACCGCTGCGCAGGTAGCTCAACTGCGGAACGACTTCACGCGGTTCATGATGGGGTACAAGTTCGGCACCGACGAACTGATGACCAAGATCAATATCCTCAAAGAGGAATTCACGCACATACATCGGTATTCGCCGATCGAACATGTGACATCTCGACTCAAGACGCCGGAGAGCCTGCTCGAGAAGGCGCGACGCAAGAATTGCCCGCTCACCTTCGAAGACATTCGCAAGAACATCTTCGACATCGCCGGCATCAGAATCACCTGCAGCTTCATCTCCGACACCTACCGAGTCGCCGACATGCTGACCAGTCAGAGCGACGTCGAGGTCATCGAGATCAAGGACTACATCGCCAATCCGAAACCCAACGGCTACAAGAGTCTTCACGTGATCGTCGAGATACCAGTCTTCATGACGGACCGAGTCCAGCCCGTTCTCGTCGAGCTCCAGATCCGCACCATCGCGATGGACTTCTGGGCAAGCCTGGAACACAAGATCTTCTACAAGTACCGAGGCGCTATCCCCGTCACGCTGCTCGACGAGCTCACCGATGCTGCCGAAAGTGCGAACAGACTCGACGTGAAAATGGAACATCTGCACGACGAGATCGGCGAAATCAAGAGCAGCAATCTCGATGCCCCGGACAGTATTCAGCTCAGCTCGATGCCGTCGCTGTCGTTGCCTCGGGAACTGCTCGCGTCACTTCTCGAACACGGAAGTATGGGCCGGCTCTAGGCTCCTGCGGCAGAAAGCGCGTCGAACTCGTCGTCGGTGAGTTCTATGCTTGCACCCGCGAGGTTGTCTTCCAGGTGCTCCACGCTCGAGGTTCCCGGGATCGGCAACACGACCGGCGAACGCTTCAGCAGCCAAGCCAGTGCAAGTTGCGACGGCGACGCGTTGTGCTGCTTTGCGAGCGTGGACAACGGACTGCCCTCACCGCTGAGCTTGCCCGTTGCCAGGGGGAACCACGGGATGAAGCCGACGCCGTTGGCTGTGGACCAGTCCAAGAGCTCTTCCGAAGATCGGTCGGAGAGGTTGTAGAGGTTCTGAACGGACACGATCGGCGCGATCTTCTGCGCGGCCTCCGCCTCGGCTACCGAAACCTGACTCAACCCGATGTGGCGGATCTTTCCCTCGTCCTGCAGCTTCTTCAGCTCACCGACCTGGTCCTCCAACGCCACCTCGGGGTCGATTCGGTGGAGCTGGAACAAATCGATTCGGTCCAACCCGAGACGTCGAAGACTCAATTCTGCCTGCTGGCGCAGGTAGGCGGGGCGTCCCACAGGCGTCCAGATACCGGGTCCCTGACGGGTCAGTCCGGCTTTGGTGGCGATGACGACGTCGTCACGGTAGGGATGTAGGGCCTCGCGCAGTAGGTCCTCGGCAACCTCGGGTCCATAGCTGTCGGCGGTGTCGAAGAAGTTCACGCCCAGCTCTACGGCCCGCTGGAGAACGCGAATGGCGGCGGCTCGGTCCTTCGGCTCTCCCCAGACGCCTTCGCCCGGCAGCTGCATCGTGCCGTATCCGAGGCGGTTGATCTCGAGGTCGCCACCGAGACGGAACGTCCCGGAAGCGGCGGCGGGCGTGGCACTGTCCGAAGTAGTCATGCAGGTTCTGACGCTGCGCAGGCTCCGACTATTCCGTCTCGGCCAATCTATGGAGATCTATCGTTTATTCAATACTAGGATAGAGAGGGCTACAGTCGCTCGATCAGCTTCATGGCGTCGAACGGTGCAAAACCCTTCGCATCGTTGTCGAAGTACACGTGCACGTCGAGGCCCTGCTCAGCCCACGCGGCTATCTTTGCGGCCCAACCGTCGAGCGCCTCCTCGGTGTAGCCGCTCGCGTAGAGCTCGTCGGCGCCATGCAGCCGTACGTACATCAATTCAGCCGTCGGCGTCTCGACGTACGGGTATTTACCTGCACTGTCTGCAACGACGAAGGCAATACCGTTCTCCCTCAACAGCGAGACAGCTTCTTCCACCTGAAAGCTCGGGTGCCGAACTTCGAGTGCATGCCGCAGCGTGCGGTCTCCGTCGACGTCGAGATTCACTCGATCCTCGGGCAGCTTGTCGTCCCGTTGCTCGGCGAGTTCGATTGCTGCCGTTGTCGTTCGAGGAAGAACATCGAAGAATGCAGCGAGCTTGTCCGCGTCGAACCGAAAATTGGGCGGCAGCTGCCACAGAATCGGACCGAGCTTGGCGCCCAAGCTCAACACCCCGGTAGCGAAGAAGTTCGCCAGCGCCACTTCGGCACCGACGAGACGCTTGACGTGGGTAATGTAGCGGCCGCCCTTGATGGCGAATACGAAATCTTCCGGCGTCTCCTCGCGCCACTTCACGAAACTCGACGGCTTCTGCATTGCGTAAAAAGTGCCGTTGATCTCTATCGAGGACAGGTGCGTCGACGCATATCCGAGCTCGGCGCGGTGCGGCAGGCCGGGTGGATAGAAGTCGCCTCGCCAGGGCGCATACGTCCGGCCGGAGATCCCGATTCGAACCTCTGGCTCTCGCGTGCGGCGTGACATAGGAGGAGTATGCACTTCGCTGCATTACACGGGAAGCGCGGACTTTCCGGTCTCCCGGATTGTCAGCACGGTGGCCACGCCGATCGCACAGACGCCCATCACCCAATAGGCCGGGGACATACTGTTGCCGGTCGACTCCACCAACTGAGCCGCCACGTACGGCGCAGTGCCGCCGGCGGCGATGGTGCCGATGTTGAATCCAAGAGACACCCCGGTGTATCGAACCGATCGAGGAAAGAGTTCGGTGAACAATGGGAAGGCCGGAACCTGAACGACACCGTTGAGCACCATGTACACGAAGTAAACGCATCCGACGACGAAGATGCTTGCCGTCGCACCCAGAATCATGAACGCGGGCAACGCAATCACGATGTATCCCAGATAACCGGCCAGTAGCACCGGTTTTCTGCCGTAGCGGTCGGTGAGCATGCCACTGAGAGGGAATGTGGCGCACGCCAGCGCAATACTGATCGCCGACGTCCAATACACGGCATCCTTCGAGAACCCGAGATCATTGATCAGATAGACACTGAAGTATGTGAGCCCGATGTATCCGGAGCCGTTCATGGCGATCGCGATGCCGACCACTCGCAACACCGACTTCGGATTCTTCTTCACCACGTCGGACAGCGGGCTCTTGGCAACCTGATTCTTCTCTGCCATCTCTTCGAACTCAGGGGTGTCCTCGAGCTTCAACCGGACTCGGAGACAGACGAATGCGAGTGGCAATGCCAGCAGGAACGGAATTCTCCAACCCCATGAGGACATCTGCTCGTCGGTGGTGCCCAGTGCCACCAGACCGACCACTGCGGCCGCGACGGCGAAGCCCAGGGTCGACCCGACGGGCGTGAAAGAGCCGAAGAATCCACGACGGTTCGGCGGTGCGGACTCTGCGATATATGTTGCTGCCCCGCCGATTTCACCTCCCGCCGAGAAGCCCTGCGCAAGGCGGACGAAGACGAGGAGAATCGGGGCAAGCACGCCAACCGACGAATGTGTCGGTAGAAGACCTAGAACACCACATGCAATTCCCATGCACACGACGGTGATGACCAGTGCGGACCTACGACCGCGCCGGTCACCGAGACGCCCGAAAAAGATCCCACCCAGCGGACGGGCCACATAGGCAACTCCGAAGACGGCGAGGGTTGCCAGAATCGAAACCCCGGGACTCGTCGACGGAAAGAACAGGGGCGCGATGACGACCGCCAAAAACCCGTAGACAGCAAAGTCGTAGTACTCGATGAGCGTTCCGACGCCACCCGCGATTGCGGCCCGGCGCGCGGTAGTCGTCGGCGCCGGCGAAGAGCCACCCGTGCCAGAGCGAGCGGGGGAATGTTCCACGTTCGTCATTGTGCCTGTCCTTGTGCTGTGAGGGAGCGTGAGTGTTCTTCGAGCAGAAGTTCGTACGACCCGCCTGCTTCGATGACCTGGACGGTTCGGGCGTTGGGGCGAGTACCCACGAGTTCGAGGCCGCCGACGGTCCGCAGCGTCGCCGCACGCCAATCCAGCGTCACTGCATCCCCCGTCGTGATTGCGGTGGATATGCCGGGCACAGTGATGAGCGGCATCCCGTTGAACGTCTCGCCTCGCCAGAATCCGGGCGAGAAGGACTCGGCGACTATTGCGGCGATCCCGCAGTTTCTGAGCGCGACCATCGGTGGATAGTGCGGGTGCCCGTATCCGAAGTTGCGACCGCCGACGATGATGTCGCCCCGTCCGACCCTGTCGACGAAACTATTGTCGTAAGCCGTCATGCAGACCGCGCGAAGGTGCACGGGATCATAGGATTTGATGTTGGATACTCCGACGACGAGGTCGATGTCGAAATCGTCGCCGAACACCCAGGCGACCTTGCCGGTGATCACGTCGGGAGGTGGTGGGTAAGCGCTCATCGACCGACCTCCACCGTCTGCGCAGACTCCGTGATGGCACCGGCCAATGCGCTGGCGGCCACCGTGAAGGGCGACCCCATGTAGATGTTCGCATCCGAGCTTCCCATCCGACCCGAGATATTCAAGACGCCGGTAGAAATACAGTTCTCACCGGCTTGGAGTGGTTTCTGATATCCGAAGCAGAAGTCGCAACTCGACACCGCGATCGTGGCTCCGGCGGCACGCAGTACGTCGAGGATGCCTTCACGTTCTGCCTGCTCGTGCACCTTCTGTGACGTCGGCACCACGTTGAGATCGACGCCCGGCGCCACTCGACGCCCGTCGAGGACCAGCGCTGCCGCGCGGAGATCCTCGATTCGGCCGCTGGCGCACGAGCCGATGAAAGCCTTGGTTATCGGTGTACCGGCCAGTTCCCTCGCGGTCTTGGTATTGGCTGCCCGAGCCGAACCTGGCTGCACAACCTGGGGGACGACGTCGGCAAGATCGATCGTGTACCGCGCTGCGTAGGTCGCGTCGGCATCGGGATAGACCGGCTCGAATTCTCGCCGCGCAACATCTTTCGCGTAAGACAACGAGATCTCGTCGGGTTCGAACACCGCGGACACGGCCCCGGTGAACATCGCCATACCGCACAGCCCCTGACGATGATCGATCTTCATCGTCTTCGCACCAGTGCCGCCGAATTCCATGACCTGATGGGCGCAGCCGTCGGCACCGACGAGATCGATGATGGTGTGCACCAGATCTCGACTGTCGACGCCAGGGGCGAAATCGCCGATCAGGTCGAACCTGGTGGTTGCGGGTATGTCGACGAACAGTTGGCCCGTCACCCAGGCTTCGATGAGGTCGCGGCGAATTCCCCAACCGAGCGCACCGAAGGCGCCGATCCCACTGATGTGGCCGTCGAAGTGCACGAGAAAGTCGCCGGGAATTGCGAGACCGAGCTCTGCGGTCAGCTGGTGACCGATTCCGCGGCCTTCGTGGAGTTCGATTCCGTAGAACTCACACCAATCACGAGTGACCTTGTGAACTTCGGCTTCCTTGTCGTCGTTCCTGGTCAGCATGTGGTCGATGAAGACGACGTAGCGGCTCGGATCCGACAGCTCGGTGATTCCGAAGTCCTCCCGCATCTGGCGGAACATCACGTCGGTGTAGCCGGGGAAGTCGTAGGCGATCATGCGCGCCGGACGCACGGCATGATTTTCCCCTGCGCGGACCATCGGACTGTCGCAGGTCCGTGCCAGTATCTTTTCCGTCATCGTGAATCCCATGCCGGTCACCGTTTCGCTTCCGCGGGAAGGTACTTGCGTTGCTTTGCCTCCACCTCGGGAAAGCCGATCAGGTTCACGAAGTCCTGATGCGAGAGCGCGTCGGCACTGACCGCAGCCGGTGCTTCACCCCGAGCCAGCCGGCGCAACGCTTCCTGCGCTGCTCCCGTTGCAGCCATCAGGACCTGTGTCGGCAGCAGTGCAAGACGTACCCCGATTCGATCGAGGACTTCGGGCGTGAAGTCCCGTTCGGTCCACGTCGACGCAGTCAGGGTCGCCATGAGCGGTACTCCGACTTCCTCGTGGCAGCGCTCCCATTCTTCGATGGTCTCGAACGTCTTGGTAACGGGCATGATCATGTCCGCACCTGCCTCTACATAAGCCTGTGCTCGACGGATGGCGTCGTCGCCACGTGAATCCGTCCGTGCGATGAGCAGCACGCCGTCGGGAATCGAGTCTCGGACGGCATGGATTTTTCCGGTGGCCTCGGCGACGTCGATCAGATCTACGGGCTCGCCGACGCAGATGGGGCATGATTTCGGGGAAACCTGATCCTCCATGAACATGCCCTGTACCCCGGCGTCGACGAATTTCGATGCCGTCCGGGCTGCGTTCACTGCGTTGCCATACCCGGTATCGATGTCTGCGACCAGGGGAAGCTTCGACGATTCGACGATGGTGCGCACGGCATTCAGGTTCTCGGTCATCGTGTAGAGCTCGGCGTCGGGCAGCCCGAGAGCTGCGGACACCGCGAATCCCGACGCACACAGAGCGCTGAATCCGGCCTGGTCGGCGAGTCGCGCAGTCAACCCGTCCCAGACGCCTGGGGCGTAGACGAGTCCGCGCGAAGTGAGTTCTTTGAGAGTTGGAGCCGATTCAGTCATGTCACCATCCGTTTCGTATTGCGGAATGCGTTCCGCAGATCACTCCACCGAAGCTAGAGTGGTCGGAGTCACATGTCAAGAGATCGGGCCTGCGCCATCTCTTCGTATGATGACCAGACCGACCACCCGCCGAAACGAAAGTGAGCACTTGTGGCTGCGCCTATCGAGTCCGAAGCACAAGTCGGCCGCGACATAGTCGGAGCCGTACTCAAGGCATGCAGCCTTCTGGAACACTTCGATGCCGCTCGGCCCGTCTGGACGCTCAACCAACTCACCTCCGCGAGCGGTATGAACAAGACGACCGTGCACCGCCTGATGACGACCCTCATCCACGCGGGCTGGGTCGATCGAACCGCCGAGGGCTCGTATCGGATTGCGATGCCGGTATTCGAGATCGGCTCCGCTGCACTGGTGAACCTCGATATTCGCACCGCTGCAAGGCCGTTCATGGTCGACCTGGCCGAGACATTCGGTGACACTGCCTATCTCATGGTCCCTGCTGAAGAGGGCGCAGTGTGTATCGACCGCCTGGAAGGAAACAATCCCCTCGTCGTCGCGGGGATCAACATCGGATCGGTGATGCCCTACCACGCCGCGGCAGGACCGATCGTCATGCTGGCGTTCTCGGATATGTTGCGTAGCAGATGGATCGAGCGCGGGTTGCCGTCCTTCACCGAACACACGTTGACCGATGCCGCCGCGCTCGGCGAGCACCTGGACTCGGTGCGGGCCGCTGGGTATTCCGTGAGCAACTCCGACTACCTCCAAGGCGTTGCGGCAGTGGCGGCACCCATCCTCGGCCGAGACGGTTCGGTGATCGCGTCGATCAGCATCGGCGGTCGAGTCGAAGCCTTCACCGGGACAGCTCTCGAAAAGAAGATAGAGCAAGTTTGCGATGCGGCCGCCCGGCTCACCAGGGTCGCCGAGGCCCTGCCTCAGTAGCACTCGTAACGGTCATTGAGTGGGCCGAACGGCCTCGCGGACCGCAACCATCACCCAACTCGACGGTGGAATCATTGCCGTCAGCACGCAGTAATCCACCAAGTCCCAACAAGCGAGATGCGAGCATTCCCGCGCCTCGACCGCGCAGAACCGATAGCTTCGTTGGCGTGCACACCTCCGAAGACCTTGTGGCAACGATCGATGCATCCCCCGCCGCGGTCGCTGTCCACGACCGCGAAGCCTGGGTGAACCTGTACGCACGCGGAGGAGTTGTCAACGATCCCGTTGGCTCTCGACCGCATCAGGGCAGGCAGGCGATAGAAAAGTTCTACGACACCTTCATCGCTCCCAACACGATCAACTTTCACGTCGAGAACGATGTGGTGGACGGAATGTCCGTCGTCCGGGATCTGTCACTCGAGACCATCATGTCCACCGGAGCGACATTGAACGTCCCGATGCATATTCGGTACGACATCGTCGACGAGGAAGGCGAACTGAAGATCGCACGCCTCGCTGCGCACTGGGAATTGGCATCGATGATCGGACAATTACTGCGTGCGGGGACCAAAGGCTTGGCTGCGTCGGCGAAGCTGACGCCTCAGCTGATCGGGAACCAAGGCATCGGTGGCGTAGTTGGTTTCATGGGCGGCCTGCGTGGCGTCGGGAGCAAAGGTAAGCGCGCGGCAACCGAAGCGCTGGAAGCGGTCTCACAGGGACACGGTGCGGCCGTACGAACGGGCGCAGGAGACGACGTCGCTGCGGGTTCACTGCGTGGAATGACATTCCGGAAGCTGATCGCCGCCGGCAATACCGTAAGCGCGACAGTCGAACACGAGTCTCGACGGGGCGTCGTCTTTGTCGAGTTCGGCGACAAGTCGTTGCACGTCGCTTCGATTACTGCGTTCGGACTTCGACCGAACTCGTGAGCAGGAAAGCCACCGATCGACGATGGGAACATATGTTCGAGTTCTTGTCGGTGGCTGGGGTTACTCTCATTACATGCTTTCGGGGGATGGTATTTCAGGAATAGCCGGGGTGGCAGCTGACGCTCGATTCACTGGTGGCAGTAAGTCTTCCGGTGGCAGTATGTCTTCCGGCGGCAGTGTGTCTTCCGATGGCAGCTGCGCTTCGGCAGAGCCCACGCCATCGTCGGCGTTGACGATCGAGGACATCGACCTCGCACACGCGATAGCGACAATCGAAGATCAAGTCTCGATGCTCCGACGCCTCGATACCGCCGGAGCATCGAATTCCGATCGACGAGCACTACTGGTCCGCACCGAAACAGTCCAACGCACCCTGTTCGCGCTCTCACACACCTGGATCGCCGACCTCATCGCCCAACACGGACTCGACCACATCTACGGATCCGTACCCGACACTCTCGCAATACTCCTGCGACTCTCCAGAAGACGCGCCAGCCAACGCATTCGCCACGCCGAACAGTACGGTCAACGCTCAGCTATCACCGGCGAGCGACTCGGCCCGATCCTCGCTACCACGGCCACCGCCGCCACAGAAGGCGCCCTCGACGAAGAACACCAACACATCATCACCAACTTTTTTCGCACCCTCAGTCCCGACATCGATCCCGAAACCCGCCACCACGCCGAGCAGCAACTCACCGAACTAGCCCGCCAACTCGGCCCCGACAACTTCAAAGTTGCCGCCAGAAGACTCTTCGACACGCTCGACCCCGACGGCACCAACGAAGACGAACAACAGATCGCCGAACAGTGCTACTTCCGCATCAAAGACCAAGGCCAACACGGACTCTCCAAAGGCACCTTCCTCATCGACGCCGAAACCCGCGCTTACCTGGAAGCAGCTTTCGCCAAATGGGCCAAACCAGGAATGTGCAATCCCTCCGATGCCACACCCACCACCGACAGCATTCACCACGACAGTGGAAGCAGCAGCAGCGGTGATCGTCGCAGCGAAAGTGGCGGCGGGAGTAGCGGCCGGAGTATCAGTGCGACAGGGGGTGCGAGTGGCAGTGCGAGTACCAAGGGGAGTGACAGTCCGAGTGGCAGCGGGAGTGGTAGTTCCGAGGCCAGCAGCACCGACACCGACACCGACACCGACGATCGCGCCAGACGGGACTGCCGCAGCCAAGGACGACGCCAACACGACGCACTGAAAACCATCGTCAGGCAAATGCTCGCCTCCGGCGACCTCGGCACCCATCGAGGGCTACCCGTCACCACCGTCATCACGATGAGCCTGTCCGACCTCGAATCGGCGACCGGCCACGCCGTCACTGCCACCGGGTCCCTCATCCGAATGCGCGACGCGATCCGGATGGCCTCCCACGCGCACCACTACCTCGTCCTCTTCGACGATCACGGACGATCCCTGCACCTTGGACGAACCAAACGAATCGCCACCGCTGATCAACGCATCGTCCTCATCGCCGCCGACCGCGGCTGCACCTTCCCTGGATGTACCAGACCCGCTACCTGGTCACAGGTCCACCACATCGACGAATGGGCCACCGGTGGCAACACCGATATCGACACCCTCACCTACGGCTGCGACATGCACCATCCACTCATCGGACCCGACGACACCGATTGGGCAACAACCAAAGCCGGACCCGATCACCCTTACCCCGGCCGCACTCTCTGGCATCCCCCGACCACACTCGACCCCAGCAGAAAAGGCCGCATCAACCACTACCATCACCCCAACGAATACATCTACCCGACAACCGAAACACACTCTCCCTCAATGCAACCCAGAATACCGAAGCCCGGTGCCCCCGATCCACACCCGCCACCCACCTGACACCACCGGGTAGCCGGCCACCAGTGACTTCCAGCGGCACAGAGCCCCACACGTGCCGCCGACAGTCATGCCACGAGCCAAGGCGTCCCGGACAGCTCCGCCCCTCGTCGCAGAGCACCACCTGTCCCGCCAACAGTCATGCCGCGCGCCGACAGCACCAGGCCCCCAGAACTCCGCACCGCCAGAACACTCCATTCCGCAGCCATCGCAGCCATAATCGATACCCATGCAGGCGGCAAGTCGGGCGGCGCTCCTCACGGTGCTGGTTTTCGCTGTCTCGGCTCTGCCGACGCCCCTTGCGCCCGGTGTGCGAGAGCCCCTCGTGGCTACCCCGGCACCTGTGCTCGCGGAGCCACCACCTGCGCCGCTGACGCTGAAGGAGTTGTCCGCTCGGGTGAATCCGACGGTCGTGACCATATCGGCGGAATTCAGCTTCTACGGCGTCGCAGGCACCGGGTTCGTCGTCGATTCGGACGGCCTCGTGCTCACCAACTTCCATGTAATCGAGGAAGCAACCGACGTCACTGCGGTACATATGGGCAGTGGCTTGATCTACGACGCGTCGGTGCTCGGTTACGACAAGACCCGTGATGTTGCGGTTCTCCGATTGGCTTCTGCGGTGGATCTTCCGGTGGCCCCGATCGGGAGGTCTGCAGACGTTGCCGTCGGCGACGGAGTTACCGCGGTAGGCAACGCGGACGGCGGGGGAGTCCTCGTCGCCGCGCCCGGACGCGTGGTTGCCCTGCAGGAATCCGTCATCGCCGAAAGCTCCGTCGATGGGTCGCGGAACGAACTGACAGACATGATTCGAATCGACGCCGACGTACGCGCGGGCGATTCGGGCGGCCCGCTCGTCGACGCGTGGGGCAATGTCATCGGCGTCGACGCGGCTGGCCTGTCCGAGAAGGCTCGGGCGGTATCTGCCCCCGAGGCGTATGCCATTCCCATCGATACCGCGATGGCCGTGCTCGCCCAGGTCCGTGACGGCCGATCCGGGGGCACTGTCCACGTTGGGCCGACCCCGTATCTGGGTATCGGCGTTCGCGATATCTCGGCATCGCGTGAGACGGGACCATCGCAGGGTGCCGCGGTCACGTCCGTTCGATACGATTCCCCAGCCGAACGGACCGGTTTGCTTCGCGGCGACGTGATCGTGTCGTTCGACGGGAGGCCGGTGCGTACGTCGAAGGATCTGATCGAAGAGATGGTCGAGAAGAGTCCGGGCGACGTCATCGAACTCGAGTGGGTCTCTGGGCAGGGAGTCCGTCAGCAGCAATCGGTGACCCTCGAACTGGGGACTCCGACTGCGTAGTCGCTCAGGCTTGCAACACGGACAGGACGTTTCCTGCGGGATCGGTGAACCACGCGATCAGCGGGCCGCCGTGTCTGAAGATTCCCCGCTCATCGGTCCCCATGTCGGGGTAGTGCTCGAACACCACACCTTTGGCGGTCAGGGCGTCGACGGCTGCTTCGATGTCTGCGACCGGGAAGTTCAGGATGGTGTAGGCCGCGGGCACATGATTCGGCCGGGGGTAGATCAACACTTCGTTTCTCTCGCTGAGCTGCAGGTTGATCAGGCCCATCTCACCATCGACGACGGTAAGTCCCAGGATGTCGGAGTAGAAGATGCGGGCGGCCTCGATGTCGTCGACAGCGAAGCCGGAGAAGGGCGCGCGGGTCAATTCGATAGTGGGCATACCTCATCGTGCCCCTGTCGAAGTCGGTACGGGGAGGTATCGAAGCCGTCGTTGCGCCTCCGAGCAGGTCACCGACGGGAGTACCGTTGAACGGGTGACTATCCGCCTCGGTTATCAGATGCCCAATTTCAGCTACTCAGGTTCCGTCGCAGAGCTGTTCCCGAAGGTCATCGCGCAAGCGCGCGAAGCCGAGGCAGCAGGATTCGACACCGCGTTCGTCATGGACCACTTTTATCAACTACCTGGAATCGGCAAGCCCGACGAGCCGATGCTCGAGGCGTACTCGGCCCTGTCGGCTCTGGCCACCGCTACCGAAACGATCCAGCTCTCGGCCCTCGTCACCGGAAACACGTACCGCAAACCGGCAATCTTGGCGAAGACCGTGACCACGCTCGACGTCGTGAGCGGAGGCCGCGCGATCCTGGGAATCGGAGCCGGCTGGTACGAGCTCGAACACCAGAGCTTCGGCCTGGAGTTCGGTACCTTCACCGATCGATTCGAGCGTCTCGACGAGGCACTGCAGATCATAGAGCCGATGCTCCGCGGGCAACGGCCGAGCTTCGACGGGTTGTGGTACCAGGTCGAGAACGCCATCAACGAGCCACGTATGCGCGACGATCTGCCCATCATGCTCGGTGGAGGCGGAGAAAAGAAGACCTTCGGTCTCGCTGCCCAGTTCGCCGATCACCTCAACATCATCTGCGACGCAAGCGAATTGCCCCGCAAGATGAAGGCAGTCGAAGCTCGGTGCGAAGAGGTAGACCGTGATCCGAAGGATCTCGAGACAAGTTTCTTGGCCTTCGTCATCCTCGACGAGGACGGTGACAAAGCGCGCAAGCTGCAGAGCGACTACTTGTTGTCGAACGGGGTCGACTTGTCCAACCTCTCCGACACCGACAAGGCGGCAGCAACCGACCGCCAGTTCTGCGGCACACCTGACGACGTCGCCGAACAGGTGCAGACGCGTGTACTCGATCAGGGTATCGACGGCATCATCATCAACCTGATCACCAACGGTCACGAGCCCGGCATCGTCGAACTCGCAGGTAAGACACTGCGCCCGCTCGTGTAGTTCGAACCGACTTCAGCTTTGGCACGGGGGAACGTTGCGTGGGATAGTTCCCCCGTGGCTCAGCTGACAATGAACGGGCACAGGGTGCTCGTTGCGAATCTCCTTCAGGGATCACCGCAGGGCGATTCGCTACGTGCGATGTCCGGTTCCATGATTGCGTACGAGGGTGACGTCGCCTTCAAGAGTGCAGGAATGGGCGGAGGCGGTGGACTACGCGCGGCTCTGAAGCAGAAAGCAACCGGTGAATCTCTTTCTCTCATGGAGGTTTCCGGCAAGGGCACGGTGTATTTCGCCGTCGACGCTCAGGACATCACTGTCGTCGAGATCGCGAACGACACCATGCACGTCGAGGCCTCCCAGCTGCTCGCGCTGACCGGGCAACTGAAGACCGAGGTCAAGTTCGCCGGCCTCCGCGGCGCATCCTCGGGCCAGGGCCTGTTCACGACCGTCGTCAGCGGTTCGGGTTCGGTGGCCTTACTCTCGGCAGGCGGACCCTTGATCGCGCTCGCCGTCGACCCGACGTACCCGCTCGTCGTCGATCCAGATTCCTTTGTGGCACATCGCGGTCAGCTGAACCAGAGTTTCGTCACCGACGTCACCTGGCGATCCGCCGTCGGTGGTGGGAGCGGTGAAGCCTTCTCGCTCCGTTTCGACGGCCAAGGCGTCGTCTACATCCAACCCGAGGAACGCTGACATGCCGCTCGAGCTCGTCAACAGCAAAGTCGTAAAATCCTCTCTCGCGGCCGGGCAGAACGTCTTGGCCCGTAAGGGTTCGATGCTGTATTACACCGGCGACGTCCACTTCATTCCACATTCGATGGGTGGGTATGCAGGCTCCATGCCCGGAGGCCGGTCGGGTTTTTCAGCGAGCGGCGTCGCGGGAATGGCGGGACGAATGATGTCGGGCGAGCATGTTGCCATGATGGCCGCCGAGGGCCAGGGGGAGGTGTTCTACGGCCACGCCGGCTTGTACGTGGAAGTGATTCACCTCGACGGGTCGTCGATGCTCACCGTCGAGGCCGACCGGCTGCTTGCGCAGGACGGCAATTTGTCGAGTTCCATTGTGTCCCTTGGCTCTCAGGGCGGTGCAGTGCGGGGCGCCGTCCGTGGTGCGATGACCGGGCAGGGCCTCTTCACGACGCAGCTGACCGGCATGGGCAGCGTCGCAGTTCTGTCACACGGTGGAGCGATTGCGCTGCAGGTCGGTCCGGAGCACCCTCAGGTCGTCGTGGATCCACAGGCTTATGTCTGCCACCTCGGCAACATCACCGTCGACATCTCGGCGAACGTCGGCTGGCGTGACGCGGTGGGGCGTGGCAGCGGCGAGGCCGTTCAGCTGAAGATGACCGGCATGGGCACCGTATGGGTCCAGGCCTCCGAGAAGAAGTTCTGAGGGCGAGTATGACGATCGAGATCCACACCCCCCATACGCTGCCCGTCGACGACAACATCCCCGGTAACGATTACGCCTTCTGCGTCGAACTCGCCGGCCAACCCTGGTTCACATCCAAGGGCGCGATGATTGCGTACTACGGCAATATTCGATTCGAGCCGCTCGGTCAGACGTCGATGCCTGCCATCGTCGCCGCTCGATTCTCCTCGCCGCTGTATTCCAACGACTGGGTGCTCGCGCAAGGACAAGGGAAGTTGATCCTCGGCGACCGTGGATTCAACATCAACAGCTACGATCTAGACGACGGCAACCTGACCATCCGAGCCTCGAACCTCCTGGCCTTCGAACCAACGCTCGATCTGAAGCAGTCGATCGTCCCCGGATTCCTGACGCTACTGGGCACGGGCAAGTTCCTGGCCTCGTCCAACGGGCCTGTCATGTTTGCCGAGCCACCGTTGCGCATCGACCCCGAAGCACTGGTCGGCTGGGCCGATTGTCCGTCGCCGTCGCACCACTTCGACGCAGGGTGGATGCAAAACTTTCTGGGTGCCGCGCATGGATACCTCGGGGCCAACACCGGCGAAGAGCGTCAGTTCGACTTCACCGGCACAGGAACGGTGCTCATTCAATCCAGTGAGAAGGTTCTGAACGACGGACACCTGCTGCGCCACATCGAGTCGCAGACCGTCTCGCTAGGGCAGAACAGCTTACGGACGCTGCACGGCACAATCGGTTCGCGACTGCAGCAGCACTGACTTGACTCGCAAGCGCATTATGGAGTGATGACAAACAACGGACCCTTCGGCGTCGACCCCGAGGACTTCGATCGCTTCGCCAAAGAAGCGAGCGACGGACTCCGCGACGTCGTCGATCAGGTAGGTAAAATTTTCGGGCAATCCGGCGCAGGCGGGTCTTGGGGCGCGTTCTTCGGAGAACCATCGGCACAGAGGAAGCCGGAGCCGGAGCCGGAGCCGGAGACCACCGGCGAGACCGGCGATGGTGTCTGGGCGATCTACACCGTCGACTCCGACGGCTCTGCGCACATCGACCAGCTGTATGCGACCGAACTGGATGCCCTACGCGCCCACAAGGACAATGTGGACCCGGCCAGACGCGTCCGCTTCCTGCCCTACGGCGTCAGCGTCAGCGTGCTGGAAGTCTAGATTCCACTGCATCGGCCGCGTGGGCAATTCCGCCGTGCGCTCGTACGTCGGCGCTGATATGTGCCAGTCTCGCGGCTAGTGCCGGTGAATTCGCGACGCCTTCGACGGCCTGAAGCAGCGAGTACGCCGTCACGTCTTCGTCGTCGAGACGAACGCCGACGCCCAGTTCCTCCAACATCGTCGCGTTGCCGAATTGATCGACTGCTTGCGGAATGGCGACGGTCGGTACTGCGAACCACAATGCCTCGGTGCAGCTGCCCATTCCTGCATGTGTGACGAAAGCAGAGGCGGCGGCAAGTACGGCGAGCTGCGGAACGTGCGGTCGGATCTCCATGTTCGACGGCACGGGACCCAGCTCACCGGCGTCGACGCGGTGGCCGATCGAGATGACCACATGCCATTCCGTTCCGGCGAAGGCTTCGATGCACGTTCGGTAGAAGTCGGGGCGCTCATTGAATCCTGTTCCGAACGACACCAGCAGGACCCTCGCACCGTCCGTCGGTGGTGCCCAGCACGAGTTCGTGAGGCGAGCGAGGTCCATACAAGGTCCGACGAACCGAACGGTCTCGGGTACCCGGTCGGCATTCGGTTGCATCACTCGCGGGACGAGGGAGAGAACATCATCGGGGTGCGAGATCCATTGCCATGGATCGGCGTCGACACCGTTTTCTCGCAGCCACGAGGAGTAGGCGCTGTAGTACCTTCTCCCACTTTCGGATTCACGAATCTGCACGAGCACCTCGCCCATGTCCTCCTCGTATCCGTCCCAGGCCACGTAGGTCGGCGAAAGTTGCACGGCCGGAACGCTGTAGCGCCTACCCAGAACGGGCGCCGCCAACCCGCCGATGTCGTAGAGCAGTAGATCCGGCCTGTTGTCGTCGTAGAAGTCGGTGAGGACACCGAACGCGTAGATGGCCTCGTCGAGAAATACCCGCATCGCCGACGCTGGGTCCTCAGGCCAATTCTCTTCCCCCTGAGGCAAGATCGAGGTGAAGGAAACAAGCTCGATCCCAGCGGGTTCGACGAGGTCGGCCACTGCGTCGCCGACGGCGTACGTGACTCGATGTCCCCGTCGCACGAGTTCGGACACGAGGCCGAGTGAGGGATAGATGTGGCTAGGGGCCGTGCAACCGATCATGCCGATGTGCATGGCTGTCACGATAGAACTGCAGTGCGCACGCACGCCAACGGTTTTCCTTCGGATGGTCATGTAGCCGAATCGGGCCACAATCAATCTCAGTGTTCGGCGTCGGCCCGCTCGCGTATCGTCCGCAGTGTGACTTTCCTGCAGCCGGTAACCCTGTCGAACGATGTAGTGACGCTCGAGCCACTGAGTCACGATCATCTCGAAGGACTGTGTGACGCCGCCCGTGACGGTGAGCTATGGAACCTCTGGTACACCTCGGTTCCGCACCCCGACGATATGGCCGCCGAGATCGATCGACGATTGGGCTTGCAGCAGACAGGGTCGATGTTGCCGTTCACGCTGCGACAAAACGACACTGGCCAGATCCTCGGGATGACGACGTACGCGAATGCAGATGTGGCGCACCGACGGGTAGAGATCGGGTACACCTGGAACGCTTCATCTGCGCACCGGAGCGGGACCAATGCGGCGAGCAAGCTTTTGCTTCTCAGCCACGCGTTCGACGAATTGGATTGCATTGCAGTCGAATTTCGGACGCACTGGATGAATCTTCAGTCACGAGCGGCGATTGCGCGACTCGGGGCCAAACAGGATGGGGTTCTTCGCAACCACACCCGCATGCCCGATGGGTCGCTGCGTGACACCGTGGTGTCCTCGATCATCGAGTCGGAGTGGCCCGCGGTAAGAAACGAACTCGACCGCCGGATCACGCACCATCGCGGCCCCGCGCGGTAGGTTTGCCAATAGCGTCGGCCGGCGCGCACGGGTTCGATCGAAGGTACTGATAGCAGCATGCGGGTTGACGGGCGCGACATACCGGTGACGGGCAGCCTGCTGCAACCGCTGGTACGACGCACCAGTGACATCATGCGAGTCGTTCTGGCGCTGCTCCTGCTGTCCACGGTCATCGCCGGTTCGCTCATCACTCGAAATCAATGGGACGCGCTGGAGAACTCGGTCTCGAACATCGTCGGGGTGCTCAGTCCGGACAAGTCGAATCTGGTGTACGTGCTGTACGGCGTGGCGATCCTGGCGCTGCCCTTCGGAATTCTGATCGGACTGATCGCCGGCCGGGAATGGAAGCTACTGGCCGGGTACGGCGCGGCTGGGTTGCTCGCCGGTCTGGCGTTGTCGATCACCGGTAGCGGAATCTCGACGCCCGCCTGGCACCTCGAAGTCCCCGATCAGCTCGACACCTTTCTTTCCCAGTTCCTGGACGATCCACGCTGGATCGGCATGCTCGCCGCGGTGCTCACCGTGTCCGGGCCGTGGCTACCGCAGCGCTGGCGGCGAGTCTGGTGGTTCCTGCTCCTGGCGTTCGTTCCGATCCACCTGTTCGTCAGCACTGTCGTGCCTGCCCGCTCGCTGCTCGGCCTGTCGGTGGGCTGGCTCATCGGCGCATTGATCGTCCTGGTCGTCGGCACACCAGCCCTCGAAGTGCCGCTCGACGACGCGGTACGTCTGCTGTCCAAGCGCGGGCACATCGTCGACTCCCTACGCGTGGTGAAACCTGCAGGCCCGGGACCCCTCGTGCTGGCGGCGTCGACGGAGGGTGCAGAACCAGATCTGATCGTCGAAATGTACGGCCAGAATCAGCGCAGTGGAGGTGCGTTGCGCCAACTGTGGAGGTGGTTGTCCTTCCGGAGCGCAGAGTTCGTTCCATTGCATGGCTCACTGCACCGAGCCGTCGAGCACCGGGCGTTGATGGGCATTGCGATCGGGAACCTGTCCATCGCGAGCAGCCGCCCGCTTGCGGCGTCGGCGCTCGAACGTGGGTGGGCAATGTATGCGCATACCGCGCCCATCGGAAGTCCCGTCGACGACACCTCCCCGGACGCCCTGGTCACGAGCATCTGGAAGGGACTGCAGACTCTGCACGGGTTCCAGATCTCCCATGGCGACCTGCGCACCGCGGAGATCAGAAACGACGACGGTAAGGCACTCTTCGGTGGATTCGCGAACGCCGAACTAGGCGCAACCGACGCGCAGATGCAGTCCGACATTGCGCAGCTGCTGATCACCACTGCTGCGCTGTTCGGTAAGGAACACGCCGTGCGCAGTGCCATCGAGGCCCTCGACGCAGACACTGTTCTCGCGGCATCGGGCCGGCTGACGAAATCGGCGGTACCCAAACGCGTCCGCACATCGGTTCCCGACGGCAACGAGGTCATGAAGGCCGTACGTGACGAGGTGGCGAAACAGACGGGTGCCGACAAGATCAAGGCCGAGCAGGTCACCCGCTTCTCGCGGAGTCAGATCATTCAGCTCGTCCTGCTGATCGGCCTCGTCTACGTCGCCTACCCGTTCATCAGTGCGGTGCCCACATTCCTGACAGAGCTGCAGTCGGTGAACTGGTGGTGGGCGCTACTCGGACTCGTCGTGTCGGCGCTGACCTACGTCGGCGCTGCCGCAGCATTGTGGGCATGCGCTTCGGGCATGGTGAGTTTCCGCAACCTGACGATCATGCAGCTAGCCAATACGTTTGCGGCAACGACGACCCCTGCAGGCGTCGGCGGCCTCGCACTGAGCGTGCGGTTCCTGCAGAAGGGTGGCCTCGGCGCCGTTCGAGCGACGGCCGCAGTTGCTCTGCAACAGTCCGTTCAGGTGATCACCCACGTGGGATTGTTGATCCTCTTCACCTTCGCTGCCGGCACGTCGGCGGATCTGTCGCATTTCGTGCCCGACCCGACTGTTCTCTACCTCATCGCCGGTGTTGCCCTCGGCGCCGTGGGCACCTTGCTGTTCGTACCGAAACTGCGCCGCTGGCTGCGGAACGACGTGCGCCCCCAACTCAAAGAGCTGTTCGGCGAACTCGGCGAACTCGCGCGTGATCCGAAACGTTTCTCGATCATCGTACTCGGCTGCGCTGCAACTACTCTCGGGGCTGCGCTGGCGCTCTGGGCGAGCATCGAGGCATTCGGGGGTGGGACCACGTTCATCACGGTCACCGTCGTCACCATGATCGGCGGAACGTTGGCGTCAGCGGCCCCGACGCCAGGCGGGGTCGGAGCCGTCGAAGCAGCCCTGATCGGTGGCCTCGCGGCATTCGGCCTCCCCGCCAGCATCGCCGTTCCATCCGTGCTGCTCTACCGGGTGCTCACCTGTTGGTTACCGGTGTTCTGCGGTTGGCCGACGCTGCGATGGCTGACCGAAAAGGACATGGTCTGATACGACGCCTCATACTCAGCGTCTCGGCAGTCACTCACATTGCATTGCCCGAGTAAAACGCATCGTGCATACACATTCGTCGGTCGTAACCGGCAGCTGGATCCGGTTTCGGCCGTCGAACCGCCCGCTCACTGGTACCGTTCCGTGACAGGGTCGGGGACCTGAGAATACGAACGATCGGCCGTTACATGGACAAGAAAGTTCTCGAGTACCGGCAGGTCCCGCATGAAAGGCTGTCGATCGGTGACCGGCAAGCTCGCGTTCCACGAAGAGTCCTCTGACTCCTGGGCTTCCCGCGCAGTAAATATCAACCCAGTGGATACCAACCCAGTGGCCTCTCGCGCGCTCGAACCTCGGGCCCCGAAAACGGCCGACTACTCCTTTCGAGTTCGCCCACCGAACAGTGAGCGATGGGCCAAGGTCCTCATCGGTTCACTGACCTTGTCGTTCGGACTGGCCGGAATTCTGCTGGTCCCATCCGGGCAATTGGCCTTCCCCGCGGCAATCCTCCTATTCGTCGCCTCTGCGAGTACAATCCCCGTCGCACTCCGCTGGTTTCTCGGAGCGTGGCCCAGTCCGACTCTGATCAAAGCGTTCATCATCTGGGCCGACCTCGGGATCCTGGCGGTAATGCTGCTACCAAACTCGCCGATGCTCGCGATGTCGAGTTCGGCAATGTTCGCCATCGTCGCCCTTTTTGCCATCATCGGGACTTCGTCCAGGGTGCTCGGCATCCATCTCGCGTGTGCTGTCACAGCACTGTTGCTCACGGCTGGAATGTCGATACTCGACGGGGCAGACCCTTGGACAGTTTCCTCGCGCGCCGTCACCGTCGCATCGATGTTCGTGATGCCGTTCGCTCTTCGTCCTTACATCCGCTATCTCCGCGAACGCGCCGACGGAGCGTTGCGGGATCCGCTGACCGGGCTGTGGAACCGTCGGGGACTCTTCCATGCGGTGGGATACCTCAATACCCTCAACGCCTCGCCGATCCACGAGACGCGCTACATCGGCGTAGTCGTGATCGACATCGACAGGTTCAAGGCCATCAATGCACGATTCGGGCACCCCTCGGGCGATGCGGTGTTGACGGAGGTTGCTGGCCGGTTGCTGCACGCTGCGTCCGTCGATGCGGTGGTGTCACGGTTGGGCGGCGACCAGTTCGTATGTGTACACATCGGCAGCCGCAACAAGGTCGACGACGCCGAGACGCGGATCCGCGCGGAACTCGAAGAATCTTTCAGCGGGCCGCCGTTCACCACCAGTATCGGGTCGGCCGGCGACCGCCTGATCTGCGGAGACAGCACGGACGCACCCATGCGGCGGTTGATTGCACTGGCCGATATCGAGATGTACCGCGAGAAAGCAGATCCGGCCGCGGCGGCGAACGATCTTTGCTTGGATCCTCTCGGTATACGGGATCGAATCGAGGCGCTCATCGACTCCGGTGGACCCTCGATCGTGTTCCAGCCGATCTGCGACACCGTTACCCGAGCCGTGGTCGGGTACGAGGCACTTTGCCGCTTCCCGTTCGGTCACGGTTCGCCGTACATCTGGTTTCGCGACGCGACATGTGCCGGTGTCGGTCCACGTCTCGAACTCGCCGCGATCGATACGGCGCTACGCGCCATGGCAGGCCTTCCTGCCGATGCTTTCGTCTCGGTCAACGCCTCGGCCGCAACCATCAGGACGACCGACATGCTGGCCCGCCTGCGGCCGCACATAGGCACGCGCACAATATATTTGGAAATAACAGAGCATGAACGGGTCGACGACTACCGCGCTGTGGCTCGATCCGTCGAAGACCTCAGAGCCGCCGGCGTCAAAATATCCGTCGACGATGTCGGAGCAGGATTCGCCGGACTCCGCCAAGTCGTGGAACTGAAACCCGACACGCTGAAATTGGACTATTCACTCGTCCACGGCGTGGACCTGGATCCGACCCGCAGGGCGGCCGTGGCGTCGCTCACCGCGTTCGCGCGGGAAGTCGGCGCGACCCTGATCATGGAGGGTGTCGAGACCGACGGCGAACTGCGGGTCGCCGTCGAACTCGGCATCGACATGGTGCAGGGCTATCTCACCGGCCGACCGGCATCGGTCGAACCAGCCTGACGTAGGTGACTTTCTAGACTGCGTCGGTGATCGTGTATTTCGTCAAACTCGGCGCTCCGGCGAGGAGTGGCGCCAGGTCAGCGATCTTTCCGGGACCGGCACGGAAATCGCGGTACTTCGCGTCTGCTTCGGCGGAATCCCAGCGCTCGTGTGCGATCCAGTGCGTCGGGTCGGCTTCGTCGACGAGAACGTCGACTCCTAGGCACCCCTCGAATGCCCTCGTCTCGGCGAGCACACGGGCGAGAACGACTTTGGCGTCGTCGAGTGCTTCGGGCTTGAACTTCAGATCGAGCAGGGCGATGAGCGCCATTCGGTTCTCCCAAATCGACAGTGAAAACGTACGAGCTTCGAACTACTTCTCCAGCCTACCGATCGCTCATACGACGTCCCGTAGGACTTTCGCGTCGCCGCTGAAACTCCGCACCCTCTCATCGAGCCATACCTGCGCAGGCACTCCTCCGCCGAGCAGTTCACGAGCCAACGCCGGGTCCTCGCCGATCGGTGTGTCGCTCCCGGCGATGACGACGTTCCCGTAACGGCGCCCCTTCAACATCGCCGGATCCGCGATGATCACCGTGTGCGGAAAGACCTGTCCGATAGTGGCAGCCTCTCGACGGGTTCTCGTCAGGTCACGGGTGTCGCCGCAGTTGACGACGTAGATCCCGCACGGGGCGAGTACGCGTCGCACCTGCTCGGTGAATTCCAGAGTCAACAGCGGTTCCGGAGTGGCACTTCCGGCAAAAACGTCGCGGACGATCACATCTCGACTGTCCTCGGACAGCGTCTCGGTCACCGCACGGGCCTCACCGACTCTGATACGCAGCATCGGTGCGCGGGGGAGGTCGAACCATTCGCGTACCAACTCGGCCAGCTTGCCGTCCAGCTCGACGACAACCTGTCTTGCATCGGGATACTCCGCAGCGAAATAGCGTGCGAGAGTGCAGGCGCCACCACCGAGATGCAAAGTGCGCAGCTTGGAGCTCGAAAATGTATGGTAACGAACAAGTCCCGCCATCCAACGCATGTACTCGAAGTCCAGCTGTGACGGGTCGGCCATATCGATGTGTGAACTCGGCACACCGTTGACATGGACCGTCCAGCCGTCCGCGGTCAGCGTGTCGCGTACCAGTTCGCAAGTGCCGGTGTCGATGTCGTAGACCCCAGCCTTGGGCCCTGTCTGTTTTTCCGGCCGTGCCTTCTTATTGGCCATGCCCTGCCTTCTTCTCGAAAATACTGCGTGCGGTCACGTCGGACGCCACGCGTACCGCCCTGTCATGGATGCCGTCGATGTCACCGGAGAATCCGAGAACTCGGACCGCGGCGGTGGCAATGAGCGGAGCGTGATGCAGGCCCGCCGAGCCTCGACCGTTTTCTGTATCGGCCCGGCCGTTCACTATCGTCTCGACAAGTCGAAACGGTAACTCTTCGGTGCCGGCGGACACGTCGGACCCGAGCTCTTGCACGACCCCACCAGCGATGGTGGCATACAGATTCATCAGCGTGAAGCGGCTTTCTCTGAACGAGCCGAACCGATCGGTCCGGAGCTCGGGCAACAGATAGAGCGCACCGAGGTTCCAACGGGAACGGCTGAGCTGATCGGCATCGAACCAGGCCATCGCGTACATCTTCACTACCGCCGACTCCTCGACACCCTGAATGCCCTGCCCGACGGCGAGTGGCTCGTCGACAGTCCCGCTGAGCAGCGAATCGAGGATGTCGTCCTTGTTCGAGAAGTGGTGATAGAGCGAGGCCTGCCGCAGGCCAACGGCGTCGGCGATCATGCGTGTCGAGGTGTTGGTGTACCCACGGGTGGTGAAGAGTTCGGCGGACGCGTCGAGTATTTCTTCACGTGCGGTGTCACCCGGACGTTTCTTGGTGGCAAGCCTCGGCCTCCCGGCACCGGTAACGGACATTGGTCCATCCTGTCAGCAATCCGCGCCCGTGAGATTCCTGTCATCTGATCGAAATAGACGAAACAAGCTCGTTTCACGACGGTCACCAGCCGGGCACAACGGCGCGGAAAACTATCAACTGACAGAAACCGCACCGGCAACCCCGCACCTGTCGAAGCAGACGGGCGGTCCTTCTCACCTCTTGTACGGAGACAAAGACATGAGCTCGACTACTCTGCCCTCGCCCGGGGAAAAGGCACCGTCGTTCGGCACTGACCACTTGGACCTCGCCGAACTCGGGTACGACCAGCAACTGCATCGCAGTCTCGGCAAGTACGCGTCGTTCGCCGCCGGTTTCTCGTTCGTATCGATCCTGACCACAATCTTCCAGCTCTTCGGTCTCGGCTTCAGTTTCGGCGGCCCGGCGTTCTTCTTCACCTGGCCGCTGGTGTTTCTGGGTCAGTTCATGGTGGCACTCAATTTCGCCGAACTTGCAGCGCGATATCCCATTTCAGGTGCCATCTACCAATGGTCCAGGCGCATGGGCGGTGAAATCATCGGTTGGTTCGCCGGATGGTTCATGATCATCGCGCAGATCGTCACGGCATCGGCCGCCGCAATTGCGCTGCAGGTCGTCCTGCCCAGCATCTGGAGCGGACTCCAGTTCGTCGGGGAAGACACCGCACTGACCTCGGCCGACGGCGCCGCCAACGCCGTCATTCTCGGCTCTATCCTCCTGGTACTCACCACCACGATCAACTGCATCGGCGTCAATTGGATGTCGCGGATCAACAGCATCGGTGTCACCTGCGAGATCGTCGGCGTCATCGCCCTCGTTCTCGTCTTCTTCACGCACGCCGAACGCGGACCTCAGGTCGTCTTCGACACCGGCGCACCCGGTGCCGATCCCGGATACATCTGGGCCTGGATCGTCTCCGGGCTCATGGCTGCATACGTCATGGTCGGCTTCGGCTCGGCCGGCGAACTTGCCGAAGAGACACACAATCCACGACGCGTGGCGCCTCGCACGATCCGGCTCGCACTCTCCGCATCTGCTCTCGGCGGAGGCCTGATGATCGTCGGCGCCTTGATGGCCGCGCCTTCTCTCACCGACGGCAACCTTGCGACGCAGGGACTTCCGTACGTCATCGACTCCATCCTCAGCTCCCCGTGGGGCACGGTACTGCTGATCGACGTCGCCATCGCCGTCTTCATCTGCACCCTCGCGATCCAGACAGCGGCATCGCGGTTGATGTTCTCGATGGCTCGCGACGGCCGCCTACCCGCGTCGACGATTCTCTCGAAAGTCAACTCCCGCACCGGCACCCCGATCGCACCGTCGGTCCTGATCGGATTCGTCTGTGTGGCAATCCTTGCCGTCAACGTAGGGAACTCGGCGATCTTCACCACCTTGTCGAGCGTCTGCATCGTCCTGATCTACCTGGCCTACTTGATGGTGACCGTGCCACTGCTGGTCCAACGCCTCAAAGGATGGCCGCACGGTGGTCGGCAGGCAACGCCCATCTCGGCAGAGGAGAAGCTCTTCACCCTCGGTAAGTTCGGCATCCCGGTGAATATCGCCGCCGTACTCTACGGCGGGCTGATGGTGATCAATCTTTCCTGGCCACGCGCCGAGATCTTCAACCCCACCGGCGAATTCCCGCTTCTGCAGTGGGCAGCACCACTCACGGTGATCGCGGTAGTGCTGGCCGGAATCGCCTGCCTGCCGCGCGGCAGAACACACCCCAAGCCAGTCACGATCGGAGCCTGAAGACATGAGCACCGCAACCACTCTCGCCGCCAAGGAACATGCTCGGAGCCAGGCAGAGAAAGTCTCCGCCCCGGTTGCCCCGGACGGCGTCACCGAACTCACCTGGGCCGAATCGGTGCCCGGCGGTCGTTACACCACCAGAGTTCTCGCTCGCGGTACCCGAGTACGGCTGCGCGACGTCGACGGCGCCGCATGCGCCAACCTACTGCTGTACCGCGCGGACGCCCCGTGGGAGCGATTGAATGCCGCGGACACCGTCAAAGTTCCGTGGAACGCATACCTCGGAATCGGGCACCCACTGCTCTCGGATCAGGGACGAGTGCTCGCCACGATCGTCGCCGACAGTTCGTCCCGGCACGACGCACTCTGCGGTACAACATCTCTGGCCACCAATCGCACCAAGTACGGTGACGGATCGTTGCACGGGGTATCGCCTGCCGGTCGTGAACTGTTCACGGTGGCAGCTTCCAAGAACGGCCTTCGACCACGCGACTTGCCCCCGTCGATCTCGTTCTTCCACGGTGTACGCGTCGAAGCCGACGGACACCTGCACTCGACCGGCAATGCGGGATGCGGCACCGAAGTGGACCTGCTGATCCACCTGCCGGTAATCGTGCTGCTGGCCAACACCGCGCACCCGCTCGACCCGTCGCCGAGTTTCGACACAACGGCGCTCGAGGTTCTGGCCTGGCAAGCACCGGAAGAGCTCGACGACCTGCCCAATACCGACCCCGAGTATCTGCGCGCTGTTGCCAACACCGAAGACGCTTGGAACGCCACATACGCGAAAGGCGCACGATGACAATCACTCTCGAATCAGGCACAGTAGTGCTGGACCAGATCGCCGACGCCTTCGGCCCATGGTCTGCCGTCGTGAAGGCCGGAGACCTGCTGACCATCGTCGATCTGCACGGCAACCAGGCCGTCGACACGCTGGTCTACGCGGCGCACGATCACACCATCCGCTATAGCGCGGCCGCAACCGTGGTCGCGCAACAGAATCTGTTTCTCACCACCGGCAGCGTGCTGCGCAGCGATGATTCGACGTCGCTGATGACGATCGTCTCCGACGAAGTCGGCAATCACGACACAGTAGGCGGCGCCTGCTCACAGGAATCGAACACGCTGCGGTACGGGCATCACACGCAGCATCAACACGCTTGCGTCGAGAACTTCCTGGCCGAAGGATCCAAGTGGGGACTGGGCAAGCGAGATCTGGTGTCCAACATCAACTTCTTCATGAATGTGCCAGTCGACACCGATGGAACACTCGGAATCGTCGACGGGTTATCGGCACCCGGCAAATCGCTGACTCTGCGAGCCGAGATCGACACGCTGGTACTCGTCTCGAACTGCCCGCAAATCAACAACCCGTGCAACGGATTCGACCCCACCGCAGTCCGCATGATCGTTACCCGACCATGATGTCGACCGACAGCAGGCGAGCGAAGATGACGGTACTGCGGCCGGGGATGCTGACCACGGTTCAGGACTGGCCCGGACGCGTCGGATACTGGAAGGTCGGGGTGCCGCCGTCCGGGCCGATGGACGACCTCTCGTTCCGCCTCGGCAACGTCGCCCTCGGCAACCCGCAGGGCGCACCTGGACTCGAATCTGCCATGGCTGGACCAGCACTGACCTTCGACGCAGATACCTGGGTGTGCGTCACCGGTGCCGACGCTCGGGTCCGCGTCGACGGTCTCGACGTCGCGCAGTGGGGTCCGGTATTGGTGCCGGCCAATACGACGCTCGATGTGGGAACGACAACCGGGGCCGGCTTGCGCGTGTACGTGCTCATCCAAGGCGCCATCGACGTCGAGCCGTACCTGGGCAGTGCATCGACGTTCACACTCGGCAAATTCGGTGGACACCGAGGTGGAACTCTCTGCGAGGGAGACATTCTGGAGATCTCGACGCCTAACGACGCCGCCGAGCGCATTACTTGCATTCCTTCCGAACACCGACCGGCACTGACGACGAGGTGGAGCATCGCCGTCACCGAGGGACCGCATGGGGCACCGGAGTTCTTCACGCGCGCAGACATGGACACGTTGTTCGCCACCGACTACGAGGTGCACTTCAACTCCGATCGCACCGGCGTCCGGCTCATCGGGCCGAAGCCGGAGTGGGCGCGCACGGACGGCGGCGAGGCGGGGCTTCACCCGTCGAACATCCATGACAATGCCTACTCGGTCGGCGCACTCGACTTCACCGGCGACACCCCTATTCTGCTCGGCCCGGACGGCCCCAGCCTTGGCGGATTCGTCTGCCCGGTCACCGTCGTCGCCGCCGAAAGATGGAAGCTCGGGCAGCTCAAAGCTGGAGACACGATCCGGTTCGTACCCGTGCGCGCGGCCCACGCGGCTCCGCTCGGGGCGCTCGGTGTCGCACGTCGCGCATCATTGCCGTTCGTCTTCTCGAGCGGTGGCGACGGCGACGACGGCGTCATTGCCCGGCGTGAGGCAGAGACCTGCGTGACCTACCGCCGCTCGGGAGACGACAACGTGCTGGTGGAGTACGGGGACATGAAGCTGGACCTCGCGCTCCGTGCCCGCGCACACGCACTGCACCAGCGCATCGAGGCGATCTCACCGAAGGGGCTGCTGGACCTGACCCCGGGCATCCGCTCGCTGCAGGTCAAAGTGGATCCGGACGTTCTTTCGATCGACACAGTGATGGGGCTACTGGCCGAGGTCGAAGACGATCTACCCGCTGCTTCGGAGCTCGTGGTCCCGAGCCGTACCGTTCGGATGCCGTTGTCCTGGGACGACCCGTCGACCCGAGAAGCAATTGCGCGCTACATGCACGGAGTACGAGCGGATGCACCGTGGTGCCCGTGGAACATCGAGTTCATCCGACGAATGAACGGACTCGGTTCCGTCGCAGACGTTTTCGATACCGTCTTTGCGGCCGACTACATGGTGCTCGGTCTCGGCGACGTCTACCTGGGCGCACCCGTTGCGACTCCGCTCGATCCGCGGCATCGGCTGGTCACCACCAAGTACAACCCGGCGCGGACCTGGACACCGGAGAACGCCGTCGGGATCGGTGGGGCATATCTGTGCATCTACGGCATGGAAGGGCCCGGCGGATACCAGTTCGTCGGCCGGACGACGCAGGTGTGGAATCACCGATATCCAGAGCAGTCCGGACCGTTCGAGCGCGAGTCGCCCTGGTTGCTGCGGTTCTTCGACCGAATCTCCTGGTACCCAGTCGAACCCGAGGAGCTGATGGATCTTCGCGCCGACACCGCAGCCGGACGCGGTGGAGGTGTCGAGATAGTCGACGGCGAATTCTCACTCGCCGAACACGAGCAATTCCTCGCGTCGAACAGTTCCTCGATCGAGAAGTTCAGGGCCTCGCAGGCAGTCGCCTTCGACGCCGAACGCATGGCATGGTCCGCGGCAGGCGAGTTCACGACAAAGGGTGATTCCGATGCAGCAGCATGATATTTCGGAGCGAGTACGGCAGGCGTACAAGCGCATTGCCGAGGTCAACCGACCCGAAATCTGGATCACCCTACGCGAGGAGGACGACGTACTGGCCGATGCCGCAACAGTCGACACTGCCCTTCCGCTGGCCGGGTTACTGGTAGCCGTCAAGGACAACGTCGATGTCGCAGGTCTGCCGACCACCGCAGCGTGCCCGGAGTTCGCCTACATCCCCGCTCGCACCGCGACGGCCGTAGCGCGACTGGTGGAGCAGGGTGCGGTGATCCTCGGCAAGACCAATCTGGATCAGTTCGCCACCGGTCTCGTCGGGACGAGAAGTCCGTACGGCGCGGTCCGGTGCGCCTGGGATCAGGATCGGGTGTCCGGTGGATCCAGTTCCGGATCGGCCGTCGCCGTCGCTCTCGAAATCGCAGACATCGGCATCGGTACCGACACAGCCGGTTCCGGTCGCGTGCCGGCTGCATTCCACGGCCTCATCGGCGTCAAGACGAGCCTGGGGATCGTCCCGACGACCGGCGTCGTCCCAGCATGTATCGACTTCGACTGCGTGACAGTACTCGCTGCCGACCTCGAGACCGCGACCCTGGCGACGCGGGTCATGGCCGGCTACGACGACGCTGACCCACGTAGCCGGCGTTGGCCCGCGGACGTGCGGTTGTCTGCGAACGCTGTTCCTCACATCGCCGTTCCGCGAGCAACTGATCTCGAGCAACTTTGCCCAGAGTACCGAGAAGCATTCGCTCGCCAGGTGTCTCGCCTGGAAGCACAGGGATTCACGCACTCCGAGATAGACATTTCACCGCTGCTCGACGCGGCCACCCTGCTGTACGACGGTGCCATCGTCGCGCAACGATTCTCGGCCGTCGGGAGTTTCGTCGAAAGTAACGGGGCCAGTTGCGATCCGACCGTTGCACAGATCATCCTGAATGCCGCCGAGCCGTCGGCGCACCGATACGTCGACGATGTCTCTGTTCTCGAACGCACGAAGCGGCTCGCGGTGGCGTTGCTCGACGGTTTCGACGGACTGCTACTGCCGACCACCACCGAGCATCCGACAATTGTTGCAGTTCAAACAGATCCAGTGTCCATCAACCGTCGAATGGGTACCTTCACCAACTTCTGCAACCTGCTCAACATGGCCGCCGTCGCTGTCCCCGGCACCCCCACGAGCAGTGGCGATCCGTTCGGGGTCATGTTCGTCGTACCCGAGTTTCACGACCAGATCGCCATCGACCTTGCTGCGCGACTCATCGGAACACCCTCACCGTCGCTCGTCACCGACGGCCATGACGTACTCGTTGTCGGTGCACATCTCGAGGGCTTTCCGGTTCACCATCAACTGACCGATCGCGGCGCGCGATACCTCGGCGAGGTCCACACGTCCGACGCGTATCGAATGGTCGACCTGGGAACGACGCCCGCGAAACCGGGCTTGGTGCGCCACCACCCAGGGGAGGGTTCGGCAATTGTCGGCGAGCTCTACCGAATGTCCGCCGCCGGACTCGGAACCTTCCTGGCCGCTCTGCCCGCACCGATGGGTCTGACGTCGGTCGAGTTGTCCGACGGGCGCTGGGTCACCGGCTTCTGCTGCTCACACGAAGCGGGCGAAGCAGGCATCGACATCACCGAGTTCGGTGGTTGGCGGGCGTACATGGCTTCGGTGAGCGGTGGCTCGTTGAACCGTGCACCCTTTTTGTAAACCGATCGGCCGCGCTCGGACGCGAATGTAGCGCGCCGCTTTGGAAAAAGGGTGTGCGCTCTCAGCGTGGGCGCCCGGGGTCGGCCGAAGGTTGCCAGCCCTCCTCGGAACGGATCGCCGTCATGATGCGACGACTGATTCCGCCGAGCTGACGCGCCTGGACCTGCGTCAACGGGTCGAAGACGAGCCGGTTGACGACGTCCACGTGCCCGGGGGCTGCCTGGTCGACCTTCGCCGACCCCAACTCTGTCAGGGTCGCCAGGGTGTAGCGGCCGTCCGCAGCATCAGGAGCGCGTCGTACCCAGTCTTTTGTCTCGAGGCGCGCCACTGCACGCGAGAGCCGTGAGAGTGAGCTGTTGGAATAGCTTGCCAACGTGCTCATGCGGAGGGTGCGGTCGTCCGCTTTCGAGAGGGCGAAGAGGATGCCGTACTCGAAGTGAGTCAGGCCCGCGTCGCGTTGGAGTTGTGCGTCGAGAGCAGTGGGCAGCCACTCCAGCAGAGTGGCCAGGGCGGCCCATGTTTGGAGGTCTTCGTCGCTGAGCGCTGCTCGTTCGCTGGGGTCCGGCATGGGAGCAGACTACTCGACACCACGCCCGATGACTTGACTGAGAAAGTTAATCACCATAGTTTTACTTGACTGAGAAAGTCATTTGGTGCCCTGTACGGCATCGATCGAGCGCACCAGGAGAGACATGGATCTGCAGCTGCACGGCAAGTCGGCTTTCATCAGCGGTTCTACGCAAGGAATCGGCTACGCGATTGCGCGAGCTCTCCTCCAGGAGGGAGCGTCGGTCGTCATCAACGGGCGCAGCGAGAGCAAGCTCGACGAGGCCGTCCGGCAATTGAGGCTAGAGGTTCCGGGCGCGACGATCTCCGGGGCCGTTGCAGACTTCGAAGATCCAGTAGACGTCGGCCGGCTTCTGGAATCTCTCGGCGATATCGACATACTCGTCAACAACGTCGGCCTCTTCGAGCTCGCGCCCTTCGAACAGATTTCCGACGAAGAATGGCAACGCTACTTCGACATCAACGTCATGAGCGGGGTCCGGTTGTCGCGGCACGTCTTGGGCAAGATGCTCGCAACCGGGTGGGGCCGGATCATCTTCGTCGGCAGCGAATCGGGGGTGAACATACCAGCCGACATGGTGCATTACGGAGTCACAAAAGCCGGGATGCTCGCGCTGAGCAACGGCCTCGCCAAGCTCACACGCGGAACCGAAGTAACCGTGAACACGATCCTCGGTGGGCCGACCTATTCCGACGGGGTCGCAGCCACTGTCACCCAGATCGCTCGAGCTCAGGCAATGCCCGCCGATGACCTCAAGGCCGCCATCATCGGCGGCAACGCGACTTCACTGCTGCAACGGTTCATCGAACCCACCGAGATCGCCAACCTCGCTGTCTACCTGGCAAGTCCGCTGTCCGCCGCCACCAACGGTGCAGCACTGCGTGCCGACGGGGGTGTCCTGACGGCCATGGTCTGAGGTCATCTCTCGACTCGAGCCGCCGCGATTTCACGCGGGAACAGGGCGAGAAGGATCGACCGCAAGCCGGACGGCCAACAGCCCGAGAACCGTGCCCATCACGTAACGCTGCAGCTTGATCCACGACGGCCGCGACGCCAGAAACATCGCGATCGATCCTGCAGCAAGCACGATCAAGGCGTTGACGGTAAGCCCGACCAGAATCTGAACGCCGCCGAGTGCCAGTCCTTGCATCAGTATCGATCCTGCTGCAGGGTCGATGAACTGCGGAATGATCGAGATGTACATGACGGCCATTTTGGGGTTCAGCAGATTGGTCAGTATCCCCATCGTGAACAGTCGAGTATTCGAATCATGCTGCAGTCCTGAAACTTCGAACACCGATCGGCTCCCGCGCAGTGCCGTCCACGCCAGCCAGGCGAGGTAGCAGGCGCCGGCCGTCTTGATGACCGCGTACAGCGCCGGAACAGCAGCGAACAGCGCTGCCAGCCCGAGGTTGGTCGCCACCACATAAACGACCAACCCCACCCCGACGCCGCCGAGCGAGACGAGCCCAGCGACCCTGCCCTGAGAAATACTGCGCGACACCAAATACACCATGTTGGGACCGGGGGTCAGGACCATCGCCAGAGCGACGGCGAACACCCCCGCCACCGCCGTCATTGTCACCATGGTCCAACGATCGCACCGGTCGACGAAGTTGTATCGGGCCAGTTCCCGAGTCGTGGACTTCGAACGCGCTACTTCTTGCCGCCCCCGAGCAATCCGCCGAGCAGATCGCCGATACCGCCACCGGAGCCACCGCCTAGAATGCCGCCGAGGAGTCCGCCAAGGCCGCCGCCGGATCCCGAACCGCTGGTTGCTCCGCCGAGGACACTGCCCAGCAGGTCACCGAGACCGCCGCCGCCCGAGCCAACCGAGCTCTGACCGCCGGTGTATTTCTTTGCCAGATAAGCCAATACGATCGGCGCGAGGATCGGCAGCACTTTGCTCACGAGGCTGCTGTCCGCGCCGCCGCTGATTCCGCCGAGCGCGCTTGCTACATCGTTCTTCTTGTCTCCGAACACATTCGACACGATCTTCGCACCGTCTGTCTCGTCCACTTGGTCGATGTCTACGCCGCCGTCGAGCAATCCCGAAGAACGGTGCTGCTGGAGCGCATTCTCCAAAGACGCAGCACCTGCCGGGTCTTGGGCATTGGCTTCGAGGCCGCCGACCAATGTGGGCAATGCCCGAGTGACAGCAGATTTCGCCGTCTCCTCGTCGACACCGAGTTTCGATGCAATCTGACCGATGGGAATCTGTGCGAGAAGTTCGTCGAGCGATGCCATGAAGTCCACCTACCGAGCGTGGGCTCCCCCCGTTGGGAGCCGCGGTCAGTTCAGCGTAAGCGAATCTCCTACCACCTGGGCGAATGCCGCCATTCCTGCCGCGGTCGGATGTAGTGGTGCCGCTCGGTTCAGAGGGAACACACCCTCGAGGTAGCGCTGATCGCCCGCTGCGCACGCGTCGTGACCGACACTGACGGGCCTGGTATCGACGAAACTCGCACCGTGCTGCGAGGCCTGCTCGGCGAGAGCGTCGTTCATCGTGTCGATGCTCCGCTGCAGGTAGTCGGCGTCTCGGGCCCATACCGGCTGCACGCCATAGCAACCGCCCGGTTGTACATAGGTTCCATAGCCGACTACGACGACATCCGCGTTCGGGGCGCGTCCCTTGATGTCCTCGAAGACCTGCCCCCAGCGCGGAGCCGCCGCGGCGATCGCGTCGGCGAGCTTGTCCGTGCCGCCCTCGGTCAGAGCATCTCGACACGACCGCCCTGTCGGCTCCGGCGAGAAGTTGATGCACTGACGCGCCGTCGACACCAGATCCACATCGTTGCCGCCGATGGTGATGGTCACCAGGTCCGTATCCGCAGAGAGCGCGTTCAGTTGGACGGGCACCGACCCGCTGTCGGTGATCTGCTCGACCGTGGTGATGTTCTCGGACTTCGCGCCAGAACACGACACGTCGGTGAACGACGCGGCCCCGATCAAGCCTGCCAACACGTGCGGATAGTTCTCGTCTGATTGCAGGCACCCTGCGAATCCCACCTGGTCCGGAATCAGCGGTCCCGAAGCCGCCGAGTCACCGAGTGCGACGTAGTCGATGGCCGGAGGCAGTTCGGTAACCGGGTCGGCGGGATCCTGTCCGGAAGGGCTCTGGGAGCAACTCACCAGCGCGAGAGCTGCCAACAGACCCACCGCGACACGCCGCATTGGATCGACGCTACGCCGGTTCGACGCCGTAGCCGGGCTCATCTCACACGAACCCCACAGCTTCATCCGCTGCCGCTGGGCCCGAATCACCGGTAGCCTCGACCGGGTTCATCGTCATCTCTACGAGAGGAAAGAACTCACATGATCACGAATTTCATCAATCTCATTCTCGGCGGCGTCAGCTCGGCCTCCGCCGGCAGCAGTGGCTTCGAACTGGCTCCGGGCGTGCTTCCTTTCGGTCTGTAACCGCGAAGACCTGTAGACCGAGAAGACAAGATTGTCTCGTTCTTTCGGTGACGACTACCCGATCTGCGTGACCTGCGGCGTTCAGTACCCGCTGAACGTCGCAGCTCCGGCCGGCCCAGCGGCTGCTCACTGCTTCATCTGCGAGGACGAGCGCCAGTACGTGGGGTACGGCGGTCAGCAGTGGACAAGCCTCGGCGAACTGAGACTTCAGGGCCATACCGTCGAGATCAGGGAAGAAAGACCCGGGCTCTGGGGGATCTCGACGTCTCCGCACCTTGCCATCGGTCAACGAGCGCTTCTGGTTCCGGGAGACGACGGCAACGTGCTGTGGGATTCCACTACGTACATCGACGATGCCGCGGTCGAGCGAGTCACGGAACTGGGAGGAATTTTGGTTATCGCACTGTCGCATCCGCATTACTACAGTTCGATGGTCGAGTGGAGCCGAGCATTCGGTGATGCGCCGATCTACGTGCACGAACGCGATGCGCAGTGGATCCCGAGGAACGACAACGTCGTCCTGTGGTCCGGTGACACACTTGAGGTGCTTCCCGGACGCACTCTGATCAATGCCGGAGTTCATTTTGCCGGCGGCACGGTCATGCACTGGCGTGACGGCGTCGATGGCAGTGGCGCCCTGTTCGCCGGAGACATCTTCACCGTGGTGGCGGACCGTCGCTGGGTCGGATTCATGTACAGCTACCCCAACCTCATCCCCGAGCACCCCGACACTATTCGGAAGGCTGTCGATCTTGTTCGACCCTTCCCGTTTGCATCGCTCTACGGTGCTTGGTGGGGTCGGATCATCACCACCGACGCCCATGATGCCGTGATCCGCTCGGCGCGAAGGTACTTCGAACACATCGGAGCATCTTTGGATGGAATGCACCTCTAACTTCTGGTGGTAAGTGATGTTCGATGCCGGGACAGCCACCGCGCGTCTGCGGGACATCGTGCAGGGCTGAGCAGCCGAGAGTTTCAACCATCCTGACGCGGGTAAGAAATCGTCATGACTGGAAAACACGCAAAGACGCCACACACCGAGACCACCGACAAGGGTGCCGAAGGCGCTCACACGGACGTGCAGTCGGATCCTGCGGCCGGCCAGGATTCAGGTGACTGGTCGGGTGAAGGCGGTGCAACCACCGACGGTCCCGCCACCGACACCGAATGAATTGACGTATCAGCCCAGGTGACGGTCGGCGCGTTGGACCAGCCGAACGTCGCCGGGCGCGACAACTTTCTCGACCTCGGTGGGTTCGGTGAACCAGCTACCGTCGACGTCGAATACCACGAGAAGGTCGGTGAGCCAGTCGACCTCGACGACCGTGCCGACCGATCCCGCAGGCACTCCGCTGCGCCAGCCTCGTATCCCCAAGTCCTGCAACGCAATAACGGTGTCACCTCGCACGAATTCGCCCTGGCTGTCCTCGCTGTGGTCTACCGAACTATCCATGGCCCCCCGACCCGAATGCGCAGCCCCCGTTGACGAAGACCGACTATGCGGGTAAGTCAACAGCAACACCACACACTCTTTCAAGCAGTGAGCGCCCTGCTGAATCGGGCATTTTCTTACGGCAGGCCCAGTTGATAGATGTAAGCAAGTTCCGAGCTGCTTACTAAGGTCTTACCGTGCTTCCGGGTTGAGTTCTGCCGCCCTAACGCGCATTCTCACTGTTTCGAGGAAGGGGAGTTCGCGACCGCATTACTCACAGCACCCAATTTTTTGCCATTTCAGCAAAGGCGCTTGCCGATCCATGCTGGGCGAGTCAGCATGAATGCATGACAACTCCACTGAAATACGACGCACTCATCATCGGCGGGGGCGCCGCAGGCCTTTCCGCAGCGGTGGCGCTAGGACGGTCACGTAGAACCGTCCTCGTCATCGATGCCGGCAATCCCCGTAATGCACCCGCCGCACACGCGCACAACTACCTCGGCCGCGAGGGCGTTCCACCACTGCAACTCCTCGAGATCGGGCGCACCGAAGCGCGGTCTTACGGCGCAGAAATCGTCTCGAGCACCGCGGTCGCGGCAGCGAAGGTAGAGGGAGGATTTACGGTCACACTCGGCGACGGCACGTCGGTCATCGGCCGCAGCGTGCTGGTGGCGACCGGGCTGACCGATACATTGCCGGACATCCCAGGCATCGCCGAACGTTGGGGCCGCGAGGTCCTGCATTGTCCCTACTGCCACGGCTGGGAAGTCCGCGACCAGGCCCTCGGGATCATCGGCGGCAAGTTCGGTGTCCACCAGGCACTGATGTGGCGTCAGTGGACCGAAGACATCGTGCTGTTCACCCAGGGTTTCGAGCCCTCCGAGGAAGATCAGGTGAAACTGGAAGCGCGCGGCGTCCGCGTGGAGACGGACGAGATCGCCGAGCTCGCCATCGAAAACGACACGCTCATCGGGGTTCGCACGATGTCGGGCAACACTGTGCCCGTTCATGCGGTGGTCGTGAAGCCGAAGTTCGAGGCAAATGCGGACATTCTCCTCCAACTGGGCCTCGAGACAACGGAACTGATGATGGGCGACGTGCCCGTCGGCGCCACATCGGTGGCAACCGACCCCACCGGAGCGACATCCGTGGCGGGAATCTGGGCGGCCGGCAACGTGACTTCGCCGATGGAGATTCTGATCGGTTCGGCCGCAGGCGGTGTGCGTGCAGCGGGCGCCTTGAACGCGTACCTCATCGACGAAGACGTGCGCAGCGCAGTCCGGGCCGCAAACGACAAAGCCGGGGCAGGAACCCAAAGCTGACGCAAAATCGCAGGGGATCCATCGCGCAAATAGGTCCCTGCCGTTTCGGGACCTCGTGACCGATGAAAACTCATCGCAGCAGGAGTGGTTCCCGCGCTGTCGGGCAATCCTGGGCTAACCTCGCAGTCGGCGGATGCCCGATTGCCTCCGCCGCGCCGGCGCTGCACACGAAAGGGGAAGCCTTCGCATGGACTCGAAGGTTCTTCCGATGCACCAACTGCTGGCCGGTATACCCAAATTGGTGGGCATTTCTTCAGCGGTCGTCGCCAGTAGTGTGCTTTTCTTCCGCGGCGACTCCTCGGTTCGTTCGATCGTCATGGCCGCGTTCGCTTTGTCGGCGATCGTCGCCATCAGCGTCGGTATTCGTCGGTACAAGCCTGCCGACGCCACGTCGTGGTGGTGCCTGTTCGGCGCATCTGCACTTTTTCTGGTCGGTGTTGGTCTCCGCGGCGACCCGACGGTCTATCCGGGTGGTGTCACCGCACTGTCCAATGCACTGACGCTGGGGGGCTACTGCCTGATCGGCACGGCGCTGGCGCGATGGGTGCTCGAACGACGGTCCAGAGACGACATCACGCCGCTCATCGATGCCGGGCTCATCTCGGTCGGCACCCTTTTCGTGTCGTGGGTGGTGCTGATATCGCCGTTGCTCGACGGCTCCGTCGGTACGGCTGCCGCGATCAGCAACGGAGTGTATCCCGCAATCGACGCAGGCATGATCACGCTCGTGACGTACCTGCTCGTCTCGTCCACGCATCGCAATCGCGCGCTTCGCCTTCTTCTCGTGGCCTTGCTCGCAATATTGGTCGGCGACCTTGCCTACGCACAGTCCCTCTCACGTACGGTTCCGTTGTCGCCGGGACTACTGGACGGCATCTACCTGTTCGCCTACGCCGCACTTGCCCTTGCGGCTCTCAATCCGCAGATGGCGACGATGTCGCATCGACAGAATTCCCCTCCTCTGCACAGTCGCCGTCGGGTGCTGTTCGTCGTCGCACTCCTGGCGGTGTGCGCAGCCACGTTGGTTCTCGGATCCTCGATCTCGACGGTCGATCTCGTGGTGCGGTCGGCGTTGCTCTCGGTACTGCTGATCGGGACGTTCTTGCGAGGCGAGCGCGCCATGAGCCTCGTCCAACGCAGCGAGGACGACGCGCGATACCGCGCGGCCCACGACGCGCTCACGGGGCTACCGAACCGAACGATGCTCGACGAGCAGTTTGCTCGATTGGCTCTCGCAAGTGGACGTGGGCGAATCTTCGTCCTGTTCGTCGATCTCGACAACTTCAAGACTGTCAACGATTCCTACGGTCACCGTGTGGGTGACGAGATGATCGCTGCAGCTGCCCATCGGATCCGCGCGACGGTGCGATCCTCGGACACCGTGGTGCGGTACGCGGGTGACGAGTTCATCGTCATCGGTCGATGCACTCGTCCCGAGATGGAGGAGGTGGCTCGTTCGGTGATCGAGCGGATCTCCGAGCCGTTCGTTCTCAGCGTTGCCACCACGTACATCACGGCGTCGGTCGGGATCGCCGCCGCCGACAACCGCCCAGGCGATCTGGACGATCTCCTCCGCGAAGCCGATATGGCGATGTATCACGCGAAATCGCTAGGGGCCTCCCGCTTCTCCTTCTTCGACGAGTCGTTGCGCGCGTCTTCGATCGCGGCGATCGAAACGGCAACTGCCCTACGAGGGGCGACCCGACGCGGTGAATTGGTCGTTCATTATCAGCCGATAGTCTCGACGTCCTCACGAAGTACCGTCGTCTACGAGGCGCTGGTGCGATGGAACCGCGACGGTTGTTTACGCTCACCCGTCGAGTTCGTGCCGATCGCGGAATCCACGAATCTGATCGGTGAGATCGGGGCCTTCGTTCTGCGCACGGCCCTGCAGGATCTGAACGCGCTTCGGGCAGCCGGACAGAACGTCACGATGTCGGTCAATATCTCCTCGGTTCAACTCCGCGACGACTCGTTGCCGAAATTGGTCTCCGACATGCTGGAAGAGTATGGCCTGTGCGGTGCGGATCTTGCTCTCGAAGTCACCGAAACTGCACTCATCGACGATGTCTTCGCTGCCAAGAAGATCCTCGATGAACTGGCAGCGATGGAAGTGTTGATCGTTCTCGACGACTTCGGCGTCGGGTACTCCTCGCTCAGCCGACTCCGCGAACTTCCCATCGCCTTGCTCAAGATCGACCGCTCCTTCGTCGCCGAGATCGGCACCAGCGAGTCCGCGGATTCGCTCGTCACGGCCATCGCAGCGATGGCGCGGGCGCTGCCTGTGTCCATCGTGGCGGAGGGCGTCGAAACCGAGGAACAAGCGCGCGCGGTGGAGGCTCTGCATTGTCGGTTCGCCCAGGGATACCTCTACGGCCGACCCGCGCCACTAGAACACTGGATACAGGCCACGCTCAACTCGGCGCACCCGGTCGGTGTCGACTTGTCGAATACCGTCGAATAGTTGACCGCTGCTCACGATGGCCCTTCAGACGAACCGGTAGCCCATCCCGGTCTCGGTCAGCAGGTGGCGCGGATGCGACGGGTCGTCCTCGAGCTTGTGCCGTAACTGACCGAGATAGATTCGGAGATAGTGCGTTTCGCGCCCATGGTGCGGACCCCACACGGTCTGCAGAATCTCCTTCTGGGAGACCAGTTTCCCCTGGTTTCGGACGAGGAGTTCGAGCACACCCCATTCGGTCCGAGTGAGATGAATGTTCGCTCCGTGCCGCGTCACCGTCTTGGCGGACAAATCGACGGTGAACGAGTCGGTGACCACGACGGCCGCTTCCGCTGTATGAGGTCCGCGTCGCAGAGCTGCGCGCAGACGCGCGAGCAACTCATCCATACCGAACGGCTTGGTGACGAAATCGTCGGCACCAGCATCGAGTGCCTCGACTGTATCGACGGAATCGGTGCGAGCCGAGAGAACGACGATCGGCACATCGGTCCATCCGCGCAAGCCTCCGATGACGTCGATTCCGTCGATATCCGGCAGACCGAGATCGAGGATCACGATCTCGGGATGGAAGTTCGCGGCCACTCGGAGCGCCTCGGCGCCTGATGCCGCCGTCACTACCTCGTAGCCACGCACGTTCAGATTGATTCGGAGTGCTCGCAGAATCTGCGGTTCGTCGTCGACGATGAGAACTCTGACTCGCGGCGTCGCCATCGAGCCACCGCCGGCAGTGACCTCGACAGACACACCCTTGCGCATCCGTCGATCCCCTCGTCGCTCGTTGGGTCCAGCCGTTACGGATACACCGTACTTCGAGCCGATGCCCAGCTCCACACGCCTATGCCGGACGGCCCGAGAGCGGACGCTCTTCGATCTTCCGACGGTGGTCGATTCTGAGATCGAACTGCGACATTCGGGACACTGCTCTCAGGTTGACGCTCTACAGTCGGACCCAGAAGTCAAGTCTGTATCGACAGAGAGATCCGCCATCAGCAATCCACACCACGCCGACACATCTCACCGAAGCCACAACCTGAGCCACGCCGCTGCAGGAACTGCATGGATTCTCTCGTTCGCATATTTGTTGGCAGAGGTGTTCACGGCTGCTGCGTGGAACACGCCCTACAGCTTTGCCCAGAACTCGATCAGCTCACTCGGTGTGACGACCTGTGACGTCGATTCGTGCTCTCCGATGCACGACGTCATGAACTCGACGTTCGTAGCGCTCGGGGTATTGACCCTCATCGGCGCCCTCTTCTTGCATCGACACATCCGAAATGGCCGGTCGAAAAAGTGGATTCTCTCGCTGGCGGTTGTCATCGCCGTGAGCACTGCAGCCACCGGACTGTTCCCGGCGAACGACGGAGCGCTCATCCATTGGTCGGCGGTGATGCCGGGGTTCGTGGCAAGACATGTCGTGCTCGTCCTGATCGCATGGCATCTGTGGCACGAGAAGCGACTGGTGGCGATCTGGTCGGCACTGTGCGCGTTCGTCGGAGTGCTCGGAGCAGTCCTCATGCTGGCGAAGGCACTGCATTTCGGCCTCGGCGAGCGCCTTGCGCTCTACCCCTTGCCGACGTGGATGGCGGTCACCGGCACCGCAGTCTTGCTGGCGTTGGCACGACGCACAGTCCTGCGGAACGTCGACTTCTCGGTGCGCGCGTTCGACCCGCGGATCTGGCCACGCGTCTGGATCGCCCCCACGGTGGACTGCCGTCGTGACCCGCATCCGGTGAGCGGCAAGCTCACCGTCCTGGCACCACTTAGTCATTGAAACGTGCCTGTCGATTCCACGGCAGCTCGATCGTCATCTCTGTGCAAGACCGCGTGATGCGGTGACAATCGAAACAGACGTTGACCAGACGATCGGGAGCACACCATGAGATACGCACTTCTCCTCAGCAACGAAGAGCCCGGTGAGGGCGTCATTCCAGACGAAGCCAGAACGCAGATGCAGGAGGCGTTCGGCACCTACGGGAAAGCCCTCCAATCAGCTGGAGTTCTCGTCGCGGCCGAAGTTTTGACCAACGCGGCGGCGACAACCACGATCACCCTTCGCAGCGGTTCGCTGCAGATTCAAGACGGACCGTTCGCGGACACCAAGGAGGCACTCGCCGGGGTGTTCGTCCTCGACGTACCCGACCTGGACGCTGCGCTGATGTGGGCCGAGCGTTGTCCGGGCGCACAGTACGGAGTGATCGAAGTACGGGCAGCCGCTACGTCGTTCATCGACGGATCGTGGACCTGAAAGCTCGAAATTCTGCCGAGAACTCCGCTCGCGGTTCGTACGGGCGACTTCTCGCGCTCCTCGCGGCGGCGAGCAGGGACATCGCCGGCGCCGAGGATGCGCTGGCCGACGCCTTCGAGCGAGCGTTGACGACGTGGCCGAGGGACGGTGTCCCGTCGAACCCCGATGGATGGCTGCTGACCGTGGCGCGGAATCGGCAGCGGGACGTCTGGAAGTCCGCACCACACCGAATGAACGACCCACTGACGTCGGCGCCGGAGACCTACGACCATCTCGCCGAACTCGATCCCGACGCGATCGAAGACAAGCGGCTGGAACTGATGCTCGTCTGCGCGCACCCGGCGATCTCCCCGGCGGTACACACCCCGCTGATGCTCGACGTCGTACTCGGCTACACGGCGAAGGACATTGCTCGTGCATTCGCGTTGCCGTCGTCCACACTGGCCGCACGCCTCGGACGGGCCAAACGACGCATCCGCGAAGCCGGAATCTCCTTCGAGCTACCCGACAGATCCATATTGCCCGAGCGGGTCGACGCGGTGCAGGCAGCCGTGTACGGCGCTTTTGCCATCGACTGGCACACCAGTGGGGTCGAGATGCGCGACGGCCTTGCCAGCGAGGCCCTCCATCTCGCGGAGACACTCTGCACACTTCTGCCCGAGGATCCGGAAGCGCATGGACTTGCGGCACTCATCTTGCTGAGCACCTCGCGCCTACCAGCACGCCGGATCGACGGCGTCCTGGTCCCGATTCAGGCCCAGGACGTGCAGAGATGGGACGAGGCAACGATTGCGCGCGGTGAATCGCATCTACGTCGAGCGCATGCGATAGGTGCTCTCGGACGGTTCCAACTCGAAGCAACGATCCAGGCCGTGCACTGCGCGCGCCGACACACTGGATCCACGGACTGGGCCACGCTGCGCGCACTGCACACCACACTCGACGCACTGGCGCCGACGCTCGGCGGCAGCGTGGCATTGGCCGCCGTCACCGCCGAAACCGACGGCCCTGAATCCGGGCTCCGCATGCTCGACGAGCTCGACGGCACCGAGCGATTCCAGCCCGCATGGGCGGTACGCGCCCACCTGCTCGAGCGGTTGGGCCGCGTCGAGGAATCGGTAGTCGCCTACGAGAAGGCAATCTCACTGTCCGCGGATGTACCGACGCGACGGTACCTCCGCGGGCGGGCCGACGCGTTGCTGACGAGATGAGTATGTCCCGTCACGAAACCCACGTCTGGTCGGTCGAATAGGTACACGGAAGTTCCTTCCAGAAGGAGATGCTCATGAGTTCCACAGAACGTCGGATAGCGACCTCGGTGCTGGTCATCGGATCGGGTGGATCGGGCCTGCGGGCAGCCATCGAGTTGGCCGAACACGGGACCGACGTCCTCGTGGTCGGCAAACGGCCGAAGCTCGATGCTCATACCTCGCTCGCCGCCGGTGGAATCAATGCTGCTCTGTCGACGATGGATCCCGAGGACTCGTGGCAGCAGCATGCCGCAGACACGGTGAAGGAAAGCTACTTTCTCGCCAATCCGCACACCGTCCAGATCGTCACCGAAGGCGCCGAGCGGGGTATCGCCGACCTGGTTCGCTACGGAATGCCGTTCGCCCGTGAGGAAGACGGGCGGATATCGCAACGCTTCTTCGGTGCACATACCTACAGGCGAACCGCTTTCGCGGGCGACTACACCGGGCTCGAAATTCAACGAACACTTCTGGCACGTAGCGAGGAGCTCGATATCGAGATCCTGGACAGCGTCTACATCACCAAGCTCCTCGTTCGCGACAACACGATCTTCGGCGCCTATGGATTCGACCTCACAACCGGTACGCGTTACGTCTTCCATGCGGATGCCGTGATTCTCGCTGCCGGTGGTCACAACAGAATCTGGCGCCGATCGTCTTCACGGCGCGACGAGAACACCGGCGATTCCTTCCGCTTGGCCTACGAGGCCGGTGGCCGGATCCGCGACCCGGAACTCGTACAGTTCCACCCTTCCGGGCTGATCGAACCAGAAAATGCTGCAGGAACACTGGTTTCGGAAGCAGCACGCGGCGAGGGCGGCATATTGCGCAACACCCTCGGCGAACGCTTCATGAGCCGATACGACCCCGAGCGGATGGAACTGTCCACCCGCGACCGCGTCGCACTCGCTGCATACACCGAGATCAAGGAGGGCCGCGGAACTGCCCACGGAGGTGTCTGGCTCGACGTGTCACATCTCGATCGCGACGTCGTCATGCGCCGACTCCCTCGCGTGTACCAGACACTGATGGAACTTCAAATGCTCGACATCACAACGGATCCCATCGAGATAGCACCCACCGCGCACTATTCCATGGGTGGCGTGTGGGTACGACCGGACGACCACAGCACCGACGTCACGGGCCTGTACGCAATCGGAGAAGCATCGAGCGGGCTGCACGGCGCAAATCGCCTCGGCGGGAACTCCCTGATCGAATTACTGGTCTTCGGACGCATAGTCGGGCAAGCCGCGGCGAAGTACTCGGAGGGACTGGATGCGCAACTTCGTTCGGAGAACGCAGTTTCCGAGGCACGAGCCGAAGTCGATACGCTGCTCGTCTCAGACGGGCATGAGAACGTGCGGGCCCTGCAGCGAGCGATTCGCAACACGATGACCGAACATGCCGGCGTCGTGCGGGACGAAGTCGGGCTCACAGCGGGACTGACGGAACTCGACGAGATCGAACTTCGCATCGCCGACGTCGGTGTCCATCCGGACATCGCCGGATTCTCCGACGTAGCCCATGCTTTCGATCTGAAGTCGGCCGCACTGGCGGCGCGGGCGACCCTCGAAGCGGCGCTCGAACGCCGTGAGACGCGCGGATGCCACAACAGATCGGACTTCCCGGACCAAAGCGCATCGTTCCAGGTCAACCTGGTGTGGTCTGGCCCCGGAGAAATCACACGCGAGGCCATCCCGGCGATCCCGTCGGAGATCGGAGCTCTCATCCGCACGGTCGATTCCACCGGAAAGCTCGTCGAGTAACGCCGTGGTTGCGGGCGTCAGGCTGCCGCTCGCTCCACTTCGGGTTCGACCAGTTCGACCTGATCCACCCACTTGTCGGTGTACTGGAAGTGTGGGCGTCGATCGCCGATGTAGGAGCTGAGCCACGACACGACCGCGACGTATCGGTTCCGAAAGCCCACCATGTACATCAGATGCACTGCCAGCCATAGTACCCACGCGATCGGCCCCGCAATGTCCACCTTGCCGAACAGACGCGCGACGGCACTGAATCTACCGACGATCGACATACTGCCCTTGTCGACGTAGCGGAACGGTGTGCCTGCCTTCACCTTTCCGGTGATCATCTTGGCCGCGTGCCTACCCTGCTGCATCGCGATAGGAGATTGGCCCGGCAGGTTGTCGAGTGAGGTGACGTCGCCGATGGCGAAAATGTCCGATGCCGAGCCGACAGTCAGGTCGTCGTGAATCAGTAGTCGCCCGGCGCGATCGGTTTCGCACCCTGTTCGCTCGGCGATGGTCGCAGCCAGTGCGCTTGCCTGAACGCCTGCGGACCAGATGACGGTCTTGGCGGCGATGGTGCGTACAGCCTTGGTGTCGACGTCTTTGATCGTGACCGTGTCATCGGCGATGTCGGTGACCATGGCACCGGTCACCACGTCCACCCCCGACCGTTCCAGTTTGGCCCGCGCATACTTGCTCAACCGACCACCGTAGGCAGGCAATACATCTTTGACGCCGTCGACCAGCGTGACCGTGACGTCATCCGGCGTGATGTCGGGGAACGAACCGGCGAAATAGCGGTGTGCAAGATCGCGGATCTGGCCGGCAAGTTCGACGCCGGTCGCACCAGCGCCGACGACGACGAAGCTCAGGAGTTCTCGCTTGGCGTCGACGTCCGAGGTCAGATGCGCTTCTTCGTAGCAACTCAGGATCTGCTCGCGGAGGGCGATGGCGTCGTCCACGGTCTTGAGGGCGAAAGTGCGGTCCTTGAACTCGTCGTGACCGAAATATGCCTGCGTAGCGCCGGTAGCAACGATGAGGCGGCCGTACCGGATCGAACGCGTGGAGCCCGCTGCCGTGTAGGTGAGAACGTGCCGCTCGGGATCTACGTCGACGACGCGGCCCAGCCGGACATCTGCCGAGTCGTACTCGGCGAGGATTCGCCTGATCGGCGGGGCAATCTCTCCCGTCGAGATCATTCCGGTGGCCGCTTGGTACAGCAGCGGCTGGAACAGGTGCTCGGTGGTGCTGGAGATAAGCGAGAACTTCACGCCAGCCTTGCCCAGAGTCTTGGCGGCAGCCAAAGCTCCGAATCCTGATCCGACGATCACGACCTCGTACTCATCCACGACAAATCCTCCTACTCGAAAGCTGTTAAGTACATGCAACGCTTCTATCCGGTCGCTATCAACGCGAAAGATCGCATAGCATCAATGAGCAGAACTCATGGATGGAGAAATTGTGGAACTACGACAGGTGAAATATTTCCTCGCCGTCGCCGAGGAGTTGAACTTTTCGCGGGCCGCCGAGCGCTTTTACATCTCCCAGTCCGCAGTCAGCCTGCAGATCGCAAAACTCGAACGCGAGATGGGCGAGCCCCTGTTCGAACGGACATCACGGTCCGTCCGATTGACCACTGTCGGAGCACAATTGGTGTCGATCGCCCGCCACATGATCGAACTGGAACAGTCCGCGCTCGCATTGACTGCGCGCAAACGCAACCAACTCAGACTGACCGGCAACATGACCTTCGCCGCGAACGCACTGGCCGCCATCGTGCGTGTGCGTGAGCAACACCCCGAAGCAGAAATCGACTTCGTACTCAAACGATTCGCCGAACAGATCGAAGCAGTCACGACCGGGGATTGTCAGGTCGCACTGATCCGAGGCAGCGTCGAACGATCAGGACTGCAAGCGAAAGAGCTATGGACCGAGGACCTCGTGGTGGTCCTCTCGGAGCGGCATCCATTGGCCGACCGCATCGAACCTAGCCTGGAAGACCTCGCCGCGTACCCGCTCCTGCTACCCAAGCGCAGCGAACAAATATTGCTGCACCGCGTCGTCGAAGGCGCGATGAAACGCAGCGGCCTGCGCCTGACCTTCGGTCCACCCGTAGCCGTCGACCACACCGCAAGCGCTGAACTGCTCAATCGCCCGGACTGCTGGTCGATCCTCTACGCCAGCACCGCCGCAGGCACCCCCACCAGCGGCCTCGTATTCCGGCGGGAAGCGCAGCGGCGGTTGCAACTCGCCGTATCCGCAGTCGTCGACGGCACAGTACCCGCCACCGATATTCAGCGGGATCTCGTTGCGGCACTGGCCGAAACGGCGCCCGAAACTCGGGAGAAGTGACCGGGGTGCGCCCATGCCTGAGCCGCAGAATCACTGCGGTACAGCAATGACCACACCCGAGGAGAGCGCTATCTGATGCTCGGAAACTTCGGCCACACTTTCACGCAACACCAGGTAAGCCTCGTCCAGCGATACCGCCGCGGGCACGCTGGTCCGGTCGGAGAACTCGACGGTCGACTTGTCTCCCATAGCAATTCGGACAACGCTGGCTCCGACGGAAGGTAGCTCGGTGACTGCAGGGATTGGTACCGGGGGATCCGAAGGACCCGAGAGGAACTCGATATCGCCGCCTGCGAGGCAGACCACCGTGGAACCGTCGGAACCTGTGTACTCCCAGGACTCGACCTCTTCACGCGAAGCCGCTTCGACAACCGTTCCGTCGTCGAACACGATCGTCAATTCACCGGACTCCGCGTAGGCGACGCTCTCGCACAGGCGGCCGACGAGAGCAGCGGCAAGTCGCAGCCCTTCGAACTGATTGTCCTCGTCCACCAGCACGTCACCGATCACGAACTCACTGAACGCAACGGTAGCGCCGCCGGCGAACTCGATGCTCAGATCGAAGTCCAACAGAACGCGCGTGACGCGTCGGGACTGCAGTGCGAGTTCCATCGGTGCCGGTGTCATCACTGACGACTCCAATCCAGTGAGATTTTCATTCGGCCGTTCGGTAGAGCCGCCAGAACCACACTGCCGTCACCGCCAACATGACAATGCCCGACCCCAGCGCCCCCACGACGAGAAGCATCGTGCCGAGAGCAGCGAGGCCGATGATCCCTGCCAGCTGAAGTCCGTCGCCGATGTGCACACCAGAACTGTCCCTTGCCCTGGTCGGGGGCGCAACCTGTGGAAGGAGTTCGACGGCCCGACGCGCTAGTGCGCTTTGGACCGCTTGGCGAGAACGCGGGTGATCCCGAGCTGGCCGCCGACGATTATCAGACCAGCGATCAAACCGAGAATCGCGGACGCGATCGTATTGACGATCCATGCCAACACCCCTCCGATGCCGGAGATATCACCGACAGCGTCCTCGAGGTGGTGAACCAGCTGATAGATCGGATGGAAACCGAGCTCGTCGATTCCGTTGAGCAAAATATGTCCACCGACCCACAACATGGCAGCGGTTCCGACTACGGACAGTACGGACATCACGTGTGGCATCCCGCGCACCAACCCGCGCCCGAACTTTTCCAGCATCCCGGTCGAGTTCTCCGCAAGCTTCAGACCGATGTCATCCATTTTGACGATGAGCCCGACGACGCCGTAAACGAGAATGGTAATCACGACTGCAACGACTGCAAGGACGACCAGGCGGTTCCAGAAGCCTTCGCTCGCAATCGTATCGAGCGCAATGACCATGATCTCCGCAGACAGGATCAGATCTGTACGGACAGCTCCAGAGACGACGCTATCCTCATCGCGCGGCTCGTCTGCCGCCGACTCGTCATGCTCACCGTGACCGAAGAGCGCGCCCCAAATCTTGTGCACTGCTTCGTAACTGAGGTAGAAACCACCGAGCATCAGAATGGGGGTCAGCAGCCACGGAAGGAACTGACTGAGCAAAAGCGCGATGGGCAGAATGATGATGAGCTTGTTGCGCAGCGAACCGATGGCGATCCGTTTGATGATGGGCAGCTCACGCTCGGCGGCGAGGCCACGAACGTACTGTGGCGTCACGGCCGCATCGTCGATGACTACACCGGCGGCCTTGGCTGTCGCTTTCGCGGTCGCCGCCCCGACGTCGTCGATCGATGCAGCGGCGAGACGAGCAAGCGCGGCGACGTCGTCGAGAAGAGCAACAAGTCCACCAGCCATCACAGACCTCCAGAAATCAGCGCGTAGAGCGTATAGACGGTCGGTTCCATGAATGCGTCTGATCTCATGAACGTCGGCGTCGGCATCGGTCGTACAGCACAATACCGGCACCGGCCCGGCCGCTACTCTCGGCGACTACCGGACTGATCGTGTATCGAGTCGAGGAAGGCCCAGATCAGGCTTCCGGTTTGTCTCCGAACATGAGCTCGCGGCCGCTGATCTCTGTAGGGACGATTTCCACGATGTTGTATTTGATGGTGGGAACCCAGGAGACAAGGTCGAGAGCTTCAGCTTCGGCGATTTCCGCGGAGGTGCTCAGGGTGCGGGCAGTGCCATGCACGACGACGCTCCAACCGGAGACGCCGGGATTGATGTGATCGACTTCGAAGACGACTCGGTTCTCGATGCTGAGTTCGACGAGTTTGGTGCCCTCCGCAGTGCGGAACAACAACCGGCCACTGTCGGCCAGGTAGTTGACGGGAACCACGTCGATGCGCCCGCCGACCGAGGTGACCAGCCGCCCCAGCCTCTCCGAACGCAGCGCATCCCAGCTCTGCTCCTCGGTGAAGACACGAACTGGCCCGGCAGGGGTGTGTGCGTGAGGTGCGGTCATGACCTGATTCTCTCACTCCGGTCCAGTTATTGTCTGGCGTATCGGTCACGCTTTCGGGGAGCGGCCGTCCGCCCCGTTCACCGAGTTCAATGATGTTGTCGGCATGGATTTTTGGGTGCCGGTTCCGTTGCTCACACACTCCCCAGGCACGTCTGTTACACGCTGTCGTGGGGCTAAGGTCAGGGTGTCCGAGGAGTACGCGGCGGGCCGTGTATCAGGGTTTTTACGAGTATCGGTACGGCAGCAAACGGAAGAGGCAAGCAATGAAGGTTCGTGATCTGATGACCCGCGAGGTCGTGACCGCCCAACGCGACACACCGGTGCGGGAGGCGATCATGCTGTTGACCAGTAAGCGATTCGCAGCGCTACCGGTCGTCGACCGGAAGGGCGCGTTGGTAGGGATCGTGTCGGAATCGGATCTGTTGGCGTTTCAGACATCGAATCCGAAAGCCGTGATCTCTCCGGCAGTGGTCAGCGAGGTCGAGACAGCGGAACCACAATGGGAAGCGTCGACCGCGGCAGCGGTGATGTTGGATCGGCATGTGCGCTCGATGCCCGTCGTCGAGTCCGGGATCCTGGTGGGCGTCATCGCTCGCAGCGACGTGTTGCGAAGTCTGATCATCGGCGACAACGAGGTCATCGCCGCGAAAGTCCGCGCACTGCTCGACGACTACTCCGGCAGCACCCGCCGATGGGTGATCGCAGTCCGCAGCGGTGGTGTCGTGGAAGTAGGAGGAGGGTTCGACGACGACACCGAACGGCACGTCGTGCACAGGTTGCTCTCCACCATCGACGGTGTCACCAAGGTGAACCTCGATACTCGTACGTCGGACTGACCTCGTGGGGCGTGTGGCGGGCCTCGTTCGATAGTTCTTCACGAGCGAGGGCCGCCGTCGTGCTCACAACATATTCGTATTGGAAGCTCCCTCGTTCCACCGTTTCAACTCGAATAAACAGGCCGCCACCTGCGCATTGACAGGGACGTTGTCGCACCGTATCGACAAAAATGTCGTCACCGCGGAGATCAGTTCTGGGCCATCGATTTTCGATCATCCGGCCACCTGAATCTGTTACGTTCGTGACCATGCGTGCGCAGTCGAGTCTCGTTGATCTGCTACCTCGACCAATCGGGTTCGTTCTCGGTGGCGGCGGGAGCCTCGGCGCGGCGCAAGTGGGAATGCTCGAGGCGCTATGTGAGGTTGCGGTGCATGCCGACCTCGTCGCTGGCACATCTGTCGGCGCGCTCAACGGTGCCGTGGTCGCCTCCGATCCGATCGGGGCGGCCCACCGGTTATCGCATATCTGGCACGGTCTGGAGACCAAGATGGTGCTGCCGGGCGGTATATGGACTCGCGTCAGAACCGTACTGCGCAGTCGCACCAACCTCTACGACAGTCCCCGCATCAGTCGACTGGTCTCGCAGGCGATCGGCGTGACCGATATCTGCGAGCTCCAACTTCCGTACCTGGCGATGGCCGTGGACGCAGACACTACCCGGACGGTACAGATTACCGATGGGCCCCTGTTGAGTGCGATGCTCGCGAGCTCCGCAATTCCGGGCGTATTTCCTGCCATCAGGCGCGATGGTCGCGACCTCTATGACGGCGGACTCAGCGTGAATACCCCGATATTGGAGGCGCTCGCGATGGGGGCAGGCTCGCTGGTGGTCCTGGATTGCAATTACCCGGATCGACAGCTCACCCGGCCCACGACGGTTCCCGAGGCAGTTTTATATGCGGCAACAATCGCGGCCCGGCAGCAGATGGAGCGCGACCTGCCGATGGCCGGTCAACAGGTGCCAGTCCTGGTGTTGCCGGGACCTGAGTACATCGCCAACCTTTCGCCCTTGGATTTCAGCGGTGCCACGCCGTTGATCGCCTCGGCGTACGACGCATCCCGCGACTTCCTGTCGACGGTTCACGTGCAGGGCCCGGGCGTGTACCGGTGTTGACTCGGGGCATTTCTGAACGGAAACCAGTCCCACAGCTTCGTGCTCAGTGCCGCCGGTGCGAAGTTCGCAGGGTGCGAACCTGGTAGTAACCGCACTGGTCGTAGTGACTCTCGACTTCCTGGCACCAGTATTCGACTACCTGCCCGTACCCACCCTGGCTGCGATAGTGATCGTGGCCGGACTCGGCCTTTTCGACGTTGTCGTGGCGATGGGGTTGTCGGTGCTGCTGATGGTGCTAGGTGCGGACGCGATGGACCGTCATGGCCGTTCGAACGAGGAAAGCATGAGGAAGAACCGCCGAGACTGACCATCGAGCCACCGTCCTCGAGGACCCAGCGGTACCCGGTCGCTGAGATCACCTCGGCGTTGGGAGTCGACGTGGTGGTGAATGCTCTTCTTACCCAGTCTCGTTGCTTTCAAGCAAAATCGATGAGGTAGACGAATGCCTCGACCTTCGCCGCCACGTTCCACTTGGTGCCTGACTCGCGAGAAAAGGCCGACCGCACCGTACTTCAGGCCTCATCGACGATGCCCCGAGTTGTTTCCGACTCGGAGGCACCGCCGTTCAGCTATCGACTCTCGTCCTCCACCAAGGCTTTGACCTGGGCCTTCGCGATCTTGCCCCCGGGTGCCATCGGCATCTCCTCGACCACCACCATCCGCTCGGGCAAGTATTCGCGGGTGGTGCCCTGCGCACGCAGCCAATCCGTCAACTCTTCCAAGGTCAGCGCCGCGGCCTCCGGCTCGAGTGTCACCACGACGCACAGCCGCTCCCCGAAGATGGGGTCGGGCACACCGACGGCAGCGACCATGGCGACGGATGGGTGCTCACGCACATGGTCTTCTACCTCGACCGCCGAAATGTTCTTTCCTCCGCGGATGATCAGGTCTGCCAATCGTCCGACCACTCGGAGCCGGCCCAGCTCGTCCACTTCGACGATGTCGCCGAGCAGGACCCAGCCATCATCTGTGAACAGTTCCGCATTGGCGGCCTCGTCACCCCAGTAACCGGGTGAAACCAGCGGCCCGCAGACGGCCGGTTGCCCGCGTCGGGGAGCTGGCCCCGTGACCTCATCGCGGCCGTTGAAGATTCGCACGTTCATCTCGTCGATGAGGTACCCGCCGGTGGACAGGCGCGTCTCCTCGTCGTCGCGGACGGTGGTGGCGCTGGCAGCCCCCGTCTCGTTGGAACCATAGAACTGCAGCACCTTGGCACCGGTTACGTCCTCGAAGCGTTTGGCCTCGGTGGCCGGCACCGCTTCGCCTCCGGTGAACATCACCCGCAAGGTGGTGACGTCGGATAGCTGAGATCCGCGAGAGTGCAGCATCATGCGGAACTGGGTGCTCACGCCCGCCAGAGTGGTGGCGCGGGCGCTGGCCATAATAGCGATGGCCTGGTCTGCGTCGAAACGCTGCATCACAAGGGCCGGACGGCCCAGTAGCGCAGGTAGAAAGTGGGAGGTCCATAGGCCGAAGCCGAACGGTGCGGGCACAAATGCCGCGATAATTTCGTCCGGCATGAGCTCGGCGTTGCGGCAGGCGACCGCGGCGAAGGTGGTCCAGCGGCGTTGGGTTTGAGCAACCAGCTTGGGCCTGCCGGTGGTACCCGATGTGCTGTTGAGCAAGGAGATCTCGTCCACGGTGAAGCCGTCGGTGTCTCCGGGGCTGGGGGCGAACTCAACGGCGGCGCCGTCGACTTCCACCGATCCGGCGTCCACCAGGATCACCTGTGTGAGGGTGACCCCGCGCTCCTTCAGCCCCTCGACAAGCTCGGCCGCGGAGAGTCCGCGGTTGTCGCGCGCCGTGATGAGGACCGTCGCACCGGATGAGGTGATGATGTGCGCCACCTCGGCGATCCCGGAGCGGGCCCCGATGGCGGCGGCGAGGACCCCTGCCCGATAGGCACCAACGAGCGTTGCGTGGAACTCGGCGGAGTCGGGGAGATAGACGGCGACCGCGCCGATCTTGCCGAGGGAGCGCAGCGCGCCACCCACAGTGTCGGCGAGGCGGTCGTATTCCGACCAGGAGGTGTGGCCGAGCGGGCTGATGTAGGCGGGCTCGTCGGCGCGGGCTGTGGCCCAGTGCCGGACGAGTTCGCTGACGGACAGGTCCGTGTAGTCCATGGGGGAGACCGTGAATTCGGCCAGATTGCGTGTCGAGCTGACCGGTGCGGTCATAGTGCTTCCTCCAATATGCCCATTGCCTCACGGTATGCGGAATCGAGGGCGGCGGCGCTGGGTTCTAACTCGGACAATGAACCGCGCATCATCACATAGCCGGAGTCGACGATGCGGGCGACGCGGTGCAGCGCGGGCTCGGCGACGACGACGGTAATGCCGGTGTCGGCGAGCTGACGCACTTGGTCCAGTAACTCGCCGGCGATCTTGGGGGCTAGCCCCGTGGTCATCTCGTCGAGCAGCAGGACGCTGGGCGTTTGTAGCAGCGCACGGGAAAGTACGAGCATTTGCTGCTCACCGCCGGAGAGAACGCCCGCCAATGCTTTGGCGCGCGTGCGCAGGATGGGGAACCGGTTGTAGGCGGTCTCGATGACATCGTTGGAGACGCCGAGCAGTCGGGCCCCGATCTCCAGATTTTCGCGGACTGTCAGGCGTGGGAAAAGCTGTCGACCCTGCGGGACGTAGGCGAGTCCGGCGCGCATGCGCTGGCGCGGAAGTTTCCCACTGATGACGTCGCCGTCCATGGTGACAGTGCCCGAGGAGGCAACGCTGCCGAACAGCGCGGTGAGAAGGCTCGACTTGCCGGCACCGTTGGGCCCAACCACCGCGGTCACGTGACCGGGTTGGGCGGTGAGCGACGCCTCGCGGACAGCCAACGCCTTCCCGTACTGCACGGAGACTTGCTGCGCAGAAATCATTTACCCTCCTCCAATTCGGCAGTACCGAAATAGACCGCCTGCATTTCCTTGCTACGCATGCACGCTTCGGGCGTGCCCTCGAAGACGAGCCGCCCCTCGGCGAGAAGCACGACAGCATCGGACATCTCGGCGATCAGATCCACGTTGTGGTCCACCAGCACCACCGAGCGGCCGGATTCTTGGACCTGGCGAATCGCCCGGGAAATCGCGGCGATGCCGTCCGGGTCGGAGCCGGCGAACGGTTCGTCCAGCAGCAGCACTCGGGGTTGTGCGGCCATGGCGCGCGCAATCTCGACGAGCCGCTGGGCACCAAGGCTCAGATCGCCCGCCGGGATGGCGTCGGTGGTCACCCCGTACTCCTCGGCCAGGGCCTTTGCCTGAGCGAGCAGTTGTACGGGCGCGCCACTGAGGCCACGGAACATCGCGACCAGCGATGCGCCATAGGAGCCGATTTTGCCGCCAATGAGCCCGGGGATGATGTTCTCCACCGGCGTGAGCTCGAGTGCAAGCTGCGGATGCTGAAAGGTGCGCGCCAGTCCGGCCTGCGCCCGGGTGGTCGGGCCGGACTCGAGCGCGCGCCCCTCCAGCGCGACCACGCCTGACGATGCTTCCTGCGTGCCGACGATACAGTCGACCAGCGTCGTCTTGCCCGCGCCGTTGGGGCCGACTAGGCCCAGAACGCTGCCCGCCGGCAACGTGAAACTGACGTCGTCCACAGCGGTAACTCCGCCATAGCGCTTGGTGATGCCATCGACCGAAAGTAGTGCGTCGGTGTGCGGTGCCATGGTCGTCACTTCCTATTCCGGATCCAATGGATGCCCTGCTGGATCCAGCCGATGACGCCGCCGGGCGCCACGAGCAAAATCAGGAGGACGACTCCGGCGAGCAGTAGCTCGCCCGAGCCTTGATAACCAGGCATATTCAGGGTCACTGCGACCACGATCAACGCGCCAAGCGGCGCCCCCCACGCCGTGCCACGGCCACCGATGATGGGCATGAAGATCGCGAGGAACACCAGTTCGAGGCCGAATGTCTCGGGCGTGACCGCCTGCACCGAGACGGTGAACAGGGCTCCGCCGGTGGAGGCGATCGCCGCGCCCACCGCGAGCGCAACGACCCTCAGATGTGCTGGGGAGATTCCAGAAGACTGCACAGCGGGAGTGCTCTCCCTCGATGCGGATAGGGACAGGCCCCAGGCGGATCGACGAATCCGCTCGAGAAGGACCGTAACCACGCAGACGAAGACGATCGCAGCGACGGCCTGCGCATAGCGCGGCGGCGTCCAGCCGAACAGCGAGGGGATCGGGATGCTGGAGATACCCGACTCGCCGCCCGTGATCGGTGTTGCGTCGCCGAGCCAATCAACGAATGCCATCGCAAACAGCAGCGTCACTGCCGCCAAGTAGAAACCGGAGAGCTTGCGCGTCGCCATCGCGATGATGAGGGCGACGATAGCCGAGACGGCCATGCCAGCGAACCAGCCGAGCCACGGGTTCAGCCCGGCCTTCACCGAGACCAGGGCTACGGCGTACGCGCCGATCGCGGCGTACGCGCTGTATGCCATCGACAGCGATCCGCCGAGCACAAACGGGAGGTACATGCCCAGCGCCACCAAGCCGTAGGTGGCGGTCAGAAAAATCAGGTCTTGCCGGTACAGGCTGGGACCCATCCACGCCAACACAGCGGCCACGACGGCGACGCAGATGAGGGTTTCACGAAGGATCGACCTCCCAGCTGCGCGTCGAGCGGGGGCCCCTACGGCACCCTCGTCTGCCTTCGTCTGGCTGGTCCTCCGGTGGGAGGGAGCAGCGGTGGGAGAGGTCATCACACACGCACCTTTCGCTGGAACAGGCCCTCCGGGCGGAAAGCGAAAAAGGTCAGCGCGATCAGGAAGATCGCGATGGAACTGCCGGTGGCACCGAAGTAGTAGCTGCCGAACACCTGCACAATGCCGAGTGCGAGACCGCCGACGAGGGGTGCCCACGGTTTGCCGGTGCCGCCGATGACGAGGGCGAGGAAGCCGGTGAGCGTCCAGGACAGGCCGTTGGTGAATTGGGCGCCCGATTTCGCAGCGAAGACGATACCGGCGATCGCGGCGATCGCACCGGAGATGCCGAATGCCCACAGCCGAACCCGGTTGACGCCGACGCCGATGATCTGAGCAGCCTCGTTGTTGTCGCCGACGGCGCGCAGTAACTGCCCGGTTGTGGTGGATCGCAGCCACATGATGGTCGCGGCGGCCGCAACTACTGTGACCAGCACGATGGTGACCGTGGTCCCCTGTACGGCGACGCCGCCGATGCTGAAGTTGGCGAAGGGAAAAAGGTTCTGCACCGGGAGCGGTGTTCTCCCGAAGATGGTGCCGGCGAGTTGTTGGATCGCAAACAACGTGGCGGTCACGGCCACGAGCGCCGGCAACTCGGCGCCCCCGGACCTGCGTTGTACGTTCCTGACCACGATGACCTCCGTGAGCAGGGAGACAGTGATGCCCACCGCGACGCCGAGCAGGGCGCTGAACACGACAGGCAGGCCCCACGCGGTGGTCGCGTAACCGGTGACCATGGCGGCGGCCATCGCATACGGCCCGGCCGCGAAGTTGAAGAACGAGGCGCCCACCACGACGAGATACATCGACAGGGCGACCAACGCGAAGAAGCACCCGATTTCGATTGCGGCCAGCCACAATTGGGGATCACTCACCGACTCGGTCCTTTCTGTTTCCGCAGTCCGGCTGGTACTCGGGCCAAGGACCGGTGGGCTGGTTGTTGGGGCCGAACTCGATCAGGACAAGCCCGCAGACGGAGTCCGGCGCGATGTGCTGTTCGGGCGAGAGCGACAGTGTCAGAGCAGATTGCCCGAACGTCGCGGGAACCTCCTGAATCTGCTGAAAGGCTGAGTTCAAAAGTTCGGGATCGGTGTGCGTGCCGGCGATCTCGATGGCCCGCTTGATCAGCATCACCGAGTCGTAGGCCTGCGCATCGTAGGCGGTGACCGAATAGTCGGGCCCCTTGATGGTGCGCAACCAATCTTGCAGTTCCGCGGTGCGCGGATTGTCCGGGGCCAGGCTCCCCATGTAGACCAGTCCGTCCAGAGATCCGGGTTGGGCCAACGCCCAGGACTTGGGCTGATTGCCGATCGAGGCCAGCGAGAATCGCTGGACGCCAGGCGCTAGCCGGTGCAGAGTGTTTTGCGCCATCAGTTCGAAGTTGCCGCCGACGCTGGCCACAAGCACAACGTCGGGTTGGTACTCGAGGAGGCGGCTGACGCTGGCGGTGAGGTCGGCGGTGTCGATGGCGGCCTTCTGGGTGCTGACAATCTCGATGCATTCGGTGAGCTTGGGGCTCAGGGTCGCAAGGATCCCGGAGATCGCGGGACTGGAGTCGGCGACGATGCCGAGCCGCGTCTTCCCCTGCTGCTCGAATGCCCCGCAGTACACCTCGGCGTACTGGGCGAGAGGGTTCGGAACCATGTATGCGTACTCATTGTCCGGTGCATTCGCGACGGCGTCGGTCAGTGCTATCGGGGCGATGGTGGGTATCCGCGTGGACCTGGAGACCTGTTTGGCCTGCAGCGCGGACCCGCTGCCGGTGGCGAGGATGATCGCGGAGGCACCCTGGTCGACGATCTTGCGAATGATCGACGGCGTGTTCGTTGGGCTGCTCTCATCATTTTCCACGACGAGCCGAACCTGTTTGCCCGCTATTCCGCCCTCGGCATTGAGCTTGTCGATGGTCGCCCGCACGGTGCTGCCGGCGATTGTCGCGTAGGAGGCACCGGGACCGGTCGAGTCCTCATCCATCCCGATGACGATGTAGTCCGCCACCGGAGTCTGCACATTCGCGCATCCGGCCAGGGCGAGTACCGAGGCCATCAGCCACGGCACCGCGCGAAATTTTCTCATGAAAGCACCACCAGACTCCTAACAAGCGATTGCTTGGCAACAACCAAGCGTTTGCTCGCTATAGTGGTCTAGAGCACAGCTGAAGTCAAAGCGCGTCCGACATGATGGGTGTTGTTCGTTCTCAGAGGTCAGCGCGATTGATCGTGCGACAGCGCGACAAGCTGCGCCTCGATGCGATCAAGCTGGTCGGCGATCCGGTATTCCGTGATTGCCACGGCCGGCGCCGGAGCCGCGTCGGGTGTGGCCGCACCCTCGACGAAGACCAAAAACAGGGTGTCGGTGATCGACTGCGCATCGGCGGCGAGGCTCTCGCGGTGGTAGCGCACCGACCACCACACGCTCTCGCGCAGCACGCGGGCGAACTCGGCGGGCTCGAGTTCGGCGCGCAGTTCTCCGGTTGCGCTCCCGGTCTGCGCGGTGTCCGACCAGAACGTATGCGCGCGGTGGACGGCCTCGGCGATCTCAGCGGGAGCGTCCGGACCGTGGAGCGACCGCTCATTTTGGTAAATCTCTGTGGCGTAGGGGTGCTTTTCCGCGACGAGGATGGACTCGTGGATCAGCGCGCGAAGGCGCGCCCGCAGGCCGTCCACATGTGGGAGGACCGACTCGTAGCGGGCATTGAGGTCGGTGAGAAAGTCGCCGAGGACCGCCGCCGCGATCGCGTCTTTGGAGGGAAAGTGGTGGTAAAGGCTGCCCGAGAGCATGCCGACCTCCAGGGCAATGTCTCGGACACTAGTTCCAGCTATACCGTGCTCAGCAAACAGCCGAGCGGCCACTCGCATGATCTGATCTCGACGGCTCTCCATTGGCCCATGGTTGCCTATTCGGTGGTGCGTTGTCGATTGAGGGGACCGAACCACACAGTGCCTCGACTCGAGGGCCTGTTCCAGAATCCCACAATGTCCGAGGTTCGGATATGGCGGCCGACTACCCCCGCGCCATATCCACGAACCTGGACAGGTGAAGCTGGTGTGCCACAGTGATTGTCGCGGTCGGGCCGTTACGGTGCTTGCCTAGAATCAGGTCGGCCTCGCCGCCGCGGGGATCGTCACGCTCGATCGCGTCGGGACGGTGCAGCAGGATGACCATGTCGGCGTCCTGCTCCAACGAGCCGGACTCACGGAGATCGGACACCATCGGCTTCTTGTCGGTTCGCTGTTCCGGGCCACGGTTGAGCTGACACACCGCAACAACGGGACACTCGAGTTCCTTGGCCAACAGCTTGAGCTGACGGGAGAAGTCCGAGACTTCCTGCTGTCTCGACTCGACCTTCTTTCCGGAAGACATCAGCTGAAGGTAGTCCACCACAATGAGTTTCAGGCCGTTGCGCTGCTTGAGACGACGCGCTTTGGCACGAATCTCCATCATTGTGAGGTTCGGTGAGTCGTCGACGAACAACGGCGCTTCACTGATCTCGCTCATACGACGCGCTAGACGAGTCCAGTCTTCGTCGGTCATCTTTCCGGAGCGCATGTCACCGAGCTTGATACCCGCCTCAGCCGAAAGCAGACGCATCACAATCTCGGTGCGGCTCATTTCCAGCGAAAAAATGACACTTGGCATGCCGTGCTTGATGGAGCACGAACGCATGAAATCCATCGAAATTGTGGAGTTGTGCGTCGGGATCATCGACTCACTGGCCAGGTAGAGGTGATCGGCATTGTCGACCTCGACGCAACGCACTGGAACGGAGTCGACCTTGCGGACGTCGACGATGAAGCGAGATCCGGAGCGTACAGACGAGCTCGCTGTGCGACGCTCCTTGTGCAGTATCTGCTTTCGATGCAAACCGAATACCACGTCATCGGTCGCGAAGGTCAAGACATAGGCCGTCGACGACCCCTCGCTACGCCCCTTTACTCGTTTCGTCGACATCTGCACGCGATAGCCGAGGCTGGCGACGAGTTCGCGAACACCCTGGACAAGACGCTCACTGGTCACGCAGAACTGAGCCGACCCGCCAGTGGTCACCGTTCCATCGGTATCGAGCAGGCCCGCGAGGAGTGCTCGACGTTGACTTTCGGAGCCACGCAGGTACTCGCTCGGGATGTGCTTGTCGCCGAGTACACCAACAGTCCGCAGGTAGAGATCAGCCTTCGTCACCTCTAAGCCTTCGCCCTCGATACGAGTGATGATCTCGGGATCAGCGCTCGTGATTTGAGCGCACGCAGAGGTACCGTCGCCGAGCCACGCGCCCAACGTGTAAGGCGGCACCATCAGTTTGCGCTCGGGGAGCTGCAAGGCCTCGGCATTGACCACCGAGTGGTTGATGCGAGCGTCTTTGGTGTTGCAGCGAACCGTCCGCGCAATCTCTTCGGTCGTGCGTACTTCAGCAAAAGTGCGCTGATTGCGAGTGCGGTTGTATCCGACTGCAGCGGCCTGGGCGGACTTCCGCGACGCGCGAGTATCTGTCAGCCACTGGTGCTGCGCGTCCGCAACGATCACTGTGCCGTCGGAGAACTCGAGCTCGAAGCACGGGCGGTCGACCATGACGTCGGTGGTTGCAACAACGCGGGTGGGCCTGCCGTGGGCATCGATCAATTGGTCACCCACCATCACTTCACCCATGGTGGTCCAGCCATCGGGCGTAGGCAGGGGAGTATCGAGCGCCAATGCCTTTCCCACGCCAGGACGTGCGGCGACAATAATCATCTGACCTGGGTGAAGGCCGTTGGTGATTTCGTCGAGTTCCGCGAATCCGGTGGGGACACCGAGCGAAATTCCTCCGCGGCTGGCGATCGAGTCGATCTCGTCCATGGTCGGCTGGAGGAGCTCTTCGAGGGGGATGAAGTCCTCCGAAGTGCGACGCTCGGTGACCTCGTAGACCTCGGCCTGTGCACGGTCGACCACCTCGGCCACATCCTGGCCGTCGGCGCCGGCGTAGCCGAACTGAACGATGCGTGTGCCGGCCTGCACGAGCCGCCGCAGAATCGACTTCTCCGCGACGATCTCCGCGTAGTAGCCGGCATTGGCGGCCGTCGGCACGGTCTGCGTGAGCGTGATCAGGTACGGCGGGCCGCCGATCCGCTTCAGTTCGCCGCGTCTGTCCAGTTCGGCCGAGACGGTAACGGGGTCGGCGGGCTCACCCCGGCTGTACAGGTCGAGAACTGCGTCGTAGATGTTCTGGTGAGCCGGACGGTAGAAGTCGCCGGGACGAAGCACCTCGAGGACGTCAGCAATGGCGTCCTTGCTCAGCAGCATGCCGCCCAGTACCGACTGCTCTGCCGCCATGTCCTGTGGCGGCTGCCGACCGAAGTCCTCGCCTGGGGCCTCTCGTGGTGCCTCGGAGGAGTAATTCGATTGACCTCGATCATCTACAACAGCCACCGAATTCGACCGTCCTTCCTGTCGGAAATCACCATCGTCGTTTCAGCCCGGCGACGTACTGCAATAAGACGTACTGCAACAAGTTGTACCCCTCGACTACGACACCCCCGGGTACCGAGCGCCGTCTCCACCGAACACACCCATCTGTGCGGTGGAGAGACGCTCGAGGGACGTTAGGTGTTCTCGTCGTCAGTCACAACACGGCCTGTGGATGAATCTGTGGAGTAATTGTGGATAGTTCCTACGAACCGTGTTGACCACCTGGGGATAACCTGGGTATAACTTTTCCAATTTTGGCCAAATCGCCAGCTCAAAGCATGTATATAAAGTTTCTTTCCTGTGTATGGATTAATTCGCGGCGTGTCGTCCGAGTTGACAACTCGGGCGTGTTGAGTAAACAGCAGATGAATTTAGTAGTGAATTAGATCACAGTGTCTGGGAACACTCACAAAAGCGGGTAATAGGATTGGTCTGCGGCAGATTTACCGATTTCACACACGGATCCGGGCCGGGACTTCTATCGACTCGACTCTCCGAAGCGACGATCTCGGTCTCGACATTCGGCAAGATCCGCCGATTCGACGCCAGGGGTCGTCAGATTCCGACCGTCGTGCTGCCCGCCCAGTCGGGACCTCACGACACCAACCCGGCCACGGTGGTGAACCGGCCACGTCCGGCGGCACAACGGCTCATGCGCGACCCCAGCGCTTCCGCTTCCAACGCTCCGCTACTGCAGACCGTCGAGACAAGAAAGGCCCCACGAACATAGAGTTCGTGGGGCCTTTCTCAGCCGATATGGCCGAAAGCTACAAATCAGCTTCCGACGACGTCCAGCTTGAACTTTGCGGTCACATCGGGGTGCAGGTTGACGACGATGTCGTGGCCACCCGTGCTCTTGATGTGAGCCTTCGGCAAATCGATGCTGCGCTTGTCGACGATGGGGCCGCCCGCTGCCTTGAGAGCAGAAGCGACGTCCGCAGCCGTAACCGAGCCGAACAGCTTGCCCGAATCGCCTGCAGTCTTCACTGCCAGCTTCACGGACTCGAGTCCTTCGATTGCCTGCTTGAGCTCGTTGGCGTGCTCGAGGCCGCGGACGGCACGAGCTTCCTGAGCGCGGCGAATGCCCTCCACCTGCTTCTCAGCTCCGCGAGTGGCCTGGATGGCCAACTTGCGGGGCAGCAGGAAGTTGCGGCCGTATCCGTCCTTGACCTCGACGGTGTCACCCGGCGTACCGAGGTTGTCAACATCAGCGGTGAGGATCAGCTTCATGAGTGATCTCCCTTTCTATCGTGCCGTCGCGGCGTAAGGAAGCAATGCAACCTCACGCGAATTCTTCACGGCAACGGCCACGTCGCGCTGATGCTGGACGCAGTTGCCGGTGACTCGACGCGCGCGGATCTTGCCGCGGTCGCTGACGTACTTACGCAGCAGCGTCGTGTCCTTGTAATCGATCGACGCGTCCTTTTCCTTGCAGAAGGAACACGCTTTCTTCTTGAGCACCTTGTCGCGCAATGGCGGTTTTGGCATGGTCTTTCTCCGTTACATCTGGGTGTTCTCGATCTTTCAAGGATCTAGAACGGGGGTTCGTCGTCTCCGCCGCGAGCTCCACCGAACGAACCCGACGCCTGAGGCGCACTGCCCCAAGGGTCGTCTCCGCCGCTGGGTGCCGAGTTGGCGTTGGACGACGGGCGTCCGCCGCCTGATCCACCTGAGGAACCGGAGCCGCCGCCGAAGCCGCCGCCTGCTCCACCACCACCGCGATTGGCCTTGTTGACCTTGGCGGTGGCGTAGCGCAGGGATGGGCCGATCTCATCGACCTCGAGCTCTACGACAGTCCGCTTTTCGCCCTCACGCGTTTCATATGAACGCTGCCTGAGCCGTCCGGTCACGACTACTCGCGCACCGCGGGTCAAGCTCTCGGCCACATTCTCCGCAGCTTCACGCCAGATGTTGCAGCGCATGAAGAGTGCGTCTCCGTCTTTCCATTCGTTGGACTGACGATCGAACGTGCGGGGAGTGGACGCAACGGTGAAGTTGGCCACGGCCGCGCCGGCCGGGGTGAAACGAAGCTCTGGATCTGCCGTCAAGTTCCCGACGACGGTGATGACGGTCTCGCCTGCCATGGTTCCTCTTTCAGTAGAAAGTCATTGTTGATGCCAGCCTAGAGGCGAGCAACGACAATTACTTGCCCTGTCGCAGGACCTTCGTGCGCAGCACGGACTCGTTGAGTCCGAGCTGGCGGTCGAGTTCCTTGACAGTCGCAGGCTCGGCGTTGATGTTCACAACGGCGTAGATGCCCTCGGCGTGCTTCAGGATCTCGTAGGCCAGACGACGCTTGCCCCAGACATCGACCTTGTCGACGGTGCCGCCGTCCTTGCGAACGACGTTGAGGAACGTATCGAGAGACGGAGCAACAGTGCGCTCGTCAAGGTTGGGGTCGAGAATGACCATCAATTCGTAATGACGCATAAGACCTCATCACCTCCTGTGGACTAGTGAAAACGGCCACGGACTATCCGTGGCAGGAGGGTCGTTGCGTCAGCAACCCTTGGAGGGTACACGGCTATACCCTGACCTGCGAAATCAAACGACGGTGCCAGAGCACACTCGGCGGCAACATAGGCTTGTCTTCATGCGATCAGGGCAACGCACGTCGATGGCGACCATGATCGCCGTGGTGTCCCTCTGTGCCGTGACCCTGACTCTCGGCTACTTCAACAAGGCCCGCTGCGCCGTCGCTCCGTTCCTCGACAACGGTCGCAGTACCGCCTTCGACACGGTCAAGGACAGCTGGGTCTGCTATTCCGATATCCAATTCTTGTGGCTCGGACGCGATATCGACAATCACGTCTTTCCCTACCTCAGCGGTGCCATCACGCCCAACGGAATTCTCACCGGCGGAACCGTCGAATATCCTGTATTGAGTGGTCTGTTGATGTGGCTCGGTGCGATCCCATCACATACCGATGCAGAATTTCTGCTCTATTCGAGTGCGCTGCTTGCACCGTTCGGCCTGTTGACAGCGTGGATGCTCGGGCGTCTGGCGGGCAAGCCTGCGCTGTTGTGGTCGGTGGGTCCTCCGCTGGTGCTGTACGCATTCCACAACTGGGAACTACCGGTGGTGGCAACGGCCGTCGGCGCCGTATTCGTCATGGCCCTCCGAATTTCGTTGCGCACCAGAGGGATACTGGCCGCAATTCTGCTCGCGATCGGATTCTGCCTCAAGCTGTATCCGGGTGCATTCGTGTTGCCACTACTGCTCTATGTCGCCTACGGCGGGAACGGCGGTCGCGAACGACCCCACACGGTTCGAGGTCGGTTCGATATTCAGGGCGCGCTCGGCGTTGCATTGGCAGCGATCGGAACCGTCGTCGCAATCAACCTTCCCTTTGCCGTACTGGGCTACGAGGGTTGGCGGGCCTCGTTCGCCTTCCAAACTCTCCGCCAAGCCGATATCACCACCAACTCCATTTGGTATTGGGGAGTGCGTCACCTCTACATCGCCGATTCGATGACGCCGGAGGATTATCTGCGCGCCGAAGCGTCGTTCCAGGACACCGTCGATGTGTTGTCACCGCTGCTTGTTTTCATGGCATTCGGGTTGGCACTGTGGCTCGGCCTGCGGAGGATGAAAGTCGAACACACCTACCCCTGGATCGCTGTCAGTGGCTCGATGCTGTGCGGATTCCTACTCCTGCACAAGGTGCACTCACCGCAGTACACCCTGTGGCTTGTTCCGTTCTTCGTTCTTCTCCGCGTGCCATGGGCCCTGGTCGGTGCGTACTTGGTGGCAGACCTGTCGATGGGCATCGGGGTGTTCAAGTACTTCGGAGCACTGGCCGAGGGTTCGGATAGCACTACCGAGAAATTTTTCGTCGAGGTGGGCGTATGGGGACGTGCAGTGTTGCTCGTCGTCTTCTTCTTGGTCTTCCTCCGTGTCGGGCTACGAAACCCCGGGCTGACACAGCCGGCGGACGCCGACGACCTCGGCGGTGGATCCGACACGGGGACGTCGAGGGCCGACACGCGGAGCAACGCGCCGACCCAGTAACAAACCGACCCCTTGTTCCGACTAGTCGGTAGGCAGCCGAAGTAGTTGTCGTGAGCGGAGGCGGAGCATGACGCAAGGCTCAGGGGGATCGATACCGACCGAAGGCAATGTTCGACGCAGGATCGGTTTGGTCGAGGATCACGAGTCGGTTGCGCTGGGCCTTCGATCCATTCTCGCCGACCAATCGGATCTGGATCTGATAGCTGTCGCTGCCACTGTCGACGAACTTCTGGCGTCGGGTCGAACGCTGGACCTCGTCGTCCTCGATCTTCGGCTCGGTGATGGGTCTTCACCGCGGTCGAATGTCGAGAAGTTGCACGCCGCAGGTGCTCAGGTCCTGGTCTACACCGGTGCGGAAAATCCATTTCTCGTTCGGTCCGCCGCGAGGGCAGGAGTTCTCGGCGTAGTCCGCAAGTCCGAGCCGGCCGCAGCCATCGTCTCGGCTATCCGCCGCGCCGCCGCGGGAGGCCAGGTCGTCACCACCGATTGGGCTGCGGCTATCGACGGCGACCCGCAACTGCCCGATGTCGGCTTGAGTCCACGTCAGCGCGAAGTACTGGCGTTGTATGCGTCGGGAGAGAAGGCCGGACGCGTCGCGCGTCTGGCAGGGCTCTCGGAGCAGACCGTCAACGACTACCTGGTTCGGATCAGAAACAAATATGCCCAGGCGGGGCGCCCCGCGCCGACCAAAACCGACCTCTACAAGCGAGCTGTCGAAGACGGATGGCTTCCGATGCCGGAAGTTCCGCCGGTGAGTTGAGGACCTACGGAGTCAATTACCCAGGTCGTCAAGGATTCAATGCCCCTAGTTTTGAGGGCAGACAACCCGCCCGCCACCTGTGAAACTCGAGTCAACGGTTTGTAAAGGCCACAACCGCACCAGTACGGGGAGAACGCCATGTCAACAGGTTTCGATGCCACAGCTATCTGCTTGTCCGGGCTTTCGGCACCGATCGCCGAGCGTCCTTCACGCCCACAGTTCAGCCTCGCATCGCCGGTCCAAGATCGTCCCGTCGCCGGAATGGCGGGCTCGTTCCTGCCTAAACCGATCTTGACTGGACGCGAGATCCAGGTGCTGACCGGCTGGATACGCTGCGACTCCAAAACTGATGTGGCCAAGTCACTGTTTCTGTCGTTGGGCACCGTCAACACTCACCTGACGCGCATTCGGGCGAAATACGCGGCCGTGGGCCGCCCGGCCTCGACCAAAGCATCACTGGTGGCACGGGCGCTACAGGACGGAATGATCGATATCGCGGAGCTGTAGGTACTCCGGCGCCGACCGACGTATTGATTGTGTACAGATTTCGCTGCGCCCCTTCTCAGATGCCGGGTTGCGCGCGCAGTATCGACGAGGGCGGTCGGGCGCTCGGCATGGGGAGAACGTCTCTGGTGCTGGATTTCTTACTGCAGGAGGTACACGTTGTCGAGTTCGCCACGTCCACCCACGATTGCGCGGGACATCGGAGCGAAGTCTGCACGCTATTCGGTGTCGACGAGCGAACTCGATGGGTACCTGTATCGCAGACCCGCCCTCAGCGCCCGCGAAGTCGAAGTCATGCTCGCTTGGTTCTCATCGGATTCGAAAGCCGACGCCGCATCCGCGGTCCGCATTTCTGTCGGCACCGTCAACACGCATCTCACTCGCATTCGTCACAAGTACGCGGTAGTGGGTAGGCCTGCACCGACGAAGGCCGCCCTGTTCGCTCGCGCGTTACAGGACGGCCACACCAAGCTCAACCATTGGTGACGCAGGGATTTCGTCTACGAGTTACACCTTGAGTTCAGTGTCCTCACCTTGTTCGACCAGCTTCTTGTTCCGCCTGATACTGCTGATCAGTGCAGCGCCGATGAACAGAATGCCGACGAAGCCGGTGATCAGCTCGCTGATATGCACCCCGATCGACACGAGCAGAATGATCGCCAGTGCGCCGATGGCCCAGTGCGCACCGTGCTCGAGGTACACGTAATCGGACAACGTGCCCTTGCGGACCAGGAACACAGTGATGGATCGAACGAACATCGCACCGATGAATCCGAGGCCGAGCGCGATGATGATCGGATCTGCGGTGATTGCGAAAGCGCCGATGACACCGTCGAACGAGAACGACGCGTCGAGGACCTCGAGGTAGAGGAACAGGAAGAACCCTGCCTTGCCGGTCGCTTTGGCCAGCTCGCTCGGACCGCCCGATGCCCCTTCACCCTCTTCGTCGGTATTGAACAACTCGCCGAGGCCGTTGACGGCGATGTAGGTGATCATGCCGAGCACGCCGGCGACCATGACCGTAGAAATCTTGTCGTCGTCAGCGAGGAACTCTGCGCTGAGCACCAGCAGTAGACCTGCCACTACGACCGAAAGCTGGTCGAGCTTGCCGATCCTCGCCAGCGGCTTCTCGAGCCAGCTCAGCCAGGTGATCTCGCGGTCTTCGAAGACGAATCCGAGAAACAGCATCAGCAGGAACATTCCACCGAACGCAGCAATCTGAGGGTGCGCGTCGGTGAGGAGAGTCTCGTAGCTGGGACTGCCGTCGGGGAAATATGCGCCATCGTTTTCCGGCGGATTGAGTGCAAGTTGAATCGCTGCGACGGGTCCGAGACCGGATGCGGCCCAGACGATGACGAGCGGAAAGAGCAACCGCATACCGAATACGGCGATGACGATTCCGATTGTCAAGAATATCTTCTGCCAGAATTCGCTCATCCGGCGGAGAACGGTCGCGTTGATGACCGCGTTGTCGAACGACAACGACACTTCGAGCACGCCGAGAATCAAGACGAGAATCGCAGCCTCGAGGCCGCCGTAGAGGAAGGCGACTATCACCGAAACAATCGTGACTCCGATGGACCATCCGAATATCCGTAGAACCACTGTCGGTGGCCTTTCTCTTCCAGAGCAATAACGAAAAATAGGGGAGAACCCCGATACATCATGAATGATGAGACGGGATTTTCCCCTATTTCAAGTGCGAAGAATGAACTAGACGTTCACGCCGAAGTCACGAGCGATTCCGGCGAGGCCGGAGGCGTAGCCCTGGCCCACGGCACGGAACTTCCACTCGGCACCGTTGCGGTAGAGCTCACCGAAAACCATGGCGGTCTCGGTGGAGGCGTCCTCGCTGAGGTCGTAGCGAGCGAGTTCGGAGTTGTCGGCCTGGTTCAGTACGCGAATGAACGCGTTGCGCACCTGACCGAACGACTGCGAACGCGCGTCGGCGTCGTAGATCGAGACGGGGAAGGTGATCGTTTCGATCTCCGGCGGGACAGCGGCAAGATCGACCTTGATCTGCTCGTCGTCGCCCTCGCCCTCACCTGTGGTGTTGTCGCCGGTGTGCTCGATCGAGCCGTCGGGGGACTTGAGGTTGTTGAAGAACACGAAGTGTCCGTCGCTCAGTGCCTTCTTCGTCGAGTTCAGCGCTATGGCGCTGGCGTCGAGGTCGAAGTCCGTTCCGGTCGTCGTTCGAATGTCCCAACCGAGTCCGACCGTGACCGCGGTCAGGTTCGGAGCTGCCTTGGTGAGTGAAACATTGCCGCCCTTGCTGAGACTGACGCCCATGTCTGTCCTTTCGTGTGGATTCCGCTACTTACTTTCCACCGTAGTGGTCATCTGTCCGATTTGTGAGGAGCTCGCGGTCACACCGCGGGCCTGATCCTGTTTGTCACAGTTGCACTACGGCAACGTGCACACCACGGTGGGAAGTTCCCGTCAGTACTATCGAGCGGGTGACAAGTCGCTGGCCTGGGGCCTTCCGCCGCGGAGGTGGATCGGAGTCTGCTGCGCGCGCAGCACAGGAGAGCGCCGTCGCTGCCTTCCTCGACATGGACAAACGACAGTCGATCGCATCCACGGGTGTCGATGCAATCCGGGCATTGACTCCCGAACGCGACATCACGTCGTTATGGCACGAGACCGAGAAGAAGTGTTTCGAAGCCGGCGCTGCCTACTTGGCAGCGGTGGATCAGTTCGACGGCATCACCACTCCGGCAGCACAGAACGCATTCGACGCCGCGGCGCGTGCGCTGGGCGAGGCATGCCACGCTGTCGACGAGTTCTACCAAGCGCACCGAATCGACATCGAACAAGCACGTTCCACGCTCGCCGCTACCCCGCGCCTGGCTCAGGATGCCAAGGCCCTTGCCGAGAAGGCCCAGTTGGCCGTCGCGGCCGCCGATGACAGCTTCACCGACTACCCGTCGATACGAGCGGCATGGCAGACGCTCGACGCCAGCGTTGCCGCCCTCGACGGCGCCACCGCGTCGAACGACGCTCTGGGCGTCCGAAATGCCGCCGCCGCAGTTCGTGACGCCGCAGCAGCGCTGGAGGCTGCAGTCGAAGCAGCTCCGGCTCGGGCCAAGGAAGCACGCTCGGCTCTCTCGTCGGTCCGCACCCGCCTCGAGGCTGTCCGCACGCGCTTCGAACGACTCGCACCTGCCTTCTCGACGTTGCTCCGCGAGTTCAATGTCGCCAGCTCGGCCGACCTCTCGGCCAACGAGCACATGAGCGCCCGATACATCGAGCAGGCCTCGGAAGACCTCGCCGCCGCGCGGGCGGCCGCCGACGCCGGGAACCCCGAACAGGCTCTCGACTACATCGCGCAGGCTCGCGCGCGCCTTGCCGACGCCGAGGCTCTCGTCGACGCCGTCACCGATCGGGTCGAACTGCTGCGTGCGGTGAAGGCGAACCCACGGGAGAAGGAACGGGCGGTACGTTTCACGTTACGAGACGCACAACAGTTGGCTGTGAACCGTGGTCTGGTTGCCGAGTGGGGATCGGTGTTGGATGCTCAGCTGGCTCGAATCGAGAGAGCGAGCACTGCGTTGTCCGGCACTCACCCCGATTACTGGTCCTATCTGCAAGATCTGAATACCATTTCCGGCTTCATCTCCGGGGTTGTCGACAGGATGCGAGGCTCGGCTCGCTGATCGCCGAACTCCACAATTCATTTGCTCACGAACGCTAAGGACGCCCGGTGCAACACTTTCGACATCTCGATCCCGCAGTGCACGACGCACTGTTCTTCCGGCCACCCAAGAATATTGCCGTAGACGCGGACATCGTCAGTGTCGCAACGGCACTCGGGGCAACGCTGTACATGCCGGCGACACGGACCGACCTGACCGCGACGTTGATCAAACGCAGCCGCATGGGTGTCTGCTCATTGGTCATCGACCTCGAAGATGCCGTCGCCGATCACCGTCTCGAAGAGGCTCTCGCCAACACCGTGCGGACACTCGACGAGCTGGCCGCGGACGAGGATCTCACCGCGCTGGTGTTCGTCCGGGCCCGTACTCCGGAGCACATTCGCAGAATTTGTTCCGAGATCGCTCACGGTGCCGCCGGCCTCGCCGGTTTCGTGGTGCCCAAGTTCACGGCGGCAAACGGCGCCTCCTTCCTCGACGCCATCGCCGCGGGTTCGAGTGAGCACGGCAAGCGACTGTTCGCGATGCCAGTTCTCGAATCCACCGAGGTCGTATTCCGAGAGACTCGCGACACCGAACTCGTCGCGGTACGCGAACTGCTTCTGGCACACAGTGAACGAGTACTCGCGGTGCGCATCGGCGCCACCGACATGTGCGGCATGTTCGGTATCCGGCGCGACCGAGATCTGACCATCTACGACGTCCGCGTCATCGCCGACGTCATCAGCGCCATCGTCAACCACCTCGGGCGCAACAACGGAACCGGATTCGTCATCACCGGACCGGTATGGGAGTACTTCGCCGATCACGAACGCATGTTCCGTCCCATGCTCAGACAGACTCCGTTCGTCGAACCCGGGGCAGTTCGATTTCGGCAGCAGCTCGTCAGCAGTGACCTCGACGCTCTCCTTCGCGAAGTCGCATTGGACCGCGCCAACGGGATTCAAGGAAAAACGGTGATTCATCCGTCTCACGTTCCTGCTGTACATGCACTGTCCGCAGTGACACACGAGGAGTACCACGATGCGCTCGACATCTTGGAATCCGACGCGGGAGGCGTCCGAGCCTCGGGCTACGGTAACAAGATGAACGAGCTTGGACCGCATCGCAACTGGGCGAGCCAAACATTACTGCGTGCCGATGCTTTCGGCGTCACCAACGAAAAGGTCACATTCGTGGACGTACTCACCGCCCTGGCGGACCGATGAACAACCCGACCGACGGAATCAGAGTCACCGGCACCGGTACGTCCTCCGAGTGGTCGGTAGAGCAACTCGTCCGCCCCGGATTACGTCGAAACCCCAGGCGTGCACATCTTTTGGTGTCAGAGGTACTCGGAAAGCACATACCGGTCGACCCCGAGCTAGTGACCGCTGCAGCGGACCAACTGGGAACCCTCGTACTCGACGCGGTCGGTGGATCGGACATCGTCGTGCTCGGGTTCGCCGAAACTGCAACAGGTTTGGGACATGGCGTCGCAGCACGACTCAACGCATACTCCTACCTGCATTCGACGCGTCGCGATGTGCCCGGCCTCGAGGTGTACGGCGAGTTCCAAGAAGGCCATTCGCACGCGACGGATCACAAACTGCTGCCAACGTCCGCGGACGTCCTGTCCGTTCCGCTTCCCCTCGTTTTGGTCGACGACGAGATATCCACCGGTAAAACGGCACTCGAAGCAATCCGCTCCGTCCACGCCGTCACTCCGCGGGCACATTACGTGATTGCCTCGCTCGTCGACATGCGAAGCGAGGAGCACATCCTCGAGACCGAAGCCGTCGCGACCGAACTCGGCGTCACCATCGTCAGCGTGAGCCTCGCGCAGGGCAGCGTCGAGCTGGCCGACGGGCTCGTCGGTGACGTGACCGGACTACCGGACTACCGGACGTTCAATCCTGCCGCGGAGTCCGCGGGCACCGTAACCCGCCTCGATGCGAATTGGCCCGCAACCGTTCCCGACGGCGGCCGTCACGGCTTCCTTTCCTTCGACACTCCGGCCTTCGAGAACGCGATCGCTCACGTTGCCACGCGCGTCGAGACCGTCGTGCCCGCCGGCAGACCCGTAGTGGTCCTCGGCCACGAGGAATTGATGTACCTGCCACTTCGCCTCGCGTTGATCCTCCGCGCGGGTGGTCATCCGGCTTTGTTTCAAACCACCACTCGCTCACCGGCTTACGTACTCGACACACCGAACTATCCGCTGCGTCGTGGCTTCCAGTTTCTGGCGCCGGAGAACGGCGAACCCGAGGCTCGGTACGTCTACAACGCCGACGGCCCGGAGAATGCGTTGCTGATTCTCGTGGTCGACGAGCCTGCGGACACCGACCGTCTGTTCGGCGAAGGTGGTGCCGCTCGCACTCTCGCCGCGTCCGGCGCCGATGTCCTCGTCGTCGTCATCACCGGTGCCGATCCGGTGGCCCTCGCAGTATCGCGCCGCGCAGTGCCCCTGACCGGGCCCGCCTTCGGTTCCTACGCCCCAGGTGAAGTGACATGGCTGCTCAAGGACCTCTCCGGCGTAGAGCTCGAAGCCGATGTCGGTGAGCGAGAGAAGCGAATTCAGGCCGGCACAGCGCATTACGCCGAATCGCTACCCGTAGAGTTTCAACCCGATCTCGCGTACCGTGAATTGTTCGAAGAGGTCCTGCAGGACAGCGCTTCTCGCCTAGCAGTCGCAGTCGGCACCGTCACCGAACTCGTTCTGGCCGAGCGCGGGCACGACATAGTCCTCGCCTCCTTGGCGCGGGCCGGCACACCGATCGGGATACTGATGCGCCGCTGGGCGCACCATGCGCACGGACTCGAACTGCCACACTATGCCCTCTCGATCGTCCGCGACCGTGGAATCGATACTGTCGCACTGAAATACCTCGCAGACAATCATGATCCGCGGTCGGTCGTCTTCGTGGACGGCTGGACGGGCAAAGGTGCCATTGCCCGCGAATTGACCGCTGCGCTGGCGGCATTCGAGGGCGCAGAGTTCAACAGCGACCTCGCAGTTCTGGCCGACCCCGGCCATTGCGCGCGGACCTACGGCACGCGCGATGATTTCCTCATCGCATCTGCCTGCCTCAATTCGACGGTCTCCGGTCTCGTCTCCCGGACGGTCCTCAACCGCGACCTGATCGACGACGGCGAATTCCACGGCGCCAAGTACTACGCCGACCTAGCACCGGACGACGTGTCCAACCATCTGCTCGACACCGTGTCAGCACAATTCGACGCGGTACGCGAGGACGTTGCCCGATCGGTCACCGCGGTATCGAGCTCCGATCGCACCCCGACCTGGACCGGATGGGCTTCGGTGGAGAAGGTCCGCGAAGAGTTCGGGATCTCGCATGTCAATTTCGTCAAACCCGGTGTAGGAGAAACCACGCGAGTGCTTCTCCGTCGAATTCCATGGCGGATTCTCGTGCGCGACCTCGGTGCCCCCGAGCACCGGCATATTCGAATGTTGGCTGCCGCCAGAGATGTTCCGGTGCTCGAGGTACCGGATCTGGCATATTCGTGCATGGGCCTGATCAAGGATGTCACGTGAACACCCTCGTAGCGGTCGACCTGGACCGAACGATGATCTTCTCCGCGGCCGCGTTGGGGTTCGAGGTCGACGACACCGTGGTCTGCGTCGAAATGTTCGAGAGAGCGCCACTGTCCTACATGACCACCGCTGCCGCGGAGTCGCTGCGCACCCTCACTGCCGATGCCGTCGTGGTGCCGACGACGACACGCACGATCGAGCAATTCCAGCGAGTCTCACTGCCCGGCGCGCCGTGGCGGTTCTCGATCACGAGCAACGGCGGCAACATCCTCGTCGACGGTGAACCCGACCGTGCATGGCGCGCAGGTTTCTCGGACATCGATCTCGGCGGGGTCCGCGAGGAGTTGACGCGTCGAACGGGCGGCGACTGGGTTCTCAAGCGTCGGACAGCGGACGATCTTTTCTGCTACCTCGTCGTCGAACCCGCAGCGGTTCCGCCCGGATTTCTCGCGGACTGGTCTTCGTGGTGTGCCGCACGTGGATGGAACGTCTCGCAACAGGGGCGCAAGATCTACACCATGCCCGACGTCGTCTGCAAGAATCGCGCCGTCGCCGAAGTTCTCACACGCTGCATCGACGACGGCATTCTCGACGACCGGGCCCTCACGCTTGCTGCGGGAGACGGCGCCCTCGACGCAGACATGCTCATCGCCGCCGACCGGTCCATCAGGCCGCGGCACGGCGAGCTGGAGGCGAAGAACTTTCGCCACGACGGGTTGGTGGTCACGAGGTCGGCGGGTGCGCTCGCGAGCGAGGAGATCCTCACCTGGCTGCAGGCCGAGACGGCTCGAGAAGTCGATGGAACCATCCGTGCGTCCGCTGCGTCGAACAAGGCAAGGGGTTGACGCACACACGGGGGTACAGGCATGGGCTGGGGAAGAACAGGCTCGAAAGGTAAGCCCTGGACGGGTGCGGATCGTGTTGGATCCGCGGAACGGGGTTCTACGCCGACGCATGATCCGGAGCATCAGGCATGAGCGGTGATCCTTCGGAAGAACTGCAGCAGACCCTGCGCACACTCGAGAGCATCAGCGGGTTCGGTGACATGTCGGCGCAGGAGTTCGGCGATCTGACGCGTGCCGTCGTCTACCAAGAACGAGACAGTTACGCGTACAGCGGGGGCTACGAGCCCAAGGCAGTGTTCGACGACGACCCGTTCGAGGCAATGTCGCATGGAGAGATCTTCGGGAAAGTCGAGCAGTTCCAACCTGAACGGGCCGAGGAGTCCTCCAACAACTGGCGAGCGATCGGAGCCCACGCAGCCGAGGGCGCCGATCAGTTCGCTCAGGCAATGGCCGCGGTGAACAGCACCAGCTGGCAGGGCCCATCAGCCACCGCCGCAGTCGACGGTGTGCAGGCGTACACGAAGTCGACCGCAGAGTTGAAAACAACTGCACATCTCGTGGCGAACAAGCTGCTCGAGGCCTACACGGGGCTTCAGCAAACCAAGGCGAGCGTTCCGCCTCCGCTGGCTACCGGCCCGTTCGAGAAAGTGCTCGATGCCGTTCCGGGCTTTATCGTGCCCGGTGCGTTGAAGCAGGCCCAACACGCACGTGAAGAGGCAGAAGAAGCTGCGCGCCAGGTCATGCACAGTGTGTACATGCCGGTCGTACATCAATCCGACGACCAGGTCCCGATTCTGCCGACCGCGCTCGATCCGGTCACCGACGGCGGTTCCGGCGACGCCGCCAGGCACCAACCGGGAACCAAGGGCCCCGGCTTCGACGCGCAACCTTTTTCTCGAGCAGACACTGCGGCCACCGGGCCCGAATCCGGCAATGGTGCTTCGGGGCAGGCCGGTTCACCTGCCTCCGACGGCGGCGCTCTTCGATCTCCCGCATCGGACACTCGGGACACCGGGACAGAGGCGTCGAGTTGGGCGCCCGGTGATGCGACACAGTCGCCGCAGCCGCCCACCGGTCCGGCCGGGGCGCAGCAAGGGGCGAATGCCCCCTCCTTATCATCACCGGCGGGGTCGTCACCCGGTGGCTCGGTACTGGGCAGCCCACTCGGTGGTCCCCGAGGTTCTGGTCCAGGCGGTTCAGGTCTCGGCGGTTCAGGTCTCGGCGGCTCAGGTTCTCGGGGCGGCAGTTCCGGCGGTGCCGGTTCTCGGTTCGGCGGGGGCTCCGGCGGTTCGGGCTCGGGTGGTTCGGGCTCGGGATCGGGAACCGGGGGGTTGAGTCGTCCAGGAGTCGGCGGCTCGGTCCTCGGGGCTCCTGGCCAGGGCAGTACCGCGGCCGGGGGCCAGGGATCGGCCGGAGGATCCGGTACGGCCGCAGGCCGTGCCGGTGCACCTGGGATGGGCGGAATGTCGCCTGGCGTAGGTCGCGGTGGGCCGGGGGGCGCAGACGACGTCCACAAGACGCCCGGTTATCTGGTCGATGCCGTCAATGGAGACGAATTGATCGGCACGCTGCCACTTGTCGTTCCACCGGTGCTCGGCGGGTGAACGAGCGCGAGTGGACCATGACCGGCCTCGAATTTCGGGTCATGATGGAACAGTTCGGGCGCGATCGATTGCCGTTCCCACTGCAAATTCGTGCGACCGCAAGCTCGGCAGCCGAATATCACCGTCGATGCCACGAGGCGTCGATAGGCATCGCGACGAAGATGGACGAAGACCTGCGCGAGGCCGGACGGATCCTTCTCGACCCGCGGCTTCGAATCGAAGTCGTCGGCCATACGCGGAGCACGAGCGCAGCCGACGGCTCCGGCGACATCAAAATACGTGGCCATGCCGCGATCCGACACGACAGTGCAGCGGTGCTGATCCAACAACCCGGACTCGATGATTCCTCCGGCGGCCCGGTGACGGTTCGCCTGGTCGCTTCGCATCGCGCCGTGAATCGAGTACTGGGAGCACTGCCCGAATCCCCGAAGGGCACACACCCTCGCATCGACATCCCGCGGCCTTCTCCGATCGGACGATCGACCGCGAACTCAGTCGTGTTCGACAGCGCCACAGGATCGACCTCCAGGGAGCACTTCGACCGACTTCTGGGCCGACGTCGAACCAGCGCAGGCGAAATCCTCGTCTGCCCTGGCAAAACCACCGACAATCGAGTGGAAAAGAACTTGGCTGGTTTTCACTGGGTGGACAACGCCGACGACGGTCGATACCTGGTCCGGTCCGGCTCTACTGTCAGCGTCATTCCTGCCTCCGATTCCGACGTGGCCGCGGAAGTCCGAAGGCTCGCCACAGAGTTGGCAGCCGAGACCTGAAGCCGACGACGGGCACGGGTTGCGGAACTTCGTCCACAACATTCGGACATTTCGACCCAGTACATTGGTGTGCGCACTTCACGACCCGCTCTCATCGAAAAGGACACACATTGTCTGCTCCAGCCGGTCAGCCCTTGGCGAAGGGACAAAACGGTCCGATCACCGTGAACAACGTGGTCGTATCCGTGCAGCTCAGCGCTCCTGCCGACCTGTCGGCACTTCTGGTAACCGGGGACGGCAAAGTTCGCACCGACGCGGACTTCGTCTTCTTCAATCAGCCGACCGGGCCAGGTGTCCGCCTGGCGCCCGGTGCCGCTGGGCAACCCGGACAGTTGTCGATTGCGCTGACCGAGATCCCCGCCGATATCGAACAGATCCGCGCGGTCATCACCCTCGACGACGCGTCGAGCAGCTTCGGCCGAGCCGCCCCACCGACCGCTCGCATCGCCGACGCGCAGGGCAATGTGTTGTACGAGTATGTCGTCGACGGTCTGAGCAGCGAATCCATCGTGATCGCTGTCGAGGTGTACCGACGCTCGGGCACGTGGAAAGTTCGGGCCGTAGGACAGGGCTACTCCGGTGGTTTCGCCGCATTGGTCACCGACCACGGTGTGTCCGTCGACGACGCTCCCGCCGCGCAACCGGCAGCCCCGGCTCCTCCCGCAGCCCCGGCTCCTCCCGCACCCGCACCGACACCACCCGCACCGACACCACCGCCGTCCGGCCCATCCGAGGTCAGTTTGACGAAAGCCCGGCCGGTCAGTCTGACCAAGGGTCAAAAGGTCACACTGCGCAAGGACGGTGGAGTCGCGCTGACGAAGATCCGGATGGGTCTGGGATGGGACCCGGTGGCGGCGCCCAAGAAGACCGGCTTCTTCGGCGGTGGCGGACGCAGCGGAGCCATCGATCTGGACGCGTCGGCGATCATGTTCGCCGGGCGCAACGTGGCAGACGTCGTGTATTACGGCCAGCTGAAGGCCAAGGACGGGTCGATCCTGCATCAGGGCGACAACCTGACCGGCGCCGGCGAGGGCGACGACGAGGTAGTGAACGTCGACCTCACTCGTGTTCCCGCGAATGTGACCGCGATCGTGTTCACGGTGACCTCGTACCGAGGACAAACTTTCGAGCAGGTCGAGAACGCATTCTGCCGCCTCGTCGACGACACCAACAACGCCGAGCTCGCCCGCTTCACGCTCCAGGGCGGGATGCCGTTCACCGGCCTCGTCATGGCAAAGGTCTACCGCGAGGGTGGTAACTGGAAACTTCAGGCAATCGGTGACGGCATCGCCGCCAAGCACGCAGGCGAAGCCGTTCCGCATCTCGGCAAGTACATCTAGTCCACTCGCATGGGCACGGAAACCGCCTGCGGTGCAGCGGTTTTCGTGACCCGATGCGTATCCGGCGCACGGTCGAGCACTCCGCCCACCGGATCGTCCACCCCGCCCAGTCGCACCAGATCCTCGTCAGGATGATAGATCTGTCGAACTATCAACGCGCACAGTGCGATCACAGCAATGTCACGCACGACGACGGTAGCGGTGAACCACTGCTCCGGGACACCCTTGTCAGCGACACCGAGGTAGTAGTACATCCGGGGGAACCAGACGAAGGCGTCGATCGCCATCCAGGCCAACAGCACTCTTCGATGCGGTAGCGCGAGCACAGCCAGCGGCACGAGCCACAGTGAGTACTGCGGACTCCACACTTTGTTGGTCAGCAGGAACCCGGCGACGACGAGGAAGCTCAGCTGTGCCAATCGCGGACGCATCGGAGCATTCATCGCGATGTAGGCGATACCGGCGCACACGGCAACGAACAGCACCATCGTGACGGTGTTGAGAAACAGCGGTTTGTCACCCGGATACAAGGTTCCGTCGAATCCACTCCATCCGGTGAACGACGAGATGACGTTGTAGATCGAATCCGGGTCGGCAGCGCGCATGGAGTTGAGCCGAAAGAACTCCGACCATCCGTTCGGAAACAGAAGTGCAATAGGAAGATTGACAGCCAGCCACGCTCCGAGTGCGGCACCGGCGGTCAGAGACCATTCGCGCATTTTCCCAGCGCGCCAACACAATACGAGCAGCGGGCCGAGGAGAAGCAGGGGATACAACTTGGTCGCGCCGCCGAGACCGAGCAGGACTCCGGCCAGCACGGGTCGCTTCTTACCCCAAGCCAAGATTCCTACGGCAGCGAAAGCTGTTGCCAGCGCATCGAAATTGGTGAAACCGTGCACGATGACCAGCGGTGAACCTGCCACGAGGGCCGCATCCCAGATGCGCCGTCCGGCCGACATCGCTGTCGCCCAGACGGTGACCAACCATGCAAGGGCCAACCCGATCGCGACGACGTTGAAGTAGATCACCACCGAGAGTGCCTGCGGCAGCCAGGAGATCGAACTCCACGCCTTGGCCACGACCATCGAGCCGTACTGATACATCCCCGACAGGACCGGATACTCCATGTAGCGAATCTGAGTGGTCCCGTCCGCGGCCACTTCTTCCCAGGACTTCTTGTACGGGAAGGCACCCTGATCCAAGCGCTCTGCGCCGTACAACGGAACCGTGTCGGAATAGCACATTGCAACGTACTGACGGCTGCCACTCCAGTCGAGACCGAACGATCCCTCTGGTCCGTTGGGCGCCTGCTGAATACAGCCGGCCTTGGCGAACCAACCGAAGCTCAGGAACACCACGGCGAGGAGCAACACCACCCGAAGCGGCGTCAGAAATCGCTGGCGGCCGATCAGTGCGTGCTTGCCCGCCGACCCACCGATGACCGCAGCGAACTCTGCGGTCATCGGGTCGTTCGCGCCCGGGAGATCTCGGGCCACGTTCGATGAGCGGTCTGGTGCCAACGGCCCCGGGCTCGCAACGACTTTCCTCGCCCCGGGTTCGGTGACTCCGGATTCGATGGCTCTGTCGTCGCTCACCCCGTCACGCTACCGAGCCGGAGCAGGTTCGAGCTCTTCTTCGGGCGTCTGTGGTGTGGCGGGTTCGGGCGTCGGCGACTGCGCCGGCGCCGGTGCGAGGCCGGGTAGCGGAATCGTCACCCCTGGAAGGATCTCGACCTGGCGCGGTGTGATCACGACGGGCGGCGAAATCTCCGTCGGGATCGGCAACGTGATCGCCGGTGGCGGCGTCACCACTGCTGCGCTGGGTGTCGTGGACGGGGCTGCGGGAGCCGAGTACTGCGGCACACCAGCCTGACCGGCGATCGGCTCCGGCGTCGGGAAGGACTCGTTGGACGTTCCTTCCAACGAGCCGTCCATCGTGTCCTTCCAGATGTCCGACGGGAGTCCGGAACCGTAGATCGATCCGCCGTAGCTGTTCTGCAGCGGAAGTCCCTGTTCGGTTCCCACCCACACTGCCGTCGACAGTGACGGGGTGTACCCGACCATCCAAGCATCCTTGTTCTCGCCGGTGTCGCCGAGCTGTGCAGTGCCCGTCTTCGCGGCGGATTGACGGCCACCGTCCAGATTGTGGCCCTTGGAGTATCCGGCAATCGGCCGCATCGCAGCCGTGACGTTGTCCGCAACAGCAGCAGAGGTGACCTGCTCGCCTGCCTCTGCGCCCCGATCCAACAGGACCGTTCCGTCGGCCGTGACGACGCGCTGCACGAAGTGCGGTGCGTGGTAGACGCCCGACGCAGCGAGTGTCGCATAGGCGGAGGCCATGTCGATCACGCGAGACTGGTACTGGCCGAGCACGATTCCGTTGTTCGGTCCGGCACCGTTCGGCTCGGTCAACGTGGGACCGACGCCCGGGATTTCCTCGGGAATTCCAAGCTTGTGTGCCATATCGGCGATCGCCTGCGAACCGTTGTCCATCGACAACTGCAAGCGGTAGAAGCTCGTGTTGAGAGAGCGTTTGAGCGCCTCTGCAATGGTGCACGTTCCGCAGGATTCGCCCTCGACATTGCTGATGGGGATGCCATTGACGGTAAGCGGTGAGCTGTCGAACATCTGCGAAAGCGGAATGCCCTGATCCAGTGCCGCCGCAAGGCCGAAGACCTTGAACGAGGATCCCGTCTGCAGGCCGGACTGGGCGAAGTCGAATCCGCCGCCGTCCGAGCCGCCGTAGTAGGACTTGACCGCACCCGTGCGTGGGTCGACCGAAACCGACGCCGTGCGCAGCTCGGAGGGCTCGCCCTCCATGTTCGAATCGACCGCATCGATCACTGCAGCCTGCGCCACGGGATCGATCGTCGTAGTGATCTGCAATCCCTCGGTGTTGAGGTCCTGTTCACTGACACCCGCCGCCGACAATTCACGCAGGACCTGGGACTTGATCAGCCCGTTGGGTCCGGAGTCACTGTCACCGGTGTCGGCCTGTGCACCTGGAATCCACCGTGGAAACTGCATCGCCGCACGCTCCGCCTGCTCCAGGTTGCCCTGTGCGACCATGCCGTCGAGCACGTAGTTCCACCGGGTCTGAGCACCGGTCGGATTGAACTCGGGGTCGAGGCCGGACGGCTGCTGAATGGTGGCCGCCAGCATGGCACCTTCTTCGACGGTCAACTGATCGACCGGCTTGCCGAAATACGCCGTCGACGCGGCCGCGATGCCGTACGCACCTCGGCCGAAGTAGATCGTGTTCAGGTATGCCGCCAGGATGTCGTCCTTGGACCACTGACGAGCCATCTTCGAGGAGATGACGAGCTCGCGCATCTTTCGCGTCAAGGTGCGTTCGGATCCGACAAGGGCATTCTTGACGTACTGCTGGGTGATGGTCGAGCCACCACCGGCACTGTCGCGTCCGAGAACGTTGTCACGCAATGCGCGTCCGAAGCCGGTGACCGAGAAGCCGGGATTGGAATAGAAGTCCCTGTCCTCCGCTGACAGCACTGCGTTACGCACGTGCACCGGCACCTGCTCGATCGAGACATCGGTGCGATTGCCCTCGGGGGGCACGACCCTACCGAGCACACTCGAACCATCGGACGCCAGAATGGTGGCGACCTGGTTGGTCTTGATGTCACCCGGGCGTGGGACGTCCTCGACCGTGTAGGCGACCATGAACGTCAGAATCGGGATGATCATCCCCAACGCGATCAGCGCATACAGCGTTCGACGGGCGACCCGCCACTTGGACTTCTTCTTCGTGTTCGCGGCGGAACCTCTCTCGGGCGGTTCGGGCGGTTCATTGCCCGAAGAACGTGGGGGCGGGTTGTCCGGCGGCCCGGTCGGCGGAAGCCCACCGGCACCGCGTGCAATGGGCGGGCCCGTTTCAGGGCCGCGATTGGGCAGCGGAGGGCGCCCGGGCGGTGGACCAGCCGGGCCATTGCCGGTAGCTGGACGGCCTGCGGGTGGACGGCCCGCGGGTGGACGGCCTGCTTGCGCTGGCCCGCCCGGTACGGGTCGACCGGCCTGCGGCGGGGGCCCCTGTGGTCGGAGCGGCGGACCCTGTTGGCCTCCCAGAGGTGGACCCTGCGGCCGACCCGGAGGTGGACCCTGCGGCCGACCTGGAGGCGGACCCAGTGGCCGACCCTGCGCATCGCGTCGAACACCGGGGGGTGGGCCCAGTGGCCGACCCTGCGCATCACGTCGAACACCGGGAGGTGGGCCCATGGGAGGACGGCCGGGAGGCGGGCCGCCGGCGCCGTGTGTCTTGTCGCTGCCGCCAGGTGTGTTGTCGCTGCCACCAGGCGTGTTGTCGTAGGGGGAACTCACGTACAGGTCTCCAGTGGTTGCGGCTGGCACATCCGTATGCCGACCGGGGTTGTCAGCGACGCGATGTGTGTCACTCGCTCGCTGTTCGACGGTTCGGTTCGCGAGATCCCGATCGGGGCCGTCGCGGTTGCTTCGGGGTGGGAACTGCACCTAGTACATAGGACTGAACCAGGTGATTCCAACTGCAGGAACGACAGACTTCGACGACGTGAACCGAGAACTCCTCCTGCGTCGCCGCGAGGCGAACGAGTTCGTCCGCCGTGCGCGCCGAGCCCGAGAGTGTCCCCAGCTTCTCACCGAACACCCACGAGACGAGGGTGAGCTGCTCCTTGCGGCAGATCGGGCATGCGATTTCGCTACCGCGGCCGTGGAACTTGGCCGCACGCAGTAGATAAGGATCGGCATCACACACTGCGGTCACGCCGGTCCTGCCCGAATACACCTCGGCGAGCAGTGACCGTCGCTGAAGGGCGTAGTCCACCACCTGTCGCTGAAGTCGCACGAGGACCAGAGTACGTGCGGCGCCAGACATGCGGATCGGGCATCCCGACTCTTACGTGACAACGACGCGCCCACTCTCGCTGATATCGACCCCGCCCACGACGCTTCACCTGTGCCGAAGCGTTTACCAGTGGCGATGCGCACATGTCTCGCGGCCGACCTTCGAACTGAATTTCGGCGAACCGGAGGCACGGATATGTCCACACATATATCGAGTCGATACATCTTGTGTATATGCTTGGGAGTCGCATCAACAATTGCGGTACAGACAACAGAGGAGGAGGGTCGCATGCTCGAGCTCGCAATCCTCGGTTTGCTCCTCGAAGCACCGATGCACGGATACGAACTCCGCAAGCGTCTGACCGGACTCCTCGGTGCATTTCGGGCCTTTTCGTACGGCTCGTTGTATCCAGCCTTACGCCGCCTACAAGCGGATGGGCTGATTGCCGAGGATGCGGGGCCGGACACCCTCGTGAAGCGTCGAGCACGGCGTGTGTACGAGCTCACTCCGCAAGGTAAGAAGCGCTTTGCCGAGTTGGTTGCCGACACCGGACCACAGAATTACACCGACGACGGATTCGGCGTTCACCTCGCCTTCTTCAGTCGCACTCCGGCAGAAGCCCGGGTGCGCATCCTCGAAGGCAGGCGACGTCAGGTCGAGGAGCGCCGTGAAGGACTCCGCGACGCCGTGGGGCGAGCCAACGGGACGCTCGACCGGTACACCAGTCAGCTTCACCAACTCGGCCTCGAATCGAGCGATCGCGAAGTGCGGTGGCTCAACGAAGTAATCGCAGCCGAGCAGGCGGGCCCGTCCGTCACCTCCACCACGAATCCGAACAATGTTTCCAAGACAGAAGGAGAACCCGACCATGGGTGAGAACAGCAACGCCATCCGCGTGGCCATTGTGGGTGTGGGCAACTGCGCCTCATCCCTGGTCCAGGGCGTGGAGTACTACAGGAATGCCGACGAGAACGCCACCGTTCCCGGCCTCATGCACGTCAAGTTCGGCAAGTACCACGTCCGCGACGTCGAGTTCGTCGCCGCGTTCGACGTAGACGCCAAGAAGGTCGGCTTCGATCTCTCCGAAGCAATCTTCTCCAGCGAGAACAACACGATCAAGATCGCCGACGTACCGCCGAAGAACGTTCAGGTGCTGCGCGGACCGACCCTCGACGGACTCGGCAAGTACTACCGCGAGACCATCACCGAGGCCGACGCCGACGCAGTCGACGTTGCCCAGGCCCTCCGCGATGCGAAGGTCGACGTCCTCGTCTCCTACCTGCCCGTCGGATCGGAAGAAGCCGACAAGTTCTACGCGCAGGCATCGATCGACGCAGGCGTCGCATTCGTCAACGCACTGCCCGTCTTCATCGCCAGTGACCCCGTCTGGGCCAAGAAGTTCGAGGACGCAGGCGTCCCCATCGTCGGCGACGACATCAAGAGCCAGGTCGGCGCCACCATCACGCACCGCGTCATGGCGAAGCTGTTCGAAGATCGCGGCGTCCAGCTGGACCGGACCATGCAGCTCAACGTCGGTGGCAACATGGACTTCCTCAACATGCTCGAGCGCACCCGCCTCGAGTCGAAGAAGATCTCCAAGACCCAGGCCGTGACGTCGAACCTCCAGAAAGAGTTCAACGCCAAGGACGTTCACATCGGACCTTCCGATCACGTCGGCTGGCTCGACGACCGCAAGTGGGCCTACGTCCGCCTCGAAGGCCGCGCCTTCGGTGACGTGCCACTGAGCCTGGAATACAAGCTCGAGGTCTGGGACTCGCCCAACTCGGCCGGCGTCATCATCGATGCGGTTCGCGCAGCGAAGATCGCTCTCGATCGTGGCATCGGTGGACCGGTCATCCCGGCCTCTGCTTACCTGATGAAGAGCCCACCCAAGCAGCTCGCCGACGACGTCGCGCGCACGCAGCTCGAAGCGTTCATCATCGACGCGTAAATCAGCTTCACTTTCCTGCCCGGGTGGGCGTGGTCGGTCTCCACCGACGACCATGCGCACCCGGGCAGAATGCTGTGTACAGCAGATTTCACCGCCCGTGGCCCTGGGCAGGAGCGAGAAATTACTAGTGTGTGACCTTCAGCTTGCGGATGACGAAGGCAAGGGCGACAAGCAGTCCGAGTAGGACGACCGATGCCCACACGCTCGGATCGCCACCGACGATGCCTGCTACTGCAGCTACGAACGCCATCAGCGCGAAGAACCCCAGAATGCCGGCCAGCATCTGGAGATGATCGCCCGCTGTCACGACTTGACTCCGCCTGCAGTCAGGCCGGAGATGATGCGACGTTGGAACAGCAGGACCATGATCACCAGCGGGATCGCGACGATGGTGCCTGCCGCCATGATCGCCGCGTACGGAACCACATGTGGGTCGTTGCCGGAGAACCGGGCGATGGCCACCGTCACTGGTTCGGTCTTGTCGCTGGAGAGCTGACTTGCCAGGAGATATTCGTTGACTGCCGCGATGAAGGCGAGGATAGCGGTGGTGAACAACGCTGGTGCTGCGAGCGGCAACATGACCAGTCGGAACGCCTGAAAGCGTCCGGCGCCGTCGATACGGGCGGCTTCTTCTAGCTCCCAAGGCAATTCGGCGAAGAATGCGGCCAGAGTGTAAATGGTCAGCGGCAGCACGAACGAAATGTTCGGGATGATCATCGCCTGGTAGGTACCGATCCAACCGATGTCGGTGAAGAATTGGAACAGCGGCGTCACCAATGCCACGACCGGGAACATCGAGGCGCCGAGCACGATACCGACAACGATGTACTTGAACCGAAAGTCGATCCGCGAGAGGGCATACGCGGAGAAGATACCGATGACGAGCGCAACGAGAGTGGTTGCGCCGCCGATGATCAGGCTGTTGATCACCGCTCGAATGAAGTTGTTGCCGTTGCTCGTGGACAAGGCGTTGGAAAAGTTCTCCATCGTCACATGCGTCGGCCACGGCGTCGTGTCGAATGTGTAGCGCGGATCTCGTAGCGCGGTCACGACCATCCAGTAGAACGGTGCCAGGCCCCAGATCAGGATGATCGCGACGCCGAGATAGATGCGAGCGGTTTTCATCGGACCACGCCCTTACGCTGATTCTCTTGCGTGGCAACCGCATTGGCCCCGAGGAACTTCACCAGAATGAACGCGACGATGAAGATCATGATGAACGAGATGGTCGAGAGCGACGCGGCACTGTTGAATCCCTGCCGTATCTGCTCCACCACCAGAATGGAAATGGTGCGGGTGGCCGGGTTGCCCTCGGTGAGAATGGCAGGTAGGTCGTACATTCTGAGCGCATCCATCGTGCGGAACAGGATCGCCACCATCAGGGCCGGTTTCACCAGCGGCAACGTGATCTTGGTCAGCCGCTGCCACGCCGACGCACCGTCCACGCGCGCAGCTTCGTAGACGTCGGCTGGAATCATCTGCAGCCCAGCAAGAATGAGCAGCGCCATGAACGGCGTCGTCTTCCAGACGTCGGCGATGATGACCGCGAAGCGCGCGGGCCAGGCATCACCCGTCCACAGAATGTTGGTGCCGAGAAGTTTGTTGGCGATACCGTCGTAGGCGAAGATGAAGTACCAGAGCTTCGCTGTCACAGCCGTCGGGATAGCCCACGGAATCAGGATCGCGGCGCGCAGCAGTGCGCGTCCGGCGAACGTCTTGCCCATGATGACAGCCATTCCGAAGCCGATGACGACCTCGATGGACACCGTCACCACCGTGAAGAAGGCGGTGTTGCCTACCGCTCCCCAGAACTGGGAGCCGAGTGTGCCGGGCGGACACGGAACCAGCGTCCCCGACGCGGAAGTGCACTGCTGCAGAATCCAATGCGTGTAGTTGGAGAACCCTGCGCTGCCCCCCTTGACGAACATGCCGGTCGCCGGGTCGAGACCCGCATCCTTCTGAAAGGACATGATGACCGCACGTACGACAGGGTAAGCGATGACTATGGCCAGGATGATCAGCGTCGGCGCTATCAGCAGCCACGCTCGCCCACTGGAGAGCCCGAACTTTGCCTTCTTCTCGGTGCGTGTATGCCGACCGCGGCCGGGGGGTTGCCCCCCGGCCGCGGTCGTGTCTACAGCCCCACTGGCTTGACCAGTAGGTACAGCCATCGTGTGTTCTCCTGTAATGCTTCGAAAGAACGGCGGTGAACGGACGAGCTAGTTGGAACCGGCGGACTCGATGCCGGCCTGCATGTCCGTGATGGCCTGATCGACCGACTTCTCACCCTTGATTGCTGCAAACGTGTTGTCCTGCACGGCCTTCGAGACGGCCGGGTAGAACGGGCTGACGGGACGAGGAACAGCGTTCTCGATCGACAACTTCAGCGCCGGCAGGTACGGCATCTCGGCGATGAGAGCCGGGTCGTCGTAGAGCGAGCTGAGCACGGGCGGAAGTGCACCCTCGGCGATGATGCGCTGGGCCTGCTCACCCTGAAGGAATCGCAAGAAGTCGGCGGAAGTTGCCTTGTTCTCGGAGAATTCGCTGATGGCAGCGTTGTAGCCGCCGAGCGTCGAGGTTCCGACGCCGGTTGCGCCGGGCAGCGGTGCTACGGCGTACTTGCCTGCAACGGCGGAGCCTTCCTTGGCTGCGGTGCCGTAGACGTACGGCCAGTTACGCAGGAACAGGGCCTTTCCGTCCTCGAATGCCTGCTGGCTCTCGGGCTCCTTGAACGTGGTGTCCTGCGCCGGGATGACTCCGGTCTCGAAAGCGGTGACGAGAGCCTGCAGCCCCGCCTTTGCTTCCGGGCTGTCGACGGTCGGGGTTTTGCCGTCTTCGCCGACGAACGATCCGCCGTATGCGTTGATGATCTCGGACGTGTTGACCGTCAGACCCTCGTACGACGCGAACTGACCTGCGTAGCAATCGATGTTGTTGGTCTTGGCGACCGCACAGTCGTTGGTCAGCTCGGCCCACGTGGTGGGCGCCTTCGGGAGCAGGTCGCTGCGGTAGAACAGCAGACCGCCGTTGGTGTTCTTCGGGGCGGCGTACTGCGTGCCGTTGTAGGTAGCGCTCTTGACGGTCGAGGGCAGGATGCCCGCGTTGTCGAGCGCGAACTCGCCTTCGAGCGGAACGAGCCATCCCTTCGCTGCGAACTCTGCGGTCCAGATGACGTCGAGCGCCATCACGTCGTAGTCGCTCTGCTCTGCCTGAAGATGCTGGACCAAGTCGTCGTGGGCCTGGTCGGCGTCGTTGGACTGCTCCTTGAACGTGACCTGCTCGTCCGGATGGGTCGAGTTCCACTCGTCGATGATCTGCTTGACGACACCGGTTTCGGTGGTGTCCTTGCCTTCGACGTATGTGATGGGGCCGCGGCCGTCGGTGTTTTCCGACGCGGAATCGCTGGAACCGCTGTCACTGGAACACGCGGTCAGCGTCAGCAGCGTTGCCGCTGTCGCCAGCACCGCTACCTTCGAGATCAAAGACGCCATTGTTTATCTCTCCACTAACTTCGTACACGTTGGTATGCGCGGGGACGATCACGGTGATCTCGACCCGCAGTGAGTTCGACCCACAGTGACGTTGACCACAGCGAAGTACCAACTGTGCTGCCCCCGACGCACATGTCGATACGCACTCTGGCACACAACTCACCCGATAGGTGTGATTTCACCCCACCTGAATCGGTCAACCGAGTTGTCGGTGGGGCGTTGTAGCGTCCTACCGGTGAGTTCGGAGAAGATGTTGACCCGCATCGGCGGACTGCTGCGCCAAGCCGAGTCCACCGACAATCCGCACGAGGCCGAGGCGTTCATGGAGGCCGCGCAGCGCTTGGCCACGGCGACGTCGATCGACCTTGCCGTTGCACGTTCGCACAACGCTTCCCGCGAGAAGCAGGTGGCACCGGCCCAACGCGTCATCAGGATCGGCGAGGCCGGCAAGAAGGGGCTTCGCACGTTCGTGAAGTTGTTCCTCGTCATCGCCTTCGCGAACGACGTGAAGTGTGACATCTCGCAATCGTCGACTCAGGTCTTCGCGTACGGCTTCGACTCCGACATCGACACCTGCGAGGCACTGTATTCGAGCCTGCTGATCCAGATGGTCCGAGCCTCGGATGCGTACATCAAGTCGGGCGCATACCGGAACGAAACGGCCGTACGCACCGTCACGGAAACCATCGGTCGGAAAAAGTACAAACGCCAAGAAGTAGTCGTCGTTGCCGGCGTCACCGCCCGACTCAACTTCCAGACGGCTTTTGCCGAGCGCATCGGAAAGCGGCTCGAGAGCGTCAAGAAAGAGGCCGAGACAAAGGCAATCGAAGAGGAGAGCCGCGACGCCGGGACCGCAGTGGTGTTGCGTAACAAAGCAATCGAACTGAAGGACTTCTACACCTCGACGTCGAAGGCGCGAGGATCGTGGCGCAGCCAGTCCGCCAATGCCGGATACTCCCGCGGTGCACGCGCCGCCGGAGACAGGGCAGGACGCGCGGCGCGTCTGGGCGGTGAGCCCGAGCTGGGGCGCGGTTCGACACAACTCGGCAGGTGAAGTGAGGCTGACGGTGAACAACAGGGACTCCCAACGATCGAAGGTCTACGATGCCGAGGCGATGGTTCGTGTCATGTTCGATCGTGCGGACGAGCGCGGACTACGCACCGTCGAGATGTTCGGTTCGACCATCACGCTGCCGATCGAACGGAAGTTCGCGTCGATCGAGTCGGTGCAGAGCTATGTCGACGCGATCTTGGCGCTGAACTGGGTTCGTGAAACCTGGCCGCATGCCGGATCGGTCGTGCAGGTCCGTGAACGTTCGGGCACGGGTGCTTCGCACTACGAGCGGGATACCCACACCATTGCGGTGCCTCTACACCGCAACAACGAGGCGTGGGCGCTGCGTGAACTGGTGCTGCTGCACGAGCTTGCGCACCACTTCGAACCCGCTGAACTCGATGCTGCCTCTCACGGCGGGGAGTTCGTCGATCGGTTCGTCACGCTTGTCGGGGAAATCATCGGTCAGGAAGCTGGTTTCGTGCTGCGCGCCACCATGGCCGAGAACGGTGTGAAGATCGGTTGATGCGGGTGCGCGGCGAGGAGGCGCATCATGGAAATCATGACTATCAAAATCGGCGTTCAACTCCAGCCCCAGCACGCACCCGACTACCAGATCATTCGCGATGCGGTTCTGCGCGCGGAGGACGCGGGCGTCGATATCGTCTTCAACTGGGATCACTTCTATCCGCTGTACGGCGACCTCGACGGTGCCCACTTCGAATGTTGGACGATGCTGGGCGCTTGGGCGGAGCAGACGTCGAACGTGGAGATCGGGGCCCTGGTCACCGGTGGTGGCTACCGCAACCCGGATCTCCTCGCCGATATGGCCCGCACGGTCGACCACATCAGTGGCGGCCGGTTGATCCTCGGCATCGGCGGCGGATGGAACCAGAAGGACTACGACAACTTCGGCTACGACTTCGGTACCGCAGGGTCGCGCCTGAAGTTGTTGAACGAGAACCTCGCTCGCATCAGCAATCGCCTGGCGGTAGGTAATCCCGCTCCGACCCGCGAGATCCCCATTCTCATCGGTGGCGGCGGGGAGAAGAAGACGCTCAAGATGGTCGCCGAGTATGCGCACATCTGGCACAGCTTCGCCGACCTCGACGAGCTGAAACGCAAGTCCGGGATTCTCGCCGAGCACGGAGTCACCGTCGGGCGCGATACCTCGGTGATCACGAAGTCGGTCCCGTGGCCCGGTACCGACAAAGCCCCGGCGTTTCTCGATGCCGGAGCCACCTTGTTCACCGTCGGAATCGGCGGCCCGGAGTACGACATGACGGAGCTGCACGACGCCATCGGGTGGCGCAACAGCCAGCAGTGAGGACCGTTCGGGAATGGACTGCGGTGAGTACTGGTTGAGCTTGGCGGCAATCTGATTTCCGGGTGGTCGCGGCTTCGCGATAGCCTCGGACGTCATTTCACTTGTTTCCGCACCGAGGAGTTCACTCTTGACCAGTCGACGTTTACGCGGCCGCGCCCTGGCCGCAGTAGCTGCCACGCTCGCTCTCACGCTCGGCGCCGTCGCATGTTCGAGTGACAACAGCTCGGGCGGAACGGGCGAGAACGCCCTTGCCGGCTCCGACCAGACTTCGCTCGACAAGTACACGACGGACGATGTCACCCCGCTCGATCAGATCGATACCTCGAACATCGGTCTGATCGAGCCGGGCAAGCTCTACGTCGGCACGTTGTCCGACGCCCCGCCGAACATCTTCATCGACCCGTCGGGCAAGTTCACCGGCTTCGACAACGAGCTGCTCCGCGCCGTCGCCGCCAAGTTGAACCTGACCGTCGAGTTCTCGGCCACCGAGTTCTCCAGCTTGCTCGCCGCGGTCAACAACAAGGTTTACGACGCCGGTTCCTCGTCGATCTCCACCACCGATGCGCGTCGTCAGACCGTCGGGTTCACCAACGGTTACGACTTCGGTGAGATGGCGCTCGTCGCCAAGAACGACTACGCGATCAAGACCATCGCCGATCTGGACACCGAGCAGCGCATCGGCGTGGTTCAGGGCACGGTCCAGGACGATTACGTCACCAACACCCTCGGTATCGAGCCCGTACGTTTCCCGGATTACAACACCGCGTACGCGAATGTGAAGTCCGGCCAGATCGACGCATGGGTCGCGCCGTCGCAGCAGGCTTCCGGCCAGGTCAAGGCCGAGGACGGCGTCGCCATCCTCGAGAAGACGATCAACACCACCAACTTCACGGCCTACGCGGTGAACAAGGACAATCAGCCGTTGATCGACGCTCTCAACTCCGGTCTCGACGCCGTCGTCGCCGACGGAACGTGGAACACCCTCGAGAACGAGTGGTACCCCGAGCGCCAGGTTCCCGCCGACTGGAAGCCGGGCAGCAAGGCTTCCGTCCTGCCTGCAAGCTGATATGAGCACACTGTCAAATCTGTACGACACGTTCTTCGATTGGGACCTCATCTGGGACACCGTTCCCAAGCTGATCACCGTCGGATTGCCGAACACCCTGATTCTCGCTGCTTCGTCCGGGGTGATCGGCACGGTGATCGGGATCGGGTTGGCGGTAGCGGGCATCTCCCGCTCCCGCTGGCTCCGATGGCCGGCCCGGGTGTACACAGATATCTTTCGTGGACTTCCCGCGGCGGTCGTCATTCTTCTCATCGGCCTCGGTTTCGGTCCGACGCTGACCCAATTGACCGGCAGCCGTAGCCCTTTCCCGCTGGGCATCGCGGCATTGGCACTGATGTCCGCCGCGTACTTCGGTGAAATCTTCCGTTCCGGCATTCAAAGTGTCGATCCGGGTCAGATGGAGGCCTCACGCGCACTGGGCTTCAGCTACCGCCGTTCGATGGCCCTGGTAGTCATGCCTCAGGGCATCCGACGCGTCCTGCCTGCCACGGTCAATCAGTTCATCTCGCTGATCAAAGACAGCTCACTGATCTACTTCCTCGGCTTACTCGCTTCGCAACGCGAGTTGTTTCGAGTCGGGCAGGACACCGCCGCACAGACCGGTAACCTCTCACCGCTGCTGGCGGCGGGCGTGTTCTATCTGATCTTGACCATCCCGCTGACGCACCTCGTCAACTTCATCGACAAGCGCATGCGCTCCGGTAAGGCCGATACTTCGGGCACGCTCGATCCCTTGGAAGTATCAATCGTGGTGGAGAGGTAAGTAATGGCTGTCTCATTGACCGGCACCGACATTCATCTCGCTTTCGGTGCCAACAAGGTGCTCAGGGGTGTGAACATTCACGTCGACGCGGGCCGCACCACCACGGTGATCGGGCCTTCGGGATCAGGCAAGTCGACGTTGCTCCGTGCGCTCAACCGCCTCCATGAACCCGACCAGGGCGACGTTCTGCTCGACGGAAAATCGGTGTTGAAGGACAACCCGGACGAGTTGCGTCAGCGCATCGGCATGGTGTTCCAACAGTTCAACCTGTTCCCACACAAGACAGTGGCGGACAACGTCTCGCTCGGCCTACGCAAGCTGAAAGGTCAGTCGAAGGACGAGGCGCGCGCTGCGGCGATGGAGCAACTCGAGCTCGTCGGTCTGTCGAACAAGGCAGATTCGCGCCCGGGCAACCTCTCCGGTGGTCAGCAGCAACGCGTCGCCATCGCTCGGGCACTCGCCATGAAGCCCGAGGTGATGTTCTTCGACGAGGCAACATCGGCGCTGGACCCCGAGTTGGTCAAGGGAGTGCTCGCGCTGATGGCCGATCTCGCCTCCGGTGGTATGACGATGGTCGTCGTCACGCACGAAATGGGTTTCGCGCGTTCGGTGTCGAACAAGGTGTTGTTCATGGATCACGGGAGTGCCATCGAAACCGGTACCCCGGAACAACTTTTCGACGACCCGCATACCGATCGACTGAAGCAGTTTCTCTCGCAGGTCCTGTAGGCAACTGCGCCGCACGTTTCGATATCGCCTGCCGTTCACCTCGGCGTTCCCCCGCTTTCGTTTCGACCTGTCACCGTTCGCGGCATGAAGCTTCTTCCGATCCTTTCGGCCCACGACGGCAGCTCCGCGCGTTCTTCCTTGACGTGCAAGTACAAGTGCGGTGACGCCTGCTTCCACGAGATCCCGAACACCTCGAAGGGCCAATACTTCGGCGACATCGTCAAGACTGCGATGACGCGCCGCGGGGTACTACGCGGCGGCGCGATGGCTGTGGTGGCGGTCGGCGCCGGAAGCGTGCTTGCTGCGTGCAGTACGGACGAGGCAAGCTCTACGGGTTCGAGCAGCGAGATGAGCACACCACCGGTCGACGGTGTCGACTTCGTCGCAGTCGAGCCCAACACCGAAGATGCCGTCGTGGTTCCTCAGGGCTACGAGCAGGGCGTCATCATCCGCTGGGGTGATCCGGTCCTCGCGGGCGCCCCGACCTTCGATTTCGACAATCAGACCGCCGCCGCGCAGAACATGCAGTTCGGGTACAACAACGATTTCGCCGGACTGTTGCCGATCGAAGGGACTCCGAACGGCTACCTTCTCGTGGTCAATCACGAGTACACGACCGAGCCGTTCCTGTTCAAGGGATACGACGCGGAGAATCCGACGAGTGCGCAGTTCGATATCGCCCTTGCCGCACATGGCCTTTCCGTGGTCCAGGTGACGGGTCGGTCCGGTTCCGGCGCACTGACGCCGGGGCTCGGGAAGTACAACCGTCGCATCACCGGCACGACGGAGTTTCTGCTGACAGGTCCCGCAGCAGGCAGTGATTTTCTCAGGACGAGCGTCGATCCGACCGGCACCAAGGTCTTCGGAACGTTCAACAACTGTTCCGGGGGCCTCACCCCGTGGGGCACCGTGCTGTCCGGTGAAGAGAACATCAACCAGTACTTCGGGAACGCCGAATCCGTCACCGATCCTGTTGCCGCGCAGCGACTTGCCCGCTATGGCATCGAGGGCGCGGCCAGTGATCGCAAGTGGGAGCGTTTCGACAAGCGTTTCGATCTGGCCCAGGAACCCAACGAGGTCAACCGGTTCGGCTATGTCGTCGAGGTCGACCCGTGGAATCCGACCGGGGTTCCGATCAAGCACACGGCACTGGGTCGTTTCAAGCACGAGGCCGCAACCATCTACGTCACCGATGACGGCACCGTCGTCGCATACAGCGGTGACGACGAGCGGTTCGACTACATGTACAAGTTCGTATCGAGTCGAAAGATGATGCCCGGCAACGGTCAAGCAGCGATGCGTCACAATCTGACGATTCTCGATGCGGGCACGTTGCATGTCGCCGTACTCACCGGCGACGCCCCCGACGCGATCGACGGCACCGGCACGCTGCCGGAGGCCGGTAAGTTCGCCGGGAAAGGCGAGTGGATTCCGCTCCTTCGTACCGGCGACGACGGCCGTGGCGAATCGCTGGTCGACGGGATGTCCGCCGAAGAGGTGGCGGTGTTCACCCGGCAGGCCGGAGACAAGGTCGGCGCGACGAAGATGGACCGACCAGAGGATTTCGAGCCGAACCCGGTGACCGGCAAGGTGTATGTGGCACTGACCAACAACACCAAGCGCGGCACCGATGGAAAAGCGGCCGCCGACGAGGCCAACCCACGCGAGAAGAACAAGAACGGCCAGATCCTCGAGATCGACGACGACCACGCAGGTACCACGTTCGTGTGGAATCTACTCATCGTCGCGGGTGATCCGAACGAGGCCGACACCTATTTCGGTGGCTTCGACAAAACTCAGGTCAGTCCCATCTCATGCCCGGACAACCTGGCTTTCGACTCCAAGGGCAACCTGTGGATCTCTACGGACGGCAACGCTCTGGAGTCGAACGACGGCTTGTTCGCGGTGGTTCTCGACGGCGAACGACGCGGAGAGACGCGTCAGTTCCTGACTGTCCCTGCCGGGGGCGAGACGTGTGGTCCGATCATCTCGGACGAGCGCGTCGTCGTCGCAGTCCAGCATCCGGGTGAGTTCGACGAGGCATCTGCCGACAACCCGATGTCGCACTGGCCCGATGGCGGCGATTCTCAACCGCGTCCGGCCATGGTTGCGGTCTGGAAAACCCAGTAGCCGGTACCCATGAGGCCCGCATAGCTGCTGGATGGCGGCTGTGCGGGCCTTCTTCGCTAGTAGTCGTCCTTTAAACCGTCGACGCACCCTGTGACTTCTCTCGAGGGGCGGCGGTGTGTTCCCGTTTCCGGTTGACCCCTGGTAACGGTTGTGTAAACCTCGGTAGGACAGACCGGCAGTTGGGTTTCACATCACGAATGCAAACGGCGTATCGGGCAACGTCCAGTTTGCGATAACCCAGCGCCTCACTCCGGTACCGATGCTCCCGACTGAGAGAGCACACTGTGGATTCGGTTGAATCACTGGAAGTACGTTCGGACGAGAGTGACCGTGCATCCGCCGCTGACGCCGCGCCCTTCCCGCTCACCGCGGCACAGAAGGGATTGTGGTTCGCGCAGCACCTGATGCCCGAAGTTCCCATCACGATTGCGAACTATCTCGACATTCGCGGAACCGTCGACATCGAGATGATGCTGTACGCAGTTCGACGCACCGTTCGCGAGCTCGGGGCGGGATCGCTTCGCCTGGTCGAGATCGACGGAGAGCCACAACAATACGTCGACGCCGCACAGAGCGAGGACACGGTCAGGCTCGACTTCAGTGACTCCGCCGATCCTGAGCAGTCCGCACTGGACTGGATGCAGGCCGCGTACTGCGAGCCGATCGATCTCGTCGGTGGCCCACTCACCCGCCTCGCGATCATCCGGATCTCTCCGGACCGCATTTTCTGGTATTCCCACAGCCACCACATTGCACTCGATGGCTTCGGGGCAGTCCAGCTGATCAATCGCGCTGCCGAGATCTACTCTGCCGTCGTCGAGGGCCAGGATCCTTCCCCGTCGAAGGCAGGGGCCCTCGTGGACATCTACGGGGCGGAGGCGGCGTACCGGGCTTCGCCGCGGTTCGGCAAGGATCGCCAGTACTGGATGGACAAGACCCGCGATATGCCGGCGCCGGCCAGCCCGGCAGGGATGGCCGCTCCACCGTCGTCGCGGTCGCGAATTTGCGGGGAACCGCTGCCGGAGATGCTCGAGGTAGCACTGGCACGTACCGCGGACCGGCTCGATTCTGCTTTCGCGCCGATAGCCGTCGCCGCTGTCGCGGCATTTTTATCCGCGCTCACTGGGGCCGAGGACATCGTGTTGAGCCTGCCGGTTGCGGGCCGCACCACTGCGTTGCTCCGTCGCTCGGGCGGCATGGTCTCCAACGTGCTGCCGATCCGTGTTCGCATCGGCTCGGATACCACCGTCGCGGGCCTGGTCGCGGACGTTCAACTCGAGCTGACGGGCGCACTGCGTCACCAGCGGTACCGCGCCGAAGACATCCGCCGCGACGCCGATATGCCGCGCGAGCAACGCGGCTTCTTCGGGCCCGCGATCAACATCATGGCGTACGACGAAAAAGTGCAGCTGGGTTCTGTGACCGGGTTGTTCAACGTGCTGTCCACCGGACCGGTCGAGGATTTGTCGGTCAACCTCTACCCGGCCATCGGGGGCGGAAGATCTCGCATCGACTTCGAGGCGAACCCGAACGTCTACAGCGAACAGGCTTTTCGCGACCTTCACAATCGATTCCTCGGGCTGCTGGCGCAGTTCCTCGGCAGCGAGCCGTCAGCGCCGGTCATCGGGTTCGACATCCTCGACGTCGAAGAAGTACGAGCACTCGTGCCTGCGCGCGGACCCGCCGCCGCGGCACCTGCCTCGATGCCGGACATCCTCGCCGCGGGTACGGCCCGCAATCGCGACGGTATCGCGCTGATCGCCGGGGCGCAGACACTCACGTACCGCGAACTGGACCTCTCCAGCAACGCTCTCGCGCGCGCTCTCATCGCTCGAGGCGCCGGGCCGGACACCGTCGTCGCGGTGTCGTTCCCACGGTCGATCGACTCGGTTCTCGCATTCTGGGCGGTCGCCAAGTCGGGCGCATCTTTCGTCCCGATCGATCCGACGTATCCGCGAGAACGCATCGCGCACATGGTCGGTGAGTCCGGGGTGCTGATCGGTCTCAGTGCCCGTTCACTGGCCGCGTCACTCCCCGACAGCGTCCACTGGTTGACCCTCGACGACAAGACACTGACCGAAGAACTCGCCGAACGAAGCTCGGCTCCGATCACCGACGCCGATCGCCGGTGCGCTCTCGATCTCGACCACGCCGCCTACACGATCTACACCTCGGGTTCGACGGGGACACCGAAGGGTGTCCTGGTCACCCATCGCGGATTGAGTGCATTCACCACCGCGGAGCGGCCCGAGCTCGGGCTGACTCCCGCCTCCAGAGTTCTGCGCTTCTCCTCCTCCAGCTTCGACGCGTCGATCTTCGAAATGATCGCTGCATTCAGCGCTGGTGCCACCATGGTCATCGCGCCGCCCGAGGTGTACGGCGGGCGTGATCTGACCCAACTGATGACCGAGCACGCCGTCACCCATATCATCACCGCTCCCGCACTTCTGTCGACCGTTGCCGTCGAAGAGGTCGCCTCGCTCGAGTCCGTCGTCGTCGGTGGTGACGTCTGCCCACCGGATCTGGTCGAGCGCCTGGCGGGCGTTGCCGATCTTCGAAACAGCTACGGCCCCACCGAGTCCACCATCGTCATCACGATGACCGAGCCGCAGCACGACCCGCACTCGATCACCATCGGCCGTCCACTCCAAGGCGCATCGGCAGTCGTCCTCGACCGTTGGTTACGTCCCGTTCCGTCCGGAGCGTCGGGTGAGTTGTACGTCGGCGGGCCTGGCCTGGCGCGTGGTTACCACCGCCGCTTCGATCTGACGGCCGAGCGATTCGTTGCCGATCCGTTCGGGTCCGGAACCCGGCTGTACCGGACCGGCGACGTCGTACGGTGGCGCGGCGACGACGTCGCCGGGGCCGAACTCGAGTTCGTGGGCCGCAGCGACTTCCAGGTTCAATTGCACGGGCTGCGCATCGAGTTGGGCGAAGTGGACGCAGTGCTGGCGTGGCATGCCTCGACGGACTTCGTCGTCTCCACCATCTTCCGTCACGGCGGTCAGTCCCAACTCGTCTCCTATGTCAAGATCAAGCCGGATCACACTTTCGATCGCGAGTCCCTACTTGCTCTGGCTTCGGATTTCCTTCCGACACAGATGATTCCGGTACACCTGATCGAGCTCGAGGCGGTGCCACTGACGGCCACGGGTAAGGTGGACCGCTCGGCGCTGCCCGATCCCATCGACACCGGGACCACTACTGCCTTCCGTGCGGCAAGCGGTCCCGTCGAACTGGCCATCGCCGAATCGATGGCTTCCGTCCTCGGTCTCGACTCCATCGGCGTCGACGATTCGTTCTTCGCCCTCGGTGGCGACAGTATCGTCGCCATTCAACTCGTCTCTCGGGCAAAAGAATCCGGCGTCATCTTCACCCCACGCGATGTTTTCGAGCGCCGTACCGTCGCGGCCCTCGCCGAGGTTGCGGCGAATACGGCCGATCGAATCCAGCTCGCGGAGCTCGACGGCGGCGGCGTCGGCCCGATGCCGCTGCTTCCGATCGCGCGCAGCGTGTGCGCTCGCGCCGCCGAACCCGCGGACCTCGACAGCTTCTACCAGGCACTTGTCCTGACCTCGCCGCCCGACCTCGACCCGACACGGCTCCGTCGTACTGTCGCCGCCATCCTCGATCAGCACGACATGCTGCGGGCACGCTGGGTGGGGGAGAACCTGGTCGTCGGCGCGCCGGGTACCGTTTCCCCGGAGTCGGTGATCTCGCACGAAACAGTAGGTGCCGAAACACAATTAGCGTCGGCGATAGAGGATTCCGCCAGACGCGCGTCCCGTCGTCTCCGTCCACGGGACGGTGTCATGCTCCAACTGGTCTCCGTCGTGGGCGACGGCTGGGCGCGGCTCGTCATCGTCGCTCACCACCTGGTGATCGACGGTGTGTCCTGGCGCATTCTGGTGCCGGACCTGGCGTCGGCATGGTCGCAGAGCGACGACGCGATCACGCTCGCGCCGACGGGAACCTCGATGCGGCGATGGACGCATGGTCTCGCCGAACTCGACTTCACGCAAGAACGCGAAAAATGGATGTCGATCCTCGACGGTGACGACATCCCGATCGGGTCGCGACCGCTCGATCCGAAGCGCGACACCGGCACAAGCACACGTACCGTCCAACTCGACATCGACGCCGACGTCACCGCCGCCGTGTTGGGTCCGCTCACCACCGCGTACCGGATGGGTCCCGAGGATGCTCTCCTGACGGCATTGGCCCTGGCTTTTCACCGTTGGCGCGGCACGTCACAGTTGGTGTCGATCGAGAGTCACGGCCGCGACGAAGAGTTACTTCCCGGCGCCGATCTGACACGGACGGTCGGGTGGTTCACCACCGTGCACCCCGTCAGGCTCTGGGTGCATGACGCGACCGATCCTGCTGCGGCGGTGAAGGCGGTCAAGGAACAGCTCCGCTCGATACCGGCCCGCGGGACCGGATACGGCTCGCTGCGCGCCGCCGGGGCTCTGGACGGACTTCCTGCCCCGCAGATCAGCTTCAACTACCTCGGGCGGGTAGCCGACACTCCCGACGCCCTGATCGGCGTCGGGTGGATTCCGGACATGACGGCCGAGGTGCACGGCGGGAGCGGCGAGGATCTTACAACCGACGTGGTGCTCGACATCAACGTCGTGCTTGCGGGGAAACGGCTTTCGACTCGCATCGGCTACCCGGACGGCGTGCTGACCGAAGCCGAGGTCCGCGAGTTCGCAACACTGTGGGCCGTTGCGCTCGGTGAACTCTCTGCGCACGCCAACGACCCGTCGGCCGGCGGTCTCACTCCCGCCGACGTGGCTCTGGTCCAGGTCGATCAGCATCGAATCGAGCTGTGGGAGGACAGCTTCGGCCGGATCGATGACGTATGGCCACTGGCACCGTTGCAACGCGGACTGATGTTCCATGCCGATCTGACCCGCGACAGCGTGGACGTCTACGCCGCCCAGATCATGTTCGAGCTCGACGGGGACATCGACGGCCCCCGGTTGCGTCGCGCGGCGCAGCGCCTGCTCGATCGCCATGACAACCTGCGCGCTGCGTTCGTTCACGACGCACGCGGCTTGCCGGTGCAGGTGATCCTCGCTGACGTCGACGTGCCATGGCGTGAGGAGACCGTCACCGATCCGGAGCGGATCATCGCCGAGGAACGCCTGCGAAGATTCGACATGGCAGCGGCCCCACTGGTCCGGTTCGCGTTGCTGCGCAGCGCCGGGCGGACACAACTGGTCGTCACCAACCACCACATCCTGTTCGACGGCTGGTCGATGCCGATCTTCATCAAGGATCTGCTGGTGCTGTACGGCACCGACGCCCCGATCCCGACCCCGGCCAGGGCGTACCGCGACTATCTCGAATGGCTCTCCCGACGCGACCACGATGCTGCCCGCGAGCGTTGGGTCACCGCGCTGGAGGGGCTCGACGAACCGACTCTCCTCGCGCCCGCGACCAGCTCCGCGGACGGCACGTCGGTGTTGCCGCGCGAGGTGTCCGTTCGCGTCCACCGCGACGCCCTCGCGGCGCTGGCGAAGGATGCATCGGTGACGGTCAACACCGTCGTCCAGGTCGCGTGGTCGATCGTGTTGTCTTCCTTGCTTACTCGCAGCGACGTCGTGTTCGGCGCGACGGTGTCGGGCAGGCCTGCCGAGGTGCCCGGTGCCACGGACACTCTCGGACTGTTCATCAACACCCTGCCCGTGCGGGTGCGATCGAGCGCCAGCGATTCCGTTCGGACAGTGATGACTCGGTTGCAGAACGAGCAGGTCGAACTGCTCGACGTCCATCACGTCGGACTCGCCGATATTCAGGGTGCGGCAGGCCCTGGGGCGATGTTCGATACGTTGACGGTCTTCGAGTCCTACCCGATCGATCGCAGTGCCTTGCGGTCCGATACCGATATAGACGGGATGCGGGTGCTCGACATCGCGGTCGAGGACGCAACGCACTATCCGTTGACGCTCGTCACGGTGTTGGAACCGGATCTGACCATGACGTTGAGGTTCTCATCGGACGCGTTCTCGCCCGGGCAGGTCACGACGATGACCGAGCGTCTGCAACGTGTACTGACGGCGATGACCAACCGTCCCGACGGCGCCCTCATCGATATCGACGTGTTGGGGGAGCTCGAACGCGAAGCGCTGACCCTGGACTGGAATGCCACCGACCGCGAGATCGAACCACCGACGCTCACGGACCTGCTGAGCGCGGCATCGAGCACGTACGCGTCCGAGACGTGCGTGGTGTTCGAAGAGCATTCGTTGACCTACGGCAGTTTCGCCGCGAGGGTTCACTGCCTGGCGCGTTTCCTTCTCTCCCGCGGTGTCGGTCCGGAGTCGGTGGTCGCCGTCGCACTGCCGCGATCCATCGATCAACTCGTCGCCATCCACGCCGTCGTGCACGCAGGTGCTGCGTACTTGCCTCTGGACCCGACTCTTCCCGGCACACGAATCGCCTACATGGTCGATACCTGTTCTCCTGCTTCGATATTGGGTTCTCACATCGAAGCGACTGCACCGGTCATCGACCCGCGCACCCTCGACCTGTCACGGTTCGGTACCGGGCCCATCGCACCGTGGGAGCGAAAGTCTGGCCCCCGCGGAGGGAATACGGCATACGTCATCTTCACCTCGGGGTCCACCGGTATGCCCAAAGGTGTTGCAGTATCGCATGCCTCGATCGTCAACCGACTGCTCTGGATGCAGGACACCTATCCGTTGGACGAGTCCGACGTCGTACTGCACAAGACGCCGACCACATTCGACGTCTCGGTGTGGGAACTGTTCTGGCCCCATCTCACCGGCGCCCGAACCGTCATCGCCGAGCCCGAAGGCCACCGCGATCCCAAGTACCTCTCGGGCCTCGTCCAGGAGCAGGGGATCACCACCGCGCACTTCGTCCCGTCGATGCTGGATCTGTTCCTCGAGTACGGTGACACCGCAGCGTGCACGTCGTTGCGGCACGTCTTCGCGAGCGGTGAAGCACTTCAGCGATCGACCGTTCGACGGTTCCATGCCGCGCTGGATACCTCGCTGCACAATCTCTACGGACCTACCGAGGCCGCTGTCGACGTCACGTTCCACGACACCGAACCCGGCGGCGACTCGCTGGTTCCGATCGGCGTCCCGGTGTGGAACACCCAGCTGCGAGTTCTCGATCCGGTTCTACGTCTCGTCCCCATCGGCGCAGTCGGCGAGTTGTACCTCGCCGGCGCACAACTCGCACGTGGTTATCTCGGGCGGGCCGCGCTGACCTCGGAACGTTTCGTCCCCGACCCGTTCGGTAGCGGCACCCGACTCTACCGAACCGGCGACCTCGTTCGATGGACCCTCGATGGTGAACTGGAATATCTGGGCCGCAACGACTTTCAGGTCAAGCTCCGTGGACAGCGACTCGAACTCGGTGACATAGAGGCATCCATTTTGCGCACACCCGGCGTCGCGTCGACCGTCGTCACCGTCCACGGATCGGGCGCCGACCACGTGAGTCATTCCGCAGGCTCCACTCCGAACGAGACACTCGTCGCCTACGTATCCGGAACGGCGTCGATCGAGGAGATCCGCAGCCGAGCCGAAGCCGAACTTCCGGCCTATATGGTTCCGACCGTCTACGTGCCGCTGACGCGAATGCCTCTCGGCCGCAACGGCAAACTCGATCGGTCCGCGTTGCCGGAGCCGGTCGGTGATTCGGCCGAGGTCATCGCCCCGGCCGACGACACCGAAGCAGCCGTGGCCGCGATCTTCGCCGACGTACTCGGTCGATCCGACGTAGGAGTGACCATCGGCTGGTTCGAACTCGGCGGGAATTCGCTGACGGCGACCCAGGTCGTCGCGCGGGTCAATTCCGAGCTCGGCAGCAACATCGGTGTGCGAGCCCTCTTCGATCACCCCACCGTCCGGGCACTGTCCGCGCAACTCGCACACGGGCAGAGCGGTCCGGCACTCCGCGCCGCAGTGCGCCCCGAGTCGATTCCGCTCGCACCCAACCAACACCGCATGTGGCTGCTCAACCGCTTCGACCCGGCTTCGGGGGCGTACAACATCGCGGGCGCCATTCGCCTGACCGGAGACCTCGACACCGACGCGCTTCGGCAGGCAGTGTTCGACGTCGTCGAACGGCACGAAGCACTGCGGACCGTCTACCCCGATTCCCCGGACGGCCCACGCCAGGTCGTGCTGGAGTCCGCCGCACTGGAGGTGCCGACGACCGACACCACCGAGCGCGATCTCGCCGGGGCGCTGGCGATCATGGCCGCGCGCGGCTTCGACGTCACCGCGCAACCGCCGATCCGGGCCGCCGTGCTCCGGCTCGGCCCCACCGAACACGTACTGATGGTGATCACCCATCACATCGCCGCGGACGGTTGGTCGATGCGTCCACTGGCTCGGGATGTCATGGCGGCCTACACCTCTCGGACCCACGGGACTGCGCCGACGTGGACGCCGCTGGCGATCCAGTACGCCGACTACGCGCTGTGGAAGATCGAAGTACTGGGATCGGAGTCCGATCCGGACTCGACGATCTCCCAGCAACTCGCCTTCTGGAAGAACGAACTCCGCGGGGTACCCGAACGACTGCCGCTGCCGACGGACCGTCCGCACCCCGCCGCCGCGTCGCACCGCGGTGCTACCGCCGAATTCACCGTCACCGACGACACCCGCCGCAGCGTCACTGCACTCGCGCAACGCACGGGGACGACGCCGTTCATGGTCCTGCATGCTGCCCTGACCGTGCTGTTGGCGAGAGTGTCCGGAGAACGCGACATCACCGTCGGCACGCCCGTCGCAGGTCGCGGCGAAGAGGCGCTCGACGAGATGGTCGGCATGTTCGTGGGCACCCTCACCCTGCGGACCGAGATCGATCTCGCGTCGAGCTTCACCGAGCTGCTGCACCGGGTTCGTGACCGCGACCTCGCTGCCTACAGCAATGCCGACGTCCCGTTCGATCGACTCGTCGAGGTCCTGGCGCCCACCCGGTCCACGGCACATCACCCTCTGTTCCAGGTCATGTTGTCCGTGGACGACTCGGCGCCGACGGTAGAACTGCCCGGTCTCGTGGTCGCTCCGGTCACCGGTGTCGCGGCCGTCGCGAAGTTCGATCTGCAACTCGAAATCGATCCCGTCGATTTCCACGGAACATTCACCTACGCAACAGATCTGTTCGACGCCTCGACAATCGCCTCCTTCGCCCGGCACTTCGTGAACATTCTCGCCACGGCCACCGCCGACCCCGACGCAGTGGTCGGCGACATCGATCTCGCTGATCCCACAGTGCTGCAGGGCAGCCCCGCACTGCGCCGACGCACTCTGCCGCAGCTGTTGGCATCGGCTGTGGTCAACTCGACCGGCGCCGCGGCACTCGAGGACGGCGATATCGTCTGGACCTACCCGGAACTCGACGATGCATCCACCCGCATCGCTCGACAACTGATCGCACGCGGCGCAGGGCCTGAGTCTTCGGTCGCAATCATGATGGCACGCAGTGCAACTGCCGTTCTGATGCTGTGGGCGGTAGCCAAGACCGGGGCCGCGTTCGTCCCGATCGATCCGCGCTATCCGGCAGGCAGAATCGAACATATGCTGACCGATTCCGGTGCACAACTGGGCATCGGTGAGCCCGGAGTCGGATCCGTGCACTGGGTTCGCCCCAGCGAGCTGGACCCGTCGGTTGGATCGGCGGCCCCGATCACCGACGCCGACCGGATTCTCACGCTGCGCCCGGAGCACCGCGCGTACATCATCTACACCTCCGGCTCGACTGGAACACCGAAGGGTGTGGCGGTCACGCACAACGGCCTCGCCAACTTCAGCGCCGAGTTGTGCGAACGATTGCGGCTGGACAACGGCAGTCGCACATTCCATTTCGCGTCGGCCAGTTTCGACGCCTCGATACTGGAAATGCTGCTCCCTCTCGGCACCGGTTGCACTATGGTCATCGCCGGACCCGACATCTACGGCGGCGCCGAACTGACGCGGGCCCTGCGCGGAGTCACCCACGCCTTCGTGACCCCAGCCGCACTCGCCACGGTGGATCCCGACGCCTTACCCGAGCTGAGCACCGTCGTCGTCGGGGGAGAAGCCAGTGGGACCGAGCTGGTCCGGACCTGGGCAGGCCGGGTCGCGATGTTCAATGCGTACGGCCCCACCGAGGCCACCATCGCCGCGACCATCGACGGGCCACTGGACCCGGAGCTACGGTTCGGAATCGGCGGACCGATACGCGGAGTCAGCGCGTACGTTCTCGATTCTCGACTCCATCCGGTACCCAGCGGGGTGATCGGCGAGCTCTACGTCGGCGGCGACTCCCTCGCTCGTGGCTACCACGGCAAGGTCGGTACGACAGCGGCCAGCTTCGTGGCCGATCCCTTCTCGCGACGCGGAACCCGCCTCTATCGCACCGGCGACCGTGTCCGCAGTCTCGGTGGTTCGTTCGAGTTCCTGGGCCGCGCCGACGCACAGGTCAAGGTCCGCGGTTTTCGTATCGAACTGGGCGAGATCGATGCAGTCCTCACCCGGCATCCCGACGTCGACAACGCAGTCTCCGATGTAGATTCCGATGCCGTCGTCAGCTATGTCGTTCCAGCAGTGGGCCGTTCACCGGTTCCGGCCGACCTTCTCGAGCATGCCCGTCGCACTCTGCCGTCGCACATGGTTCCTCGATCGGTGACGATCATCGAATCGATTCCGGTAACAGCGGCAGGCAAGCTCGATCGGTCGGCGCTGCCCGCACCGGTGAAGGTGGAACGGGAGTTCCTCGCACCGAGAACCGACAGCGAGATACTCGTCGCCGAGGTATTCGCCACCGTCTTCGATCTGGACCGTGTGGGGGCCGACGAGGACTTCTTCGACCTCGGCGGTAATTCGCTCGTCGCCACGCGCGTGGTCGGACGCATCAACGAACGTGCCGGAACCTCACTGCCGGTGCGGTCTCTGTTCGATTCCCCCACAGTCGCAGGCATTGCCGTCGCTCTCGATACCGCCGATCGTTCGCAGCTTCCCGTCCTGACGGCAGGCCCACGACCGCGGCGCATTCCGTTGTCCGCGGCGCAGAGCAGGATGTGGCTACTCAACCGAGCCGATCCCGACTCCGCCGCATACAACATCGCGTTGGCCGTCAGGTTGACCGGCACGCTCGATGCGGCGGCGCTCACCCTTGCCGTGCAGGACGTGCTCGGTCGGCACGAGTCCCTGCGCACGACGTACCCGGGCGGCTACGAACCCGAGCAGGTGATCCTCGAAGCCGATGCCGTCGGGCTGGATCTGACGCCCGTCGACGTCGAAGAACATGCCGTGCTCGCCGAGACCGCGAAGGTGCTGGGGCGAGGGTTCGATGTCACGGCTGGGGTCCCGCTGCGCGGATCGCTTCTGCGCACACGAGCCGACGAGTACGTACTCCTGCTGGTCGTGCATCACATTGCGGCCGACGGGGTCTCGATGATTCCATTGACTCGCGACATCCTCACGGCGTACACGGCACGACTACACGGTGCTCCTGCGCCCTGGAGTCCCCTGCCCGCGCAGTACGCCGACTACGCCCTGTGGCAGCACAGCGTCCTGGGGTCCACCGAGGATCCGGATTCGGTGGCCTCCCGCCAACTCGACTATTGGCGAACAACGTTGGACGGTTTGCCGGACCTGCTCGACCTCCCATCCGACCGTCGCCGACCTGCGGTCGCATCGCAGCGCGGCGACCAGGTCACCTTCGAGCTGGACGATCGCACGTTCGCCGCCGCACGCTCCCTCGCCCATCGTCACGGCGCGTCGACCTTCATGGTCATGAACGCGGCGTACGCGATACTGCTCGCACGGTTGTCGGGTACCAGCGACATCGCCGTCGGGACGACGGTGTCCGGCCGAGGGGCCGGTATGCTCGACGACGTCGTCGGCATGTTCGTCGGAACTCTCGTGCTACGCAACGAGGTACGGCCCTCGGCGAGCTTCACCGAGCTGCTCGCCGAGGTCCGAGAGCGCAATCTCGACGCATTCGCCAACGCCGACATACCGTTCGAGAAAGTCGTCGAGGCGTTGCGGCCCACCAGGTCGACTTCGCACTCGCCGCTGTTCCAAGCGCTTCTCGCATACGAGCACGAGCGCCCGAGCACTATCGATCTACCGGGCCTGACCGTTTCGAAGTTCCCTTACGAACCGGGGGTCACGCGTTTCGATCTGGCGCTGACACTTTCCGAGACCGACCAGGGACTTTCTGGCGCTTTGCGCTACAGCACCGACCTGTTCGACGCCGACACCGTCGCCGGATTCGCCGCGAGGTTCGAGATGATCCTCGGCGCCGCTGTTGCCGAGCCTTCGCGTCCCGTCGGCGACATCGACATCCTCGACGCCGCCGAACGCAGTGCGCTGGCACCGGTACACGGCGCCCATGCACCGACGCCGTGCACGTTCTCGGAGCTGATCGCGTCGGCGGTATCGCAGAATCCCGACGGCGTGGCCGTGCGCTGGCGCGGTCGTGATTACACCTATGCCGACGCCGATGCCGCATCGACACAGCTTGCCCGGGTGCTTCTCGGCTACGGTATCGGCCCGGAAACGGTGGTGGCGCTCGGCCTTCCACGTTCGGTGGAATCCGTCCTCGCGGTGTGGGCGGTCACCAAGACCGGTGCCGCGTACGTTCCCGTCGATCCCGCGTACCCGGCCGACCGCCTCGAGCACATGGTCACCGATTCCGGTGCCGTCATGGGAATCACCCTTGCCGAGCATGTATCGGCACTGCCGACCGGGATCACCTGGCTCGAACTCGACTCGGAAGAGCAAGTAGCCGAACAGGAAAGCGCACCGAAGACTTCGATAGGCGCCACCGAATCGAACGGCTATGTCGACCTCGACACGGCTGCTTACATGATCTACACCTCGGGATCCACCGGTATGCCCAAGGGAGTGGTGGTGAGCCATCGCGGTATCGCCAATCTCGCGGCGTCGCGGCGCGAACTGCACCGAGTGCAGTCCTCCTCGCGCTTCTTGCACAACACTTCACCGAGCTTCGACATGGCCGTCGGCGAGATGGTGTCGGCGCTGTCCGCCGCTGCCATACTCGTCATCTCACCACCGGAGATCCTCGGCGGCGACGAACTGACGGACTTCCTGCGAGCGGAGCGCGTCACGCACGCGTTGATGACGCCTTCGGCCTTGTCGACCCTCGATCCCGAGAACCTGACAGACCTCGAAGTCGTCTGTGTCGGCGGAGAAGCCTGCAGCCCGGAACTGGTGTCTCGGTGGGCACCCGGGCGGCTCATGCTCAACGGCTACGGCCCCACGGAAGCTACGGACATCTCGACGCTCGGCCCCGTCGAGAACGGGTCACCGATCGACATAGGCGCGCCGATCACCGGGTTCGAAGCCGTTGTTCTCGACACCCGCCTGCACCCCGTACCGGTCGGCGTCCCCGGTGAGCTCTACGTCGCCGGCCCAGCACTCGCCCGCGGCTATCACGGCCGGCCGGGTCTGAGCAGCGAACGGTTTGTCGCACATCCATTCGGGCACGGCCGGATGTATCGAACCGGCGACATCGTTCGGTGGACGGCGGCCGGCACACTCCGCTACAGCGGTCGGCTCGATCACCAGGTGAAAGTTCGCGGCTTCCGCGTCGAACTCGGTGAAATCGATGCAGCGCTGTCGACGCATCCCGGTGTCGACTTCGCCGTCACGCTCGGCCGTCCGGGCCCATCGGGGGATACTGCGCTCGTCTCGTACGTTCTCGTCACCCAGGACGGGCTCGCCGATCACGATGTCCTGCGCAGCCACGTGCGGGCGCTACTGCCCGGCTACATGATTCCCGCAGCCGTCATGGTTCTGACCACCATCCCGAGGACCCCCACCGGGAAACTCGATGTCGACGCGTTGCCGGAACCGGACTTCTCCGGCCTCCGCAGCGCATACCGGCCCCCGGCAACCGCCACGGAAGCTACTGTCGTCCGATCGTTCTCGGAGGTTCTGAAAGTGGACGATGTGTCGGTCACCGACAACTTCTTCGAACTGGGAGGGACCTCACTGAGCGCGATGCGCATGCTCACCGTTCTACGCGAGTCGACGGGCACCACGCTCTCACTCCAGTCGCTCTTGGCCGACCCGGTTCCCGAATCTCTTGCATCACTACTGGATTCGGGAGCCGACGTCGGTAGCTCCTTCGACGTGGTGTTCCCGATCCGCGAAGGTGGGCCCAAGGCGGTACTGTTCTGCATTCACCCGATCATCGGATTGTCCTGGTGTTACGCAGGTTTGGACAAGTACACGGACGGACCCATCTACGGCATTCAGACACCCGGGCTCACCGACCTTCCCGGATCACTCGACGATCTGGCTCAGCGGTACATCGAGGAGATCGAACGGATCGCACCCGACGGCCCATACCACCTGCTCGGCTGGTCGCTCGGCGGCACGATCGCGCACGCGATTGCCGTCGTCCTGCGGGCTTCCGGCAAGGAAGTGCATTCGCTCATCATGTTGGACGCTCACGCCGTTGCACCCGAGGATGTCTGGGACACCGACATGGCCGCGTCGGATCTGATGCACGCAGTAGGAGTTGCTGTGCCCGGCATCGACGATCAGCGGATATCGCTGGACTCGCTGCCGGATCTCGTCTCGGGCTCCGGTGTACTCAGCCGTGACGAGGTCGAACGACTCCTCGGGTCCGCACGCCACAACCACGACATCTCCACCCGACACCATCCCGGCGTGTACGACGGCGAAGTACTGTACGTCGCTGCCGGCCACGAAGAACGGCAAGGACTCGCAACATGGCACCCCTACATTCGAGGCGAAATCACCACAGTGTCCATACCGAACACCCACTGGCAGATGACATCGGAGGCTGCACTGAAATCCATCGGATCGCTGATCGATCACTACATCCGACGCGGGGTGCAGCGATGAAAACTGTGCGACGGCTGATCCTGGCGATCACTGCGGTACTTCTCCTCGCTCCGACGACCGTGGCAGTCGCCGAACCCGCCACTGCGGCAATGGGAACGCTCGACCGAATCGAGCAGGTGGACGACACCCGCTGGAACGTCCACGTCTACTCACCTTCCATGGACCGCGTCATCCAACTCCAAGTGCTCCGGCCCGTGGACACGTCGGTACCGCGTCCGACGCTGTACATGCTCAACGGCGCAGGCGGCGGCGAAGACGGCGCGAACTGGCTGAAGCAGACCGATATGGCCGCCTTCTTCGCCGACAAGAACGTCAACGTCGTCATTCCCGTCGGCGGATACCTGAGCTACTACACCGACTGGGAACGCGACGACCCCGCACTCGGACGCAACAAGTGGCAGACCTTCCTCACCCAGGAACTACCGCCCGTCCTCGACGAAGCACTGAACGCCAACGGCATCAACGCCATCGGCGGATTGTCGATGTCCGCCGGTTCGGTCCTCGATCTGGCGATCCAAGCACCGGGCCTCTACCGCGGAGTGGCGTCGTACAGCGGTTGTGCGCAAACTTCGGACCCCCTGGGACGCAACTTCATTCGCCTGGTGGTGGAAGCTCGCGGTAAGGGCGATGTCGACAACATGTGGGGACCGGACAGTGATCCACGCTGGGTCGAGCACGACCCCTACGTCAATGCCGAGAAGCTACGTGGATTGGAACTGTTCGTCTCCAATTCCACCGGACTGCCCGGACGATACGACATGCCAGGCGTCGTCCGGCCCGTCGGCGCGCCTCCACTGCCCGACCAGGTCGTCATCGGCGGTCTCATCGAAGCAGTCACCAACGGATGTTCCGAGCGGCTCGAGCAACGACTCGACGAACTGGGTATCCCTGCACAGTTCGATCTCGGTTCCCCCGGGACCCATTCGTGGATGTACTGGCAGGACGCGTTGCGTGCCTCGTGGCCGACGTTGGAGCGTGCGCTGACGGGTTAGAGGAGATAGCCGGGTCAGCGGAGGTAGGCGCTCGGCGGTACCCCGATCAGCTCGGTGAACTCACGAGTGAAATGCGCCTGGTCGAACCAGCCGTACCGAGCCGCCAAATCGGCCAACGAACCGGTGAACCCGCCGTCCAGGTCACTGACGGCGTCATGGATGCGGTACCGCCCGAGGACCCACTTCGGGGTCACCCCGACGTAGCGTTCGAACAATCGCTGCAGACGTCGGGCACCGATACCGCACCGTTGCTCAATGTCGCCCACACGCACCAGTGATCGGTCGTGGAGCATCACCGAAACGATGTCCAGAACTTCCAGGTAGTCGGAGTCGGCCGGCCGTTCGTAGGGCGCCAGAACTGTATCGACGACGGTTCGGCAGTGGTCCAGATCGTGGCGCGGTCCCAGCTCGGCGAGTGCGGTGACCGTCTCCTGCCGAAACGCGGTCGGTGAGGCGACCGGCACGTCGCGCAGTGTTCGAGCGTGGGTGTCGGTCAGGCTCGCGTATCCACCGGGCCGAAACTTGATGCCGAAGACCCAACCCCGTTCCGCGAGTGTGACATCGAAGCGCTTGGTGAGTACTCCAGTCACGACCACGGGATCGGTGACACCGGCGCGTCGATGACCGTGCTCGATGCTCAACGTGCAGGCCGGGTGTGGCAGCGTCGAGCTGCTGTATATCCTGCCGGACGGCAATTCCCACCGCAGCAGCCAGTAGTTCTCGACCCACGGGTCCAGTGATGGTGCGCAGGGCACACGCGTGAGATCGACGTGCTGCGCCAACTCTTCGGGTCGCAGCACACCCGCATGTGTTGCTGTCGCGTTTTTCCTATCCACCACAAGTCGAGTCTAGGAGTCTGGACCTACACACCGTTGGCAGGAGAAAAGCAGATGACGGACACACCTATCGCAACACTGAAGATGGTCACCCTGGACTGCCCCGACCCGCCGACCAGCGCGAGGTTCTGGTCGGAACTGCTCGGATGGAGCGTCGTCCATTCCGAGAAGGACTACGCGATGCTCGAAGGCCCGAGCAGTGCGCTCGGGTTCGGCCGCGTCGAAGACTACGTTGCGCCGACGTGGCCCAATGCGCACGGCAGCAAGCAATATCACTTCGATCTCGCGGTGACGGACCTCGACGACGCTGCGAAGAAAGCCGTCGAACTCGGCGCGAAACTCACCGAGGACCAACCGGGCGAAACGTGGCGGGTGCTGCTGGACCCGGCCGGTCATCCCTTCTGTCTGACGAAGGCCGAGAACTGGGGCAGTAGCTAGCCGAGCCAGTCCAGTACCGCTGCCGCCGTCCACGACTGCTGCATGCTGCCGAGCGGTTCACCGGTGAAGGGCTCGTAGTACTCCGCGAAACTCCCGTCGCTGGCCTGCCGCAGTCCTTCCTCGCGCAGTGTCAACGACCGCTCCGCCCACCCGCGCCTCGAGAACGCCCACGAGAACAACCACGTCATGACCGGCCACACCGGACCTCGCCAATACTCCCGTGCGCGAAAGTCTTTCGAGACCGGCGACGTCGACGGCGGAACAGCGAACAGCAGATCCGGATGTCCGCAGAATCGGGTGCCTTCGAACATGCGCAGTAGCGTGCGTTCCTGTTCGCGTGGCAACCCGCCGCACAGCAGGGGAGCGAACATCGCGATCGTGTCGGTGGAGATCCAGCGCCCCGCCCGGACGTCGTAGTCGCGGGCCGCCCCGGAACGGGGATCGGTCGTCGCGACCACTCCCTTGCGGAACTTATCGGCCCACTCGCGCAGGTCTCGGACGTCGGAGTTCGGTTTGGAGTGTTCCTCACCGATGGTCGCAAGCACATCGCACGCCATCGAGAAGATGGCGCTGACGAAAACGTCCTCCACGGCGAAGCTCATCTTTTCCGCCAGAGCCGCGTCGTCGTAGCCGACTTGTTTCATCTCTTCGACCAACCAGATGTAGCGGTCGTATTCACTGTTGCTCGGGCGCATCGACAGGTCGGTGATCACCGCGTGGTCCTCGCGGATGTAAGCGGGCATCTGCCCGGCGACGACATTGGCATAGGAGCCATCCCAGCGCGGGGAGTTGTCCATGCCCGACTCCCAACCGTGGAACAGCGTGATGCGGCCGCTGCCCTGGATGTCGCGTGCGGTGGCGAGCCACCGATGCCATCGGACGAGGTTCTCCCACCGACGGTCGAGGAACTCCTCGGCGACGGCCCGAGTGGTCCGGCCGTGTCGCCTCGAGTGATCGAGGATGCGCTGCACCGCAATGGCGTGCACCGGCGGCTGCGTGATTCCCGACGTCTGCGGCCCGACGGGCGCGTGCACGGCCAGCTCCCGTGTTTCCCATCGCGCGGGTCCGGGGAAGTAGCCGTCGACGCCGTTGGCGAAGACGATGTGCGGGATCATGCCGTTCTTCCACTGCGCCGACAGCAGAGTGTCCAGCTCCACCACGGCTCGTTCGACGCTGAGCGGTGCGAGTCCGACCGCCACGAAGGCCGCGTCCCAGCTCCACATATGCGGATACAACCGCGGTGCGGCGCTAGTCATGGTGCCCAAGTCGTTGCCGCGCAGAAGATAGGCAGCTCGAGCGGCCAGTTGTGTCGAAGTGAATCCACGGTCGCCCATGGTCCTAGTTTGCGTCTGTTTCTTCTTTCGCGCGCATCGGACACGCTCGAGGACCGAACATGTCCGCAATTGGTCGTACCGTTGCCTTCACCAGCAACGAAGGGAATATTCATGACACTCACCGGTGAGAAGGCCGACATTGCAAGAATGCTCGCCGACCAGCGCAAGAACTTCCTCTACACGGTTCGGGGGATCACCGACGAGCAGGCCAGGCAACGAACAACCGTCAGCGACCTCACCCTCGGAGGACTGCTCAACCACGTCGTCAACAACGAGCGTTACTGGATGGAAATCCTCGATGCCATGGATGAGAGCGCCGAGTTCGATACGTCACGGATGGGGACCGAATACGTGATGAGTCCAGGCCAGAGCGTCGCCGGGCTCGTCGAGGAGTACGCCCTGACCGCCGCCGCGACCGAAGCTGCCATCGCCGATCTCGACCTCGACGCCCAGGTGCCGCTACCGACTGCGCCGTGGGCCCCCGAGCGTCAATGGCAATCAGCGCGCTACACCCTGCTGCACATCCTGCGCGAAGTTGCCCAGCACGCCGGCCACGCCGACATCATCAGGGAATCCCTCGACGGCAGCAGCACGACGATGTCGATGGGGGCCGAAGCAGGCATGACGTTCGGCTAGGTGAGCGCAATGACTAGTTTGGACTCATGACTGCAGCAGCATTGACTCGTACAGCTTTGGTGACGGGTGCGAGCCGAGGCCTCGGTGCGGCGATTGCGCGGCAACTCGCACCCGATCATCATGTGTACCTCGGCGGACGGTCTACCGAATCACTCGGCTCGATCGCCAACGAACTCGGCACCGGCACACCCTGGCCGGTGGATCTCACCGATCACGACGCCGTCGCCGCTGCAGTCGAGCCGGTCGAGTCGCTCGAGGTTCTGGTCCACAACGCCGGCATCGCGGCACTCGGCACGATCGAGGAGTCCTCGATCGACGACTGGCGTCGCCAGTACGAGAGCAATGTCCTGTCGGTGGTTGCCCTGACTCAGCTCTTGCTGCCTGCACTGCGGCGCGCGGGCGGACATGTGGTTCTGATCAATTCGGGTGCCGGCATCCGGGCCAATCCTGGGTGGGGCGGGTACGCGGCGTCGAAATTCGCGTTGCGGGCCTTCGCCGATGCGCTGCGTCTAGAGGAGCCGACCCTGCGTGTGACGTCGGTGCACCCCGCGAGGATCGACACCGATATGCAGCGAGCAATCGTCGACCACGAGGGCGGGGAATACGACGGGTCGAAGTTTCTGCAGGCCGGGTCGGTCGCGCTCGCCGTTCGGAACGCTGTCGATACCCCCACCGACACCCATCCGACCGAGATCGTGCTCAGGACGAGATAACCCACCGGCCGGTGGAGACCGAAGCCGAGTACGGCACGCAGTTCGTTGCCGTACTCGACTTCGTTGTCTCACCGAGTTCGGTCAGGCCAGAACTGCACCCAACGACGGGAACCAGATGTTCGACGTCTGGTAATGCCAATCACCCTTGCCGTCGAGTGCGGCCGGATCCCACCAGCGGTGCAGGATGCTGCCGTAGATACCGGCAACTACCATCCCACCCTTTGCCTCCGGGATGGGCTTGGTGGAAATGACTGTCGGACCGGCGATATCGCGGACATCGAGGACATTCGTGCCGCTCTTGCCCGTCGCCGCGTTGACCCACAGGACGTTCAACTTCGCCGCGCCTTGATTCGGTGCGATTTCTCCTGGGCCACCGAAGAATCCGAAACGGAACTCACTGTTCAGGTTGGTCGCGATGCCGGAACCGTGAACTTGGCCGGTGACCGGGTTGCCCGCGCCCGTATCCGAATAGGCCGGGATGGGGAAAATCTGGGCCGGAACCCGTGGGCCTTCGGCGACATCGGTGCGCGGAACGGCCGCATTCGGATCCGCCAACACCCGCTCGAGCGCCGCCTGGGCGTCTGGATTTCCTTCCGCAACCGACAGCAGTTGCTCTGCTGCCGTCACCGGATTCACCGGCGCGGCTACGGGTTCCGCAGTTGCACTGCCTGCAAAAACAAGAGCACTGGCTGCTGCAATCGCAATCGCAGAACCCAGCTTCCGACTCGTACGCATGAATGCCCCCTTGTGCATGGTGTGTTTACCTTCCGCGGAGACGGTAACGAATCGGGCGGGCCGCCGCATCTCCTACTCGAGAATCAGATCCGACCCGCGAATCATGAATTACCACTATGTAATTCGATGGCGTAACGTCGGCGAACCCGGGCGGCCTGAGCAGGGATTTCGCCCGAAAAGATCTTCGGATCCGGCTTTTATACACCCCGATCATGGAATAATCGACGAGATGCAGGTAACACCTGCGCCTCCTCCGGCGACATACTCGTCGATCGGCGCATACGAACTTCACAGGTTGTTCGCACACGCGGCCGAATGACCGAAGACTTTTGATCCCGGAGGTTCAGCATGACCGTCGTCAACGATCTCTCGCACCCCTCCATCACGGGTATCGACGACCGGTCGCCCACCTCGTACTCGAGGCCGACGATTTTGCCGATCCGCGCCACGGGCACTCGAGCACCCGTCTTCTGCATCCATCCGATCGACGGCCTCGCCTCCTGCTACGCCTCATTGGCAGCCCACGTGGATGAGGAGCACCCCATCTATGGTGTCCAGGCGCCCACGCCCGGGGAGGATTCGAAGTCCCTGACCGCTCTCGCGGCCTACTACGCCGACGAGATTCTCGCCGGCGACACCGCCGGACCGATCCACCTCCTCGGACTTTCCTTCGGCGGCCTCCTCGCCCACGCAGTAGCCATCGACATGCAGGCACGCGGCGTCGCAGTGGACAGCCTCACACTGCTCGGTAGCGATCCGCTGCGCTCCCGCACCGATGGCACACCCGCTGAGCTTGCGCACGCACTGTTGGCCGGCATGAGCGACGACATCGATCGAAGCCACGCCGAGGAACTTCTCGCCGTCGCCACCCACAACGAAGCCCTGGCGAACCGACACTTCCCCGGCGTCTACGTCGGCGACGCCCTGGTCGTGTCCTCGGATGGATCCGACGCCGGGCCGGCGTGGCACACCTTCGTCAGTGGGACGGTCGTCAAGTATCTGGTGCCCGACGCCTCCGCCTTCGGCCTGCTCGGGCCGCTGGTCAACAGCTACATCTGACCCCCTGGGAAGCCAGGGGGTCAGCACCGCGAATCAGGTCACTGCAACGTCGAGTCGAGCCAGTCGATGGTCTGCATGCCGAACAGATCGGTGCCCCACCCGTACGCGTCCGTGAGGGTCTTGGTCATAGAGCAGTCGCTGGGCGCATAAGTCACGTCGGTGCCCCCGGCCCGGTATCTCTCGACGAGGTCTCGTGAGTCCTGAGCAGGCACCAGCGACATCGGCGAGTCATCGGCGCCGCACGAGGTGACGAGGACTTTGGCCTGCGGCGCCCGTTTGCCGAGCTTGTTGTCCTCGAAAGCCGGCTGGAAATCAGGGATGTCGGCGGGGCTCTGACCGTCCGTGAACAGCGTCTGCAGCGGCACGAACGGCATGGTGAAGTAGGCGGGCATCTGGCACTGAGTGCGGTAGAAGGCCGCGATCTCCTTGCCGACCGGAGTGAGCTTCTCGTCGATCTTCATCTCCGGGTACCAGGGCTCGAGGCCCAGGAGGTTCGCGAACGCGAAGCCGGAGCCGACCGAACCGTCTGCGGTGCGCATGAAGTTCTTCTGGTTGATGACCATGCCCTCGAGCACGGCGGACTTGACGTTGAGCTCGGGCGCGTACTCCTGCTGGATCTCCGCTGCCACCGCGGCGCCGACGCCGCCTCCCGCGGTGCCGAAAATGCCGATCGGCGCCTCCTTGCTCAGACCCGCCTCCTGCACCTGCAGCGCGGCGCGAAGCCCGTCGAGATTGGACTGTCCGCCGAACTTGCCTGCAAACACGCCGTGCGGGTCCGGGTCGCCGGCATTGCCGACGTCGCTGATCATGACTGCATAGCCCTTGTCGAACATCAATGCCAGTGGCCCCAGAGCAGACCACGATGCGCCATCGAGAGGATCCGCCCCGGTCCACTGGTTGCTCGGGTGGCAGTAGGCCCCGACGCTGTCATTGGCCTCCTGGTAACCGATGATGGGTCGGTTCGCGTTGTCTCGGCCGTCGACCGGGATCATCAGGATGCCGGTGCTGATCGCCGGCATGTCGTCGACGCCCCGGGTCACATACATGACCTTGTAGGCGTCGAGGTTGCCCGGCTCGAAACCGGCGAACATCACCTGCACGGGTTGCGATTTGATCAGCGTTCCGGGTGCCTCGCCGCCGTTCAGCTCGGGCTCGTCGTAGAAGGGGTCGTTGGGCGCCAGCGCTTCAGCAATCTCGTCGACCGTGGCGAACTTGCCGTCTTCGAAGGTGCTCTGCGTGTAGCCGGTGAAAATTTCGTCGAGTCCGGGGGTGTCCACCGGTTCTGCCTGTGCCACCTGCTGCGAACCGAAGAGTACGGCGATGGAAGCAGCCGTAGCAGTGACTGTGGCTGTGAAAACTGTGGCTGCGCGTTTCATGCGAACGTCACCGTGGTTCCCTCTAGTGCGGATTGGAGCATCTGCGGAATGTTCCGCAGCGGGCGTGCGCCTTCGAGCTTCTGATCGTATGGCTCGCGCAGCTCCGACTCGAGCTGTGGCCACTTGTTCTCCACCATCGCCTTGTACTTGGGTAGGAGCTCGGTGGAGATGTAGTCCCACCGCTGATCGAATACCGACCAGTTCCAGCTGGGGAGCGGCGTGGTCAGGGTAGCGACGCGTCCGTCGGCCAGCGTGGTGCTGATGGTGACCGGCTTGTACGACCGTGGCGCGACTACCCCGGCCACCGACGGCGAGGCGGCGATGGTGGAGGCGTAGGTGATGGCCTCGCCGACGTCGCCCTTGTAGTTGCGGACGTCGTCCCATTGCGACCTGATCACCACGCCTTGCTCGCGCTGCAGCAGCACGCGGTTGCCTGCGGCGATGCGGTCAGTCTCGCCCGAGGCGACATCGATCCAGGCGTTCATGACGGTGGCGTCGAACAACCCGGCGCGGTGCATCTGTTCCAGCGCGGGGAGACCTTCGGTCACATACGCCTGATGCATGGGCATCAGGTCGGAGAAGATGTTCTTCTGCATCACCAAGATCTCGCCGAGGATCTGCTGCAGGTCCTGCGGTGTGATGGTGGCACCCGACCGGGCGAGCGCCCGCAGCCCCTCGGGCAGCAGAGCCACCGCGTCGGGGCCGAGCACCTCGAGGGTCTGCTCGACGATGGCGTTGGCTGTCTGCGCCATCCCGGGGAAATCGTAGATCCCGGACATCAGCTCGAAGTCGATAAGGCCGCCACCGAAATCCGCGCCCACGAGTCCGCCCATACCAGCCCACTGCAACTCGCGGTGGTTCAACTGCAGACCCACGTAGTAGCTGTAGGAGTCGACCAGGTTCTGCCGGTTGGCCTCGACGCCAGCACGCGGATCCCAGGTCAAAAGGTCGATGCCGGCAGCCTCGGTGACGTCGACCAGGCGGTACTGCAACAGCAGCGCCGCATAACGGGGCGGATCGACGCCCTCGCGATCCGCTTTTTCCAACAGATTCTCGAGCTGCGCCTTGTCATAGGGCAACGCCGGATTCACACCGCCCGGGCCATGTGCCGCATCGCGGTTGACGAGCGGCAGATCCAGAAATGGCTCGAGTTCCGCGGAGATGGCAGGGTTTGCATTCGCGAAGCCGACGCCCAGCGGCATCATGAGCACGACGGCCGTGGCCGTGGCGATCGCTCGGCCCCATCTCGAACGTGCGGCGCGGACGGGGGTACGAGTCGACAACTTTCACTCCTGCAACGGGACGATCCGGGGGTCCAGTGGTTGCAGGCGATTCTGCAACCATCCGGCGAGCAACGGAACACTTTACACAGACAGCGCGCAGGTACCTGGGGTTCGTGATCTGCAGGTGCAGATACACCGTTCACCACTGTTCTTCGCGCGTACGGTTGGTGTGGTGACGACAGCGTTCCGTCAGGCAGATCTGGTCTGTGAGGGCGGCGGGGTCAAAGGCATCGGCCTCGTCGGAGCTGTTCATGCGCTCGCCGAGGCGGACTATGGGTTTCCCCGCGTAGCCGGGTCCAGCGCCGGCGCCGTCGTCGCGGCCTTGGTGGCTGCGCTGCAGCACGCCGAGGAGCCCTTGACGCGATTGCCGGAGATTGCGCAGCGCGTCGACTACCGCAAACTGACCGACCCGTCACTGCTCGGGCGTGTGCCGCTGATCGGCGGAGTCCTCTCGTTGCTCACCTCGAGCGGTCTCTATCAGGGTGCCTACCTCGAAGACCTCCTCACCGACACTCTCGCCGAATTCGGGGTCCACACTTTCGGTGATCTGCGCACCGGCGAGGAACCACTGAGCTACGCATATTCGCTGGTGGTGACCGCCAGCGACCTCTCCCGGAAGCGTCTGGTCCGGATCCCGTGGGACCTACCGCTGTACGACATCGACCCCGACACCTTCCCGGTCGCAAAGGCGGTGCGAGCCTCGGCAGCAATCCCGTTCCTGTTCCGACCCGTCCAAGTGTCGGGCGCAACCTGGGTCGACGGCGGACTGCTCTCCGACTTTCCCGTCGGATTGTTCGACCGGACCGACACCGCAGAGCCACGCTGGCCGACATTCGGGGTGCGGCTCACCGCACGACCGGGAACACCCCCGGCGACCCATCACATACGCGGGCCGCTCGCCCTCGGTATAGCCGCGATCGACACCCTGTTCACCAACCAGGACGCCGCCTACGTCGATTCCCCCTGCACGGTGCGGCGCACGGTGTTCGTCCCCACCGAGTCGATCAGCGCCGTCGATTTCGACATCACCGACGCCCAAAAGCGCACCCTGTTCGACAACGGCGTCCGCGCTGCGGAGAAATTCCTGAGCACCTGGGACTTCGACGACTACCTCACCGCCTGCCGCACACCACCGGTCTGAATCCGGGACTGCATGATGGGAAAATTCACTCCTACACAGCGCGGTCGCTGGTCTCCCAGTACCGCGCGCGCAGCGCCTTCTTGTCGAGTTTACCGAGCGGTGTCAGCGGCAGACTGTCCACGAAATCAATGCTCTTGGGTGCGTGCACCGACCCCTTGGCTGCTTTCACCCGCGCGACCAACTCTTCCGTGGCGACAGTCAGCCCGCCGCGCAGAACCACGCACGCCTTGACCGCTTCACCCCACTTGTCGTCCGGTACACCCACAACCGCCACGGAGGCGACGGACGGGTGCGCGGAGATCACGTCCTCGATCTCGCGCGGGAACACGTTGAAGCCGCCGGTCACGATCATGTCCTTCTTGCGATCGACGATGGACAGAAAGCCGTCGACGTCCTTGCGCGCGATGTCGCCGGTGTGCAGCCAGCCGCCCCGGAAGGCTTCTGCGGTCTCGGCAGGTTTCTTCCAGTACCCCTTCATGACCAAGGGACCTCGGACGCAGATCTCGCCCAATTCGCCCTGCGGCACTTCGTTCAGGTCGTCGTCGAGCAGTCGAACGTCGAGCCACGGCACCGGACGGCCACACGTGGCAAGTCGGGCGGGGTCGTCGGCGAGGTGCTCTTCCTTACGAAGCACTGAGATGGTCATGCCGCACTCGGTCTGACCGTAGAACTGGAAGAAGATCTGACCGAACTTCTCGATGCCTTCCTGCAAACGTGCCGGCGACATCGCGGATGCCCCGTAGAAAAGCGTCTGCAAACTGGAGACGTCCCGCTTCTCGAGGTCCGGATGATCCATGAGCATGTAGATCATGGTGGGCACCAACATGGTTGCGGTGATCTTGTACTTTTCGATCGCCTCGAGAACTGCTCTGGGTTCGAAGGCAGGCAGTACGATCAGCGCGCCACCGCGCAGCAGCGTCGGCGTGAAGAACGCCGCACCGGCATGCGATAGCGGCGTGCAGATGAGGAAACGGTTCTCCTCGGGCCATTGCCATTCCGACATCTGGATCTGGTTGAGCGCCGCGCCCGAACGGAACGATCCGACAACACCTTTGGGCTTTCCTGTGGTGCCACCGGTGTACACCATGCTGCTGGCGTCCTCGGCATCAACGTGCGCGGCTGTGAGAGCTGCAGGCTCGAATGTGGCCGCGAGAGCCAGAATGTCGATGCCCACCTCGGAGGGCCCCATCGACAGGATCGTGGTCAACGAAGGCGACGACACCTTCAACTCTGCGGCGCGGTCCTCGAAAGCGTCGGGGTCGAAGATGAGGGTGTCGATCTCGGCGTCGTCGACGATGTACTTGTGGTCGTCGAATGAACCCATCGGATTGAGGGCGCTGGCGCGACAACCGGTGATCATGGTTGCGCCCATGCTGACGAGCACTTCGGGACGATTCTTGGACAGCATCGCCGTGCTGGTGCCCTGGGTGATTCCGAGCGACGCGAGTGCTTGGGCGAAGCAGCTGATCTGATCGCACATCTGTCCGCCGGTGAGAACAACGTCGCCGATGTACAGCGCCGGCTTGTCGTGATTCCGTTCGAGGGCGGTGATGAGCAGGTCCGGAGCGTAAATCGGCCGGTGGAGGTCAGCGAACTCGTCTGGCATCTGGTCTTCCTTCTGCTCGCGCTGCCCGGTTCCGAGACGAATACCACAACCCGAACAGTGAGACGGGCAGGTACCCACGGTCCGGTGACGACTTCGAGGGTAAGCGAAGTCACACCTGGTTCGAGGCTCGGGTCCAGGTAACAGCAGCGGTACCGAAAGCTGACAGACAGTCGCTCGATATCGCCGGACGGAACGCCCCGAACCAGGGGCGTCCCGTCAAGCAGTAACTACTAGAAGCCGGCCGAACCTGTCCACGGCAGCGGCACCGGCGCGGGAGCCGGAGCCGGAGCAGGCTTCGGAGCGGGAGCAGGCACAGCCTTCAGCGTCCACGTTCCGCAGTCCTCGGAGTTGAATGCGACGTCGCTCGCTTTGATCGTCACCACTGCCTGCCCGGAATCAGGGCTGATGAAGTCGTTGGCGATGATCGAGTCGAAGTCGCCTTCGAAACTCGAGGCCCTCTCCCAGTAGCAGCCGTACTCGTCGCTGGCCCCGTCGGAGACGTACGTTCCGGGCACGATATCGGTTCCGACGGCCCAGGTGCCGTTGCCGAAGGAGGTTGCGGGATCTGCTGATGCAACGCCCGTACCGATGAATGCGGTACCGGCGAGGAATGCCGCAGCAATCAGGGACTTCTTGAACATGGAGAGCCTTTCGAGGTGATGTGAAGCGGAACCGATCGAGGCAGATCGGATCCGGTGGAACCAGAAATCTCGGACGAGATTTCTAGGCAGCCTGGGCAGCAAGACTCATCTGCTCCAGGATGTTTCGGTTGATCTCTTTCCTGATGCTCGGGTCGACGCGTGCCTCCTCATGGCGACGGGCGGCGACGGCGAGCCGGTCGGCGATCTCGTTCAGTTCATGACCGGAATGGCCGCGAACCCAGCTGTATCGAATTTCTCGATGCGCGGCCCTCTTACGAATGACGTCGACGATGGCGATGGTGTTGCCTGAATGTTTGTCCAGCAACCTCGGTCGCGTCATCGCCAGGCAGGAGAGCGCCACCTTGCTGTCGGTCAGGATGTGTAAGCGGCGGTCAGGAAAAGCCTTGAACGCGAGCGCAATAGCGAGGAGTTCACCGACAAGCACGGTGTCGGTCTGCGGATAGGACTTGCTCGAGTAGCCGCCCTCTCCGCTCACACACGCCACTCCCACACCGCGCCTGCCGCTTCCCTTGGAGGCGTCGGTTGCCACGACCAGTTCGGGTAGGGCGGCGCGGCGGTCCAGTTCGGCCCGCCACGCTCGGTGATGGGCGAACCGGTTGTGATCGTCGAGTGCAGCTACTGCCATTCCGATGAGGTCCAGAAGCGAACCTCGTGCAGCATCGACGACGGTAAGGCCGGGAAACGACGCGGCAGCGGCTTGGATCTCGTGCCGAAAGGTGCGGTCGGAGATGTACAAGACTGCCGACGGATGGGCCAACGTCACGAAGTGCTCGAGTGCTTCGAGCGCTGCCGAATACATGAACGGGGCGGCGTCCCCCGTGAAAACCTCTGAGTGCGAGTCGCTTCCATCGAGCGACCAGACGAGTGCGACTTCGACACTGCCTTGATCTCCGAAACCAATCTGGCGCATGTGCAGTGCGGCGAGCATCGAGTCCTCCTCGGTCGGCTGTGGGGTGAACACAGCTTGACGGCAGGAGGGCAAACGTGGAACTGACCTCTTGATAACTAGGGTTATCAAGAGCTTGCACTGAAGAGCGCGCGCCGTAAGGTAACTTCGAGAACGGTCCGAGCGGTCCGAAGAGAACCCTACCCAGGAGGTACGACAGCGTGAAGCATCGTGCCACCACCCTCCTGACGATGTCGGAGATCGCCGCGTTGGCGCAGGTCCAGCGGCCGGTAGTGACGATGTGGGCCAACCGCTACCGGGGAACCGATCGCCCGTTCCCGTCGCCCACCGAGGTACGGGGCAGACAACGACGGTATGACGGCGACGAGATCGTCCACTGGATCCAAGCTCGGGAACTAGGCAACAACGACGCTCTCGACGAGAACCTTTGCCTGTACGCAGCGCTCGACACCGGCATCGATATCGGTGAAGACACCGTGCTCGAAGGGATCAGTGCCCTTTTATGCCTCAAATGGCTTCTGGGCGATCAATTGAGCGAACTCTCCCCGGCTGATCTTCTCGACGAAGCGGACGACGCCGATCCCGACGACGCATTTCTCTACGCAGAAGTTGCGGCACTAGGGGACAGTCTCGGGATGTTCGCCGAGTACGTCGATCGGATGGTCGATTCTGCATACGGTCCGAAGCAGGCATTCGAAGCGCTACTGGCCCAACGGTTTCGATTGCTCCGCACGGACTTGTCGGACAGCGCCATGAGCCCCAAGGCTCTGGATTTGTGTGCCGCGATCACACTTGCCATCACCGACCACGACCGCCATGTCTTCGTCGATCCGTCGGAGGGCAGCAGTGACCTGCTCGTTGCTCTCCGCAACAGTCTTCCCGAATACGCCGAGCCTCTGTCCATGCGCAACGAGGCATCCTCGTCTGCTGCGCGGCTGGCACGCCGGCGACTCACTGTGCACGGGTGGGCGCGACAGAGCCCGCCGGTATCGGGGTTCGGAAACGGTTTCGCACTCTCGGGTCCGTCTGCGTTCGTCGTCCAGTATCCGTCGCCGTCGTCCCTCGCCTATTCCGACTCTCAGATCTTGTCCGAGATCGATGACATTGCCGTGCAAATGGCCGAGGATCATGTTGCCGTCGTGGTGGCGCCCGCATCGGCGTTGCTCGATGCCCAACGCGACCCCTCGGCTGCTCGGCTACGGTCGGACATTCTCCGCTCCGACCGTGTGCGTGCAGCGGTGCGCCTACCGGAGGGTTTGCTCCCCGCCAAGCCTGGAACATCGCTCGCATTGTGGGTACTGGGTCCGGCATCCGAGGCAGTCAAGCCGGCCGATCGGTGGTCAGTTGTGATCGACGTCGGTTCTCGGGAACTCGATACAACAACTACCGAAGGCCTTGTCTCCGATGTCATTGCAGCAATGGGTGATTGGGACACCATCAAGGCCCACGCCTTTCAGTTCGGTGTATTGACCAGGACATCGGTTCTTTTGGCGGAAGACAAGCGTGGACTCACACCGGCCCGGATCAGACATCCGCGAGCGAGACGCGTGGGTGCCGATTTGGCAGCCAAAGTACTCGCCCATTCCGACGAGATCAGACGAACTCAGCTCGAGCTGCGGCGAGAATTTCGCATACCCGTCGAGTATCGGGACAGCGACCGGTCGTTGATGCCCACCATTGGACAACTCCTCGACTCGCGAGAGCTCCGGCAGCTGAGCGGAAACAGAATCGATTCCGAGGACCTGCTCGTCGGGGGCGCTGTCCGAGTTATTGGGGCAGACGAGGTGACCGGCATCCGACCTGTCGGAGTCCGAGGAATCGACCGCTTGGTGTTCACCACCGCTTACCCGAACGGTCGGTACACCGAGCCTGGTGACATCGTCTTCTGCTCGGGTTCACGTTTCGGAGCGATTGTCGATCATGACGGTTCCGCGGTCGTCGTCTATCCGGCCAGGGTCATCCGAGTTGCCGACCCAGCCACCTCAGGGCTGATTCCCGACGTCATCGCCGGTCACCTCAACGCATCTCGCCTCGATACCCGCCCGCCGGGGGCCATAAGATCCAGTGCGACGTGGAAGCGGTGGGAAGTGCCGAGGGTTCCTACGGATCGCGCGGCGGCGACGATCGACGCCGTTCGAACGCTGCGCGACCGACGCTCGGCGGCCCTGCAATTACTGACCGAAATCGAACAATTGACAAGCACTCTCGTCGACGGGCTTGCACACGGAGTGCTCGCCGTCGGTGCCGATATACAGCCTCCACACGAAAGGGCTCCACAGAATGCCTCCTAGGAAACGGGCGGCGGCAGTCAATACGCCGTCGACGATGAAGGAACTCAAGGACACGCTCTGGAAGGCCGCGGACAAACTCCGCGGTTCGATGGATGCATCGCAGTACAAGGACGTCATCCTCGGCCTGGTGTTCCTCAAGTACGTCTCCGACGCCTTCGACGAGCGTCGTGAGCAGATCCGTGCCGAACTCCTCGCCGACGGTATGACCGAGGACCAGATCGGTGATCTGATCGACGATGAGGACGAGTACCTGGGTAACAGTGTTTTCTGGGTTCCCGAGACCGCTCGGTGGAAGTACCTCGCGGAGAACGCAAAAGGCATCCAAGAGTCGGTCGGTGTGACCGGCAAGTCCACAGGTGAGCTGATCAATGCCGCGATGGTGTCGATCATGGCGTCCAACTCCACCTTGACCGGCACCCTGCCCGTTGTGTTCAACAACGACAGCATCGATCAGCGACGTCTCGGCGAGCTGATCGACCTCCTCACCGATACTCGTTTCACCGGTCATGGTTCTACGAAGGCACGCGACCTCCTCGGTGAGGTGTACGAGTACTTCTTGGAGAAATTCGCTCGCGCGGAAGGTAAACGGGGCGGCGAGTTCTACACGCCCTCTAGCGTTGTTCGCGTTTTGGTCGAGGTTCTCGAGCCGTACAGCGGTCGGGTGTACGACCCGTGCTGTGGGTCGGGTGGCATGTTCGTTCAGACCGAGAAGTTCATCGAGAATCACGGTGGCAATACCGCTGATGCTGCGGTGTACGGCCAGGAAGCGAATCAGCGGACGTGGCAGATGGCGAAGATGAACCTCGCGATCCACGGCATCACCGGCAACCTCGGTGACCGCTGGGAAGACACCTTCGCTCACGACAAGCATCCAGATTTGAAGGCGGACTTCGTGCTTGCGAATCCGCCGTTCAACATCAAGGACTGGTCACGGCGCGAGGACGACAAGCGTTGGAAGTTCGGTGTGCCACCTGCCGGTAACGCGAACTACGCGTGGATCCAGCACATCATCTCGAAGCTTGCCGAGCGTGGCAGCGCAGGTGTGGTCATGGCGAATGGTTCGATGTCCTCGAACTCTGGTGGTGAAGGCGACATCCGCGCACAGTTGGTCGAGGCCGACCTCGTTTCATGCATGATCGCACTGCCGACCCAGCTATTCCGTAGTACAGGAATCCCGGTGTGTGTCTGGTTCTTTGCGAAGGACAAGACAGCCGGACCGAAGGGATCCATTGATCGGCAGGGTCAGGTTCTGTTCATCGACGCCCGGAACATGGGCTACATGGTCGACAGGGCTGAGCGGGCGTTGAGTGATGAAGACATCGCGAAGATTGGTATGACTTTTCACTCGTGGAGGGGAACGGCATCCGGCATTGGGACTGAATACTCGAATATGGCCGGCTTTGCATACTCCGCAACACTCAATGAGATCAAAGAGGCCGACTATATTCTCACCCCTGCAAGATACACCGGGCCGATACCAACGGAAATAGATCTTGAACCTCTCGAAGAGAAGATACGCCGCCTCACAAAACAACTTTTTGAAGAATTTGATAGATCGACCAAGATGGAGAAAATAATTCGACTTCGATTGGACGAACTTCAGTGAGCCTTTGGCCAGTATCCAAGCTCAAGGACGCAGAAATCGATATTCTAGATTGTGAGCATAAAACACCACCAGCTCTCTCAGATGGTGCGCCATATGTCGCCATCCCTAACATCATAGATGGCAGAATTCGGCTCGAAGATTGTCGACGTATAAGTATAGAAAATCTGAATGAGTGGACGCGGCGCACTCGGCCTCAAGGTGGCGACCTCGTAATAACCAGGCGAGGTCGGGTCGGCGACACTGCACCAATCCCTAATGGCGTGAACTGCGCAATGGGCCAAAATTTAGTAATTGCCCGATCGAGTGGAAATCAAGTTGACCCATCTTTCTTGCGTTGGGCGACCCGTACGCCGCAATGGCGTCACGAGGTTGATCGCCTAACCAATGTGGGCGCAATCTTTAACAGCTTGAATGTGCGTGATATCTCGAACCTGAGAATTCCATTGCCACCAATTGGTGAACAGCGCAAAATCGCTGCAGTATTCGATGCCATTGATGAAAAAATGACGTTGAACAGCAGCATCGTCGCAACTGCTGAAGCATTGTCGGACTCAGCAATGAAGCTGATGCTGACCACCACCACCACTACCGCGGTTCCCTTGTCTGCTACGGCTCGTTTCGTAAACGGGAAAGCATTTACGAAGGAGGCGACAGGAGCAGGGCGCGTAGTTATCAGGATTGCAGAGTTGAACTCAGGCCTGAGTCGTTCGACGGTCTATAGCGAAGAAGTAGTGTCGGACGACTACATGGCACGCTCGGGTGACATTCTCTTTGCGTGGTCCGGTTCTTTAACTCTCCACCGATGGTACCGAGAACAAGCAATTATTAATCAGCACATTTTCAAGGTTATTCCATCATCGAACTACCCGCGGTGGCTCGTATTCCAACTGATAAAGCAGAAACTGCAGGCTTTCAAGAACATTGCCGCCGACAAGGCTACGACGATGGGCCATATACAGAGAAAGCACCTAGATGAACCGGTTCCCATTCCAGACAGCGAAGATATTCAATCCTGGGATTCGGCACTGAGTGCGTTGTGGAATCGCGCGCTCGCAGCCGAACAGGAGTCAGAGCAACTATCAACACTGCGTGACACATTACTGCCGCAGCTACTCTCGGGCAGGCTTCGCCTCCGGGAGACAGCCAAGCGGGTCGAAGATGTCCTTTAACTCGGCCAAAGATGCAAGCAATTCCGCGTCTATGGTTGGACTCGACGACCGCACCACACGCCTCATCTCCGGCAAACACACTTGGGGTGTGCTCACCCCGATCCTGAGGCCCTACGAAACTGCAATCACTGCAGCAATCGCGTACATCGGTTCACACGCAGCACAACGTATTCCATTGTGTTCGGGCTCGTCCATCATCGTGGATGCGAGCGAGAAGTCGGTTCGTGCCGGCTCCACCGACCCTCGGGTATTACTGTCGTGGGTGAAAGCCGGGGTCAACGTCTATTCACTGCCGAATCTTCACGCAAAGATGATTCTCGCGGACCGTGCATCTGATGCTCATCCACCGTTCCTCGCTGTCGGGTCAGCCAATGCCTCTGATACCTCAGCAAACCGGTTGCACGAGTCAGTACTGCTGACAGATAACGACGAAACCCTTGATGAGGCTCGATCTGTCCTCATCGAGTGGAAAACGTTAGCGGGTAGGCCAATTTCCCTCCGGCAGCTCGAACCTCTCGTCGACATCTACAACACCAGGACGTCCGACGACAAGACACCGGATGCGGATCAGGCGCAGCCGGAGGATCGCACGCCGTGGCCTCGGCCCACTGCGATTCGCCTTGCAGTGATCGGGCTTCCAGGCGATCCATCGGAAGAAGCCATCCACCGCCGGGACGAACTAGCCCGTCAGTTCAAATGCACCGACGAGGATCAGGTCGGCGACATGTTCGTAATCTCGATGTTTTGGTGGGAGGAGGAACATGAGTACCTCGACGCACCGCGATCGGCCTACGCCGAGGGTGACTACGTAATAGTCATCAGAGGATCGAAATCGGCGAGCGTGCTCTCGACGTCACAACTCGACGAACCCGGGAGGGTTGTTCGTATCTACATAGAAACCGAAGGTAGACGGTCGCGGATCTATTGCTACCTCCACAGAAAACTATCCGACGAGGACCACACGGCCATCGAGCTAAGACAAGTTCTGACCGCATTGGACATTGAGTTGAACTTCACGCGGCACTACCGCCGGCAGCAGATAGTCGAAGCACTGCTCGGTATATGGACAGATCTCGAATACAGCGAAGGTCTCTGAACGACAGCGACAGCGAAACCGTCAACCTAACGCCGCTTCGCCCCCGCGCTCCTCGACCCAGACGTGCGAGAGCCCATCCTTCGCGCCGACGACGGCTGGGCTAGTTGCGGCTTCGCAAATCCTGTCTGTGCGGCATTGATTGCCCCTGCACGCCGCAACACAAGGAGACCCACATGATCGAACCCGATCCGCTCGCTTTGCTGTCCAGCGAGGACTGGACTGCCCTTCGCGAACTCACCGAGCGGATCGATGCCGACCCTGATGTGTTTGGAAAGTGGGTTGCTCCCGAGCGAAGAAGAGAAGACGGTGTCACGCAAATCGGACACGTGAACTATGGGTCTGTTGTTCGGGAGTTTCTGGAGTTCATGTACGTTATGAACCTCGTTGTCCAATTCGACTGGCGCGGTCGGCGTGGCAAAGAAGCGGTGGCGCAGGGAGATCTTGGCCCGATACGGTCGGCGACGCCCTAACCTCGGGCTTTCACGCGAATTGAGCTCGACCGAGTGTCAGTTCAGAGGAATGGTGCCCTGAACTGGGAAGATTGAACTTGCGAAGGTAACAATCCAGCGAGTTCGAGAGGCACCATTCCGGTGAGTAAGTCTACGTCGCCCTACCCCGCCCTATCCGTCGATGCGACCGGAAACGGGATCGTGTCGCACGCAGGTGCCGTCACCGTCCTGCGCACCGCCGAGGTCACAGGACTCACCGCAGCCCTGTCCGAGCAGCTCGCACCATGGCGTAAACCGTTGGCGCGCTTCGACCCCGGCAAGATTGTCGTCGATCTGGCAGTGTCACTGGCACTCGGCGGCGACTGCCTCGCCGACATCGCTACCCTGCGAGAACACGCGGGCGTCTTCGGGCAGGTGCCTTCGGATCCGACGGTGTCCCGACTGGTCTCCGTCCTGGCCTGCGATGCTCCGCGTGTACTCGCAGCGATCGACAACGCCCGCGCACAGGCTCGCGCTGCTGCGTGGGCACACGCCGGCCATCACGCGCCTGATCACGACATTTCTGCGCAGAACCCGATCGTCATCGACCTCGATGCCACCCTGGTCACCGCCCATTCGGAGAAGGAGAAAGCGGCACCGACCTACAAACGCGGATTCGGATTCCACCCACTGCTGGCCTTCGTCGACCACGGCAAGTCCGGTACCGGCGAACCCGTCGCAGCGCTTCTACGTCCAGGAAACGCAGGCTCGAACACCGCCGTCGACCACATCGAGGTCACTCGGAAAGCATTGGCGCAGTTGCCGTTCACTACCGGACAGCGACCTGGGAGGAAAGTGTTGGTACGGACAGACGGCGCTGGGGCGAGCCACGCATTCCTTACCTGGCTGCACAGGCAGCGGGTGTCGTATTCGATCGGCTTCGCGCTCACCGACGCCATGGTCCACGCTCTCGCTGCTGTTCCGGAGAATGCATGGTCTGTCGCCGTTGACTCGGAGGAGAAGGTCCGAGACGGCGCATGGGTCATCGACGCCACCGGAATCATTGATGTCACCGCGTGGCCGCCGGGGATGCGGGTGATCATCCGGAAGGAAAGGCCACATCCAGGTGCCCAACTGCGGTTCACCGACAGCGACGGTCTGCGGTTGACCGCTTTTGCCACCAACACCGTCGGTGGTCAAGTCCAGGACCTCGAACTACGGCACCGGCGCCGCGCGCGATGCGAGGACCGTATCCGCACCGCCAAGGACACCGGGCTCAGTAACTTTCCATTGCACGGTTTCGACCAGAACCGTATTTGGCTCGCACTCGTCGAACTCGCTCTCGAACTCACCGCATGGACACAGATGCTCGGCTTCCCCGATCACGATGCCCTGCGCTGGGAGCCCAAACGTATTCGTCTACGGATCTTTTCGATCGCTGGCCGCATCTCGTCCCATGCCCGTCGCATCAGACTGAAACTGTCGAAGAACGCGTCCTGGTCCGATGCGATCGTTTCCGCCCTGACACGATTGGCGGCGTTACGCGCACCCGCCTGACCCGGACCACCATCCCATCAACATGGAAGTAAACCTCTCGGGCGGTGGAACCGAGCGTTCAACCGATCGACATCGGCCGACACATCGCGCCCGATCGACGTGCACTCGGCCGCAAACGACAATCTCGATCCGATCAGGTCACCACGACAGCACGAAGAAAGATCGAGG
>NZ_MKKX01000018.1:2500-476455 GCF_002091985.1 Rhodococcus sp. 1163
GCCCAAGGGGACTCTCGACGCACAATGCCTCCACAGACCGATGGGGTCGTCGGCATATCGGGTTCCCGTTTTCGTGCGTACCAAAGCGCCCTTGAAGACTCGCACCAGACCTAGACGCTTGGCGGCATTGCGCAGATCGGCGACCTGGTGATTATCGACCTCACGGAGGCTGGATCCGATCCACCCCAGTCCCCATTCGAGTTCGACGCGCATGGCTTCGACAGCTGCCGGCGGAAGATTGCCTCCGGGCGCCAACTGCAATCCGGCGTCTCCTACGAGCTCGAGCAACCACGAAAGTTTTCTCATCGCCACAGTTGCAACCGGTAAATCGACAGAGCTTTCGATAGTGAGCTCACACCGCGGTAGCAGCGCCAGCAGAGCGGGCATGTGGTCCGGCTGGGCGGTCCCGAAGAGCCGTGCGATCAACTTCGATGCGACAGCGGCCTCGGCCTCGGCCGATCGCACGGGAGCGCCGGCCCGAAAACCTTCGTTGACGCGAGCTACCTCGAACTGCTCCGGATCGAACGGTCCAACCGATTCCCGCAGACTTTCGTATTCCGCGTGGCCAGGGTCTCCGAGTACGTCGAGTAGATGGCGATAGCCGACGGGTCCTCCGCTGTTCTCGGGCGGACACGCACGTGCGCCGTCGAGGCACAGGGTACGGAGATCCTCGTGATACTCGATGAGGGATTCGAGTTCGACGGTGTGCTTCCAACCGTCGCCGAAATCGTATTCGTATTCGATGACGTCGCCCTCTTTGTCGAGAACGCTATCCAACCTGACGTGCTGTTCGTTGATTACCGACCCTGCTTCGACCAGCGAGGTCTCGAAGTCGTATCGCATGACGGCTACGGACTTCCGTAGCCGGTAGCGGTGCGAATGAGCAGCATTCCACCCCATCACCTGGTGCAGCACCTGGTGAAATTCGGGGAGTAAGAGGTCGGACCGGACCTCGAACTTTCGCCACACTGCCGGTTCGACGCCGTCCAAGGAGACGCGAATCGTGTACCTCGCGACCGGAGCGCCATAGTCGCCGGACGCGTTGGTGAACGTATCGTCGGCGATCTCGAGCTCGGGTCTGTCAGAGCTGTCCAACAGGTCTGGCACCAGGGACAGGTGCCGCACACGTCCAGTGCGATTCCGCATTACTCGACCTTAGTAGCGGCTGCGCTCCGGCAAGGCTCAGACTGCGTTCAGAAGGCCACTGTTGATCGCATCGATGTCGAATGCCAGTTTGTCTGCGTGGTCGGCGAAGGTGGTCACCGTGAGTTGAACCAGGTACTGTGTTTCGTTCTGCACGACGACGTACCTGGTCGTGACGGCCAGTTCCCACTGCTCGGCGACGAATGTTCCCCTGATGAACCGCGATGGATGCCCACCGAACGAGTCGGAGCTCGCGTCTGTTTCGACCCAGCCCTCCATCGCGCGGGCGTCGGTGAAACTGCAGTCGAGGAGGTCATCGGCGTCGATGCGAGTGGACAGCAAGCCCACAAGCAATACTGCGTTGGGCGCGAAGCCGCCTTCGACCAGACCTGGCTCGACAAGAACCTGGGTGGCGCCGGGGAATTGCCCTTCGGGCGCCGCTTGCCAGCCGGCGGGTATGGGGGCCTCGATGCCGAGTGTCGCAGCCTGAGCGCGATCGACGGGTGTCACCGCTACGGCATGCGCCGCAAGGTACTGGGCGACGGTCATGCGATTGGATCCACTGCTCTGTTCCACCCGTACATCTCCTGACGTTTCGAGACAATAGAATTTCGATCGTAAAGTGCGCGCTGCTCACGGTGTGCCGGGCATCTTCACCCGGGCACACTCTCGGCAAGCGGCGCCTGTCCGAGGTAGTTCCGTCATCGACGGCCGGCGACGAGCTCTTCCAAGTACCCCGCGACGCCGTCGTCATCGTTCGAATGCAGCACGCGATGAGCTACAGCCTTGATCTCGGTCATCGCGTTGGCAGTGGTCAAGGCAGTACCCGCCCAGCGCAGCATCGGTAGGTCGTTGAACGCGTCACCCACCGCCGCCACGGCAGCTCGCTCGATCCCGAGTTCCGCACACAGCACCGATAGCGCACTGGCTTTCGACACGCCTGCAGCGGACATCTCTATATATGGCGCGCCCGAATGGGTCAGCTCCACTCCGCCTACCCCTGCTGCCAGGACAGCGTGGAACAGGTCGACGCTTGTCAGCTCCGGATGTCGGGCGACGATCTTGACGGTCTGCTCCGAAGCCGCGGGCAAGACGTCGACCGAGACGTCCATCTCGTGGGGATGTCGATGATGGTCCGCGAAGACACACATCGCTGCATAGTTGTGCTCGGCGACGAACCGAGTCGGACCGACCGTGGCGAAGGCGACTCCGGGAACCAGCTCGCGAACCCTGGTCATAGCAGTGGTCACGACGTCGGATTCGATTCCGGTCGTCTCGGTGATGACCGGCGTGCCGTCGGCGAGGTCGAGCACGACTGCGCCGTTGGCACCGATGGCCTTACCGGTGAATCCACAGGAGGCAGCCAACTCGTCGATCGAATGGCGTGCGCGCGCCGTGGCCCAGACGACCTCGATCCCCGCCGCATGTGCCGCCGCCATCGCTTCGGCGGTACGCGCCGAAATGGTTCGGTCCGAGCGAAGCAGGGTGCCATCGAGGTCGGTGGCGAGAAGTTTGACTGTCACGGCGCCTCTGTCCGCAGGACGAGCACGGTGATCTCGCTGGGCGCAAAGATGCGAAACGGCGGTCCCCAGAAACCGGTGCCGCGGCTGGTGTACAGCTGGGTGTGCTTGCCGTGCCTGCTCAGGCCATGAACTGTCGGTTGATCGAGTCGGACCAGGTACTCGAACGGCCAGATCTGCCCACCATGGGTATGACCGGAAACCTGCACTTCGACGTCGCGTCGAACCGCCTCGTCGATTTGCTTGGGCTGATGTGCCAGGAGGAAGACCGGCAGGTCCGCGTCGACTCCCTCGAGCGCACGATCGAGGTCCGCTCCGTGCCCCGCGAGTGTGGAAGCTGCTGCCGTTCGATCGTCCACACCGGCGACGACCAACCTCGCACCGCCACGTTCGACCACGAGGTGCTTGTTGTGCAGGGCCGTCCAACCCAGCGTCTCCATGTGATCCAGCCAGTCCTGCGCTTCGCCGAAATATTCGTGGTTGCCCGTCACGTAGACCTTGGCCAGCGCTGCACGTCCCCCACGTAACGGCTGGACCTGATGCTCCCGCCGCAGGACCGAACCGTCCGCCAGATCTCCGAGGTGACAGAGCACATCTGCTTCCAATGCGTTGACGACGTCGACGACCTTCGCCGACCAGGCGGCTCGATCCAACGGCCCGTAATGCGTGTCGGTAATCATCACGACACGGAGTCCGTCGAGTCCGGCACCGAGACGCGGAACCACAACGCTGCGCTCGACGACGCGTGGCACGCGCATCGCCTCGTAATGGCCCCACACCAACAATCCGAGGACCACGACGAGCACCGCGGCAGCCACAAGTCGCGATCGCAGGGGATCTTCCAGACCGGCAAGGGCGAGGAGCACTCCGACGATCGAACCGAGCACACTCCACACGAACAGCACCCACACGGTTCCGAGCAACGTGTCACCGATCAAGGCCGCGCGGTCATGAGCGCGCGCATGACCGCGAGCCATGGATACCGGCAAGGCGATCGCAGCGGCGACGAACAGGACGAAGCCGAATATTTGCATCGAGAACGGCCAGTCGGAACCGGAGAAGAAAAGCGTCCACAGTGGAACACCGAACAGCAGTGCAACGACGATCAGAACTATCGGTGCGATCAGCCATCGACGTCGGGAAGGCCCTGACTCGGGCGGGTGGATATCGGTGTCACCGGTCGGCTGTGAATCCGCCATGTGTGTTCCTCACTGCAGAGACGGCGAAATTCCAGGACAAGTGCTCGGAGATCCGACTCAGCTGAGCGCCTCTGCGATGGGTGTGTCGCCGTTGTCGAATTCGATGACACGTCCGATGGTCCCCGGAGTGTCGACGGTTTCGGCGACTACGGCTGCGACGTCGTCCCGGGTGACCGAAGCGCCGGTGGCACCGTTGTCTTTGGTGGAGATCGATCCGGTGCCGGGGTCGAGTGTCAATGCACTCGGTCCCAGGATCGTCCAGGATAACGACGTGGATTTCAGGTACGCGTCGGCGGCCGCCTTGGCCTCCGCGTACGCGAAGAAGGAATTGCTCGGATCTACTCCGTGCTGGGTGTCCGCCCCGAAATACGACACCATGACGTAGCGCGTGATGCCCACTCGTCCGGCAGCGTCCATCGAGCGAATTGCTGCATCACGGTCGACGGCATACGTTCGGTCGGCACTGCCGCCGCCCGCGCCTGCAGACCATACGACTGTGTCGAAGCCGTCGAGTAGTGCCGCGATCTTCTCGACATCCAGATTCTCGATATCGGCCACCAACGGTGTGGCGCCCACATTCGCGATATCGGCGACGTGATCCGGGTTACGAACGATCGACCCCACTTCGTGTCCGCGCTCCACGAGCAACGGCGCTAGACGGAGCGCCACCTGCCCGTGTCCTCCGAAAATGGCGATTCGCGACATTGGCACTCCTTCGACAGACACAGTCGGACGCCATCCACGCTATAGCATTTGGTTCGGTCAGTTGTGGTGGCCATGGCCTCCATCGTGATAGCCGTTGATGGGCAACTCAGCAGTCGGAAACCGGTGCTCGGGGTCTTCGCTCGGAATGGTCCACATGTCGTACTTCTCGCCTTCGGGCGCTGACCGCCACGCGTTCCACGGCGTTTCCGCGGTTGCACTCGTCTGGCTTGTGTCGGGGCGTTCCACTGCATGATCAGCCTGCGCATCCACCGCTACGCCCACTGGCATGTCCTCTGCTTGCACCTCATCGTGCGGTCGATCCAAGTCGACTGGAATCCACTCCTCGGTTACCGTTTCCGCGGGCGCAATCGAAATCGTATTCGGTTCGATTCCTAACGTGGACAGGGTATTCCACAGATCCTCCAGCGCCGCCTCGACATCGAGGTAGTACTCCGACTCACGCACACGCCAGAACGTCCAGCCACAACGTTTGAGTTCCTGCTCGCGCTGAAGGTCGGCCAGACGACGTTCGGGCGTGGACTGAATCGAGTCCCCATCGCATTCCACGGCGAGCCTGGATACCTGCCCGGTGACCACCAGGTCGATACGTCGATTGTTCACCTCGACTCCGGGGTTGACGTGATATCCACGATCTCTCAGATCGACGAACAGCCGCTGCTCGAACAGACTCTCGAACTCGCTGCGCCGAACATCCGGCGTGACATCGCGCGGCATCGGATTCGCAGGCGCAGGCGAGGTCGACGTGACATACGCGAGCAGCGAGTTCCGTAGGTCGGATCGCTTGAGCCGATCGACTGTGACCGAGTGAAACAGCCAGAGTTGATCCTGCGCACGCGAGGCCGCGACATTGAACCGCCTCTTGTACTGGCTTGCGCTGAGAGCGGGAAAGTCCTGGTTCGGTGCGACCACCATCGACAGGAAGACGACACTTCGTTCGTCTCCTTGGAAGTCCGGCGGTGTCCCGACGCGGAGCCTTCGATCCGCCCATTGGTCGATTCCGATGCGTTTGATCAATTCGTTTCGGATTTCATCGACCTGAGCCGTTCCCTGCAGCACGACGACGCCGAATGTCTTACCGTCGTATAGGGGATCGGCAAGGCATTCGAGGATCTGACCGGCGATGGCTTGCCCCTCGGCATGATTGACGAGCGAAGCGCCCTTCCCTCTCACCGATGCATCGGGTACGAAAGTATGGCGAAGCGGCGGGAGCCTGTCCGCGCCGAATTGACGCACAGGAACCAGGGGCGAATCTCCATAGAATTGTTGGGACGACCAGTTGATGATTTCCGGCATCGATCGAAAATGCTCGCGCAGACGGACGACTTGTCCGAAACGCGTGCGCAGCATCGAGAACAGTGACGACCGTGGAGTCAACGTCGCTCGAACATGTTCGGGTAGATCCGGCAGATACACGTCCAGTCGGGTGAACACGTCCTCGAGTGTCCCCGCCTGCGGGACGTCTGCGGGTGCACATTGCCGATCGTCACCGACGACGATCACCCGTGGTGCCAGATACAGAAGGAACAGACTGCTGATGTCGGCCTGGCTGGCTTCGTCGACGATCACGACGTCGAAACTGTCCGCTATGGGCGGCACTGTCGCCAAGACCTGAGAAAGGGGCATGACCCAAGCAGGAACGGCACTTTGCGCATCTCGCATAGCTGAACGCGCAGCGCTGCGGAACGTTTCCGCGTATCGACCTGCTCCTGCCCCGATCGACGACATATGTTCCCGATACGTTTGCAACGCACGCACTTCCACAGCCGTCATGCGCTCGAGACAGTCGCGCCAGGCCATCGCGGCCGCCAGCTGAGCCGTCAGGTACTTCAGATCCGCGTCGAGTGCGTTCAGTTCGACATCGAGCTGATGTTCGACACCGCCGCGATGCTGTTCGCTCACCCACTCACGCGCTCGACGCCACGCCCATGCCTTGGACATCTGCCAACTGATTTCATCCCAGTCGGAGTCCCCGGCCGTATCGAGAACCAATTGGTACAACGCGGGCGCAGCATCGGCGAGCTTCTTCGCCAACTCGTCCTGTACCCGCTGATCATCCTGCTCCTGGCATGCCGCGATGTAGTTCCCCGACGCCTCGGCAACGGCGTCCTCGTCGGCCGAGTTCAGCGCCGTCACGAGAGCTTTTCCCTCGGGCGACGGTCCGATATCCACCTGTGTTGCAACGGAATACAGAATTCTACTCAGTTCAGCCTTGGCCACGTCTGCATCGATACGAGTAGCAATCGCCCTTGCCGACCCTGCGAACTGCGCCGCTTCGTCGAGGCTTCGAATCCACGGCGCCGAAGGCGAGACCGCGTACAGCTTCTCGACCAACGCGTCGCGCGCATGCAGAACACCTGCCACCAACGTCAGCTTGTCACTGACGAGCCGAAGATCGTTCACACGCCGTGACCGAGGCCCGTCGGTGGACACCGAGATCCGTAGGTCTCCGAGCAGGGTCGCCGCGGTGCTGACGATATCGAGAGCACGAATGTGCTCTGTCACGAGCCTGCCGTCGCTCGCCGACGCAACTGGAACGCCATCGACGGTCGCCGTGATGCCAAGATCTTCGACAACACGCTGCTGTTCGCTCTTCCGGAACCGAGGCTTCCACTCGATTCCCGATTCCAAAGCGACAGTGAGGGATTCCATCGCGTTGAGCGCAGCGGTCGTCGACGAGGAACACTGCACATCATGAGCACCGATGAAGCGATCGGCCCGAGCCGCGACCTCGGCCATGGATGAAATCCCGCTTACCCGTGACCATAGGTGCGCAGCTTCGCCGGACAACACGGAATCGGTCAATTGCTGGAAGAGTTGGTCCAGTTCGAGAACGTCACGCACTCGCGCGTCGAGTTCTTCGCACAGCTGCCGAATACCCAGCGCTGCAGCAGGATCGACTCCGCGGAGGAACTCGACAAGCCTGGACGAATGCTCGGACTCCACATGCACCTTGGCGCTCGCTCGCCGACACAACAAACGTAGTTCGGCCGAATTCGGCAGAATTGTGTCCAGCCGTGGGAGTGATTGCCCGGCTCGTGCCGCACGCCCATCCGGCGCAGTCGCGATCAACTTCCGCAGCCGATCCACCTCGGTTCCGATCAGTGTGGGGCGATCCGTCGACAACGGTCCCGGAAGCCACTCGTGAGCCTCTTCCGCTGCCTTGACCTTGCGGACGATTGCAGCCGCGGTCCCCTCGAATCCATCGGAAACATGCTGATGCACAACAGTTTCCGACACGCGCAGGTCGGCGATGGCATCGAGTAGCACGGCACGCCGCTCCGAAGCATCCGCCCGTCGCGCGGTCAATGACGCGATCTTCTCGGCCGCATCCACGTCGTTGTACGCCGCTTTGCGATCTGCGATACGAGCGACGCTGCGATTGAGCTCCTCGGATCCACCGCGCCCGAGATCGGTGATCGAGACGCAAAGTTCCTGAAGTTCGGGTGGAAGTTTGTCTCGAAGCACGCGAAGCGCCTGTGACTTCTCACTGGTGACGAGCACACGCTGGCCGCGGGCGAGCAATGCCGACACCAGATTCGCGATGGTGTGCGTCTTCCCGGTACCGGGAGGACCTTCGACGACTACACCGCTGTCACGGCCGAGCCTGCGCAGGATCTGTGACTGTTCGGCGTTCGCCGGAAGCGGAAAGAGTGGATCCGTAGCGAGCGAGCGAGTCTCGGCCGCCCCCATTCGCTCCAACCAGGCCAAACGTTCGGCGGGTTCGATGGGCTCCACCAACTGCGCCAAACCGAGCGGAAGCCTCGAACCGGGCTTGGCGAGATCCGCGATCATCTGTTCGTAGTAGTCACGCAGCGCGAAGGCATTTCGCTTACGCATGACCAGGGCGGGCGACAACGTCACCGTCGCCCCGTACTCGGGAGCGTCGGCGGTAGACGGCCGATCCAGATCGGCTCGAACGTCGACGGGTATGTCCAGCGCAGTATCGGCCCACTCCACGAGTAGGGACACGACGTCGTCGTCGAGAGGCGAGGTGATGCGCCTCGGCAGGTCACTCTGCATCTTCACCGAACCGGACGGGTCGAAGCCGGCCCGGCCGGTCAGCAGCTGAGTGTCCTCGAATCGCGGTTGAGAATTGGCAGCAAGCTTGACCAGCAAGTCTCCGGTGCGGACGTCCAACTCGATTGCTGCCGACTGGGTCAGCAGGTGCGTCTCGACCTCTCCTGCAGTTCCCAGAGCCGAAAGACTCAACAGGCCTGAGGCGACTACCAGCTCGATGGACTCCGGTTGCGAAGTCAGTTCTTGCATCATCAGCTGGAGAGCGTGGTAGAGCGAGGCTTCCGGTCGCTGCTCTCGATCCGATTCTGCCCATCGACGCCACTCGGTCGAATACGCTTCGAACGCACGTCGAACCTGGTACGCATGTCGGACATCGAAGTCGGCGTCGGCATCGACGTCCTCGCTCGCAGGTGATGCCAAAGCCGATTCGATCAATTCGATGTCCAGATGACGGCTGTCGACCACCATCTCGGTATCGACGAATCCTTCGAGGATCTCCGGGAGCTTCGGCGGTTCTTCGAACTCGACCCGCCGGGCCCTGAGTACGACCCCACCCTGCTCGGCCGACGCATCCAGATGAGACGCGGGCGAGTCGGCCTGAAGCCACTCGACGCGAAGGTGTTTTTCGTAATGCAAAACGGGCTCGGTGCGAGCGGTGACGATCTCGCGCAGGAATTGCAGCATGCGCAGAACCCTGTCCGTGAGCTCTTCATGCCCTTCCGTCAATACTTCGCCCTCCACGAAAACGCCCCCTTCAGCCGGGACCCTGCTGGGATCCGGCTGCTGGCCACGACCGGGAACCGATGCAGTCGACACTGTTGAACCTCTGAAATCCTCGAACGGCCGTCCGTTAACCGGGACGGTGCTTGCGCGCACGCACCAGACTAGTCTCTGCGTCCGGATTGATCACGGTCTACGGACCCTAGGTTCTTTTCGTCGTGGCAGATCACAAGAAGCGAAAGAAAAGCCCATTCGGGTTCACAGCCGATTTTCCGCCACCAGTGATCCGAGCTCGATCGGCAGTATGGGGCCCGCATTCTGGATTTCGCGCCTTATGTCCGATTCCGATCGGCGCCGAGTGGCACGTACCGACCGGTAACGTACCCGCCGGTAATCAATGAACGTCGTCGACACCGAAATGTCCGTTGTCGCAACGCTACTCATCAGTATTCCGTCAAGCTTTCGCTGACCTTTTTCAGTGACATTCCAAAACTTCGGTGAAATACATTGCTGTAGTGGAGGTTTGAACGAAGCGAGATCAATCACATCGACCCATATCGCCGTTGACATGGTAAGAATCATGTGATCCGTTAGAATAGGACGACATTCAGACCTGTTCCACGTCTTCGACGAGGGATCAGCGGGGTAACGAACGAGATCGAGGTCGATGAGTGGGGGCTGTTACATCGACTCCCACTTTGGTCCACACAGACATTTCTCGAGATCGAGTGTGTCGTTTCGTCCCCAGCAAGCCCGATAAGTGACAAGAACCCGCGGGCGTCACGACGTGCCCGGCGTTCGAGAAGAGCATTTTCACCCACCTGACGGAGAGAGAGACGTTGTTCAAACGGATTGCAGTAGTGAACCGAGGCGAGGCGGCAGTACGCCTGATCAGGGCCGTCAAGGAACTCAACGCCGAGTTCGACTACGGCATTCGGACGGTTGCCCTCCACACCGAGGCAGAACGCCGCGCAATGTTCGTCAGGCGGGCCGACGAGACCGTCGTACTACGTAAGCCCGAGGTGGGATCCGCGTACCTCGATCACGCCGAACTCGAGCGGGCACTCGTCGAATCCGGCGCAGACGCCGTGTGGGTCGGATGGGGCTTCGTCGCCGAAGATCCAGCCTTCGCCGACCTCTGCGCACGACTGAAGATCACCTTCATCGGACCTTCCGCCGACGCGATGCGCCTTCTCGGGGACAAAGTCGAGGCGAAACTACTCGCCGAACGGGTCGGTGTTCCCGTCGCACCGTGGAGCGGCGGACCCGTCGAAACACGAGCCGATGCTCGCAGGCACGCACAGGCCATCGGCTACCCACTGATCATCAAGGCTCGCAGCGGTGGCGGCGGTCGCGGCATCCGCAAGGTCTACGAGGAGAGCGAACTCGAACTCGCGCTCGAACGTACGCAGGGTGAAGCCGAACGCTCGTTCGGCGACCCGGTGGTATTCATCGAGCGACTCGTCACCGACGCCCGCCACGTCGAGGTCCAGGTCATCGCGGACAACCACGGCAACGTCTGGGCTCCAGGGGTACGCGACTGCTCCATCCAGCGTCGCAATCAGAAGGTCATCGAAGAATCCAGTTCGCCGGTCCTGACGCAAGAGCAAGCCGATCACCTGCGCACCGTCTCCAGCGAACTCGTGCGCGCCGCCTCCTATACCGGCGCTGGGACGGTGGAGTACCTCTACCAGCCCGAGCAGAAGATCTTCACCTTCCTCGAAGTCAACACCCGACTACAAGTCGAACACCCCATCACCGAATTCACCACGGGTATCGACCTGGTGAAACTGCAAATCCTCGTCGCCAACGGTGATCACCTCGAAGGTGATTGCCCACCCGAGTTCGGTCACGCCGTCGAAGCGCGTCTGAACGCCGAAGATGCCGACAACGGTTTCGCACCCGCACCGGGAACCGTCGAACTTCTCAAGTTTCCCCTCGGCAGCGGCATCCGCGTCGACACCGGCATCGCACAGGGCGACGTCATTCCCCCCGACTACGACTCCATGGTCGCCAAGGTCATCGCCTGGGGGCGTGACCGGGGTGAAGCACTTGCCCGGCTGCGCAACGCATTACGCGAGACGACTGTGGTCATCGACGGCGGAACGACCACCAAGTCGTTTCTGATCGATCTGCTCGACCGTGAAGAGGTCATTTCCGCCTCCGCCGACACCGGCTGGCTCGATAGATCCGAAGCAGGCACGGCCACCGGCCCAACGGCCGTGGCAGACATCGCGCTCATCGCAGCGGCAATCGATGCCTACGACGTCGAGGAAGGACGCGAGCGTGCCGCATTCCTGTCCTCGGCCCGCGGTGGCCGTCCTCGTGCAAGCCACACCATCGGCCGGACCGTAGAACTGAACTACCAGGGCCAGGCCTACAAGCTCGGCGTCGGTCAGATCGGACCGCACCTCTACCGCGTCGACGGAGACAGCGGCGACGTGCAGGTCGACATCGAGCGCCTCGGTCAGTACGAGAGCCGCCTCGTCCTCGGCAACCGCCGCTTCTCGATCGTCACCGTCGCAGGCGCCGCGCACTTCCTCGTCGAAGTGGATGGCATCAGCCATCAGATAAGCCAGGACGAAGCCGGACTGGTCCGTGCTCCAGCGCCCGCCGTCGTCGTTGCCGTGCCGGTTGCGGTCGGCGACGAGGTCGAGGCAGGCCAGACCCTGGTCGTGCTCGAGAGCATGAAGATGGAAACTGCCGTCCGGTCGCCGTACGCCGGCCGCGTACGCGAGGTCTTGGCCTCGGTCAACGGCCAGGTCGATTCCGGTGCCGCTCTGCTGCGTGTCGATCAAGCAGGCGAGCAGAAGGCATCCACACAGACCGCTCGCGTGGAGTTCCGAACCGTGGACCGCCCCGAAGGTGAGACACCGCGATGCAAAGCGCTGTCGTATCTCGACGAGCTGTCGGCCCTCATCACCGGTTTCGACGTCAACGCCTCCCGCGTACAGGCTCTGCTCTCCGACTACGAGACAGTGCGCAACGAGGTTGCGTGCGATGATTCTCAGGTCGTCGACGCAGAGTTGGCACTTCTCAACACATTCGCCGATATGTGCGAACTCTCCCGCAACCGTCCCACCATGGACGAGGAGAACACGGACGAACGGGTACACAGCCCGCGCGAACACTTCCACTCATTTCTGCACTCTCTCGATGCAGACATTCAGGGACTTCCGGAGTCGTTCCGCGGCAAGCTTTCTCGCGCACTGCGGCACTACGGCGCCGAGGACCTCGAGCGCAGCCCAGAACTCGAAGAGGCCGTATATCGGGTATTCCTCGCACTTCAACGTATCGAGAATCAAGTTCCGGTCGTCTCGGCACTCCTCGATCGTTGGCTGACGGATTCGGCAGCGCAGCCCGCTGCAGGTTCTGCTATCGGTGAGGTTCTCGAGCGCCTGATCGTTGCGACTCAGGCTCGGTACCCCGTCATCGGTGACGTCGCTCGCAACCTGCGCTTTCGCCTTTTCGACGCCCCTTCGATCCGACGTTCACGCGACCAGGTCCACGACGGGGTACGTGGCAGCTTGCAGTACCTTGCCGAAAACCCCGACGCGCCGGACCACGCGGCTCGCATCGATGCGCTCGTCTCAACCCCCGAGCCGTTGATCGATCTGTTGGGCTCACGGATCGACGAGCCCGGCGCACTGCTCGAGGTCATCACTCGCCAGTATTACGAGATTCGCGATCTCGAAGACGTCGAGGCATTCGACCGAGACGGGGTTCGGTTCGTCACCGGCAATTTCGAGCTCGCCGGCGAGCGACTCCAGTTGGTCTCGGCCGCAACCACGTTCGCTTCACTCTCCGCGACGATCGATGCGATCGACGACATCGCCGGGCCTGCGCCGGAACACCTTGCCGTCGACCTGTATCTGGCGTGGCCCGATGCCCCGGCCAGCGGCGACGACATCGCGAGCACCGTCCAGTCCGTTCTCACCGAACATCCCCGGACCAAGAACTGGCGTCGGATCACGATCACCGTATGCGGCACCGATGTTCGCCATGTAACGTTCCGACGCCCGAGCGTCGAGGGTTCGGAACCTCTCGCCGAGGACCTCGTCATTCGCGACATGCATCCGTTGACAGGGCAGCGCCTCGACCTCTGGCGCCTGAAGAACTTCGACGGCACCAGGCTTCCTGCCACGCCCGGAACCTACTTGTTCCATCTGACGGCGAAAGAGAATCCGTCCGACGAGCGTTTGATGGCTCTTGCCGAAATTCGGGGAGTGACAACACAACTCGATGACAACGGCATCGTCGTCGCTGTTCCCGAGATCGAAAGAACCGTCGCCTCCTGCCTCGACGGGATCCGGCGCGCCCAGAGCCAGCGGGGTAAGAACCGGCTCGACGCGAACCGCGTCACCCTCTACGTGTGGCCGGTACTCGATGTGCCCGAGGATCGCCTCGCTGCAATCGCACGGCACATTGCGCCGTCCACCATCGGTGCCGGGCTCGAAGAAATCACGATGATCGCCAGGCTCAGGAACGGACCGAGTGCGACTGTTCGCGAGGTCGCAATCCGATTCTCGTACCGCTCCGGCGCAGGTGTCGTCGCCAAGGTCACCGACAGGCCGACCGAGCCACTGCGTCCGCTGGACGAATACACCCAGAAGGTTCAGCGCTCGCAGGCACGCGGAACCGTGTACCCGTACGAGCTGATCCCGTTGCTCACGGGCTCGGGTGGGACGTTCACCGAGTACGACTTCGACGAGACCGCCACCCTGGCGCCTGTCGATCGACCGTACGGCCGCAATACTGCGGGCATCATCGTCGGACTCGTGTCGACTCCGTCCGACCGCTATCCCGAAGGCGTCACCCGAGTTGCCTTGTTCGGTGACCCGACCAAGTCGCTGGGAACCGTAGCCGAGGCCGAGTGCTCACGGATAGTCGCAGCAATCGACCTTGCCGAGCGCCTCGGCGCCCCCGTCGAGTGGTTCGCACTGTCCTCCGGTGCCACCATCTCGATGAGTACCGGTACCGAGAACATGGACTGGGTATCACGTGGGCTTCGTCGCATCATCACGTTCACCCAGGCGGGCGGCGAAATCAACATCGTCGTCGCGGGCATCAACGTCGGCGCACAGCCGTATTGGAATGCCGAGGCCACGATGTTGGCGCACACCAAGGGCATTCTCGTGATGACCCCGGACAGTGCCATGGTCCTGACCGGCAAGCAGTCACTCGACTACTCCGGCGGCGTCTCCGCAGAGGACAACTTCGGCATCGGCGGCTACGACCGCGTCATGGGCCCGAACGGCCAGGCACAGTACTGGGCGCCGAACCTGCGTGCCGCGTGTGAGGTGCTGTTCGCGCACTACGAACATGCCTATACGGCACCGGGTGAAAAGTTCCCGCGACGCGCACTCACCACCGACCCGACCGAACGCGACGTGCGGAGCTACCCCCACGTGCACCCGTCTTCCGACTTCACCACCGTCGGTGACATCTTCTCCTCCGCCACCAACCCGGATCGCAAGAAGCCGTTCGACATTCGCACGGTCATGCGTGCCGTCGTCGACCAGGATCACTCTGTCCTCGAACGGTGGGCAGACATGGCCGACGCGGACACTTCGGTCGTCTTCGACGCCCACCTGGCGGGTATTCCGGTCAGCGTCATCGGCATCGAGTCGCGAGCGATCCCGCGTAAGGGATGGTTCCCGTCCGACGGGCCCGACCAGTGGACTTCGGGCACACTGTTCCCGAATTCCTCGAAGAAGACCGCACGAGCCATCAACGCCGCCAGTGGAAGTCGGCCGATCGTGGTGCTCGCCAACCTGTCCGGGTTCGACGGTTCACCGGAGTCTCTACGCAACATCCAGCTCGAGTACGGCGCCGAGATCGGCCGCGCGATAGTCAACTTCGACGGTCCAATCGTGTTCTGCGTCGTATCCCGTTACCACGGAGGCGCATTCGTGGTGTTCTCCGGAGCGCTCAACGACAACATGGAGGTGTTGGCAGTCGAGGGATCGTTCGCTTCCGTTCTCGGTGGCGCACCGGCAGCGGCAGTGGTGTTCACGCGGGACGTCAACGCCAGGACCGCAGCCGATCCGCGAGTCCTCGACATCGAGGCGAAGCTGACGGCCGCCGAGACCGACGCCGAACGCGCTCGCATCCGCGTCGAGTTGGCAACCGAGCGCGGCAACGTCCGCAACTCGAAGCTCGGTGAAGTGGCCGCCGAATTCGAGGCGATCCACAACATTCAACGCGCACAAAAGGTCGGGTCGGTGGACCATATCGTCCCCGCTGCCGAGCTACGTCCGCAGATCATCGCCGCCATAGAGCGCGGGATGGCTCGCGCGCAGTAACGATTTCACCTCGAATGCACCCCCGCCCGCTCTGCGGCCGGGGGTGCGTTCGTTCGCAGTGTCTCTTATCGGCGCGTAGCCGAGAACAGTTCAGTCGGACAGACTCCGCTCGCTTCGGAAGCGACGCGAAGCGCCGGTGATCGGGTCTTCGAATTCCACCGCCCGCGCGAGAAGCCTCAAGGGTTCGGTGAAGTCGTCGCCCGGCACCGACCGATACCGTGGATAGAACGGATCACCTTCGATTGGTATGCCCAACGAAGAGAGGTGAATTCGTAGCTGGTGCGTCTTGCCCGTCTTCGGGAAGAGTCGATAGCGCGCGCGTGCACCCAAGATCTCGATCATTTCGACCCGTGTTTCACTGTTCGGCTCGCCCGGTTCCTCATGCGCCACCATGACCCCGTGCTCCTTGATGATTCGACTGCGAACCACCCGCGGCAATTCCAGTGTCGGATCGTAAGGCGCGATCGCCTCGTACTCTTTGAGTACCGATCTCGACGAGAAGAGCTCCTGGTACGGCCGTCGGAGTTCCTTGGTGCGGGTAAAGATGAGGACTCCCGCCGTCGCCCGATCGAGCCGATGGGCCGGCGTGAGGTCCGGACAGTCGAACATCCGACGCGCACGCACCGTCGCGGTTTCGGTGACGTGTCTTCCCCTCGGGATCGTTGCCAGAAAGTGCGGCTTGTCGACCACGACGATGCCGTCCCCGTCGTAGAGGACGTCCATCTCGAACGGCACCGGAGTCTCCGGCACCGGGTCTCGGTAGAAGTACACGAATCGACCAGGAGCATAAGCACTTTCGCTGCACCACGGCCGCCCCTTCTCGTCGACGACCTCACCGGAGATCATCGACTGGCCCCACGGATCGGCCGGGTAGTCGCGACTGAGGTACTCGAGCACGGTCTTCGAGGACTCCTGGTGCGGAAGTCGAATGCGCAACGGCGCCAAACCGTGCCGATACGGAAGTGGCTCAGGCACAATCGACACAGACCAGGCGGAGCCCGCGGCCCTCGTCGTCGTCGAAATCCTGGTATCGGGAAGTCGGGTTCGCGCACACCGTGCACCGGCCGATCACCGACGTGTGGTCGGAGAAGTCGATATTCATGCGCTTGTCGAAGACGTACAGCGATCCCTCCCACAGCGCATCGTCGCCGTAGGCCTCGGCGTAGCGCACTATTCCACCGTCCAGCTGATAGACCTCTTCGAAACCTCGTGAGCGCATCAGCGAGGAAAGCACCTCGCATCGCACTCCACCGGTGCAATAAGTGACGACGGGACTCTTCTTCAAATGATCGAACTGCCCCGAGTCGAGTTGCGCAACGAAGTCGCGGGTGGTGTCCACTTCGGGCACCACAGCGTTCTTGAATTTGCCGATCTGCGCCTCGAACGCATTGCGGCCGTCGAAGAAGACGACGTCGTCACCACGACGATCGACAAGTTCGTTCACTTGCGCGGGACTCAGGTGCACTCCCCCGCCGACCACTCCGTCGGCGTCGACCTTCAGTTCCTCCGCTGCCCCGAAGGTCACGATCTCCGACCGGACCTTGACCGAAAGCCGTGGAAAGTCCTCACCCAGACCCTCCGACCACTTGATGTCGGCGTCTTTGAAGGCTGGGTAGCTCCGCGTTCCTCGGACATAGCGCTTGACGTCGGCGAGTTCGCCGCCGACGGTCGCATTGATCCCATGCTCGGAGATGATGATCCTGCCACCGAGATTGTTGGACGCGGCCAGCGTGTGCTGCCACAGCCGGATTGCCTCCGGGTCCGGTAGCGGGGTGAAGACGTAGAACAGCACGATTTTCGGTACAGCCATAGATGTAAGTATGCCGGTGCGTACCGAGTCGGTGTCAGGAGCGACTACGCGCGAACGGGTAGAGCTACCGGATCCACCCGCGCCAACCCGTCGGGAACCGCGAATCCCGCACCCCAATAGATGCCGCTGAGCGGGTCTTCCTTGGCATCGAGGTACCAGTGATCCATCTGGACGCCCGCGGGCGTCACATCGAAGACGCCGAACCCGTGACTGTCGAGGTCGACGTATTTGATGTGGCGGTTGAGCGTGGTCAATGCGGCCTCGGCGACTCTGCTGAGCGTGTGCGGGTCCGTCTTCGTCAGATCATCGATGTTCGCCGAGGACACCGACGTGACGACGAGCTCGGTGGCGACGGCACCGGTCTGGAAGTAGCGCGCTGCGTCGACTGGAACGTCACATGCCCACGAAGAGTGAATATCGCCGGTGATGAAGACGGTGTTGCGCACGTTCTTCTCTGCGATCGCACCGAGCAGCCGCTTACGGTCCGCGGTGTACCCGTCCCATGGATCGGCGTTGTACGGCAACCCACCAGCGGGAATCCCGAGCAGGCCGGTCAACGCGGCAGCCGCTTCGCTCTCGAGCGGAGGGAGAAGAACCGGGGTGATCATGACCGGATTCCCGACGATCTTCCATTGCGTCGGCGAACTCACCAGTCCCTCGGTGAGCCACTCCATCTGGTCCGCCCCGGTGATCGTGCGATTCGGGGAATCGACGTCGCCGCCCTGGAACGGCAACACCTGCTGGGACCGATAGGTCCGCAAATCCAGCATCGACAGCTCGAGCAACGTTCCGAAGCGCAATCGTCGGTAGATGTGGCGATTCTGCGGGGTACCGGCTGCGCGTACGGGCATCCATTCGAAATAGGCCTGTACCGAGTTCGCCTTACGAACCGACCACGGTCCCTCGGTCTCGGGCTGGTGAGTCTGCGCGCCACCGTCGTACGCATCGTTGGCCGATTCGTGATCGTCCCACGTGCAGATCCACGGCACCCCGAGGTGAGCGGCTTTGAGATCCGGATCGGATTTGTACTGACCGTGCCGGATCCGGTAGTCCTGCAAACTGACGATCTCGTGCACCGGATCGTGCTGCCGAACGACGCCGTTCTTGCCGGCGAAACCACCGGTCTCGTACTCGTAGATGTAATCGCCGAGATGGATGATCGCGTCGAGATCGGTGCGTGTGGCCAGATGGCGGTAGGCGCCGAAGAACCCGGACTCCCAGTTGGAGCACGAGACGACACCGAACCTGAGTCCGTCGATTTCGGCGTCGTTGGCCGGAGCCGTGCGGGTCGTGCCGACTACCGATTGCGTGCCTGCTGCATCGCCACCCTGGACTTCGAAGCTGTAGTAGTACGTCGTCGCCGGCGAAAGGCCGTCGACGTCGACTTTGACCGTGTGATCGGAGTCCGGGCTCGTCGACACCGTGCCGCTGCGGACGATCGCCGTCAGCTCCGGATCGGTAGCCACTCTCCATCGAACCTCGGTGGCAGGCCCGATGCCGGAACCGGGGAGGGCATCAGGAGTAGGAGTGACCCGAGTCCATAAAATGACGGCCTCGGGCGTCGGATCACCCGAGGCGACGCCGTGCTGGAACGGGACGAACGAGCCTTGTTGCGCGTGAGCGAGGACCGGGACCGCCGAAGCCGCTCCGACCGCTGCCACTGCGATGGACGAGGACCGAAGAAATCCACGTCTGGACACACCTTTTTTCACGGTCACGCCACAAGTTGATGCGATCGAGAGGCCGCGGTCAAGTCCGGCTGGCCACCGAGGGTAAAGATTCACTTTCCGCTCGCTCGGTGTTCGAAATACATGTACCTGACCGAGGAAGAGTTTGTTCTTCCCTCGACTCGAGCACTCTGCAACTATGTCCTCCGCTCCGCTCTGGTTGTTCGGTGATCAACTCGGCCCGCACTTTCACTCGACGAGTGAGCACATCCATCGCGAAGTCCTGTTGATCGAGAGCGCACGAGTGTGCCGGACACGTCCGTTCCATCGACAGAAGCTGCATCTGGTCCTCTCGGGGATGCGACATCTCGCCGCGGAACTAGGCGATCGCTCGACCTATCTGAAGACCGAAACGTACCGAGACGGCCTCGAACAGTACGGACGGCCGGTGCTGGTGTTCGAACCAACCTCGCACGCTGCGGAGCGTTTCGTCCAGAAACTTCTCGACGAGGGTGTCGTCCTGGATGTGTTGCCGACACCGATGTTCGCGCTGAGCCGAACGGATTTCGCCGAGTGGGCCGGCAACCGCAATCAGTTCCGCCTAGAGGCGTTCTACCGCGACCAGCGCAGACGCTTCGAGGTACTCATGGCAGGTGAGGAGCCGGTCGACGGGGTGTGGAACCTCGATGCGGACAATCGTGAACCACCTCCGAAGAAGCGATCGACACTCGGCATCGATCCGCCGTGGTGGCCGACCGAGGACGACATCGACGATTCCGTCCGGGCAGACCTCGATGCTGTGGACCTCCCGACCGTCGGACAGGACGGCCCACGACTGTTCGCGGTAACCGCCGACGAGGCTCGGGAAGCCCTGCAGCACTTCGTCTCCTATCGTCTCGCCGACTTCGGCAAATACGAGGACGCCGTGATGAGTCAGGACTGGGCGATGGCGCATTCACTACTGTCGGTGCCGCTGAACATGGGACTCCTCGAACCTCTCGACGTAGTCCAGGCCGCCGAGCAGGCTTGGCGCGACGGCGATGCCCCGCTCGCGTCGGTGGAAGGATTCATCCGCCAGGTGCTCGGCTGGCGGGAGTACGTATGGCACCTGTACTGGCATTTCGGCCCGGACTACCTCGACCGCAACGAGCTCGATGCCCATGAGCCACTACCGAAGTGGTTCACCGACCTCGACGGTGAACACCCGATCGCGGCGTGCCTGTCACACACTCTGACGGAACTGAATGCGCGCGGGTGGGTGCATCACATCCCCAGATTGATGATTCTCGGCAACTTCGCACTCCAGCGTGGATACGACCCGAAAGCACTGACCGAATGGTTCGCCACCGCATTCGTCGACGGATTCGCCTGGGTCATGCCGGTCAACGTGATCGGCATGAGCCAGCATGCCGACGGCGGGTTGATCGCCACGAAGCCGTACACATCGGGTGGCGCGTACCTCGATCGCATGACCGATCATTGCGGTGGTTGCGAATTCAACCCGAAGAAGCGCCTCGGCCCGGACGCGTGCCCGTTCACGGCCGGGTACTGGTCGTTCGTACACCGCCACCGGGAGCGGCTGGCAAAGAACCATCGAACAGCGCGGCAGGTGTCGGCGATGCATCGACTCGCCGATCTCGACCAGGTGCTCGAACAAGAATCCCAGCGAGAGATGTTCTGATCGCGCTCATGAGTAGGGGTGCTCGAACTGTTGCTTCGCTACGGTGGACCCATGAGCCTCCCTCGACCTACGCCCGACAGCACTGCCGTCGTCACGGGGGCCTCCTCCGGAATCGGGGCAGCGATTGCCCGCGAACTAGCCGGCCGTGGGCACGGGGTGACCCTCGTGGCGCGAAGCGGCGAAAAATTGAGCGCTCTGGCCGAGGAATTGAATGCGCGCGGAGTCCGAGCCGAGGTCCTCTCCGCGGACCTGTCCGAGCGATCTGCGCGGAGCGAACTATTGGGCCGAATCGAAGCTCTGGGACTGGTACCGAACATCCTGGTGAACAACGCAGGACTGTCCACGCTCGGCCCGGTCGCATCCTCGGACCCGGAAGCCGAGTTGAACATGATCGAGGTCGACGTGGCTGCCGTCGCCGACCTCTGCAGCCGATTCCTGCCAGGCATGACGGCGAGACGACGCGGTGCCGTACTGAACGTTGCGTCGACCGCGGCGTTTCAGCCGCTCCCCGGTCAAGCTGGGTACGGCGCGTGCAAGGCATTCGTCCTTTCGTACACCCAAAGTCTCAGTGGCGAGCTACACGGAACCGGAGTCACCGCGACGGCTTTGTGCCCCGGACCGGTGGATACCGGATTCGGTGAGACAGCGGGCTTTTCGAAGGAAGATGCCGAGGCTGCACTTCCGTCCGTGATGTGGGTATCGCCCGAAGATGTCGCAAAGACCGCCGTCGACGGCATGGCGAAAGGGCAGATGGTCGCGATACCCGGCACCATCAACCGTATCGCATCGATGTTCGCCCAGGTGACGCCACGAAAGTTGTTGGTACCACTCCTCGCTCGCAACCATCCAGGCCTACGCAAAGGATCCACTTCATGACCCGCGAATTCACTGTGTCCGACAGCGCCATCGTCAAGGCTGACGCCGACACTCTCTACGCAGCCATCAGCGATCCGACGCAGATGGGTAACTGGAGCCCGGAAAACCTCGGCGCCGTGGTGCACAACCCCTTCGAAAGCGCTTACGTCGGAATGGTGTTCGACGGAAAGAACAAGCGCGGGCGTGCACGTTGGATCACCCGATGCACCGTCACTGTCGCAGATCCCGGGTCCGCGTTCGAGTTCCGCGTCCACGCGATCGGTGTGAAGACTCCTCGCTTCAAAGGTGCCAACGCGACGTGGCGGTACGACTTCGAACCGGCGCCCGGTGGCACCAAGGTCACCGAGACATGGACCGACGACCGCACGAAGTGGCCCGATACCGTAGCGCTCGTATTCGACAAGATCGCCACGAGCGGAAAGACATTCCCGCAGTTCCAACGTCGGAACATCGCGAAAACCCTCGACAACCTGCAGAAACGTTACGGCTGAGCCAAGCGGACGTACGGTGAGCAGCTACTTCCGCTCGAACAAGCCCCGTACATAGGCCGCTTGTCCACAGTGCTGGAGGTCATCGGACACCACCGACACCAGCCGCACGCCGAGTGTCACCGGGGGATCCCACTGCTGATCGACGACGCGATCGAGATCCTCGGCCGTCAGCGAGCCGAGATAGGCGACTGTCCTGGCGTGTACCGAGTCGTGGTAGCTGCGGAGAAGGTCGGCGTCGGCGCTCACCCGGGCGACATCGTCGGCGCTGTGGCCGTAGCCGATCGAAGAGCTCTCGAACGGTAGGCCGAATCTGCCCTCCCAGCCGTCCGAGGTCCACACCTGCTCCCCTCCTTCGACGCCTGCCACGTGATCATCCTGAACGCGGGTCAAGTGCCAGATCAGCCACGCAATCGTGTTGGCCTCCTCGTCCGGCCTGAAGGTGAGCGCCTCGGGAGAAATGTCGTCGAGGGTGTCGTGGACGACCCCTTTGATGCGGTCGAAGGCGTCGATGAGTACTCCGGCGTGATTCACGTGAATTGTCCTTTCGAAATACGGTGCAGATGGCGTGGTGGGATACCTACCACGACGGGCATACCCGACTGTGTTCGACGTGCAGACCCGACTGTGCAATTTTCATCACCGGGTTCGACGTGCATACCCGACTGGGCAATTTTCATCACCGGAATTTCCGGTACTGCCCAACCCGTTGCACCCTGATATGAAGGCAATCACATACACCAGGACCGGCGACACCTCTGTACTCGATCTCGTGGACCGAGAGATACCTGAACCGGGACCGGGCGAGGTTCGAGTGAAGGTAGCCGTATCCGGTGTCAACCCCACCGATTGGAAGAACCGAGCGGGTGCGCGCCCCGGGGACGCACTCGACTTCGAAGAGGTCGTGCCCAACCAGGACGGTGCAGGGACCGTGGATGCGGCAGGCACCGGCGTCGAAGGTCTGGCAGTCGGTGACCGGGTGTGGCTGTACCTCTCACAGCACCGGAGGCCGACCGGAACAGCACAGGAATACACCGTCGTCCCGGCCGAACGCGTCGTACGACTCCCCGAACACGTCGGCTTCGACGTCGGGGCCAGTCTCGGCGTACCCGCCATGACAGCCCACCGCGCACTGACCGTCTCCGAGGATGGCCCCTCGCGGTTACATCCCGGCGCGCTCGTCGGCAAGACGGTCCTGGTTGCAGGTGGTGCGGGAGCGGTCGGGCATGCGGCGATCCAGCTCGCGCGCTGGGCGGGAGCAACGGTCGTCACGACCGTCAGCGGCCCGGAAAAAGCAGCCCTCGCCACTTCCGCGGGGGCACATCACGTAGTGAATTACACAACGGGTGATGCCGCTGCCTCGATCCGAGCCATCGCCCCGGACGGGGTCGATCTGGTGGTCGAGGTCGCCCCGGCGCAGAACGCGGAGCTGAATGCCGCTGTCATCTCCACGCGTGCCTCGATTGCCGTGTACGCCAACAACGGCGGCAACACGATCACCCTCGATGTACGACCGAACATGGTGCTCAACACTCGCTACCAGTTCATTCTGCTCTACACCGTCGGCGAGGCGGCCCTGAAGGCAGCTCGGGAAGACGTCAGCGCTGCGGCAGGTGCCGGTGTTCTCGAGGTCGGCGAGAGCGCCGGTCTACCGTTGCACCGGTTCCCCTTGTCCGGCACAGCCGCTGCGCACGAGGCAGTTCAGAACGGCGTGACCGGAAAAGTTCTCATCGATGTCTGACACACCTTTCGGCCGCATTTGCCGAATCAGCAAATAAACTTGCGCATCTGCGAGTGCGTCGGCATTGTCATGGATATGCACACACACGACGACGCTCCGGCAGCCTTCGACCAGCCGTTCTGGGACAACCTGTACTCGGAACGACCCAACATCTGGAGCGGCCACGCCAACCAGGTACTGACCACAGAAGCGTCGAAGCTCACGCCAGGCAGCGCCCTCGACATCGGCAGCGGCGAAGGAGCCGACGCATTCTGGCTCGCGGACAACGGTTGGAAGACCACCGGCGCCGACATCTCCCCCATTGCCCTCGAACGCGCTCGGCAGGCACAAGGTGACCGAACCGTTAAGTGGCTCCACCGCGATCTCACCGAGTGGGCTCCACCCGCCACGTCGTTCGACCTGGTCAGTGCCCACTTCTTCCACCTGCCACCCGCCCAGTTCCAGCCGGCAGTCCTTCGCTTCGGCGACGCAGTCACCTCGGGCGGACACCTCCTGATCGTCGGACACAGCCCCTCCGACGCCCTGGCCGCGCAGCACGGACACGCCGAGATCCTGTTCACAGCCGATGAGGTCACCGCACTGTTCCCCACCGAGGCATGGTCCGTCGTCGTCGCCGAGAATCGTGCGCGAACCGGAACCACCCCCGAAGGCGAGCAGGTCGAGCGCGTCGACGCCGTCGCAGTGCTTCGCAAGCTCTGACCTCGCGAGAGGGAATGCAGGGGCAACTAGAGTGATGGCGATGTCCTTGCCGCACCGCTACTGGTTGCCTCTGCCGCTGCGCTACTACGTGCCACTGGCTCTGGCACTGATCGTCGCGATGATCATTCTGTTCACCCCCGCATCAGGCGTGCCCAGCGGATTCACCCACAGCGACAAGATCATTCACTTCACGCTCTTCTTCGCCCTCGCGTACACCTCACGTATCGCAGCGGTGTCGGTGTTGCGGACCGCCCTCTGGACGACAACTTTCGCGATAGCGTCCGAGATCCTTCAGGCCGTCCTACCGTTGGGCCGTAGCGGTTCCCTCCTCGACGCCGCATTCGATGTGGCAGGCGCGGCCGTGGGGGTGCTCGTTGCCATGCGCATAGTTCCGGTTCACTCCGCTATAGACTGACGGCACGCTCCGGGGGTTCTCGGCTCGCACGCCACTTCCGGAAGGGTCACCATTACCTCGACGTCCACGCCCCATGAGATCTATTTGGTCGCCCCCGAGCAAGACACGCTCGACCCGGTGATCGGTGAATCGCCCGAGTCCGTCGCGCGTCTGACGGACCGAACAGATGTGGTTGCGTACGACGGAAGATTCGCCTTGTCGATCACGTCCACGACGCCCCACCAGGCGATGGTCTTCGATCTGCTGTTCATCCGCGCGGCACTCGACAGTGCACGCATCCGGTACCTGCTGGTTCGCGGTAACGACAAGCGACCCGTCATTGCCATAGATGCTGCCGAGCGCGAGCCACTGCGTGCAGCACTGGTCGAGGCGTGCATGCAAGAGCCGTTCTACTCCAAAACGGTTGACATCAAGCGAGCCAAGACGGTACTGGTAGCCGACGGATCATTGTCGCCCGCCTCCGACGCCCGCATCTTTCGTCTCTACCGCCCCCGAATCGAACCGAACAGTGGCCTGCATTACGGCGCCTCGACGGCAGTTCAGATCGAACTGTGGGCATTTTCGCCCCAGGAGATCGTGCTTCCCGTCGAGAACTCACTGACCCGCCGCACCATCCGACGCGACGAAGCGGTGCGCGGAACCGTCGAACGCTTCGGAAAGTCTTGGCCGACAATCGAGAACATGTTCGCCGACCACGCGTCGGACATCAATTTCGATATCGACATCGTGTTCTCCTGGGTCGACGGCTCCTCCGCGGAGTTCCAAGCTCAACGCGCACGCCGCATGCAGAACTACATTGTCGGAGAAGGTGACTCCTCACCCGCACGATTCCGGCAGATCGACGAATTGAAGTATGCGCTTCGCTCGATCCATATGTACGCACCGTGGATTCGTCGCATCTTCGTCGCAACCGATTCCGACCGACCGAGCTGGCTCGCCGAAGATCCGCGCGTGACGTTCGTGCCCAGCGAAACGTTCTTCGTCGACACCTCCGTTCTGCCGACGCACAATTCACAGGCCGTCGAATCCCAGCTGCATCACATCCCCGGCCTGTCCGAACATTTCCTCTACTCCAACGACGACATGTTCTTCGGACGCCCCGTCGGCCCGCAGATGTTTTTCTCACCCGGCGGTATCAGCATGTTCATCGAAGCCGGCACCCGAATTGGGTTGGGCTACAACGACGAAGATCGCAGCGGGTTCGAGAACGCTGCCCGGGTCAACCGTCGACTGCTGCAGGACCGCTTCGGTCTGATGACCACCAGGCACCTGGAACACGCGGCAACGCCACTGCGCAAAAGCGTCATGCAGGAGATGGAGAACGAGTTCGCCGACGAGTTCGCTGCCACTGCCGCAAGCGTGTTCCGGGCCAGCACCAACATCTCGGTCACCAACTCGCTTTACCACTACTACGCGTTGATGAGCGGCCGGGCAGTGGTGCAGACGAACGCCAAAGTGACCTACATCGACACCACGTCGCATTCGGGACTCCATTCCATGGAGAACCTTCTGCCCAAACGCTCGATCGACTTCTTCTGCCTCAACGACGGCAGCTTTCCCGAGGTCGACCTCGAGGTGCGGACCCGTCGGGTCACCGAGTTCCTCGAAAGGTACTTCCCCATCGTCGCGCCCTGGGAAAGCTAGATACTGCTGAACCTCGGCCGCCGTGCGCTTTCGGCGATGGTCACCCCAGCCTCGTCCAGACGCCGAACGACCTCTTCGGCGGAGACGTATTCACCGACTGTCTCGTAGGTTCCGATGGGGACAACCGAGTGCACGACGTTGTCGTCGTAGAGGTGGACGAGGTTGTAGGCCTGAGCACCATCCCGGCCCCGGGTAGCACCGGGTGGGACGTTGAGGTCCTGGGTATAGCAGGTAGCGGACGCAACGGACACCGGAATGCCTGCGAAGGTCGCCGAAGTCGAATAGTGCAGGTGACCGGCCAGGATGGATCTGACGTCGCTCCCACGGAGCACATCCGCGAGTCGGTGCTGATCGAGCAACTCCACCAGCACCGCAAGATCCAACACCGCAGGCACCGGCGGGTGATGCATCGCCAGAATGGTGCCGAATTCGGCTTTCGTCTTGAGAATGCCTGCAAGCCAATCCAATTGGGCTTGCGTCACTTCGCCGTAGTGGTGACCGGGAACCGTCGAATCCAACGTGATGATGCGAAGTCCTGCCACCTCGTGCACACGGTCGACCGTCACGGTCGTCGGCGCCTGGTCGAGTAACCTGGACCGGAAGGTCGCACGGTCGTCGTGATTTCCCATCGCCCAGATGATCCGGGCACCTAGCGCATCGGCAACCGGCTCGACCAGCGCCCGCAGCGTGTCGTAAGCACCCGGCTCACCTCGGTCGGTGAGATCGCCGGTGAATACCAGCGCATCGGGGCGCACGCCGGACGTCTCGACGTCTGCGAGGATGCGACGCAGCGTGGCCGTACTGTCCACTCCACCGTACAAATCACCACCCTCGACAAGGTGGGTATCGCTGAGGTGCAGGAGGCAGTGATTCGGGCGTGGGTACTCAGCCGTCCGAGCCTTCATCGGTGTCTCGCTTCCGATCGGCCTTCTCGTGGGCACACTTTTCGCATGCCCTGTAGTTCACAGTAGCCAAACCCTCCAAAGGGAACACTCGGGGTACGGAGAATTTACGGAGAACGAACACCGAGACAGCTCCCCACACAGGTGAGTGGGAATCTCTCCGATTCCCACTCACCTGTCGGACCTTGCTACTTCGACAGCACGCGCAGGTGCTCGTCGGCACCGCCGAGCGTGTGCTCGATCGCGACGAGCCTGCTGACGTAATGTCCGACCGGATATTCGGCCGTGACGCCGATACCACCGTGCAGCTGAATCGCCTCCTGCCCCAGCTTGCGCGAGGACCGAGATATCTGCAGCTTCGACCGCGAGGCCACGAGCGGATCGACGACGTCGTCCGCGAGATTCATTGTCGCGTACAGCGCCATACTGCGCGCCAGTTCGAGCAAGACGTACATATCCGCTGCCCGGAACGTCAACGCCTGGAATTTGGCGAGCGGAACACCGAATTGCTTGCGCTGCTTCAGATAGTCCGTCGTCAGCCTCAATGCCTCTTCCATGGCACCGACAGCTTCGGCGCACAGTGCAGCCTGAGCCTTCACCTCCGAAGCGACGATGGCCGCGCTCGCATCTACGCCATCACCCAACGGCTCGGCCGCGACATCGGTCAGCGTGATCTGGGCCGCCCGGCCGCCATCGTGAGTCTGGTAGGACTTACGATCGAGCCCCGTCGCATCGCCGTCGACGAGAAACAGGCCTACCCCGCCGCCGGGAAGCGTGGCACTGACCACCAGTACATCGGCGCTGCCGCCTGATGGGACCGGATTCTTCGTACCGGTGATGGACCACGAACCGCCGTCCTCGGTCGCTGAAGTACTCACCGTGACGTTCGGCCAACGGCTGCCGGTTTCGTTGTGCGCGAAGGCAAGCAACGTACTGCCTTCGGCTACGCCGGGCAAGACGCGTCGACGCTGATCGACACTTCCGACCTCGGAGATCAACCCGCCCGGCACGAGCACCGCATCGAGTATCGGCTCCGGGGCGAGGCGACGTCCGACCTCGGTCATGACGGCCATGATCTCCACCGGACCGGCATCCATGCCGCCGTCGTCCTCGGAAAAGCTCAGTCCGAGTAGCCCGACTTCGGCGAGCTGCTTCCACACATCGGCCGACCAACCAGGTTCCGCGGCAACGATCTTGTTCCGCTTCTCGGTGTCATACGCCCTCGACAGCACCTCACGAGTGGTGTCACGCAGGAGTTTCTGTTCTTCGTTCAGTTCGAAATCCATGTCCTGCCCCTCACAATCCGAGAATCGTCGATGCGATGATCTGCCGCTGCACTTCGTTGGAGCCGCCGTAGATCGATACCTTGCGGTAGTTGAGGTACGTCGGTACCGAACGTTGTGCCCAACCGGGACTGTCGATGTCGTCGCCGGCCTCGTAGGGAAGCGAATCGGGTCCTGCGATGTCCATCAACATCTCGGTAGCCGCCTGCTGCAACTCCGATCCGCGAAGCTTCAGAATCGACGACGCAGGATTCGGCTTGCCGTCAGAAGATCCCGACACCATTCTCAGCTGTGTGAGTTCGAGTGCGAGAACTTCGTTTTCGAGCTCGGCGAACCGCGCCGCGAAGATCGGATCTTCGAGCAGCGTGCCGTCGGCAACGGCGGTGGCGGCCGCATGCTTCTTTGCCTGTTCCAGACGAACCTTCGTGTGTCCGACCCGGGTGACACCGGTGCGTTCGTTGCCGAGTAGGAACTTCGCGTAGCTCCACCCCTGGTTCTCCTCGCCCACAAGGTTCTCCGCTGGAACACGGACGTTTTCGAAGAACACCTCGTTGACCTCGACGCTGCCGTCGATCAACTTGATCGGGCGCACCGTGATGCCGGGCGTGTTCAAATCGATCAGCAGGAACGAGATCCCCGCCTGCTTCTTAGGGGCATCCGGGTTGGTCCGGACGAGAGCGAAGATCCAGTCGGCGTACTGCCCTAGCGTCGTCCACGTCTTCTGGCCGTTGACGATGTAGTCGTCGCCGTCGCGCAAGGCGGTGGTTCGCAGCGATGCGAGGTCCGATCCTGCCTCGGGCTCGGAGAATCCCTGACACCACCAGATGTCCAGATTCGCCGTCTTCGGGAGGAACTTCTCCTTCATCTCTTGCGAGCCGAAAGTAGCGATCACCGGTCCGACCATCGAGGCGTTGAATGCCAGTGGCTCGGGTACCGAGGCCAGCTGCATCTCGTCGAGCCAGATATGACGCTGAACCGGCGTCCAATCCCGCCCGCCGAACTCTGCAGGCCAATGCGGAACAGCCAGACCGTTCGCATTGAGAATTTGCATCGTCGTCACCATGTCTTGACGGCTCAGCTCGATGCCCACCTTGCTCTTCTCGCGTATTTCCGCGGGAATCTCAGTGGTGAAAAAAGTCCGCATTTCATCACGAAATGCGGCTTCCTTCTCTGTCAGGGCAAGATTCATTTTGGTCCCTCCGGACTCGACCACGTTGTCTCTTTCGACCGTACTCTCCAGTAGCTGGGATACTCTCCGGACACTATGACTTTGCTGGCACTGGTTCGACATGGCGAAACCGACTGGAATCTGCACGGTCGCCTCCAAGGCTCCTCGGATATCCCACTGAACTCGACCGGCCGCGCGCAAGCCCGCGAAGCCGTGTACGAACTCGAGGGCCACACCTGGGACCTGTTGGTGAGTTCGCCATTGTCGAGGGCTTCCGAGACGGCGGACATCATCGGATCGCATCTCGGGATCGAGCGCAGCGCCACCTATCCCGATCTCGCCGAACGACACTTCGGCGAGGCCGAGGGATTCACCGACTACGACGCGTACTCACACTGGCCGGACGGACTGTATCCAGGGCTGGAGCCGCGCGGCACCCTGATCGAGCGGGGAGTGCGCGCTGTCGATGAGATTGCGCAAACGTTTTCGGACTCCTCCGTGATCGCGGTCGCCCACGGCGGCATCATCCGAGCGATTCTCGGCGCCATCCGCGGTGTACCGTCGCCGCGCATCCTCAACGCAGGGGTGTCCACTCTCGTCCGCGACGAGACTGGATGGACGGTGCGCACGATCAACGGAATTCCGGCACGGAGGTACCACTGAGATGCACATCGAACGCAAGTTGGAAGAACTGGGATTCGTCCTTCCCGCCGAGGCTCACGCGCCGCCGGGATTCCAATTCTCCTTCGAATGGGTTCGCGTTCGAGGCGGCCGGGTGTACGTCACGGGTCACTCACCGCAGCGGGCGGACGGATCGATGGCAGGCCCCTTCGGCGCAGTGCCGTCGCACATCTCCCTCGACGAGGCCACGGACGCTGCACGAGACACGGCCCTGGCGGTACTCGCCAGCGTGCAACGCGCTATCGGCGACCTCGATCGAATCAGCGCCTGGCTCACGGTCTCGGGAATGGTCAACGCCGATCACGGGTTCACCCAGACGACGACCGTCATCAACGGCTTCTCCGATCTGATCCTGCAAGTGTTCGGCCCCGAAGTCGGAGCTCATGCGCGCAGCGCCATCGGAACGGCAGCACTACCGATGAACAACGCCGTGGTCGTATCGGCAGAAATAGAGATCGACGGGTAGGTTTCCTCTACCGAACGAGATGACGGAAGGCCTACTTCGAAGTGCATCGCAAAGTGCTCGCCCTGCTGGCCGTGCTGGTCGCACTGATGTCCGTGGCCGGGTGTGGGTCCTCCACAGGACCACTGATCGATACGGTCAAGGACAACGGTGTCCTCGTCGTCGGTACCGAAGGCACCTACAGCCCGTTCAGCTTTCAGGGCTCGAACGGACAACTCACCGGGTACGACATCGACGTGGTCGATGCCGTCGCGGGCGAACTCGGCGTCCGCGTCGAGTACGTACAAACGCCGTTCGACTCGATCTTCGCCGGACTTCAATCCGGGCGTTTCGACCTGATCGCCAATCAGGTCACGATCAACCCCGATCGACAGAACGCATACGACCTGTCCAAGCCGTACACGGTCTCCGAAGGCGAAATCCTCGACTCGGCGAACAGCACGTCGATCACCTCCGTCGCAGACCTCGCCGGCAAGACGACCGCACAATCCTCGACCAGCAACTGGGCTCAGGTCGCCGCTGACGCAGGCGCAAAAGTCGAAGCCGTCGAAGGGTTCGTGCAAGCCGTCACTCTCGTCAAAGACGGGCGCGTCGACGCCACCGTCAACGACAGTCTCGCTATCGCCGAGTATCTGAAACAGACCGGCGACACCGGCGTCAAAGTAGCGGCGCAGACCGGAGACACCAGCTACCAGGCATTCGCGGCCCGCAAAGACAGCGGCCTGATGGACGAAATCGACAATGCGATAGACACTTTGCAGGCGGACGGAACGCTCGACCGGATCTCCACCGAGTACTTCGGTTCCGCCGTCGCCGCGCCGACGGCAGACACCCAGGCACCGACGTCGGACGCATCAGGGGTCGAACCACAATCCAAGTTCGATCTGATCCTCGACAATCTGTGGCCGATGTTGAAGGCAACGCTGACGATGACCATCCCGCTGACGGCCATCAGCTTCGCCATCGGTCTCGTCATCGCGCTCGCAGTTGCACTGGCGCGCATCTCGTCGAACACAGCATTGTCTTCGGTAGCGCGCTTCTACGTGTCCATCGTTCGAGGCACGCCGCTACTGCTGCAGTTGTTCATCGTCTTCTACGCGCTGCCGCAGTTCGGAGTGGTGATCGACCCGTTCCCAGCTGCGGTGGTCGCATTCAGCTTGAACGTCGGCGGCTATGCGGCCGAGGTCATCAGAGCGGCCATCCTCAGCGTGCCGAAGGGGCAATGGGAAGCCTCGCAGACCATCGGCATGGGTTACCGAACGACGCTGCAGCGCATCATTCTTCCCCAGGCTCTGCGTACCGCTGTGCCTCCGCTGTCGAACACGTTGATCTCACTCGTCAAAGACACCTCGCTGGCGTCGACCATTCTGGTGACCGAATTGCTTCGCGTCGCGCAATTGGCAGCCGCACCGACGTTCGACTTCTTCGCTCTCTACAGCGTTGCCGCTCTGTACTACTGGGTGATCTGCATGATTCTTTCCTTCTTCCAAGGAAAACTCGAAGTCCGACTCGACAGGTATGTGGCGAAATGACCGACCTTCTCGACGTCAAGGCACTCAAAAAGTCGTTCGGCGAGATCGACGTGCTGTGCGACGTCTCCTTCTCCGTCCCGGCGGGGAGCGTCACCGTGATCATCGGGTCGTCCGGATCCGGCAAGACGACGGTGCTCAGATCGTTGAATGCACTCGACCCCGCCGATTCCGGGTCGATCCGGATCGGTGACGTCGCTGTGGACTTCGCAACCACAGTGTCCGCGGCAGACCTTCGACTCCTGCGGGCGCAAAGCGGAATGGTCTTCCAAAGCCACAATCTGTTCCCACACAAAACCGTCCTGCAGAACATCATCGAAGGTCCGGTGATCGTCCAGAAGCGTCCGAAAGACGAAGCGATCGCCGACGCTCTCACCCTGCTCGAGCAGGTCGGCCTCGAAACCAAAGCCGATCAATACCCGTTCCAACTGTCCGGCGGCCAGCAACAACGCGTCGGGATCGCCCGAGCCTTGGCGCTTCGACCGAAGCTCATGCTGTTCGACGAACCGACCTCCGCCCTCGATCCCGAACTGGTCGGCGAAGTACTCGCCGTCATCAAAAATCTTGCAGCACAGGGGTGGACGATGGTGATCGTCACCCACGAAATCCGCTTCGCCCAGCAGGTCGCCGATCAAGTTCTCTTCATCGAGGACGGCATCGTCCTCGAGCGCGGAACGCCAGAGGAAGTACTGGTCAATCCGACCGAGCCGCGGACGAGGCAGTTTCTGCAGCGGATCATGGGCTGACGAAGGCGGGTCCGCCCAAGAGAAACACCGTCCACTTACGCGTCGCACCGTCTGAAACAGGGTGCGACGCGTAGGCAGACGGTGTCTGTCTACTTATCGGCTTTCTCAGCGCCTGGGCTTGCCCTTGAACTTGCCGCCGCCGCCACTGCGTCCCGGAGGCCCGGAGTCGGGGGTCAGCTGAATCAGCACCCCACTGATCCGAGTACGACGCAACGCTTCGACCGTCTCGTCGGCTAGATCCGCAGGCAGTTCCACGAGCGAGTGATCCGGTCTGATGCTGATGTGCCCGAAGTCGCTGCGGCGTAGTCCGCCCTCGTTCGCGATAGCTCCGACGATGGCACCCGGCGCGACGTGATGACGCTTGCCGACGCTGATCCGATACGTCGCCATCTCCTGACCGGTCTTACGGTGATGAGAATCGGCCGCGTCTGCGTCGAACGTGCGCGGAGGCCTCGGCTCGCGTGGCTCCCGTGGTGCGCGCGGCGGGGCGGGCGGCTCGGGCTTGAGCAAGAACGCTTCACCGTCGCGGGACTGCACGGCGAGCGCTGCTGCGATATCCGCGAGCGGGACGTCGTGTGCCTGCACGTAATCCTCGACGAGCCGGCGGAACAAAGCGAGATTCTCGCTCTCGAGGCTCTCGGTGATCGAGTCCCCGAACTTGGTGACGCGTTGCGCGTTGACGTCGTCGACACTCGGCAACTGCATCTCGGTGATCGGCTGACGCGTCGCACGCTCGATCGCCTTGAGCAGGTGACGCTCCCGTGGCGCTACGAACAGCAACGCCTGACCGGCTCGGCCCGCTCGCCCGGTACGACCGATGCGGTGCACGTACGACTCGGTGTCATGCGGAATGTCGTAGTTGATGACGTGTGAAATGCGATCGACATCGAGACCACGAGCCGCGACGTCGGTGGCAACGAGAATGTCGATCTGGCCGTTCTTGAGCTGACCGATGGTCCGCTCGCGCTGAGCCTGCACGATGTCACCGTTGATCGCGGCCGCGGAGAATCCCCGTGCGCGCAGCTTCTCGGCGAGCTCCTCGGTGGCCTGCTTCGTTCGGACGAACATGATCATCGCTTCGAATTCTTCGACTTCGAAGATTCGTGTCAGTGCCTCGAGCTTGCGCTGATGTGCGACCTGCACGTAGCGCTGCGTGATGTTCGGTGCCGTCGAGGTCTTGGTCTTGACGGTGATCTCGACAGGATCGTGCAAATACTGCTTGGAGATCTTGCGGATCGCAGCAGGCATCGTGGCCGAGAAGAGAGCGACCTGTTTGTACTCGGGAGTATCCGAGAGAATTCGCTCGACATCCTCCTGGAAGCCCATCTTGAGCATCTCGTCGGCCTCGTCGAGAACCAGATACTCGAGGGCGGACAGGTCGAGCGTGCCCTTCTCCAGGTGATCGATGACGCGACCGGGGGTACCCACGATGATCTGCGCACCCTTGCGCAGACCCGAGAGCTGAATACCGTATGCCTGACCGCCGTAGATAGGCAGGATGTGCAGGCCAGGGATGTGCGAGGCGTACTTGCCGAACGCCTCGGCCACCTGCAGCGCAAGCTCACGCGTCGGTGCCAACACCAACGCCTGCGGAACACGCCGCGACACGTCGAGCCGCGAGAGGATCGGCACCGCGAACGCCGCAGTTTTGCCGGTACCGGTCTGAGCCAATCCGACAACGTCGTTGCCTGCCATCAGCGGCGGAATGGTGGCAGCCTGAATAGGCGACGGTGTCTCGTATCCCACGTCCCGCAGGGCCTGCAGAACACGTTCCTCGATTCCGAGGTCGGCGAAAGTAAGCTGCGGAGCTTCTTCGGACGCAGCGTCCGGGGCGGGGGTCGAGTCGGTGGGCGCCGGTGCCGACCTATTCGAAATTGCTTCGTCACTCGTCACGGCGGCATCCTGATTCGGCTCTGTTGTGCTCATATGCAACCCAGTTTAGTCCCTGCGACCGACCCAGTGGACCGAGTGCCGAGAATTCATGGTCACGCACCCACCGGCCGCAGTGGTTCTCATCCCCCGATCCGACCGACGGCGATATCGGGGGCAGATAAGGAGAGAAGCCTCGAACCTCCGTGCGACAACGGTTAAGGTCCACCCAGAGTTACACCAAAACTCGGTAGATCTGGCCGAAAGTTCGCAATCCGGACACCCCATCGGTAGTGCACGCCGGCCAAGAGTGTGATGAAATGCACATCTATTACGTCATTTTCCCGGAGGGGTCCCACAGTGCGAGAATATTCTGTACCTGCGTCATTCACCATTCCCGAAGACGCATCCATGGCAGATTCGGTGTTCCGGTACGAAAAGGAGTCCCCGAACCTCGTACCGTTCGTGCGGATGCAGAACGGTTCGTGGACCGACGTCACCGCAGCTCAGTTCGCCAAGGAAGTATCTGCAGTTGCAAAGGGACTCATTGCCTCCGGAGTCGAACTGGGCGATCGCGTCGCAATCCTGTCCGCAACTCGTTACGAGTGGGTTCTCCTCGACTACGCGATCTGGACCGCCGGCGGATGCACGGTCGCGATCTACGAGACATCCTCGGCTGATCAGGCTCAGTGGATCCTCGAAGATTCCGCTACCAAGATCCTGTTCATCGAATCCGTGGCACATGCCGAGGCGTTGAAAGAGGTCACCGAAGGCGCCGCCGACCTGCGTGAGGTACTGCAGATCGACGCAGGCGCAGTCGAAGAACTGAGCAAGCGCGGCGCAGCGATCACCGATGAAGAACTGCACACCCGTCGCAAGCAGGTCGGCGCGTCCTCGCCTGCAACGCTGATCTACACCTCCGGCACCACCGGCCGCCCCAAGGGCGTGCAGCTGACGCACTCCAACTTCTACGCCGAGGTCCAGGCAGTTCAGTTGGCGCTGCACGATTCGATGAAGGAGGGCAACCGTACGCTCATGTTCCTGCCGATGGCACACGTGTTCGCGCGGGCAATCTCCTTCGGCGCGTTCGAATCCAAAGTCACCGTGGGGCACACGGCCGACGTCACGACCCTCGTCGACCAGTTCGCCGTCTTCAAGCCGGACTTCATCCTGTCGGTACCGCGCGTGTTCGAGAAGGTCTACAACTCTGCCAAGCAGAAGGCGCACGATGGCGGCAAGGGCGGAATCTTCGACAAGGCCGCCGCAACCGCAATCGAGTGGAGCGAGGCCAAGGAAAAGGGCGGAGCCGGCCTCGTTCTCAATCTCAAGCACGCACTGTTCGACAAGCTCGTCTACTCCAAGCTGCGTGCCGCTCTCGGCGGCAATTGTGTGCGGGCCGTCTCGGGCGGCGGCCCCCTCGGAGCACGCCTCGGGCACTTCTTCCGCGGAATCGGCGTCCCGGTGTACGAGGGCTACGGCCTCACCGAAACCAGCGCAGCAGTCACCGTCAACACCACGGCAGAGCAGCGCGTGGGCACGGTCGGCAAACCGCTCAACGGTCACGCTGTTAAGGTCGCCGAGGACGGCGAACTACTCCTCAAGGGGCCAGTGGTCTTCAGCGGCTACTGGCACAACGACAAAGCCACCGCCGAGTCCATTGTCGACGGATGGTTCCACACCGGGGACCTCGCCTCCATCGATCAGGACGGTTACGTCTCCATCACCGGCCGCAAGAAGGAAATCATCGTCACCGCCGGTGGCAAGAACGTTGCACCCGCTGTACTCGAGGACGCACTGCGCGCGCACGCGCTCATCAGCCAGACCCTCGTCGTCGGCGACGCCAAGCCCTTCATCGGCGCGCTGATCACCCTCGATCCCGAGGCACTGCCCGGCTGGAAGCAACGCCACGGGCTGTCCGAAACCGTTGCCTTCGCGGAACTGTCGATCCACGTCGATCTCGTTGCCGAGATCGACAAGGCCGTCGCCGAAGCGAACAAGAAGGTCTCCAAGCCCGAGCAGATCAAGAAGTACAAGATCCTCGAGCAGGACTTCACGGTGGAGACCGGAGAGTTGACCCCGACGCTCAAGCTCAAGCGGAACATCATCCACCAGGAGCGCAGCTCGGTCATCGAGTCGATCTACAGCTGACCTACCCGTGTGACGTGCATGTCTGCTGTTCGGGCATGCACGTCACACCTTTATGCCTACACACCTATGTCTATACAGCTGTATCTATACAGCCGAGCATGAACTCGGCCGCGTCGAGCGAGACGGTCCGGTGGATCTTCTCGTGCAACAGATCATGACCGGCATTGTCGTATTCCTTCAACTGAGCACCCGGCACCGACGGAATCCACGTGCGAACAGCATCTATCGACGCCATCCGGTCGTCCATGCCGTGCAGCGCCAGGATAGGCACGGTCGAGCTGCACAGATCAGCGCCGGCTGCACCGACGACCGACTTCGGGGTCGCACACAACACCGCCGAGGTGAATCGGCTCGAATCCTTGTCGAGAGCAGCAATCGCGGTTGCCGCGCCCAACGAATGCCCCATCAGGGCCACCGGGATGCCGTCACGCTCGGACTGCGCTATCGCTGCGAGCTGAAGGGCGTTGTCAGCAAGACCTTCGATCTGCGAGGCATCGGACAGCTCGCCCTCGGTGAGACCGTGGCCGACGTGGTCGATGGCCCATACATCGATGTCGCACCCGTTCATCACCCGCGCGAACCGATGGTAATGGCCGCTGTTCTGTCCCAATCCGTGGAGGAACACCACGATGAGACGGGGGTGTGCCGTCGTCCATGATCGGTAATGAACGGCACCGGTGACTCCCTCGAAAAACGGCATTGGACCATCTTGCCTGTTTAGGTTCCGTGTCGGTGCATTCCCCTACAGTTATGCGCGTGTTCCTCTTGGACGATCAGGTAATTTACAGCGCCAGCGATCTCGCGGCGGCCTCGTCCTGCGAGTTCGGTCTGCTCCGACGACTCGACAGCTTGAACGGGCTCGTGCGGCGTGTTGCCGCCGAACCCGATCCGATGCTGGAGCGAACATCAGCACTCGGCCTCGCACACGAACGCACGCAGCTGGCACGGTTCGAAGAGCAGTTTCCGGGCGGAGTGCTGACGATGGAGAGGCCGGGCCGCACCCGTCAAGAACTCGCCGACGCCGACTGGTCGACGTTCACAGCGTTGACCTCCCGCACCCCGGTGCTCTATCAGGCGACCTTCTTCGACGGCCGATTCCTCGGATTCTGCGACTTCCTGGTAGCCGACGGGGACCGCTACAGCGTCTACGACACCAAATTGTCTCGTCATGCAAAGGTTCCTGCGCTACTTCAGTTGGCGGCGTACGCCGACTCACTGCAGCGCGGTGGAATCACGCCATCCGATCACGTGCATCTGATGCTCGGCGACGGCAGCACTTCCAGCCACACCCTCACCGAAATACTTGCCGTCTATCGGCAGTCCCGCGAGAACCTTCAACGCATACTCGACGAACATCAGGCGGAGGGGACCGCTGTCGGGTGGGCAGATACGAGATATTCCGCGTGCGGCCGGTGCGATACCTGCGCGGTGCAGGTCGAGGAACACCGAGACCTGATCCTTGTTGCGGGTATGCGCAGTTCGGCGCGCGAGCGACTGATCGACGCAGGCATCTCGACTATCGAAGAGCTCGCCGCCTCGGCCGGTCCGGTGGACGGCATGTCGGACAGAACATCGACGAGTCTGCGGGCACAGGCCGCACTGCAGGTGCGTCAGGAGCGCACCGGCGCCGCCGAATTCGACATCTTCGACGCTCAGGGTCTCGGCTCGATCCCAGAACCGGACCCTGGTGACATCTTCTTCGACTTCGAAGGCGACCCGCTCTGGGCCGATCCGGCACATCCGAACGACTGGGGTCTGGAGTACCTCTTCGGTGTTCTGAACACGGACTTGTCGTTCGAGCCGTTCTGGGCACACGATCGCAACCAGGAACGTCAGGCGCTGATCGATTTCCTCGCCTACGTCACGGCCCGGCGCGCTGAATACCCGAACATGCACGTCTACCACTACGCCCCGTACGAGAAAACAGCGTTACTTCGGCTGGCAGGCCGGTACGGCGTCGGCGAGGACACCGTGGACGATTTGTTGCGGCACGAGGTCCTGGTGGATCTGTATCCGATCGTGCGCGCGTCGGTCCGCATCGGTGCCAGGTCGTACAGCATCAAGAAGCTCGAACCGCTCTACATGCCCGCGGACAGATCGGGAGACGTCACGAATGCCGCGGCCTCGATCGTCGAGTACGCACACTGGTGCGAGTTCCGCGATGCAGGCAAGGATGTCGCGGCGGCGGAACTGCTGAACGAGATCGCCGAGTACAACCGGACGGACTGCGTCTCCACGATCGAGCTCCGCGATTGGCTTCTCGCCAGGGCTTCAGACGCCGGGGTCACGCCCCGCAAGCCGAGCGAACCGGTCGTGGAAAGGGAAGACACTGCAACCCCACTGGAAATCTCACTCGGCGAGTACGCCGGCCTGCCCTGGAATCGAACACCGGCTCAGCAGGCGGTTGCCATGTACGCGGGCGCCGTCGGCTTTCACCGACGCGAACGTAAGCCTTTCTGGTGGGCGCACTTCGACAGACTGACCGACCCTGTCGACGAGTGGGCCGACGCCGCCGACGTCATGAAGATCGATCACGTGGAAGTTCTCCACGATTGGATGAAAACCGCGCCACGCCAACGAGTTCTACGTAGGAAACTGAGAGTTGTCGGTGAACTGTCCAATGGTGTCATCGGTGGAGTCGGTCATACGGTCAGACTGTTGTACGACAATCCGTCACCCGAGGGGTTGGACAAGCTGCACCAGACCCATCGTGGTTCGTCCATGGCGAAGATCGTCGACGTCGGGTTCGCCGGCACCCGAGATGCCGTCATCGTCGAGGAATCTCTGAGAGCGGGCACCGAGCCGTATTTCGATGCTCCGATCGCGACAGCTCCGGATCGACCCGTACCCACCGCAAGCCTCGAGTCCGCAATCGAGACCGCCGCCACCGAGGTCGATGACACGCTGCCCGATCTGCCACTGACCGCCGTGGCCGACCTGATGGCGCTGTCGCCACCTCGAACCACATCGGGCAATCGGCTTCCACCCGTAAACGGAAACGACTATGCCTCGGCCATCACAGCAGCGCTTCTCGACCTCGACCACTCGTACCTTGCGGTTCAAGGCCCGCCCGGAACAGGAAAGACCTACACCGCATCCAAGGTGATAGCCCACCTTGTGCGCGAGCATCATTGGCGCATCGGAGTTGTCGGACAATCACACATGGTGGTCGACAATCTTCTCGCCACCGTCGTCAAGGCAGGAGTCGACGCCCGATCGGTCGGTAAGAAAGCACCGACCGAACAGACCGTATTGAAAGAAACCGAGTACCCAGGCTTCGTTGCCGACGCAGATCGCGGCTGCGTCGTCGGCGGGACGGCATGGGACTTCTCGCATTCCACCCGGGTAGTTCCTGGGTCGCTCGATCTTCTCGTGATCGACGAAGCCGGCCAATTCTCACTGGCCAACACCATCGCCGTCGCCGGTGCAGCTCGAAATCTGTTGCTGCTGGGCGATCCACAACAACTACCCCAGGTAAGCCAGGGAACCCACCCCGAACCCGTCGACCGATCGGCGCTCGGTTGGCTCGCTGCCGGACACGGCGCCCTTCCTGCCGATCGCGGTTACTTCCTGGCTACCACGTGGCGTATGCATCCGGCACTGTGCGCGCCAGTATCGGCGCTGGCGTACGAGGGGCGCCTCGAGTCGAACTGCGAGGTGACCGAGGCACGAAACCTCGACGGACTCGCCCCCGGCCTGCACACCGTCCTTGTCGATCATCACGGGAACTCGACGGGCTCGCCGGAAGAAGCCGCGGAGATCGCCACTCGCATTCAGGGACTGATCGGCAACGAGTGGACGGACCCTGCGTCGTTCGAGGGGACCCGAGCACTCGCCGCATCGGACTTTCTCGTCGTCGCCGCATACAACGCACAGGTCGCTGTCATCCTCGCCCACCTCGCAGAGGTCGGCCTCGACGAGGTTCCGGTGGGAACCGTCGACAAGATTCAAGGCCGTCAGGCTCCGGTGGTCCTCGTCTCGATGGCCGCCTCGTCCGTCGACGACGTCCCCCGAGGAATGGGATTTCTGCTCTCACGCAACAGACTGAACGTAGCAATCTCGCGTGGCCAGTGGGCCGCATTTCTCATCCGGTCCCGCAGCCTCACTCAGCACCTCCCCACAACCCCCGACGGGCTCGTCACATTGGGAACCTTCATGGCACTGAGTAATCGCGGGCAGGGGTAACAGCGGGCAGGGGTAACAGCGGGCATGACTAGCCGAAGTTCTTCGACTCTCCTCGGTAGGTCGGGACCGCCGACCGTCCACCGTCCGCGTCGATGACGTACAGCGTGTCGAAGCGCTCGCACACTTCACCTGCCTTGGCGTGACGGAACCAGATTCGGTCACCGATCGCAACCGATTCGGCATTACGCAGCGGCGTCTGAACCTCGCCTGCGCCTTCGTTTCGGATCAGCTTCAACCCGCCACGCGTCACCCCGCGCACCACATTCGAGAACCCGACAGGCAACGGCACTCGCGTCGCCGACACCGGACCCGAAGCGATGTACCCGCCGCCGAATGCCGTCGCGATCGACGCGGTGGGCTTGCGGAGAACCGGCAACGCGAAATACAGGGCCGGATTCGGCGGAAAAGCCTTGTAGCGGTCGAACAGCGCGGGCAGAAAAAGTCCCGAACCGGCAGTGACCTCGGTGACGACGGGATCCGCCGAGGTCACCTCGAGTGAACCGGTACCACCACCATTGACGATTTCCAAGGGTCCGACCACGTCGGTCACTGCGCTGACCACTGCCTGGCGCCGCACCAGAAGCTCCGATGCCGACAGACGCTTCATCAGCTCGACAGCGCGATTCGAGTCCGGCAACCCCGCGATCTGGGCTTCGTAGAACATCACTCCGACGACGTGGAAGCCTCGCGCATGCGCGATGCGTGCGAGTTCGGCGACCTGCGCCGGCTCACGTAGCGGAGAGCGCCTCACCCCGATATGAGCGGGTCCGATCCGCAGCGAAGCATCGACATCGATACAGATGCGCGGGGCGAGTCGATCGGAACCTGCTGCGGCCCGAATGATATCGAGATGTGCAACGTCGTCGGCCATGAGAGTGATGCGTGAAGACAGCACCGGATCACGGGTGATCGCGGCAAGGGATGTGGTGTCGACGCTCGGGTACCCCATGAGGATGTCGACGGCGCCATCGACTCCGTGCTGATCACCGGCACCTGCGAGCCACAGGGCTTCCGCCGTCGAGTACGCCATGATTCCCTGGAACCCTTGCCCGGCAGCCGTATTCGATCCAGCCGTGGTTTCGGTGACCCGATCCCTTCCGAGGACACGGCCGAGTATCGCTCGCGATCGCACCGACTTGCTGGCGACCCGAACCGGTAGCGCATTGCTGCGAGTAATCAACTGGGACGCGTTGAAGTCCAACGCAACCGAGTCCACGGCAGCGAAAGGTGGTTCCAGATCCTTGGTGGCCGAAGCGATACGTTCGAGGGCCGCGTCTTGCGTGGCAGTGTCGTGAGTGGCTGCGTCATGCTTGATCCGACCGAGAAGTGACGTCACTGAGCTGTCTTCCTTTTCGTCTAATCGCTAGTGTCCGATCAATACTGTCCGATCGATACTGCGGGGGGCGGTCAGTCAAGCATCGGGAGCACGGTTTTGCCAGCGACCGTCACAGATCGACGGCCTTGGCCGCTATCAGAGCAGACAGTTCGTCGAGCTGCGCGATCACTGCCATCTCGTCTCGATCCACCAGCCAACGCAGGACCATACCGTCGATGACGGCCATGCCGAACCGTGCCACCGCGTCAGGTGGCTCCAGCCATCGGATACCGGCATGAGCGGCGCAGCGCTCGAAGAACTCCAGGGCTTCGGTGTCGCGGATGGCGTACTGACCGGTGGCGATCTGGGCTGCCTGTTCCGAACCGAGTGCGCGGTGGCGCAAGAGGTACGTCTTGATCTCGTAGGACAGCAGTTGGCGGTCTGCGGACTGCTCGATGACCGGCCAGATACCGCTCAGGCCGCTGTGCAGAAGTTCTCGAAGTCCGCGGACGCCGGTAAGTTCGCGTGCATCCACCGCTCGTTCGAATGCGCCGTGCAACGCGCCGATCACCTCGGCGATCAGCCGCTCACCCATGGCAATAACGAGAGCTTCCTTCGATTCGAACCAGTAGTAGACAGCAGCCTGGGTGACGCCCGCTTCTTCGGCGACGCCGCGAACGGTCAACGCCTCGAGGCCGACGTGCTCGGCTCGCTGCACCGCATAAGCCACCAACTGCGCGCGGCGCGCATCTGCCGACAACTGGGTCTGCATGCCCACGATAGTAGGCCCAGGCAGAGCAATACGCCGGAAAAATTGACCGTGTCGGGCGTGCGATCCATAGTTATGCCATGACGGGGCATACGTGGAAAAATTGGGCCGGAAATCAGATCGCACGTCCGGCGGAGTACCTCGCGCCTCGAACGATCGACGAGCTGAGGTCGGTGGTCCTACGGGCAGCCGAGAGTGGCCTTCGCGTCAAATGCGTCGGCGCCGGCCATTCGTTCACCTCGATTGCCGTGACCGACGGAGTGCAAGTCAGCCTCGACATGCTTTACGGAATCGAATCGGTTGTCCCCGGGGCCGACGGCTCCACTTTGGTGACCGTGCTCGCCGGGACTCGATTGCGGGAGCTGACGGCTCGTCTGTGGGACCTCGGGCTGGCGATGACCAATCTCGGCGACATCGACTCTCAATCCGTGGCGGGGGCAATCTCGACGGGTACCCACGGGACCGGTGCACGGTTCGGTGGCCTCGCCACACAGGTTCGGGCCCTCGAGATACTCACCGCCGACGGACAGCTGATCAACTGTTCGGCGATGTTCGATACCGACCTCTTCGACGCTGCCCGTGTCGGGATCGGTGCGCTCGGCATCATCACCAAGGTGACTTTGGCCTGCGAGCCTGCCTTTGCGCTGCACGCCGTCGAGGCACCGGCGACGCTCGACGGAACGCTTGCGCACCTGGACGAGTCCGTCTCCGGCGTCGACCACTTCGAGTTCTACTGGTTTCCGCACACCGATCGGGTGCTGACCAAGCGAAACACGCGGCTACCGGCGGACACGCCACTGTCCCCGCTCGGGTCGGTTCGGGCCTACATCGACGACGAGTTGTTGTCCAACACGGTCTTCGAGGTCGTCAATCGAGCAGTGACGAGGTTTCCCCGTGCAACTCCGCGCATCAACATGTTCTCTGCACGGGCATTGTCTGCTCGCGAGTTCACCGACCGTAGCTATCGAGTATTCGCGTCCTCCCGCACCGTCAGGTTCCGCGAAATGGAGTACGCGGTACCGGCAGAATCGACCACGTATGTGTTGCGCGAAATCGATCGATGGCTGGAGTCTTCTGCCGTCACGGTCGCGTTTCCCGTAGAAGTGCGGTTCGCTGCGGGGGACGACATCTGGCTCTCGACCGCCTACGGCCGAGATACCGCTTACATCGCCGTCCATCAATATCACCGCGTGGACCATCGCGAGTATTTCGACGCGGTCGAAGCGATTGCGCGCAGTGTCGGTGGCAGGCCGCACTGGGGAAAGCTGAACTCGCTTCGGGCCGAGGAGTTCGCCGGAACGTACGAGCACTTCGACGACTTCTGCGACATCCGTGACAAGTTCGATCCGGACAGGTTGTTCGACAACGAGTACCTTCAGCAGCGGTTACGCAAGTAGACGCGAGCCGAAGACCCGGGTCCGGCGAGAGCACCGCTTATCGTGGAGTGATGTTGAAGCGTGCACTATCCGGTCTCCTTGCGGCAGGAGTGATTCTCGGCGTCGGCGAACTCGTCTCGGTTCCCTTCGGCCCGAACTCCTCTCCGTTCTATGCCGTGGGCTCGGCGGTGGTCGACAACACCCCCGAAGCAGTCCGCGAATGGGCGATCGACACCTTCGGCACCTCCGACAAAACGGCCCTCTTCGTCGGGATGTCACTGATCATCGCCGCGCTCGCAGCCCTCGCGGGCATAATGCGCGCTCCACGCGGCGCCGTGCTGTTCGTCGGACTCGGCGCCGCCGGGGTGATTGCAGCGCTGACTCGCACCGGAAACAACCTGCTCGACGCCATCCCGACCGTCACGGGAGTCGCCGTCGGGATCGTGGTGTTGAACGCGCTGATCCGCGCCGCCGAATCACCCGAGCCGACACAAGGTATAAGCAGACGGAGTTTCCTCGGCCTTGCCGTTGCTGCGGGGGCGCTCGCGGTAGTTGCCGGAACCGCCGGCCGGATGATCGGACAAGCCCGCAACGTCACGGCCAACCGCCTCGCATTTCTGCTTCCGACACCGAAACCACAAGTTCCGATCTCACCCGGCGCCGATCTGAACACCACGATGAACATCGACGGCCTTCCGTCATACATCACCCCGAACGAGGACTTCTACCGAATAGACACCGCACTGGTGCTACCGCAAGTGCCATCGAACACCTGGAAACTCCGCATCCACGGCATGGTGGAGCGGGAACTCGAGATCACCTTCGAGGATCTGATGCAACGCGAAGCCGTCGAAAAGACCGTGACCCTGACCTGCGTCTCCAACATCGTCGGCGGCGACCTAGTCGGCAATGCCACCTGGATCGGTTACCCGCTGAAAGATCTTCTAGAAGAAGCCGGTATCCAAGACGGCGCCGACATGGTGCTCTCCTCGAGTTACGACGCGTTCACCGCAGGAACCCCACTGGAGGTGCTGCTCGACGGCCGCGATGCACTGCTCGCAGTCGGTATGAACGGCCAACCACTGCCCGTCCGCCATGGCTATCCAGCCAGACTGGTGGTGCCCGGACTCTACGGCTACGTCTCCGCCACCAAATGGGTCACCGACCTCGAAGTGACCCGATTCGACAAGGTCACCGCATACTGGACCGACCGGGGATGGGGCGAACTCGGACCGATCAAGACCGCCTCACGCATCGACACGCCCCGCTCCGGCAGAACCGTCCAGGCAGGAAAGACCATGATCGCCGGCGTCGCCTGGCACCAGCACCTCGGAATTTCGGGGGTCGACGTCCAGATCGACGAAGGCAACTGGATGCCCGCGACGCTGTCCGAGGAATACTCGAAAGATACCTGGCGGCAATGGGTCCTCGAATGGGACGCGCCACCGGGCAATCACACCATTCGTGCACGAGCCAGCGACGCGAACGGCGACATCCAGACATCCATGACCGCCGACACCGTACCCGACGGCGCAACCGGATACCCGCAAATTTCGGTATCCGTCAGCTGAACGACGCGCGAATCGAGTTGTCGTACAAAATCTCTCGCTCACGTTCGGTCAGACCGAGCTGATCGGTCAGGGCAGCGAAGTTGTCGTCGACGTAGCCGCCGAAGTAAGCCGGATCATCCGAATTCACCGTCACCACGAGCCCCCGCTCGATCATCTGACGAATCGGATGATCGGCAAGCGTATCGACGACCTTGAGCCGAACATTCGAAAACGGACAGACGGTCAATGGAATTTCCTCTTCGACAAGACGATTCACCAACGCCTCGTCTTCCAGACAGCGAACCCCATGATCGATACGTTCGGCGCCCAGTAAGTCCAGCGCCTGCCAGATGTATTCGGCCGGGCCTTCCTCCCCCGCATGAGCAACGACATGCAAGCCTTCCGCCCGCGCACGCGCGAACACATCCACGAACAACGAAGGCGGGAAACCCACCTCCGCCGAATCGAGACCGAGGCCGATGATCGGCGCCTTCATCGCCAACAAATCCTCGAGCAACTTGTTGGCATGCAGGACCGGCTTGTCCCGCAGAATCGAAGCGATCAAACCGCTCGTGACACCGAACTCCCGCTCGCTCGACGCCGCAGCATCGGCCAACCCCTCCACCACCGCCTCCAACGCAACACCCCTGCTGGTGTGGGCCTGAGGATCGAAAAAAACCTCCGCATGCGTGATACCGGCAACCTTGGCACGCGCGAAATACGCCCGCCCCAGATCGGCGAAATCCTCAGCAGTACGCAGCACCGAAGTATTCGCATAATAAAGATCGAGAAACGACTGCAGATCCGTGAACTCGTACAACCCACGCAACTCGTCGATATCCGCATACGGCAACCGAATACCGTTACGCTCCGCGAACTGGAAAATCTGATCGGGCTCCAACGAACCCTCGATGTGCATGTGCAATTCAGCGAGAGGCAAACTCATCCACCCCACACTACTTGCCCGAATAAACCGCCTTACCGGGGCCGTTTTCCAGAAAACTCTTCACCGCACCGCGTAGATCATCCGTCTCGAACAACGCACCCGACACCTCCGACGTGATCTCGTCAGCATGCGCGACACCTCCCGAGCGCCACGCTGCCACAATCTTTTTCGTGGCAGCGTGAGCCACCGTCGGACCGGCGGCCAACCGCTCGACCAGGGAACTTCCTGCCGCGTCGACATCGGGGTGGATGGCGTTGACGACGCCCCACTCACGCATCGTTTCGGCGTCGTACAGATCACCGGTCATGACGAGCTCGCGAGCGCGACCCGAACCTGCCCGTTCGGCCAAGCGCTGCGGGCCGCCCATCGACGGAGTCAGCCCGACGACGGTTTCGACGAGGCCGAATCTTGCCTTGGGCCCAGCGACAATGATGTCGCAGGCGAGGGAAATCTCGAATGCCGCGGTCAGAGTCAGCCCATGAGCGGCGTAGACGACCGGGCACGGCAGCGCCTCGAGCGGGTGGGCGATGTCAGCAAAAAGCTGACGCCACATATCGGCCCCCTGCTGCGCAGTGAGTCCCTCGAAGACCTGCACATCCACCCCTGCGGAATTGACCTTGCCCTCCGCGCGCAGCAGCACCGCGCGCGGCGGGCGTGCAGTCAGATCAGCTACATCCGCGGCGACGGCGTCGAACATCGCCTGATCGAACAAATTGAGCGGTCCGTGATCGAAAGTTAGGACGGCAACCTCGGCGCCGGCATCGGTGAAGTATCGAACTAGCGAAGTGGGGTGGTCAGCCATGTGGTTTAGCGTGCCACATCGCCACAGAAGCAGAAGTTACCAACGGGTACATTTTCCAAGAGAGCCCTTACTTGGAGGAATACATGAAGCGCAGTTTGTTCGACGCGGACCACGACGCGTTCCGCGAATCCGTCCGCGAGTTCGTCACCCGCACCATCACCCCGCGCGAAGAGAAGCTGATCGAACAGCGCTTCATCGACCGCGACATCTGGCTCGAAGCCGGCCGAAACGGGTTCCTGGGGCTCGAGGTTCCAGAAGAATACGGTGGTAGCGGCGCCGAGGACTACCGCTTCAACGCCGTCCTCGGTGAGGAACTCTCCCGCTCGAGCGCGGCAGTAGCGTCGTGCTTCGGCATTCACGTCGACATCGTCGCGCCGTACTTGGTAAAACTGACGACCGAGGAGCAGAAACAGCGTTGGCTGCCGAAGTTCTGCACCGGCGAGTTGCTCACCGCGATCGCGATGACCGAGCCTTCCGGGGGCTCCGACCTCGCCGCGTTGAAGACCACCGCAGTCAGGGATGGTGACGACTTCATCATCAACGGATCCAAGACGTTCATCACCAACGGGAACAGCGCCGACCTCGTCATCGTCGCCGCGCGCACCACGCCTGAGAAGAAGGCGAGGGGCATCACCTTGTTCGCCGTCGAGAAGGACGCGGTGGGGTTCTCCCGTGGACGCAAGCTCGACAAGGTGGGCCAGCCCGAGTCCGACACCGCCGAACTCTTCTTCGAAGATGTTCGCGTGCCCGCGAGCAACATGATCGGCGAATTCGACGGAGGGTTCATCCACATGATGCAACTGCTCCCTCAGGAGCGCATCAGCTGCTCGGTTGCCAATCTTGGGCACACACGACCGATCCTCGAAGAGACACTGCAGTACGCCAAGGACCGTAAGGCCTTCGGCCAGCAAATCGGTTCGCTTCAGTGGAACAAGTTTCTGCTCGCCGAGCTGACCACGAAACTCGATGTGGCGCAGGCATATATCGACAACTGCATCGTCGCTCACGGTGCCGGTGAACTCACTGCCATCGATGCCGCGAAAGCAAAGTGGTGGAGTTCGCAGGTGCAGAACGAGATCCTCGATCACTGCGTGCAGTTGCACGGCGGCTACGGGTTCATGAACGAATACCGAGCGGCTCGCGCATGGAAGGACGCACGCGTCACCAAGATCTGGGCCGGATCGAACGAGATCATGAAGGAACTGATCGGGCGCGATCTCGGGTTGTAGCGCGCACGCGAGTGGGAGTACGACCTGATGGGCCGCACTCCCACTCACCTGAAGTAAAGCCGCACAGCACAAAGGCCGGATACTCGAAGATTTCTCTTCGGATATCCGGCCTTTGAAAACTCGGAGTCGGACAGCTTAAGCCGTCAGCATTTCCGGGTGGCGATCCTTTAGGGGGATCAGATAGCGCGAACGCCGGTGGCCTGGGGGCCCTTCTGGCCCTGTCCAACCTCGAACTCCACGCGCTGACCCTCGTCGAGAGACTTGAAGCCAGTTCCCTGGATCTCGGAGTAATGAACGAACACGTCAGGTCCGCCACCATCCTGCTCGATGAAGCCGAAGCCCTTTTCGCCGTTGAACCACTTAACACTGCCCTGCGTCATACCGTAAACCTTCTGTAGCGAGCTGGACCTTCACGTCGAAGCTCCAATCTCACTCCCGATCATGCCATTCATTTGTCATTTGCGATACGCCGGGGTGAAAAAAGTCTGAAAACTTATTTTTCGGCGAGCCCGGATACCCTTGGCCCGGTGGATTCCCATCATCACGACATTGTCCGACTCGCCTGGTCCCGACGCCTCGGACTGCCCGACGCGGCTATGAAGCCCGGCATCCGATATCTGCAGGTAGACCCCGATGCGACGGAGGTCACGTTCCTGCGCCTGGGGGACGCGAGCGCGCTGGTGGGGCCGGAGCAGGTCTTGGAGGCTGCAGAGCACCGATCCGACGACGAACTGGCCGACCGCGGAACTCTCTCACTGCTGGAGTCGTCGGTGTCCGGACGCAGCCGCGGACCCATCGTCTTGTCCTATGCCGCCGACATCGGCACGACCATCGATCTTCACGACCCACTCATTTCCCACGACCTAGGGCACGTTCTCGCACTGGACGCCCTGTGCGCGCCGGATGACCTACTCAGTGCAGATCTGACGCGCAAGCGGTCGTGGTTCACCCTCCTCTCCGACGATCGCCCGGCAGAGTCCGCCGCGCCCCTGTCCTGCGCGGCGTACCTCGAATGGGAAGGCATTCTCGCCGACGTCGGCGTTCTGACCGCACCGCTCGCGCGCCGACGCGGCAACGCTCAGGTCGTCGCACGGCTCGCAACGAACGACGCGATAGACGAGGGCCTGATCCCCCAGTGGCAGACAAGCACGGAGAACGGGACCGCCCGAAGGCTCGGTTCACGTCTCGGGTACGAGGAATGGGGCGTGTTCATCTCCGTCGAGCTGGGAACTACGTAACGTTGAATCCATGAGCTACGTCGAACCCGGCAAGGAATTCAATAGGGACACCAACTACATCGAAACGCGGATAACCGCCGACGGGCGTGACGGCTACCCCGTCGAGCCCGGTCGCTACCGACTCGTCGCCGCCAGGGCCTGCCCGTGGGCGCACCGATCGATCATCGTTCGTCGTCTGCTCGGACTCGAGGATGTGCTGTCGCTGTCGATTCCCGGCCCGACGCACGACCAGCGGAGTTGGAACTTCGACGAGGAGCCCGGGGGCGTCGATCCAGTGCTGAAGATCGAGCGCCTGCAGGAGGCGTACTTCGCGCGCTTCTCCGACTATCCGCGCGGCATCACCGTTCCCGCGATAGTCGAGATCTCCACCGGCGAAGTCGTCACCAACGACTACCCGCAGATCACCCTCGACTTGTCCACCGAATGGAAGCAGTACCACCGCCCGGGAGCACCGGATCTGTATCCCGAGGCACTGCGCGCCGAAATCGACGAGGTAGCCCAGCGCGTGTTCACCGAGGTCAACAACGGTGTGTACCGCTGCGGTTTCGCCGGATCGCAAGAGGCCTACGACAAGGCATACGACCGACTGTTCACCGCCCTCGACTGGCTCGCCGGACGTCTGAGCGGCCAGCGCTATCTCGTCGGCGACACCATCACCGAAGCCGACGTCCGGCTGTTCACCACGCTCGTGCGGTTCGATCCGGTCTACCACGGCCACTTCAAATGCAACCGCAGCAAACTCAGCGAAATCCCAGTGCTGTGGAATTACGCGCGCGATCTGTTCCAGACACCGGGCTTCGGCGACACAGTCGACTTCGACCACATCAAGCGGCACTACTACATAGTGCATACCGACATCAACCCGACGGGCATCGTGCCCAAGGGGCCGAATCTGCACGGTTGGCTCGAGCCGCACGGACGCGAATCACTCGGCGGTCGACCGTTCGGCGAGGGCACCGCCCCCTCACCGCCCAAGGCCGACGAAGTGGTGCCCGCCGATCATTGGGTTCCGGCATAGGTCCCAAAACTCCAGTGAACGCCCTCGGGGTCGCGGCAAGTGAACCCTCTGCCGTAGTCCTCGTCTTGTAACCCCTGAGTGACGTTGCCACCGGCGGACACGACGCGGTCGTGAATCGCGTCGGGTTCGTCGGTGACGATGTAGACGGACCCGACTCCCGGGGGGAGGCCGCCGAGAGCGCTGCCCTCGCGGACGCTCCCGAGCATCACGCCTCCTCCTGTCGGCCACAGCAGTTCTGCATGGTCGACACGGTCGCCTTCGCCGTAGACGGCCTTCTCCACGAAGCCGAGAACGTCGACGAGGTATCCGATGGCGGCAGGCGCGTCGTTGTAGCTGAGGGTGGGCCAGATCGTTGTTCGAGTGTTGGTGGTCATCTTGGAAGTCATCGTTGTTTCGGTCATGGACATCATCGTGCGCTCCGACTGCCGTCGTGGTCTTGGACAAATGCGAACTCCTCCACTCGACGCCACTGCGACGGAGACATGCCCGCGAACTCACGCCATTCCCGGGCCATGTGCGCCTGGTCGTAGTAGCCGCAGCCTGCAGCGACCTCGGACAACAGAGGTACCGACGGCCTGCGCAGAGCTTGGTGTGAGCGGTGGAACCGCGAAATGCGGGCCGAGTCCTTCGGCGCGACCCCGAACTCGGCGGTGAACTTGTTGATCAGATGTCGCCGGCTCCATCCAACGTTCTGGGCTACCTCACCCACCCGTGCCGAGCCACCCGACCCGACCAACTGCCGCCATGCTTCTGCGAGCGTCGGATCGATGGGCCGTTCTCCCAGATTGCGAGCCAGGATCTCGTCGACAACGTCGAACCGTCTGTCCCAGTCTTCGGTCGCGGCGACTCGATCGAGGAGTTCGCCAGCGCCGGACATGACGTCGCCGAGCTCGACCATCCAGTCCCCGAGCGCGGCAGTGGGGATCCCGAACAGCGCACGGGCACCGGCGGGGGTGAACGACAGCTGAATCCCGTGTTGGTTGCCGTCGTGCGCGATGATGACAGGTTCGGCAGAGATACCACTGGCAAGTGTCTCGAAAGCGCAGGACCCCTGTCGCGGCGAATCCGCGATCTCGAGCTCGGGGCCGATGGCGATGATCACAGTCAGATACGGACTCGGCATCCCGATATGCTCACCGGGCTCGTAACCCGACAGTCGATATCCGCTGTACGACGCGACATACGGACGCAGCCGAGCGCTCGGGGTTCCGCGCGCGCCCTCGGATACACCGGCCACCATTGCAGGGTAGAACCGAATGTGAACGGGTACCAGCGCTCAACGACCGAAAAACAAAGAATTCACATCGATCGGAGTGCGGATGGCGAGCAAGGACAAGAACAAGGATGAGGTCGAGATGATCAAGGAGGGCGGTCGCCTCGAACAGGCGCTCGTGAAAATCCTCGACCACGGCAGCAGGATCCAGGGACCGGCCGTCGAGAAGTACGTCGGGTACATGCGTCGAGCCCATCCGAACGACACTCCCGCGCAGCTGATCGAGCGCCTGGAGAATCGCTTTCTGCTCGCAGTGACCGGAAGCGGAAGCGCGGTGGGTGGCGCCGCAGCGGTACCGGCGATCGGGACCGTAGCTTCCCTTGCTGCAGTCGGTGCAGAGACGGCATTCTTCATCGAATCTTCCGCACTGTTGACGCTGTCGGTGGCCTCGGTGCACGGTATCGCGGTCCACGACCACCAGCAGCGACGTGCGCTCGTCCTGTCGGTCGCGCTCGGCGAATCGGGAATGCAGATCGTGCAGAAGACCGTCGGGACCAGCGCACGTAACTGGGGATCGCTCGTCACCACTCGAATTCCGGGTGGAGCGATGACCAACATGAACAAGTCCCTCGCCAAGAAGTTCGTCTCGAAGTACTTCGCCAAACGTAGCGCTCTGCTGTTCGGCAAACTTCTGCCTGCCGGAATCGGCGCGGTGATCGGTGGAACAGGCAACCGCATGATCGGCAAAGGCGTCATCAAGAATTCACGCGAAGCATTCGGACCGGCACCGCGCGCGTGGCCGGAGACCCGGATCATCGAGCCGGACGAGTAGTCCGCAGGAATTAGAGCCGTGCGCAGCGGTGTTGGTCATGGACATGACCATCACCGTCACACCTGAACTCGGCACGATCGGAATCTGGCGTCACTATTCGGGGATCCCACCCGAGTTGGCCCACACGATCGAAGGAGCCGGTTACGGCGCCATCTGGCTCGGCGGCTCCCCGCCTGCGAATCTGGCCTCGGCCGAGGAGGTTCTCGATGCAACCGAGTCGATCGTCGTGGCGACCGGGATCGTCAACATCTGGTCCGCGGACGCACCGGAGGTCGCAGAATCGTTCCACCGCATCGAGAAGAAACACCCGGGGCGATTCCTGCTCGGTGTCGGTGCGGGGCACCCGGAGGCAACGCAGGAATACAAGAAGCCGTACGAGGCACTGGTCGACTACCTCGATGCCCTCGACGAGGGCGGGGTCCCCATCGGGCGTCGGGTACTCGCGGCGTTGGGACCGAAAGTGTTGAAGCTGTCCGCAGACCGCACCGCGGGAGCCCACCCTTATCTGACGACTCCCGAACATACAGCCGAGGCTCGGGCGATTCTGGGACCGGACAAAGTCCTCGCCCCCGAGCACAAAGTGGTCCTCGACACCGATCCGAAAAGGGCCCGAGACATCGGGCGGCCACCGGTGAACAATCCGTACCTGCACCTGCGGAACTACACCAACAACCTAGAGCGCCTCGGATACTCCAAAGAGGAGATCGGCGACGGCGGCAGCGACCGGTTGATCGATGCCCTTGTCGCCCATGGAAATGCGGCCGCGATCGCCCAGCGACTCGGCCAGCACATCGACGCCGGCGCCTCCCACGTCATCGTGCATGCGTTGCCGGACCAGGCGGATCCGTCCGAGGTGTATCGCGAGATTGCTGCCGCGTTTCTCTGAGCACTCGCGAACGTCGTAACCTGAACCCGGGGTCGGGAAGTTCACTCGATCCCGGGTAGCTCACGTTCGACGATCCGGGGGAATCGAATCCATGACAGGCGGCTACGCAGGGACGAACGGCTTCGCGGTCCACGCACTGCAAGCGCAAGGCCTCACCAAGGTCTTCGGCTCGATTCGCGCAGTGTCCAACCTCAGCTTCGTGGTCCCACGCGGATCCATCACAGGATTTCTCGGCCCCAACGGATCCGGTAAGACCACAACTCTGCGGATGCTGCTCGGCCTGGCGAAACCGAGCGCCGGAGTCGGTCTCGTGGCCGGTGCACCCTTCTCGGCTCTGCGCCACCCGGCTCGCGCCGTCGGTGCCGTACTCGATTCACGCAGTCTGCACCCCAAGCGCACCGCGGCCGGCCACCTCCGCATCTTCACCGCGTCGATCGGTGTGCCCGACAGCCGCGCCGACGACGTTCTCCGACTCGTCGGCCTCGGGGACGCGACAAACCGTCAGGTCGGCGGATTCTCCCTCGGAATGCGTCAGCGACTCGCCTTGGCGACGGCACTCCTGGGCGATCCCGAGATTCTGGTACTCGACGAGCCTGCCAACGGACTCGACCCCGAGGGAATCGCCTGGCTCCGCGACTTTCTGAAGTCCTACGCGGCAGGCGGAAGGACCGTACTCATCTCCAGCCACCTACTCCGCGAAGTCGAGGCGACGGTCGACAATCTGGTGATCATCAGTGGCGGTTCACTGATGTATCAGGGTGGGATCGATCAGCTTCGTGCCTCGCGGCCGAGCCGAACACTCGTTGCCGTATCGGATCCGGCCGCACTCGCCCTGGCACTTGCATCCAACGGAATCACGAACGCACAACTGCTTCCCGACGGCCGACTCGGCGTCGCCGGGAGCGACACGGACACCGTCACGCGCATAGCGTCGGAGTCCGGGTTGACCGTCTTCGGTGCTTCCTACGAGCACGCAGACCTCGAGCAAGTATTTCTTTCGATGACTGCCGGGCAGTACACCGCGACACCCGCGGGCACTATCGGAACGCCTGGGTACGGACCACCACCGGGTTATCCCCAGCCCCCTGCTTACGCTCCTCCCCTCGGTTACGGCCAGTCTCCCTGGGACGGAGGTCGACGATGACTACGTTGATCACCTCAGAGATACGCAAGGTGACCACCCTCAAATTCTGGTGGGCGCTGGCCATACCACCGGTCTTCGTCGGGATCTGCGCCAGCGCGATCGCCGCGTCGATAGCCAACTCCACCTCCGACTACGAGTTCGAACTGTCGGGCGGCTTCGGAATCGTGGGGCTCTACGTCGCCCTCGGGTTCACGATGATGTTCGTCGCGGTGTTCGGAGCGGTGAACGGTGGCACCGAATTCCGGTACGACACGATCACCACATCATTTCTGACCTCGACGAGTCGTGACCGCGTCATCGCCGCCAAGCTGGGTGTCACCGCTCTGTTCGCACTCGGATACGGCCTCCTGGTCGAGATCGTCAGCCTGGTGTGCCTGCTGCTGTTCTCGAGCGAACCTTTCGTGCTGTCCGGCGCGGTGATCGGCATGCTCGCCATGGGGTTGTTCGCCGTCGTCGTCTGGTCCTTGATCGGGGCGGGGCTCGGACTCCTGATGGGCTCCCCGACCTGGCCCGCGATCATCATCGTCGCGTGGTATCCGATCGGCGAACTCGTTGCGACCTCGATAGTGTCGGGTATCGGCCTCGGCAACATCTCGGTGGTGACGCCGTCGGCGGTCACTCTCGCGACGGTCAGTGTGGGCGAGGTCGAGAGCGAATTCTTCATGCCATGGCCGGTGGCGCCGTTCGGCCTGCTCGTGTGGGGTCTCGCCATTGCCGGTGTCGGCTGGCTGCGGACCAGGGAACGCGATATCAGCTGAGAACCATGTCGGTAGCGCGGTCTACCTTTGACCGTGATGTCGACTACCCCTAGCGCCCAACGATCGGTGAGAAGATCCCCTGGCTGGATCCGCCGTCTCGGAGCTCAATGCTGGATTCACCGCCGCACCGCCGCGGGTGCGTTGGCGGTAACCATGATCGCCGCCGTCATCGATATCTCTTTCCCGTTGCTCACACGCATCGCAATCGACGACGCAAGCGCAGGCGAAGGCAGCACCATCGGTGCCATCGCCATCGCGATCGGTGGACTCGGCGTCGTTCGGTTCGGCTGCCAGTTCGGTCGACGATTCCTGGCCGGCCGACTGTCGATCGACGTCCAACACGATCTGAGGCTCGGTCTACTCGCGTCACTGCAACGCCTGGACGGTCGACGCCAGGACGACATCAGAACCGGGCAGGTCGTCTCGCGGACCATCACCGATCTGCAACTCGTTCAGGGGTTGCTGGCGATGGTGCCGTTGTCGGCCGGGGCACTGCTGCAGTTCGTCCTCGCCCTGGTCGTGATGGCGTATCTGTCGCCACTGTTGACCGCAGTAGCACTGTTGATCGTTCCAGCAGTGTCGATCGTCGTCTATCGCATTCGGCCGACCCTGTATGCAGCAACATGGTCGGCGCAACAACGCGCGGGCGACCTTGCCCAGCACGTCGAGGAAACCGTCACCGGAGTGCGCGTCGTCAAAGGTTTCGGGCAGGAAGCCAGAGCGGTCGACCGGCTCGAGAACCTGAGCCGCACACTCTTCGCCGAACGCATGCGCTCGGCCAGAATCAACTCCCGATTCACTCCGTCGATGGCGGCAATCCCCCAACTGGGACTCGTCGGTGTCATCGCACTCGGGGGATACCTCGCCATGACCGACCACATCACTATCGGTACCTTCCTCGCCTTCGCGACGTACGTGGCAACGCTGTCGGCGGTAACCCGCACGCTGTCCTCGGTCATCATCATGGCGCAACTCTCCCGAGCAGCCGTCGAGCGTGTCTACGAGGTCATCGACACCGAGCCTTCGGTCCCCGAGCCCGAGCATCCCACCCACCTCCCCGACGGACCACTGGGAGTGGACCTCTCCGCCGTGACCTTCGGCTTCGAGGAAGAACGCGACGTGCTTCGATCCTTCGATCTCACCGTCGCGCCAGGGGAAAGCGTCGCGATAGTCGGGCACGCGGGCTCAGGAAAGACCGCACTGTCGCTACTGCTCCCCCGCTTCTACAGCCCCCGAATCGGCTCGGTTGCGCTGACGTCGCACGGGAGGACATTCGACGTCGCCGACATCAGCGCCGAGCAACTCCGCGGCGCCGTCGGTCTCGTCTTCGACGAACCGTTTCTGTTCTCGGACACCATTGCCGCGAACATCGCCCTCGGCCGACCCGACGCCACCGCCGAGGACATCGCCCGCGCGGCAACTCTGGCCGAAGCATCCTCGTTCATCGACGCCTTGCCAGACGGTTACGACTCGGTCGTCGGCGAACGCGGCCTCACCCTGTCCGGTGGGCAGCGGCAACGGATCGCACTGGCCAGAGCACTCCTGACCGATCCGCGAATCCTCGTCCTGGACGATGCGACTTCGGCTGTCGATGCAACCACCGAGGCAGCAATATTCGATGCGCTTCGCGCTGGGCGTAAGAGAACAACCCTGATACTCGCGCACCGACGCTCGACGCTGACCCTGGCAGACCGCGTGGCAGTACTCGATGACGGCCGCATCATCGATTCCGGGACAGTCGCCGAACTCGACGAGCGCTGCCCACTGTTCCGCCTGCTGCTCGCAAACGGAGAAGGACACGAAGACATCCCCGCGGGCACCAGCGAAAGAAGTGCCGAGCCGACCGAGGCGATGCTGTGGCCCGAACTCGACAAGCCGGTCGATTCCGCTTCCCACCGCACGCTCACCTCCGCCCCACCGACGGGCAGGGGCAGACCGACATCGGGCTCACTCGGCAATGTCGCATCGACGCCGCAACTGCAAGCTGCAGTCGACGCGTTACCACCGGCAACCGAGGATCCGCATGCCTCCGATGCGGAGATACGAGCCGCGGACCCACATTTTCGACTCTCACGTCTACTGAAACCCGTCCGACTCCTCCTTGCGACCGTCGTGGTGTTGCTGGCGCTCGACTCACTGTCGGCGATTGCTTTTCCCTCGATCGTGCGTTTTGCCGTCGACGACGGAGTCAGCAAAGGGAATCCGAGTGCACTGTGGGCCGCGACAACACTCGGCGTCGTACTCACAGCAGTGGGATGGTTCGTCATCGCCGCGACCACCATGATCACCGCACGGGCCGGAGAACGAGTCCTGTTCGGCTTACGGGTCAAAAGCTACGCGCACATCCAGAGACTCGGCTTGGACTACTACGAACGCGAACTCTCCGGCCGCATCATGACTCGGATGACGACCGACGTGGACGCGCTGTCGTCGTTCATCCAGACCGGTGCATCCACCGCCGTCGTCTCACTGCTCACCGTGATCGGCATCGCCGCCGCACTGCTGGTCACCGATCTCACACTCGGACTCGTCGCACTCGCGGTGGTCCCACCGCTGATACTCGCGACGATCATCTTCCGCAAGGTCTCCGCCGTCGCGTACTCCCAATCCCGCGAACGAATCTCGACCGTCAACGCCGACTTCCAGGAAAACGTCGCCGGACTCCGGTCCGCACAGGCATATCGTCGCGAAGAGTTCGCCGCTACCCAGTTCGCCGAACGTGCCGATCGATACCGTCGGAGCCGGATGCGCTCTCAGCGAGCGATCTCGGTGTTCTTCCCGTTCATCACACTGCTCTCGGACGTGGCATTGGCCTTCGTCGTCTTCGTCGGGGCCCATCAGGTGGCGACCGGTTCGACTTCGGCAGGCACATTCGTCGCGTTCGTGCTCTACCTCGGTCTACTCTTCGGACCGATCCAGCAGCTGTCCCAGATTTTCGACGGTTACCAACAGGCCAGTGTGGGTGTGAGCCGGATCGGCGATCTGTTGCGGACGCCGAGTTCCATCGAGGCCGGCTCGGACACCGACACCGTGCCGATCGAGGGCGGTCAGCTGCGCAGCGATGTTCATCTCGACAATGTGAGCTTTCGCTACGCAGGCGCCCAGACCGATGCACTCACTGAGGTCAATCTCACAATCCCCCTGGGAACCACCGTTGCACTCGTAGGCCACACCGGCGCCGGCAAGTCGACGGTCATCAAATTGCTGGCCCGTTTCTACGATCCGACGTCAGGTTCGGTTCGTGTGGGAGGCACCGATCTGCGTCGATATCGGCTCTCCGAATACCGTCGCCGACTCGGAGTCGTACCGCAGGAAGCGCACCTGTTCACCGGCGATGTAGCAAGCAACATCGCCTTCGGACGCCCCGATGCGAGCCGTGCCGACATCGAATCCGCCGCCCGCGCGGTCGGGGCTTTGGACATCATCGCCGGACTTCGTAGCGGTATGTACCAGCCGGTCGGTGAGCGCGGGCAAGGCTTGTCCGCCGGCCAAAGACAGCTGATCGCGCTGGCCAGAGCCGAATTGGTCGACCCCGACCTATTGCTCCTCGACGAGGCGACAGCCACGCTCGACCCCGCTACCGAGCGAATAGTTCTCACGGCGAGTGACGCCGTGCTCCGCAAGCGGACCTCTGTCGTCGTGGCGCACCGGCTGGCGACTGCGGCGCGCGCCGACATGATCGTCGTCGTGGACTCCGGACGTATCGTCGAGGTAGGCACACACGATCGTTTACGCGCTCGCGGAGGCTTCTACACACAGCTGTGGAATGCGGCCGAAACACGAGGAGGGAATAAACCGATAGACCGAGGAGTCATCAGCAATGAAGCCGATAGTTACTCGTGAGTACTTATCACGGCTCCGTCCCGGGCGCTTGCACATACCGGGAGCGGGTTAGCCTGGCTATGTACGCGCGTTGATCGGGAACAAAGAGAAGAGACGAGGCGAACTACTGCCGTGAGCAGCAGCTCTACTACCCAATTCGGACAAAACCAATGGCTGGTCGACGAGATGTACCAGCGATTCAAGGAAGACCCAGCGTCTGTGGATGCGAGCTGGCACGAATTCCTCACCGATTACGACCCGGACGCTCCGGCAGGTGACACTGCGTCTGTCCCGAATGGCAGTACAGCGAAGCCCGCCTCCAGCAGCGCCGCTACTTCCGAGAGCAACGCATCGGCGACGAGCGCTTCCGGATCGAACGGCACCGCTCCAGCTCCCCGAAGTGCACCGGTGAAGACCGAATCGCCCAAGGCCGCCGCAGTCAAGCCTGCGCCGACCTCCAAGCCCGCGACGTCGAAAGCCGCAGGTGGAACCTTGACCGCTGCTGCCGCAAAGCCCGCTACTGCGTCCACGAGCGACGCCGGCGAACCGACCAACAAAATTCTTCGCGGAGCTGCAGCAGCCGTCGCGCGGAACATGACTGCTTCTCTGCAGATCCCGACAGCGACCAGCGTGCGCGCGATCCCGGCGAAGCTCATGGTCGACAACCGGTTGGTGATCAACAACCATCTCGCGCGTACACGCGGCGGAAAGATTTCGTTCACGCACATCCTTGGATTTGCGATCGTTCAGGCGATCAAGTCGTTCCCGACCATGAACACCCACTTCGCCGAGATCGACGGCAAGCCGAACGCGGTCACACCCAGTGCCACCAACCTCGGTCTTGCCATCGACCTACCCGGCAAGGACGGCAACCGCACCCTCGTCGTCGCCGCGATCAAGGACACACAGGATCACACTTTCGCTCAGTTCTACAACGCATACGAGGACGTAGTCCGTCGTGCGCGTGACGGCAAGCTGACGGGCGAGGACTTCCAGGGCGTCACGATCTCGCTGACCAACCCCGGTGGTATCGGAACCGTGCATTCGGTTCCACGTCTGATGAGCGGCCAGGGGACGATCATCGGCGCCGGCGCAATGGAATATCCTGCGGAGTTCCAGGGCGCGAGCGACGAACGTCTCGCCGAGCTGGGCGTCGGCAAGCTGATGACCCTCACCTCGACGTACGACCACCGAATCATCCAGGGTGCGGAATCGGGCGACTTCCTTCGCACGATCCACAACTTGCTGATCAGCGACGAGTTCTACGACGAACTGTTCCACTCACTCAAGATCCCGTACGAGCCGATTCGCTGGCGCAAGGATCTGCCCGAGGGAACGGTCGACAAGAACACTCGCGTTCTCGAACTGATCGCCGCGTACCGCAACCGCGGTCACCTGATGGCCGACACCGATCCGCTGCAGTTCACCAAGGACAAGTTCCGGATGCACCCGGATCTCGATGTAATCAGCCACGACCTCACGCTGTGGGACCTCGATCGCGAGTTCAAGGTCGGCGGATTCCACGGCAAGGACAAGATGCGTCTTCGCGACGTACTCAGCGTCCTACGTGACTCCTACTGCCGCCACGTAGGTGTGGAATACACCCACATCCTCGAGACCGATCAGGTCGCCTGGCTGCAGGACCGCGTCGAGACGACACTCGTCAAACCGACCGTGGCACAGCAGAAGTACACATTGAGCAAGCTCAATGCAGCCGAGGCATTCGAGACGTTCCTGCAGACGAAGTACGTCGGCCAGAAGCGCTTCTCGCTCGAAGGCGCCGAATCCGTCATCCCCATGATGGATGCGGTCATCGACCAGAGTGCTGAGTACGCACTCGACGAAGTCGTCATCGGCATGCCGCACCGCGGTCGTCTCAACGTCCTCGCCAATATCGTGGGCAAGCCCTACTCGAAGATCTTCACCGAGTTCGAGGGCAACATGAACCCCGCAGCCGCACATGGCTCGGGCGATGTGAAGTACCACCTCGGCGCCGAGGGCACGTACATCCAGATGTTCGGCGAGAACGACATCAAGGTCTCGCTCACCGCGAACCCGTCTCATCTCGAAGCAGTCGACCCCGTCCTCGAAGGGCTCGTCCGCGCCAAGCAGGATCTGCTCGACAAGGGTGCAGGCGAAGGCGGATTCTCCGTGCTACCGCTGATGCTCCACGGCGACGCAGCGTTCGCAGGCCAGGGCGTCGTCGCAGAAACGCTGAACCTTGCGCTTCTGCGCGGCTACCGCACCGGCGGAACCGTGCACATCGTGGTCAACAACCAGGTCGGCTTCACCACCGCACCCGAGCACTCCCGCTCGTCCGAGTACTGCACCGACGTCGCGAAGATGATCGGCGCACCGATCTTCCACGTCAACGGAGACGACCCCGAGGCCTGCGTACGCGTTGCGCATCTCGCCGTCGACTTCCGGCAGAAGTTCCACAAGGACGTCGTCATCGACATGATCTGCTACCGCAGGCGTGGACACAACGAAGGCGACGACCCTTCGATGACGCAGCCGGCGATGTACGACCTCATCGACACCAAGCGCAGCGTTCGCAAGAGCTACACCGAATCGCTGATCGGCCGTGGCGACATCTCCCTCAAGGAGGCCGAGGACGCACTTCGCGACTACCAGGGCCAGCTCGAACGCGTCTTCAACGAGGTTCGCGAACTCGAGAAGTACACACCGGAGCCCAGCGAGTCGGTCGAACTCGACCAGCAGTTGCCCGCCAAGCTCACGACGGCGGTCGACAAGTCGGTTCTGCACCGCATCGGTGACGCGCATCTCGAGGTTCCGGACGGTTTCAGCGTGCACCCGCGCGTGAAGCCGGTACTCGAAAAGCGTCGCGAAATGTCGTACGAAGGCAAGGTCGACTGGGCATTCGGTGAGCTTCTGGCTCTCGGCAGCCTCGTGGACGAGGGACGCAACGTTCGTTTCTCCGGCCAGGACACCCGTCGCGGAACGTTCTCCCAGCGGCACTCGGTCATCATCGACCGCAAGACCGGCGCCGAGTACACCCCGCTGCACAACATCGGCAGCGAGAATCCCGGCAAGTTCATGGTCTACGACTCCGCACTGAGCGAATTCGCAGCCGTCGGCTTCGAGTACGGCTACTCCGTCGGTGACCCCGATGCACTCGTCATGTGGGAAGCGCAGTTCGGCGACTTCGTCAACGGTGCGCAGTCCATCATCGACGAGTTCATCTCCTCCGGTGAGGCGAAGTGGGGACAGCTGGCCGACGTCGTGCTGCTGTTGCCGCACGGTCACGAAGGACAGGGTCCGGACCACACCTCGGGCCGCATCGAACGATTCCTCACGCTCTGCGCCGAGGGTTCGATGACCGTCTCGGTTCCGTCGACGCCGGCGAACTACTTCCATCTCCTGCGTCGCCACGCGCGGGACGGAATCCGTCGCCCGCTGATCGTCTTCACACCGAAGTCGATGCTGAGGAACAAGGCCGCGGTGTCCAACATCGAGGACTTCACCGACGGCAAGTTCCACTCCGTGTTCGACGAGCCGACCTACGACTCCGGTACCGGTGATCGCAGCAAGGTCAAGCGCGTCCTGATGGTGAGCGGAAAGCTCTACTACGAGCTTCTCGCTCGCAAGCAGAAGGACAACCGCGAAGATGTGGCGATCGTCCGGATCGAACAGCTCTACCCGGTCCCGGTCCACCGGATCACCGAAGCGATCAACAGTTACCCCAACGCAACCGAGTTCCGCTGGGTCCAAGAGGAGCCTGCGAACCAGGGTGCATGGCCGTTCTTCGGTCTCGCGTTCCCAGAATTGATGCCGGACGTTCTCAGCAACATCAAGCGGGTTTCGCGTCGTGCGATGTCGGCACCTTCCTCGGGTTCGAGCAAGGTGCATGCCGTCGAGCAGCTCGAAATCATCGACGAGGCCTTCTCGGGCGTCGGCGAGTAGTTCACTCAACGCCTGATGGCGCATTCGGTCACTTTCGAGCGACCGGGTGCGCCATTCGGCGTTTCGGGACTGTAGGCGCCCGCCCCATCGCTTCAATGGTCCACTCATACGATCAGATAACTTCAGTGCGCCATTCAAGCAAACGGGCGAAGACCTGAAGAGCTAGCCGAGGTCCGCTCCGAACAGCGCGTTGACCATGTCGGGTGTGAGTGCAACCGCCGGCAGAGCCGCGACGTTGAGCGCGATGACTTCTTCGCGGCTTACTTCAGGGTCGCGGAGCCAGGAGATGGTCGCTTCTTCGACGAACGCGATCCAGCCGCGTACGGCAAGGCGGATGGTCGGTGTGGGCTCGATATCGAGTTTGTAGAGCTGGGTGACGGTTCGGTCGGCCATGGTGGTCCGGGTTTGCTCGAACACCTCTCGCATATCGGCGTCTCCCCCTACTGTTCCTCGGAGTAGCGAAATGTAGGTGTCTCGGTTCTCGGTGACGTAGTCGACGTAATTGGCCACTGATTCGCGGAGGAGTTCCAATGGTTCGAGACTGGTGTCCGGCGCCGTGCGTTCGAGCATTGTGTTGCTGGTCTCGCGGACGATGGCGAGGTGAAAGTCCCGTTTCGAGGCGAAGTAGTGGAACAGCAGACCGCGGGAAACGCCTGCTTGATCGGCGATGTCTTCGACCGAAATCTGCTCGAGGGGACGTTCGGAGAGCATGTCGGTTCCGAGTGCGATCAACTGCGCTCGACGATCTTCCGGACTCAGGCGGGTCCGCTTTACTGCTGCCGGTTTCGCAGTCTGCGCTCCGTGCTTCACACTGGCCATCACATCAGTCTACTGATCAACAGTCAATAACTGTTGACTCACACTCAACAAGCTTCTACGCTCACTTACATGAGTCTCTCGGTAACGGACACTTCGGAGCGCGTGACTACGCCGCGCCAGGTCGACACTGTCATCATCGGTAGCGGGTTCGCAGGCCTCGGTGCTGCGATCAAGCTGACGCAGGAGGGCAAGAGGAACTTCCTCGTCCTCGAACGTGGAAGCGACGTCGGGGGGACGTGGCGCGACAACACTTACCCGGGAGCTGCGTGCGATGTTCCCTCGCACCTGTACTCGTACTCGTTCGCCCTCAACCCGGAGTGGACTCGCTCGTTCTCCACGCAGCCCGAAATCCAGAAGTACATCGAATCCGTCGCTCGCAAGTACGGCGTCATGGACCGACACGTGTTCGGTTCGGACGTCACCTCGGTTCGCTGGAATGCAGACACTTCACGGTGGGACATCAGCGCCAGCACCGGTGAATACTCGGCAAAGATCGTCGTTCCCGCCGTCGGCGCACTGTGCGAGCCGAACCTTCCACCTATCAAGGGAATCGAAGGCTTCGAGGGTGAAATTTTCCATTCGGCGCAGTGGAATCACGACGCGAAGCTCGACGGCAAACGCGTCGCGGTCATCGGAACCGGCGCCTCCGCCATCCAGATCGTCCCTGCCATCGCGGAGACGGTCTCGCACCTCGACGTCTATCAGCGAACCGCGCCCTGGATTCTTCCTCGCGCCGACCGCGCCTACACAAAGTTCGAGCGCTTCGCGTTCAAGCACATTCCCGGATTCCAGCGCCTCTCGAGGACCGGAATCTACGCAGCGCGCGAGACTCAGGTCCTCGGCCTCGCCAAGCAGCCGAAGCTGATGAAAATTTTGGAGTTGGTAGCGCGCCGACAGATCGTCAACGGCATCAAGGACAAGTCGTTGCGTAAGAAGGTCACGCCGAACTTCCGTATCGGATGCAAGCGCATGCTCATCTCCAATACGTACTACCCCGCCTTGGACCGCACGAACGTCGACCTCGTCACCGAGGGTATCCGCGAGGTTCGCGCCCACTCGATCGTCAGCACGGACGGAACCGAACGCCCGATCGATGCGCTGATCGTGGCCACCGGTTTCCATGTCACGGATTCGCCTGCGTACCAGGGTATCTACGGCAAGAACGGTGAGTCGCTCGCGCAGACCTTCGAAAAGGAAGGTCAGCAGGGATACAAGGGCGCGGCCATCTCGAACTTCCCCAACATGTTCTTTCTCGTAGGCCCGAATACCGGTTTGGGACACACGTCGATGGTCTTCATGATCGAATCACAGCTCAACTACGTCATCGACGCCATCGACACGATCGACAAGCACGACATCGGCGTCATCGAGGTTCGAAAGGATATCCAGGACGACTACAACGCCGATCTTCAGGACCGAATGGCCGACAGCGTCTGGATGAACGGGGGTTGTGCTAGCTGGTACCTGGACAAACATGGCAACAACACCACTCTGTGGCCGGACTTCACGTTCCGTTTCCGAAAGATCACCAGAAAGTTCGACCTCGCTGCGTACCGCAGTACTGCAGCTTCCGACCTTCCCAGCCCTCTCGGCAGCACCCTGGCCGGCACCGACACCAAGGTAGTGACACAGTGAGTTCGAAGTCAGCGCACGAATTTACCGGCAAAGTAGCAGTCGTCACCGGCGCAGGTTCGGGGATCGGCCGTGCACTCGCGCTCGAGCTTGCCCGGCGAGGCGCAAAGCTCGCACTCTCGGACGTCGACGTCAACGGGCTCGAAGAGACCGTTCGGCAGGCGGAGGCACTCGGCGCCGAGGTGAAGTCCGACTTCCTCGACGTCACGCAGCGCGAGACCGTGCTCGACTATGCAGATGCCGTCGCCGCCCGATTCGGGAAGATCAATCAGATCTACAACAATGCGGGTATCGCCTATCACGGTGACGTGGAGAGCTCCTCGTTCAAGGACATCGAGCGCATCGTCGATGTCGATTTCTGGGGAGTTGTCAACGGCACCAAGGCATTTCTTCCCCATATTCAAGCTTCCGGTGACGGACACATCGTGAACATCTCGAGCCTCTTCGGGTTATTGGCGATGCCGTCGCAAGCTGCATACAACGCCGCGAAATTCGCGGTCCGCGGGTTCAGCGAGGCACTTCGGATAGAGCTACTGATTTCGAAGGCGCCGGTGAAGATGACAGTGGTGCATCCGGGTGGCATCAAGACCGCTATCGCGCGTAATGCCACCGTCGCCGAGAACTACGACCAAGCGTCCGTTGCGAAGTTCTTCGATTCGAAGCTGGCAAAGACCACACCTGACAAGGCAGCCAAGACCATCCTCGCGGGGGTGGAGAAGGGGAAGGGCCGAGTGCTCATCGGAGCCGATGCCATCGCGCTCGACCTGTTGCAGCGGGTGACCGGTTCGAAGTATCAGCGGGTCATCGCCACGGTGTCCGCCCGCGTCATGCCGCGAAAGATATAGAGCATGAGGTCCTTTTATCTGCCACTCCCCCTTGTCGCTGCATCGTTGAAGCCGTTCTATCGGTTGGCGTTGAATGCGCGCTTACCGTTCACGGTTCAACGCAAAATTCTCGAAGCGGCATCTCCACTACAGACCTTGCCGCACGGAACCGTCAGCGAAAAGCTCACGCTCGCCGGACGACAGGCGGAACGCATCACAGTCGGCGCGACGGAACGTACGACGGCAGTGCTCTACCTGCACGGCGGCGCGTACACCATCGGTTCGATTGCCACTCACCGCTCGCTGGCGGCACACCTTGCTCGCGAGTCTGCCAGCGCGGTATACGTTCTCGACTACTCACTGGCACCGGAAAATCCGTTGCCCGCTGGATTGAACGACGCCGTTGCCGCCTTCCGCGAGTTGGTGACTTCGCACGGGTTCAGTGCTGATCGGGTTGCGATTGCAGGCGACTCCGCCGGCGGTGGTCTGGCAGTTGCTACGGCTCGTCGACTCGTGGACGACGGAATTCTGCCTGCCGCACTCGGATTGATCTCTCCATGGGTCGACCCTGGTGCTCGCGACGCGCAATTCGATCGAGATCTGGTCGTCAATACGGCTTGGTCGTTCTCCTCCGCCGATGCGTATCTGCACGAAGGTGATCCACTCGATCAGAGATTCGCTCCCCTGCACGGGGATTTGTCGGGGCTACCGCCGGTCGTCATGCATGTCGGAACATCCGAGGTGCTGTATCCACAGATCGTCGCCTTTCACGACAAGCTCCTGTTGTCCGGCGTCGAAGTCGACTATGTCGAATACGAAAAGCTGTGGCACGTCGCGCACCTGCAGGCCTCGATACTGCGCGAGGCAGCTGATGCAGTGCACCACATGGGCGCATTTCTCGGCACGAGAGTGCGCACTTCAGAGGTTGTGTTCGCCGAGCCAACGAGCAGCGACCTCGTCTGATTTCGCACCCCCGCGGACCTCGCCGATCATGTCGGCGAGGTCTGCGGTCGTCAATTCACCGGCGACCACGCCGAACGCTTTGATTTCGTTCTCGTTCAACACGCCGTCTCGAAAGAGTGGTACGACGTTCTGGGCCCGGAACGTTCCTTCGTCGTCTTCGAGTGCGGTCAGATCCTTGGCCTTCGGCCCTGACGACGCGGTACGAATCACGCCGGCGGACACACCCTCCGCTACCTCGACCGCCTCGACGACTGCATCTTCGTCGGCCTCGATCCGGACCGAGGCAAAACTGCACCCGTAGCGATCCCGCACTCTGTTCAATGCCTCGGCGTTCGCCGAAGTGACCGATACCGTGGCCTGCGAACAGTTCGACGCGATGTCGGTGATCGTTTCGGCTCCCGAAAAAGGCGCGCCGTCAGCGATGACCAGTGCCACACCGTCTTCGGCGGTGGCATAGTCCGAGACGGACAACCCCTGCGGAAGCGACTTGTTGAGGTCGGCGAACACATCGTCCGCTTCGGTAGCCTCGGACGTCGAATCGAACGTGTCGAGGAGTTCGCCCATCAGCTCCGGCACGACGTCGACGTCGCCTCGGTCGAGTGCCGCCAGGGAGTCACCGCTGTCACCCGCGTCCAACTCGGTGCGCACCTCTGCTCCGGTCGAGCGAAGCGCCCCGGCGTAAATCTGCGCCAAAAGCTCACTGTGCACGGTGTCCGATGAACCCACCACGATGGTCGAGGAAGGCTGCTCAGCTGCCCCGCACGACATCGCGGCGCACGAGAGGAGGGCTAGAACTACGACCCGTAGGCCTGACACACGCACTTTTCCACAAGCTCCGTTCACAGCCGATGTCGGTGGCAAGGTTTATCGTTCCACCACAACGGGAACTGAGGCCAACGAGATGCTCTTCGGGGCAACCCTATGTCTAAACTTGCTCGGATCACCATCCCGATCTGCCTAGACACCGGTCAGTCGACGCGCCGGTACCGATGGAAGGACCACATGAACATCACCCGAACCACACGCGTCCTGGCTGCACTGTCGATTTCGGCGCTCGCGCTGACAGCATGCGGCAACAACGACGATCCCTTGTCCAGTGGCGGCGGGAGCAACGGGGACACCAACTCCATCGTGGTGGGCTCGGCCAACTTCCCGGAGTCCGAGACCGTGGCGAATATTTACGCAGAAGCACTGCGCGCCAATGGTTTCGAGGTGGGTACCAAATTCAACATCGGTAGCCGTGAAGCCTACATCCCGGCAGTGAAGGACGGGTCGATCGATCTGGTCCCTGATTACACAGGCAACCTCCTGCAGTACTTGGACGAGTCGGCAACGGCGACTTCGTCCGAGGATGTTCTGGCTGCCCTCCCCGACGCACTCGGGCCGGACTTGTCCGTGACGGCACAGGCACCCGGTGAGGACAAGGATGCCGTCGTCGTCAGCCGTTCGACGGCAACCGAACGCAAGCTGACCACAATCGGCGATCTAGCGCCCTTCTCTGCGGACGTCACCTTCGCGGGCACGCCCGAGTTCCAGGAACGCGTCGGTGGGCTACCGGGGTTGAGTTCGAAGTACGGCCTCGACATCGCGGCAGGAAACTACGTTCCGATCTCCGACGGGGGCGGCCCAGCGACCGTCGAAGCTCTGGTCTCCGGCAAGGTCACTGCCGCCGACATCTTCACCACTTCGCCCGCAATCGCGCAGAACGACCTCGTAGTACTCGAGGACCCGGAGAACAACTTCGCTGCACAGAACATCATCCCGGTCCTCAATACCGCGAAGCAGTCGGACAAGCTCACGAAGGTACTCGACGCAGTGTCCGCGCAGATCACCACCGAAGAACTGATCGCCCTCAACACTTCGGTTTCCGGTGACGCCAAAGTCGAACCGGCGGCAGCGGCGAAGGCCTGGGTAGCGCAGAAGGGACTGGACAAGCCGATCAGCTGATTGCACGTCCATCGACGCATGCTCTTCACCGGCGGTTTGCCAGTGCACCGACGAGAGGCACCCCAGTAGTGATCACTTTCGAGAGTGTGAACAAGACATATCCGGACGGCACGACGGCCGTCGACTCGCTTGATCTGGTGATCGACCCCCAGTCGTTCACGGTGTTCGTCGGGCCGTCGGGCTGCGGTAAGACCACCTCGATGCGGATGATCAACCGCATGATCACTCCCACTTCGGGAGTGATCACGGTCGATGGAAAGAACATCGCCGACGCCGACGCCGTGAAGCTGCGGCGCGGCATCGGATACGTCATTCAGAGCGCAGGACTGTTGCCGCACCGCACGGTCGTCGACAACGTCGCCACCGTGCCGGTGTTGCGTGGCGCCACGAGGCGCGCCGCGCGCAAGGCCGCATTGGATGTTCTCGAACGAGTAGGCCTCGACCCAGCTTTCGCTTCTCGCTACCCGGCGCAGTTGTCCGGTGGCCAGCAGCAAAGAGTCGGTGTCGCCCGCGCACTGGCCGCGGATCCGCCGATCCTGTTGATGGACGAGCCTTTCAGTGCTGTCGATCCGGTGGTCCGCGAGGACCTGCAAACCGAAATGCTCCGCCTACAAGCGGACTTGAAGAAGACCATAGTGTTCGTCACTCACGACATCGACGAAGCCGTCCGACTCGGCGATCACATTGCCGTCTTCGGACCCCATGGGAGACTGCAGCAGTACGACAAGCCAGAGACCATCTTGTCTGCACCGGCCACCTCCTTCGTGGCCTCGTTCGTCGGTCGCGATCGTGGCTACCGTGGGCTCTCCTTCAGGTCGGCTCAGTCGGTCACCCTGCACTCGATCGACACCGCAACCGAGAGCGAAGTGAAGTCCCTTCGGCTGAACCAAGGGCAGTGGGTTCTCGTTGTGGACTCGGCACGTCGTCCACTCGGTTGGATCGATGTCACCGGGGTCGAGAAGGTTCGCGACGGTCGGGCGCTCGAGGACAGCACCGCAGCGGGCGGGTCACTGTTCACCCAAGGTGGGGATCTGCGCCAAGCGCTCGACTCGGCCATCTCGTCGCCGTCGGGAATCGGGGTCGCGGTCGACGACACCGGAGCAGCTGTCGGCAGCGTCGACGCCGCAGAGATCCTCGAAAACCTTGCTATGCAACGTAAGTCCGAGGACGAAGAACGAAACCGGCACCACTTCAGTTCGGGGCAACACAGCAGTTCCATCCAACACAGCGAGGACGACAAGCAGTGAAGTGGCTGGTCGACAACTTCGATGTCGTCCTGGGCCTCGCCAAGACGCACCTCTACCTTTCGATTGTTCCGTTGCTCATCGGACTGGTCATTGCGATACCAGTCGGCACACTCATCCGGAACACACGATGGGTGCGACGCACCACGCTGACGCTGGCCAGCATTGCTTTCACCATTCCCTCACTGGCACTGTTCGTCACTGTTCCAGCGATCGTCGGTCTCCCCATTCTCGATCCGCTCAACGTCGTCATCGCACTGGCGGTGTACTCGACTGCTCTTCTGATTCGGGCCGTTCCCGAAGCGTTGGACTCGGTGCCGTTCGCAGTGGTCGATTCTGCCGAGGCCATGGGTTACTCGACGATTCGGCGCGCGGTATCCGTCGAGTTGCCGCTGTCACTTCCGGTGCTGATCGCGAACGTCAGGGTCGTGGCGGTCACGAATATTTCGCTCGTGTCGGTCGGCTCGGTAATCGGCATCGGTGGCCTCGGTCAACTGTTCACCCAGGGCTATCAGCGTGATTACCCGGACCAGATCGTGGCCGGCATCATTTCCATCGTCTTTCTGGCGCTCGTATTCGATGCGGTGCTGTATCTACTCGGCCGTTGGCTCACACCGTGGACTCGCCTCAGCTCGGCCTCGAAGAAGAAGACCACCGCTTCCCAGAAGACCACCGTTTCCCAGAAGGCCACAGGCTCGACGGAGGGGCCGGCATGAACTTGTTCTCGGAGGCCTTTTCCTACATCTTCGACGCCGGAAACTGGGCCGGGCCCACCGGAATCGGCGCCCGCATTGTCGAGCACATCTGGTACAGCCTGCTTGCGGTGGTGATCTCGGCGGCCATCGCGATACCCATCGGCCTGCTGATCGGACACCTCAGGAGAGGTGAAGCCCTCGTCGTCGGACTCGTCAATGCACTCCGATCGCTACCGACACTCGGCATTCTGGTGTTCCTGGTTCTGGTCATCGGGTTAGGACTGGTGCCCCCGATCATCGCGCTGGTTCTCCTCGGTATTCCACCTCTCCTTGCCGGGACCTACTCCGGAATTGCGAACGTCGACGCCGATGTGGTGGACGCTGCCAGAGCTATGGGCATGACCGAACTGCAAGTGCTCTTCCGCGTGGAAATCCCCAACGCGCTGCCGCTGATGATCGGTGGCCTCAGAAACACCACGCTTCAGATCATCGCCACCGCGACCGTTGCGGCCTACGTCAACCTCGGTGGGCTCGGTCGCTACATTTTCGACGGCCTCGCACTCTACGACTACGGGCGCGTGCTTGTCGGCGCAATCCTGGTCGCGGTGCTGACCCTGATCGTGGACGGTCTGCTGGCCCTTGCGGTCTGGGCTTCGGTTCCGGGTACAGGTCGGCTCAAACGCATGCCTTCGCGCGTGGCCGAGGTTTAGCTCGAGAGAACGAAAAAGCACCCCGCACCATGCCTGGTTGAGGCTAGGTCCGGGGTGCTTCTTCTATTCGGTCCTACGCGACACCCTCGGCTCGCGCTGCTGCCGCAACTGCGTCCGCAACGGCCGGGGCTACGCGAGGGTCGAGCGGGCTCGGCACGATTTTGTCCGCAGCCAACTCATCGCCGAGAACCGAGAGGATTGCCTCGGCAGCGGCGAGTTTCATGCCTTCGGTTATGCGGCGTGCTCCGGCGTCGAGTGCGCCTTTGAACACGCCGGGGAAGGCGAGCACATTGTTGATCTGATTCGGGAAGTCACTGCGACCTGTCGCGACGATCGCGGCGTAGAGGCTCGCTCGCTCAGGGTGAATCTCGGGATCCGGGTTCGAGAGGGCGAACACGATCGACTCCGGTGCCATCGACGCGATGCAGGACTCGTCGATCTGTCCAGCGGAGACTCCGAGAAACACGTCGGCTCCGGCGAGCGCATCGGCAGCACTCCCCGACAGCCCGCGAGGATTGGTCCGCGAGGCCAGGTCTGTTTTCACCGAGTTCAAGTCGGTGCGATCGGCCGAGACGATTCCCTTGGAATCGAGCACGACGACATCCGGAGTGCCTGCAGCCAAAAGAATGTTGGCGCACGCGACGCCTGCAGCACCGGCCCCGGAGATGACGACCTTCAACCCTGCAGTGCTACGCCCCTGGAACTTCGCTGCGCCGTTGAGGGCAGCGAGAACGACGATGGCGGTGCCGTGCTGGTCGTCGTGCATCACCGGGCAGTCGAGAGCTTCGATGACGCGCCTCTCGATTTCGAAGCAACGCGGCGCGGAGATGTCTTCGAGATTGACGGCACCGAAGCTGTGACGCAGACGAACGATGGTGTCGACGATCTCGTCGACGTCCTGGGTGTCGATGACGATCGGGATGGAGTTCAGGCCGGCAAATTTTTTGAACAGAGCCGCTTTGCCCTCCATGACCGGAAGCGATGCGCGGGGGCCGATGTCACCGAGTCCGAGAACAGCCGAACCGTCGGAGATGACAGCGACGAGGCGGTCGGTCCAGGTGTACTTCTTGGCAAGCGCGGAATCTTCCGCGATAGCGCGACTCACCTGAGCTACCCCAGGGGTGTACGCGATGGAAAGGTCACGTTGAGTCTCGAGTGGAGAGGCCAGTTCGACGGACAGCTTTCCACCGACGTGTCCGAGGAATATCTCCTCGTCGGTGATAGCGGACAGGTTTCCTGTGTTGCTGATCGGTTCGGTCACGGTGGTCACGTTAGCTCCTATGGAATCCGGTTTCGATACCGTCCAGGAATTCGAGGGAGGTGTCACCGAGCGCGCCATCGTGCGGCTGCATCTGCGGGAGAACCGATCTACACAGTCGGTATGACGCGGTGGCGCCGAAAACTGCAGGAGTCAGTGTGCCACTGCGGTCCGCGGGTTGGCAACATGTCGGGCATCGCCACCGACAGGTGAGGTCAACTCCACCACTGAGTCCAGAGCAACCCACCTGCGATGACAAGGACGGCGGTCGATGCGAGAGCCGAGGACCCTCGACGACGGTGATCGGAGAAGTGCTGCGCGAGGATGGCGGTAACTGCGGCCGCGATGTGGGCGACTACCGAGACCGTGCCCGGCCCGGGAAACGCACGTTGATTTCCAAGATATTGGGCGCCCACGACAAGGATGGCCATGACGACGAGCCCTGCTGCGACGGCCCCACTCAACGCTCTAAGCACACCCGTCAACCTCCTGTGATGAAGCCGCGGACGGAGTCCGCGATGAGCTGGACGGCAATTGCAGCCAGCAGCAGGCCCGCGATGCGAGCAAGCAAGGTGATGCCACCGACACCCAGGATTCGTATCAATACCGTCGAAAATCTGAGCACTGCGAAGAACAGTATGTGAATGGTGATGATGGCAAGCGCCACGGCTGCGAGGGACCGACCCGCCCGTCGGCTTGGCTGACATAGACGATGACGGCTGCGATCGCACCCGGCCCCGCCATCAGCGGGGTGCCGAGGGGGACGAGCGCGACGTTGACTTCCTCGGCCTCGGTGCCACCACCTGCACTTTTGCCGGTGAGCAGTGACAGTGCGATGAGGAGAAGCAACAGTCCGCCCGCGCCCTGAAGCGCCGGTATTCCGATGTGCAGGTAGCCGAGAATGGCCTGGCCACCGATGGCGAAGACGGTGATGACCGTCAGCGAGACCGCGGGAGCTTGCCAGGCGGCGCGATTTCGCTCTTCTTTGCTCTTGCGTCCGACCAGGGACAGGAAGACAGGAATGGCGCCCGGTGGGTCCATGATGACGAACAGCGTGATCAGGACCGTCAGGTAGAGGGTGGTATCGAAGTTCATACAGACAGTCCGGATGCCTGCGATACCAACCGCTCGTAGTCGTCCACGTGCGTCATGTGTTGACCGAGCTTCAGTTCCTTGTTTCGACCGTGATAGTCGGACGAGCCTGTGACGATCAGGTCGAGCTCGCCGGCGAGCTCGCGGAGTAACCGAGTGTCCTCGGCGTTGTGATCGGCATGGTCGACCTCGATACCCCCGAGTCCCCCGATTCCTCCGGGCTCGAGCGAGACGAGTTCACGGATCTGTGCGAGATCGAGCAGTCTTCCCCGGGTCCTGGCGCGTGCGTGCGCGAGCACACTGACTCCTCCCGCTGCCGCGATCATCTCCACGGCCCGATCGAGCGGGGTGTCGACTTTGGGAACGTAGTACTGGCTCCCGGTACTCAAGGGTCCGTCGAACGCTGCCTGCACGCTCGGGACGGCGCCGGCGTCGACGAGCGCACGTGCCAGGTGGGGCCGGCCGGCCGACGGGCCGGTCCCGGCAAGAATGTCTTCCGGGTCGATGCTGGGATAGTCGACGGCCAGTAGCTCGGCCATGCGTCCGATCCTCGTGCTGCGTTCTTCACGCAATCGCGCACGTTCGAGCGCGAAGGCTTCGTTCTCGGGATCGAACAAGTACGCCAGCAGGTGTACCGGAACCGGATCGCCGTCCTCGCCTCGACCGGTGCAGGACATCTCCATTCCGCGCACCACGGTCAGACCGGCAGGTGCCGCCTCCAGCGCCTCGTCCCAACCGGCCGTAGTGTCGTGATCGGTCAGCGCAACGACATCGAGACCTGCCGCGCGCGCCGCACGAACCAACTCCGCCGGCGTATCGGTGCCGTCGGACGCGGAAGAATGAGTGTGAAGATCTATGCGCACGAGGGAAAGTCTCTCAGGCGTAGGATTGCGCGTCGCTCGCCGCCCAGAACAATCCGCCCTCGAAGAACCCGCCCTCGACGAAGGAGTGCAGCCATGCCATCTCTACCACCACGGCCTTCGCTGCCGTCCCTGCACTCGCTGCGGCCCTCTACCCGATCGGCGGCTCGCGTGCCGAAAGTCCCGGTGCCGACCGCCCGCGCCATCGTCGACTGTGCCGTGTACGTCGACGGCGTCCGGTTGGCGGGCAAATTCACTCATTCCGCTGCCATCGCAGAGGTCCGCAGACGCGGCGACGGATTCGTCTGGGTCGGCCTGCACGCCCCGGACGAAGGCCAGATGAACAGTGTCGCCGAGTGCTACGGCCTGCACGAGTTGATGGCAGAGGACGCGGTTCACGCCCACCAGCGCCCCAAACTCGAACGATACGACGACGTTTCGTTTCTCGTTCTCCGAACGGTGAGCTACGTCGAGCACGAATCGGCGACGACGGCCAACGAGTTGGTCGAGAGCGGCGAGATCATGGTTTTCCTCGGTCGGGACTTCGTGGTGACCGTCCGGCACGGCGAACATTCCGGGCTCTCCGGCGTGCGTCATCGACTGGAGCAGAATCCGGAGCACCTTGCGCTGGGGCCGACCGCAGTTCTGCATGCCGTCGCCGATCACGTCGTCGACGAGTATCTGGCGGTGACGTCTTCGATCGAACGTGACGTCGACGTGATGGAGGAGGAAGTGTTCTCCCCCGATGATCACGTTCCGATCGAGAACATCTATCTACTCAAGCGCGAGGTCGTCGAGTTGCGGCGCTCGGTTACGCCACTGTCGACGCCGTTGAGCCAGTTGGTGCAGGGTGTGGACACTCCTGTTCCGAAGGCGATACGCCGGTATCTGCGCGATGTCGCGGACCACCACACGCTGGTTGCGGAGCGGGTGGCCGAGTTCGACGAGGTGCTGAGTTCGCTGGTCGATGCTGCGTTGGCGCGGGTGACGATGCAGCAGAACATGGACATGCGCAAGATCTCGGCGTGGGTGGCCATCGCCGCGGTGCCGACAATGGTGGCAGGCATCTACGGCATGAACTTCGACAACATCCCGGAACTGCATTGGAAATATGGCTACTACGGCGTCATCGGAGTCGTAGCGGTCGTATGCATCAGCTTGTTCGCGACGTTCCGGCGCAACAACTGGCTCTGACCGCCGGCAAGCCGCGTCGAACTCGGTGTGACTAGAGGGTCACAGCCGACCGAGCAGGGTCGCGAACATCGATACCTGCTTCTTTCCATGCGTCCCGAAGCGCTTCGGCGCCGCGCAGTCGTACCCATGCAGCCTCGGTACTGGTGATCGGAACCAGTTGCAGGAACTTCACCGGATCTGCGGGCTCCGGCAGCACCAGATCCTCGATCTCACTGTCTCCGAGCAACACCGCAGTGAAGGGTGCGCCCTTCCACAACGGTTCGCCGATATCGAGCAGAAGATCCGGGCGCAGAACCACCCCTTCCACCGACGGCGACGCCGCCAACTTGGCGATGTTCTGCAGGAACGAGGTGTCGATACCGTCGAAGACTCTCGTGATGAGAATGAGTTCGGCTCGGGGACCGCGGGTCGCGTCGGCGATCATCTCACTGGGATCGGACATGGGGTATCGAGAACATCCCAGAGTTGCGAATCTGGCGAACGCATCCTGCCGGGGCAGAAATGTCAGCACTTCCAACGATTCGAGGCCGAGGAAGGTGACCGAGTAGGGGCGGGGATTCTCGTCCCCGATCTGCGCGACGAGGTGTGCGCGGACCGAGGAAACGACGCTGTCGCTCACAGTGCCATCCAACACCACCGCAGTCCGAACGGCGCGTTCGGTGCATCACGAAACGTGGTTGTCGGTAGCGTCGGGCACGTGGTCTCCGTCCTAGCCGTCTCCGACGAAACTATCGAGACCCTGTGGAGCACACAGGTGCGCTCGCTCGATGTCGACCTCGTTCTCGGGGCCGGCGACCTGCCCTTCGAATACTTGGAATACCTGACCGATGCGTTGAATGCACCGTGCGTGTTCGTCCCCGGAAATCACGACGCGGACTTGACCGGATACTCGGCCGGGCGGGTCGGATGGATGCGCGCGGGTCTGCCCAGCGCCTGGCCAGGGCCGGTAGGTGCGGTGAACGCCGACCGCACGATCGTGTCGGCGGCGGGGTTGCGCATCGCGGGCCTGGGTGGATCGATTCGGTACAACGATGGCCCCAATCAGTGGACTCAACGTCAACAGCGTCGCCGAGCCCGGTCCCTCACCCGCACCGAATCGTGGAAACGAACGGTGCGCGGCGACCTGCGCGGTGTGGACGTGCTCCTGACGCACAGCCCGCCGTTCGGAGTCGGCGACGACACCGATCCCGCGCACGTCGGATTCGAATGTCTGGACGACGTCGTCCGTTCGCTGCAACCCCAGTTGCTTCTGCACGGTCACATCCATCCCCACGGGCAGACACCGGAAGACCTCGAGTTGCACGGGACCACCGTCCTCAACACGGTCGGATACACCTTGCTCGAGATCGAACCGGGTGGCCGAGCAGCTGAGAACGTACCCACGATCGTGAGGCGACGACATGGCACGTGACACCGGCTTTCCCACCGCCGATGCGGAGAACGACTTCACGCGGCAGCGCCGACGCGCCGACATCGCACGATTGGTCGGGTGGTTGCGTCGACAACCTGACGACGTCAACACCATCCTGCCGTTCGACGAGGTCGTCGCCGCTCTCGGCAAGGTGGGTGAGCGCCAACTCGGCTTGCAGGTCATCCGGGTCGACTCCATCGTCGGAAGCGTGGACCGCACACGCGACTTCGATCGGTTCTTCCGACCGACCTCGGCACGGGTTCGGGAGCGGTGGCAGCGCCTCGCCGCCGCCCAAAGACGTGGCGAGTCCATGCCGCCGATTCAGGTGTATCGCATCGGGTCGATGCATTTCGTCATCGACGGCCACCATCGGGTGTCCATCGCTTTCGCCATGCACCGAACCACGATCGACGCTTTCGTTACCGAAATCATCACGCGCATCTCCCCCGAGGGCATCACCAGGCGCGGTGATCTGCTCATCAAGGATCACCGACGCATCTTCCTCACCCGCGTGCCCTTGGTCGGCAAGGCCCGCGACGCGGTGCAGGTCACCGATCCGTTCGAGTACGCGGAATTGAGTGAATGCGTCGAAGCCTGGGGTTTCCGGCTGATCCAGGAGTTATCAGAATTCGTCGATCGCCCAACCGTTGCCCGACGCTGGTTCGGCGAAGAGTTCCTCCCCGTCGTCAGGATGGTGCGCGCCGCCGACATCCTGGAAGGCAAGACGGACGCCGAGGCGTACCTGTGGATGATCCGCGAACGGTATCGCCTGGTGCGCGAACATATCTGGAACGACGAGATCGTCTCCGAACTCCGCGAGCGGGCGCGAGACACCCAACGTTCGTGAACCTCGCGTCGTAGTCGCGAGAGACATGCGCGCCTTCCCCCTCTACAGAAACTCTGATAAGCATTTAGGTGCACACATCAAGTTTTTTGATGTCTCTTGCTCCATCGAAATGTAACGGGGTTCTTCCGCATGTCATCCGCGGTTCGCACGGAAGATCTACGACCAGGAGTTCTACTGCTGCCGGGTCTGTGCTTCGTGGTGATGACGGTTGCCGTCCTCCAGACGATGGTCATCCCGATCGTCGGAACGATAGGGATGCAGCTCGACGTCAGCCCTACCGCCGCCGGATGGGTGCTCACCGCCAATCTCCTCGCCGCCGTCGTCGCGACCCCGGTCATCGGCAGGTTGGCAGACCTGCACGGCAAACGCCCCGTACTCATCGGCGTTCTGCTGCTCGTGCTCGCAGGTTCCCTCATCGCCGCGAGCACCCACTCCCTCGCACTTCTGATCTTCGGACGGGTGCTTCAAGGTGTGTCGTACGCGCTGTTTCCGATTGCGTTGGCAATCCTTCGCGACGAGATGCCGCACAGAAAACTTGTCGGCTCGATGGCCATTCTTTCCGGCACTCTCGGCGTCGGTGGCGGGTTCGGGCTCGTCCTGACGGGTTTGCTGACCGCGGACGGCGCCGACTACCACCGCGTCTTCTGGCTGACCGCGGTGTTCGTCCTCGGGGCTCTCGTGATCGCGTGGTTCGCCGTTCCAGCGCGAGCCCGCACTGGCCGTGGCTCGGTGGACTGGTGGGGCGCAGTCCTCCTCGCCATAGCGCTGGTCCTGCTTTTCCTTGCGTTGACGCAGGGCAGGGATTGGGGGTGGGGCTCGGTCGCGACCCTTGCCTGCGCGATCATCGGAGCCATCACGCTCGCACTGTGGTGGATATTCGAGAACAAGACCGCAGCTCCCCTCGTGGCACCGCGCCTACTCACGCACGGACCGCTGCTGGCGACCAATATCGCAACACTCTTCGTCGGTATCGGAATGTTCGTCAACTTCCTCGCGTGCTCGTACTTCGTGCAGACACCTCGTGAACTCGCCGGTTACGGCTTCAGCGCAACCGTGCTCGGGGCCAGCGTCGTGTATCTGCTGCCCGGAGCTGTCGTCGGCGTCATTGCCGCAACCTGCAGCGGGATATTCATCCGACGCTTCGGTGCACGACCGATACTGATCACGAGCGGTGGAATCGGAGTCTTCGGCTTCGTGTTCTTTGTCTTCTTCCACACCGCCACCTGGCAGGTCATTCTCGCGACGTCGATCGTCAGCGTCTTCGTCAGCCTCGCCTTCGCGGCGATACCGAACCTGCTGATGGCCGAGGTCTCCGCCTCCGACACCGGCGTCGCGAACAGCGTCAACTCGATCGTCCGAACCGTCGGAACGTCCATTGCGAGTGCACTTCTCACCACTATGCTGGCCACCTACACCATTGCAGGAACCTCGATTCCACGCGAAATGGTGTACACGTTTGCATTCGTCGCCGGAGCGATCGCGTGCACCATCGTGGCCTTGGCTGCAACGGCAATACGAGTGGAACCACCTGTAACCGTCAACGTCACCGAGGTTGCGCGCGACAGCGGGGTCGCGCAGGTACACGGAAACCGATAGTGGGCCATCGATTTCCGCCTACCTGCGCGCCGGACCGCCTACAGGGTCAGGTTTGCACCCGATGCATGGTCGAACACGGACACCTTCGCGGGATCGAACCACAACTCGATCTGGCTGCCCTCGGCTGCCTTGGACTCTGCCGCCAACCGTGCAACGACCTGCGCGCCACCGAGATTGCCGATGCCCGCATCGGCAGCCAATTCCTGTAGTTCGGCGGACTCGACCTGAGCACCCGCCAGCGTGAAGTACACGTACTTGTCACTGCCCATCGACTCGAGAACGTCGACTTTCGCGGTGAAGACCGCGCCGCTGATCTTCTGGTAACCGTCGATGAGTGCAGCATCCTCGAAATGTTCGGGCCGAATGCCGACGACAACTTCACGCCCCGGATTCTTCGACTTGATCGAGTCCATTCGGTCCAGTGGAAGCTCGATGTCGCCGAGGTCGGTGGACACACCGTTCGCGGTGAGCTGTCCCGGCACGAAGTTCATCGAAGGAGATCCGATGAAACCGCCCACGAACAGGTTCTTGGGCTTGTCGTAGAGCTCCTGCGGTGAGCCGATCTGCTGCACGCGTCCACCACGCAACACCACGACCCGATCGCCGAGAGTCATGGCCTCGGTCTGATCGTGCGTCACGTACACCGTGGTGGTGCCCAGCCGCTTCTGCAGCCTGGAGATCTCCGCACGCGTCTGCACACGCAGCTTGGCGTCGAGGTTCGACAACGGCTCATCCATGAGGAACGCCTTGGGGGTGCGAACGATGGCGCGCCCCATCGCAACTCGCTGACGCTGGCCGCCGGAGAGATTTGCCGGCCGACGATCGAGGTGCTGGGTCAGATCGAGGATCTTCGCAGCCTCCTCCACCTTCTCGTTGATCTCGTTCTTGCTGAGCTTGGCGAGAGTCAACGGGAACGCGATGTTCTGTCGCACCGTCATATGCGGGTACAACGCGTAGGACTGGAACACCATCGCGATATCGCGATCCTTCGGAGCCTTCTCGTTGACACGCTCCCCTGCGATACGCAGCTCACCGGACGAGATGTCCTCGAGACCCGCGATCATATTGAGCGTCGTGGACTTTCCACACCCCGACGGCCCGACGAGAATGATGAACTCGCCGTCCGCGATGGTCATGGACACGTCGCTGACGGCAGCGGCACCGTCCGGGAAGAGCTTGGTGATGTTTTCGAGAACAATTTCGGACATGACGGTTATCCCTTCACTGCGCCGGACGTCAAGCCCGCCACGATGCGTCGTTGGAAAAAGAGCACGAAAACGATGATTGGAATGGTGATGACCACTGCTGCTGCTGCGATCGATCCTGTCGGCTCCTCGAACTGCGAGCTGCCGGTGAACTGCGCGATCGCGGCAGGCGCGGTGATGGACCTCTCGGTCGCAGTCAACGAGATGGCCAACAGCAGGTCGTTCCAGGCGAAGATGAACACCAAGATGGCGGCCGTCACGATGCCGGGAGCCGCCAGCGGAGCGATGACTTTACGGAAAGCTTGAGCTGGAGTGGCGCCATCCATCTTCGCCGCTTTCTCGAGCTCCCAAGGAATCTCCCGGAAGAACGCGGAGAGCGTGTAGATCGCCAGCGGCAAAGCGAACGTGGTGTACGGGATGATCAGACCCAGCCAGGTGTCGAAAAGGCCGAGAGCACGCTCGATGTCGAACAGCGGAGTGACGAGCGAGATCTGCGGGAACATCGCGATGAGCAACGCGACACCGACGAGCAACTTCTTGCCGGGGAAGTCCAATCGCGCGACGGCATATGCCGCCATCGTGCCGATCACGACGGCGATGACCGTGGTGATGAGACCGATTCCGATCGAGTTGATCAGAGCCGACGTGAACTGACTGGTGGAGAAGATTCCCTTGTAGTTGTCGAACGTGAAGGACCGGGGAATGAACGCGCCGTCGGTGATCGTGGCCGTCGACTTGAACGACAAACTGATGATCCAGGCCAACGGAACGAGCGCGTACAGCAGGACGAGGACATTGATGACCGTCCAGCCGACCTTCTTACGAGGCGTCACTGTCGTCATTATTTACGGCCTCCGTCGTCCGAGCCCGGCGCCGAAGCCCCGAACAGCTTGATGAACACGAACGCGATGATGGCGACGCAGAAGAAGATGAGAACGCTGATCGCCGAACCGAGTCCGAGATTGAATGCGCCGAACAGGTTGTCGTAACCGAGAATCGACACCGAGCCCGTGCCGTTGCTGCCCTTGGTCAACACGTAGATGTTGTCGAAGATGCGGAACGCATCCAAGGTGCGGAAGAGGACCGCGACGAGAATCGCCGGCTTCATCAGCGGAATCGTGATGCGCAGCAACCTCGTCCAGGCACCGGCCCCATCGACCTCGGCAGCCTTGAGCAGATCGTCCGGGACGAGTGCGAGTCCGGCCAGCAGCAGAAGAGCCATGAACGGCGTGGTCTTCCACACCTCGGCGAGGACGATGATCGCCAACGACGGGAACTGTTCGGTGAGAGGCGCACTGCCGTCGGGCAGGAGGTTGGCGAGATACCCGGTGCCCGGCGTCCACGCGTAGTACCAGCTGTATGCCGCCGCGACCGTCACGATGCCGTACGGAATCAGGACCACGGTACGAACGAGACCGCGACCGAAGATGGTGCGGTGCATGACAAGTGCCACAGCCAACCCGAGGACGAACTCGATGATCACCGACACGATCGTGATTCCCACTGTGACACCGAACGCCTGCCACCAGTAACTGTCCGAGAGCACCGTCACGTAGTTCGAGAAGCCTACGAACTCACGGTCGTCGGGGAAGGCCAAGTTGTACTTCTGCAGACTGAGCCAGAGTGCATAGACGATCGGATACCCGGTGACTGCCACCATGATGATCGCGGCGGGCGCAACCAGCATGAGCCCGAGTCGACGCTCGGCCTTTTTACCTTCTGATATCTGTTTCAGCGCATCCTGTCTGGCCGGCGCGACGGACCCGGATTCGGGCTCGGTTGTCGGTGCGCTCATGGGATCAGCCCTTCCGAGTTGACGGCCTTGGTAACGAGATCGGCGAGCTTGTCCACGTCGGCGACAGGGTCGATGTTCTGCGGTGGATTCAGCGCGTCGGTGAGCAGGATCGAAATGGACTGATATGCCGGGGAAACGGGTCGGACCGCAGAGTTCTCGATCGAGTTGAGCACGCCTTCCCACGCTGGGTAGACCGCCTGGAACTCAGGATCCTGGTAAAGCTGCCGCAGGACCGGTGGCACGCCGCCGTTGACTGCGTTGTTTCGCTGGTTCTCCTCGTTCGTCAAGCATGCGACGGCTTCCCAGGCGAGGTCCTCGTGCTGGGTCGTGTTCGCCACGCCGATGTTGAATCCACCGATCGTGACCTTGGCGGGCGTGTTTTCCTTGACAGCTGGATACGGAGCGCTTCGGAAGACCTCGGCGATTGCCGCATCCTGTTGATCGGCAGGAACATTCGACAGATCGAGAAATGGAACCGCACCGGCGATCGCGTTCTCTTTCAGGCCGGGCAGGACGAACGGGTAGTTGACCTCGAATGCGGAGCTACCTGCTTCGAGTCCGAGTCGGGCCGTCGCTTCGTCGGTCTGAGAAATCGACGGATCCGCACCGTCGGCGGTTGCAACTCGTTTCATGATCGAGAGTGCTTTTTCGGTGGCCGCGCGATGCTCCGGAGTGTCGTTGAGGGTGACAGTCGTACCGTCATCACCGACTACCTGCCCGCCTGCGCTGACGAGGAGGCTGTTGAACCACACCATCAGGCCCTCGTACTGCTTGGCCTGAACCCCGATGTACGACGGTTTGCCCTCTGCCGCATTCGCTTCGGCGACGTCGATCAACTGATCCCACGTTTGCGGGGGTACGCCGCCGGGAACCTGGTCCGGGCGATACCAGAGCAGCTGCGTGTTCGAGTTGAGCGGAACCGCGTACAGCTGGTCCTGCCATTGCGCCGTTGCCAGGGGACCTTCGAGGGTCGACCCGTCGCGCAGTGTGGCGGACAACTCCTCGGGAACCGGCAGCGCCCAACCTGCTTCGGCGAACTCCGCCGTCCAGACGACGTCGAGTGTCATCAGATCGAGTGAACTGTCGTTGCCCGCCAACCGTCGAGCCAGCTGAAGCCGCTGATCGTTGGCGCTCTTGGGGAGTGTTCGTTGCTCCACGGTGTAGCGGCCACCCGACGCCGCCGAACAGGCCTGCGCGGCGGCCGCGTACTGCTCGGCACCGTCCGCGGCTGTATAGAAACTCAGCACCGGGGTGCTGCTGTCTGAAGATCCACATGCCGCCAACAACGGAGTGACGACCAGAGCAGCTGCGGCCAACACCCCTATCCTGGTTGCGTTTCTCGGCCTCGGATCACGTTGTCTCGGCACTTTCCGCCTCCGTATTTTCGATTACTCGCGCAGCAGTTGCTCCGGTCTACCCTGCGCGTAGAGAAACGTAACCGAACTCACAGTCCTCGAGGCGAAATTGGGACTATTCCGTAATGTCCCTGACTCCGCTATCGGGTCAGATCGACAGCTTCGCGAGCATGTCCCGGGCCTTCTCGGCACTCTTGGGCTCGCACAAGACGTCGTAGCGACCGGCGACGAGCTGCATGCTCGACGCGAAGTCACGTTGCCCGCGCGTTGCTGCGTACGGAATGGCAGTGGAGATGAGGCCGAAGATGATGCCGCCGACGATTCCGATGGCCAAAGCACCGAAAAGGTTGCCGTTGGTGAAGATTCCGAGGACGAGACCGAGGAATACGCCCAGCCACGCGCCCGAAACAATTCCTCCGCCAATAACTTTGGCCCACGTGAGTCTGCCCAGGACTCGCTCGACCTGCATGAGGTCGACGCCGACGATCGTGACGTCTTGAACGGAGAACTCCTGATCGGAGAGGTAGTCGACAGCCTTCTGAGCCTCGGCATAGGTGGGGTAGGAGCCGATCGGCCATCCTGACGGAGGAGTCGGAAGTCCTTGGCCACCGCGGCCGGGCTGCGAGAGTGGATTCGTCATGTATCCATTGTGCCTGGGAACGGACACAACAGATACCCGTTGTGGTGTTTCACCATGCCCAGTGTGTCTCCGGGCGAATTACGTTGCCGGCGGCGTGAACGAGGTCGTCCGCGTCATGCCTGCGGCTCTCCCCTTCGCCGATACGACAAGCGCCATCTTTCGGCTGGCCTCGTCGATCATCTCGTCCCCCAACATGACAGCACCACGGCCGCCGCCTGCGGCGGAGGTATGGAACTCGTAGGCCTCGAGGATCATCTCGGCCTTGTCGAAGTCGGACTGACGCGGGCTGAATATCTCGTTGGCAGCATCGATCTGCGTCGGGTGCAGTACCCATTTCCCGTCGAAACCGAGGCCCGCGGTGCGTCCCGCGGCGCGCCGGAACGCGTCGAGGTCGCGAATCTGGAGGTACGGTCCGTCGATCGCCTGCAGCCCGTGGGTGCGCGCGGCCAACAGGATGGTCATCAGAATGTGGTGATAAGCGTCGCCGGTGTCGTAGCCCTCAGGTTGTTCGCCGACGACAAGTGTGCGCATGTTGACGCTGGCCATCAGGTCTGCAGGACCGAAGACCAGGGTTCGGACACGAGGACTCGCAGTAGCGATCGCGTCGATGTTGCGCAGGCTTCTCGCACTCTCGATCTGTGGCTCGATGTCGATTGCGCCCACCGGCAGACCCGCAAGCTTTTCCACCTGCGTGAGCAACAGATCGAGCGCCTGGACGTGCGAGGCGGTCTCGACCTTGGGGAGCAGGATCGCGTCCAGGTTGCCGCCTGCACCGGAGACGACCTCGATCACATCACCGTGCGTCCACGGCGTCGTCCAATCGTTGACGCGGACGACCTTGATCTGTTCACCCCAGCCGTCGGAGTTGAGCGCCTCCACTATCCGTCCACGCGCTTCTACCTTCGCGATCGCGGCGACCGCATCCTCGAGGTCGAGAAAGATCGCGTCGGCGGGAAGTGTCTTGGCTTTCTCGATCATCTTCGCGGAACTGCCGGGAACGGCAAGAACCGATCGACGCGGACGGTCTCGCTCCACCGAAGTCACGTTCACGCCACCCCTGTCTGATTCTCTGAAATATCCGTTGACGCTCTAACCTTGACATCATGGCAGCTCTGAGCAAGGTATTTGCGGCCAGGCTGGCGGGCCTGGTGGTTCTCGGTCCCGATGGTGAGTCGATCGGCCGTGTGCGCGATCTGGTCATCACCATGCGCATCGGACGCGCCCAACCGCGCGTGCTGGGCGTGGTCGTCGAACTTTCCACGCGCCGAAGAATTTTCGTGCCGATGCTTCGAGTCACGAGTATCGAGCCGAACTCGGTGCAACTCAACACCGGCAACGTGAGTCTGCGTCGATTCACCCAGCGCGCGAACGAGATTCTGGTCTTCGCACAGATCCTCGATTCCAAGGTCCGCGTCGACGACCCAGAGCTCGAAGAGATGCACGATGTCGACTCGATCGTGGTGGATCTCGGGATCGAACTGACACGTACCCGGGATTGGCTCGTCGCTCGTGTCGCAGTGCGGCGCCAGCGTCAACGGCTTGCCCGACGCGGCGCGATCCATGTGGTCGATTGGCAGCACGTGCAGGGTTTGACGCAGAACGAGCTGTCGTTGCCCGGACAGGGCGTCGCGCAGCTTCTGATGCAGTTCGAGGACCTCCGTGCCGCCGACGTGGCGCACGCGATGCGAGAACTCCCCGTCAAAAGACGTATGGAAGTAGCGATGGCGCTGGACGACGAACGCTTGGCCGACATCGTGCAGGAACTACCCGATGACGATCAGGTGGAGTTGATGCATTACCTGGGCGTCGACCGTGGGGTGGACGTGCTCGAAGCGATGGACCCCGACGATGCCGCCGACCTGCTGGGCGAGCTGCCGAAGACCGAGGCGGAATCGCTACTGCGCCTGATGGACCCGGAGGACTCGGCACCGGTTCGCCGTTTGCTCGCGCACTCTCCCGATACGGCCGGTGGCATGATGACGCCCCAGCCGGTCATCCTGACGGCGTCGACCACCGTCGCCGAAGCACTCGCGCGGGCGCGTAATCCGGATCTGACTCCGGCATTGGCCTCGTTGGTCTTCGTCGTTCGACCGCCGACCGCGACGCCTACAGGGTCCTATCTCGGATGCGTTCATCTGCAGCAGTTGCTCCGTGAACCGCCCGCAAGCTTGATCGGTGGTGTACTCGACAGTGCACTCCCCCGTCTCTCCACCGACGACAGTTTGACGACCGTCACGCGGTATTTCGCGACATACAACCTGGTCTGCGGCCCGGTTGTCGACGATGAGGACCATTTGGTGGGCGCGGTTACGGTGGACGACCTTCTCGATCACCTGTTACCGGAGGATTGGCGAGAGCAAGAGGTGGCCGGCCGATGAAGGAAACAGCCCGCCAACGGATGGACACCCCCCGCGGGACCAAGCTGTTCAACTTCCACCTCGACGTCGACGTGGGCAGATCCGGTGAAAAGGCTGCACGGTTCCTCGGCACCGGGCGCTACCTCATCATTCAGACGGCCATCGTCATCGTCTGGATCTTCCTCAACGTCGTTGCGGTCAATCTGCGCTGGGATCCATACCCGTTCATCCTGCTCAACCTCGCGTTCTCCACCCAGGCTGCATATGCGGCGCCGCTGATCCTGCTTGCGCAGAACCGTCAGGACGACCGCGACCGCGTGTCGCTGGAGGAAGATCGAGCACGAGCGCAGCAGACCAAAGCGGACACCGAGTTCCTCGCCCGCGAACTCGCGTCATTGCGAATCGCCGTCGGCGAGGTCGCCACCCGCGACTATCTGCGCCGCGAACTCGACGAGATCAGGGAACTTCTCGAACAGTTGAACGGTGTTGCGCCGACGCCGGCGAAGAAGTCCAGAAAGAAAGCCTCACGTCCCGCGTCCAAAAGTGACGGGGAGACGTGGGGGTCCGGCACGGATCACATCGAATAACGTTTCGGTGGCGGCTTGACCTCGCACGACACGCTCTATAACGGCGAGGTAACGAAACCATCTCGAATCGGGTACCCTCGAATCCGGAATTCAAACGGAAAGCCTCGAAACAACGGGGCGACGAGGAGGTACCAGGCGTGGGACGTCACAGAAGAGCATCGAACTCCACCATGCGACGGAATTCGGTGATCGCTCTGACCGGCCTTGTCCCCGCAGGTCTCATCACCGCGGCCAGCAGCGCAGGAGCAGCGGAGTACCTCCCGTTCATGGCATCGGAGTCGACGACCGAGCAGTCGGAGCCCGTGGTCGAGACTCCACGTCCCCTCGCATCGGAGACCGACGCTCAGCCCGTCGCCGCAGCCGAGGCACCGGTCGCACTTGCCGCAGCAATCCAGGCCCCGCAGCCTGCGATTGCGCCGACGCCCGAGCTACCCACGTCCCTGATGGCCAGCCCGATCGCCATCCCCACGGTCAACGTGTCGGCATACAAGAACGCCGAGCAGATCCTGACCGCCGAGCTGCCGAGCTGCGGTATCAGCTGGACCGTCATCGCCGGTATCGGCCGCGTCGAGTCCACGCATGCGAACAACGGCAAAGCAGATGACGCGGGCGAATTGTTCGAACCGATCCTCGGCCCCCGATTGGACGGCTCGCTCGCCGGAAACAATGTCATCGCCGATACCGACGGGGGCGCCCTCGACGGCGACCCACATTTCGATCGCGCCGTCGGACCTATGCAGTTCCTACCGGAGACCTGGAATCACTACCACGCCGACGGTAACGGCGACGGCATCTCCGACCCCCAGAACCTCTACGACGCAGCTCTCGCCACCGGTAAGTACCTGTGCGACGGTGGACTGGACCTGCGCGATCTCGGCCAGACGACCAAGGCAATTCTGCGGTACAACAATTCGATGGCTTACGTCGCCAATGTGCTCGCCTGGTCCACCGGTTACGCAACGGGAATCGTCCCGACCTCGGACGAGCTCCCCCGCATCCACTAGCGTCGGGGCCCCGATAGCATGGGGTCATGGCAGTCCTTACGGAATCCGACGTTCGAACAGCACTTTCGAAGGTCATCGATCCGGAAATTCACAAACCGATCACCGATCTCGGCATGGTCAAGAGCGTCAAGATCGGCGACGGCGGCGCAGTCGACGTGGGCATCTACCTCACCACCGCCGGATGCCCGATGAAGGGCGAGATCAGCGAGAGCGTCAAGAAAGCCGTCGCCGACGTCCCGGGAGTCGGCGTCATCACCGTCGAACTCGATGTGATGAACGACGAGCAGCGCACCGAACTCCGCAGATCCCTCCGAGGCGATTCCGCCGAACCCCTCATTCCGTTCGCCCAGCCCGGGTCGCTGACTCGCGTGTACGCCGTCGCGTCGGGCAAGGGTGGCGTCGGAAAGTCTTCCGTCACGGTCAACCTCGCCGCATCGTTGGCCGCCCGCGGCCTGTCGGTGGGTGTGCTCGACGCCGACATCTACGGTCATTCGGTTCCTCGGATGTTCGGCAACGATGCCAAGCCGACCCAGGTCGAGAAGATGATCATGCCACCACAGGCTTACGGCGTGAAGTTCATTTCCATTGCCCAGTTCACCCAGGGCAACACCCCCGTCGTATGGCGCGGTCCCATGTTGCACCGCGCCTTGCAACAGTTCCTCGCGGACGTGTTCTGGGGAGATCTCGACGTCCTTCTTCTCGACCTCCCACCCGGCACCGGAGACATCGCGATCTCGGTGGCGCAATTGGTTCCCGGCGCAGAGATACTCGTTGTCACCACACCGCAGCAGGCAGCAGCGGAGGTTGCCGAACGCGCAGGAGCCATCGCACTACAGACCCGCCAACGTATTGCCGGAGTCGTGGAGAACATGTCCTGGCTCGAGCTGCCCGACGGCACTCGCATGGACATCTTCGGGTCGGGCGGCGGCCAGGACGTGTCCGACCGCTTGACCAAGGCTGTCGGCGCCACTGTTCCTCTGCTGGGCCAGATTCCGCTCGACACTGCGGTTCGAGAAGGCGGTGACAACGGGATTCCCATCGTGCTGGGTCACCCCGAGACTCCGGCAGCGAAGGCACTCGAAGCCGTCGCAGCGAAGCTCGCTGTGCGTGAGCGGGGACTGGTCGGCATGTCGCTCAGCATCGATACAACCCGCCGGTAACCTCGAAACACTTGCCACTCGGACACAATCCGGTAGAGAGTGGCAAGCATGAAAACGCCACAATCGAACGGCCGTGGCGCAGTCGCGCTGGCGTTCGTGCTGTTCTCCGTTCTCCTGGGATCAGTTCTCGCACCCGCCGTCGCAGCCGCTCAGCCGGCTCCGCCGCCGGGTCAGAACTACTCCATCGCAACCGATATCACGTTCGCTCCGTTCGAATTCCAGGACGAAAGCGGCAAACTCGTCGGAATCGACATGGATCTGCTCGCGGCGATCGCAGAGGACCAGGGATTCGAGTACGACGTCAGCCCAGTCGGATTCGACGCCGCACTGCAGGGCGTCACCGGCGGTCAGTTCAACGGCATGATCGCCGGAATGTCGATCACGGATGCCCGCAAGGCTACTTTCGACTTCTCCGATCCGTACTTCGATTCCGGCGTACAGATGGGCGTCCTCGACTCGAACGATTCGGTGACGTCGTACGAGGACCTTCGCGGTAAGACCGTCGCGGTCAAGAACGGCACCGAAGGCGCCACCTTCGCCGAATCCATCAAGGAACAGTACGGATTCAGCACCCGGTACTTCGCCGATTCCTCATCGATGTTCGACGAGGTCCGAACCGGCAACTCCGCCGCGGTGTTCGAGGACTATCCGGTGCTGGCATACGGCATCAAGCAGGGCAACGGCTTCAAGACAGTCACCGAGAAGGAGCCTGGCGCCAGCTATGGCTTCGCCGTCGCGAAGGGTCAGAACGCACAGCTGCTGGAGGAATTCAACGCCGGCCTGGCGAACCTGCGTGCCAGCGGCGAATACGACCAGATCCTCGACACCTATCTCAATTCCGCTGCCAGCACCGACGACAACTCGATTCTCGGCCTGATCAAGAGCACCTGGAAGCTGCTGCTCGAAGGCCTCTGGCTGACGATCCTGCTGACTGCGATCTCGATCGCGATCGCCCTGGTGCTCGGCGCGATCTTCGGCCTCTTCCGCGTATCGACGAACATCGTCCTGCGCGGCATCGGCACAACCTATGTCGATGTCTTCCGTGGCACACCGCTTCTCGTGCAGGCATTCTTCATCTACTTCGGTATCCCTGCCGCGCTGGACTTCCAGATGTCGGCGTTCACCGCAGGCGTCATCACACTCTCACTCAACGCCGGTGCCTACATGGCCGAGATCGTGCGCGGCGGCATACTCGCTGTCGACAAGGGCCAGATGGAAGCGTCGCGAAGCCTCGGTATCAGCTACCTGAAGTCGATGCGAAAAGTGGTGATGCCGCAGGCAGTTCGAACGATGATCCCGTCGTACATCAATCAGTTCGTGATCACACTCAAGGACACGTCGATCCTGTCGGTCATCGGCCTCGCCGAATTGACCCAGACCGGCCGCATCATCATTGCGCGCAACTTCCAGTCCTTCAACATGTGGCTGATCATCGGCGTCATGTACTTCATCATCATCATGGCCCTCACCAAGCTGTCGAACCGGATCGAGAAGAGGATCAACAAATGACCGCGGACCTGAGCAAAGCTGTGCCGGTCGAAGGCAGGCCCGGCGTCAAGATAGCCATCAAGGACCTACACAAAGCATTCGGTGACAACGAAGTGCTCAAAGGCATCGACGCCGATATCGCAAACGGTGAAGTGGTGTGCATCATCGGGCCGTCCGGATCCGGCAAGAGCACGCTGCTACGGTGCCTCAACAAGCTCGAGGACATCACCGGCGGCCACGTCGTCGTCGACGGCGTCGACCTCACGGACAAGAACGTGAACCTCGACAAGGTCCGGCAGAACATCGGCATGGTGTTCCAACATTTCAATCTCTTCCCGCACATGACGGCCCTCGAGAACGTCATGCTTGCCCCCGTGGAGACCAAGAAGGAATCCAAGGCAGAGGCCAAGAACTCCGCGCTCGAACTGCTCGAGCAGGTCGGCCTCTCCGATCGTGCCCACTACAAACCTGCCAGCCTGTCCGGTGGCCAGAAGCAGCGCGTCGCGATTGCCCGAGCCCTGGCGATGAGCCCGTCGATCATGTTGTTCGACGAGGCGACCTCAGCCCTCGATCCCGAAATGGTCGGTGAGGTTCTCCAGGTGCTGCGCGATCTTGCGAAGGGCGGCATGACGATGGTCGTCGTGACCCATGAGATGGGATTTGCGCGCGAAGTGTCCGACCGGATCATCTTCATGGCAGAAGGAGTCATCGTCGAAGAAGGTACGCCCGATCAACTCTTCGGGAACCCGCAGAACCCGCGGACGCAAGACTTTCTGAACAAGGTGCTCTGACCGGACGTCCGGGCGGGAATTTAGGTGGCGTCCGAATCGATGGGCGGAGTCTTACCGGTGGGAAGCTTCTTCTCCAGTGACGGCTTACTGTCCGGCTTGGGCAGAGAGCCGTTGGTCGAAGAGCCGCTGCTCGACGAGCCGCTGACCGAGGAGCCGGTGGTCGGCTTCTTGGAATCGAAGTTGCCCGTGAAGATCGAATCGTCGCCGTCGAGCAAGTGCTTGGTGATGACCGCGCGCGGGGTCATGCCGCGAAGCTGATTGAGGTCGGCGAGGGGCTTGCGAAGATCCTCGAAGTCCGTACCCAATTCGTCTTTGAGCTGCTGACTCGCGCCGTTCGCGTAGTCCTTGACCTGACGGATCGACTTGGTGACCCAACTGATGGCACCGGGGAGCCGGTCAGGACCAAGGATGACGAGCGCTGCTACCAGGAGCACGACGAGCTCTCCCCAGCCAATGTTGCCGAACACGTCGTCAGCCTACTTCCTCAGTCCGAAATTGGGGTGACGGTGACATCGACCAGCCGACCCGACCGGATCAGCTGCACAGGCGTCGACTCACCGATCTGGCTCGACTGCACGGCGACGACCAGTTCGTCGGCGCTCGTCACAGCGCGATCGCCGACCTTGGTGATCACGTCACCCTCGACGATGCCTGCTTGCTGAGCGGGCCCACCGGCACGCACGTTGGCGACTTCGGCACCGGACGTAGCGTCGTTGATGACCGAACGCGCATTGATGCCGATGTCCGGGTGTTGCATCTTCCCGTTGGCGATGAGCGACTGGGCGACTTTGGTGACGTCATCGATCGGAATGGCGAATCCAAGACCAACCGAGCCGCCGCTTTCGCTTCGGATGGCCGAGTTGATCCCGATGACACGCCCTTCGGCGTCGATCAGGGGTCCCCCGGAGTTACCAGGGTTGATCGCGGCATCGGTCTGCACAGCATCGATGACCGCGTCGGTGTCGGTGCCTTCACCGGACAGGCGAACCGGACGATCGAGCGCGCTCACAATTCCGCGGGTGACTGTCTTGCTCAAGCCGAGAGGCGAGCCGACCGCTACGACGTCCTCGCCGACCTGGACGTCTGCAGAATTACCCAACTGTGCAACCGTCAGATTTCCGACGTCGGTCTTGAGCACGGCCAGATCCGTCTTGGTGTCGCGGCCGACGATCTTCGCGGGCACCTTGGTGCCGTCGGAGAAGGTCACTTGCAGCGTTGCACGATCCGGGTTGGTGGCCGCCATCGAGATCACGTGGTTGTTGGTCACGATGTACCCGGCTCCGTCGATGACGACGCCGGATCCGGTACCTGCGTTCTCGCCGAGAGTCACCTGAATCGAGACGACGGCAGGCAGGACTGCGTCGGCCACTTTGGCGACCTGCCCCTGCGGGAGGTCTTCCCCACTCGATTGAGTCAGGTTGACCTTCTGACTGGTCAAGGCGCCGGTCACCTCGGCAGTCTCACGGCCCACCAGCCCGCCGACGAGGCCGATCGCCAGGGCGATGGCCCCGAGCACCACGAGAGTCTTGGGCGCGACGCGTTCGCCGAACAGCACCTCCCGGACACCGAGCTTGGGGCCGTCGGGCGCAACCGGAGGTTCCGGAACCGGTTCGGCGGCGTTGCCCAGCCGCACCGAGGAATGCGGGTCACGCCACGGATCCTCGGGTTCGGGCTCGGATACCGCGTCGGTGGATGTTCGGTCAGGATCGCGTTGCAAGGACTCGTCCGCGTCCGTGGGGCGGCCGAACGCCTCTGCGAGAACTGGGTCGGGTGTGCGCACCGCGATTCGGGGAGAAGGCTCTGCCCGTCGGGCTGGAGGTGTGAACGACCCGTCGAGGCCCTTCGGACGTCCGAACGCCGCAGCCGACGCCGGATCCACCTCGGGCCGATAGAGCGGCCTTGGAGGCAGTCTGGGTGCCTCGGGATCTGTATGGGTGCTCACGCGCACAGGCTACCGACGACGCCTGCGGATACCCACAACGGAGGTGACGATCGCGCGTTTACTGCGGCTGATCGCGTCCTTGGCTTCGGTTGGTTCGCACATCGGAATCTGGCTGAGCAGACCACGAAGCGAGTGGGGCATGGACAACTCGCCCGCGCCTTGTAACGCGCTACGCGCCTGCTGCTGCGCATCCACCTCGGCGGCGCACTCGTGGCACTCGGCGATGTGGTGGGCGGCCCGTAAGTAGGCGGTCATTCGAAGTTCGCCGTCGACGAAGGCGGCAACTGCTTCACTGGCCAGATGCTCGGTCGAGCTGAACTGTCGTGGCTTGCGGGCCTGCGTCATCCAACCCTCCTGGTAGCTACTGGACACTTGCGTGATCCGTCTCGACCTTTCCGTTCACTCGAAGATACTCGCGAAGCGCTGCGCGTCCACGGTGGATTCGACTTCGGACGGTTCCGAGCTTCACACCGAGTGTTGCACCGATCTCTTCGTACGACAGCCCTTCGATGTCACAGAGCACGATCGCGGCGCGAAACTCCGGCGCCAACGAGTCCAGCGCGGACTGCAGATCGGGGTCGAGGCGTGCGTCGTGGTAGATCTGTTCCGGGTTCGGGAGCTCGGAAGGGACCCGGTCGTAGTCCTCGGGTAGTGCTTCCATTCGAATCCGATTGCGTCGACGGACCATGTCGAGAAACAGGTTGGTGGTGATGCGGTGCAGCCAGCCTTCGAACGTGCCGGGCTGGTAGTTCGACAGCGAACGGAACACACGAATGAACGTGTCCTGTGTGAGATCTTCGGCATCCTGCGCGTTGCCGGACAGCCGGTATGCCAAGCGGTAGACGCGGTCGCCATGTTCGCGAACGAGCTCGTCCCAGGACGGCATCGTGTTCTTTTCGCCGGTAGCGTCGAATACGGCGGTGCCGCTCAGATCCGCTGCAGCAGCAGAATCGGCGGTCTCGGGCAATCGAGCTGTGTCTCGATCTCCGTTGATCTTGTAGATAGTTGGATCCTCCTGCTCAGGACCACGTTGGTGTAGCTCCCGTGCCGTGTACAACCTGCGGCTCCGCCGAGATGTTCCCGCGTGTGTCTTCTCGATCAAGCGATCTCCAGTAGCTTGTCGCATCCGGGTGTGCCCACCGTATGAAAAAGCTGAGGTGCCGCTGAGAAAGTGGCACCCAGATCGGCCGAGTCGCTCCGCAGGCTTTGCTCCTGCCGCGATAGCCTCGGCATGTGCTGACAAATGCCGAGAAGTTGCTCACCTACGCCGAGGAGTCCGTGCAGGAAGACGAGATCCTCGTCAATGCTCGTGAACGCGCTGACGATCTCGGTGCCGCACCCGTGCCACCGTCCGTCGGCGCGGTACTGAGCATCTTCGCTCAGATGCTCGGCGCCAAGACCGTCGTCGAGGTCGGAACTGGTGCGGGAGTGTCCGGCCTGTGGCTGCTCGACGGCATGCGCGAGGACGGTGTACTCACCACCATCGACACCGAACCCGAGCATCAGCGCGCCGCCAAGGAGGCGTTCCGTGCCGGGGGTATCGCGCCATCGCGGACGCGCCTCATCAACGGATGGGCGCTCGATGTCCTCCCCCGCCTCGCCGACGACACCTACGACTTGGTGTTCATCGACACCAGTCCGGTGGACCATTTGCATTTCGTGCAGGAGAGCGTGCGACTACTCCGACCCGGCGGAGTTCTGGTGCTGCACAACGCCCTGCTGGGCGGACGGGTTCCCGATTCCACCCAGCGTGACGCCACTACCGTCGCCGTCCGTGCTGCCGCCCGCGCCATCGCCGAGGACGACCGCCTCACGACAGTCCTGCTCCCCCTCGGCGACGGGTTGATCTGCGCCTCACGGAGTTAGACACGGGCGGCGATCTGCGGGCGCTAGATCCAGATGCCCTTGCCGACGGTGACGATGCCACCGGCGGAGACGTTGAAGCGTTCCTTGTCGCGCTCGATGTCGACGCCGACGATTTCGCCGTCACCGACGACGACGTTCTTGTCCAGGATCGCCCGACGAACGACCGCACCCTTGCCGATTTTCACCCCGGGCATCAGGACGCTACCCTCCACGGTCGCGCCACTGTCGATCATGACGTTCGAGCTCAGAACCGAATTGCGAACCGTTGCCGCCGACAGGATGCAGCCTGCACCCACAACGGATTCCTGTGCGAGACCGCCTTGCACGAATTTTGCGGGCGGAAGGTTCTCGGCGGCACCGCGAATGGGCCAGCGACGGTTGTAGAGATTGAAGATCGGATGCACGGACACCAGATCCATGTGCGCGTCGTAGAACGCGTCGATGGTGCCGACGTCACGCCAGTAGCCTCGGTCGCGTTCGGTAGCACCGGGAACGACGTTGTCGTTGAAGTCGTATACCGACGCGACACCCGCTTCGACGAGAGCCGGAATGATGTCGCCGCCCATGTCGTGGTCGGAGTCGGAGTTCTCGGCGTCGGCTTTGATGGCGTCGATGAGCACCTTGGTGGTGAACACGTAGTTGCCCATCGAGGCATAGGTGACGTTCGGGTCGTCGGGAGTCCCCGGTGGGTGCGCCGGCTTCTCGAGAAACTGGGTGATGTTGCCGTTCTCGTCGGAGTCGATGCAGCCGAATGCATACGCTTCGCTACGCGGAACCCTGATGCCCGCCACGGTGACGCCTGCACCCGAATCGATGTGCTGCTGGACCATCTGTTCCGGGTCCATGCGATACACGTGATCGGCGCCGAAAACGACGATGTACTCGGGGTCTTCGTCGTAGACCAGGTTGAGCGACTGGAAGATCGCGTCGGCGCTGCCGGTGTACCAGCGTGGGCCCAGACGTTGCTGTGCCGGTACCGGAGTGATGTATTCCCCGGCGAAGCCCGACAGACGCCAGGTTTGCGAGATATGACGGTCCAGCGAATGGGACTTGTACTGAGTCAGCACGCACAGCCGGAGGTAACCGGCATTGACGAGATTACTGAGCACGAAGTCGATCAGTCGATATGCGCCACCGAAGGGGACGGCGGGTTTGGCTCGGTCGGCGGTCATCGGGTAGAGACGCTTACCCTCACCGCCTGCCAGCACAATGCCTAGTACGTGCGGTTGTGTCCTCACGTGCCCAACCTATCCGCACCGGATGAACCTTGCCAGCAGTACACGCGTTTCACAGAAGGAATGTAGGTTGACAGATGTGCGCGTGGCGATGATGACAAGGGAATATCCGCCGGAGGTCTACGGCGGCGCAGGTGTACATGTGACCGAGCTATCGGCACAGTTGAGATCCCTGTGCGAGGTCGACATTCACTGTATGGGGGCGCCGCGCGATACCGCGCAGGTTCACGATCCCGATCCCGCATTGGCAGGGGCCAACGCCGCCCTGACGACACTGTCCGCCGAATTACGGATGGCAGGCGCTGCGGCCGGCGCCGATGTCGTGCACTCGCACACCTGGTACACCGGGCTTGCCGGGCATCTCGCAGCCGAACTGTACGGCGTGCCGCACATTCTCACTGCCCATTCTCTCGAGCCCCGCAGGCCGTGGAAGGCCGAGCAACTGGGTGGCGGTTATCGCATCTCTTCCTGGTCCGAACGCAACGCTGTCGAGTACGCGGATGCCGTCATCGCGGTCAGCGAGGGCATGGCCAAGGATGTTCTCGACGCCTATCCGCGCCTGGATCCCAGCCGAGTCCACGTGGTACGCAACGGTATCGACACCGAGAATTGGCATCCAGGTCCAGCGGCGGACCCCGAGGATTCCGCACTGGCAGACATCGGCGTCGACCCGAACAGGCCGATGGCGGCGTTCGTCGGACGCATCACCCGTCAAAAGGGTGTCGGCCACCTCATTGCGGCAGCGCATCATTTCGACCCGGCCATTCAACTGGTCCTGTGCGCGGGCGCACCGGACACCCCTGAGATTGCCGCCGACACCGAGCGAGCAGTAGCCGAACTCGCCGAGACCCGATCGAATGTGTTCTGGGTTCGCGAGATGCTTCCCACCGAAAAGGTGCGCGAAATACTTTCGGCGGCAGACGTATTCGTATGCCCGTCGGTATACGAGCCTCTCGGGATCGTCAACCTCGAAGCCATGGCCACCGAAACTGCCGTCGTCGCATCCGACGTCGGCGGCATTCCCGAGGTGGTCGTCGACGGTGTCACCGGACGCCTCGTGCACTACAACTCCTACGAGCCACAGGTGTTCGAGCGTTCCTTGGCCGACACTGTCAACGCTGTCGCACTCGACCCGAAGACTGCGACGGCGATGGGCAAAGCTGGTCGAGCACGGGCCGTCGCCGAATTCTCGTGGGCTGCCATCGCGCAGCAGACGCTCGACGTCTACAACGCAGCGCTGGCGGCCAGGGCCCGGTAAGTTCCGACGGTCACCGAGGCCGTCACCTCGACTGTGTTCGGTAAGGCGGCGATTGCAGTGAGGCGCGAGGCATCCGTGGAATGCCGCGCCGACGGGCCCATCCCCACAAGGCTTGCGACGCCGGCGTGATCGAGCGCCATCGTGAACTCGACGCGTGTGGCGTCCATCTGCTCGAAGCGGCCTGCGAGAGATTCTCCGAGGCGCCGCGCCTTGTCCTCGTCGACGCTGAGGAGGCCGAGGGCCTCGATCAGTTCCTGCTGATGATGTTCGGTCGGAGTGACGACGACCAAGACTCCGTTCGGTGCGAGAATGCGTCGTAGCTCGGCGGCGTTCCGCGGCGAAAACACACAACTGACCGCATCCATCGATCCGGTTCGTACCGGCAGAGGTTGCCACACGTCGGCCACGACGGATCCCAGTCGCGGATGAGCACGAGCCACTTTTCTGGCCGCCGGCTTGGACACGTCGAGTCCGATGCCTCTCATGCGCTCGAACGTCTCGAGTACCGCCGCCAGATAGTGTCCGGTACCCGCGCCCACCTCCAGCACGGTGGCGGGATTGTGTGCCGACATGGCCGCTGCTACGGCAGCGATGATCCGATCGAAGTGTCCGCTGTCGAGAAACTCCGACCGCGCCTCGATCATCTCGGCGGAATCACCGACGATCTTGCCTGCGTTTCTCGCCAGCAAACTGACGTAGCCCTGACGTGCAACGTCGAAGGTATGCCCACGGTCGCACCGCACGACGCGACCGTCCTCGATGGCCTCGAGATCCGAGGTGCAGTGCGGGCAGACCAGTAGATCCATCACTTCGCTCAGCATTTTTGTTCTCTCCGTATGTACTGGGATCACCACAAAGCCCCGTTCGCCGACTTCGCGCACGGGGCTATGGGTAGAAAAGAACAGCAGCTATCCGGTGACGCCCCTCAATTCCTCACCGAGTGCTGCTGCCTCGTCTGGGGTGAGTTCGACGACCAGGCGCCCACCGCCTTCCAGCGGCACCCTCATCACGATTCCTCGTCCCTCTTTGGTTGCTTCGAGGGGACCGTCTCCGGTCCGGGGCTTCATCGCCGCCATCCTCTGCTCCCTCCAGATCTGCGCCACACTGCACTGCGCCTCGGCCAAAAAAGATTTCTCGCCGCAGGGCGAGAAAGGTTCTTGAACACTATTCTTCCCTATCGACGCCGATATCGGGAACTGGAGTCGGTATTGAGGGCCGGCATCAGACAGCCAGACAGGTGATCGTCCACCATTCCGGTGGCCTGCATCAGCGCGTAGGCCGTTGTCGGTCCGAAGAACCGCAGGCCACGACGCTTGAGGTCGGCAGCCATCGCCGTCGACTCCGCGGTCACCGCCGGCACCTCGGAGGCGTCGACGAGCCGGCTCGGTCGCGGCGGGGTCGCGAACGACCACAGCAGAGTATCGAGATCGGTTCCAACCAGGTCGAGGACGACCCGCGCGTTGGCTATCGTTGCGGCGATCTTGGCCTTGTTGCGGACGATGGAGGCATCGGCCATCAGTCGGGCGATGTCGTCCTCGCCGAAGCGAGCGACCTTCTCCGGGTCGAAACCCGCGAACGCGCGCCGAAAGCTGTCGCGTTTACGCAAGATGGTGATCCACGACAGGCCGGCTTGGAACGATTCGAGGCACAGTCGCTCGTACAGCGCATCCCGGCCGTGCACTTCCCGGCCCCATTCGGTGTCGTGATACTCCCGATAGAGGTCGTCTGCGGTAGCACCCCATGGACAGCGCAGTAGACCGTCCGGTCCGGGTACCGCCGTCATTCCTCGGACTTCGCTGCTGCCAGAGCAGACCGCAGCAGATCGATCTCGGCGCCCAACCGGTCGAGAGCCCAATCGACTTCGCTCTGCTTGTAGCCACGCACCGTTTGCTGAAATTTCAGCGTTCGTACATCGTCGCCGGTCACACCTTCTGCGGGCAGCACCGTAGCGGTGGTGCCTTCGGGCAGCGGGCCGAGTTCTTCACCGCGTCCGAACACGACGCTTGCCACGAAGAAGAGCAGGGCTGCGATCACGGCGATGATGACGACGTAGAGAAGGAGCGTCAGCATGGATCGATCGTCTCACGCAGCCCTGCCCGTCACACGTGCAAGGTGTTGATTGCCGGTCGATCCTCCAACGAGACCTCCGTCGAGAACGGGACGAACGAGTCACCGTCGACGCGGAACTGTGTCAGCCCGGCCCCCGAGTCCGGGATTCCGCATCGCCCGAGCATGGTGCCGACGATCTGACGACTCATGGCACCGAGTTCGACGAGCGGACGGTTCCGATGCTTGCGTACACCGAGATTGACCTGGCCGATTGCGTCGAGACCGAGCCGATCGTAGGTATCGAGCAGCAGTCCGATCTCGACGCCGTAGCCGGGGGCGAACGGGACGGCAGACAACAGCTCGCGGGTGCCCGCGTACTCACCACCGAGCGGTTGGATCACGCTGGTCAATTCCGGACGCATAGCCGCCAGCAGGGGGCGGGCGACGAGCTCGGTGACTCGTCCTCCACCGTTGGCGTCCTCGCCGCCGCTCACCCGTAACGGGCGCCGGTAATACCCCTTCACCAAATGAATTCCCTCGACCGTCAACAACGGCCCCAGCAGCTTCGGAACGAAGGCCGGATCGGGATTGATGAGGTCGGAGTCCACGAAGGCGATGAGGTCACCGGTAGACGCTGCAACAGCGCGCCACAGCACTTCGCCTTTGCCGGGCACTGGTTCGAGTCCTGGAATCGCTTCCTCTCGACTGATCACTCGTGCTCCGGCGGCCCTTGCACGTTCGGCAGTGGCGTCGGTGGACCCGGAGTCCAAGACGATCAGTTCGTCGACCAGGCCTCCCAGCAAGGGGTGGATCGTGTCGATGACCGCGGCCACGGTCTGTTCTTCGTTGAGGGCTGGTAAAACCACCGAGACGGTTCGGCCCTTCTTCGCGGCTTCCAGCTCCGCCAGAGACCATGAAGGTTCATCCCAACTGTGCGAGGCTGCCCACGATTCCCTCACAGCCGTTCGGTCGGCCAACGTCATGCGAGCCCCCTGATGGTTCGTTCGGGAATCCTCGTCCCCAGAATTGCGGCAACCATGTCTACGACTCTTCTGGTCGATGCGACCTCGTGCACTCGGAACATGCGAGCTCCGCCTGCTGCGGCCAATGCTGTCGCTGCCAATGTTCCCTCCAACCGGTCGGCGAGTTCTACACCTAGAGTCTCGCCTATGAAATCCTTGTTGCTGAGCGCCATCAGCACTGGCCATCCGGTGTTTACAAGAACGTCCACTCGCCGCAACAACTCGAGCCCGTGATAGGTGTTTTTTCCGAAATCGTGGGTCGGATCGATCAGAATCGAGTCGCGACGGACTCCGGCGGCAAGCGCCGCTTCTGCTGCGTTCGTCACCTCGGCGACGACATCGGCAACGACATCGGTATATCGGACGCGGTGCGGACGCGTCCGTGGCGTCGCGCCTCCGGTGTGTGAACACACGATCCCGACGCCCTCTTGCGCCGCGACTGTAACGAGACCGGGATCGGCCCCCGCCCAGGTGTCGTTGATCAAATCTGCACCGACTCCGCACGCGAGCTTTGCCACCTCGCTACGCCAGGTATCGACACTGATCAACAGATCGGGATATTCGCCTCGAATGGCTTCGACGAACGGAATGACGCGACGGATTTCCTCGGCTGCGTCGACCACATCACCGGGGCCGGCTTTCACACCGCCGATGTCGACCATGTCCGCACCCTCGGCAACAGCGCGGTGCACCGACGCCATGGCCGCGTCGTCGGTGAAATTCGCACCTTTGTCGTAGAACGAATCCGGGGTGCGGTTCACAATCGCCATGACGAGTGCGCGGTCGGTGGCGACCGATTTGCCGCAAAGGGTGTTCATGAATCAATAGTGGCATCCCTGCACGCACCGAATGCTGCGCGGCCGCTCGGGCTGGTCGAGAAGATCGATTCGGCCAGTGGCTGGAAGTCACACTGACCGCTTCGCTTCTTCCCTAACCCCTGGGGGCCTTGCCTGCAGCTACCTCGTCGACGTATCCGTCGTACGCCTTGTCGTACCCACCCGACTTGCCGCGGAGTACGTACAACTCGGCCTCGGGGTCGTCGCCGTAGCCGAGTTTGCGCAGGGCAACCTTCTGGCTCTTGAACGTCGAGGTCTGCTCGAGACTGTCCACGACACGGACGAACAGCGGAACCGCGTACGAGGGCAGTTTGTCGTAGAGATGCTCGGCGACCGATTTTCCATCGAAGCTCTCACCGTCACGCAACGTCACCGCAGCCATACCTGCCTTGCCGTCGGTTCCTTCGATGTCGACGCCGTACACGACCACACCGTCCACCGATGGGTGTCCGCCGAGCGCGCCCTCGACCTGCGTCGTGGCGACGTTCTCTCCCTTCCACCGGAAAGTGTCACCGAGTCGGTCGATGAACGCGACGTGCATCCAACCCTGATGCCGGACCAGGTCGCCGGTGTCGAACCAGCAGTCTCCATTTTTGAAACCGTCTCGAACGAGCTTCTTCTCCGTCGCCTTCTCGTCCGAGTAGCCGTCGAACGGCGCGCGGTCGGTGACCTTGGACAGCAAAAGACCTACCTCGCCGCTTCCGACCTTGCGAAGCCGGCCGTTGCTTCCGCGCTTCGCCTCGCCCGACTCCTCGTCGTATTCGACGACGGCATACGGCAGCGGGCAGATGCCTGCAGTCTTCTTCATGTTCAATGCGTTGATGAACGCGATGTTGCATTCGCTGGCGCCGTAGAACTCCGCAACTCGCGAGATTCCGAAACGCTCGGTGAACTCTTCCCAGATCTCGGGGCGTAAGCCGTTGCCTACGACGAGCTCGATCGTGTTGTCTCGGTCGTCCGGCCGCTTCTCCTGGGTCAGCAGGTAGCGGCACAATTCGCCGATGTAGGTGAACGCGGTCGCCTTGTTGACCTTGACGTCTTCCCAGAAGTTGCTGACCGAGAACTGTTTACCGATGGCCATCGCCGCACCGCCGGCGAGCACCGACGACAGCGTCACCGTCAGCGCATTGTTGTGATAGAGCGGCAGGCAGCAGTAGATGACGTCGTCTTCGCGCAGCCGCACACCCATGTTGCCCAGCCCGGACATCGACTTGAGCCAGCGGAAATGGCTCATCAAACTTGCCTTCGGCAGGCCGGTGGTGCCGGAGGTGAAAATGTAGAAGGCATTCTCTTTGGCCTGGATCTGCGCAGTCACCGAAGGGTTGTCCGCGCTGGCATCCGCCGCGAGTTCGGCAAGCTCGCGCATCGGCAGAACTACGCCCGCCTCGGGAGCGTCGTCCAAGGAATCGAGCGCTTCCTGAGCGTTCTCGTCGAGGACCAGTACGGTCGCCGACAGGATGCCGAGGCTGTGTTCGAGGACGTTGCCCCGCTGGTTGTAATTCAGCATTCCGGCGGTAGCGCCGAGCTTGACGGCAGCGAGCGCCGCGAAAAGCGCCTCCGGCCTGTTCTTGCTGAGCACACCGACCACGTCGCCGCGCTTTACGCCCAGGTCGGTGAACACGTGGGCATACCGATTGACCATCGCGTTGGCCTCGGCGTACGACACCGATTCACCTTCGAATCGCACGAACGGTCGGTCTCCGCGCTTGGCAGCGGCATCCTGGAACACCAGGCCGATCGAGGCCTTGTGATGAGGTTTGCGAGTAAAGCCCAAGACACCGCGCAGCATGCTCGGCACCTCCGTCACCATTTTCGGCAACGCGACCGCGAGGTCGGTCAGTCCAATCTTCTGACGGGCATCGACAGCCATGTACTCCCCTTCGAGCGATGTGATCCCCATTACCTTACTCCAGAGTAACCTTTGGTTTCATCGAGGAGAACAGGCGGCGAGCGCATCGGCGACGGTGGCTGTCCTGATCAGCTTGTCCAGTGCCCGCTGTTGGACGAAGCCCGTCGAGGACAGCCCGTCGAGCCACTGCAACAGGCCCGCGTAATGGTCCGTTGGATCCAGTAGCACCACGGGCTTGTCGTGCATGCCCAGATACCCGGCCGTCCAGGTCTCGAACAGTTCCTCCAGCGTTCCGATGCCGCCGGGTAGCGCGATGAACGCGTCGGCCCGGTCTTCCATGATCTTCTTGCGCTCACGCATGGTGTCGGTGACGATCAATTCATCGGCGTCGACGTCGGCGACCTCTCGATGAACGAGAGCTTTCGGGATGACACCGACTGTGAAAGCGCCTGCAGCACGGGCCGATTCGGCTACCGCCCCCATCATCGAGACGTTTCCGCCACCGGAGACCAACTGCCATCCCCGTTGGCCGATCGCGGTGCCGAGTTCGCGGGCCAGCTCGAGAAACGACGAATCCACCGGCCCCGATGCGCAGTAGACGCACACCCTGTTGATTACGACAGCTTCGCTCACTCCGACTCTCCGCAAACACTGCTCACGATCAGCACTGCTTCCTCGACGCTGTCGGTACAACGAATCAAGTCCAGGTCCGCCGGGGAAACCTTGCCTTGCGCGACCAGGGTGTCCTTGATCCAGCTGATGAGACCGGACCAGAATTCGGTGCCGATCAGGACGATCGGAAAGCGCGTCACCTTGCCCGTCTGCACCAAGGTGAGAGCCTCGAACAACTCGTCGAGAGTGCCGAAACCGCCTGGGAGACAAATGAATGCCTGGGAGTACTTCACGAACATCGTCTTCCGGACGAAAAAGTACCGAAAGTCGATACCCAGATCTACCCAATCGTTGAGGCCCTGCTCGAAGGGCAGCTCGATGCCGAGCCCGATCGAGTAGCCGTCGACGCTACTCGCACCGCGGTTCGCAGCTTCCATGATTCCAGGGCCGCCGCCGGTGATGACCGCGAATCCCGCTACCGCCAAAGCACTTCCGAGCTCGCGGGCAGACTTGTACTCATCGTGATCACGCGGGGTTCGAGCCGAACCGAACACCGAGACCGCCCTCGGCACCTCGGCGAGAGCGCCGAAACCCTCCACGAACTCACTCTGAATCCGCAGCACCCGCCACGTGTCGGTGTGATTCCAGTTTCCCGTCCCGCGCTGATCGAGCAACCGCTGATCAGAGGTCGACGACTCGGTGTTGCGTCCGCGACGCAACGTCACCGGTCCCTTGTGTCTCGCTGGCGTCTCCATGTTTTACAGGCTATCCGGCCCACAGGCGATCGGAACCACAGGTCATCCAGCGGTGAGGTATCCCCGCAGGACAGCCGTGACGTTCGTGATCTGCTCGGTGGGCACTCGCTCGTCGCGCTTGTGCGCCAAGTTCGGGTCTCCGGGACCGTAGTTGACCGCCGGGATACCGAGCGCCGAGAACCGCGACACGTCGGTCCAGCCGTACTTGGCGCGAAATCGGCCACCGGCCGCTTCGATCAGCGCCGCAGCAGCAGGCGCGGCGAGTCCAGGCAACGCACCGGGTGAAGAATCGGTGACCTCGAATCCGAGATCGAGACCGTCGACGACGTCACGGACATGCTCGATCGCTTGCTCGACACTCCGATCGGGGGCGAAGCGAAAGTTCACATCCAGCTCGGCTGCGTCGGGGACGACATTGCCGGCCACGCCACCGGAGATACGGACAGCCTGCAGACCTTCGCGGTACAAGCAGCCATCGATGTCCACCTCTCGTGCGCTGTATGCAGCCAACCTGTTGAGTACAGCACCGAACTTGTGAATTGCATTGTCCCCCAGCCATGATCGCGCACTGTGCGCTCTCGTCCCACCCGCTGAAAGCCGCACTCGCAGCGTGCCCTGGCAGCCCGCCTCGATGAATCCACCGGACGGCTCACCAAGAATCGCCACGTCGGCCGCCAGCCACTCCGGCAGCTCACGTTCGATCCGGCCCAGGCCGTTGAGCGCCGCATCGATCTCTTCACAGTCGTAGAACACCAGCGTGATGTCGTGCGCAGGGTCGTCGATGGTGGCGGCGAGATGAAGAAAGACAGCGTCGCCCGACTTCATGTCGACCGTGCCACAACCATGCAGGACATCGCCCTCGACACTGTCGCGTTCACGTCTGCTCGGCACATTGTCGGCAATAGGGACGGTATCGAGGTGACCGGCGAGCATCACTCGACTGGGAAGCCCACGATCGGTGCGCGCAAGAACCGCATTACCGCTCCGGATGATCTCGAATCCGACAGTCTGTTCACGCAGCGCGGCCTCCACCGCATCGGCGATCACCGACTCTTCCCGCGAAACACTGGGTATGTCCACCAGCGCCGCTGTCAGATCGATGGGGTCGGAATGCAGATTCAAAGCCGGGTGCGAACTCACCGTACGAGACTACTTCCAGCTCATTCCGCAGCCATAACTCGCGCCACTAATCTGCGCCACCCGGAATTTCGTACACCGCGCCATCGAATCCTGCCCGAAACAGCTTTCCAGCGGAGAAACCCTGTTCACCACGGCCATAGATCAGAACACTCGACAACGGAATGCCACTGCCGAGGACGCAGTACTGCCCGGGTGCATCGATGCGAACTACTTGCCCGCGGGCGTTGAGCGGGACGACGGGGCGGCCTGCGGAATCGAGTGTCAGACCGTCCGGTGCGCTCAGTGCATCGAGACCGGAGAAGTCTAGGATGCTCTCCGGCCTCGATGGATCGGCGACAGGGATTCGGCTCACGCCGGAGTTCACGAACGTCCGAGACACATACAGGTACTCACCCGCAGGATCGAGCACGGCGCCGTTTGCACTGGGGAACCTTGCCCACTCGGAATTCACCGATCCGTCGGGGCGAACCTGCCCGATGAGTCCACCGAAATCGTTGGTCGCATATACAGTCCCATCGCCGGCGACCGCGAGGCCGTTGGCGGCACTCAAACCAGTCGCGAACGGGCTGAGCTCGAGCGTATCGATGTTCAACCGAACGATGCCCGCAGCCTTGATGAGATCGCCGACGAAGACGCGGGGATCGGCGCCGTACCCGACGAGCAAGGTGCCGTCCGGCATCCAGCCAAGGGCGCCACCGCCGCCGCTGGGCACCGTCGCGATGGGATACGCAGCCTGACCCGGCGCATCGATCCGGTAGACCCGGCCAGTGACGATGTCGGTCGTGTAGAGCCTGCCCTGCCCGTCGACCGCCAGCCCTTCGAGAGCCGACCCGTCGATCTGGGCGACCTTCACCGGCGGTGCGCTCACCGCAGCACACTCAGGCGCCGCGGACGCCGTCGGCGCCTGCAAGACCGTTGTTCCTCCTGCGATCAATACGGCCGCTACAGCACCCGTGCCCCACCGTCGGAATTGCGCCCCCAAAGTCATGAATCATGTTTAGCACGCACGCCCGTCGCCGTCGCACTTCTGTCTTCGACGACGCACGCCGTATCCTCGGTACCTGTGAGCGCACAGGGAGCATCAGCAATAGGCATTGCCAACATCACCACCAGCGGAGTCGTCCTCGACACCTGGTACCCCAGCCCCGAGCTGGGCGGTAACGGGCCCGTCGGCACCACGCGGCTCGAGGGGTCTGACATCCCCGCCGAGTTCGCCGCCCTCGTCGGCCCGGACGAGGCCCGCGGAGTCGACGTCGTCGCCGTCCGAACGACCATCGCCTCGCTCGATGACGCACCGATCGACGCGCACGACGTCTACTTGCGCCTGCATCTGCTCTCGCATCGTCTCGTTCAGCCGCACGGGCTCAGCTTGGACGGCCAGTTCGGCTTTCTTGCCAACGTCGTATGGACCAACTTCGGACCGGCAGCGGTCGACGGTTTCGAGACAGTCCGCACTCGCCTACGCGCGCGCGGCCACGTCACGGTTCTCAGCATCGACAAGTTCCCCCGTCTCGTCGACTACGTCGCGCCGTCCGGTGTCCGGATCGCCGACGCCGATCGGGTCCGTCTGGGCGCGCATCTGGCAAGCGGAACGACGGTCATGCACGAGGGATTCGTCAACTTCAACGCCGGCACGCTCGGCAATTCGATGGTCGAGGGCCGAATCTCGGCCGGAGTCGTCGTCGGTGATGGCTCCGACGTCGGCGGTGGCGCGTCGATCATGGGCACACTGTCCGGCGGCGGCAAGAACGTCATCTCGGTCGGCGAGCGTTGCCTACTCGGTGCCAACTCCGGACTCGGCATTTCCCTCGGCGACGACTGTGTTGTCGAGGCGGGCCTCTACATCACCGCGGGAACGAAGGTGACCGGCCCTGACGGCACCGTCGTGAAGGCTGCGACGCTCAACGGAAACAGCAATCTGCTGTTCCGTCGAAACTCGGTATCCGGTGCCGTCGAGGTCGTGCCGTGGAAGGGCACCGGCGTCGAACTGAACGCCGCGCTACACGCCAACGACTAGATGGTTCCAAGGGAGTCGAGGGTCGTCACCACTGCGTGTGCCGCCTCGATTCCCTTACGCTCCAGATGCGCGGTGAAGAACGCGGCGTGATCGGCGTGCTCGTGAAAGTGGTGGGGCGTCAGCACTACGGAGAACACGGGTACGTCGGTGTCCAGCTGGACTCGCATCAGGCCGTCGATGACCGCCGATTCGACGAATTCGTGCCGATAGATTCCGCCGTCCACGACGAGTGCGGCGGCCACGATTGCCGAGTACTTCCCCGTGCGTGCCAGACGCTGGGCGTGCAATGGAATCTCGAAAGCGCCTGGAACCGCGAACTGGACGACCGAAGCTTCCGGATAGCCCTGCGCCACCAACTCGGAAACGAATCCCTGGCGCGCACGGTCGACTATCTCGCTGTGCCACGTCGCTTGGATGAAGGCGATGGATCCCAGTTGCTCGTTCGTCATGAAAGATGATGTTAGTCGTCGAGCAGATCGATAGTTCGCTCGTCCGGTTTACCGTCGTAGTACTTCTGTAATACCTCGCCGAAAATCGGACTACCAGGGTCGACTTCGGCGAACAAGGTCATCGACGACTGTAGCTTCAGATCGTCCGGATATCCGAAAATGTCGGCGGCGGTCCCGTCGGCGATCTTCGCCACCATCGCGGCGGCCTTGCGCAGTCGAGGTCCCAGCACTTCGTGCGAGAGGTACATCTGCGCTTCCACGCGGTCTGCGATACCGAAATGCTGAGCCGTCGCGCTCCGTCCGAGCCCAGCGAGTTGTGGGAAAACGAACCACATCCAATGGGTACTTTTGCGGCCGGTTTTCAGTTCGGCGCGGACGGTGTCCCACACCGGATCCTGCGCGTCTACGAATCGCTGTAGGTCGTATTCCATCAAGAGCCTTCCGAAGAATTTGGCCGAAACAGCTTCGTCGCGGGGCCGACAGTAGCAGCGCTGCCTGCGCACTCATCCAACTCGAAGGCCGATACACTCCGCAAATGGGAAATGACGGGGTCGACACTGCGCCCGTGCGAGCACAATCGGGGATTACTTCACCGTCCCCGCGCACGAGCCGTCGAAAGTGGGGGTGGGTCGCCGGCGTCCTTGCCGCCACCGTGTTGTTGGCAGCGGGCGTGTTGTGGTTGGCGCCGAGTAGATACTTGCCGTGGGACACCACTGCTTTTCCCGACGTCGATGCTTCGGCTCTCTCTTCGGAGCAGGCCGAGGTCGTCGAACTTCTCCGCACCGAACACACCCGACAGAACCCGGGAACGTTCTACTCCGATGGTGCCGAAGAAGCGTGGTGCGCAAACTTCGTCAGCTGGATCATGCGTGAGGCAGGACAGCCGCTGAGCAATCCGAATTCCGGTGGCTGGCGGATCCCCGGTGTATACACGCTGACCGAGTATTACCAAGACGAGGGCAGATTCGAACCGAAGGGATATATCCCGGCGGTCGGGGACGTCGTGCTCTACGACAACAGCAGTTGGATCGGTCAGCACACCAACATCGTCGTGGCGATCGACGGAAACACAGCCACCACGGTGGGGGGCAACGAACTCGGAAAGATCCGCGTACATACCGTCGACGTATCCGAGGATTCGGCCGTCGTCGGCTTCGGTCGTCTCGTCGAATAGCCCGCTCAGCCGAGCTGCTTTTTCTGAACCTTGCCCATCGCGTTGCGTGGCAATGAATCTACGACGCGAATCTCCCTCGGCCGCTTGTGAATCGAGAGTTCGTTTGCGACGAGATCGATGAGAGCCGACGGTTCGACGCCGGTACCGACGACGAATGCGACGATGCGCTGACCGAGGTCGTCATCCGGAAGCCCCACGACGGCGACCTCGTCGACGCTCGGGTCACCCAGCAGAACGGTCTCGATCTCACCGGCACCGACGCGATAGCCGCCGGTCTTGATCAGATCGGTGGATGCGCGTCCGACGATGCGATGGAATCCGTCCGGACCGATGACGGCTACGTCGCCGGTGTCGAACCACCCGTCCTCGGTGAAGACCTTCGCCGTCGCCTCCGGGTTGTTCAGGTAGCCGGCGAACAGCATCGGACCGTGTACCTGCAGCGCTCCGATCGACTCGCCGTCGTGTGGGAGCGCCTCCCCCGCCTCGCTCACGATTCGCGTTTCGACGCCATCGACCGGCAGTCCCACGGAGCCGGGCCTACGTTCCCCGTCGGCGCGGGTACTGATGGTGATCAGTGTTTCGCTCATGCCGTAACGCTCGATAGGCGCCTGGCCGGTCAGTTCCTTCAGTTTCTCGAACACCGGTACGGGGAGCGGAGCACTACCGGAGACGAGCAGACGGGCGTGCGCGAGGGCTCTCGCGGACGTCTCGTCGGCGGCGATGCGGGACCACACCGTCGGGACACCGAAATACAGCGTCCCTTTCGCGGCGGCATACAACTCGGGAGTCGGCTTACCGGTGTGCACGAGCGGACTTCCGACGCGCAGCGGACCCAGCATTCCGAGGAGCAGTCCGTGGACATGGAACAGCGGAAGTCCGTGCACCACAGTGTCCCGAGATGTCCAAGCCCATGCCTGCGCTACCGCGTCGATGCCGGCCGCGATCGCTTCCCTCGACAACAGGACGCCTTTCGGCGGGCCGGTCGTACCGGAGGTGTAAAGAATGAAAGCGATGGACGACGGGTGTGGATCGGGGTAGCTGTGCCAGGACCTGGCGTGCTGCCGAACCGGCAGGACCTCGAGGCCCGCCGTGTCTTCGGGCGCTTCGCCGAGCCATGCCTGTGCACCGGAGTCGCGCAGCATGTGTTCGCGTTCGGCATGCCCGGCATCGGGCGGGATCGGCACCACGGTCACACCTGCAATCAGCGCGCCGACTACGGCAAGCACAGTCTTGACGCTGGGAGTCGCCAGAACTGCCAGGCGTTCCGCCCGCGAGATCCGCTCGGCGACCGATGTCGCGGCGCCGAGAATGTCGCCGCGGGAGAGGGAGACACCGCCGATCGTCACAGCGTCGGCAATATCGTGTCCGCGAGCGACGGCGAGTGGATTCAATGATCGGAGCAGCACATGGTTACCGTACATACATGGATGCCGACGGAATCGACACCGGTGACTACGCCGAGTACATGACGGTGCCCGCCGGAGACCTGCAGCCCGGGGTCTATTTGATCGGAACCGATGCCGACCAGGAAATCGCTGACGAGGAAGATCTGGACGACGACCTGGACAACGAGGACGACATCGAGGTCGCGCACATCAGCGACGGAGCCCCTCGGCTGGTCTATTCGGTGCAGTCCGACGACTTCTGGACACGCGTGGAACTCGCAGACCTACGGGCCGCACAGATCTACGAGGAAGCAAATGCACGCAACCCGTCGGTCAATGCCGCGCCCAAGCGGTTCACCACGGTCGAGGCTTTCGGTAGCAATGAACTGGTCTACATCCTCCGCATCAGGCGCGGTGGTTGGGACATCGCCTGACCCACGCTCGAACTCGGTGAAAGCACCTGTGCCCTACACCGAGGACGCGACTGTGCCGATGCCGAGGGCCGCGAGGATTCCTGCACTGATGCGATCGAGCCAGTCGGTCACCTTCGGTCGCCGCAGCAGCACCACGGCACGCGAGGCCACAACCGAGAAGACGCCCATGACCAGCGCGGCGACCACCACTTCCACGACTCCGAGCGTCATGGCTCCGGCGAAGGTGACCACGGTCAGGAACTGGGGAACGACAGCGAGATAGAACAGCCCGACTTTGGGATTGAGTGCGCACGAGAGGACACCGGCACCGAAGGCGGACCGAGCCGAGGCCACAACCGGCACCATCGGTTCACCGTCGACCTTCGTCTTCCGGCGCGCCATGAATGCACGTACCCCGAGGTACAGCAGGTACAGGCCACCGAGGATCTTGATTATTCGGTACACGGTCGCAGACTGCTCGACGATGGCTGCAAGTCCGACGGCAACCAGCACTGCCCAGAACAAGCCACCGAGCGCGACGCCCATGGCAGCAGCAATTCCGGGTCGCTGCCCTCCGATGCTGTATCGAAGCACGAGAAACGAATCCGGTCCAGGAAGGATCGCCAGTAGGAAGCACACCCCTGCAAAGCTGAGCAACATACTGACGGTCATGAACTGAATGGAAACACCCAGGCCGGACAACGTGCAAACGGATACTCGCGAACCTAGGCCGTCAAACGCTCCGCGGCAGTCCGGATGCGCTCGTCGGTGGCGGTCAGCGCGATACGGACGTGCTGAGATCCGCGAGGTCCGTAGAACTCACCCGGTGCGGCAAGGATGCCTCGCTCGGCGAGCCAATCGATGGTGTCCCGGCAGGGTTCCCCGCGGGTGGCCCAGAGATACAGCCCGGCTTCGGAGTGATCTATTTCGAACCCGGCTGCTTCGACGGCGGAGAGCAGTGTGGTGCGACGGGCACGGTAGCGCTCACGCTGGATGTTCTCGTGCTCGTCGTCGGATAGTGCCGCGGTCATCGCAGCCTGGATCGGCAACGGCATGATCATTCCTGCGTGTTTGCGGACTTCGAGCAGTTCGGTGACCAATTTCTGGTCGCCGACGACGAAGCCGGCGCGATAGCTCGCGAGATTGGATGTCTTGGAAAGTGAGTGCACGGCAAGGAGATTGGTATGGTCGCCGTCGCTGACACGGGGGTCGAGGATCGAGAGCGCCTCGCCTTCCCAGGTCAGGCCGAGGTAGCACTCGTCGGAGACGACCACGGCGTCGCGCTCACGGGCCCACGAGACCACTTTGCGGAGGTGCTCGAGGCCGAGCACCTTGCCGCTCGGGTTCGCAGGAGAGTTCACGAATACGAGCGACGCGCGCTCGGGCCCGAGTCGATTCAAGCCGTCGGCACGAATGATGCGCGTACCTGCAAGGAGGGCTCCGACTTCGTAAGTCGGGTAGGCCAGTTCGGGGATGACCACGAGGTCGCCGTTACCGAGACCGAGAAGGCTCGGTAACCAGACGATCATTTCCTTGGTGCCGATGGCAGGCAGAACGGCGTCGACACTGATCCCCGTTACGCCGTACCGCCGCGCAAGCGCAGCGACTGCTGCTTCACGCAACGCAAGCGTGCCGACGGTCATCGGGTAACCAGGTATATCGGATACCGATGCCAGCGCTGCACGAATGATCGGTGCAACCGGGTCGACTGGGGTGCCTACCGACAGATCCACGATCCCATCCGGGTGCGACTGCGCCTTGTCTTTCGCGGCAGTCAGTGAGTCCCAGGGGAAGTTGGGCAGGCCGGACGCGACGGAGATACGCGCCAATGTCAGCTCTCACCCATGGGAGGCAAAGCCTTGATGAACGGTGGGTCGAAATCGGTCTTGCCCAGCTTCGCGGCCCCACCGGGTGAACCCAGATCGTCGAAGAAATCGACGTTCGCGCTCACGTAACCACTCCACTGCTCCGGAACGTCGTCCTCGTAGAAGATCGCCTCGACGGGGCAGACCGGTTCGCATGCACCACAGTCGACGCACTCGTCGGGGTGGATGTACAGCATGCGGCCACCTTCGTAAATGCAGTCCACCGGGCATTCTTCGATGCATGCCTTGTCGAGTACATCCACGCACGGTTCCGCAATCGTGTACGTCACTGCTGGTCTCCCTCCCTTTCCAGTAAATCGGCACCGAAGCGTTGTTCACTGCTTGCAGTGCCCTGAGAATCCTAGTATCGCGTCGTAGATTTACGACAATCAGCGCAGGGTGTCCTCACTGTGACACTCGGATCATCCGAGAAGCCCCTTCGAGCCTACGTGGCTCGGACTTTCGGCGTTCGCATGAACCCATCCGAGCCCCTGCTTGGCAGCCCGGGACAGCGCCCCACGCTCCCCGACGTAGCTTGCCACGCCACCGACCAGCGGAATCGCGGAGAGCACACGGTAGATTCCACGGCTGTGCGGACGCTTGGCCAACTCGCTCGAGACGTCCCTGAGCACAGCAGCGACATCCCACATCGCATGCAGTAGCGCAAAGGGCCCGCATTCGCGGCGGGGCGCGGGTGACGTGTCGGGCTCGGAGCCGTCGAGGTCGACCTCACGGCCGCACAGCACGGACGCGAGCATGCTCACGTGTGCCGACCGGTCCGTCACGCCGTTCTCTCTGCCGACGGCAACGAGAACCATCGCCTGATTCGCGAAGCCGAGCAAATCCTGCAACGGCAGCCTGTTGACCAGTACACCGAAGACGCTGGGGAACGCGACGGCCACGGTGTTGAGGGCGCCGATCCGCGCAACCCACCAGTGCGAGCGGGCCTGCGCATCGAGCTCGAGCCATGCTGCGGTCCCGGGGAAGTCGGTGGCGTTCAGGGTCTTCGCCAACGTGTCGAGCACGGTGTCGATGGCGGTGTCTTCGGCGGTCGGTGTTCGAAACGTTCTCGCCTTCAGGCCTACCGGATCACGTTCGGCGAGGATGTCGAGAACAGGGTCGATGATGGCCACGGCCCGATCGAGGGCCGTGACGACTGTGCGATCGTCCATGCTCAGACGAGTCCGACCGCGGGGAACTTGTCGACGAGACCATACGTCGTCGTGCGTTCACGAGCAGGACGACCGATCCCGTTGGCAATCTCGTGGAGCTCGGCGACGGTCTTCTCCGATCCGTTCTGGCTTCCCGCCATCCGCGAGATGGTCTCCTCCATCAACGTGCCGCCGAGGTCGTTCGCGCCCCCGTTGAGCATCGCCTGAGTGCCGGTGATACCGAGCTTGACCCACGAAGTCTGAATGCTGTCGATACGTCCGTGCAGCATGATTCGCGCCAATGCATGCACTGCTCGGTTGTCACGGTTGGTCGGGCCGGGGCGCGACGCTCCGGCGAGATACAGCGGCGAGGACTGGTGCACGAACGGAAGTGGCACGAACTCGGTGAATCCACCTGTCTTGTCCTGAATTCCCTTGAGCACGTTCATATGACCGACCCAATGCGACGGATTGTCGACATGGCCGTACATCATCGTCGAGCTCGATCGCAGGCCTACTTCGTGGGCGGTGGTGACAACTTCGATCCACTCTGCGGCAGGCAACTTGCCCTTCGTCAACACCCAGCGGACCTCGTCGTCGAGGATCTCGGCCGCAGTACCGGGAATGGTATCCAGTCCCGCGGCACGAAGCTCGACGAGCCAATCGCGAATCGACTGTCCACCTCGCGAAGCCCCGTTGACGATCTCCATCGGAGAGAACGCATGGACGTGCATCGACGGCACCCGTGCTTTCACTGCGCGCACCAGGTCCGCGTAACCGGTGACCGGCAGTTCCGGGTCGATACCGCCCTGCATGCAGACCTCGGTTGCACCGAGCGCGTGTGCCTCCCAGGCGCGGTCCGCCACTTCGGCCGTGGACAGCGTGAACGCATCGGCGTCACCCTTGCGCTGCGCGAAAGCACAGAACCGGCAGCCGGTGTAGCAGATGTTGGTGAAGTTGATGTTCCGGTTGACGACGTAGGTGACGGTCTCGCCGTTGACCTGCCTGCGTAGGTCGTCGGCGAGGGCTGCGACGGCGTCCATTCCGGTCCCCTCGGCCGTCGCGAGCGCCAGGTACTGCTCGTCGGACAGACCCGCGGGATCCTTCTCGGCCGCTCGAAGCGCGGCCACCAGATCCCTGTCGACGCGTTCGAGGCCTGCCAGATCGCGCACTTGCTCCCGGATGGACTCCCAATCCCCGAATGCGTTGTCCAGGTCGCTACGTGTTTCGGTGTTGCGCCCCACGGTGTCGATCTCGGTGTTCAGATCCACTCGGCCCGAGGACACCCACTCCTCGTCCGGCTCCTGCCACGGAAGCCCCGTCGGGAGGACGCCGTCCCGCGCCATGCCGGTCTTCGGATCTGCCAGTGCATTCACGTGCGCGGAGATACGCGGATCGATCCATGGCGCGCCCGCGAGAACGTACTGCGGTTGCGCTGCCGTGCGTTCGGTCAGCGTGTATCCGGCGGCTTCGGACAGCTCGGCCAAGGTGTCGAGATTCGGCCATGGCCGTTCCGGGTTCACGTGATCCGGAGTCAGCGGAGAGACGCCACCCCAGTCGTCGACGCCAGCACCGAGCAACGCCGCGGTCTCTTCGACGGCGACGAGGTTCGGTGGTGCTTGAATACGCATCGACGGACCGAGCAGCACGCGCGTGACCGCGATGGTTGCGAGGAATTCCTCCATGCCTGCGTCGGGCGTATCTCGCATCACGGTGTCGTTCTTGGCGAGGAAGTTCTGCACGATGATCTCTTGCACATGACCGAAGGCCTTGTGCACCTTGCGAATAGCCATGATCGACTCGGCGCGATCGCGGATGGTTTCTCCGATTCCGACGAGGATGCCGGTGGTGAACGGGATGTTGAGGCGTCCTGCATCGGTCAGCGTTCGTAGCCGAACCTCGGGATCCTTGTCCGGGCTGCCGTAGTGAGCCTGACCTTTTTCCTCGAACAGTCGGCGGGAGGTCGTCTCGAGCATCATTCCCATCGACGGTGCGACGGGCTTGAGGCGAGAGAGTTCCTGCCAGCTCATGACTCCAGGATTGAGGTGAGGAAGCAATCCGGTTTCTTCGAGAACTCGGATCGACATGGCCCGGACGTAGTCCAACGTGGAGTCGTAACCACGGGAATCGAGCCACTCCTTGGCCTCGGGCCAGCGATCTTCCGGCCGGTCTCCGAGGGTGAACAGTGCTTCTTTGCATCCCAATTCCGCGCCTTTGCGCGCAACCTCGATGATCTCGTCGGGATCCATGAACAGTCCGTGGCCCTCGGCGCGCAACTTCCCCGGCACCGTCACGAACGTGCAGTAATGGCATTTGTCGCGGCACAGGCGAGTGATCGGGATGAACACCTTGCGCGAATACGAGACCGTCTTGGGGCGGCCCGCCGACTCGAGACCCGCATCCCGCACCCGCGACGCCGAAGTGCAGAGGTCCACCAGGTCGTCACCGCGTGCGTGCAGCAGCACCGTGGCTTCGTCGACGTTGAGCGATACCCCGTCGCGGGCGCGCCGTAGAACGCGACGCATTGCGGAGGGGGCGGGGACCTTTTCTGGTTCGGGAGCAGCGGCGGTTACAGGATCAGGCAGCATGGTCACCCGTCGATCATGCGCCACCGACGGGTCGGCGTGCCACCGGCGGTGGTCGGGCGGGGCAGGAGTGGAGCCTGCGGAACGACCAGATTAGATTGGGGCATGATCACAATGACCGATCCTGCGTGGCGTCCGAGTCCGCGTGCGCGGCAATTGTGGGCCATCAATGCGGTGTTGATGTGGGTTCCGCTGTTCATCGCCCAGCTCGTGTGGGCCGTGATCGACGGCAAGTGGACGACGTGGCCTCATGCGGCGGTGTTCGTCGTGTCGGTCGTGTTCGCTGCCGTTCATATCGTCGTCGTCCCGGTGTGGCGGTATCGCGTGCATCGTTGGGAGATCAGTGACACGGCGGTGTACACGCTGACCGGCTGGTTCGATCAGGAACGACGCATTGCACCGATCTCGCGGGTGCAGACGGTCGATACCGAGCGTGGGCCGATCGACCGCATGCTGGGTTTGTCCACGGTCACTGTCACCACTGCGTCCTCGGCGGGCGCGGTCAAGATCACGGCTTTGGACAAGGAGGTGGCTGATCGTACCGTCACTCAGCTCACCGAGATCGCGGGTAGAACGTTGGGCGACGCGACGTGAGCACCGACACCGAACTTCTGGTCGCCGAGGAGCAGCAACCGTGGCTGCGTCTGGACAAGCGGATGCTGTTGGTTCATCCGGTCAACGAGGCGGTCAAGGTCCTGCCGGTATTGTTCGTGTCTTTCGTGATCGGCAGTCGGAGTGGTAACCACCTGTGGGGTTTGATCATTGTGACCCTGGTGGTGCTGTTCGCGTTACTGCGCTGGTTCACCACCAGTTATCGGATCGGCCCGGTGCATGTGCAACTGCGCACCGGGGTGTTTCAGAAGAAGCTGCTGTCCGTGCCGCGCAGCCGAATTCGCTCGGTCGACGTCGAAGCGGGCGTCATGCATCGGCTTCTCGGTCTGTCGATCTTGCGGATCGGCACCGGGCAGCAGGCGGGTAAGGGTGAGAAATTCGAATTGAACGCCCTCGATTCGAGGGTGGTCCCCGCGTTGCGCGATCAGCTGTTGCACCGAGCCGAGCGGGGGCCCGATGCACTCAGGAAGGAGCCTCCCGCGGCAACCGAGATTGCGCACTGGAAGTCCGAGTGGGTCCGGTATGCACCGTTCTCGTTCACCGGTGTCGTGGCCATCGCGGCGGCGGTCGGGGTGCTCTTCCAATACGGATTCGGTGAGCGGGTCGCAAATTCTTCCCTCGTCTCCAGCAGTATCGACTCCGCGGAGCGTTTCGGTATCGCCCTGGTGATCGGCCTAGGACTGCTGATACTGCTGATCGTCGCCAGTCTCTTCGCATGCGCGCGCTACCTGATCGCGTACGGCAATCTGACCGTCACCGATGACGGCGCGCGCCTGCACGTCAACCACGGACTCCTCAAGACTCGTTCGACGACGCTCGACCGAAAACGCCTTCGTGGCACCTCACTGTCCGAACCTCTGCTGCTGCGGATCGCCAAAGGCGCGAAGCTCGACGCGATCATGACGGGTGTCAGCGCGGAGAAGAAGGAATCGTCACTGCTGTTACCGCAAGCACCCGCACGCGAAGCGCTCCGCATGATGACGGTGGTGCTCGGTGACGCCGGGCTGCACGAGAACGCGCAGAAACCGCTGACGCCGCACGGACCGGCAGCCAAACGTCGCAGATACACCCGAGCAGTGGTCCCCGTACTCGTTGTCGCTGCCGGGCTCGCGATCGCCGAAGCCCTCGGTGCTCCGATCCCGACAACCGTGTGGATTGTCATGGTGCTGGTGCTGCTCGGAGCGGTATTCGTCGCACAGGATCGATATCGAGGCCTCGGCCACGCAGTGTTGCCGGGCTGGTTGATCACCCGCCACGGTTCTCTCGACCGCACCCGGCACTCGCTCGAGGCCGCCGGGATCATCGGATGGACGGTCGAACAAACATTCTTCCAACGGCGCGCCGGTGTCGCGACAATCGTCGCGGCCACACCAGCAGGCGTCGGACACTACGAAGTTCTCGACATTCCCGCAGACCAGGCATGGACCCTCATCGAAGCCGTCACCCCCGGAGCCGGTGACAAATGGGCCCGCTGAACACTCCTGCTCCCCCCTGTCATTCCGCAGGCTCCACTCCTGCCACCATCGCCGAACTCGACCTGGCCGTCAGCGCCTGCCGAGCTTGCCCCAGGCTGGTCGCCTGGCGGGAGAAAGTAGCGACCGAGAAACGAGCCGCGTTTCGGGACGAAACCTACTGGGGCAAAGCGGTTCCAGGGTTCGGCCCCGCGGATGCGTCGGTTCTGATCGTCGGCCTCGCACCCGCCGCACACGGGGGTAATCGCACCGGGCGCATGTTCACCGGGGACCGCAGCGGTGACTTTCTCTACGCGGCACTGCATGCCGTTGGGCTTGCCAATCAGCCGACGGCCACTCACATCGGTGACGGCCTGACGCTGCGCGGGGTCAGAATCACTGCGCCGGTTCATTGCGCTCCACCGGACAACAAGCCGACCGTCACCGAGCGTGATCGTTGTCGCACGTGGCTCGACATCGAATTGAGCTTGCTGAAGCCGACACTGAAATCGGTGATCGTGCTCGGCGGATTCGGTTGGCAGGCCCTACTACCTGTGCTGGCAGCGAACGGTTGGGACATTCCCCGTCCACGCCCGAAATTCGGCCATGGCGTCGAGGTCGATCTGGGGTCGATCCGGTTGTTCGGCAGCTATCACGTCAGTCAGCAGAACACGTTCACCGGGCGGTTGACTCCGAAGATGATCGAGGATGTGCTGCAGGCGGCCGGCTCCCATGCGGGCCTGATGTGAGCGCCGTCAGCCTCCAGGTGAACAGCAGAACTCCGGACGGTGCAATACCTGCCACCAGCAACAATGCCGTCCGCCAATCGGAAAGCAACAGCACATCGCCGCCGGGGCCGCCGAACATGCAGATCAGCACTGCGACACCCCAAGCGATCAGCGGCGACGCGATGGCGAGGGGTCGTTCTGCCACTTTGCGCGCGGCGTAGAGAAGCATGACGTTGGCGATTCCCGCCAGCAGTGCGCTGACTGGAAAGGGCACCGGCCCGAGGTAGGCCGGGAGGAAGAATACGGACAGTACGCCGCAGAGAAAGCCGTCGAAAATCAGTACTGCGAGCGTTGTCCTCGATACGAGGACGACAGCATTGGATGCGGCCTTCGAGATCATGTTGCCAATACTGGCGTACTCCCCGCGGTCAGGAGACCGGCGGGTATCCCAAAGCGGTCAGCAGGTTGCTCAGCGCGGACGCGAGATCGGTGAGACCGGACTGATACAACATCTCCTGACGGGGGAAATCAGGTATCAACGAATTGACGAACGCAACGATGGCGTCCTGCACGACCCAGTTGTACATTTTGTGTATTCCCCTGCTCGGCCGACCGCACTGAAGAAGATCTAGTGATCCAGATCATATTCCACTACGCCTGCGAACAGGTCGCTTTCTCTACCCGACGCGTCGAGCTCTCCCCGATCGCCTCGAACGAGAACGAATTGTTCCTCGACCAGGATCGGTTGCGCGATGTTGTTCGACAAGGCGTACTCGGTGCCCGAAGGCGCGACGGTCACCTGGGTGGCGTGTGCCTCGAGGGCCGCGCGTTTGCTGCCGAGAACGCCGCTGACGTCGAGCGAGGTGGTGATGGTCGCCTCGGGCACACTGGGCAGTTCACCGGGCTCGGGCATTCGCCAGCCGTCGGGAATGTCCGCGATCGAATCCAATCCACGCGCCAGCTGTTTCTCGCCGGTGACAGTCCAGTAGAGCTTCTGCGGTCCCCACGGTGCACCCACTTCCGGGTAGCGGTCACTGTCTGCGATATCGACAGCCTCCGTCACCAACGAATGCACTTGTTGATGGTCGGGATGTCCGTACCCACCCTCCGGGTCGTAGGCGACGACGACATGAGGCCGAACCGTGCGGATGACCGAGAGTAGTGCCGACAGAGCCTCGTCACGATCGGCGTTGACGAACGCCCGCGGATTCAGAGCCGCCGGGGTACCCGCCATGCCGGAGTCTCGCCACCGTCCGGCGCCGCCCAGGAATGTCGGACTCTGGGCACCGAGAACTGCCAGCGCCCTGTGCAATTCGTGAATTCGGTATCCACCGAGCTGATCGGCTCGGTCTGCGACGAGGCCTGCCCACCGGTCACCGATGACTTCGCCTTCTTCGCCGAGTGAGCACGTGAGGACCGTAACCTCGAAACCTGCTCGAGCGTAGTGGGCGATAGTTCCACCGGTGGTGATGGTTTCGTCATCCGGATGCGCATGAACGAGAAGAAGTCTCACTTGGTCTTGGTCCTCATCCACTGCGCAGCGTCACCGAAGATGCCTACCTCGATCGGTCCTGCCAACGACACACCTTCGACACCGGTGCCGACGGCGACAACGGACGAATCCTGCATGATCGGAAGAACTGCGGACAACGCCCACAATTTCGGCTCCGCTTCCGCGACCAACTGGTCCGCCGGAAGTTCGCCGCGCAGAGCCAGATTCACCGAATTCTGCAACTCCGGTACACATAAACCGGAGAGGTTGCTCGGCGGACGCGCCTTGGCCTCGTCGGTGACACCCGGCTGAGTAGGGGCCGGAGCCGGTGCGCACCCGAATCTCGACGCCATCACCGTCGCGGGATCGTTTCCTACACTTGTCCATCCGACCAAGGCGTCGACCCCGCCGCCTACGAGTGCCGTGCTGTACAACTCTTCGGGTGGCAGCGGGGTCACCGACGCATCGATGCCCACGCCTGACAGTTGGTCGGCAACAGTGTTCGCGACGGCGAGCGAGGTGGAATCATCCTCTACTGCTCCGATGACGAATTCGACTGGCACTCCGTTCTTTTCGAGCGCCCCATCCAGACCTGGCACGAAGCCGGCTCCGGCGAGTAGTGCGAGCGCACTCTGGCGATCGATCGGGGCGGGAGCAGTTGGGGCATAACCGGGGTCCGATGGGCTCGACAGTTGCGCGCGCGCTGGGTGATCGGCCGAACCCGTCCCTGCGGCAACCGTCGACAGCAGTGCCGGATCGAGAAGGCCGAAGATCCCCGCTCGCACGTTTGGATCCGACAGCATCGCGGTTCGGCCGTTGAGGGTCAGATCGAGAACGCGTGGCTGAAATCTGACGTCGGTGCGAACCCCTGGTATCGCCGCCAGCTGCGCCCTAGTAGCGGTACTTGCCCGAACCTGGGCTACCTGAGCGTCTTTCGACCGAAGCGAGTCGGCCAACTGGGCAGAAGTACCACCTCGACGAAGCAGAATTCGGTCAGGCTTCGCCGGTTCGTCCCAGAATCGATCGTTGCGTTCGAGAAGGATTTCGTCGCGTCCTTCGTCGATCGACTTGACACTGAACTGACCGCCGGAGACCGGCACATTGTCGACGAGGCCGGTTTCGAAGCCACCGGGGGAATCTTTGAGTAGATGACTCGGGAGCAAATCGGAGAAGAGCCGTCGCCAGTTCTGATACGGCTCGGCGAATGTCACGGCGACGCTCTTGCCGCCACCGGAGGAGGCAACGTTGTCGATGAGGCCGTAGCCAGCCGGGTCGATGACTCCGGGTTGCGAGATCATCTGTTGCCAGAGGTACCGGAAGTCCTCGGCGGCGATCGGCGCACTGTCGGACCATTGGGCTTCGTTGCGGAGCTGATAGGTGACCGTGAATGGATTCTGCGACGTCACCTCCGCCGACAACAACAGCGAAGGGTCCTGGAGCCACACGGTCACCGCGGGGTTCGACGGATCGGTGGCCGGCCGAAACGGACTCGGTAGGACGAGCGCGCTCACCGCGGAGTTGGCAGGCGACTGGTCCGACAAAAGATGAGGATTGAATCCGATGCCGACATCATCGATCGCGACGACAACGGGATCTCCGGTCTCGACGGGAACCTCCGTCGTCGTGATGACGGGTGTCGGTTCGCTCTCGACCGGAGGCGGCGGGTTGGCGGTGCATGCTGCGAGAACCAGAGTGGGCAGAACCAATGCGATGGTTCCGATGCCCAGGGGGCGCGCTCGCCGCAAATGCATCTCCTTCGTCGTAGCCCGTGTATGCGCAGTCTCCTGTCGAGACCGACTGCGCATACACGGGCGTCCAGCGCGATGTACGAAAGCTACCGCTCTTTACAGAGCAGCCTTGTCACGCGACTTGCTGCGCGAACGCTCACGAGCGCGCTCGTTGGAATCGAGGTGCACCTTACGGACGCGAACGACCTCGGGGGTCACTTCGACGCACTCGTCGACTGCACAGAACTCCATGGCCATTTCCAGGTCCATCTTCTTCGGCTTGGCCAGAGTCTCCATGACGTCGGCCGAAGACTGACGCATGTTGGTCAGCTTCTTCTCACGCGTGACGTTGATATCGAGGTCTTCCTGACGCGGGTTGATGCCCACGACCATGCCCTCGTAGGTATCGACACCCGGCTCGACGAAGAACGTGCCTCGGTCTGCCAACTGGATCATGGCGAACGGAGTGACGCTGCCGGCGCGGTCGGAGACGAGCGAACCGGTGTGGCGTGCGCGAATCTCCCCTGCCCATGGTCCGTAACCGTGGAAAACAGCGTTGGCGATACCGGTGCCACGCGTGTCGGTGAGGAAGTCGGTGCGGAAACCGATGAGGCCACGCGAGGGAACGATGAACTCCATACGAACCCAGCCTGCGCCGTGGTTCGTCATCTGCACCATCTTGCCCTTGCGTGCGGCGAGCAGCTGAGTGACACCGCCGAGGTATTCCTCCGGGGAGTCGACGGTCAGTTCTTCGAACGGCTCGTGAACCTTGCCGTCGACCAGGCGGGTGACCACCTGGGGCTTGCCGACGGTCAGCTCGAAGCCTTCACGACGCATCTGCTCGACGAGGATGGCGAGGGCCAACTCACCACGGCCCTGGACCTCCCAGGCATCGGGACGGCCGATGTCGAGAACCTTCAGCGAGACGTTACCGACGAGTTCCTGATCGAGACGGCTCTTGACCATGCGCGAGGTCAGCTTGTGACCGCTTACGCGGCCGACGAGCGGGCTCGTGTTGGTGCCGATGGTGACCGAGATCGCCGGCTGGTCGACCGTGATCCGCGGCAAGGCGACAGGGTTCTCGAGGTCGGCGAGGGTGTCACCGATCATGATGTCCGGGAAGCCTGCAACGGCGACGATGTCACCTGCAACACCCTTCTCACCCGGTACGCGCTCCACACCGATGGTGTTGAGCAGCTCGGTGATCTTCGTCTTCTGGACGACGGGCTCGCCGTCGATCTCACGCATCCAGCTCACGGTCTGGCCCTTGCTGAGCTGGCCGTTGTGGATGCGAACCAGAGCGAGGCGACCCAAGAAAGCGGAAGCATCGAGGTTGGTGACGTGTGCCTGCAGAGGTGCGTCGACGCTTCCCTTGGGAGCAGGAACGTAGCTGAGCAGGACCTCGAACAGTTCGTCGAGGTTCTCCGCATCAGGAGCGTTGCCGTTCTCGGGCTGAACCTTCGATGCCTTGCCCTCACGGCCGGAGGCGTAGAGGACAGGAAGGTCGAGGGCGAGCTCAGCAGCCTCGGAGGCTTCGTCGTCGAGGTCGGAAGCGAGATCGAGAAGCAGGTCGTGACTCTCGGAGACGACCTCTTCGATTCGTGCGTCGGGTCGATCGGTCTTGTTCACGACCAAGATGACGGGCAGCGACGCAGCGAGCGCCTTGCGCAGCACGAAGCGGGTCTGCGGTAGCGGACCCTCGGATGCATCGACGAGAAGGACGACGCCGTCGACCATGGACAGGCCGCGTTCGACCTCGCCACCGAAGTCGGCGTGCCCGGGGGTGTCGATGACGTTGATGACGGTCATGGTGCCGTCGGGGTTACGTCGGTGAACGGCCGTGTTCTTGGCCAGAATCGTGATGCCCTTTTCCCTCTCGAGGTCACCCGAGTCCATCACGCGATCGATCGCTTCGGCGCGTTCCTCGAACGCTCCCGACTGCCGGAGCATGGCGTCGACCAGGGTGGTCTTGCCATGGTCGACGTGTGCAACGATGGCTACGTTGCGAAAAGTGGTGGTGCTGTCGATGTTATCTGCACTGCTTGGGGCGCTCACGCGAAAGGTTCTCCTGGGTTGAATGCGGGCTCTTGTTCGCTAGCGGGCTTATGACGCTAGAGAAGCGCGCTGCACCGCGAGAATCTCGCGACTGAACAAGTTTACCCGCTACCCCAGGGTGACCTGCGACACGCAGTACCCTTTTCCACAAGTTCACCTTGAAATGCGAGATTTTCGGAGACGTTCACATGGGCAAGATCAAGGCCAAGAAGGTGTCGGGTCTCAAGCCCAAGAAAAAATGTTGCCGCAAGAAGACGCGCTGCATCAAGTGCCCCGTGGTGATCATGAGGATGAAGAAACTCGAAGATCAGGGCGTCTCCGGTAAGGACCTGAAAAAGGGCCTGAAGAAGGCCCGCTCTACCTGAGCATCAGTGCAAGTTCGGTTACCCATTCGCGGTCCGCATCGACCAGATCCATCTCGCGCAGGCCGGCGGCGTCGACCCACCGCAGATCTGAATGATCAAGTGGGGCAGGCGATCCCGCGACCAGCTCGACGCGATAGGCGCGCAGAATTCGCCCGGCTCCGATGGGGACATCGCCGGCCAGCTGCGCACCGACAGCGGTGTCGACGCCGAGTTCCTCGTGTAGTTCACGCATCAACGCCTGAACGTCGCTTTCGCCGGATTCGACCTTTCCTCCCGGCAGCTCCCACAGGCCCGCGAGCTCCGGTGGACGTGCTCGCTGAGCGAGTAGGAGTAGCCCGTCGGCGACGATGGCACCAGCCACCACGACGGCAGAAGTGGTGATGTCAGGGGCGGAACCAGCTGATTTTTCGGCGTCGGTCATGTCAGGATCGTTTCCATGAGTGAACTACTGTCCAACGCCGAGATCGACGACGCAATGAGCAGTCTGCCGGAGTGGAGTCTCGATGGATCCTCGATCACCCGAACGGTCGAATTGCCGACGTTTCCGGCGGCGATCCAGTTCGTGTCACGGGTGGCGACTGCTGCCGAGGCTGCGGGGCACCATCCTGACATCGATATCCGATGGCGAAAGTTGACCTTCACGCTGTCCACGCACTCCGAGGGCGGGCTCACCTCGAAGGACGTGGATCTGGCTCGCGAGATCGAGAATCTGCTGATTCGAGATTGACCCGTCGTCGTCTCAGATAGATAGCCAGGATGTACACGAGGAGTGCTCCGAGTACGTCGACGGTTCCGAGCCAGGCGAGTATCCCTGGGCGGGATACGAGCCAGATCGATTCCTGGAAGAAGCTGAGGATCCAAGGGATGCCGATGACGCTGGTGACCAGCCAGTATCCGGCCACGATCCGGGTGAACAATGCATCGCGGTCCGGCCCGTGTACGAGCCACACGAGCAGCGGCATCACCCATACCCAGTGGTGTGACCACGAGATGGGTGAGATGAGCAGTCCCAACAGTTGAACGACGAGGAGGATGCCGAGTCGATCGTCGCGCCGTAGCGAGCGCCATGCAGCAACTGCGAGAGCGGAGACTACGAGGACGCCGCCCATCCACAACGGCCCGGATTCGATGTCGTGTCCGGCGATCCTGCTCATTGCTCCGCGCAGCGACTGGTTCCACACCGAGCCGACCGGCCCGATTCGATCGGCGTCACCGAGCAGAGTGGTGAAGTAGGTCCCTGCTTGATGGCCGAGAACCAGATAACTGAGCGCGACGGTGGCAGCGAAGGCGACGGCCGAGAAGATCGCTGCCTTCCAACGCTTCGTGGCCAGGAAGTAGAGCCCGGTTATCGCCGGCGTGAGCTTGATTCCTGCGACGAAACCGATGAGTCCACCTGCCACCCACCAACGCGTACTGCGGATCGCCACGACCGCGCCCAGGGCGAGGAAGACGTTGACCTGTCCGTAGTCGAGAGTGGTGCGCACGGGTTCGGTCCACAGGGCCAGCGCTGTCCATGCCATGGCAATGCGGGTCCAGCGTGAAGTGCCTGCCACGTCGTCACCGAGCATCAGTCCGAGGCTGAGCTTGATGAGCAGGAACATCGCTGCCATCGTCGCCAACTGCCAGGCGATTCCGACGACGGTGAACGGCAGATAGTGCAGTGGAAAGAAGACCAACGCTGCGAACGGCGGATAGGTGAACGGAAGCGGAAAGTCGGGAGTCTTCACCGAGTAGGTGAAGTTGTAGAGATCGTCTTTCAGCAATGCTGCCGAACCGTCCACGTAGACGTGCAGGTCGACGAGGTTCATCCCATTGGGCGTGGCGAAGGCCCAGGCGAGACGGGCCAGGACCGACAGCGCAAGCAGGAAGGGGGCGTATCGAACCAGTCGGTTCACCTGTTGTCTCTCGCTCCCGCTCGGTGCTGTTCGGTCGTCTCGGTTCGAGATCGACAGCCGAGCTTATAGGGAGCCCGATCGGGCTTCTTATAGGGAACCCGATCAGGCTTCGCGCACGCGGTTCACAGAATTTGTGGACGATCATCATGGATGTTCACAAATAACATTTGCATCACCAATCACACTATTCACTTCTGTAACACGCTAATGTCCGTGGACGGTCAATGCCGAGTCGCGCCCGTACAAAGTCGGACAACGCCCGAGAGTACCGGCTGTACAAGCAAGGGTCGGATACATAGAGTGACCCCTCGAGCCAACAACCGCTTCATGGCCCGTTTTACGATCAGGATGGGGAAAATCAAGTGCTTCGTACCGGGGTAACACGCAAAGTCGTCACTGTTGCGGCGGTGGCATGCGCCGCTGCGCTCGCGCTGCCGACCTTTGCTTCTGCAGAGCCAGCACCGCCTGCAGCCGAGCTGCCTCCTATGTTCCTCCCCGCTCCGGACCAGCCACTACCGGACTACGCGCAGATCGAAGCACTTGCATCTTTCGCCCCCGCCATCATGGGTGCCGCCGCAGGTCCGACCGACGTCGCAGCGGGCCCGCAAGGCGATCTCCTCGCCCAGGCACGTCAGCTGCTGGACAATCCCGCCATTCCTGAGACGGTGAAAGCCACTCTTACACGGGTCATCACGTTCCTCGACGGATCCGGTGGCGGCGGACCCGAACTGCCTCCGTCCGACGGGCCGGTCATCGCGCAGTTCCTCTACCCGACCATCGGTAAGGGCTGCATCTCGGACAAGGCAGATTCCATCGGCACCGCGCTGGCCGTACCCGGCCCCGCAACGCTTCCGCCTCCCGGACCTGCTGCAGGTCACGCCGGCTTCGTTTTCACCGCCCTCGGCACAGCACCTCTTGCAGCTCAGCAGGAGTCACCGTTCACCGTGACGTGGCTCAATCTCGACAACCGTCGCACCGGGACCCAGGAGTTGACCGGAGCGTCGGCCATCAACCCGGGCGGCCCTGCCACGATCTCCGGTATTGCTGATACCGGACCGGGACGCGTCCTCGCAGTCGCATCCGGTTCCATCACGACGAAGTCCGTCGAAGATCCCGCTGCACCGGCGCGGACCTGCGGATTCCTTCCCACGATCGGTACCTTCTACGTAGCCTGATCATCATGTGAGTAGGGTCTGCTCGTGAGCAGACCTCTCGCATTCGTTGCGATTACCTATGCATTCGCGGTAGCGATGATCGGCACCACGATGCCGACGCCGGTCTACTCGCTGTACCAGGTCGAGTTCGGATTCTCCGTTTTCGTCGTAACTATAATTTTTGCTGCCTATGCGCTGGGAGTGCTCACTGCACTCCTGGCGTTCGGTCGTTGGTCGGACTCACTGGGTCGTCGCCCGATGCTGCTTGCCGGAATCGCATTCGGAATCGTCAGTGCGCTGGTGTTCATTTTCGCCGGCTCGCTCACCGCTCTGTTGATCGGACGGGTGCTCTCTGGACTATCGGCGGGCATATTCGTCGGAACTGCCACCGTGACATTGGTGGAATTGGTGCCGGACAAGTGGCGCGCACACGCACCGGCGATCGCGACGGCGGCGAACATCGGCGGACTCGGTCTCGGGCCACTACTTGCCGGTGTACTGGTTCAGTATCTGCCGCACCCGATGCAGCTGACGTTCATCGTCGATATCGGTTTGCTGATCCTCGCGGCGGTCGCGGTGTACCTCTCCCCCGAGACGGTGAAAGTTGCCCGCGGAGCCAGACCACACCTGCAGAGACTGTCGATTCCGGCGCCTATCCGCGGCACGTTTCTCCGAGCATCGATTGCCGGCTTCGCCGGATTCGCTGTGCTGGGCCTGTTCACCGGCGTCTCGCCGGGCTTCATGTCCAGCGTCCTCGGCATCGACGACCACGCTGTGACCGGCGCTGTCGTCTTCCTGCTGTTCGCCTCGTCCGCGGCCGCTCAGATCGGGCTCCGCGCCCTGGATACGTCGTTCGCGCTGCGGGCAGGGTGCGTCGTACTGTTCGCCGGCGTCGCTGTACTCGCGATCTCACTGCTGACGGCGTCGCTGCCCCTGCTGATTCTGAGCGCTGTGGTGAGCGGAGTCGGACAGGGAGTGACGTTCAGCAAGGGAATGGCGACGGTGACCGCAGAGCTACCGGTGGATCGACGCGCCGAAGTGACGTCGACATTCTTCGTCGTTCTGTACATCGCCATCTCGGTGCCCGTGATCGGAGCAGGAGCAGCCGCGAATGCCTGGGGCCTCGTCACCGCTGGTGTAGTCTTCTCCTGCGCAGTCGCCGCGCTCGCGGCCATTGCATTCCTGCTACTGATACGCGAATCTCATGGACGAGACTCGCATCAAGAAGCGAAGGAATCCGACAGGAACTGATAGATGTATCCGGCGATCGTATAAATTACATCGATGAGATTCATATCGTCTTTCTTTTGCGAATCAGGCTAGGGACCATTGGCCGTAATCGGGCTTGAGAATTACATTGATGTCGACGGCGATGCCGTCGACCTTTCCTTTGTCGATCTGCACTTGATGTAGATGCGCGGCAGGATGTCGGAAGCCTTTCGGAGTGCCCCAATTGTGCTGCCAATACCATTGTCCGAGCCCAGCAATGGACGCCAATTCGATGGTCGGTGAATTGGCGTAGATCCCGGTGTTCTCGGCTCCGACGACAGATTGCCAACCGAGGATGTACGGCGCGATCATCGTGGCGAACTCGACTGCGGTGGGATTGTCGTCGATCGAAGCGTAGATAGGCCGGTTCTGGGGTCCACCGGCGGCTCGATGCAGTTCCAGACCCCGGTTCGCATGCTTGACCCCGGCCGCGTATCCGCCTCTCCAATCGGACGTTGCGCCCTTGCCGAACTGATAGTTGGACACCACTTCCAACCCTGCGTCGGTCAGCGCATCGGCCTCGTCGCGCTTCATCGGCTTGCCGAGCATCCATTCGGCACCGGGTCTGCGATCGGAAACATAGCGAACGGCCCCTTGGTGACCTGCCGCTTTGATCGCCTCCGGCGAGGGGACCCCGCCCGAGTAGTCGACAAGCGTGCCCAACCCGTCGGCGTGCGCGGCAGTACGGGCGCCCAACGTCGCCAATCCGACGGCAGTAGCCGACCCCACCGCCGCGTATTTGAACAGCTCGCGTCGTGAAACGTGCACTTCAAGCCCCCCACATAGATAGGTCGATTCGGCGTGTCGCACGGCTGATCAATGTGCGCGCTGCTACATTTTTCGGTTTTCGTATTGCACCACACTCACTCCAGTACCGCTAGTCACTTCAGACTCCACAGTCCCATTTGTCTCTCTCTGCACGGACGCGCGAGCACGTACCTTCACCGGCCCACGCGGGCACAACCTACTGTGGAGTCATCGGTTCAGGACCATCGAAGGAGAGATTTTCATGGGCGTAACGCTTTCCAAGGGCGGAAATGTGTCGCTGACCAAGGAGGCCCCCAACCTCACGGCAGTATCGGTCGGTCTGGGGTGGGATGTCCGCGACACCACGGGCGGCGACTTCGACCTGGACGCAAGCGCAATCGGTCTGGACTCGAACAAGAAGTCGGTCGACGATCTGTTCTTCGTGTTCTACAACAATCTCCGTTCACCGGACGGTGCCATCGAGCACACCGGCGACAACCGAACCGGCGAGGGTGAGGGCGACGACGAGAGCATCAACATCGACCTCGTGGCACTCTCGCCGAAAGTCGAATCGATCGTGTTCCCGGTCTCGATCCACGACGCCGATTCTCTGGGCCAGAATTTCGGCCAAGTCGTCAATGCATTCATCAGGGTTGTCGATCGCGCCGACAATCGTGAGCTGGCTCGCTTCGATCTCAGCGAGGACGCGTCGACCGAAACCGCCATGGTGTTCGGGGAGTTGTACCGAAGAGGTCAGGAATGGAAATTCCGGGCAATCGGACAGGGTTATGCATCCGGTTTGACCGGCATTGTTCGCGACTACGGAATCAATGTCGGTTAGCTGATTCGCGGAAATCTTCGGTCTGCGGCGGGTATCGATTGAATAACCGAGGACCTCTGGGCTTGAGAATTTATGTGCGAGTGTGGTCGGATCACCACATTCGTAACATTGGTTTCATCAGTCACAGGAGCAACACATGTCGTCTCGGTTCGGTCGAATAGCTGGAACAGTCGCACTCTCCTGCGCAGCTTTGCTTGCGCTGCCCGCCACCGCGACGGCAGACCAGGCACCAATGGATCCATTGTCGCAGGCAGTGACGGCGCTCCAGCAGCAGGGCGCCTCGGCTGCCGATCCTGCGCTGGCCGCAGCGACCGCGATCTCGGGAGCCCGCACTGCGGTGGCCGACGACGTCGACGCCAACCCCCTTGCGGCTCTCGACGCTGCCAACAAGATCCTTACCGAACTCGGTATCACGCCGTTCTTCTACCCGACAGCGGCCATCAATTGCGCTTCGGTTCCGGGCGTACCCTTCGGCATCTCTCCCGCAGTAGCGGGAGCAGCGGGAGGGCCTTGGCCGAATGCGAAGGCACCACTACTTCCCCCACTCAACGCTGTGGAGAAGGGCGAGACGATGTTCGCCTTCCTCCCGGCAGGCATCGTCGATGACTCGGCGAACAAGGCGGGCATGCAGGTGGCGTGGTTCAACGTCAACACCTTGAAGGGCGGATTCGCCGACATGGGCGGAGCCACTACGACATTCGTCGATTCGATACTCGACAATGCCAAGCTCGACCCCATCACTACCGAGTTGGTACGTGGAGCGTTGACCACTGCTATCGCCAAGTTGCCGGCCGCCGGGGCGCGCCTCGCACCGGTGGAAACCGGCTCGGGCACCGTTCTCGCAGCCGTGTTCGGCAATGTAGAACACAAGACTGCCGATGGCGTCAACAACTGCTTCTACTTCCCGACCGTGGGCTTGGTGAACGTCGGCTGACGCTCTTTCCCCCGATCGGATCGTGAACCGAAAAAATGCGGCGCCGCTCTTGCGGCGCCGCATTTTTTCTCCACGAGTCCTGTTACGAATACCCCTGGGGTGGAGTCGAAGTCAGGCGAGGCTCAGTCACAACCGGCCGACGCTGCGCAGGCCTGCGACCGTGGCATCGAGCGTATCGAGAGACCCGCGGTAGTGCACTCCCAGATCTTTCTCGCTCGGTGAATCGTCGGAGGGCGGCATCTGCGTGTAGTACTGCATCGCGGCCTCGGAAATCGGTGAACGAGATACGGGGGTCTCGATCGGTGACACCGAATCGACGATGTCGGATGCTCGTCCCAGCAATCGCAACGCAACGTCGGGAACGGGGACCGGGAGGACTGTAGTACCCGTGATCTTCCGCAGCATCTCGGCAATCGACCCGATCGGTATCCGCTTCCCACCCACCATGTAGCGGCGCGGCCCACGCCCGGGTTCGAGCAAAGCCGCATGCACCGCCGCGAGATCACGGACGTCGACGACAGTCCAGGCTGCACTGCGTCCCGGCAGCATTCGCATTTTCAGGGCTGATTCGACGCCGTCTGCGGCTTCACCGAACTGGTCACCTGCGGGAGGTCCGAGCACCATGCCGGGGTAAGTGATGACGACCGGCGCACCGCCGTCTTGCATTCCGCGTGCATAGAGGTCGACCTGGGACTTGGTGCGTCCGTATGCATCGGTTCCACCGACGACCGGAAGATCGGCGCGAAGCATTTCCAACCCCGGACGAAACAGGGCCGTGAAGCTCGAGACGTGCACGATCGGGTCCAAGCCGAGAGCGGCGGCAGTTCCGAGCACGTTCTCGGCACCCAGCATGTTCGTCGCGATCATCTCTTCGGCGCGAGATGGATCGGTGGCGACGACGGCTGCGGCATGAACGACACTGTCGCAGCCATCCATAGCCCGCGAGATCGAGTCGGCGTCGGTGATGTCCCCGAGGCGGAAGTCACTGACGTCCAGACCTATCTGGGCTGCGCTCGTCTGCAATCTGTCGGGATTTCTGACCAGGAAACGAACTTCGTGTCCGGCGTCGACGGCTGCCTTCGCGGTCCATGCCCCGACGAAACCGGTACCGCCGGTGACGAGCACCCGCATCAGCTCTCCTTTGTTCGTGTTTGTGCTGCATCGAGAAGCTCTGCGAGCGACTCGCCCATCGCGTCGGCGAGCCGATCCAAATCCGGTGTTTGTTCGCGGTCCGCGATCAGACCGATGTCGAGGCGCCCGTCACCGGACATGACGGTGATATTGAGACCAGCACCGTGCAATATCGGTCCTAGAGGAAACATTCCGGTCACCTTGGCCCCGAGGAAATACAACGGCATCGGTGGACCGGGGACATTCGACATCACCAAGTTGTGCACAACGGGGTGATGCTGGGCGAGATCGAGAGCCGCGTAGGCGCGCATGGCGGCGGCAAATGTTGCTGGAGAGGCAAATTGGGCCCAGTCCTGCAACAGAGTCGCACCGATTTCCCTGTTGTGCTCCTTGCCGACCTCATGGCTCGCAGAGATAGCGAGCAATCGTTCGACCGGGTCGTCGATGTCGGTGGCCAGCGATGCGAACATTGCCGATACCTGGTTGGTCCCCGGTCTGCTGCTCTTCTCGTGTACCGACACCGGGACGACGGCGATGAGCGACTCTTCCGGCAGACCATCGGATTTTTCGAGGTAGATACGAATCGCACCCGCACACATTGCCAGCACGACGTCGTTCACCTTGGCGTCGAATGCGTTCTTGATTTCCTTGACGTCGGAGAGCTTCAGTTGCTCGAAGGCAACGCTGCGGTGCCGACTCAGTGTGCCGTTGAACTGCGTTCGCGGCGCCACGAACGGCGGCGGCATGGCACGCCCGCTTCTAGCTCGCCCGATCCACCCGGTGAGGGTTCGTACCGTGGCGGGAAGAATACTGAGTGCTTGCAAGGGCCTGCTCGCGAAGGAAACTGCACTTCCCACTGCCAGATCGAAATTGTTGACCGATCCGACTCCCGGTGATGGTGGAAGTGGTTCCGCGTCCCGATCGATGCTGCACAGTAGCGAAATAATGTTCGCTGCGGAGATGCCGTCGACGGTCGAGTGATGCATCTTCAGGAAAATGGGAGTCTTACCGTTCTTCGCTCCTTCGAGCACCCACATCTCCCACAGCGGCCGCGAACGGTCCAGGGGTTGCACGGAGAAATGCGCACATGCCGCTGCGACTTCGTCTTTGCCGGCGGGCGCGGGGAGGGTCATGCGATAGAAATGCTTGTCGATGTCGAAGTTCTCGTCTTCGACCCAAACAGGGTGGTCGAGATTGAAGACGCTGTCGTGGAGCTTCTTGCGGAGTGTCGGTATGCCCTCCAGTCGCCGCAACAGCTCGACCTTGAGGGCATCGGCGTCGTAGTCGACGTCATCACCCACCGCTTCGAGTTCGATGAGACCGCACACATTCAGTGGCTGCTCAGGAGTTTCAAGATACAGAAAGCTCGCGTCCAGTCCGCTCAACCGTTCCATTCGAGTTACATTAGAACGCGTTCCAGTTGCTCGCTGAGATTTCGACTATTCTGTCGAGATGTCCGGACGTTTGCACCCGACCGACGCTCAGGCCTATTGGATGTCTTCGAAAATTCCGAACGACCAATTTCTGCTCTACTGCTTCGAAACGATCACCCCTGCCGTCGACGTAGTGGATCAACTCGTGTCCAATGCCCGCAGCGTCCCTGAACTCGGCATCCGCTTCGCCGACGCCTTCGGCTATCCACGGACCGTGCCGATGACCGTCGGACCGCACCAGGTCATCTCGCATACTCTGCCCGAGGGAACATGGACAGGATGCCTGAGATCCGTCGCCGACCTGTTCGCCAGCCCAGTCGATCCGCTCGAAACTCCTTGGCTTCTACATCTTTTCGGCTCCGTCTCAGGTGCTCCACGATGTACCGGGCCCGCACTCGTTGCAGTGCTGCAGGTTTCACACGCCCTCGCCGACGGCCGTGTCGCCTCCGCGCTCGCACGACAGCTCTTCGGCGAGCGTGATTCGTCCACCCCGCTGCACAACCCTCGCGGACGCTTCCGTCCCATCGAATTCGTCAAACAATCGCGCCGCGCCCAAGCACTCGAAAGGACACTCGCAGCCGACACTGCTGCGGGGTTGATACCCCCACAGTCACCCGGCAGGGAGAAGATCCGCGTCAACGTTGCGCCAGCGGGCGAGAGAAGCATCCGAACCGTCGTCCGGGACCGTGCCGAGCTGAGCGGTCCCGGGGTTACCGTCACAGTCGGCGCCATCACGGCGGTGTCCATAGCGCTGACGAATTATCTGAGACGCTGCGGCGACCCTGTTCCGGAGCTGCTCGGCGCAGAGGTCACCTTGGGAAAGAGCGGGCCGCGGCGGGCCCGCAACCACTTTCGTAATGCAGGTATCGATCTTTATCCGGGCATCGTCGACCCGCTCGAGCGAGCGAAGCACATTTCGGCAGCGCTCCGCGAGCGTCGCGCGCGTGCCGATCATCCGGCCATGGCCGCACAGGCTCTCGCGTCCGAGATGGTGCCCGCAGTACTACTCCGATGGGGAATCCGTCAGTTCGACCCCGCCGTGATACCCGATACGGTCACCGGCAATACCGTCGTGTCGAGTGTGAATCGAGGGGCCGCCGATCTGACCTTGGGCGGCGGACGCGTCCGATTCACCGCAGGCTTTCCGGCACTGTCACCGGTCATGAGCCTCGCCCACGGTATTCACGGCATCGGCGACGTGGTGACCATCAGCGCCACATCGAGTGCCTCGGCGGTGGACGACCCGGATGTCTATGCAGGGCTCGTGCACGACGCGGTCGACGAGATGGCCGCTCGCCTCGGCAGACCTGTTTGACAGACTCTTCTCAGCATTGTGCGGGTGCTGGCCTCAGACTCCTCGCGCATGCTGGTGAACATGACTCAGATGACGGTGCTCGCGGTCGGTGGCACCGGGGAATCTCACCCGGACGACGACCGCACCGAGGTCTCCGGGCTGCTGAGCAGCGTCACCGGCGAATTGGATGAAAGATTCGACGGAAGGTGGGTCGGCTACCCCGCGTCGTACGGTCCGGTGGCAGTCGGTGGCCTCAGCTTCTCGCACAGCACCGAGCTCGGTGTCCGAAGTCTGATCTCGGCGATCGAGGTAACCACGGGACCGATTGCACTCATCGGCTATTCCCAGGGCTGTTCGGTCATTCGTGAGGTGTTGGGGCTTCTCGCACGCGGGGAGGTGCACCTTCCCACCGTCGCCGCCGCCGGGTTGATCTCCGATCCCCAACAACCTGCGGGCGCCGTGCCCGCCTGCTCGGGACGTGGGGTTGCCGGGGACGGACCGAAGCTTCCGGACTCGGTCGCGGTGATCTGGATCGGGCAACCCGCGGACATGATCTGCAATGCAAGCGACGACAGCTACATTCGTGACATCGCGGACCTCACCCGGTGGATGTCGTTTCGCACTCCGAAAGTGTGGCTACAGCAGCTGTGGATACTGCTGCGCAGCAATGGTTTTCAAAATGCAGCCAAGACCCGCCTGTCGCCCAAGCAGTGGCGAAGAGATGTACGACGCCTGCGTGTAGCCGCCACCGAACTGAGCGGATATCTGCCCAGGACATTGGTATGGCGAAGGTGGCGCATATCCAATCCGTCCGGTGATCGCCACATCGCCTATGCGAGTGAGCCTCTCGATGCGAGCGGCTTGACCGGTTGCCAAATCTTGGCGCAGTGGCTGCAGGTACAGGCAACAATGGCCGCGGTGTCGAGAGCAGCGTGACTTTCAGGTCAGCGCAGGCACAGACAGAAGAGATGACCGACGGGATCGCGGAACACGGTGAAACTCGGCTGATCGAGTGGCCCGGTCACTTTCGTGGCGCCGAGCCCCACTACGTACTCCTCGGAGGCCGCCATGTCGTCGACGACCAGATCCAAGTGACTCTTGATCCCCTCCGACGGCCATTCCAGCGGAACGAAGTCCTCGGCCTGCTGAAACGCCAATCGAAGATTGCCCGGGCCTTGGAGAATTGTCCAATCCTTCTCGGATCGGACGATGTTCCACCCGAGCATCTTGCCGTAGAACCCGGCCAGTGCTGCGGTGTCGGGGCAGTCGAGGACGATGTAGTCCAAGTCGATCGCAGGTCGTTTCATGGGTGACAGCGTAATGAAAAGAATGTCTCCACTGGCCGAAGGGCGGCGGTTCCGGTGATACGCGCGGTCAAATGATCCACCATGCGGCGTAGGGCGGCATCCATACCGAACCGAACTCATCGGCCATCAGATCGTGTTGTGCGAGGACTTCCCGAGGGTGTTCGACGCCGAGATCGAGCACATGCGAATACGGAAACGGTCGATACTCGGAGGTCATGTTGAAGAGTGCGAGGACGGTGCCACTGGGGTGGCGTCGACGGACCACCAAGAGGCCGTCGTCGAAGTCGGTCGGCAGGTCCACCGGCGCCTCGGCATGCAACATCGGGAGGCCTGCGCGCACCCGGGCGATCCGTGCGATCCCGTCGAACACCCGTTGTTCGTCGGTGCCTGCTATCAGGCGTCGTGCGCGATCTTCGTCGGTGATGCGGGGACGGTGGATCCAGCGATTGTCGTCGCCGTGCCCGGGTTCGGAGGCCCACTCCGCGTCACCGGCGGATCCCAGTTCGTCTCCGCTCCACACGACGGGGATGCCACCCCACACCGAGATGACGGCGTACGAGAGAAAGATGCGGGCGAAGGCTCCGTCCGGATCCAGCCTCGACGGGCCGAGTCCGGTCAATGCTGCTGAGGTTCCGCTGATTCGGCGGTCGTCGGTCTTTTCGTTGTGTTGAAATACGAGCCCTTCGGCCCAGGAACCATCGAATTCACCGCTGTACCACTCGGCGAGAAAGTGCCGGTGCCCTGCGCCCGTCAACCCCAGCGCGGTGGCATCACCGTCGTCGATGGCCCAGCCGATGTCGTCGTGGGATCGGACGTACGTCACCCAGGTGCCGCTCGGCGGAGTCGGAGGCAGCGACGCGAGGGCGTGCCGAGCGAGCGCGGTACTGCCGGTCGCCAGCATCGACCACACCTGCACCATCAGACTGTTGTGGTACGCGATGTCGGAGACCCGACCGGTGTGCGGGCCCAGACCCAGGTAGGGCATCAGATCTCGGGGTCCGACGATCGCTTCTGCCTTGAACAGCACAGCCGGCGCAGCGAGCCGTGCGGTTGCCCGCAGGGCCTGGGTGATGGCGTGGACCTCGGGCTGGTTCTGACAATTGGTTCCGAGCCGCTTCCACAGGAACGCGATCGCGTCCAACCGAAGAACCTCCACGCCGAGGTTCGCAAGGTGCATGACGATGTCTGCAAACTCGAGCAGCACATTCGGATTGGCCCAGTTCAGGTCCCATTGCCACTCGTTGAAAGTGGTCCACACCCACTCCCCCATGCGGTCGTCGAAGGTGAAGCTGCCCGGCGCGAAGTCGGGAAACACCTCGGGCAGCGTCCGTTCGAACGAATCCGGTGTACTCCGATCCGGGTAGATCAAGAAGTAGTCGCGGAACTTCTGGTCGCCGGAACGCGCCTTCTCAGCCCATTCATGCTCGCGGGCAACATGATTGACGACGAGATCGACCACGAGGCTGATGTCGCGCTCACGTAGCGTTCTCGCGAGTGCGCTCAGGTCCTCGTTGGTTCCCAGGTCGGGGCGGACCGATCGGTAGTCGGTGACCGCATAGCCACCGTCGTTGTCGCCCGGCCGCGTAGCCAGTAGCGGCATCAGGTGCAGATACGTCACTCCCAGGTCGGTGAGATGATCGAGTCGCTGCCCGAGACCCGCCAACGTCTCTCCGTACCGCTCGACATAACAGGCGTAGCCGAACATGTCCGGCCGCTGGAACCAGTCGGGCCGGAGAAGCCTGCGTTCGTCCAGCCGATGCAACTCCGCAGGGCGCTGCGCGAAGCCTCTCGCTGCAGCTTCCACCAGGCGCGACACTACGGCGTCCGGCTCCGGATAGATCGCGGTGACAGCGTCGTGCAGATCGGGCCACCACATTTCGTACCGCAGCTGAAAAGTTTCTCGTCGATGAGCCGGGAGACCCGCCAGGATCTGGCGCGTAGCTGCGGAGTGGGCCGGCGGGACAACCATGCATGCATCATGACACGACGGAGTTGCCGATGCCCTCGAGATCGGAGAGGCACACTGTCCGAGTGAAGATCACCGACGCCCAGCGCCGAGCCCACCTCCTCGCGCGCCACTTCGCGGACTCCCCGACCGCCGAGGACGTCGTCTCCTCACTGCTGGCCTTGCACGCCACCGACCCGGCCACCGTCTACTTGTCGGTGCTCGCACGCGCCCGATCGCTGTCCATCGAAGATGTCCGCACCGCCATGTACGACCGACGAAACCTGGTGCGGCTCATGGCGATGCGTCGCACCCTGTTCGTAGTCGCGCACGACGACGTCCCGATCATCCATGCGGCAGCAAGCGTCGGGGTGGCCCGAACGATGCGCGCGAGACTGATCAAAGAGGTGTCGACGCTTCCGACCGAGCCCGTCATCGAGGATGTGCCGGGTTGGCTCGATGCCGTCGAGAAGCAGGCTGAGGGTGCGTTGAGGGCCGCAGGCTCGGCGACGGGTGCGGAGTTGTCGGCTGCGGCGCCGCTACTGAGAACCGCTCTACTTCCCACCACCGACAAGGCGTACGACGTCAGGCGTTATGTGACTTCGCAGGTGTTGTCGATGATGGCCGCCGAAGGACGCATGGTGCGCGTCGAACCCCGCGGTGCGTGGACATCACGCAAGCACGGGTGGGCACCGATCGATCACTGGTGGCCCGGCGGGATTCCCCACCTCGACGAGGCCGAGAGCCGCCGCGAGCTTGCGCGACGCTGGCTCGACGTGTTCGGCCCAGCAACGCTCGACGATGTTCAATGGTGGACCGGCTGGAACAAAACTCAGACACGAGCCGCAGTTGCCGGCCTCGACACCGTCGAAGTCGAACTCGATGCCGGCGACGGGATCATGCTGGCCGACACGGTCATGCAGAAGGGCGGGACCGGGGTGATGCTGCTCCCCGCGCTCGATCCCACACCGATGGGGTGGAAGCACCGCAACTGGTACCTCGGCGAACACAAAGCTCCACTGTTCGACTCGTACGGCAACATCGGTCCGACGATCTGGTCGGATGGCCGCATTGTCGGCGGGTGGACCGTCACACCCGCCGGTGAGGTGGTGACCGAACTGTTCGAGGAAGTAGGTCCGGGAGTCGAAGCAATTGCCGCCGAGGCGGGAAGGATCACCGATCTGCTCGCCGGGACCGCGGTTGTCCCCAGCTTCCCGACCCCGCTGGAGAAGCGGCTTCGGGGTAAGAAGTAGCGGTCACTTCCGAAGCTGCGACGGGACCGACACGATCACCCGGCCCGAGCTGCCGCCGGTCAGAAGTGACACGAACGCCTCGGGAATGCGATCGATCCCATCGAATACCGTGTGCAGGCTGCGAATCTTGCCCTCCCGCAACCATCCACCGACCTCGTGTTCGAACTGGTCGCGGAGATCCTCGTGCGCCGTGACCGTGAAGCCCTTCATGGTGAGTTCCTGGTAAATGAGCCTGCGGTAGTTTGCCGGATCGCCGGCGTCCCCGACTGCGCCGCAGATCACCGCTCGACCACCGAAATTCAGTACCTCGAGTGCTGCTTCGAGTTGCTCCCCACCAACATTGTCGTAGTAGAGGTCGATGCCGTCGGGTGCGGCATCGCGCAAGAGATCGACGGCAGGACCATCATGTCTATTGATTGCCCGGTCAGCACCGAGCACATCAGTAAGGAGCGCAACCTTGTCCCCCGAGCCGACGACGCCGATGACCGTTGCTCCACGAGCTTTGGCGAACTGTACGACGCAGCTGCCCACTCCGCCCGCCGCGCCGGAAACGTAGACGACCTCCTCGGGCTGCACATCACCGACGTGAATCAACCCGGTGTATGCGGTGAAACCGACGTGCCCGAGAACCGTGAGATGAGAATCGAGACCCTCATTCGACTCCGACTCGGCAATTCTGCGTAGCTCATCGGCTTCCACGACAGCAGTCGTACACCAAGGAACCTTGCCCACGGCGAGATCTCCGGGCTGAAAACCGTCGACGCCCGACTCGAGCACCTCGACGACGGCATCACTTGACGGAACATCACCGACGCCGATCCCCGGCCCGTAGGCCGTGCCTTCACCTCCGAGGCGGTGGGCAAGCCCCGCGTTGAGACCGAGCCGTCGGATACCTACGAGCACCTGCGTCTTCGTCGGTGATCCGACGTCCTTTTCGACTACGCCGAAGTTGTCCGCGCGGACACTTCCGTCCGGCAGCGCCGTCAACTGCACTTCTCGACCGAGCATATTTCGACTGTACTGAGTCAGTTGGGATCCGGGGAGTAGTCGATTCAGGCTGCAGCGTGGACATTTCCTACACATCCAAGCAGAAACAGTTGTCGCGCTTCTACTTTCAATTGTCACCGCTGCGAGGAAGCAGTGCCGAAGAATCGCCGACGGAGCCCGCCACAACGTGTCATTGGGCTACGAGAGCAATCGAGTCTCCATTCGACGCCAGCGAGCCTCTTGGCCGCTGCAGACTAGACAAGGGCGGGATAATTGGCGAATACACATCGACGTCAGCAGATTGAGGTTGTCTCTGTGGGTTCTGCGCACGAGAGGACAGGACGATGAGTGAAGAGCAGCTGGGGCCAGAGACGAAGGGGGTCGTGGTCGAGTTGTTGTCGACGGTTGACCTCGGCTCCGAGATCCAGGGCATGGACGGGTGGCAGTTGCGCACGCGCATGGTGACCATGGAGCCTGGAGGTATTTTCGGCCCGGTACATGACCACAAAGGCAGGCCAGGAACGGTCTACGTGCTGCAGGGAACGATCACGGACCATCGCGACGGGATCACCACCGAGTACGGTCCGGGTATGGGTTGGCCCGAAGACCGGAACACGCTCCACTGGCTGGAGAACAGAGGACAGGTTTCGGCGGTGGAGATATCGGTCGATGTAGTCAGGCGCGAGTAGGCCTCCTCTCGCCAATTGGACACCATCACATTCCGAATGCCGATTGGCCGATCGGCGGCGAGCAATCGCACGCTGTTGTGCGTGACACCCACGAAAACCGGCGTCTTCGTGGGTGAACCGATGTGCTTGGTGGACACCCCGTAGTCACAGGTCCGCGGGACAGTCCACTCGAACCGCTATGTGAACCTCGGTCAGACGTTGAAGCGGAACTCCACGACATCCCCGTCGACCATGACGTATTCCTTGCCTTCGATCCTGACTTTGCCTGCTGCCTTGGCTGCTGCCATGGATCCGGCCTCGATGAGGTCGTCGAAGCTGACGACCTCGGCCTTGATGAATCCACGTTCGAAGTCGGTGTGGATGACTCCGGCGGCCTGCGGTGCCGTGGCGCCCTTGTTGATCGTCCACGCGCGGGCTTCTTTCGGGCCTGCGGTGAGGTAGGTCTGCAATCCGAGGGTGTGGAAGCCGGCGCGGGCCAGGGCGTCGAGACCCGGTTCTGTCTGGCCGACGGATTCGAGCAGTTCCGCGGCAGATTCGGCGTCGAGTTCGAGCAGTTCGGACTCGATCTTCGCGTCCAGGAACACGGCGTCTGCGGGTGCGACGAGGCGGGCGAGCTCGCCGACCTTGGCGTCGTCGGTGAGTACACTCTCGTCGGCGTTGAAGACGTAGAGGAACGGCTTGGTGGTGAGGAGTTGGAATTCCTTGAGCAGCTCGAAGTCCAGCTTGTCCTTCTGAGAGAACAGTGTCTTGCCCTCATTGAGCACTGCCTGGGCGGCAATGGCGGCGTCGAGCGCAGGCTTGCGGTCCTTCTTGATCCGCGCCTCCTTCTCCACGCGCGGGATTGCCTTCTCCAAGGTCTGCAGGTCGGCGATGGCCAGTTCGGTTTCGATGACCTCGATGTCGGCGGACGGATCGACACGGCCGTCGACGTGCACCACGTCGTCGTCAGCGAAGACGCGGACGACCTGGCAGATGGCGTCGGCTTCGCGGATGTTCGCGAGGAATTTGTTGCCGAGCCCAGCACCTTCGGAGGCACCCTTGACGATCCCTGCGATGTCGACGAACGACACCAGCGCGGGCACCAGCTTCTCCGAACCGAAGACCTCGGCGAGCTTGCCCAGCCGCGGGTCGGGCAGCGCAACGACGCCGACATTGGGCTCGATGGTCGCGAACGGGTAGTTCGCGGCCAGCACATCGTTGTTGGTCAGCGCATTGAACAGGGTGGACTTGCCGACGTTGGGCAGTCCGACGATTCCGAGGGTGAGGCTCACGGTCTATGGAGTCTACTTTGGCCCAATTACCAGCCCCGACAGTGCCCGGCCCGCAGTGACGGCCGAGCCGCCCAAAGGGGCCAAGACGACATGATCGGCACCCGCCCGCAGGTGTGCATCGACGCGTTCAGCGATGTCCTCGACGCTCCCCCACGCGACTACGGCATCGACCAGCTTATCGCTGAGCTGATCGACATCGTCGCTGGTGAACCCCATGCGAAGAAAGTTCTGGCGGTAGCCGTCCACGGTCGCCAGAAATGACAGCGGCTCGCGGGCGATCGCGCGGGCACGCCCGGGATCGTTCTCCAGCACGACGAATTGGTCGATCACCAACGTTCGATCCGGCCCGAGGAGTGCCCGCGCTGCCTCTGTGTACTCCGGGGTGACCAACAACGCCACCGCACCGGCTGCTCGACGTCGAGCCATCTCCAGCTTCTTGGGACCGAGCGCTGCGAGAATTACGCGATCGGCAGGAACGTCGAGTTCGTCGAGGTATGCATTCAATCCGACAAGTGGACGGGCTGCCTGTGGACCACCCAGCCCGAGAACGAACCGGCCCGAGGATTCCAGTTCGCTGTACAGCTGGGCCGTCGCCGACGAGCTGTAGCGGTCGACGGGGACGATGCCGGGCACCACTTTCACCGTTTCGGTCGCGTGCACGAGATCGGCGAGCCGCTCGAGCCGGTCGATTTGGCCACCGGGCAACCACAGGGCGCTGTAACCGAGCGACTCCAATTCACGAGCATCTTCGAGATACGAGTGAGAGACGCCGATGGAGAAACCGATTTTGCCGAGTCCGAGTGTGTCCATGCAAGCGATACTAAAACGCTTCGCGCCCAACAGCAGCCGTCAGACCCCTTGCAACAGCTAGCTATTGGCGACGATCAGCGCGATGAACAGGATGTACAGCAGGAAGAATCCGAAAAAGAGCCCGAGCGACAGCTTGCCGAAGAACCCGGCGCGCTTCGAGGAGTACTCCGCGCCCTGAATGTCGCCGATCAACCACAGTGGGTGAACCTTCAGTGCATGGTTGAACGCCGAGATCGCCAGCGGCCAGAAGAAGATGACAGCGACCACTGCCCAACCGGCATTGGACGGCGGCATCGGCGGTGCCTGCACATAGGGCTGTGCATAGGGCTGCGCGGACGGATAGGCCTGCTGCTGGTACTGCGACTGCTCGAACGGACCTGACATTGCGAAATCCCCCGATGATCGATGAAAGACGAATAATACGACGAAGTTGCCGGCAGTACCGTTCGGCGCGCACTAGCGACCTTCGGGCCCATGTCCATGCCAGAAATCCCCGACGCGAGCCGTCTACATGCTTAGGGTGATCACAGTCACATCCGCGATGCATGGAGTCCATGAGATGACACTGAAGCCGCACGGTAATCCCCACGTCGAGTTGTTGAAAACGGATCCAGATCTCCCCCCGGTGGGCGTTGTGGACACCAGTCCGATGACGACGGCGAAGCGACTGATGTTCGTCGTGATCGGCTTGCTCGGCGGCGTCGCGTGGGTCGTCGTCGCCATCATCCGCGGCGAGAACATCAACGCCGTGTGGTTCGTGATTGCCGCCGTGTGCACCTACATCATCGCTTTTCGCTTCTACGCACGCTTGATCGAGAACAAGATCGTCCATCCACGAGACGATCGGGCAACCCCTGCGGAAATTCTCGAAAACGGCAAGGACTACATGCCGACGGACCGTCGGGTTTTGTTCGGTCACCACTTCGCCGCGATTGCAGGCGCGGGTCCCCTCGTCGGCCCAGTTCTCGCTGCCCAGATGGGTTATCTCCCCGGCACGATGTGGATCATCATCGGAGTTGTGTTCGCGGGAGGCGTCCAGGACTTCCTCGTCCTGTGGATCTCGACGCGCCGTCGCGGGCGCAGCCTCGGCCAGATGGCTCGCGACGAACTCGGTGTGGTCGGTGGAATCGCCGCTCTGATCGGCGTTTTCGTCATCATGATCATCATCATCGCGGTCCTTGCGCTCGTTGTCGTCAACGCGTTGGCAGAGAGCCCATGGGGAGTGTTCTCCATCGCACTGACCATCCCTATCGCACTCTTCATGGGCGTCTACCTGCGATACCTTCGACCAGGAAAGGTGTCCGAGGTCTCGCTCATCGGTGTAACACTCCTACTGTTCGCGATCATCTCAGGCGGCTGGGTCGCCGAAACCGGCTGGGGCACCGACTGGTTCACCCTCTCCAAAGTCACTGTCGCCTGGCTTCTCATCGGCTACGGTCTCGCCGCATCGATCCTGCCGGTGTGGCTGCTCCTCGCCCCGCGTGACTACCTGTCGACCTTCATGAAGGTGGGCACCATCGCCTTGTTGGCTATCGGTATCCTCATCGCCCGCCCGGAGATTCAGATGCCGGCCATGACGTCGTTCGCGACCGAAGGCAACGGCCCGGCGTTCTCGGGCTCACTCTTCCCGTTCCTGTTCATCACCATTGCCTGCGGCGCTCTCTCCGGCTTCCACGCGCTGATCTGTTCCGGCACGACTCCGAAGCTGCTCGAGAAAGAAAAGCAGATGCGGATGATCGGCTACGGCGGCATGCTCACCGAATCGTTCGTCGCGATCATGGCCCTCGTCACCGCATGCATCCTCGACCAGCATTTGTACTTCGCCCTCAATGCGCCAGAAGCACTCACCGGCGGAACAGCCGAAAGTGCGGCCACCTATGTGAACGGTCTCGGGCTCGGCGGTACCGACATCACGCCTGATCAATTCACCCAGGCCGCAGCAGCCGTCGGTGAAGAATCGATCATCTCGCGCACCGGCGGCGCTCCCACCCTCGCGTTCGGAATGTCCGAGGTCCTGCACCAAGTCTTCGGGGGCGCAAGCCTCAAGTCGTTCTGGTACCACTTCGCCATCATGTTCGAAGCACTATTCATCCTCACCACAGTCGACGCCGGAACCCGCGTGGCACGATTCATGCTCTCCGACAGCATCGGCAACCTTCCCGGCGCGTCGGCGAAGAAGTTCAAAGACCCGTCGTGGCGTCCCGGCGCGTGGCTGTGCTCGTTCGTAGTTGTTGCGGCGTGGGGTGCAATCCTGCTCATGGGCGTCACCGATCCACTCGGTGGCATCAATACCTTGTTCCCATTGTTCGGTATCGCCAACCAACTCCTTGCCGCGATCGCTCTCACCGTCGTGATGACCATCGTGGTCAAGCGCGGATACTACAAATGGGCGTGGATCCCCGGCGTTCCGTTGATCTGGGATCTCATCGTCACGATGACCGCGTCGTACCAGAAGATCTTCTCCGACATCCCTGCCATCGGTTACTGGAAGCAGCACAGCATCTTCGTCGACGCGAAGGCTCAGGGGCTTACCGAGTTCCAGAGCGCGAAGACGTCCGAGGCGATCGATGCCGTCATCCGCAACACCTTCATCCAGGGCACACTGTCGATCATCTTCGCGGTGTTGGTTCTCATCGTTGCCGTAGCCGGCCTCGTGGTGTGCATCAAAGCCATTCGGGCAGGCGGGCTTCCGAACAACGAGGATCCCGAAGTTCCCTCGAAGATCTTCGCCCCCGCGGGCTTCATCCCGACGGCCGCGGAGAAAGAGATCCAGCAGGATTGGGACACACTGATCGCCGACGGCACCGTCCGAGCACCCGGCGCCGCACACGCCGGGCAGCACTGACATGCACGGCCTGTGGTGGTGGATCACCTCGGTGATGGGTGACAAAGACTACGAGCACTACCTCGCCCATATGCGACGGGTGCATCCGGACGAGCCGGTTCCGTCGGAGCGCCAGTTCTGGCGGGACCGCTACGCCGAGGCCGATGCACACCCCGGGGCACGCTGCTGTTGATGCTCCACACACCGATGGCTGATTCCCGCTAGCGCGGCGCGTCCACCGGTGACACAGTGGATCGCATGGAGTTGGACTTCGAGCGGTGCTACCGGGCCGTATCTGCACGAGACACCCGCTTCGACGGGCAGTTCTTCACGGCAGTCCGCACGACGGGCATCTACTGCCGCCCGTCGTGCCCGGCAGTCACACCCAAGGCGAAGAACGTCCAGTTCGTTCCGACGGCAGCGGCAGCGCAACAGGCCGGGTTTCGAGCCTGCCGACGCTGCCAACCCGACGCCACCCCCGGCTCTCCGCAATGGAATACCAACTCGGACTTGACCTCCCGCGCTATGCGGCTCATTTCCGACGGCGCGGTAGAGCGTGGCGGCGTGGACTCACTGGCCGATTCGCTCGGGTACTCCACCCGCCAACTGACGCGGGTTCTCAACGCCGAGATCGGAGCCGGACCGTTGGCATTGGCGCGTGCGCATCGGGCGCACACGGCTCGGACGTTGATCCAGACCACGACGATGACGATGACCGACATCGCCTTCGCTTCCGGGTTCTCCAGCGTCCGCCAGTTCAACGACACGGTCCGTGAAGTGTTCGCGGTAAACCCCACCACGCTGCGCGCCGAAGCCACCCGAACGAAGACCCTGTCCAGCAACGGGACCGTCACACTTCGACTCCCCTACCGCAGGCCGTTGGACCGAACCTGGCTCGAATGGTTCCTTCGCGGTCACGCGGTGCCCGGCGTCGAGTCCTTCGACGATCGAACGTACCGCCGATCCCTTCGACTCCCGCACGGACATGGGATCGTCGGACTTCGGATCGAGGACGGTTACGTCGACACGACGTTGAGCCTGCACGATATGCGCGATTTGGCTCCCGCCGTGGCCCGCGTCCGACGCCTGCTCGATCTGGATGCGGACCCGGAGGCCGTGGATACCGCCCTGTCCGCGGATCCGGCTCTGGCACCGAATATTGCGGCACACCCGGGCATACGCGTCCTCGGAAATGTCGACGGCACAGAGTTGCTGTTACGGACCATGATCGGCCAACAGATCTCGCTGGGTGCAGCTGCCACACATACCGCACGCCTGGTCGAGGCGCTGGGCGAGCGGATCGAGGATCCGGGCGGCGGCACCATCACCCGACTGTTTCCCGACGCGTCCGCCGTCGCCGAACACGGACACGAAGTACTCACCGGCCCCAAGGCACGGGTCGGCGCGATCATCGGAGTGGCCGACGCGATCGCGTCGGGCAAGATCGAGTTGCACGTCGCGCGATCGGCAGGAGACCTCGAACGAGACCTACTCGCACTCAAAGGCATCGGCCCGTGGACTGCCAGATACGTGGTGATGCGATTGCTGGCCGACCCGGACGTGCTGCTCGACACCGACCTCGTCGTCCGTCAGGGCGCCGAAGCGCTCGGCATCCCCCTCACCGATACGAGCCGATGGGCGCCGTGGCGCTCGTACGTCTCGATGCACCTGTGGAACATCGCGCTCGAAAGAAGAGGACTATGACTGCAACTGCCGCCACAACCGACACACCGATCGGACCGTTCACCGCCATAGTCGACGCCGAAGGCTGCGTGCTGGCGTCCGGATGGACTGCAACTACCGAAGACCTGCAACCGCTGATTCACAAGTCGTTGCGGCCCAACGACATCCGGATGGTATCGAACCTCGGCAGTATCACCGCGGCAATCGAGGACTACCACCACGGTGAGCTCACGGTCATCGACGACATACCCGTCGCACAACAATCCGGCGAGTTTCTGATGCATGCGTGGAAAGTGCTTCGGACCGTTCCCGCCGGATCTCCGGTGACGTACTCGGAGTTCGCGGATATGGCCGGCCGTCCGGCCGCCATCCGCGGCGCGGCATCGGCCTGCGCGCGCAACGCAGCGGCACTGTTCGTTCCGTGTCACCGGGTCTTTCGCATCGGTGGGGCACTCGGCGGTTTCAGATGGGGATTGCCTGCGAAGACCTGGCTACTGGCGCACGAGGCGGCCTGAGGATTGAGCGCGTCGACAGTTGGGTAGTACAGGCAATCGAGACGTTAGAGTCACTCGGGTACCCGAGTCCGAAGCCACCGAAAAGGACAACCGACGTGACGGAACAGACAGTGCCCAACGGTAAGCCTGGGCGCGATCGCGGCGACCTCATCGGTGTCGGTGGGGTGTGGCTGGCAAAGTGGTCGCTGATCCTCGTATCGGTAGCCGCTGGGGCCTGGGTACTCGGCTGGATCATCTCGGCGCTGTGGGTAGTCATACTCCCGTCGCTGCTCGCGATCATCGTGGCAACGGTTCTATGGCCGCCGACCAAGTGGCTCATGCGCGTAGGTATCCCGGCCGCGCTCGCGGCCACGACTTCGCTCGTCGTCTTCTTCCTCGTCATCGGCGGCGTGATCACACTGATCGTCCCGTCCGTCGTGGACTCGGCGCCCGAGCTCGTAGACAAAGCGACACAGGGCGTGTCCCAGGTACAGGACTGGCTCAAGGGCCCGCCGATCAACCTGCAGGACGAGCAGATCGACAATGCTGTCTCGGCCATCACCTCCCGGTTGCAGGAAAGCGGAACCGCCATTGCCTCCGGTGTTTTCAGTGGTGTTACGGCCGCGAGCTCGATTCTCATCACCCTGGCACTTGTCCTCGTACTGACGTTCTTTTTCGTCAAGGACGGGCCCAAATTCACTCCGTGGCTGCACGGCTTCGCCGGTGGTCGTGCAGGAAGACATCTCGCCGAGATCCTGGCACGAATGTGGGCGACGCTCGGTGGGTTCATCCGAACCCAGGCAGTGGTGAGCCTCATCGACGCATTCTTCATCGGCCTCGGATTGATCGTTCTCAATGTGCCGCTGGCGCTCGTCCTCGCCACCATCACCTTTCTCGGCGGATTCATCCCCATCGTCGGTGCATTCGTTGCAGGCGCCTTGGCCGTCTTGGTCGCACTTGTCGCCAACGGACCGACCACCGCGCTGATCGTGTTGGCCATCATTTTCGCCGTTCAGCAGCTCGAAGGAAACGTTCTGCAACCGGTTCTGCAGAGTCGCAGTATGAATCTGCATCCCGCGATCGTGCTGTTGGCCGTCACCGGTGGCGGTTCGGTGTTCGGCATAGTCGGTGCCTTCCTCGCTGTACCTGCCGCCGCCGTAGCCGCGGTCCTGATTCGCTACGTCTCCGAGCAAGCCGACGAACGCTCGAACGAGGCCAGCCAGGCAGAACTAGAGGAGTCGGCGCCGGATCCGGACGAACTACTGACCGACGAGAAAGACGAGGACGAGGACGAAAAGTCAGCTCAGGACGCCGAAAAGAGCTGAAGCCTCGACCCGTCCCGTTCACGGATGACGTGGAGCCTGCTCGGTATTCGTTGACGCATCTCATCGACGTGGGAGACGATTCCCACCACACGCCCGCCGGCCCTGAGTTCGTCCAGAACCCCCATGACCGATTCCAAGGTGTCGGCGTCCAGCGTGCCGAAGCCTTCGTCGATGAACATCGTGTCGAGGACGACTCCGCCTGATTCTGCGGCCACGACGTCCGCCAGCCCGAGAGCAAGCGCCAACGACGCCAGGAACGACTCTCCTCCCGACAGTGTCTTCGCCGAACGGACGACTCCGGTGTAGTCGTCGCGGATGTCGAGGCCCAATCCGCCACGCCTCCCGCGAGATTCGGCCTCGTCGGAATGGACGAACTCGTATCGCCCCGCTGACATACGCTGGAGTCTCGCCGACGCCGACTCGGCGACGTCCTCGAGGCGAGAGGCCAACACATACGACCGGAGTGACATCTTTCGAGCATTCTGTCCCCGGCCTGCGACGACGTCGGTCAGTGCAGCCAACTGGTCGTGCTTGGCCTGCATCGGTGCCGCGTGGTCGACTGCAGCCCACAACTGGGCGGTCAGTTCTTCCACTTGCTCGAATCGCCGCTTGCATTCGGCCTGGCGTGCAACGGCACCATCGAGCTCGACGGCAGCAGCGTCGGCAGCCTCCTGCCAGGGTGGCGTCTCCACCGGTTCGGTGTCGGCGTCTTCGATGGCGGCGATCGCGGGTTCGGCGAGAACCTGCTCGGCATGAGCGCGAATGTCATGTGCTGCAGCGAGTTGCTTCTCGATGCTCCGGACTCGCTCGGCGGGGATCACCAGGGCCGCTGCGTCCTCGGCGGACTCGAAGCCGGATTCCGACACCTGCACTGTCAGTCGCTCGGCGATCGCCCCGCTGATGTCGGCCGCGCGAGCGGCAGCGACCCTCTTGTGTTGAAGATCGGTGGAGAGTGCGATCAGCTTCTCGAGGCGCGCCACACGCTGATCGAGCGTCTCGTCGCCATCGACAGCGGCGGTGACACGTGCGCGCATCGCCTCGACGGAACTCCGAACCTGCGCGGCCCGTGCTGCGAGACCCGCTGCCGTGGATCGATGCTCGGCAATGACTGACGCGAGCCGGTGATCCTCCGACCTGAGATGAGCCAACGCCGCTCGAAGGTCGTCGAGTGAAGCCGCGGCTGTCTTTGCCGCCGTCAACCGAGTAGTCACCTCATCGAGGGCCACCACCAGTTCATCGCTACCGCGGCCACCTGAACGAGCAATGAGTGCATCGAGCACTCGGACCAGATGGGCCGCCTCCTCAGTCCGAAGATCCTTGGCAGCGGCCGCTCTACGCTCGGCACTGCTCGCCGCTGCTTCGTCCGCCTTCGTGACCGTCGAATCGGCGGCCGACGCAGGCTCCGGGTGAGACCGGGATCCGCAGACTCCGCACGGGCTGCCGTCGACAAGCTCGGTGGCCAACTCCGTGGCCATCCCGGTGAGACGTCGGTCTCGCAGATCGAGTAAATGTTCCCAAGCGTCGTTGTGCGCCGTGCGAGCCGCTTCGCGAGCAGACTCGGCCGCGGCGAGCGCGGTTCGTGTCTTCGTAAGTTCGATTGCCGCCGTGACCGCATCGGAGACAGCGGCAGATTCGGACTCGAGCGCAGGCACGTTCGCGGCAGTGTTCACTGCGGTGGTCGCTGCGAGTTCTGCTTCGACGATCGCCGCAGGCAACTGTGCCCTGAGGACGAGTGCCGCCTCGACAGCCTTCTCGACGGCACGACACTCGGACGTCAGCTTGCGAGCAACGGCTTCCTCCGCATCGGCGCGAATAGCCAACTGCCGCATCTCTTGGAGGCCGACCACCGAAGTCGTCCACTCGCGAACCGCATTGGCGACGACCGTCCGAGCTTCGTCTGCATCCGAGGACGACGCGGCAAGGACCATCCCAGATCCATCGACCATCGCCAACGAGCCACGCGCCGACTCTGCCTCACGCGCAGCGAGGTCGTAGGTCCGCGTTGTCTTCGCATACTCGGCGGCGAGTGTCGCGATGGGGCCGGCAGCGGCGGACCGTTCGACTTCTCGGCGAATCACGTCACGTTCGGGGGCCGCCCGATGGAACTCTGCCAGCTGTTTCCGCGCGAGGTCTCGGCGTTGCCGCAGCACGAGGAGAGTTTTGTGGCGATCGAGTGCCGCGGCGGCGGTGTCGGCCTTGCCGCGTGCAGTTGCGAGCGCCGTCGACGCGTCGGCGTGCGCACCGCGAGCACGCCCCAGAACATCGGTGGCCCACTCCATCGGTTCCCGGTCGAGTTCTTCGTCCTCACCCGAGGCCGTGGCGATCCGACCGAGCAACTTGTCGATGGCAATGCGCGAAGACTCCATCAACGCTGCACTGGAACGCCTTTCGTTGGCAAACCACTGCTCCACATCGCCGAACCTGCTGGTGTCGAACAACCTCTCGAGGAGATTGCCGCGCTCTTCGCTGTCTGCACGCAGGAACCGAGCGAACTCACCCTGAGGCAGGAGGACGACCTGAAAAAACTGGTCTGCGCTCATCCCGAGCGCGGCACCCACTGCCTCACCGATCTCGTCGAGGCGGGTCAGGTTCTGCCCGTCGCCGTCGAGCCACGTCAGACTGGCCTTCGCATTTTCCTTGGTGGTGCCCGTCCTCCCGCCCTTCTTGGGCCGCATGTACTCGGGAGAGCGAACGATCCGGACGCGTCTGCCACCGAGAGTCGCCTCGAGCACCACTTTGGGTACTGAACCGGGCGCCGCATGGTCGGACAGAAGACGCTTACCTTCCCTGCGCGCACCCGGAACCGTCCCGTACAGGGCAAAGGCGACGGCGTCGAGAACAGTGGTCTTGCCCGCACCGGTCTGACCGTGGAGCAGAAACAGCCCGTCGGCACCGAGGGCGTCGAAGTCGACGGATTCGGTTCGCGCGAAGGGACCGAATGCAGTGATCTCGAGTCGATGCAGTCTCATGCCGGTCGGCTCATGCGCTGCGTCCGGACAACTCGTACTGCTCGACCCGCTCGTCGTCACGGGACACGTCCTCGCGCTGCACCGCGGCCAACGCTCGTTCGAGCAACGAAACCTCCCGCGCTTCGGGAATACTTCGCATGTCGGTGAGGAACGAGGTGGCAATATCGATATCGGTGCGACCGCGCACACGATCGCGGTACCGCAGCTCGGAAGTGCCTGCAGGACGCGACCATTCGAGGTGAACAGCGTGCGGGAAGCGGGTACGCAGCGCGCGCATGGCATCGACCGGACGAACCGGATCGGTCAGGACGGCCGACACGTAGTGCTCTTCGGCATCAGCGAATTCGCTTGCAGTGGTGAGCTCTTCGACGGTGCCTTCGATCCTGCTCAAACCTCGGACGACCGGCAGATCTACTTTCTCGACCGTGCCCAGACCGTCCGCATCGAGCTGGAGTATCCACACAGCTTTCCGGTGAGACCGTTCACCGAACGAATACGGCAACGGTGAGCCCGAATAGCGAACACGATCGGTCAGCGTCTGCGGAGAGTGCAAGTGGCCCAGCGCAACATAGTCGACACCGTCGAATGCAGATGCTGAAACGGTCTCGACCCCACCTACCGAGATGGAACGCTCGGAACCCGTCGCTTCACCGCCGACGACGAACGCATGAGCCAGCACCACCGATCGCACGTGATCCGGACTGCTCCGTCGGCCGTCGAGATCTGCGGTGATGCGCTCCATTGCCGCATCCAAGACATCCGCGTGCGACCGCGCACCGGGAACGTCGAGTTCGAGCCGCGTGGTTTCCGGCTCCAGATAAGGAATTCCGTAGAAGGCGACCGGGCCGAACTCGTCGTCGATCACCACCGGAGTGCCTACCTCACACACACGGGTCATCAGATGCAAGCCGCCTGCCGAGGCGAAGGCTGCGCCCGCACCGAGTCGCGCCGGCGAATCATGATTGCCCGACGTCGCCACGATGACAGCGCCCGCCGCGCGGATTGCCTCCAGTCCTCTGTTGCACACGAGGACCGCATCTGCGCTCGGCACGGCGCGATCGTATATGTCACCCGGCACGACCACCACGTCGATTCTTTGTGCTGCAACCAGATCCGCAATGGCCACCAGCGCAGCAGCCTGGTCGGCGAGCAGGTCGACGCCGTGGAACGTGCGGCCGATGTGCCAGTCCGAGGTGTGCAGGATCTTCATGAATACGACGCTAACGGAGGCCACCGACAAACTCGCTCAACCGCTACGGCCAGTCGGCCCCTGCGCCCTGCGAGACGGACAGGCACTCGGGCTGATCCGAGAAGTCTGTCGGTACCGTCGGGCATCATCTGCGTCATGAACGCACTTACCGCTGTCGGAATGGCATTCGCCTTCGCTCTCGGGGCAGCCATCGGATGGTTGTTGCACTCGAGCAGGTTCGGAGATCGTGCAGTGCGCGCCGAGGCACAGTTGGCGGCACTCCGTGACAACGAGGCCCTGCTGCGACGGTCGCTCGATGCCGTCAACGAGGATTCGGCCCGCAGGCATTCAGGAGCAATCGGCCAGCAAGTGTCACATCTGGTGGAACCGCTGCACGACGCCGTGGACGCTCTCACCGAGCAGGTAAGACAGGTAGAGCACAGTCGAATCCGCGCATACGCCGGTCTGACCGAGCAGGTGACCGGGATGCAACGTGCATCGGTTCATCTGTCCACGCAGACGTCCCAACTGGTCACCGCATTGCGCGCCCCGCAGATTCGTGGACGTTGGGGTGAGATCCAACTCGAACGGGTCGTCGAGCTCGCCGGCATGGTCAAGCACTGCGATTTCGACACCCAGGTCACCCGGGACGGGGTTCGCCCGGACATGATCGTCCGGTTGGCGGGTGGTCGGCAGATCGTGGTGGATGCCAAAGTTCCGTTCGCGGCCTATCTCGACGCCGCGCAGGAGGAAGACGCCGATGCTCGAAGCAAGCAGTTGACTCGGCATGCCCGGCACCTGCGAACACATGTCGATCAATTGTCGGCCAAGGAGTATTGGCGCTCGTTCGAGCCGACGCCCGAGTTCGTGATTCTCTTCGTTCCCGGCGATCCGTTTCTCGACGCAGCGCTCACGTCCGATTCGTCGCTGCTGGAATATGCGTTCACGAGAAATGTGATACTTGCCACTCCCACTACTCTGGTCGCTCTCCTACGCACGGTTGCGTACACCTGGAAGCAGGAGTCGCTCGCCGAGGACGCCGCTCGAATTCAGATGCTCGGACGAGAGCTGTATTCCAGACTCGGAGTCGTTGCCGCGCACCTGGACAAGCTCGGCGGGCATCTCGGCAAGGCAGTCGACTCGTTCAACTCCACCGTGTCTTCGGTTGATTCCAGGGTCACGGTGACAGCACGCAAGCTCTCCGAGCTCGAACTGTTCGATACCGAAGTCGTCGAGGTCCGCCGGGTCGACAGCCGACCGAAAGTGTCCGATTCGTCGCATCCGTTGCACCAGTTCGGTCACGTCAGCGACGCAGTCGGGTGATCAGCCGCTAATCTCGGTGGGTGTCTACATCCCAACGAGCCCGTTCCGGGGTTCCGCTGGATCAACGTTCAGCCCTCGCATCAGTGCCCGGCGTCCCAGCGTGGGGGGCGGTGGCTATCGCCGGCGGTGCCAGTTTTCTCGGATTCGTCATCGACGCAGCCCGCGGAACCGAGCTGACCGCTGCCTTCGCCTGTTTTTACATCATCGGCGTAGTTGCCGCAGTTGTCCTGGTCCGCTATCGCGGCCTCTTCACGGCGCTGGTCCAGGCTCCCTTGATCCTGTTCGTCGCGGTCCCCATGGCGTATCAGTACTTCACCGAGAATCCAGGAACCGGCGTGAAGGACATTATGCTGAATGCCGCCATTCCACTGGTCAATCGGTTTCCGTTGATGTTGCTGGGCACTGTTCTGGCGATCGGGATCGGCGGTGCACGCATCTTCCTCAAGAAGCAGTCCACCCACGCCCCCACTCGCTCGGTTCGTGACCGGGCCAAGCAAACACGTGACCGTGCGAGAGCGTCCAGGGCGAAGACGACGAGCGCACCGGATTCGGTGCGCGGTCCAGAGAATCGGGTTTCCGGACGGGGAACCGCATCCGACGGCCACTCGACCGACGGCGGGCGCCGAAGTGCCGACGCGCGCCGGCAGAGCGCCGAGGGCCGCGGGAGCCGTTCGAGTACCGAAGGCCGCCCGAGCACTGAAGGCCGCCCGAGCACTGGAGACCGCCCGAGCACTGGAGACCGCCAGAGCCGTCCGAGCACCGAGGGCCGTCGAGCGCGGCGCGAACGAGTCGAGCCGTCCTACGACCGCCCGGCCGCTGATTCGTATGGCGCCGACTCGTATCGCGCAGACCCGTACCGCCCCGAACAGGACGACCCGGATCGGGCGCCGCTCCCGACGAGGCGCTCTGCACCCCGACCGCCGCAACCACGGGCGCCCCGCCAAACTGACGTCGATCCGTATTCAGCGCCGCGTTCGGCACCGACAAGCGCACATGTCCCGCCTCATCCGGTCCCGCAGGTTCGCTACCGGGACCGTACCGAACCCTGACTAGGCTCGCCCGAAAGCGGAAGCCGATCAGGCCTTGGTCGGCCGAAGCTCGCGCGGGAGTGAGAAGACGAGGGTTTCGTTGGCCGTGGTCACGGGCTGCACATCGGCATAGCCGTGCTCGGACAGCAGATCGATGACTCCCTGTACAAGAATTTCCGGCACCGACGCACCCGACGTGATGCCGACGGTCTGCACTCCGTCCAGCCAGGCCAGGTCGATCTCCTTCGCGTAATCGACGAGGTAGCTGGCGCGCGCACCAGCGGAGAGTGCTACTTCTACGAGCCGGACCGAGTTCGAGGAGTTCGTCGATCCGACGACGATCACCAGATCGCACTCGGGTGCCATCACCTTGACCGCGACCTGACGGTTCTGTGTCGCGTAGCAAATGTCGTCGCTCGGCGGATCCTGCAAGGTCGGGAAGCGCTCACGTAGACGTGCCACCGTGAGCATCGTCTCGTCGACGCTGAGTGTGGTCTGCGACAGCCAGATGACCTTGTTCGGATCACGCACGGTGACGGCGTCGACAGAGTCGGGACCATCCACGAGCTGCACATGTTCAGGTGCCTCACCCGCAGTGCCTTCCACCTCCTCGTGCCCTTCGTGGCCGATCAGCAGAATGTCGTAGTCGTCGCGGGCGAACCGTTTGGCTTCCTGGTGAACCTTGGTGACGAGGGGGCAGGTGGCGTCGATGGTGCGGAGCTGACGCTCCGCGGCCGAAGCGTGTACCGCGGGCGATACGCCGTGCGCGGAGAACACCAACAGTGCGCCTTCAGGCACCTCGTCGGTCTCCTCGACGAAGACGGCGCCGCGATCGGCAAGCGTTTCGACGACATGCCGATTGTGCACGATCTCCTTACGGACGTACACCGGAGCACCATGCTGCTCCAGCGCCTTCTCCACGGTCTCGACGGCGCGATCGACGCCGGCGCAGTAGCCGCGAGGCTCTGCAAGGAGTACTCGTTTTCCTCCGGTGTAAGGGGCGGAATCAGCGCCCGATGGACGTGCGATACCCAGGTTCAGTGGAACAGCCGAAGACATGACTACAGGATACGTGAGCAGGGCGCCCCGATTCCGACTAGTGGGCGACCCGCCTGTCGGCTACCCAAATGCCTGGACATCAGGCAGGCTGTGAATATGACTCGTGTCCCTTTTGCTGCACGTGTGGCCGCGGGCGTGGTGGTGACCGTCGTCGAAGAGGCGCGCAAGCTCCCCGGTACCGCGGTCACCTTTCCGATGACGGTCGTCAGCGAAATACTGGCCAGCTCGATGCGCCTCCAACAGCAGGTCACCGCTCTCGCGATCAAGGGTGACGAGGTCATCTCGTCGTTGCCTCTCGTCGGAACCCCTGCTCAGGAGCAGCCGTCTTGGGCTGTGTTCGACGACGACCATGCCCCACCATCGCTGAACGAGAACGAAGAGCTCGACGTCCCGGACCACGAGCCTGTCGCTGCGACCGGCCGTTTTGCGCTGTACTCCACTCCCCCGGCCGAGGTCGAGGTCGAGGTCGAGGAAGACGTGCAGGCCGTGACGGCCACCGAGCGACCGGAGATTGTCGACCTCCTCGATTACGACGCCCTAGCGCTCGCACAATTACGTGCTCGTCTGCGTACCCTGTCGCTCGACGACTTGGAGACGCTCCTCGACTACGAGGCCGATTCGCGCGCACGCGCTCCGTTCCTGACGATGCTCGAGAACCGAATCACCACAGCGAAAGCCAAGTGAGCGCAACCAATCAGACGTCAGGCCCAGGTCCGAGCAGCGCCGAAGAGCCGTGGCCGGTCCGCACGGTAGCGATGAAAGTCGCCGGGTGGATCGACCGACTCGGGAGCGTCTGGGTCGAGGGCCAACTGACCCAGATCAATGCCAGGCCAGGCACCCGGACCGCGTTTCTAGTCCTGCGTGACCCGTCGGCCGACATGTCACTGTCAGTCACCTGCTCGCCGCAACTGCTGGAGCGGTCACCGGTCCCACTGACCGAAGGCGCGCAGGTCATCCTGTACGGCAAGCTGTCTTTCTACACCGGCCGAGGCACAGTCTCGTTGCGTGCCACCGACATTCGCGCCGTCGGCGTCGGCGAACTGCTTGCTCGAGTCGAACGTCTACGCAGCCTCCTGACTGCTGAAGGCCTGTTCGATCCGCGCCTCAAACGGCCACTTCCGTTTCTACCCGGCACGATCGGACTGATCACCGCACGCGCGAGTGCCGCCGAGAAGGACGTGCTGACCGTCGCGCAAAGGCGTTGGCCGGCAGTGCGATTCGAAGTCAGACACACTCCGGTACAGGGCCCGCAGGCAGTACCCGCGATCCTCGGCGCGTTGAAGGACCTCAACGACAACAGTGACGTCGACGTCATCATCCTCGCCCGCGGGGGCGGTAGCGTCGAAGATCTGCTGCCGTTCTCCGACGAGGCACTGTGCCGCGCGATCTCGGCCGCGACCACACCGATCGTCAGCGCCATCGGACACGAACCGGACAGCCCGCTCAGCGATCACGTCGCCGACCTACGTGCCGCGACTCCGACCGACGCCGCCAAGCTGGTGGTGCCCGACGCCGTAGTCGAGCAGAATCTCGTCGCCGATCTGAGGTCCAGAACTGCTGCTGCGCTCCGGAACTGGGTCGCCAGAGAAGCGCGTGGGCTCGAGATGATCCGACATCGACCGGTCCTTGCCGACCCGATCGCAGGTATCGAGCGTCGCCGCGAGGAGATCACGCGACTGCGCGAGGCAACCCGACGCGACGTTCTGCGCGAACTCGCGAAACAGGAAACCCTCGTCGAACACTTACGAAATCGATCGCAAGCCCTCGGGCCCGCAGCGACGCTGGCGCGTGGCTACGCCGTCGTGCAACGCATGGTCGCCGGCGGCGATCCCGAGGTGTTGCGTTCGGTCGACGACGCACCGCCAGGAACACAGATCCGAGTACGAGTGGCCGACGGCGCTGTGACTGCCGCGGTCATGGGCAAAGTTCGATAGGAGAAAACTCTTGACTGAAACACCGATCGAAGAAATGGGCTACGAGGCTGCCCGAGACGAACTGGTCGACGTGGTGAAGGTTCTCGAACAGGGCGGCCTCGATCTCGACGCTTCGCTCGCGCTGTGGGAACGAGGCGAATTGCTCGCGACCCGCTGCGAGGAGCACCTCGCCGGTGCACGTAAGCGCGTCGAGAATGCCCTCGCACACGTGAAGGATCAGGACTGACGCTCGACAAGGCGTCGACTCAGGGCGTCAGAGGTGTCGCTTCGGTAGTCGCGGCGGCGAGCGTGGTGAACTCCTCGGACGATCCGCTACCGGTGATGAGCAGCCGCACGTCACCCAGATCGGTCACCCACACCGGCTCTTCACTCTGCTGCGTGTAGACGACCCACTCCTTGCCGTCGATCGACTGAGTTCCCGAGGCGAATCGCGGCTCACCGACCGCGAACGGCACGAGCACGTCTTCACTTGCGTTCGATTGCGTCAGCCGGTTGTAGCGACCGGCATCGGAGATGTATCCGACGGTGCTGGTGTCCCCACCCTGATCGCCGGCGATGGATCCGCGGCTGCCCGAGTTCGGCGTCCAGTCGTCGGGGACCTTGGGGTTACGGATCGGGAAGCCGAGCTCGGACGCGTCGTACTGCATTGCCGCGTTCACGTCGAAGTTCGGGATCGGTCCCTGCGTCGGTCCGCCCGGGCTCAACGTGCACTGACTGGCGATTCCGGCAATCAGCAGACAGGCGATCACGAGCGGAATGAGTGACCAGACCATGTCACGGTTGTTGTTCAGGATCCGGGGTTTACTGTTCGCCACTACTCCAGTATCCCCGCTGGACGTCGCTGCCGGGTCGGCGCATGCCCTCCTCGGCGGACAACGGCACTGAATGAGATAATCGCGCTGGGTAAGACCCCCACCTACCAGGAGGCTACAAACCGATGACGACCAGCACCGAGTCCACCCGCGCCATGGCGCCAGATCGCAATCTCGCCCTAGAACTCGTACGAGTCACCGAGGCCGGCGCACTCGCCTCGGGCCGCTGGGTGGGACGTGGCGACAAGGAAGGCGGCGACGGAGCAGCGGTGGACGCTATGCGTCAGCTGGTCAGCTCGGTCTCCATGCGCGGCGTCGTCGTGATCGGCGAAGGCGAGAAGGACGAAGCGCCGATGCTCTACAACGGCGAGCAGGTCGGCAACGGCAACGGACCCGAGGTCGACTTCGCCGTCGACCCCGTCGACGGAACCACGCTGATGGCCAAGGGCATGCCGAACGCGATCGCCGTCCTGGCCGTCGCTGAGCGCGGCGCCATGTTCGACCCCTCTGCCGTGTTCTACATGGAGAAGATTGCCGTCGGACCCGACTACGCCGATGTCATCGACATCACAGCACCGGTAGCCGAGAACATCGCTCGGATCGCCAAGATCAAGAAGGGATCCGCATCCGATGTCACCGTGTGCATCCTGGACCGCCCCCGTCACGCAGAACTTATTCAGGCCGTTCGCGACGCGGGATCACGCATCCGGCTCATCTCCGACGGTGACGTTGCAGGCGCGATCGCAGCCGCACGTCCCGATTCCGGCACTGATCTGCTGATCGGTATCGGCGGCACCCCCGAGGGCATCATCGCTGCCGCTGCGATGCGTTGCATGGACGGCGCCCTGCAGGGCCGCCTCGCCCCCATGGACGACGAAGAGAAGCAGAAAGCGATCGACGCCGGTCACGACCTCGACCGCGTTCTCAACACCGTCGACTTGGTGTCGGGTGAAAACGTATTCTTCACCGCTACCGGCGTCACCGACGGCGACCTGCTGCGCGGCGTGCGCTACGCGGGCGGCGGTGCGCACACTCAGTCCATAGTGATGCGCTCCAAGTCCGGCACCGTTCGAATGATCGACGCGTACCACCGCCTCGAGAAGCTGCGCGAGTACTCCTCGGTCGATTTCGACGGCGACACGAGCGGTCAGGCTCCTTCTTTCTGACGGTTCGGCCGGTGCGCTGACCCGGCACGACAATTACCCGTACCTAACTGGCAAAGTAAGGCTCATGACGCAGACAGACGAACAGCAATTCCGGATCGAGCATGACACCATGGGAGAGGTTCGCGTACCGATCGATGCACTCTGGCGCGCCCAGACGCAGCGAGCGGTCGAGAACTTCCCCATCTCCGGCCGTCCGCTCGAGCGCACTCAGATCCGCGCGATGGGCCTGCTCAAGGCAGCCTGCGCGCAGGTCAACAGGGACCTCGGACTGCTCGACGGCACGCTTGCCGACGCGATCATCGCGGCTGCGAACGAAATCGCCGAAGGTCTGCACGACGACCAGTTCCCCATCGACGTCTTCCAGACCGGTTCGGGAACCAGCTCCAACATGAACGCCAACGAGGTCATCGCGTCGATCGCCAAGGCGAAGGGCGTGGAGGTACACCCCAACGACCACGTCAACATGTCGCAGTCCTCGAACGACACTTTCCCGACGGCTACCCACGTCGCCGCGACCGAGGCAGCGGTCACTTCGCTCGTGCCTGCACTGAAGCACCTGCATTCCGCGCTGGCCGCGAAGGCCGTCGAGTGGAAGACAGTGGTCAAGTCCGGACGCACACACCTCATGGATGCTGTTCCGGTCACTCTCGGCCAGGAGTTCGGCGGGTACGCCCGCCAGATCGAAGCCGGTATCGAGCGCGTCGAGGCGACCCTGCCCCGTTTGGGTGAACTCCCGATCGGCGGCACCGCGGTGGGCACGGGCCTCAACGCTCCCGACGGTTTCGGACCGAAAGTTGTTGCAGCACTGGTTGAATCGACCGGAATCGAAGCCCTGACCGCAGCCAAGAACGCCTTCGAGGCGCAGGCAGCTCGGGACGGACTCGTCGAGGCATCCGGCGCACTGCGCACCATCGCAGTGTCGCTGACCAAGATTGCCAACGACATTCGCTGGATGGGGTCGGGACCACTCACCGGACTCGGCGAGCTGTCACTTCCCGACCTGCAGCCGGGTAGCTCGATCATGCCCGGCAAGGTCAATCCTGTTCTGCCCGAAGCGGTTACACAGGTCGCCGTGCAGGTTGTCGGCAACGATGCAGCCGTCGCGTTCGGTGGCGCCTCGGGCGCCTTCGAGCTCAACGTCTACATCCCGGTGATGGCACGCAACGTGCTCGAGTCCTTCACCCTGCTCGCCAATGTCTCGGTACTGTTCGCCGACAAGTGCATCAGCGGGCTGACCGCCAACGTCGAGCACCTCAAGACCCTTGCCGAGTCCTCGCCGTCCATCGTGACGCCGCTGAACTCCGCCATCGGATACGAGGAGGCTGCGGCCGTCGCCAAGCAGGCACTCAAGGAGAAGAAGACGATCCGTCAGACGGTTATCGACCGAGGGCTGATCGGCGACAAGCTCAGCGAGGAAGAGCTCGACAAGCGGCTCGACGTGCTGGCCATGGCGAAGGTCGAGGACTGACTTCACCGCTGGTAGACAAGCGGCGCCAGTAGGCCGCCCTGCTTCAGCTCGAGTGGTTCATTCATACGATTGCTTCGTATGAATGAACCACTCACGCGTTCAGGAGTCGTGAGCCCAGCTCAGGCGAACGCGCTCAGCTCGTCGCGCGCCTTGTTGCCCTCGTCGCCGAGGTCGTCGCGGCCGAAGATGTTCCATTCCACCATCAATGGCTTGAACACCTTCTCGCTCTGCTGCTCCACCGTGTAGATACCGGCGTCGGCGAGCAATTCGGTGCTGTTTCCCTTACCCGGCAGATCCACCACGGGGATCGAGTACCCGTTGATGCGGTCGGCGATAGCGCGCACGGTCTGATCAGGGGCGACACCGAGTGCTTCGGTGACCATGTTCGCGTAGAACTTCGACTGCAGGGCATCGTCCTGGGCGATCTTCGACAAAATCTTGGCCAGGACAGGGTCGCCACCGAGTGCGATCGTATTGTTGTTTCGCAGCACGGCCGCTGACTCGTCCACGGCGAAATGCGCGAGGATATCGAGAACGTGCAGGCTGGGCGCGTCGTAGCCCTTCGTCATCTCTTCCATCCGAGCACGTTCGAGAGCGACGGGATCGACAGCACGCGTCAAGACCAGAAAATCGCGTAGCGCGATCGCCTGACGATTCTCTTCCGACGTCCATCGGCCGGTCCACTTCCACCATGCGCCCTGACCGGTCAGTGCACGGGCCAGTTCACGGTGGTAGGCGGGCAGATTGTCGGCAACGAGGACGCTGACCGTGGCGGAGAGGATCTCGACCTCGCTGAGGTGGGATTGTTCGGCCGACCAGTCCTCGCCACCGAGAAACGCGAAGTTCTTGCCGTCGTCCCACGGCGCGAAATCGTGGGGGTGCCAATCCTCTGCTTCTTCGATGTGTCGGCGCAGATTCTCTTCCACGGCGGGCTCCAATCGGAGCAACAGGTCACCGTCAGTGAAGTTCGTAGGCATCCGAATACCGTAGCGCCTCCCACCGAACGTCGAGTCTCGTGCCCCTGACCTCTGTGAATTCTCCCAAATCCCACGCGAGCAGGGTTTACGCTCTTCCTAATCCATTCGCTCCTGGAGAGGACTCCTGTGATGCGCTCGAAGAAGATGTATCTGGCCCTCGCTCTCGCCACGTCGATGACGGCCCTCGTCGGGTGCTCCTCCGATTCCTCCGGTGACACCGAAACGGCGACCACGACGGCCACCGCCACGGCAGAAGCGTCGTCGGAGGAGGACTCCGGACTCTCACCCGGCCAGGTGCCCGGCGTCGACGTTCCCGACGGCCAGATCGACGACGCGGTAGGAAAACTCGACGGCATCGCCGCCGAACTGATGGAGTCCTCGAAAATCCCGGGGATGGCTGTCGCCGTCGTACACAAGGGAGAAGTCGTGTACTCCAAGGGATTCGGGGTGCGCGAGGTCGGTAAGGACGATGCGGTCGACGGCGATACGGTATTCCAACTGGCATCGTTGTCCAAACCCGTCGGCTCGACGGTAGTCGCTTCGCAGGTCGGTAGCGGAGTGGTCGATTGGACAACTCCTGTGGTCTCGGAGCTCCCGTGGTTCGCGCTCGCGGATCCGTATGTGACCCAGAACGTCACGGTCGGCGATTTCTACGCCCATCGCAGCGGGCTGCCCGATCACGCGGGCGACAACCTCGAGGAAATCGGCTACGACCGCCGCCAAGTACTCGCGCGACTGAAGGACATTCCCCTGGATCCGTTCCGCTCGACGTACAACTACACCAACTTCGGCGTCACCGCTGGGGCCGAGGCGGTAGCGCAGGCGTCGGGCAAGGATTGGGAGACCCTCAGCCAGGACGCGATCTACGGCCCCCTCGGCATGGCGTCGACCAGTTCGCGATTCGCGGACTACATGGCCCGCACCGACCGCGCGGTCCCACACGTGCTCGTCGACGGCGCGTACGAGGCAGCATTTCAGCGAGAACCGGACGCACAATCGCCTGCGGGTGGGGTGAGTTCCTCGGCGAACGACATGGCGAAGTGGATGACGATGCTCGCCGCCGAAGGCACTTTCGACGGCAAGCAGGTCATCGAACCCGATGCCCTGCTGCCCGCGGTGACGGCCGAGATCGTCTCGTCCCCATCCGGTACCCCGGATACTCGGGCCGGCTACTACGGATACGGATTCAACGTCTCGAACTCGGGGGCCGGACGCACACAGGTGAGTCATTCGGGAGCGTTCGAGCTCGGCGCGGGCACAAATTTCGTGACGATCCCCTCGCTCGATGTCTCCATCGTCGTGCTGACCAACGCTGCACCTATCGGCATCGCCGAGACGGTATCGGCCGAGTTCGCCGATCTCGTGCAATTCGGCGAGGTTCGACAGGATTGGCGAACGATCTACAAGAATGCGTTCGAGGGAATGGACGAACCGATGGGCGAACTCGTCGGCAAGACACCACCCGCCGATCCTGCTCCCGCGCAGCCACTCACGGCCTACGCCGGGGTGTATCAGAACTCGTTCTGGGGTCCTGCGACGGTCACCGACGACAACGGCACCCTGACTTTGGCCATCGGCCCCAAGGACACTTCGTACGAGCTGACACACTGGGACGGTGATACGTTCACCTTCGATGTGCGAAGCGAGAACGCACCCGACGGCACCGTGTCCCAGGCAAAGTTCAACGGCAACACCGTCACCCTCGAGTACTTCGACGGGACCGGATTGGGGAGATTCACCAAGTGACAGATCTACTTCGGTCGACCAAGACCGTCGAGGACATGCTGCGGGCGCTGGCGGAGCGCGACGTCGATCGTGCGGCGGCACTCCTCGACGACGGAATCATCTGGCACAACGTGGGATTTCCGAAAGTGCGTGGCATAGCCCGAGTCCGCAAAGCGCTGGCGGTCATGGCGAAGCCGAACTACGGATTCGACGTCACCATCCACAACATCGCCGCAGCTCCCGACGGCGACGTGGTGCTCACCGAACGAACCGACGTACTGATCTGGCGCCGATTGCGTGTCGAGTTCTGGGTGTGCGGCACTTTCGAGCTGCGCGACGGCAAGATCCTCGTGTGGCGTGACTATTTCGACAATCTCGACTTTGCGAAGGCGTTGGTGCGTGGGCTGTGGCGACTGCGCTCATGAGTGGAAATGCGTCCCTCGGAACGCATTTCCACTCCATGCGTCTACGCCCCTGAAGGCCCGAACTCCTCGAGCATCTCTGTCACCAGGGCGGCGATCGGCGAACGCTCGCTTCGGGTGAGGGTGATGTGCGCGAAAAGCGGGTGGCCCTTGAGCTTTTCGATCACCGCTGCGACGCCGTCGTGCCGTCCTACGCGGAGATTGTCACGCTGCGCCACGTCGTGGGTGAGAACGACCCGGGAGCCGCTACCGAGCCTGGACAGAACCGTGAGCAGAACATTACGTTCGAGTGATTGAGCCTCGTCGACGATGACGAAGGAATCGTGCAGCGACCGTCCACGAATATGCGTGAGCGGCAACACTTCCAGCATTCCGCGTGCAATGACTTCTTCCATCACCTCCGGGCTTGCGAGCCCTTCCAAGGTGTCGAACACCGCCTGACCCCACGGGCCCATTTTCTCGCTTTCACTGCCGGGTAGATAGCCGAGCTCCTGACCACCGACCGCGTACAGAGGGCGGAAGACGACGACCTTCCGATGCGTACGACGCTCGAGCACGGCCTCCAGACCTGCGGTCAGTGCCAGCGCAGATTTACCCGTTCCGGCCTTACCACCGAGCGAGACGATGCCGATGCTCTCGTCGAGCAGCAAGTCGAGCGCAACCCGCTGTTCAGCGGAGCGCCCATGCAAGCCGAATGCTTCACGTTCGCCGCGCACGAGCTGCACCTGCTTGTCCGCTGTGACGCGCCCCAATGCACTCGAACGGCCCCCGAGCAAGCGAATTCCTGTGTGACACGGCATGTCTCGTGCACCGTCCAGGTCGATGACACCGTCCGCGAACAACCGATCGATATCGGCCGGCTGCACTTCCAGTTCGGCCATGCCGGTCCAACCCGAAGGCACGACGTCGTGGGCGTGATACTCGTCGGCGGGCAATCCCACCGCCCCGGCTTTCACTCGCAGCGGGATGTCCTTGCTGACGAGCACTACTTCTTTGCCCTCGGCCGCCAGGTTGAGTGCGCACGCCAAGATCCGCGAATCGTTGGAGTCGGTACGGAAACCGACAGGCAGAACGGCTGCGTCGGTGTGATTGAGCTCGACCTGCAGTGTGCCGCCCTGCGTTCCGATCGGAACAGGTTGATCGAGCCGACCGTGTTCTACGCGAAGATCGTCGAGCATGCGCAATGACTCCCGCGCGAACCATCCCAGCTCGTGGTGATGGCGTTTACCCTCCAACTCGCTGATGACGACGAGAGGGAGCACCACATTGTGCTCGGCGAAGCGAATAACAGCCCAGGGATCCGACAGTAGAACCGAGGTGTCCAGCACGAATGTCCGAAGAGGGGCGGAAACGGAGCGTGAAGTGGTCACGTGGGGCTCCTATTGTTCGCGCGACGCCACACGAACGCTTGTCGCTCGGCCGGTCGGTCCTGACGTGTCAGCTGACACGAGGGCCGGGTGCCGGCCCTCTCGCACTCACTAGCTCAGTCACGTATCAGAACCTCCCGCACAGTCAGCTTCCCCGCTGGCTGTTACTGCCGACGGTACCGCCGATTCCGAGGATTCGTGCGGGTAGCAGGGTGCGTGTCGGTGAACAACGCGTTAACCCATCGCACCGTGGCGGGGAGGCCACCATCCGTCCGCTTCAATGGTCCATTCATACGATCGATTCGTATGAATGGACCATTCAAGCAGGTCGGGTGAGATCAACAGGCCGGGCGAGTTGAACAGGCCGACCTGCCGACGCAGCGAAGCGGCCGGCAATCAGCCGATCAGGCCCCAGTCTTCGAGGCCGTCGTAGAGCGGCTTGCTCTGTGCGACCTTGACGACGCGCTCTTTCAACGAGTCACTGGCTTCGCCGGTGGCGAGGGCGGTGCCGATGATATCGGCGACCTCGGTGAACTCTGCTTCACCGAAGCCACGCGTCGCGAGGGCCGAGGTGCCGATACGCAGGCCGGAGGTGACCATCGGCGGGCGCGGATCGAACGGCACGGCGTTACGGTTGACGGTGATGCCGACCTCGTGGAGAAGGTCCTCGGCCTGTTGGCCGTCGAGCTGGCTGTTACGCAGGTCCACCAGTGCGAGGTGCACGTCGGTGCCGCCGGTGAGAACCGAGATTCCCTTGTCCGCGATGTCTTTGCCGTTCAGGCGATCCGCGAGGAGTGAAGCTCCGAGGAGGGTGCGCTCCTGGCGCTCCTTGAACTCCGGCGTCGCAGCGATCTTGAAAGCGACGGCCTTGGCGGCGATCGCATGCATGAGTGGGCCACCTTGCTGGCCGGGGAACACCGCGGAGTTGAGCTTCTTCGCCCATTCCTTCTTCGCGAGGATCAAGCCGGACCGGGGTCCGCCGAGAGTTTTGTGCACGGTCGAGGACACGACGTCGGCGTAGGGAACGGGCGAGGGATGCAGACCTGCTGCGACGAGTCCGGCGAAGTGCGCCATATCGACCCAGAGCAATGCGCCGACCTCGTCTGCGATCGAACGGAAGGCTTCGAAGTCCTGGAAGCGCGGGTAAGCGGACCAGCCGGCGATCAGGACCTGTGGCTTGGCCTCGATGGCCTGCTTGCGCACCTGATCCATATCGATCCGGTGGTCTTCTTTGCTGACGCCGTAGGACTCGACCTCGTACAACTTGCCGGAGAAGTTTAGCTTCATACCGTGCGTGAGGTGGCCGCCGTGTGCCAGATCGAGGCCCATGATCTTGTCGCCCGGGTTGATCAGAGCCATCAACACTGCCGCGTTGGCCTGCGCACCGGCGTGCGGCTGGACGTTGGCGAACTCGGCGCCGAAGAGTTCCTTGGCACGATTGCGGGCCAGGTCCTCGATGACGTCGACGTGCTCGCAGCCACCGTAGTAGCGACGGCCGGGGTAGCCCTCGGCGTACTTGTTCGTCAGCACGCTGCCCTGTGCCTGCAGAACGGCGCGGGGAACGAAGTTTTCCGATGCGATCATCTCGAGCGTGTCACGCTGACGCCCCAGTTCGCCTGCCATGGCCTCGGCGACCTCAGGATCGAGTTCGGCAAGGGACAGGTTGTTGACGTCAGTCATAACAGGGGTCTCCAAATGAGCGCAGCAATGTGGGCGCCCTCAGTTTACGAGATGCGCAATTGCCCCGGTGTCAGCGGCTCGTCGAGGAGGCGTCCGAACAACGCCGATCGCTCGCTGACGGTCTTGCCCTGAGCCAACCAACCACCGAGAAGTTTGTAGCCCTCGACGTATGTGCTGCTGTAGGCACGCCACAACGGCGAGGACAAGAACTTCAGACTCTGCCGAGCACGCTTGGGCGATGCGAGGCCCCATTTTTCCAGGTACGCCGCGACGTCATCCTGACTCTTGTGTCGATCGTGCAGCAACAATGCCGCGTCCTGCCGCACCCCGAGCAGCTGGCCCGACGCCGTCGACAGTCGCTCGGCCTTGTCCCCGTCGAACCGCAGGCCGAGGTCGGCGTAGATTTCCTGCGCCCACAATCCCCACCCTGGTCCGACGATCGACTCGAGCGCCAGATCGGCAAGCCCCTCCGCCATCAGGCATTGCGGAGTGTTGACGAGAAACAAGGTCTGTTCCTGCTGCCCGGAACCGACCAGGCCCATCTCTTTCCGGCAATGCTCGGTGTGATGTCCGGGGTAAGCCTCATGCGCGATGAGGTGTGGGAGGTTCGCCATGTGCTGTTCGAGATCGGAGTTGATGGCCACGGTGGACTTGAAGTCACCGAGGTAATAGTTGAATCCTGACCACGGCTTGTCCCCCACCACCTCGTAACGCACCTGCTCGGTCTCGGGCAGTGAATACTCTGCTCGCACGAGATCACGCAAGGCACTCGAGAAGGCGTCGACACATTCCTGCAGTCGATCGGCCGGTATGACGTCTCCGGCGCGGTGAGCGGCCAATCGCTCGGCAAGCGAACCCGGACCCGACAACACCTCGTCCATCTTTCGGTGTGCCTGCACATAGTGGTCCTGATCCCCGGGTTCGATGCGGACATCGAAATATGCGAAGACCTCGTCGACGAAACCGATGTCTTCTCCTGCGAACTTGCGGCCCGAGCATTCCAGCGCGCGTAAGTGGACATCGATGAACTCGGCACGTTGCGCCGTCAGATCTGTGTTTGCCAGCTCGGCCCGCAGTGCGACGGCCTGCCGCGCGAGCGCAGCCGGATCGGGAGCGGGTGCATTCTCGGTCTGTCGACGCAACTCGGGGTCACCGGTGTACGCGTCGACGAAGCCCTCTTCGAGTCGGTCGAATTTCAGACCGAGTTGTAGATACTCACGGACGAGCGAATCGGCATTCATAAGATTCGACGATAGTGGCCGCAGTGAGATGAACGAACAGTGAACTACCCCGCCCGTGTGAGTATCAGTGGCACCAAGCACAATCTGAAGCCATGCGACTTCAGTGTCCCTCGTGCGCCTGGTGCGTACTCCCAGGTACGCACCAGGCACACGAGGTGTGTACCTCCGAATGAGCGAACCCAGCCCCTACGTCGAGTTCGATCGCGCCCAGTGGCGCACTCTTCGGCAGTCGACGCCACTGGTGCTCACCGAGGAAGAACTCGTCGGCCTCCGCGGCTTGGGTGAGCAGATCGATCTCGAAGAAGTCGCCGAGGTGTATCTACCTCTGGCTCGACTCATTCACCTTCAGGTCGCCGCACGGCAACGGCTGTTCGCGGCCACGGCAACATTTCTCGGCGAGAAGCACCCGGATCGTCAGGTGCCCTTCGTCATCGGAGTCGCCGGCAGTGTCGCGGTCGGAAAGTCGACGACGGCCCGAGTTCTGCAAGCACTCCTCGCGCGGTGGGATCACCATCCACGCGTCGACCTGGTCACCACCGACGGCTTCCTGTATTCGACGACAGAGTTGATGCGTCGCGGCATCCTGCACCGCAAGGGATTTCCCGAGAGCTACGATCGGCGCAAGCTGCTCCGCTTCGTCACCGAGGTGAAGTCGGGAGCCGAAGAGGTTGCCGCACCGGTCTATTCGCACGTGTCCTACGACATTCTGAAGGGCCAGTTCCACATGGTTCGTCAGCCGGACATTCTCATCGTCGAAGGCCTCAACGTTCTGCAGACCGGTTCACGTTTGATGGTGTCGGATCTGTTCGACTTCTCGATCTACGTCGACGCCAGAATCGAGGACATCGAACGCTGGTACGTGAAGCGCTTTCTCGCGCTGCGTAAGACGTCGTTCGCCGATCCCGACGCGCACTTCCATCACTACGCGAATCTGCCCGACGAGCACGCACGCATGGCGGCCGAGGATCTCTGGCACTCGATCAATCTGCCGAATCTCGTCGAGAACATTCTGCCGACGCGTCCTCGGGCCACGATGGTGCTGCGCAAGGACAGCGATCACGCCATCAACAGGCTCCGATTGCGCAAGTTGTAGATCGGTAGTCAGATTCCGAATCTGCGATGCCTGGCTGCATAGTCACGCAGTGCTCGAAGGAAATCGACTCGGCGGAATTCGGGCCAGTACGCCTCGGTGAACCAGATTTCCGAGTACGCGCTCTGCCACAGCAGAAATCCGGAGAGCCGTTGTTCACCCGAGGTGCGAATCACCAGATCAGGATCGGGCTGGCCGGAGGTGTAGAGGTGAGTATCGATGCCGTCGACGTCGATGGATTTCACCAAGTCGTCCCCGGTGAGTCCCTCGGCAATCTTCTCCCTCACCAATAACTGCACTGCGTCGGCGATTTCTTGACGACCGCCGTAGCCCACTGCGACGTTGACATGCGTTCCGGTTCGCCCCGCGGTATGAGCGGCGGCCTCTTCGAGCCTGCGCGCCGTCGACGGTGGAAGGAGCTCGAGGGTGCCGACGATCTTGACTCCCCAATTCTGCTCGGGTCCGCAAATCTCCTCGACGACGTCGGTGATGATCTCGAGCAGTGAATCGAGCTCGTCCGGGTCGCGGGACAGATTCTCGGTCGAGAGTAGATAGATGGTGGCCATCTCGATTCCCGCGGCGTCGCACCAACCGAGCATCTCGGCGATCTTCAGTGCACCCATGCGATGCCCGTGCGCGACGTCGGTGAAGCCGTTCTCACGTGCCCAGCGGCGATTTCCATCACACATCACTGCAACGTGACGAGGATGCCGCATGCCGTCGAGCTGCATGAGCAAGCGCCGCTCGTACACGTTGTACAGCACGTTACGTACGTTCGTCGGGAGAATTTTCACCGAGACATCACCACAGTCGGATCACCACGGAGCACAACCTTACGCCGACGAAACGAAGCTACTCGCCGGTAGAGTACGGACCGAACCTACGGTTGCGTAAGTTCGGAGTCGAGAGGAAGTGATCGCATGACGATGTTCGGGATCGACCAACTGCCCGCGAAACCTCGGATGCGCGGGTGGATTCATCTCTATGCTTTCGCGGTCTCCGTCGTGGCGGGCATCGTCCTGGTCACGTTGGCCTTCAGCTTGGTCTCCGTCAGTGCCGGAATCGCTACCGCGGTCTACGCGAGCACTGTCTGCGGTGTCTTCGGCGTCAGCGCTACTTACCACCGAATCCATTGGAAAACCCCGGCCTCTCGCACGTGGATGAAGCGTGCCGATCACTCGATGATCTTTCTGTTCATCGCCGGCAGCTACACGCCATTCGCCGTACTCGGACTCCCGGCAGCAACGGGCAAGACCCTGCTGATCGTCGTCTGGATCGGCGCCCTCAGCGGGGTCGCACTCAAGATGCTGTGGCCTCTCGCACCCGTCTGGGTGGGCGTGCCGCTGTACCTGATTCTCGGCTGGGCCATCGTGCCGGTCGCACCGACGCTCATCCAGCAAGTGGGCTTCGCACCGTTCATCCTGTTGCTCGTCGGCGGTATCCTGTACAGCGTCGGAGCCGTCCTGTACGCGACGAAATGGCCCAATCCCTGGCCCACTACGTTCGGGCACCACGAGTTCTTCCATGCGGCCACGGTGCTTGCTGCGATCTGCCACCTCGTCGCCGTGTGGTTGGTGCTGTTCTAGCCAGGGTCAGCGCTGCAATGCGGCGATGAGCTCGACCTCGGTGGTGACGGGGCGATCGCACACGAATCCGCGACACACGTACGCCGCCTCGTTGCCAGCGATCATCGGCCGACCCGCCAGTAGCGCGCTGGAATTCTCCGCTCCGGCCATGATCGTCGTACCCCCGGGAGCGTGGGCGCGAGCAACGGCGAGCAGCCTGCTGTTCCCGACACTCGACACGGCCACCTGCAAGGGTCCCCGCACCGAAGCCTCGGCGACGGTGAGCCAGTGGCCTCCCGATCGCGGTGCCCGTTCCAGAATCAGAGCCGCACGGGCGAGCCCCGCCGAGGCGAGCTCTCCGTATCGAGCCGACACTTCGGGCGGCACAAGCGCCTCTGCCGTCAGAAGAGCCTCCGTCACCGTCGATGCTCCCGACGGGGTTGCATTGTCGAGTGGGTCTCGCGGCCTCGTCACCAATACTTCGGCGTCATCGGCGGTATCGAACCAACTGCCGGGATGATCCGGGTCGGCGAAGTGTTCGATCGCAGCGTCGAGAATCGCCTGCGCCCGAATCGACCAGATCTCCTCTCCGGTGGCCTGGAAAAGTGCCAGCGAGGCGACGGCGAGGCAGGAGTAGTCCTCGAGCACACCCGTTGCGACGCCGACGTGGGTGCCGAGCGAGGCGCGTCGCAGTCGTCCGTTCTCGAAGTGCGTCGCGAAGAGTTGTTCACCGCAGGCGACGGCGGCGTCGACCCACTCCGAACGTCCCAGCCCCGCGCCCACTTCGGCGAGTGCTGTGATTGCCAGGCCGTTCCACGCGGTGACCACCTTGTCGTCGCGGCCTGGTTGTGGGCGCTGATCCCGAACCGAAAGCAACAGTTCGGCCACGCGCCGGTACCGCTCGAGATCGTCAGGATCCTCGGGCAACTGCAGAACCGACATGCCCGCTTCGAATGTCCCTGCGCTGTCGACGACGAACATGCCTGCAGCCCAGACGCCATCTTCGAATCCGAGAACGTCCACGAGCTGTTCCGGTGTCCACGCGTAGGTCGATCCCTCCACACCGTCGGTGTCGGCATCGAGCGCGGAGGCGAAACACCCATTGTCGGTTCGCAGTTCGCGTAGCAGAAAGCCCGCGGTCGCCTCGGCTACGCGAACAGCCAGCGGATCCCCCGTCACCCGGGCGAGGTGCCCGTACAACCGAAGTAGAAGCGCGTTGTCGTAGAGCATCTTCTCGAAGTGCGGCACGACCCATTCCGCGTCGACCGAGTAGCGCGCGAACCCGCCACCGATCTGGTCGTAGATTCCGCCGCGAGCCATCGCGGCCGCGGTGCGTTGGACCGTCTCGAGTGCCGCCGCCGAACCAGTGCGCTCGTGATGACGCAGCAGACCTTCCAACAGTGCACCCGGCGGAAACTTCGGTGCCCCGCCGAAACCACCACGATCGACGTCTTCGTCCGCGAGTACCGAGGCCACGGCGTCCGCCATCAGGTCGGAGTCGATCGGACGCTCCGATGTCGGCATCTGCCCCGAATTGTTTCGGAGGGCCGCAACGATCGCAGCGGATGCGTCGAACACTTCTTCCCGACGCGTACTCCAGGTGTCCGATATCGCGGTCAGCAATTGCTCGAACGAGGGCGTTCCACCGCGCGGTCTCGGCGGGAAGTAAGTGCCGCAGTAGAACGGTTCGGCGTCGGGCGTCAGAAAGCACGTCATCGGCCAGCCGCCCTGACCCGTCATCGCCACGGTCGCGTTCATGTAGACGGCGTCGAGGTCGGGCCGCTCCTCACGATCGACCTTGATACACACGAAGTTGGCGTTCATCAGCGCCGCGACCGTCTCGTCCTCGAAGGATTCGTGCGCCATCACGTGACACCAGTGACAGGCCGAATACCCGATCGAGAGCAGAATCGGCACATCGCGTTCTACTGCAGAGTTCAACGCCTCGGGCGACCATTGCTGCCAATGCACCGGATTGTCCGCATGCTGAAGCAGGTAGGGACTGGTCGATACTCCGAGTGCGTTGGCACCGAGCACGGCTAAGTCTCGTCCTTGTCGGCCCGCTTGTCCCCAGTCGACGTCTTCGTCGGATCCACCGTCAGCGCGCCGCGATCGGTCCCCTCGTCGAGTTCTTGATCAGGCCGCGGGTCTTCCTTCTCGAAAGTTTCGGGAAGCTTCTTGATCTGTTTGTTCATCGACCAGATCAGCAGGGCTGTACCGACGAGAAGTGCGACGATGATCACGAGCCCGACGGGCGAGGATTTACCGAACTCCGGGCCGGTCGGCTGCTGGGCCAATAGCGAGATGATCACTCAGACCTCCTTCGTTTCGATGCCGGCGAACAAATCGGTTTCGGGCAACGACGTCTTGACCCGCGTCTTCGCCAATTCGAACTCTTCGGTGGGCCAGAGCTTGCGCTGCACATCGACAGGTACGGCGAAGAACACCCCGTTCGGATCGATCTGCGTCGCATGCGCCCGCAAAGCGTCGTCGCGCTGCTCGAAGTATGCGTCAGCAGTGACCTGAGTGGTAATTCTCTCCATGATTTCGTCGCGGTCCGTGGTCCACCGTTTCAACCAGTCGGCGAATGGGCTCTCTTCGCCGCGGTCGACGAACCAGTCGTTGAACAGTTGCATCCGTTTACGAAGGAAACCGTGCGAGTAATAGAGCTTGAGTGGCGTCCATGGTTCCCCGGCATCGGGGAACTTCGTGGGATCACCTGCGGCTTCGAAGGCCGCAACCGATACCTCGTGACACCGAATGTGGTCCGGGTGCGGGTATCCGCCCTTCTCGTCGTACGTGGTCATCACGTGCGGCTTGAATTCGCGGACAACCTTGACCAGTGCCTCGGTGGACTCCTCGAGTGGAACCAGCGCAAAGCACCCCTCGGGCAGCGGGGGCAGCGGGTCGCCCTCGGGCAAACCCGAATCGACGAAACCGAGCCAGTGTTGGCGTACCCCGAGAATGCGGGCAGCCTCAGCCATCTCTTCCCGCCGCACTTCCTCGATGCGATCGTTCACACCGGGGATGTCCATCGCCGGATTGAGGATGTCTCCCCGTTCACCACCGGTCAACGTCACGACCAGGACATCGTTGTTCTCGGCGGCATACCGAGCCGTCGTCGCTGCGCCCTTGCTCGATTCGTCGTCGGGATGGGCGTGCACCGCCATGAGCCGTAGTCCGGACACGTTCTTTCCTCACCTCAGCTTCGCCTGCTTCTTCCCTACACATATAGTTCCACTTGGCGCCGACACAACGCGCACCGGCTGCCGTAGATCCACCAGCGAACACCGAGTTCCCCCGACCTTCACGACGAAAGCATGCATGACTTCCACGCTCCCCGAAGGCCGTTATCCCGCGTCGACGTCACGATCGATGTCCCGTCGCACCAAGAACCTGCTGCTTATCGTGGTGCTCCTCGCCGGCCTGGGGATCGCATACATCGGGTACGTGAAGTTTTCGGTGAAGGACATCGAGGGAACAGCCCTCGCGTTCGACCTGCTCGACGATTCCACCGTCTCCATTCGTTTCAGCGTCACGCGCGCAGATCCGCAGGACGACGCGGTCTGTATCGTGCGGGCGCGTTCGCGTGACGGATCGGAAACCGGACGCCGCGAAGTACTCGTACCCGGCTCGGACGCACGCGAGGTCGAGGTAAAGTCGGAGATACGTACTTCTCAACCGCCCGCCGTCGGCGACATCTACGGATGCAGCCTGAAAGTCCCCGATTATTTGCGTGCAGGCTGACCTAGCGCCTGCTCGTGGTAAGATCGGCCGGTACACGGTTCCGCTTTGGAGCCGTGTATTGCTGCATTGACGGCCAGGGCGGCACTGTGGCTCGCGGCTGACGCTGCGCTCCAGTGGCTCGAGAAACGGGCCTACAACGCCTGGGAATCTGCACATTGCAATCCCCAGGTTCGCCGCGTGCGCCGTCCGCATAAAACGGGGAGTCCACCGCGACTTCTACTACAAGGGAGTGATCGAGATGACCGAGACCCAGGTGACCTGGCTTACCCAGGAGTCCCACGACAGGCTCAAGAGCGAACTCGACCAACTCATTTCCAATCGTCCGATCATCGCCGCCGAAATCAACGAGCGACGCGAAGAGGGCGATCTGAAAGAGAACGGCGGCTACCACGCTGCACGCGAGGATCAGGGCCAGCAGGAAGCCCGTATTCGCCAGCTGCAGGAACTGTTGAACTCCGCCAAGGTCGGCGAGGCGCCCACCCAGTCCGGTGTAGCTCTGCCCGGGTCCGTGGTGAAGGTCTACTACGACGGTGACGAGTCCGACGCCGAGACTTTCCTCATCGCCACCCGCGAAGAGGGTTCCACCGACTCCAAGCTCGAGGTCTACTCCCCTAGCTCTCCGCTGGGTGGTTCACTCATCAACGCCAAGGTCGGCGACACCCGCCAGTACACGCTGCCGAACGGCAAGATCATGAAGGTCACGCTCGTCAGCGCAGAGCCTTACCACTCGTAGACATTCGTCTCGGTTCAGTCGAGTTTCCCCGGTCGGTAGTCATCCGACCGGGGAAACTTGCGTTATAAGACCGACACCGAACGCGGTCGCGGCGCACACTTGGACAATGGATGCCGTGTCCCTGCAGGTCGACCCAGTCGAGGGCCCAATCGACGGCCCCACCACCTTTCGTGTCCTGGGCGTTGCACCCGGCCTTCCAGTCCATCTCGATGTCGCGACGGTGGATGCGAACAACCACCACTGGGTGTCACATCAGGATTACAACATCGATGCCGAAGGTCGGCTGTTGATCACCGACCCCGATCGCCCCTGGTGGAATATGTTCTTCGTCGACGAAGGCGTCGTACCGGTCAGCTTCGCCGGGTCGGACGGCGGGCTCGACTATCGAATCTCGGTGCACGCAGTGGAGGGCTCGTCCAGCACCACAGTGCGTCGCACCTGGGGCGGAGATCTGGTTCGCGAGGATCTCGCGGGCGTCGGGTGGCGACTGCGGATTTATCTGCCCGATACCGGCGACGACGCACTGGCCGGGGTCATAGTTCTCCCCGACACCACAGGCGCACGACCGGCAGCGCCTACCGCAGCGCTGCTCGCCTCACATGGATACGTGGCAGCCGTGCTGTCCTATATGGACGACACCGGGCTCCCCGAGCAGTTCGAGGAAATACCGGTAGAAGCGATCGCCGCTGGAATGGCAGCTTTCGCCGGGCATCAACGTGTCGACGCACATCGCATTGCGGTCTACTCATGCTCGGTCGGGGTGTCGGTGGCCTTGTCCGCTTTGGCCCGCACTCCAAGCCTTCCGGTGCGCGGCGTCATCGCGATGTCACCCTCCCATGTCGTCCTGCAAGCCCGGTGCAAAGGTGGACCTCCGCCCCGTACGTCTTCGCTGACCGTCGGCGGTGAACCGTTGCCGTACATGCCCATTCGAAGCGAACGACTCATTGGGCAGCTGATCAGGACGGCGGTCCGACGGGTCTTTTCGACCGGCCCGACCTCGCAAGCGCTATCGCTACGACCCGCGTACGCTGCCGGGCTGAAAAACGACAAAGATGTCTACGACGCGACCATCCCAGTCGACAGGATCGACGCTCCGCTGCTGGCGATCGCCGGCGATGACGACGCGGCGTACCCGTCCGACCGGATGGCGCGCGCGTTGATCGCAAGACGCAAACGCAATACGGACCGGTTGCTGATCCTGCCGAATGCCGGTCACGTTCTGCGTCCCCCCGCAACGCCCACGACCGTCGACCGGAACTACGACGCTGTGTCCGGTGGAACGCCCGCGGGCACCGCGAAGGCGCAGCGCCGGATGTGGACCGAGGTACTGGATTTCCTCGAGGCCAGCCTCAAGCAGTAAGCGTTCTCTCGTACTTACGCACCGACAACGGCACGAAGACCACCAGCAGCACGACGACCCAGATGAGCGTATAAAGCACTGGGTTCTGCAGTGGCCACACATCCGGCGGCGGCGCCAAAGGACTTGTGTTGCCGAACAACTCGCGTACCGCCTGGACGGTCGAGGAAATCGGATTCCATTCGGCGATCGCTTTGAGCACCGGCGGGAAGCCGTCGATGGGCACGAAGGTGTTCGCGATGAAGGTTACGGGGAATATCACGATGAACGACGCATTGTTGAAGATCTCCGGTGACCGCACTGACAGCCCGACGAACGCCATCACCCACGAGATCGAGTAAGCGAACAGCAGCAGCAGAACGTACCCCGCCAAAGCCTCGAAAAACGACGTCGTAATACGCCAGCCGACGATCAAGCCAGTGATCGACATGATCGTGATGGTCACCAAGTTGTTGCCCACGTCGGCGGCAGTTCGCCCGATGACCACAGCCGAGCGTGCCATCGGCAGCGAACGGAACCTGTCCATCACGCCCTTTTGCAGATCCTCTGCCAGCGAAGATCCGGTGATCGTGGCACCGAAGATCATCGTCTGAACGAAGATGCCACCCATCAGGAAGCTCTTGTAGTCGCCGCCGCCCGGAATGTCGACGGCACTGCCGAACACGTATGCGAACAGCAGGACGAACATGATGGGCGACAGCGTCGCGAAGACCAGCAGATCCGGAACCCGCTTGATCTTGATCAGATTGCGCTTGCCGATGATCAGCGAATCGCGCACTACACTCATTTGTCTACCTCCACTGCAGCGTCCGACACGGTCGCATGGCCGGTGAGACTGAGGAACACATCGTCCAGGTTGGGGCGCCGCAAACCGACGTCGACCACAGAGATAGCCGCTTCGCGCAGCTTCAACAGGGCTGTCGTCAAGTCGTCCGCGCCACCGTCGACCGACATGACGATTCGGCGTGCCTGCGCGTCCCACTGCGGTTCGTCGACCCCGAGCGGAGCCAACAATTCATGAGCGCGTGCCCGATCGTCAGGATCGGTGAGTACGAACTCGAGACGCTCACCGCCGACCTGCGCCTTCAGCTGATCAGCGGTGCCCTCGGCGATGATCGACCCCTTGTCGAGGACGATGATCTTGTCGGCCAACCGGTCTGCTTCCTCCAGGTACTGCGTGGTCAGCAGAATGGTCGTGCCGTCCTTGACCAGATCGGAGATGAAGTCCCACATGCCGATTCGGCTGCGAGGATCGAGACCGGTCGTAGGCTCGTCGAGAAACAGCACCCGCGGCCGACCGATGAGACTGGCAGCGATGTCGAGGCGTCGACGCATACCGCCCGAATACTGCTTGGCTGTGCGGTCGCGAGCATCGAGCAGATCGAATCGTTCCAGCAGAGTGTCCGCGCGCGAGCGCGCCTCGGCCTTCTTCAGCCCGAACAGGCGACCGACCATCTCGAGATTCTCGTAACCGGTGAGGTACTCGTCTACCGCCGCGAACTGGCCGGTCAAACCGATGGTCGAGCGAACCTCGTCGGCCTGCTTGCCGACATCCAGGCCGAATACCTTCGCGGTTCCCGACGTCGCCTTCAACAACGTCGCCAAGATGCGAACCGCCGTCGTCTTGCCTGCGCCGTTCGGTCCCAGAACTCCGAGAACCGTTCCCTCCGGCACCGAGAAGCTGATCCCGTTGAGCGCGACGTTCTTCCCGTACTCGAGTACGAGGTTGTCTACTTCGACGGCATTTGCCACGACGTACCCTCCCCTGTCTTTGTCATGAACACGTACTTCTCGTTACTGCAGACACTGAGGTCTCGAACACTGCAGACTCTTGCCGCGTCGAAAACTAATCGGGCACGTTCGCCCACCCTGACAGCACGCTCGGATCGTACGGGCAGTCACCGACAAGTATCCGGGGAACAAGTACCGCTTGGCAGATTTGTCGGCGAACTCTTGCGCAGGCCGGTCCTACAGCGTGCCGACCCCGAATGCTGATGCGTCGAGTGCGTCGAGAATCTCCTGACGGTGAATCGGGCCTCGGGTTTCGACGGTGAGCAGGACTTCGACCTCCTCCAGGCCGAGCTGACCACCGGTCCTCGAGTGCACGACGTCGACGACGCTCGCACCAAGATTTTTGACGACCTCGAGCAAAGACAGCAGCCCGCCCGGTCGATCCGAAATCGTGACGCGGACAGCCAAGTATCGGCCTGCGGCGCGCAGTCCGTGGGTGATGACATGGGTCAGCAGCAGCGGATCGATGTTGCCGCCGGACAGGATCGCGCAGACCGGACCCCGAAGCTCGAGGTCGTCGCGGCTCATCAGTGCGGCCACCGCGGCTGCACCTGCAGGCTCGACGATGAGTTTGGCGCGTTCGATGCAGAGCAGCAACGCGCGCGAGAGTGCGTCCTCGCTGACGGTGACGACGGCGTCGACCCAGTCGGCCACGTGAGCGAACGGCACTGCGCCCGGTAACCCCACCGCGATGCCGTCGGCCATCGTGGACATCGATGCCGCTGCGATCGGATGACCCGCGCTGAGCGAAGCCGGCCACGCAGCCGCACCCTCGGCCTGCACCCCGATGATCCGCACACCTGGTTTGTGGAAATGAAAGGCAGCGGCGACGCCGGCCAGCAGACCGCCGCCCCCGGTCGGAACGAGGACGGTACCGACCTCGGGCATCTGCCCGAGCAGTTCGGTTCCGAGTGTCGCCTGCCCGGCAACGATGTCGGCATGATCGAACGGGTGTATCAGGACGGCGCCGGTCCGCTCCGCGAACTCACGCGCGTGGATCAGTGCCTCGTCGACGGTATCGCCGACGAGGTTCACCGTGGCACCGTAGGCCTTGGTGGCGACGAGCTTCGGCAGCGAGGCACCCGTAGGCATGAACACCGTCGAGGCGATGTTCAATTCGGTTGCAGCCCAGGCGACTCCCTGCGCATGATTGCCTGCACTCGCAGCGACGACTCCGTTGGCGCGCTCGGATTCGGTGAGTCGGGAGATCCGGTTGTACGCCCCGCGCGGTTTGAAGGAGCCGGTGCGCTGGAGGTTTTCGCACTTGAGACGCACTTCGTGACCGGTCAGGTCGGAGAGTATCCGCGACGCCACGACAGGCGTCCGACGCACGACAGGCGCGAGAACGTCCTCCGCGTCGGCGATATCACCGGCTGTGAGAAGTTCACTCAAAAGGCTGTCCGATCTTCGCGCGCATCTTCATCACTCCCCCAGCTTTCCCGGCACCGACAACAGCGGTAAGAATTCCGTCACGGAAGTAGTAGGCCAAGAACTTTCTGCCGTCATCATCGATGATCTTGACAGAATCGTCAGCAGAAGGTGTTCCGAGCGCTTGAATCTTCAGATCGTATTGGTCACTCCAGAAGTAGGGCACCTGCGGACGCGCCGGGGCTGCGTCGTGGCCGAGGATTGCGGGCACCATGACCCGGACCTGATCGCCGACGTTGCTCCAATGCTCGACCCGCTTATTCGCGTCACCGACGGTCCAGGCGGCGACATCGCCGACCGTCCACACATGTGGATCGCTCGTTCGTCCGACAGCATCCGCGGAGATGCCGTCGGCGATCTCGATTCCCGAGCTCGCCAGAAAGCCTGTGACAGGTATCGATCCCACACCGATCACTACGGTGTCGACCTCGATCTCGGTGTCATCGGTGAGCACGGCGTGGGTGACCCGATCGGATCCGCGCAGGGTCTTGATGCCGATGCCGGTCCTGAGGTCGACGCCCTCTTCCCGGTGCAATCGAGCAACGAGCTCGCCCACGTCGGCGCCGAGCACCGACCCGAGCGGTGTCTGTTGCGGTTCGACGATCACGACGTCGGCACCCGCGTGCCGGAGTCCTGCCGCAAGTTCACATCCGATGAAACCTGCACCGACGACAAGAGCACGGCTGCTGGATTCGACGTCTTTGCGTAACGCCGCAGCGTCGTCTCTCGAACGCAGCACGTGCACACCCGCCAGGTCCGGTAGCGAGGGAATCCGTCGCGGATGCAGGCCCGTCGCGATCACGAGTTCGTCGTAGGCCAGAGTCGATCCGTCGGCCAGTTCCACAGTCTGTGCGGCGGTATTCACTGCTACTGCAGCCGAGCCCAGGCGCAGTTCGATGCTGTGCTCCAGGAAGTACTCGGCAGGTTCGAAGGTGGTGTCCTCGCGTTCGCCGCGAATGACCTCCTTCGACAGTGGAGGTCTGTCGTACGGCAAATGGTTCTCGTCACCGACGAGCACGATGTCGCCGCCGTACTCGAGTTTGCGTAGTTCCTGGGCGGTCCGCAGACCTGCCAACCCTGCTCCAACGATCACAATTGCCATGACTGATCTTTACCAGACGGCGACTGTTTCGTCGCTGGCCGGCCGCTTCGGCTCTCCCAGACAACCCGCGCATGCCATGTTGTCTTTGTGTAGCCGCACCGGGGCGGCATCACTACGATCAGAGGTATGACCACAGACCCCAGGTTCGCTGCAGCGGGTTCGGCAGCACTGACCACCACGCAGGGGCGAACGATCATCGCCGATGCCGTCGTCGCAAAGATCGCCGGCATCGCCACCCGCGAGATCGACGGCGTCTACGACGTCGGTGGCGGCACAGCCAGAGCGGTCGGAGCTCTCCGCGATCGGATACCGGGTGCCCGGGTCAACCACAGCCAGGGAGTGGCCGTCGAGGTGGGCGAGAAGCAGGCCGCGATCGACATCGGCATCGTCGCCGAGTACGGCGTAGCGCTGCACGAGCTGGCCGCAGGTATTCGCCGCAACATCATCACTGCCGTCGAACGGATGACGGGCCTCGAGGTCACCGAGGTCAACGTCACCGTCTACGACGTCATGCTTTTCGACGACACCGAGACCGGACCTGATCCGGACCTCCGACCGCGTGTGCAGTGACCGCGCCACGCGAGATCGAACTCGCTGACACGGTCGCATCGATCACGCTGAGTATTGCGGGTGTCAGTGCACTGCATCCGGGCGAGTTCGGTGAGATCGCGACGTACCTGCCCGGTCGTAGGGTCGTCGGAATCCGGATCGACGTCGACGTCTGCGAGATCCATATCAGCGTCGAGTACCCCAGCGACGTGCACGCGGTCGCACGCGGAGTGCGTGATGCCGTCGGTCCACACGTGTCGGTCCCGATCGTGGTCACCGTCGAAGACGTCGCAACACAACCGACAGGGAGTCATCGATGACGTACACACTCGCGGGGTTGCTCACGGGGTTGCTGTTGGCGCTTGCTGGAATCATCGGCGGGTTCAGCGGATTCGTACTAGCGCTGTTCCTCGGGGCCGTCGGGGTCGCGATCGGTGCTCACCTCGATGGTCGACTCGACCTCACTACGTTGCTGCGTAGCCGCGGTCGCGGCCGTGGTTGATACAGACATCGCCGCAACGGCCGACACTGGCGGGCGAGGAACCCTCGTCATCAAGGAACGCGCCATCGAACGCGTGGCCGTCGCAGCGGCCCTGACCGTGCCGGCTGTCGTCCGTAGCGTCGGTGGGATATCACGCTTGACTGGCCGCGACCTGCCGCGCGCAGATGCATCGGTCGGCGAGTACTCGGTCTCGATCAACCTCTATGTGAGTCTGACGTGGCCGTGCCGAATCGCCGACGTCTCCGAGGCCGTCTACACCGAGGTTGCCCGTGCCCTCGACAACATCGTTGGCCTGCCCTTGTATCGGCTCAACGTCATGGTCGCAGCCACATCCGCCGGAGAACCTGTGGAACAACAGGTCTCGGACGACACGGCTGTTGAGGTACCTAGACCGCGCCCACCGACGGCAAGTCCGGCCGCACTCCCCGTCGCTGTTGTGCTCGCCTTCGGCCTGCTGGCACTGGCCTTCGTCGCAGGTCGAGAATTCTTGATCGTGCACGACACCATCGTCGGGGCTCCCTGGATTCGCAACACCGTCAACTGGATTTCCGAATTGCATTGGGCGCCATGGATGATCACCGCATCGGGAGCAGCGATAGTTGCCGGACTGATACTTCTCGTCATCGGAACCAAGCCCCGCACGCAGACGCACACCGGGGTTACGTCGCCGACATCGCCTTCGCCGATGGTATGGATGCGACCAACCGACGTCGCACGCATGTGCAGTGATCACGCAGGCGAAGTTCCCGGAGTCGAATCCGCTCGCACGACGGTCACGAAGAAGCGCATCACCGTCGAGGTACACCGAACCGAAGCAGGCGAAGACGAGGCGCTGACCGAAGCTGTCCGTGATGCTGTAGCACCGACGCTGTCGGTGCTGGCCGACGCCAGAGATACCCGAATCCGACTCCACCAGGCACGCAGATGAAGCGCGCAACTGCAGTCGTCGACCGCCTGCTCGTCGTTCTACTCGGCGTAGCGCTGCTCGCTGCCGGTGCATTCGCACTCGCCTGGTACTTCGACCTTCCGCTCGCGGTGCGCACACTGTCTCGATTCGACCGAGCCACGATCGCGGGACTACCTGCGCAGGATTGGTGGGAGGCAGCACTCGCCGCGACTGCCATCGTCAGCGCCATCGGTGCACTTGCACTGATTATCGGCAACCTGTCGCCGCGGCGCACCGGGACGATGCAGATCTACGCCGAGGAAGCCCTCGCGGTCCGAGTCGACCTCGGCGCACTGGCACGCGGGATCGCCGCTGATCTCTCGACCTTCCCTGAAGTCGAATCCTCCAGGGGCCGAGCTATCGACGACCGAGGGACCGCCACACTCGCGGTCACAGTGTCGGTATCGCCTGCCATCGACATCGACGCCTTCACACGGACCGTCGAGAAGAAGGCGGAGTTCATTGCCGAGTCCGTCGAAGGCGGAGCAGTCGCTCTTCGGATCCAGATGCATGTGAACGCTGCCGTGCCGTCCAAGTAGCGCACTGCGCGTGAATGATCCCTTGTAGCTATCTGATCGTATGAATGGACCATTCAAGCGGGGTGGTAGCGGGTACCAACCAACACACAAAAAGAGGCGCCCATCTCCTTGCGGAGATGGGCGCCTCTTCTCGAGTGAAGCTAAATCACTTGAGGATCTTCGTGACGCGACCGGCGCCGACGGTACGACCGCCCTCGCGGATAGCGAAACGCAGGCCCTCGTCCATGGCGACCGGCTGAATCAGCACGACGGTCATCTCGGTGTTGTCACCAGGCATGACCATCTCGGTGCCCTCGGGAAGGGTCACAACGCCCGTAACGTCCGTGGTACGGAAGTAGAACTGCGGGCGGTAGTTGTTGAAGAACGGCGTGTGACGGCCGCCCTCGTCCTTGGACAGGATGTAAGCGTTGCCCTCGAACTCCGTGTGGGGAGTCGTGGTGCCCGGCTTGATGACAACCTGTCCACGCTCGACATCTTCGCGCTTGATGCCACGAACGAGCAGTCCGACGTTGTCGCCGGCCTGGCCCGAGTCGAGCAGCTTACGGAACATCTCGATACCGGTGACCGTGGTCTTGGTCGAACCGGGGCGGATGCCGACGATCTCGACCTCTTCGTTGACGTTCACCGAGCCGCGCTCGATACGTCCGGTCACAACCGTGCCACGGCCGGTGATGGTGAAAACGTCCTCGACTGGCATGAGGAACGGCTTATCCGTCTCGCGGACAGGGTCCGGGACAGAATCGTCGACGGCCTGCATGAGCTCGAGAACGCTCTCGGCCCACTTGGGGTCACCCTCGAGTGCCTTGAGTGCGGACACCTTGATAACCGGTGCATCCTCGTCGAAGTCCTGCGCAGCGAGAAGCTCGCGGACCTCCATCTCGACGAGCTCGATGATCTCTTCGTCGTCGACCATGTCGGACTTGTTCAGGGCGACGAGGATGTACGGAACGCCGACCTGCTTGGCGAGGAGCACATGCTCACGCGTCTGCGGCATCGGGCCGTCGGTTGCCGCTACCACCAGGATTGCGCCATCCATCTGCGCAGCACCGGTGATCATGTTCTTGATGTAGTCGGCGTGGCCGGGCGCATCTACGTGTGCGTAGTGGCGCTTTTCGGTCTGGTACTCGACGTGGGAGATGTTGATCGTGATACCACGAGCCTTCTCCTCCGGAGCCTTGTCGATCTCATCGAAGGCCGAGGCCTCGTTGAGTTCCGGGTACTTGTCGTGCAGAACCTTGGTGATTGCTGCCGTCAGCGTCGTTTTGCCGTGGTCAACGTGACCGATGGTTCCGATGTTGACGTGCGGCTTCGTCCGCTCGAACTTCGCCTTCGCCACTATGTCCTCCTGGACTGATTGGTGCTTGCCGTTATGCAGCAGTGCGGTTGTCTCGTACAGCTCTTGTGAACTGCAGGGGTCGTGCGGTGTAACAGATACAGCGTGCCCAGCTAGAGAGAAATTATTCTCCGGTCGCCTTCGCGATGATTTCCTTGGCGACGTTCGCGGGAACCTCTGCGTAGGAATCGAACACCATGGAGTAGTTAGCGCGGCCCTGAGTCTTCGACCGAAGGTCTCCGATGTAGCCGAACATCTCCGACAGCGGAACCAGTGCCTTGACGATACGGGCACCGCTGCGTTCCTCCATGGCCTGAATCTGACCACGGCGGGAGTTCAAGTCGCCGATGACCTCACCCATGTAATCCTCGGGCGTGATGACCTCGACGGCCATGACGGGTTCGAGAATGACGGGGCCGGCCTTACGAGCGGCTTCCTTGAACGCTTGTGAGCCGGCGACCTTGAAGGCCATTTCCGACGAGTCGACGTCGTGGTACGCACCGTCGAGGAGCGTGAGCTTGACGTTGACCAGAGGGTATCCGGCGAGGACGCCGTACTGCATTGCGTCCTGTGCTCCAGCGTCGACCGAAGGGATGTACTCCCTTGGCACACGACCACCACTGACCTTGTTCTCGAATTCGTACGTCGCGCCGTCTTCGCCTTCGAAAGGCTCGAGCTTGATGACGACCTTCGCGAACTGGCCGGAGCCACCGGTCTGCTTCTTGTGGGTGTAGTCGTGCTTTTCGACCGTCTTGCGGATGGTCTCGCGGTAAGCCACCTGCGGCTTGCCGACGTTTGCCTCGACCTTGAACTCGCGACGCATACGGTCGACGAGGATATCGAGGTGGAGCTCGCCCATACCGCCGATGACGGTCTGGCCGGTGTCTTCGTCCAGCTTCACCGAGAAGGTTGGATCCTCTTCGGCGAGCTTCTGGATAGCTGTTCCCAGCTTCTCCTGGTCGGACTTGGTCTTGGGCTCGATCGAGACCTGGATGACCGGGTCAGGGAAGCTCATCGACTCTAGGATGACCTGGTTCTGCGGATCGCAGAGGGTGTCTCCCGTAGTCGTGTCCTTCAGACCGATCACGGCGTAGATGTGACCGACGGTGGCAGAAGGCACCGGGTTTTCCTTGTTGGAGTGCATCTGGAAAATCTTGCCCAGACGCTCCTTCTTGCCCTTGGTCGAGTTGACGACTTGAGCACCGGCGTCGACGCCACCCGAGTACACGCGGATGTAAGTCAGCTTGCCGAAGAAGGGGTGCGTCGCAATCTTGAATGCGAGAGCCGCGAACGGCTCTTCGATCGCAGGCTTGCGAGTGATCAACTTCTCTTCGTCGCCGACAGCGTGGCCGGTGACCGACTCGACGTCCAGCGGTGAAGGCAGGTAGTCGATGACCGCGTCGAGCATGGGCTGTACGCCCTTGTTCTTGAACGCGGATCCACAGAGAATCGGGTACAGCTCGCTGTTGATCGTCATCTTGCGGATGGCGCCCTTGATCTCGGCGACCGTGAGCTCTTCGCCGCCGAAGTGCTTCTCCAGAAGCGCCTCGTCGGACTCGGCCACAGTCTCGAGCAGCAACGTGCGGTACTCGTCGGCGCGCTCTTTGAGGTCTTCGGGGATCTCGATGGTCTCGTAGGTCTCGCCCAGCTTGGTTTCGCCGCGCCAGATCTTCGCGGTCATCTCGACGAGGTCGACGATGCCTTCGAATTCACTCTCGGAACCGATCGGCAACTGGATGACCAGCGGCTTGGCACCGAGGCGCTCGACGATGGTTTTCACCGTGTAGTAGAAGTCAGCGCCCAGCTTGTCCATCTTGTTGACGAAGCAGATACGCGGGACGTCGTACTTGTCTGCCTGACGCCACACCTGCTCCGACTGAGGCTCGACGCCCTCTTTGCCGTCGAATACGGCTACGGCGCCATCCAGCACGCGGAGTGAACGCTCGACCTCGACCGTGAAGTCGACGTGGCCGGGCGTATCGATGATGTTGATCTGGTTCTGGTTCCAGAAGCACGTGACAGCAGCGGACGTGATGGTGATGCCACGCTCCTGCTCCTGCTCCATCCAGTCTGTCGTCGACGCACCGTCGTGCGTCTCACCGATCTTGTAGTTCACCCCGGTGTAGAACAGGATGCGCTCGGTGGTAGTGGTTTTACCGGCATCGATGTGGGCCATGATGCCGATGTTGCGGACCTTGTTAAGGTCGGTCAGCACTTCCTGTGCCACGGAATTCATCCCGTCTTATAAGTCGAAGAGGTGGGGCTGGTCCAGCGCTGCAGTTCTCGCACGGGGCCAGGTACTAGGTAAAGCGCCGGTGAGATGCGGAGGCTATGAAGCTCCGCACCCTCCCGACAAGTATCACCAGCGGTAATGCGCGAACGCCTTGTTGGCTTCTGCCATCTTGTGCGTGTCCTCGCGACGCTTCACAGCGGCACCGAGGCCGTTGCTGGCGTCGAGCAACTCGTTGGCGAGACGCTCGACCATCGTCTTCTCACGACGAGCACGCGAGAAGGTGACCAGCCAGCGCAATGCCAACGTGGTGGAACGGCCGGGGCGAACCTCGACGGGCACCTGGTAGGTGGCGCCACCGACGCGACGGCTGCGAACCTCGAGGGCCGGCTTGACGTTGTCGAGTGCACGCTTGAGCGTGACGACGGGGTCGGTGCCGGTCTTCTCGCGCGCCTGCTCGAGTGCCTGGTAGACGATGCGCTCAGCGGTCGACTTCTTGCCGTCGATGAGGATCTTGTTGACGAGCTGCGTGACCAACGGGGAACCGTAAACCGGGTCGTTGATCAGCGGCCGCTTGGGTGCTGGGCCCTTGCGTGGCATTAGCTCTTCTCCTTCTTGGCGCCGTAGCGGCTGCGAGCCTGCTTGCGGTTCTTGACGCCCTGGGTATCGAGCGAGCCGCGGATGATCTTGTAGCGCACACCCGGGAGGTCCTTCACACGACCACCGCGAACGAGCACCATGGAGTGCTCCTGCAGGTTGTGGCCTTCACCGGGGATGTAGGCAGTGACCTCGACCGCACTGGTCAAGCGCACGCGCGCGACCTTACGGAGAGCGGAGTTCGGCTTCTTCGGAGTGGTTGTGTACACGCGAGTGCACACGCCACGACGCTGTGGGCTTCCCTTGAGGGCAGCGGTCTTGAGCTTCCGCACCTTATCGGTGCGACCCTTGCGGACCAGCTGGTTGATAGTTGGCATGAACCGGCTTTCTTCGTGTTACGAGTCTCATCTTGATCGAGACTCAGGGATCTAGCAGTTGGAGCAAGAGAACACTGCTCCTCACCCTTACTACCTCCGCGGGTCTCTTGCACCCCGCGGTCGGGTGTGTCGCATACCCCCACACGGCAGCCGTATCGCTTGCTCGAAATCCGAACATGAGCACGGCTGTACCTCGCATAGGCACACAGACGGCCCGGGCATGCCGGACACGACGCATTACGATACCCGGCGGCGTTGCCTCGGGTCAAAACGACCCCCGCTGTGCTACCGGCTGGGCTTGGACATCTACTGACTCAGGTCGAGAGTCAGTTCCATCAACTCGGTCGCTGCCGCACAAGGGTCCGGATGGCCCGACCCTGGCAGGTACTGAACCCACCACCCGACGATGCCTGCGTCGGGCCCGCCTGCTGTGACACCGCACGAGTCGGGATCCTGGGGTGGCTGGCTGCGAATTGCGTTGCGTCCCTTCACCGAAATGTCGGTAACGCTGTACATCATCTTCTCGTTGGTTTTGCGTTCGATGGCCAACGATCCGTTCTCGAACCAGTTGGATGTCACCTTCACGATGCCGTTGGGTCCACTGACGTCCCAGCGGCAGATGGCTCCGAAGAATCCACGGGCGATGGCGTCGCCGCCGACGGTTGCCGCGATCTGGTCGTCGAGAACCCAATCGCATTCGGTCAGCAGGTTGGGCAGATCCCCGCCTCCCGAGCCGTCGAAACTTGCCGCCCGCGGAGTCCCCTGCACCGTTGTGCTGCAGCCGGCGAGCAGGAGGGCTGTCGCCAGAATCAACGCTCTCTTCATTGGGCCCTCTCCACCGTCAGGGACGCGAGTTGCTCGGCGACACCGCACGGATCGGCCGACGGTCGCATATCCCCGTACGAGACCGACCAATGTATGAAGTCCTTGCCGAATTGCACGCCGACTTCGCACAGAGAGCCCTCCGTGGCGGCGGAGAATCCGGGGTGCCCGTCGATCTCGATGTCCTCGGCCGGCCTGCCGATCAATTCCGATCCGGACCGCTCCCTGTCGATGGGGCTGCCCCGATACCAGGAGAAGCTGACCGACGGCCCGGAGAAACCCGCAACCTCCCACTCGCATCCCACCGAGTTACGGGTGATCATCGTGAACGCCGTCACCGCGAACGCTCCACGCACTTCCTCGTCCGCGACCGAACCGCACTGGCCGAAGAACGGTCCGGACTCGCCGGCGGAGGCCTCTACCGAATCCTGGCTCGACGGGGCAGCGTCGTCACCGGTTCCGCAGCCGGCCAGCAGCATGCCGCACACTGCCACGCCGATGGCCACTCTCCCCCGCATGCCCAGGACTCTACTGAAGCGTTCGCCGAAGGACATACTCCGAGAATCGACCCTCATGTATGGACGGAGGCCGTGTCGTCCTGGCGAATCCGTAGGGACGCGTCGAGCACGCCGGACCAGGCCCGAACGATCTCGGCGCGGCGTCGCGAGTCGTCGCTGAGCACATCGGCCAACCCCAAGCCGCGGGCCAAGTCGAGCGTCGCCTGTACCAACCGGTGGGTCTGAGGATCGCGATCATCGGCGCCGAGATGCGCGACGGCAGTGCGATGTGCGACGCGACCGAACTTCTCCTCGAGTGGCAAGACCCTTGCGCGCATCTCCGGATCCGCGGCAGCCGCGGTCCACACCTGCAACGCTGCCTTGAAAAGTGGGCCGGTGTAATAGTTCACCAGCCGATCCACCACGGCCTCGGTTCGGGCCGGCCCGATCGGCAGGGCCACCGATTCGCGTCCGGCGTGCTCCATTCGGGTATCGAACATGTACTCGAGGGCCGCGGTGATCAGGTCTTCACGCGTCGGGAAGTGGTGTTGGGTGGCACCGCGGGACACCCCTGCTCGTTCTGCCACGACGGCTACCGTGGTGCTGCCCCAGCCCTGCTCGGCGAGTGAGTCGATCGTTGCTTCGAGCAACCGCAACCGCGTGGCCCTACTTCGGTCCTGCTTGGGTTCACGCGGCGACGCCATCTTTACTACTTCTTCCCTGTGTTCGGTATCGCCCAACTCGGTGGACGCTTGTGCAGAAAGGCCATCATCCCTTCTCGCGCCTCCTCCGATTCGAACAGCCTGGCCGAATGTGCGGCGAGAACCTCTCCGCGAAGATCGAATTCGGCGAGTATCGGGGCGGTGGTCAACCATTTCGACTCCGCCAGCCCTTGCGGTGACGCCTGAGAAATCGTTGCGACAAGTTCCGCGATCGTCGACGCCGGATCCGAACTTGCTGCACTGATCAACCCGATGGCCTCGGCTTCGTGGGCCCCGAACTTCTCACCGGTCAGAAAGTATCGGCTCGCTGCCCGCGAACCGAGTCGAGGAAGGACAGTGAGCGAGATGACGGACGGCGCGAGCCCGAGGCGGGCCTCGGTCAGCGCAAACGTACTGCCGGGCCCGGCCACGACGATGTCACAGGCACCGACGAGCCCCATTCCTCCTGCGCGCACATGGCCGTCGATCTTTCCGATGACCGGCTTGGGTGTCTCGAGGATCAACCGTAGTAACCCCAGCATCTGGGCGGTTCTGCCCTCGACCGAACCACCGGCCTCGGACATGTCGGCTCCGGCGCAGAAGGTGTTGCCCGTGTGCGCGAGTACGACCGCACGAATAGCAGGGTCCTTGCCTGCATCGACGAGTCCGGCGGTGAGCTCGTCCACCAGGACGGTGGACAACGCGTTTCGATTGTGCGGTGTGTCCAGGGTCAGCGTGGTCACTGCATCCGCGGTGTGAACCTGCACTGCCATCAGTACGACCTCGGCAAGCCCAGCGAATGCTGCGAGACGAAGTTCAGGATCATCTCGCGGCTGACCGGCGCAACACGGCCGATACGAACGGCGCCGAGCATCGAAGCCAGTCCGTACTCCTCGGTCAGGCCCGCGCCGCCGTGGGTCTGAATGGCCTGATCGAGCGCTTTGATGCTCGCCTCTGCTGCTGCGTACTTGGCCATGTTCGCGGCCTCCGCAGCACCGAAATCGTCACCGCTGTCGTAGAGAACTGCGGCTTTCTGCATCATCAGCTTGGCGAGCTCGAGCTCGATCTTGACCTGCGCGAGCGGATGCGCCAAACCCTGATGCGCACCGATCGGCGTCTTCCACACCGTGCGTTGATTGGCGTACTTCACCGCGGCGTCGAGTGCGTAGCGCCCCATGCCGACCGCCATCGCGGCACCGAGGATGCGTTCGGGATTGAGCCCGGCGAACAGTTGCATGAGCGCGGCATCGGCTTCACCGACGAGGGCGTCGGCCGGCAACCGAACATCATCGAGGAACAACGTGAACTGGTGGTCCGGCTCGATGATGTCCATCTGCATCCGAGTCTTCTGGAATCCCTCGGCGTCCGTCGGCACGACGAACAGCGCCGGCTTCAGCTTGCCGCTCTTGCTGTCTTCCGTCCTGGCGACGATGAGCACGGCATCGGCCTGATCGACCCCGGAGATATAGATCTTGCTGCCGTTGACGATCCAGTCTTCGCCATCTCTTCTGGCCGTGGTCGTGATCTGATGCGAGTTCGATCCGGCGTCGGGCTCGGTGATCCCGAAGGCCATGATCTTCGACCCGTCGGCAAGCGCGGTCAACCACGTCTGCTTCTGGTCCTCGGTGCCGTACTTACCGATGATGGTGCCGCATATCGCGGGGCTCACCACAACCAGGAGCAAACCTGCACCATGGGCAGAGAGTTCTTCCTGCACGAGCGCGAGCTCGTAGATGCCTGCTCCACCACCGCCGTACTCCTCGGGAAGATTCACCCCCAGGAACCCGAGCTTGCCTGCTTCGTTCCACAATTCGGTCAGCGGTTCACCACGCCGCGCTTTGGGGAGCACGTAGTCGATGTAGTTGAAGCGCTTGCCGAGAGAAGATACTGCAGTACGCAGCGCCTTCTGCTCCTCGGTTTCGATGAAGCTCATGTGTTCTCCTCTTCACTCACTACTGCTTCGGTGACTACTGCTTCGGTGACTACTGCTTCGGTGACTACTGCCTCGGTGACCACGGCGAGTAAGGCACCGACTTCTACCTGCTGTCCCACTTCGACATTCAGCTCGGTGAGTACACCCGCCGCTGGAGCGGTCACCGTGTGTTCCATCTTCATCGCTTCGAGCCACAGAATCGGCTGACCGGCCGTCACCGTGTCACCTGCTGCCGCGCCGACGCGAACGACGTTGCCCGGCATCGGAGCAAGCAGCGATCCCGCCGCCACCTCCTCGCTCGGGTCGGTGAAGCGCGGTGTCCTGACCAACCGAACGGGCCCGAGGGAAGAGTCGACGAAGATGTCGACGCCGTATCGTGCGACGTCGAAGAAGCGACGAATACCGTTCTCGTCGAGCACTACTCGCGTAGGCGAACTGGACACCAACCCGACGCCGTCCAGGGTTGTCGTGAGCCCGTACCGGCCGAGGGTGTATTCGACGGTGATGTCACCGGACTCGACCCCACACAACGAGGCATCGGTTCGGTAAGACTTGCGCTGCGGCTGGGATGGAAGGTTGCGCCACCCGCTCGGCAGCCCCTTGTCGACACGTGCCGTCCTGCGATTGGCGGCTGCATCGGCAAGCGCAGCAGCGAGTGCCGACAGCTGCACTGCATGGACGCCTCCTATCGGACGAGCGAGCGTATCGAGCCCATGGGTGTCGAAGAACGCCGTGTCGGTGTCCCCCGCCACGAAAGCCGGATGACGCAGGACATTGACCAGGAGGTCCCGGTTGGTCTTCAATCCGTGAATCTGCGCATTCTGCAATGCTTTCGCCAGCAGCTTCGAAGCCTGCTCACGGGTAGGTGCATAAGAGATGACCTTGGCCAGCATCGGATCGTAATGAACGCCGACGACAGTGCCACTCTCGATACCCGAATCGACCCTGATACCTGCCTTCTCGAGAACCGCGAAGTGCGCACCCGGAATCTCGAACCGATGAACCGGCCCACTCTGTGGTTGCCAATCCTGCGACGGGTCCTCCGCATAGAGCCGAACTTCGATCGAATGGCCCACGGCGACAGGCTGATCTGCTGGCAACGAACCGCCTCCGGCAACGTGGATCTGCAACGCAACCAGATCCAACCCCGTCGTACATTCGGTGACGGGATGCTCCACCTGAAGGCGAGTGTTCATCTCGAGAAAGAAGAAGTTCCCACTCTCGTCCGCCAGGAATTCGACGGTTCCGGCTCCCTCGTACCGGATGGCCTCGGTGGCCAAGCGGGCCGCGTCGAAGAGCCGCTGGCGCATACCAGGGACCCGCTCGACGAGTGGCGACGGCGCTTCCTCCACGACCTTCTGGTGTCGACGCTGCAGCGAGCACTCTCGCTCGCCGACCGTCCACACGTTGCCCTGACGGTCGGCCATGACCTGTACCTCGATGTGGCGACCGGTTTCGATGTATCGCTCGCAGAACACCGTCGAGTCACCGAATGCCGACAATGCTTCCCGCTGTGCCGCTTCGATTTCTGCATGCAGCGCGGCAAGTTCACGCACGATCCGCATGCCTCGTCCGCCGCCACCCGCAGATGCCTTGACGAGAACCGGGAGCTCGTCCTCGCCGATCGCCGCCGGATCGAGCTGCGTCAGCACCGGCACCCCGGCGTCGGCCATCATCTTCTTGGACTCGACCTTGCTGCCCATCAGTTCGATGGCCTCGGCCGGCGGTCCGATCCAGATCAAACCCGCGTCCTGCACCTGCTGCGCGAATTCCGCATTCTCGGAAAGGAACCCGTAACCGGGGTGGACAGCGTCGGCGCCGGCTCGGATCGCTGCTGCGATGACGAGTTCGCCGCGCAGGTACGTCTCGGCCGAGGAATTTCCGGGCAAACGTACCGCGGTGTCGGCTTCCCGCACGTGCGGAGAATCCGCGTCGGCGTCGGAGAAGACGGCAACGGTGTCGATGCCCTCGCGACGGCAGGAAGCGAAGACGCGTCGCGCGATTTCGCCGCGGTTGGCGACCAGGATCGAGTTGACAGTCATATGCGTCACATCCGGAAGACACCGAAGTTCGCGGTGCCTTCGATCGGGGCAGAGGCGATGGCCGAGAGGCACATTCCCACTACCGTACGGGTGTCACGGGGGTCGATCACTCCGTCGTCGTACAGGCGACCGGAGAGGAACAGTGGCAGCGACTCCGCGTCGATCTGCTTCTCGATCATCGCGCGCATGCCGGCGTCTGCTGCTTCGTCGAACACCTGGCCGCGACCTTCGGCAGCAGCACGTCCGACGATGGAGATGACACCGGCGAGTTGGGCACCGCCCATGACCGCGGACTTGCTCGACGGCCAGGCGAACAGAAAGCGTGGGTCGAAGGCCCGCCCACACATGCCGTAGTGACCCGCACCGTACGACGCGCCCAGCAGGATGGAGATGTGCGGGACAGTGGAGTTGGAGACGGCGTTGATCATCATCGAACCGTGCTTGATCATGCCGCCTTCCTCGTACTCCTTGCCGACCATGTAGCCGGTGGTGTTGTGCAGGAAGAGAAGTGGTGTGTTCGAGCGGTTGGCGAGCTGGATGAACTGTGTCGCCTTCTGCGATTCCTCACTGAACAGGACGCCTCGCGCGTTGGCGAGAATGCCGATCGGGTAGCCGTGTAGTTCGGCCCAGCCGGTAACGAGCGAAGACCCGTACATCGGCTTGAACTCGTCGAAATCGGAACCGTCGACGATGCGAGCGATGACCTCGCGCGGATCGAACGGAATCTTCAGGTCGGTGGGAACTATGCCGAGGAGTTCTTCGGGATCAGCGAGGGGTTCGATGACGTCGGCGCGCGGTTCCGGGCCCTGTTTCTTCCAGTTCAAACGCTCGACGATACTGCGACCGATGCGAATGGCGTCCTGCTCATCGACGGCGAAATAGTCTGCGAGACCGGACTTTCGGGCATGCATTTCGGCACCTCCGAGTGACTCGTCGTCGGATTCCTCACCGGTGGCCATCTTCACCAGCGGGGGTCCGGCCAGGAATACCTTGGACTGTTCCTTGATCATGACCACGTGGTCAGAGAGGCCGGGAATGTACGCACCACCCGCGGTGGAGTTACCGAAAACGAGGGCGATGGTGGGGATGCCCGCAGCCGACAGTTGTGTGAGGTCACGGAACATGCGGCCGCCAGGAATGAAAACTTCCTTCTGCGTCGGCAGATCGGCGCCACCGGACTCGACGAGCGAGATGACCGGCAGACGGTTCTGCATAGCGATGTCGTTGGCGCGGAACCCCTTCTTCAACGTCCACGGGTTGCTGGCACCGCCGCGGACCGTCGGATCGTTTGCCACGATCAGGCATTCGATGCCGCAGACGACGCCGATGCCCACCACCGTGCTGGCGCCGACCGGAAAGTCGCTGCCCCAGGCAGCAAGTGGGCATAGTTCGAGGAACGCCGAGTCCTCGTCGACGAGTAACTCGATGCGTTCGCGGGCAAGGAGTTTGCCGCGCCCCCGATGACGCTCGATGTACTTCTCGCCTCCGCCGAGCAGAGCCTTGGTGTGCTCGACATCGATCTCGGCGAGTTTGGTGTTCATCGCCTCGGTTGCCTCGACGTACTGCGCGGAGGCAGTGTCGAGAGTGGACTTCAGCACGCTCATGCCTGATACCCCAATCGTTTTGCTGCAAGTCCTGTCAGAATTTCGGTCGTGCCGCCGCCGATGCCGAGGATGCGCATGTCGCGGTATTGCCGCTCGACTTCGCTTTCGCACATGTAGCCCAGGCCGCCGAACAGCTGAACTGCCTGGTTGGCCACCCACTCACCGGCCTCGACGGCAGTGTTCTTCGCGAAACACACCTCGGCGATGAAGTCGTTGCTCGATTCGAGGGACTGCTCCACGAGATAATGCGTGTACACCCGCGCAACGTCGATCTTGCGCGCCATCTCGGTGACCGTGTTCTGCACGGACTGCCTGGCGATGAGCGGTTTGCCGAAAGTTTCACGATCGCGGACCCACTGCAGAGTCAGATCCAAGCAGCGTTGGGCGCTGGAGTACGCCTGCGCGGCGAGAGCGATACGTTCGGTGAGGAAGGCCTGCGCAATCTGCGCGAAACCGGAGTTCTCGGCCCCGACGAGATTGCCCACCGGCACTCGGGCGTCGGTGAACGACAGCTCCGCGGTGTCGGAGGCACGCCAGCCCATCTTCTCGAGTTTGCTCGTCACCTCGAAACCTGGTGTGTCCTTCTCGATCACGAGTAGCGACACCCCCGCTGCCCCGTCGCCGCCGGTACGCACCGCCGTGACGACGAAGTCCGCGCGGCAGCCCGAGGTGATGTACGTTTTGGCGCCGTTGACGACATAGTGGTCACCGTCTTTCACGGCCTTGGTCCGCAGATGCCCGACGTCGGAGCCGCCACCGGGTTCGGTGATGGCCAGCGAACCGATTTTCTCGCCGGCGAGGGTCGGTCGAACCCACCTGTCGATCTGCTCGGTGTCGCCTGCGGCCACCAGATGCGGCAGCGCGATTCCACCGGTGAACAACGATGCGAACAATCCACCAGAGGCACCGGCCTGGTGGATTTCCTCGCAGATGACGACGGCGTCGGCGAAGTCCCCGCCCTCACCACCCACACTCTCCGGGAAACCTGCGCCGAGCAAACCGAGTGCCGCAGCTTTCCGATGGAGCTCGCGGGGTAGCTCCCCCGCTGCTTCCCAATCGTTCAGGTACGGCACTATGTCGTGTTCGACGAAGCTACGCACGGTCTTTCGGAGTTGCTCGCGCTCGGGAGTATTCCATATCGTCATGAGAGTGTCCCTGTGAAGACGAGAGTTTCGGGAATGTCGATGTGGCGCGAACGCAGCCATTCACCGAGCCCCTTGGCCTGTGGATCGAAACGAGCCTGCGACGCAACGCCTTCTCCGAGGATTCCTTCGATGACGAAGTTGACGGCCCGCAGTTTCGGAAGAACGTGTCTGGTGACGACGAGATCCGCGGTCTCCGGCAGCATGAGTGCGACCTGCTCGACCGTCAAAGCGTGAGCCAGCCAAGCAAATTCGTCGTCCGTGCGAACCCAGACGCCGACGTTCGCATTTCCACCCTTGTCTCCGCTGCGTGCGGCGGCAATGGTGCCGAGTGGAACGCGGATGGTCGGTTCCGTCTCTCTCACCGGTGGTAGGTCTGGTTCGGTCAACGGTTCGAGTTCGAGCGTCTCGGTCGCGGGTTCGATCCCCCGTTGCGTCCCGTCCGGTAGTACGACCACATGTGGCACTTCGCCGATCGGCACATAGCCGGCGGTGAACACGCCGTACGGCGCTCCGTTCCCGGGAGGTGCCGTCACCGAAAGCCCCGGATAGCTGGCCAGTGCCAGCTCGACCGCCACCGAGGAGAACTGCCGCTCGACAACATTCGGATCGCTGTCGCGAACGACGCACCGGAGCAGGGCACTCGCGGTTTCCTCGGTCTCGGCGTCGGGCTTGTCGGTGCGCACGAGCGTCCAGTCGAGTTCGGTCGGCCGCGACGGAAGCCAGGACTCGAACTGCTGCTGCGCCAGTGCGGCTTTGGCCTCGATGTCGAGGCCGGTCAGGATCAGGGTGAACTCGTTGCGGAATCCGCCGAGTGCGTTGAGAGACACCTTGGCAGTGGGCGGGGGCGCTTCGCCTTTCACGCCGCTGACCAGCACTCGATCGGCTCCGACCTGTGACACCGACGCTGTGTCGATTCGAGCTGTGGCATCGGGGTTCGCGTAGCGGCCACCGGTGATCTCGTACAGCAGTTGAGCTGTGACGGTACCGACGCTCACCGCACCCGAGGTGCCTTCGTGTTTGGTGATGACAGACGATCCGTCCGCCTCGATCTCGGCAATCGGGAATCCTGGCCGCGACATATCCGCGATCTCGGTGAAGAACGAGTAGTTGCCACCGGTAGCCTGCGTACCGCATTCGATGATGTGCCCGGCAACAACCGCTCCGGCGAGAGCGTCGTAATCGGTTCTGCTCCAACCGAAGTGGGCGGCGGCTGGTCCGACGATAACGGAAGCGTCGGTGACACGCCCGGTGACGACGACGTCGGCACCCGCGTTCAGCGCCTCGACGATACCCCAGGCCCCGAGGTACGCATTGGCGGTGAGCGGGCTACCGAGGCCGAGTTCTTGGGCCCGCGGTAGCAAGTCGTCGCCGTGCACATAGGCGATTTCGGCGCCGGTGCCGAGCTTGTCGAGTGCCTCGACCAGGCCACTCGGGTTGAGGCCACCAGCATTCGAGACGATTTTGACGCCCTTGTCGAGCGCGAGCCCCAGGCAGTCCTCGGCCTGGCGGAGGAAAGTCTTTGCGTAACCGCGAGACTGATCCTTCGCCCGATCACGGCCCAGGATGAGCATCGTCAGCTCCGCGAGGTAATCGCCGGTGAGATAGTCGAGTTCGCCGCCCTCGAGCATCTCACGCATCGCCGAGAGTCGGTCGCCGTAGAAGCCGGAACAGTTGCCGATTCTGACTGTCATTGTTTGGTTCGTCCTGGTCCTGGAGGGCCTGCGAAGGCTTGAGCGATGGTCAGCCAGTGCTGAGCGTCCGGTCCGACGGCTTCGATGTCGAGATTCTCCGGGTGCGCCCGCTGCGTCACCAGCAGACAAAAATCCACCGCCGAGCCGGTGACGCGTTGAGCAGCGTCACCGGGGCCCCAGGTCCACAGCTCACCCAAGGGGGAGGTCAGCTCGACTCGGAACGGCTCGGACGGCGGAGTCTGTTGGTTGACCACATATGCAAAATCGCGGGTACGGACGCCGATGTGTGCGACAGCTTCGATGCGCTCGGTCGGCTCGCGGGTGATACCGAGTGCGTCGGCGACATCCTGGCCGTGAGCCCAGGTTTCCATGAGGCGAGCCGTTGCCATCGAAGCAGCGCTCATGGGCGGTCCGAACCACGGAATCTTGACACCCGACGGGACACGTTTCAGTGCGTCGGTCATCGCATGCCTGCGGGTGCGCCAGAGCTCGAGGAGTTCAGAATTGCTGGCCTCCTCCGCTGCGGCGCTGTCGACGAAACCAGCGGGATCGGACCATGCAGCCTTCAGCACGCCATCGAACTCTGCGGCAGCGATCGCATCCCCCGACGCCCCCGCGGTGGTGCGTTCGGCAACATTGTCGGTCCAGGACAGATGCGCGATCTGATGCGCAACGGTCCATCCCGGTGCTGGTGTGAGCGTCGCCCACTGGTCTTGTGTCAGTCCAGCAACGAGAGCGTCGAGCGCATCACCCTCGGCGCGGAGGTCATCGACGATCGAGTCGAGGTCGGCCATGGAGGAAGTTTCACACCTGATCGATAAAAAAGCAAGCACGCTTGCTTGTTAATTGTTGTCGACCCTCCGGCGGTCAGGGGGTGTCAATCGTCGAGCGAGCACTTCCATGCCATCGACCCCGGGAGTGGGCACCGCGTCGAGCTGGCCGCAGGACGCGAGGGGTTGTCCGGAGAGGAACCGTCGAGCTCGGCCGGAGGACGAGAGAGCGCTTACGCAGAGCCCAGACTGGCAGACCGCAGGGACAACCATGCCCACGGTTGCGTTGTCGTCGTCGGCCGTTCGCGCGGGCGCGCGTTGGCGGTCCACCCTTGCCGCGAAGCATCCCTAGCTCGCCTGCGAGCGGGTTCTGAACGATCCGGCGATCGAACTCGACACCGTCGGACTGGTCGGGGTAGCCGAACCGCCAAAGGGTGCGACTGCAGCACAGGGGCTGACCCCAGAGCCACAGGGCGCCCAACACGCCGCGAGCTGGCCGACCGCAGGCCAGAGGGCTTCGGGCCGGGATGTTGACGGCATGGTGTATGCACTCGAATTTTGTATTCGACTGCACTACAAGCGAATCGGCGAAGCCAACCCTTGACGGGCAGCCCAGGAGGCGATAGTATCGAACATACGTTCTAACATCGACTTGCCGGGGGGCTTCGATTCATGAGTTCGAGTCGCAGAAGTGCATTCGCTTCGTACATAGGTCCGCAGCCGAAGCCAGTCATCGATCGATCATCGCTTCAGAAGCTCTCCGACGCAGCGGTGATCGAGAACCAGGCCTGCGCACGCAAAGTTCGGCTCGCAGCGTCGATCTGGGATTCGTGCATTCACCAGAACGTGCAGGTCGGTGAGGTGATCATGGATGCCGGGAGCTATGCGGCATCGGAGACAGCGAGGGCGCTGGGATGTTCCAAGGCTGTGGCGGACACTTATGCAGAGATCGGTATGGATCTCCGACTCCGATTGCCCAGGGTCAGAGCAGCATTCGACGCCGGCGAGTTGGATCTCGCGCGGGTTCGGGCGATCTATCGAAACACCAACCCACTCTCACTCGAAGTTGCCGTCCGCATCGAGTCCGAAATTCTCCACGCAGCGCGCCGCCTCTCCCCCGGGCCACTCGCCACCGAGATCTGTGAAATCGTGCAGCGCGTTGCACCGGAGGAGGCGGCTGCGCTTCGCAAGGATCTCGTCAAGCTCACCCGCGTTCGATACCGCGACAGAGACATGATCGCCACCATCGAGGCAGACCTCGAAGCAGGTGACGCCGCGGCGTGCTGGCAACTGGTCAACGAAATGGCGAACACTCTGTGCCGCCGTGATCCGCGCACTCGTGGCCAGCGACTCGCGGCCGCGTACGTGGCGCTCATGCATCAAGAGACATTTGTTTCGTGCACGTGCGAACAGGACGAAGACAATCCGTGCACCGCCCGACGGGAATTGCCTGACCGCCGTAGCCCACTGACCACAGTGACGATCGATCTACCGACCCTTGCTGGACTCGCCGACCTACCCGGGTACCTCGCAGGGCACGGATTGATCGATGCGGACTATGCCCGCGAACTTGCTGCAAACGGAGACTGGCAGCTACTGCTGACCGAAGCGGCCGATCTCGCCGCATCGCTCGGTCTAGTAGACGTGATCCCTGATCAGGGCCTCGATGTTCGGTCAGAGCGTGGCGAGGGTGACGCGCGGATGGGTGCAGGTGCAGGTGCAGGTGCAGGTGCAGGTGCAGGTGCAGGTGCCGAGAGTGACGGGCCCGGCGACTCCGCAGGCACTGGCACTGGCACCGGGACTGGGACTGGGACTGGGACTGGGACTGGAGTCAATCTCGGTAAGCACACTGTGCTCAATCCGTTGGGTCATGGACGCCGCAGGCGCGGACTCACCCTTCCGAAGCGTCCGGCAAAGCCACAGCAGTGCACCACAGCGCCGAACGCAACTGAGTCCGCTACCGATTACTCCGGGTCCTACACGCTGGTAGCGCACATCGAAGAGGCTGTTGCAGCTGAGCCAGCACGGGCTGAGGCTCTGCACCCCGATGGTCACGGCGGATTCCTCGAACCACCCGACGGTGCGCTCACTTATCGCCCGAGTAGCGAACTGGCGAAATGCGTTCGACAGCGGGATCGCACCTGCCGGCATCCGGGATGTGACGTTCCGGCCGCAGCCTGCGAAATCGACCATGTGGTGCCCTATCGTCACTACGACCCGAAACACGGCGGATGGACGGTACTGACCAATCTGCATTGCCTCTGCCGCTATCACCACATGCTCAAGACAATGGGCGTCTGGGTTCCTGTCATGCTCTCGCGGGGCATCGACTACTGGACTTCGAGTTCCGGTTCGACAGCGATCACTCTGCCTGGGGGCACAGTCGGGACGACCGATCTGTCCGACTGCCGCCTGCTACCCCATTCCACGCAAGCGACACCCCCAATGCCGCCGCCAGCCTGCGAGCACGAACAAGACGGCAACCGAGCTCGCCGGACCTGACGGACCGGGCACACCGTTCACCGAGTGCCAGGCCGCCCAATCGGGCCGGCACAGCGGAGGCCACCTCGACTCAGCGCGCAGCAATGAAAGTGCCGCGAGCATCAGCGGTCCCAACCGTCCAGGGAATCCCTGGACTCGTGGGAACGCGGAGGATGCAGATGGCCCCGCGCCGTTTTGAAATGTGGAACAGGAGGTCCCTCGTAACCATCGAAAGTTACGAGGGACCTGAGAGTGTTCCGAGGGATCGATCTGCCTGCGTAGCTGCTCGAGTCATGCTCCGAACTTTGCTCGACCGAGCCGGGTAGTGCCCTGCTCGACCGAGCCGGGCAGTGCCGCATCTTGGATAGCGATCGCTCACCGCAGAGATCGTCAGCGCAGCACTTTGCGTGTAGGCCGCACTTTTCTAGCGGGCCACTTCCCCAGCGCAGTACTTTCCCCGGCGCAGCTTTCGTTAAAGATCCCTGCCTGCTCTTGCAGCCTCGACCTTCGCCGCCTCACCCCCGGCAGCTTCGCCCTTCGCAGCTTCGTCCTTCTCAGCTTCGTCCTTCGCAGCTTCGTCCTTCTCAGCTTCGTCCTTCGCAGCTTCGTCGCGTTCCTGCTGGGCAGCTGCGAGGCCGGACATCGTCCGCAGCGGAACCTCCTTGACGAAGATGACCAGCACGAATCCGATGACCATCAGGATGGAGACGGCCAGGAAGACATAGTCCATGGCATCGGAGAATCCGACACGGAAAGGTTCGGCCAGCGCGCTGTCGAGCTTTTGCATGAACGAACTGTCGACCAATGCACTGCCGGCGATCGACGAGTCCTGAGCAATGATGGCGTCGGCGAAGCCCTTCTCCAGCGGGTCCGCACTCGTCGACGCCGATTGGACGGCCTGCTGGAACTCCGGCGTCGTACTGGCCGCGACCAGTGCGTCAGTGGTCTTCGGTGTGAGCTGTGTGAACAGCATCGACAGGAAGACCGCGACGCCGAGCGTCGCACCGATCTGGCGGAAGAAGGTCGCAGCCGCTGTCGACACTCCCATGTCCTTGGGCGGCATCGCATTCTGAATTGCCAATGTCAGCGGTTGCATCATGGAACCGAGACCGATACCGAACAACGCCATGATCAGCATGGTCTGCCACAGCGGAGTATCCGCGTGCACATAGTGGAAGAGGAACATTCCGATCGCCATCAGTGCTGTGCCAACTACCGGAAAGATCTTGTAGCGGCCAGTTTTCGAAATCATGCGCCCCGACACGATCGACGAAATCATGAGAGCCCCCACCATCGGAAGCGTCTGATAGCCGGCGAGCGTCGGCGACGATCCCTTGACGACCTGCAAATACTGCGGCAATAGCGAAATGCCACCGAACATTGCCGCACCAGCGATGACACTGACCGCGATACACAATGCGAACAATCGATTGCGGAAAAAGCGCATCGGGATGAGCGCGTCGTCGCCCATCTTCACTTCCACGAAAACGAATGCGAGGACGCCCACGACACCGATCGCAAAACACATCAACGCGAGCGGCGAAGTCCAACCCCACACCCGGCCCTGCTCGGCGATGATGAGCAACGGGACAAGACCGACCGCCAACAGGAGCGCGCCCCACCAGTCGACGCGTGCCTCGCGTCGGAACACCGGAAGGTTCAGCACGCGCCACACGACGACAAGCGCGATGATGCCGAGCGGGACGTTGATATAGAACACCCACCGCCAACCCGTGATGCCGAGAATCGTGGATTGGCCGGCAAGCAGACCACCGATGACGGGACCGAGCACACTCGAAGTACCGAACACGGCAAGAAAGTAGCCCTGGTACTTCGCGCGCTCACGCGGCGGAACGATGTCCCCGATGATGGCGAGCGCCATCGACATCAGCCCACCGGCGCCGAGGCCCTGAACTGCCCGGAATGCCGCGAGCTCGTACATCGACGTCGAAATACCGCACAGCATCGAGCCGATGACGAAGATGGAAATCGCCGTCATGAAGAATGGTTTACGGCCGTAGAGATCGGAAAGCTTTCCGTACAACGGCGTCGAAATCGTCGAGGTGATCAGGTACGCCGTGGTGACCCACGCGAGTACCGAGAATCCGTTGAGGTCGTCGGCGATCGTGCGGACCGACGTCGACACGATCGTCTGATCGAGCGCCGCGAGGAACATCCCCATCATCAGCCCCGACAGGATCGTCATGATCTGACGGTGCGAGAGTTCGCCGGACGCGGGCTGCGTCACTTCTTGTTCGGTTACCACCGCTTGGTTACACCTTTACGATATGTTTGCTTGCAACACACAAGTAAATTGGGAACACCAGCATGCTCTCGGGAACGCGAGATTGCAATCCGATTTGTCAGACGCGCAACCCTGCCACCGCGGCGTCTAGTTACGATTTTCGACGCGACTGGAAAATCTCCCGCATCGTGCGCGGATGGATCCCTTCCACTGCCAACTGCCGTCGAGTTTTACGACGCGTCAGCAGGACTCCGGTGATCGCAACCACCCACACCGGATACTGCGCGAGAAACGCCAACCGGAACGCGTCGAAGGTGTACCCGCCGTTCGCTTGCAGAATCGCTCCGATGGACGCGATCACGAGCAGCGAAGCCAGGAATCCACCAATGTTCACCATTCCCTGGGCAGTGCCGAGATTGGCGCTCGGATTGAACGTACGGGCGTAGTCGAATCCGATGACCGACCCCGGTCCCCCGACCGAAATGACGACGACGAGCATCACCAGCAACCACAGTGGCGCCGGCCCCGGTAGAGCAAGAACGATCGCCCACATCACGGCATTGCTGATCATGATGGCCAACACCAGCCACGACCGCCGCATCGGGTACCGGCCCGTCAGAAATCCGAGAAGTAAACCGGACACGACGGCCGAGAACACCGAGATGGACAGCAACACACCCGCGGTCGATGCAGACAGACCCTGTCCCGAAGTCAAGTAGGGAATCCCCCACAACAAAGCGAAAACGGTGATGGAGAACTGCGTCCCCATATGGCTGAAGAAACCGAGACGAGTGCCCGGGCGGCGCCACACCTGCCCGATCGTGGCGAGAGTCTCGCGCATCGAGGTCGACGGCTCGACGACCTCCGATCCTGGCGGCACATCGCGTATCAGCGCCAATGCCAGGACGAACGCAAGTAAACCGAGCGACGCGGCACTGCCGAACGCAAACGTCCAGCCCGGCCCGTCGAGCAACATCAAGAACGGCACCGCCGACAGAATCTGACCGGTCTGACCGAGCAAACCAGTCAGCTGCGAGACGATAGGAACCTGCCGCGGAGCGAACCACCGCGGGACGAGTCGCAGCACCGAAATGAAGGTCAACGCATCGCCCACCCCGACGAGCGCCCGTGCGGCGACCGCCACCGGAAGCGACTCCGTCAGCGCGAGCGTGATCTGCGCAATCGTCATCAACAGAGCACCGAGCGCGATCATCTTGCGTGAACCGACGCGATCGAGCACCACACCGGCAGGAATCTGCATCGCGGCGTAGACGACGACCTGAAGAACGACGAACGACGACAGCAGCGACGGGCTGACCGAGAACCGATCGGCCGCGTTCAGTCCTGCCACCCCGAACGCGGTGCGGTGCAGGACGGCGACGATGTATGCGAAGACGCCTACACCCCAGACCAGCCACGCAGCTTTCACTAGGACAGTGTGTCAACGACCTGTGAAATGATCGCCTTCGGTAGTACGCGCCCTGAATGAAAGTGAGCGATCACATGGTCGGCGACTCGAGCGCAGCCCAAGGACACATCCTCGTGCTCAACGGACCGAACCTGAACATGCTCGGCACTCGCCAACCCGAGGTGTACGGCCACGAAACCCTCGCCGACGTCGTCGCACTGTGTGAGAAGACCGCCGCAGCACACGGTCGAACCATCCGCGCCGAGCAGTCCAATCACGAGGGACAGCTCATCGACTGGATACACCAGGCACGCGGTACCGCGTCGGGAATCGTCATCAATCCCGGCGGTCTGACGCACACATCCGTGGCATTGCGCGACGCACTCGTCATCCCCGAAGTCCCCATCATCGAGGTGCACATCAGCAATGTGCACGCTCGCGAGGAATTCCGTCACCACTCGTTCGTATCTCCCATAGCCAGCGGCGTCATCGCCGGCCTCGGAGTGGCGGGCTACGGATTCGCCGTCGAACGAATCATCTCGCTGACCTGACAGTCCAGCGCTCAGCCTGACCTCAGGTTTACCCGCCTATGATTGTCCCGGACTTCATTGGTCGGGCGAGCAAGGGATCTGCAGTGAGCAACGAAAGCAAGAAGAAGGCACAGGCTGCCACAGCTGCCATGCAAGGAAAAGACAAGAAGCGACGCACGTTGATTCAGATCGGAATCGCCGTCGTACTCGTCGCCTTGATTGCCGTCATCGGATTTTCCATCGCATCGAAGAACTCCGATTCCGACGCACCGGCCGCAGCCCCCTCGTCGACTCAGGACAACGGGGCGATCCGAATCGGTGATCCGAATGCTGCCGTCGTCGTCAGCGTCGTCGAGGACTTTCAGTGCCCGGCGTGCAAGCAGTTCGAGTCGATCAGCGGAGACACTCTCGCCGAACTGGTCGCGGACAACACCATTGCCGTCGACTACCGGCCGATCGCGATCCTCGACCGCATGTCCTCGACCAATTACTCCACGCGCGCCGCGAACGCGAGCCTGTGCGTCGCCGAAGCCGACTCCTCCGCGTGGCCTGCCTGGCACAAGGCGATGTTCGATCAGCAGCCCACCGAGGGCGGAGCAGGCCTGAGCGACGACGAACTCGTAGCCATCGCCCGGCAGGCAGGCATCGAAAGCCCGGAGCTGTCGAGCTGCATCACCGACGGCACCTACACCGATTACGTGACGAGCCAGACGAAGGCCGCGCTCGACGAGGGCATCTCGAGCACACCGACCGTCTCCGTCAACGGGACCGTCGTGTCGAACCCGACTCCGGACGGTTTGCGCGCCGCGATCACCGCTGCACAGTGATGGCTGCGAAGTGAGAGCGAGTAGAGCCACCGCCTGGGTCCTCACGATCGGCGGCTTTCTCGGTCTCCTCGGGGCCCTGACCCTGACTATCGAGCGAATCAAATTGCTCGAAGACAGCGCATACGTGCCGTCCTGCAATCTCAATCCGGTACTGTCCTGCGGTTCGGTCATGACGACCGAGCAGGCCGCGTTGTTCGGGTTCCCCAACCCGATCATCGGGATCGTGGCCTTCACCGTGGTGCTGATGACGGGAATTCTGACGTTCGGCCGAATCGCACTGCCGCACTGGTATTGGCTCGGTCTCAGCACCGGCACGGCACTCGGTGTGGTGTTCGTGCATTGGCTGATCTACCAGAGCCTCTACGAGATCCATGCGCTGTGCCCGTACTGCATGGTCGTGTGGGCGGTGACGATACCGATCTTCATAGTCTCGCTGTCCCAACTGGTCGACCGCGAACACGCAGGCACCATCACCCGAGTTCTCCTCGAATGGCGCTGGACGATCTTGGCGATCTGGTACGCAATCGTCATCGCAGCGATCGGAATCGAGTTCTCCGACTACTGGTCGACGCTCGTCTAGAGCACCGCGATCGCATCGATCTCGATCAGCAACTCGTCCATCGCGAGCCTGCTGATTTCGACAACGGTCTGCGCAGGCCTGCTCTCGACGAACAGCTCGCCCAAAATGCCGGTGTACGTGTCCAAGTCACCGAGGTCGGTGAAGTACACGGTCAGTTTGACGACGTTGGCCAAGGTACCGCCGGCCGCGTCGAGAATGAGCCGAATGTTCTCGAACGCCAGCCGGATCTGAGCCGAGACATCTCCGATGCCCGCGAACCGACCATCTGCGGTGATCGATGTCTGGCCGGACAGATACAGCGTGCGGTCGGCGTTCTCCACGACTACGCACTGCGACAGTAGCTGCGCACCGGGGTCCCACACGGTCTCGGGCGACAGCACGTATTTGTCGATGATCTTTCGCTCCCCTGCTCGGAATTGTCGGTAGTGATTTCTCACCGCCAACCTACGCGGAACACCAGCTCGGGTCGGTGTGAAGTGTGCGTCAGGGGTGATTTTTTGTCGCCACCCACTAGAACGTGTTCTATTTCGCTCCGCGAATCGGTCCCAACGTGCATGATGTGTGAGTCACCTCACATGAATGGGTTGACATGGAACGTCGGGGAGAGCTCGAGCACCAGGAGTTGTTACATGGCAGGCGATCCAATCGCAGTCATCGTTGCCGTAATCGTGTCCGCTGCAGGAGCGGTGGCAGCGACAGACCTTCCCCCACAGGTCAAAGACGGCGCCCACAGCGTCGCGGCGGCCGCGGAGGACACCGGTCCAACGTTGCAGAAGCAACTCGATGACCTGCTCGGTACATTGCCCGCGCCGGCAGCCGATGTCGCGGGCACTGCCCTCGACAACGCAGCGACGGCCATCGAAGATGCAGCCGAACCGATGTTGCCCCCGAAGCCAGCAGAACCCGCCAAGCTGGAAACCGCTCCCGTTGCCGACGTTCCAGCGCCTGTTGCCGCCGCGATCTCGACGACAACCGATACGACCACTACGCCAAGCGCCTTTGCGCCCTCGGTGTTTCCCACCAACGCAGGATCGGTCCAATTCGGCGGATTGACGTACTCACTCGGGCAGATCACCAACCAAACTGCGTTCATGCCTGCCGCCGAAGCACTCAGGCGGGCGCTGTTCCCCGGTCTACCTGCGACTTTCACCGGGGTCTCGCTGTCACCGATAGGAGCGATCACCGCGTTCGTTCCGTGGCTGACCCGCGCAGGATCGATCTGTGGCGGAGTCAAAGCACCGACGATCGCCGCGTTGTACGCAGCTGAGAACGGATTCCGGCACGGACCGACCTCACCGGTATCGGTGTCCGGTGCCCGCGGACCCGGCCAGTTCATGCCCGCCACCTGGCGCACCTACGGCAAAGATGCCGACGGCGACGGCGTAGCCGACATCAACGGCATCGCCGATTCGGTCATGGCGTCGGGAAACCTGCTCTGCGACATCAACAGTCAAGTCGAGAAGTGGAAGTCGGCCGGATTGGTCAAGGGCGACAGTCTCGACCTGACCATCGCCGGCTACAACGCCGGCGCAGGCGCGGTCCTCAAGTCCGGCGGAATGCCGTCGGGAACACCCGATTACGAGAACCAGACGAAGCCGTACGTTGCCAAGATTCGCGCGACTGAAATGCAGTTCGCCGCGATCCTGACGCCGTTCGCCGGCATCGATATTGCCGGTATCGGCGGACGAGCAGTGCAACTCGCCATGGACTACCTCGGCCTGCCGTACGTGTGGGGCGGCGGCAACATCAACGGGCCGTCCGGTGGGGGGTTCGACTGCTCGGGCTTGACGTCGTACGCGGTGTACAAGGCCTCCGGTGGCGCGGTGACGCTCCCCCGAACCTCGGAGACCCAATGGGGTGTCGGCACCGAGATTCCGTTGCCGCTGGCTCAGCCCGGGGATCTACTGTTCGGGAACTGGCAATCCGGTGGGCCGGGGCACGTGGCCATCTACATCGGCAATGGTCAGATGGTCCACGCCCCCACCACCGGCGATGTCGTCCGCGTCGCTCCGGTCTTCGACGGGATGAAGGCTCGTCGAGTTCTCTGACCCGCACCGGGTAGGTTCGATTCGAGAAACGAACCCACCGGTAACAAGGAGCGACACACGTGGACAATGCCGGAACCGTAGAGCCAGCGGGCTTCGACGACGCCCTGGCACCACTACCTGCCGAAGGCGAAGGGTTCGAAACCGATTGGCCGGTACGTACCGGTGATGTCGCCCCAGCCGGCCGCTTGCGTTTCGACGGCATCGCGCGCTATCTGCAGGACATCGGGTCGGACAATCTTGCAGCGACACCCCTCGGCCTCACCGATCCATTCTGGATCGTTCGGCGTACGGTCATCGACGTCCATGAACCAGTACCGTTCCCCGACCACATCCATCTGCGGCGCTGGTGTTCATCGATGTCGACGCGTTGGTCCAACATGCGGGTCTCGATGTCGACCGGCAAAGGCGGCTCCATCGAAACCGAGGGTTTCTGGATCAGCATCAGCGCGAAGACCGGTATGCCGACACGGATCAGCGACGATGCCCTCGACATGCTTGCACGCACCACCGATCAACATCGACTCAAATGGAAGGCATGGCTCACCGAGCCGGTGCCGCACGAGTCGGACACCGATATCCAGTTTCCGTTGCGTGCCACCGATATCGACTCGTTCGATCACGTCAACAACGCGGCATACTGGCATGCCGTCGAGGAGTTCCTGGTCGACTACCCCGATCTCGTCGCCGGACGACACCGGGCCGTCATCGAGTACTTGTATCCGGTTCTCGGCAAAGAACAGGTCGACATTCGGCACCGTTACGAAAGTGGTTCGCTGACAGTCTGGTTCGTCGTCGACGGCGCAGTACGGACGGTCGCGAAAATTGCCCCGATCTCCTGACGATCGACCTTACCCCGCGGCGTCCGCGGCAACTGCTCGAGCGTCAGAATCTGCACCGGAATACTAGGGCTCGGTAGCTCTCGACGCAGGTGCCGCCAGATCTCGGCGGTGGACGGCGGGTTCGCACCTTCCACGATCACCACCGCTGGAACTTCCCCCATACGAACGTCCGGGACTCCGACGCACGCTGCCTCCACAATGCCAGGAATCGCGGTGAGCGCGGACTCGATGGGAGCCAACTCCACATTCAAACCCGCACGAATCAGAATGTCGGTGTCCCTGCCGAGTAACGTCAACTGCCTTCCCTCGAGACTCCCCATGTCCCCCAGATTCCCACCGCCCGCCGGATTTTCACCGCCCGCCAAGTTTTCACCGCTCGCCAAGTTTTCACCGCCCGACAGGTTTTCACCGCTCCCGAGTCTCCCTCGGTCCCCCACGGTCATCCACCCGTCGACGGGGCCGCCGGTCACACCATCCTCGGTCAGGTAGCCGTCGAACAGCATGTCGCTGCGCACGTGGACGATCGAATCCCTGATCTCCGAATCCCTGATCTCGATGTCGACGCCGTCGAACAATGTCCCCGGTCCCGGGTCGATACCGCGGTCGAAGGAGACGAAACTCAACTCCGACGCTCCGTAGAAGTGCACGAGCGAGGCATTCGGGAGTGCTTCCTGCAGCGCCGATCTGCCTGAGGACGGCCACCGCGCCGCGCTGGACAGCACTTCGCGCACACTCGGCACCGGGCCGATTCCGGACCGGACCACATCCCAGGCAATTGTCGGCACCGAATACAGGTGTGTCGCGCCGCTGGAAAGCGAACTGTCCACCGGTCGGACGTCGACGATCGCGCCGCGGGTGAGTCCGTGCAGCGCACCGTAGAGAAAGTGCGTGTGGTCGAGTACGCCCGGCGTCGCCACGCGGTCACCCGCGCGGATGTCGAAGGTCGAGTCGGAACGGTCGAGGGTACGGGCCCAGGATCGTTGATCGCGGACGAACAGTTTGGGTTCCCCCGTCGTGCCCGAGGTGATTCCGATGAGAAGTTCACTGTCTTCGTCGGCAGCGCCATGCGCCAGAACACCCTGGACCTGGATGCTGTCGACAGACGTCGGGGCCGCGGCGCCCATCCTCCGCAACCGCGCATGCTGATTCGGTGCTGCCAGAACGACATCGGGTCGCGTCAGAGACAGCACGCGCGCGAACTGCTCGGGCAGCAAGTGACGATGCAGAAGCACCACACCGATTCCCGACGACATCGCCGCTGTCACGGCTACGAGCGATCCGATGTCCGACGTCGGGAGCACAGCCACTCTTCGCATTCCCGACATGCCGGCCGCCGCGGCTGTGACCAGCTCACCGAACTCGCCGTACGTCACTGCGCCTCCACTGTCGACGACGGCAAGCGAGGAAGGTTTGTCGCGGATATACTGCGCGATCCGACCGGTCAGTAGTTCGCTCACTGGAGGACCTCAGTCATCGTCGACGCCCCGCGCGACGAGAGCATCGCCCATCGCGTCCGCGGTTCGCAGCGCACGGACGAGGACGGGCGTCACGAGCGCAGTCATGGACCATTGCAGGCCCCGCGCTTTCCGTGCCTCGGCGACCTCGTGCACGATCGTCGCGAGAATGGGAATGCACCTGATGGCCAGGGCGAGCATGAGGCCGATCCGGTCGGGGTCGACGCCGAATCTGCGTAGCGGCCCCAGAGCGCGGGTGACGGTGTCGAGCATGTCGGTCACGCGTGTGGTGAGCGTGACCAGCGCGGCCAATGCCACCGAGATCAGCAGAACGCCGCACACCACGACAGCACGAGCGGGAGAGGTGATGATCACCTGGAAGACGCCGATGATCAGCAGCATCCAGATGATCGGGCGCAGTTGGGCGAGAGCAACTTTCACAGGTATCCGAGCAAGAAGGAACAGTGCCGCGACCAGTGCAGCGACGATCCCGACCTGAATCGGTGTTCGGACCACGACGGTCGCGGTGACGATCGAGATGATGAGCAGGAGCAGCTTCACCCACGCAGGCAATCGGTGCAGGAACGACGTCCCCGGCCGATACAGGCCGATCATTCGACGAGTTCCCGATATGCCGGAACCGCATCCTTCGGGGCGCCGTCGAACGCGACGAGCCCGTCGTCGATGACGATGACGCGCTCGAAGCTGTCCAGCAGCGCCAAATGATGCGTCACGACGATCACTTGCTGATCCATCGAATCGAGTGCCTCGGCGACGACGCGGGCATTGCGCAGATCGAGGAGCGTCGTCGGCTCGTCGGCAATGACGACCTCGGGGCGCCGGATGAGGACGGCTCCGATCGCCAGGAGCTGTTTCTGCCCGCCGGACAACAGATGGGACGGATGCTCTGCGTGGCGGTCGAGACGGAATCGCACCAGGATCTCGTGCACACGTTCAGCGATCTCTGCCTTGCTCAGTCCCGAACGGCGCAGCGAGAACGCGAGATCCTCCGAAACAGTAGGCATGACGATCTGAGTATCGGGATCGGTGAAGACGAAGCCGACCTTCTTACGGACCTGCGCGCCCTTCTTGGATGCGTCCACACCGTCGACGGTCACCGTTCCCGACGTCGGCGCCAACAGGCCGTTGATCATCCGAGCCAGCGTCGACTTACCCGAGCCGTTGGAACCGATGATCCCCACACGCCGCTCACTGAACCGAAGGTCGATGCCGCGCAACACCTCACGATCACCGAACGCATGCTTGACACCCTCGAACACAACTTCACTCACCACGCACGCTCCACGATCATCGCAATCCCTTGTCCGCCGCCGATGGCGCACGCAGCCAGCCCCAACTCGGGGCCGCCGTCAGCCAGCATCTGAGATGCCATGCGCACCAACAGAATTGCGCCCGATGCCCCCCACGGATGACCCATCGCTATGGCGCCACCCTGCGGGCACAGTAGGTTCTCATCCAGCCCCAGTTCGTCCGACACCGCGAGTACCACCGACGCGAAAGCCTCGGTGATCTCCACGACTCCCACGTCGGACAGGGCGACGCCCGTTCGACGCAACACCTTCTCGATAGCGGGAACCGGCCCGAGGCCGGGCAACGCCGGATCCGAGCCGGCGACGGCCGCGCCCAGAACACGCAGCGCTGGAAGGCCTTTCGCACGCGATTCGGTGGTGACTGCGAGCGCCGCTGCGCCATCGGAGATCCCGCACGAGTTACCGGCCGTACCGGTACCCGACGGCGAGAAACTCGGGCGAAGCCGCGCCAGCCGTTCGGCGGTCATATTCGATCTGATGCGCTGATCTCGCTCGATCCCGGCGACCGGCACGATCTCGGAAGTGAAATCGGATTCGGCGGCAAGCCGATGTGACCGTGCGGCATACCCGTCCAGGCGAACACGGTCGATACCTCGAAGGCGAGCAAGATCGTCGGCAGCGACGCCCATGTCCGGGTCCTCGAAGCCGTCGGGTGCAAAGGGCGCACGGGTGTAGCGAACTGGTTCCGACCCCGCCTGCGGTGGCCAGAACCGCCACGGTGCGGTACTCGCCGATTCGACTCCGCCCGCAAGGATCACGCTCTCGTCACCGCTGCGCACCCGCATCGCGGCCTGCATCACCGCTTCGAGCCCCGAACCGCACTGCCGATCGACCGTCACCCCCGGCACCTCGACGCCGAGGCCGGCGCTCAGCGCTGCAATACGGGCCGGATCGCCACCAGGCCCGAGACAATTGCCGAGAACCACGTCGTCCACTGCGTCCTCGCACCCCGATTCACGCAACGACGCCAACACTGCCCGCAACACCGGAGCAGCGAGGTCGGTCGTCGTCAGATCGGCAAACCCGTGACCGGCTGTACCGATCGGGGTCCGCCACGGAGCGACGAGAACTGGAGCGGAGGTCATGAGATCGAGTCTGTCACCCGCGCACGGGCGATCTTGCCGCTACCGGTGCGAGGCAGAGCGGGGACGACGATCCAGCGCCTGGGCACGGCTTCACGAAACAAGCGTCCGCGGGCCTCGGCTTTGACGGAATCCACGTCCGCCCCGTCGTGAAGCTCCACAACGGCAGTCACCGTCGCACCGAGCACCGAATGCGGCGTTCCGACGACAGCCGAAGCTCGAACACCATCGATCGAATCCAGCACCAACTCGACGTCCTCCGCGATCACCGTAGTTCCGCCCACGTTGACCGCGGCATCACCGCGCCCGCGTACGACGAGCTGCCGATTCGGCCCGAGCTCGGCCAGGTCTCCGACACCGAACCACTCCGGAGCTCCGAGGACCCGATACGGCGACCGCACGAACAGAAGCCCGTCGCGAACCTCCGCTTCGAGGCCAGCGAGCAAAGTCAACGGTTCAGGCACCCGACGCGCAGCGACCAAGGACAGCTCCGCCGCCCCGTAGTACTCGACGAGGTCGATACCGTGCGCGCGTTCCTGCGCTCCCGCATCCAGAGCCGTACCGGCCACGACGGCGAGGCGAAGCGCCGGTGCTCGATCGAGGAGATCGCGAAGGACCGCTGGGACGGCATGAGCCACCGTCGCACTCCCGCTGTCGTCTGTGACACAGGCACCGATCCACAGAGCATGAACGGCCGCGAACAAGTGCATCGTGGCGTGCAACGGACCGGTGACCAACACTCGATCAGCAGCGGTGATGCCGGCAATCGAGGTGAACTCGGCGAAGCTGTCGGTCCACGACGCAGCAGTACGAGCCAGCGCGCGCGGCCTGCCGGTCGAACCCGAAGTCGCAACGAGCAGGAACGCGTCGGGATCCACGTTCCCGTGGACCGGCCTGGCGTCCGGATTCTCCACTCGCACCGTTGCTCCCTGACTCGCTGCGGCGAACACGCAGATCAGGGCATCGGGAAGGTCCAACTCCGACGCGTCGTGCATCCGAGACTCGGGCCATTTTTCGACGGCGGCGTCGAGCTGTTGGTAGGTGAGGGCTCGCCCGTTCCAGTCGATCGCGAGCGAAGACCCGCGCCCGCCCAGAAGCAGACTCACGAACGAATCAAACCGGGATACGCTCGGTGCACACTTTTGGCGACCACGGCGCCGATGACGACCTTGACCAGGTCACCAGGGATGAATGCGAAGTTGGTGGAGATCGCGCCCCACACGCCGATGTCGGTGCGCAGCAACAGGCCGATCGTGCCGAAAATGTAGATGATCACGATCGCGCCGAGGGCGTTGATCGCGAGACCGAGTGCTATCGGATATTTCGGGAGGATGCGGGCCGTCAGCAGGCCGATGACGAACGCCGCCGGGATCCACCCGATGAGATATCCGGCGCTGGGGCCCGCGAGTGCTGTAAGACCGGTGCGACCACCGGACAGCAGAGGCAGACCGATGAGAGTCAGCGCGATGAACACCACGACGGCCGCCGTGCCCTTGCGGGCACCGAGGATCGCACCGGCGAGGATGACGCCGAGGGTTTGGAGCGTGATGGGAACGCCACTGAAACCCACCGTGATTGCGCCGGGGAGTCCCAGGGCGGCCAGCAGCGCGGCGAAGACGGCGATCTGCGCCATGTCCCGTGCCGAGATCCTTACCTTGGAACCGGACACTGCTTCGGAACTGGACGCTGCCGAGCTCTGTGCACCTTCGAGACCTGCCATGACGACTCCTTGTGAGCGCAAACTTGAACGGCGTTCAAGGTAGCAGGTGCGCACCCTGTGGTCTGCATCGCGACCTCCGCTGCGCAAGCATATGGATGTGGTGGCCCCGGCCCGATACGGTGGATCGATGGCCGAACTGCGCACCCTCGTACTCATGCGACATGGTAAATCCGGCTACCCGGAAGGGACGCCGGATCACGATCGCCCCCTCGCAGATCGTGGTCGGCGCGAGGCAACACTCGCAGGCCGCTGGATAGCCGAGAACGTCGGCAACATCGACGCCGTCATTTGCTCCACTGCCACCCGCACCCGAGAAACCTTGATCGCGACGGGCATCGATGCGCCGGTGAGATTCGAACAACGGATCTACGGCGGCTCCCCCGAAGAAATTTTCGAGGAAATCGCGCTGACCGAAGCTGCCGTTTCGACCCTGCTCATCGTTGGACACGCACCCGGAATACCCTGGACGGCACTGGAACTGGCGTCGAAAAACGAGTCCTCGGCAATCGATGCCATCAACGTGAAGTTTCCGACATCAGCTATCGCCGTGCTGACCACTGCAGCGCCGTGGGCCGATCTCGGGCCGGGCATGGCCTCGCTCACGCAGTTCCATGTGCCCCGAGAAACGACGGACTAGCTGCGCAACTTGGCGACGACCAGGCCGACGACGCCGATCGCGAGAAGTAGAACCACTGCGGTTCCGAACCCGGCGAGCCACCACACGAGCCCGAAAACGACCAAGGCAGGCGCCGCAGCGATCACCGCGATCAGCGGGTTCTCACGCACTGTCTCGAGCGCGGATTGTGCATGAACTCTGTCCAGCTTCTTGCCTGCCATGACGACCTCTCCGGTGACTGATTCGTCTCGTTCTTCACTGTACTGCGCAACACCTTCACTCGGCGATGGCTCGAGTCGACAGCGAAGGAGCAAACAGCTTCCATAATTCGGCGTCGGCGACTGCCAGCGCAGTTCGGTCGTAGGTCGAAGTCGACGCCAAAATCTCGTCGGCGTCGGTGCGCTCGATCAACTCCTCGAGCCGAATGGCAACCTCGTGGGCCGTGCCGTGCACCGATGAATCGATCGAACGTTCCACTCGCTCCCTCGTTCGAGTGGGCACGGCGTCGAGATCGATTTCTCGGATCGGAACGAGCGGTGGAAACTCTCCGGTGTTCCTCGATTGAGCCATTGCCCAGGCCTCGGGCAGCATCAACTCGCGAGCACGGGCTGCCGAGTCCGCGATCATGATGTCGAGCGAGACGATGACGCGGGGGGTCGGGAAGAGCTCGGTGGCACGGAACTGACGTCGATAGGCAGCGATCTCGGCACCGTCACCCCAGAGAATCGGACCGCCGACCACCACGGGCAACCCAGCTTTCGCTGCTATCGCCAACCCCTTCCCTGTCGCCAGGACGTACATCGGCGGGGCAGGCACCGCCGGCCTGACCGTCACCGGGCCCGTCCCGTCGAGAAATCTCGACAGTTCGGCCAGATCGTCGGCGAATGTATCCGCTTCCTCGCGACCGGTTCGGAGCGCGCGGCGGACAGGCTCGGTGAAGCCGAGCGAGCGCCCGAGACCCACGTCCACACGCCCCGGGTAGAGAGCGGCGAGCAGTGCGAACTGCTCGGCGACGACGAACGGCTGATGGTTCGGCAACATGACGCCGCCGGAACCGAGCCGGATCCGCGAGGTGTGCGCGCCGATTGCCGCAAGCAACACCGACGGGGCACCACTGGCAATACCGGGAACGCCATGATGCTCTGCCACCCAGAACCGGTGGTAGCCAAGCTGTTCGGCGTGGACAGCACGCTCGATCGACCCGGTCGGAGCGGAAGCGTCGTCGAAGCCTGTCCTCGTGCGGGAGCGATCGAGTATGGACAGAAGCACACCAGCGTCAACAGCCGATCGGTCGTGCATATTTCTCTGGCCAGCAGTGTTCACCGAACGAAAACTCGACTCGCGGACCGAAACTGTCCGCAATACTTGGCAGGCTTGCTGTCACCACAACGAAAGGGAGCGAACGAAACATGGACATCAAACTCGAACTCGTCATGATCCCGGTGAGCGACGTCGACCGAGCCAAGGACTTCTACGTCAAGATCGGATTCAACGCAGACCACGACGAGCGGCCAACGGACGAAATCCGCTTCGTACAATTGACCCCACCCGGATCCGCCTGCTCCATCGCCATCGGTGAAGGCATCACCACTGCCGCACCGGGGAGCGTCGAGGGCATGCAGGTCGTCGTCGCCAGCGCCGAACAAGCGCGCGAGCACCTCATCGCGGCAGGCCTCGACGTCGACCCCGTCGTCGACCTGGGATGGGGCAAGTTCGTGTTCTTCGCCGATCCCGACGGAAACAAATGGGCAGTCCAAGAACTCCCGGACTACGCCCACAAAGACTGACGGCCTCAGGGCGCGCGTAGCAGCAAGTCCGCGCGGATGCCGCGGTGATCGGAGCCGGGAAGTTCGACGACTCCCACATCGATCACCGCGGCGTCGCTGACAAGAATGTGGTCGATCGCTATCAACGGCGGATACCACGCGTCCGCAGAATACGTAGCCAAGTGACCAGCGCCGACCTCCATCGCCGCGTCGCGGTAACGATTGCTCAGCAAGTCTCGGTACCGCTTGTGGTCGAACGTCGCATTGAAATCCCCCGACACCACCACTGGGCCGTCGTCGAGCGGGATCTTGTCCATCAACTGCCCGAGCGCGGCAAGTTCGCGCACCCACTCCGACGGGTTCCGTGGCCACGGCGGCACCGGGTGCACCGCAAACACCAGCGGCCACGGACCGTCAGGAACCTGCACACGTGCCGAAAGTAATTCGGTGATGTAGCCATCGTGCCGAGTCTCGTCACTGATGGGATATCGCGAATAGATGCCTGTCCCGTTTCCACCCGACGCCGCGCTGACGAACGTGTACGGAAGGCGCTCGAGAATCCCCGCCGCAACGAGCCCCTCGTGCGCCGAAGGAGTCAACTCGACAACGGTCAGCACATCGGGCGAGTGAGCATCGACCGCAGCCACCACAGCACCCGCATCAGCCTCACCGAGCAGAATGTTGGCACTGAGCACACCGAACCGTGTGCCCTGAGTGTTGGGCTTGCGAAACCGCGACCGAACCAGAGGGAACTGAGTCGAGAGAGCAACCACGACAACCAACGACCCGAACGCGACGCCCCACCACCCGACACCCACACCGAGAAGCACAGCACCCGGAACGGCCGCCACCATGAGAAGACGAGCAAGCGCGGCCGCAACGAGCATGAACTGACCCGTCGAATCGACAATATGCGCGGCGATGCCCAGCAACGCGACCGCAACGAATACGGCCCCCAGAACGATGATCATTCGCGCCAGTCTTTCAGCCACACCTGTGGAGGAGCTGGCAACACCTGCTCACCCAGGGCTGCGTCTGGTAAATCTCACGTAATCCGAAAGACCAGTCGCTTTTAAGCCCCGTAATGAGGAACAATGGCCGACGAGCCGCGATCGACTTCAGGGGACAAATACACGTGAAACGCAGGCAACTCCTTCAACTGGCAGCAGCAGGGCTCGTTGGGCTTACCGCACCTCCACTTCTTTCCGGAACCCGAGCACACGCGATCCCGATCGGCCTCGGCTCGATCCGGTCACTCGTCCCAGAAATCTTCGCCGACCCGCCACGACCGCCGGAGCACTCGTCGGTCATCGTCATCGGTTCCGGCTTCGGAGCCAGCGCGGCCGCGCTACGCCTCGCGCAGGCCGGTAGTCAGGTCACCGTCCTCGAACGCGGTCTGCGCTGGCCGAGGGACCCATGGCGCGAGATCTTCACCGCCGACATGACCGCCGACGGCCGTGGCCTGTGGCAACAAGACTCGTTCACCAACATCACCGGCCTACCCGTCGGGCCCGTGGACAGGTTCGGCGGCGTACTCGACACCACCCGATTCGAGAACCTTTCCGTCTGGCGCGGCGCAGCTGTCGGCGGAGGATCCATCGTCTACACCGGCGTCACGATCGCACCGGAACGCCGATTCTTCGACCTCTCCTTCGGCGGCAGGCTCAGCTACGACGACATGGCCGGAACCTGGTACCCCAAGGCCCGATCAATGCTGATGCCGTCGCAGATGCCCGACGACATCTACAACAGCGCAAATTTCGCGCACTCTCGAACCTGGGACGACCACGCCCGACGCGCCGGCTACCAACCCGAACGAGTCGACGGCAACTGGAACTGGAACGTTCTGCGCGATGAGATGACCGGACGGTCCCGCCCGTCCGCAACCGTCGGAGCAAGCACCTTCGGAAACTCGAACGGCGCCAAGCACGACCTGACCCAGAACTACATCCCGCAGGCCGAGAACACCGGACGGGCAACCGTCTGCCACAGCCACGAAGTCGCCTCGATCGGCACTGAATCCGGCGGCCGCTACCGCGTCGAGGTACGACGCCTCGACGCGGTAGGCAATGTTCTCGAAACTCGCACGCTCACCTGCGACAAACTCGTTCTCGGAGCCGGATCCATCGGCACCACAGAGCTTCTCGTGCGTGCGCAGGCCACCGGCACCTTGGGCAATCTGAACGAGTTCGTCGGTCGTGGTTGGGGCACCAACGGCGACGCCTCGATGACGCGATCGCTCGGACCTGCTGCAGGCGTACCGCAGGGCGCACCGTGCGCATCCCGAATCGTCGACGATTCCGGACTCCCCCTCACCGTCGAGAACTGGTATGTCCCAGGCGTACCCACGGACCTCGGCTTCATCGGCTCGCTCGGCATGACGATCGACCCACTCCGGGCAGACTTCCATTACAACGCCGCCACCGACTCGATGACGCTGAACTGGCCCAAAGGCGGCAGCCGTGACACCGTCGAAGCACTACGCGCAGTGCAGAACAAGATGGCTCAGGCCGGCGGCACCGTAGTCTCCGCGGAGCCGTTCACCCGCGACGTCGACGACACCTTCACCGCCCACCCGCTCGGTGGTGCGGTCCTCGGCGACGTCACCGACTCGTACGGACGCGTCAAAGGGCACGACGGACTCTACGTCGTCGACGGCGCCCTGATCCCCGGTAGTACCGGCGCAGCCAACCCCTCTCTCACCATCACCGCGCTCGCCGAACGCAACATCGCGAAAGTGATTGCCGACGGGCGGTAGGTGCGAGTCCCAGCGCCACCCGTCAGCAGAGTTCGCGAACCGAATTCGTCAACTCACGGAACAGCCCCGCACCCAGGAAAATGGGTGCGGGGCTTGGTTGTTCTATCGCACGAAAAAAGCCCCGCCTCCCGACCGAAGTCGGAGTGCGGGACTTGGTTGTTTTGTCGCACGAAGAAAGCCCCGCCTCCCGACCGAAGTCGGAGTGCGGGGCTTGGTTGTTTTATCGCACGAAAAAAGCCCCGCCTCCCGACCGAAGTCGGAGTGCGGGGCTTTCGTCTTCTAGCAGAAACGCCTAGCGGTACTCGTTGGAGAAGCCGTAGTCGTCGAGCGGCACTGCTGCGCCGGTGTTGGCTCCGAAGCCATCCGGGCTGTAGTACTGATCGTCGTACGACGGCACCGCGTATGCCGCGGCACGCGCCTCTTCGGTCGGCTGCACCTGGATGTTCCGGTACCGGTTGATGCCGGTACCAGCCGGGATGAGCTTTCCGATGATGACGTTCTCCTTCAGACCTATGAGCTTGTCGCTACGGCAGTTGATAGCCGCATCGGTGAGCACACGAGTGGTCTCCTGGAAGGACGCTGCAGACAGCCACGAATCGGTTGCCAGCGAGGCCTTGGTGATACCCATCAGGACCGGACGTCCGGCTGCGGGCTCGCCACCTTCGGACACGACGCGACGGTTCGACGCCTCGAATTCGCTGCGCTCGGTAAGAGAACCGGGCAGGAATTCGGTGGAGCCGGAGTCGATGATCGTGACACGACGGAGCATCTGGCGCACGATCGTCTCGATGTGCTTGTCGTGAATCGACACACCCTGCGACCGGTACACCTCCTGGACCTCGTTCACCAGGTGGATCTGAACCTGACGAGGACCCATCACGCGCAGAACCTCGTGCGGATCGGCAGCACCTTCCATGAGCTGCTGGCCGACCTCGACGTGGTCACCGTCCGACAGAAGTCGCTCGGTGCCGTCGTCGTGCTTGAAAGCACGCAGACGCTGACGCTTGGAGAGCTTGTCGTAGACAACCTCCTCACCGCCGTCGTCCGGGACGATGGTGATCTTGTAGAAACGATCGCCGTCCTCGAGCTGGATACGACCCGACACGTCCGCGATCGGAGCCTTGCCCTTCGGCACACGTGCCTCGAACAGCTCCTGCACGCGAGGCAGACCACCGGTGATGTCATCTCCGGCGACACCACCCTGGTGGAAGGTACGCATGGTCAGCTGAGTACCGGGCTCACCGATCGACTGTGCGGCGACGATACCGACGGCCTCACCGATGTCGACCAACTTGCCCGTGGCCATCGAACGGCCGTAGCAAGTGGCGCAGACGCCGGTACCGGTGGTGCAGGTCAGGACCGAGCGAACCTTGACCGACGTGACGCCCGCTTCGAGCAACGCGTCGATGGCCGGATCGCCGAGGTCATGTCCACGAGCGACGATGACCGTGCCGTTCGCGTCGACAGCATCGCTCGCCAATGTACGGGCGTACGTGCTGGTCTCGACGTGAGCGTCGCGGATCATCGTGCCATCGGCGAGCTTCTCGGCGATGGTCGTGTTGATGCCGCGCTCGGTGCCACAGTCGGTTTCCCGAACGATGACATCCTGCGAAACGTCGACGAGACGACGGGTCAGGTAACCCGAGTCGGCGGTACGAAGTGCCGTATCCGCCAGACCCTTACGAGCACCGTGCGTGTTGATGAAGTACTCGAGAACCGTCAGGCCTTCCTTGAAGGAAGACTTGATCGGACGCGGGATGAACTCACCCTTCGGGTTGGTCACCAGGCCCTTCATGCCGGCGAGCGACCGCACCTGAGTCATGTTTCCGGCTGCGCCGGACTTCACGATCATCGGGATGGGGTTGTCGTCGGGGAAGTGCGCCTCCATGGCCTTACCGACCTGCTCGGTCGCGTCCTGCCAGATCTTGACCAGTGCAGAGTTGCGCTCGACCTTGTCGAGTGCGCCACGCTGGTACTTCTTCTCGATCTGATCGGCCTGAGCCTCGAAGGTCTCCATGATCGCCGGCTTCTCCGGCGGCACGAGGACGTCGGAGATGGAGATCGTGACACCCGAACGCGTGGCCCAGTAGAAGCCTGCGTCCTTCAGCTTGTCGACGGTCTGCGCAACAACGATCATCGGGTAACGCTCGGCGAGATCGTTGATGATCGTCGCCTGACGCTTCTTCGGCATCTGCTCGTTGACGAACGGGTAGTCCGCCGGCAGCAGCTCGTTGAAGAGAACGCGTCCCAATGTCGTTTCCGCGATCCAAGACTCGCCACGACGCCAACCGTCGGGGAAACGCTCGGTCTCGATGTCGCGCGGCGGACGCTGCAGCGTCAACCGAACCTTGATCTGCGACTGCACGGTGAGCGAACCGCGGTCGACGGCCATCTGGGCCTCGGCCGGGCTGGAGTACGCACCGAACTCGGCATGGTCCGTCTTGGCGTCGGCACGTTCACCGATGGCACCGTCGTCGAGACGAGTCAGGTGGAACAGACCCGTGACCATGTCCAGACGCGGCATGGCGAGCGGACGACCCGACGCAGGCGAGAGGATGTTGTTCGAGGACAGCATCAAGATGCGTGCCTCGGCCTGAGCCTCTGCCGACAGCGGCAGGTGGACAGCCATCTGGTCACCGTCGAAGTCGGCGTTGAACGCCTCACACACGAGCGGATGCAGCTGGATTGCCTTGCCCTCGACGAGCTGTGGCTCGAACGCCTGGATGCCCAACCGGTGCAGGGTAGGTGCACGGTTCAGCAGCACTGGATGCTCGGCGATGACCTCTTCGAGGACATCCCACACCTGCGGACGCTGACGCTCGACCATGCGCTTGGCCGACTTGATGTTCTGCGCGTGGTTCAGATCCACCAGGCGCTTCATCACGAACGGCTTGAACAGCTCGAGTGCCATCAGCTTCGGCAGACCACACTGGTGCAGCTTGAGCTGAGGACCGACGACGATCACGGAACGACCCGAGTAGTCGACGCGCTTACCGAGGAGGTTCTGGCGGAAGCGACCCTGCTTGCCCTTGAGCAAGTCGGACAGCGACTTGAGCGGACGGTTACCCGGTCCGGTGACCGGACGTCCACGACGGCCGTTGTCGAACAGTGCGTCGACCGACTCCTGCAGCATCCGCTTCTCGTTGTTGACGATGATCTCGGGAGCACCGAGATCGATCAGTCGCTTGAGGCGGTTGTTGCGGTTGATGACACGGCGGTACAGGTCGTTGAGGTCGGACGTCGCGAAACGTCCACCGTCGAGCTGAACCATCGGGCGAAGCTCCGGTGGGATGACCGGAACAGCGTCGAGAACCATGCCCATCGGCGAGTTGCGGTTGTTCTGGAAGGCCGCGACGACCTTCAGACGCTTGAGCGCGCGAAGCTTCTTCTGGCCCTTGCCGCTACGAATGGTCTCGCGCAACGACTCTGCCTCGGCGTCGATGTCGAAGGTCTGCATGAGCTTCTGGATCGACTCGGCACCCATGGCACCGGTGAAGTACTCGCCGTACCGGTCGATGAGCTCGCGGTAGATGAGCTCGTCGACGATGAGCTGCTTCGGGGTCAGTTTTGTGAACGTAGTCCAGATCTCTTCCAGACGATCCAGCTCGCGCTGCGAACGGTCGCGCAGCTGACGCATTTCGCGCTCGCCGCCGTCCTTCACCTTGCGACGTACGTCCGACTTGGCACCCTCTGCTTCGAGCTCGGCGATGTCGGCTTCGAGCTTCTGCGCACGAGCTTCGAGGTCGGCGTCACGCTGATCGGCGACCGACTTCTTCTCGACCTCCATCTCGGCCTCGAGGGTCGACAGCTCGTTGTGACGGAGCTCGTCGTCGACCGTCGTGATGACGTAGGCAGCGAAGTAGATGATCTTTTCGAGATCCTTCGGAGCCAGGTCGAGCAGGTAACCGAGACGTGACGGCACACCCTTGAAGTACCAGATGTGCGTGACGGGAGCGGCGAGTTCGATGTGCCCCATGCGCTCACGACGCACCTTGGCGCGAGTGACCTCGACGCCACAACGCTCACAGATGATGCCCTTGAACCGGACACGCTTGTACTTACCGCAGTAGCACTCCCAGTCCCGAGTGGGGCCGAAGATCTTCTCGCAGAAGAGGCCGTCCTTCTCGGGCTTGAGCGTGCGGTAGTTGATAGTCTCCGGCTTTTTGACCTCACCGTAGGACCACTGACGGATGTCGTCCGCAGTGGCGAGGCCAATGCGAAGTTCATCGAAGAAGTTGACGTCGAGCACGTAACTTCCTTTCCCCGTTATGGGTGTTGTACCAAACTGCCATTGAGAACAGTCATATGAGAAAGAGCGCCCTCGGGCCTGCGATAACCGCAGGCCCGAGGACCGTAGAACTACTGAGCGAGGTCGTCGACCGTTGCAGCTTCGTTGCGGGAGAGGTTGATTCCCAGGTTGGCCGCGGCACGCTCGAGGTCCTCGTCGTCACCGTCGGCCATCGTGATGGCAGCGCCGTCCGAGGACAGCACCTCCACGTTGAGGCACAGTGACTGGAGCTCTTTGAGGAGCACCTTGAAGGACTCGGGGATACCGGGCTCGGGAATGTTCTCGCCCTTGACGATCGCTTCGTACACCTTCACGCGGCCGACAACGTCGTCCGACTTGATGGTGAGAAGTTCCTGCAGCGTGTACGCAGCGCCGTAGGCCTGCATGGCCCAGCACTCCATCTCACCGAAGCGCTGTCCACCGAACTGCGCTTTACCACCGAGGGGCTGCTGAGTGATCATCGAGTACGGCCCGGTCGAACGAGCGTGGATCTTGTCGTCGACCAAGTGGTGCAGCTTGATGATGTACATGTAGCCCACGGACACCGGGTACGGGAACGGCTCGCCGGAACGGCCGTCGAACAAGGTGGCCTTTCCGTCCGGACCGACCATCTGCTCGCCGTCGCGGTTGGGAATCGTGCTGGCCAGCAGGCCGGTCAGCTGATTCTCCTTGGCGCCGTCGAACACCGGGGTGGCGATATTGCTGTCCGCAGGTGCCGAGAGCATCTCCTCCGGAAGACGCTCGGCCCAATCGGGCCGGGTGCCGTCCGTGGCCACTTGAACATTCCAGCCGGTCTTGCCGATCCACCCGAGGTGGGTCTCCAAGATCTGACCGATGTTCATACGACGCGGAACACCGTGGGTGTTGAGAATGATGTCGATCGGGGTGCCGTCGGACAGGAACGGCATGTCCTCCTGCGGGAGGATCTTGCCGATGACGCCCTTGTTACCGTGCCGGCCTGCGAGCTTGTCGCCGTCCTGAATCTTGCGCTTCTGGGCGACGTACACGCGGACCAACTCGTTGACGCCGGGAGGCAGATCGTCGTCGTCGTCGCGTGAGAACACGCGAATGCCGATGACCTTTCCGTTCTCGCCGTGCGGAACCTTGAGGGAAGTATCGCGAACCTCGCGAGCCTTCTCACCGAAGATGGCACGCAGGAGACGCTCTTCCGGGGTCAGCTCGGTCTCGCCCTTCGGCGTGACCTTTCCGACCAGCACGTCGCCGTCACGAACCTCGGCACCGATACGGATGATGCCGCGCTCGTCGAGGTCGGCGAGGACCTCGTCGGACACGTTCGGAATGTCACGAGTGATCTCCTCGGCACCGAGCTTGGTGTCGCGAGCATCGATCTCGTGCTCCTCGATGTGAATCGAGGTGAGAACGTCCTCTTCCACGAGACGCTGCGAAAGAATGATCGCGTCCTCGTAGTTGTGGCCTTCCCACGGCATGATCGCCACGAGCAGGTTCTTGCCGAGCGCCATTTCACCGTCTTCGGTGCATGGGCCGTCGGCGAGGACCTGACCGGACTCGACGCGCTGACCCTCGTCCACGATCGGACGCTGGTTGGCACACGTGCCCTGGTTGGAACGCGCAAACTTGCGCATCCGGTAGGTCTTGCGGCTACCGTCGTCGGCCATGACCGTGACGTAGTCGGCGGAGACCTCTTCGACCACACCGGTCATTTCGCTGATCACGACGTCACCTGCATCGACTGCGGCGCGCAGTTCCATGCCGGTACCGACGATCGGCGATTCGCTGCGTACCAGCGGAACGGCCTGACGCTGCATGTTCGCACCCATCAGGGCACGGTTGGCATCGTCGTGCTCGAGGAACGGAATCATCGCGGTTGCGACCGAGACCATCTGGCGCGGTGAAACGTCCATGTAGTCGATGTCCGCGGACGACACGAACTCGACCTCGCCACCCTTACGGCGAACAAGAATCTTGTCCTCGACGAAATGGTCGCTGTCGTCCAGAGGCGCGTTGGCCTGTGCGAGCGTGTGGCGATCCTCTTCATCGGCCGTCAGGTAATCGACATCGTCGGTGACCTGACCGTCGACGACCTTGCGGTACGGAGTCTCGATGAAGCCGAACGGGTTGACCCGTGCGTAAACCGACAGCGAGCCGATCAGGCCGATATTCGGGCCTTCAGGGGTCTCGATGGGGCACATACGGCCGTAGTGCGACGGGTGAACGTCACGAACCTCGAGGCCGGCGCGCTCACGGGAGAGACCACCCGGTCCGAGGGCCGACAGGCGACGCTTGTGCGTCAGACCCGACAGCGGGTTGTTCTGGTCCATGAACTGCGACAGCTGGGAGGTTCCGAAGAACTCCTTGATCGCGGCGACGACGGGACGGATGTTGATCAGGGTCTGCGGCGTGATGGCCTCGACATCCTGAGTCGTCATACGTTCGCGAACGACGCGCTCCATGCGGGAAAGCCCCACGCGGATCTGGTTCTGAATCAGCTCACCGACGGTACGGAGACGACGATTGCCGAAGTGGTCGATATCGTCGACCTCGACGGGAACCTCGACACCATCCGGTGCCGTCATCGAGGTGTCACCTGCGTGCAAACGCACGAGGTACTCGATGGTGGCGACGATGTCTTCTTCAGTGAGCGTCGAAGCGACGATCGGCTGACCTGCATTGAGGCCGAGCTTCTTGTTGATCTTGTAACGACCCACGCGGGCGAGGTCGTAGCGCTTGTCCTTGAAGAACAAGTTCTCCAGGAGCGTCTGCGCGCTCTCCTTCGTGGGCGGCTCGCCTGGACGCAACTTGCGGTAGATATCGAGAAGCGCCTCGTCGGTACCGGCTGTGTTGTCCTTCTCCAGCGTGGCCATGAGGATCTCGGAGAAGCCGAAGCGCTCCGTGATCTGCTCCGTGGACCAGCCGAGAGCCTTCAGCAGCACCGTGACGGGCTGGCGACGCTTACGGTCGATACGAACACCGACGGTGTCGCGCTTGTCGACGTCGAACTCCAACCAGGCACCGCGACCAGGAATGACCTTGACGCTGTGCAGGTCCTTCTCCGTCGTCTTGTCGACCGAATGATCGAAGTAGACGCCTGGAGAGCGGACGAGCTGGGAGACGACGACACGCTCGGTGCCGTTGATGATGAACGTGCCCTTGCCGGTCATCATGGGGAAATCACCCATGAAGACCGTCTGGCTCTTGATCTCACCGGTGTTGTTGTTGATGAACTCGGCCGTCACGAACAATGGCGCCGCGTACGTCATGTCCTTGTCTTTGCACTCGTCCATCGAGGCCTTGACCTCGTCGAACCGTGGATCAGAGAAGGAAAGGGACATAGAGCCCGAGAAGTCCTCGATCGGGGACAGCTCGGTCAGGATGTCCTCGAGACCGCCGGAGACACCACTGTCTCCGCGCGCGGCGGCACGGTCGCGCCAACTCTGCGCACCTACCAGCCATTCGAAAGAGTCCGTCTGTACATCTAGGAGACCGGGTACCTCCAACGGTTCGCGAATATTCGCGAACGAAACCCTCCTCGGGGCTCCCGGTGTTCCGACAACTGCCTTGGTCTGGCTAGAGACTGCCAAGATGCGTCCTTCCAGCACCTCACGCGGGCCGCTCGTGCAGTGCGACCGCCGCTGTATCTGCTTGCTAATGTGGGGCGAATTCGCTGGTCACAACCCGAACGAATCCCCATCACAACACCGACGAAGTAATCACTTCGCAGCACAGCAATCGAGAGGTGGACAGGAGGCACCCAGCGCAACGTCCAAAGGTACCCCATACGTGCGCACAGCGCAACAGGGGCATCAAAAGTAGCACCCGGGATTCGATACTGCGAGGCCCTGAGAACGGCGAGTCGCAGACCGTGCGTTCGATCGAACACTCCGATCGTTCACCGCGGGGGTGCTTACGACGACAAGACTGGACCCTGCACGCCCGCGCGTCAAGAGGGCTGGGCGGCAAGTCCGCGTTCCATGCGCATTCCATGCGCTTTCCATGCGCTTTTCACTCCGGATCGGCCGAACCGAGGCGCACCCACCCCACCATCGCTTCGATGTGCCATTCATACGGTCAGATGACTTGGGTGCGCCATTCATGCGATTGGGCGCGACGTGCCGGGCGGGCAGTAGCCACTCGACCACGCCCACCCGTCACCACCGCTACCGGCGAGTTCCTACTTCGTCTCGCGCCAGCGGGTCGCCTCTGCCAGCTCGAAACCGTAGCGGTCGGCCAGCTCTCCGAGCCGTTCGACATTCGCACTGTCCAGAGCGGTACCGAGACTGCGGAGGTCGAATTCCCGAGACAGCGACAACAACATCGTCTCGGCCATGCATGCGTAGGTCAGGCCAGGTGCGAGGCCGAAAGTAAGTCCGAAGTCCGAACCCTCGGGCAAACGCACGATCCCACCGTCGAACACGGTCACGTCAGGGCGGACGAGGCCGACGTCGTAAGGAATGTTCGGCGGCTGAGCGACGTCACACACAATCGCATTCGGAGCCAGGTCGGCTGCGTCGATCAACGCGTGTGGAGCCGATGTCGCTGCGATCACGATATGGGCGCGCGCAACGCCCGCCGCCGGGTCGTCGAAGAATTCCAGATGCCCTGATCCGATCAAGTCGTCGACCGAGCCGCCTGCTTGCTCTGCCGCAATTGCCAGCGCACCTCTCCCCCCACGCGCGGCAGCTGCGATTTCGATTGCCGCATCCCATAGCTTCGGGGCAATCTGTCCTCGTTCACCGGGACGGCCTACCAAAGTGACGGTGCCGACGTCCGGCGCCAGTACACGCGCAATCGTCCGACCGATTGCACCCGCGGCACCGAGGATGGTCACGCGCAGATCGGCAAGGTCGAGCCCACGCTCAGAGCAGACACGTCGAACCGCGCGGATACTGGCTGCGGCAGTGAACGAGTTACCCGTCGTCACGACGCCCGACATCTCACCGAGCGCCAGACCGTTGGCGGTGACCACCGAGGAGTACCCGCCCAGACCCACGACTTCTGCACCCGCGTCGAATGCCAACTGCACTGCCGCCGACACCGACGCCACCGCTACCTCGGCAGGCAGCTCGAGCAGTGCCGCCGAGGTGTACGGCAATCCGATCAGATAACCGTGTGCTGCAACCCCTGACGTCGGAACAATCCGGCCACTGCCGATGACGAACGGGGACGGATTCAATTCCGATGTCGCCGAGGCGAATCGATTCAACAGTTCCGCTCGCTCCGCATGTGTGAATTCGACGAGAGTCGGGTCGAACGCGCCGAACACCTCCAAGTTCAGGGGGTGCGCGATGAAACCGAATCGGTGGTCGCTCTCCTGTGCCGGTAGGTGCGGGATCCGCCGGGCCCCGGTCGGATATACCGTCGGCTCCGCTTTGGCCGGCCGTCCGACGAGGTGGCCGATCAGGCCGCCCAGATCACCCTCTGCCACGAAGGAGAGGGCACGATCCAACGCTGCCACGAACTGACGGCATTCGGAGTCGGAGACGGTCAGCGGCGGCTCGACGCGAAGCACCCGCGCCCCGAACAGTGTCGGCGCCAGGCGTATTCCTTCGACCCGGGACAGATAGGAGGAGATCATCACCGCAAGATTCTGCTGATGCGCGATGGAACCGAGGAGTGACTGCACGCCCACGAAATTGATGTCTTCCGTAAGCTCGACGCCGAGGAGAAGTCCACGTCCACGAACGTCGGTGACGACTGATGGATACTTCCGTGCGATCCTCTCCAGCTCACTCTTCAACACCTCACCGCAACCGCGGACTCTCCGGACCAGCGCCTGGCTATCGGCAATCAGTTCATCCACTACTGCCACTCCGACGCGAGCGGTCAATGCATTTCCAGCGAACGTCGAAGTGTGTCGGAGAGAGAAGCTTTCGCCGACCAACTCCGGCTTGCACAGCACTGCGCCACTGGGAAGAACACCACCGCCCAGAGCCTTGGCAAGCGTCAGGATGTCCGGGACTACCGATTCGTGTTCACAGGCGAACAGCCGTCCGGTTCGCCCCAGTCCGGTCTGCACTTCGTCGAGTGCCATGAGAACTCCATGCGCAGAGCATATTTCACGAACGCGGCGCAGGTATCCCTCCGGTGGCGTGATCACCCCGCCCTCCCCCTGAATGGGCTCGACCACGAATACCGCGTACTGATCTGGATTGTCGGTGAGCGCTGCGTCCAGCGCGTCGCTGTCACCGAAGGCAATGGAGGCAAACCCGGGGGCCGGAGCCCCGAAGCCCGCCTGATACTTGGCATTTCCGGTGGCCGACAGCGCGCCCAGCGTTTTTCCGTGAAAACTGTTGTGTGTGCTGAGAACTCCCAGCCGCCCTGTCGCTGATCGTGCGATTTTGATGGCGACCTCCACTGCCTCGGCGCCACTGTTGACAAACGTGACACGCCCCAGTCCTGCAGGCGCGACAGAGACCAAACTCGACGCAAGATCCCCGGCCGCAGAGAGCACAGCCGGTTGCACGAAGACGGCCTCACCACTGTTGCGTACGGCGTCCATCGCCTGCCACACAGCTCGAGGATTGTGCCCGAAAGGCAAGGCCCCATATGCGCCTGCGAAATCGAGATAGCTTCGACCTTCGGCGTCGAACAAGACTGTGCCCTCGCCCCGGACATACTCCGTGTCCAGGTCGACGGCGCTCAACAGCCGCATCAGCTCGGGGTTCACCCGCTCCGAAAATCCAACCCTCCCGGAGGACTGCGTTGAAACTCGTGCACTTGTCGTGTCGGTCATGACTGCTCCGTGATCTCGCGAAACCCGCCCCTGGCCGCCCGCGCACCCCGCGGCGACCTCGAGCAACCAGAGCTCGCCCCACTGCAGGACGCAGTCGCGATGTTAACCGCAGATTGCACCGACCTTCTGCGTGTATCCGATCACAAGCACGGGTCGGCCACGATCCGACGAAAGCGCTACTTGTCCGACAGCGCCGACAACAGCCACTTCCCGTCGACCTTCTCGAGGTTGATGGTGATCGGTCCTTCGGCGTTGCCTTGCGCGACACCTGCCTGAGTTGCACTGACATTCAGGTTCGCAACCAGTTCAGCTTTGTCGTCCTCGAGGATCGTGACACCGATATCGGTCAAGCTGGCCTCGGTCGCCGTCTGGGTCTGCTGAACCGCCGACTTGGTCGTCTCGGCCGCCTCGTCGAAATCGGACAGCATCTGTGGATTGAGGTAGGTTCGCGCCCTGTCGAAATCCTCGTCGATGGTCGTGTCTTTGTACGAGTACAAAGTTACGACGGCATCCGTCGCAGCACGAGTGGCCTCGGACGTTGCGCCCTGATCTACCCAGGCCTGGTTGTCGATCGTCGCACCAGGTCGAAATGCCGCAATCACTGCAAAGGCGGCCAGGGCGACGGCGACTACGCCGACCACGATCACCGGTTTCCGGTTCGTCCGATTCGAAGCGGTGACAGCGCCGGCATTCGGAGCATCGGCGGGCTTTGCCGTGTCTGCTTTCTCAGCCTTCGCAGTGGACACCTTCGGCGTCGCAGGTGACGTCGTGTCGGCCGCTTGTGTACCGCTGGAGGGACCGACTCCGGACGTATTCGCCGCTGGAGACGCTTCGCGAATGGCAGGATCCTGCACCTGCACAGGTTCTCCGCTCGGAGGTCGGTTCGATCCGGCGACCTTCTTGCGGGCCTTGCTGGTGGTGTTGGGGGGAACTATTTTCCGGCGCTGAGGAGGCACTGCGGACAACTCCTTGTGAGATACGTTCTTCGACCGACGCACGTGGTTCGACGAAACATCCGGATGGGCTTACTGTCCACCGGTTGCGTCGGGTACTGGTGCGGGACCTTCGACTGTGGACGGTGCGGCACCTGGATCGACCGGCGCGGCATTCGGATCCGCCGGCCCGGCATTCGGATCGACCGGCGCGGCATTCGGATCGACCGGCACCGCGTTCGGGTCGACAGCACCGTTGTCGAGGGCGATTCCGGTCCCGACGGGGTCGACCTTGTTCGCCTTCCACGTACCGTCCACGTCTTCCATGAACAGACGCAAGGTCAGCTTGCTCTTGACTGCGGGGCGATCCGGCCAGGTCGTGGTCGTGGCGATGACCACGAGCGCTGTTGCGGTTCCCTCGTCGGTACTGAGTTCGGTGAGGGTCCCGTGCAGCAGTTCGGCTGAACCTTTGGCACCCGAATTGCGTACTTCGTCGGAAATGCTCGACTGAGTGGAAGTAAGGTCGTTCAACATCGAGTCACCGGTGATCGAGGACTTCATGTCCTCGAACGACTGGTCGATATTGGCTGCGTCGACGGTGTTGAGATTGATCGCCACCTGCTGCGCGCCGGTCAACGCAGAATCTCGCGTGTCGGCGATGGGCTTGTCGACGAAGAGTGCTTGCCCCCAGCCTATTCCGAACCACACCGCAGCGACGAGAGCTGCGACGGCAACGATGGATACGCCGATCAGGACCGGCCTTGCTTTGTTCTTCGACCCAGGAGACGACGGTGTCGCTTCCTGGGTGTCGGTGTTTGACGTCACACTCACAACCCTACTACTCAGTAACTTAGTTACCTGTCTTCTATCGTTCCATCGGTAGGAACGCAGCCACCGGCCACGGTACCGACGCTTACTTCGGCGACGCTCCTACCAGGGGCGCTAGCTGAGTGGCGATCGGATTCAGGTTGAGCTTGTCCGGATCGACCTTCGGCTTCAGATCCCACGGTTGGGGTGTCGCCGGGTCTGCGAAAACTATGCGATTCGAGCTACGCACACCGGTGATACTGCCCTGTGGTGTCGCACAATTCGCTTGCAAGTTCAGGGGATAGTTTTCCTGGGTCAGATCGAAGTTGGGGTTCTTCGCCTTCTCCTCGTCCAGGATCGCCTGCGAACCCTCGTAGCCGATTGTGCAGGGTGGTGGATTGTTCGCTTCCAGCAATAGCCCCTGGTGAACGGTGCCGTCCCCCGGCGTGATCGTGCTCGCGCCCGCTGCCAAGGCAGGCAGGAAGATCAGCAACGGTTTCAGCGCCAGCGTTCGCGGCGCGGCAAGCGAGGTCACCGAATTGATGTTCGTCAGATCCGTCGTCAGAGCCGGACCGGCTTCCGCAATCAACGCGCCCACCTGATCGCTTGCCGCTGTCCCGGTATTGATGAGTCTTCTGATGTCGGGATCGTTGCTTCGCAGCTGGGCTGTCACGTTGTTCAGATCGTTGCTGAATTGCCGAATCGACGAGGACTGTTCGGATTGCGTGTCCAGGACCGTTCGGGTGTCACGAACGAGCGCCAGCGTCTGGGGTAGTGCCTCGTTACCGGTTTCCGTCAGCGTTCCAAGCGAATCGATCAGTACCTGAAGGTCGTCGCCCTTGCCATTGAATGCGGCTCCGAGTTCCCTCACTACGGTCGTCAGATTTTTCGTCGGAATCGAACTCACCAGCCTGTCGGTGCTGGCGAGTACCTTTTCCACCGGGACGGGGGTCGACGTGTTCGCTTCGGTGATGATCGAACCGTCTTCCAGATACGGTCCCTCGTCGCTTGTCGGCTGCAGATCGACATACTGCTCTCCGATCGCAGATCTGTTGGCAACCACGGCCTTCGCCGAAGACGGAATGCTCGGTCCACCATCGTTCAACAGCAACTCCACGTTGATGCCGTCCGAGGTCAGCGACAAAGCGCCGACCGTTCCCACTGGCACACCGCGGTAGGTCACTTCAGCATTCTTGAAGATGCCCCCGGAGTCCGCGAACTGAGCGTTGACGCTGTACTGCCCGAAACCGAGCAGGTTGTCGAGACGAACGTACTTTCCGCCGACGTAAAGAACGCCGAGCACGGCGACGAGGACGAACGCGATGAGCTGAAATTTGACCAGCCTCGACCTCACTGTCCACCTCCGAATTGCTCGATCAGATCATTGAGCGGACCGAACGAGGTCGGTTCCGCATCACGGTTCACAACTGCCGACACAGGCTCGGTGCCTGGTGCCACCGGCACACCGGGCGCCGGTGTAGGGGCAGGAGTGATCGGCGGCAACGGCAGCAACGAGACTGTGGGCCAGCCTGGACGTGGCCCGTTACCGTTGTAGTACGGGTTCGTCGGGTCGACCAGAGGCAAGGTGTCACCGAACTTCGGCGGGATGTAGACCGGATCGCCCTCCCCGACACCAAGATTACGCAGAGTAGTTCCGATCGACAGATCGAGTGAGAGGAACAGATTGGCCGAGTTCCCCTGAGTCACCTCTTCGATACCGTCGGGGAACGGAAGCGTCGGGACCAGAGGCGCCGAGGTGACGATATCGTCGGCCGCGCCCGCGAGCGCCTGCAGCGTCGGCCGAAGCGCACGTAGATCGGCGATGAGATCGTCCTTCGACTGCTCGATGACATCGGTACCGACGGCGCCGAGACGATCGAGCTGAGACAACATCTGGGTGAGCTGCGGACGCTGCTGCTCCAACGTCGCCGTAGCGATCGGCAGGTCCTGCAACACCCTGTCGATTTTCTCCGTTTGACCACTGACCTCGGTCGTCAGAACATCGAGTCCGTCCAACGCTCTGGTGATGTCGTTGCGCTGCTCATCCAACCCGCCGATCAACGTGTTCGCCTGCTCGAGCAAACTCCGGGTCGTCCCTTCTCGACCGGAAAAAGCCGCGTTGAGCTCCTTGACGATCGGGGCTAGCTGACCGACACCACCGCCGTTGAGCAGCAACGACAACGCGCCGAACACCTGCTCGATATTGGTGGTGGCGCGAGTCCGATCCAGCGGAATCGTGTCACCGTCGGACAGCTTCTGCGGATCCGCATCGCCCTCGGGCACCGTGAGCTGAATGAACTTCTCACCGAGGATCGAGGTCTGGTCCACGGCGGCAAAGGCATTGGCAGGCAGATCTACCGAGTTGTTGACGACGACACCCACGTTGGCCGTCCATTCCCCGTCCGCGACCGTGATCGAATCGACGCGACCGACCTCGACGCCGTCTACCTTGACCGTCGATTGCGGAACCAGATCGAGGACGTCCTCGAACTGGATCGTGAGGTGCATCGGGTCACTGCCGGTGTCCGCGCCACCTGGTAGCGGAATCGAGTAGACCCCTTGCGAGCATGCACTAGCCGACACTACGACGATTGCAGCTCCAACGATCGAAACGAGTGGGCGCCTACCCATTTTGGACGTGCTCACTGTCCGCCTCCAAGCGACTGCTCGATTCCGGGCAATGGGGTTCCGCTGCTCAGACGCGGTGAGACCGTTCCCGGCACAGTACCCGGCACCGCATTTCTTTGTTCCTTTTCACCGCTGAGCAATCCGAACGGAAGGATGAGATCCGGATTGTCGAGGACTGGTCCCTGGATCAGCTTGGTGAACTCACCACAACGGTCGATGATCGGCTGAATCTGGGCACCCAGTTGTTCGAATCGCGGGTCGCCCGGCACGAGCTTGCCGAGGTCGATCAGCCTGCATACGGTTCCCAGCGGATCTTGAGTCTCACCCTGCAAGTTCGCACGGGATGCGAGAGTGCCCGACTCTGCGTCGTACGAGTTGACCAGATTACTGATCGCAAGCGGCAGAATCGTCAGCGTTTCGACCAGCGACTCCTTGTGATCCGAAAGCGTCTGTGTCGGCTGCACCAATCCGTTGGCCGCTGTGACGAGCTGTTCACGGTTGTCTGCGACGAACACAGCGACGTCACCGAGGGAGATGGACAGTTGATTCAACGCAGCGCCGAGGTCATCGCGCTCTCCATTGAGGAAGCCGGTCAGGTCTGCGAGCTGATTGTTGAACTCCCGAACCTGCTGATCGTTGGCAGCAAGCGCCGACACGAAAGTCTGCAGGTTCTTCACCGTGTCGAACAAGTCGGCGCGTGAGTCGCTGAGAGTTCGCGACGCCTCGGACAGCTGAGTGATCGTGTCCCCCAAAGCCTCTCCGTTACCGTCGAGGTTGGCTGCACCGGTGTTGACCAGATCGGTGAGAGCACCGTTCTTGTTCGCCCCGTCCGGCCCGAGAGCACTGGAGAGCTCCTCGATACTGGCGTAGAGCTGATCGACCTCGACCGGGGTGGCGGTGCGCTCACGCGGAATCACCGCGCCGTCGGCCATCGTGTCGCCGCCGGTATAAGCGGGGGCGAGCTGAACGTATCGGTCGGACACCAACGATGGCGTGATCTGAGCGGCCTTGGCATCTGCGGGAATGTCGACACCCCGCTGGACGCGCATCTTCACCTCGACCTGGTCACCCTGCGGCACCACGGAGGTCACTTTCCCAACCTCCACCCCCAGCACGCGCACATCGGAACCGGAATAGATTCCGACCGACTTGTCGAAGTATGCGGTGATGTTCGTCGAACCAGCGCGTGTGAGCAGCCACCAGCCGCCGACTGCGACGACCAGGGCGACGATGACGACGCCGATGATGATGACCACACGGCCCCCGCCGGCCTTCTTCACGGATTCTCCGGTGTCACTCATCAGTTGCCCCCCAGGTCTTGCGCAGGCTGACGGTAGCCAGGGATAAGTGGCAGGCCAGGAGGCGTGAGGTTGGCCAACGTGATGTCGAGCCAGCGTCCGTTACCTACGACGTTGGCGTAGAGCCGCACGAAGGGTGCGTAGAGCTCCAGTCCACGGGAGAGCGCGTCGTTGTTCTCGTTGAGAATGTCGATGACTCCGTTCAACTGCTGGAGCATCGGGTTGATCTGCTCTTCGTTGTCACGAACCAGCCCTGTGAGCTGCGTCGAAAGGCGTTGGACGCCGGTCAGAAGCTGCGAGATCGACTGCTGCCGATTGTTGAGCTCGGCCAACAATGGGCCGGCATCGGTGATGAGGCGGTTGAATTCTTCGTTTCGGTCTGCCAGAACCTTCGACGTCTTGCCCGTCGCCTCGAACAGCTTTTTCAGATCCGTGTCACGGCTGGCGATGGTCTCCGACAACCGGCTCACCCCATCCAGCGACGCCCGAACGTCGGCCGGGGTTTCGGAAAACGCTTGCGAGAGCGCCTCGAAGCTCGATGCCAGTTGTGGGGTGTCGATGTCGGTGATGGTCGATGCCGCGTCGGAGAACGCGTCGATGACGTCGTACGGGGACGTGGTGCGCTCCAACGGGATCGGGTCCTTGGGTTTGAGCACCGCGTCGCCGCGGGGATCGATGGCAAGGTACTTCTGACCCAGCACGGTCTTGATCTGGATGGATGCGGACGAGTTGTTGCCGACCCATGCGTCCTGGACTCGGAAATCGACGACGACACGGTCACCCGCGAGTTCCACGGAGTCGACCTTGCCTACCTTGACCCCGGCGATGCGAACTTCGTTGCCGGGCTTCAGGCCTGCAGCTTCGGAAAACTCGGCACTGAACGTCGAGCCGGCCCCGAGAATGGGAAGCTTATCGAGAAAGAAGACCGAAATTGTCGCAAGCAGCACGATCGAAATGCCGAGCGCACCTAGTACCAGCGGGCTGCGCTTTGTCATCCTTGGATCCCCCCAGCTTTGCAACGCGAAGCCGAGTTCGTGTACAGCGGCTGATTCACGGTCGGAAGTCCTGTCGGCAAATTCAGATTGGGTGACGAACCCGGCCCGGCCTTGATGTCGAGACCGCACAGGTAGAAGGTGAACCACGATCCCTGCTGTGCGGTACGAACCAATTTGTCGAGCTTCTTCGGCAACGTCTGGATTACCTTCGTCAGGTCATCCTCTCGGTTGTTCAACGTCGTCGCCAACGTGTTCAGTGCAGCGATCGAACCCTGAATCGCCGGACGTGTCGGCTCGAGCAGACCAGCCGTCGCATCGGTCAGGCCGGCGAGCGAGGTGACGGCCGAGCCGACGACCTCACGATCGGCGGAGAGTCCCGACACCAGTTGCTGGGTATTGACGATCAACGAGTCGAGTTCCTTGTCATGCTGATTGACCGTTTGCAGCACCGTATTGAGATTGGTGATGACGGCGCCGATCACCTGGTCCTTGTCTGCAACGGTGTTCGTGAGGCTCGCGGTGCTGCGTACCAACTCCGAGATCGTCCCCGACTCACCCTGGAACACTTGGATGATCTGGTACGACAGCTTGTTCACGTCGTCGGCGTTGAGTGTGGTGAACAACGGACGAAAACCGTCGAACAGCGTCGTCAGATTCACAGCGGGCTTCGTCTGCTCGAGTGGAATTGTCTCACCCGGGTTGATCTTGCGGCCTTGTTCACCGGCACCCTGCTCGAGCGCTATGTAGCGCTGGCCTACCAGGTTCCGGTACCGCAGATTCGCAGTGACGGTGGCCGGCAGCCAGTCTCGACCCGTAACCGAGAACTCGACTTCGGCCTCGCGCTCGTTGACGATCTTTATGTCTTTGACGTCACCGACGCGGACGCCTGCGATGCGGACCTCGTCGCCCTTGTTCAGCGACGCCACATCGCTGAACACAGCGCTGTAGGTCTCGCCACCGCCGCCACTGATGTTGGCAATCGAGAATGCGAGCGTCGCGGTGGCCAAGATCGTCACCACGGCGAACGCGATCAACTTGACGAGTGGAGCAAGAAGTCCCCTCATTTGATGGTCACCTCCGCTCCTCTCAGTGCCGGCGCGCCCAAAGTCGTCGTCCACGAGGGAATCTCGTCCGGGGTCACTCCCCCTGCCTGGCCGTAGATCACGGCCAGGGTGTCGCGCTCGTAATCGGAACCCTCGTAGCTTGCCGGAGCAGCGTCACCGGTTGTCGCCGCCCGGGGAACTGCCGAGTACTGCGGGACCGGTAGCTCCGGAACATCTTGCGGGCCTGGGTTTCTGGATGGAACCTGGTAGGAGCCGTCGTTCGCCGAACCACCGGGATACTGGGGAAAGAACTCGCCTGCAGCAGTGTCCGCCGGGGTGTAGCAGCGCGGTCCGCGATCGTCGAACAATCGCGGCTCATCCTGATTGGGCAAATACCGCCCCTTGGGGTTGACGAAGGATGCCGAAACGTTGATACCTCGATACTCGTCACCGACGCCGACGACCTCTTGCGCGCGCGCCACAATGGGGGCGAACTGTGCAAATGTGCATCCGAACGACGGCGAATACTGTGCCAGCAACTCCAGCGCCTCCCGCGAATCGGCAGCGATAGCGATCAGATTCGACGAGTTGGCCTGGAGGAAATCGGCTGTACTCGAACTGGTCGCCGTCAACGAGGAAATCAACGTATCCACCGCAGGACGCTGTTCTACCAACGTGTTTCCGGTGACACTGAGATTGTCCAGAGCATCGATCAGCTGCGGAGCCGCATCGGAATACGTCTCGGAGAAGTCGGCAAGGCCACGCAGACCCTGCTGAATATTCGGGAGTTCGGTGTTCAAGCCCTTGAAGATATTGTCCAACCGGTCGATCGTGAAGCCGAGCTGTTCTCCGCGCCCGCTCAGCCCCTGCGCGAGCGCACCGAGCGTACTCGCCAGGTCCTGCGGCGGAATCGCTTCGAGCAACGGCAGCAGATTGTCGAGCAATTGCCCGACCTCGATCGCATTGCCGCTGGTGTCCTGCTTCAACACAGTGCCATTGGTAATCGGCGACGCCGTATCACCCGGTGGGACTATCAGCGATACGTACCGCTCACCGAACAACGTCTTCGGAAGCAGCCGAGCCGTGGTGTTCGACGGGATCAACTCCGCCTTGTCCGGATCAATTGCCAGATGTGCGGTGACGACCCCGTCTTGGGTAGACGCCGAGCGCACCTCACCGACGATGAGGCCACGGACCTTGACGTCTGCGTTGGACGGCAAGGCGTTGCCGACCGAATCGGTCACGAGATCGATGCTCACGACCTTCTTGAAGGTCTTGTTGTACGAGGTGATCGACCACCCGACGAACAGGATGAGAATCAAGAAGAATGCAAGCCCGAGCAGTAGTCGCCTCAATCGCGATGGCGAGTCGATCATCCGGCAACCCTCACTGTGGTGGTGGTACCCCAGATAGCGAGACTGAGGAAGAAGTCCAGAACAGCAATCGTCACGATGGCAGTTCGAACGGCGCGTCCCACGGCGACACCCACGCCTGCCGGACCGCCCGAAGCATGGAATCCGTAGTAGCAATGGATCATGATCAACACGAAGGCGAAGATCAACACCTTCAGGAACGAATACAGAACGTCTTCCGGCGGTAGGAAGAGGTTGAAGTAGTGGTCGTACGATCCGCCGGACTGGCCGTTGAAGATCGTGCTGATCCCACGTGAAGCGATATACGACGCGAGCAGACCCACGATGTACAAGGGAATGACGGCGACGAAACCGGCAATCATGCGGGTCGTGACCAAGAACGGCACGCTGGGAACTGCCATGACCTCCAGCGCGTCGATCTCTTCCGAGATGCGCATCGCCCCGAGTTGCGCAGTGAAGCCGGCTCCGACCGTCGCGGACAGCGCGAGACCGGCGACGATAGGAGCGATTTCGCGGGTATTGACGTATGCGGACAAGAAGCCGGTGAGGACGGAACTGCCGAGCTGCTCCAGCGCAGCATAACCCTGTAGTCCGACTACGACGCCTGTTGCGCCGGACAGCATCACGATGACACCGATGGTGCCGCCGATGACGGCGAGTGCACCGCTACCGAAGGTGACCTCTGCAAGAAGACGCAGAACTTCCTTCTTGTAATGAATCAGAGTCCGAGGTATCCACCCGATGGCACGGGCATAGAAGGACATTTGCTCGCCGGCTTTGTCGAGCACGTTCAGCGGTGCACTCGCAACGCGTTTGACGCGCATGAGGGTACGGTCGCCCCGACCTTTGGAGATGGTCATTGCGGGTCAGCTTCCCTTCGCCGGAACAACCTGGAGGTAAACCAGGGTGAGAATGAGGTTGGCGAAGAACAACAACAGGAAGGTGATGACCACCGTCTGATTCACTGCCTCACCCACGCCCTTCGGACCCGGGTTCGGGTTGAGGCCCTTGTAGGAGGCGATGATTCCGGCGATGAGGCCGAAGATGGCCGCCTTCAATTCCGCAACGTAGAGATCCGGAAGCTGGGCGAGCGCCGAGAACGACGAGAGATAGGCGCCCGGAGTGCCACCTTGGAGAACGACATTGAAGAAGTAACCACCGGTGATGCCGACGACCGATACGAGGCCGTTGAGCAGCAACGCGATAAGGATCATCGCGAGGACTCGAGGAACCACCAGTCGATGCACCGGATCGATACCCAACACGCGCATTGCGTCGATCTCTTCGCGGATCGTCCGGGAACCGAGGTCAGCGGTCACTGCAGAACCGGCAGCGCCGGCAATGAGCAGTGCAGTCACGATCGGACTTCCCTGCTGAATGACGGCGAGAACACTTGCGGCACCGGTGAAGGACTCTGCACCGAGCTGCTTGATCAACGATCCGGTCTGCAGTGAAACGACGGCGCCGAACGGAATGGCAACCAGAGCAGTCGGCAAAATCGTGACGCTGGCGATGAACCAGGCCTGCTCGATGAACTCACGAAATTGGAAAGGCCTTCTGAATGTGTTCCGTGCGACCTCTACGAGCAGTTCGACAATATTTCCGGCTTGCGCAATTCCGGCTTTCGCCGGAGCGAAAACGGATTTTTTGGAACTGCCCATAACCCTTACTGTCCCCGCCCCTGCGATGGGCCGTGGCCCGGATCGTTGTGCCCCGCCTCGTAACCGGAATTGTCGTACCCGGAATTGTCCTGACCCGGGTTGCTGTAACCAGCGTTGCCGTAACCAGCGTTGCCGTAAGCAGCGTTGCCGTAAGCAGCGTTGCCGTAACCCTGGTTACTGTAAGCAGCGTTGTCGTTGACCTGGCCCTGACCGGCTTCGGCGTATGTGCCCTCTTCGTACGAGCCCGCGCCACTGTAGGCCGGAATGTGATCACCCGGGTCGGTGGTGTCGAGGCTTTCCTGAATGGCGACCTGCGCGCTGTGCGGGAGCGTGTGCATGATCTGTCGTACTCGTTCCTGCCGACGCCCCACCGCCTTGCGCACCGGTGTGCCTGGGGTGGCCTTCATCTGCGGGACAATGCCTTCGACGTCCTCGACACCGCCGGCATGGTGGCCGGCATCGACCATCGCCTGCTCCTGCGCCATCTGCGCTTCGTCCTTCTCCTCCGACATTCCGATCGGTCCGATCATCGTGCCGTTCAAGAACTGCTTCACCACCGGCTCGTCGGAGGTCAACAGCACCTCGCGGGGACCGAACATCACCAGCTGACGACGGAAGAGCATCCCGATGTTGTCCGGGACCGTCCGCGCCAGGTTGATGTTGTGCGAGACGATCAGAATGGTGGCATCGATCTCGGCGTTGATATCGATCAAAGTCTGCGAGATGTAGGTCGTGCGCACTGGGTCCAAACCGGAGTCCGGCTCGTCGACGAGGATGATTTCCGGGTCGAGTACCAGGGCACGGGCCAGGCCGGCGCGCTTACGCATACCGCCGGAAATCTCACCTGGAAGCTTCTCCTCCGCGCCGATCAGACCCGTCAGCTCCAGCTTCTCCATGACGATCTTGCGGACGTCCGACTCGGACTTCTTCGTGTGCTCACGAAGCGGGAACGCGACATTGTCGTAAAGATTCATCGAGCCGAACAGTGCGCCGTCCTGGAACAGCACCCCGAACAACTTGCGGATCTCGTAGAGCTCCCGTGAGGAGCACTGCAAGATGTCCGTCCCGTCGATGAAGATCTTGCCGTGCTCAGGACGGAGCAAACCGATCAACGACTTCAAGAACACCGACTTACCCGTCCCCGACGGCCCCAGCAGCGCACTGACTTCACCCGACGGCAACGTCAAAGAGACGTCCTGCCAAATCTTCTGTACACCGAAAGACTTGGTCAATCCCTCGACCGAAACCTCGACTCCCACGCTGACCTCCACAGTTCGTTGACATCGACCCTCATGTGGGTTGCGTCACTCTATCGCATGTAAGTGTCCGCACCGACAATGGAGCCTACTGCCGAGTAACAACATCCTCGAATCCGGACCCGGATCCTGTAGTCAGTGTGACCCATCACAGGGCGGCACGCGGGCAACTCGCCGAATTTTCGCCCGGCTCCGAGTGGAGGCGCTGCGAACGTGCGCCGGTCTGTCGTCGAACACTGTTTTCTGCGGGTCGAAAAGACCATCCGGTCACCATTCGGCGCGCAAAGCAGAAGGCACGCTCCAAAAGAATTCACTCAAAGAGCACAAAAAGGGCCATTCCCGTTATGGGAATGGCCCTTTCGTTGTAACAGAACAGACCGTGAAGACGGCCCATCAAGAATTACTTGATGGAGATCTTCGCGCCTGCTGCTTCGAGCTTCTCCTTGGCTGCCTCGGCAGCATCCTTGGCAACCTTCTCCAGGATGGCCTTCGGAGCGCTCTCGACGAGATCCTTGGCTTCCTTCAGGCCCAGGCCGGAAACGACCTCACGGACGACCTTGATGACCTGAATCTTCTTGTCGCCAGCCGACTCGAGCACGACGTCGAACTCGTCCTGCTCTTCTGCAGCCTCGGCCGGAGCGCCGGCTGCGCCTGCAGCGGCAACTGCGACGGGAGCGGCTGCGGTGACCTCGAAGGTCTCCTCGAATGCCTTTACGAACTCACTGAGCTCGAGGAGGGTGAGCTCCTTGAACTGGCCGAGCAATTCTTCGGTGCTGAGCTTCGCCATGGTGGCGGGTCCTTCCTGATAAGTACTCCAGTCGCTGATCCGCGACGAAAGTGTTTCGGGTTGAGCTGTTCGCTGGTGCGCGGATCAGCTTTCGGCGGGAGCTTCCGCCGGGGCTTCTGCTTCTACAGGAGCCTCGGCAGCTGCGGGTTCTCCTGCTGCCTTCTTCTCCTGCAATGCGAACGCCAAGCGGGCGAACTGCGATGCGGGAGCGTTGAACAGGCCTGCAGCCTTCGACAAGTTGCCCTTCATGGCACCTGCGAGCTTTGCCAACAGGATTTCGCGCGACTCGAGGTCGGCGATCTTGTTGATCTCGTCCACGGACAGCGTTGCGCCGTCCATGTAGCCGCCCTTGATGACCAAGGCCTTGTTGTCCTTAGCGAAGGCCTTGATGGCCTTCGCAGCGTCGACCGGCTCGCCCTTGATGAATGCAATGGCGGTCGGTCCGACGAACAATTGGTCGAGCCCGGTGATACCGGCCTCGGCAGCTGCACGCTTGACCAGGGTGTTCTTGGCGACGGAGTACGTGGCACCATCGCCAAGTGCACGTCGGAGCTGCGTCAGACCGGAAACCGACAAACCGCGGTATTCCGTGACGACAGCAGCCGTCGATCCCTTGAACTGTTCGGTGATCTCCGATACTGCTGAGATCTTTTCGGGCTTTGCCATACTTCGCCTCCTCTCGTTGAGGTTTTGTCGATCGCGAGAGGGCCGGAAAACGACGAACGCCCCGGCGCAAGAAGCACACGGGGCGTAGACATACACACGGCTCGGAGGCCGTACAGCAGGTCCCTGACCTCGTTCTCCTGCGTGGGTCGTCCGAACATGCTCGGACCTTCAACCGCATACCTCTCAGGACGTTCCGAAATCAGAACAAGCCCTCGAGAAAGGCGGTGACCAACGGTCTTGGGTAGAACTTGATTTGGGCGGATCATCCTGCGGTCACTCGAAAGTCACCGTGATCAGAACCGTCGCCCAGGTTACCTCAGCCAGGGCGTCAACTCCAAAACGAGCGGTGACCGGCAGGCCTGGTTTCGAAAAGAGTTGCACGCAGAGCATGGTCGGCGCCCTGTGACCACGCACCAACTACTCGCCGAACACACTGTCAGTTGGGACAATATTGCCCTGTTGTAAGACAAACGGCGTCGATGACTGTTCAATCAGAACATGACGGCAGCACAACTACGTCCACTGCTTCGACCCGGGCGCGCTCCCGGGTCGGGAAGCGAGCGCGACCCCAGTGGGGGTACCGCAGCTCAGCGGTGGCGTGCACTGATCGACGAGCACCCGCTCCACCCGAAGATCGCCATCTCGAAGAACGTACGAATACCGATGAGCGACGGCGCTGTGCTGCGTGCCTACGTCTTTCGCCCTGCCGATGCATCGGGACGTGCTGTGCAGGCCGAATTTCCTACCGTCCTCAACATCACGCCCTACAACAAACTGCTCATCAAGGGGATCGACTCGGTCCTCGACACTCCGGTGCTCGGTCCTCTGATCAGAAAGTTCTCTGCATCATTCGATTTGAAGGGCACCCCGTTCGATGGCATCACCGAGATAACCAGGGTCGTTGCGGGTGGAGCCGCCGACTTGATGTCGGTCAATCGCCATCTGGTGCGTAGTGGATACGTGCAGATCATCGTCGACGTTCGCGGAACCGGGTCATCGACGGGAACATGGGATGTTCTCGGTACCCGTGAGCAACTCGATTCACTCGAGATCATCGAATGGGCACGGGCCCAGGGATGGTGCAACGGTCGAATCGGAATGGCCGGGATTTCGTATTCCGCGATCAACGCGCTCCAGTCTGCTTCCAAACGCCCCGCCGGACTAGAGGCAGTTTTCGCCGTGGAAGGGTCGGTGGACATAGTTCGGGAAATCTTCGCGACCGGTGGTGCGCCGTCACTGTTCATTCCGTTGTGGCTCACCGCAGTCAATGCGCTCAAGTGGGCACCGTCCCTCGGCGATCTCGAGTTCTCGGAGTGGCTACGGGACCGATTGCGCTCGCCCGCAACCGATCTCCTGGACTTGGCAAGAGGTTTCGTCACAGGCGGTGATCCGCGAATCTACGACGTCGACTACTACGACACGATCAACGCGACGATCGAGGAGATCACTGCCCCGACATTTCTTTACGGCTGCTGGCACGACATCTTCGGCGGATCGGCGCCCGATATCTACAACCGACTCGCACTACCGCGCGGAGACAAACAGCTTCTCGTCGGCGACGGCTACCACGGGAACCCGGGTATCGGATTCGGCGAACCCGGGTTTCCACCACGACTCGATGTGCTCGAGCGCGCTTGGTTCGACAAGTGGCTTCGCGACGAGGACAACGGAATCGAGAACTACGGACCCGTCACCCTTCGCCAACAAGGCGGACAATGGACCGCGCACGGCAGGTTCCCCGCACCGCAGGCGCAACCCACGCGCCTGTATCTCTCGGCTGCGACGTCGGGGACGGCGCCACATGCGGTGGACGATGGAAGCCTCGGGAGCTCACCTGACGGGACGTGCGGTGAATTCACGGTGCGGCCGTCGTTGTGGTCGATCATCTCGCGCGACACCACTCAGGTTCTCGCCGGTATCCCCGCCGTTCTCGGTGGTGGATTCACCTATGACAACAGAACCGCAGAGCGTGGGGCACTGACCTTCACCACGCCCGTCGCCCACTCCGACACCGTACTGTCGGGTCCGATCAATCTGCACCTCCGAGTGGTGTGTCATGCCCCGGAAGCGCTCTGGGCGATCATGCTGTGCGACGTCGATCCGCACGGGCGATCCACCGTCCTGACCAACGGCGCACTGTTGACTACACGTCGCGCGGTGGACGACGAAATGTCCCTCTACGCACCCAACGGTGACTACACCCGTCCACATCACCCGCTCACGGCAGCCACACTCCTACCTGTTCCCATCGGACGACCGTTGACTCTCGATATCGATCTACTGACCACCGAAGCGATGATCGCAGCGGGCCATCGTCTTCGGGTCGACGTCTTCCCCACCGACGCACCACGATTCATGCCGATTCTCCCGGATCTGCTCCGCACGCGGGGGCGAAGACAAGACTTGATCCTCGACCCCGAGCACCCGAGCTTCCTCGTGGTTCCACTACTCGGCGAGCCTGGCTGGTAAGGAGAACCATGCACTCCACGACGGGTTTCGCGCCCTCCAATTCGATCGAGATCGCCTACGAGGACATGGGCAATCCGAACGACCCAGTGGTGCTGATGATCATGGGCCTGAGCGCCCAGATGACGTTGTGGCCGCGCGAGTTCTGCGAACGGATTGTCCAGCAAGGCTTTCGAGTCATCCGATTCGACAATCGTGACATCGGCCTGTCCACCAAGATGGACGGCCACCGTATCGAAGGTTCGATGCTGCTGCGGTTGTTGCGTACCGAACTCGGAGCATCCAGCAGAGTTCCGTACACCTTGAAGGACATGGCACTCGATGCGCTCGGACTGCTCGACTACCTCGAGATCCCACGGGTGCACGTCATCGGTGCTTCGATGGGCGGAATGATCGCGCAGGTGTTCTCCGGCCTGTATCCGGACCGAGTATCGAGCACCGCAATCATCTTCTCCAGTACCAACGAGGCCTTCCTGCCGCCACCTGATCCACGAGCGTTGCTCCCACTCATGAAGGGCCCAGGACCGGATGCAACGCGCGAGCAGATCATCGCGCACTCGGCCAATACCCGACGGGTCATCGGCAGCCCTGCCTACCCCACACCGCTCACCGAGCTACTCGTGACAGCCGGTGAGATGTACGACCGCAACTACTACCCCGCGGGTGCACTCCGCCACATGGCTGCAGTGACCGGAACCGGCAGTCTGCGGCGGATTGCCGCATCGATCACTTCCCCTGCCGTCGTGATCCATGGACGCGCCGACCGGCTGATGCGGCCGGCAGGCGGAAGGGCCGTCGCGCGTGCGATCGAAGGATCGAAATTGCATCTGATCGAGGGCATGGGGCACGACCTTCCAAAGCCGCTGTGGGACGAAATTCTCGGCGAGCTATCAACCAACTTCGCGAAGGCCGCAACTATCTGACGCAAAAAGGCCGGCCCCATCGAGGGGGCCGGCCTTTTTCTTGTCGTTGCGGTGTGACTACCCGGTCACATCGTTCTCGAGAAGGTTACGCGTGCGGGTCGGGTCGACCTGAATGCCCGGGCCCGTCGTGGTCGATACGGTGATCTTCTTGATGTAGCGGCCCTTGGCGGAAGACGGCTTTGCACGCAGGATCTCGTCCAGTGCAGCGCCGTAGTTCTCCACCAACTTGGTCTGATCGAACGACGCCTTGCCGATGACGAAGTGCAGGTTGGCCTGCTTGTCGACACGGAAGTTGATCTTGCCGCCCTTGATGTCGTTGACGGCCTTGGTCACATCATTGGTGACTGTGCCCGTCTTCGGGTTCGGCATCAGGCCACGCGGTCCGAGGACGCGGGCGATGCGGCCGACCTTGGCCATCTGGTCAGGGGTAGCGATCGCTGCGTCGAAGTCCAGGAATCCGCCCTGAATGCGCTCGATCAGATCCTCGGCGCCGACAACGTCGGCTCCTGCTGCCTGCGCCTCGATAGCCTTCTCGCCAGCGGCAAAAACAATAACCCGAGCGGTCTTGCCGGTGCCGTGGGGAAGGTTGACGGTGCCGCGCACCATCTGATCGGCCTTGCGAGGGTCGACACCGAGACGAACAGCAACCTCGACGGTCGGATCGAACTTGGTCGACGCCGTGTCCTTGGCCAACTGTGCTGCTTCGAGCGGCGAGTACAGGTTGTCAGCGTCGATCTTCGCTGCCTGCTCGAGGTACGCCTTACTTCGCTTTGCCATGTTTACTGTCCAATCGTTGGTTCAGAAGTGGTTGACGGGCCTGGCCGGCCCTACCACGTCGTACGGTGGTCAACTCCGGGTAGGAGCTGACGAGGAGGTCATCCCTCTACGGTGATACCCATCGAGCGAGCAGTGCCTGCGATGATCTTCGCGGCCTGATCGATGTCGTTGGCGTTCAAGTCTTCTGCCTTGGTCTTGGCGATCTCGCGCACCTGATCCATGGTCACCTTGGCGACCTTGGTCTTGTGCGGCTCGCCCGAACCCTTGGCTACGCCTGCTGCTTTGAGGAGCAGTTTGGCTGCCGGAGGAGTCTTGAGCTTGAAGTCGAACGTGCGGTCTTCGTAGACCGAGATCTCGACCGGCACGACGTTTCCGCGCTGCGACTCCGTCGCTGCGTTGTACGCCTTGCAGAACTCCATGATGTTGACGCCGTGCTGACCCAGCGCGGGACCGACGGGAGGGGCCGGGTTGGCCATTCCTGCCTGGATCTGGAGCTTGATAATCCCGGCTAGCTTCTTCTTCTTCTTCGGGGGCATTTCTTTTTCCTTGTATTCGCTCGGGTTTCTTGCGGTTGCTACTGCAAGTTGTGAGGAGGCCGGCTAGATCTTGGCGACCTGGGTGAAGCCGAGTTCGACCGGAGTCTCTCGACCGAAGATCGACACCAGAACCTTGAGCTTCTGCTGCTCGGCATTGACCTCGCTGATGCTGGCCGGAAGGGTCGCGAACGGGCCGTCCATCACGGTGACCGACTCGCCGACCTCGAAGTCGACCTCGATTGTCGGCTTCGAAGAGGACTCGCCCTGATCGCCGGACGTCTTCGAGTCCTTGGCGTCCTTCTTCGAGCCTTCCTGCGGCATCAGGAACTTGACGACCTCGTTGATGGTCAACGGGGAAGGGCGCGAGGTCGCGCCGACGAACCCGGTTACACCGGGGGTGTTACGCACCGCGCCCCAGGACTCGTCGTTCAGTTCCATGCGGACCAAGATGTAACCCGGCAGAACCTTACGGTTGACCTGCTTGCGCTGGCCGTTCTTGATCTCGGTGACCTCTTCGATCGGAACCTCGACCTGGAAGATGTAGTCGCCGACGTCAAGGTTCTGAACTCGGGTTTCGAGGTTGGCCTTGACCTTGTTCTCGTACCCTGCGTACGAGTGGATGACGTACCAGTCGCCGGGGGCGCGCCGCAGCGCAGCCTTCATCTCCGCAACTGGATCCTCGGGTTCTGCAGAGATATCGGCATCGACGGCTGAATCGACGTCGTCACCTTCGGCTGGAACCTCTTCTGAGACCTCTTCACCGGCGGCTGCCGCGACGTCGGCCTTGATGGCTTCGTCGGTCTCGCGGTCCTGAGCGGCCTGCTCCGCTTCGAGGCCCTGCTTGGTCGCCTCGACATCGGCGTCGAATGCGGCCACTTCGGTGGCGTCGTTGTGCGGCGTGCTCACAGCAGCACCCTTTCTTTCGTTTCGTGCGTGTCGGCGGTCGTCGACCTGGTCGTCGCAGTGTTGGTCGTGAAGTTTCAGCCGAACAGCCAGCCGATACCCTTTATGAACGCCAGATCCGAGCCGCTGATGAACGCAACCATGAACACCACGAACGCGAGCACTACCGAGGTGTAGGTGACCATCTGCTTGCGGTTCGGCCAGATGACCTTTCGCAACTCGGCGATGACCTCACGGAGAAACTTACGCAAGCGCTTGAAGATATTCATGCGCTTCGGCTGACGAGTTCTGTCAGCACGAGTGGAAATCTTGGCTGTCGCCGACTTGGTGACGGAGACCTTGCCGGAGGATGCTCCATCGGCAGACTCTGCATCCGACGCCATGCGCGTCCGACGAGTTGTTCGCTTGCCGGTCGGCCGGACCGCTGCTGTCGAATCGGCTGCACCCTCGGTGGCAGCTCGGTCGGCGGTGCGGGCCGCGGCGTCGTCGGGCGTCGACGAGTCCTCGGACTGGTCGTCGCGCTTTCCGCGCTCCTCGCTCACCGTCGTTCCTCTCAGTAGCTGACACCATTGCAGCTCCCGCCGACGGCGGGAGACGAGCAACATGGGCAGGGGCGACAGGACTTGAACCTGCAACCTACGGTTTTGGAGACCGTTGCTCTACCAATTGAGCTACGCCCCTTCGGTACTACCCGCACGCGGGTGGAACCGTCCTGGAATTACACAACACTGCATCACACAACATACGCGCTGACCCTGGACTTTCGAAATGATAGCCATGGCAGCGCGCAGCGCTGAGTAACCCCAGAAATCTCAGTGTACTGCACGGCGTGTAAACCCTGAAATCCCTGCGCGGGATCAGCGGATCTACAGGCCGGTTACGCCAGACGAACGGTCGCAGTCGCCCGTCCGAAGATCTTCTTGCCCTCGAACTTCGCGGTGATCGCGATGACTGCCGACTTGGACTCCGCATCGACCGATTTGACCTTGCCGGTGTATTCCACGGACGCGGCCGAATCTGCCGGAACGTACACCGAACTGGTGAAACGAACGTTGTACTCGGTGACCGCACCTGGATCGCCGAGCCATGCTGTCAAAAAACCCGCCCCGAGACCCATCGTCAACATGCCGTGCGCGATCACATTGTCCAACCCGGCGAGCTTGACGACCTCGTCGCTCCAGTGAATCGGGTTCGGATCTCCGGACACCCCGGCGTAATTGACCAAGTCCCCACGGGTGAGTTTGACGATCCGATCGGGAAGTTCCTCACCGACCGTGACATCGGCAAAACTACGAAGCGCCATGCATGATCACGTCCTTCACTGCGTGGGCGATGTTCTCGTCGACTTCGCCTCCCGTACGGGCCACCAGGGTCGTCCAGGTGGTCTGTACGAGTTCGCCGTGTTGGTCCGTGACGATGTTCTTCGTCGTGATGATGTCGCTACCACTCATCTGACGGAAAGATTCGAGGTGCACATCGCACGTGAGCTCGTCCCCGACCTGGATCGCCTTGTGAAACTGCAGACGCTGATCGGTCTGAAGAATCTGACTCGGGTCGTAACCGGTGATGATCTCTCTGAACATCTTCGACTGCGCGATGATGCCGACGAGAGAGATGAAGGTCAGCGGGGCCAGCAGGCCGTCGTAGCCGAGTGCCTTGGCAGCATCCTCGTCATGGTGCGCCGGATGCAGATCCTGAACGGCGCGGGCATACTCCCGCACCTTTTCGCGACCGACCTCGTACGGGTGGTCCACCCTGTAGTGGTGGCCGACCATACCGGCAGCATGCGCGGCGGGATCTTGAACTGACTCAGTCACGCGGTATACGAACCTTTTCTACCCAGGACGCCGCAGACGTTAGGGTTCGAAGAGTAAGCCCAACGCGTGGCATCGACTCCGAACGAAGAAGAGCGGCCGGCGAACCGGCCGCTTCCTAACGAGATTCGCGGTGTGAGCGGTGCGTGCCGCAGTTCGGGCAGAATTTCTTCAGCTCGAGGCGATCGGGATCGTTACGACGGTTCTTCTTCGTGATGTAGTTGCGGTGCTTGCAAACCTCGCAGGCCAAGGTGACCTTGGGCCGCACATCGGTGGAGGAGGCCACTGGACGCCTACTTTCGGGTAAATCTGATCCGGTTAATCAGGACTGTGCTTACTTCTGGTGCTGCGTGTATCTGGTCTTCTTGTGTAGCGGTGACCGGACTTGAACCGGCGACGCAACGATTATGAGTCGTTTGCTCTACCAACTGAGCTACACCGCCTCAGGTGCTCACCCCTACACCTTCTCACTTCCGAGTATGTAACCGAAAGTAAGGGTGCCGACGCGAACCATCCAACCCAGCGAGCCCCCTAACGGAATCGAACCGTTGACCTTTTCCTTACCATGGAAACGCTCTACCGACTGAGCTAAGGGGGCGTGGCACCAAGCACGGCAAGCCGTGCACTGAAGCCTTCAAGAGGTTACACATTCCTAGCGTCGAGTACCAAATTGCATGCTCAGCGCCGGTGAAACGTAACTCTTCAAGTAGAAACCCCAGCGAGTCGAAACTCGCTGGGGCTCCTGGGTGGCAGATGTAGGATTCGAACCTACGTAGGCATACGCCGACGGATTTACAGTCCGCTCCCATTGGCCGCTCGGGCAATCTGCCGTGCTTGCACCAAAGAGATTCGCTCTCCTCGATGCGGTTTGAAGAATACAACGAACGTGCCCCTCGAACGCAAACCGGGTGCATAGAGGCCATGCAAACGGGCTAACGTCGGGGTAAGTGCCTTGCGCAATTCGATTCGACACAGGAGTAGTCAAGTGGCAGATTCGTCCTTCGATGTGGTGAGCAAGGTCGACCGTCAGGAGGTCGACAACGCAGTAGGACAGGCGGCGAAGGAGCTGTCGACGCGCTTCGATTTTCGCGGCTCGGATACGACGATCGAGTGGTCGGGCAGCGGCGAATCCGAAGTGATCGTCATCACGTCCGAGAGTGAAGAAAAGGTCAAGGCAGCGCTCGACGTGTTCAAGGAAAAGTTGATCCGACGCGACGTCTCACTCAAGGCGTTCGAGGCCAACGACCCGTCGCCATCCGGCAAGATCTACAAGGTCACCGGCAAGCTGGTACAGGGAATCACCACCGAGAACGCCAAGAAGATCACCAAGAAGATTCGCGACGACGGGCCCAAGGGCGTCAAAGCGCAGATTCAAGGGGACGAACTTCGCGTCAGCAGCAAGAAGCGTGACGATCTGCAAGCCATTCAGTCGATGCTCAAGGGCGAGGACTTCGGCATCGCATTGCAGTTCGTCAACTACCGGTAGGTGATCGACGGGGCTTGATACGACGTAGGTGGGTAAGACATGAGCTGAGGCTCACTTTCCACCTACGTCGTCAGCCGCCCATCGCCATCCGCTCGAGTCGCTCGATCCGGTCAGCCATCGGCGGGTGAGTCGAGAAGAGCCGTCCGACCTTCTCTCCCGCTCTGAACGGGTTCGCGATCATCAGGTGCGACTCCGCGGCTATCCGCGGTTCAGGCGGCAATGGGGCGGCCGCAATGCCGCGCTCCAACTTGCGCAGCGCCGATGCCAACGCGAGCGGATCACCGGTGAGCTCGGCGCCCGACTGATCGGCCTGATACTCCCGCGACCGCGACACCGCGAGCTTGACGACGGTTGCCGCGATAGGTCCCAGCAACGAGACGAGTACGATCGCGATCGGATTGGTGCCCCCGTTTCCGCGGCCGCCGAACATGGACGCGTACAGCGCAAAATTCGCAAGACCGCTGGCCACTGCGGCCATCGCCCCTGCGACTGAAGAGATCAGGATGTCCCGGTTGTAGACGTGAGAAAGCTCATGTCCCAGAACGGCTCGGAGTTCACGTTCGTCGAGGATCGCCAGGATTCCGGTGGTACAGCACACTGCCGCGTTCCTCGGATTGCGGCCCGTGGCGAACGCATTGGGACTGTTGGTGGGACTGATGTACAGCGCCGGCATGGGCTGATGCGCGGTGGTGGCGAGCTCGAGCACGATCTTGTACATGGCGGGTGCCTCGAGCTGAGTCACCGGCTGGGCATGCATCGATCGCAGCGCGAGCTTTGCACTGTTGAAATAGACGTAGCCGTTCATTCCGACGGCAAAGACGATCGAGCCGAAGAGTATGACCGGGCTCCGAAACAGTGCACCGATGAATACGATCAGCGCGGACATCGCGACCAGCAGCCCGAACGTCTTTGCCCCGTTTGCGAAGCGCAATGGTGCCTCTTCCTCGAGTGTCGTGGTTGTTCACTGTGAGAACGTCCACGACACTCGACAAGGTTCCCTGCGGTCAGCCCACTCGCTCGACGGTGTAGTGGACCAGGCGTCCCAGCGCGTCGTTCGCGGCACCCTGTGGGAGCTTCGCCAGCTCGGCATAGGCCTTGTCGGCGAACTCTTCCAGTGTCGCTTTGGCCTTTGCCATTCCTGGCGAGCGTTCCAACAATTGGAGTGCCTCCGCCAATTCGGCGTCGTCGGTGACCGGTCCGTCCAGCAGTACTCGAAGGCGGTCGCCGTCGACACCCTGCTCGGCGAGTGCGTAGAGCACAGGCAGAGTATGGACACCTTCGCGCAGATCGGTGCCGGGCGTCTTACCGGACTGCTCCGACTCCGAAGAGATGTCGATGATGTCGTCGGAGATCTGGAACGCCGTGCCTACGGCATCGCCCAGGCGTTCGAGGCCGGCGACATGGTCGCTGTCCCCGCCGGAGAACGTCCCACCGAACCTTCCGCACGCGGCGATCAAGGACCCGGTCTTCTCCCACACGACCTTGAGGTAATGCGCGACGGGATCCTGGTCCGCTTTGGCACCGATCGTCTCGCGCATCTGTCCGGTGACCAGCTCTGCGAACGTCTCGGCGATGATTCGAACTGCCTCGGGACCGAGCGTGGAGACCAGCCGCGACGCGTGCGCGAAGAGGTAGTCACCTGCCAGGATCGCGATGCTGTTTCCCCACCGCGCGTTGGCGCTCTCGGCGCCACGTCGCATCGAGGCTTCGTCCATGACGTCGTCGTGGTAGAGCGTGGCCAAATGGACGAGCTCGACGACCGTCGCCGCGGTCACCACTGCATCATCGGTCGGATTGGGTCCCAGCTGGGCAGTCAGCACGGTGAACAACGGGCGGAAACGCTTTCCACCGGCCCGCGCGAGATGCAACGCGGCCTCGGTGAGGAAGTCTTCGCCGTCGGACAGTTCCGAGATCATCAGATTCTCGACGCTGACCAAACCTTCGGCCACGGTTCGTGCAAGCTCTGGATCGACCAGATCCACCCCGGCAACGACCGTCGATCCGGCCGCGTCGTCTGTGCTCACGTTTGTTGGTCCTGTCCTCGGTGTCTTGATCGGATCTGAAAATCTCGTCTGCTAGTCGGCGCCCCCGGATACCCGCTACTACCGTAGTGAATCTAGTGCGCGCCGTAGCCACAAGGTGCTTCACCCCACGTCCGGGCGCGGTGGGCAGCGCCGCGGTCCACTGCATACTGGATCTGTGTCCACTACTGCGGAGTTTCCCACCGAAGCCGAAGTCCTGGTAATCGGCGCAGGCCCCGCGGGTTCTGCGGCGGCGGCCTGGGCGGCGCGCGCCGGTCGGCAGGTAGTTCTCGCCGACGCTGCGAAGTTCCCGCGTGACAAGACGTGCGGCGACGGCCTGACCCCACGTGCCATCGCCGAACTCGATCGACTCGGCCTGGGCGAGTGGGTCCGCGGACGCGTCGAGAACCGTGGTCTGCGACTGTCCGGATTCGGTCAGGAACTGCAGCTCGAGTGGCCGGGCGGCTCACTTCCGACGGTAGGCAGCGCAGTCCCCCGCTCGGAGCTCGACGACAGAATCCGTCGCACAGCGCTGGAGTCCGGCGCTCGAATGTTCGAAGGCGCCAAGGCGGTGTCGGTGGCGCAAAGCGGACGCGGTGTCGAGTCGGTCACCTTCGAGCACGGCGGTACCGAACGTACTCTCACATGCAAAACGCTGATCATCGCCGACGGCGTTCGGTCCTCACTCGGTAGGAAGCTGGGCCGCGAGTGGCATCGGGACACCACGTTCGGGGTCGCCGCTCGCGCCTACATTTCCTCCGGCCGAAGCGAAGACCCATGGATTTCCTCACATCTCGAGCTGCGCGACGGCGAGGGAGTGCTGCAACCGGGCTATGGCTGGATCTTCCCGCTCGGCACCGGCGAGGTGAACATCGGTGTCGGCACGCTGGCGACGGCCAAGCGGCCTGGGCCGGGCGCACTGCGTCCGCTGCTGGATCTCTACACCGAGCAGCGTCGCGCAGACTGGGGACTGACCGGCGACCTTCGGGCGGTGGCGTCGGCCCTGCTGCCGATGGGTGGCGCGGTGTCCAACGTCGCAGGAAAGAACTGGGCGATCATCGGCGACGCGGCTGCCTGTGTGAATCCGCTCAACGGTGAAGGGATCGACTACGGGCTCGAAGGTGGACGCTTGATCGCGGACATGCTCGACGAGAACGACCTGAGCGAGGCGTGGCCCGCGCTGCTGCGCGAGCATTACGGGCAGGCATTTTCCATAGCCCGCCGACTCGCAGGCCTACTCACCGTCCCCCGGTTCCTACCGGCAACGGGACCTATCGGCATGCGTTCGACAGCTCTGATGAAGATCGCGGTACGGGTGATGGGAAACCTCGTCACCGAAGCCGATTCGGACCTCGTTGCACGTGCGTGGCGCGCGTCGGGCAGCGTGTCACTGAAAGCCGATTCCCGACCGCCGTTCAGCTGAGGTGATCAGCGAACGGCACGGTGCAGAGCCACGACCCCACCGGTCAGGTTCCGCCACTGCACGTTCGACCAACCGCTGTCGGCGATGCGCGTCGCGAGTTCGTCCTGCGTGGGCCATGCCCGGATCGACTCGGCCAGGTACACGTACGCGTCTGGGTTGCTCGAGACCGCCCGAGCGACTGCGGGAAGCGCTTTCATCAGGTATTCCATGTAGACCGTGCGGAACGGCCGAAAGACCGGCGTCGAGAATTCGCAGACGACGAGCCTTCCGCCGGGCTTGGTGACGCGGGCGATCTCACGTAGTCCGGCCTCGAAATCCGAGACGTTGCGCAGGCCGAAAGAAATGGTTGCTGCGTCGAAGCTCGCGTCGGCGTACGGCAGGTGCATCGCGTCACCCGCCACCATTGGGACCGGACGACCGGAACCTGCCTGCAGCATCCCCTTCGAGAAGTCGGTGGCGACGCACCACGCACCACTGCGAGCGAGTTCGACCGTCGACACCCCGGTCCCGGCAGCGAGATCGAGGACTTTCTCGCCCGCTTTCAGGTTCAGCGCGGCGCGCGTGGACTTCCGCCAGCTGCGGTCCTGACCGAAGGACAGCACGGTGTTGGTGATGTCGTAGCGACGGGCGACGCCGTCGAACATCGATGCGACCTCGTGTGGGTCCTTGTCGAGCGTTGCACGCGAACTTGTAGGCACGTCTCGAGCTTACGGGTCACGCCGTTCGGAGCGCGGCCCGGTTTTCCCAACCGAGGACCTCGTAGTAGTGCTCGAGAAGTTCCTCGCAGATCACGGGCCAGGTGCGGTGCAGCACTGACCTCCGGGCCGCCTCACCGAACCGGGCTCGCATCCTCGGCGACGCGAGTGCCGACACCGCGCTCGGAAGGAGTTCCGCGAACCGGTCCACCGGCAGCAGATATCCGTTGCGGCAGTGCGTGATCAGGTCTCGTGGTCCACCTGCGTCGGGTCCGATGACGGGGATTCCACTGGCGAGGGCTTCTTGGACCGCCTGACAGAACGTCTCGTGTTCGCCTGGGTGAACGAAGATGTCGAAGCTCGCGAACGCCTGGGCGAGCTCTTGGCTGCCGAGCTGCCCGGTGAAGATCGCCGACGGCATCAGCTTCACGAGCGCACCCCGCTCCGGACCGTCACCGACGATCACGAGTTGGGTGGACTCGCTCAGCGAGGCGAGCCGCTCGAGGTGCTTCTCCGGTGCAAGCCTTCCGACGAACCCGACGATGAGCTTGCCATCCGGTGCCCACTGTCTGCGTAGTCCTTCTCGGCGAGCGGACGGTGCGAACCGGACAGCGTCGACGCCTCGGGCCCATCGATGCACCCGTGGCACACCGTGCTGTTCCAGCGCCTGGACCGCAGACGAGGACGGCGCCAGCGTCCGCGCCGCACCGCGGTGAACCCGACGTGTCCACCGCCACACAGCTTTCGACGTCAGGCCGAGCCCGTAGCTTTCGGCGAACCCTGCGACATCGGTCTGGTAGACCGCGACCGAGGGAACTCCCAGCCGTTTGGCGGCCGCCATCCCGCCCGCGCCGAGGACGAACGGCGATGCGAGATGCACGACGTCGGGGCCGAACCCGCGCAGAGCCGCCGTCAGGGAAGGCCCCGGCACGCCGACGGGGAGCGAGCTCACCCTGGGCACCATGACGGCCGGCACCCGGTGAACCGGGGTTCCCCCGTACAGAATCGCTGCCCGGGGGCCCGACGGGTTGTCCGGCGCGATGACCATGGCGTCGTGGCCGGTTCGTTCGAGATGCTCGAGCACTCTGAGCACCGAGTTGGTGACGCCGTTCATGTTGGGTAGGAACGATTCCGCAACGATGGCTACTCGCACGATCCTCAGTGTGGGGAGCGTCTTCGACTGTCAGGGAGCGTCGACGTTACGGGCGAGCGAAGTTCGTCCGAACGGTTACCGATGGGCTTGTTCACGCCTACGAAGGATCAGTTGTGCCGGACCGGCAATCAGCCAGGTCACGACGATGACCGACGCGGCCGGGATGATTGCCACGCTCGCATCGCGACCGGATACGCGCACGAGATCGGGATCGGCCTTGTTGTATTCGACGTCGATTCGTTGTCCGGCAATCAAATTGGTCGGATAGAGCACACCCAGTTGCGGATTGTGGGTGACCCCGTCGGGGGTGATGAAGCTGACCGCAGAGCGAAGTCTGCCTGCCGAGAGGACCTCGGCCGTCGCCGTTCCCTCGTCGGAGGTGATCGTTCGATCGTTCTGCCACGCCGCGACGACCAGAAGAAACGCCAACACGGAAATTCCGATTGCGACGACGAGAACCGAAATCCGCGTACGCGCCAACCCCTTGTTCGGTTCGTCGGCACTGTCTGGGGCGTCCACGTCGATAGAGGTTACTTCCCGAGTTCGACGCACAGGTGGGCGCCTGACGGTAGCCTCTGCTGACATGTCGCGCGACTTCGAGTTCACCATTTCCTCCGAGCACACTCCCGCCCAGGTCTACCAGGCACTGACCAGCGAGGAGCAGTGGATGGCCAGGTTCGCCAAGGCCGAGAAGACCGAGGGATACCAGCTGACCAGTCACGAGGACGGCGGTCTGACGGTGGACATCTCGGAAGAAGTCGGCGTGACCGAGCTACCGGCATTGGTCAAGAAGGTCATCAAGGGCACCCTGCTGATCACCCGGTCCGACCATTGGGGCCCGCTGCAGGGCGACCACGCGGACGGCACCTTGACGGGCGGATCGTCTTCACTCCCAGCCAAGGTCGCAGGCACGTTGGCTCTCCGGCCTGCGGGCACCGGGGCGAAGCTGACTGTCAAGGGCAGCTCGACGGTCAAGATTCCACTCATCGGCGGCAAGATCGAGTCGCTCGTCAACGACATGATCAAAGACATCATCGACACCGAAACCCAGGAAACCATCGATTGGGTTGCGGCACAGAAAGATCCAAACGACACCCCCTAGAGGCGAGCGCGAATCCCCGCGTGCAACTCCCGTAGCCCCGAACGCTCGGTGGTGACCTCGAGGACGCGAATGCCATCGGCATTGCCCTCCAGCAGAACGGCAAGCTCCGCCGTGTCGACACTGCGATGCGGGATGCGGTACGCCGCGCACAACGCCGCCAGATCCATGCCGTGAGGAGTTCCGAACACTCGCTCGAACGCACCGGCGTACTGCGGATCCCCCTGCTCGAGAAGTTCGAAGATGCCACCGCCGTCGTCGTTGGCGACGACGATCGTCAGATCCCTCGGCCGTGGCTCCCCCGTACCGATGAGCAGGCCGGAAGCGTCGTGGAGAAAAGTCAGGTCGCCGAGAAGCGCAATCGTGCGACCCCCGCCCGCCAGCGCCGCCCCGACAGCCGTCGAGACCGTGCCGTCGATTCCCGCGACCCCACGGTTGGACAACACGGAAATGCCTTCGCTCGGATAACTCACCAGGGCCGCGTCGCGAACCGGGTTCGACGCCCCCAACAGCAACCGATCGCCGACGCGCAGCGAGGACATCACCGTTGCCGCGACGTGAAGTCCCGTCGGCTTGGGATGCGCATCGAGCTGATCTCGGACAGCGTGGTCCGCTGTCTCGGACAGCGTCGCGCAACGCTCCAACCAAGCTGCCCTCGGCGTCCCCGACACGAGCGCGCGGGTGCCGGTGGCAAGGACGTTGCCGGACACGTCGGGCCACCGCGGACCCGTCGTCAAGGCGAAGACGTCGACAGCCGGATCGGCCAGCACTTTCGAGACGGTTCGATGCAGTGTCGGACGCCCGGTGATGATCACCTGACGCGGCTTCAGCTGCGACAGGGCCATCGGATGCAGAGGGACGCCATGCAAGGGAGCCGTCGGTTCCGCGACCGTCGGCAGTCCTGCCAGTTCGGGCCGCAGGGCTGCGCCGTGACCGGAGACGACGATCGTGTCCACGGTGAGATCGATGTCGACCGGCACATCGAGGGTCGCTTGCTGGGTCGTCGTCCAGGCTGCGCCGTCGGGACGTCCGAGAGCGGCGGGCTCGCGGTCGCCGATATCGGGCACCAAAGGTTCACGTAGCGGAATGTCGAAATGCACCGGACCGGCGTTGCCCGATCGAGTTCCACGCGCCGCCGCCAGCACCCTGCACACCGCGCTGCGCCACTGACTGTTCTGTCCGGACCCGTCCTCGGCCAGACCCAGGCTGACCGTCGCCCGCACCTGACTGCCGAAAAGCCCCAGCTGCTCGATGGTCTGATTCGCGCCGGTGCCGAGCATCTCGTAGGGACGGTTCGCACTCAGCACGATCAGCGGCATCCGCGCATAGTTCGCTTCGAGAACGGCAGGCCCCAGATTGGCGACCGCGGTTCCGGAAGTCATGACCACCGGAACGGGACGACCCCCGGCCAGAATCAACCCGATCGCAAGGAATCCCGCGGTTCTCTCGTCGATCCGCATGTGCAGCCGCAACAAGCCTGCAGCGTCGGCTTCCTGTAGCGCGAACGCGAGCGGAGCATTACGCGAGCCCGGGCACAGCACGACCTCACGAACACCACCCCGAACCAGCTCGTCGACGACGGCGGTGGCCTGAGCACTGGACGGATTCACGTCTCCAAGGTTGTCAGATTCGACGCGGTGCGGCGTATTCGGCCCAGTCTTCGAATCCCAGGCCGGCCTTTCGAATAACCGATGCCGTCTGCTCCGAAGTCCTTTGACACGATGAACCGATGCGTACAGTCTTCCATCCGTCCGAAATGCCCCCGAGCGGCTTCTATCGCGTGCTCACCGCCTCGGTCGTGCCGCGACCCATCGCCTGGGTGTCGACACTGTCGTCGGAAGGCGTGGCGAACCTCGCTCCCTACAGCTTCTTTTCGGTGTCCTCGGCCAACCCGCCGGTGGTGCAATTCACCTCCGTAGGCCGAAAGGACAGCCTGCGGAACATCGAGGCAACGGGCGAGTTCGTGATCAATCTCGCAACCGAACCGCTCATGGAACAGGTGAATGCGTCGTCCGCCGACTACGAACACGGCGTCAGTGAACTGGACGAACTCGGCATCTCGCACGAGCCCAGCGAGAAAGTCTCGCCCCCTCGCGTCGCCGAATCACCGATAGCCATCGAGGCGACCCTGCATCGGATCATCGAAGTGGGTGACTCCTTCGTCGTCATGGGCAACGTCGTCGCCGTCGCCGTGCGCCCCGAATTCCTCGCCGAAGACGGCCTGCCGTCGTTCGCCGACATCGCCCCACTCAGCAGGCTCGGCCGAACCGAATGGGGGCTCCCACCTCAGGTGCGCTCGATCGATCGCCCCACGCGCCCCTGACGCCGCCGCCCCGCTGCACGACCTGACCGATCTCCGAGACAGCCAGGTCCTAGAGTTCACCTATGCCCAACGCTCCCCATGGCCACGCCGTCGTCGCCGGCATCGGCGAGGACGACAAACGGTCTTTCGCGACGTTGAGGGCTCGTCCGACGCCGAGGGCCGAGCGATACGAGCTCGGTCGAAGCCTGCGCGAGAAGGTCTCCCGCGAATCGATGGGCGACTGGACCGCGCCCCCCGATCGACCGGATCCGATCCGGCAGATCGAGTTCTCCCACGACGGTCGCATCGACTGGCTGATACCGGTGCGCGTCGAGCGAATGGCCGAGTCTCCGTACGGGTTCCTCCGCGGGACTGCGATCGTCATGGCACGAGACGTCGCACTGTTGCCGTCCACGGGAATCACGCCGATCATCAGCGGGGACTCGCACCTGGGCAATTTCGGGTTCTACGCTTCCCCCGAACGCGACCTGGTGATCGATCTCAACGATTTCGACGAGGCACACCCGGGCGGCTGGGAATGGGATCTACGACGCCTCGCCGCGAGCATCTGGGTGGCAGGGCGGCAGAACGGCCGCAGCGAATCCCAATGCGAGGAGGCGGTAGCTGCCTGCGTCCGCGCCTACCGACTCGAAGTGTCGAGACTGGCCGACGAACCACTGATGTCGCGGTCCTTCCAACGCTTGACGGCCGAAAGGCTCCAGGCCGACGCCACCGAAGGGTCGTTGCGCAAGGAAATCAAACGGGCATCGAAGAAGGCACGGCGAAGTACCAGCGACCGTGCGCTCCCCCGATTCACCTTCGAACACGAGGGGCAGCGCCGCCTGGTCGAGGAGCCACCGATCACCACGCGCATCCCCGCCCGCGACGAAGAACTTCTCGCCCAAGGACTCGACGAGTACCTGGCCACCCTGTCCCCGCATTGGCGACGCGTGCTCGGCGGATACACGTTGATCGACGTCGCGCATCGCGTCGTCGGCGTCGGCAGTGTGGGCCTACGCGCCTACGTGGCACTCCTGGAAGGCAGCAGTCCCGACGACGTCGTGTTCCTCCAACTCAAGCAGGCACGACGCTCGGTCCTGGCCCCCTATGTCCACGGTGAGTCCGCGTGGCACGCACATCAGGGCCAACGCGTCGTGGAGTACCAGCAGGATCTGCAGACCGTGAGCGATCCGCTGCTGGGGTGGACGACCATCGACGGGCGCCAGTACTACGTGCGACAGTTCCGCAACATGAAGGGCACCATCGACCTGTCCTCGATCGACGCCCCTGCGCTCGTCGACTACGCAGGTGTCGTCGGCAGATTGCTGGCGAAAGGTCACGCCCGAACCAGCGGGGCGTCGATGATCGCCGGATACGTGGGTAAATCCGACGTTCTCGATGTGGCACTTTCCAGATTCGCGCGGCTGTACGCCGATCAAACCGAGGCTGATCATGCACTGCTGCTGCAGGCGATCAAGAACGGTCGCCTCACAAGCAGGTGAAGGGGATACGTCCTTGCGAACGTATCCCCTTCACCCGAAACGAAGTGCCTAGCCTGCGTACTTGGTGACCAGGTCACCGACGCGCGGCAACGCCTCGGCAACATTCTTCTTCGCCGAGCCACGAAGGCTCCCGTAGAACTTCTTCACCACGCTCTTGTCCGTCTCATCGATACGCTCATCCGTGACCGCCAGCAGCGCGTCCGATGCCTGATCCGAGTTGGCGACGAGATAGTCCGAGAACGACCCCACCGGAGCAGCATTGTACGACTGCCACAGCGGCTCCAACTTGTCCACGAACTCGGGCCACAACTGTTCGACGGCCCGCTCGATGTACGACGGGCCGACCTTCTTGACCGCCCCATAACCGCCCTTGACGGCCAAGCCGCTCGCGCCCTTCTTGTCCGACACCTCCGCGTCGATCAAAGCCAAGACATCACGCACCACAACATCGCGCTTGGACTCGTCGAGCAACGATTCCTTCAGTGCAGCAACCACTTCGAAATTCCTCCCAGATCTTCACGTTCGGCGAACGACGTGGAAAGAGTACCGCAGGATTGTTTCCAGGGCACTCCACCGGCTGCGCTCTCGATTCTCTGCTCACTTCCAGGTCACTCCCAGGTCACTCCGCCCAACACCGCCGCACCCGCTCGCGCCACCACAGCGCCCGATCCTCCGGTGCCGCCAGCGCCGCCAACCGCTCCGGGTCGGGCTCTACAGGCTCGGCGCGCATAGTGCCGTCGAGAAGGTCCTGCAGGGCAACGACATCGGATTCGAACAGACTTCCGGTGCCGAGGCCGCACGCGAACTCCAATTTCGGAATGGCCGCCGCGGCAGCAAGTCCGGATGCCATACCGACAGCAGAGTCCAAGGCACTCGAGACCACCACGGGAACCCCGTATTCGCCCAGTTCGCCTGCCAGCTCGAGCAATGCGCGCATCCCACCGAGCGGAGCCACCTTGAGTACGGCGACATCTGCTCCCCCAGCTCGAACGACTCGCAGTGGGTCCCCGGCACGCCTGATACTTTCGTCGGCGGCGATCCGAACGGCCGGTAGACGTCGACGAACCTCGACGAGCTCGGGCACCGTCGCACACGGCTGTTCGGCGTATTCGAGTTCGCCGTCGTCGAGCAACCTCGACAGGACCTCCACGGCCTGATCGACGGTCCAGCCTCCGTTCGCGTCGACGCGTACCCGGGGTACGAGTGCGCGCACCGCACGCACGCGTTCGACGTCGTCGGCGACGCTCTGCCCCTTTTCGGCCACCTTCACTTTGGCGGTGTCGACGCCGGGGAACCGATCGAGAATTGCCGGCACCTCGGCCGCCGAGACGGCGGGCACTGTCGCATTGACGCGGACCCGCTCGCGGTAAGGCGCAGGCGGCCCCTCCCAGGCGGCTTCGATGGCAGAGCGCAGCCACGCGGAGGATTCCTGGTCGTCGTACTCGATGAACGGCGAGAATTCACCCCACCCCGCAGGTCCTCGGACCAGCATGACTTCGCGGGTGGTGATGCCGCGAAACTTGGTGTGCAAGGGAATCGAGAGGACGTGGGATCCATCGAGAAACTCCTCGATGGAAGGTGGGTTCACGGCTGACCCTCCAGAAGCTGCAGCATCAGCGCATTGCAGTCGGCGAGAACGTTGCCTTCCAGATCGCGTAGCACGGCGTTGATGAACGTCTTGCGGCCTTCGACGCGGTCGACACTGCCCTCGACGACGAGTTCGGTGTCCAGTGGGGTGATCTTGCGGTAATTGACGTGCAGGAATGCGGTCCGGCTGATGGGCCTGCCGTAGGCATGCTGAATCAGCCCCAACATGTCGTCGAACAGCAACGGGAGCGTGCCGCCGTGCGCAGCTCCGTTTCCACCGAGGTGATAACGACGGAACACGCCACGGCTACGGACTCCTTCGGCATCGAACTTCTCGATGGTCCACGGCAGCATCAGCAGCGAGCCGCGGCCGGGAAGGGTCATCACACGGCCGGCAGGTGCGAGACCCTCCGGCACCTGGAACGGCTTCAGCAGATCGATCAATGCTTCGACTCGTTCGGCGGCCTCGACGGTTGCCTCCGGCGTCGGCGCGGTGCTCACCGCAAGATCCTGAAGCGTTCGCAGCCCTTCCACGAGCCTGCCGTATTCAGGTCCGACGTCGGCTTGTCTGTACTTAGGAAACCCGCCGTGTCGTTCGTACTGGTCCTGGCCTGCCTGTTCGCTCATTCCAGCACCGTAACCCGTAGTCAGGAACCGGGTATTCGCGACGTACCGATCGTGGCGCTCTATCGTGGCCTGGTGACCTTCACTCCTTCCCTGTGGCAAACCGTTCCCGGCTTCGAAGACCTCACCGATATCACGTATCACCGCCACGTACGTGACGACACGGTGCGCGTGGCATTCGATCGACCCGACATCAGGAACGCATTCCGTCCCCACACCGTCGACGAGCTGTACCGCGCGCTCGAGCATGCTCGGATGAGCTCCGACGTCGGCACGGTGTTGCTGACCGGCAACGGACCGAGCTCGAAGGACGGCGTGTGGTCGTTCTGTTCCGGTGGTGACCAGCGGATTCGAGGCAGAAGCGGTTATCAGTACGCCGACGGCGAGACTGCCGAGACGGTGGACCGAGCACGCGCAGGCCGGTTACACATCCTCGAAGTGCAGCGGCTGATCCGCTTCATGCCGAAGGTCGTCATCTGCCTCGTCAACGGCTGGGCAGCGGGCGGTGGCCACAGCCTGCACGTCGTATGCGATCTGACTCTCGCCAGCCGCGAGCACGCCCGGTTCAAGCAAACCGATGCCGACGTCGGCAGCTTCGACGGCGGTTACGGCAGCGCATACCTCGCCAAGATGGTGGGACAGAAGTTCGCTCGCGAGATCTTCTTCCTCGGCGACACCTACACGGCCGAGGACATGCATCGCATGGGTGCCGTCAATCGCGTCGTCGATCACGACGAACTCGAGAACGTGGCCATCGAGTGGGCCGCGAAGATCAACGCCAAGTCGCCGCAAGCGCAGCGGATGCTCAAATATGCGTTCAACCTGCAGGACGACGGCCTCGTCGGTCAGCAGTTGTTCGCGGGCGAGGCGACACGGTTGGCGTACATGACCGATGAAGCCGTCGAAGGCCGTGACTCTTTCCTCGAGAAGCGCGATCCCGACTGGTCACCGTTCCCCCGCTACTTCTGAAAAAAGAGTCGACACCCCCTCATGTCCCTCTCGCGCCAGGCTCTACCCAGCCGTCGGCCGCCGGCCGTCGGCGCACGGAAGGCTGTCGTCGAGTGGTTCACGGCAGCTCACGACTACGAATGGATGCGCGAGTTCCAGAACTCTCATCCATCGGGCAAAGTCATCCGACTACTCATCGCGCTGTCGATGATCAACATCAGCGTCATGTCCTTCGTATCCTTGTTCGCCAACGGGGGTCCGAGCGGAGCTCCCGCGACGATCTGGACGTTGACGCTGTGCATCACCAACCTGATCATCGCGGCACTGTGGCTCCTGTTGCCGTTCCCCGGGAGACTCGGGGTCGTTCTGTTCGCGTTGTACGCAGATCTCGGCATCACCTCTGCACTGGTGTTGATGGAGCTGGGAAACGCACTGCTCGGTTGCGTCCTGTTCGCGGTGATCGGTGGTTTCGTCACGTTCTTCGTCAGCCCGCGATGGGTCGTGCTGCATCTGGGCTTCGCATCCGCCGTCGTACTCGGCATCGCGGGGGCACTCTATCTGCAGGGCCGGACGGACACTCTGAATCTGTTGGTCAGAACCAACGTGGTGCTGCTCGCGATCATGAGTGTGCCGATCACCTCTCACATATTTCTGACGACATTGTCAGCGGACGCTCGGAGCTCGGTCCTCGATCCGCTGACCGGACTACTCAATCGCAGAGGACTGACCACTGCGATCGAGGACCTGCTGCCGCAGGGACAACGCCACGGGTGGTGCGCCGCGGTGGTGGTCGTCGACATCGACAATTTCAAGTCGGTCAACGATATCTACGGCCATGACGAGGGTGACGCTGTCATCTGCCGGGTAGGGGAACGCCTGGCCGCTCACGTGTCCAGATACGGGGTCGTGGGCCGTACCGGCGGCGAGGAATATCTGGCTGCCGTAGTCACCTCACGCCTGCACATCGACGCTTTGATTCACGGAGTCAGGCGCGCACTCCACGGCGCGAACGACGCCGTACCGGTGACGGTCAGCATCGGGGCCGCCATCCTCTACGCCGAATCGGATCTATGGACCGACAGCGCCGATCCCGTCGGCACCGCAACTCGCGTTGCGGATTCGATGATGTACGAGGCCAAAGCTGCCGGTGGCAACCGAGTGGTGACCACCCTGATCTGAGGAACCAGGTTCGGATCGAGCCGGTGGGGGCATGCCTGCGTCATGAGCAACGATCGCCAGAAACCCGAGACCGAGCATGTACGGCCGGCAAACACCTCCGACGACACCGTCGCGGCGGTCGGAAAGGTCTCCGAGGCCCTCGAAACCATCGAACGGGCCCGCGGTTACCTCTACTCGTTCCATCAGCTGATGGGTCATGCCGACCTCCAACTCGGCGAGGCAGTCACCGCGCTGCGGGAGGCCGGGCATCGCACGCAGGCGGACAGGCTCGAAACCGAGATGGTCGGACGCAATGCGATCGACGGACGGTGGTCGTTCCAGATCGTCGAGGAATTCGACGATCTCTACTGGTCTCATTTCCGAAGCCACGAGCAACAGGTACGTGCCGAACTGCAGGAAGGAAAGCGGCATGTATTCGAGGCCGAGATGAAGGAGTCGCGCAGAACCCACAACGCGCCCGGACACGAGGCGACACCGTGACGGCGACCGACGCGTCGACGCGTATGTGATATCGATGTGGTGTGGAGATCTTGAGTAGTCGAACGATTCTGCGCCCTACCGACTACCAGCGCACCCTCGCGTTCTATCGGGACGGCCTCGGTCTGGCCATACATCGCGAATACAGCGCCGGCACCGTGTTCTTCGCCGGCCAGAGCCTCATCGAGATCGCCGCACACGGCGGAGGGACCGAACCGACGTCGTTCGACGGCGCCTTGTGGCTGCAGGTCCGAGATATCGAGTCCGCCGCCGCCGAATTGCGTGCTCGCGGGGTTCGAGTCGAACGAGCAGCGAAAACGGAGTTCTGGGGTCTGATCGAGATGTGGTTACGCGACCCGGACGGCGTAGACATCGTGTTGGTGCAGATCCCGGCCGATCATCCGCTGAGGCGCGATGTGCGCGGCGACTGATCACCGCTGAGCAGGCGGAGGACCGCACCGGCCGATTGCGGGTGTGACCAGAGAAAACCTTGTGCGAGCGTGCATCCGAGTTCGACGGCGATATCGGCTTGTTCGCGGGTCTCGATACCTTCGATGATCATCGACATTCCGAGCTCCCGCGTGACTTTCGAGATGGCGCCGAGCAGAGCTTTTCCACGAGGAGTGTCCACCAGGCGAGACAACTGACCATCGATTTTGATTCCATCGGGCTCGAGGGTGACGAGCCGTTCCAACGATGACCAACCAGAGCCGAAATCGTCGAGCAGTACTCGAAACCCGAGGGCGTGTACGTCGTCGATGTGGCGTCGAATCATGGGACCGTCGGTCACCGCGGACGTCTCGGTGAGCTCGAGCGAGATCGAGCGCGGGTCGACATCGGCCTCCGACACCGCGCACTGCAACTGGGCCACGGCGTCCGGGTGGGCCAGATGACGCCCGGACAGGTTGACGCTGAGCCGCAGACCCGGCCGAAGTTTCTGCCATGTCTCCGCCGCGCGCACGGCCTGCCGCAGAACTTCCAGGTCGACGTCGATGATCAGTTCGCTCGACTCGGCCAAGGGGACGAAGTCCGCCGGCGACACCAGGCCATCGGTCGGATGATGCCATCTCGCCAACGCCTCGAAGCCGACGATCTCCTCGGTCCGGAGGTCGACGATCGATTGGAACCACGGCACGATCTGACCGCCACGCAGTGCACCGGCCAGATCGACATCGCTGTCGAGCTTGGCGGTGGTCGATCCGACGCGTCGATGCAGGTCCAGTTGCTCCTCGAGAACGGACGCAAACTGCTCCAGTTCCTGCAGTTGGCCGTCGTCGACCTCCCTCGACAGTGGATCGAGCAGACACAGTGTCCCGATCACCAGACCTTCGCGACCACGAAGCGGGACCGACGCGTACGACTCCAGCCCGATCTGATCGAGAATGTCATGTTGCCGTGCGGTGGCGTCGACGCGAGTGCGGGAAATCAGCGCCGACTTACCACTGCGGACGACGTCGTCGCACAACGTGATGGAGCGCGCCACCGTAGACATCGGAGGCCCACCGACGTTGACCAGGGTGTACATAGTTTCATCGTCGAGTACGTTCAATTGCGCAATGGTGAATCCGACGCTCTTCGCCGCCAGTTCGACGGTGTTCCGCAGGGCCGGAGTGGTTGCTTCGACATCGAGGTAACGCCGTGCAGAATCGCTCTGCCTTCGGGCCCGCGGCCGAAGATTGGGCGAGGTGGGATCGTGGTCCACCGGCATCTCCCTGCTCTTCTGCGCGGTCCGACCGAACTACGTGTTCGTCCAGCCTAGCGGTGTGCGAGATCGACAAGATCAGATAGACGGAAGCTGCGTGTGCAACAGGCGATGCCGGAGCAGCGCTGCTGCGAGTCGAACGCCGTCGGGCGACGGGGTTTCCGAGAACTGCCCGGATCGCGAATCAGGGAACGAAAATGCCCCCAGCGCGGTGAGTTCGGCCGTCATGACGTCGGCGAGTGGCTCGATGTCGGCTACGCGAGGAGATTCACCGCTGTGCGTCCACCCTTCGGCCGCCAGCAGAGCCGAGGTGAGTCCGGTGGTCTCGACGGGCCTACGTCCTCGGGCGACCTCGCCGAGCACCACTTCGGCTGCAATCGTTTCCGGGTGGTACTGGGTCCCGACCAGCCGGGCAACGAGGGTCCGCCACATCCCGTCGGCACTCATTCCACGTGCCCTGGCCGTCGGCACCAGCCGACCCTGGTGTTTGCGAACCAACCCGAGCCGTAGCAAGAGCCGCCGAACGGTCAGGACCGGTGCCGTCTCACGTTCGGAGCCTGAAGGAAACGGCCATTCCCGCGGCGACCACAGGGTGCCGATTGCCCGCTCCACGACCGAGTCGGGAAGAAAACCGGTGTCGGTCAGCGTGATGCCGTCGCCGACCAGGTCGAGGATGCCCTCGAGTCGACGGACGCATCCGAAAGCGGGCTCGTTCGCGCTGTGCAGCTCCTCGGTCAGTCCGCGATAGAGCTCGGCCCGCGGGGTGCTGTAGGCGGACCAGATGGCGATCCGGTGGTCGAGTAGCTGTTCCAGGAGCACACCACCGAGCCGATCGGTGCGCAGGACCGCGTCGGTCATACCGCGCCGACGGGCGGCCAGCGCACTCGCCTTCAGCGGCGGTGCGTGAAGCCTGGACGGCGTGAACTCACCGGCAACCGTGGCGACTTCGAGGGTCTCCCCGATCAGCTCGACGATCGCTCGTTCGGTGCCTTCCGGTGCCTGCTGCCAGGTGACCAATTCGGTGTCCGCCGGCCCGATTCCGGATTCGGCGACGGCGACGAGGTACAGCTCTTGCCAGGTTGCGTCGTCTACCGCCGAGAGCAGAACTCGAGTCTGTTCACTTCGCGCGATGTCGGCGTACCTGGCGTGGCCGAGACGATCGAGCAGATCGGCGAGTGCGCGCGCGACTTCCCACGAGCGGTCCCGATCCTCACCGAGAAGGCGTAGATGCATCCATAGAAATGTTTGCACCGAAGTCTGGGTGGGACCGGAATCCGGAGACGCAGCCTGTAAACCGTCCCAGCCGATGCGGGCGTCCGCCCCGGACGCTGGATCGACGGAGTCGAGATACGACAGCGCAGCGGCCACAGAGTCGTCCCGGCCCCCGAGCTCACCACCGATTCCGTCGTCGAATTTCACGGGCTCCACTGTCCCACAGACGTCTCCGAAGGCACGGTCGGCACGACGTGACGCAGACCTCTTTGGAATCGGACATATAGGACGCTCAAGTGAACGGGAGGTGAACAGGTGGCGTCGGGCAGGGACCGAAGAAGAACACTTCAGGGGAAGTTAACGGATCGAGGTGCACAGGCGTCACACTTTGTAGTGTGAGCGCAGAATTCGTCGTACTTCTGGTTGTCGTCGTGACCGCTTTGGCGTTCGACTTCACCAACGGTTTCCATGACACCGCCAACGCCATGGCGACGTCGATCGCAACAGGGGCACTGAAGCCCAAGGTTGCAGTCACCCTGTCCGCCGTCTTGAATCTCGTCGGCGCATTCCTGTCCGTGGAGGTGGCAGCGACCGTCGCCAAAGGCATCGTCAACCTCGGCGATACCGGTGGCCAAGCACTGCTGACCATCATCTTCGCCGGTCTCGTCGGCGGGATACTGTGGAATCTCGCAACGTGGCTCCTCGGCATACCGTCCAGCTCGTCACATGCACTGTTCGGCGGGCTCATCGGCGCGACGATCGCAGGCCTCGGCACGTCGGGGGTCGTCTGGGACGGCGTGTGGAGCAAAATCGTGCTCCCCGCCGTGCTTGCACCCGTCGTCGCAGGTCTCGTTGCCACTGTCGGCACCCGGCTCATCTACCGCATCACCAATGCGGTGCCGGAGAAGTCGAGGGAGCGTGGCTTCCGCTGGGGCCAGATCGGCTCCGCATCGCTGGTCTCGCTCGCCCACGGCACCAACGACGCCCAGAAGACGATGGGCGTCATCTTCCTGGCTCTCGTCGCGTATGGCACGGTCAGCCCCGAAGCCGACATGCCGTTGTGGGTCAAGTTCACCTGCGCACTCGCGATCGCACTGGGCACCTACCTCGGTGGTTGGCGTGTCATCCGCACCCTCGGCAAGGGACTCGTCGAAATCGCGTCCCCCCAGGGAATGGCAGCGGAATCTTCCTCCGCCGCAATCATCCTGACCTCCAGCCACCTGGGACTTCCGTTGTCGACGACCCAGGTTGCGACCGGATCCATCCTCGGCTCGGGCGTGGGAAAGCCGGGCGCACAGGTCCGCTGGAACGTCGCGGGACGGATGGCCGTCGCGTGGGTCATCACCCTGCCCCTCGCAGGCGTCGTCGGCGCGGCGTGCTGGCACCTCGCCGATCTCGTCGGCGGACTGCCCGGCGTGCTGGTCGTCTTCGCCATTCTCATCGCCTTGGCGGCCTTCATGTACCTGCGGTCGCGTCGCCAGCCGATCGACCCGAACAACGTCAACGACGAGTGGGACGGCGGCCTCGTTCCGGCCGACGAGAAGTCCCCCACAACGGTTTAGGAAGAACGGCAATGGAAACCCTCACGCACACGCTCGACTCGCTGTGGAAAGTCGTACTCGTCGGACTGCTTCTCGGAGCAGGCCTGCCGGCAATCTTCGCGCTGGGCCTGCGAGCCCTCGCCGTCGGTGAGACACCGGACGATGCGACAGGCACCACCTCGTTCCGCACTACCCGCCCAGCCGCGGCCACCGCCGTCGCGGCGCTCTGCTTCGCCGTTGTCGTACTCGCCATCGTCGCTGGGATTCTCTTCATCATGAAGGACTTCCTCGACAACACGTTCGGGATTTCCGTCTTCTGATCCACTCGCTATTCGACCAGGAAGGACAGCCGTCATGACCGACCCCAAGACCCCGTTTCCCGCATCCGTCCTCCAATGGTTGCGTGCCGGCTACCCGGAGGGCATACCTCCGAAGGATCGCTTCCCCCTCGTGGCTCTGCTGCGTCGCGCCGAATTGACCGACGCCCAAGTACACGAGGTCGTACTCGGCTTGGTCGCCCCCATCGGTGGTGCGCTGAGTGCCGGGGCGATCTCCAACGACGAGATCTCCGAGTTCATCAAGGAACTGATCGATACCGAGCCGACCCCCGAAGACATTGCTCGCGTCTCGGCCCGACTCGCTGCAGGCGGATGGCCCCTCGCAGATCCGGTATCGCTGAAGTAGATGGCGGTTCCTTCGTTCCTCACCGCGATCCTCGATTGGTTCCGCGTCGGGTACCCCGAAGGCGTACCCGACGCGGACTACATTCCGCTGCTGGCGCTGCTGGCCCGCCGACTGTCCGACGAAGAGGTTCATTCCGTCATGGATGCGCTCATCGCCGACGGGCAACTTCCCGCGGACAAGGCAGGTATCGCGGTCACCATCACCAAGATCACCAACGAGATGCCACGGGAAGAGGACATCGATCGGGTTCGGTCCAATCTCACGACGGGCGGATGGCCTCTCGCCGATCCGTTCACACTGGGAGCATCCGATTAGGCTCGCCGATGTGGACCTGCTCGAAGAACTACCTATCCCGGCCGGGCCAGCCGCGGCAGATCTGTTGCCGCGGCTGAGCGACATACTCGACGGGAATTGCCCTGCGGTACTTCCGGTCCCGGCATCCGACGAGCGCGAGAGCGCCCGGTTGCGCGACGCTTTGGCTCCCGGCACACCGATCGATTCCGCCGCCGCCCTCGTCGTGGCCACGTCCGGCACCACAGGAACCCCGAAGGGTGCGATGCTCTCCGCGGCAGCGTTGCGGGCAAGTGGCACGGCTACGCACGAGCGCATCGGCGGCCCCGGCTCATGGCTGTTGGCGTTACCCGCCCATCACATCGCCGGGTTACAGGTGTTGCTACGCAGTGTTCTCGCCGGCACCGAACCGGTGATACTCGACGTCTCCACCGGGTTCGACCCGTCGGCACTGCCTGCTGCCGTCGGCGCGCTCGCAGGCCCGCGTCGATACACCTCGCTCGTTCCCACCCAGCTCGTCAAAGCGCTGGACCAGCCTGCTGCCGTCGAGGCACTCGCGTCGTTGGATGCGGTACTGCTCGGTGGCGCAGCCGCACCCGCGCCCCTACGCGATCGGGCGGCCGCAGCCGGAATCACCCTCGTCGGCACCTATGGGATGAGCGAGACCGCCGGCGGTTGCGTGTACGACGGCATGCCGCTCGATGGCGCCCTGGTCCGGATAGACAACGGCAGAGTCGTACTCGGTGGGGCCACCCTCGCGCTCGGCTACCGCGGCATGCCCGATCACCCTGCCTTCGCCGAGCCGGGGTGGTTCCGCACCGACGATGCCGGAGGTCTCCTCGACGGGGTGCTGTCGATACAGGGCCGCCTCGACGAGGCCATCACGACCGGCGGACTCACCGTCGTCCCGCAAGTCGTGGAAGCTGCACTCTCGACGCACCCGGCGGTGCGCGAGTGCGCGGTGGTCGGCCTCGACGACGAGCGCCTCGGACACCGAGTCGTGGTCGCTGTCGTCGGCGGTCCAGTGACATTGGCGGCGTTACGCGAACACGTCGGGAGCACGTTGGACGTCACCGCCGCGCCCCGCGAGCTGTACCTGCTCGACTCCCTGCCCACCCGCGGCCCCGGAAAACTCGATCGAGCGGCGCTGCGTCTCGCGTTGGCCGGGCTGACGCCGTCGTAGGTCTCGCTGCTTGGGTAAGCGCGCACCGTTTTTGCAAACCGAAACGCCATTTCGACGTCCGAGGACGGGGGTGCGGTTGGCAAAAAGGGTGTGCGCTCGGTGTGCTCCGGCTCGACCGAGTAGGAACTGTCGGAGCGTTCGTGCAAGCATTTCGGGCATGAGCACTCTGGTCTGCTTTCACGCCCATCCCGACGACGAGGTCTTCACCACCGGCGGGATCATGCGTCTCGCCGCCGACGCCGGTCACCGCGTCGTTCTGGTCGTCGCAACCGACGGTGCACTCGGCGAGTTCCCCGACGGCATCCTCCGCGACGGCGAAACCCTGGTCGAGCGACGCAAGTTCGAGGTGGAGAGCTCTGCGTCGGTCCTCGGCGCCGACCGTGTGGTGATGCTGCACTATGCGGACTCGGGGATGGCCGGGACCGTCGAGAACGACAATCCCGAGGCGTTCTGCAATGCCGATGTGGATGCGGCCGCGCGAAAGCTGGCCGACGTGCTCGCAGAAGAGCAGGCCGATGTCCTCACGATCTACGACCCCAACGGTGGTTACGGGCATCCCGATCACATCAAGGTGCATGTCGTGGGTATGCGTGCGGCCGAACTAGCAGGCATCGCACACGTCTACGAGGCTACGACCAACCGCGACCATATGAAGGCTCTCGTGATGGCAAACCCGAATTGGTCCGAGGAGAACTCTCCGCCCGACCTCGATTCGTTCGGGCTCCCGGAAGCAGAGATCACCACGATCGTCGACGTCAGCGCCGCGATGGACGCCAAGCGGGCAGCGATGCACGCGCATCAGACTCAGGTCGGCGACTTCGGACCGTTCCTGGATCTGCCGCTCGACATGCTCACAGCTGCCTTCGGCCGCGAGTGGTTCCGCCGGGTCGGTGCCGAGCCTGGTCCGACGGAAACGTCACTGGCCCTGTGACGGGTCGACCCAGTGACGGTCAGCGTGCGGACCGCACTTTCAGGTCACCGAACATCGAGAACGATCGGATCTTGATGGTGGGCGCATACGGTCCCGGGTCGACCGACCCCGTATCGATGTCGCGATCGCCGAGGAGGTCGAATCCTCCGATCTCGACGTTCACGCCGTCGGGCACGATCAGCTCGGAGTCGCCGAAGAGCGAGACGATGGTGATGGTCGATTCGTTGGAGCCGATGATTGCGGACCGTAGATCCAAGGTGAGGTCACCCATGATCAGCATTGCCACTGTCGACTTCGCCAAGGCCCATCGGCCCGCGCGCTTCACATCACTCAACAGGCACAGGATTTTCGACTGAGATTGCGCACGTGTCGGGACGGGTTCCATCGTGTTGGGCGCTATCGCATCGAGTTCGTTCTGCTTTACCGTCGGCGCCCACACCACGGCCGCGTGGTCGGAATATTGTGCAAGCGTCAGTCTTCCTTCACCGACCGCTCGTTCCAGCCTCGTTTGTGCAGCACCACGGGCATTTTCGAGTTCACTTGCCTCAGACATAGTGCACAGGGTACGTCGGGTTCGTCCGTTTCAGCATTTATTGGGGCACCCTCGAACACACGACCCGCAAAGGCGACCGACCAGTCGACGCCTGCCCGCGGCCGCCTGCTCATCTCGGTTGGCCAAGGTGCATTCGATCTCTTCATCCTCCGAAATCGCTGGTCGGAAGCAGAGTGAGATACTGTGGATCAGATCACAGTAGGGCCGTCGTCCCTACCGAAAGCGCGGGAGGTTGGTAACCGATGCATGTACATGTCGACCCGCCCTCGGACCAGCTCAGCAGGGCCGAGCTCATGCTCGAGACATTACAGACAGAGGGCTTTCTGACACTGACGCAAATGGTTCATGCCACCGGGATCCCGCGCTCGTCGGCGCACCGTCTACTCGAACGCATGGTCCGTCTCCGGTGGCTGCTACGTGTCGGTGATGTATACGAAATCGGCGTTCGGATGTTCGAACTCGGCTCAGAAGGGGTGCGCACCCACTGGTTCTATCGGCTGGCCCGTCCTCATCTGTTCGAACTGCAGCAACGCACAAAGCTAGTTGTACACCTTGCCTACCTCGACGGCGGAGACGTTGTGTATTGGGAAAAGCTCGATGGCGAATTCGGTGCACATATACCCACGCGCATCGGGGGCCATCAGCCGGCGCACCGCACAGCACTGGGTAAAGCGCTACTGGCCGCCGAGCCGGAAGAATACCTACACTCTCCAGTGTTCGACCGCATGAAACCCGGCACACCCAGAACGATCGTTACCCGAGAGGAACTTTCGCGAGAGGTCGGGAACGTACGCAGAGATGACATAGCCTTCGACCGCGGGGAAGGACTCGTCGATATCGGCTGTGTGGCAAGCGCTGTCAGCGCAGGCCAGGCCATGTCGAGCGACGGCCGTCATACCGTGGCCGCCATTTCCATCTGCGGTCCACTCGATCACATCGATTCTCGAATGGTCAGCGCGGTACGCTCCGCGTCGCGCGAGATTTCGCGTTCTGTGGGAGTCAATCCGATGTCCAAGGCATGAGCATCACGGGTTCTGGCGACATTCGGGATATTTAGCACATAGGGACGCAAGGCGTGTGCCGGCACCGTAGTGCGGCCACCACCTACGCAGCGTAGCGTTCGATCATGCTGCAGTGGAGCATGATCGAACGCTCGCAAACCTGCGGTCTTGCGTGTGGTCGGGCCTGAGTCGCCTATCGAGTAGGCAACCCAGGATTGCGCACTCGATAGACGAGCACATCAGCGCTACACCGTTACGTGACCGCACTTCTTTTCATTCAAGCGTTGTCGGCCGCGTCTCGAGCTTCCGCCAGTTCCCGTGCCCAAGCCCAGTCATGGCCCCAGTAGCTGTCCTGCGTAATTTCTTCGGAAGTGTAGAAAGCCTCGTCGACGAGCGAGCCTTCGGTTCCGTACTCGATGTCCCATCCACCCGGTGACTGGACATAGAACGAGATCATCTGGTCGTTGGTGTGCCGACCGAGGGTCGACGATACCGGGAACCGCCGTTTCATCACCTCGTCGAGCGCCCGTCCGACCGCGTCCAGTTGGTCGACTTCGACCATGATGTGCACCAGTCCAGGATCTTTGCCTTCGGGGACCGGCATCAGGGCGAGGCTGTGGTGACGCTGATTCACGCCGAGAAATCTGATCCGCTGTACGCCGAACTCCGCAGGCACGGGCATCCGCATGGCTCCGCGCGGTAGGAATCCCAGTGTCTCGGTGTAGAAACGATAGGTTTCATCGAAATTCGTCGATGGGACGACCACATGCCCCAACCCCTGATCGCCTGTGACGAACTTCTGGGCATGCTTGGTGAGCACCGGACTGTGGTCGAGAACCGGTCCGTGAAAGAACTCGAGCGGTGTGCCGCCCGGGTCCGTCATGGCGAACCCTTCCTCGACCCGTCGAGTGTCGGTTGCCTCCTGCGACATCGGCTCGACGACGTAACCTGCTTCTTCCAGCCGACCTCGAAGGTGAGCCAAGGCCAACTGATCGCGCACTTCCCATCCGACTGCTGTCACGCGATCGTGCGAACTCGGGACCACGGTCAGCCGTGACACACGCTCGTCCATTCGCAGATACAGGGCTTCTCGATCCGGGCCGGACCCCTCGTCGAAACCCAGTACATCGAACGCCAGCTCGCGCCACCGATCGATATCCGTTGCCTCGATGGTCACGTATCCGAGACCCTTGACTTCACTCATGATTCCTCGTTTCCCGTTCAAGAATTGGGGAGAGAACGACCTTGCTGTGATTGCAGCGCCTCTTCGCTGTGCAGTCGAAACGCGCTCTGCCCGAAGACCGACAACCGACAACCGCCAACAACGTATTGCGTCTGTTCGACTATCGAAGTGAGCCCTTCCGCTCATCGGGAAGCCGGCCGGAACAATCGAGTGACATCATGCGGCGCGAGAAGCTCCACCGACCGGTCCGCTCAGTAGGAGTAGCGGCGTTCAAGACTGTGGACGGCCGTATTTTCTTCACATGACCCCTACCGAAGTCACCAGAGAGAAGGCTCTCTCCACCGTCAACCAGTACCTGACCGCGATCGCTGATGCGACCTCGACGGAGCAGATCGCAATCCTGTACGCCGAAGGAGCAACAGTGCAGGATCCGGTCGGATCAGATCCGATCTGTGGCAGGAAAGCGATTGCGGCATTCTTCACGCCGTTGATTCAGACCCGACGAGAGACCGAACTGCTCAATTTCCGCCACAGCGGCGATTCAGCAGCTTTCCACTTTCGGGTACGCACCTACACGGCGGAAGGAGTTGTCACAATCGAGCCGTTCGATGTGATGACGTTCGATGTGGAAGGACACATCACCTCGACGAAAGCATATTGGTCACCCGAGGACGTCCGGATGTCATGAGATCGGACGATTCGAGCCACTGCAGGCGGTCACCGCGAGCATGATTGCCGTCTTCGACAAAATTAGTCGCAGCAACACTGCGCTTCCGATGAGCGGGAGCTCCCGTTCTTTCGGAGGACCGCCGGAACCTACTGTGATCAAGGACTCAGCTACAGGGTGAGTCGCCCGACATCACACGGAGGTACACGATGGCGCATGAAGTGGTTCTCAAAGTCGAAGAAATGGCCGCTCAGCTGGCTGGCGCGGCCCAGGAGACCGAGGATCTCGGCAAGCTCTCGGACCAGAGCGTGAAACTGGTCCGACAAGCCGGGGTGATGCGGATGCTGCAACCCACCGACTTCGGCGGATATGCGGCCCATCCTCGGGACTTCGCCGAGTCCGTCATGGCCGTCGCCAAGCATTGCGGTTCCACCGGATGGGTGTGTGGCGTGGGCGGAGTCCACCCCTGGGAGATGGCCCTGATGGACCGCAAACTTCAGGAGGAAGTCTGGGGCGAGGATCCGGACACCTGGATCGCATCTCCCTACGCCGCGCAAGGCGTAGCGACGCCCACCGACGGCGGATACATTCTGCACGGACACTGGAACTTCTCCTCGGGCACAGATCACTGTGACTGGATCTTCCTGGGAGCGATGGTCGGCGATGCCGAGGGAAACGCCGTGATGCCGCCCACGATCATCCACGTGGTATTGCCACGTAAGGACTACACGATCATCGACGACACTTGGGATGTCATCGGGCTGCAAGGAACCGGCAGCAAAGACGTCGTCGTAGATGGGGCCTTCGTGCCGTCTTATCGGACAATGGATTACGAGGAAGTGCAGGCGGGGGAAGGAGTTGCAGAGCGCGTCGGCCGAACCGAAACCGTATACAAGTTGCCGTTCTGGACGATGTTTCCGCTCGGAATCACCGCTGCCGTCATCGGCATCGCCGAGGGTGCACTGGCCGCGCATCTCGACTACCAGCGGGAACGCGTCTCCGCCATCGGGACCAGAATCAAAGATGACCCCTATGTGATGTACGCGATCTCCGATGCCGCGGCCGAGATCGCCGCGTCACGAACACAACTGCTCGACGGAATTTCACGCGTCTACGATCTCGCGGACGCCGGACAGACGATCTCGTTCGAGGACCGTTCGCTGGTCCGGCGGAATCAGGTGCGCTCAGCCTGGCGGGCTGTACATGCGGTCGACGAGATCTTCTCGCGTTCGGGCGGCAATGCTGTACGACGTACCAATCTCGTGCAGCGCTACTGGCGTGACGCGCACGTCGGCTTGCAGCATGCGATTCACGTTCCGGGAACCCTTTACCATTCAACAGCTCTCACCACCATGGGTGAAGTGCCGGAGGGTCCACTGCGAGCGATGATCTGACGCTACGGTTCGGACCGCGTGCCATGAATTCACTCGGCCGACCCTGCACCCGCTTTACTGACTCATACGGCTCACCGAAGGGGATCCTTCGGTGAGCCGGCTTTCTACTTTGTTTACTGCACTTGAAAATCGGATGCGTACCGTTTCGGCAATCCCGTAACGGAAGAATGAACAGAGGAGTTCGTGTTGAGTTCGAAATCTGACATCGTCGCCGTGGTAACAGGCGCAAGCCGCGGCGCCGGCAAGGGAATCGCCTTGGCCCTCGGCGATACCGGGGCCACCGTGTATGTCACGGGACGTACTGCATCGGTCGGGGATTCACCCCTTCCGGGCACTGTCTTCGCGACGGCCGAGGAGATCACTCGCCGCGGCGGAACAGGTATCCCAGTGATCACCGACCACTCGGTGGACGGCGAGGTCGAGAATCTCTTCGAGCAAGTTCGCAAAGAGCAAGGTCGACTGGACATTCTTGTCAACAATGCGCTCGCCGTTCCTGATGCGCTGACCATGAAGGGTCCGTTCTGGGAGAAGCCGTTGTCGTTGCTCGATTTGCTCGATGTCGGAATGCGATCGACCTATGTCGCGACGCACTTCGCGGCGCCATTGCTGATCGAAGGTGGAAGCGGCCTCGTGGTGAACACTTCGAGCTTCGGCGGCACGTGCTACATGCACGGACCTGCTTACGGTGCAGGAAAAGCAGCGGTGGACAAGATGGCTCACGACATGGCTCACGACTTCCGGCCGTTCGGTGTGGCAGTGATCTCGATCTGGATGGGCTTGCTCAAGACCGAGCGCACACTCGCGAGCTTTGCCGCGAATCCGGACGCGTACGCATCGTTGGCTGCTACCGCGGAAACACCGGAATTCACCGGAAGGATCATCGCAGCGTTGGCCCGTGATCCGCATCTGATGCAGCGCACGGGAAACGTTCTGGTCGGTGCAGAGCTCGCCGCCGAACTCGGTGTGGTCGACGTCGACGGAAATCGGCCTCCTTCGCATCGGCCGATGCTGGGCAATCCACCGCAGTACAGTTCCGCGGTAATCGATTGAGGCTCGAACCGATTCAAATTTTCCCGACGAAAGGATTCTGATGTGAGCGTTCCATCGATCGAGCAAAGAATGTCCGCCCTCGAGAAGATCGAGGCAATCAAGTCTCTCAAACATCGCTACCTGAGGGCGTGTGATGCCAAAGACGCCAACACGTTTCGCGCATGCTTCATCGAACGCGGCGCGATCATGGACTACGGCCGACTGGGAAAATACGAAGACGCGGATCCAGTCGTCGAAATCTTCCGCAAAGTTGCGCTGAAGAAGGAATCGGGAAGCTATGTCGTTCTCGACATGCACCACGCATTTCACCCGGAAATTACGCTCATCGACGATGACCATGCCGAAGGCAAGTGGACACTGGCGTTTCGCCAACTCGATATGACCGCACGCACCGAAACCGTGTCGTCCATGGAGTACGAGGACAAATACGTCGTCGAGGACGGCGAATGGAAAATTTCTTATTGCCGGGCGGTCCCACTGTGGTCCATGACCCGACCCTTGGGCGAGTCCGTCGAGGTGGTGCAAGGCTGGGGATTGGACACGTAACTCAGTGTTCGGCGGGGCATGGACCCCGATGTGTGAACGGAAACTTCACTCACCGAAAAGCACCTTCTGGTCTGTTATCGATCGGAGAACCGACCCTTACACGGTAGGCTGACGCGGAAGTTCCACAGGTGTTCCGCCGCCGGCAAGGGAAGGGAAGCCACGAGAGCAATGGATTCAGCAGTCGGCATGTCGATGGGTGTCAGTGGCATTCGAGCAGTTCGCACCGTCGACGGCCGGTCGTTCTCCACCGAATGGTTCCCCACTGCCGGTCCGAGCCCCGATGCCGAGGACGTCGCGCACGCTATCCGGGTCGTCGTCGACCGGTCGGACGCTCCGCATTCTCTCGGCGTCGCCTTCCCCGACCCCGGCTACAGTGCCGCGTTGAAGGCCGCGCTGGTAGAGGAGTACGTGTCGGAGGTACGCGTGATCTCGGAGGTTGCGGGCACTCTCGAACAGCTGAGAGCGGACCCTGAATTCCGGTATCGCACCGTCGCGCTCTACGACCTCGGGGCTACCGGTCTCGAGATGACCGTCGCGGACATCGACAGCGGAACCGTCTACGCCGCGACTCGAACATCCGAGATGAGCGGTGAGGTCCTCGATCGCGCTGTGCGAGATCATCTCCTCACCCTCGATATCCTTGCGATACCGCGCACCGAAGCCGAAGAACACGCGCTGTTGGAATTCAGTTGTGAAGTCAAGGAAGCACTGTCCACGCACGAGGCGACGCAGACTTCCGACGGCGCATTCCGACTGCTGGATCGGCACATGTTCGAACTGCAGATCATGCGGGCGGCCGAGCACTCGGCAATCGCCCTTCGCGATCTCGCCGACATGTCCGAGATTCCGCCCGAGGTGGTGGTCGCAGTCGGTGGCGGCGCCAGAATTCCCCTGTTGAAAGAGGTACTCGGGCGATATCTCCGGATTCCGGTTGTCGTTCCGTGCGATCCGGAGCTGATCAGTGCTCGCGGTGCAGCCCTGTACGCAGCCCGGGTCGACCAGCAGCAGACAGCCGGATCCGGGGCCTCACGCTGGAGCGTCACATCCTGGAGCGTCACATCACTGTTGACCCCGCTCGTACGTTTCGGACTTCCCACCGTCGCTGCATTGGGCTTCTTCATCTGGATGCTGTGGCCCGGCGCCGGTGAGGAACCGTCGCTGACCGGAACCCAGGACACCGCCGTCGAGAAACCCACTGCCGAGGCCGTGCCCACCACGACCTCCTTGCCGAAAGCAGTGGTAACCACCACGGTCGTGGTCCCGACGGCGGATGCTCCGCCCGTTACGACCACTGCGCCGCCTCCAGCTTCGACCACCGAAACTCGGTACGTGCCTGACGATGAGAGCACCGAAGCCCCACCCGCTCCGCCACCTCCGCGGCCGTTCCAGTTGCCGCCGCTTCAGCTGCCGAAATTTCAGCTACCCGAGTTGCCTCGTCTGCCTCTTCCCTGATTCGGGCCTTGTTACTCGGCCCTCCGAGTAGATCTACGACGGCGATGCGCAAGGATCACAGCATGGCCACCACTGCTCAATGGATCGAAGGCGCACGCCCGCGCACGTTGCCCAACGCGATTGCGCCCGTTCTCGTCGGAACAGGTGCAGCGGCGTCACTCGGTGACGCAGTGTGGTGGAAGGCGCTGCTCGCGCTCCTCGTATCGCTGGCGCTCATCATCGGTGTCAACTACGCCAACGACTACTCCGACGGCATCCGTGGAACCGACGACGAACGCGTCGGCCCGCTCCGGCTCGTCGGGTCGAAGGTCGCCTCGCCCGGTTCCGTCAAGGCTGCTGCCGTCGGGTGTTTCCTAGTGGGTGGAGTTGCCGGGATCGCGTTGGCGGTGACCAGCGCATGGTGGCTCATCCTCGTCGGCGCTGTCTGTATCGCGGGTGCTTGGTTCTACACCGGCGGCAAGAAGCCCTACGGGTACAGCGGCCTGGGTGAGGTAGCGGTCTTCGTATTCTTCGGCCTCGTCGCGGTTCTCGGCACCCAGTTCGTGCAGGCAGGTCGCATCGACTGGGTCGGAGCGGTCGCGGCCGTCGCAGTCGGATCGTTCTCGAGCGCTGTGCTCGTCGCCAACAACCTTCGTGACATCGACACCGATCCGGACTCAGGAAAACACACACTCGCTGTGCGACTGGGTGACTCCCGCACCCGCCTGCTCCACCTTGCACTGATGATCGTTCCGTTCGCGGTGACGGTTGCGCTCGTCGCGCGTACACCGTGGGCGTTGCTCGCGTTGCTCGCGTTGCCGCTGGCGGCACGCGCAAACACGCCGGTACGTACGGGTGCGACAGGATTCGCACTCATCCCGGCGCTTCGCGACTCCGGTCTGGCGATGCTGGTGTGGGGCTTGACGACCGGAGCCGCATTGGCGTTCGCGTAGACCGTCAGCGGTTCTCGGGTACGAACGCGCCGAGCAGGAAGTTGACGATCGAAATGATGAGTGCACCCCAGAATGCTGCACCGAAGCCGGCAATCGCCAAGCCGTAATCAGTCACCGAGGAAATCCATGCGGTGAGGAGCAGCATCAGCGCATTGATGACGAGGGTGAACAGTCCGAGAGTCAGAATGACCAGGGGAAGCGACAGCAGTTTCACCATCGGCTTGATGAACGCATTGACGATGGTGAAGACCGCTGCGATGCCGGCCAGGACGATCAAATCCCATCCTGTTCCACGGCCCGAACTCGCGAGTTCGATGCCACCGACCCACTGCGCAGCCAACCAGATCGCAAGAGCGTTGATAACAAGCCGTACCAAAAATGTCATGCGCACAAGACTATGCGGCGCAGCGTCGGTGGGTGTGCCCACCCGCAGCGCTACCGAGCGGCTTACGCTCGACAGGTGAACACTGCGAACCTCACCCGTACCGAGACACGCCGTCGCTCGCGACACATCACCGAAGTCTCGTATCGGATCGAGCTGGATCTACTCGGTGCGACCGACGCCGACACCGACACGTTCACTTCTCGCACCACCATCGACTTCGACGCGTCCACCCCGGCGACCTGGATCGATTTCCTCGGCGCGGAAGTAAAATCGGTCAGGCTCAACGACGTCGAAATTCCAGTGGTCTACGACGGCGCACGCATTCAGCTCTTCGGCTTGGCCTCGAGAAACACGGTCGTCGTCGACGCGTTGGCTCGCTACAGCCGGTCCGGTGAGGGTCTTCACCGTTTCGTCGACCCTGTCGACGACGAGGTATATCTCTACACCCAGTTCGAACCTGCCGACGCCCGACGCGTGTTCGCGAATTTCGAACAGCCCGATATCAAGGCGCCGTTCACCTTTGTGGTCACCGCGCCGTCGGGCTGGGAAGTTCTCTCCAACCGGACTGGAATCCGCACGGGAGACACGGTGACCTTCGCCCCCACCTTGCCCATCTCGACGTATATCACCGCCGTCGCCGCAGGCCCCTATCACCGGTCCGAATCATCCTGGACTCGAGACGATCTCACCGTGGAGCTCGGCGCACTGTGCAGAGCTTCGCTCGCCGAATACTTCGATCCCGAGGACATCTTCGATATCACTCGTCGGGGGCTCGACTTCTTCCACGACAAATTCCGATACCCGTACCCGTTCGGCAAATACGACCAGATCTTCGTTCCCGAGTACAACCTCGGCGCAATGGAGAATCCCGGCTTGGTCACGTTCACCGAATCCTACGTATTCCGTTCCGCTGCAACAGATGCTCAGTACGAAGCTCGTGCCAACACGATTCTGCACGAAATGGCGCACATGTGGTTCGGCGATCTCGTGACCATGGAGTGGTGGGACGACCTGTGGCTGAAAGAATCCTTCGCCGACTTCATGGGCGCATTCGCCTCCGCAGACGCAACGCGCTTCACCGACGCCTGGGTCAGTTTCGCGAACAGGCGTAAGGCCTGGGCGTATCTGCAGGACCAGCTCCCGACGACCCACCCCATCGTCGCCGACATCACCGACCTCGAAGCTGCCAAACTGAACTTCGACGGCATCACCTACGCCAAGGGCGCCAGCGTGCTCAAACAACTGGCGGCATACGTCGGCGACGAGGCTTTCTTCGAGGCCTCGCGGCGGTATTTCGCCGAGTTCGCTTTCGGCAACACGACACTGGCCGATCTGCTGACTCATGCCTCCGCCGCCTCCGGGAGGAATCTGGACAGCTGGGCCACCGCCTGGCTACAGACCAGCGGCGTATCGACACTCTCCTACACCGGCAGCAGCGTCGAGCAGACCGATCCACGCCCGCACCGCCTGGCCATCGGACTGTACGACGCGGATGCCGATGGCAATCTCGTTCGGACGGAGCGTCGCGAGGTCGATATCGTCGATGCGAGTACACCTATCGAATTGCCCAGTGCCGCATTGATTCTCCTCAACGATGACGACCTGACATACGCCAAGATTCGACTCGACGAGAAATCCCTTGCCACTATCTCCGGCTCTCTGGACCGAATTGTCGATCCCTTGGCTCGGGGATTGATCTGGTCGGCACTGTGGAACGCGACACGGGACGCAGAATTCGCACCGACGAAGTTCTTGGACCTCGTCTCGCGGTTCGCGCCGTCGGAGAGCAAGGTCGGCATCTTGGAGGCCGTTCTCGCCAACGCCCAGTACACGATCGATCACTACCTTCCGGACGGTCAGGATGCTGCTCGACTCTGGTTGGACACGTGCTGGTCTCGACTGATGTCGGCCGATGCTGGAAGTGACGCCCAAGTGGTGTGGCTGCGCGCGGTCGGCGCGGCGGCCCAGAACTCCGATTCCAGGGCCGAGGACATCTTCGGACTACTCGACGGCACCCTGCCCCTCGCGGGCCTCGATCTCGATCCACAGCAACGGTGGTTGCTGATGCGCGCTCTCAGCGCATCCGGCCGCGCCCACAAGGACGCGATCGATGCCGAATTGACCTTGGACGCCTCGGCTTCCAGCCGCAATTCGTATCGCGCTGCGATCTCGGCCCGACCGACGTCCGAAGCGAAGTCTGCGGCGTGGTCGGCCTTGATGGACTCCGACGACCTGTCCAACGACGCAGTCGACGCAACGGTCTCCGGGTTCCGTGCCGGTGGGCGACGTGATGTGTCGGCGTCCTTCGACTCTCGCTACTTCGAGGCGATCGCTGACCTCTGGGCCGGGCGAAGTATCGAGATCGCCCGGAGGCTCGTCATCGGATTGTTCCCGCAGCAGCAGAGCACCGAGGACGCCGACGCGTGGCTCGCTGCTCACCAGTGGGCGCCTGCGGCGCTTCGCAGGCTCGTCATCGAACAGCGGGACCACCTCGCCCGGGCCATTCGGGTGCGTGAAGCGGCGAAGTCCTGACCGAACTCGTATGCGGCGTGCGGCGCCCTTCGGCACTACTGTCGGGGGTATGGCTCTGAATACGATTGCAACGTCAGCGCTCGCGGCCGGCGGACTCCTCGGCGGTTTCGCGGTGGCACGGAAGACGAAGAACCGGCCACTCGGAGGCGCTGTCCTCGCGGCGGCAAGTGTCGCATGCACGCTCTCATGGAATGCGTCCTCGGGCCCGAAGGTCGCCGGCGCGCTCCTGGCGACCTACCTCGTGGGTTTCGGGGCCTCGCACCCGCTGGCGAAGAAGATCGGCGCCTGGCCTGCCGTGGGTTCGGTGGCGGCGGCGACGGCAGCGGCGTCGGTCGTGTTGATGCGGGAGTAGAGCCTGCGGGACTGGGGGTTCAGGGTGCGAATTCTCCGGTTTTGAGGAAGTTTTCGAGGACCGATGTCGGGCCGGTCAGGTCCATTCCTTGCTCGGCGACCCAGCTGTCGTCGAAGTAGGTGTCGGCGTAGCGTTCTCCGCCGTCGCACAGCACTGTCACGACGCTGCCGTGGTTGCCGGCGGAGATCATGTCGGAGATGAGCCCGAAGGCACCCCACATGTTGGTTCCGGTCGATCCGCCGACGCGCTTCCCGAGAACTGTGGATGTGTGTCTGGTGGCGGCGACGGATGCTGCGTCGGGCACGGCGATCATGCGATCGATGACCTGTCCGACGAAGGATGGTTCGATTCGTGTACGTCCGATTCCTTCGATCCGAGATGGTTTGTCGGTCTCGTAGTCGGCGCTTCCGCTTTCGTACCCTCCGATGAAGGCGGAGTTCTCCGGGTCCACGACGGCCAATCGTGTGGCGTGCCGTCGGTATCGGATGTAGCGGCCGATGGTGGCGCTGGTGCCGCCGGTTCCTGCTCCTACGACGACCCAGGTGGGTATGGGTGACTCTTCGCGGGTGAGTTGGTCGAAGATGGATTCGGCGATGTTGTTGTTTCCGCGCCAGTCGGTTGCGCGTTCGGCGTGGGTGAACTGGTCCATGTAGTGCGTGTCGGGTTCGGCGGTGAGTCGGTGCGCTTCGGTGTACATCGCGGCAGGGTCGTCGACGAAGTGACATTTTCCGCCGTGGGTTTCGATGAGCGCAATTTTGGCGGGGCTGGTGCTGCGCGGCATGACGGCGACGAAGCGCAGGCCGAGTAGGCGCGCGAAGTATGCCTCACTGACTGCTGTCGATCCGGAGGATGCTTCGACGACGGTGGTGTTCTCGGTAACCCAACCGTTGCAGATCGAGTAGAGGAACAGTGAGCGCGCGAGCCGGTGCTTGAGGCTTCCGGTGATGTGCGTGGACTCGTCTTTGAGGTAGAGCTGGACGTTCCAGGCGGCCGGCAGTGGGTAGCGCAGCAGATGGGTGTCGGCGCTACGTTGGGCGTCGGCGTCGATCAGCCGGACTGCGTTGTCGACCCATTCACGCGACGCCGAGTGATCGACGATGCGGGTCATCAACGGCCGTCTTCTCCGCGGAGCTTCGATTGCAGATCTGCACGCGCTTGCCTGCGTCCCTCGTCCACTCCGGCGATCGACACGTTGACCCGTATGCGAAGTGACTTGAACAGCAGCAGCGACAGCGGCAGGGCGATCAGCACTCCGAACACCGCGGCGACGAGTATGGGCACCTCGACGCCGAAGATGAGACCGATTCCGAAGATGGCGGCGGCGATGACGATGACGAGCAACAAGCGTGCTCCGGTGTAAAGAGCTATGTCACGGAACAGCTGACCCTTTGTTGCGGTGGGCGCGGGGGGCGTGTTGCTTTCGGTCACGACCCCAGGCTACCGCTCGGAACAACCCTTCTCGATGCCGCCTGACTTATCCGATTTGTCCATTACCTCCCCTTTACCAACTTTAGGTCAGTCGAGTACCTAGGGGTCTGGATGTAACCATGGGTCTCGTACACCACGCGTGCTCGACCGATCGGACGAGAACGCAGGTCCTCGCGGGCGGGTCCCGATTCGGGATTCACACCTCACGAGGGCGGGTCTTGCTTCACCGAGGACCCCGTAGGGGTGAAGACACACCAGCAGTACCGGACACATCAGCAGTACCGGACACATCAGCGATCGATCAAACGCGATTCAGCACGCAGGAGGACACGAGAAGATGAGCGCACCAACTCTGCACAAGGCTCAGGATTCACTGCTCACACCGGGGCAGGTAGCGGCGCTCTTTCATGTCGATCCGAAGACTGTGACCCGATGGGCACACGCAGGACGGCTCGGATCACTTCGGACACCCGGCGGCCACCGTCGTTTCCGTGAGTCCGAGGTCATGGCTTTGCTGACCTCGCTGACCACCGAGGCCGGACACAGGTAGCTCGCCGCTCACACAGAAGAGGCGATTCTCAGGAAACTGCGAGCCGCGTGGGGTGCACATCGCATCCCCACGCGGCTACCCTCTTATGAGGAGGTGCGACATGATCTATCTTTTGGCGATGATCGGCTTGGTAGCAGTGATCGTCTTGTTCTGGAAGGCGTTCGGTCCGACGATGCAGGAACCCGCAGGCAAGGTGATCGGGCCTGACGACGACCCAGAATTCCTGTGGAAGATGAATCGCGATACTCGACGCTCGGGCACCGATGGTCAGGATTCGGGAAAACAAGATCAACCAGAGTAACGAGCGAGACGGGTGAACCGTCCTCGCGCCTCTGTCTGCAGCCCGCTCCTCAGGAGCGGGCTGTTCTTGTCCGATCTTCCGTGCGCGCGGCGTCCGGCCGAGTGCTGGGGAAGTCTGCGGCTACGGCAGCAGCCAATTCCAACAGAGCGAACCGAGTCTTGGGTTTGAGTCGACCGAGGTCGATCTCCGCTCCCTCTTCCAGGTGCGGGTCGAAGGGCACGAGCACGACTTGCCTGCAGCGTTGCGCAAAGTGCTCGACCACCTTTGCCAAATCGACTTTCCCCGCTCGCGGCCGCACGGCATTGACGACGGCTACCGAGGATCGAACGAGATCTCGGTAGCCGTGTGCGTCGAGCCAATCGAGGGTGGCCGACGCACTCCTAGCCCCGTCGACCGAGCTGGAACTGACCACAACCAGTGAATCGGAGCCGGACAGGATGCTGTCCATGGCGGAGTGCATCAAACCGGTACCGCAATCGGTCAGGACGATGCTGTAGAACTTTTCGAGCAGATCGACGGCGCGATCGTAGTCGCTGCCGCTGAATGCTTCCGACACAGCAGGGTCGGAGTCCGACGCAAGCACCTCGAGCCTGAACTCGTTCTGCGAGGTGTATCCGCGTACGTCGCTGTATCGATCCAAACTGTCGATGTCGCGCAGCATGTTTCGCACTGTCGCCGGCGTTTCGATGGGCACTTTCTGACTCAGCGTGCCTCGATCGGGATTGGCGTCGACAGCTATGACGCGGTCGCCTCTGATGTCCGCGAACATGGATCCGAGAGTCGCCGTAGTCGTGGTCTTTCCGACGCCGCCCTTGAGGCTGAGCACCGACACTCGGTAGCAGCCGACCAGTTGGCGGTCGACCTGTCGAACGAGGCGCAATTGTTTTTCGTCCCGCGGACTGTTGCCCAGGTTCACCCGCTTGCCCGACGCGGAATACAGCCACCGGCGCCAACCCGATAGTGGCGCGGGGCTGACCTGTTTCACCAGCAACGCATTGGTCAGATCGAGTGCGGACGAAGCGATTACCGGCGTAGGTAGCGAAGTCTGCGGCGCAGTGCGTGGATGCCGATCCTCGGTCGGCATCGGTACCGGCGTCGACCGGAAACCAGGGTCGGGTGCAGTTTCGACCATAGCCTCAGGTGGGTCGAGCAGGGCCTCGGGTGCAGCGTCGGCTGGCGGCTCGGCGATCGTGACAACAGGAGCCTCGGCCTCGTGCACCGCTGCAGCCACGGGTTCAGGTTCAGGCTCACGGGATGGAGCCTCCACCGGCGCGACGACCGAGGCCGTGACGCCCAGTGGTGTGGCTTCTGGCGGTGTGACTTCTGGAGGGGTGACTGCTGGAGGCGTGACTTCAGCAGGTGTAGTGATCGACGAAGGCCGGTCCTCGTCCGGCTCTTCCGGCCGCACCGCCTGCCACGAACTCATTTGCCAATCGGCCATGAACTTGTCCCCCCACCGTTACCGAGACAGGTGACGCGCTCCCCAGCACGCCACCTTCGGTCCTGCCAATAATTTCAGGCGGACGTTACCAGCTAGTTCAGACCGGCATAGGAGTGCAGACCGGAGACCACCATATTGATGATGAAGAGGTTGAACAACATGGTGACGAAACCACCGACGTTGATCCAGGCTGCGCGGGTGTTCCGCCATCCCGACGTTGCACGAGCATGCAGGTACGCGGCGTAGATGACCCAGGTGATGAAGGACATCGTTTCCTTGGGATCCCAGCCCCAGAAGCGACCCCACGCTGCTTCTGCCCAGATTGCACCGAGGATGACGCCTGCACCGAACAGAGGGAACGCCATGATCGTCGTCTTGTACGCGAGCCGATCGAGCGCTTGAGCGTCGGGCAGCTTGGCGGCGAATCTGCCGAGCGCGGTGCTCTTCTCCTCGCCGGCGGGCTGCTTGATGCGCAGCAGAAACAGCAGGCTCGCGACGCCGGAGACGAGCAGGATTCCACTGCCGACGCTGACGATGGTGACGTGGATAGGCAGCCAGTAGGAGCGCAGTGCAGGCACGACGGGTGCTGCGTCGGCGTAGAGCTTCGTGGCGGCAAGGAACATCAGAATGATGATCGGCGCCAGGACGAAGACGAGCATCGGGCGCATCGCTCGCTTACGCAGCAACACGATCGAGGTCAGGGTCGCAGCGGCGGTGGCCATGGTGACGAACTCGTACATGTTGCCCAGCGGGAACCGGTGCGTTGCGAACCCGCGCAGGACGACCGCTGCGACATGCAGCACGAGTGCGAGGATCAGCAGCGCGTATCCCATACCGGCCAGACGCTCGGACAGCGGACGCTTCGGCGCGTCGGCAATGCGCCCCGGGCCGGTGGCTGTCGCGATCGGCGCACCGGAGCCGACAAGTTCCTCGGAGTGGACGGCCGAGGCCTTCACCGAGGCGTACTGCGCAATGAGCAGGATGAATGCGAGTACGTAGATCGTGAATGAGGACTCGAAAGACCAGTCGCTGTACTGCGAGAGCGTCTCGTTAATCGGCATCGGTCAGTTCTCCTGGTCGTTCTTCGTGTTCACAGAGTTTGCGTCGACAGTTTTCACGTCGGCAATCAGACGCTCGCAGAGGTTGTCGAACTCCTCACCCCACCCGGCCTGATCGGTACGAGCCAACCCGCCAAGTTCTACTACAGTACGTCGTGGGTCAGCATCCGCAAGGAGTCGGACCCACACTCGGCGCCTCTTGATCACCAGCGAGACCAGCAGTCCGCTCATCATCGTCAGCGCGAAAACGAGCACCCAGGTCTGCGCCGGATCGTGCGACACCTGCAGATTCACGAACTCTTCGGCACCGTCGAATCGGACCGTCGTGCCGTCGGACAGCGTCGACGCCTCACCTGGCTTCAGGTTGATTCGGTCCTGCTTGACGAGCCTGCCTTGGTTGATCATCTCCTGGTTCAGCGTGAACAGTGACTGCGGAAGTCCGGTATCGAGTCCGGTGTCACCCTTGTAGATGTCGATGGCGACGGCGGGGTCGGTCATCGCCGGGAAGCTGGAGGAGAGCAGCTTGTCGTGGAAGAACGCAGTCGGTGCGAATAGGCCCTCGATCGCGATCTGGTTCTTGCGACGGTCCTCTGCGTCGGGGTAGAGCCCTCCCGGTGGGTCGATGCGCATCACGCCGCTGGAGAGGAAGGTCGTGGCGTCGGTCGGTTGCCACTGGATGGTCTCGGTGCGGGTTTCGCCGTTCGGGAAGGTCACCGTGAATGTCGGTGCGTATCCGTGGCCTTGCAGGTAGACACGGTCCCCTGCCACCCGTAGCGGATGGTTGACCTGCAGGACATCGGACTTCCAGACATTGTTCGCGAGGTCGTCCCCTGCCTGGTACTCGATGTTGGACGTGAACTGCTCGGCCTGACCGTTCTCCAGGTAGTCGGCCTTGAAATCCTCGACCCGGACGCACAGTGGTTCGAGTCCGGTGCCGTCGACGAGGTTGCCTGCGCGGAAACTGTCGTAAATTGCCGGTGAGGTGCTACAGATCCCTGGCCCGTCGTTGGCGATGACCACGACGTTGCCTTCGTATCCGAACAGCTTGCCCAGCGCGATGGCGGCAAGGAGCAGGACGAGCGAGATATGGAAGACGAGGTTGCCGAACTCTCGGAGGTACCCCTTCTCCGCAGACAGCGTCACCTCCCCGTTGCTTTCACGCTTCTCCACGCGCCAGCCGCGCAATTGTGCCTGCACGATTGCTGCAGTGTCCTCGGGTGACCCGTCGGCGACGTACCGACGATGGTGCGGAAGTCGCGACAGGTTCCGGGGAGCCCGAACAGGTCTGGTACGCAAGGCTTTTCCGTGCTCTATGCAGCGCGGAAGAATGCAGCCGATGAGTGAGACGAACAGCAGTACGTAGATGGCGGTGAACCAGAAGCTGCTGAAGACGTCGAACAGTTCCAGCTTGTCCATCAGCGGGCCGAGCGTCGGGCGGGCGGCGATGTACTCGTCGACCTTGCCCGCGTTGAGGCTGCGTTGGGGAACCAATGCACCGGGAATCGCCGCGAAGGCCAGCAGGAAGAGCAGCACGAGCGCCGTCCGCATGCTCGTCAGGCCACGCCAGGTGTTGCGGGCGCCTGCGAGGACGCGTCGCGGCGGGGATTGGCGCCGGGGCGCCTGCTCCGGCCGGGTGTCGAGATCGGTCATATCGGCAACACCACGTCCGATACGAAAGCGTCACGGACCCAACCGACGAACACGTCCCACGCGCCGGTCACGAGGGCAATTCCTACTGCTATCAACATGATTCCGCCGAATACCTGTATCTGTCGTGAATGGGTACGAAGCCAGCCGACTCCGCGAAGTGCGCTGACCGATCCGAAGGCGAGAATGACGAACGGCAATCCGAGTCCGAGGCAGTACGCGACGATGAGTATCACTCCGCGTGCCGCCGTCGCCCCTTCGGTTCCCGCGGCGAGCGAGATGACGCCCGCGAGGGTCGGTCCGAGGCACGGGGTCCATCCCAATGCGAACACGCCACCGAGCAGTGGTGCGCCGACGAGACTGCCGACTCGGCGCGGCTCGAATCGGACGTCGCGCTGCAGGGCAGGCACCAGTCCGACGAACACCAACCCCATTGCGATGGTGACGACGCCACCTATTCGCATCAGCAGTTCGCGATTGACTGCCAGTACCGAGATCGCGCCGAAGACCGTGGCCGTCGCCAGTACGAACACCACGGTGAAGCCGAGGACGAACAGCCCTGCCGCACCGGCGACTCGCATGCGAGTCCGAGTCCGCACCTTCGTCGTCGCAGCTTCCGTCGCGGTCACCGCCGGTGCGTCGGCCCCGACTACCCCCGCGAGATACGACAGATATCCGGGAACCAGCGGAACCACGCACGGCGACGCGAACGAGACGAGACCGGCGAGCACGCACACGCCGAAGGCGAGGACGAGTGGACCCGTCGACGCCGTCGTCTGAAACGTCTCGCCGATGCCCGCCAAGTGGACCGTGTTACTCACTGTTGCTCGGGCCCCTCGCCCGCGACCCGTTCGACGACGGGTTGCAGGTCCTCGGCGAGCAGTTCACGTAGGAAGACTGCTGCGACGCGGTGTTCCTTGTCGAGCACGATCGTGGTGGGAACCACCGAAGTCGGTATGCCGCCGAGAGCGGTGAGGGTGCGCATCGGGGGGTCGTAGATCGACGGGTAGGTCACGTTGTTGTCGATGACGAAGTCCTGGGCCTTGTCCTGGGCGTTGTCGCGGACGTTGATACCGAGGAACTGGACGCCGAGATCCTTGGTGTTCTCGTAGACCTCTTCGAGGTCGTCGGCCTCACCGCGGCACGGTCCGCACCACTGCCCCCAGACATTGATCACGACGGCCTTACCTTCGTAATCGGACAACGACGTCGTGTCGCCTTCGGTCATCAGGTCGGGCCCGGACAACGTGCCGACCGTGCCGCGCTCGGACGGCGGGTCGTAGAAGATCTCGGTCTGGCCACCCGGCGAGACGAAGTCGAAGGTACCGCCGGTGGCAACCGCGTCGGTGCCGGTAGCGCAGGCGCCGAGCAGTGCCACCACGGAGATGCCGGCAGATGCGGCAGTGAGAAATCTACGCACCGGTGATCCTGGGATCGCTGGCACCGCCGGGCTCGGAGTAGACGATGTCCACGAGGGTGTCGCCCTCGTAGACGAGAGAGGTGAGCGAAGCGAGACCGCACTGACGGTGCCGCGGGTCGTGCCAGAGTCGTTCTCCCTGCAGGAATCGCCGCAGTGTCCACACCGGCAACTGATGGCTGACGACGACGGCTTCGTGGCCCACCGCGGCGACACGTGCAGCTCCGACCGCGGCGAGCATGCGGTGCGCGATCTGTAGGTACGGCTCGCCCCACGACGGGGTGAACGGGTTACGTAGCTTCCACCAGTGGCGCGGACGGCTCAGAGCGCCGTCGCCGACTGCGACGCGAAGGCCCTCGAAGTCGTTTCCCGCTTCGATGAGGTTCTCGTCCTCCGCCACCGTGAGCCCGTGCGCCGCCGCGATCGGTGTCGCAGTTTCCTGCGCGCGTTGGAGCGGCGATGCGACAACGAGCGCTATGTCGTGTCCGGCAAGAGCATTGGCGACGGCAGTGGCTTGGGCCTGGCCCGTGACCGACAGCCGGAATCCGGGGAGGCGTCCGTACAGGATGCCCTTCGGATTGTGCACTTCACCGTGACGCAGGACATGGACGATTGTCCTGCTGGCCTGGTGCGGATGCGTGGCGTCGTTCGTGGTGGGCGCGTCGGTCACTTGGAGGTTCCAGCTTCTGCTTGGGCTGCTGCACGAGCGGCGGCGGGTAGAGCGTCGGCGATGATCGAGAAGGCTGTGTCGTCCAGGGCTGCGGAGACGAACCAGGCTTCGAATGCGCTCGGCGGCGGATAGACGCCGCGGGAGAGCAGGCCGTGGAAGAAGGCCGGGTAACGCCAGGTCTCGGCTGCCTTGGCACCTGCATAATCGGTGACCGGTCCGTCGGAGAAGAACACGCTCACCATAGTGCCCGCGAACTGCACATGATGACGAACGCCTGCCGCGGTGAGGGCATCGCCGAGGAGTCCGCCGAGCTGCTTGGAGTTGTTCTCGAGCTTTTCGTAGACCGCCGCATCGGCCAGTCGCAGGCTGGCCAGTCCGGCTGCGACGGCAACCGGGTTACCGGACAAGGTGCCCGCTTGGTAGACCGGACCGGCTGGGGCGAGGTAGGCCATGATGTCGGCGCGACCACCGAATGCAGCTGCGGGGAGCCCGCCGCTCATGACCTTGCCGAAGGTGTAGAGATCGCCTGCGACGCCGTCGATGCCGTACCAACCGGCGGCGCTGACACGGAATCCCGTCATCACTTCGTCCATGATCAGCAGTGCACCGTTGTCGGTGGCGATGCGACGTAGACCCTCGTTGAAGCCGGTGACCGGCGGGACTGCGCCCATGTTGCCTGCGGCAGCCTCGGTGATGATGCAGGCGAACTCGCCTGGATTCTCCGCGAACGCGGTCTCGACGGCAGCGAGGTCGTTGTACGGAACCACGATCGTGTCGCCGGCCTGCGCACCCGTCACGCCTGGCGACGTCGGCAGCCCGAGTGTCGCGAGACCCGAGCCTGCATCGGCGAGCAACGCATCGACATGTCCGTGATAGCAGCCGGAGAACTTGAGGATCTTGGTGCGTCCGGTGAAACCGCGCGCGAGGCGGACCGCGCTCATCGTGGCCTCTGTGCCGGAATTCACAAGGCGAATCTGCTCCACCGGACCCACACGGCCGATGATTTCCTCCGCGAGCTCGATTTCCCGCTGGGTCGGCGCGCCGAACGACAGGCCCGTCGCTGCTGCCTTCTGGACCGCTTCGACCACGACCGGATGGGCGTGTCCGTGGATCATCGGACCCCACGAGGAGATCAGGTCGACGTAGGACTTTCCGTCGGCGTCGATCATCGTGTATCCGCTGGCCTCGGCGATGAACCGTGGGGTTCCACCTACCGATTGGAAGGCGCGAACCGGGGAGTTCACTCCACCAGGAATCACCGCGCTCGCGCGCTCGAAGAGTCGGGCCGAAACAGGGGCATCGTCGCCGGTCGGAACAGTCACGAACTCCAGTGTCCCAGGTTTACCCGTTTCGCCAACTACAGGGCGTAATAATTCACCGATCGCCACCGAGTTCGGCTCGATACGCCTGAAGTCTGTCGGCGAGCAGAATGGGCTGCGACAGTGCCGCCAAGTGCCCACCGGGCATCTCGTCGAGGTCCATCCCGAGCCGTTCTGCTACGACTCTTCGCTGAAACTCGATCGGGAAGAAACGGTCCTCCGCACCCTGCAGGAAACGCGTCGGGACATCGGGCCACTGCGTCGACGGGTACGGAAGGACGAACGGGCCGTCGGATTGTTCGGGAGCACCACGCCGCATGGCCTCGGCAGTGACCTCAGGGGGAACGTCGTGAAAGAAGACGTCGGTAACGAGATCCTCGGTGTCGATCGAACGGCCCTCACGCTGTGCCTGTTCGGCTCGCGCCTGCGCCGACCCCGTCGCCTCCCACCACTCGCCCGGTGACTCTCCGGGCTTCGGCGTCATCGCATTGAGCAGGACGATCATCGAGACTTCTGTTCTCTGCGCGACGAGGGGCGCGGTGAAGCCGCCCAACGATTGCGCAACGAGAACATCGGTACCGACGCCACCCATCGCAGCAAGGACTGCGTCGGTGTACTCGACCAGACCGGCGTCCGGGTCGTCGGCCGGCAGGGTGACCGCGACGACGTCGTAGCCTCGTCGTACCAGCTCCGCTTCCAACAAATGCCAGTACCAGCCGTCGCCGCCCGCACCTGGAATCAGAACGAAATCGTGCATCGACTTCTCCTGCCGTTTGCGGAAATATTTTAATGGCCGGCCGGCTGCGGGATGTAGCAACGACAAAACCCGCCCGCCGAAGTTCCGCTCCCAATAGGAGAACAGACTTCGGCGGGCGGACAGTAGAGAGCTACAGCTGAAACCTACGGTGCGCGGTGCTCGCCACCACGCGGGTCGTTCGGCAGGTGCTCGTCACCACGAACAACCTTGTCACCACGAACAGCACTGTCACCACGGACAGCACTGTCACCACGAACGGCACTGTCCTCGTTGCCTACGACGCCGTCCGGACGCACGTTGCCGTCGCGAACTCCCTCGTCATGGATCGCACCCTCATGGCGGCCGGTTTCGTGATGGGCGGTTTCGTGGTGGCCGGTGTGAGTGGCATTCGGGGCGACCATCTTCTCCGCGGATGCCTTGTCGACACTGCCCGACTTGCTGGTGCCGGTCTTGGTGTTCACGTCGGGATCGATCTTGTTGGCGCGGGCGAACTCCGCATCCAATTCGTCGCGCGAGGTTGCAGCATCACCCTGGTGGGTTTCGGCCTGCAACGACAGACGGCGAGCTTCGGCCGCCTTGGCCTCGGCATCGGCCTGCGAGCGGCGCGCTTTCGCTGCGCTCTCGTCGGCTATCGCCTGGCGCTCCTCGACCTGCACGGACTTTTCGGCAGCCTTCTCACGAATACGTTCGGCTTCCACGCGTCGGCCGGATTTTTGCTTCCTGGCAAGCGCCAGTGCGATCGCAACGATGAGCAGTACTACTACAACAGCAATCACTATCCATACTGCAGTGTTCATTTCCAGCCCCCAACTGTAGGTGTGGCCTCTTGAGTACCCGACGCCGACGGCAATAAACGAAAAGTCCGGTTTTTCTCCCCGTTCTCCCCTTTCACCAGCGGCGCAGTGGTCGAAATTGTGGGCGAATCTCGTGTCACCGAAACAGAATGTCTTCGATTCCGTCGAACCAGGACGGCGCTGCAGCGGTGAATTCGGGTGAGCTCAGCTTGCCCGCGCCTTCCGGTAGGCGGCCCAGCAGTGCCGTCGACGTCACCTCGGGCAGTTCGTCGAGGTTCGAAGTGGCCGCCGTATCGGGCGCACTCGGCCATGACCCGATCACCAGGCCCGCGCACCACACACCGGCCGCTTCGAGCGCAGACACGGTGAGAGCGGAATGATTGAGCGTTCCCAACCCGGCACCGCAGACGACGAGGACCGGGGCGCCTACTCTGCGGGCGACGTCGACAAGAGTGAATCCGCCGAGTCCCAGTCGTACGAGCAGCCCACCTGCGCCCTCGACGAGCACCACGTCGGCGTCGAGGGCGCTCACGGCACCGCAGACGTCTTCGAGTCGAAGTAGCGGCATCGAGCTGCGACGAGCCGCGACGTCGGGTGCCAATGGTTCCGGGTAGCGGGCCAGTTCCAGTAGATTTTCGACCCCGGTGAGTCGAGAAATCTCTTCGAGGTCACCCGGCTCGCCAGTTGCGACACCGGTCTGTGCGGGTTTACATACCGCAACAGAGCGTCCCGACGCTCGTACTGTCGCCGCGAGTGCCGCGGTGACGATGGTCTTGCCGACGTCGGTGGACGTTCCGGTGACGAAGAGAACGCTCACAGAAGTGACCGGTTCAGCACGGATCGCAGGACTTCGCGAACAACGGTGAGGTCGTCCTCGGTCAGCGTGGCCCGTGCGGTGAGTCGCAACCGCGAGGTGCCCTCGGGGACGGACGGCGGGCGAAAGCAGCCGACGTGCACGCCTTGTCTGCGGGCGTACTGCGCGGCTTCAAAGGCTTCGATCGCATCCCCGAGCACGACCGACACGACGGCCGATTCCGGTTCCGCTACTCCGACGATGTCGGCCAAATCCTGCGCCCGCTCGCGCACTGCGACTGCGCGCGCAGGTTCGCGGACGAGTACCGAGAGAGCGGCTCGAGCTGCCGCGACGGCCGCCGGTGCGAGTGCAGTGTCGAAGATGAACGGCCTGGCGACGTCGACGAGGTGCTCCCGCACTGCGGGCGGGCCCAGAACCACCCCGCCCTGGGAGGCGAGGGCCTTCGACAGCGTCGCGGTGATGACCAGGTCCGGCAGGCCGTGCAGACCGAGTTCGTGCACCAACCCACGTCCGCCGGCTCCCCGGACACCGAGTCCGTGTGCTTCGTCGACGATCATCAGAGCGGAGTACTTGCGGCAGAGTGCATGTAGTTCGGTCAGCGGCGCGAGATCGCCGTCGGCGCTGAACACCGAGTCGGTGACGAGGAGCGCTCGCTCTTCCTGCCTGGTCTGCAGCGTCCGCTCGACTGCGCCGAGGTCCGCTCGGTCGAATACCTCGATACGAGCGCGCGAGAGCCTGCAGGCATCGACGAGCGAAGCATGAGAGGCCGAGTCGGACATCACGAGTGCGCCACGACCCGAGAGCGCCGACACCACAGCAAGATTCGCGGTGTATCCCGAGGAGAACACCAATCCCGATTGCGCGCCGACGAAGGCTGCGAGTTCGGATTCGAGCTCACAGTGCAGCGTCGTCGTGCCGGTGACAAGTCTCGATCCGGTCGAACCGGTGCCCCAATCACGCACGGCAGCGCAGGATGCCTCGACAACTTCGGGGTGCCGAACCAGGCCGAGGTAGTCGTTCGACGCGAGATCGATGACCGAATCGCCTCGACGGCGTGCTGTCGGCGTGCGATGTAGCCCGAGCGTTCGGCGGGTGTTCGCCGCTTCGGTCAGCCAGTCGAGTGTCCTCACCCGAGAGACCATACTTGAACAGTGTTCAAGTTGCTGAGGCGATAGCCACCATTGCCTTCGCGATGCGCTCTACGTCCTGCTTCTCGCACACGTACGGCGGCATGGCATAGACCAGCCTGCCGAACGGACGAAGCCACACACCATGAGCCACAGCCGTATCCGTCGCGAGTTGCATGTCGACGGATTCTTGCATCTCGATCACCCCGATCCCGCCTCGCACCCGGACGTCCGCAACACCGGGTAGTGACTGGGCAGGCGCCAAACCCGAGCGCAGGCCCGATTCGAGTGCAGCGACCTCCGTACGCCAGTCTCTGGCGAGAAGTAACTCGACAGCAGCAACCGCGACCGCACACGCCAACGGATTCGCCATGAACGTCGGGCCGTGCATCAAGCCACCGGCCTCGCCTGCACTGATGACCTCCGCGACCTCCGAAGTGCACAGTGTGGCCGCCAGAGTCATGTACCCGCCGGTCAAAGCCTTTCCCACGCACATGACGTCCGGGGCAACGCCCGCGTGGTCGGCCGCGAAGAGTGCGCCGGTTCGACCGAAACCAGTGGCGATCTCGTCGAATACCAGCAAGACATCGTGGTCGTCGGCCATCCGACGCAACTCGGCGAGGTAGCGCGGATCGTGGAACCGCATCCCGCCCGCACCCTGCACTACCGGTTCGACGACGATCGCTGCGATTTCGCCTGCGTTGCTCGCGAGAATCTTTTCGAACAGTTCGACGTAGCCCGGATCGAATTCACTCGGCGGTACGGGAGCGAAGAGCTGGGCATTGAGCACATCGGTCCACAGTGTGTGCATCCCGCCGTCGGGATCACAAATGCTCATCGGCGCGAAAGTGTCGCCGTGATATCCGCCGCGCCAGGTCAACAATCTGCTCTTGCGGGGCAGACCGCGACTGCGCCAGAACTGAATACACATCTTGACCGCGACCTCGACCGAGACCGACCCGGAATCGGCGAGGAACACCTTGTCGAGGCCATCGGGGGTGATGGACACCAGAAGTTCTGCAAGCCGAGCGGCCGGCTGGTGGGTAAGTCCGCCGAACATGACGTGACTCATCTTGCCCAGCTGGTCGCGCACCGCCGCGTCGAGCACCGGATGGCGATATCCGTGCACGGCCGCCCACCACGAGCTCATGCCGTCGACCAGCTCGCGGCCGTCGCTCAGACGCAACCGGACGCCGGCTGCACTCTCCACGACAAGTGGTGCGGTCGAGGCGGGAAAACCGCCGTACGGGTGCCAGACGTGCGCGGCATCGGTTCGCAGAATCTGTGAGGTATCGATGCGCCGACACTAGAGGATCGACCGAGTCGGAAGATTCTGCGGTGCGGGGTATTCGAACGGCAGAACATGTTACGACGATGTTACCGCTGCATTACAGTGAGATGGGTGGAAGCACAACACGAACCCGCGCGGTGCGCATGGCCGGACGGCTGGCGCGAGCACCTCATCAGTGAATTCGACGGCTCCAGCCCACTTGTCACTCGTGCGCTCGCGGACAACGGTGCGTCCCTTTTTCACGACGGCCCGTATGCCCGCAACGAATTCTGGTTGCGACTGCGAGCTTTCGGCCGTAATTATCTGTGGCCTTCCTGACCCTTCACTCCCGGCTCGGCGCCCGAAAGGTTACCGTCGAGTATGGCAACCACTTCTGAGCACCTTCGCAACACCTTGGACGGCCGCTGGCGTGATGTGAAGAACGAGGCCCGCAGGCAACTCGTTCGAGACGAGTTCCGTCCGCACTACACCCCGAACACCGTGATCGCCCGCACCAAAGCTTTGGAACAAATGAAGCTACTTGCTCGAAACGGCGTAGCCGAAGACGGTTTCAAGAAGGAACACGGCGGCGGCGGAGACGTCGGCGGGGCCGTGACGATGATCGAGATGCTCGCCATGTCGGACCTCTCACTGATGGTCAAAGCCGGAGTGCAATGGGGACTGTTCGGCGGGGCCATCGAAAACCTCGGCACCGAACGCCATCACGAGGCCTACGTACGGCGCCTCATCGACCTCGATCTCCTCGGCTGTTTTGCGATGACGGAGACCGGCCACGGCAGCGATGTGCAGGCCCTCGAGACCACCGCCACGTACGACGCCGAGACCGACGAATTCGTCGTGCACTCCCCCACGCCGTCCTCACGCAAGGACTACATCGGCGGCGCGGCCGAAACTGCGACCGTCGCAGCAGTATTCGCGCAGTTGATCACCGCAGGACCGGGCGAGGAGCCGGAAGGACACGGAGTCCACTGCTTCTTCGTTCCGTTGCGCGACGAGAACGGCGCGGACCTCCCCGGAGTTACGACCAGCGACTGCCAGTACAAGGGCGGACTCCCCGGAGTCGACAACGGGCGCATCATGTTCGACCACGTCCGCATTCCGCGCGACAACCTGCTCAACAAGTACGCCGACGTCGCCGCGGACGGCACGTACTCCTCGCCAATCGAGAACTCGAGTCGACGCTTCTTCACGATGCTCGGCACGTTGATTCGTGGTCGCGTCACCGTCGGTGGCAGCGCGGCCGCCGCTGCTCGCGTCGCCCTGGATATCGCGACGCAATATGCCCTGCAGCGCAGGCAGTTCACGGCACCGGATTCCGAAGAAGAAGTCCTCATCATGGACTACCTGGTGCATCAACGTCGACTGTTCCCACTGATCGCCAAGTCCTATGCGTTGCAATTCGCTCAGAACGAGCTCGTGGCAAAGATGCACGAGCTTCAGACGAGTGACGATCCGGATCCAGAGGAGCAGCGCGAGCTGGAGTCCCGCGCAGCGGGGTTGAAAGCAGCCAACACCTGGCACGCGACCGCCGCAATTCAACAAGCGCGCGAAGCCTGCGGTGGCGCAGGCTATCTGGCCGAGAATCGACTCATCTCACTCAAAGCGGATACCGATGTGTTCACCACGTTCGAAGGTGACAACCACGTGTTGACGCAACTCGTCGCGAAAGAGCTACTCACCGCCTATGCCGACGACGTGAAGAGCATGAGCCCGGTCGAGTGGGTTCGCTTCGCCGCGGAGTTCGCCGGCGATCGCGTGATCAAACGCACTGCAGCACAGACGATCATCCAGACCATCCTCGACTCTCGCCAGGACAACGAGGAAGAGGGATCGCTGTTCAATCGCGGCACGCAGGTCGGCATGTTCGAGGATCGCGAGAACTATCTTCTGTCGACGGTCGCACGGCGCCTACAGAAGAACTCGAAGGAAATGAGCGCGTTCGACGCCTTCAACTCCGTCCAGGACCATGTGTTGCACGCGGCGCGCGCGCACATCGATCGGATCGTTCTCGAAGCGTTCTGCGCCGGTATCAACTCGTGTGAGGACGAGGCAGCCAAGACGATTCTCGAGCAGGTGTGCGATCTCTATGCACTCTCCGTCATCGAGGAGGACAAAGCCTGGTTCGTCGAGCACCGCTATCTCTCGACGGAGCGATCGAAGGCCGTCACCCGCGGGATCAACGAGCGGTGCCGCTCGCTGCGTCCGCATGCACTCGAGCTGGTCGAGGGCTTCGGCGTGCCGGAAGAACTCCTCGGCGCCGCGATGCTCGGTCATCCGGGCGCGGGAAGCGACGAGGAGTCTGCAGATCATCCGAGCAAGGCTCACGCAGTCTGACGCCGCCATGAGTTGGGGACCATCGCCGGTTGCGTGATGGTCCCTGAGCGTCATCCGGGGAAAGATGGGCGCCATCGGGGAAAGATGGGCATCATCGAGGAGATATGCGCAGCACCTTGTCATCCGAGCCGTTGTCGGTGGTGAGCAGAAGCGAACCGTCGGGCAGACTCGTGACCGAACGGAGCCTGCCGTACTCGTTCTCGAGCGCAACGGCATGCTGAGCGACCCCGGTACCGTCGTCCGTCAGCTTCAGAAAAACCAGCTTCTGGCCCTGTTGACTGGAAACGACAGCTGCACCGTTCCACTCACCCCACGCTGCGCCGTCGGTGAATGCCAGCCCTGGCGTCGCAATCGTCGGTGATCCGGAACTCCAGACCGCAGCGTGTGCACCCGGCACGCGATCGGGGTCGGTCATCTCCACCGACTCGTCGTAGATTCCCGGCTCGCGATCCGGCTTGTATCCGTAGTTCCCGCCGGGAACCAAGAGGTTCAGTTCGTCGTCTCGGCTCGTGCCCTGCTCCACCTCGTACAGTCGGCCGGCGCCGGGTGCGAATGCCAGGCCCTGCACGTTGCGATGTCCGAGTGTGTACACGCGGTCGGGTGCGTCTGCGGCGGGCGAGCCGTCGGCATCGATGTGAAGCACTTTGCCGCCCAGCGAAGTTCGGTCCTGCGGGACAGTCGGGCTCGCAGTGTCCCCGGTTCCGACGAACAGCGAACCGTCTTCTGCAGCCAGGATTCGGCAGCCGCCATGACGGCCGTTGCCGGCGACCGGGATACCGTCGAGTACGGTCGCGACCCGCGTCAATTTCGTCCAGGCCGCGTCGACGGACCAACGAACGACGGCGATGCGGTTCCCCTCGGAGTCGCCTGAACTGTCCATTCCAGCGTCCCCGCCGAGGACGCCTTGGCAGGTGTACAACGTTCTGGACGAGGAAAAATCCCTTGCCAGTTCGATCCCCATCAGACCTGTTTCACCCTCGGCATAGAGATCGCCGAGATCGGCTTCGAGGTCTGCCACCGATCCGTCCGCACGCTCGACGACGAATCGGCCCGACCGTTCGCCGGTCAGGATTGCGCCGTCGGGCGCCACCACCACATCCCATGGCCTGCTCAGGCCGTCCAGTTCGGTTGTCACATCCAGCGCAGGTGCCCCGCTGTCATCCTGGGCAACCGATCCGGACGAGCACGCCAAAGTCATCGTCATGGCCAGGACAACAATTCCGGAACCGGACAGCAGCTTGTTCATTGCACTGCGCCGGATGGTCTGCCCTCGTGGCGATTCGTTGTCGGGTACACGATCAGGTGCAGTTTCGCTCATCAGGACACGAGTGTGTATCCCGCTTCGGTGACCGCGGAAGCGATGGCAGCCGCGTCGATGTCCTGATCGCTCGTGACGACAACTTCACCGCTGGCGACGTCGACGTCCACGCCGCTCACGCCTGCCAGTTCGGATATCTCCTCGGAGACCGATGCGGCGCAATGCTGGCAGGTCATTCCCTCGACGATGTATTTGTTCTGCACTTGTTCACCTTTCTGTACAGGGAATCAGGATCGGACGAGTCGCGCGATCGCGTCGGACGCTTCTTTGACCTTGGCGTCTGCCTCGGGGCCACCTTTGCGCGCCGCCTCGACGACGCACCCGGCGAGGTGCGCGTCGAGCAATTTCAGCGATACCGACTGCAACGCTTTCGTTGCCGCAGACACCTGTGTGAGTACGTCGATGCAGTAGCGATCCTCGGTGACCATCCGCGAAATGCCCGCAACCTGTCCCTCGATGCGTCTGAGCCTCTTCAGCAGGTCGTCTTGTTCAGTGGCATAGCTGCTCATAGGCCCACTATACCCCTACCGGGTATGCGGAGGTGGCTGAAGGAGTCGTCGAACGCCATCGATCAGCAACAACCCCGCGACGATGACACTCACCGCACCCAGCGCGATCCATGGCCCGGCATAACGGGTGGAGACATACTCGGGCCCACCGTTGTCGGCCGCAGCGAACACCGTCTCGGTCACACCCGCGTTCCAACACAGGATCGCAAGAGCCACGAACATCACCGCGGAGACGATCTCGGTGATAGCGAGTCCCCGGATCACGAGTACTCGATGCGCGCATGTTCGAGCGCTGCCCGCAGTCCGTCGTCGTCCTTGGCCCATGCCTGCACGAGAGCCCCATCTTTCACTCGGAGACCTATCGCAGTGCGTCGACGTGGCACCGAATGCAATTCACCGAGCACTCGCGCTGTCTCCCACTTCTTCGGTTCGTAGTCGCCATCGGAGTAATCGATCGGAGGCAGCACCTCCTCTATGTCCGAGATGTCGAGGGTCTCGGACCCCTGCCGTAAGTGATGGGGCGTAACCGCGACGCTCACATGCTTACGTGCGGCACTGACCTGTACGTAGGTGAAGCCGACCAGGATGAGCGCAAACAGCGCCAGAGCGAACCAGTGGACAACGGGGCCGGTCAGGAGTTCGATCACCAACACCAGCACGCAGAACAGCGGCCCCCACAGCAGTGCCCGCCAGCGAGCGCCCTCCTCGCCGAACAGCAATTCCATGTCCGGCAACGGCGAACCGGCCTGGCGTCCATATGTCACTGTGCAAGCGCCCGGGTCGGAGGCGTCAGCTACTGACGACAGCGGGCAGGACGATCGCGAACGCCGCGAGGATGCCCATGGTCACTACGAGGCCGATCAACAGCAACTCCATCCGCATGCTGTGATCCACACGCTCGGTGCGATCGACATGGGGCGTTTGCCTGGACTCGGTCCGAACCTGCATACGACTCCTCTGACCGCCGATTGTGATGGCTGTCACGCTAGCTCAGGCGGCCACGGAAGACAAAACCGCAGGTCAACCCGCACTGAATCCGAGCGCCATGATGAATACCGCAACGGATACTGCCAGCAGCAAACCGAGAAGCGCCCAGGGCTTACCGCGCTCCTGCTCGACCTCGCGGACTTCCGGTTGCGTCATGTGGGATCCGATCACTCGAGGATGATACCGAGTGATGCTATTCACATGATCAGAGAGGGGCGCAAGTGACACGCCGACATTCACTTCTTGCGTGAAGCGAGAAAATACTCGGTGGACTCCTTGCGGTGCATCAGATAGATCGCACCGGCTGCAAGGACACCCTGCGCGATACCCGCAACCGCCATCGACAGCGCCAACGCACCGTCGGCGGAACCGAGTCCGAACAGCTGAGGCAAGGCAAGAACCACTGTCACCGTCCCGATCATCGTCAGGACCATCCGTGCCCACATCCGGCCGAGCCGCATCTTGTTCACCCAGAACAAGAACAGCGCTCCGAAACCCACTCCTAGGAAGACCATGAAGACGAGCGCTGCGGTCAGGTAACTCTCCGCCGACTCCGCGGTCAACGGCACTGATGGCTGCTGGAGCGCGACATCGTCGACGAGTTGCTGCGCGAAGATCGACTTGTCGCCGTAGACGACAACGAGCGTCATCAGCAACTCGAGCATGCCCAGGAGCGCTACACCCCACCACAGATGCCGCGAAGTCTCGACATCCACCGGCGCCGGTCGTTGGACGGACTCGAGCGGCAGGACATCGAACGACGGAATCTTCATCGACGGTGGGCCGTGTTCGGCCTCCCAGCGTTCCCAGTCCGGCTGTGGCCGGGGACTATCGCCTTCGGGCTGCGATGGATCGGTCATCTCTCACCATGCTCGGTCATAGCCACCCAGCTGCTTCCGTCGCCCAATAGGTCAACACCACATCGGCGCCGGCCCGTCGAATACTGGTCAGGGACTCCAGTATTGCCTCGTCGCGATCGATCCAACCGTTCTGCGCGGCCGCGGTGATCATCGAGTACTCACCCGAAATCTGATATGCGGCAACGGGAACCGAAGAAATATTGGCGATGTCTCGCAGAATATCGAGATACGACATGGCTGGTTTGACCATCACCATGTCCGCCCCCTCCGCCAAGTCGAGCTCGACTTCATGGGCAGCTTCGCGGCGATTAGCCGAATCCTGTTGGTAAGTACGCCTATCACCCTGCAGCGAAGACCCGACCGCCTCCCGGAAAGGGCCGTAGAAAGCCGACGCGTACTTGGCCGAATAAGCGAGCTGGCCGACGGCGTCGTGGCCTGCCGTATCCAGACCTTCCCGGATCGCGGCCACCTGCCCGTCCATCATTCCGCTCGGACCCAATAGATGCGCGCCGGCATCTGCCTGCGACAGAGCCATCTCGACGTACCGTGCCAGCGTCGCATCGTTGTCCACGACGCCGTCGGGGGTCAGTACGCCGCAATGTCCGTGATCGGTGAATTCGTCCAGGCACGTGTCCGCCATGAGCACAGTCGAGTCACCGAGATCGGCCTTCAGGCGCCGAAGTCCGCGATTGAGGATTCCGCCGGGATCACTTGCTCCGGAACCCTCCGCGTCCTTGTCCTCGGGGCGCGGCACGCCGAACAGCATCAGACCACCGACGCCCGCCGCCACGGCATCTTCTGCCGCAGCGCTCAGAGAGTCGAGCGTGTGCTGAAAGACACCGGGCATCGAAGAAATCTCGCGCGGCTCACTCAGCCCGTCCGCCACGAACATGGGCAGCACCAGATGCCGCGCTTGCAAAGACGTTTCAGCCACCAACCGACGCAACGCCGGAGTCCGGCGCAGTCGGCGGGGGCGGTCTACGGGAAACAACTGTACGGGCCCTCCTTCGTCGGGCAGCTACGTGAAAACACCTCTACCAGAGCTATTTCCACGCAGCTCGGGCGTCAGCGCCTGCGACTCTTCTTTCGCGGGGGCGGCAATGCACCTTCGGCACGCAGACGAGCAGCATGCTCGGCCAGTGCCTCGATGAGCGGACCGACCTGCGCGGTCTCCGGCTGAACGTCGACGCGCAGACCGAACTCGACAGCAGTCTCTGCTGTCTTCGGACCGATGCACGCAACGAGCGTGCGCGCGTGCGGCTTTCCAGCGATACCGACGAGATTTCGAACGGTCGAACTCGACGTGAAGCACACCGCGTCGAACCCTCCGGTCTTGATCATCTCGCGGGTCTCGGCGGCAGGCGGCGCGGCGCGCACAGTTCGGTAGGCAGTGACATCGTCGATCTCCCACCCGCGCTCACGAAGTCCCTCGGCAACCGTTTCGGTAGCGATATCGGCACGCGGCAACAGAACCCGATTGACCGGGTCGAACACCTCGTCGTACGGCGGGAAGTCCTCGAGAAGACCGAGCGAAGACTGCTCGCCCGACGGCAGCAGTTCGGGGTTGATACCGAACGACCGAACCTTCTCCGCCGTCGCTTCGCCGACGCACGCGATCTTCACACCCGAAAATGCACGGGCATCGAGACCGAACTCTTCGAACTTCTCCCACACGGCGCGAACTGCATTGGTCGAGGTGAAGACGACCCACTGGTATCTGCCGTCGACGAGTCCCTTGACCGAACGTTCCATCTGAGCCGGGCTACGCGGAGGCTCGACGGCAATGGTCGGAACCTCGATCGGGATGGCACCGTGCGTCACGAGACGATCGCTCATCTCCCCAGCCTGATCCTTGGTACGTGGCACCAGAACGGTCCAGCCGTACAGTGCGCGAGACTCCCACCAGGACATCTTGTTTCGGCCGGAAACGACCTTACCGACCGTGACGACGAGCGATCCGACGAGCTCACTGCCTGCATCGTTCAGCGTGGCGAGGGTGGCCTCGACGGTGCGCTGCTGACGGGTCGTGCCCCGGACCGTGATGGCCGCGGGTGTCTGCGGAGCCAGACCGTGTTCGACGAGCGCACTGGCCGTCTCGGCCAGATGCCCCGACGTCGCGTGCAGTACGAGCGGCCCTGGTGCGGCAGCAAGCGCCGCCCAGTCGACCTCGCCTCGGACGTCGGCCTCGGTGTGTCCGGAACCCAACGCTATTCCGGCGTAACTCGGCACCGCTGAACCGGACGGTAGTCCGGGAAGAACCTCGAACTGGACATGTGTGCGTGCGACGGCGTTGACCTCGGCGATGACCGAGTCGGTGGTCAACGGATCCCCGGACACCAGGCGCACGACATCGTGGCCGTTCTTCGCCTCGGCCAGAAGGGTTTTGGCAACCTCGGCAGGCTCGCCGAGTGCCGGCCGGACATCGACTCCGGTCTCGCCGGTTTCCGGGTCGCGCGGAAGATCGTGACCGACGAGCGCGATAACGCCCTTGTCGACATCGGGGTCGGTGAACGCGAGTTCGGCGGAGCCGAGTACTTCGCGGGCTCGGACCGTCAGCAGAGCTGGGTCACCCGGCCCCGATCCCACGAACAGGATCCGTCCGTTGGCATTCTTGCGGACTGGGCTCATCGGTTGTTCTCCAGTGCTTTCTTGTGTGGGTGGTGAGACGTAGTGGCGGCCGGCTCGGTTATGTCGACCAGCCTGCGGGCGCCTAGATCGAGCATCTCGCGGGCCAGGTCGCGGCCCAGCTCCTCGGCATTGTCGGTGGCACCGACAATCGACGCGCGAATGGAATCGCTGCCGTCGAGGGCTGCCACGCAGGCACGCAGTGACAGTTCTTCGAAGACGTGGCCACTCTCGTCGATGGACTCGACGATGTCGGCGATGGCACCGACCGGAGCCGAGCATCCTGCTTCGAGTTCGGCCAGCAGACCACGCTCGGCGGCAACGCAGGTGCGGGTGTTCGTATCGTCGAGCGTGCGAATCGCCTCGATGAGCTCGGTATCGGCGATCCTGCATTCGACAGCCAATGCACCCTGCGCTGGAGCAGAGATCATCTGTACCGGATCGAGTGCTTCGGTGATGACGTCGAGCCTGCCGATCCGAGCGAGTCCGGCTCGTGCCACGACGACGGCGTCGAGTTCCCCGGACGCCACCTTCCCGATACGGGTGTCGAGGTTTCCCCGCAAGGGCCTGACATCGAGTCCCTGGCCGAGTGCACGCAACTGCGCGGCACGGCGCGGCGCCGACGTCCCGACGGTCGCTCCGACGGGTAGCTCGCCGAGCACGAGGCCGTCACGAGCGACCAGCGCGTCGCGCGGATCTTCCCGCTCGGGGATCGCAGCAATGACGAATCTTTCGTCGGGAGCGGTAGGCAGGTCCTTGTAGGAGTGCACCGCGATGTCGACCTTGCCGTCGGTGAGTGCCTCACGCAACGCCGCAGTGAACACGCCGACTCCGATGGTCTGCACCGGAGCGGCCGACATATCACCGGCAGTTTTGATGATCACGAGTTCTGCGTCGAGACCTGCTGCGATCAGCCCACGCCGGACTGTGTCGGCCTGGGTCGTTGCGAGCAGGCTTCCTCGTGTTCCGATTCTTACGACGGTCACCGCTGTGGTCCCTTCTTGCCGTCGATCCGGCTGGCAGTGAAATCGTCCACGAGTTCCATTCCATTGATCTCGATCGGGCTGGCGACAGCGTCGACCGTTCCCGGGCTCAGTTCGAACAACTCCCGCAGCGCTGCTGCATAGGAGTCGCCGCCAGGGGTGGTGGCTAGTTGCTTGACGCGGACAGTGGGTGAATGCAGGAGCTTGTCCACGACGCGTCGCACTGTCCGGGCGACCTCGTCGCGCTGCGGCGAGTCCAGGCTGGGCAGTCGCGAATCGAGTCGCATGAGTTCTGCTTCGACGACCTCGGCGGCACGCTGGCGTAGCGCTGTCACTGTCGGCGTCACCTCGGCGAGCCGTTGACCGGCGAGGTATCCGGAGAGTTCGGCGGAGACGATTTCGCGCGCGGCAGCAGCGTCGGAAGATGCCGCGCCTGCAGCCGGGTCCCGTTGTAGGGACTCCATATCGAACACGCTGACGCCGGGTAGCCCAGCGACCGTGGGATCGACGTCGCGGGGCAGTCCGAGGTCGCAGATGGCGAGAAGCCGCCCCGGGTCTCGCTGGGCAAGCGCGAGGTGTGCATCCGCAAGGGAGACGACAGCACCGACCGCGCCCGTACAGGTGACGAGCACGTCGCCGTCGGACAGCGCAGCGGGGAGTTGGTCGAAATCCATCGCCGACGCGGGTACACCGGCGGACAGTGCCGTTTCGGCGAGGTGCTCGGCGCGTTCGCGGGTGCGGTTCACCACGATCAGGCGACCGATTCCGGCACGTCCGAGGTGCGCTACGGACAGTCCGCCCATAGCGCCGGCGCCCACCACTACGGCGGTCTTTCCTTCCAGGCTTCCACCGAACATGGCCGCTGCGCGCTCGATCGCCACCGAGACGACGGATGCACCAGCGGAATCGATTCCGGTCTCCGAATGAACACGCTTTCCGACGCGCAACGCCTGCTGCGCCAGTTCGTGGAGCACTCGACCGGACGCCTGCTGGTTGTCCGAAGCCGCGTACGCAGCACGAATCTGTCCCAGAATCTGCTGTTCGCCGATGACCATCGAATCGAGGCCACTGGCTACGGCGAAGAGATGCTCGACGGCTGCTTCGCTGTATCGAACGTAGGCGTGCTGGGTCAGTTCTTGCACTTCCAGACCGGAGTGCTCGGCAAGCACTTCTCCGACGGCGGTCAGAGCGCCATGGAAGGCGTCGACTACGGCGTAGATCTCGACTCGGTTGCACGTCGAGACGACCATGACTTCGGAGATGCTCCCGGTAGCCATGAGCTTGTCGGTAAGTTTCGGTCGATCCGTGTCGGTGACAGCGACACGTTCGAGAACTGCGACGGGAGCGCTACGGTGCGAAATCCCGACGAGAAGGACACTCACGGTGCAATCACCGATCCGTTTCTTGTCGAACTGCTAGGGCTGATGGCTCCGGGTAGTGAACCGGGCGTCACTCGTGGTCCTCGGCTACGTCCGAGGCGCGGATTTCCGGGCAGACTCGGTGATCCATGAGCAGCCTCGTTCCGCGAACTGTTGAAAGAGAGAACCTGCATCTCCACTGCCAGGTCGACTCGACGCACCTCGACACTATCCGGCACGTCGAGCATCACCGGGGAAAAGCTGAGGATGCACTCGACGCCGCCTGCGACGAACGCGGAGGCCACACTCTGAGCGGCGGCGTCGGGGGTGGCGATCACACCGATCGTGGCTTCGAGTTCGCGACACGACTGTTCCAACAGGTCAACGTGTCGGACTTCGAGTCCATCGATGTCGGTGCCGACTCTCTTCGCATCCCGATCGAACAGTCCGACCATCGAGAATCCGCGACGGCCGAAGCCGCCGTATCGCGCAAGTGCCTCACCGAGGTTCCCGACACCGACGAGGACAACCTTGTGTCCGCGATCGAGACCGAGTGCGCTCTCGATCTTGGCCCGCAGGCGCATGACGTCGTAACCGACTCCACGCACGCCGTTCGGGCCGAGGAAGGAGAGATCCTTGCGGAGTTTTGCCGAGCCGACACCCGCGGCGTTGGCCAGTTCTTCGCTCGATACGATGATTACTCCGTCGTCGGCAAGAATTCCGAGGACCCGCAAGTAGGCCGCTAAACGCGTCACCGTAGCCTGTGGAATAACGCGTTCGACCCCAGCAGACCGTTCAACGGTCGCCGGTACAGCCGGGCGCTCTTCGGTCACGTTCATGGCTCCTCGTCCGAACGGCAGCGATGCCGGTCCTCACGCTGATCCTGATACATCCAGATCACGACTCTTTACGAGCATTGATATTGTTCGCACCACGGTAACCGCTTGTGAACGAATGAACAAAGTCGCTGGATCCGTGCTAGAGGGGCCCTCACCTGCAAAGCGAGAGCAATCGCACGTTCTTAGGGTGCCCTGGTGACCGTCAGATCCGCTCGCAATCGTGGCTCGTCGACCTCCCAGTAGCTGTGTTCGCGCCCGTCGAGCAGCACCACCGGAACACGGTCTCCGTACTCCGCTCGCAGGTCAGGGTCGGTGGCCGCCGCTTGGTCCACATCGACGGCCGAGGGAACGATTCCGAAATCAGCACACACCGCAGTCAACTTCTCGAACGCGACGACACAGGTGTGACAACCGGCGCGGGTGAGAAGAACCACGGAAGATTCGTTGGAGCTCATACCCCTACTGTCTCACTGCCAGATGCAGAGACGAAGCTCACAGGCAGGCCGAGACGCCACAGGTATGGATCGAGCCCGCGCGTACGCGCTCGCCCACAGTGACACGGACTAGGGTTGTGGCAGTGCTCGAGCAGGGAGGTGCGCAAGACGATGAACGACGAGAACCCGAAAAAGCCCGACATCAACAGCGAAGATTCCGGCGATTCACACACGCAGGTGTCGGATTCACATGATTCGACAGCGCACGAGCCCGAGGCAGCAGACAGGGCCGAGGAAGTTCGTGGGGACTCGACAGTGCCGGACTTGCCGATAGCGGAGGTGCCGGACGCAGTCATGGTCGACACCCGGCAGCCCGCGGCCGACAAGCGCCGCAAACGTCGATTCCGCAGTCCACTCGGCCCTACCGACGCGCAGGTCCGCGCCAACGTCGCCGGAGAGGCAAGTGCCGATGCAGCACTCGCGCTCCAACTCGACAGCGACGGCTCGGTGCCACTCGACCTGACCGCCGCCGCGTTCTTCGACGTCGACAACACGATGGTGCAGGGCGCGTCGATCATTCACTTCGCCCGCGGTCTGGCCTCCAGAAAGTACTTCACCAGCGGCGATCTGGCCCAGTTCGCTTGGCAGCAAGTGAAATTCAGAGTCAGCGGCAAGGAGAACAGCGACGATGTCGCCAGTGGCCGAGAAAAAGCCTTGTCCTTCATCACCGGAAGATCGACCGCCGAACTGACTCGCCTGGGCGAGGAAATCTACGACGAGATGATCGCCGACAAGATTTGGCCGGGCACCGCCGCACTTGCACAGATGCACCTGGATGCAGGTCAGCAGGTCTGGCTGGTCACCGCGACACCACTGGAGCTGGCTCAGATCATCGCCAAACGACTCGGCCTTACCGGTGCACTAGGAACCGTCGCCGAAAGCAAGGACGGAATATTCACCGGCCTGTTGGTCGGAGATATTCTGCACGGACTCGGCAAGGCTCACGCCGTTCGCACACTCGCCGTCCGCGAGGGTTTGAACCTCAAACGGTGCACCGCGTACTCCGACAGCCACAACGACGTTCCCATGCTGTCGCTGGTCGGCACGGCCGTCGCGGTCAATCCAGACGCAGACCTGCGGGAAGTGGCCAAGAACCGAGGCTGGGAGATCCGTGATTTCCGGACGGGGCGTAAGGCCGCGAGGATCGGGGTCCCGACGGCCCTTGCCATCGGTGCCGTCGGCGGCGGGCTCGCTGCCGTGCTCGGTCGCCGTCGGGCTGCCTGACCAGCTCGGGTTCAAGACGTCACAGACTCAGTTGCATCAGCGTCAGGTCGAGCCACCTGTCGAATTTGACCCCCACTTCGGGGAGCTGTCCGACGGTGACGAAGCCGAATTTGTCGTGCAACGCGATCGAGGTGGCGTTGCCACTTTCGATACCCGCGATCATTGCGTGGATTCCTGCGGCACGGGCGCGCGCTATCAACTCCGCCAGCAGGGCGCTGGCAATGCCCTGACGGTGAAAAGCTTTGTCGACGTATACCGAGTGCTCGACCGTCAGCCGGTACCCACTTTTCGGACGCCACTGCCCGTACGACGCGTACCCAGCGATGAAACCGTCGACGACGGCCGTCAGGACGGGAAATCCAGCCCGAAGACGGCCGTCGAACCAGGTGATTCTTTCGTCGAGTCCCACTTCGGTCTCGTCCCAGATCGCCGTCGTGGTGGCGATGGCGTCGTTGTGAATGGCGAGTATCGAAGGCAGGTCTTCGGTGATGGTGTCACGGATCAGCACCGCGAGGACTTTACAGAGCTACCCGAGGAAGACGTTGCGACGCTTGGCGAGAAGTCGATAGAGCGTGTGCTGGATCGTTTCGCGAACATGGTCGGTCAACTCGAAGAGCACCATCGGATCGTCCGAAGCTTGGGCTTCGTAGGAGTCGGTGTAGATCGGCTTACCGAACTCGATGTACCACTTCGACGGCAGCGGGATGAGACCGAGTGGGCCGAAGTGCGGGAAGAGCGGTGTGACCGGAAAGTACGGCATCCCCATCAGCCGAGCGAGCGTGGTGAGGTCGCCGATTTTCGGGTAGATCTCTTCCGACCCCACGATCGAGCACGGGATGATCGGGGCCCCGGTACGCAGGGCGGCCGATACGAAACCGCCGCGGCCGAACCGTTGCAACTTGTAGCGCTCGCTGAACGGCTTGCCGATTCCCTTGAAGCCCTCGGGGAAGACCGCCGCTACCTCCCCCATACGCAGCAATCGCTCGGCGTCGGGGTTGCAGGCGAGCGTGTGTCCCGCTTTGCGTGCGATCGATCCGACCCCGGGCATCTCGAAAGCCATGTCGGCTGCCAACATTCGCAGTGGTCGGTGCGCGGGATGGTGATCACGCACGGCGACGGAGGTCATCAACGCATCGATCGGGATGACGCCGGCGTGATTGGCGACAACGAGTGCACCACCGTCGTTCGGAATGTTCTCGATGCCCTTGACCTCGACGCGGAACCATTTGTCGAACAATGGCCGCAGCAGCGGAAGCCATACGGCATCGGCGAAGTGGGGGTCGTACCCGAATTCGTCGATCTGGTAGTCACCGGCGAGCCGACGTCGCAGGAACTCGGCGGTTCCGGCAATCTGGTCGACCAATTTTTCTCTGATCGCGTCGATGGGCACGGACACCGGAGCTGTTGCCACCGGCGGTGCGGCGAAGGTCGGAGTGATGAGTGGTGTGGGCGGCCGGACCTCGGAGTACGAGGACGGGTGGCGGCTGCGACTTCGTTCTACCCGGCTTTGGTCTGTGTTTCTCGCGGACGCCGTTCTACCGGACCCACCGCCGTGCAGCGGAATTACCTTCGCCACGTCGCTCACCTCCTTCGTCCTGGACTCGCGACGGTCAGTACCTTCGTCGACACTGCTGCACCTGCATCGACGATCGACAACAGGTGTTTCTCTGCGGCATCGATCCACTCGGTTTTGAGGACCGGACGCAGTGCTGCGCCGCGCACGAAGTCGTCGAATGCCTGCACGGTCGTCCACCGAGGTTCGAAACCGAGGTCGGATCTCATACGGGTCGTGTCGAGCCCGCAGCCGAAATGGAAATAGTCGAGTTGTTCGGTGGTGAACTCGCGCATCATGCCACCCATCAGTGCTCGACCTACGCTCTTGAACAACGCGAACGGAACGGGCGCTTCGATGCGACCCGCACGCCGGATAGCCTGAGAGAGCATGATCGTTCCGTCGGCTCCGACGTTGAACGTGCCTGCCGGTCCGCCGATCGTGGCCCGCTCGAGTGCGGCCAGGGCGTCTTCTTCGTGCAGCAATTGCATGCGTGCATCGCGGCCGACGATACTCGGGATGATCGGGGACGTCATGTACCGCGAGATGGTCCCGTTGAGCCGTGGTCCGATCAGCGGCGCCATCCGCAAAATCGACACAGCGACGTCCGGACGGCGACGGCCGAGCCCGCGGACGTAGCCCTCGATGTCGATGGTGTCCCGAGCGTAGGCGCCCTGCGGCGGACGCCGGGCACTCATCTCCTCGGTGAAATTGACCGGGTCTTTGGCACTGCACCCATAGACGGACGACGAAGACCGCAGGACGACCTTGCGCACAGTCGGTGAGTTCTGACAGACGGCGAAGAGCTGCATCGCCCCGATGACGTTGAGATCCTTCATGGTTGCTCGACCGCCGGAACTGGGCGGTTTGGCAATGGTGGCGGCATGGACGACGGTGTCCACGCCCGCGCTGCGGACGACCTTGCCGATGAGCGGATTGCGGATATCCGCGCGCACGAACTCGGCGCGGCCCATCTTGCGCAGCAGGTCTTTGCTCGGTGAGAGCGTATCGACAGCGATGACACGTTCGATCGATGGATTCTGCGCGAGCCGAGTGACGAGGTAACCCCCGAGAAAACGGCTTACACCGGTCACGAGGACCACTTTCGGCGCCGCTACGCCTCGATCGTTCGAGTTCACACACACCCCCAGGATTCGTGCCGCAACAAGCAGCCTACTGGAATCCAGCGAAGATGTGAGAGTACGAGAAATGGCACCCTGTGCAGGAAGAATGCAGATTCGGACAAGAGTGCTTTTCAGGACTCTCGATGTCGAAAACTGGGTGCATCGACTGCACGAAAAAGGCCCGACACCATAAGGTGACGGGCCTCTTTCGAGGAACTCTATTTACCGAGTTTCCTGCGCTGAACTCGGGTACGACGAAGCAACTTGCGGTGCTTCTTCTTCGACATGCGCTTGCGACGCTTCTTGATCACTGAACCCATGGCGGGTGTTCCTCACGTTCTGTCTACGTTTTCGCGCACGCGAAGTTGCGTACGCCTACCTGGCATCCTCGAACCCCTTACGGAGTTGTCGATCCCCAAGCTGGCGCTCGGGCGCTGCAGAAGCCAGAGCCCGATGCAACAACAGCGACTGGCACGACGAGTGTAGATCTTACCGGTGCAGACATTCGTCTGCGAAACCGGCCCGACTTCACCCGAGAGCGCGAGCGCTACTCAGCCCGCATCGAAGTACGAGGTCTCGAGGTAATCGTGCACAGCTTTTGCATGCACACGAAACGATCGACCCACCCGTACAGCGGGCAACTCTCCGCCGTGTACCAATCGGTACACAGTCATTTTGGACACCCTCATCAGTGACGCCACTTCGGCGACTGTGAGGAACTGCGTTCCAGCAAAAGCTGGTTGGCCATCCAGGGACGAACCCTTGGAAGACTTGCTTATAGGCGTCATTGATCCACTTACCTCCGGCACGTCTCGCGCGGCAGGCTTCCCCTCCTGCCGAACAGACACGCACGTGCTATTGATGAGCTTAGCGGGACCAATGGGGTTACTGCGACGGGTGTAGGCAATCGAATCTCTATTCAGCTGTGATGCCCATCTCAGTGGATCGACGCTTCGCGGCCCCCAAAGCGTCGAAAAACGCTGCTCGGAGGCCGTTTGTTTCCAATTCACGCACTGCTGCGGCCGTCGTTCCGCCAGGAGAAGTTACCGCGTAACGAAGCTCCGTTGCGGACTCTTCGGACCGATCGAGCATCGCCGCGGACCCCACCATCGTCTGAACGACGAGAGAAGTGGACACATCCCGGGCCAATCCGAGGCCGACACCCGCGTCGATCATCGCCTCGGCGACGAGGAAGAAGTACGCCGGCCCGGACCCCGAAACAGCTGTTACAGCGTCGAGCTGAGACTCTTTCACCGTCACCACCTTGCCGACCGAGGACAGAACGGTCCGTACGAGTGCCAGGTGCTCGGCCTTCGCGTGTCGCCCCGGGGCCAGCGCGCTCATGCCCTCGCCCACCAGCATCGGCGTATTCGGCATCACCCGGACGACCGGGAAGCCTGCTGGAAGCTTGGATTCGAACTTCGAAGTCGGCACCCCGGCGGCGAGTGAGACGATCAGTTGTTCGCGTTCTCCGTCCAGGTCGATCTTGGCGACCTCGGTGAGCACGGCATCCACATCACCAGGCTTGACCGCCAGCACGATGACATCCGCGTTCTCCGATGCCTCCGCGATCGACGCCGTCAGGATCCCGAACGTCGAGGCCAACTCGCGGGCTCGGGCCTCGAACTTCTCCGCTACCACCAGGTCGCGGACAGGGTGCCCCGATTCGAGCAGGCCCGCGATCAGCGCCTCACCGATGCGGCCACCGCCGATTACAGCAATTCTCGTCATGGCCGCAACTCTAGAGGCGACCTCACCGTGCCTAGCGCGGGACCATCGCCAGCTGCCTGCTCTGCACGACCACGGCTCCGGTCGAGTCCAGTACCAGGTGATCTTCTTCGAACCACGTAGCGCCGATCACGGTGCTGCTCGCAGCTACCCGCAACCAACCGGGAGCGGGTCGACGACGAAGGTAGGACGTCAACTGCACGGTCGGAGCCCAGCCGAACAGTCCGCGGTTCATCGTCACGGGTGCGCAGATGTCACCGGTCATGTGTGCGAACAGGACGGCGGTGTCGGCATCGGCCTCGTCGCCCGGACGGGGCCGGACCCACATGCGAATCTCCGATTCGCCCTGTTTACCGGTAAGAAAGTGCGCCGATGTCGGGTCGATTCGCATATCGCACCCCTGCGCCAGGTGCACTACCGACGCCATCGGATGTTCCCCGCCGACCGCGTCGGCATCCGCAGGGGGTTCGATAGCCATCGACGCGAGCGCCGAGGGAACTTCGTGTCGCGGCGAGTCGGTATCCGGGCGCCCCAGAGTGACGACGGCCCGCACCGCCACCCGGCCGGCCTGGGACATTTCGACGTCGACGCTCGATACTTGCTTGCCTCGCTTGCGGACGATCGTCGTCAGATCCACCTGGCCGGGGTCGGGCGCATTCAAGTAGCTGACGCTGACGGCGAGAGGTTGCGCCTCCGCGTCGTCGAGCTGAGCCTTCGCTGCCGCTGCACAGGTGGCGAGCATCGTGCCACCGTGCACTTTGGGGCCGATGGTCCAGACGGAGTCGATCACTGCTGCGAAGGAACCCTCGACGTCGGTACGCGCGAGGATCGTCAGTGCGGTAGCCGAACGAAAGGGGCTGGGTTCGGTCATCGGTCGGGCCTTTCGTGGGGGGGTGAAGTCATGGGGGGTGAAGATCGTTTGCGCATGGATTCCACCGGCGTCATCGCCAGGTCGGTCTCGGCGATCCCCCACCGTGCGAGTCCGAAAATGAGTGCGCTGTCGCAGGAGCCGAACTATCCGAGATACCGCCGTGCGAATGCCAAAGCCTGCCCGAGCATCGACGCCCGCTCGGGCAGCGTGCGTGCGTTCTGCGTATTGATCTCGATGACGGCCTGCCCGCGAAAACCTCGACGAACCAACTCTGTGCACACCTCGGCGCATGGTTGTTCGCCGTGCCCGGGGATGAGATGCTCGTCGACCGACGCACCTCGACCGTCGGCCAGATGGAGATGGGCCAGACCCGCACCCATGCGATTCATCATCTCCAACGCATCGGTCCCGGCAGTTGCCGTATGTGACAGATCCAGCGTGTAGTGCGCGTGCCCGGAATCGGTCGGGTCGTAGGACGGCGCGAACGCCGAGAGCGCAGCACCAGGGCCGCCGCGCTTGCGAAGTCTCGCCGCAGATCCTTCCTTGCGGCCGAACAACCGATCTGCACGCATCGGAAACATGTTCTCGACGGCGACCACGACGTCCGAACCCATCTCGAGGTCCGCCACCTGATCGGCGAATCCGTCGGCATACTTCCGCTGCCACCGAAACGGCGGATGCACCACGACTGTCGAGGCACCCAATTTCTCTGCAGCCTGCACCGAACGTTCCAGTTTTGCGGCCGGGTCGGCGCCCCAGACTCGTTGGGAAATCAGCAGGCAAGGGGCATGGATGGCCTGCACCGGAACCGAATACTTACGAGAGAGCGCCGCGACGGCGTCGACTTCCTGGCTCACCGATTCGGCCCACACCATCAGCTCGATGCCGTCGTAGCCGAGTTCTGCCGCATAGCGAAACGCCGCTTCGGTGTTCTGCGGATACACCGAAGCTGTCGACAATCCGACTGCTACCAAGCCTTTCGACGCCACCGTCGACTCAGCCCGTACTCAATTGGAAAGCCAGCGGTCCCAACGTCACGAACACCCCGACTGCGATGGCTATGACCATGCTGAGCAAATCGTCGGTTCGACGCAGAATTCGCACCACGGCCACCAACCCGACGATGACGATGACTGCCAGAGTCAGGGCAACCCATGGCAGCATGTCCCAGAGCTTCTCGAAGCCTTTGAACAAGAGTGCGCCCACCACGATTGCGACGGCGCCCTGTCCTGCGAGTGCGAGCCATTGCTTGGCAGCATTCTTCTTGTCGGATCGTTCCTTCGAGGCGTCCGCGGCCTCAGTCGCGAGATCGTCCTCGGCGACAATCTGGTCTTTCTCATCCTTCTTGTCGACCGCCTCGACCTTCTTGTCGACCGGTTCGAGGACGACGGCATCGGTCACCTCGGTCACAGCGTCATCGGGCTTCGATGCTGCGCGGCGCTCGAACGCTCTCCCGAATTTCGGCTTCGCATCCGGTGTCGGTGCTGCAGCGGGCGACGCCGCTGTCTTCTTCTCGGTTTCCGGTGCCTTCTTTTCGACTGCCTTCTTTTGAGCCACCGCGACCGGGTTGGAGGGTTGCGGTCGCGACTGAGCGGGCATCGCGGCTGTGCTGGGCTGATCGGCCGCCCGCGGCCGAGCCTGCGACGGCTTGTCGACCACGTCGGTCTTCGGAACAGCGTCTGCTTCGGTGCGTGAGAACCGACTGCGTTGAACGAAGCCTGACGTGCGGGAACTGCGCTCGACCGGTTTCGCTTCCTGGTTCGGCTTCGCCACTGTTTCCTGGCGCGACACTGGTTCTTGACGCGGCACTGGTTCTTGACGCGACACTGGGTCTTGACGCGACACTGCTTCCTGACGCGACACGGTGTCTTGACGCGAACGGACCGGCACCGGTCGCGGTGTGGCTGCCGACCCGTAAGGCCGACGCTCGTTCTCGTCGTGAGCCTGATTCAGCAGATCGGCTGCAGCTGTCGTCGATCCCGACAACAGTTCCGGCTCCTGCTGCCTGCGAGAAGATTGCTGGAACTGAGGCTTGGGCGTCGGCTGCGGTGACGGCGCGGCGGCACGCGGCGGTTCGACGACCGGCGCTTCGGCAGAGACCGGTTCGTCGCGCACGACGGGGATTTCCCCGGTCAACTCGGCGACGGAGATACCGCCCTTGACGCCTCGACGGCGGCGTCCGCCCGAATTGAGGTTCGACTTCTGACCGTTCCGCGCGAGTAGCTCGGCAACGGAAATCTGCCCGGTGTCCTCCGGGTTTGCGTTGTTGTTCGTCATGTCGAGCTCACTACCGGATCGCCGGTCGTTTCGGTGTCCAGCTTCCGCACAATCAAACCTTCCCTCAGCGCCCTCGAACGGATTTCGATCGGGTCGATCGACAGTGCTCGCATGCTCGCCTCCGCTACCAAAGCTCCTGACACCGACTGTGGTGACCGATCGTCACCGACGCATCCCCATCCTGCACGGTCCGCGCCCGACCTTCGGACCAACGATCGAATCGTCCTCGACGTTCCCACCGTACGGTCCGGGTTGCCCACAGTAGGTAAATACGTCGGCAGTTCCGATTCGAGCCCACTCCGCAGAACGTCGAAGCGTTCGTTCGCGGCTAGTTCCGGGTCGGGACGGCCACCGACAATCGCATCCATCACCGATGGATGTGTGGTGTTGCTTTCGACGTCGAGCACCCCTAATCGCACATGACCACGGTACTGGGTCTACCGTCCTCTCTTGTGACACCAGGTAGTGGGCAGCAGACTTTTGCTGCAGAAGTTGATCTGGATTTCCCTCGCGAATGGGTGGAATTTCCCGATCCCGACAATGCCGAGCACATCATTGCGGCCGATCTGACATGGCTTCTGTCCAATTGGACGTGTGTCTTCGGCACTCCGGCCTGTCAGGGCACGGTTGCCGGTCGCCCGGACGACGGTTGTTGCTCACATGGCGCCTTCCTGTCCGATGACGACGACAAGCGCAAGCTCGACGAGTCGGTGAAGCTACTTACTCCGGAAGACTGGCAACTGATGGACAAGGGCCTCGGGAAGAAGGGTTACGTCGAACTCGACGACCTCGACGACGAGCAATCGCTGCGCACACGTCGGTACAAGGGTGCGTGCATCTTCCAGAACCGCCCCGGATTCGCCGGCGGCATCGGCTGCGCGCTGCACTCGATGGCCCTACGCAAAGGCATCGAGCCGCTCGAGGTCAAACCCGACGTGTGCTGGCAATTGCCCATCCGCCGCACGCAGGATTGGATCACCCGGCCCGACGGCACCGAGATCCTCAAGACGACCATCGGCGAGTACGACCGTCGCGGTTGGGGCGAGGGCGGTCACGACCTTTCCTGGTACTGCTCCGGCTCCCCCGACGCGCACGTCGGAGAGAAGCAGGTTTTCGAGTCGTACAAGCCCGAACTGACCGAGATGCTCGGAAAGCCCGCGTACGACGAGTTGGCGTCGCTGTGCAAACGCCGTCGCGGATTGGGCCTCATAGCGGTCCACCCGGCAACCCGCGAGGCGCAGCGGACCAAGTAGTTTCAGGCGAGTGGAAATGCTTCGTGGACAAGCACTTCCACTCCCCTGCGATGCGGTCGCCTACCCCTCGAGCTTGTAGCCCAACCCGCGTACGGTGACGAGACGTTCGGGTTTGGCCGGATCCTGCTCGATCTTCGATCGCAGCCGTTTCACGTGCACATCGAGGGTTTTGGTGTCGCCGACATAGTCCGCACCCCACACCCGATCGATCAACTGACCCCGGGTGAGTACGCGCCCGGAGTTGCGCAGCAAATATTCGAGTAGATCGAATTCCTTGAGCGGCAACGTGATCTGCTCGGTGTTCACCAGCACGACGTGCCGTTCGACGTCCATGCGAACAGGCCCGGCTTCGAGCACACCAGTGTCGACGATGCCGTCGAGCTCGGCATCGTTGCCCCGACGCAAGACCGCGCGGATACGTGCGATCAACTCTCTGGCGGAGTAAGGCTTGGTGACGTAGTCGTCTGCGCCGAGTTCGAGCCCGACCACCTTGTCGATCTCACTGTCACGTGCCGTCACCATGATGACGGGAACACCTGAGCGCGAACGTAATTGCTTGCACACGTCCGTTCCGCTCATGCCGGGAAGCATCAAATCGAGGAGCACGATGTCCGCACCTGCCCGATCGAATTCTGCGAGCGCCGAAGGGCCGTCTACGGCGACGGTGACCTCGAAACCCTCCTTCCGGAGGATGAAGGCCAAAGGTTCGGCCAACGATTCCTCGTCCTCGACGATAAGCACGTTGGTCACTGTGTCTCTCTTTCTGTCGACGCAGGGTCGTCTTCTTCGAAGTACGCCGGGATCTGCAGGGTGAAGGTGGATCCGGTGCCGAGCTTGCTCCACAACGAAAGACTGCCGTTGTGGTTGGCTGCGACGTGTTTGGCGATCGCCAGACCGAGGCCGGTGCCGCCGGTGGCTCTCGAACGCGCCTTGTCGACGCGGAAGAATCGCTCGAAGACCCGCTCCTGATCTTCCTTGGCGATGCCGATTCCACGATCGGTAACCGCGAACGCAACATTCGAGCCACGAAGACCTCGACTCACCGAAACGGGTGAACCATCGGGCGAGTATGCGATCGCGTTCTGAATCAGGTTGGCGAGTGCCGTCACGAGTAGCGCCTGGTCCCCCAGTACTTCCAGGCCGCTCGGGTGGTCCGTGGTGACACTGATTCCGGCGTTCTCCGATGCGAGCTTCGACCGATCGAGGGCTTCGTTGACTACGGTATCGACATCCACGACGTCGAGGTCGGGGAGCCTCTCGGCCCCCTGCAGGCGCGAGAGTGCGATCAGCTCGCTCACCATGCTGCCCAGCCTCTTGGATTCGGCGACGACCTTACCGCCGAAATGACGGACCGAGTCCGGGTCGTCAGCTGATTCGAGTAGAGCTTCGGCCAGCAGGCTCATCGCACCGACTGGAGTCTTCAATTCGTGGCTGACGTTGGCGACGAAGTCCCGACGCGTCGCTTCCATCCGGGCCTGCTCGGAATCGTCGTCGGCGAACAGGACAACGAAACGTTGGTCCTCTTTGCTCAGCAGCCGAGCCACGCACCGGACCGCCATCCGGTCTCGACTCGTCGTCGTCCTGGCTTCCTTCGAACTGATGTCGACCTCGACGGGATTCCCGTCGCCGAGAACCTTTTGTGCGGCTTCCCATGCACGACCGTCGATGAGTCGATTACGCACCAGACCGAGTTCCTCGGCCCTCGGATTCGACAGGACGACGTCGTGGAACCTGTCTACGACGGCGATGCCGCTCTCGGACGCGAGAATGATCAGGTCCAGCACCTGCGGCATCGTCAATCCCGATGCCGCGCGTGTCCGCGCCGAATGCCGAGTCGCGAGGTACGGGATCAGAACACCGCCGACGAGGTACCCAACGAAGGCCGCTGCGATAGCCAGCAGCACAGCCGATGCAACACTCACACCGGAATCGTACGTTCGATGTGGAGCTCGTATACGCAGGGCGCAGGCATTCCCCTGGTCGCAACCGGCCTCGCCGACAGTGTTCTTCGACCGTTCATCTGAAGTTCGGGGAATCGGACACCGAATGGAGCCGCCGAACCACCGGAGAGCCTATTTTCCGCCCTGATTGGCGACGGCTGCCGCTCCCGCTGCCGCTGCTTCGGGGTCCAGGTATGTTCCTCCCCGGTTGCTCGGAACCAGCTTGCCCTCGCCGGCTTCGAAGTCGTAGCGCAGCGGAATGCCGGTAGGAATGTTCAGTGCCGCGATATCGGCGTCGGAAATCTCGTCGAGATACTTCACCAACGCCCGCAGTGAGTTGCCGTGCGCCGCGACCAGAACGTTCTTGCCAGCCTTCAGCTCGGCGACGATCGTCTCCTCGAAGTACGGGATGAGCCGGTCTACTACGTCCTTCAGGCATTCGGTCAGCGGCACGGTCGGCAGGTCGGCGTAGCGCGGGTCCGCGTCCTGGCTGTACTTGCTGCCTGCTTCGATCGCGGGCGGCGGCGTGTCGTAGCTACGACGCCACAGCATGAACTGCTCGTCGCCGTACTTGTCCTTGGTCTCCGCCTTGTTCAATCCCTGCAGCGCACCGTAGTGACGCTCGTTGAGGCGCCAGTCACGAACGACGGGGATCCAATGCCGGTCCGCTGCGTCGAGCGCGAGGTTCGCCGTGCTGATCGCTCGACGCAGAAGCGAGGTGTACAACACGTCGGGCAGCAGGTTCGCGTCGACCAGGAGCTCGCCGGCACGCTTGCCTTCGGCCTCTCCCTTGTCCGTCAAGCGGACATCGACCCACCCGGTGAACTGGTTGGAGAAGTTCCATTCACTCTCGCCGTGGCGGAGCAGAATCAAGGTTCCGATACTCATGGGGTCAGTTTCTCATGAACTGCGCAACAGTTGGCGCGCGTGGACCGGACACCGTTTTTACCGACCTGCGCGCCACATTCAGGTCCGAGCACGTGTGCGCGGTTTACAAAAACGGTGTTCGGTCTGCCGAGTGCGTCTCATCCGCGTGGTTGTAACCGGGTGTTCGGCAATTCCGGTGCTGGCAGCGTGCTTTCCCATTCTGCGGGAAATGCCCCGTACTGCGTGGCGGACGAATTGTCTCGACGCGCCTGCTCCCATTCCGTGCGGAACTGGACTATCTCCTCGTGACTGCGTCCGATGAGGTTCCACCACATGATGATTCGCTCGTTCAGCGGTTCACCTCCGAGGAGCAGAACTCGTGCGTCGAGGTCTGTGGATGCGTGCACGGTGATCGTCTCCACGCCGGGCTCGTGATAGATCAATTGCCCGGTGCTGGCTGCTATCCCGGACACGGTGACCTCACCCGTGTCGACGAGGACGCCGTGTTCGAACGTGACATCGACATCGAGACGCGCAGTGCTTCCCGCCGGCACGACTATCTCGGCTCCCACCAAAGGGCTGAACATCTCGACGGGCGAAGTCTGGCCGAACAGCGATCCTAGAAAGACCGCTGCACGAATCCCGCCATGCTCGACTATCGGCGGAACGTAGTGGTGAAATGCAGGTTCGGTGAACCGATGATCGGCCGGCAATGCGATCCACAACTGCACACCGTGCAGGACGGAAGTGTTCGGTGTCGAGAATTCCGAATGCGCTATTCCTGTGCCCGCCGTCATCACGTTCAATTCGCCGGGGCGGACCATCGCGCGCGTTCCAGTGGTGTCACGATGCTCGATTTCACCGCGGAAAAGCCACGACACGGTTTGCAGCCCAGTATGTGGATGACCCGGGACCTGCATGCCAACGCCGGTAGAGACGTCATCTGGCCCGTAGTGATCGACGAAACACCATGCCCCGATCAATGATCGAGTGCGCTGCGGCAGAGTGCGCCGGACGGTCATTGCGCGAGGACCACCCAACGGGACTTCCCGCGCCTCGAGAACTTGTACGACTCGATCAAGACGCGATTCACACGACAACTCCTGCGGCGAGGCTTCCAGGTTACTCACAACCGACCCTCATCTCATGACAACCCGGATGCCGATTCGGACGACAGCCTGGCATTCTGGGGCATAGTGGGATCATGACCAATGGAGACCACAACGACGACGGCCACGGTTCGACAATAGTCGATGCTCCCGATCACCACCGTTACGAAATCCATGTGGACGGGCAGCGCGCCGGGTTCGCGGCCTACATCGATGCCGACAACCAACGGATTTTTCATCACACTGTGATCGACGATCAGTATTCCGGACGAGGCCTGGCCGGAGAATTGGTTGCCGCTGCGTTGAGTCGCACCCGCGATGCCCGTAAGCGCATAGTCCCGGTCTGCTCGTACGTTGCCAGATTCGTCGAAAAGCACCACGACTTCGACGACGCCCTCGACCCGGTTACACCTGCCACACTCGAAATCGTCCGGGCCGAGAACAAGTGACCGCAGGGTCGAGTATTCATCGACAAGCAAAGCCCAACGGTATACAAGGCAATGGCCGCTGCTGCAGGCGAACTCCGGTCGCAGGCCGCTGACGTAGGGCTCGATCGAATCATTTTGGAGCTGGTAAACCTTCGGGTTTCACAGATCAACGGGTGTGCCTTCTGCCTCGACGTGCATAGCGCCGCCGCGTTCAAGGCCGGTGAAACCCTGCAACGCGTTGCGGTCCTACCCAGCTGACGCGAAACCACCCTGTACACCGTGAAAGAACGTGCGGCCCTGCACATCGCCGAAGCCGTCACCCTGGTGAACAAAGAACACTCGAGCGACGAAGACTACGATCTGGTTCGGCAATCTCTCTCCGACGACGAGATATCGTTGCTGATCCTCACCGCGATCACCATCAACTCTTTCAACCGCATTTCGATCTTCAGTGGGCATCCCGTTGTGCCGCGGCCACATTCGTCCTGACCCGCACCCCCACAGCCGGACTCTCTCGGCTCACACGGGAAGGTAGTCCGCGCGCAGGACGTCCTTACGGAGTTTGCCGGACTCCATCCGGGGCAGCTCTTCCCGGAAATCGAGGACCCGCGGCACCTTGAACCGCGAGAGCCCCTCGCGCGCGAACTCCAGCAGCTCCGCTGCCAGCTCAGGACCAGCAACGATGCCTGCCGCCGGCTGCACGATGGCGTGCACGTACTCACCCATGTCCGCGTCGGGCAGGCCGAACACCGCGACGTCGGCGACCGCCGGGTGCATGATCATGTGGCCCTCGATCTCGGCGGGATAGATGTTGACGCCGCCGGAGATGATCATGAACGCCTTGCGGTCGGTCAGGTACAGGTAGCCGTCGGCGTCGACGCGGCCCATGTCGCCGATCGTCCACCACGTCGGCCGGTCCGGGTGCATCGCGCCGGCGGTCTTCGCGTCGTCGTTGTGATAATTGAAGGGTATGTCCTCCCGCGCGAAGTACACGGTCCCGACTTCCCCCGTGTCCACCTCCGCACCGTCGTCGTCGCAGATGTGGATCACGCCCGTCACCGATCGGCCGACGGTGCCTGGCCGCTCCCCCCAGTCCCGCGCCGCGATGAACGTGACGCCGATGCCCTCGGTGCCGGTGTAGTACTCGTCGACGATCGGGCCCAGCCAGTCCAGCACCCCCCGCTTGACGTCGACAGGGCACGGCGCGGCCGAGTGCAGCAGACCCTGCAGCGAGGACAGGTCGTGGCGAGTGCGGATCCCCGGGTCGAGCTTGAGAAGCCGCACCATCATCGTGGGGACGACCTGGGTGTGGGTGACGCGGTGCCGCTCGATCTGCGCGAGGAACTCCTCAGGATCCCACTTCGGCATCACCACGACGGTGCCGCCTATCTCCTGCACCGCGATCGACCAGTTGAACGCCGCCGCATGATAGAGCGGCGCGGGCACGAGATACACCGACTCCTCGTCGATCGTGGTGATCTTGCGGGCCAGGCCGGAGCTCCGGGGTGCGGCCGGATCGTCGACCCGCAGACCGGTCAGTGCACGCTTGACGCCCTTGGGCCGGCCCGTCGTGCCGGAGGAATACAGCATCAGCTGTCCGCGGGGCTCGTCGTCGAGAGGCTCCGCCGACTGCCGCGCCAGCAGCTCCTCGTAGGGCTCGACGCCGTCGATCACGCCGTCGAACATCATGCGGTGCACGGCGGGGTCGAGCAGCGGCAGCAGCCCGGCGGTGGTCTCCCGCAGGCCGTGCGAGCAGATCAGCACCTTCGCGCCGGAGTCCGCCATGATGTAGGCGGCTTCCTCTGGCGTGCTGTGCCGGTTGATCGCAGTGATGTAAAGACCAGAACGCACTGCAGCCCAATAGCTCTCGAAGAACCGGACGTGGTTCTCGGCGAGGATCGCGATGCCGTCGCCCACCTGCAGACCCCGCCCCCGCAGTTCACGGGCCAGCCGGATGGAGCGCTCGTCGAGCTCGGCGTAAGTGACGCCGGGGCCATCGCTCATCCGGACGGCGACGCGGTCGGGATGGGTGCGGGCGTGCAGTGCGGGGTACATCGAGGTCCTCCAGTGTTGGTCGATTGGTTTCATCGGCTCGGAGCCGGGACTTTTTCGTCTCTACAAAACTGATGATCGTCCGGGCTCGGTCCGTTGCCGCAGCATCGCCTCGCGCTCCCCGGAAGAGGTGATCAGTCGGTGGTCCACGCTTTGTCGAACAACAGGATGCCGTCCGAGCTCAATTGCACGCCGCGCACGTTGTCCGCGAACGGCATGAACAACCGATAGGGCCCGGTCACTGCCATCGGCGCGGTCTCGTTGACCAGAGTCTGGATCTCCGCCAGGGTCTGGCGCTGGTCGTCGTCCTCGCGAGCCGTCTGAAGCCGGCCCAGCAGCTCGTCCATGGCGGGGTTGGCGTAACCGAGCACGTTGGACGCGGACGCACTGTGGAGGTTGCCGTACATCCGGATGAACGGGGCCTCGTCGAGCACGTTGAAGCCGGCGTAGGAGACGTCGTAGTCGTGCTGCGCGTACAGCATCTTGACCAGGTCGTTGATCGAGCTGGCGTAGTTGATCTGGACCTCGAAGCCCACGTCCTGAAGCATCGCCTGGATCGCGAGGGCGCTGCGCTGGGTCTCGGGGTCGTTGGTGCCCACGTACGTGATCTTGCCGTCGTAACCATCGGCCTTGGCCTCGGCGAGCAGGCTGCGGGCCGTGTCCGGGTCATAGCCGGCGCCCGGGACGTCGGAGTGCCACCGCGACTGCGGCGCGAACATGTCGCTGCTCGCCACTCCGCTGTCGCTCTGCACGCGCTGGTTGAACAGATCGGGGTTGTACGCGGCGACCAGCGACCGACGGACCCGTTCGTCCGCACCCGGGCGGCCCTCACGGTTGTTGATGATCACCGTGCCGCTCATGTTGGCCGTGTACAACGCGCCGGGCAGACCGGCCTCCTCTGCCTTGTGCACGTTCTCGGGGTTGCGCAGGTAGGCGATCTGCACGTTGTCGGACTGCACCGACTCCAGGCGAGTGGTCTCGTTGACGATCGCGGGGAAGCGCACGGAGTCCAGGTACGGCTTGCCACCCCGGTAGTCCGCCCGCGCCGTCAGCACCAGCTCCTCCTGCGAAGCGAACCGCTCGAGCGTGAACGGCCCCGCCCCGATGGGAGCGAACTCGCCGCCGGCCATCGACGACGGCGCGACGACCATGCCCGGTCCGCTGGTCAGCAGTGCCGGGAACTCCCGCCACGGACGCTGGAGAGTGAACGTGACCGTCGAGTCGTCGGTCGCCTGTGTCTTCTCGACCGAGGCCGCCCACACCTGCGTGTGGGTTCCCTTCTTCTCCAGGTAGCGCTCGATACTCCAGGTCACCGCCGCCGCGTCGACGGGCGTGCCATCGCTGAAGGTGGCGCCGTCGCGGAGTTTCACGGTCCAGACGGTGTTGTCCTCGTTCGCGGCGATCGACTCCGCGAGTTGGGGGACGTATTCGCCGGAATCCTGGTCATAGCGCAGCAGTAGGTCGTAGAGCGCGGCCATCTCGGTGCCGCCAGTGGAGCCGCCGTCCTGCCGGGCGGCCGGGTCCAGGCTGCTCACCGAGGAGTAGCCGGCGTAAGCGATGGTCCCGCCCGGCCTCGGATCACCATCGGCCTGCACCCCGACGAGCCCGTTGGCCACGTCGTCCGAACTCGCCGATGAGGCGGATTCGCCGCTCGAACAACCCACGAGGAGCAGTCCCACCGCGGCGCACGCAGCCACCACGCGGCCGGTTCCCGATAGTGCACGCAAGGCCATATCGCACTCTTTCTTTCAGTCGGAGGCATGCCAGACTTCACCGCCCGCACAGCTCAGGCGACGTTTGACAGCTTAAGGTTACGACCTTAACCTACATCTTGTGACCCCAATCACGGCACGAATCGCGATGATCGACGCCGCCGAGCAGATCATCGCCGAACGCGGACTGCCCGCGCTCACGCTCAAAGACGTCCAGCTCGCGGCGGACCAGTCGAACAAGTCGGCGGCCAAGTACCACTTCGGGTCCCGCGAGGGACTCATCGAGGCCCTCGTCGCGGCGCGTATGGGACCCATCAACGCCCGCAGGACGCAGCTGCTCGAGGAAATAGAGACGTCCGGCGATCCGACGCCCGTCCGACAAGCCGTGAAAGCCCTCGTGCACCCCCTCGCCGCCGAGACACTCGGCCGGCCCGGCAGCCGCTATGCGCGCTTTCTCGTGCAGGCGGTGATCGATCCCGTACTCGCCGAGGTGACCCAGAAACACTTGCAGGCGGAAAGCTACCGTCGCGTCCACCAGCTATTGGTCGCGCTCTGCCCCGCGCCAGGAAAGATCGCGACCTGGCGCACCAACAACGCCGTCATGTTCAGCATGACTGCCCTCGCCACGCGGGAAGGCACAGACCGGACCGACGCCGAGACCACGGCGATCGTCTCCAACCTCGTCGACACCCTCGCCGCCATGATCGAAGCCCCGGTCTCGACCCCCACCCCGTATCTCTAGGAGCCACGCCATGACCTACGCGCTTCCCAGCACCGCAGCCCCCACTCCGACCGACCCGCTGGCATACTTCGGGCCGATCATCGCCCCCCGTCTGACAGCAGCCACGGACGATCGGCCCTACGAACTGTTCACGCTGAACCCGCAGACCCCCACCATCGGCGCCGAGATCTCCGGCATCCGACTCGGCGGGAACCTCACCGAGGAGGTCCTGGCGGAATTGCGCCGCGCGCTGCTCGAGTGGAAGGTGCTGTTCTTCCGCGACCAGGACATCACGCGGGCTGAGCACCGCGCGTTCGCCGCACGGTGGGGAGAGCTCGAGCAGCATCCGTTCTACAAGTACACCCAGCCCGGGCAGAGCGACATCGACGTCGCGACACTGGCCAAGGACGCGACCGCCGTCGGCGCCGAGAACATCTGGCACAACGACGTCACCTGGCATCGGACGCCCTCGTTCGCGGCAGTCCTGCGCGCGGTCGAGATCCCCCCAGTCGGCGGGGACACGCTGTGGGCAGACATGGGCGCGGCATACGATCTGCTGCCCGAAGACATCAAGGCGCGGATCGACCACCTCGAGGCCGAGCACGACTGGCTACGTTCGTTCGGGTCCGGGATGCCACAGGACGCGATCGACATGCTGCGACCCCAGTTCCCGCCGGTCACGCACCCGGTGGTGCGGGTCATCCCCGAGACCGGCCGCCGCGTGCTGTTCGTCAACGTCGCCTTCACCCAGCGCATCCTCGGCATCTCGGCGGACGAATCGAACGAGCTGCTGCGCATGCTCTACCGGCATGCCATGCGCCCAGAGCTGCAAGTTCGGCTGCGCTGGCAACCGAATACGATCGCCTTCTGGGACAACCGCGCCAGCCAGCACTACGCCTCGAGCGACTACTTCCCGGCGCGTCGCGTCATGGAGCGCATCTCGATCGTCGGCGACACGCCCATCGGCGTCGACTAGCACCACCGCGCTATCCCCTTGTCCGGCAATCAAATCAGGAGAGTCCCATCGTGATAGAGGCGCAGGCCCCCAGCCACCACTCCGAGCTGAAAGCGCTGCTCGACACGCGCAGCAGCTGCCGCGCGTTCCGCACCGACCCCGTGCCCAGCAGCACGATCGAGCAGATCCTCGAGATGGCGCAGCGCACGCCGTCCTGGTGCAACACCCAGCCCTGGCAGGTGTCGATCACCGAGGGCGAGGGCACCGAACGGTTCAGGAAAGGGCTCGGCGAGTACGTGCTGACCTCTCCGCAGGCGCCGGACTTCCCCTTCCCCACCGCGTATCAGGGTGATTACGGCGCCCGCCGTAAGGACTGCGCGATGCAGCTGTACGCGAGTGTGGGCATCGCGGCCGGCGACCGCCAGGCATCGTCGGCGCAGACGATGAAGAATTTCGAGCTGTTCGGCGCACCCCATGTCGCCGTCATCACCTCGGACGAGGCCCTCGGGATATACGGAGCCGTCGACTGCGGCCTGTACGTCAACACCTTCCTGCTCGCCGCACACAGCCTCGGTGTAGCGACGATCCCGCAGGCCGCGCTCGCCGGCAGCGCACCCTATCTGCGCGAGTTCTTCGGCCTGCCCGAGGACCGAAAGGTGGTCTGCTCCATCTCGTTCGGCTACGCCGACGACGCGCACCCCGCCAACTCCTTCCGCACCCCGCGGGCGGACATCGGCACGGCCGCGACCTGGGTGCGGGCATGAGCGTCGTCGAGGAGCGTCAGGGCCGGGTACTCGTCATCCGCCTCGAGCGGGAGGCCAAACGCAACGCGATCGACCGGGCCACCGCCGAGGGCATCGACGCGGCACTGAACCGGCTCGAGGACGATCCGGAGTTGTGGGCCGGCATCATCACCGGGACCGCTCAGGTGTTCAGCGCGGGCACCGACCTCAGCGCGGGCGTGAGCCTGCGGACCGAGCGGGGCGGGGAGTACGGCGTCATCCGGCGCGAGCGCCGCACGCCGCTGATCGCCGCGGTCGAAGGACTCGCGCTCGGCGGCGGATTCGAGATCGCACTCGCCTGCGACGCGATCATCGCCTCCCGCACCGCGCGTTTCGGGCTTCCCGAGACCCGACGCGGACTCGTCGCTACCTCGGGCGCGCTCTTCCGCGCCGCCCGGGCGCTGCCACCGAACATCGCGCGGGAGCTACTCATCTCCGGCCGCCACCTGGAGCCAGAACGCGCATACCAGTTGGGTCTGGTCAACGAGGTGGCCGAGCCCGGCCGCGCGCTCGAGCGGGCGCTCGCCCTCGCCGAGGATATCTGCCTGTCCTCCCCCATGGCCGTGGGGGAAACCCTGCGCGCGCTGCGCGCCATCACAGCCGCCGAGGACACCCTCGGCTGGCAGGCCACCGAACAGGCCATCGAGGTATTCCGCGCCTCCGAGGACATGAGCGAGGGCATCAGCGCATTCTTCGACAAGCGTCCGCCCCAGTGGCGCGGCCGCTGACCGTCCAGCAGCGTCGCGGTGGGACGTCCCGGGGTCATCGCCGGCAAACGGGCGGGCCCGGTCCCATCGTGGACCGGCGTCAGATCCAAGATCGCTGCGACGTAACTGGGTTCGCCGTGTCTCCCCACCTGTGCTCGTCCACGCCGATTATGCGGATCCCGCATTGGAGGCTGGAGAGCCGAAAACGAGTAGACAATAGGGGCGGCCGCAGCATCTCGACGCCTGTCCCGTAGCGGGGGTGGTCACAGCTTCTAACGCGTCGAGAAAGTGACACGTACCGAATACCCGCTATGCCCGACATGTGCGCGGCCATGATCACGAACACGATGGCCAGACCGGCGAATCCGGCAGTAGCCAGCCAACTTCCGTTGGCAACTCCCTTGAACAACGCTACGAAAACCAGTACGGCGAAGGCCGCGATGAACACAGCACTCGAGAAACCCGTCCACTGAATTCTCTGCGGCCACCGTGGAATCCACTGGAGCACAGGAAGATCTCTGCGAGGATGCGGATGGTCTCTTTCAGAACCCATGTCAATCCCACAGATTCTGCATGACCTTGGAACCGCCCCAGGCAACGAGACCACCCAGGGCCGCGGCGAACATGCTTAAAATTTCGGTGTCGACCTTCAACGATTCCCCCAATCGTGACCCGAACGGCACTCCAGCTCGGGTGAAAATGCTCGCACCAAAACGATGAACTACCATCACCTGCTGCCGATCAGCGCACCCCCGGTCGTCACCGCGATCCGAAGCTCACTCCCTACGGAATTCCGAGGAACGACGTGACAACGCCGGCGCGTTGTCCGCGCAACCGGCCCTGAGCGATCTCGACAGTGACGTCAATCCCTCATCGGTATCCGAACAGGTGGGCATGGTGTTCCGGTTGCGCGGTTTTCAGGCGGGATCCCGCCGAAAGGTCGTCTTGGTGGAACACCATGCCCACACGCCGGTCGCCCACAAGCTCACGGGCGGCGGACGGCCTTGACGACCACGTCGTGAATCGGGGTACGGCGGCCGTCGGGTGCCGTCGATTCTCGGTGTGATTCGGCGGCGGTGACGACCTCCCAGACGGCAGGGTCGAGGCGTGCCGTGATGCCGGCGGCCGTCGCAGAGGCCGACGCGGGCGGATCCTCGTGCCCATGACCATGACCATGCTCGGTGTCCGCGCCGTGATTCTCGTGATGAAGATGGCCCACGATGAACAAGGTGCCTGCGGGGGCGACCCAGGATGCGATGCGGTCGTAGAACTCGAGTTGCGGCATCGCGGGATGCGCATAGTGAGTGGTCACCAGGTCGTACTTTGCGTCGGGTTCCCAGGTGGACAGGTCGGCCTCGATCCACTGCACCTGATCGGCGACGCCCATGGCGGTGGCTCGCTGGGCCGCGTGAGCAAGAGCATCGGTCGCAATGTCGGCTGCCGTGACCTGCCAACCGCGTTCGGCGAGCCAGATCGCTTCGACTCCGGCGCCACATCCCGCTTCGAGTGCGGTGCCGGGGGTCGAGTCTGCGAATTCTCGGACCAGGTGCGGGTTCGGTTCACTGGCAGCCATCCCCGCAGCGCGGTCGCCCTGCCAGATCTGGTCCCAGTAATTTTTGTCGAACGAGTGCGTCATCGCATGTTCTCCTTCTCGATATAGGTGGCTTCTTCGACAGTGACCGGAGCAGCGCGGTATTGCAAACCTTGTTGCCGAATGGCAAAGTCGAACCGCATGAACAAGGCCACGGATCGCACCATCGATGCCGTAGGACCGCGGCTCAAGCAATTACGACAGCGCCGCGAGATCACGTTGATCGCTCTCGCCGAAGAGACAGGCATTTCAACCAGCACGCTGTCCCGACTCGAAGCAGGACTTCGGCGCCCCACCCTCGAACAGCTGTTACCGCTGGCCCGCGCTTACGGCGTCACTCTGGATGAGCTTGTCGACGCCCCGCCCACCGGTGACCCCCGCATCAACATGCGCCCACTACCCACTGACGACGGCACCACCATCGTGCCTCTGTCGCGTCGACCTGGTGGTATTCAGGCCTACAAGTTCGTCCTCCCCGCCGGTCGTGACGACGCAACTCCTGTGCTACGCACGCACGAAGGTTTCGACTGGGCCTTCGTTCTCGACGGCAGATTACGGCTCGTCCTCGGCGAGCTCGATCTCATCCTCGAACCCGGCGAGGCCGCGGAGTTCGACACCAGGACCCCCCACTGGTTCGGCGCTACCAGCTCCGGCCCGGTGGAGTTTCTCAGTCTGGTCGGCAAGCAGGGCGAGCGCGCGCACGTCCGCGCCGCGCCGACGAAGGCGAGTTCAAAATAGGACGGCTCTTCGAAACTGTTACGGATCGAACCGACGTCGGCGCGCGGCCCGAGCGGGAACGGTGAGAGAAGGCATGACCCTGATGATGAAGCGGTCGAAATGAGGAGCAGTGAATGCCACACCGCCACTGTCGAATTCGTACAACAGCCCTCGGTCCAACAACGATCGGCGGGTCTGCGAACACTGTGTAACCGTGCGGTCGAGCATTCGGGCGATATCGCTCTCGTGCTGCGGATCGGAACCGGCCTCGGCCATCGCCCGCAGATACGAGCGATCCAGATCAGTTGTCGGACCGAACTTTCTGGCGAAGAACGTGGCGTCGAGCGCCTTGCAATACTGCGCCGACGCGGCAGCAACATCCTGCGCGCTGATCGTGTTGCCGGCCTTGTTGGACCAGACCGCACCACCGAGTTCCTGCAGGAAGTAGGGGTACCGGCCGGTGAGTTCGACGGCGGCATCCAACGCGGCTTCCTCGAACTCCACTCCGAGTGCAGCCGCCGGTTCGCTCAGGACACGCCGGGAGTCTGCGTCCGTCAAGGCACCCAGGGCAGGGAACTCGAAGATCCGCTTGGCGTAGCGCTCGATCTCTTCGGTCAGGCCCGCGCGCGGTAAACCTGCCCCCACCAACGTAATCGGCAATTCACGCAGGAACGGTCGGTGAAATGCCGAGACCAATGCAGCGTATTGAGTCTGCGACAAGAGCTGGATTTCGTCGACTGCTATCACCACACCTCGCGAGTTCTCGAGTGCGGCGTCACCCATTGCCAAGATCACCTGAGTCAGGTCGGCGGCCAGATCACCACTGTCCGCTACTCCATCAGCGGTTGCGACGTCCCACTTGGCCATCATCGAGCCGTCTGCACCGCGTCCGAAGGACTGCAGGACCGCGGCTGCGCGAGTGGCAGCCTTGCCCCACCGTGAGCGGGGTGAGAGTCCGAGTAGTGCTCCACGCAATTCGAAGGTGAGTTGACGGCGAAACGCGTCGTCCTCGCGTTTGCTCACCTCGATATCGATGATCACCCAGTTCCGTGCACGTGCCTTCTCCACGCAATCGCGCAACAGTGCCGTCTTGCCCACCCCGCGTAGCCCGACAACGAGCATCGAACGCATGGATCGTTGCCGCTCCAACCCGGTAAGCAACGCGTCGAACAAGCCTTGTTGTTGGGTTCGCCCGATCAACGCCTGCGGTCTTTCCCCCGCGCCAGGGGTGTACGGATTGCTTGTCCCCACCATGACGACGCCCCCCTCGAGTTCCCCCACCGACACGAGCGCACCCCGCTCCTCGCGGAACGGGGTGCGCTTGTCTTCTACCTGCTGTTGCTACTTGCCCGATTCCGCGGCGCGAAGGTCTTTGCGCAGAATCTTGCCTGCCGCGGACTTCGGCACGATATCGATGAATTCGACCTTGCGCACCTTCTTGTGCGGCGATACGCGCTCGGCGACGAAGGCCATCACGCCGTCCGCGTCGATCTTCGCGTCGGCCTGCAGCACGACGAATGCCTTCGGAACCTCTTCGCCTGCTTCGTCGATGACTCCGATGACGGCCGCGTCGGCGATATCCGGGTGCGTCAGCAGTAGCGCTTCCAGCTCTGCGGGCGGCACCTGGTAGCCCTTGTACTTGATCAGTTCCTTCAGGCGATCGACGATGTACACGACGCCCTCGGCATCGACGACGGCGATGTCGCCGGTGTGCAGATAACCGTCGGCGTCAAGTGTTTCGGCTGTCGCCTCGGGGTTGTTGAGGTAACCGACCATGACGTTCGGGCCCTTGACCCACAGCTCGCCGGGCTCCGAGCGCCCCTCGGTCGGAAGAGCGATCTCTTCGAGTGTCCCCGGGTCGACGATCTTGTTGACGGTGTTCGCCAGCGGCAACCCGACCGAACTCAGCGGCATGTCGTCGCGGTCGAATGGAATGGCATGGCTGACGGGGCTGAGCTCGCTCATCCCGTAGCCCTGACGAACTCGCGTATTCAGACGCTTCGCGACGGCCTTGCCGAGCTCCTCGTCGAGCGGGGCAGCACCGGAGAAGATGGTGTGCACGCTCGAGAGGTCGTACTGGTCCACCAGTGGATGCTTGGCCAGCGCCACGGCAACGGGTGGTGCGATGAAGAGGTAGGTGAGCTTGTTGTCCTGGATTATGCGCAGGAATTCGACGAGGTCGAATTTCGGCATCGTGACCAGACGAGCACGCAGTTTCAACGCGATGTTGAGCAGAACGGTCAGCCCGTAGATGTGGAAGAACGGCAGCAGTGCGAGGATCGCGTCGTCGGTGTCGATGCCGACGCGAGGCTCCATCTGGGCAACGTTCGCCACGAGGTTGCGGTGCGTCAGAATCACGCCCTTCGGGACACCGGTCGTGCCCGAGGAGTACGGCAGCACGGCGATATGTGTCGACGGATCGAACGACACCTCCGGCGCGGGCGCGCCCTGCGTGAGGAGGTCCCGCAGACTGGGGTGGCCCTCTGCACCGTCGAGAACGATGATGTGATCGTCCGCCATTCCGACCTTCTCGGCTGCGACCTTGGCCTGCGGGTACAGCGGTGAGACGGTGAAGAGGAACTTCGCGCCGGAGCCGGTGAGCTGCTTGGCGATGTCCTCGGCCGTGTAGAGCGCGTTGATCGTCGTCGCGGTACCACCTGCGCGAAGAATGCCGTGCAACACCGAGGCGAACGCGGGGATGTTCGGCGAGTGCAGCGCTACGACGTCGCCGAGTTCGAGACCGCGGGCTGCGAGGGCTCCGGCGATGCCGTCGATCTGCCCGATGAGAGCCTTGTAGGTGGTGACTGCTCCGGAGCTGCCGTCGACGAGCGCAGGCTTGTCGAGATCAGCCTCCGCGATGGACCCGAACAGATAGTCGTAGACACTGAGGTTCGGGATCTCGACATCGGGAAAGGGGCTGTTGAAGCTCATGGCTCTCCTTCGAACACGCTTACGGCAGATGCTCGAAATCCTACAGTGAACCCCGTCACAACGGGTGATAGACCCATTCGAAACCGACTGTCGGCCACACCGATCAGTCGTCGATGAGATGCTCGAACGCTGCCAGATTGGTCAACGGTTCTCCACGCGAAACACGCCATGCCCATTCACGTTTGATGGATTCGGCGAAACCGAGTTCGAGCAGAACATTGAAGTCACCGTCGGCAGCCTCGAGAATTTGGCCCAGCACTCGGTCGATCTCGTCCCCGGTCACCGCGTGCAGCGACATTCCACCGACGAGGTAGATGTCGCCTACTTTGTCGATCGTGTAGTGAACTCCGTACATTCTCCGGTTGCGTCGGAGGAGGTACTTGTAGACGCCTTCGAAGTTCTCGTCGGGCTTGCGGCACACGAATGCCTCGATGCGAACACCGTGACGACCGACAGTGAGCATCGTCGCGGTCTTGAGCTTGCGCTCCCCCGGCAACTCGACGATGAAGGAATTGTCGTTCTTGCGTTGATATTCGAGTCCGCGCTCGGTCAAGACCTCGTCGATGAGAGTGATCGTGTCGCTCATGCCGTGACGGCTCCTGTTCGTCGTAGTTTCCAGAGTCCCCGTGATCGGCGCGGCGAGAATTCACTCGGCGCTTCATGGCGATCGAAGTGGAACTTGGCGGCCCGGTAGCTCTCCATGAGGCCTTCGGCGGTGCGCTCCCACGAGAAGTCTGCGGCGTGAATCGGCGCGGCAGATGCCATGCGCGCGAGCGCAGTACGGTCGCGCAGCATGTTTCCCAATGCAGTAGCCCAGTCCTCGGTGCGGTGACCCTGTACCAACACACCGGTCTCGCCCGATCGGACCGCGACACCGAGACCGCCTACATCGGCGGCAATCACCGGGGTTCCGCATGCTTGCGCTTCGATGGCAACCAATCCGAACGATTCGTTGTAACTCGGAACGGCTACCACATCAGCGGCGCGATAGATCTGCGCGAGCTTCTCCGAACGCTGTGGCGGCAGAAACGTCACACGCGCCGAAATGCCCAGTACAGCAGCAAGTTCGATGAGACTGTCGGGCCGGTCCAGACCGCTACCCGACGGTCCACCGACCACGAGAATTCGAAGCGGCACACCCGGGTCACGTGCGAGAAGCTCGGCGGCTGCCCGGAGCAGCACGTCGGGTGCTTTGAGCGGTTGGATCCTGCCGACGAACGCGACGACAGTCTCGCTCGGGTCGATTCCGAACTCTGCGCGGGCTGCCTTTTTGTCATCTGGTCGGTACCTGCTCAGATCGGCGCCGGGCGCAACGACGTCGATCGAATCCGGTGATGCCCCGTAGATGTCGATGAGCTGCTGGGCCTCTCCCGAGGTGTTGGCGATCAACCGATCAGCCTCGGCCACGACCTGTTGTTCACCGATCTGCCGGGCTGCTGGTTCCGGTGAGTCACCAGCGGCCATCGATGCGTTCTTGACGGCGGCGAGCGTATGAGCGGTATGCACCAACGGCACACCCCATCGGTCGCGCGCAAGCCAACCGACTTGTCCGGATAGCCAGTAGTGGGAGTGAACGAGGTCGTAGTACCCGATGTCGTGACGCGCTTCTTCGCGAAGTACACCTGCCGCGAATGCGCACAACTGGGTCGGCAGATCCTGCTTGTCCAGGCCCTCGAACGGCCCGGCCACGATGTTGCGCACCAGAACACCTGGTGCTGCCTCGGTGACAGGTTCGTCGGCCGAGGACGTCGCCCGGGTGAAGATCTCCACCTCGACGCCGCGCTTGGCCAGCTCTTTGGCGCTCTGAAGCACATAGACATTCATGCCACCGGCATCACCCATGCCGGGCTGTGCCAGTGGAGAGGTATGCAGTGACAGCACCGCAACCCGGTTCAACTGGCGACCACTCACCGTTCCAGTTTGCACTCCCCCACAGTACGGACGTTCACAGACCCTCGATGAAGGCCCCGACCTCCGCCACGAAACGAGCAGGGTCGGTAACGAACGGACCGTGGTCGACACCCTCCCAATACGACTCGGTGACCTTCGGGATCAACGATGCAGCGTGTCGTCCGGACGAGACGTCGACGACCGTATCGGCGGTTCCGTGCAGGACGAGGGCCGGCACCCCGAGGCTGCTCAGAAGATCATCGTGGGAGGCCGTCCGGTCGAACAATGCGGCCCGGACGCGAGGGGGTGTCGCGAGAGTGAGCCCGAAGAGTTGCTGTGCCTGCGCTCCCTTCCCCTCGACCGGGCCGGTGAGTGCATTACCGAAGCTACCGAGTGCGCGAATGGCGACGCTCGGCACCTCCGACATCGCATCTGGGATCGCCGCGCGCATCGAACTCCCGACCTTTCCGCCGGCTTCCCCTCGGCCGATACCGGTGATCGCGCCCACGAGGACGACCCCCGCCGTCGCCTCGCTCCCGTGTTCGGCGAGGTAGTCGCAGATCACGAGACCGCCGTAGGACCAGCCGAGTAGAACGGCATTCGCCGCTACTGCCTCCGCGGTGAGGACTGCGTGGACGTCACCCGCCCAATTGAGGGGGTCCGCGTAACCGTCGGCGGGCGCGTCCGAATACCCATGTCCGCGCAGATCCACGGCAATCAACCGATACGAGTCGGCCAACCCGTTCAACACGCCCTCACCCCAGCACGCCGAGGACTGCGCCCAGCCGTGCAGCAATATCAACGGCCGAGCGGCAGGATCACCGGAAACTCGGTAGACGATGTTGGTGCCGTCGATGCTGCATGCCTGCCGAACCTCACTCGTTGCCATGGCGCCCATTGTCGCCGAGAGCAGGGCCCGACTCGGCAGCGGCCCAACGCCCGTTCAGGCTGCGGCCCGACGCATGGAGGCGAGCGGATCGGAGTACACCGAACTGAGCGAGACCACTGCTGCCGCGAACTCTTGAACCTTGCTGCCGAAGCCGGTGATGCGAATGTCCCTACGCGGCAACGTCGATGATCGCGAGAACGCCGATGCGACGTGTGGGATTCCGGCGGGATACTCAGTGAAAGCCTGGCCACCGAGCAAAACCCGATCCGGGTTGAAGAGATCACGCAACAACCCGACGGTCTTGCCGAGCGCCTGCGCTCGCTCGGTCAGCACCTCCTGCGCTCCGAGCGATCCGTTCTGTGCGAGTTGATGCAGCGTCGCAACCGACCGGCGTGGCTCGGCCGCCGTCAACACACCTCGCTCGACGGCCGCCGCTACGACGGCTCGGTCGCTGACGGTGGCTTCGAGGCATCCGCGACTGCCGCAGAAGCACTGCGCATTCGATCCGGTCGGCACATGTGCGATCGATCCCGGGCCGGTCGACGGAGTGTGGACGCGTCCGTCGATGGTCAGCGCGATTCCAGCGGTTTCACGGGCGTAGAAGTACAGACTCGTTCCGGTCGTGACCTCGGCGGTCCGCACCGGCGCCAGCAACAGCTCCGATGCGGCCATGGCTTCGACGTGCCCTGACACGGACACCGGAAGCCCCAACCCCCCACCGATGATCGTCCCGACCTGAGCGCCTTCCCAACCCAGTCGTGGATGATCGACCGAGCCGGTCGCCGTATCGACGCGACCACCCACGGCAACTCCCACCCAGAGTGGGGTGCGGCGATGCCACCGCGCGGCGAAAGCACCTGCGCTACGGGTGATGGACGCAAGTGCAGCCGGCGCCGACCCTGGAGGCGTCGAGATCTCGACAGCGCCGAGAATGCGACCACGCAAGTCGCTGATGACGACTTTGGTGACCACGGCACCGATGTGAATTCCGATGGTGGCGTATGGCTCGTGGTTGATCTCGAACGGTATCCGCGGACGTCCGACGGCACCGGAGGCGGTGAGGTCTGCTCGTTCACGAAGAAGTCCGACGCCAAGCAGTGCGGATACTTGCCGGTTGACGGTTGCGATGCTCAATCCTGTTGCACGAGCGGCACTATCGCGTGAGATCGGACCTTCCGCGGAAGCGACACGAAGGACCGATGCAGCGGGGTTGTCCGCGATCCGAAGATCCGGAGCAACGACCTGCACACCCGTCCTCGGCGGTGCGGGCGAACGCACGAGTGTGGGAGTGGATCGAGCGTTGCGCCGCAATGGAATCGGCGGCGAGGTAGGCAAAATAGCGATAGCCACAGTGTTCGGTCCTCAGCAGTAGACCCGTCTTCGCGAGACAGGTGGTGCATGAAACTCGAGGCAGAAAACACGCAATACGACGCGATTCAGCCCGGCGAGTGCGGAAACTAGCGGGAGGTTCCGAGACCGGGACAACACAGTTCCCTGGGAAGTGGCAGCCGAGAACCCAGGGCGGCGGTCACATAGGTGACCCGCAATGCATGGGTGAGGCTTGCGGACATGTGGGCAAAATTAGCACTGCACGGCCACTTCACCAATCCCGGGTCCCGTATGCAGGCGAAATCGGCGTCTAGAATCGATGCATGACATTGTCCGAACACATTTCGCCCGACGCTCGCATCGCCGTCGTCACCGGCGCAAGCTCGGGAATCGGCGAAGCCACTGCTCGCCAACTCGCCGCCCAGGGATACCACGTCGTCATTGGGGCACGTCGCCTCGACCGACTCGAAGCGGTTGCCGACGAAATCGGCGGCACCGCACTGGAACTCGATGTGACAGACGAGGATTCGGTGGCCGCGTTCACCGCAGTCATCCCCAGGGTTCACGTGCTGATCAACAATGCCGGCGGCGCCAAAGGTCTGGCACCTGTCATCGATGCCGACCTCGAGGACTGGCGCTGGATGTGGGAGACCAACGTTCTGGGGACCCTGCGCATCACCAAGGCGCTACTGCCCAAGTTGATCGAATCCGGCGACGGACTCGTGGTGACCATCACCTCGGTTGCGGCCTTCGAGGCGTACGACAACGGATCGGGATACACCTCGGCCAAGCACGCACAGGCGGTCCTGCATCGCACGCTGCGCGGCGAACTGCTGGGCCAACCCGTCCGCCTGACCGAGGTCGCACCGGGTGCGGTCGAGACCGAGTTTTCGCTGGTGCGATTCGATGGTGACGAGGCCAAGGCCGACGCGGTGTACCAGGGAATCACCCCGCTCGTTGCGCAGGACATCGCCGAGGTGATCGGCTTCGTGGCGTCGCGTCCGTCTCATGTGAATCTGGACCAGATCATCATCAAACCCCGTGATCAAGCGGGTCCTGGACGCTTTTCACGCACGTAGCCCTCCCTAGCCGGGCCCGGTAGCTAGCTTGCCGGGACCGGCGCCGGAACTGCTGCTCCGACGGGCAATTCGGACATCGACTGCCACGTCGGCCAGTCGATAGCCCAGTCGTACAGGTCTCCGTCCGCGGCGGAGAGGTCGATGCGCGTACCCGTGACCTCCACCGGGTCGCCGTACATCGCCGTAGCGAAGTATTGCTGAGCATCGGCGTCCGAGAGGTTGATGCAGCCGTTGGTGACGTTGGATGCGCCCTGAACTCCAGTGGTCAGCGGGTTGGCGTGAATGAACTCGCCGTTGTTGGAAATCCGCACTGCCCAGCGTTCGCGCACGTTCTCGTAGAACGGCGGATTCGACATGAGAAAGTCCTCGTGCTTCTCGGTCACCACATGGATACCGCTGCGCGTCACATTGCGTTCTTCGTCGCCCTCGCCGTAGCTGACGGGAATGTCCATGATGGTCTCACCGTCACGGACGACCTGCATGCGGTGACTGGCGGCATCGGCTTTCACCACCTGACTGCGCCCGACAGTGAAGTCGATGGACACATCGTCGGCGCCGTACGCGCCGTCGCCGTAATCCAAGCCGTACAGTTTTGCCTCGACCGATACGGCGGTGCCGGGCGCCCAGTAGTTCGTCGGACGCCAGTGCACGCGCGAGCCGTTGTCATCGGGGAACCAGGCCCAGGCACCGGGCGTCGGCGGGTTGGTCGTGACCGTCAATGCCTTCTCGACCGCGGCCTTGTTCTCGATCGCCGAATCGAACTGCAGAATGACCGGCGCCGCGATGCCCACCTCTTGGCCGTCACCGATGTTGGTGCTGACCGAAGTACGACTGTCGGGCTCGACCGTGGTGAAGCCTGCCTCGACGGCGACGGACTTATCGTCGGTGCCGACGGCAGTGCCCGCCCAGCTGTAGGTGATGCCGTATCCGAGCGGCTCGGTGACGGCATAGGACGTCTTGTCCGGCGCAAGGACACCTTGAACTACTTTGCCGTCTTCGTTGGTGAGCGTGACCTCGCCCAGCGTCCCGTTCTTCACCGACACCGAAATCGGCGCGATAGGACTGACGTCCTCGGCACCGTCGGCGGGAGTCGAGGATACTTCGGCGACGGGAGCCGCCTCGGCTGCCGGCGCTCCGTTGGAGGAGCCCGCGTCGTTACCGCCTATGGTGCAGCCCGAAACCAATGCCGCCAATGCTGCGAAAACCGTGATCAACCACAGCAATCGCGTTCGATTTGTCCGTTCTACCTGCGTATGCACGCTTTCCAACGTACCCGCGGAAATCGCGGTCCGACCTATCCGAGCCGCCGGTGCGGCCAGATTCACATCGAATTCACTTCGGCCCGAACCGTCAGTCGAGCTTTCTCGTCCTCAGCTCGTGCCCATTCGATGTCAGGCAGCGTCCGGTGTCGAGGTTCCAGTCCCACCCGTGCAAATTGCAGGTCAGCTTGTTGCCCTCGACGATTCCGAACTTCGACAGATCTGCCTTCAAGTGCGGGCACCGACGCTGGATCTCGTAGCCGTCCTTGACGATGGTCGCGGTGTCGTCGTGTGCTTCGGCGAACCAACCGTCCGCGTACGCAATACGCTCGTCCGTCAAGCATTTGAAGAATGTGTACAGAAACTCGTTGTATCCGCCGACTCGGCGAGCCCGGAAGCGTGTGGACAGGAAAATCGAGTTGACCCAATCGGGCTCCTCGTCACGCACGGCTGTGCGAACCAGTTCGGGCGCGATGGTGAAGCTGTAGCGGAACCGTTCCTTCACGATCGGCTCACGCACGATCCGTTTCGGAAAATCGAGTACGACGGTTTCCTCGCCGAGCATCATCGCAACCGGGTAGCCGATGCCATCGCAGATCTGATCGGACTGAATCATGATCGGTTCGAACAAGGCGCGAAGCGGCTCGAGCAACAGCTCACCCTCAGCCGGAGCCCAGGCAGCTTTCTCGGCGGCGATGACCCCGGCTTGACGCTGGGCATACGCCTCGATGTAGTCGGCCTTTCCGGTGGTGAAGATCGCCTCGACCTCGTCGACCGGAATCGGATGCTCATGCGCGAGCAACTCACTGCCGTCGAAGGTCGAGGTGGTTCCCGGCATCATCAACAAACCCTTGTCGTGGCCGTTGCGACGCATCTGGTCGAGGAAGACCATCTGGTCCGGGAAGATGTTCGACGGATCTTCGTAGACGTCGTTGAGGAACCGCAACTCGTCGTCGAGAAAGCACGGGGGCCCAGCGGACGGGATGACCCAGGTGGCGTCGATCTGCTCGATGTACTGACGCGCACGGTCCATCTGACGCTGACGCTTCTGTTCACCGAACGTTCGCTTCGCGCGCTCGACCATGTCGTAGACCATCGGGTACCAGATTGCGCCGGAGTACTGCAGCATGTGCACGTCCACGTGCCCGAACTGCTCGGTGAGGACATCGAGGTCGACCGGCCGCGCGTCGTTCATGTTGAACGCGACGGTCTTGCCGTCGGACACCACGAGTCCCGAGTCACCGATGGGGCCGTCCGCGGGTGCGCGGAGCGCGATGATCATGATGTCCAGGTCGCCCTTGGGGCCGGACACCGTGTGCTTCACCGACGTCGTGGTCTCGAAGAATTTATGGAAACCGAGCTTCTCGAGTTCGTGCCGAAGGTCCGGGACCGGGTAGTCCGGCAACAGCACGGTCGTGTCCTTGTTGACGTGCTCGGCCAGGTTCTTCGGGTCGAAGTGATCCTTGTGCAGATGCGAGACGTAGAGGTAGTCACAGTCGCCGAGAACGTCCCAGTCCAGCTGCGAGTTGTCGGGGAAAGGGAACCACGAGGTGAAGTAGGCGGGGTTCACCCACGGATCGCACAGAATGCTGCCGGCATCGGTCTGAATATGAAATCCGGCATGCCCGACGCTTGTGACCTGCAAAGAATTACTCCTCTTTCATGCGTGGTACCCACAGCCTGCACTCCCGCAGCTGCCGTGGATCAGAACTCCCATGTAACTGCTTCGATGGTAGGCCGAGTGAACAGGTCAGTTCAGCGAGCAACCGACCAAATCGCATTCGGGGACGAGGGTGATGCCGAACTCGGCTTCGACTCCGTCGCGAATATGTGATGCGAACGCCATGACATCCGCAGTGCGTGCACCGCCCCGGTTGGTGACGGCCAGCACGTGTTTGGTCGACAGCGAGACGGTCCCTGCACCGAATTCACGGCCGTACCCGTGCGCGAAGCCTGCGTTCTGGATGAGCCATGCAGCGTGCACCTTGATACCCGACGGGTCGGGGTACTGCGGAGCGCGCGCTGCCTTGGCCGGAACCTCGGTCAGCACCGGGTTGAGAAAAAATGATCCGACACTCCAGGTGTCGTGGTCCTCGGCGTCGAGGACCATGCCCTTCTGCCCGCGCAGATCCAACACTGCTTCACGGACTTCCTTGGCTGCGACCGTGTCGCCGATGCTCACCCCGAGTCGGTCGGCGAGCCCCGCATACCGGACCGGATCCGAGGATTCGGACCGACGAAGCTTCATCGTGGTATCGAGAATGACGTACCTGCTCGAGTGCTTGAACACCGATTGGCGATGCAATCCGAACCCACACCGATCCGGCGACCAGGTTGCTCTCTCACCGGTCTCGCGGTCGTAGACGGTCAAGCTCGCCAACACGTCCGACGTCACCGTGCCGTACGCGCCGACGTTCTGCACGGGCGTCGCACCGGAAAGACCGGGGATCCCCGAGAGCGCTTCGAGTCCGGCCAATCCCTCGTCCAGCGAGGCGGCCACCACCGAATCCCACGACGTCCCTGCAGCGACCCAGAGCGACTCGCCGTCGATTCGCGTCCCCGACGTCTCGACCTTGACGACCAGTCCGTCGAACCCGTCGTCACCGACAACGAGGTTCGATCCTCCACCGACGAGCAGCACAGGCGTCCCCGACGCATCGGCATCCTGGACCAGGGAGACAAGCTCGTCACTGCTGGCGGCGACGGCGAACTCACGAGCCGGGCCGCCGACACGCATCGTGGTGAGCTCGGAAATTGCGGTAGGCACGGGAACCCAGGGTACCGGTCTCACATGTACGTCCGAGCCACCCGGTAATCTCCGCGTATGCCTCGCCCCATCGCGCACAGCGCGTCCGTTCCCGCACCCGTCGACAAGGTGCACGCCGCGCTCGTGTCCGAGCAGTACTGGAAAGACCGTATCGAGGAGATCGGCGGCCCCAGCGCACGCCTGGTCAGCGTGCATGCGATCAACGGGACGATCAGCGTCGTCATGTCCCAATCCATCCCGGAAGAGGAACTGCCCGCTGCCGTCACCGCATTCAAGAAGGGCCCGCTCGTCATCGAGCGCACCGAATCCTGGGGCCCGATCGGCGGAAACCGCGCCGAAGGCAAATTCGGTGCCACGGTCGAGGGGGCTCCCGCCGCAGTCTCCGGAACCACACTGCTCGAAGGAAACGCCGAGGCGTCGACCATGTCGTTGTCCGGCACCACAGAGGTGAAGGTTCCGATCTTCGGCGGAAAGATCGAAGCCATGATCAGCGAGCAAGTTCTCTCGCTCATCGACAACGAGCACGGATTCACCGCGAAATGGATCGCCGAAAACCTGAGCTGACCGGACATACCGGCGGGTAGGCACCCTGGCCAGGCCCGCCGACGAAGCCGGTACCCTGTTGCACTATGGCTCGCCGCATGAACTACTCAGCCCGGTTCACCCACTCCACCGAGCAGGTGTACGCCGCGTTGTCCAGCCGCGATCACTGGGACGCTCGTATCGAGGAGATGAAGAAGTACTCCCACAACGAGCTGAAAAGCTTCGAGGTCGGAGACGGGGGAATCGACATCGTGATGCACCACATCATTCCGCGGACCGAACTGCCGGACATCGCGCAGACAGTCCTCAAAAAGGACATGATCATCACCCGAAACGTGCACTTCGATCCATTCGGCGAAACCACATCGGGCAAATACGATGCCTCCATCCCGGCCGGCCCCGGCAGCCTGAAAGGTTCCACCTCACTGTTCGCAACCGAAGCCGGATCCACCCTTCGAACCTCCTCGGAAGCCAAAGTCTTCCTGCCGTTCATCGGTAGCAAACTCGAGCAGCTCATGCTGGTCAACCTCATCGACCTGTGGCGCGGTGAAGGCGAAGTGACAGCCGACTGGCTTGCGCAGAACTCCTGACCACCACAGCCGTTCCGCAGGCTCCACTCCTGCTTTTCATGGTCGTTCCGCAGGCTCCACTCCTGCTCACCCGGGTCGTTCCGCAGGCTCCACTCCTGCTCACCCGGGTCGTTCCGCAGGCTCCACTCCTGAAGGCGTCATAACCAGAGGGACTACCGGAATCAACCGACTCCGTCGCAGCGATCGGTGGCTCACCCACAGCGCGGCCGTGCGGCACACGCTCGTCGAGGCAACCGATCCGCTCGTCGTCGATCTCGGCTACGGAGCTCGACCGGACACCACTCTGGAAATGGCCCGTCGCTTACGCACGATCCGGCCCGATCTGCGCGTCACCGGACTCGAAATCGATCCCGCTCGCGTGGTGGACTCGGTCGAGGGGGTGAATTTCGCCCGCGGCGGCTTCGAAATGGCAGGGCTCCGTCCTAACCTCGTTCGCGCATTCAACGTGCTTCGGCAGTATCCCGAAGAAGCTGTGCCCGAAGCCTGGTCACGCATTCTGTCCGGACTCGCGCCCGGCGGACTGCTCGTCGACGGCACCTGCGACGAGCTGGGCCGACGCTGTGCATGGGTCCTGCTCGACGCTCACGGACCGATCTCGTTGACCCTCGCATGGGATCCGTTCACCGTGGCCATGCCCTCGGATATCGCCGAGCGGTTACCCAAAGTGCTCATTCACCGCAATATCCCAGGCGAACCCATTCACCGATTACTCCAGGCCGCAGACCGCGCCTGGTCGACGGCTGCGCCGTTGGCACCGTTCGGACCGCGGGTGCGGTGGCACGCCGCGCTGAGACAGCTCGCCGTCAATGGAGTACCGACGGTGCCTCCCCGTCGACGGATGCGGGACAACGTTCTTACGGTGCCGTGGGACCTCGTGCGGCCCAACACCTAGATACAGGCGGAGAGAGCCAATTCGATGCGCTCGGAGACACGGTCGGATCCAGCAGTAGCTTCCTGATACAACGCTCCTGCGTCGACGCGACCGATGGCAACAGCGTCACCGACGACCTCGTCGAGGGTTATCTGGGAAATTCCGCCTCCCGCAAGGTCGAGGACCGTGCGGATCGGCGTCGTGAGCCTGAAGGTGCCCGTCGACTCGAAGTCGTGAGGTGCGAGTTGGAGCCGATGAACGGCCAGGCGGGTGTCGGTGAGACGAAGATCGGTGAACGCGGATACGTGTACGAACTGCGGATGCAGGTGACCGAATCCGTGTAGTTCCGCCGCACTCTGATGCGAGATGACGGCATCGCCGCCGAACCACGCGCACCACATTGCGAACTGTTCGAGGTCGCTTCGCGGCCAATCGCTTAGCCGACAGAGGTTGCGCTCGACTCGCATCCAATCACCGGCGACGAAGTTGGCGTGGAGCGCCGAGCGACCGAACCCGAGACCTTCGGCCTGTTCGGTGGTGAAATATCCGTCCTGACTCGCCGCGAGACGACGGAGTTCGGCGGCGCTTCCTTCTATCGTGCTCATGCACTAGACAGTACGTGAAGGTGTGTTGCAGATCACAAAAATGCGCGGCGGATTGCGTCGACGTTTCACTTCCATGTCCTCCGACTCGCCGCATCGGCCGGATTCACAGAGCTCTTTCAGATTCTTCGGGAAGACTGCTCCGAATGACACGAAGCAAAACTCCCTTGATCTTGGTGCTCGTTGCCGTCCTGGTGGTCGCGGCGCTGCTCGGCGGAGAACTGTTCTTCCGTCAGCAGATCAAGTCCTGCCTGGCAGGCCAGCTCGAAAGTGAGATCGGCAGTCAGGTCGATGTCGGCCTCGGCTGGAAGCCGATACTGGTCTCGCTGATCGACAAGCAGGTCTCCTCGGTGACCCTGGACAGCGACGACGCACGGTTCGGGCCTGCCGAAGGCATGACAGTGCACGCCGAGGTCAACGACGTGAACCTTCAGCAGAGCGCGGACAGCAACGGCACGATCGGCTCGTCGAGCGCGGACATCGACTGGTCCACAGCCGGGATCGCGTCGACGCTGCAGTCGCAGGGCATCGGCGCGCTCGTCACCGGCGTGACAAGCGATGCAAGTGCGGGCACGTTGGCCTTCGCAGTCGGCGGCCTTGCGGAGCTGACCGTCAAGCCGGTCGTCTCAGGTGGCCGCGTGGACGTCCAGACCGTCGGCGCGTCGATTCTGGGACTCGGAATCCCAACCGATCTGGTGGACAGCATCGTCGGGGTTCTGTCGGACAGCTTGCAGCAGTACCCACTCGACATGGCACCGACCTCGCTGACCGTCACCGACTCCGGCATCGAACTCACTTTGCAGGGAGATCAGTACACCCTCCCGCCCGTTTCGGCGGACCAGACCCAGCAGACGCCCGAGGGCTGCTCCTTGATCGCCTGACCTGGAGTGCGGGGTCGAAGCCGACCCCGCACTACTGCGTCACTCGGCCGAATTCGCCAGACGTTCGAAGCCTGGTCCGGTGACATCGGCAAGAGCCGAAGTTCGGCCGGTGAGAACGAGCATCAGCGATGCCGCCGGACCTTGAACAGTAAGTCCGCTGCCGAAGGTCCAGTCGAGGTCGGTGGCCTTCCAGTGCAGTGTGGCGTCCGGGATCGGAAAGATGCCGCGTGAAGGTGTACTCGTGATGAAGTCGAGTACCGCGACCTGACGTTCGTCGGTAATCCGATGCACGAGGTGCAACGGACGGCGGATGTCGTAGCCGTGCACGACAACGTCGGTGAGTGGCGCCAGCGGGCCGTTGCCCGGTGGGGTGAATCGACTGTCCGCATTCCGAGAAAGCAGTTCGGGGAGTCGTGTCGAGTACCGTCGGCCGACACCTCTCGCCATGAGTTGATTTGCGCGGTGGAAATTTCCACGCGCTCTCACCATCGTCAACCCGAACTTCCAGACTGGGGTAACCAACGGCACGACAAGATGCGCGACAACGTCTTTCACTGTCCACTCGCTGCACAGCGACGGAGTCGCCCACTGCTCAGAACTGAGATCCCACACCGTTGCAGCCAAAGCCCGACGCTCCTCCGCAATCGCGGAAAAAATCTCGTCGGCGCTACTCATCTTCGGAGGATAAGCCGATAAGGCCCGATAGCTACCGAACTTCGACGAAGTTTCGAGAAAACCGGACTCAGAGACCGTCCAACACTGCTCGCGTCCCGGACAGACCCAATCGCGTTGCACCTGCTTCGACCATGGCCAACGCCGCCTCGGTCGTCCGGATACCGCCGCTGGCTTTCACCCCGAGCCTGCCCCCGACGGTGGCGGCCATCAACTTCACCGCCTCGACACTCGCGCCTCCGGCGGGATGGAAGCCGGTGGACGTCTTGACGAAGTTTGCGCCAGCTCTCTCCGCCGCCACACAGGTTTCGACGATCGCTTCCTCCGACAGTGCGGCCGATTCGATGATGACCTTCAGGATCGCCGAAGATCCGATGGCTTCACGAACCGTCAGAATGTCGGCGAGCACCGCGTTGTAATCTCCCTCGACCGCCGCACCTATGTCGATCACCATGTCGATCTCGCGGGCGCCCTGATCGACTGCCAGTCGTGCTTCCGCCCCCTTGACGAGGGAATGATGCTTGCCGGACGGAAATCCGGCCACGACGGCGGTCACCAAACCTTCAGCGTGGATGGGCAGCATCGACGGCGAGACGCAGACCGCGAGCACGCCGAGAGCGCGGCCCTCGACAATCAGGGCCTCCACGTCTGCGCGGGTCGCTTCCGGTTTGAGCAGCGTGTGATCGACCATGCGGGCCAGTTCGGCGCGGTTGAGAGACATGGAGGCAAGCCAACCACAGCCCGACGGCCGAGGAGGACTCGCGCGCTGCGCGCACACTGGTGGACACAGCGGTCCGGACCACCTGAGACAATCGAGAAATGAGTTCCGCTGCTGTCGCCGACGACCGTCGCTACGTCCTTTCACTCGGATGCCCCGACCGCACGGGCATCGTCGCCAAGATCTCGACATTCCTCGCCGACGTCGGTGGATGGATCGTCGAGGCCGCGTACCACGCCGATCCCGACACCGACTGGTTCTTCACTCGGCAAGCGGTCCGTGCGTCTTCGGTCGATATGAGCATCGACGAATTACGGGCTCGCTTCGAGGCCGTCGCCGCCGAGATCGGCCCGGAAACCGAATGGACGCTCCATGATTCGGGCGAACGTAAGCGTGTCGTCATTCTGGTCAGCAAGGAAGCCCACTGCCTGCACGACCTGCTGGGGCGCGCCGCCGGCGGCGAGCTGCCCGCCGAGATTTCCGCAGTGATCGGCAATCACAAGTCTCTCGAGTCGGTTGCGACCGCGCACGGCGTTCGGTTCCACCACGTCGAATTCGCCAAGGACCCCGCTGAGCGCGGCCCTGCATTCGACGAAGTCCGTGACCTCGTCGACTCGTACGACCCACATGCCGTCGTACTCGCCCGGTTCATGCAGGTGCTACCGGAGGAGCTATGCGCCCATTGGTCGGGCCGCGCCCTCAACATCCATCACAGCTTCCTGCCGTCGTTCGTCGGCGCGCGTCCGTATCATCAGGCATTCGCCCGCGGCGTGAAGCTGATCGGGGCAACGTGTCACTACGTGACAGCCGAACTCGACGCAGGCCCGATCCTGGAGCAGGACGTCATCCGCGTCGACCACTCCGACGAGGTCGCGGACATGGTCCGGCAAGGCCGCGACATCGAAAAACTGGTTCTGTCCCGCGGACTGCGCTGGCACCTCGAGGACCGAGTCCTCGTTCACGGCAAGAAGACCGTCGTCTTCAGCTGAGGCCCCGGAGTCATCAGAGAAGCCGCAGGCGCAAGACCTCTTCGTTGAACTCGTCGATCGCCTCGACGGAGCTCATATGCCCGATCCGCGGTATCTCGATAAGCCTGCTGAGGTGATCGTGGCTCTCCAACGCCCGCGCAAGCTTGCGCGCCTGCACCGGTGGAGTCAGCCGATCCGCGGTACCGACCAGCACACTCGTCGGCACGCTCATGTTGGCCAACGCTTCGTGAATGTCGAGCTCGGTCAGCGCAGCTCCCCAGATCCCCCGCGTCCGAGGTTGGCACTCGAGCACGATTTTTTCGCAGAACGCGACCTCGGCAGGTGTCGCACCCGGGGCCATCGAGACGTACTTGATGGCCTGTCTCATCACCGGTGACGGCCGAAGTGGCACGGCCGACCCGAGTACCGCGCGCGACAGTGGCAACGGGACTCGACGAAAACGCTCCGGAAGTGGAATGACCGTTGTCTCGCGAACGAGGCTGTCGGTGGCAGTGCTTGCAAGGAGTACCGCACTGACGAGTCGGTCGACCTGTTTCGGGTAGCGGCCGGCCCACGCCATGATCGACATGCCGCCCATACTGTGCCCGACCAGAACGGCCTTGTTGTCCTCGGTGACGGTAGCGGCCAGGACGCCGGCGAGGTCGTCGGCCAGAACGTCGGGTCCGAGCAACCTGGTACCGACGTCGCTGCGACCGTGGCCGCGTTGGTCGTACACGATGACCGAGTAGTTCTCGGCGAACGCGTTGATCTGCGGGATCCAGTAGTCCGCCGAACATGTCCACCCGTGACTGAACACGATCGGTGGAGCATCCGGGTCGCCGTACACACGGACGTGAAGTTCTGCACCGTCATCGGTGACGACAGGGACGATGCGGGGAACGAACGTCGGCGTCCGAAGTAATGCGTCCGGGGCAGTGTCGGTGGTCCTTGTGATCGAAGTGCGAGCCCGTCGCCGCACGAGGTAGACACCGATTCCTGCCGCGGCAGCCAGTCCCCCGATGCCGAGGATGGCACCTTCTACAGCTCTACGTGAAACCACGAACCGAACTCCTTCGATATTGGTGACAGGACTGATCGATACGACGCAGCCGAGGGCTTTGCGTCGTATCGGATCTGTACGGGTCACACGCGTGCGCCAACGGCCCGGCCGCTGCAGCAACGCCGTGGTGCAGCTACCAGCGCGGTCCGCGCTGAATGCTGTCCACCTTCGGTCGCACGTCGATCAGGTAGACGCACACCGCGACCACACCGATCAGGCCGATGAAGTTGATGGCTCCGAAAACGAAGATGACCAGCAACGCCACGATCAGGATGGCGAGCCATACAGGCTTGGTCAGCTTGTCCACCGCGGTGAAGGCGTCGGGCCGCTGCCTGACGGCGTGGAACACCGCGTAGGCAGCACCGCCGAGCGCGATGAAGCGAAGGATGAGAAGGATCCACGAAGTGAGACTGTCGACGGCTAACACGAGACCCATACTACGCAAAACGCCCCCCACACCGCTCGATGCAGGGGGCATTCAGGGTTGAAAATCAGCTAGTGGACTTCTTTGCAGGCGCCTTCTTGGCAGGCGCTGCGGTCTGCTTGGCTGCGGTAGCAGGCGTGGGAGTCGAGGCAGACTCGGCCTTCTTCGCCGGAGCCGCCTTCTTCAAGGGAGCATCCACGTTGCCGCGGGTCTTGGACTCGACCTTTCCAGCGGTTCCGCTGACCTTCTGCGAAGCGTCGGTGGCAGCTTCCTTGGCGTTGTCACCGGCCTCGTCGATCTCGTCGGCCAGTTCGTCCGCGGTGTCGCGGACCTTGTCCGACGCAATGCCTGCGAGTGCAGCTGCGCGTTCGCCGACAGCGCGCGTCTGCGAAGCAACGGTTCCCAGCGCTTGCTCGGTGAGATCGACGACGTCGTTGGCTGCGGCGTTCGCACGATCGAGACCTTCTTCGACAGCCGGTGTGCGACGGATGCGCTCGACGGCCTCTTCGCCGCGCTCGGCGAGAGAAGTGTAAAGATCCGATGCAACCTTCAGGTATGCCTCTGCCACCTTGCGCAGCTCGTCCTGGGTGAAACGCTCACGCAGGTCGGCGATTTCGTCAGGGAGTTCGGCGGGCAACTTAGCGAGGCGCTCACGAAGACCCTCTACGCCCTCGGTCACATCTTCGGACAGGTCGGCGATCCGGGCCCGTGCGGTGTCGACACGCTCGGTGACCTCGGTGCTGCGGGACTCGGCGCGTGAACGAACCTGCGCTACGACGTCCGCGACAGCCTGGACAACTGCGTCGCCTGCGCCGACTGCGGCGTACAGCGGGGTCTGAATATCGAAGTTTTTGGGATCAGTCATGAGAAGACTCCTGTGTGGGTGATTCTGGGTCTGTTGACACATCGGGTTCGGGCGGCGACGACGCTGCGTCGCTCGCTTTACGCGCTTGTTCGTTCTCACGACGAAACGAGTCGTAGATTTCGATCAGCACGTGCTTTTGCCGTTCGGTGATCTCGGTGTCGCCGAGCAGCGTGTCTCGAACCGGACCGTGTGGACGTTCTTCCAAGAACCCGGCCCGTACGTATAGAGCTTCCGAGGACACACGCAGACCCTTGGCGATCTGCGCGAGCACGTCGGCGGAGGGTTTACGAAGCCCGCGTTCGATCTGACTCAAATACGGATTGCTCACCCCCGCCCTCGACGCGAGTTGCCGCATGGACACCTGCGCGGCCTCGCGTTGCGAACGGATGTAACTGCCGATGTCCGATGCTGCTGTGGTCACGACACTGGCGACGAGATCACTCGCCTCCGCCACGACCTCCGTAGCTTCGGAGACCTTGGCGACTATCCCCTGATTGTCGGTCTGATCATCATTGCTGGGGGTCATGTTCACTACTCGTTCCTGCATCGAAACTTGTGGTCTCGGCGTCAGGACCGACCATACCCAAGGGTGCTTGCTATTGCAAGCACTCTGCTAGCACTCCTGCCCAGGGACACAATCGGCGGGTTGGCGAATCAAAAAATCAGATTCGACACCGAGTAGATGGCCAAACCTGCCAACGCCCCGACAACGGTGCCGTTGATACGGATGAACTGGAGATCGCGACCCACCTGCAACTCGATCTTCGAACTCGCCTCTTCCGCATCCCAGCGAGCGACCGTGTCGGTAATGATCGTGGTGATCTCGTCTGCATAGTTGGCGGCGATGTAGCGCGCTCCGCCGAGCAGCCAGCCATCGACCTTGCCGCGGAGTTCGTCATCGTCGCGCAGCCGAACACCCCAGCCGGCCGCGTTCTCGCTGATCTTGCGTCGCAAGGTGCTCGACGGGTCGTCCACCGACTCCATGATCAACCGCTTGGCGACCTTCCAGGTGGCGGATGCAAGCCCCGTGACCTCGGCGCGACCCATGATCTGGGACTTCAGCGATTCGGCCTTCTCGATCGTCGCCGGATCATGCTGGAGATCGTGCGCATAGTCGACGAGGAACTTGTTGGCGGCCAGCCTCAGCTCGTGCTCCGGCGTCGACCTGACTTTCCAGGTGAACTCGACGAGTTCCTTGTATATCTTCTCCCCGAGCAGCGTGTCGACGAACTTCGGCGACCAGGTCGGAGAATCGCGACTGACGACGCGTTCGATCGTCTCCTGACTTCCCAGCGCCCACTGGTGAGCACGCTCGGCGAGCATGTCGATCAACGGCAGCTGGCGATTCTCCTTGATGAGTTCGCCCAACACCCGACCGATCGGCGGACCCCATTCCGGGTCGGCGAGCCTCCGCACGATGGTGTTGTCGATCACCTGCGTGATGTCGTCGTCGTTGAGCACTTCGACGACCCCGCGCAGCACCGTCGCCGATTCGGCCGCGACCCTGTCCGCGTTCTCCGGCTGCGCCAACCAGGTCCCGAGCCGGAGCGGAATTTGTGCCGAACCGATCTTTTCCGACACGACATCGGGCGCCAGGAAATTGCTTCCGACGAACGAGCCGAGGCTGGCACCGAGCTGATCCTTCTTCTTCTTGATGATGGCCGTGTGTGGGATCGGAATACCCAACGGGTGCTTGAAGAGTGCGGTCACCGCGAACCAGTCCGCCAGCGCACCGACCATTCCCGCCTCGGCCGCGGCCCGGACGTAGCCGACCCACTCGCCTGCGCCTCGGGACTCCTGCCATCTGCAGAACATGTAGACCACGGTGGCGAATACCAGGAACCCCGTTGCGAGGCCCTTCATCTTGCGAAGGTCGCGACGCTTGGTCGCATCGTCGAAGTTCATCAGCTGCACCTCGCCATTGTGCCTGCGTTCGGCGAGAGCGGTCGTCCCGGATGCACCGATCCGCACAGGCAGCTCGGTGCGGCAGGAATCGATACAACAGGACGCCTAAGCTGAGGCGGGAACGAAAACGACGGGATACGGCGGACACACGTGGCGAGAAATGCGACGACAGCGGCAAAAGTGAGCAGTCCGAAAGCGACGGAAGACGGCACACTCGAAGCAGAAGTCGACACCAAGAAGGCAGATACCGAGGCGGCAACGAAGCCAGCGAAGCCGGACGGCAGAAAACGGCGGTGGCGCGATCACAAGATCGCCCGGCGTGAAGAACTCGTCGACGGCACGTTGGCCGCAATTCGCTTGCGGGGCCGCGAGATCGGCATGGACGAGATCGCATCGGAGATCGGGATCTCGAAGACGGTTCTCTACCGCTACTTCACCGACAAGAACGATCTGACCAACGCAACGATGACTCGTTATGTCGAGACGACCCTCGCCCCACGGATCTACACGGCCATCTCGGAAGAACTCGATGAATATCAACTCACCCGGGCTGTCATCGCGGCCTACGTGGAGACGGTCGCCACCGACCCCGAGGTCTACCTCTATGTGATGGCCAACAATGCCGGCACCAATCGTGACGTTGTCGCCGAGTCGGAGCGCATGATCGCCGAGTTGCTCGCGACCGTCCTCGGCGAACGACTGCGCGCTCGCGAAATGGACTCCGGCGGGTCGGTGCCCTGGGCGTTCGCGATCGTCGGCGCCGTCCAGCTGGCCACGCACTGGTGGATCTCGAACAAGTCGATGTCGGCCGAGGACCTCATCGACTATCTATGCATGTTGATGTGGGGTGGAATCCACGGCGTCGCGCAGGCCGACGGATCGCCGGCGAAGTTCAAATCGCAGCCGCACCCGCTCGTCGACGAGGACCGCCCCTGAGCAGGACACGTGGGGGCAGGTACTCAAAAACAAGCAATGTAGGTTAGCGTTGCCTATGCGCTTACGGACACTCTCGACATTCGCCCCGGTGATCGCTGCCCTCGCGGTAGTAACCATGACAGCCTGTGGCACCGATTCCGGCAGCGAACCCGCTGCCGACGGACCCACCGTCGACACGATATTCGGCGAAGTCACCGTACCGGCCGCTCCTCAACGCGTCGTCGCACTCGGATGGTCGGACGCCGAGACGGCGCTAGCACTCGGAGTGCAGCCCGTCGCTGCAAGCGACTGGCTCGCCGTCGGCGGTGACGGACTCGGACCATGGGTCGAGGAAAGCTACGACACCGCGCCGACGATCCTCGGTACCTACGAGATCGACGTCGAATCGGTGGCCGCACTCGAGCCAGACCTGATCCTGTGGACTCGCAGCACGAACGACCAGGCAGTCTACGAGGACCTTTCCGACATCGCTCCGACCGTCGGCGCACCCGTCGGCACCGACATCGCCTACGGAACAACGTGGGACGGGCAGACCCAGTTGATCGCCGACGTGCTCGGCAAATCCGAGGACGGTCGCCAGATCATCGACGAGACCAACGAAAAGTTCGACGAGGCCGTCGCGGCGAACCCGCAGTTCGCCGACAAGACCGTTGCCGTCGGCACCCTCTACAGCGGCCAACTCGGCGCCTACGTCGACGGGGACGTCCGCGTGGACTTCATGAAGAGGCTCGGTTTCGTCAACAAGCCCGAAATTCAGGCGCTCGCCGAGCCGAACAAGTACGCAATCACGCTCTCTGCCGAGAACACAGCTGCCCTCGACGCCGATCTGACCGTGATGTTTCCGATCGGAAGCAGTGCCGAGTCGATCACCAACGACGCTGCCATCCAAGCACTCCCCTCCGCTCGCGACGGCCGACTCGTCGTCCTCGGAGACCAGAACCTGAACAACGCTTTCTCTTCCGCGTCCGCGGCAGGCACCCAGTACGCCCTCGACAACGCGGTACCGCTCTTCGAAAAGGGTTGATCACACTCTCCCCGGCGGGCTGGTCACACTCTCCCCGGCGGGAAGCCACCTTCGGCGATCGGCCCCCAGCTCTCGATCGTGATGCGTATCAACGATTTTCCCTGTTTGCGCATCGCCTCCCGATACTCGTCCCAGTCGGAATGCTCACCGGCGACGCTACGGAAGTACTCGACGAGCGGTTCCACCGAATCCGGGAGGTCGATGATCTCGGCCGTACCGTCGATTTGGACGTAAGCATCGTTCCACTCGTCCGAGTGAATCAACGCGGTCACCGACGGGTTGCGACGAATGTTGTAGACCTTCGCGCGCTCCGGGTACGTCGCAATGACGATGCGGCCTTCCGAATCGAGCCCGGACGTCACCGGCGAGACTTGCACTCCGCCGTCGCGTTTACGGGTGATCAGGGTCAGGTGGTGTCGAGGAGAAACGAAGTCGAGCATCGTGGAGCGGTCGACGGATTGTGCTGACGCAAGTTTCGGGGCCATGAATCCCAGGGTAGATCTCCGCCGCGGACTAGGGTCTGTTCATGGCCAAGTCATCCGAGAAGTCGGCGTCACCGGACAACGTGGAATCGAAGGACGAGAAGCCTTCGTTGTGGTCTACCCCGCCCGGCAAAATCCTCCGCGCGACCGATTCGACGCGTATCGAGGACATCGACTTCGATGAGACGCCCGGATTCGAGGGCACGAAAGAGGAGGGTCAGGATCTCCTCCTCGAGCGCGGTGAAGTTCTTTCCGCCCTTCAGGAAAAGTTGTACGCCAACGGACGTGCCGGAGATCTGCGCTCGATTCTTCTGGTACTGCAGGGAATGGACACTGCGGGCAAGGGCGGGATGGTCCGCAATGTCATCGGGATGGTCGATCCGCAGGGCGTCGACCTTGCCTCTTTCGGGGTTCCCACCAAGGAAGAGAAGCAGCACCATTATTTGTGGCGAATTCGTAAGGCCCTACCCCGCGGCGGCAAGATAGGGGTCTTCGATCGGTCGCATTACGAGGATGTGTTGGTCGTAGCGGTCCACGACCTGGTTCCGCGCCAGGTGTGGGAACCAAGATTCGACGAGATCAACGCTTTCGAGAAGGACCTCACCGAACAGGGCACGCTCATCATCAAGGTCGCCTTGTTCGTCTCGCCGGAAGAGCAGCGAGCGCGACTGCAGGAGAGGCTGGACCGTCCAGACAAGCACTGGAAATATAATCCGAGCGATGTCACCGAGCGTAAATTCCTACCGCAATATCGCACCGCGTACCAACGTGCCATCGATCGAACGAATACCGATTACGCACCGTGGTTCGTCATCCAGGCCGACCGGAAGTGGTACAGCCGACTGGCAGTAACGGAGTTGCTGATCGATGCACTGGAACAGCTCGAACTCGACTGGCCCGCTGCCGATTTCGACGTCGAGCTGGAAAAAAGGCGGCTGGCTGAAAGCTAGTGCCGAACCGTCAGAGCAGTCTTGGGGTAGTGCGGTGGAGTCGGTGATCGTGCTTGACCACTCCGCCCACCAGGCCCATGGCCCCCGCAATTGCCACCACGCAGACACTGCCTGCCAACACTGCCAGAGCGTCGTAGCCAGAACCTACTGCGACCAGGAACAAGCCCATCGCAGTGACGGCAAGCAATGCCAGTCCGTAACCAACCCAGCCTGCGAACGTATTGAGTTTCATCTCGGGTCCCTTCGCCGAAGAGAACTGTGCTGACCCGACTTCGACGCTACGCCCGCGTAGTACGCCTTTCGCATACATTTTCGGATACGAAAGGCGTACGAGAACTCAGAATGTCTTGGCGTCGATCACGAACCGGTAGCGGACGTCGCTCTTCAACACGCGCTCGTACGCCTCGTTGATCTTGTTGGCGGCAATGGTCTCGATCTCGGCACCGATGTGGTGTTCAGCGCAGAAGTTCAACATTTCCTGCGTCTGCGCAATGCCACCGACCATCGAACCCGCGAGGCTACGACGGTTGGCCGCAAGGGTGAATCCGCGCACCTTGATGGGCTCGGACGGAAGCCCCAGGATGACGAGCGAGCCGTTCATCGCGAGCAATGACATGTGCTTGTCCATGTCGATCTCTGCCGACACGGTATTGATGATCAGGTCGAATTCACCACGAAGCTTCTTGAACGTCGCGGCGTCGGAAGTGGCGTAGTAGTGATGCGCACCGAGGCGCTTGCCGTCCTCTTCCTTGTTGAGCGACTGACTGAGCACGGTCACCTCGGCGCCGAGTGCATTGGCGATCTTGACGCCGACATGTCCCAGTCCGCCCATACCGATGATGGCGACCTTCGTTCCGGGTCCGGCTCCCCAATGCTTGAGCGGGGAGTACAGCGTGATGCCTGCGCACAGGAGAGGCGCCGCGACGTCGAGCTCGATTCCCTCCGGAATGGAAAGAACGAACCCTTCGGTGACGACGATGTGCGTGGAGTATCCGCCCTGGGTGATGGTGCCGTCGGCCTGCTTGGAGTTGTAGGTCGCCGTCACACCCTTGCTGCAGTACTGCTCTTCGTCGGCAAGGCAGGCCTCGCACTCGCCGCAGGAATCCACGAAGCACCCGACGCCGACGCGGTCGCCGACCTTGTGCTTACTGACATCGGAACCGACCTCGGAGACGATGCCCGCGATTTCGTGTCCCGGAACGACGGGGTAGGTGGTGCCGCCCCACTCGTTCCGGGCGGTGTGGATATCGGAGTGACAGATACCGGCGAACTTGACCTCGATGAGGACATCGTTGGGTCCGAGCTCACGACGCTCGATGGTGACCTTCTCGAGCGGAGCATCAGGGGCCGTCGCGGTATATGCAGTAGCTGAAGTCATAGCTACATTGCTACCTACCCATCGGTAGCCATGCAAAGCGGACACTCCCGCCAGCAGGGTATTCCCAGCAGGCGGGAGTGATTCACAACAATCCGGACCGGTGCTCTAACCGTTGCGGGCGATATTGAGACCCAGCCAGCCGACATACGTGCCGAGTCCGATGAGGCCGATCTTACGAGTCTTGGGGTACGCAATGGCAGCACCGACAGCGAGTTCGGTAGCTCCGTTGCGGCTGATCCAGGTCCTGGTGTCGCGAGGGAAAGGACGCTTGGTGATTCCTTCGAACGCCTCGGGAACGACGAAATGCGCGGCACCCGTCGCTGCCAATACAATTCCGAACACCTTCGGAACGAGTCCGCCGGACTTCTTCGACTTGCTCACTCTGCTGTCCCCTGTTCTGCGCGTCGGCGCACCCGTCGCGCCGCTGCCACCAAGTTACGCAACGACGGTTCCAGTTGCCAATACTGGCGTGTTTTGAGGCCACCGTCGGGATTGGCCCACAACCGGTCGATGTCGATCGTCGCGGCTGCCTGTGTCAGTAGCTCGTCGAGTTCGTCGATGTCGGGGATACGCGCCGAACGACTCTCGTACACGCCCGGACCGACTCCATGGCTGAGGACGTTCTCCTGCAAAGCACCGAGAACCCAGTCGATGGATCGTGTTGCCACGATCGCCGTGACATCGGCATCGAGGTTCTCGATCGCGTCGACCACCGACGCACGAGTGGAGTACCCCAGATGCGTGTGAATCTGGGTCTCGGCCTTTGCACCCGACGTCGCCAGCCGAAACGCCTCGACCGACCAACGGAGGTATTCTTTGCGCCCCTTCTCACGCGAGGGCAACAGTTCACGCAACGCCGGCTCGTCGACCTGAATGATCCCGATCCCGGCTTTCTCGAGATCGGCGATCTCGTCACGAATGGTCAGGGCAACCTGGTCGGCCACCTCGTGCAGTGGGAGATCCTTCCGCACGAACGAACGGGCGAGCATGGTGACCGGTCCGGTCAGGATTGCTTTGACCGGCTTGTCCGTCAACGACTGCGCGAACGCTGTCCACTCGACGCTCATCGGTTCCGGCCGGGCCACGTCGCCGTACAGAATGGGCGGACGCACGCATCGTGAACCGTACGTCTGGACCCACCCGTTGGTCGTCGTGGCGAACCCTTCGAGCGCTTCGGCGAAGAACTGAATCATGTCGTTGCGTTCCACCTCGCCGTTCACCAAGACGTCGAGCCCGATGTCCTCCTGCAGCCGAATGACCTGCTCGATCTCGTCCTCGACGAGCGCGTGATAGTCAGCAGTATCGATACGGCCCTGTCCCAGTTCGTATCTCGCCTGCCTCATTGCCGAAGTTTGCGGGAACGAACCGAGGGTGGTGGCGGGCACCAGCGGAAGATTCAGCTTCTTGTGCTGCGCGATCTTCCGCTCGGCGTACGGCAGTCGAACCCGCATGTCGGGCGTTACGTTGTAAACCCGGTGCCGCACCGCGTGCTTCTGCTTGAAGTGCACCTCGGTCGGCTTCTTGCGCCACCTGTCCGACGGCCCGTCGGTGAGCGCCTTTGCCAAGGCAACGACCTCGCCGACTTTTTGCTTCGCGAACGCAAGACGATCGGCGACGTTGCCGTCGATGTCGTACTCGCTCAGCACGTCGTACGGAACGTGCAGCAGTGTCGACGACGTCGAGACGACGAGGTCTTCGCACACCTCTTTCAATCGCTCGAGGTAGTCGAGCACGACGACGCGGTCGGCACGCCACACGGTGCGGCCGTCGATGACTCCAGCGTAGAGGCGTTTGCGTTTCATTCCGGAAATGGCGGCGAGCTCTTCCGGCTCGAGCCTGCCTGCGACGAGGTCCAGACCGATTGCCTCGATCTTGGTGGCTGCGAGAATCGGCAGCGCAGGGCCGAGAGACCCGTATTGACCTGTCACGAGAAGTCGGGGTCGCAACGCCGTCGTCGACAGGGCGGTGTACGCGCGGTCGAGTGCTGCCAGCTCCTCGGCTGTTCGTTCAGCAGTGAATGCGGGCTCGTCCAGCTGGACGCAGGTAGCACCTCGCAGGGCAAGCAACTCGAAGAGGGCACTGTACTGCGTAAGCAGATCCCCCAGCCGATCGAGCGGGGAGAATCCTTGCGCTGCCAGAGATCCGGCCTTGGACAACAACAGCAGCGATACCGGGCCGAGCACAACGGGGCGCAGTTCGATACCGCGGGCCTTCGCCCGATCGAACTCATCGAGCAGGCTCTCCGCGTGCAGTGAGAACGGCGTCGACTCGTCGATCTCGGGTTGGCGGTAGAAGTAATTGGAGTCGAAATACCGCACCAGCTCCAGCGGCGGGAGATCAGGCTTGCCGCGAGCAACGGTGAAGTAGAAATCGAGCGGATGCATCTCCCCTTCGAGCGGGGCGAAGCGCGTCGGAACTGCCCCGAAAAGCAATGCGTCGTCGAGGACATGATCGTAGAAGGAGAAGGTGTTTCCGGGGACTTGCGTCAACCCGGTTGCATGGAGTTCGTCCCAGGTGTCTTCCTGAAGGGAACGACCTACGGACTGGAGTGCGGCGCGGGCGGCAGGCGTCGACCTACCGTTCCAGTAGGTCTCGAGTGCGCGCTTCAATTCTCGCCGCGGGCCGATTCTCGGGTATCCCAGGATGCTCGAACCGAATTCGGCTGCGCTACTCGCCACGAAAGGGTTCCTTCCAGTGAGGGTGCAACGGCAGACGCGAGTGGGAATACGTTGCCGACAACGTATTCCCACTCACCTGCGCGAAGCGCCTACCTATTTTGCGAAACGACCGTTCTCGTACTGGTAGAAACCTGATCCGGTCTTCTTGCCGACCAGCCCTGCCTCGACCATACGTAGCAGAAGCGGCGGGGCGGAGAACAACGGTTCCTTGAACTCTTCGTACATCGAGTCGGCAATCGACTTGACGGTGTCGAGTCCGACGAGGTCGGCCAATGCCAAGGGCCCCATGGGATGTGCGAGGCCCAGCACTGTCGCTTTGTCCACGTCTTCCTTGGTGGCGAACCCGGACTCGACCATGCGAATAGCCGAGAGCAGGTACGGCACCAGGAGCGCGTTGACGACGAAACCCGAACGGTCTGCAGACCGGACGACCTGCTTGCCGAGTACTTCGCTGGCGAATTTCTCCGCACGCTCGGCGACAGCCTGGCTTGTCTTGAGAGTGGTGACGAGCTCGACGAGCGGGAGCACCGGCACCGGGTTGAAGAAATGCATACCGACGACACGATCCGGTGACTTGGTCGCAATTCCCAGCTTCATGATGGGGATCGACGACGTGTTGGACGCGAGTACTGCATTCGGGTCCGTCACCACCGAATCGAGCTCGGCAAAAATGTCGGCCTTGATCTTCTCGTCCTCGAGAACGGCCTCGACAACGAGCTGACGGTCGGCGAAGTCACTGAGGTCGGAGGTGAACCGCAACCGCCAGGCTGCCTGCTCACGTTCTCGCTCGGTGATCTTGCCGCTGCTGACACCACGGTCCAACGACCGCAGGATGCGTGCGCGTCCTGCAGCCGTCAGCTCACGTGTCTGTTCGTAGACCAGCACGTCGACGTGTGCGCGTGCGCACACCTCGGCAATTCCGGCACCCATCTGCCCGATGCCGATAACGCCGACTCGCTGAATTTTCTCGCTGGTCACGTCAGCTCCTTGGCCTTACTGGTCGTTCGAGTCGGACGTGGCGATCAGTGGAACTGGCCCTCTTCGGTGGAGCCCTTCAGCGCTGCGGTCGAGGTGTTCGGGTCGACCGTGGTGGCGATGGTGTCGAAGTAGCCTGCGCCGACCTCACGCTGGTGCTTGACGGCGGTGAAGCCACGCTCTTCGGCAGCCTTGAACTCGCGCTCCTGCAGGTCGACGAACGCCGTCATGCCTTCGCGGGCGTAACCGTGGGCCAGGTCGAACATGCCGTAGTTGAGCGAGTGGAATCCGGCGAGGGTGATGAACTGGAACTTGAAGCCCATCGCGCCGAGCTCCTTCTGGAACTTGGCGATGGTCGCATCGTCCAGGTGCGCCTTCCAGTTGAACGAAGGCGAGCAGTTGTAGGCGAGCATCTGGTCCGGGAATTCGCTACGAACCGACTCGGAGAAGCGCTTGGCAACCTCGAGGTCAGGAACGCCGGTCTCCATCCAGATGAGGTCCGCGTACGGTGCGTAAGCCTTCGCACGAGCGATGCACGGCTCGATGCCGTTCTTGACGCCGTAGAAACCTTCTGCGGTGCGGGTTCCGTCGAGGAACTCCACGTCGCGCTCGTCCACATCGGACGTGATGAGGGTTGCGGCCTCGGCGTCGGTGCGGGCGATGATGACCGAGGGGACATCGGCGACGTCGGACGCGAGGCGAGCCGAGGTCAGGGTACGGATGTGCTGCTGGGTCGGGATGAGCACCTTGCCACCGAGGTGGCCGCACTTCTTCTCCGAAGCGAGCTGATCCTCCCAGTGCACACCTGCGGCACCGGCAGCGATCATGGCCTTCTGCAGCTCGTAAGCGTTCAGCGCGCCACCGAATCCTGCTTCGGCGTCGGCGACCACTGGGGCGAGCCAGTTGCTGACCGAGGTGTCACCCTCGACCTTGGCGATCTCGTCGGCGCGCAGCAGTGCGTTGTTGATGCGGCGAACGACGGTCGGCACCGAGTTGGCCGGGTAGAGGCTCTGGTCCGGGTACGTGTGGCCCGAGAGGTTGGCGTCGCCGGCAACCTGCCAGCCGGAGAGGTAGATGGCTTTCAGGCCGGCGCGAACCTGCTGCACGGCCTGGTTGCCGGTGAGTGCACCGAGCGAGTTGATGTAGTCCTCGTTGGTCACGAGGTCCCACAGGATCTCGGAGCCGCGGCGGGCAAGTGTTGCTTCCTCTACCACGGTGCCCTGCAGCTTGGAAACCTGTTCTGCGGTGAAATTACGCGTCACGCCCTTCCAGCGAGGGTTGGTGTCCCAATCCTGCTGGATCTCGGCGGTGGTCTTCGGGGTGCCGGTGGTCGACATCGGAGCTCCAGTCTCTTCTCATCTTCTCGGCCTGCGTCGAAAGGAATTCTTCACATCGTTGCCAGGCCCTTCGGGTGTACTCCAAAACAATGGCACACCCAAAAATGCCCGTCCACCTGTTGCTAGTGCCAATCTTGGCTAGCTTTTCAACACCCGTTGCTAAGTTTGCAAAGTTCCAGCCGACGCGAACCCTCGCCGAACGGACAGGCTGGTTACCGGCCAGTAGGCCGAAACCGCAGGCTACGAACGCAATTTGAGAAACTCCCACCGGATGCCTTACCGGACGTTTGTACTGTTTGATTGCGGGCGTCTGAATCGAAACAGTGACGAAGTCGATTTGTTAGTGGTGTGAGCGTAATCACAGCAGGATGGAGACTGGCCCATGCATTCCCTGCTAGAAATCAGCTCCGCACGCGATCCCGAGCAGCCGGCTGCGAGAGAGAGGATGCGATCAATCGACTCGCTTCCGGGGCTCGACGCGTGCTGGAGACCACCCCGAGTACACCGAGCGACGCAATGAGGACGCCGCCGACGATGGCGAACATGTCGGTCACCAACAGATCCGCGGGGAACGCGAGAATCAGCGGCGAGAGCGCCAGCGTCACCCCGAGGACCACGTGCGCCCAGTGGCTCGATCTCGACGCACTGGACATCGCCCAGAGAGCAGTGCCTGCCGACAGCATGCCGAGGATGAGGATGGCGCCGGACACCCCGGTGTCTCCATCGACGGGAAGCCAAATGGTGGACGTCACGAGGACCACTCCGGTAATCAGGACGATGGCGTCGCGTACAACTTCGTTCGTGTGGTCCGACATCTGCAGACTCCCTCTTGTTCGCGGCTGAATCTTTGGTTCGAAGGCTGAAATCAACTCCCATTCCGGTATACGCCGAGATGCGACTTCGGGGTCGTTACATCACCGAATCGTGACCCGCGAGCGACCGAGGCGAACGTTGTTAAGCACTGTCTTCACAGGCGTAGCCTGGGCGCATGTCCAAAACGTTCGTCGGCGTGCGGCTGCGGCAGCTTCGGTCCGAGCGCAAGATGAGCCAGGTTGCACTGGCTGGTCAGCTCGAGATCTCGGCGAGCTATCTCAACCAGATCGAACACGACGTCCGCCCACTGACAGTGCCCGTGCTGCTTCGTATTTCCGAGGTTTTCGGTGTCGATACCTCGTTCTTCTCCTCCGAGGACGACACCAGACTCGTCGCCGAGCTTCGAGAGGTCGCACTGGATCAGGACATGGGCATCGCTGCCGACGCTCACGAGATCGCACAGATGGTCTCTTCTCATCCGCAGTTGGCTCGGGCGATGGTGAACATGCACCGCCGGTACCGCAATACGACGGCTCAGCTCGCGGCCGCCACCGACGAGCGATTCAGCGACGGCAGTGGCAGCGGTTCCATCAGCAAACCGCACGAAGAAGTACGCGACTACTTCTACCAACGGCAGAACTATTTACATGAATTGGATACCGCCGCAGAGGAGTTGACCTCTCGGATCCGATTCCACCGCGCCGACGTCGGCGGTGAGATCGCCCGCCGACTCGAAACGGTCCACGAGGTACAGATCGTCAATCGAATCGACCTCGGCGAGAATGTTCTGCACCGGTTCGATCCGCGTACCCGGGTCCTGGAAATTTCCACGCACCTCTCGGGCGGGCAGAAGGTTTTCAAGTACGCGGCAGAGTTGGCCTACCTCGAATGTGCCGATCTCTTGGACAGAATGGTCGAAGAGGGCGGTTTCACGAGCGAACAATCGAAGAAGCTCGCGATCCTCGGGTTCGCCAATTATTTCGCTGCTGCCACAGTTCTTCCGTATCGCCAGTTCCATGATGTGGCCGAGGAATTTCGCTACGACATCGAGCGATTGTCGGCCTTCTTCTCGGTCAGCTACGAGACCGTCTGCCACCGCCTTTCGACGCTTCAACGGCCCAAGCTTCGTGGAGTTCCATTCTCTTTCGTCCGTGTCGACCGTGCCGGAAATATGTCCAAGAGACAATCGGCGACCGGTTTTCACTTTTCTTCCAGCGGCGGTACGTGCCCACTGTGGAATGTGTACGAAACCTTCGCCTACCCGGGCAAGATCATGACGCAGATCGCCGAGATGCCGGACGGGCGTAGCTACCTGTGGATTGCCCGCACGGTCGAGCGACGGGCCGCGCGCTACGGCCAGCCGACCAAGACGTTCGCCATCGGCTTGGGGTGCGAGCTCCGGCATGCAACTCGGTTGGTCTACGCCGATGGGCTCGATCTACATGGTTCGGCTGTCGCCACCCCGATCGGCGCGGGTTGCCGAGTGTGCGAGCGCTCGAACTGCCCGCAACGTGCCTTCCCCCCGCTCGGCAAAGACCTCGATATCGATGAGCATCGGAGCTCGGTCTCGCCGTATCGCGTTCGGTGATGATCATCGATTCGGCGCTTTCTCGGGTTCGCTTCCCCTTGCGCAGCGTCGCGCCCGCCGCAGCGAAGGCCGCGACCCGGCGGACGAGTGTCGGCGGCGCCGCCGGTTTGCCCTCCCACAGGCGGTACAGCGTGGACATGCTCAGAAACAACCTTTCCGGTGAGCCCCACTTCGAGAAAGACAAAAATTCCGGGGACGCCATCATGTTGCGGGCGGCATGGACCGATTCGACTCCCGCATCGAAGTGTTGGCGTCCGGCCGCGTCCACCCACGTCCAATAAGCACGGAGCTCGAGCACCTCGTCGAGGCCACAGATCGGGCCGTGGCCCGGAACGTAGACCTCCGCATCGAGCGCGATCAGATGATCGAGGGCATCCACCCAATTCGGGAGTGGGCCGTGCCGAAGTATCGGGGTCGATCCGATGAACAGCACATCGCCTGCGAACACCACGCCTGCGTCCGGTACGTGGGCGATCAGGTCTCCCGCGGTGTGTGCCGGGCCGAGATATCGCAACTGGACCTGACGTGTCCCTACGTCGATCCGCTCGGTCACTTCGAACGTCTGATCTGGCAGTCTCGGCAGCTTGCGTGGGAACCGTGCTCCTCCACGAACTGTGTTCATGTAGGTTCCGACGTCGCCGATGCCACCCGCTTCGCCCATCGGGTGTCCCACACGGTGTCGATCACCATCGACGCCGCACCTGGGTCGACGATCAGCCCGGTATTCGTCTGACCCCAACTCCCCGGTGGTCGCAGGAACGCCCACACCCCGTCGGCGATCTGTTTCAGTCCTTCACCGGCACTCATGGGCGAGCACGTTACCTGCGGTGAGATGCCATAGTCGAGCATTTCCGCGGCCGGTCAACTGCCGTCGATCTCTTCGTTTTCGAAGCGGGCATGACGTTTGCGCATGTACCAGATCGCTGCTCCCACCGCTCCGCCGCCGAGAATCGCGCCGACGACGCCACCCGCCCATGAACTGGCCTGCGAGTACACGCTCGGCTGCAAGGCAACCAGGACGCTGACGTATCCGACTGCGAAGAGCACACCCACCACGATCGCGCGAACACGAACCAGCTTCGACGCCGTGTAGAGGTTGACTCCGCGGGCCGCCGAGTAGCCTGCAGTCGCGAAGTTGATCAGTGTCGAGACGACGAGGATGCCCAGACCGATCCAGGCTCCGGTTGTGCCCGCCGCCCACGGCAATATCGCGGCGCTGATCAGCGATACCCACGCAAAGAGCTGAAAGCCGATGGCAGAGGCCTCGTTCCACACATCGCGCTGGCGTTCGTCGTCATAGAACTCATCGTCGAGATCTCCGACGAACCGCATCGCCTTGATGAACGGACCTGCCGTGATGGATGTACTCATGGTCATCGCTCCTCATGTCTCCGGTTGTGCCGCGGGCACTTCGCCTGTCGCGAAAAGTGTTTCGACGGTGGTGTTCAATGCTGCGGCCAGCTCGAGCGCCAAATAGACACTGGGGGCATAGTCGCCTCCTTCGACGGAGACGATGCTCTGCCTACTGACTCCACATGCTCTACCCAGCTCCGCCTGGGTGAGCCGGGCCGCTTTTCGGTGTTCACGCACCGTGTTGGTCCTGAGTGCGGCAGCCATGACGAAAGTCAAGCGGACTTGTCATCGAATGTCAACCCTACTTGTCATCGCCAAGCGGCAAGCCACATCCATTTCTGCAGGGTTCGACATCGCCGAAGCCCTTCCCCTCGGACGAATCATCCACGCGCCGAGAAGTTAACAGCGGCGTAACGGACGAAATAGAGCCGTCACCGGGCAACATATCCGCGCAATACTTCCCCTTTACTGTCTGCAATCGCGAATACAACTCCGTATACAAGCGAAAGGGCGTCAAAGATGCCTGCAGTTTCCTCGAGCAAGATGGCCACACGTGTACTGGTTGCTCCTCTCGCTCTGGCCATGGTCGGTTTGGCGCTCACCTCGTGCGGTAGCAAAGCCGGTGACACCACCTCAGCTGACGGCGCGGCAGCAGCCGAATCCTGTGTCGACACATCCGGCGACACCATCAAGGTCGGCTCGCTCAACTCGCTCTCCGGAACCATGGCGATCAGCGAAGTGACGGTGCGTGATTCGATCGCCCTGGCCATCGAAGAGATCAACGCATCAGGTGGAGTCGACGGCAAGCAGATCCAGGTCGTCGCCGAGGACGGCGCGTCCGAGCCCACAATGTTCGCCGAGAAGGCCGAGAAGCTGATCAGCAGTGACTGTGTCGCAGCCGTTTTCGGCGGTTGGACGTCGTCGAGCCGTAAGGCGATGTTGCCGGTGTTCGAGGACAACGACGCGCTGCTCTACTACCCCGTCCAGTACGAGGGCCTCGAGTCCTCGGACAACATCTTCTATACCGGTGCAACCACGAATCAGCAGATCATCCCCGCACTCGATTACCTGAAGGAAAAGGGCGTCAAGTCTCTGTATCTGGTCGGTAGCGACTATGTATTCCCGCAGACCGCCAACCGTGAGATCAAGGCTTACGCAGCTGCCAACGGTATCGAGATCAAGGGTGAGGACTACACCCCGCTCGGTTCGACCGACTTCTCCACTATCGTGAACAAAGTCCGCTCCGCCGACGCCGATGCCGTGTTCAACACTCTCAACGGTGATTCCAATGTCGCTTTCTTCCGCGAATACACCAACGCGGGCCTCAAAGCTGCTGACATGCCGGTCCTCTCGGTATCCATTGCCGAGGAAGAAGTTGCCGGAATCGGCGCGCAGAACATCGAAGGCCAGTTGACCGCGTGGAACTACTACCAGACTGTCGACAGTCCGGAAAACAAGAAGTTCGTCGCCGACTACAAGGCGAAATATGGCGCGGACAAGCCCACCTCCGACCCGATGGAAGCCGCCTACACCTCGGTGTACCTGTGGAAGAACACCGTGGAGAAGGCAAACTCCTTCGCAGTCGGTGACATTCAAGCCGCAGCGGATGGCGTCAGCTTCGCCGCTCCCGAAGGTGAGGTCGTCATCGACGGCGCAAACCACCACATCTCGAAGACTGCACGTATCGGCGAAGTCCGCCCCGACGGCCTGATCTACACCGTCTGGGAATCCCCGGCACCGATCGCACCCGATCCGTTCCTCGAGACCTACGAGTGGGCTTCCGACCTCAACTAATTCCCAGGCACTCCGCGCAGATGAGTGGAAATGCAGCTAGCGAAAACATGTCCACTCATCTGTGCGGAGCTGCACTGAAAAGGAGCGCTCATGGATGTCGTAGTCGGGCAGCTTTTCACCGGCTTGAGTATTGGTTCGATTCTTCTGCTTGCCGCATTGGGACTCTCGCTGACCTTCGGTCAGATGGGTGTCATCAACATGGCCCATGGTGAGTTCATCATGGCCGGTTCGTACACCGCGTACGTCGTGCAGCAACTCTTCTCCACCGGCGGTGCATCGCTGTTCATCTCGCTGATCGTCGGGTTCTTCGTCGGCGGCGCCATGGGCGCCCTGCTCGAGGTTACGCTGATCCGTCGCATGTATCACCGCCCACTCGACACGCTGCTGGTGACATTCGGTGTCGGGCTCATCCTGCAGCAATGTGCGCGCGATATCTTCGGCGCCCCCGCCGTCAACGTCGTCTCACCGGGCTGGCTGTCCGGTGGCATCGACATCCTCGGCGCTGTCGTTCCCAAGACCCGCATCTTCATTCTGATTCTCGCCGTGATCTGTGTTCTCGCATTGTCGTTCGCCCTCGCGAAAACCCCGATGGGTCGACGCATCCGCGCGGTCGTGCAGAACCGGGACCTGGCCGAGACGTCGGGCATCTCGAGCCGTCGGACCGATATTTCGACGTTCTTCATCGGGTCCGGCCTCGCCGGTGTCGCCGGTGTCGCGTTGACGCTGATCGGTTCGACGAGCTCTACCGTCGGGCAGAGCTACCTGATCGACGCATTCCTCGTGGTCGTCGTCGGCGGACTCGGCCAGATCAAGGGTGCGGTCATCGCAGCGTTCGCGCTCGGCATCCTCAATTCGTTCATCGAGTACAGCACGACAGCCTCGATCGCCAAGGTAATCGTGTTCGTGCTGATCGTGTTCTTCCTTCAAGCCCGCCCACAGGGTCTGTTCGCGGTCAAGACAAGGAGTTTGGTATGAGCACCTTCGTCCAGCAGCGCCGCGCATGGCTGGGATTCGCCCTCGCCGCCGTCCTCCTGTTCGCGGTCGCACCGGCCGTTCTCAGCGAGTTCCGGCTCAACCTTCTCGGCAAGTTCATCTGCTACGCCATCGTTGCGGTCGGTATCGGATTGGCCTGGGGCCGTGGCGGAATGCTCACGCTCGGCCAGGGAGTGTTCTTCGGGCTCGGCGCTTACATCATGGCCATGCATCTGAAGATCTCCGACGCCGACCTACGCGGCGACGCGGTGCCGGACTTCATGTCCATCGCCGGGATTCGCGAACTGCCTTCGTATTGGGTTCCGTTCGCTTCGCCGTTGGTGACGATTCTCGGGATTCTGTTCATCCCGGCTATCGTCGCGCTCGTTCTCGGCCTCGGTGTCTTCAAACGACGCGTCAAGGGGGCGTACTTCGCGATCCTGAGCCAGGCTCTCGCTGCTGCATTCGCAATTCTGTTGGTGGGTCAGCAGACCACGGGTGGGTCCAACGGGCTCAACAGATTCCGGACGTTCTTCGGGTTCGATCTCAAGGATCCGGCCAACAAGCAGATGCTGTTCTTCATCGCGGCCGGTGTGCTGCTGGCGGTCGTCGCCATCACTCGGCAGCTCATGTATTCGCGCTACGGGGAACTGCTCGTCGCGGTCCGCGATCAGGAAGAACGAGTGCGCTTCCTGGGGTACGACCCCGCCAATGTGAAGATCGTCGCCTACGTGAGTGCGGCATTCTTCGCCGGCCTCGCCGGGGCGCTCTTCGTGCCGATCGTCGGCATAGTCTCCCCCAACGACGTCGGCATCGTTCCCTCCATCGCGTTCCTCATCGGTGTGGCGATCGGCGGACGCAGCACGCTGCTGGGACCGGTTCTCGGCGCACTCGGTGTGGCCTGGGCGCAGACAACTCTGTCGGAACAATTTCCGTCAGGCTGGACCTACGCTCAGGGACTGATGTTCATCGTCGTGGTCGGGTTCTTCCCCGCAGGCATCGCAGGCTTGTTCGCTCTCCGAAGTCGCAAGAAAGCTGCAGACGAACCCGGTGCCGTCATCGATGTCGAAGAGAAGGAGCTCGTCACATGACTCACCTCGACAACCATCAGCCGACTTTCGGTGGCAACGCCGGTATGTCGAGCCAGTACCTCGAAGTACGCGGGCTTACCGTGAGTTTCGACGGATTCAAGGCCAACACCGACGTAGACCTGACGCTCATGCAGGGCGATCTGCGGTTCCTCATCGGACCGAACGGTGCCGGCAAGACCACCCTGATCGACGCCATCACCGGACTGGTACCGGCAACCGGGTCGATCACCAAGTCCGGCGTCGAACTGCTCGGTAAGAAGGTGCACCAGATCGCCAGACTCGGCGTCGGACGAACGTTCCAGACTGCCAGCATCTTCGAACAGCTCACCGTCCTGCAGAACCTCGACATCGCAGCCGGGGCAGGACGTTCGATCATGACCATGTTGCGCCGCCGCAGTGCGGTCTCGCCCGAGATCGAGGAGGCGCTCGAGACCATCGGTCTGACCGAAGCAAGGAACAAGCCGGCGGGCATTCTTGCCCATGGTCAGAAGCAGTGGCTCGAAATCGGAATGCTGTTGGTGCAGAACGCCGATGTACTGCTTCTCGACGAACCGGTTGCCGGGATGAGCCATGACGAACGCGAGCAGACCGGCGAATTGCTTCGTCGGATCGGCGGCGAACGGACCGTCGTCGTCGTCGAGCACGACATGGACTTCATGCGAGCATTCGCGACGTCGGTGACAGTTCTTGCCGCTGGGCGCATCCTGTCCGAAGGCACCGTCGCCGAGGTACAGGCCGACCCCAAGGTTCAAGAGGTCTACCTCGGTACCGCTGCCGCGGGCGGCGAACTCGATCAGATTGCACAGGACATCGCCGACGCCACACCAGGAGGCAAGCATGCTTGAACTCATCGACGTGCGTACCGGTTACGGCCGCAGCGAGGTCGTCCATGGGGCGTCACTCACCGTCCCCGCCGACGGCGTGGCCGCGGTCATGGGCCACAACGGTGCAGGCAAGACGACTCTGCTCCGAGCCGCCGTCGGCCTGCTCGCGGTCAACTCGGGGAAGGTCCTCTTCGATGGCGAGGACGTCAGCTCGCTACGCCCCAGCGCTCGCGTCGCACGCGGTCTTGCCTATGTCCCGCAGGGCCAGCAGTCGTTCGGCCAGTTGACCACGGCCGAGAATCTGCAGGTCGTCGCCGATGGCCGTAAGCGAGGTAAGGCGTTGATCGGTGAGGCCCTCGACCTGTTTCCCGCGTTGAAGGAACTGCTCACCAGGCGTGCGGGTCTGCTGTCCGGTGGTCAACGTCAGCAGTTGGCGATTGCCCGTGCACTCATCACCGAGCCGAAGATGCTCATCCTCGACGAGCCGACCGAGGGCATTCAGCCCTCCGTCGTCGCCGAGATCGAACGCACGATTCTCGATCTCACCCGCCGCGGCGGGCTCGGGGTGTTGCTGGTGGAGCAACATATCGGATTCGCGCTCGAATCTGCCCAGAATTACTACATTCTCGAGGCCGGGCGAATCACGTCCACCGGCCCGGGCGGTAGCGAGTCCGAAGCCGATGTACGCGCAGCCATGGCGATCTGACCGGTACTTCCATGCCGCGCAAGGACCTTCGCGACAAGGTGTATCTGTCGCTACGACGTGACCTCGTGTCGGGAGCGATTCCGGCAACCGAAAGACTCGGCGAGCAACGCCTGGCCGAGCGGTACAGCGTCTCGCGCACACCGGTGCGTGAGGCGCTCGCACGGCTGCTCGCAGACGGCCTGGTTCTCCGCGGCCACGACGGATTGCACGCGTATCGACCACACGTGGACGATCTCGCCGGGCTCTACGAGCTCCGACAGACGCTGGAAATTCGCGGCATCGTCCGCGCCATCGACGACGCGACGCTTCATCACGACGCACCGGTGATCGTCACCGAGCTCGAACTGTGGAGACGGGCACGAGAGGCCCATCCCACCGACATCACCGAAGTCGTGTCGATGGACGAGCAATTTCACACGACATTGTTGAGCGCGTCCGGGAATCCTGCGTTGACCGTCGCGCTGTGCGCCGTCAATGCCAAGGTCAGGCCGGTACGGTTGGTGGGATCGATGACCCACCAGGACATCCGATCTCGAGTCGAGGAGCACATCACGATCGGTGAGGCGGTCCTCGAAGGAAAGCTCGACGAGGCGAGGACCGCGCTGCTCGCGCACATTTCCTCGCACGAGAAAACTGTCATCGCTCGAGCCGAACAAGCGGCGTCGATGGCGGGGGCGCTGCGAATCTGAAGCGTCGTATTTTGGTCTCGACCAAACATTGCGAGCGTTCACTCTCTAAGTTATGGTTGGAACAACCATGGTGATGGAGGTCACATGAACGAGTACCTGCCCTACGACACAGTGCTGACCGGCGGGACGGTCTACGACGGCAGCGGTGGGCTGGGGGTAGTTCGCAACGTAGGAATCTCGGACGGCATCGTGCGCGCGATCACGACCGAACCGCTCGCGGTCGGTCCGAGTACCGATGTCATCGACGCGACGGGACAGTGGGTCATGCCCGGTTTCGTCGACGTACACACCCATTACGACGCGGAGGTCCTGGTCGGACCAGGACTGACCGAGTCGGTTCGACACGGCGTCACCACGGTCCTGCTGGGGAACTGCTCGTTGTCGACGTTGTACTCCACTCCCGTCGACATCGCCGACCTGTTCAGCCGAGTCGAGGCGCTACCGCGCGAGCATGTGCTGAAGGCCGTCGATGCACACAAGACGTGGACGAATCCGAACGAGTACATCGACGCGCTCGAGAGACTCCCCCTCGGGCCCAACATCGCGGCGCTGGTGGGGCATTCGGACCTGCGTGCCCACGTGATGGGGTTGGACCGGGCGACCGACCACAGCCAGAAACCGACACGTGAAGAATTCTCGGCGATGGCCGATGCGCTGACCACTGCCCTGGACGCCGGGCTTCTCGGCATGTCCACCATGACCAACCCCTGGGACAAACTCGACGGTGACAGATACCGTTCGCGGTCACTGCCGTCTTCGTACGCGCGTTGGAAGGAATTCCGCGCACTGCACAAGATTCTGCGCCGACGCGGCCGTCTGCTTCAGAGCATCCCGAATCTCAACACCAAATACGACATGATCTTCTTCCTCGGCAGCGCAACGGGACTGGGCCGGACTCCGCTCAAGATCTCGCTTCTGGCTGCCGCCGATGCCAAAGCATCCCCCTGGATTCACCACATCTTCGGGCCGCTCGCACAACTGGTGAACGGACCCGGGCGCGGACAGTTCCGATGGCAACACCTGCCCACTACGTTCGACGTCTACTCCGACGGGATCGACCTCGTCGTCTTCGAAGAGTTCGGATCCGGCCGCGCAGCTCTGCATCTCCGAGAGGAATTGGGCCGCAACGACTTGCTGTCCGACGAGGCCTACCGCCGCTGGTTCCGCGCCGACTTCGAGAAGAAATTCAGCTCACGGGTATGGCACCGAGACTTCGCCGATGCCCAGATCACCGAATGCCCGGATGCCTCGGTCGTCGGTAAGAACATCGCCGAGGTTGCGGCCGAACGCGGCATCCACGTGGTCGACGCATTCCTCGACCTCGTCGTCGAGCATGGCCGAAAACTGCGCTGGCACACCACTATCGCCAATCACCGACGGAAGCAGATGGACAAGCTCATCACCAGGCCGGGCGTCACCGTCGGGTTCTCCGACGCCGGGGCGCACCTACGGAACATGGCGTTCTACAACTTCGGGATCCGGTTGCTGCATCGTGTGCACGGCGCCCGCGGAGATCGACGGCCGTTCATGTCCGTGGAGAATGCCGTGTACAAGCTCAGTGGCGAGCTCGCAGAATTCTACGGCGTCGACGCAGGACACCTGAGGGTGGGTGACCGCGCCGATGTGGTCGTCATCGATCCGGCTGGCCTCGACGACGAGGTCCTCGCGTATCGCGAGGAGACGATGCCCGAGTTCGGTGGTTTGAGCCGGATGGTCAACCGGAACGATCAGGCCGTCACCGCGACGCTGATCGCCGGGCGGATCGTCTACCGTGAGGGTGAATTCGCGCCATGGTTCGGCGTATCGGAACGCGCTGGTAGCTTCCTGCGCGCCGGTACCACCACGGCACCGCATCCACGAGAGCGAGTATGAGCAGAACTCAGCAGGAACGACGTACCGAGACGATCGGGAAGCTGCTCGATGCAGCGATCGTGTCACTGTGCGAAAATGGCTATGCTGCAACGACGGTGATCGAGATCGTCTCCCGTGCGGGGGTGTCCTCGGGTGCGTTGTTTCGGCATTTCCCCACACGCCTCGACATCGTCGTCGCTGCTGCGGACGAAGTGCGGCGGCGACAGTTCGAGGAGTTTCGAACCGGTCTCGCGATCTTCGGTACGGCGTCCGTCGAGCATTGTCTGCTCCTCCTGCGTGCGGCGTGCCGAGCCCCGATAAACGGTGCCTGGTACGAGCTCCTCATTGCCGCTCGGAGTGATACCGAGCTGCGGGAACGATTGATTCCCTTCACTGTTCGCTACCACGAGCAAATTTCCGCGCTTGCCCGCACGCTTCCGGTCGCAGGCACCATCCCACCCGCCCAACTCGATACGGTCATTTTCACCGTGGTGCACCTACTCGACGGCGAAGCGCTCTCGGCGATCGTGCATCCGCAGCCCGAGCAGGAGGAGTTGCGATTGCAGCTCATCGCCGGGCTACTCCGAGGCGAGTCCATCTACAAACGGGGCGAGGCCGTGTGAAGACCTGGACAGTCGATTCTGTCGGAGCCCGTATCGCGGTGTACGAGTACGGAGATCCGCTGGCATCCTCGACCGTGCTTCTTGTTCACGGCTATCCGGACGATCATCGATTCTTCGAGCCGATGATCCGTGTGCTGGGACAGCGCGTGCGGATCGTTGCCTACGACACCCGCGGCGGCGGGGCCACCACCCTCGACGATCCGGACTCTCTCGAGAGCTACACCCTGGCTCACTTGACCGAGGATACGTTCGCCGTGGTCGATTCGATCCCCCACCGGAGTGGACCCCTGCACGTGTTCGCACACGACTGGGGTTCGGTTCAGATGTGGGAAACAATGGCCGCACCCCGTGCTGCATCGACTTTTGCGTCGTTCGTATCGGTGTCCGGCCCGAGCCTGGACCACCTGCGTGAGGTCTCTCGTGCCCGCGCAGTTTCGCCCCGACAGTGGTCATCGATGGCAACGCAACTCCTACGGTCCTGGTACATCTGGAGTTTCCACATTCCGGTTCTTCGCCGGTTCGTACCATCGATGATGGTATCGATCGGCAACGAGGAAGCCCCGGAACCAGAGCGCCGGAACCAACAACGCGGAATCGCGCTGTATCGTGCGAATATTCTCCGCCGTCTCCTCTCCGGACCGGATCCGAGGTGCGAGGTGCCCACCACTGTCGTCGTTCCACTCCATGACCGGTTTCTCTCCGCCGACCTTGCCGACGGACTCGAGCGCTGGATACCGGACCTACATGTGATGACAGTCGACGGCGAACATTGGTGGCCGTACACCCACCCGGCAGATGCAGCCGAGGTGGTGCTGTCGCTGCAGTAACGGTCGGCTGGTTACGTACATCGATTGTCCGCTAGCACCGATTGCTCTTTTCCGATGGTGCACAGCGGAAACCGCAGGTAGCGTGAGAAGGCGTGAGCTCACCGCGCATTGCATCCGGAACGTTCAAGGACCTCGGCCCCATCAACTGGGCCTTGTGGCGCGTCCTGTCGAAGGCTGCGGGCGCGCCCAACGCGCATCTTTTCAGTACCTTGGGACGCACCCGCGGACTTTTTCGGGGCTGGTTGTTCTACAGCGGGAAGCTGATGCCGGGCGGCCGGATCTCACGCAAGGACACGGAAGTGGTGATCAACCGCGTCGCACACGTACGTGACTGCGGGTACGAGATGGACCATCACCGCCGAATCGGCAGGCGCGTCGGAGTGACCGAAACCCTTCTCGCACAAGTAAAGGAAGGGCCCGCAGCAGTCGGTCTCGGTGATCGCTATCGAGCGATACTCACCGCGACCGACGAACTACTGGCCACCAAGAACCTCTCGGACGAAACCTGGTCAGCCTTGGCACGCGAGTTCGACGAACGCCAGCTGATCGAATTCCTGTTGTTGGTCGGGCAGTACGACAGCTTGGCGACGACCATCGAAACTCTGCGAATAGAACGCGACTTCTGAAAAGAGATTCGCTGGAGCTAGCCCTTGTTCGACCCGAACCTGGCGCCGGTAGCTCGCCCAATCCTGTTGAGCGGGGCCAAAATATCCTGATACCGTGGCCCCACTACGCGAGGGATCAGATCGAACAGTCGCGCATCCGGGCCGATGAGGATGCGCGGCTTGTTGCGCTCGACGCCGCCGAGGATCACCTTGGCGGCACGTGTGGGCGAGGTGACGGCGATCTGCTCGAAGCGTCGCACGACGGCGTCGTGATCTCCCAGATCTGCCATTCCTCGTGCGTTGGCAACGATGTTCGTCTTGATTCCGCCAGGATGGACACAGCTGACGCCGACGGGATGGCGAGCGACTTTCATTTCCTGGCGCAGCGCCTCGGTGAAACCGCGCACCGCGAACTTTGCCGAGTTGTATGCGCTCTGACCGGGGATGCCCATCAACCCGAACACGCTCGACACATTCACCAGGTGACCTTCACCGGACTCGATGAGCGCAGGCAGAAATGCTTTGGAGCCGTTGACGACTCCCCAGAAATCAATGTTCATGACCCACTCGAAATCGTCCCAGGTCATATCCAGAACATCCGCGCCGAGCGCAACCCCTGCGTTGTTGACCACGAGGTTGACGCGTCCGAATTCGCTGATGACCGCATCGGCATGGAAATACATTGCCGCGCGATCGGAGACGTCCAACTGGTAGGACACTGTGCGTGCACCGATCTTCTCGCACAACACGACCGTCTCCGTGAGTGCTTCGCCGTCGATGTCCGAGAGCGCCAGCCTGGCGCCGCGGTGCGCCAGATCGAGGGCGAGCGCGCGGCCGATCCCCGATCCGGCCCCGGTGACGACGGCAACCTTGTTGTCGAAACTTCTCATCGGTGTACTTCTTTCGCCTCGGTCGTATCGTCCTGGCCACGACCAACATCGGCCGGAAAGCCCATACTGCCATGCAAGGACGAGTCCGGACAGGGCATGAAAAAAGCTCGTTCGTCTTGTGCGCACACAAGACGAACGAGCTTCGTAACTGCTTGGAGGGTCAGAAGTTGATCATGTGTCCTGCGAGGCCGTGAATGGCCTCCTGCAATGCCTCGGACAACGTCGGATGTGTATGGACGTTGCGAGCGAGCTCGTTGACGGTCAGGTCCCATTTCTGGGCCAACGTCAGTTCCGGCAGTAGCTCGGACACGTCGGGGCCGATGAGGTGACCACCGAGAAGTTCGCCGTGCTCGGTGTCCGCGATCAGCTTGACGAAACCGGTAGCGTCGCCCAGCCCGTGGGCTTTGCCGTTGGCTGCGAACGGGAAGTTCGCGACCTTGATGTCGGAGCCACGGGCCTGTGCTTCTTCACGAGCCTGATCTTCGGTGAGTCCGAAGCTGGCGACCTGCGGCTGGCAGAACGTCGCACGCGGCATCATGCGGTAGTCCTCGATCGGCAGCGTCTCCGCGCCGGCGATGGTCTCCGCCGCCACGACGCCCTGAGCCTCGGCCACGTGAGCGAGCTGCAGCTTGGCGGTGACGTCCCCGATTGCGTAGATGTGCGGGACGTTGGTCTTCATCGTGCTGGTGATGCCGATGGCACCGCGATCAGTGAGCTCGACACCGGTCGTCTCGAGACCGAACCCTTCGACGCGAGGGGCGAAGCCTACGGACTGCATCACCTTGTCGACGGTGACGGTTTCGACGTCGCCGGACTTGTTGTTCTTGAACTTGACGGTCACCTTGGAGCCGTCGTCGTCGATGCTCTGTACAGCGGCACCGGTGACGATACGGACGCCGAGCTTCTTGTACTGCTTCTCGATTTCCTTGGAGATGTCGGCGTCCTCGTTGGGGAGCGCGCGATCGAGGTACTCGACGATGGTGACATCGACACCGTAGTTCTTCATGATGTAGCCGAACTCCATGCCGATGGCGCCTGCACCGACGATGAGCATCGAACCCGGGAGTTCACGGGTCATGATCTGCTCTTCGTACGTGACGACGTTCTCGCTCAGCGACGTTCCCGGCAGCAGTTTGGTGGTGCTGCCGGTGGAGATGATGGCGTTGTCGAAGGTGATCGTCTCGGTGCCGCCCTTGGTCAACTCCACCTCGATGGTGTTCGCATCGGTGAAGGTGCCCTGGCCGTCGAACTCGGGGATCTTGTTCTTCTTCATCAAGAAGTGAATTCCCTTGACGCGCCCCTCCGCGACCTTGCGGCTGCGGTCGAAGGCTGCGCCGAAGTCGAAGCTCGCTTCGCCCGAGATACCGAACAACTTGGCTTCTTTTGTGAAGAGGTGCGCAAGTTCGGCATTGCGGAGAAGCGCCTTCGAGGGAATGCAGCCCACGTTGAGGCAGACACCGCCCCAGTACTTCTTCTCGATGATGGCAGTGCTCAGTCCGAGTTGTGCCGCGCGGATAGCAGCGACGTACCCACCGGGACCGGCTCCGAGGACAACGACGTCATAGTGTGAGGTCACGATTCCCCAGCTTAGTCGCGTACGGATTCCCTGTCTCGAGACGGTCGGGTTACCTGCCGGTAGCAGCCTGTGTCGCCTCTGCGACCCGCCGGAAGTTCCCACCGAACACGGCGTCGACGGCGTTGTCGTCGAAACCACGACCACGCAGCACCGCGGGCAGGGTCAGCGTTCCTTCCGGCGGAACCCACTGCAGCGGCCCCCAACGCGTGTACATCTCCGAGAACGCCTCGGGGTGAATTCTCAGCTCGTGATCGAAATCCTCGTGGTCGAACGAATAGTCCGAGCCGATACCCACGTGCTCGATGCCGAGCAACTCCACGCCGTACTCGATGTGGTCCGCCATCGCCTGCACCCGTTTGCCATCGTCCTCGGGCGCGTTGACGCCGAGGAAGATGCCTACACCGTTGATCCCCACGACGCCTGTAGTGCGTGCGCATTCCAGCGCCTGCTCATCGGTGATGTTCCGCGGATGCTGCCACAGTGCAGCAAAATTCGAGTGACTGTAGATCATCGGGTGCTCGGTGCAACGTGCCACGTCGAGCCCGGTCGAGACCGAGCAGTGCGAACCGTCGACGAGCATCCCCACACGATTCATCTCGTGAACCACGTCCCTCCCGTACGCCGTCAGACCCGTGTCCTCGACGTCGAGGCATCCCCCTCCGGCCGCATTGGCGTGGTTGTAGGTCGGAAGCATGGAACGCACACCGAGGCCGTGGAAGTAGCGAATGTTGTCGAGATCGCCCTCGAGTGGACCGGAATCCTCCAGGTCGAATGCCAGGGTGATCAGCTCGACAGCTTCGGGTTCGTCCACCGCGTCGACCATGCGAAAACGCCCGTCGGCGAGGGCTTTACGACGGAAATCCTGTGCCAGCGCAGTCACGACTGCTTTGGAATGCGGCGAGAAGCCGACGTTGACGGACACGTACGACCCGAGCGGGTAGCGAGCCAATTCCGTGATGTCCGCAGTGGGCACCAGCGGCAGACAGCAGTGCTGTTCCCACAGATTCATATCCGGCGATCCTTCCTCGAACACCACGACCCCGACACGAGAGTGAGCACCGGCACGTGTCCGGTCACCGTGGGAGGGACAGTACCTACGAGGGTACAAATAGGGCATGAGCAACACCTCTGATCCGTACCTGTGGCTCGAAGAGGTCACCGACGAGCGCGCATTGGACTGGGTACGCACCCGTAATGCCGCCACCACCGCCGCGTTGGCCGGCCCAGAATTCGACGCGATGAAAGCCCGCGTGCGCGAGGTCCTCGACACCGACGCACGAATCCCGTACGCGCGGCGGCGCGGTGAGTACCTGTACAACTTCTGGCGCGACGCCGAGCACATCCGAGGACTGTGGCGTCGGACCACGATGACGGAATACCGCAAGGACTCGCCCGAGTGGGACATCCTGCTCGACCTGGACGCCGTCGCCGAGACCGAAGGCGAGAACTGGGTGTGGAGCGGTGCGCAGGTGCTGCGTCCCGATCAGCACCTCGCGTTGGTCACGATGTCCCGCGGCGGCGCCGACGCGTCGATCGTCCGCGAATTCGACTTGCGGACGCGCACGTTCCGCGACCCGTCGGGCGGCGGATTCTTCGTTTCCGAAGCCAAGACCGACATCGGGTACATCGACGCCGACACCGTCTATGTAGGAACCGACTTCGGTGCAGGTTCGCTCACCGACTCGGGATATCCGCGTGTCGCCAAGCGGTGGACCCGCGGCACCCCACTTGCCGAGGCCGAAACCGTGTACGAGGGAACGGCGAACGACATCTCGATTTCGGCGTGGCACGACCGGACTCCCGGATTCGAACGTGACTTCGTGCAACGCGCGACGGACTTCTTCAACGCCGAGTTGTATCTGCTCGATGGCACAGCCCTGACGCTGATCGATACACCGACCGATGCGACGACTTCGGTCCACAAGCAGTGGCTACTGGTCCGCACGATGACCGAGTGGACGATCGGCGACAAGACGTATCCGTCGGGCGCCCTATTGGCCGCGAACTTCGAGAGCTTCCTCGCCGGGGACCGCGAGATGACCGTACTGTTCTCGCCCGACGCACACCGCTCCCTGCATCAGTTCGCTTGGACCGAGAACCACTTGCTCGTCGTCACGCTCGTAGACGTGCGCAGCGAGTTCCGAGTACTCACTCCTGGCGCTGATGCCTGGGACGATCAGCCCCTGCTCGGCCTACCGGATTCGACCTCCACCGAGATCGTCGGCACCGACGCGGAGGAGAACGGTGACGAGTTCTTTCTGTCGTCGAGTGGTTATCTGACGCCTGCCACGCTGCTGTTCGGCACAGTCGGCGGCGACCTCGAAGTCCTCAAACAGGCGCCGTCGTTCTTCGACACCGATTCGATGGCCGTCACCCAGTATTTTGCGACTTCACTCGACGGCACTTCCGTGCCCTACTTCGTGGTCCGCAAGGAAGGCATGGGCCCCGGGCCGACGATGCTCTACGGCTACGGAGGATTCGAGATCTCGATGACGCCGTCGTACAGCGGTGCAACCGGTCTGGCCTGGCTCGAGCAGGGCGGCACGTACGTAGTGGCCAACATCCGAGGCGGCGGCGAGTACGGCCCCGAATGGCATACCCAGGTGCTGCGCGCAGGCCGACACAAGGTCCACGAAGATTTTGCGGCCGTGGCAAAGGATCTGGTGGAGCGCGAGATCACCACCCCCAGCCAGCTCAGCGCTCAGGGAGGAAGCAACGGCGGACTCCTGATCGGAATCATGCTGACCAGATACCCCGAACTGTTCGGCGCTCTGGTCTGCCAGGTACCACTGCTGGACATGAAGCGATACCACCTACTGCTGGCAGGGGCGTCGTGGGTGGCGGAATACGGCGACCCGGACGACCCCGACGAGTGGGCATTCATCTCCGAATACTCGCCGTACCAGAACATCGTGGCACCGGACGAGAGACGCTATCCGCCGATCCTCATTGCGACCTCGACACGCGACGACCGGGTGCACCCCGGTCATGCCCGCAAAATGGCCGCGCGGCTCGAAGAACTGGGCCAGCCCGTCACCTACTTCGAGAACATCGAAGGCGGGCACGGCGGCGCTGCGGACAACGCTCAGCTGGCCTTCAAGACGGCACTGTCCTTCCGATTCCTGTGGAACGCGCTACGGCCCTGACGTCGGCGACAGGAACTTTCAGCGATGTATCCACGAGCTCACGAGGTCCGCGACGGCCGTTGGATTCCGAATCCAGCCGTTGTGGCCGAGTGACTCGGCGACATGCGCGGCGGTGACGTCGGCGTTGGCGAGTTTGTCGACCAAGTTCTTCATCGACCCGGGCGGCGCCACCTCGTCCCCTTCGATCGTGATCGTCAGGACCGGTAGCTTCAGTCGGCGCATCCGCTCCTCGTAGTCCATATCTGCGCCGGACGGCTCGATCAGTCCGGTCCGGGCGAATTTGGACCAGTCTTCGATCAGCACACGCGACTGCCGCCCGAAACCACCGACACCGACGCGATCCCCTGGCCAGAAGCCGGCAATGCTGCTCGTCAACGCCATGGCTGCGGCGCCGAACAGCAATGGAACACCGCGCACGGTTCCGAAGCCTCGGTGGTACGGCGACCCCGAGGCCACCAAGATCAGCCCGGCCAGGCGACCGCGGATTCGAGCTGCATACATCGACCCGAGTTGGCCACCCATGCTGTGGCCCAGAAGATAGGGAGTGGCGGCCGGAAATTCCTCGCGCACCACCTCGAAGATGGCAGGAAAGTCCACCGATACCAGTTCCTGATAGCCGTACTTGCTGGCGGAACTGGGTTTGGGGACGCTGTCGCCTTGTCCGCGGAGATCACCGACAGCGGCGTGGAAACCGCGGGCGACCAGGGCTTCGGCGAACAGGCGGTAGTAGCCGCCCGGAATTCCGAGACCCGGCATGATCACCACGACCGGCGCATCGTCCGGTCCGTCGGCCGGAAAAAGCGATACCGGCACTGTCGAACCGTCGGGCATCTGTATGGGAACGGTGTGCACCGACCCAGACTAGGGCGTGCGTCGCCGGACAGACCGATGGCCGGTACCCCAGTATTGCGGGGTACCGGCCATAGTCGAAAGATTTAGAGGGCTGCGGCAGGCGCAGTGTCCGAGCTACCCGATGCTGCTCCGAGAAGCTTGGCCAGCAGACCGAAAATTCCAGCAAGTTCGGCGGATCCCATATAAGAACTCCTTCGTGAGAGGAAATGGATCAGAGATTCTGCGACGGTAATCACAAAACGGTCTCTGTAGCGGTATGTCTACCTCACGAGATCACATCTTGTACGTCGAAATCTGAAATTCGACTCACACTGAATTGCTGACGTCACTTATCGGACGCGTTCTCGATGCCACCGTAACCGCCCCCGACTGCGATTACAGCGTGCACCGTGAACAAAATCAGGCAGCGCTACCGGATGTCAGTACGCCTACGATCTGGTCCACGATCGACTCGACGAGCCCGTCGAGAACGCCCGAGAAAATGTCACTGATGAACCCTGCTGCTGAACCCATGAAATCTCCTGTACTAGTCATTTGGAACAGCCGTAGAAAGTACGACCTGATGTCGTTCCTACCGCACTCGGCAGTGCGGCGCAGCATTGAGTGGTCGTGTCGAATTCTTACGCCCTCATCGGTACCCGTACAACATTTATTTCACTCGGGACAATGCGCAAACCACACGAATAAACGCCTTTGGACGTCCATTCGGGCATGAGGTTTTTTATCCGAAAGGTGTCTTGACTCTTGATCGAGGGGTTGGGCACCGCGCACAACGTAGGCAACTTCAGGGTGAAGATGGGTGGACTTCCCGATGTGCAAAGACATCCACATCGAGAGACTTGTCGGCATGACTTCCACCAACCCACCCAAAGAATTCGTCCGCTCCGACTCGCAGAAGATGGTCGCAGGTGTGTGCGGCGGCATCGGCGAGTACTTCGGCATCGACGCCAACCTCGTCCGAGTCCTGACCGTGCTCGGCACTGTCGTCTCGGGCGGAACCGTCGCGCTGATCTACCTTGCCGCGTGGATGCTCATGCCGAGCAGATAATCGGTCCCTGACTTCGTGCGAGAAGCTTACGTAACCGCGACTACCTGAAACGCCTCCGCAAGTCGACCTTCGGGCAGCCCTGCCTGCGACGCGGCCGCACCCGCGAACCCACGCAACAGTGCGTCGAGCTCGTGGATATGCCCGGTTTGACTGCGATGGGCCCGCAACGCGGCCACCTTGGAATCGAACGTTGCCGTGATGTCGACGGCCCTGTTGTTGTGCGGTCCACCCATGATCCACAGTTGGTGCGCCGACCATGCCTGCAGACCTTCGTCCGCGAGCAGCTCCGGGTGCGCGAACGGGTTTCTGGCATCGGGGTACACGGCGGCGAAGGCGGCCTCACCCGCCGCCCGATGATCGGGGTGCGAGGCACCCACCCTGCTCCAATCGAACTCCGGTGACTGGATCAGCACCCGCTGTGGGCGAACCCTCCTGATTGCCCGACTGAACCCTTTGCGCAGCTCCATCGTCGGGTACAGCGCGCCGTCGTCGAACCGGAGGAACTCCACGTCGTGCACACCGACCGCAGCCGCAGCGGCCTGCTGTTCGGCTTCGCGCATCGCCGCCATCGCCTCGCGCGGAATGTCTTCGAATCCGCCGGCGTCGCCCGAGGTGGCCAGGCAATAACTGACCACGATTCCGCGCTCGGTCCAGCCGGCGACCGTGCCGGCCGCACCGAAGTCGACGTCGTCGGGGTGGGCGGCCAACACCAGGACACGCTCGACATCACGGTCGGCATCAGGACTGTCGGACTGGGGAGCTGGCGTCGAGTCGGCTGTCATCAGCCGGCCAGCATACGGCGCAGGACGTACGGCAGAATCCCTCCGTGCTGGAAGTACGCCGCTTCCGCGGGAGTATCGATGCGCACGGTCGCCGTCAGCTCACGCCCCTTCCCGTCGGTCTCGACCCGGACGGTGACCTCACTGGGGAGCGGGCCTGCGCCTTCTAGCCCGATCACCGAATACGTTTCTTCGCCGGTGAGCCCGAGCTGTTCGGCGCTCTCCCCTTCCCTGAACTGCAGCGGCAGCACCCCCATCCCGATCAGATTCGATCGGTGTATCCGCTCGAACGAGGTGGCCAGGATCGCCTTCACCCCGAGAAGCATGGTGCCTTTGGCGGCCCAGTCTCGTGAAGATCCCGAGCCGTAGTCGGCGCCGGCCAGCACCAGTAACGGCACGCCGTCTTTTTTATAGGCCATCGCGGCATCGAAGATCGACTGCTGAGAGCCGTCGGGCAGGTAGCGGGTGACACCGCCTTCGACGCCGGGGACGAGCTGGTTGCGCAGACGGACATTCGCGAACGTTCCACGGATCATCACGTCGTGATTGCCGCGACGCGAACCGTAGGAGTTGAAATCCTTCCGATCCACCCCATGCTCGCTCAGATACCGGCCCGCCGGGGAATCAGCACCGATCGCACCTGCCGGCGAGATGTGATCGGTGGTGACCGAGTCTCCGAGCAGCGTCAATACCCGAGCACCGATGATGTCTCGGACCGGCAGTGGCTCGCGGGGCATGTCGTCGAAGTACGGAGGATTGCGCACGTAGGTGGACGTGTCACTCCAGTCGAAAGTGCCGGACTTCGATACGTCCATGCCCTGCCAATTCGCGTCACCGGCGAGGACATCGGCGTATCCGTCGGTGAACATGCTCGCCTCCACGCACTCGTCGACCACTGCTTTGATCTCCGCCGTGGTGGGCCAGATATCGCGCAGGAACACATCATTGCCTTCGGCGTCCTGGCCGAGTGGCTCGATGAGTAGGTCTGCCTGGGTGGTGCCGACCAACGCGTAGGCGATGACCAGCGGAGGCGAGGCCAGGAAGTTCATCTTCGTTTCGGCGTGAATCCGGCCCTCGAAGTTCCGGTTCCCCGACAGCACCGAGGCCACCGCCAGATCGTGGCCGGTGACTGCCGCGCTGACCTCGGGAATCAACGGGCCCGAGTTACCGATGCAGGTGGTGCAGCCGTAACCCACCAAGTCGAATCCGAGCTTCTCCAGGTACGGGGTGAGCCCGGCGCGGTTGTAGTAGTCGGTGACGACCCTGGACCCGGGCGCCAGCGACGTCTTCACCCACGGCTTGCTGCGCAGTCCGCGCTCGACCGCGTTCTTCGCGAGCAGTCCTGCCCCGATCATCACGGTCGGGTTGGAAGTGTTGGTGCACGAGGTGATCGCCGCGATCACCACGTGCCCGTGATCGATGTCGAACTCGGTACCGTCGAGGGTCACCTTCGTGGGGTCCTCGGGCCAGGTGAGTGTCTCGTCGTACGAAGATGACCGAGGCGGCTCGTCGCGCTCGATACGGCGGCTGATCGCTACGGGATCGCTGGCGGGAAACGAGCCGTCCACAGCGTCGTCGAGACCGCCCTGGACCGCGTCGGAATGCGAGCGGCCGGCCAGCAGACCGCGTACCGCGCGCTGGGCCACGCGCAGTGGGATCCGATCCTGCGGTCGCTTCGGGCCCGCGATCGACGGCTCGACGGTACCCAGGTCCAGCTCGACGACCTGACTGAATTCCGGCTCGTGATCGGGGTCGTGCCAGAGTCCTTGCGCCTTGGCGTACGCCTCCACCAGCGCAATCTGCTCGGCCGGCCGGCCGGTCAGCCGCAGGTAACTCAACGTCTCGTCGTCGACGGGGAATACAGCGGCTGTCGACCCGTACTCCGGGCTCATGTTCCCCAGGGTGGCGCGGGTGGCCAGCGGCACGTTGGCCACCCCTGGACCGAAGAAGTCCACGAACTTGCCGACGACCCTGGTGCGGCGAAGCACCTCTGCCACGGTGAGGACCAGGTCGGTGGCGGTAGTCCCCTCGCTCAACTCGCCGCTCAACTTCAACCCGACCACCTGCGGAATCAGCATGCTCATCGGCTGGCCGAGCATGGCCGCCTCTGCTTCGATTCCTCCGACACCCCAACCCAGTACTCCGAGCCCGTTGATCATCGGGGTGTGCGAATCCGTCCCGACCAGGGTGTCCGGATAAGCCACCGTGCGATCGGGTCCGTCCTTGGTGAACACCACCCGAGCCAGGTACTCCAGGTTCACCTGATGGCAGATTCCGGTATCGGGCGGGACCACCTGGAAACCGTCGAACGCCTGTTGAGCCCACCGGAGCAACTCGTAGCGCTCGTGATTGCGCTCGAACTCGAGTTCGGCGTTGGTGTGGAATGCCTCGGGTCGGCCGAACATGTCGACGATCACCGAGTGATCGATGACCAGATCGGTGGGGATGAGCGGATTGATCCGTTGCGGGTCACCACCGAGTGCAGTCATGGCGTCCCGCATGGCCACCAGGTCCACCACGCACGGCACTCCGGTGAAGTCCTGCATCAGAACCCGTGCCGGTGTGAACTGTATTTCCGAACTGGACTGCGCATGTGGATCCCACCCTGCCAGCGCCCGCACCTGCTCCGCGGTGACCAGGTGCCCGTCCTCGTTACGCAGCAAGTTCTCCAGCAGCACTTTGAGGCTGTAGGGCAGCCGCGACGACCCCTCGACACGATCGAGGCGGAAGATGTCGTAGGCAGTCTCGCCCACCGTCAATTGATCCAGCGCACCGAAACTGTTCCCGGTCATGACCGCTCCTCGTTACCGTAGGCTGGTTCAAGGGTCGGCCGTCGAGATGGCTTCTGTCAATAGTCGCCGGAGCTCGCCCTAAAGGCATCCACCACAACTACTGCGGCACATCGTATTCGACGTTCACCTTCGCCGAGGTATCGTGTCGACCTTGTCCCAGCCACGACGGCGTTCACGGGATCCTTCGTGCGCATCACGGCTGCGGTAGATGATGTATGGCCGAAAGAGATATCCCAACGGGGCGGTGAATACGTGCACCAATCGGGTGAAAGGCCATACCGCGAAAAGACTGATGGCGGCCAGCGCATGAAATTGGAAGCTGAACGGGGCATGCGCCATCAATTCGGGCTGCGGGTCGAAGAAGAAGATGCCACGGAACCAGACGGACACACCTTCGCGGTAGTTGTATTCTCCGACGACGCCGGACCCGGTGTTGACCAGGCCGCCCAGGATCACCAGGGTGAGCATGAGATACATCAGCTTGTCCATCCTGGTCGTCGCCCCCATAACGGCCTTGGTGAAGCGCCGACGATAAAGCAGACCTGCCAAGCCGACGAGGGTGAATACACCGGCCACGATGCCCACCGTGACCGCCATGAAGTGGTAGATGTTCTCCGAAATCCCGACGGCCTCGGTCCAGCTTTCGGGAATGCCCAGGCCCATTACATGTCCGAGGAATACGGCAAGAATGCCGAAGTGGAACATCGGGTTCGCCCAGCGCAGAATGCGGCTTTCGTACATCTGACTCGATCGGGAAGTCCAGCCGAACTTGTCGTAGCGATAGCGCCAGATGTGGCCGAGAACAAAAATGGTCAGGCAGATGTAAGGGAAGATCAACCACAGGAACACATCCCGGACATTGTCCATCATGCACCTCCAGGCATCGGTAGCAAATCGGGCGAACCATAGGGATCGAGACCCACCTGCTCGTCTTCCGGCCCCTCGGCGATCAATCGTTCGACAGCTTCGTGATCCTTGCCTTTGAGCGGGGGCAAGGTGGCGCACACTGCCTCCATCGCCCCGCTCCACGGCGATTCGATGTCGCGTAGATGCAGGCGGAGCAACTCCAGGCCGGCGCGATTGTCCAATATAATCTTCAGACCCGCCCGCTGATCGGTCGTAGCGGCGAATTCCAATACGACACAGAGATGATCGGGTAGTTGATCCTCGGCAAGCATCAGCCCCGCCTTGGTGTAGACCTGCTTGATACGCAGCAGCGCGAGCCCGCGTTTTCGAGTCTCTCCGTTCGAGAAGTAGGTCAAGAACAGGCAGCCGCGCCTGCGAGTGTCGAAGGTGTCGACGTAGTCGGTCTCGGACTCCGGTAGCGGCCGAGTGCGTAGGTGATCGATCGTTTCCTGCAGTCCCGTACCGAGTTTCGCCGGCAGGGTGGCAGCGACTCGGCCGAGAAGGTCGAGATGAGACATCAGGTGCGCGTCCGGGTAATCCATCAGCATCGAGGCGGACTGCCAGGTGCGGGTGAGTTCGTCGGTGGAATATCTGAGTTTGGGCACGCGTGGGGTCATTACCGGTGCTCCGTCTCCGCCGACTCGGACGATCCGGCAACCTCAGGGAAAAGCCCATCGGGGGTGCCCTGCCCATTCCAGTCCATCAGGTTGATCCGCACACCCGCCGGGCGTCCCGGCCCTGCCGGTGAACCGACACCAGGATCGGCACCCATACCGGGGTCGCCACCGAACGAGCCGTCCATCCCGCCCATCCCGGGCCCACCCTCGACGTCGAGGGAACACTCGGTGGCGATGTTCTCGAGCTTGTGGGCGTCCTCGTAATGGGCCGCCGGTACGACGTATCGCTCGTCGTACTTTGCGATGGCGAGCAGACGGTACATGTCCATCATTTCTTGCCCGGTCATCCCGACGGACTCGGGGATGGATTCGTCTACCTCCCAACCCATATTGATATCGCGCATGAACGAACGCATCGCGGCAAGCTTGCGGAGCACCATGTCCACCGGAGCGGTATCCCCTGCCGTGAACAACCCGGCGAGATACTCGATAGGGATCCGCAGGGAGTCTATGGCAGCGAACAGGTTTCCCTTCCGTTCGGCGTCCTCACCGGTTTCGCGGACTGCATCCACAACCGGAGACAGCGGCGGTATGTACCAGACCATCGGCATCGTTCGGAATTCCGGATGCAACGGAAGCGCGACCTCGTATTCGTTGATCAACGCCCAAATGGGCGAGCGTTGCGCACTTTCGATCCAGTCGTCGGGGATATCGGCACGCTGCGCCTGTCGAACAACTTCCGGATCGTTCGGGTCGAGAAAGACGTTGCGTTGGGCTTGCAGCAGGTCGTGTTCGTCGGTCACCGAGGCCGCATCGAGCACCCGGTCTGCGTCGTACAACATCAGTCCGAGATACCGCAGCCGTCCCACGCACGTTTCGGAACAGATTGTGGGCTGGCCGATCTCGATACGCGGGTAGCAGAAAGTACATTTCTCGACCTTGCCGGTCTTGTGGTTGAAGTACATCTTCTTGTACGGGCAGCCGCTGACGCATTGCCGCCAGCCACGGCAGCGATCCTGGTCGACGAGGACGATGCCGTCCTCTACTCGCTTGTATATCGCCCCGGTGGGACACGACGCCACGCAGGACGGATTGAGGCAGTGTTCACAAATACGTGGCAGGTAGAACATGAATGCCTGCTCGTACTCGAATTTGATCTTGTTGCCGATCTGCTGGAGTATCGGATCGTTGTGCCCGTGCTCGACCGACCCGGCAAGGTCGTCGTCCCAGTTCGAGGACCAGGTGACTTTCGTATTCTCACCGGTCAGCAAGGATTTGGGCCGTGCTACCGGCATATGATCCTGAGCCGGGGCGGTGGTGAGGTTCTCGTAGTCGTAGGTCCACGGCTCGTAATAGTCGTTGATGCCGGGCAGATTGGGGTTGGCGAAGATGGTGGCGAGGTTCTTCAGTCGACCGCCTGCCTTCAGCTTCAGCCGGCCACGCTTGTCGAGTGTCCAGCCACCTTTCCACTTCTCCTGATCTTCGTAGGTGCGCGGATAACCTTGGCCGGGCCGCGTCTCCACATTGTTGAACCAGACGTGTTCGGCGCCGGTGCGATTGGTCCACACCTGCTTGCACGTGACCGAGCACGTGTGGCACCCGATGCACTTGTCCAAATTCATGACCATCGCCATCTGAGCCATTACTCGCATCAGTACTCCACCTCCTGATTACGACGGCGGATCACGGTGACTTCGTCGCGTTGATTGCCGGTAGGTCCCATGTAGTTGAAGGCGTACGTCTGTTGGGCGTATCCGCCGATCATGTGCGTGGGTTTGATCATGAGCCTGGTGAGCGAGTTGTGATTACCGCCGCGCTGGCCGGTCGTCTCCGAAATCGGTGTGTCGATGAGGCGGTCCTGCGAGTGATACATGAAGACAGTGCCTTCGGGCATCCGATGCGAGATGATGGCACGCGCGTCGACCACACCGTTGCGGTTGACGGCTTCGATCCACTCGTTGTCTCGCACACCGATCTTCTCCGCATCCTGCGGGCTCATCCAGATTCCTGGCCCGCCGCGGAACAGCGAGAGCATGAGCAAATTGTCTTGGTATTCGGAATGAATCGACCACTTGTTGTGCGGCGTCAAGTATCGGACCGAGACCCCGTGGTCGGGCGTCGCTCCGATCTCCGGTTCGTCGAAGAGTGCGGTCATGTTCAGCGGTGGCCGGAAGGTGGGCAGCCCTTCGCCCAGCTCGGTCATCCAATCGTGATCGAGGTAGAAGTGCTGACGACCGGTCAGCGTGTGCCACGGTTTTTCCCGTTCGACATTGATCGTGAACGGCGAGTATCTACGGCCGCCGGTCTCGGATCCGGACCATTCGGGTGAGGTGATCACCGGAACCGGGCCGTGTTGGGTATCGGAGAACGTGATGCGCTTGCCCTCGTTTTCGGAGGCCAGGTCGTGCAGCATTCTGCCGGTGCGCTTTTCGAGTGTCTTGAAGCCCTGAGTGGCGAGCCTTCCATTGGTGGTGCCGGACAGGGCCAGGATCATCTCGCAGGCCTGGATGTCACGGAGAATATCGGGACGGCCATCGGCCGGACCACCGCGCACGACACCGTTCTTCTCTTTGAGATCAGCGATTTCTCGGCTCAGATCGAAGGTGACTCCCTTGGTGGTCGCACCCAAGGTGTCCAGCAACGGCCCGACGGCGCGCATCTTGTCACCGATCGCCGTGTAGTCCCGCTCGACTTCGATAATTTTGGGCATCGTGACGCCGGGCTCCGGTTCGCATTCTCCGTACTTCCAGTCGCGGACCTTGCCGTGCGGTGCTGCCATCGCATCCGGGGTGTCGTGGGTCAGGGGTGCGGCGACCACATCGGTTTGCGTACCGAGGTGACGCACCGCGAGCTTGCTGAATACCTGGGAAATCTGTTGCCAGGCATCCCAATCGGTACGCGACTGCCACGGCGGGGAGATCGCGGGATTGAAAGAGTTGACGAACGGATGCATATCCGTCGTCGACAGGTCGTGTTTTTCGTACCAGGTTGCGGCCGGCAGGACGATGTCCGAGAGCAGCGTCGAACTCGTCATCCGGAAATCGAGGGTCGTCAGGAGATCGAGCTTGCCGATGGGCGCCTCGTCGTGCCAGCGAACGTCCTGCGGTCGGAAGCGCTGCGCAGTCTCCCGGGCGCTGACGGTGTGTGACGTGCCGAGGAGGTGATTGAGAAAGTACTCGTTTCCTTTCGCCGAGGAACCGAACAGATTCGACCGCCACAACGACAGAACCCGCGGAAAGTTCTCCGGCGCATCAGGATCCTCGGCCGCGAACTTCAGCCGCCCGGCCTTCAACTCCTCGACGACATAGTCCTTGGCCGACTCCCCCTTCTGCTCGGCCTGCGCACCGATCACCAAGGGATTTCGATCGAATGTGGGGTAGGACGGCATCCAGCCCAGACGCGCGGACTGTGCGATCACGTCGGCAGTCGTCTTGCCCGCCAGTTGGCCTTTGCCGGTCTGTGCCGTCAGCGTGTCGGCACCGAATTGGTCATAGCGGAACTGGTCGGTATGCAGGTACCAGTAGGCCGTCTGCACCATGTTTCTCGGCGGTCGTACCCAGTCCAGGGCATTGGCCAACTGGTTGTACCCGGTCAGCGGACGGACCTTTTCCTGGCCGACGTAATGCGCCCAACCGCCACCGTTCACGCCCTGGCATCCCGTGATCGTCGTCATCGTCAGGAAGGTCCGATAGATGGTGTCGGAATGGAACCAATGATTGGTGCCCGCACCCATCAGAATCATCGACCGACCCTTGGAGTCCTCGGCGTTCTGGGCGAACTCGCGGCCGATCCGTTCGGCAGCGTCCGCGGAGACTCCGGTGATCGCAGCTTGCCACGCGGGCGTGTAGGGGGATTCTGCGTCGTCGTAACCGCTGGGCCAACTCCCGGGTAGTTCGGGTCTACCAACGCCGTACTGGGCGAGCATCAGGTCGAATACCGTGGTGACGAGCCGCCCTGCCACGCGGCGTACCGGTACACCGCGTCGAATCACGCCGACCTTGCCCTGGCCTGCATTGCCCTGGCCTGCATCGAAGCGCGGCATATCGATCGGAACGTACTGATCCGCGCCGTCGATCAGCGACAGTGTCGGATCGATGTCGCCGAGATCGAGGTTCCACTTGCCCTCGCCGGTTTCACCGTAGCGATGGCCCAGCGTGCCAGGGGGCACGACGAGCCGGTTGGTTCTCGCGTCGACCATGACCGTCTTGAACTCGGAGTTCTCCTGCTCGCTCACGATCTCGTCGGTGAGGTCCGAGGCGGTCAAGAACTTTCCGGCGGTATAGGTGACCTCGCCCTCCGGATCGTGTGTTTCGTCGAGAGTGACAAGAAACGGCAGATCCGTGAACTTCTTGACGTACTCGGTGAAGTAGGGAGTCTGCCGGTCGACGTAGAACTCTTTGAGGATCACGTGTCCCATGGCCATCGCCAGAGCACCATCGGTACCGGGCTCGGCAGGGAGCCACTCGTCGGCGAACTTGGTGCTGTCGGCGAAGTCCGGTGAGACGACGATGACTTTCTGTCCGCGGTAACGGGCTTCGATCATCCAGTGCGCGTCCGGTGTCCGGGTGACCGGCACGTTGGTACCCCAGATGATCAGGTAGCTCGAATCCCACCAGTCCCCGGATTCGGGGACGTCCGTTTGATCCCCGAACATCTGAGGGGAAGCGACCGGCATGTCCGCGTACCAGTCGTAGAAGCTCAGCATCGATCCCCCGATGAGGTTCACGAAGCGGGCACCGGACGCGTGCGAGACCATCGACATCGCGGGAATGGGAGAAAACCCGGCGACGCGGTCGGGGCCCCATTTTCGGATCGTGTGCACGTGCGCCGCCGCCACTATCTCGATGGCCTCGTCCCACGTGGCACGCACCAAGCCACCCTTGCCTCGCGCGCGCTTGTAGCGTGCGGCGCGCTCAGGATCCTCGGTCACGTCTGCCCAGGCGAGCACTGGATCTTTCAACCGGGACTTCGCTTCCCGGTACATCTCGAGCAGTACCCCACGAATGTAGGGATACCGGGTTCGCGTCGGCGAGTAGGTGTACCAGGAGAAGGAGGCACCGCGAGGACACCCGCGCGGCTCGTACTCAGGCTTGTCCGGTCCGGCAGTCGGATAGTCGACGGCCTGGGTCTCCCACGTGATGATGCCGTCCTTGACGTAGACGTTCCAGGAGCACGATCCGGTGCAATTCACCCCGTGGGTCGACCGGACCACTTTGTCGTGACTCCAACGATCCCGGTAGAACGAATCGCCCGAACGTCCCCCGATCGCGAGCAGCGTCCGCCCATCGGCAGAAACAGGCTGGTTGCTTCGAAAGAATCGACGAGTCTTGATCAAAGCATCTGTCAATCCACTGTTGATGGTGGCGCTCATGAAAGTCCTCCCGAGAATTGGAGTAGCGAGGCAAGACAAGCCGAAACCTTCAGGGGTGAACCACCAATCGGTCGACGAGATGCCAGATCATCGCCAGGAAAACGATCGACCACGCACCCAACGCAACCCAGGACACCGCGTCGCCGACGACTTCCATCATGGATAAGTTGTCCGCCTGGCCCAGGTAGTGCGAGGCGACGCCGTACATCCCGAGAGGGAAGATGATGCTCCACAGAGTCGCGTCGTAGACCAGCGGAACTCGATTCTTGACATGCCGCCACCACGCCGCGGCGAACAGGACTGGGATGAGCCAAGTTCCGAAGGACCAGAACATCACCGCAGTGCCACCGATCAGGCCGCGGGTGGCATCGACCATAGGGGCATCGGCCATTTGAACGATGCGGGCGCCTGCGAGGACGGTGATAGCGGTTGCGCCCATCGCAACCCAATAGACCGGAGTGAGGTCGACCGGGTTCAGCGGATAGAGCAGCAGCCTCGCCGCGACCAGAATCGCTACGCCCGCATAGAGAAAAGCGCCGACGGACCAGGAGAACACGGCCACCAGTGCGAGTTCGTTCCTACCGGTTGTGACCACAGGTTCGAGGGCAGCAGCGAGCACGGCAACGGATTGACAGGCAACCACCCAGATGAACCAGGTGCCGTTCGCGCCCATGAGTGCCGGGCGAATCGACGGATTCAGTATCGCCGTCGAGGGCACCACGTATCCGAGCACGAACCAACTCAGCGCCCCGAGAGCCAGGAACCCCAGGGCCACCGTGTGCACTCCCCCGGCGGCGAAGCGGGTGCCCAGGACGTCTGTGGCGGCGACGAAGGTGAAGAATCCGAATCCGCGTCGCGGATCGGTGAAATCCGCGCGCAGCAGAGACCCGAAGCGCAGTAACCGCCAGCAGTGCAGCACCACCAAAACTACCCAGGCGAGAACCCCGATCACGAACAGCGCCGAGGAGATGAGCGGCTGGTCGTTGTTCTTCATCGCGACGGAGATGATTCCGGTGGCCATGACCAACGCGAAGTAACCCGGGTTGAGAGTCGAGACGGCACCTCGAACGGCGGTTACCGTGCGCCCGCCGCCACTCCGCACCGTCACCACGTGTTACCGATTCGCCGGTCCATGACGCCCCGAGATGCTCGCTGTGCCATTCGGAATCCTCACCTATGACATGCCAGCCAGTGCACTGGCGTTGCACAGTGCACGCTACGCCGGATACACCCGGATTCGATGCACAACGCCGATCGACCAAGCGGGACTATATATCTGAAGCCTGCGACACGCCGAATCCACCGCTAAGCCCGCTCGGAAGCATCGAATTCGCGGACGTTGGCGTCGAGGATCGCGGCCTGCTGTTCGGAATCGGGACCGGATCCACGGAAGGCGTGCAGCTGCGCTTCGTCGGCCCAACGCTCGTACACGTTGATCCGTCGCTCGTCGAACAGGTCCGCAGCGATCGCGAAGTCCTCGCATCCTTCGGACTCGCGCGCGAGCCGAACCACCTCGACACAACCCTGCAGATACCGATCTCTTTCGTTCGGATCGACAGTCAGATACCCAGCAACAATGATCATGAGCCTCAGACCTCGACGGAGAGCAAAACTCATCGCCCCAACGAACCCGACACGGCCGAGGAATGCGTCAGTGCACCAACCATCCGCACGGCGCCGCGAGATCGGCAGATCCCTCCGGACCCATCGACCCCTCCGCGTACGGCTTCACCTCGGGTGGATCGTTCAACAGCGGTGCCGCCACTTCCCAGACGTGTGCAAGCCCGTCGGGGCGAGTGAACAACGAACGATCACCGTTGAGCACGTCGAGAATCAGGCGTGAGTACGGCGACAGTGGGTCGGCGTTGGGAACGGACGGCAACGGCAGAGACAGATGCCCGACGGACAGATCGAAGTCCGGTCCCGGCTCCTTCACCGTCATCGCCATATCGATCGAACCGCTGCCGGACAAGTCGAAGGACAGCACCGCGCCGTCGTCCGGGAGATCGGTCAGCGGGCTGTTCTCCGGCTTCCGGAACACCAGAGACACACGCTGAGCACTGACTCCCAACATCTTTCCGGTTCGAAGCAAGAACGGCACGCCGCGCCATCGATCGGTGTCGACCCACAGCTTGGCTGCGACGAACGTGTCCACGGTCGAATCGTCGGCGACACCCTCGACGTCGCGATAGCCGTCGTACTGGCCGAGTACGACCTCGGCCGTGTCGATCGGACGGAAGCATCCGATGACCGTTTCCCGCGCGGATTGCAGATCGTCGGCAGCCAAGGACGCAGGCGGTTCCATCGCGATCTCGGCGGCGACCTGAAAGAGGTGAGTCACCAACATGTCGAGCACGGCCCCGGTGCTGTCGTAAAATTCGGCTCGGTCGTCGATGTTCAGGGTCTCGGGGACGTCGATCTGCACCTGGGCCACGTGTTCGGCATTCCAGATGCCGTCGATCATGCCGTTCGCGAACCGCAGGACGTGCAAATTCTGGGTCGCTTCCTTGCCGAGGAAATGGTCGATTCGGTAGACCTGCTTCTCGTCGAGAACCTCGTGCACCACCTTGTCGAGCTCTTCGAAAGCCTGCTGCGACGTGCCGAACGGCTTCTCGTAGACCACCCGTGCACCATCGGCGAGGTCGTGCGCGCCGAGGGCCTTGGTGTAGTCCTGAAACGTGCTCGGCGGCAATGCAATGTAGTGCACCAACTGCGCGTTCTCGCCCACCTCGTCCTTGGCCGACGCCACCGCCTCCGGTAGCGCACCCGGGTCTTCGACGGTGAATCCGTTGCCTGCGAATCGGATCCGTTTCGCGAACTCGTCCCAGTCCTTGCTGCCGAGTTCGGAGCCGAATTCCTTCAACGCTCCGTGGACGTGGTCGCGGAACTCGTCGTCGGCGGTGTCGTGACGACCGTTGCCGATGAGCAGCCACTTCTCGGGCAGCAGTCCCTCGACATGGAGTTGGTAGAACGAGGGCAGGACCATGCGCTTCGCGAGGTCACCGGTCGCACCGAACAGGACGAATATCGTAGGTTGCAAAGTCGCCATGGATTCCATCATGCCCGCACCGATCGTGCGGTGTGGTTAAAGTCGATCTGGTGACACGATCGAAATTCCACGGCGAGATCTACGGGATGGGCACATCCTCGGGCACACGCATCGTCGTCGGCAACTGGACGCGGTCTCCGCTCGGCACCTTCACCGACGTCATGGTCGAGTTCGAGAACGGCCACCGCCTACTCTTGGCCCCTGATGACGAGGTGCGTGAATTCGTCTCGGCCACATACACATTCGACGAGACGATTCTCACGCCGGTGTCGTTCGAGCGCCTGCCGGACGGATCGAGGGAAGTGCAGGCAGGTCGACTGGACCTGCGAATCCAGACCGGCCGAATCACACCGCTCGGCGTGCTGCTGAAGCTCGTCCCCACGGCCATCTCGACCGCCCCGTGGTTCTGCACTCTGACCGACCCCATCGCCCGAGTGGCGCTCCGCGGCGTGAGGACCCGCGGCAGCGCCGGCGGTGGGCGCCGCGAGTACTACGGGGCTCACACCCAATACCGCGTCACCGCAGTCGAGGCGTCGTGGGACGGAAAGAATCTCGGCTCACTGACCCGCGTCACGCCACCGGTCCGATTCGGATTCGGTTCCACACCCCAGGCCCCGAGCGTCACCTACATCACCACCACCATCGACGACTGACTCGTCAGACCAGCACTGCACCCGCGGCGACGAGCTCGGTCAGTGCCTTCTCCGAAGACTCGGGAGCAACACCGGCGATCAGATCGGTGAGAATACGTACCTTCAGCCCGAGAGCGATCGCGTCGAGAGCCGAAGCTCGCACGCAGTAGTCGGTAGCCAGTCCGACGACGTCGAGATCGGTCACCTCGTTGCCTCGCAGCACCTCCGGCAACGTGACGCCCTCGTCGGTGATGCCTTCGAAAGCCGAGTACGACGGCCTCCCCTGACCCTTGTAGACGTGCACGTCCACCGATCCGATGACGAACTCGCCGTGGTACTCCGACCCGACCGTGTCCGCGACGCAGTGCATGGGCCACGTGTCGACGAAGTTGGGCACCTCATCGGTCGCGAAGTGGCCACCGTTGTCGCCGAGAGCGTCGTGCCAGTCACGCGAGGCCACGATGACGTCGTACTCGTCGCCCTTCTTCGCCAGCAACTCACTGACCTTGCGTGCTACTTCGCCGCCGCCCTCGATGCCGAGGGCGCCGCCCTCGGTGAAATCGTTCTGTACATCCACTACCAACAAAGCACGAGTCATGGTGACCAGTATCCTCTGAACGTGAGATGGGCATGAACGCGACAGTGACCGAATTGATGTGCTACCCGGTGAAGGGATGCGCGGGCCTGTCGCTCAGCACCGCGTCGATGACGTTCCGGGGGCTCGAACACGATCGCGAGTTCATGATCGTCGGTGCAGACGGATCGTTCCGCAGTCAACGCAGCGATCCTGTCCTCGCCGTCGTCCATCCCTCGATCGTCGACGACGTCCTTACCCTGTCGCACGCCGATTTCGGATCGATCACCGTCGAGGTGAATCGGCATTCCCGGCTACGAGATGTCACGATGTTCGACGAACCGTTTCAGGGCATCGACCAGGGCGACGACGTTGCACGTTGGCTCGGTGAAATCCTCGGCGAGGAGTGCCGACTGGTCAGGATCACCTCGACTGCCCCTAGCTTCGCGGACAGCACGGCAGTCCACATCCTGTCCGATGCGTCGATGCGCGGCCTGAACGCTCGGCTCGACGCACCGATTCCGTTCGATCGGTTCCGGCCCAACATCGTCGTCACCGGCTGGGCGGATGCGCACCGGGAGGACCTGGTACGCCGCGCTTCCGTCGGCGCCTGCGAACTCGCGTTCGACAAGATTGCCATCCGGTGCGCCGTCACGACCGTCGAGCAGACAACCGGCATTCGCACCGGCCCCGAACCACTGCGTACCCTCGCCGCCTACCGCCGCGGCCCCACCAAAGGCGTCGTCTTCGGTGCGAAGTTCTCGGTGAAGACCGTCGGCCGGGTGTCGGTCGGGGACGAGTTCACCGTTCTCGAGGAGGAATCTTCGGGTCTCGATCGCTAGTCACGGGCCGCTCTGCTGCCTTGACTTCGCGAGCCCATTCCGGATGCTCGTTCTCGGCCCACGCGCGCAGAACCGACCCGCCGCGCATACCGCGCATCGCTTCGGAATCCTTGAACGCGTAGAAGATGTGGCCTACGACGAGAAGCCCGAAGGCGAGAGCGAACCAGTCGTGTACGAACGTCGCTCCTGTCCGCCAGTTCAGCGGACTCCACTCCGGAAAGAACATCACCGTCCCCGTGAGCAGCAGTACCGCGATCGATCCACCACTCAACCCGCCGTTGAGCTTCTGGCCGGCATTGAACTTTCCGACGCCCACTGCCCGGAGCCGACGAGCCTTGGACTGCAACCACTTCCAGTCATCGTCGACGAACCGGTTGAGGCGCTGCAGATCCAGCCGATAGGCCCGCGAGAGAAGACCGAGAATCAGCGGTATCGGGATACCGAAACCTGAATAGACGTGCACCACTTCGACCAAGTGCCGATTGCCGACGAGGACTGCCAACGAACCGTTGTACAGAATCGCCGCCGTCGCAATGCATACGAGGGTCAGCACGCCGACGGACCAGTGCACCCAACGTTCGATTCGGTGGAAGCGCAGCAGTTCAGCTCGTGGCGTCATCGTCACGTCCGTTCGACGCGCCGACCCAGCCGTCGATCGAGTATCCCCGCGGCTCCCAGTAACCGGGCACCACATCCGAAGTCAACTCGATTCCGCCGAGCCATTTCAGACTCTTGTAGCCGTACATCGGTGCAACGTAGAGCCGAACTGGACCGCCATGATCATGAGTGACCGGGCCGCCGAGCATGGTGAGGGCGAGAATGACGTCGTCGCGACGTGCTTGCTCCAGCGTCAAGCTCTCGGTGTAAGTGCCGTCGAACGAGGTGAATCGGACTGCCGTCGCATCGGCCGTCGGCGAGGCTGCATCGAGGATCTCCGACAGGCGCACGCCGCTCCACGGAACCTGTGGAACACGCCATCCGGTCACGCATTGGAAGTCTCGCACCAGAGACGTCTGGGGCATTGCCCGCAAATCCTGTAGTCCGAGAGTGCGTGGTGTTGCTACCAAACCACCGACAGTCAATTGGTAGCTGCTCTCGTCCTTGCGCGGTGCACCCGTGGTCACCGAATAGAATCGAAAGTTGTTGCCCAGCGGGATCAGGCCGACCAGTCCGGTGGGATCGTGGTTACCGATCGGGCCCATCACGGTTGCGAGCCCATTTTGAATGGCGCCACCGCCCAGAATTCCTGCCGCGCCGGCGACGACCAGTCCGAGGAAGAGGCGTCGACCTACCGGTGCACCGGGAATATCGGGATCGTTGCGACGCATCACTCCACTGTCCACGAATTACCGATCGCGTGTCGCTATCTGCACGGCAAGCAGAATTCGCGCCTGACCAGCTCGCAATGTTGAGAACAGTGCGCCCGCGTCGACGAGGTCTGCACCGCCACCTCCGCCGCCGTAGCTGGGTTCGACAGAGCCGAGCGGAACCCGCGTCGTAACCACGACGGGGATCCCTGCGGCCGTGGCGCGCTGCACCGCCGCCACGACCATGCTGTTCGTGTTCCCCGAACCGAGAGCCTGCAGCACGAGCCCCTGACTTCCGGCGCTGAGATAAGCGTCGATGGCGACCGCATCCACACCTGGGTACAGCGCAACGATGTCGACTCTGGTGTCCGAAATTTTCTGCCGGTCGAAGACGGTGCGTTCCTGCGCCGATCCGAAAAATGCGTCCAGGTCCGATGTATGCCATTTCATCAACCCCCGCGCAGACAGAGTTCTGCCTCCGAAGGAAACGAGGACTCCCTTTCCCCGGTTACTCGGATTCCGCACAGCTTCGATCGCTGCTGTGACGTTGTCGGGCCCATCGGGCTCGCTGTGATCCGACGTCCGCTGCGCACCGGTGAACACCACCGGCCTCGGATCATCGTGGAACAGGTCGACGAGAAGTGCCGTCTCCTCCATCGTGTCCGTACCGTGCAGAACCACGGCACCGACGCAGTCCGGATCGGTCAGCGCGTTCCCGACAGCGTCGGCAACGGCATCCATGTCGGCGAAATCGAACGCTGAACTGTCCTTGGACATGACCTCACGAACCTCGACATCAGCGGCCAACGAGAACCCGAGCGGATCACTGCCCGGACGGCTGATGCCGTTCTCGTCACGGCTACTGGCAATGGTTCCGCCAGTGGTCAGCAGGGCGATGCGAGACACAGAAGTGATACCTCTCGTTCGGGTGAGGGCGTGCGAATCTTGGGTCGATTCCGGGTTATTCCTCCGGCTCCTTCAATCCCTCCCGCTCGTCACTTTCGGCCCATTCCAAGAGTGGATCAATGGAGAACACGGCGTCGTCGATGCCCTCGTGCAGGTCGCCCAGTTCGGCGAACCTCGCCGGGACGGTGAACATCGTGAATGCCTGTGGATCGACATCGCCCAACTCGCCCCAGGAAATCGGCGTCGAGACAGTTGCTTCCGGGTTTCCACGTACCGAGTAGGCGCTCGCGATCGTGTGGTCGCGGGCATTCTGGTTGTAATCGACAAACAGTTTCTTCGGGTCACGGTCCTTGCGCCACCAGGTGGTCGTCACGTCTTCGGGTGCCCGGCGCTCGACTTCCCGCGCGAAAGCCAGTGCGGCCCTTCGCACATCCTTGAAACCCCAGTCCGGCTGAATCCGCACGTAGACGTGAAGGCCATGTCCGCCAGAGGTTTTCGGCCAGCCGACGGCTCCGAGGTCCTCCAACACTTCCTGCACGACACCTGCGACGCGACGAACTCGGTCAAACGGACAGTCCGGCATCGGATCGAGGTCGATACGCCATTCATCGGGCTTCTCGACGTCGGCCCGACGGCTGTTCCACGGATGAAACTCGACCGTCGACATCTGCACAGCCCACGCCACATGCGCCAACTCGGTCACGCACAGCTCGTCGGCGGTGCGGTTGTAGCGCGGAAATTTCACGCGCACGGTCTCGAGCCACGGCGGCGCACCGTGGGGCACTCGCTTCTGGTGGACCTTCTCCCCTGCGAGGCCACTCGGAAAGCGGTGCATCATGCAGGGACGTTCACGTAGAGCGCGGACGATTCCATCTCCGACGCTCAGGTAATAGTTCACCAAGTCGAGCTTGGTCGCCCCACTCTCGGGGAAGTACACGCGATCGGGGTTGGAGATGCGCACCGTACGTTCGCCCACCTCGAGTTCGATCGACGGTGATGCTGCGCGGGCCATGCTCGAAAGCCTAGGTGCAGCTCCACCGCATCGCTGCACTTTCTCTGCGCACACGAAAAAGCCCGACTCCACGAGGGAGTCGGGCTTTTTCAGCGGTAAAGCTGGGGGAACGGACTCAGAAGTCCATGCCGCCCATGCCACCGGTCGGATCGCCTGCAGGCGCTCCGGCCTTTTCGGGCTTGTCGGCTACGACGGCCTCGGTGGTGAGGAACAGAGCCGCGATGGACGCTGCGTTCTGCAGCGCCGAGCGGGTGACCTTGACCGGGTCGTTGATGCCTGCAGCGAGCAGGTCCTCGTACTCGTTGGTCGCGGCGTTGAGGCCGTGACCTGCGGGCAAGTTGCGGACCTTCTCAGCGACGACGCCGGGCTCGAGGCCAGCGTTGAACGCGATCTGCTTCAGCGGTGCTTCGAGGGCGACGCGAACGATGTTCACGCCGGTTGCCTCGTCGCCGTCCAGCTTGAGGGAGTCGAGTGCGGGGGACGCCTGCAGAAGCGCGACGCCACCTCCGGCAACGATGCCCTCTTCGACAGCAGCCTTGGCGTTACGCACAGCATCTTCGATGCGGTGCTTGCGCTCCTTGAGCTCGACCTCGGTCGCTGCTCCGGCCTTGATGACTGCAACGCCGCCGGCCAGCTTGGCCAGACGTTCCTGCAGCTTCTCGCGGTCGTAGTCGGAATCGGAGTTCTCGATCTCGGCACGGATCTGGCTGACGCGACCGGCGATAGCGTCGGAATCGCCCGAGCCCTCGACGATGGTGGTCTCGTCCTTGGTGATGACGACCTTGCGTGCCTGGCCGAGCAGTTCGAGTCCAGCGGTCTCCAAGGAGAGGCCGACCTCTTCGCTGATGACCTCGCCACCGGTGAGGATGGCAATGTCGGCAAGCTGTGCCTTACGACGGTCACCGAATCCGGGAGCCTTGACGGCAACGGACTTGAAGGTGCCACGAATCTTGTTCACCACGAGAGTGGAGAGAGCTTCGCCCTCGACGTCCTCGGCGATGATGACGAGCGGCTTGCCGGACTGGATAACCTTCTCCAGCAGGGGCAGCAGGTCCTTGACGGTGCTGATCTTGGAGCTGACGAGCAAGATGTACGCGTCTTCGAGGACGGCTTCCTGACGCTCTGCATCAGTGGCGAAGTACGCCGAGATGTAGCCCTTGTCGAAGCGCATGCCCTCGGTGAGCTCGAGCTGCAGGCCGAAGGTGTTGGACTCCTCGACCGTGATGACGCCTTCTTTGCCGACCTTGTCCATTGCCTCGGCGATGAGCTCGCCGATGGCTGGGTCGCCCGCGGAGATACCAGCGGTAGCAGCGATCTGCTCCTTGGTGTCGATCTCCTTGGCGGAAGCGAGCAGCGACTCGGTGACGGCTGCAACAGCCTTCTCGATGCCGCGCTTGAGGCCGAGCGGGTTGGCGCCGGCTGCGACGTTACGCAGGCCTTCGCGGACCAGAGCCTGAGCGAGAACGGTGGCGGTGGTGGTGCCGTCGCCTGCGACGTCGTCAGTCTTCTTGGCGACCTCCTTGACGAGCTCGGCACCGATCTTCTCGTAGGGATCTTCGAGCTCGATCTCCTTGGCGATGGAGACACCATCGTTGGTGATCGTGGGAGCTCCCCACTTCTTTTCGAGCACGACGTTGCGACCCTTGGGTCCCAACGTCACCTTTACTGTGTCAGCGAGGGCGTTGAGGCCTCGCTCGAGGCCACGGCGTGCCTCTTCGTCGAACGCGATGATCTTGGCCATTACGAAGTGATCCTCCGGATTGGGGGTGACACATTTCTGGCCGAGTTGGGTGCCCGCGACGGACGACCAGGGGTGTCCTTGATCCCCAGCCTCACCGTGTCCCGACCTGGCACTCACGTATCGAGAGTGCCAACTGCATTTCTAGCACTCGACCATGGCGAGTGCAAGGTCGACGGGCACTACATGGTCGATTTGCTGGCCCGACTTGCTCAGCGTTCGCTCAGGGCGCACCCGCCCAAGGTCGACGGCGGACAGAAACTCATGCTCACAACTCTCCCCCGGACCGCCGCCGTCGACCCTATTCTTGTTCTCGACAACGGACGCCCGGTGAGAACTCGGGCGACACAATAGATTGGGCACCGATGTTCATCGCAACAGTCGCAGTATCGATTTTCCTCGCTGTATCGCTGACCTTCTCGGCGGTCGGAAAGTTGACCAAGAACCCCAAGGTCATCCCCATCATGGAACAGGTCGGTGTGCCTGCCGACAAGATCCCCTGGCTTGCCTACATCGAAATTCTCGGCGCGATCGGACTGATCCTCGGACTGTTCGTCTGGCCCATCGGGGTCGCCGCCGCAGTCGGAGTGATCCTGTACTTCGTGGGCGCGGTCATCGCTCACCTCCGAGTGAAGGACAGCGGTTTCGGTCCCGCTGCATTCCTCGGCGCTGTCGCCATTGCCGCGCTGGTTCTGCGCCTGCTGTCCGCGTGAGCAGTCGGTTGCCGGCAGGTCCGTTACGAACCGGACGAAACGATGATGGGGACCATGACGGCAGCCATGACCGCGACATTGACATCCTCCACTGCTTTTCGGACCGCTGAACTGGCCCAATCGCCCTCGGCAATCTCTTTGGCGCGCTTCTTTGCAGCCTTCTTGTCCACTCCCGCTGGCAATATCTTGGGGATGGCATCGATGGCCGACACCAGCGAAATCAACACCGAAATCTCAGGGGCCGGTGTCGTGCCGTCGACGATCGCGCTACCGACCCCCTGACGCGCCCAATTCTTGCGAGTCACCTCGCGCGCCGGCCAGGACACCGTAGGGAAGAGCCCGAGCACCTTGTCGTGACGTTCGAGAACCAAACCCTGCTGGGCGAGTCTGGAACCCACTTCCTTGTTCAAATTCCTCTGAAGTTTCTCGATCACACGCTGCGGCTTCAGCCGACCGTTTCGAGCGCCGATCAAGGCATGCGCACGGGCGAGGAGGGGATCAGAGGGCGCAGGCCCCGTCACCACGAGCCGTCCCGCCTTGAAGGACTCATTCTTCTCCGTGATGCGAACGCAACCCTCGACAGCCAATTCCAGAACGACCGCACCGGCCAGCACGCGGGGAAATTTGGTGCTGTCGACAATCGGCTTACCGGTGACATCGTCTACCAGCAGCAGGAACAGGTCCTCGGCGATCAACGTCATACGCCGAGGTTACCGAGTACCCATGGATTAGTAGGTCCTGCTCTTGTTCTCGGCAGCCGGGTCAGTTCAGCAACTGCTGCCAGTTCGACGGCACCAGACCCACCGGGAACCACGTGCGCAGGCCTTCTGGCCGAAGATCAGATCTGGCCACGTCTTATCAAGTCGATTTCCCGTGGTGTCAGCAGCCGTTCCAACTGCTCACTCGGCCACTTACGGGGCCGCCCACTCATCCGGGCAGACTCGAGCAGTGGCACATCCGCGCTGGTACGTCGCAACATCGAATGAAGGTTCACGATCGATCACTCCGTCGAACTGATTTGGCTGATTCCTCGTTTGTTCTATCGCCAGTGTTCGCCCCTTGTTACCCGTTGTGTGTGAGGCGCGCTGAGGCGTTTCGGATCCGTCGACCATGGGTAAGGTCCAGCCGAACGGGAAGCCACAATCGATCGGGGCCACAAAGTTGAGTAAGACCGGGGATTCATCTGCATCCGACGTCGTCGAGTCGATACAGGACAATGGCGCATTCGAGAAGGCCGCACGCGCCGGCCATTTCGTCAGTGGCCTGCTCCATATTCTCATCGGCTACATCGCCATCAGGTTGGCGTTCGGGCAAGGTGGAAACGCAGACCAATCCGGCGCGCTCGCCGAGCTCGGCGAGAAGCCCGGCGGAGCCATCGCTCTGTGGGTTGCCTTCGTCGCCTTCGTGGCACTGGCTCTGTGGCGGGTCGTCGAAGCCATCGTCGGTAAGAAGTCCGACGACGATTCCGGCAGCGTGATGGACCGATTGAAGGCCGCATCGCTCGCGCTCGTCTACATCGTCTTCGCGTGGACGACCTTCGGGTTTGCCAGCGGATCCGGCAAGTCGAGTGGCAAGCAGAACGCATCCATGACGGCAGACTTGATGGGTAACGGCTTCGGCAAGTTCGTTCTCGTCGTCGTCGGACTCGTCATCATCGGCGTCGGCGGCTACCACGTCTACAAGGGCGTATCCAAGAACTTCCTCGACGACCTGGAGGGCTACACCGGCAAAACCGTCGAGCGCCTCGGGATCGTGGGTTACTGCGCCAAGGGCATCGCCCTGATCGGTGTAGGAGCGCTCGTCATAGCTGCTGTCTTCACCTCGGACCCGAGCAAGGCGACGGGAATGGACGGCGCGCTGAAGACCCTCGGCCAACAGCCGTTCGGTCAGGTGTTGTTGATCGTGGCAGGCGTGGGCATCGCGCTGTACGGGCTGTACTCCTTCGTGCTCGCACGGTACGCACGGATGTAGTAACTCGGCTGTCGATATGGGCATGGCGTTCCAGTTGCACCTCTACCAGGCGGGAAGCCGTCTCCTTCGAGCGCAATCGGAACACCATGCCCGCGGTTGTCCACAATCCGCACCTCCATCCACAGGGTTTCTGTTGCCCCAGCTCACGTCGATCGAACGCGTTCGGACGTCGGCGATGCTCACCGCCGTGCATCCCCACGGAATCGCCACCCGTAGCCAACTTCTCGCCGCGGGCATACCCAACAGCACCATCACCCGCAGATACGAACGCGTGCTGCCTGGGATCTACAGCGCCGACCAGCCGACCACCATCGCGCGCTGCTACGCCGTCACCTTGTGGCAGCCGAACGCACTGCTCAGTCACCGAACGGCAGCATGGCTGTACGGGTGGGTGGACGAGCATTCGATGATCGAAGCGACGCTGCCCGCGACATCCAAGGCTCGAACTCCCTGCTGGCTCAGGATGTATCGCCGAGACCTGCCCGCATCCGACACCACCGAGGTCGTGCGGCTCCCCGTCGTCGCCCGCGAACGAACGCTGATCGATTGCATCGCCGTGATGACACCGGAGGCCGTCGCTCGAATCGTCGACGAACGCCTCGCAACAGACATCCATGCGCAAGACATCGCCGCGAAAATTCGAAGTACCCCCAGACGTCGCGGCAACTCCCGCGCGTCCGGTCAGCTTCGCAGTGCCGCGTCGGGATTTGCCTCGGAGCCCGAACGCGTACTTGATCGCGCGCTCATTGCATGCGGTCTCCGGCTCGCAACCAACCATTGGGTTGGCAATTACGTATGCGACTTCGTCGACGAACTCGCACGGGTCGTCGTCGAGGTGGACGGCCGTGAGTTCCATAGCGCGCCCGAGGTGTTCAGCAAGGATCGGCGTCGGCAGAACGATCTGGTCCTCGACGGTTGGCTCGTACTGAGATTTTCGGCGTTCGATGTGATGGCGAACCCGGAAAAGACTGCCCGTCAGATCGCCGGGGTGGTGCGCAGGCGCCGGCGTTCACGAAATTGATGGGCATGGTGTTCCAGTTACGTCCTCCCCGAACGAAATCCCGCTTCGTGTGTGCAGAATCGGAACACCATGCCCACACCCCGGTATACGATCCTGCCCAACTGCGTGTGACGCCCGGTTGCACTCATCATCACGGAGGTATATGTGAGCAAGACACTCGAAGCCACGATCGACATCGACGCCAACCCTGAGCAGGTATGGAAAATAATCTCCGACCTGAAGCGGATGGGCGAGTGGAGTCCGCAGTGCAAGCTCATGAAGGTCTTCGGCGGAGATGTTCGACGCGGCACCACCACCCTCAACATCAACCGCAAGGGACTTCTCGTCTGGCCGACCAGGTCGAAGGTGATCGAATTCGAACCGAACAAGAAGATCGCATTCCGCGTCCTGGACAACAAGACGATCTGGTCGTATTCACTGACCCCGAACGGGACCGGCACCTCGGTCGTCGAAAAGCGCGAAGCGCCGAGCGGCACCACCGCAATTTCGTCGTTCCTGGTCAAGAACGTGCTCGGCGGTAGCGATCGATTCGACATCGAATTGGTCGACGGCATGAACAAGACCCTCCAGCGCATCAAAGCGGAAACCGAAAAGGGCTGACATGTTTGGTTGGTGATTCGCCTGGGAATGCTGGTTGAGCACTATCCACGGCTTATTAGCAAGAGGGGGCACCAAATGTTGGGCCTAGGAATCATCGGCTGGATCATCATCGGCGGTCTCGCCGGATGGATCGGCAGCAAGCTCATGAAGACCGACGCCTCGATGGGCATCATCTTGAACATCGTCGTCGGAATCATCGGCGGACTACTCGGTGGCTGGCTACTGAAGGTATTCGGAGTCGACGTCGAAGGCGGCGGACTCATCTTCAGCTTCATCACCTGCCTGCTGGGCGCAGTCATCCTCTTGTTCCTCGTCAAGTTGGTCATGGGCCGTAGCAGGGTCTGATCGACTCACACTTACCGACTGCCGGGGCTTCCACGTACTGTGTGAGGCCCCGGCAGTCGTCTGTGCCGAGGCCTTGTATATCAACAGTCATAAGGAGCGAAGTGGCACGCCGTCCCACCCCGATCGGTCAACCGCCCCGAACTGGGGTCGCGCACGTCGTCGACCTGGTCCGAGAGACAGTCCCGCCCCTGCACCCGGCAGGGCTACCGTTCGTCGCAGGCCCCCTTGCGGTGGCCGTCCTCGGCCGTAAGTACAAGTGGGTTCGGCTTGCCGGCCTCACAGCAGCGGGAGCCTGCGCCACATTCTTTCGGCATCCGAGCCGCGTTCCACCGAACCGCCCCGGCGTCGTAGTCGCTCCGGCAGACGGGCTGGTGACACTCGTCGATACAGCAGTGCCTCCTACCGAGCTCAGCCTCGGTAGCGATCCGGTGCCGCGCGTCAGCATCTTCCTGTCCGTCCTCGACGTCCACGTGCAGCGTGTCCCTGTCGGTGGCGAGGTGCTCGAGGTCGTGCACCGCAGCGGACAGTTCAAGTCTGCCGATCTAGCCGAAGCCAGCGAGGTCAACGAGCGAAACAGCATGCTTATCCGCACCCCTGCAGGTCAGAACATCGCAGTTGTGCAGATCGCCGGACTCATCGCCAGGCGCATCATCAACAACGCCAAGATCGGCGACAAGCTCACCATCGGCGACACCTACGGTTTGATCCGATTCGGCTCGCGCGTGGACACCTACTTCCCACTGGGCACCAAGCTGCTCGTCGAGCGTGGACAACGCGCAGTCGGCGCAGAAACTGTGCTCGCCGAGCTTTCCCAGTAAGGGTCCGGGCGATGATCACCAGACGCTCGCGGCCACCTGCTGCCGTCAGACTTCTGCCGTCGGTCGTGACAATTCTCGCGCTGTGCGCGGGTCTGTCCGCAGTCAAATTCGCACTGAGCGATCAGCTGGGTGTTGCACTGGCCATGATCGGAGCGGCCGCGGTCCTCGATGCCCTGGACGGACGCATCGCGCGTCTCCTCGACGCGACGAGCAAGATCGGTGCCGAACTGGACTCGCTGGCCGACGCGATCTCGTTCGGTGTGGCCCCTGCGCTCGTGTTGTACGTGACGCTGCTCGACGGCAGTAGCTTCGGCTGGATCGTCGCACTGACCTATGCAGTGGCCATGGTTCTGCGGCTCGCGCGTTTCAATACCCTGCTGGACAACGACACCCCGACCTACGCCGCGGAGTATTTCACCGGTGTTCCTGCTCCGGCGGGGGCGCTCATCGTGCTGGCGCCGATTGCGGCATTCGAAGAGTGGGGCGACGGCTGGTGGGCGTCGTTCTACGTAGTCATCGGATGGACACTGTTCACTGCAGCGCTGGCTGTGAGCCGGATTCCCACGCTCGCACTCAAGACCGTGTCGGTGCCACCGCGGATGGCGGCGGCACTCCTGATCATGGTGGCGTTGACCGCTGCTGCACTGATCACCTATCCGTTGATCCTGTTGATGGTGCTCGTGTTGGTCTACCTCGCGCACATCCCGTTCGCCATTCGCTCCCAAAGATGGGTTGCCGCGCGGCCGTACACGTGGGATGCCAAGCCGTCCGAGCGCCGGGCCGAGCGCCGGGCGATTCGTCGCGCGCCGAACACCGCGCGTAGGTCCTCCGCCCGTCTGGGTCTTCGGCGGCCGCGGAGCCCGAGGTGAGTACCCCCGAACTCGTCCTGACCGCACGCCTGAACACCTCGGCAGCCGATGCCCGTCGCGGCGTGGTGCGACTGCACCCAGAGGTGCTCGCTGCACTCGGCATTCGGGAGTGGGACGCAGTAGCACTCATCGGTTCTCGTCGGACGGCAGCGGTTGCAGGACGGGCACCGGAGGGCACCCCGCAGGGCACGGCTTTGCTCGACGACGTCACGCTGTCCAACACCGGAATCAAAGAAGATGGTTCGGTAGCCATCGCCCCGGTGACCGTCTATGGGGCGAAGTCCGTTCGACTCTCCGGGTCAGCTCTCGCCGCGGGGTCGATCTCCGATACCACCCTCCGCCAAGCACTGCTGGGCAAGATTGTGACCGTCGGCGACACGGTGTCACTGCTCCCCCGCGACCTGGGACCGGGAACCAGTTCCAGCGCTGCCACGCAAGCACTCTCGCGCACCTTCGGTGTTGCATGGACTACCGAACTTCTGACCGTCTCCGCCGTCGAACCATCCGGAGGACCGGTGAGCGTTCAGCCCAACTCCGCCGTCGGATGGGGGCAGGGCCGACCACCGACCGTCCCCGAGGTGATCCCGGCGATTCCGCCCGCCGAACTCGTGGGAGTGTCGGTCCACCAGGCGAAGTTACTCGAATGGCTTCGCCTCGCTCTCGACGAGTCCGAATTGCTCGCCAAGCTCGGTGCATCACCGCACCTCGGAGTTCTCGTGACCGGCCCGGCAGGCGTCGGGAAGGCAACGCTGGCGCGCGCCGTACTTTCCGGACGTACTGTCGCCGAACTCGACGGTCCTTCGATCGGCGCACTGGAGGCATCCGAGCGAGTGGATGCGGTCGCTGCTGCCATCGACAGCCTGGCAGGCAAAGGTGTACTGCTGGTCACCGATATCGACGCTCTCCTACCCTCGGTCCCCGAGCCTGCGTCGACGCTGATCCTCGATCATCTGCGGCGGGCCGTCGCCACCGAGGGGATCGCGTTCGTCGCCACTACTGCTCATCCCGAGAGCACGGACAGTCGAGTGCGCGCCCAGGATGTCTGCGACCGCCAGTTGACTCTGACCCTTCCGGACAGCGCGGGCCGCAAGGCGCTGCTGGAGCACCTACTCCGCAAAGTCCCGACAGACGCCCTCGAACTGAATGAAGTAGCTTCACGGACACCAGGTTTCGTCGTCGGCGATCTAGCAGCACTGGTGCGCGAAGCCGCACTACGTGCAGCGTCTCGGGCCAGTGACAACAAGAGCGATCCCGTCATCGTGCAGTCCGACCTTCTCGCCGCACTCGAGGTGATCCGACCGCTGTCACGTTCGGGCACAGAGGAGCTCGCAATCGGCACCATCACCCTGGACGACGTCGGGGACATGGTGGAGACCAAACAGGCACTGACCGAAGCGGTGCTGTGGCCATTGCAGCATCCCGATTCTTTTGCGCGGCTGGGCATCGATCCCCCGCGCGGGGTATTGCTCTACGGGCCACCCGGGTGCGGCAAGACCTTCCTCGTGCGCGCACTGGCCAGCTCCGGTCAACTCAGCGTCCACGCAGTCAAGGGCGCCGAGCTGATGGACAAGTGGGTCGGATCCTCAGAAAAGGCTGTGCGCGAGCTGTTTCAGCGCGCCCGAGACTCCGCCCCGTCGCTGATCTTCTTGGACGAGGTCGACGCATTGGCGCCGCGACGCGGTCAGGGTTCGGACTCGGGCGTCGGCGATCGCGTCGTGGCGGCGTTGCTGACCGAACTGGACGGCGTCGAACCGCTGCGCGACGTGGTCGTGCTGGGCGCAACCAACCGGCCCGATCTGATCGATCCGGCACTACTTCGCCCAGGCCGCCTCGAGCGCCTGGTCTTCGTGCCACCGCCGGATGCCGACGCCCGCAAGGACATTCTGAAAGCGTCGGGAAAGTCGGTTCCGCTCGCTGCCGACGTCGATCTCGACGCGCTTGCGGAGGGACTCGACGGATATTCGGCTGCGGACTGTGCAGCACTCCTGCGCGAAGCAGCGTTGACCGCGATGCGTCGGTCGATGGATGCCGCGGACGTCACGGCTGCCGACGTCGAGGCTGCCCGAAAGACGGTGCGCCCCTCACTCGATGCAGCACAAGTTGCGCATTTGAAGGCCTACAGCGCTACGCGCTAGCGGGATGGCCATGTCCATCCCGCCGGCGAGGAGCCTCACTTCCAGCGCGCGAGGATGCCTTCTGCATGCTTGCCGAGCGAGGCTTGGAACAGTGGCCCGAAGCTGATGCGGCCGACGCCTAGTTCAGCGAAGTGCGCCAGGTCGCCGTCCACCGGGTGTGCGATCGCGTTGATCGGGAGCGGCAGTTCGGATGCGAGACGCTTGTAGTCGGCGTCGTTGTGGAATCCGACGGGGTAGAGCGAGTCGGCCCCTGCGGCGGCAGCGAGCTTGAGGCGTGCAATGGCCCGGTCGACACGGTCGCTTTCGTCACCGACCTGCTTGACGAACAGGTCGGTGCGGGCATTGATCACCACATGTACGTCGGTTGCGTCCGATGCAGCGCGCAGCGCGCCGACGAAATCGGCATGCTCCTGTGCTTCACGCAGTCGGCCACCTTCACTGTGGACGGTGTCTTCGATGTTGAGGCCTACGGCGCCTGCCGAGATGAGACCATCGATGAGCCGCCTGGGGTCCTGCCCATAGCCTGCTTCGATGTCGACGGAGAGCGGCGCGTCCACGGCAGCGGTGATCTGTGAGACGCGGGTGAGAAGTTCTTCGAAGGTGATTCCTTCGTTGTCCGGCTTGCCGAGTGAGTCGGACACGGGATGGCTGCCGACGGTGAGCGCGGTGAACCCGGCCGAGACGGCGAGGTTCGCAGACCACGCATCCCACACGGTCGGGAGTACGACGGGATTGCCTGGCTTGTGAAGTTCGAGGAGTGTGGTGGCCTTCTGGGACAGGTTCGTCATGGGTGTGGCTCCTATACCGATCGGGAGAACGTGCGTTCTCACTCCAACGTACCCGAAGGGCCGATTGCCCTCAATCGATCAGATCGAGTTCACGCATTCGGTCGAAGACCAGCATCGACCCGGGTGCGACATCGGGCATCGCCGCATACTCGTCGCGGGTGAAGTACCGGATTTCCGCAATCTCGCTGGTCGCGACCGGCTCCGACGCCAACTCGGCCAGAAAGCAATTCATCCGCAATCCGGTGCCCTGTGGGTGCCCCCAGGCCGCACACTCGAAGACTCCGAGCAACTCCAACGAACCGTCGAGGACGGCTGCATCGAGTTCCTCACGGACCTCACGATGCAGCGCGTCCTCGGCGCTCTCACCCGGATCGATCTTTCCGCCGGCCATGTAGAACACCGACTTTCCTGCCGACCTGGCCTGGATCATCCGACGATCCCGCACGAACGCCAGCGCAGCAGTTCTGATCACATTTCCACTCACGTTCTACCCATCCCACTCATGCCATCACAAACGAGCCGTCACAGACTGGCCAGAATCTCGTCGAGACGTTCGTAACCCTCCTCGACGCCTTGCGCCATGCCGCTTTCTACCATTCCATCGCGCCCTTCCTGCGACGGATACACACTGTGGGCTTCGATGCGCGATCGACCGTTCCCGAGATCGACGAAGGTGATCGATTCGATACTCACGACATCGGGGTAGCCCTCGAATTCGAAGGTCTGGATCGCGAATTCGTTCTCCCGCACCACATGAAAAACACCTCTGAAGGTGTACTCCTCACCTTCTGGGTCGGTGTGCGCATATCGGTAGCTGCCGCCCGACTCGAATTCGTACTTCTCTATCTTCATGTCGTAGCCGCGCGGTCCGAGCCACTGCTCGAGCAGTTCCGGTTCCTTGTGTGCACGGAAGACGGATGCGACGGGCGCGTCGAACTCGCGGCTGATGTCGATGAACGGGACGCCCTCGGGGACGGAGATGGTGACAGGATTACTCATCGGGTTCCTCCTTCATGTTTGCCAGCAGCGAATCGAGCCGCCGGAATTGTTGTTCATGGATGGTTCGGTACCGGTCGATCCACGCGGTCATTTCCTCCAGGTGCGCAGCATCGAGATGGACCGGTCTGCGCTGGGCATCTCGGGATCGAGTGACCAGCCCGGCTGACTCCAGTACCGCGATGTGCTTCGAGACGGCCTGCTTGCTGATGTCGAACGGCTCGGCAAGATCGTTGACGGTCCGCGGGCCGCCACTGAGCCGAGCGACGATTGCGCGTCGAACCGGATCGGCAAGGGCCATGAAAGCTTTGTCCAACCGGTCCTCGGCATCGTCACCGTTCTTGATGATCAACCATCTCCTTTATCAATTAATCTGTTGATTACAGTACTAGGGTTTCTCGAACCGTCAAGACCCCTTCTGCACCGGGTAACGGCACCACGCCCGTGCAAAGTAAGATCGAACCCAATCCATCTCGTCGGCCGCGAACACGGCTCACGAGTGTTCTCGATAATTGCTCGACTACTCGACGCCGCCCCACGACCACCGTGTCTCCTTCTTCGGTGACACGACCCGAGACGACGGAGTAATTTTTGCTCGCTATCTTGTTGGCGCACACGGTCGCTGCCATGTTTGCGCCCCTTGCGGTCCGTTATTGGGGCCGCAACGCTTTCTTCCCGCTCGCACTGGTTCCGTTGGCGAGCCTCATCTGGGTTTTCGCCAACTGGAATACCGAGCAGACGCTGAGCATCCAATGGGTTCCCGGGCTGTCGATGAACTTCGACATGCGGTTCGACTCTCTTGCCGCGATCATGTCGCTACTGGTCCTCGGCATCGGGGCGCTGATTCTGCTCTACTGTGCGCGCTACTTCGAGGACGACGAACCTCGCCTCGGCATCTTCGCTGCGGAGATGGTCGCTTTCTCCGGCGCGATGTTCGGGCTCATCACCAGCGACAACATGTTGGTGCTGTACGTCTTTTGGGAAATCACGACAGTCCTGTCGTTCTTGCTCGTCGGCCACTACGCCGAGCGTGCCTCGTCTCGACGTGCAGCGACGCAGGCTTTGCTCGTCACCACCGCAGGCGGCCTTGCGATGCTCGTCGGCATCATCATCCTGGGTCAGGTCGCCGGAAGCTACAGCCTCTCCACCGTCATCGCCGACGCGCCCGGCGGGTGGCTTGCGGGTGTGGCCGTCGTACTGATTCTCATCGGTGTGCTCAGCAAATCGGCCATCGTTCCGATGCACTTCTGGCTGCCAGGGGCAATGGCAGCACCGACTCCGGTCAGTGGCTATCTGCACGCTGCGGCCATGGTCAAGGCCGGCATCTATCTCGTTGCGCGCATGGCCCCGGGTTTCGCAGACTCAGGACCCTGGCGAGCGACGGTCATCTCACTCGGTCTGGTGTCGATGATCCTGGCGGGCTGGCGTGCGCTACGCGCCTTCGACCTCAAGCTCATCCTCGCGTTCGGTACGGTCAGCCAACTCGGATTCCTGATGGTCCTCGTCGGGATCGGCACCGAACAAGCGATGCTCGCAGGCCTGGCCATGGTCCTGGCTCACGCCATGTTCAAAGCGACGCTGTTCATGGTCGTCGGAGTCATCGACCACACCACCGGAACACGCGATATCCGCAAGCTCGCGCACCTCGGTAAGAAGGTGCCGATACTGGCAGGCATCGCCGCGCTCGCCGCAGCCAGCATGGCCGGACTGCCGCCTTTCCTGGGCTTCGTCGGCAAAGAAGCAGCCCTGTCGGCAGTGATCGGCACCCCTGTCCTGAATCCGACGGTCAGCGTTCTCGTCATCACCGCCATGGTGATCGGGTCGATGCTGACAGTGACCTACAGCATCCGCTTCGTGTGGGGCGCGTTCGGCCGCAAGCAACTCAAGCGCCCCAGCCCGGCGGTGAAGAAGATGCACCAACCCGCCGCTCTCTTCCTGGCGGCTCCCGCATTCCTTGCAGTCCTCGGACTCCTCGCAGGCATCTTCTCCCCGGTCGTCGACGCCATCGTGAGCCCCTACGCCCGTACGACGCCGTCCTACGGGCAAGCGTCGTACCACCTCTCTCTGTGGCACGGATTCAATCTGCCGCTCGGACTGACGGTGATCGTCGTGAGCGGCGGTGTGGCTCTGTTCATCGCACACCGAATTTTGAACCGGCTCAAGTTCGAGCACCCACCGCTCGGCAACGCCGACCGCGTTTACGACGCCGTACTCAAGGGGATGGACACGCTGTCCATCCGATTGACCGGTTCCACCCAGCGCGGGTCGCTGCCGGTCACACAGGCAACCATCCTTCTCACCCTCGTGCTGCTGCCGATGATCGTGCTGGCCGTCGGGGACGTGCCGGGCTTGACCTTCAAGTTCTTCGACAACCCGCTGCAGATGGTCGTGGCCCTGATCATGATCGCCGGGGCACTCGGCGCGACGGTCATGCGTAACCGTCTCGCCAGCGTGCTCCTCGTCGGCGTCGCCGGATACGGCTGCGGCATCATCTTCGCCATCCACGGCGCTCCAGACCTGGCACTGACACAGTTCCTCGTCGAGACACTGACCCTCGTCGTCTTCGTTCTGGTACTACGCAAGCTGCCTGCCGAAGTCGACGACCGCGGATCTGCCGGTTGGCGCATCCCACGTGCACTGCTGGCAATCGCCGTCGGCGCCACGGTGACGATCCTGGGCGCATTCGCGATGAACGCCCGCAACACCGAGCCGCTGTATCTGCAACTCCCCGACGCCGCCTACCTACTCGGCGACGGTAAGAACATCGTCAATGTTCTGCTGGTCGATATTCGCGCCTGGGACACCCTCGGGGAGATTTCGGTGTTGCTGGTGGCAGCCACCGGCGTCGCGAGTCTGGTGTTCCGGAACCGACGGTTCGGCACCGCCCCACGCGTGTCCGACGCCCCGGCCAGCAGTTCCGAAAGCGGAGTCGGCTCGGATACGACCTGGTTGCTCGGCGGCGATCTGATCGACCCGCGGCATCGCTCACTGATTCTCGAAGTCACCACTCGCCTGGTCTTCCCGACGATCATGGTGATGTCGGTGTACTTCTTCTTCGCCGGCCACAACGCACCCGGCGGAGGTTTCGCCGGCGGTCTGACGGCCGGTCTGGCGCTCGTACTCCGATACCTTGCCGGTGGGCGATACGAACTGGGCGAGGCGGTGCCGATCGACGCAGGCAAGATCCTCGGCCTCGGCCTCATCTTCGCTGCGGGCACTGCCGTGACTTCTTTGTTCCTCGGCGCACCGGCATTGTCCTCTGCGACACTGGAATTGACACTGCCGATCCTCGGTGACATCAAAATCGTCACTGCCTTGTTCTTCGATCTCGGCGTCTATCTCATCGTCGTCGGTCTCGTACTCGACATACTGCGCAGTCTCGGCGCTCGTCTCGACGCCCAGGTGGAAACGAAGAAGCAGGTGAACGCGCGATGACCGCAAATCTCGGCATGCTGATCATCGTCGGAGTACTCGTCTCATGCGGGGTGTATCTACTCCTCGAGCGCTCGATCACCAAGATGCTTCTCGGGCTGCTTCTGGTCGGCAACGGGGTCAACATCCTGATCCTCACCGTCGGCGGCCCCCCGGGTAGCCCACCGATCGTGGGGCGCGAGACGACCATTTACGAAGAGATGGCAGATCCGTTGGCGCAGGCGATGATTCTGACGGCGATCGTCATCACGATGGGCATTGCCGCGTTCGTGTTGGCATTGGCGTACCGCTCCTTCACGCTCAACACCAAGGACGACGTCGAGAACGACCCGGAGGACACCAAGGTCTCCAAGCGTCGATCGGTCGCCGACGCACCGGACCGCGACCGCTCCGACGACCCCGTCACCGGCGAGCCGAGTTTCAGCGGCGACGCCTTCGACTCGCAGGGAAACCCGATACCCATCGACGAATTGAAGAATATCGAAGATCTCGAATGTTACGAGGACCTGCACGAAGGCGATTTCGACGATGACGACGACGAACCCGAGGTACAAGGTCTGGACGGGATCGACAGTGCCGTCAAAGATACGACCCCAGTAGAGAAAAGAACGAAGAAGAAGGGGGATGCGACATGACCATCCCCGCGGGCACAACCGACATTCTCACCCCTCTCCCCGTCCTCATCCCGATGATTGCCGCGGCCTTGACTCTCGTCCTCGGCCGTCGTCCACGCGCACAGCGTTTCATTACCGTCGTCGCGTTGACCGCTGTCGTCCTGGTCTCCGGTGCACTTCTGTATCTTGCCGATCGAGACGGAGCCACTGCTCTGCAGGTCGGTGGCTGGGATTCGCCCATCGGAATCTCGCTGGTGGTCGATCGGTTGGCCGCGATGATGCTGTTGGTCAGCTCGATCGTGTTGCTCGCCGTGATGGTGTACTCGATCGGACAGGGTATTCGTGACGGCAGCGAGAACCAGCCGGTATCGATTTTCCTGCCCACATATCTGGCGTTGACGGCGGGAATCTGCAACGCTTTTCTCGCGGGCGACTTGTTCAATCTGTATGTCGGATTCGAGGTTCTGCTCGCCGCCTCGTTCGTGCTGTTGACCCTCGGTGCCAGCGCGGACCGCGTCCGCGCTGGCGTCTCGTACGTCATGGTCTCGATGGTGTCTTCGTTGATCTTCCTGGTGGGAATCGGGCTCGTCTATGCCGCCACCGGCACGCTCAATCTTGCTCACATGGCGACGCGTCTGGAAGACATCCCCTCCGGAACCAGGACTGCGATCTTCGCCGTCCTCCTCGTTGCCTTCGGGATCAAGGCCGCGGTATTCCCGCTGTCGACATGGCTCCCCGATTCGTACCCGACGGCTCCGGCCCCGGTCACCGCGGTCTTCGCCGGCTTGCTCACCAAAGTCGGCGTGTACGCGATCATCCGGGCGCATACTCTGCTGTTTCCCGACGGCAGTCTCGACAATGTGCTCATGGTGTGTGGTCTGCTCACGATGCTGGTCGGTATTTTGGGCTCGATTGCCCAAAGCGACATCAAACGTCTGCTCTCGTTCACGCTCGTCAGTCACATCGGATACATGATCTTCGGTGTCGCGCTGTCCACACAATCAGGGCTGTCGGGCTCGATCTACTATGTCGCGCACCACATCATCGTGCAGACGACGCTGTTCCTCGTAGTCGGACTCATCGAGCGTCAGGCCGGGTCCTCGTCGCTACGAAGGCTCGGCGGATTGGCCGCGGCGAGCCCCGTTCTGGCCATCGTCTTCCTGGTTCCGGCATTGAATCTTGGTGGCATTCCCCCGTTCTCGGGCTTCATCGGCAAGGTCGCATTGCTGCAGGCAGGTAGCGCAGACGGCAGTGTTCTCGCCTGGATCCTTGTCGCGGGTGGCACGGTCACCAGTTTGCTGACGCTCTACGTCATCGCTCGTGTCTGGACGAAGGCATTCTGGCGAGCACGGGCCGACGCACCCGAAGGGGACCTGGCCGACCACAGCCCTTCGGCGCTGCTGGATGACTCGACGGATATCGCTTTCGGTGACCGCGAGGATGTCGGACGCATGCCGGCGTTCATGCTCATCCCGACGATAGGTCTGGTCATCGTCGGTTTGGCACTGACAGTGTTCGCGGGTCGGATCATCGACATCAGCGATCGCGCGGCAGCCGATCTACGAGACCGCTCGGTGTACATCGACGCGGTACTCGGAGCGGAATTCGCGGGCGATCGTGCTGCCGAAGCTGCGGAGGGCAAATGAAGTACATGAATCGCTTTCTGCTCCTGCGACTCTGGACGCTCGCCTGGCTGACCTCGGTGTGGGTCCTGTTGTGGGGCAGCCTCTCTCCAGCGAACGTGCTCAGCGGAATCGTCGTCGGTCTCGGCATCATGCTGCTCTTACCGCTCCCCAAGGTTCCCGTCGAGGGCCGCGTTCACGTCCTGTCGGTGTTCAAGCTCATCTGCGTATTCTTCTACTACGCAATCGCATCGAGCTTCAGTGTCGCGTGGCTGGCAGTCCGGCCGAAGGCCCCTCCCATCACCGGGGTCCTGCGAGTCCGCATCGCGATCAAGTCGGATCTGGTGCTGACACTGTGTGTGGATGCCCTCAATCTCATTCCCGGAACGATGGTTCTCGAGATCGATCAGACACGCAGGCTCGTCTACGTCCACGTCCTCGACATGGGTAGCCAGAAAGCTGTCGATGCCTTCTACCGGTCCGTTCGACTACTCGAAAAGTTGTTGATCGCGGCATTCGAGCGCGACTCCGATTGGCAGCCGAGCCCCTTGCATTTCCAGGACTACCAGCGGTATCACGGTGTTCTCGGCGACGACATCGCAACGCCGGCGGAGGTTCGAGATGACAAGCGGATCGATGACGAGAGAAAGGGCGACTGGTCATGACCGTGGTTCTGGTGATCGCGGGCGTGCTGCTGGTCTCAGCAGCCGTCATCACCACCTATCGACTTCTCGACGGCCCAAGCACCCTCGATCGCCTCGTAGCGATGGACTCGATTCTGGCGGTGTCGATGTGTGGGCTGGCCCTGTGGTCGGTCCACAGCCTCGACACCACGATCGTGCCTGCCATCGTCGCGCTGTCACTGGTGAGCTTCATCGGGTCGGTCAGCGTCGCGAGATTCCGAGTGAGGGACGAATGAACGCAGTCTTCGAAGTAATTTCGGCTGTTCTGATTTTGATCGGGGCAATGCTGGCGTTCACCGCGGCGATCGGGATCGTCCGGTTTCCGGATACTCTTTCGCGCATGCATGCTGCGACCAAGCCGCAGGTCGTGGGACTGATTCTCGTACTGACCGGTGCCGTCATCCAACTGCGCGGCAACGTCGATATCTGGATGCTCGTGCTGGTCGGGGTGTTCACCTTGGCGACCGCTCCGGTCATCGCACATATCGTCGGTCGTGTCGCCTACCGCGAGCAGCGAGGCCGCGACGGTCTGCTGGTCGTCAACGAGATGGAGCCCGACGAATCGGATCCTCGCTAGTGCTGCGTCCACCCCAGTTGGCCATCGCAGTACCGGGCGCTGCGAAGAACGTCGCGTAGAACATCACGACGACCGAGCCCATCAGCAGCAGGACCAGGGGACCGAACACCTCGGGATACGTCGCGAACGGGACGGCCAGGTAGCGGTAGCTCGACAAGAGCACCAGCAAGGTCGCCGTCCCGTACGAGACCAGCCGGATACGGCCCCCGTCCCAGCCTCGTTCGGGGTCACGCAGGATCGTTTCGAGAGTCAGACACAGAACGACACCTGCGACGAGGTCGACTCCGTAGTGGTAGCCGAATCCGAGCGTCGCGGCCAGGGTGCCCACCAACCACGTCGTGCCGCCGAGTCGAAGCCACCACGGGCCTCTGCGTGAATGAATGAACAAGCTCAATGCCCAGGCAGTGTGGAGGCTCGGCATGCAGTTGCGCGGTGTCGACGAGTCGAACGGGATCTCGGACGGCGAGGTGTCCATCGGAACTATCGTGGGCCAGAAGTCCCCGATCTCGAAGCCCTGCCCGGCCGAACCGTAAGCGAACATCGGTCCCACCACCGGAAACACGATGTAAAGGATCGGCCCGACGAGGCCTATCAGCAGAAACGTGCGCACCAGATTGTGCGCCGGCCATGGGCGTCCCGTCGCAACACCACGTAGTTGATAGATAGCGATGGCAATCGCGGCGACCGGTAGTTGGATGTAGATCCAATGTAGGACCGCATACGCGGGCGAGCCTAGGGCGGCAAGTGCAGTGCCGACGACCCACGACGGGTTTCCGAGCGCGTGATCTGCCAGCTGGACGTACTCGTCGAGTACGTTCGGCCGGACCAGCGTGGTGATCTGTAGCCAGGCGTCTCCGGCCTTCGAAGCGAGGATGAGCAAGCCGCCGAGGCACACGGATTTGATCCCATGGCTGTCCCGGGTCCACACCGTGTACACCGCGAGGCCGATCAGAACTATCACCGCGCCGTTGCCGACGGAGAAGGGAAGTCCGGATTCGGTCCTGCCGACCGCGAAGACGACATCGATAGCGACTGCGAGCGACAACGACCACAATCGGACCCGGTTGTTCACACCGACGAGTCCGAGGATCAGACCGGCCCATGGTAGTGACATCGACTTGGGCGTACCGGCGACATCGTTCCAGATACTCGCGAACGGGCCGGAGAATCCGTTGTGGTTTGCGGCGAGCTGCAGCAATCCGAGAAACGCAGCTACCGCCGCCGCACCGACGCCATAGCATCGTAAGGAATTCGGTACCGCCCCGTGGGTGGAGCCGTCCCCCTCTTCACCCGAACGCACGCCGCTAATAGTAAACGGTGAATGAACAACTATTTACAGCGAGCTGTCACGCTCGAAGATCGGCGACCAACGACGCCACGACGGCCCTGAGATCTCCACCGGATTCTGCGGCGATTCGGCGTTGCCGTTGATACGAAGCTCCCAGGCGTGGAATGTCGGCGACAGCGGCCAATTCGTCGGCGCATCCGAGACGCACGGCGGTCGGGGTCAGCTTCTCGAGCAGATCGTGCAGATCGTCGGTGACAAGACGCTCGTTACTGTCGGCATCGAGAATGATTTCGGCGTCGAGGCCGTACCTCGCTGCCCGCCACTTGTTCTCCTGCACGTGCCACGGCGGCATCGTCGGGAGCGTTTCGCCGGCTTCGAGACGTTCGTCCAGGTTGACGATCAGACAGTGCGTCAGCGCTACCAACGCCGCGAGTTCACGTTTGGTGGCCGTCCCGTCGCACACCCGTACTTCGATGGTTCCCCATCTGGGGGCGGGGCGGATGTCCCAGTGCATTCCACCGAGCTGTTCGATGACGCCGGTTTTCATCTGATCACGGACGAAGCCTTCGAACTGCCCCCAGTCCTCGAACTGGAATGGCAGCCCTGCCGTCGGGAGCTGTTGGAACATCAGTGCCCTGTTGCTTGCGTAGCCGGTATCCGAACCGGCCCAGATCGGTGACGAGGCCGATAGCGCCAACAAATGTGGATATTGCAGGAGCAGCGAGTTCAGGATTGGAAACACTTTGTCGGGCGAGGACACTCCGACGTGTACGTGCACTCCCCAGATCAACATCTGACGGCCCCACCACTGGGTCCGGGCGATCAATTCGTCGTAGCTGGGTGAGCGAGTGAGCACCTGCGTCGACCATTCTGCGAACGGGTGCGTGCCCGCGGAGAACAGATCTATGCCGAGCGGGTCCGCTGCTCGGCGAACGAGATCGAGGGATTCGCCGAGATCGTCCATGGCTTCACCGACGTTCTCGCACACTCCGGTGACGAGTTCGACGGTATTGCGCAGGAGCTCTTTGGTGACGCGTGGTGTCCGATCACCCGAGAGCTCCGTGACACCGTCCATGACCTCCTCGGCCGAGTTCACCAGGTCGAGAGACTCCTTGTCCACGAGCGCGATTTCCCATTCGACGCCCAGCGTGGGGCGTGGGGAACTCTCGAAGTGGATTGCAGGAGCGGAGCCTGCGGAGTGACCGGGAGGTTCAGGAGCGGAGCCTGCGGAGTGATCGGGTGTCTTCGGGGAACTCACCTAGTCGATGACCGCGCAGGCCACACGGCCGCCGGCGTCACCGGTCATCAGTGTGTTTGCGTCGGGCACCGCTGCGCCGTCGGGCAAGGTGTAGCGCGGTGGGATGTTGGCGAAGTTGTCTGCGCCGGCGTGGATGACGATCGCGCGGCCGCCGTCGACCTGGAGATCTTCGAGTGTGACGGCGTCCGTCGTGGTGACTACTTCGCCCGTGCCGTCTTCGCGGACCTGCAGTGAGGTCAAGTCGCCGCTGGATGGATGTCCGGTGCGGCCGTCGACCTGGAGATGTCCGCCTGCGGACAGGAAGTCACCGGGCTCGCCGCCGGTCGGTGCTACGGAGTTCGCCTCGCATTTGCCGACGGTGTGGATGTGCAGGCCGTGAAATCCTGGTGTCAGTCCTTCGGCCTCGACGGTGACGCGGAGGTAACTTCCCTCTTCGACGATCGAGACGGTGCCGACGTCTGCGCCGGACGCGTCCTTCAGCGATGCTTCGATATCACCCGATCCGACGGGCGCATCTGCTGCGACGGCCTTGGCGTTCGGATCCTCTTTGCCGGTCCACACGGGGGGCGTCGTTCCGGGAACGTCGGAGGCAGTCTCGGGAGCAGCGCATGCAACCAGGCCGAAGGCCGCGAGGGCTACGACTGGGGTCGCTAGGCGCCAGGTTCGACTCACTGGCCGAGCGATACGAATCGGTGCCATGAAATTGCTCCTTCGAAGGGCAGGCTGGGCGGTTGTGTCGATCATAACTATGGCCGGTAGTACTACCGGCCCACAGGGTTGACAGTTACTCGGTCACGACGACGATGACACCTTCACCGAAACTCGACAATGTCGTCGGTCGAGGGAATGCGGCGACGCCGAGTTGAGTCGATATTTGCTGGGCAGCGGCCTGCGCGCCCGGCGACGTGTCGTAGTAGATCGTGGTTTGTGCGATCTGCGATTCGTTGAAATTGCCGGTCTCGGCGACATTCCAGCCTTCGGCGGTGAGCGTGGCGGCTGTTCCGGCTGCGAGACCGGATACGTTGCTGTTGTTGAGAACGCGAACTTCGACGTCGGTCGGTTCGCCGGTGGGAGTCGGCGCGGATGTACGAGTGGCCGATGCGGGAGGCTGCGCTGCGGCAGGGGGTCGCGCTGCGGCGGAGCTGGTGGGAGCCTGCTGCGCGGCGCTGGTCGTCGCCTGTGCCGCTGATTCCTCGGTCTCGTCCGAACCGGTCAACGACAGTGCCCCGATTGCTGCGAAGAGAATCGCCAGCGAAATCAACACCATTGCCAGAGCGCGGAGCGGAGGACCGGACGATTCCGGATTGGGACTGCTCACATTCGAAGACACTAGTTGATCGCGGCTCGGCAACTAGACTTCGAAGCCCAGTCTGCGTGCCGCGCGGGCCTTCTGCCTGCTCGCACGCAGGCGCCGCAGCCTCTTGACCAGCATGGGGTCTGCTGCGAGAGATTCAGGACGATCCACAAGTGCGTTGAGGACTTGGTAGTACCGGGTAGCGGACATGGAGAACAGTTCCTTGATCGCCTCTTCTTTGGCGCCGGCGTACTTCCACCACTGGCGCTCGAAGGACAAAATGTCGTGCTCGCGACGAGTCAGTCCGTCTGCTCCGACCTCGTTCGGATCTTCGGAGCTTTCGGATTGCGGAGCCTGGTTCGAGTCACGCGCTGCTGCGCCGTCCATCTCACTCCTCGACTTCTCTTTTACCCGCATCGGCTGCGGATCCACGTTCGGTGCAGCATCGCCTGCCAACGTTCAACGGGCTCGCCCGACTTCGCGTCACCCATCGGGCCTGGCAGAAGGAGGCCGAGCGAATTGCACACGTGTAGTTCGGTACTGATTCAACCATGATGGGCGTGTCACACGCCGTGTACGGTGTCTGCGGCGAGTCGCGCGTGCGGCAGCTCTGGCTCACCGTGTGTAGGCGGCTCTGCACGCGGACACTATTCTTCTCGACCATGGCAATTCTTCCCATCCGGATCGTCGGAGATCCGGTTCTACACACCCCGACTGACGCAGTCACGCAGACGCCCGCCGAGCTCGCAGACCTTATCGCGGATATGTACGAAACGCTCGACATCGCCAACGGTGTCGGCCTCGCAGCCAATCAAGTCGGCGTCCCGCTGCGACTCTTCGTGTACGACTGCCCTGACGAGGGGCCCGACGGCAAGCTCGTCCGCCGAAAGGGCGAGGTGATCAACCCGGTGCTCGAGACTTCGGCAATTCCCGAAACCATGCCCGATCCCGAGGACGACGACGAAGGCTGCCTGTCGGTACCCGGCGAGCAGTACCCCACCGGGCGTGCCGACTGGGCTCGGGTCACCGGCACCGACGCGCACGGCGAACCAGTCGACATCGAAGGCACCGGCTTCTTCGCGCGCATGCTGCAGCACGAGGTCGGCCATCTGGATGGGTTTCTCTACGTCGACGTGCTGGTGGGCCGCAATGCCCGCGCAGCCAAGAAGGCCATCAAGCGCGCAGGCTGGGGCAAGCCCGGCCTGAGTTGGATACCGGGAACCGTCGAAGATCCGTTCGGCCACGAGGACGACTGAGCTCGTGGCCGTCATGCCCGGCACCCGCGTCATGCTGCGGTATCGGCTGCCCCCGGGGTACAGCCATCCGATGACCGACGTCATCGGTGAACTGGTCGAGGCAAACGACACCGCCGTAGCTGTTCGGGCCGGGGACGGTCGCGTCGTGCGGGTGGCCCGCGATCGTGTCGTGGCGATGAAGGCCCTCGGTCCACGACCGATCAGGACTTCGGAGATCAGAGCACTCGAACGTGCTGCTGCCGATGGGTGGCCGGGCCTGGAGCTGGCGTGGATCGACGGATGGCTGTTGCGGTACGGCCGCGGGTTCACCGGCCGAGCAAACTCTGCTCTTCCGGTCGAGCCGCACGCCGACGAGTCCTCGCTCGGCGAGATCGCCGCATGGTTCCGCGACCGCGGACAGTGGCCGAAGCTGCTGTTGCCCGATCGTCTCGGCGCAGTTCCCGCGGGCTGGACAACGGGTTACGAGGTCATGGTGATGGCCGCGGACATCACCTCCCTCGTGATGCCGCCCGACTCGATAGCAGTCATCACCGCCGCCCCCGACGAGGACTGGCGGAGGTTTTACCACTACCGCGGACGCGCCGCACCCGAGGATGCGATGGACGTCGTGTCGGCCATACGCGACGGGGTTGTCGGATTTGCTCGGATCGGCAATTCCGCGACAGAGATGCTGGCCATCGGACGCGCAGCCGTCACCACGGCCCCTGATCTGCGACGCTGGGTCGGCCTGTCAGCGATCGAGGTCTCCGAGGCTCATCGACGACACGGGCTCGGGACGCGTATCTGCGGTGAACTCCTCGCATGGGGAGTGCGGCAGCGAGCAACTCACGCCTACCTGCAGGTGTCGACCGACAATCTCGGGGCCCTCGCCATGTACCGGGAACTCGGATTCGTAGAGCATCACCGGTATCGGTACGCCGAGCCGCCTCGATGACCTTCTGGCACACTGCTGGGCCGACGGTCGGCGCTCGGTTAGGGTGTGTGCCGTGCGACTGGCTACCTGGAATGTGAACTCTGTCCGCTCTCGGCAGGACCGAATCGTCGATTGGCTTCAACGATCCGATATCGATGTCCTGGCTATGCAGGAAACCAAATGCAAGGACGAGCAGTTTCCGTACGAACGGTTCCGTGAGATCGGGTACGAGGTCGCTCACGACGGCCTTAGCCAGTGGAACGGCGTCGCGTTGCTCTCCCGCGTCGGCTTGGAAGATGTGCAGATCGGTTTCGAGGATCAGCCCGGTTTCAGCAAGGATCCGGAGATCGAAGCGGTGCGCGAAGCCCGCGCGATCGGGGCGACGTGCGACGGCGTCCGAGTGTGGAGCCTCTACGTTCCCAACGGCCGCGATCTTGCCGATCCGCATTACACCTACAAGCTCGAATGGCTCGCCAAGCTACAGGCCGATGCCCAGGCATGGGTGTCCGCGGACCCAGAGGCGCAGATCGCGTTGGTCGGAGACTGGAACATCGCCCCCACCGACGCAGACGTGTGGGATCCGGAGTTGTTCGAGGGCAAGACTCACACGTCGCAGCCTGAGCGCGATGCATTCGAGGCGTTCGCCCAAGCCGGATTCGCCGAGGTCACCCGGCAGTTCACGTCCGAGCCGCGAACCTTCACCTACTGGGATTACACGCAGCTGAGGTTCCCGAAGAAACAAGGAATGCGAATCGACATGGCGCTGGCCTCCCCCGCGCTCGCATCTCGCGTCTCCGGCGCATCCATAGATCGCGAAGAGCGTAAGGGTAAGGGCGCCAGCGATCACGCACCCGTCATCCTCGACATCTCCTGACCCAGGAGTTAGGCGACCAGATCGAGAAACTCGGGATTTCGTGCGAGGTATCGCTGCACATAAGTGCAGATCGGGACTATCCGCCACTGGCGGTCGCGTGCGGTGTTGAGCGCTCCGCGGACCAGGACAGCTGCCCACCCGCGATCGCTGAAGTCCTCTTTGACCACGGTGTGCATGAATGCGACGGCACCGTCGTCCGCATCTCGATACCCGAGGATTCCGACGAGTTCTTCGCCGACGAACAGGTCGAACCGATTGTGCGCGGTGTTGTCCTCGATTCGCACCGCCGCGGTGACGGCGGCCGCAGAAGTTAGGTCGATGCGACTGTGATTCATGTCACCATGAGAACAGTAGTTGGGCCGATTGGGGACGGAACCGAGTAATTCGACGCAGGCAAGGTGAAACCGTTACCTCTAGAGCGGAACGACGACGTCGGAGTAGTCGGGATTGGCGGCGACGAATCTTTGTACATAGGTACAGACCGGCTTGACCTTCCAGCCGTACGACCGAGCGCTGTCGAGTGCCCTGCGAACGAGAATCGCTGCAAGGCCTTGATGTCCGAAGTCTTCAGTGACCACGGTGTGCATGAACGAGACGACGCGAGCGCGAGAACCACGCTTGAACGAACCTTCGACTTCGTAGTAGCCGATAATCCCCACCAAGTCGCCATTCAGCCGCAATTCGAATCGATTCTGGTCCGTGTTGATGGACACCTCTGCACTGGGTGAGCTGGCGAGCATAGGTCACCTCCTTTGCTGTGTGAGACGTGAATGAGAAGTTCGAGTTGTTACTAAGATGTGACCTGCACCACTATTAAACATGCCCGTCTGAGCCTTGTCACCCATTTGCGCGAACAAACCTTCGGTTACATGGGCATGCAACGTCGTCGCAACACCCCGGCTGGTAGCCGTCATATAGGCAGCCACTATTTCACTGTGAATCAACAACATTCATGACTCTGGGCACATCTACGAAGACCGTGCGAACCGTTGCCGGTACTGTCACCTCTCGTGAAGCTCCTACCGCTGACGCCCGACGGATCCACCCCCGTCCGAGCGCTGACGATCGCCGGCACCGATTCGGGCGGCGGGGCGGGCATCCAAGCCGACAGTCGGACGATGGCACTGTGCGGCGTCCACGCCTGCGTGGCCGTGGCCGCGGTCACCGTTCAGAACACCGTCGGCGTTTCCGGCTTTCACGAGATCCCACCGAGTGTCGTCGCGGATCAAGTTCGCGTCGTGGTCGGCGACATCGGGGTCAGCGCAGCAAAGACTGGAATGCTCGCCTCCACAGCCATCATCGAGGCCGTCACCGCCGTGTGTACAGAGGTGGGAATCGGACGCGATCAGCCGGTGCCATTGCTGGTCGATCCGGTCTGCGCATCGATGCACGGCGATCCATTGCTGCACGAGGAGGCCCTCGACGCAATCCGCACGACACTCTTTCCCATTGCCACGATCGTCACGCCCAATCTCGACGAAATCAGGTTGATCACCGGCATCGTCGTGGTCGACGACGACTCCGCACGCCGCGCAGCCGAGGCGCTGCACCAACTCGGCGCCCAGTGGGCTCTCGTCAAGGGTGGTCATCTCCGTACGTCGGACAAGAGCACGGACATCCTGTTCGACGGCGACACATTCCTCGAGTTCTCCGGCCCTCGCATCGACACCGGCAACGATCACGGTGGTGGTGACACGCTCGGCGCGGCGATCACCTGCGCGATGGCGCACGGTTACTCCGTGCCCGATGCCGTCGCGTTCGGCAAGGAATGGGTCACTCGGTGCCTCGAGGCGTCCTACGACCTCGGCGCGGGCCACGGCCCGGTGTCACCGCTGTGGCGACTGCACCACACGGAGAATGCGTAGATCCTCGGGGACACCGCTGAGCTTGGGTGCGAAGAAGCCGCGACGATACGGGCGAGTTGCCAGTCCCAGTCGCTCCAGCGTCTCCGGCGGCATCGCGTCGACCGAAGGTTGCGAGATCATCAAGTTGCCGTCGCCGCCGGTTTCCATCACGCGCGCGGCCACTGTGACATCGACACCGAGCCAGTCGGATCCGATCTGTCGCGGGCTACCGGTATGAATACCGACGCGCATCGTCGGGGTATACCCGTCCAGGTTCACCTCGGCGAGGGCCGCTCGTGCGGCTATCGCAGCTTCCAGTGCCCGCTCGGGCCGAGGGAATACTGCCATGAGGCCGTCGCCCAACCGTTTGACGACGTGCCCACCGGCGAACTCGATGGCGGGTTCGATTGCCTTGGAGACCCTGCGCAGGAGCGTCAGGGTCCCGGTGTCGCCCGCCACGAGTGACCACGAGGAGAACCCGACGAGGTCGGTGAAGACGATGGTCATCTCGCGCTCGCCGCGACCGCGGCCGGTTCGTTCGAGCACGGCCTGCCACAGTTGGAGCGCACCCAAGCCGACCTCGCGGGTGGCTCCGGGTTCGTCGTCGAGAAATTTGTCCGCGGCGCGTGCCACTGCCAGCGCAGATCCGGGCCCCGCCATCGACAGCGGATCACCGAAGGACGGATCGCCGGGAAGTATTCGCCGCACTCTGCGCACTACCTCGACCACAGCGGGGCGTCGGTTGACGCTAAGGACCCACTCGACGGTCGACGCGATGTACGGACTCACAAGATCGACTGTAAACGACGGTTACACATACTTCAGTCGCCCGACCGTGCCTCGGTACGTGCCGCACCCGAGGGAACGCCGTTCGGGCCGTCGATCTCCTGCGCGAAAGTTCCGATACCGAACGCAACAGCCGATGCGTTCAAGCCCAAAGCTGTTCGGTCGATATTGGCGAGGGTGTCTTCGGCGGTGTGGTAATTCTGGTCGAACGTTTCCTCGGCCGTCCCACCCCATTTGGCCGCCTGCTCGGGAGATTTCTCCTCGTCCGCGCCGCTGAACACTCCCCCGGACGGAATTCCGACGTCGATGAACGGACCGTAATCGGAGCGGCCGTCGAAGTCGGTCCCGTCAGCTGCGATGCCCTCTTGCTGCAGACGCTCGAGAAATACCCGCTCGATCGCTTCCGATCCCGGCGGTCCCGCCGGAGCGCCGACCTTGTCCGAATCGTCACCGTCGTAGGCGAGGTATCCGGCGTTGTGCGAGGCGATCATGTCGAAATTCAGATACAGCGCAATTGCCGCTTCTTCCTCCTCGCTCAGTCCCTCGACATATTTGGTCGACCCCACGAGCCCCGGCTCCTCGGCCCCCCAGAACGTGAAACGCACGGCGTTGGTGATGTCGGGCTCGCTTCCCATTTTCAGGGCTGTCTCGAGAACCGCAGCCGTGCCGCTGCCGTTGTCGTTGATGCCCGGCCCCTCGGGAACGCTGTCGAGGTGAGCGCCTGCGACGACGACGTTGTCGGTGCTGCCCGTCTTGGTCTGCGCAATGACGTTGCGACTCTTGGTGGTTGTGGTTTCGGTGTCGAGAGTGAGCGTCAATTCCGGCGCCGACGCCACGATCGGTCCGTCTTCCTGGCTCACGCCACCGGCAGGAATCTTCGCGATGTCCGCGCTACCGAGCGTGCCGCCGTCGAGAGGTCCCGGCTCGTTGTTGACCACGATGATCGCGAGCGCACCCAGTTCTGCTACGACGGTCTGTTTCGCGCCGAACGGGCACACGCCTCGGTCGACGACGACGATGGCACCGGACACCTCGAGGCCGTTGTAATCCGTTGCCTCGCAACCAGGTGACCCATCGGCCGGGGCGCGCACCACCCGTGCGGTGATGCCGTCCGGTGGAGACGACGGTGAATAAGTCAGAGCGCTGACCGAGAGTTGCTGCTCACCTGCAGAGAGCAGTTGGGTGTCGGCGGTGAATTGATCGAACTCGAATTCGGGTGTCTCCACCGCAAATCCGGCGGACTCGAGCTGATCGACGACGTAGTCGACACTTGCGTCGTATCCAGCAGTACCCGCTGCGCGATTACCGTTGTTGTCGGTGGCAATTCGCTCGAGTTGTTCCAAGTGAGCGATGACGTTCTCTTCGGTGACGGCATCGGCAAGCCCCCGGCCGTCTGCTGTCGCAACCGGGGTAGGAGCAGAAATGGCCGGTTGTTCCTCATCCGAAGACGAGGAACAACCGGCCACCACGAGCATGCCTGCTGCGAAACCTGCAAGAAGGGTCATCCGTCGCATGCATGCACCTTAACTGCACATAGGTCAGGCGTCTCGGCGATTCGTCACCAACACTGCGGCCCCGAAGATGACAGCGGTGAACACGATGAAGTAGATCAGGCTACCGATGGGTCCCCAGTGGAAGTCGATGCCGCCGTCCTGACCGAGGAAGTTGCTGGTGTTCGCCCACGGCAAGAACGGTTGAACCGCACGACCGAAAGAGCCGAACAAACCGAACAGATTCTCGATGACCAACGGCCACAGCAGCAGTAGTGCGATAGCACCCGCCGACTGCCGAAGCAGCGCACCGACACCGACCGCGATGATGACCTGAAGGAACGCCAGAATGGCCGTGCCGTAGATGACGCGCCAGGTGCCGTCGGTGTCGAAGCTCAGCAGTATTCCGGCGTCGGGACCTGCGGTTGCCTTTGCCAGGTAGAACGCTCCGAGGCCGAGAACCAAACTGAGTAAGAAGCCGAAGACTCCGATCAGCAGCGCTTTGGACGTCAGTACTGCGGCTCGGTTCGGGATGGCCTGAAAGGTGGTCCTGATGACGCCGAAGCGGTATTCGCTGGTGACCGTCAAGGCCGCCAGAATCATCAGCACCATTGCGCCGAATCCACCGACACCGCTGCCTACTGCCTCGAACGCGGACGGAAAGAACGGTTCGAAGTCGGGCTGATCACCCTGTGCGACTTGATTGTTGTAAGAATTGACACCCAATTTTGACGTGATGCCGACGATCGCCGCCAAGCCGAGTCCGAGCACGATGATGGCTATCGTGCACCACCATGGCGACTTGGTCGAGGTGATTTTGATTCGTTCCGCTGCCAGGACACCCATCAGAGTGAACCACCCATCGCTTGCTGAATGTTCGGATCTTCGGCACCTTCGCCGTGGAATTGCACGTCGTGTCCGGTGAGCTTCATGAATGCTTCCTCCAACGACCCACGCTGCGAGGACAACTCGTGTAGCACGATGCCGGCACGGCCGGCGATGTCACCGATCGCATCCGTGGACGAGTCGACGACGACGAGCGAGGGCTGAAGCTCCTCTGCCGAGTCCGGTTCGCGCACCGTCAATCCGGCGGAGGTCAAGGCACTGCGAAGCGCGTCGAGCTGCGGGCTTCGAACTCGGACCGAGGCCTCGGACGCGTGGTCGATGAAATCCTGGACCGAAGAGTCGAAGATCAGCTTTCCGCGACCGATCACCACGAGATTTTCTGCTGTCTGTGCCATTTCGGACAGTAGGTGGCTCGAGACGAGGACCGTTCTGCCTTCGGCGGCGAGGCGCTGCATGAATTTGCGGATCCAGACGATGCCTTCGGGGTCGAGCCCGTTGACCGGCTCGTCGAAAAGGAGGACTTTCGGGTCACCCAGAAGCGCACCGGCAAGACCGAGTCGCTGTGACATACCGAGCGAGAACCCACCCGCGTTCTTCTTCGCGACGTCGGTGAGGCCGACGAGCCGAAGCACCTCGTCCACTCGAGACCTCGCGATGTCGTTGGAGGCTGCCATCCACTCGAGATGCGCCCGCGCAGAGCGATTGGGATGTACCCATTTGGCATCCAGCAGCGCACCGACCGTCCGAAGCGGCTGCTTGAGTTGGTTGTAGCGCTTGCCCTCGATCAGCGCCTCCCCACTGGTGGGGCGGTCCAATCCGAGGATCATGCGCATGGTGGTCGACTTGCCCGCACCGTTGGGTCCGAGGAACCCCGTGACGATGCCGGGCTTCACCGTGAAGGTCAGGTCTTCGACCGCCTTGGTGTTTCCGAACTGTTTGGTCAGTCCTTTGACTTCGATCATGGGACTCACTGTCCACTACCGAACCACCCCTGCGCATCACCCAGGAGTCGCGACCGAGGGTCATCCTTAGGGATGATGCGCCGCTACATCGGTGAACTCGCCTGGGCCCAGAAACGTTTCGGTATCCGGCCTGCCCGGCGGGCCTGATAACCGGCTACGACGGCATGCTTCATCGCCGACGCCATGAGCGCAGGGTCCTGTGCCCTGGTGACCGCCGTTGCCAGAAGGACGGCGTCGCAGCCGAGTTCCATCGCCAACGCCGCATCGCTTGCCGTTCCGATGCCGGCATCGAGGATGACGGGCACGGTCGCCGCGTCGACGATCATTTCGATGTTGTGCGGGTTCGAGATGCCGAGGCCGGTTCCGATGGGCGCACCGAGCGGCATGACGGCGACGCAGCCGATGTCCTCGAGCCGCTTTGCCAGGACGGGGTCGTCCGTGGTGTAAGGCAGCACGTTGAATCCGTCGTCGACCAGTTGTTCTGCGGCCTTGACCAATTCGATGGCGTCGGGCAGCAGGGTTCGCTCGTCGGCGATGACTTCGAGTTTCACCCAGTCGGTCTCGAGCGCCTCACGTCCGAGTTGCGCGGTCAGTACTGCCTCGGCGGCGCCGCGACATCCAGCGGTGTTGGGCAGGGGTGCGATGTTCAGCCGACGCAACAGGTCGAGAACACCGGTGCCACCCGCGGCGTCGACGCGACGCATTGCCACGGTGGTCAATTCGGTACCGGAGGCCAAGAGGGCTTCTTCGAGAACCGCGAGATTCGCTGCTCCCCCGGTGCCCATGATCAGGCGCGAGCCGAAGGTTCGGTCCGCGATCTTCATCGAATCAACCACCCTGCACCGCCGTCAGTACGTCGATGGTCCAACCTTTGCCCACCATCGTCGAATCCCAACGGCTCTTCGGGAGCACCATGCCGTCGACGGCGACGGCGATTCCCTTCGGTGGCATCGAAAGATGTTCGAGCAGTTGACGCATCGTCATCTCTTCGGTCAGGAGGTGGTCCTCGCCGTTGACGGTGACACCTATTGCCAGAGCAGTCATTGTTTCCTATCTGTGGTGAATCGGGCCGGGTCTGCGGCCTTCGCTTCGATGAGTGCGTCGTCTTCCAGTAGTGCAGCGACCGCGTCTGCGGTGATGGGCGTCAACAGGATTCCATTGCGGCCGTGGCCCGAGGCGACGATGACGCGGTCGGAGATCTTGCCGATGAGTGGCAACCCATCGGGGCTCATCGGTCGCAGGCCTGCCGCGCATTCGTGAAGTTCGTATTCGCCGAGGCCCGGCATCAACCGCTCTGCGTCGGCGATGAGGTCGCGGACGCCTGCGACGGTGACCTGGGTGTCCTGACCCGATTCGTATTGTGTGGCCCCGAGAACCAATCCGTCTCCGCGCGGCACCAGGTAGATCGCGCGGCCGTGGACGCTGCCGCGGATCGTTCGGGTCGGGGCAGGTGTGGCACTGGGTCTGCGTCGTAGACGCAGTATTTCGCCTTTGACTGCCCGGACCGGTACGTCGGCAAGGAGCGCGGAGGTCTGAGCGCCTGCTGCCAGCACGATGCGGTCGGTGGTCAGTGCGTCGAGATCGGTGACGGTGTCGGCGGAGAATTCGACGCCGCCGCTCACCGCTGCGGTCTGCAGTGCCTCGAGCAGCCTGCGGTTGTCGACGGCCAATTCGGTGGGTGCCAGCAGCCCGAGGCGGATGTTCGGTGCGAGGGAAGGCTCGAGCTCCCGGATCTGTGCCCGACCGAGGATCTCGAGCTGGTGACCTTGGTTTCCAACCCAGTCGGCAATGGTTCGCAGGTCCGTCGCGTCGGCTGCATCGAGGGCGACCGTCAGTGATCCGGTAGCGGAGAACACCGACGGGCCGGGGAGCGCTCGTGCGAATTCGGGCCATCTGGCGAGGGAATGAGCGCCGAGTTCGAGCAGTTCGTGTTCACCCGGCCATCCCTCGGACAGCGGGGCGAGCATTCCCCCGGCCACCCATGATGCACCGGTACCGACCGACGGATCGTGGAGCCGCACGGACCAGCCGTCGCGCGCAGATCGTGCGGCCACCGCCAGGCCGATCACTCCCCCACCGACCACGGAAAGACTCTTGGGCACTTCTCACCACCTCACTCCCTGCGCCGGCATGATCCGGTTCAGGTATTGACGGTAAGGACTGGCGTGTCCACTCTCAGCCCCACGTACCTCGGGACTCCCGTGTATCGACTCTCGCCAACAGACTACCGTTGCCGTTGTGCAAAGCGATCGGATCATCCGCAACCCGGAAGCGCGTGAGCGTTTGACATCAGCTCGGCTGTATCTGTGCACCGATGCTCGACGCGAGCACGGCGACCTCGCTCAGTTCGCCGAGGCCGCACTGTCCGGTGGCGTCGACATCATTCAACTTCGCGACAAGAACTCCGAAGGCGAGCGCACTTTCGGCCCGCTCGAAGCCAAGGACGAGCTGGCGGCGCTGGCAATTCTGTCGGCCGCCACCAAACGCCACGGGGCGCTCCTCGCAGTCAACGACCGCGCCGACCTTGCCCTCGCATCGGGCGCCGACGTGCTGCATCTCGGCCAGGGCGATCTTCCGGTCCACTATGCGCGCCAGATCCTCGGCCCCGACGTCGTCATCGGGCGGTCGACACAGAATCGAAGCCAGGCCGCTCTCGCAGCCATCGAGGACGGCGTCGACTATTTCGCAACCGGGCCGATCTGGGCCACACCGACCAAGCCGAACCGGAAAGCAGCCGGTCTGGACCTGTTGCGCAGCACCGCGGAATCCGCTCCGACGCGGCCGTGGTTCGCCATCGGCGGGATCGACGCCGAGAACGTCAACGAAGTTCTTGCCGCGGGCGCGGATCGCATCGTCGTCGTACGGGCCATCACCAAAGCTCGCGATCCACAGGCAGCTGCACGGGAGCTCAAGCTCGCGTTGCAGGGCTGACCTCGCGTTGCAGGGCTGACCTCGCGTTGCAGGGCTGACGGAGCCTAGGGCCTACCTAGCCGAGCCACCCCAGCACGGTCGACGGCGAGAGCACCTGCACCGACGTCGGGAGCCGTTGCTGCAGTCCGCGGTCCGCGGTGACCAAAGCAGTGAGTGTCGTCGACGCCTGCGCCTGTGATGCGAGTTCGTCGTCCCCACTGCCGGCGGCGTGGATGACGGGGACTCTGCTGTCCTCGAACTGTGCTGCTCGTGCTTCACCTTCGAGGACTGCCTCGATCCGGGTGAGCCAGCCGAAGCCGACACCCGGCAGCTCGACGGTTCGCGGAAGGGTGCCCGCCAGTGAGCTCAGCAACTTGCCGGTTGCGCCGCTGCGATCACGCCACCAACCGTCGGGCCTCGAGCCGAGAACGTTCGCGGTATCGAGCAGAACTCGTAGCGGGCTGATGCGCAGGGAAGCCCAGCTGGCGGCGAACCCCGGGTGCAGAGGCAGTTGATCGACCATGTCCTCCGGAACCCACCGAAGCTCGGTGCTCTCCCCGTTCATCGTCGTGTCGAGTTGGGTGGCAGCGTCGGCGACGACGGTCGTGTAGGACCATCCGCTCGCCATCCGAGCCGTCTCGACTTCGCCGCGAACGAACACGTTGTCGACACCGATTCCGGCTTCCTCGTCTGCTTCGCGAACAGCGGCGTGCACGTTGGTTTCGTGCGAGTCCTTTGCGCCACCCGGCAACGCCCACGTCCCACCCTGATGGCTCCAGAGCGCTCGGTGCTGCAGCAGGACCGTCGGCTCACCGTCCGGCGATGGGGCCCGCAGTAGTAGCCCCGCCGCGCCGTGTTTGCCCCAGTGCCGCGTGCCGTCCTCACCCACAACCCACCCGTCACCGTCGCCACGCATACCGACACCCTAGGTGAACCTTCCGGTAGGCGTACGGACGGTCGCTCCGGCTTATATGCTCGGTGCTGTGATTGTGGTCGGCACTACGCCCTCGGCTGCCGTACCTCCTACGACGGCTGCCGTGACGTCGGAGGCCGATTCTCGACGCGAACTGCAGCGTCTGATTCGGTCCACACCGGGGCGCATGATCGCTCTGGGCCTGATACTCGTCATCGCGTTCGTAGTCACCGGCACCGTTATCTCCGTCTCGGTATCCGAGCGAGCCCGGACGCTCGACACTCTTCTCGTTCGGACCGAGCCACTCGCCAACTCGGCGCAGAACCTCTACGGCGCACTGTCCGTTGCCGACGCGGCTGCCTCGACTGCATTCATCGCCGGCGGGCTGGAGCCCCGGGACGTTCGCGATCGATACACCCAGGCGATCGGAAACGCCGGCACCGAATTGATCCGGGCATCCGACGGGCTCGCGGTTTCGGACGACGAAGCACGGACGGTTCTCATGGAGATCGGCGCGGGCCTGCCGGTGTACACCGGACTGGTGGAGACCGCCCGTGCCAACAATCGCAGTGGCAATCCCGTCGGTGCGGCGTACCTGGGCGAGGCGTCTACGCAGATGCAGTCCTCGCTGCTGCCCCGTGCCGAACGCCTCTACGCCGAGCAGGCCGCTCGGGTATCGAACGACCAGGAACGCTTCGTCAATCCTCCGTTCGTGGCGATCGGTCTCGTCGTGGTGTGCCTGATATTGCTGGTCCTCGCACAGATATACCTCTCTACCCGCACCCGCCGAAAGCTCAACGCGGGATTTCTCGGCGCCTCCCTCGCGATCTCGCTCCTGCTCGGGTGGATGTTGGTGGCGGGGCTGATTTCTTCGATAGCCACCGATCGCGCACTCGACCGCGGTGTTGCTCCGCTGCAGAAACTGACCTCCGGGTTCATCCTGGCGCAGCAGGCCCGCGCCGACGAAACACTCAACCTGATCCGACGCGGAAGCACCCGAGAGTTCGACGCGGAGTTCGCGCAGAACACCGACCGTCTGACCGAACTGTTTGCAGACAATGCCGATATGACCGGCTCGGTCGCCGCGTGGAAGGCCTCGCACGAGCGGATAGACCAGGCACTCGCCGTCGGCGATTTCACTACTGCTGTCACCGTGGCCACCGGTAACGGTGTTCAGGATTCCTCGACCCAATTCCGCTTGCTCGACACGATGCTCGACAACGGAATCGACGACGCACGTGCTGAGCTGCGCGGCAATGTGGTTCGCGCCAAGTCGGTCCTGACCGGACTTGCCTCGGGTGCGATCGTCCTCGCCGTCGCCGCTGCCGCCGCAGTCGGAGCGGGGCTCATTCCGAGGTTGCGTGAGTACCTGTGAAAAACCCTGCCCCCCTTCGTTTCTCGTTCGCAATCCTCGCCGTCGTCGGCGCACTGATCGCGGGATGTGCAACCGAGGAGGCGGTACCGGACGTTCCGGTCGTCAGCTACACCGAACCACCGCTGCCCGACGGCGCAGGCCCCGCGGCCACCTCTCCCGAACCGTCGAGCCCGGATCCCCAGTGCGATCGCCCCACCGCCAGCCTGCGGCCGATACCACCCGGAGCAGCCGGTCAGAATGCCCCACCGATGCCGACCGTCGACGCGATCAAGGACCGCGGTCGATTGATAGTCGGGCTCGATGCCGGTAGCAATCTCTTCAGCTTTCGCGACCCGATGACCGGCAAACTCGTCGGATTCGACGTCGACATCGCACGGGAGATCTCCCGTGACCTGTTCGGCGATCCGGATCGGGTGGATTTTCGGATACTGTCCTCGGCCGAACGTATCGAGGGACTGCAGGATTCCACGGTCGACATCGTGGTGAAAACCATGACGATCACCTGCGCCCGTAAAGAGGACGTGTCGTTCTCGACCGTGTACTTCCAAGCGCAGCAGCGTGTTCTGGCGGTCAAAGGATCGGGGATCAACGGTGTCGCCGATCTCGCGGACAAGCGCGTGTGCGCGGTGGACGGCACCACGTCACTACGCCGACTGCAGCGCATAGTGCCGACGGCGCAGATCGTCACTGCCTCGATGTGGTCGGATTGCCTTGTCGTGCTTCAACAACGACAGGTCGACGCGATCAGCACCGACGACGCAATCCTTGCAGGTCTCGCCTCGCAGGATCCGTACCTCGAGATGGTAGGCGCCAGTTTGAGCCCTGAGCCTTACGGTGTCGGAATCAAGAAGGAGAGCGAAGACTTGGTCAGATTCGTCAACGGCACCCTCGAGCGGGTCCGGTCGGACGGCACGTGGAATCGGTTGTACGACAAGTGGCTCACGGTGATGGGCACTTCGCCGGGCCCTCCCGCTCCTACGTACGTCGACTGATCATGGGCGATCCCGACACACCCACCGGCCCGGCGACAGCCCCGGCCGCGGCACCCGATTTCACGGACCGCACCCAGGCCGTCGAGCGAACACCCACGGCGGACCGGACCCAGGCGGTGGAGCGAACGCCTGCATCCGTCCGCCGGTCCGATCGGACATCGGGGCGTGTACGGTCCGGCCGCACGCGCGGTACCGGGATCAGAAGAAGGCTCGGTGCCGGATTGGTCGAAGTCCCTCGGGTGGATCCGGTGGATCCGGCGACAGCCGTCATGCAAGATCCCACCGTTCCACAGCGAAAAAGGTACTGCTGGAAGTGCAATGCACCGGTCGGCCGAAGCGCCGAGGGGGAACCGGACAAGCCTGCGGGAACGTGTGCGCGCTGCGGTTCCCGCTACGACTTCTCACCACTGCTCGAGCCCGGCGACTTGGTGGTCGGGCAGTACGAAGTGCAGGGATGTATCGCGCACGGCGGACTGGGGTGGGTCTATCTGGCGATCGATCGCAATGTCAGCGATCGATGGGTAGTGCTGAAAGGTTTGCTCCATTCCGGCGACGACGAGGCGCATGCCGTTGCCGTCGCCGAGCGTCAGTTCCTCGCCGAAGTCGCGCATCCGGGCGTGGTGAAGATCTACAACTTCGTCGAACAACCGCGCGCCGACGGCACCGAGATCGGCTTCATCGTCATGGAGTACGTCGGCGGACGCTCGCTCCGAGACATCCTGCCGACACGGGACGAGCACAAACGTATGCCGGTGGAGCAAGCTATCGCCTACGTCCTCGAAGTACTGCCGGCAATGGCGTATCTGCACTCCATCGGCTTGGTCTACAACGATCTCAAACCCGAGAACATCATGGTGACCGACGATCAGATCAAACTCATCGATCTCGGTGCCGTCTCGGGAATCGAAGACTTCGGATACCTGTACGGCACAGCCGGATACCAGGCTCCCGAGATCGCCAAGACCGGCCCGACCATCAGTTCCGACATCTACACTGTCGGCCGCACTCTTGCGGTCCTTACGCTGGAGATGCCCTCGAGTGGGGGCAGATACGACGCAGGCATTCCTTCCGCCGACGATCACGAGTTGTTGCGCACCTATCCGTCGTTCCATCGCTTACTGAAGCGTGCCACCAACCCCGATCCATCACAACGCTTTTCGACGGCCGAGATACTGGCAAGCCAGGCCACCGGAGTGTTGCGTGAAATTCTGGCATTGAAGACGGGAACCGAACGACCTGGGCTGTCGACGGCGTTCAGTCCGCCTCGTACCACGTTCGGCACCGAGGAATCGGTGGGCCGCACCGACACGTACGTCGATGGGAAGCTCCGGGGCGAGAAGATCAACGGCCGCGAGATCGTCACCGCGCTGCCTGTCCCGCTGGTCGATCCCGCCGACCCGAGCGCACCTCTGCTCGCCGCGTCCGTACACAGCGAACCCCAGCAGACACTCGATTCGCTGGCGCATGCACGTCGCAACGGTATCGAGCGCTTCGCCGACGGCTCATCCGGCGGTCTCGAGATCACGCTCGCCGAGGTCAAGGCACACCTCGACCTAGGTGATGTCGGAGTAGCGAGTTCGGTTCTCAAACAGGTCCGCACCGACGGGAACGATCCCTGGCGGGTCGAGTGGTACGCGGGCCTCATCGGACTGCTTCGTGGCGAATTCGGTTACGCCTCGATGCATTTCGAGAAGGTTCTCGACGCACTTCCCGGGGAGCTCGCGCCGAAGATAGCCCTCGCTGCCACTGCCGAACTCATCAGGGAAGGTACCGAGAAGTTCGACACCGACGAGCGCGAGAAGTGGCGAGCGTACGCCGAGTCCTACTACCGGACAGTGTGGCGAACCAACCGCGCGATCGTCAGCTCGGCATTCGGTCTGGCGCGGCAGATGATGTATCGCGGAGATTTCGAAGGAGCGGTAGCCGCTCTCGACCAGGTACCGATCAGCTCACGCCACTACGCCGTCGCGCGGATGACCAGCGTCCTGATCATTTTGATGGATCGACCGTCGAAAGATTTGGAGGAGAAAGACTTTCGCGAGGCAGCGCGTCGAGTTGCGATGCTGCCACGCGGGGAGAGCCGTGCCCTGCAGATGCGTACGTTGGTGTTGGCCATGGCAGTGGACTGGGTGCGATCCGGGCACGCCGTCGCCGAGGAACGCGAGCCCATCCTGGGCTCTCCGTTCACCGAGACAGGCCTGCGTACCGGTACCGAAGCGGGTCTACGCGCACTTGCCCGCAATGCGACCGACCGAGCCCACCGCTACACCCTGGTGGATCTGGCGAACGCCATCAGGCCGCGATCAGTGTTCTGACTGCACCAGCTGAGCTGCCGCCCGCGCGATAGCCAGTTCCTCATTGGTCGGCACCACCAGCACCTTCACCGCCGACGCGTCGGTCGAGATGACCCGAGCCTTCTTGCTGCGCAGCGCATTTCGCTCGTCGTCCACTTCGATCCCGAACCCACCGAGGCCGGCCAGTGCGGACGCACGGACCGCTGCGGCATTCTCGCCCACCCCGGCAGTGAAGGTGATGGCGTCGAGTCTGCCGAGGTCGAGCATGTAGGCACCGATGTACTTGCGCAGGCGATGGATGTAGACATCGAATGCCAGGGTGGCGTCGGCATCACCCTCGTCGATGTGTTGCTGCAGTTGCCGGAAGTCGTTGACACCTGCCAGCCCCTTGAGCCCCGACCGTCGGTTGAGCAGCTCGTCGATGGCGTCGACCTCCATCTTCGCGCTGCGACGCAGATGCATGATGACGCCTGGGTCGATGTCTCCACTTCGTGTGCCCATCACCAGGCCTTCGAGTGGCGTCAGACCCATAGACGTATCTATCGGCGAACCGGCCCGGATCGCCGAAGCGGATGCCCCGTTGCCCAGGTGCAGAACTATCTGATTCAGATCATCGCGACCCAGGAACTCCGCTACCTGCTGAGACACGTATTCGTGAGAGGTGCCGTGGAATCCATATCGGCGAATGTCGTGCGCTTTCGCGACGTCACGGTCGATTGCATACGTCGATGCGGCGGCGGGAAGACCGTGAAAGAACGCGGTGTCGAACACTGCGACGTGCGGCACGTCCGGCAGCTGCGCCCGCGCAACCTCGATACCGAGCACGTTGGGCGGATTGTGCAGTGGCGCAAGGTTGGACAGATCCGATATCTGCTTCAGCACACCGTCGTCGATGAGGGTCGGCCGGTAGAACACCTCACCGCCGTGCACCACCCGGTGCCCGACAGCCATGACATCGGACCCCAGTTCCACGCCCGCCGCAGCGAGCATGTCGAAAGCGATCGCGAGACCGACTCCGTGATCGGCGATCTCCTGCGTTTTCTTCGTTTCCTCATCGAGGTAGTCGAGGGTCACGTGCCCCTCGGGTTCACCGATCTGCTCCACGAGCCCCGACGCGATGGAGTCGCCGCTCACCGGGTCGAGAAGTTGGAACTTCACCGAGGACGAGCCCGAGTTGACGACGAGCACACTCATTGTTCGATCTCCTGGGCTTGGATGGCCGTGATGGCAACGGTATTGACGATATCTTCCACCAGCGCACCACGAGAGAGATCGTTCACCGGCTTGCGCAGACCCTGCAGGACCGGCCCGACAGCAATGGCACCCGCACTGCGCTGCACTGCCTTGTACGTGTTGTTCCCGGTATTGAGATCGGGGAAGATGAACACCGTTGCGCGTCCGGCCACCTCGGAATTGGGAAGCTTAGACTTGGCGACCGAGGGTTCGATAGCAGCATCGTATTGAATCGGACCCTCCACCAGCAGTTCCGGGCTCCGTTCGCGGACAAGGGCAGTGGCCGCGCGAACCTTGTCGACTCCCGCGCCGGTGCCGGAATCACCGGTCGAATACGACAGCATCGCCACACGCGGTTCGATACCGAATTGCGCGGACGTCTGCGCCGAGGAAATGGCGATGTCGGCCAACTGCTCGGCCGTCGGATCGGGAACGATGGCGCAATCACCGTATGCGAGAACTCGATCCGACAAACACATCAGAAAGATCGACGACACCGTGTTCACCCCTTCGGCCGTCCTGATGATCTCGAACGAAGGCCTGATCGTGTGCGCGGTGGTGTGCGCGGCACCGGACACCATGCCGTCGGCAATTCCCTTGTGCACCATCATCGTTCCGAAGTACGAAATATCGGTCATGACTTCGCGGGCACGCTCGATGGTCATACCCTTGTGCTTACGCAACTCGGTGTACTCCGCGGCGAACACTTCCGCATAGTCGGAAGTTGCCGGATCGAGCACCTGCGCGTCGTCGAGTTGGACGCCCAGCTCCGCGGCCCGCCGACGGATCGGCCCCTCCTCGCCGAGAAGCGTCAACTGCGCCACCCGCCGCTGCAACAAGCGACCGGCCGCACGGAGAATCCGATCGTCGTTGCCCTCTGGCAACACGATGTGTTTGCGATCGGCGCGGGCGCGATGAATGAGCTGGTACTCGAACATCTGCGGGGTCGTGACCGCGGGAATAGTCAGTTCGAGGCGGTCGAGGAGCACCTTGGCATCGACCCGCTGTTCCATCAGGGAGATAGCCGTATCGACCTTGCGCTGCGAACCCACCGCCACCCTGCCACGGGTGTTCGCCGCGGCCGACGCTGTGTCGAACGTTCCCAATCCGGTCGTCAATATCGGAAGCCGCGGACCCAATCCTGCGACAAGACGCGCGATCGCCGGATGCGGGGAAATCCCGCCGTTCATGATGATGCCCGCGAGCGATGGAAAGCCTTCTGCCTCATGCGCATTGACCATGGCCAGAAGAACATCGGACCGATCTGCGGGCGCGATCACCACCACACCTTCGCTCAACCGCTCGAGAATATGCTCGGCGGTCATACCGCCGACCATGACCCGCAACGCTTCACGGCGCAACAGCTCGGGGTCGCCGCTGTACATTTCGCCATCGATCGCCGTCAGCAGTTCCGCCATCGTCGGTGCAACGAGCAACGGAACTTCCGGCAGAGTCCACGCAGGCACGCCGAGCGGCTCCAGCGCAGCCGCAATCTCGTCGAGCTTGTCCGGATCACACCGGTTGGCCACGATCGCTGCCAGATGGGCGTGGTGCGCGCGGAGTTCGGCCTTGCACAGCTCGGCGTACTGCGCGACTTCCGTAACCGTTCTTCCCGAGCCGCGCAACGCCAACAGCACCGGAGCACCGAGGTTGGCGGCAATGCGCGCGTTGTATCCCAGCTCGCTCGGGCTACCGACATCGGTGTAGTCGCTGCCGACGATCACGACGGCATCGCACTGCTCGGCCACGTCGTGGAACCGCGAAACTATTTCCCCGAGCGCCATATCCGGATCGGCATGCACTTCCTCGTAGGTGACCCCCAGCGACTGCTCGTACGTCAGATCCGCAGTGGTGTGATCGATCAGCAGTTCGAGGATGTAGTCGGTTTCGGTGGTCGAGCGCGCAATCGGCCGGAACACCCCGACCCGTGCCGCCGAAGCACACAACATCTGCAGCACCCCGAGCGCAATAGTCGACTTACCGGTGTCACCCTCGGGTGAGGCGATGTAAATGGAGGAAGCAGACTCGGCCATGCCAGCCAGACTAGCCGGTGCAGTGTTGACAGACTGTCACCCGCAGCGGGCATGATTGCTCATGACCGAATCACCATTCCCAGACGTCCGCTGGGGCAGCGAAAGCAGTATCCTCCGCAAGCCCGCCATCGCATTCGCGGCAACGAAACCGGGATCGTGGGTCATCCGACACCTCGCCGGGGTGGACCGACGGCTCCTCGAACGCACCGACGGCAGGTTCACGATCCTCGGGCCCATCGCCGCACCCGTCGTGTTGCTATCCACCACCGGCTGCAAGTCCGGCAAGATTCGAAGCAGCCCACTGCTGTACTACCGCGAAGACGATCGACTCTTCGTCGTCGGCAGCAACTTCGGCCAAAATCATCACCCGGCGTGGACGTCGAACCTCTTGAAGGAACCGCGCGCCACCGTCGCGATCGGTGGCAAGCGGATCCCGGTGACAGCGACACCGGTCACCGGCCCCGAGAAAGTCCGGATCTACGCCGAGTTCGCCGATCTCGCCCGGGCCTATAGCGAGTACCAGTCCCGCACCGACCGCGATATGCGGATGTTTGCGCTGTCGGCTGACGCTGCATCCTGACCGCTTCAATGGTCCATTCATACGATCAGTTAGCTTGAAGCGCACATTCAAGCGGTGGACGGTCAGCCCCACCCACCGCTTCAATGGTCCATTCATACGATCAGTCAGCTTGAAGCGCACATTCAAGCAGCGCACATTCAAGCAGCGAACCGTCAGCCAAGCTTGCGAAGCCTCGGTGCCAAATCCTTTTCGAACAGTTCGAGGAACCGCTTCTGATCGTGCCCGGGCGCATGGAAGACCAGGTGATTGAGGCCCGCGTCGGTGTACTGCTTGACCTGTTCGACGGCTTCGTCCGGGTCGGAGGCGACGATCCAACGCTTCGCGACCTGCTCGATCGGCAGTTCGTCGGCTGCCTTCTCCATCTCGATCGGATCTTCGATCGAGTGCTTCTGCTCCGGTGTCAGTGACAGCGGCGCCCAGAACCGGCAGTTCTCCAACGCCAACTCGGGGTCGGTGTCGTAGGAAATTTTGATCTCGATCATCTTGTCGATCTCGCCCGAGTCGCGCTCGGCTTTGCCTGCACCTTCCTCGACGGCCGGAAGCAGCTTGTCGGTGTAGAGCTCCATGCCCTTGCCCGAGGTACAGATGAAGCCGTCGCCCGCTCGGCCTGCATACCGCGCTACGACGGGTCCGCCTGCCGCGATGTAGACCGGGATTCCGCCGTCGGGGACGTCGTAGATCGATGCGCCCTTGGTGGAGTAGTAGTCGCCTTCGAAGTCGACGCGGTCGCCGAGCCACAGTTCACGCATCAGGCGCACCGATTCACGCAGCCGCGCGAACCGTTCCTTGAAGTCCGGCCACTCGCCCTTGTATCCGGTTGCGATCTCGTTGAGCGCTTCGCCGGTGCCGACACCGAGCATGATGCGTCCCGGGTAGAGGCAGCCCATGGTCGCGAATGCCTGTGCGATGACCGACGGGTTGTAGCGGAATGTCGGCGTCAGGACCGAGGTGCCGAGCTGGATGGTCTTGGTTCGTTCGCCGACCGCGGTCATCCATGCGAGCGAGAACGGTGCGTGTCCGCCTTCGTGGCGCCACGGCTGGAAGTGGTCGCTGACTGTCGCCGAGTCCATGCCGTGTGCCTCGGCGAGAACACCGAGTTCGACGAGATCCCGTGGGCCGAACTGCTCGGCCGACGCCTTGTATCCGAGCTTCAGAGCCTGTGCCACGCGCTACTCCTTCGTTAAATGTCACTAATGCCTCGATTGTGCCCTTCCCGCCGCGGCGACGAACACACCGGTACTGGTCCTAGGTGATACCGAGCACGGTGACGACTGCGGCGAGGATTGCGATGAGTCCGATTCCGACGGAGAAAATCCACAGCTCTGTCGCCTCGGGCATCGGCGCTCCTCGCTCGAGGGCGTGCTTGACCTGCATCCAGCGTCGCAAGCCGACGAAGGCTGCGGCCCCGCCCATCAGGATCAGTGTCAAGCCGAGACCGGTCCGTACCCATCCGGTACTGAAATCAGGAACCAGATGTACGACGGCGATGCCGCCGGCGAGCAAGCCGAGAGCTGTGCGCATCCACGCGAGGAACGTGCGTTCGCTGGCGAGGGTGAAACGCTCGTCCGGGCGGTCGGGTTGGGTCATGCCCCCATGGTGCCCCAGTTCCCCCTTGTATTCGAACACTAGGCAGGCGTGCGCGCCAAGGTCATCAAAGATTCTTCGCGGAGGACGAACCCGATCGACAGATACAGCCTGATTGCGCCGACGTTCGCCGCCGACGCGTGCAGGAACGGGGTCTCCCCGCGCTCGCGGATACCGTGCCCGACTGCGCGGACGAGCTGGGTAGCAAGCCCTCGTCCGCGATACGCCGGATCGGTACAGACCGCGCTGATTTCGGTCCATCCCGGTGGATGCATCCGTTCGCCTGCCATGGCGACCAGCGCACCGTTTTCGCGGATGCCCAGGTAAGTGCCGAGCTCGTATGTCCGCGGCAGAAACGGGCCGGGCTGTGTGCGGGCGATGAGATCTTCCATCTCGGGGACGTCGGCGGCGCCGAGCCGGACGGCCTCCGGCAACGGACTGGTCTCGAGGCCACTGCCGTCGAGCTGCACGATCCCGAACTTGTCGATCAGCTCCCAGCCGTCGGGAAGGGTGTGCCCGGTACCGCGGAGCGATACGACGGCGCGGGGTCCGAACAGCGTTCGTACGTCCTTCCAGTCCTGCTCCTTCATCGGCGACGGGTGCCCGAGAAACGGCGCGACCTCGGGGTCGAATCGCGAAACGCGTCCCAGCGTGCGTGCGAACCGCCGGTGCTCGCCGAGCAGCGACTCGACTACGGGATTGTCGAGAGGGTGCACGCCCTGCGTCTGATCTACTACCTGAGAACTCACTCGTTCCGACCTTTCTCCTGGGGCTATGACGGTGCAACGTTTCGACGGGCAGTCTCCATCCCGAAAGCCGAGATACCCCATCCGAGTCGGAACTTAATCGGCGGTTTTGGTTTGGAACCGGCGGGCATCGGAGAACATGGGTTCAGGACGTGTCACCTAGCGAAACGAGTGAACATGAGCGACAACATCTACCGCGTGACCGAGATCGTCGGAACCTCGACGGAGAGTTCCGACGACGCCATTCGCAAGGCCATCTCCCGCGCGAACTCCACGTTGAACAATCTCGATTGGTTCGAGGTCGTCGAGACGCGTGGACATATCGAGGATGGCGCAATCGCTCACTTCCAGGTCATGATCAAGGTCGGCTTCAAGCTCGAATAATCCGACTCGAACCTGGACAGCCCCGAGGACGCACGCGCGGTAGTGCGTCGTACGCCTCGGGGTGCACGGTAAGTCAGCCGAGCCATGCCCGGTCCTCCTCTTCGGTCGGTTCCGCTTGTTCGACAACGAAATTCGCGATCGCCACCGCGGTCCGCCGATGCCCGGTCTCGTTGAGGACGTCATGGCGCGCCCCGGCAATCTCTCGCAGTGTCAGGCTCGGTACGACATCGGCCCACCGTCGCACACCCTCGATCGGGGCCACTCGGTCCAACGTGCCGTGCACTGCCAGTACCGGGAGCCGCAGCGAGATCAGGTCGGCGTCGAATCGCTTCCACGCCCGTGACAGTTCCTGCGCCAGAAGCGCTCCCGCGTCGCTGCTGACGAAGGCAAGCGGATCGTTGACCAATGCGTCGAGATAGAAGGGATCGTTGGAAAGCTCACTCGGATCGAGTTCGAATTGTTGGGCATCGGGATCGAGCCACGGAACCGGGGACAGCGGCGCTCCCGAGATGACTGCGCCGACGTACCGATCAGGAGCGTCGAGGACCGCGAGCGTGGCCACCGCGGCACCGAGGGAATGGCCAACCACGACGATCGGCAGCTCCGACGCGGCCGATCGGGCGAGCGAAGTCAGTGTCGCGGCATCGTCGCCCAGTTCACGAAATGAGCCGAAATTTCCGCGATCGCCGGGAGAGAGTCCGTGACCGCGGTGATCGAGCGCCCAGAACTCGACGCCGTCCGAACTCAACGAGTCCGCAAGACGGTGGTACAGGCCGGAATGCTCGCCGTACCCGTGCAGAAACACCACCGACACCCGTGGGGCCTCCGCAGCCCAATGTCGGTAGTAAATCGGACCCGATACCCCGTCGAAAAATGGCACGTCCACAACTCCATCACTGCCTCATGTGCGCGTCAACGGTTCGGATCAGCTCGCCGCCGATCCGACTTCGATCAACAGGACACCACCGATGATGAGCGCAATTCCGGCCGTCATGATCCAGGTGAGTGGCTCCTTGAACAGCAACCGTCCGGCAATGGCCGTCAACGCAACCCCGCAAGCGGCCCAGACTCCGTACGCGACACCGATGGCCATCCCCGCGGAGAGTGTCAGTGACAGCAGCGCGAATGCGGCGATGTATCCCAGCACAACCGGGATCAGCCACAGTTTCACTCGCCCGCCTTCCGACGCTCGTAGTGACAGCGTCGCAGCAACTTCGGTGGCGATGGCACCTGCCAACAACCACCACATCAGAGGTCGACCTTGCGTGCTGCACGTCCTGAGCCGACTTCGACGAGAACCACTCCCCCGATGACGAGGACGACGCCGGCGATCATGGTGACGGTCAAGGGCTCACTGAAGACGGCAGTGCCGAGTATCGCGGTCAGCGCGATTCCGGCTGCCGCCCAGATGCCGTAGGTCTTGCCGATCGGCGCCCCGCTCCGCAGGATCATCGACAGCAGTACGAACGATGCTCCGTATCCGGCCACCACCACCGCGTACCAGGCTGGGGCATCGAGTGCTGCCTTCAACGACAGGGACGCCGCGACCTCGGTGGTGATGGCAGCCGCCAGCAGCACCCATACCCGTGTGCTCACTTCGTTGCCTGCATGCACATGATGGTCCCACCCCCCACCGCCCTACTGCCCGCAAGGTCAGCCGAGTTCGACGCGTCCCCGGATTGACGGATTGAGTCAGGTGAATTAACTTTGGTCAGTCAACTGCTTTAGAAATTCTTTTTGCTATTACTCATATGCCCCGGAGGCACTTATGTCCCAACGCTCGGCCGGCACCGCCCCCGCGGTCTCTGATTCCACGAAAGGCGCCGGCACGGGTCCAATAGTCGCGGTCCTGTCGTTTGCGGGAGTCGTGGTCGCGCTCATGCAGACCTTGGTCATTCCGCTGATCCCCCAGCTCCCCACCCTGTTGAACACATCTGCGTCGAACGCTGCCTGGGTGATCACCGCAACGTTGCTCGCCGGAGCTGTAGCGGTCCCCATGATGGGCCGCCTCGGTGACATGTACGGCAAGCGCAGGATGCTCCTCGTCGGTCTGGCTCTGCTCGTCGTCGGATCGGTCATCGGCGCATTGAGCGCATCCGTGGTGCCACTCGTCGTCGGCCGCACCTTTCAGGGTTTCGCAGCCGGTGTGATCCCGCTCGGAATCAGCGTCATGCGCGATGTCCTTCCTGCCAAGAAGCTCGCAAGTTCGATTGCCCTGATGAGCGCGTCGCTCGGCGTCGGCGGAGCCCTCGGAATACCCGCGGCCTCACTGATCGCCGAGTACGCAAGCTGGCATTACTTGTTCTGGGCGGCCTCCGCCCTCGGGGTCTTCGTCATCGGCCTGGTCATGGCAGTGGTACCCGAATCCAAGGTCCGTACCGGTGGGCGCTTCGACTTCGCCGGAGCGGCATCCTTGTCGGTCGCACTCATCACCTTGCTTCTCGCAATTTCCAAAGGTTCGAGTTGGGGATGGACCAGCGCCCTGACACTGGGCATGCTCGCTGCCTCACTCGTATCGTTCGTCTTCTGGGGATGGTGGGAACTGCGCACCGCAGAGCCACTGGTCGACCTCCGCGTCACCGTTCGTCGGCAGGTTCTCTTCACCAACCTCGCCTCCATTTTCGTCGGCTTCGCGCTCTTCGCGATGAGTTTGGTCTTCCCCCAGGTTCTTCAGTTGCCGACCTCCACGGGATACGGGTTGGGACAGTCGATCCTCGCTGCCGGCCTGGTGATGGCCCCCTCCGGGCTGGTCATGATGCTCGTCGCACCGATCTCCGCACACATCACCACAACGAGAGGCCCGAAAGTCACCATGATGCTGGGTGCGCTCGTCATTGCCGTCGGATACCTGCTCGGCACCCTCACACTCAGCGCGGTATGGCTTCTGGTCGTCATTTCGATCATCATCGGCGCGGGAATCGGTCTTGCATACGGAGCTATGCCCGCCCTCATCATGGGCGCAGTTCCCGCCTCGGAAACCGGCGCAGCCAACAGCTTCAACACGCTGATGCGCTCTCTTGGAACATCTTTCGCCAGTGCGGTGGCGGGCGTCATCCTTGCGCAGATGACCATCAGTACCGGAGCGGTCAGTGTCCCGTCCGAGGCCGCCTTCCATCTGACGATGGCAGTCGCAGCAGGGGCTTCCATTCTTGCCCTCGTACTCTGCATCTTCATCCCGCGCTTCCAGAGTCCGACCACTTCGACGAAGGTCGAGTCGGCGGCCGAGGCATTCGAACCCGCCACCGCGAGGAACTGAAGCCGGGACCGCAGTCTCCGGGTAGAGGAGTGGCCATGGGGTGTTCGGCGAAATCTGAAAATTCACCTCATGGTCAGACTCTCGATGATGGAAAATCTTCCAATCGGCCATTTGCCCGACCATCATCGAGTCATGGCGCCCACAATCGAAGCGTGGCAGTGGCAATTGGACGCGGCCTGCCGCGGCACCAGCTCGGAGGTCTTCTTTTCACCCTCAGGTGAAGGGCGGACCGCGAGACGAGTGCGCGAAGAACAGGCGAAAGCCCTGTGTGCGGAGTGCCCCGTCCTCACCCAATGCCGACTTTTCGCTCTCTCGTCCAACGAACCCTTCGGCGTATGGGGCGGGACAACGGCCCGTGAACGTGCACTCGAGCGTGCCCGGGCGCAAAGGGCCGGATAGAGCACATCTGCAGCTCTCGAACAGCCCGGTAGAGCACAATGGTGATGTGAGCTCACCAGAGGAACCGCAGCGTTGGACCTATCTGATGGACATGGACGGCGTCCTCGTGCACGAGGACCACCTCATTCCCGGTGCCGACGCGTTCGTTGCCGAATTGCAGTCGAACGACATCCCGTTCGTCGTGCTGACGAACAATTCGATCCGAACTCCCCGGGATCTGCGGGCCCGTCTGGAAAGAACCGGACTGGACATTCCGGAGAAGGCGATCTGGACTTCCGCGCTGGCCACCGCGAACTTTCTCGGTAATCAGCGACCGGGCGGAAGCGCATACGTCGTCGGCGAATCCGGCTTGACGACGGCACTGCACGACATCGGTTACGTCCTCACCGACTCCAATCCCGATTACGTGGTGCTCGGTGAAACCCGGACCTACTCCTTCGAAGCGATCACTACCGCAATCCGCCTGGTCGAGAAGGGCGCACGCTTCATCGCGACCAATCCCGACGCCACCGGCCCATCTCGCGACGGCTCACTGCCCGCCACCGGATCCGTCGCCGCACTCATCACCAAGGCGACCGGGAAAGAGCCCTACTACGTGGGTAAGCCGAATGCGCTGATGATGAGGTCTGCGCTCCGAAAGATCGGCGGCCATTCCGAGAGCACCCTCATGATCGGCGACCGCATGGACACCGACATCGTGTCCGGACTCGAAGCGGGGCTGCAGACCATCCTGGTGTTGACGGGCATTTCGACGGCGGCGTCGGTGGAGCAGTACCCGTTCCGCCCGACCAAGGTCATCAACTCGGTGGCAGATCTGGTCGGTCGCACCCAGACTCCCTTCTGATGGACCGAGCTATCCCGGACCATTCCGCCAACCTGAACAGCGGCACGTTCGTGTTGTCCCGCAGCGACTACAGCGTCGAAGCCAGGGGAACCGATCGTTGCTATCCGTCCGTCCAGGACGCTGTCGACGCTGTCCGTGTTGGGCGCTCCGTCGTCGGGGCGCTACCGTTCGATGTCGCCGACCCAGCGGCACTGGTCGAGCCGCTCGAACTGATCCGGCGGCAGGGTCCGTGGCAGCCATCGGGGACCGTGGTTCCACTGCCGAGCGTGCACATCGGTGGGCAGATCCCGTCCTCGGCGGTGCACGTCGAGCGAGTACGGGCGCTCGTGGATGCGTTGCGAGCAGGCGAGGCGCAGAAAGTGGTGCTGGCGCGGTCACTGCAACTGCATGCGGATGGACCGATCCCCCCACTCTCGCTTCTCGACGCGTTGGTGCGTGCAGATCGACTCGGCAACGGTTTCGCCGTCGACCTGTCCGCGGCAGGCGGCGACTTCTTGGGTAAATACCTGGTCGGTTCCAGCCCCGAGCTGCTGGTACGACGCCGCGGCACCACGGTCACCTGTCACCCCTTCGCCGGTACCGCAGCGCGTAGCGAAGATCCCCGGATGGACGCGGAGATCGCAGCACGATTACAGGCGAGTACGAAAGACCAAGCCGAACACCGTTTCGTGGTCGAGGAAATTCGAGCGGCGTTGGAGCCGCTCTGCGCAGAGCTCGATATCCCAGAGTGGCCGCAGCTCAGTAGCACTCCGCAGCTATGGCATCTCAGTACACCGATCACCGGCGTTCTCCGAGACGAAGCAACAACCGCGCTCGAGGTAGCACTCGCCCTGCATCCGACCGCCGCCGTCGCCGGAGTTCCACGCGCAGCGGCCATGGAGGCGATCGCACGCATCGAAGGAAAACGCGGCTTCTACGCCGGCACGGTCGGCTGGACGGACGGCGCCGGAAACGGCGAATGGATGGTCGCGATCCGAGGCCTCGAGCTTGCGGCAGGCGGACTCTCGGCCGTCGCAACAGCCGGCGGCGGGATCGTCGAAGCTTCCGATCCCGACGCCGAACTTGCCGAAACGACTGCAAAGTTCCGGACGATTCTCTCTGCCCTGGGCCTCTAGCCGAACCGACAGTGCGTGCGGACGAGCAGTCAGTTCAGCGCCTGCTCCAGATCTGCGATCAGGTCCACGGTGTCTTCCAACCCGATCGAGATACGCACCACGCCGTCGGTAATGCCAACCGAGGCACGACCTTCCGGGCCCATAGCGCGGTGAGTGGTGGTTGCCGGATGAGTGATGAGCGATTTCGCGTCGCCGAGATTGTTCGAGATGTCGACGATCCGTAGCGCGTCGAGGAATTCGAATGCTCGCTTCTTCCCCTCGCCCTCTGCCGCGTCGAGCTCGAACGTGATGACGGTGCCGCCGCCGCTCATCTGGGACTTCGCCAGTTCGTACTGAGGGTGCGATTCGAGGTAGGGGTACTTGACCCACGACACCGCCGAATGCCCTTCGAGGAACCGCGCGATCTCCAGCGCAGCCTGCGTCGAGTGCCGCACTCGCACCGGCATCGTCTCGAGCCCCTTGAGCAAAGTCCATGCATTGAACGGACTCAGCGCAGGGCCGGTGTGGCGCATCAGATTCTTCACCGGTCCGTCGATGTACTCGGCCGACCCGAGGATCGCGCCGCCGAGAACTCGGCCCTGACCGTCTATGTGTTTGGTGCCCGAATAGACCACGACGTCAGCACCCAGATCGAGACTCTTCTGCAACAACGGAGTCGCAAAGACGTTGTCCAACACCACAGTTGCGCCCGCAGCATGCGCAAGCTCGGATACCCGCACGACATCGACGAGAGACTGCATCGGATTCGACGGCGTCTCGAAGAACACGGCAGTCGTCGGAACCGACAGTGCTTCTTCCCACTGATCGTTGTCATCGCCGTCGACGAAGACGGTTTCCACGCCCCACCGCGGCAGAATTTCGTTGCACACCACGAAGCACGATCCGAACAGACTGCGCGCCGCTACCAGTCGGTCGCCTGCTTTCAACAACGCTCCGAGCGCGGTGAACACCGCCGACATCCCGCTCGAAGTACCGAAGCACGCCTCAGCGCCCTCGATCAGACGCAGTCGCTCCTCGAACATCTTCACGGTCGGGTTGCCGTAGCGCGAGTAGACGAAATGATCGATCTCGCCCGTGAATGCCTGCTCGGCTGCACCGGCACTTTCATAGACGAATCCGGAAGACAGGTACAGCGCCTCGGAGTTCTCGTCGAAGCCCGAGCGCATCAACCCACCGCGGACCCCCAAAGTTCCCTGACCGACACCCGTGGGCAACGGCTTCTCGAAGCCGCCCCCCTTCGGAATACTCGAGCCCTGCCCGCCACTCATCCGATTCCCCGTTTCGCTCACGACTGTCTCCAAGGCAAGCCTGCCGCACGCCACCCTGTCGCGCCGCGATGGCCTTCGGCGTCGGTTGCGCCCTCGAACCCGTCGAGAACGTTGTACGACGGGCCGATACCGGCAGCAGTTGCGGCGATGGCAGCCCCGATGGATCGCTGCCCGGATCGGCACAGGAACACCACCGGACGTGAGCCGTCGACACCGGATTCTTTCAACTGTTCGACGAAGTGCTCGTTGCGCGCACCATCCGGGTAGCTGACCCACTCGATGAGATGCGTCGGCCGCTCGATCGTCGAGGTGTCCGGCACGCCGACATATTGCCATTCCGCGTGGGTACGCACATCCACCAATACCGCATCGGGATCGCCGCGAAGCAGCTCCCAGGCTGCTCGAGGGGTTATGTCACCTGCATAAGTCACGGGTCAAGCCTTCCATTTTCGATGGATTCGACATCTTTCATACGTTGCACACCAGCCATTGATCGCCGGAGCGAACGAACTTCCACACTTCGTCGGCCGTGGCTCCGGACTTCGCTTCCTTCGTCGGCACCGTCGCGACGCCCCGGTCACCGTTGACCTGGTAGTCGGTAGGTACGCCGTCGACCGTGGTCTTGCCGTTCTCCTGAACGTATTCGGCCCGGTCGGATCGGTACTGGTCGTCAGTGCCGCTGATCAGCTTCGCGACCTGGTCCGGACACGTCGCCGATCGCAGGAGCTCGGCATCGCCGTTGTTCTGCGCGTCGACGAAATCGGTGATGCTGTCCGTCATCAACTGGGCCTGGGTGATGTTCTTCTCCGCAGGTGCAAACTTGGCGGAGAGAAAAATAGCAGCAAGAATCGCAACCACTATCCCGGCTGCAAGCACGAACGGCCAGGCCGACGCCGGACGACGCCCACCTGCCTCGGTTGCCGCTTCGGAGGCGTTGTTCTGCGCTTCCTCACGAGAATCGGCCCACTGTTGTCTTCGTTCACGCCACGACGCCATACGACCAATCTTCCTTGTCTTTACGCACCGAGGTTCGGCCGGGGTTGTCCTGTTGCGGGGCCGATCGGAATGTCGCCGCGCAGGGTGATGCGGTGCATCACTCGACGCTCGGCGCCGTAGTCGCGATTTGCATAGTGAGAGGTGCTGCGGTTGTCCCACAACACGATGTCGCCGAGACGCCAGCGGTGGCGGACCACATGCTCGGGCTTCGTGAGGTGCGCATAGAGAAGGTCGAGAATTCCGCGACTCTCGGCCTCGGACACACCGACGATATGGGAGGTGAATCCCGGATTGACGAAGATGCCCTTACGCCCGGTCTCGGGGTGCACCCGAACTACCGGATGCTCGACGGGTACCAGCGCCGTCACTTCCTTACCGTCCCAGATATTGCCCTTGCCGCCGCGATTCTGAGCAAGGTAGTAACCGAACTCGCGATTGCCGTCGTGGACAGCAGTCAACTGATCGATCATCTGCTGCACCGGCGCCGAGAGCGACTCGTATGCAAGCTGACTGTCGGCCCAATTCGTGTCACCGCCATGCGGAGGTAGTACGACGGATCGCAGAATCGAACCCATCGGCGGACGAGCCATGAACGTCACGTCCGTATGCCAGACATCGGCGAACCCGTTGTCCGCACTGTCGAGGGCATAGACCTCTTCTGCGACGTCACCGCTGTGGTGGACCGGGTGCCCGGCAGTCAACTCGCCGAGCCGGCGACCGAAATCGATCTGGCCCGAGTCGTCGAGCGATTGCCCGCGCAGCACCAGAACCTTGTGCTCGACGAGTGCCTGGCGGACCGCCAGCACCTCGGCGTCGGAAGCCGACGCAATATCGAGTCCGATCACTTCGGCGCCGAAACGCGGACCGAGCTTGTCGAGAGTGAGGGAGACGGCCGTATCGATGGTGGTCATGACTTCCTTGTCTCCTACGCTGCGGAGTCTTCTACGCTGCGGACCGCGTCATCGGCGGACCCAGCGCGGCTCTGACCTGGCGGATGTCTTCCTGCAGTCTCTCACGCATCAGCGAGCGTGGGAGAGCAGCGACAAATCCCGGGCGGAGCCGACATGGCGCGGGATATTCGAACGAAAAAGAGAATGGCCGAAAGGCTCACGAGTCGGGTGTGGTCACCGACAGCACATATTGGTGCAGACACGACAGAAGTCGACGGCTATCCGCCGGACCAGAAATGTCGTGTGCACAGTGCAATTCCTACCTGGAACTGGGCAATAGCGCAATTTCGGAGATTCGTGCCGCTCACAGCGCAGTGATGAGGACCACCGACCCAGTGAAGTGATGCCTAATTTATGCTGGGGTATCCGTACTTCCCTCGACGAAGGTAGTTCGCTGCACATGACTGATCAGACCCGTCCACTTCGCGTCGCCATCGTCGGCGCCGGACCGGCAGGCATCTACGCCGCCGACGCACTCATGAAGTCCGACTACAACATCGCCGGCCGCGGCGTCAGCGTCGACCTGTTCGAACGCATGCCCGCCCCCTTCGGACTCATCCGCTACGGCGTCGCACCAGACCACCCCCGCATCAAAGGCATCATCACCGCCCTACACAAAGTCCTCGACAAACCACAAGTACGCCTCCTCGGCAACATCGACTACGGCACCGACATCACCCTCGACGACATGCGCCGCTTCTACGACGCCGTCATCTTCTCCACCGGCGCCAACGCCGACCGCGACCTCAACATCCCCGGCATCGACCTCGACGGCAGCTACGGCGCCGCCGACTTCGTCTCCTGGTACGACGGCCACCCCGACGTCCCCCGCACCTGGCCCCTCACGGCCGAAAAAGTCGCCGTACTCGGCGTCGGCAACGTCGCCCTCGACGTCGCCCGCGTCCTCGCCAAAACCGGCGACGAACTCCTCCCCACCGAAATCCCCGCCAACGTCTACGCCGGCCTCAAAACCAACAAAGCCATCGAAGTCCACGTCTTCGGACGCCGCGGACCCGCACAAGCCAAATTCACCCCCCTCGAACTCCGCGAACTCGACCACTCCACCAACATCGAAGTCATCGTCGCCCCCGAAGACATCGACTACGACGAAGGCTCCGAAGCCGCACGCCGCGGATCCAAACAGGTCGACATGGTCGCCAACACCCTCCAAGACTGGGCCATCCGCGACGTCGGCAACCGCCCCCACAAACTGTTCCTGCACTTCTTCGAATCCCCCACCGAAATCCTCGGCGACAACGGCAAAGTCATCGGCCTACGCACCGAACGCACCGAACTCGACGGCACCGGCAACGTCCGCGGCACCGGCAAATACAACGACTGGGACGTCCAAGCGGTCTACCGCGCCGTCGGATACCTCTCCAAAAACATCGCCCAACTCCCCTTCGACGACCAAGCCGGCACCATCCCCAACGAAGCAGGCCGCGTACTCGAA
>NZ_MKKX01000019.1 GCF_002091985.1 Rhodococcus sp. 1163
CCTGTATCCGTCTTGCCTAGAAAGAAACACACTCACGCGTGTTCTCTCAGGACCCAACAGTATGCCGATATAGACCACGCCGGCCGACCACCAAGGATCAACCGATACGCACGATCTCATTGTCAGTGTTCCACCCGTGAGCTCCCGCAGATTCACATATGGAACCTAAACGGGCTCTGCCAGAACATCATCCAACACCTGTGTGCTGGTACATCTTCTGGAGAATGCTCCTTAGAAAGGAGGTGATCCAGCCGCACCTTCCGGTACGGCTACCTTGTTACGACTTCGTCCCAATCGCCGATCCCACCTTCGACGGCTCCCTCCCACAAGGGGTTAGGCCACCGGCTTCGGGTGTTACCGACTTTCATGACGTGACGGGCGGTGTGTACAAGGCCCGGGAACGTATTCACCGCAGCGTTGCTGATCTGCGATTACTAGCGACTCCGACTTCACGGGGTCGAGTTGCAGACCCCGATCCGAACTGAGACCAGCTTTAAGGGATTCGCTCCACCTCACGGTCTCGCAGCCCTCTGTACTGGCCATTGTAGCATGTGTGAAGCCCTGGACATAAGGGGCATGATGACTTGACGTCGTCCCCACCTTCCTCCGAGTTGACCCCGGCAGTCTCTTACGAGTCCCCGCCATAACGCGCTGGCAACATAAGATAGGGGTTGCGCTCGTTGCGGGACTTAACCCAACATCTCACGACACGAGCTGACGACAGCCATGCACCACCTGTACACCGACCACAAGGGGGGCCGTATCTCTACGGCTTTCCGGTGTATGTCAAACCCAGGTAAGGTTCTTCGCGTTGCATCGAATTAATCCACATGCTCCGCCGCTTGTGCGGGCCCCCGTCAATTCCTTTGAGTTTTAGCCTTGCGGCCGTACTCCCCAGGCGGGGCGCTTAATGCGTTAGCTACGGCACAGATTCCGTGGAAGGAACCCACACCTAGCGCCCACCGTTTACGGCGTGGACTACCAGGGTATCTAATCCTGTTTGCTACCCACGCTTTCGTTCCTCAGCGTCAGTTGTTTCCCAGAGACCCGCCTTCGCCACCGGTGTTCCTCCTGATATCTGCGCATTTCACCGCTACACCAGGAATTCCAGTCTCCCCTGAAACACTCAAGTCTGCCCGTATCGCCTGCAAGCCCGAAGTTGAGCCCCGGGTTTTCACAAACGACGCGACAAACCGCCTACGAACTCTTTACGCCCAGTAATTCCGGACAACGCTCGCACCCTACGTATTACCGCGGCTGCTGGCACGTAGTTAGCCGGTGCTTCTTCTGCAGGTACCGTCACTTGCGCTTCGTCCCTGCTGAAAGAGGTTTACAACCCGAAGGCCTTCATCCCTCACGCGGCGTCGCTGCATCAGGCTTTCGCCCATTGTGCAATATTCCCCACTGCTGCCTCCCGTAGGAGTCTGGGCCGTGTCTCAGTCCCAGTGTGGCCGGTCACCCTCTCAGGTCGGCTACCCGTCGTCGCCTTGGTAGGCCATTACCCCACCAACAAGCTGATAGGCCGCGGGCCCATCCTGCACCGATAAATCTTTCCACCCACCCCCATGCGAGAGCAGGTCATATCCGGTATTAGACCCAGTTTCCCAGGCTTATCCCAGAGTGCAGGGCAGATCACCCACGTGTTACTCACCCGTTCGCCGCTCGTGTACCCCGAAGGGCCTTACCGCTCGACTTGCATGTGTTAAGCACGCCGCCAGCGTTCGTCCTGAGCCAGGATCAAACTCTCCGTAAAAGACTCTAGATATCACAGCCGAAGCTGCTAATCAGTCAAAGACATAAGAGCCAAATCACTAGCAAAAAAACTCAACTAGCTATAAAACAACACCCAACCATAACCACCACAAGCGGATGATCATCGACATCGGATGCTTTCACCAAATATAAAATTCGGCACTGACATTCATCGACACACTGTTGAGTTCTCAAAGAACACGCACACACCACACAACCACGAAAATAATGTTCTCGCAGCGCCTGGGGCAACTGTTCCAGCGTATCCCAGCTTGGTCTCGGATGCAAAGATCCAACTCTTGGGGGATATTCTGTTTACTACAAGCCATTGAGACGAACTTCGTACAACCTCGTTGTCCCTGTCCGTGAAGACCGGGTCGGTGTCCGTGTCGCTCTGACTCGACAAAAGTTACGCGAGAGTGCACCCCTACGCAAATCGCCTGGTCACGGCAGTCCAGTCTCATATCGCCCCAGCTCAGCGCTCGGTCAATGCCGCCACACTCCCCAAACCAGCGACATTTGCCGACTGTGACGCCGGACATAGTGTTCACCAAGGTCTTCGAGTCCAGTTGCGGACGTCCCCCGGCGCCTGGAATTCGGCATCGAGACGGCGGTGAACTGCGGCTCCTACAAACCTGCCGTCGGCACCTGATCTGCTTCGGCGGCTATCGCATCGTCGCCAGGCCTTGGACCGCCGGCGGTCATCACTCGCTAGCCGAGCGCACTCCTCGGCACCATCGCGTCAGGGATTGATGCACGGAAGGACCCCCGGCTGACGATCGCCGCAAAGTCCACTCTCGTCACACCGTTCGATACCGAAGACCGGTGGCGGAATGCCGAAACCGTGAGCGAGCACCGACTTCAGGCGAGGAGTGTTGTAGCCCGTGCCCTCGTCGAGCAAGGATTGGAGGCCCACACCGGAGACAATGGGACTCACCAGCCAGGCGAAGAAGGGGTCTCGTTCACCGGGCCTGAGCGCGGTCACCGCCCACACTCAACGGCAACCCGCTTCCGAACGGCGGGAGAGGGCAGTGCGCGGACGACTTCGTTCTTGTCGAGCACACCACGCGAACACACCGATGCAACCTCGAACGAGAAGGGACGCGTCGCAGAATGCCAGCGTTTGCGAAAGCCGTTCTGGCACAGCCGTATCCGGCAGACTCACCTGCTGACCGACCAACTGGCCGTGGTCGGATCATCCAGCACCCGCGTAGTTACGTCACACCTCGACCTGACCGTTGGCTCCTTACCTCAGACGGTCGCGACCCCACGCCTGGATCACGGACTACTTCACGGGAAGCAACACCACGTGCCCCAGTGCCTTGACCGCCTGGGGCACGATTGTCAACCCCGAGCTAGCGGTGCAGCGCCGTCACTGCAGAAGCTCTGTCACCAAGGGCGCAGCTTCTTCGCTCACGCGCTCGATGTTGCCACCGAGGTCGGTCAGGTTCTCGACGAACTTCGGATATCCACGGTCTATGTGGAAGACGTCGTGAACCTCGGTGACGCCATCGGCACACAAACCAGCCAGCACCAGGCCTGCTCCTGCCCTGATGTCCGAGGACCACACCGGAGCGCTGGACAGCTGAGGCACACCGCGAACGACCGCATGATGCCCATCCGTTCTGGCATCGGCCCCCAGCCGGATCATCTCTTCGACGAAGCGAAAACGCGCCTCGAACACGTTTTCGGTGATCATCGACGTGCCGTTCGCTACCGCGGCCAATCCGATCGCCATCGGCTGCAGATCAGTCGGGAAACCGGGGAAGGGCAACGTCGCGAAATTGACCGCTGTCGGACGCTGGTGTTGAACGACGCGGAATCCGTCGGCCTCCAGGCTTATCTCGGACCCGGCGGAGCGCAGCTTGTCGAGGACAAGGGAGAGGTGCTTGGGGTTGACACCGCGAACACGGACATCGCCTCGCGTCATGGCCGCAGCAATACCCCAGGTCGCCGCGACGATGCGATCACCGATAACCCGATGAGTCGTCGGCGTCAAGGACTCGACACCCTTGATTGTCAAAGTCGAAGTTCCAGCACCCGAGACCTGCGCCCCCATGTTGTTGAGCATGTTGCACACATCGACGATGTCCGGTTCGCGGGCAGCGTTGTCGATGACGGTCTCACCCTTTGCAAGTACCGCAGCCATCAGGATGTTCTCGGTGGCCCCGACCGAGGGAAAGGCGAGGCGAATGTTTGCCCCGCGTAGCTCGTCAGCCTCCGCCACCACACAACCGTGCTGGATTTCGCTGTGTGCGCCGAGCAAGCGGAGCCCGGATTGATGCATGTCGAGGGGCCGCGACCCGATTGCATCGCCACCGGGAAGAGCAACCACCGCTCGCTTGCACCTGGCAACAAGCGGCCCCAGCACGCAGACCGAAGCCCTGAATTGTTTGACTGCCGGAAAATCCGCGTGATACTTCGGCTCTGCCGGCGTGGTGATGTGCACGACCGAACCCTCGAGTACAACCTCGCAGCCCAGGCCTCGCAAGACCTCGGCCATCAGAGGAACATCGAGTATGTCCGGACAATTGGTAATGGTGCTCGTCCCCTCGGCCAACAAGGTTGCCGCCATCAACTTGAGCACGCTGTTCTTCGCACCGCCGACAGACACCTCGCCGACGAGTCGGTTTCCTCCGGATACCAAAAAGCGTTCGCTCACGGTTCAACAGCGTAGCCGGGTCCGACTTCCCTACTGGAGCGGTACCGTTGCTCCATGGCTGTGCACTTGACCCGTATCTACACTCGCACCGGTGACGACGGGACGACCGGACTGAGCGATTTTTCCCGTGTCACCAAGAACGACCCCCGTCTTGTCGCCTACGCCGACTGCGACGAAACCAACGCAAGTCTCGGAGTCGTTCTGGCGCTTGGAAATCCGCCGGAAAAGATCGTGAAGGTCATTCGGACGATTCAAAGCGATCTGTTCGACGCAGGCGCAGATCTGTCCACACCCGTCGTCGCAGAACCCAAGTACCCGCCGCTACGAATCGATCAGTCGTACGTCGACAGATTGGAACAATGGTGCGACGAATTCAACGAAGAGCTCGATCCGTTGACGTCGTTCATACTCCCGGGTGGAACACCACTCGGAGCGCTCCTCCACACGGCTCGGACGATCGCTCGACGCGCCGAAAGGGCTGCATGGGCCGCTGTCGACGCGAGTCCCGAGGACACCAGCACGTTGCCGTCCAAATACTTGAACAGGCTGTCCGATCTACTGTTCATCCTCAGTAGGTATGCCAATCCTGGCGGCGATGTTCAGTGGGTGCCGGGAGCGTCGCGCTCTAGCGGCGAGTGATCACGCTCGAACGCCCCACGCGATCAACCTGCCGGCCGTCCGCGCTGCGATCTGCCGGACGGACGTGACTCCAGCCATGACATGAAGGCGGTCCGTGCGCCTCGGTCGAGGGCGATCTCGAAATGGCGGCCGGCGTCGGTCAGCTCGAGCACCGCAATTTCGTCGCTCATGATGTCGAATTCGTTCTCGCGGGGTTTACGCCGCTCGCCTACCTCGATGCCCTGACGGGTCAGCTTGTGGTCCGGACCCGGACGTAAGCTCGAGAGTTTGAAGAAAACTACGGTGTTGTCGCCGTATCGGATGACGCCGTGGCGCCATCCACTTCCGCCCGAGGACGGCGTCACGCGCATGATCGCGGCGGTTCCACCTTGGCGAAGAATGGTCAGTCGATACAGAAAAGCCGCGACGATTGCTGCGAGCAGCACAACCAGAATGACCAGAACAATCATTCCGATGCGCATGTCGCAGACTCCGTCGCGGCTTCTCGTTGATCTAGGCGCGCTCAGCGGCGCGAACTCGGCCCTTCGCGATTGCGAGGGCTTCCTTGTCGTCGCCGCCTGCGTCGAGCACCGAGCGAGCTGCATCGACGTCTATGTCCTGAGCAAAGTCCGCAGACTCCGCCAGAACGGTGACGGTCTTTCCCGTGACCGACAAGAATCCGCCGTGCACAGCAGCGACGATCTTCTCTCCGTCGGTCGTGGTGATGGACACGGTCCCGGCCTCGACCAGCTGGCCCAACACGGGCTCGTGCCCCACCATGATGCCGATCTCGCCCTCCGTGGTCTGAGCACTCACCAGGGTCGCGTTACCGGACCACAGTTTCTGCTCGACCGCGACGAGTGAAACCTCCATGCCGTTCGTTTCCGAAGAAGTCACGTCGGGCTACTTTCCGGCCATCTTCTTGGCTGCTGCCTCGACGTCGTCGAGACCACCACAGCTGTTGAAGGCCTGCTCGGGAAGGTGGTCGTACTCGCCCTTGGTGACCTTGTCGAAGGCCTCGATCGTGTCGGTCAACGACACGACCGATCCGGCTTCACCGGTGAACTTCTCGGCAACAATGAAGTTCTGGCCGAGGAACTTCTGGATACGGCGCGCGCGGCCGACCAGAACCTTGTCCTCTTCCTGAAGCTCGTCCATACCGAGGATCGCGATGATGTCCTGCAGTTCCTTGTACTTCTGCAGGATCCGCTTGACCTCGTTGGCGACGCGGAAGTGCTCTGCGCCGACAATGCTGGGCTCGAGGATTCGCGATGTCGAGCTCAGCGGGTCCACAGCGGGGTAGATACCCATCTGCGAAATCGGACGCGAAAGCTCGGTCGTTGCGTCGAGGTGCGCGAACGTCGTGGCGGGCGCCGGGTCGGTGTAGTCGTCGGCGGGAACGTAGATCGCCTGCAGTGAGGTGATCGAGCGTCCACGGGTCGAGGTGATGCGCTCCTGGAGCTCACCCATCTCGTCCGCCAGCGTCGGCTGGTAACCCACGGCGGAAGGCATGCGGCCCAGGAGGGTCGACACCTCCGAACCTGCCTGTGTGAAACGGAAGATGTTGTCGATGAACAGCAGAACGTCCTGACCCTGGACATCGCGGAAGTACTCCGCCATGGTCAGCGCCGACAGAGCGACGCGCATACGCGTGCCCGGCGGCTCGTCCATCTGGCCGAAGACAAGGGCGGTGTCCTGAAGGACGCCCATCTCTTCCATTTCGAGGTAGAGGTCGGTTCCCTCACGGGTGCGCTCACCGACGCCTGCGAACACCGAGGTGCCCGAGAACTCGCGAGCAATACGGGTAATCATCTCCTGGATGAGAACCGTCTTGCCCACGCCGGCACCGCCGAAGAGGCCGATCTTGCCGCCCTTGACGTACGGGGTGAGAAGGTCGATGACCTTGATACCGGTCTCGAGGATCTCGGTCTTGCCTTCGAGCTGATCGAAGGCTGGTGGCTTGCGGTGGATGCCCCACTGCTCGCCGTCACGGCCGAGGCCGGGTGTGTCGAGGCAGTCACCGAGGGCGTTGAAGACGTGGCCCTTGACGACGTCGCCGACAGGAACCGAGATCGGCTTGCCCGTGTCGGTCACCGAGGTTCCACGAACCAGGCCGTCGGTCGGCTGCATCGAGATGGTGCGGACCAGGTTGTCACCGAGGTGCTGAGCAACCTCGAGTGTCAGGGTCTTGGCCACCGTGGGCAGAGTGATCTCTGCATGGAGAGCGTTGAACAGGGCGGGGATGGCGCCGCGCGGGAACTCGACGTCCACAACGGGGCCGATGACCCGAACGACACGGCCGGACTGTGTGTCCGCTCCGCTCGCGTTCTCTTGGGCTACTGCTGCGGTCATTGCTTAGTCACTTCCTGCGCTGTCAGCCAACGCGTTAGCGCCACCGACGATTTCGCTGATTTCCTGGGTGATCTGGGCTTGCCGAGCCTGGTTAGCCTGACGGCTGAGAGTCTCGACCAATTCGTTCGCGTTGTCCGTCGCGGCCTTCATGGCGGTACGGCGTGCAGCCGACTCGGACGCAGCCGCATCGAGCAGCGAGGAGTAGATCCTCGTGCTGATGTACTTCGGCAGCAGAGCCGACAGAAGCGTTCCTGCCTCTGGTTCGAAGTCGTACTGGGCTTGGACATCGGACGCAGACGGGGAATCGGTGAGTGCATCGGCACCCATTTCGATTTCTTCGTCCGTGTACGAGACCTCCAGCGGAGCCATCCGACGCACCTCGGGCTTTTGCGTCAGCATCGACACGAAACGTGTGTAGACGATGTGCAGTTCGTCGACACCTTCGATGGTGCCTTCACCGTTCGGCGCATCGACTTCGTTGCCGGAGCCTGCCATGAAGAGCTCGACCAGGTGCTTACTGGCCTTGGCTGCGTCGGAGTAACCGGGCTCCTGCGAGAAGCCCGTCCAAGCTGCCTTCACATCGCGCTCACGGAAGGTGTAGTAACCGAGCCCTTTCGCCCCGAGCACGTAGATGACTGGATCCTTGCCCTCTTTGCGAAGAAGCTGGAAAAGCTCTTCCGCCTCTTTGAGGACGTTGGAGTTGTAGCCACCGCACATTCCACGGTCGCTGGTGACTACCAGAACCGCGGCACGCTTGGGCTCAGGACGCTCGTTCAGTAGCGGGTGGTCCAGCGAACCGGACGCACTCGCCAAAGCCGAGAGCACATTGGTGATCTCCTCCGCGTACGGCTTCGACGCCGCAACGCGGGCCTGTGCCTTGATGATTCGCGATGTCGCGATCAATTCTTGCGCTTTGGTGATCTTCTTGGTCGAGTTGACCGACTTGATCCGGGAACGCAGCTCGAGAATGCTTGCCATCTAGCTGTTCACGCTCCCTTCTCTACTCGTGAGAACACTGATCATGTCGCTGACCTACTTGCTGACTGTCTTGCGAGTGACGTTGACCTGTTCCTGGTTAACCTCGTCGGCGTTCAGCGTGTCCGCTTCTGCCTCGTTGACTACCCGGTTGCCCTCGGAATCCAAGAAGCCGGACTTGAACTTCTCGGTGGCCTCGGTCAGCGCCTTCTGCGCGCCATCGTCGAGTGCCTTGCCGCCGGCAATGCTCTCGTAGACGCCGCTGGCGTTGCGATGCAGGTCTTCGAGCAGCTCGGTCTCGAACCGGCGCACGTCGGCAACCGGAACGGAGTCGAATGCACCCTGGCCAGCGAGCCAGATCGAGACGATCTGATCTTCGACGGCGACCGGGGAGTACTGATCCTGCTTGAGCAGCTCGACCAGACGAGCGCCGCGCTCGAGCTGTGCCTTGGAGGCGGAGTCTAGGTCGGAGGCGAAAGCGGAGAAGGCTTCGAGCTCACGGAACTGAGCGAGCTCGAGACGCAGCGAGCCGGAGACCTTCTTCATTCCCTTGGTCTGCGCAGCGCCACCGACACGGGAGACCGAGATGCCGACGTTGATTGCGGGACGAACACCCTTGTTGAAGAGGTCGGACTCGAGGAAGACCTGACCGTCGGTGATCGAAATGACGTTGGTCGGGATGTAGGCCGAGACGTCGTTGGCCTTGGTCTCGATGATCGGCAGTGCCGTCAGCGAGCCGCCACCCAGTTCGTCGGACAGCTTCGCCGAGCGCTCCAACAAACGGGAGTGCAAGTAGAAGACGTCACCGGGGTATGCCTCACGGCCCGGCGGGCGACGTAGCAGCAGCGAGATGGCACGGTATGCCTCGGCCTGCTTGGTCAGGTCGTCGAACACGATCAGAACGTGCTTACCCTGGTACATCCAGTGCTGGCCGATGGCCGAGCCGGTGTACGGAGCAAGCCACTTGAAGCCGGCCGAATCGGATGCGGGAGCCGCGACGATCGTCGTGTACTCGAGCGCACCGCGCTCCTCGAGAGCAGCCTTGACGCCTGCAATCGTGGAGCCCTTCTGACCGATGGCGACATAGATGCAGCGAACCTGCTTGTTCTCGTCGCCGCTCTCCCAGTTGGCCTTCTGGTTCAGGATCGCGTCGATGCAGACCGCGGTCTTACCGGTCTTGCGGTCACCGATGATGAGCTGGCGCTGTCCACGGCCGATCGGGGTCATCGCGTCGATGGCCTTGATACCGGTCTGGAGCGGCTCTTCGACGGGCTGGCGCTCGAGCACCGAGGCTGCCTGCAATTCGAGAGCGCGATTCTCGCTGGACTCGATGTCTCCGAGGCCGTCGATGGGCTGTCCGAGAGGGTTGACAACGCGACCGAGGTAGCCGTCACCGACGGGGACGGAAAGTACGTCACCGGTCCGCTTGACTTCCTGGCCCTCTTCGATGTGCTCGTAGTCACCGAGGATGACGGCACCGATTTCGGTGGCGTCGAGGTTGAGTGCAACACCGAGCACTCCACCGGGGAATTCGAGCAGCTCGTTGGACATAGCCGACGGCAGTCCCGACACATGGGCGATTCCGTCGCTCGTGTCAGTAACCGTGCCGACCTCCTCGCGGGAGGACTCCGGTGAGTAGCTCGCGGTGAAGTTCTCGATCGCGCTACGGATCTCGTCGGAGGAGATCGTCAGCTCCGCCATATTTTTTCCTGCTCTTCCTTAAATGATCGCGGTGTCCAAGGCTTCGAATTTTCGAAGCGCTTCTTATCGGACTGTGGTGTCCGTACTCGGACTACTTGAGTGTCTTTCGCAATGCAGCGAGGCGGCCTGCCCCACTACCGTCGATGACCTCGTCGCCTATCCGGACCACGAGTCCGCTGAGCAGTTCGGTATCGACCTCGACGTGAACGGTGACCGGCTTGCCGTACGTACGGGTCAGCGTCGCGGTCAGCTTTTCGAGCTGACTGTCACTGAGTGGAGCCGCACTGGAGACGTGCGCAACGATCTGATTGCGCACCTGCGCGGCAAGTCCTGCCAAATGGTCGAATGCGTCGGCAGGCGCCGCCTTGCGGAGTCGACCGACAGACTGGAGTGCCAACGCCTCGGTAACTGCTGTCACCTTGCCGTAGAGCAGGCGTCCGAGAAGTTCGCGTTTCGCGTGAACAGGCTTGCCGAGATCCGACAGGTTCTGTTCGAGCACGGGGTTGGCCGCCACGATCCGACCCAGCCGGAACAATTCGTCCTCGACCGTATCGAGCTGATCCTGATCTGCTGCGGCGCGAAGCAGAGCTTCACGTCCCAGTTCGACCAGAGAATTCAGCAGATCCGATGGCTTGGACCAGCTGTCCGAAACAGCACTCACGAGAATCTTCGTAGTGGTCTCGGACACCTTGCCTGCGAACAGTTGCTGAGCGAGCGCGCTGCGGCGTTCGGCCGAAACCGACGCATCCGCGAGCGCGGTACGCAACGTGCGCTGCCCGTCGAGCGTCTCCACGACTGCGAAGAGCTCGGCACCCGTCTGCGCGGCAGCAGCAGTTGCAACTCCTGCCGACGCAGAACCCAGTGCATCGTTCGCAACCGAACGCGTGCGGGCAAGAGCCTCACGAGAAGTTGCGTACATGGTTATCTCACTTTCCGGCTGCAGAGTCAGCGGTGACGGAGTCGAGCTCGCTCAGGAAACGGTCGATCGAGCCTGCTCGCTTCGCCTCGTCGGACAACTGCTCTCCGATGACCTTCTCAGCGAGCTCTACTGCTGTGCGTCCGAGATCGCTTCGAAGTTCCGTGACGATCTGCTGACGCTGAGCAACGAGCTGATTGTGGCCTGCGGCCACGATCCGGTCGCTCTCTTCCTGCGCCTTCGTCTTCATTTCAGCGAGGATCGCCTGACCCTGGGTGCGCGCTTCCTCACGGATTTGCGCAGCCTCGGAACGTGCCTCGGCGAGCTGTGCATTGTAATGCTCGAGTGCTGCCTTGGCCTCGGCCTGAGCTTCTTCGGCCTTCTTGATGCCGCCTTCGATCAGATCTCCGCGCTCGGTCAATACCTTCTGGAAACTCGGAAGAATGTACTTCCAGAAGATGAAGCCGATAATGGCGATGCAGATCGCAGACCAAACAATGTCGTATGTCGCGGGGAGCAGAGGATTGATGTCCTCTTCGGCCTCCGCGGCCAAGATTGCGATGTTGGTTGCCATGTGGGGATTAACCGAACAGGAAGCCGGCGACGATACCGATCAGCGCGAGCGCTTCGGTGAACGCGATGCCGAGGAACATGTTGGTACGGATGGTGCCCTGCAGTTCGGGCTGGCGAGCGATGCCCTCGATGGCCTTACCAACCACGATGCCGATACCGATACCAGGTCCGATCGCGGCGAGACCGTAACCGATTGCACCGTATCCAGCGCCGGTCACCGTGCTGGTCGTTTCCTGTGCCAGGTACGCGAGGCTCATTAGAATTCCGTTCCCTTTCTGTTGCCCACTCGCCGGACGGCGCGTGGGTCAGGTCTAGCTAGTGGTGGATCAGTGTGAATCTGCGTGCAGCGCAAGGTCGATGTACACGGCTGTCAGCAGCGCAAAAATGTACGCCTGCAAGCCGATGACCAAGAGTTCGAAGAGAGTGAAGCCGAAACCTGCGGTCAGCGAGAAAATACCGAAGATCTTCATTCCCGCCGCGGCCTGGAAGAAAAAGAACTGAGTCGCGCTGAAGAACAGCACGAGCATGAGGTGGCCGGCAAGCATATTGGCCATGAGACGAACAGTCAGCGTGAACGGCCGCAGGATGAAGGTGGAGATGAACTCGACCGGCACCAGAACGAAGTGCAGCGCGAGGGGCACATCCGGAACCACGATGCTGCTCTTGACGTACTTGAACAACCCGTACTTCTTGATACCGACGTAGTTGAACGCCACGTACGCAATCAAGGCCAGAACCAGTGGCATACCGATTCGAGCGTTGGGCGAGATGTTCAGGAACGGAATCACCGACGAGAGGTTCATGAACAGAACCGCAAAGAAGATGGTCATGATGATGGGCGCGAACCGTTTGCCCTGCTCTTTGCCGAGAATCTCGTCGCAGATCTGCTCTTTGACGAAACTGAGTCCGTACTCGACGACGTTCTGCAGCCCACGAGGAACGATCTTCGGGCTTCTCATGGCGACCGCGAACAACACTACGAGCACGAGGCTCATCAGGATGCGGATAAGCATCAGCCGGTCGAGTTCGAAAGGGGTCCCTTCGAACAACACGGCGGGAGGAAAGAAGTCGGATATAGACGGCGGATGGAACTCCGCAGCCAGGTTGGTGACGCTCAGCGGTCTCTCCCGTGTTCGGGCCGCAGACTGCTAAGACTGCGGTTCGATCGGACATTGACGATCTATCAAGTCGACGATATCGGCTCGAGGTCGTCAGCAGCTGAGGCCTTGTCTTCACCGGCCAGCGTCTGTCGGGTGTCGGCGACTCACGTCGACTCGGCAGCTTGTCGAGCGCGTCTCGAAACTACGCACGCGCTTTCGGCTACCTGTAAAGATTGTCGTGCTCGCGAAATGTCCTGTTCGCGGCAGTTCAACCCTCACTTGGTCGGAACTTTATCAACCCAACTACGACGTTGTGTAGGTGGGGCCTCTTCTTGACCGATTACGACACAGTGTCGTACTACGTTCAGTCGGACTCGTGCTTGTCGGGCTGTTCGTCCACGTACGGCGCTTTGGTACGGACGACACCGTAGACCTCCGCCCCCAAAACGAGCACCAACGCCGCCACCACGACGAGTGCCAGCGACTTCTCACTGTAGAAGTCCATATCCTTGAGCAGCCCGAGGACGACGATCGCCAGCAACATCTTGACGAGCCAGCCGCCCAGGAGAACCGCACCGACCATCGTCGGCGGGAACTTGGACGTCAAGGCAATGGATAGGGCCGTGGTCAGAATGAACCCCCCTCCGAGGGCAGCGCCGATGAGCGCACCCCACAATCCTGGCAGCCCCGCGAAGAGGGTAGCGATGATCGCGCCGAGAACAGTCAGCACAACCAAACCGATGACGCCGTAGCGAACGGCGGAACGCATCGCGTCGGATTGATCGGGCACGGGCGCAGGAGAGAAGCTCACAGACGCACAGACTACCCAGCACAATCACTCGTCAGGACCGACGGCCTCGTCGACTGCTGTTCCTCGCGCGTCTTCGCTCTCGTGCCATGTCGAGTCGGACGGTCGGTACGGCGGTCACCACCAGCGCGAATACCAAACCCGCTGCCACGAGCAGGACGACGATTCTCCGATCGATCAGTGACGATCCGACGGCGCCGAACGCCAGAACCCCGACCCACAGATAGATCACCAGCACCACGCGGCGATGGGAATGACCGATCTGCAGCAAACGGTGATGCAGGTGCATCTTGTCCGGGCTGAAAGGGCTGCGTCCGGCGCGTGTTCGTCGTACGACGGCAAGAAGCATGTCCAGCATCGGAATGAACATGACGGCACCGACGAGGAGGAGTGGCGTAAGAAGTCCGACCAGATCCCGGGGCCCGTAGGCGGTCAGCGGGATACGGCCGGAGGCGCTGGTCGATACCGTGGCCAGCATCAGCCCGATCAGCATCGAACCCGAGTCACCCATGAAGATCCGCGCCGGCTGAAAGTTGTGCGGCAGGAAACCGAGGCAGGCACCGGCCAATGCGGCAGCTATCACCGCCGGCGGGTAGACGCCGACGTCTCCCCCTTGCTCGTTGAGCAGACCGACGGAGAAGATACAAATTGCCACCGAGGCGATCAGCCCCAAGCCCGCAGCGAGGCCGTCGAGGCCGTCGACGAAGTTCATCGCGTTGACCATCACCACGGTGACGAGAACCGTGACCAGACCGGCTTGCAGTTGATCGAGCACGACCGTGAAGCCGCCGTCCGACCAGGGCACATAGATGATGTACCAGCTCACGCCCATCACGACGAGCACACCGGCCGCGGTGACCTGGCCAACGAATTTGGTGAGTGCGTCCAGGCCCCAACGATCGTCGATGACTCCGACGCCGACGATCACGAAGCCGGCGACGAGCGCAGCAGGGATGTCCTGGGTGTACCCGAAACCGCGTGCAAGCGCTGGGAGTTGGGATGCGAACAGCAATGCGACCAGCATTCCGAGATACATGCCGGTCCCACCGAGTCTCGGTGTCGGAACGACATGAACATCACGCTCACGTGGTGCTGCAACCGCGCCGAACTTGTTCGCCAGCACCCGGACGCCGCCGGTCGCAAGAAAAGTCACGACCGCAGCAGTCAGACACACCAACAACAATTCTCGAATGGGGACGCCGGCGCCCTGGTTCGCCTGGGCCAGCACGTCGTAGGGTGCACCCACGGCGACGACGTTCATGCGCGAGAATAGGCCGGCTTGCGTGAGACGAGGTCGCCGACCTCTGCCTTCACAGCGGCAATCTCACGATCACCGACGACCGTCCCCTGTTCTGCGCGAACCGCACGTGCGACGAGCTTTCCGACGACGGCCATCTCGGACGTGTCGAAACCCTGCGTCGTGACCGCGGCCGATCCGACCCGTATACCGGATGCCACCGCAGGCGGAGCGGGGTCGAAGGGAATCGTGTTCTTGTTGAGCGTTATCCCCGCTGCCTCACACCGCGATTCCGCGCTGCGGCCATCGATCGCGAGACCTTGCAGATCCAGTAGCGCGAGGTGGGTATCCGTTCCGCCGGACACCGTGCGCATTCCGGACTCGACGAGCGAGTTGGACAAGGCTTGGGCGTTGGCTACGACGTTCAGCGCATATTTGCGGTAGCTCGGCGTCGCAGCCTCGGCGAACGCCACAGCCTTTGCCGCGATGGTGTGCATGAGCGGTCCACCCTGGCTGAACGGGAAGACTGCTTTGTCGATGGCACGAGCGTGATCGGCACGGCACATCAGCATGCCGCCGCGAGGACCTCGCAGAACCTTGTGGGTGGTGGCGGACACGACATCGGCAAACGGGACCGGAGACGGAATAGCCTGGCCCGCAACGAGACCGATGAAGTGAGCCGCGTCGACCCATAGGATGGCGCCGACCTCGTCTGCGATCGAACGAAAGTTAGCGAAGTCGATGAGGCGTGAGTACGCCGTAGCTCCGGCAACGATGATCTTGGGACGATGCACCAACGCCAGATCTCGTACTTCGTCGTAATCGATCAGCTCGGTGTCTTTCCGAACATGATAGGGAACGGGGCTGAACCACTTGCCCGAGAAGCTGACTTTCGAACCGTGAGTGAGGTGTCCGCCATGAGGCAAGCTCATGGCCAGGACCGCGTCGCCCGGTTTTGCGAACGCAGCGTACACAGCAAGATTCGCGTTTGCGCCCGAGTGCGGCTGAACATTGACATGGTCGGCACCGAACAGTGCCTTTGCCCGATCGACAGCGAGGTTCTCAGCGCGATCGACCATCTCGCAACCGCCGTAATACCGATGTCCGGGATACCCCTCGGCGTACTTGTTGGTGAGGATGCTTCCCTGCGCAGCCATCACTGCCGGGCTGGTCAGATTTTCACTGGCGATGAGCTGCAGTCCACCGCGGACCCGCTCCAGCTCACCGAGCAGGACATCGGCGATCTCCGGATCCTCAGCGTGCAGTTCGGCGAAGTCCGGGCCGTAGAAAGGCGCTTCACTCATGCGCTGGCACTCCCCCGCAGCAGACTCTCGACAGGCACGCCGAGAACCTCCGCGACAGCCGCTGCAGAGATCGCGCCCTCCCTGAGGATCCGCGGTGTCTCGGAGGTCAAATCGACAATGGTGGAGGCGACAGCGTGCTCGGACGGACCACCATCGAGGTAGACCGCAGCCGCCCCACCGAGCTGATCACGTGCCTCACCGACGGTGGTGGCTGGGGGTTGGCCGGAGATGTTCGCACTCGAGACTGCCAGCGGTCCCACTTCGCGCAGCAATTCGAGGGCGACAGGGTGCAGCGGCATCCGAAGCATGACTGTTCCCTGCGCATCTCCCAGATCCCACGCCAACGAAGGAGCTTGCTGGACGACGAGACTCAGCGCCCCGGGCCAAAAGGCCTTGATCAGATCGCGCGTCCTCGGGCGTACACCGGTAACGAGTCCGTCGATGGTGCTCCAGGATCCGACGAGAACCGGAACGGGCATATCGCGTCCTCGCCCCTTGGCGCGCAACAGATCGGTGACAGCACTGCTGTCGAATGCATCGGCGCCGAGTCCGTACAGGGTGTCGGTGGGCATCACGACCAGACGACCTGACTTGAGGGCGCCTCTGGCTGCGGTCAATCCTGCCGCGCGGGAGTCGGCTTGCTGGCAGTCGTAGACAGTGCTCACCCCTCTATCCTGTCACTGCGTTCCGGCCACAGATTCCCGAGCCTCACCCTGCGCGCCTCACAGGTGAAGTTCAGGACTCCGGAGTGACAGCTCGAGATGCGACGACGAACCGTGGACGGCCGGTCAGGTCGGGGTGCGGAGCAACGTCGGTGAATACTCGCCTACGCTCGAACAATTCTGCGACCCGTTCGCCGTGCGAGTCGTCGTGCTCGACACCGACTCCCCCGCCGACCCGAAGCCACCGCGCAATGTTGTCGATCATCGGCCCGATCACCGACAGTCCGTCCACGCCACCGAACAGCGCGATGTGGGGGTCGTGATCGGCTACCTCGGGTTCGAGAACGGCGCCCTCAGGGATGTACGGAGGGTTGGCGACGATGACATCTACCCGACCGTCCAGCTCTGCCAGTAGTGACCGATCAGTGACGTCGCCGTGGTGAAGGGTGATGGGGGTGTCCCCGAGCCCTGCGCGCAAGTCGGCATTGCGTCTCGCCCAGGCAAGTGCCGAAGGGTCGAGTTCGACAGCGTGGACCTGAGCGTCGGGTCTGGCGTTCGCCACGGCGAGGGCGAGTGCTCCCGACCCGGTGCACAGGTCGAGGACGACGGGAGGGCGATGATCGACGCCTTCGAGGAAGGCGAGCGCCCACCCGAGCAGCAACTCGGTCTCCGGACGCGGAACGAACACACCAGGGCCGACCTCGACGTCGATATTGCCCAGAGCTGTTGTGCCGGTGATGTATTGAAGAGGAATACGCTTTGCCCGTTGAGCGATCGTCTTCTGATAGGCGTCGATGACCTCCGGCTCCACGAGCGGCACGAGGCCCAGCCGACCACGCTCGACACCGAGGAGATGCGATGCCAGCAATTCGGCATCGACGCGGGGACTGGGAACTCCAGCAGCCTCGAGCGTCGACGTCGCTTCGAGAATTGCCAGGCGTAGTGGTTTACGGGTCACCGGTACAGCGTGCCATGACGCCGCGAGGTGAAGGAAAACGCCTGTTCAGAGCACAAGGGGACGAGGAAAACAGCCGAAACTACTCGGCCTGCATCCGTGCTTCACGGTCGGCCTTGCCCAGCGCATCGAGCAACGCGTCGAGTTCACCGTCGAGCACGGCATCCAAGTTGTGCGCCTTGAACCCGATGCGGTGATCGGTGATCCGGTTCTCGGGAAAGTTGTACGTGCGAATCCGCTCCGAACGGTCGACGGTACGAACCTGGCTCGCCCGTCCGGCCGCTGCCTCTTCGTCGGCAGCCTCCTCCGCTGCGGCTTGCATTCGCGCTGCGAGCACCTGCATGGCACGGGCCTTGTTCTGCAGCTGTGATCGCTCGTTCTGGCACGTGACCACGATTCCCGTGGGAAGGTGCGTGATTCGTACGGCGGAGTCGGTGGTGTTGACGCCCTGACCGCCCTTGCCCGACGAGCGATAGACATCGATGCGGAGATCGGTCTCGTCGATCTGGACTGCCTCCACCTCGTCGGGCTCCGGATAGACCAGAATTCCCGCCGCGGAGGTGTGCACTCGACCCTGAGATTCGGTGACGGGCACACGCTGCACGCGATGCACCCCGCCTTCGAACTTCAGCCGCGCCCACACGCCGTCGAGCGAACCGGACTTGGCCTTGATCGACAATGTGGCGTCCTTGTATCCGCCCAGGTCCGAGACGTTCGCGTCCAGTATCTCTACCCGCCATCCCCGACGTTCGGCGTACCGGAGATACATGCGCGCAAGATCAGCGGCGAACAGCGCCGATTCCTCGCCGCCCTCCCCTGACTTGACCTCCATGACGATGTCGTCGCCATCGTGCGGATCACGCGGGGCCAGAAGGTCTGCGAGTGTGTGTTCCAAGCGAACTACCGTCGCTTCGAGGTCCGGAATCTCCGCGGCGAACGAAGCATCGTCGGCCGCAAGTTCGCGGGCAGCTTCGAGATCGTCCTGTGCGGTCGTGAGCTTGCCGTACACCGACATGATGGGTGCCAGTTCGGCGAAACGTTTGCCTGCTCGACGCGCCGCCGAGGGATCGTTGTGCAGCGCGGGATCGGCCAGCTGCTGCTCGAGGCCCGAATGCTCGGCGAGAATATCGTCGATTGCCGAAGGCTTTGTCGTCCTCGCCATGATATTTCTCCGTCTTCAATAGATCCACAGTCGCTGCACGACACAGTCACCACATGAAAAAGCCGACGCCCGCCCTGCATACTTCGCAGGACGGGCGTCGGCGGAACAGCTATGCGTCGGCGTCGGCTTCGGTCTTCTTGCCGGCGCGCTTTCCGTAACGAGCCTCGAAACGTGCAACGCGACCACCGGTGTCGAGAATCTTCTGCTTGCCCGTGTAGAACGGGTGGCACTGCGAGCAGACCTCGACGCTGATGCGCTCTTTGTCGGTGGTGCTGTGGGTTTCGAAAGTATTGCCGCAACCGCACACAACAGTGGTGAGCGTGTAGTTGGGGTGGATTCCTGCCTTCATGGTGTCCCTTACCGTTCTTCTAGTGGTCGCCGGGTCGCCCTCGCCAATCGAGGACGTGAACCGGAACCGGACTCAGCCGATCAGTATGCCAGACGAAATGTCTGACCCGATCACCGGATCTTTCGCCCGATGTCTCGATGCCGACAGGTGCAACAACACTCGCACCTGTCGGCTTGTTCCCTGCTAGTTGTCGTCGATTCCGCCGGGAGCGGTCTTGGACACCTGCATCAGGAATTCGAGGTTGCTCTTGCTCTTCTTCAGACGATCGACAAGCAGGTCGATTGCCTGATGCGAGTCCAGGCCGGACAGCACACGCCGCAGCTTGTGCAGCACTGCCGCCTCGTCAGGATTGAGCAGCAACTCGTCCTTACGCGTGCCGGACGGGTTGACGTCGACCGCCGGGAACACACGTCGCTCGGCGATCTTGCGATCGAGCTTGAGCTCCGCGTTGCCGGTGCCCTTGAACTCCTCGAAGATGACGGTGTCACCGGTGGAACCGGTTTCGACCATCGCCGTGGCGATGATCGTCAGCGATCCACCGTTCTCGATGTTTCGAGCCGCACCGAGGAAACGCTTGGGTGGATACAGCGCCGTCGAATCGACGCCGCCGGAGAGGATCCGGCCCGAGGCAGGCGAACTGTTGTTGTACGCGCGGCCGAGTCGAGTGATCGAGTCGAGGAGGACGACCACGTCCTGGCCTGCTTCTACCAATCGCTTCGCACGCTCGATCGCAAGTTCCGCCACCGCGGTGTGATCGCCCGGTGGGCGGTCGAAAGTCGAGGCGATGACCTCGCCTTTCACCGAACGCTGCATGTCGGTGACTTCCTCGGGACGCTCGTCCACCAGGACGACCATCAGGTAGCACTCGGGATTGTTGACCGAGATCGCGTTGGCGATCGCCTGCAGAACGCTGGTCTTACCGGCCTTCGGCGGACTCACGATCAACGCACGCTGACCCTTACCGATCGGCATCACCAAGTCGATGATTCGAGTGGTGAGAATGTTCGGCGTCGTTTCCAGGCGCAAACGCTGGTTGGGGTACAACGGGGTCAGCTTGCCGAACTCGGGGCGCTTACGTGCTGCCTCGACGTCGCCACCGTTGACCGTGTCCAGACGAACCAACGGATTGAACTTCTGCCGCTGACCGGACTGCTCGCCTTCGCGTGCAACGCGAACCGCGCCTGTCACGGCGTCACCACGACGAAGACCGTTCTTACGGACGAGGTTCATCGAGACATAGACGTCGTTGGGCCCGGCAAGATACCCGGAGGTACGAACGAACGCGTAGTTGTCGAGGACGTCGAGGATGCCGGCTACGGGTTGCAGGACATCGTCTTCACGAATCTCGGGCTCACGCTCGCGGCTTTCGCCACCCTCGCCACGATCGCGTCCACGACGACGTTCGCGGAACCGACGGCCTCTACGCCCCCGGCCGTCGCCCTCGTCGTCCTGGTTGTTGTTGTCCCGACTGTCGCGAGGACCGTTGTTGCCACCGTTGTTGCCACTGCTGTTGCTATTGCGGTCTTCGCCACGACCGTCGCTCTGGTTTCGACTTCGGTTGCGGTTGTTCTCGTTGCGGTTGTTCTCACCACGGTTGTTGTCGGTGCGACTGTTGCCGTCTTCGTCCGATGAATCGCCACGATTTCCACGCGAGTCACTGCCGCGGGATTCACTGCCACGGGTTTCACTGCCACGGGATTCACTACCACGGGATTCACTACCACGGTCACCGCGTGAGTCGTTGCCGCGCTCTGAACGGGTCCTTCGTGGTCGCTCGTTGGACGAGGACTCCGACTGATCCGAACTGTTCGGGGTTGCGTTCACCGAGGACTGCTCGGTGTTGGCCTCGGGTGATTCAGCGGCGCCAGGCTGAGTGGCGGCGTTTGCCTGCGTAGCGGCGTTGGCCTGTGGCGTGGCGTCAGCCGGCGTAGCGGAATCGTCGAGCGGCAACTGGTCGGGCGCACCTGCGCGGCGACCTGCGGCTCTACGGCCTCGGGTACGGCGTGGGGCGTCGGTCGCGTCTTCGGCAGGAGCCTGTCCGGCCGACTGCGCAGCAGTCCGGTCAGGTGCATTCTCTGCACGCGCAGGGCTATCGACGACAGGCGTCGAGCTCACACCGACGGTGGCTGTACCTGGGCTCGACGGTGCCTTGTCTGCATCGGGCTCAGCGGCGCCGGACTTGGATGCGCCAGACTTGGAGCCGTCCGACTTTTGCGCACCGCTACCTGATTGACGCGCCGAAATGGCGGCGATCAGGTCGCCTTTGCGCATGCCGGAGACACTCTTGATTCCGAGTTCGCCAGCTAGGCTGCGTAGCTCGGTGAGCACCATTCCGGACAGCCCAGCTCCGCGGCGCGTCTTGTCAGGGGCGGAGATCAGTTCCGTATCGGTCACGGAGGTCCTTTCCTTCCCTCGCTCGCAGTGCGCAGCAGAGGGTTCGTTCCGGAGCACGAAGGTCGTATCGAACCCGGATATTTCCGTTCATGATCGACGCGATTCGGACAGACGACCGACCCGAGACCGCATGCAAACTACGGGAGGGGCCGAGCCAGGTACATCACGAAACTCGGACGTTGATTCCCCCGAATACTGTGACGTGATTGCCCTGGTGATAACCGGCGTCTGAAGCGCACGATGTACGGACTTTCCTCAGGATAGCCTCCGAGAGCGCAGTCGGCAACAACCGGTTACCAGCGAGTTTCAAGAAATGCAGACACCGTCTGCTACAGCGAGCTCGAGAACCCTTACACCTTCATCCTCGGCCAGCACTTTGAGGTCCTCGGGGAAGGGCACGGTGCACAGTGCCAGCACCGTCGGTCCAGCACCGGACAGCACCGCTGCGATACCCCTCGAGCGCAGCGTCTCTATCCACTTCGCGGACTCCGGTAGTGCGACCGACCGTTGCCCCTGATGCAGCAGATCTTCGGTGGCGGGCATCAGAAGATCCGGACGTTGGGTGAGCGCGACGACGGTCAGAGCTCCGCGGCTGACATTGAATGCAGCGTCGCGGTGCGGAACCAGTTCGGGCAAGAGCCCGCGAGTGTGCGACGTCGAGGACCGTTCGGCGGGAACCAACGCGACGACGTGGATGTCCGGATGAACCGCCAGCCGGACGGCCGAATACTCTCGTTGAGTGATGCTCGCGCTCGCCGGCTCGCTCCACGACACCACAGCACCGCCGAGGACGCTGGCAGATGCATTGTCAGGATGGCCCTCGAACTCCGACGCCAGCTGCACGAGCTGATCGAGGCTCAAAGTCAGGGCAGGATCGAGCTTGGCAGCGAGCCCGTTGGCCGCGGCCAAACCCCCGACGACGGCCGACGCCGAAGATCCCAATCCTCGCGAGTGCGGGATCACGTTGGTGCACACCACATCCAGACCATCTGCCCATACCCCGGCGGCTTCGAGTCCCCTCTCGATCGCTCGCACCACCAAATGGGTGGGACCCCAAGGCACGTCGTCCGCACCTTCACCTTGAACACGAATGCTCAGCCCGGACGCAGTCGTCGTCACCGAGATCTCGTCGTAGAGTCCCAGCGCGATTCCCAGGGTGTCGAAGCCGGGCCCGAGGTTCGCGCTGGACGCGGGAACCCGGGCCGTCACCGTCAAACCCTGCGGGAGTGTTGTCGTCATGGGCTGAGTCTTCGCCACTAGGCCAGCTCGAGGGCCGACGCGACAGCTACCGGATCGACCGGAATCGGCTCGACCACAGGCATTCCCGCCAGAGCAGTGTCGGGATCCTTCAGTCCGTTGCCGGTGACCGTGCAGACTACGGTCAGGCCACTGTCGAGCCAACCTTCCTTCCGCGCCGCAATCAGGCCGGCGATGCTCGCCGCGGACGCAGGCTCGACGAAGATGCCCTCGGTCTTGGCCACGAGACGGTACGCCTCGAGGATTTCCTCGTCGGTGGCGGCACGGAATGCACCGCCCGACTCCTCTTTGGCCGACACTGCACCGTTCCACGACGCCGGGGACCCGATACGAATTGCAGTTGCAATCGTTTCCGGCTCGGCAACGGGCGCGCCGTGTACGAGCGGTGCCGCACCTGCGGCCTGCACTCCGAGCATCCGCGGCTTGACCGTAGTAAGGCCGTCCCGAAAGTACTCCGAATAGCCGCGCCAATACGCAGTGATGTTGCCTGCGTTGCCTACCGGCAGCACATGGACGTCGGGAGCATTTCCCATTGCGTCACAGATCTCGAATGCCGCTGTCTTCTGGCCTTCGATACGAACGGGGTTCACCGAGTTGACGAGTCCGATCGTCGGGAACTCTGCGGTGGTCTTGCGTGCGAGTTCCAGGCAATCGTCGAAGTTGCCCTGCACCTGAATGATCTTCGCGCCGTGCATGACTGCCTGGGCAAGTTTGCCCATGGCGATCTTCCCCTGGGGGACGAGGACCGCGCAGCCCATGCCTGCCTTGGCCGCGTAGGCCGCCGCGGACGCCGAGGTGTTGCCGGTCGAGGCGCACAGAACAGCCTCCTGCCCGCGCGCAAGCGCGTCGGTGACTGCCATCGTCATACCGCGGTCCTTGAACGACCCGGTCGGGTTCAAGCCCTCGACCTTCAGATGGACCTCGCAACCGGTGAGCTCGGACAGTCGCTCTGCATGGATGAGCGGAGTTGCGCCCTCGAGCAGCGTCACGGTCTTCCAGTCGGGACCGATCGCGAGGCGAGAACGGTACGCCTCGATCAGGCCTGGCCAGGGGGTGTGGACGCTCATACGGTGGTGCCTTCCAATCGGAGAACGCTTGAAACGGAGGTGACGACGTCCATCTTTTCCAACGCCGACACGGTCTTGGACAACGCGGAATCCGACGCCAGATGAGTGACGACCACCAGGCAGGCGCCGTCGCCCGAACCCTGTTGACGCACGGTCGAGATGCTCACGTCGTGGTTGGCGAATTCAGCAGCGACGGTGGCCAGCACACCTGGGCGGTCGGCCACCTGCATGTTGACGTAGTACCTGGTGGTGATGTCGCCCATGGGAGCAATCTTCAGCTTTGCGTACTTGGATTCCAGCGGGCCACGGCCACCGTAGAACTTGTTTCGGGCGGCCATGACGAGGTCACCGAGAACGGCAGACGCAGTCGGAGCGCCGCCGGCACCTTGCCCGTAGAACATGAGACGTCCGGCAGCCTCGGCCTCGACGACGATGGCGTTGAACGCGCCGTTCACTGTGGCCAGCGGGTGGTCCAGCGGAACCAATGCCGGATACACACGCGCCGAGATTCGGTCCTGGCCATTGGGTGTGGTGATGCGCTCGCAGAGAGCGAGCAGCTTGATGGTGCAGTCGAGCGAGCGCGCCATCTCCAGGTCGGCCGAGGTGATCTTGCTGATGCCTTCACGGTAGACGTCGCCTGCCGTCACGCGAGTATGGAATGCGATCGACGCAAGGATGGCTGCTTTCGATGCCGCGTCGTAGCCTTCGACGTCGGCGGTGGGATCCGCCTCGGCGTAGCCCAATCGCCCTGCCTCGGCCAATGTCTCGGCGTAGTCCGCACCTGTCTCGTCCATCGCGGACAGGATGAAGTTGGTGGTGCCGTTGACGATTCCGGCCACTTTGTTGACACGGTCGCCTGCGAGGGACTGCATGAGCGGACGGACGACGGGAATGGCACCGGCGACCGCAGCCTCGAAGTACAGGTCGGCGCGCGACTTTTCGGCCGCGTCCGCCAACTCTCCGGTGTATTCCGCCAGCAGCGCCTTGTTGGCGGTCACCACCGACTTGCCCTTCTCCAGCGCGGCGAGGATCAGCTTGCGCGGTACCTCGATCCCACCGAGGACCTCGACCACGATGTCGACGTCGTCACGATCCACCAGCGCGGCCGGGTCATCGGTGAGCAACGCTGGGTCGACCCCGCGATCTCCGTCGATTCGACGTACGGCGATACCCCGGATCTCCAGGGGAACACCGACTCTCGCTTCGAAATCCGACGCGTTCTCGGTCAGTATGCGTACTACCTCGCTGCCGACGTTCCCGAGTCCGAGTACCGCGATGCCTATGGTCTTCTTCGATGTCATGGTTGCACCTCCAAGCTGAGCAGATCTTGCAATGTCTCCCGGCGCAGAACGAGGCGGGACTTTCCGTCTTTCACTGCCACCACGGCAGGTCGAGTAAGCAGGTTGTAGCGGCTCGACATCGAGTAGCAGTAAGCACCCGTCGCAGCTACCGCCAGCAGATCACCCGGACCGACATCACTCGGCATCCAAGTATTCTTGATCACCACATCGCCACTCTCGCAATGCTTTCCGACGACACGCGCCAGAACGCCCTCGGCCTCACTGTCTCGCGAGGCAAGCCGACAGTCGTACTCCGCCTGATACAGCGAGGTCCGGATGTTGTCACTCATTCCGCCGTCGACGCTGATGTAGCGCCTGCGCAACGCGGCATCGACGGTGACGTCCTTGATGGTTCCGACCTCATACAGAGTCACCGTGCCAGGACCTGCAATGGCGCGGCCAGGTTCGACATCGATCTTCGGAACAGGCAGACCGACCCGAGCGGATTCGGTCGCGACGATCGACTTCAACTTGGCGGCAAGCTCATCGATCGGTGGCGGATCGTCGCTCGGTATATAGGAAATACCCATGCCGCCGCCGAGGTCGATCGTCGAAATCTGTGACGTCTTGTCCACGCCGAATTCGGAGACCACCTCTGCCAGCATGCCGATCAGCTTGTGCGCAGCCAGTTCGAATCCGTCGACCTCGAAGATTTGCGACCCGATATGGCTGTGCAGTCCCACGAGCCGGAGGTTCCCTGCCGCGAACACTCGGCGGACGGCTTCGAGGGCAGAACCGTCGGCGAGCGAGAAGCCGAACTTCTGATCCTCGTGGGCAGTTGCAATGAATTCATGTGTATGTGCCTCGACTCCGACGGTCACGCGCACGAGGACGTCCTGTACGACGTCCATTCCACCGGCGATCGCGTCGAGCCGATCGATCTCGATCATCGAATCGAGGACCACGTGCTCGACACCGGCGGTGACGCCGGCAGTAAGTTCTGCGACGGACTTGTTGTTACCGTGCATGGCAATTCGGCCGGCCGGGAACCCCGCGGCAAGGGCGACACTCAGTTCGCCCCCGGAACACACGTCGAGCGAGAGCCCCTCGTCGGCGACCCAGCGCGCAATTTCCCCACACAGGAACGCTTTGGACGCGTAGTGAACGCGTGCGGGATCACCGAAAGCAACAGCCATTTCCCGTGCACGCGAACGGAAGTCGTCTTCGTCGATGACGAACAACGGTGTTCCGTACTCGGCTGCCAACTCCGTGACCGGCACTCCGGCCAGGGAGACAACGCCGTCGTCGGCGCGTTCGGCGTTGCGCGGATAGACATGCGCAGGAAGCATTGTCATGTCCGATGCAGTTGCCGGCTTTTCGGTCACGGTGTCCCCGATCGAGGTTGCGGCATGCTTCGGTCCTGCAGGATGTGCGCTCACATTCGCTCCGGTGCACTGACCCCGAGCAGCGCAAGGCCATTGGCCAGCACCTGCCTGGTTGCACTACCCAACGCCAAACGTGCGGTATTCACTGGGCCTGGCTCCTCGTCTCCTTGGGGAAGTACACGACATGCTCCATAGAAACGGTGGTAAGCGCCAGCCAATTCTTCCAGGTAGCGGGCGATGCGGTGCGGTTCACGCAAGTCTGCGGCACTGGCGACGACTCTCGGGTATTCGCCGATGGTCCTGATCAACTCGCCTTCCTGCTCGTGTGTGAGCAGGCTCAGATCCGGGTTTTCAGCGGTGACTCCCAGTTCGACGGCGCCGCGAGCGAGCGATGCGAGCCGGGCGTGCGCGTACTGGACGTAATAGACCGGGTTCTCGCTGCTCTCGCTGGCCCACAGTTCCAAGTCGATATCGATGCTCGAGTCGACGGAGGACCGGACCAGGGCGTACCGAGCCGCGTCGACGCCGATGGCATCGACGAGATCGTCCAACGTGATGACCGTGCCCGCGCGCTTGCTCATCCTGACGGCGACACCGTCACGCACCAGGTTGACCATTTGGCCGATCAGCACCTCGACGGTGTTCGGATCGTCACCGAAGGCAGCCGCAGCGGCCTTGAGTCGACCGATGTACCCGTGGTGATCGGCGCCGAGCATGTAGATGCACAGATCGAAGCCACGGCGGCGCTTGTCCTGGAAGTACGCGATGTCGCCGGCGATGTACGCGGCGTTGCCGTCACTCTTGATGACGACGCGATCTTTGTCGTCGCCGTAGTCGGTGCTCTTGAGCCACCATGCCCCATCGGCCTCGTACAGGCTGCCGGAATTCTTCAGGTACTCGACGCTGCGCTCGACGGCACCGGATTCGAACAGCGAGTTCTCGTGGAAGTAGACGTCGAAGTCGACGCCGAACTCGTGCAGGTTCTTCTTGATCTGTTCGAACATCAACTCGACGCCGATGGACCGAAATGTCTCGGCCGCGTCGTCCGGGGACAATGCGAGTGCTTGCGGGTTCTTGGCCAGTACCGCCGCTGCGATCTCACCTATATAGGCACCCGCGTATCCGTCTTCGGGTGCGGGTTCGCCTTTTGCCGCCGCGATGAGCGAGCGACTGAAGCGATCGATCTGCGCGCCGTGATCGTTGAAGTAGTACTCACGCACCACTTCGGCTCCCTGTGCCGAAAGAATCCGGCCGAGAGCGTCACCGACCGCGGCCCACCTGGTACCACCGAGGTGGATCGGACCCGTCGGGTTGGCGGAGACGAACTCGAGGTTGACCTTGACGTTGTCGAGCAACGTTCCGTTGCCGAACGCTGTGCCCTCTGCCAGAGCCTGCGCAACGATCGCGCCCTGAGCATCGGCGGCAAGCCGGATATTGAGGAACCCGGGCCCGGCGACCTCGGCGCTGGCGATCGCGGGCTCGGCGGCAAGTGCTTCGGCGAGCCACCCGGCGAAGTCACGCGGATTCGCGCCCGCCTTCTTGGCGACCTGAAGAGCAACATTGGTGGCGTAATCGCCGTGCTCAGGGTTCCGCGGACGCTCGACCGTCAGCGTTGGGGGCAGCACGGACACGTCGAGGCCGCGTTGGGCAAGCACCTTCGCGGCGGTCGCGCGTAGCAGTTCGGCAAGGTCGGCGGGAGTCACAGGTAACCATCTTATGGTCTGGAGCACGGCCGGTTCGCAGCCAGTACCTACACCAGACCCACTCGAGACCACCGTCACCGCTGCAGCTCCCTCGAAGGGTCCGCTCGGAGCGGAGAACGTACAGTGGTGGCGCTCTGCGATAACGGTCGCCATCTTGTCGCAGAGCCTGCCAGCTTTGTGTGCTCCGGCACACGCCCCACAACGGAAAGAGCGACGACAGCGATGCCCACGGGTGAAGAGAGCGGCGGTCAGGGCAAGAAGTCGGCCGCCAAAGCCAACAAGGCCATCAAAGGCGCAAAAAAGAAGAACAGAAGCATACCAGCCGTCAAAGGCGGATTGGCCAAGAGTGGACCGCAGGTTCCCTGGCTGACCATCGGTGCCGTGGTGGTCGTCGTCGGCCTGGTCGCAATCCTGGCCGTCAACCTCTTCCCCAAGTATCAGGACCAGGCCGAGGCGCAGAAGTTCGCGCCGAGCGAAAGCAACCAGGACCCTTCGTCGTCGATCGCCGATGTAGTGAAGATGGATTACCCCGCCGCGCTGCACGTCTCTCCCGAGCAACGCGTCGCGTACGACCAGCTGCCACCGTTCGGTGGTCCGCACGATGCGGTGTGGGCTACCTGCACCGGCGTCGTCTATCCGGAAGCCATCCGCACTGAAAACGCAGTGCACGGTCTCGAGCACGGTGCCGTCTGGGTCACATACAACCCCGATGAACTGAGCGAGGACGAAATCTCGAAGCTGGCCGACAAGGTCGACGGCGAGTCCTACATGATGATGTCGCCGTACCCAGGAATGGATACGCCGGTCTCTTTGCAGTCGTGGGGCCACCAGCTCAAGTTGGACAGTGTCGACGACGAGCGGATCGGCCAGTTCATCGCAGCGCTGCGTCTGAACCGTTACGCATACCCGGAGGTCGGCGCGAGCTGCGCGACCATTCCGGGTTCGTTCGATCCGGACAACCCACCGCCGTTCGATCCGTCGGCGCCCGGCGCTGAGGCTGTGCCCATGGATGGTGCAGGGATCACTCCGGACGCGAGTGAGATGTCGGGTGCCGGTGCTGGCACCGCGGGTCTACCGGCCGATCTGCAACTTCCGAGCGATCTGCAGTTGCCCCCCGAACTGCAGCAGCAGGCTCCGACACCATGACGTCGGTGGAGGAGCGGCCCCGGGCCGTACGGAGCCAGAAGACGGTGTTGCTGATTCTCGGCACCGTCGCCGCGATTGCGGTCGGTTTCGCACTCGGCTTCCTCGCGCGCACTACGTTTCTCGGCGGGGACGACTCGGTTCCTGCCGCAGACTCGGTCGATGTCGGTTTCGCGCAGGACATGTCGGTCCATCACAACCAAGCGATCGACATGTCCGCTGTCGCGTTGACCAACGCCGAGGATCAGCGCGTGAAGACTTTGGCGTTCGACATGCTGACTTCCCAGCAGAACCAGGTCGGTCAGATGCAGGGCTGGCTCGCGGTCTGGGATCGCTCTCCTGTGGGCCCGGACGGCTACATGGGCTGGATGTCCGGGGACGAGCACGGCCATTCGATGGCATCGATGACGCCGGCTGAATCAGGCTCGATGGCAGTCATGCCCGGCATGGCAACCAACGACGAGCTGGCCGCATTGCGGAAGGCAACCGGCCCTGCCGTCGACGTGATGTTCCTGCAGTTGATGCTGCGGCATCATGAGGGTGGGCTTGCGATGATGGAATACGCCGCAGATCACGCGGAGACGCCTGCGCTGGTTCGGCTCGCACAGTCGATGATCTCGACGCAGGAAGGTGAAGCCACGCTCATGAAGCAGATGCTCGCCGAGCGTGGCGCCGAACCACTTCCTTTCAATTAGGTCGAACCTTCGGCTCGCGTCAGCGCGCGGAATACGTCCAGTCGGTCACCTCGGGCATATCCTCGAGGTGCTCGACGATGTAGCTCGCATGCCGCACCAATTGCGCATTACAGAATTTCACGAGTTCACTGCCGTTTTCCGGTACTCGACGCGATCGCCGTAACGCCTCGAGCACGAGGTGATACCGACTCATCTTGTTGAGCACGACCATGTCGAACGGCGTTGTGGTGGTGCCCTGTTCGTTGAACCCGCGGACGTGGAAGCGACCCGCGCCGGTGCGGCCGTGCAGTAGTTCGTGGACTGCGCGTGGGTAGCCATGGAATGCGAACACGACGTCGGTGTCTGCGGTGAACAGACCCACGAACTTGTCCTCCGGGAAGCCGTGCGGATGCTCGTCCGGAGTCATCAACGCCATCAGATCGACGACGTTGACCATCCGAACCCGCAGGTACGGAACCCAATCGCGCAAGATCTCCGCCGCCGCAAGTACCTCCTGAGTGGGAACATCCCCCGCCGCGGCGAGGACGACGTCGGGCACGTTCGGAGCGCCGTCGGAGTCGGTCTCGGTCCCCGCCCACTCCCAGATCGACGCTCCCGCTGCGCAATGCGCGTTGGCCTGCTCGAGCGTCAGATACTGCAGGTGGGGCTGTTTGTCGACCACGATCAGATTGACGTGATCACGACTGCGCAGGCAGTGATCGGAGATCGACAGCAACGTGTTGGAGTCCGGCGGCAGCCAGATTCGAACGACCGCAGGTGAGAGCGGGATGACGGCGTCGATCATTCCTGGGCCCTGGTGCGAAAAGCCGTTGTGGTCATTTCGCCAGCACGTACTGGTCAGCAGGACGTTCAGTGACGCGACTGGTTCACGCCACGGCAGGTCGGCTGCATGTTGTAACCATTTCACGTGCTGGATCATCATCGACACGCTTACCATCGCGAACGCCTCGTAGCTGGCGAAGACGCCGTGCCCGCCTGCGAGAACGTATGCCTCCAACCATCCCTCGCACAGGTGTTCACTGAGCACCTCCATGACACGACCGTCCGCCGAAAGATGGTCGTCCCACTCCTCGGTCGGCAGCTGCCAGCATCGATCGGTTTCCTCGAACACCGCGGCCAGTCGATTGCTCGACGTCTCGTCCGGGCAGAACAGCCGGAAGTTGCCACCGCCGTCGGGGCGTTTGTTGTCGGCGTAGATGTCGCGCATGAGTTCGCCGAGGACCCGGGTCGTCTCGTGGAAGCCCCCTCCAGGTAATTCGATCGCGATCTCGTACTTCTCGAGCGGCGGAATCCGAAGAGGCTGAAGGAGTCTGCCACCGTTGGCGTACGGCGTCGATCCCATTCTCTTGTCCCCCGACGGTGCCAATGCAGCAAGTTCGGGAACGAGAGCGCCGTCGGCGTCGAACAGCGCCTCCGGCTCGTACGAGCGCATCCAGGATTCGAGCTGCGCAAGATGTGCGGGGTTGCTCCGCACTCCGGACAGCGGCACCTGGTGGGCCCGGAAGGTCCCCTCTACCAGGACCCCGTCGACGGTGTGCGGCCCTGTCCACCCCTTCGGGGTGCGCACGATGATGGCCGGCCATCGCACCTGGGCGGGGGCACTGCCTGATCGTGCTGCATCTTGAATGTCACGAATTTTGCTGTGCGAGTTTCGTATTGCTTCTTCGAGGGCTGGAAAAACGAGTCGAGGATCATCACCGGAAACGACGACCGGGTCCCAACCCTGCCCGTGCAGGAAGTCGACGATGTCCTCGTCTTTGCTGCGTCCGAATACCGTGGGCCCTGCAATTTTCGCTCCGTTGAGATTCAGAATCGGCAGCACGGCACCGTCGCGGCGCGGGTTGAGAAACGCCGGCAACTTCCACGAGCCTGCGAGAGGGCCGGTTTCGGCCTCACCGTCGCCGATCACACACGCCACCGTCAGATCCGGCCGGTCGAACGCTGCACCACCGGCATGTACGAGCGCATACCCGAGCTCGCCGCCCTCGTGGATGCTGCCCGGCGTCTGCACACTCACATGACTGGGAATGCCACCGGGCGAGGAGAACTGACGACACAGACGGTGTACACCCTCGGTGTCCCGCGAGATATGCGGATAGATCTCCGAGTACGTTCCCTCGAGATAGGTCGACGCGACGAGTGCCGGCCCGCCGTGGCCGGGGCCCGTCACGTACAGCCAGTCCGCGCCGGTGTTCTTGATGTTTCGGTTGAGCAAGGTGTAGATCATCGACAGGCACGGGCTGGTCCCCCAGTGCCCCAGCAAACGCGGCTTGATGTGCGCTGCGGTGAGGGGCTCACGCAGCAACGTGTTGTCCTTCAGGTAGATCTGGGCCACGGTCAGGTAGTTGGCAGCTGCCCACCACCTCAGATCGAGGTCCAGATCTTCGCTCGAATAGTTGTGATCGGTCACGTGTGTCCTTTCCTCTACGTAGATGCCCCCCGACTGTCCTCCTTCTAGGTCAACATGAGGGTGATTTCAGGTGACGGATGGGATGCGCTAGTCTTGGACCCGCCCACAGGCACGCCGGAATTTCAGTACGCACAACTCCGGCGCGCCCCCGTAGCTCAGGGGATAGAGCGTTCGCCTCCGGAGCGAAAGGTCGCAGGTTCGAATCCTGCCGGGGGCACACCTGCGTCACACGCTTTCCTAATGCCACCCTTGATGCAAACATGGGTCGTGGCCGATACCGAACTCGACAACACCGCATCCGAACTGTGTGCCGTCGATCCACAAGGCTTCGTCGCCGCGCGCACAGCCGCGGTTGCAGCGGCCAAGGAATCCGGCAACCGAAAACTCGCGGCCGCGATCGGCAAGCTCCGTAAACCCACGACTGTCGCATGGATGGTCAACCTCCTGGTACGCGAAGAACCCGAGGACATCGCAGAGCTGTTCGATATCGGCAACAGCCTGCGCGAGGCGCAGCGAAGATCGTTGGCCGACGAACTCAAGGAACTCTCCGCCGCGCGCGCACAGTCGATTCGCGCGCTGACGCGTCGGGCCGTGGAGATTGCTCGCGAACACGGCCACCCGAGCACAGAGAATGCGGCACGAGAAGTCGGACAGACGCTGGGTGCCGCGCTCGCGGACCCCGAGATCGGCGCGCGGGTGCAGGCAGGCCGCGTCGTGACTGCGGAGTCCTACAGCGGTTTCGGGCCCGCAGTGCTCACCTTGGCGCCCGAGCCCGAGAACACCGCCGAGGAACCACCGGAGGAACCGAAAGCCGACACGCGCCTCGAGGAAGCCCGCGAACAGCTCACCGACGCCCAAGAGGACGAAGAGTCCGCCCGCGAGGCCGTCGACTCTGCAGACTCTGCGGCCGAAGCCGCTTCCACGGACCTTTCCGAGATCAAGGAGCGATTGGCCCGCCTACGTGCCGAACTCCACGACGCCGAGGTCGAGGAGGCTTCGGCCCGCACGACCGAGAAGTCGGCGGATCGCCAAGCGCGACGCCTGCGACGAGTTCTCACCGATGCCGAGGCCAGAACAGCCGAGTTGCGTAGCGCGGTGGAGGGCCTCGGCCGCTAACCTACCGGTTCGATGATCGCCGTGATGGCCACGATATCGCCTGCCGGAATGTCGAAATGCTCGGTCACTGCCACCGACATACCGCCGTCGAACTCGAGAGAGAAACGTGCCACGACGCTGTTGCCCCATTCGCGGATCGCTACCTCTCCGATGCCGCTGATCGGCGTGTACTGGGCGCCGTTCTCGAGTTCGTGCCTGATGAATGCTCCGGTGTCACCGGTTTGCTGTCCGTTCTCCACACGTCGACACCCGTCGGCGAGACGGACCTTGGTGGCATCGTGACTGAGCAGAGCCTTGATGTATTCACGTGCCATCGCGACGCGACCGGAATCCACCTCACGCGTGGCGTAGGTGGCAATTCCAGCCAGGAGTGGTTGCGCGAGCTCCGGCCTGCAGATCAGCAAGTCCGGCAGATAGGGATGGGACTGGTTGTACCGCAACGGTGTTCCGTCGATGCGCGAGCAATGCAAACCCGCGGCGAGTGCGACGCCGACGGGCGCTGCCGAGTCCCACTCCCACTGGCCACCGGAATGCACGTAGGCGTCGACCTCCCCGCGCACGACTGCCATGGCTTTGGCACCTGCCGAACCCATGGTCACGACGTCGGCATCGACCGCGCGCGCGAGATCGTTCATGTAGTAGGGCGGCCGAGAGTCGCTGACCACAAGCGTGGGCCTACCGGACTGCGGCGGCGGGCCGGTGACGTCGGCGGTCGAGTAGACGACGCCCAGCGCAGGCTGGGCGACTGCCGACGCCGTCATCCCCTTGTCTTTTTCCCACAGGCCCACGTGCACTGCCCAGTCGGTTCGCCCGTCGATGCCGTATTCGCGGGAACCGTCGAGGGGGTCGATGATCCAGACACGGGCCGCATCCAGCCTGCGGAGATCATCGGCCGACTCTTCGGAAAGCACTGCGTCGCCGGGGCGTTCACCTGCCAATCGGCCCAGGATCAGGGCATCGGCTTCGGTGTCGCCGAGCCTGCCGAGCTCCCGTCCCTGAGTCGTTCGTCCTTCGCGTTCGCGGATGTCGAGCAGCAATCGGCCTGCGGACTGGGCGAGGTCGGCGGCGAATCGGGCATCGTCTTCGGCCGAATGTAGGGCGCTCACGATCCCAACAATTCCACAATCCGAGCGGCCTGTGTTGCCGGATCACCGTCGGAGGCCGCCAACACCAATTCGGGGTGCTCGGGAGCTTCGTAAGGGTCGTCCACCCCGGTGAAACCGGTGATCTCACCAGCGATAGCTTTGGCGTACATACCTTTCGGGTCGCGCGCTGCGCAGACGTCGAACGGAGTGTCGACGAACACCTCGAAGAAGGGCAGTCCGGCCTTCTCGTGCACCTTCCGCACCTCGTCGCGGTCTTCGCGGTACGGGCTGATGAGACAGGCGATCGCGACCACTCCGGCGTCGGCAATCAGTTGGGCGACGGCCCCCACCCTCCGTACGTTCTCGGTGCGGTCGGCTGCATCGAACCCGAGATCGGAATTGAGCCCGTGACGCAGGTTGTCTCCGTCCAACCGATATGCCGGTCGCCCCGACGCCACCAGCAGACGTTCCAGTTCCGCTGCCACAGTCGACTTTCCCGAAGCCGACAAGCCGGTCAACCAGATCGTGGCGCCGAGCGTTGCACGTTCCTCGCGGGCGACACGGGACGAATGCCAGACGACTTTCGCTGCCGACAACGTGGGGCCGGTGATCATCCCGGCGGCGACGGTGGCTCCGGACGACTCGTCGACGAGCAGGAAGCTGCCGGTGACTCGGTTGCGTCGGTACGGATCGAACAGGATCGGATTGTGGGTGCGGATCTGCACTCGGCCGATGTCGTTGATACTCAACGATTGTGCAGCTTCGTCACGATGCAGAGTATTGACGTCGAGCCGGTAGTCCAGTTTTTCCACCCTCGCTGGTGTCGACGCCGTGGTGTGCATCAGCACGTACCGGTCGTCACTGCGCAACTGTGCGCCCTCTGCGAGCCAACAGACCATGGCATCGAGCTCTGTTCCGACGAGCGGACGATTGTTGGGTCGACACAGCATGTCCCCGCGCCCGACGTCGACCTTGTCCTCGAGTTCGATACACACCGCCGACGGCGCGAACCCCTCGTCGACCGGCGTTCCACCCGGTCCCCACACCGCTGCGATTCTGGTGACGAATCCGGAGGGGAGCGCTACGACTTCATCCCCGGGTTTGAACACTCCGCTGGCCACGGTGCCCGCATACCCGCGGAAGTCGGCATGTTCACCGGAGCTGTGTTTCGGCCGAACTACGTATTGGACCGGGAATCGAGCGTCGATGAGGTTGCGGTCGGAGGCAACGTGAACGTCCTCGAGGTGGTGCAGAAGCGAGCTCCCCTCGTACCAGGGCATCTGGGCGGTGCGATGAACGACGTTGTCTCCGTCGATGGCCGACATCGGTACGAACGTGAGGTCGGGTACTTCGAGTTTCATCGCGAATTCGCGGAACTCCGCTTTGATCTCTTCGTACCGAGCACACGAATAGTCGACGAGATCCATCTTGTTGATGCACAACACGAGATGTCGGATACCGAGCAACGACGAGAGAAACGCATGGCGCTTCGTCTGTTCGAGGATCCCGTGACGAGCATCGACGAGTATCAGCGCAAGATCGGCCGTCGAAGCGCCGGTCACCATGTTCCTGGTGTACTGCTGGTGCCCCGGCGTATCGGCGATGATGAATTTTCTTCTCGGCGTGGAGAAGTAGCGATACGCGACGTCGATCGTGATGCCCTGTTCCCGCTCGGCGCGCAGTCCGTCGGTGAGCAGTGCGAGATCGACGGTGTCGCCGCCACGTTCACGACTGGTCTTCTCCACGGCCTCCAACTGATCCTCGAAGATTGCCTTCGAGTCGTAGAGGAGCCGACCGATGAGAGTCGATTTGCCGTCGTCGACGCTTCCCGCCGTAGCTACCCGAAGCAGTTGCGACATCAGAAGTACCCTTCCTTCTTGCGGTCTTCCATTCCGGCCTCCGATATACGGTCGTCGGCCCGCGTCGCACCACGCTCGGTCATTCTGCTGGCGGCCACTTCCAGTACGACGTCGTGCGCATCGGCGGCGGAGGACTGCACACACCCGGTGCAGGTCGCGTCGCCGACGGTACGAAAGCGGACCATCTCCTCGAAGGGTTCTTCCCCTGGCAGCACCGGTACGAATCTCGAGACTGCCAGGAGCATTCCGGCTCGTGGCACGACCGTGCGGTTGTGCGCGTAATAGATGTGTGGGAGTTCGATCTGCTCTGCCTCGATGTACTGCCAGATGTCGAGTTCGGTCCAGTTCGACAGTGGAAACACGCGAAAGTGTTCGCCTCGCCGGTGACGGCCGTTGTACAACTGCCACAATTCCGGGCGCTGGCGACGCGGATCCCACTGGCCATGTTCGTCACGAAAGCTGAAGACACGCTCTTTGGCACGCGCCTTCTCCTCGTCCCGACGGGCACCACCGAACACGGCGTCGAACGAGTTCTCGGCGATCGCGCGTAGCAGTGTCGCGGTCTGGAGTCGGTTACGACTGGCCCCCGGCCCGCTCTCCTCGATCGAGCGTCCCGAGTCGATGTCGTCCTGCACGCTGGCCACGGTCAGGTTGACGCCGAAATGCTCGACCGCACGGTCGCGGAAGGACAGGACCTCGTCGAAATTGTGGCCGGTGTCGATGTGCATGACGGCGAACGGGAGCCGGGCGGGCCAGAAGGCTTTGGCTGCCACATGAAGCATCACCACCGAGTCCTTGCCGCCGGAGAACAGCAGCACCGGACGTTCGGCGGTAGCGGCGACTTCACGGAAGATATGGACGGCTTCCGCTTCGAGCGCAGCAAGGTGCGTGAGTTCGTACGAGGTCGACATCGGTGAAGCCCTCCGATCACAACGCATCGGTCCATATTTGGACCGGTGCGGTTCAAATCCGTGATCGAAGAATAGAACGTGTTTCAGTATTGGTCAACGGGTCGGCGCAAGACCGCCTACTTCTGCCGTGATCGCACCGGCAGCCGCAGCGAGCGCTTGCCCACGCTCGGCAATGTCCTCGCCCGAGATCGACGCTCCGACATGCAGAGTCAGCACCAACGACTGATGACCCTGCGCGTCGTATGTCGGGGCCGCGATGACGCTGACCTCGTGCGTAGCTTCGGCACCAGCCTCCTCCGCGCCCAGGTACACCCGCTCACCCAGGCCGGACACCATCTCACCGAGGAGTTCGCGGACCTCCCCCGGAAGATCGTGTGCGGCAACACCCGCCATGACGGTATGCAACCTCTGCCCCACAGCCGTCAACGTCTCGACGAGATACCCGGTTCTGCGGCACTCGTCGACCACGCGGCGAAGATGAGCGACGTCCATCCGCACCGGCAGTGTCGGTTCACGACCCAGCCACGAATCGAGTCGCTCGTCGGTATCCCACAGCACGTACATGAGCCCTACCGGCGGCGCGAACGGATAGACCTGCCCCACCTTCACGGCAGCCTGCCGCCCGTCGGGGCAGGTCAACTCGAGGATGGTGATGCGATCGCCGACCACGCCCGAAGCCGTGCACGTCGTGTCGTATCGCGCACTGAGAGCTTCGAGGTGCGTGCGCGCGAGCGGGCCGACCGCGAACCCCTGCTGCGCCGCACGCCCGGCGGCGATCAGCGCGGGACCGAGGCCGTAGGTGACCGAAACAGGGTCGCGGACCAGGTATCCAGCGCCGACCAGTGAGGTCAGGATGCCCAGACAGGTGGGCTTGCTCAGACCGAGTTCACGTGCCAGCGCCGAGAGTCCGAAACGTCGGTCACTCCTGGCAACCATGAAGTCCAGCACCGCGACGACGCGGTCGGTGGGGGGCGAGTTGCGACTGGTCATTGACCCCTCCTAGAACACGTTCTATTGTCGATACAGAACCCGTTCTACCACATCGGTACATATTTGTACCACTAGGCACGAGGAGATGGGTGTGCTCACCGATTCACTCGCAGAAGCAATCACAGCGGCCGAGAAGATCATCGAAGACGCTCCGCACATACGAACAGAACAGGACCTGCTCGAGGGATACGACTACCTCGCCGGCAGCATCCGCGCATCCATACAGATGGCCTGGGCGTACGACAAGGACTTCCCGTTCTTCGCCAGCTCGACCGGCCCGTACACGAAGATGGGCCTCGACAACCCGGACACGCTCTACTTTCACGCCAACATTCGTGACGATGCGGAATACATCGTACGCGGAACACGGGGCACCACAACCGATCTCAGCTTTCAGATACTCAAGGGTGACTACTCCCCCGTCGATGTGCCGGACAGCTTGACCGCCTTCGACGATCGCTCGATCGACATCGCCGACGACGGCACATTCGAAGTGCACTTCGGTCGTCCTTCCGACCTGCCCAACCACTTCACCCTCGGCGAGGGTTCCTCGATGCTGGTTGTCCGCGAGGTCTACAACGACTGGTCCGCAGCGAGGGGCACGCTCACCATCCATCGGGCAGGCACATCAGGGGAATCCCCCGCGCCGCCCACGAAAGAATCTGTGGCGAAACGTTATGCCACCGCAGGCAAGATGCTCCTCGGCCGCATCCACACCTTTTTGCAGTTCCCACAGTGGTTCTACCTCAATCTCGACGTCAACACCCTCACCGAACCGCGGCTCACGCCAGGAGGATTGAGCACCCAGTATTCTTCGGCCGGTCACTACGAACTGCGCGAGGACCAGGCCATGATCATCACGGTGCCCGTGTCCGACGCACCGTATCAAGGGTTCCAGCTGGGCAGCATGTGGTACATCTCCCTCGACTACATCAACCACCAAACTTCGTTGACTGCAGAGCAGGCGCAGACCGATCCGGACGGCTACATCCGGCTGGTGGTCAGCGAACGAAACCCGCAGGTGACCAACTGGATCGAAACGACAGGTCATGCCCGCGGTTACGCGCAGTTCCGATGGCAACGAGTCGCCCGAGAGATGACCGCGGCAGACGGACCCACCGTAGAAGTAGTCGACTTCGACGACATTTCCTCGCATCTACCGCACTACGACGCGAACAAGATTTCACCGGCGGACTTCGCCCTGCGCATCGCAGCCCGTCGCGACGCTGTCGGACGAAGGATGCTCGGATGACAGGACAACTCGACGGCAAAGTTGTCGTCGTCTCCGGCGTCGGACCATCCCTCGGCCGGTCCATCGCACTACGCAGCGCCGCCGCGGGCGCCGATCTGGTGCTGGCCGCACGCACCGAAAGCTACCTTCTCGAAGTCGGCAAAGAAGTTGCCGAACTCGGCCGAACAGCGGTCACCGTCACGACCGACATCACCGACGAAGCTTCTTCCCAAGCGCTGGTCACCCGTGCAGTCGAGGAGTTCGGCCACGTCGACGTACTTGTCAACAATGCCTTCGCGATACCGTCGATGAAAGACCTCGCCCACACCGACCCTGCCGTCATCCGGCAGGGATTGGAACTGTCACTGTTCGGAACGCTGCGCCTCTCGCAGTTGTTCACCCCGGCGTTGGCGGAGTCCACCGGTTCGATCGTCATGATCAACTCGGCCGTCATCAGGCACTCGCAGCCCAAGTACGGCGGCTACAAGATCGCCAAAGCTGCATTGCTCGCCATGTCGCAAACCCTCGCCAGCGAGCTGGGCCCGCAGGGAATTCGGGTCAACACTGTTGCGCCCGGATACATCTGGGGCGAGTCACTGAAAGGCTACTTCGACCACATGGCGAAGAAGTACGGCATCACCAGCGAACAGATCTACGAGCAAACTGCCGCGACGATGGACTTGCGACGGCTGCCCGAACCCGACGAGATCGCCGACGCCGTCGTATTCCTCGCTTCCCCGTCGGCTCGCGCGATCACCGGCCAATGTCTCGACGTCAACTGCGGCGAATACCACCACTAGGAGCGCACATGACCAGCACGGAACGCACCGACGTCGGTACCGTCGAGGATCTACACAGATCGGCCACCAAGTTCACCGGCCTCGACGATTTCGGTTCCGACGACTATGTCGAAGCTCTCGGTGTCCTGCTCGACTCGTACAACCGTGATGCCCAACTTTCCGCACTCGGATCGAAGATGAGCCGGTACTTCCTGCGCGGCGCGCTGGTCGCGCGTTCACTCAGTGAGCTCGCGTGGAAGCAGAATCCGACACACGCCGACGTCACGATCGAGCGGCCGATCTTCGTGACCGGCCTTCCTCGCACCGGCACGACGGCGCTGCATCGGCTGCTCACCGCCGACCCGTCGCACCAGGGTTTGGAGATGTGGCTGACCGAGATGCCGCAACCTCGGCCGCCGCGTGAGACCTGGGAAACCAATCCTCTGTTCGCGCAGATCGAGAAAGGGTTTGCGCAACACCACGTCGAACACCCCGAGTTCATGGGGGTGCACTACATGTCCGCCGCCGAAGTCGAGGAATGCTGGCAGCTACTGCGACAATCGGTGCAGTCCATAGCCTACGAATGCCTCGCTTACCTACCGACCTATTCGGCGTGGCTGGCCGAACAGAGCTGGCTCTCGACCTACCAGCGACACCGGAAGAACCTCCAGCTCATCGGAATGAACGACACCGATCGCCGTTGGGTTCTGAAGAATCCGAGCCACCTGTTCGCACTCGACGAGCTGCTACAGGTCTACCCGGACGCGCTGGTCATCCAGTGCCACCGCGAACCCCGCACGATCATGCCGTCGATGTGCAGCCTCGCCGAACACGCCACCGAAGGCTGGTCGGACCTGTTCCGCGGCAACGTCATCGGGCGCACCCAGGTCGATCTGTGGGAGCGTGGGCTCAACAGTTTCTCCGCCGCACGGTCCGGTGCGAACTCGGCGCAGTTCTACGACGTCGACTACCACGACTTCGTCGCCGACCCCCTCCGCACAGTCGAGCAGGTGTACCAGAACTTCGGACTCGATCTCACCGAGAATGCACGCTCCGCCATGGACGCCATGCACACCGAAAGCAGAAGTGGGCAACGGCGGCCCGCTCACAAGTACACGCTCGAAGACTTCGGCCTCGACGGCGAAGACATCGACCGCCGGTTCGGGACGAGATAACTCCGCAGGTCGGTGATGCACGACCCCGGTGAACGCTAGGGTGGCGGGATGGCTCCGACACGCTGGCAGATCGACAACACCGAGGACCAGTCCAGAGAGTACGTCGAACGTTTCGCGCGACTTCGAGCGCGAGGCGTCGACCTACACGGCGAGGCGCGGATGATCGACGCACTCCTGGCGCCGGGCAGTTCGGTCCTCGACGCAGGTTGTGGCACAGCCCGTCTCGGCGCCGAACTCGCCCGGCGCGGACATCGAGTCACCGCAGTGGATCTCGATCCGGTCTTCGTCGAAGCCGCACGAGAGCACACCGACCTGACAGTTCATCAGGCCGATCTGACCGAACTCGACCTCGGTGAGACATTCGATGCCGTCGTGGTCGCCGGCAACGTGATGGTCTTCATGACACCGGGCACCGAACGATCAGCTCTCGAGCGGATGGCGGCGCACCTGAAGCCCGGAGGAGTCTTCGTCGCCGGATTCGCCACCGACAGGGAGTACACCGTGGAGAAGTTCGACGCCGACCTGAAGTCGGCCGGCTTACTTCACGAGCACCGCTTCTCGACGTGGGATCTGCGACCGTGGCACGAGGGTGCGGACTGGGCTGTGACCGTAGCCAGAGCTCCTCAACTGCTTGCCTGACCTTTCGGGTCGAGGACACGATTGCAGCAGGCATCGTTCTACTGGGCAGAGACGGGCATCCTCCCCGCGTCCCATGGGAGGATGGAGGAATGCCAGCGCCACTTCCACTCGATCCCATTGCAGAGGCCCACCGTCAGTGGACCGCACATGGATGGGGTGACGTTGCCGACGGAATGGCCGCTGTCACTTCGTTGATGCGGGCTCAGCAGATCATGCTCGCGCGAGTCGAAGAGACGCTCAAGCCGACTGGATTGACGTTCTCCCGCTACGAACTTCTCACCCTGCTGACGTTCACCAAGAACGGTGCGCTGCCGATGGCGAAGGCCAGTGCGAGACTGCAGGTACACCCCACGAGCGTCACCAACGCCGTCGACCGCCTCGAAGCGGCGGGGTACGTGCGCCGAATGCCTCACCCGAGTGATCGTCGAACTACGTTGGTGGAGATCACCGAAGCGGGTCGCACACTGGCCGTCGACGCCACCGAGAAACTCAACGAACAGGTATTCAGCAAGCCTGGTTTGTCGAAGGAACGTCTGACGTCGCTGGTGCGTATTCTTGCCGAGCTGAGGCGCACAGCCGGTGACTTCGAGGACATCGGGTCGTCGCCGGCCTGGTGAAGGGAGCATGCTCAGCTTCGCTGTATCCGCGCACGAAGCAGCCCTGCTGTCACTGTCGGACAACAGGGCTGAACGTATGGGTCACCGATTGACGAATGTCGCCTGACGCTTGTCGATGAAGGCAGACATGCCTTCCTTCTGATCCTCGGTCGCGAAGGTCGAATGAAACAGCCGACGCTCGAAACGAATGCCCTCGGACAACGAGGATTCGAACGAACGGTTGACCGCATCCTTGGCCATCATCGCAATCGGAAGCGACATCTCGGCGATGGTCGTCGCGGTGGCGATAGCGTCGTCGAGCAGGTCTGCGGCGGGTACGATCCGCGAGACGAGCCCGGCTCGCTCGGCCTCGTCGACCTTCATGTTTCGCCCGGTCAGGATCATTTCCATCGCCTTGGCCTTACCGACTGCGCGAGTGAGGCGCTGCGACCCACCGATTCCGGGGATGACCCCCAGCTTGATCTCCGGCTGACCGAATACCGCTGTGTCGGAAGCGATCAGGATATCGCACAGCATCGCCAGCTCGCAGCCGCCACCGAGCGCGTATCCCGATACGGCCGCGACGATCGGTGTGCGCGCTGCCGACAGTCGATCCCAGGCACTGAACAGGTCCTCGGTATAGACGTCCATGTACGACTTCGGCTGCATTTCCTTGATATCGGCACCCGCAGCGAATGCCTTCTCCGAGCCGGTGATCAGGATAGCTCCGATACCGTGGTCGCCGTCGAGGTCTTCGACCGCGGACACCACCTCGTGCATCAGCTGAGAGTTCAACGCGTTGAGCGCCTTCGGCCGATTCAGCGTGATGATCCCGACGCGACCTCGCCGCTCCAGCAGAATTGTTTCGTAGTCGCTCATGTACTCTCCCCTGTCGAACGTTCGCGAATGTCGTTGATGATGCCGGAGAAGTCCACGTCCGTTCCGCCACCGGATGTTTCCTTGAACTCGGAGTAGAGCTCAGCGGCCTTGAGTCCGAGGACGCCGTGAACACCGTTGTTGCGCAGCGCATTGGCAGCAAGACCGAGATCTTTGTCCATCAAGGCTGCCGCGAACCCTGGAGTGTAGTCGTTGTTGGCCGGGCTGGTCGGAACCGGTCCTGGCACAGGGCAATTGGTAGTCAGCGCCCAGCACTGCCCGGACGCGGTGGATGCGACGTCGAACAATGCTTGATTGCTGAGGCCGAGCTTCTCACCGAGCACGAAGGCCTCGCTGATCGCAATCATCGACACCCCGAGGATCATGTTGTTGCAGATCTTGGCGGCTTGGCCGTTGCCTGCTGCGCCACAATGCACCACTTTGCGACCCATGACATCGAGAACAGCTGCAGCCGAGGCGAAGTCCTCTTCGGACCCGCCGACCATGAACGTCAGCGTGCCCGCAGTCGCACCGCCGACACCACCCGATACCGGAGCGTCGAGACCGCGGTGGCCCGCGTCGTCGACAAGCTTGTGCGCCGCATGCGCGTCGGCGACATCGATGGTGGAGGAATCGATGAACAAGGTTCCAGGCGCGGCAACTGGAAGTAGATCCTTGTACAGATCGAGCACGAGCTTGCCGTTGGGCAGCATCGTGATCACGACATCCGCGTTCGACACTGCAGCCACGGCAGATTCGACGACGGTCACGCCGTCCTTCGTTGCCTGCGCCAGCGCTGCAGGGACGAGATCGAAGCCCTGAACCGTGTATCCGGCTTTCACCAGGTTCGCTGCCATCGGTCCGCCCATATGGCCGAGACCGACGAAACCGATCGTGTTCTCACTCATCGCTGCCCTCCAAGTTCGTTGCTCAATCCCAGTTCGGCGGCACCCAACGGGGCGAAATAGCGATCGACGTCCTCGCTGGTGACATCGGCGAGTGTCGGCGGAGACCACTTAGGGTTTCTGTCCTTCTCCACCACCTGTGCTCGGATTCCCTCGACGAGGTCATGTGAATCCAGACTGGCCGAGGACACCCGATATTCATCGTCGAGGACTTCCTCGAGCGAGGCGGCATCGGCGGCCCGCCGCAGCGATTTCAGCGTGACCTTCAGGGCGACCGGTGACTTCGATTCGATGTCGTCGGCAGCCATGTGTGCGTCGGGTACCTCACTGCGCCGCAAGCGGTCCACGATTTCTTCGACGGTATCGGCGCTGTACGCGGCGTCGATCCAGCTGCGTGCAGCGTCGAGACTCGATGTGGGTGCCGGTTCGGTGAACGAAGCCAACGCATCGGCGAGGGTTCCGGTTTCGAGTGCAGCGTAGAAGTCCGGCAACTTGTCGGAGGGGATGTAGTGGTCGGCGAACCCGGCCGCGATGGCGTCACCTGCACCCATGCGGGCGGTGGTGAGGCCGAGGTGCGTTCCCAATTCTCCGGGGGCACGGGAGAGCAGAAACGTCCCGCCGACGTCGGGGATGAAACCGATACCGACCTCGGGCATCGCGAGCTTCGAGCGGTCGGTCACGATTCGGGTGTTGGCGTGGGCGGACAGTCCGACACCGCCGCCCATCACCACTCCGTCCATGATTGCCACGTACGGCTTGGGGAATCGCGAGATAGCCGCATTGAGGATGTACTCGTCGCGCCAGAAGACCTTCGACCCGCTACCGCCCTCTTTTGCGTCGTGGTAGATCGAGACGATGTCACCACCGGCACACAAGCCACGTTCGCCTGCGCCGGTGAGGAGTACCAGTTCGACCTCATCGTCGACGGCCCACTTCTCGAGCTGCGGCGCGATGTCGAGCACCATCGCATGATTCAACGCGTTGATGGCTTTCGGACGGTTGAGCGTGATTCGGCCGACGCCACCGCGCAGGTCGAACAACACCTCGGGTTCGCTCATGCTGCTCCCACAATCGAGCGAGCCACGACGACTCGCATTATCTCGTTGGTCCCTTCGAGGATCTGATGGACACGAAGGTCTCGGACGATCTTCTCCACACCGTACTCCGCGAGATAGCCGTAGCCACCGAGTAACTGCAGTGCGGCGTTGGCGACGTCGAATCCGGTGTCGGTTCCGAATCTCTTTGCCATAGCGCAGAGTTCGACCTTGTCCTCGGCCCCGGTCTGCAACGCCTCCGCAGCGCGCCACAGCAGAGTTCGGGCGGCTTCGAGCTCGGTCTTCATATCTGCCAGTCGGAACTGCAGGGCCTGCGCGTCGAGCAATCGATTGCCGAAGGCCTTGCGCTCGGCGAGGTAGGACACCGCTTTGTCGAGAGCGCTCTGTGCGCCACCGATCGAGCAGGCGGCGATGTTGAGGCGTCCGCCGTTGAGGCCGTTCATCGCGATGCGGAAACCGTCGCCCTCGTTTCCGAGCACGTTGGCGGCCGGAACACGGACATCCTCGAAGACGACCTGCCGCGTCGGCTGGGCATTCCAGCCCATCTTCTTCTCGTTCGCTCCGAACGACAGGCCTGCGGAGTCCTTCGGTACGACGATTGCCGAAATGCCCTTGGGCCCAGCTTCACCCGTTCGCGCCATCACGACGTAGATCTCGGATACCCCGGCCCCGGAGATGAACTGCTTCACTCCGTTGAGGATGTAGTCGTCGCCGTCGCGGACAGCCTTGGTCGTCAGTGCCGCGGCATCGGATCCGGCACCTGGTTCGGTGAGGCAGTAGCTTCCGAGCTGGTCCATCGCGCACAGCCCCGGCACCCACTGACGACGTTGCTCGTCGTTGCCATAGGTGTCGATCATCCACGTCACCATGTTGTGGATGGAGATGTACGCCGCGATCGACGGATCACCGGTGGCAAGTTGCTCGAAGATGCGCACCGCATCCACGCGCGTCAGATCCGACCCGCCGACGTCCTCACCGATGTAGATTCCGCCCATACCCAGGCCGGCAGCTTTGCGCAGTACGTCGACGGGAAAGTGCTTGTTCTGATCCCATTCGACTGCCTTCGGTGCCAGGAACTCGTCGGCGAAGTCGCGTGCTGTTTCGTTGATCGCCCGTTCGTCCTCGGTCAATGTGAACATCGGCGGTCAGTCCATGTTCGGGATGACGAAGTGGTTCGCAGTTTCTTCTTTTTTGCCCGAAGGCCAACGCTGCGTGACCGTCTTGGTCTTGGTGTAGAAGCGAATCGAATCGGGTCCGTGCTGGTTCAGATCGCCGAATCCCGAACGCTTCCAACCACCGAAGGTGTGGTATGCGATCGGCACCGGAATCGGGACGTTGACGCCGACCATGCCGACCTGAACGCGTGAGCAGAAGTCACGCGCGGTGTCACCGTCGCGAGTGAAGATCGAGACACCGTTGCCGTACTCGTGTTCGGACGGCAGACGCAGTGCATCCTCGTAATCCTCGGCGCGGACGACGATCAGGACGGGACCGAAGATCTCTTCCTTGTAGATGCGCATGTCCGTCGTCACCTTGTCGAACAGTGTTGCGCCGGCGAAGAATCCGTTCTCGTGGCCCTCGAGCTCGAAGCCGCGCCCGTCGACGACGAGTTCGGCACCCTCGTCGACGCCGATCTGGGTGTAGTCGTTGACTCGCTTCAGTGCATCGCTACCGACGAGTGGACCGAAGTCCGCGTTCTCGTCGTCACTGCGGCCGATCTTCAGGTTCTTGACACGCTCGGTCAACTTGGCCACCAGTGCGTCGGCCGTCTCTTCACCGACCGGAACAGCAACCGAAATCGCCATGCAACGCTCACCCGCAGAGCCGTACGCGGCACCGAGGAGTGCGTCGGCGACCTGGTCGAGATCGGCGTCGGGCATGATCAGGGCGTGGTTCTTGGCGCCGCCGAAGCACTGTGCACGCTTGCCGTTCTTGGCGGCGGTCTCGTAGATGTACTGCGCGATCGGCGTGGAGCCGACGAAGCCGATGGCCTTGACGCGATCGTCGTTCAGTAGAACGTCGACGGCGTTCTTGCCACCGTTGACGACGTTGAAGACGCCCGGCGGCAGACCTGCTTCGAGGAACAGTTCGGCCAGCTTGAGCGGCACCGAGGGGTCGCGCTCGGAAGGCTTGAGAATGAATGCGTTGCCGGTGGCGATGGCTGGGCCGGCCTTCCACAGCGGGATCATGGCGGGGAAGTTGAACGGAGTGATCCCTGCAACGACTCCGAGCGGCTGACGCATGGAGTAGACGTCGATGCCACCACCGGCACCCTCGGTGTATTCGCCCTTGAGAAGGTGCGGAACGCCGATCGCGAACTCGATGACCTCGAGACCACGCTGGACGTCGCCCTTGGCGTCTGCGACGGTTTTGCCGTGCTCGCTCGAGAGCAACCTGGCCAGCTCGTCCATGTCTCGGTTGATGAGCTCGACGAACTTCATCAGGATGCGGGCACGACGCTGCGGATTCCACTTGGCCCATTCGACCTGGGCTTTCTCTGCATCCGCGATCACGGCCTCGACCTCGGCATCACTGGCCAGCGGCACGAGTGCCTGCACCTCGCCGGTGTTCGGATCGAAAACGTCACCGAAGTTGCCCGAGGTGCCGGAGACGTGCTTGCCGCCGATGAAGTGCGAGAGCTCGCGAGTCATGAGATCCGTCCTAACCGATACGAGAAGATGATGTGTTGCCATCCTATAGTCGGACATCCATGTATGTCTAGAGGTTTACTCGCCCAACCTCCGATAGAAGCCCACAAGATCGGCGACAGCCGAACTGACCTCGAACTCCTCGTAGCCACCCGAGCGGAAGGCGCGGCGCAGGATCAACGGGTCGAGATCGTCGATCGCCGGAGAAAATTCCACCCGCGGCAACGACGGAAACGACATCTCGTTGCCGAACCAGTCCTCACGATCGAACTCGATCTCGCATTCCCCGACATCCTCGATCAACATTTCCAGATCGACGCCACGCAACGTCAGAATCGTCGCCGCCGAAGCGTCGATGTGCTCGGCCGCGATATACATCAGCGCAGCCGCATGCTTGCAGGGCCACTCGTCGTCCGGGCAGGTGCAATCGAAATCGAGCTGACCCTTGTCGTGCGGCAGAAGCGTCGAGGCAAGCTCCTGCGGGATCGCGTTGGACGCAAGTTCCGCGAGCATCCCCGGATTGGAGCGCACCCTGCCCACCAGAGCCGAAACCTCGCCCTGTGACAGCGGATCCACGGTCACCGACGCCGAGAACGGTTCGAGCTGACTTCCCTGAACCTCGCCGTAGATCTGACCGCGTTCGACCCCGAGCGTCAGCACCTGACCACCTCGGGCATACGTACGTCCCCGCGCAATCCGACCCGGATCTGCCAGCTCTTCCATGGCGGTGACGAAGTGGCGGCCCCACCAGGTCTGCCCGAAAGCTCCACGCTTGTTCTGTGATTCGATGCCGCCCTTGACTTTACGACGTCTACCGTACTGACCGAAGTCCGCCATCACTCCCCCACTGCATCTTCGCTGAGGCGGAACAACTCACGCAATTCGCCGGTGTCCATCTCGGTCACCCAGTTCTCACCCGTCCCGACGGCGAGGTCCGCAAGATCCTGTTTCGAATCCAGCATCCCATCGATACGTTCTTCGACGGTGCCCACGCACAACAACTTTCGCACGTGAACGTTCTTGCGTTGACCGATTCGAAACGCACGATCGGTAGCCTGATTCTCCACCGCCGGGTTCCACCACCGATCAAGGTGCACAACATGATTGGCCGCAGTCAAGTTCAGACCGGTGCCGCCTGCCTTGAGGGAGAGCATCATGATCGGCGGCCCGCCGTCCTCCTGAAATTTCTCGACCATCGCATCACGGTTCGTCTTGCTGACGCCACCGTGCAGGAACGGAACTTCGGTACCGAACCGCTCGGCGAAATACGGTCCGACGAGTTCCCCGAACTCGCGAAACTGCGTGAACAGCAGCACCTTTTCGTTATCCCCGAGAACCGAATCGAGAATGTCCTCCACCAATCCGACCTTCCCGGACCGATGCTGACCGCGCTTGAGCACCGGCGAACCGTCGGACAGAAAATGCGCGGGATGATTGCAGACCTGCTTCAAGCGAGTGAGGGCCGAGAGCACCGCCCCCTTACGCTTCATGCCCTTCGCGTCGGCGATCTGAGCCATCATCTCGTCCACGACTGCCTTGTAGAGCCCCGCCTGCTCGGCCGTCAGATTTGCGCGAACCGTCATCTCGACCTTGTCCGGCAGGTCGGCAATGACCGTCGGATCGGTCTTGACGCGACGAAGAATGAACGGCGAGGTGATCGCACGCAAGCGTGTGACTGCGCTCTCGTCCTGCTCTCGCTCGATCGGCACCGAGAACCGCTTGCGGAAATCAGCAGGCGCACCGAGCATTCCGGGATTCGCGAAATCGAGAATGGACCGAAGCTCGTCCAGCCTGTTCTCGACGGGCGTGCCGGTCAAGGCCAGTTTCAGGTCGGCGGGAATCGCCCGAGCAGCCTTGGCTTGAACCGTCCCGGCGTTCTTGATGTGCTGGGCCTCATCGAGAACCACTCGGCGCCACGTCCGAGCCGCGAACTGCGCTCGATCCTTGGCCATCAGGGCGTAGGTCGTGACAATGAGATCGTGCTCGCTGATCGCCTGCTCGAGGGCGTCGTCCCGCAACCGCGCCGGGCCGTGATGAACCAGTACCCGTAGGCCAGGAGTGAACTTTGCGGCTTCACGCTGCCAGTTGCCGACGACCGACATGGGTGCGACCAACAGCGTCGGCGTCGGGCTCTTCTCGTGTGCAAGCAGAGCCAGCACCTGCAGCGTCTTCCCCAGTCCCATGTCGTCGGCCAGAATTGCGCCCAACCCCAACCGAGACATGAACGCCAGCCAGTCCAGACCACGTTCCTGGTAGGGCCGCAGAACAGCATTCACACCCGCGGGCAACGGAATCCGCTCCGGAGTGGCGTCGGGCTGCAGCAGCGTCTTTGCCCACCCGGTAGCGGTGATCTCCTCGACGGGTGCAGGCGGCGGCGAGGAGATCGTCATTTCGCGCATCAACTTGCCCAGTTCGGTTCCGTCGCCATGATGCTGCGCAACGTATTTGGCGGCGGCGGCGAGCTGGCTTCCGTCGGCCAGCACCCACACCCCACGAAGACGGACCAGGTCGCCCTTGGACACTGCCAGCCGATTCAACTCGGCCTCGGTCAGCACCATGTCGCCGAGCTGCAGTTGCCAGTCGTACGAAATGAGCTCATCCATCCCGACGGCGCGGTTCTCGGCGGCCTTCGTCACGGCAGGCGAATCGACCCGCAGTCGCATCGACGGGTCCAGTCGACTCCATGCCCTGGGCAGCAGGACGGTCGTCCCCGACTCCGAAAGTGCTTTCGCGCCGTGTTCGACCAGATCGATCACCACAGAGGTGGGCAGCAGAAGATCCAGGGTCCCAGGGTGGGACGGGAGGTCACGCAACCGCGGGTACGCCGCGACCGCCTCTCCGAGCTTGCGGACCGCCGTGCTCAACAGGCTCGCGTCGACCTTTCGGCTCATGGGCACCGGAATCGGAGCTTCCCCATCGGCCCGCAAACACACCTGAAGCTTCCACAACGCTTCTTCGCTCTCGTCTGCCTCCGCGGCCTCGTCGTCCGGCTCCAGCAAACGCAACACGAGCGCGGGTTCGTCGACGGTGAGGCTTGCCCGCCACTTGTCCAACAACGTCGCGGTCTGCGTCGTACCGTCCTCGACGGAATCGTCGTCAACAAGCGCAGCCAACAACGGATGATCCGAATCAGGCTTTCCCAGTATCGATCGCACGATCGGATCGGTGATCTCTTCGAGGAAGTCCTCCAACAACTTCTTCGGCCTGTTGCCGTGGCACTGAACCGAAGGCATCGTCACAGCCAGCTCACTGAGCCACGCGCGCTGACGTTCCCCACCGACAAGACGCCACCTGGGCCACCAGTGCCCCTCGATGAGGATCAGCGCGGGCACGACGCGCCCGGCCCGCACCCATCGCTCGACTCCCTTCGCAACATGCCCGAGATACCGAAGGTCCCCGGACATCGCCGCGTGCGAGGCCGGGGTGCGCAGTAGAAGCTCGGCAGCATCGACCGGCGCGAGCGCAAGAGCAGGCACACGTACCACCCGTGGGTCGCCCGCACCTGCAGGCGGGAACGCGACCTCGACCTTGTGACGGAAGGTCCGGGCCGCCGCCCGGGCGTGCGTGGCCGGAAGATCCGGTTCACTGCCGGACACCTCTTCCTGCCACAGCATCAGCCCCGAACCTGGAGACCAGAGACCATGCAGCATTGGTCCATCCAAGCAGGGCGGTATCAGCGCAGTTGGGTGTGGTGTTCCAGTTGCATCCATTTCCGACGGGATCCCGTCCGCTCGGTGCGTAATCGGAACACCATGCCCATTCGGAGACCGATAAATCGGCGAATCGAGGCGACTTCGGTAACGGAAGAACCGGACATTGAGGCACAGTATGTAGATGATCGCTTACGGATTCAGTGAGTACGGTGGCCCCGAAACCGAGTACTTTCTCGACATTCCCATCGCCGATCCTGGGCCGGGACAACTACTCGTCGCTGTCCATGCTGCTGGGGTCAATCCGGCTGATTGGAAGGTAAGGGCAGGTAACCGTAAGGACACTGTTCGGACACCTCTGCCTGCGGTTCTGGGACGCGAGGTGGCGGGTACCGTTGTTCAGATCGGCCCACACGTAGACGGATTCTCGGTCGGAGATCACGTCTTCGGCGCGACAGCCTCCGGCCATGGCGGCTATGCGCAGTACACCGTGTTGAACGCTGCGAATGCAGCGCACAAGCCGGAGAGCGTTCCGTTCACCTCCGCCGCCACACTCGCAGTCGCGGCCGGCACGGCGTACGACGCACTCGATCAGCTGGGGCTGCGCAAGAAGGACACTCTGCTGGTGCTCGGCGCGGGCGGTGGCGTGGGATCCTCGGCGCTGCAGTTGGCTCACGCCGACGGAATCGCCGCGGTCGGAGTATCGAGCGCGGCAAAGCGTGAGTGGGTGGAGAGTATGCGCGCGAAGTTCGTCGAGTCCGGCGACAGTTTCTCCGACGAGATCATGGTTGCCGTGCCGGAGGGAGTGGACGGCATTTTCGACCTGGTCGGGGGTGACACCTTGAGAGCCGCGGCAAAGCTGGCGAAATCAGGTGCCCCGATCATCAGCGTGGCCGACCCGACACTCGCGGGTTCACTGGGCGGTACTTCGGTGGTCCGGGATCGCACTGCGGTCGCCTTCACGCGTCTGGCAGAACTGGTTGCCTCGGGAGTTCTACGTCCACGTATCGATCATGTTTTTCCTCTGGAGCAAGCAGGCACGGCATTGGCACTCGTAGAAGATGGGCACGTTGCGGGCAAGGTCGTCCTGGAAGTCGGCTGATTGCACCTTTGTCGGTGCCATACGGCACACTCTCGAGAGTCAACTGTGGTTCGAGGATTGGGTGTGTGTGAAGAAGCTGCGTATCGCGCTGCTGTTGGTGGCGGTCACTTTCGCGATGGCGGCGTTCGGTTCCTGCGATAGCGGGATACCCGGTTTCGCACCTCCGCCTCCTGCGCCGGGCAGCCCCACCCGCGTGCAGATCGAGGAACTTCTCGCCCAGGTGCCGGTCGTTGCCGCGAGGCCGGATGCCCTCGGTTACGAGCGTGGGTGCAAAAAGAATGAAGGTTGCGTCTTCGGTCCAGCATGGACCGACGACTACGACGGACCCGGCGGTCACGACGGTTGCGACACCCGCAACAACGTCCTCGCTCGCAGTATGAGCGCGTTGGTGTTCCGGGAAGGCACCCACAACTGTGTCGTCCTCGAAGGCTCTCTTGCCGACCCGTACTCGGGTGAGGTCGTGAAGTTCAGCAAATCGGACGCAAGCGCGGTTCAGATCGATCACGTGTACGCGTTGTCCGCAGCCTGGGACATGGGCGCCAACGGGTGGCTACCGGACAAGCGAGTGCGATTCGCCAACGACCTCGATTTCAATCTTCTCGCTGTCAACGGACACGACAATCAGTCGAAGAGCGACGACACACCTTCGCACTGGCTGCCCCCGAACAAGGCATATCACTGCTTCTACGCAGGGAAATATCTCTCCGTGGCCGCGCAATACGGGCTACCCATCACGCAGGCGGATCAGCGCGCCCTGGCCACGGTGGCCGAGAACTGCTGATACTGCCTACGGCCGGCCGGAATAGACTTGGGGTCATGACTCGCTCGTTGACCAAGGACACCAGACTCTGCATGTCACTGTCCGGGCGTCCCAGCAACATCGGCACCAGATTCCACAACTACCTCTACCACGAGTTGGACCTGGATTACCTGTACAAGGCGTTCACCACCACCGACCTGCCCGCGGCCATCGGCGGTGTCCGCGCGCTCGGTATCCGTGGTTGCGCCGTGTCCATGCCGTTCAAGGAAGCTGCCATAGAGCTGGTCGACGTAGTGCACGATTCGGCGCGTGCCATCGAGTCGGTGAACACCATCGTCAACGAAGACGGCGTCCTGCACGCTTACAACACCGACTACCAGGCCGTCGCGGATCTCCTTGCTGCTTCGGGCTTTTCATCAGAGTTCACCGTCGCCGTCACCGGCAGCGGTGGGATGGCGAAAGCTGTCGTCGCGGCGCTTCGCGATTCTGGTTTCACCAAGGGAACAGTCGTTGCGCGCAACTCCACGACCGGAAATACGCTCGCGGAGGCCTACGCGTACGACTGGGCACCGGAGTCCGTGGCTGCGGACCTTCTGGTGAACGTCACTCCCATCGGCATGGAAGGCGGGCCCGATGCCGACGCGTCACCGTTCACCGACGCCCAGATCCATTCTGCGCAAGCAGTATTCGATGTCGTGGCGATGCCGTCGGAGACGCCGTTCGTTGCCGCAGCACGTGCCGCAGGCAAACCGGCAGTAACGGGCGCGCAGGTCATCGCATTGCAGGCGGCAGAGCAGTTCTTCCTCTACACCGGTGTTCGGCCTACAGGCGATCAAATCGCCCGTGCATCCGAGTTTTCACGACGCTAACGCTTTCTCCACTTCCGCGGCCATGGCGGCCTCTCCAGCAGCGTTGGGGTGCACCGGTACGAACTGATCCGAGAACAACAGCGGTTCGGCCCACCTCGTTCCGACAGCCTGACAACCATCGTGCCCCTCGGACACCACGGACATGTCGACGAACGTCGTGTCGGTCTCGGCGGCTGCGCTGGCGATGCTCGTGTTCAGCGTCCGCTGCAGACTGCGCAGGTAGGGGACGTCTCCCGGCGCGACCGGCATCTGCGGCGCGCACCCGATCGTGGGCGGGAGGAGCCACTGATAGCCGACGACGACCACGCGCGCCCGTGGAGCGCGCCGCTCGATGTCGCCGAGCGCCTGCCGAATGGCCGGGTAGGTCCGCGAGGTGATGGTGTCTTCGAAACTTGTCCCGTACTGATCTGCACACGGGCTGTACGCACCCGGCGATCTCAGTGCCGCACTGACGCACGAGGAGATCGCACGGGCGAAAACGTCGCTGTCGTTCCCCCCGATCATCAGGGTGACCAGGTCGGTCGAGTCCGACAGCGCATCGAATTGAGGCGGGGTGTCGGGGCGCTGACGGCCGTAGAAGTCCTCGGTCGACGCCCCGCCGCAGCTCACGTCTTCGAGCTGGAAACCGCGCTCTTCTGCAACGATCCGAGCGAAGTTTCTTTCCGACCTCAGGCACCCGAGTGGAGCGCCCGCGGCCAGTGGAAGCACACCGCTGCCCGCGCTGAAGCTGTCACCGAGGTTGACGTGCTCGACGATCGGACCAGCCTGCGCACTAGGGGCACAGAACGCACCGGCCATCAGCAGAACAACCACACTTGCCAGGTTTCGGACGAGCATGTGAAAAGTATGCGCCTCCGCGTGCCCTGTTTTCTCGAACTCGCTGATCGCGCGCCATCGCATGTCACAGGGCATCATCTACATTCGTGCCCGATCACCCAGCCACCACTACTGCGCCCGATGAGGGACGAGTGCAGCCGATCCTCGCAGGCATCGTCGCCGCGCTCGTCGGATTCACCAGTTCGTTCGCCGTCGTCCTCACCGGACTTCGTGCCGTCGGAGCAACGCCGACCGAAGCAGCCTCAGGACTCCTCGCCGTCATGATCACCCAAGGTGTCGGCATGGTGTATCTCTCGCGCCGCTATCGACAGCCCATCACGCTCGCCTGGTCGACTCCTGGCGCAGCGTTGCTGGCGGGCACCGGAACTGTCGTCGGCGGCTGGCCTGCAGCCGTCGGAGCCTTCGTCGTGGTGGGTGTCCTGATCGTCGCAACGGGGCTGTGGCCCCGACTGGGCAAGTTGATCCAATCGATTCCGACATCACTCGCCCAAGCGATGCTCGCCGGGGTACTGCTGCCGTTGTGCCTGCAACCGGTCACAGCATTTGCTACTTCCCCGGCGGTGATCGCTCCAGTAATTCTGGTATGGCTTGTCCTGCAACGATTCTCCCAGCGTTGGGCGGTTCCTGCTGCCTTCGGCGCGGCTGCGATCGTCATCGCCATCGATGTGTCGAGTCAGGATCGAATTCCCCGCGCACTCGATCTGATTCCACGAATCGATCCGACGATGCCGCACTGGACATGGCAGGCAATCATCGGAATAGCGCTGCCGTTGTACATCGTGACCATGGCGTCGCAGAACATCCCGGGAGTGGCGGTGATGACCTCGTTCGGCTACGACGTCCCGTGGCGACCGGTCTCGAGTATCACCGGAATCGGCACTGTCCTCGGTGCCCCATTCGGCGGTCACGCAATCAACTTGGCCGCCATCAGCGCTGCGCTGGCAGCTGGACCCAGTGCGCATCCGGACACGAAACGACGCTGGATCGCAGCCTTTTCGGCAGGGTGGTTCTACCTTTTCCTCGCACTGTGCTCGGCAGCCGTGGCTACCCTCGTCGCGGTTGCTCCACCCGGCGTCGTCGAAACGGTTGCCGGTCTTGCACTTTTCGGAACACTCGGTGCATCGCTCGCCGGCGCACTGAAAGCAGTGACCGGTCGTGAGGCTGCAATCCTCACCTTCCTCATCGCCGCTTCGGGCGTGGTGGTCTTCGGTATCGGATCGGCATTCTGGGCTCTGGTTGTCGGCCTGCTCCTGCGCTGGGTTCTAGCGCGTAAGCCGATAGAGTAAGCATGCATGACTGCCTCCGCCGATCAGCGCGCCGAGCACAACCCGGCATCCGAATACCCCGCTCTGTGGCCCGTCGGGACGCGGTGGGACGACAACGACCACTATGGCCACGTCAACAATGTCACGTATTACTCGTATTTCGACACTGCGGTGAACGGGTGGCTGATGGCGACGACCGGCCTCGACATTCGGCTACTGTCCGCGATCGGCGTCGTCGCAGAAACTTCGTGCAATTACCACCGCGAGCTGTCGTTCCCCGATCGACTCCAAGTCGGGCTGTCGGTCGAAAAACTCGGAACACGCAGCATCGTCTACAAGCTCGCCCTCTTTCGTGAAGCCGTAGGCGAGGAGTTGCAGCTTGCTGCAACCGGCCGCTTCGTACACGTCTACGTCGACGCCCAGACCCGTCGACCTGTGCCGATTCCCACCGAAATCGAAGCAGCAGCACGCACTCTGGTGATACCGAACTAAATGCCGATATCGTCCGCGGTCGACACGGCCCGCCCCACGATGTCGTCGATCAACGAAGTCGTGGGAGATCCGGCGTCGGCGCGGTTACGGACATCGGCCTCGGCCCGACGCATGACACCCTCGGCGATAATCGAAAGCTTCCACAGCGCCAGCACCTGCCAAAATCCTGCCGACGTGACATCACGGCCCGTCTTGGCCGCATATTCGGCAGTCAGTTCATCGCGCGTCGGGAATCCTGCCGCAGTGGACGCCATGAAGGGGCCCGCGACGGCGTCCCCTGCCTCGGGCCAGTAGGCGAGAAGCCCGCCGAGGTCGGCGAGTGGATCACCGAGCGTACTGAGCTCCCAGTCGACCACGGCGAGAATCGAACCCCTGGTCGGTGACACGATCACGTTGTTGAGATGAAAATCGCCATGTACCAGCGAAAGCTCGTGTTGCTCGGGAATGTTTGCCGCCAATCGCGCGGCGAGGGAGTCGATTGCGGGCACCTCACGAGACTTGGACTGCTCCCATTGCTTTGTCCAGCGCTTGAGTTGACGGGCCGCGTACGAGCCGTGGCTTGCAAGGTCGAGAAGGCCGACGCTCTCGAGATCTACGCGATGGATGGCGGCCAAGGCCCCCACCATGTTGAGGCCGACTGCTCTACGGACCTCCGCTGGTAACCGTTCCGCAGTGTTCACCGAGTCTAGGACCACGCCGTCCACGAAGCTCATCAGTACGAGAGGTACTTCCGATATCCGGGGATCGTCCGACACAGCCAGCATCTTGGGTACCGGAACAGGTGTGTTCTGCAACGCGGACATGATTCGATGCTCACGCACGACGTCGTGTGCCGACGCCAGCAGGTGACCGAGCGGTGGCCGACGCATGATCCACCGACTCCCGCCCGCATCACTGACGGAGTAGGTCAAGTTGGACTGTCCGTTGCCGACGCGCTCGAAATTCAACGGCGACACCGCACCGATACCCAGACTTCCGATCCACTCGGCGACTGCGGGTTCGTCCACACCTGCTGTGGTCATTTGCTTCCTTCCCTCCAGCACTTACTCGATTGGGAGGATGGTAGCCAAGACCCCGACAGCGGGGGTGGGATCAGCTGGCGCGCATCAAATCTGTATCGGCATCGCTGGAGGTCACACTTTCTACCGTCGAACCCACCTCGCGGCGGGCAGCGATCTCATCGACGTCGCCCACCAGGAGAGACACGAGCGATTCGGGCTCACGGAGCCAGGCGTCTGCCATTGTGCGTAGTTCTGCTCCAGCGAACAGCCCGCTCATCTCGAGGGCGCCGACCCACTCGGCTACGACCTCGGGAGTGGCCTCGGGTAGCGAGATGCGTTCGAGTCGAGCAACCTCGAATTCATAGCAAAAGAATGCACGCATCATGTCGAGCTGACTTCGAGAGAGGGTCTGCGCTTCACCGCTGGCAGTAGCGACAGCATCCGAACAACGAGCGTCTGCGAGCGTCATGATTTCTCCTTCGAGCGGCTCCGCCTCGTGATGCCGATGAGACCCAAGAGGCATTGACCTGGTCGAGACCGTTTCAGGATCGTTACGCTCCATCTGTAACGAATACCGCTCATGGCCGATGGGAAGAAACTACGCCCTCTCCCACTGGTGCCGCCAGACGAAATCACGCGTTGTGACCAGCGTCACAGCAGTGGCGCAATCCGCACCTGACTCAGCACCGAATACTTCTTCCGAACAGGCATGCAGTGCGCCAGGGCCCGACTCGACCGACAATCGCCAGGTAACGTTGGGCTTCGTGGTAGATGTTCCCGTTGGCGTACCGCCGCGCATGAAACGGGCACGCGTCGCAATTTTCACGATATTCGCCGTCAACGGGTTCCTCTTTGCCGTCTGGGTCGTGCACATTCCGATGGTCGAGCGCCGCACCGGCATCTCGCACGCCACGCTGGGATCGTTGCTGCTCCTTCTTGCGGTCGGCGCGATCTTCGGAATGCAGGCTTCTGGGCGCCTCTCCGATCGCTTCGGCAGTGATCGACTCGTTATGTTTTCGGCCTCGATGTTGGGCGTTGCATTGATGGGGCCGGCACTGTCGACCGGCGTCGTCACTCTCGGCGCGTCACTGTTCGTGGTGGGAATGTCCAACGGCGCTCTCGACGTGGCGATGAACGCTCAAGCAGTCGAGGTCGAGCGCATGTATCCGAGACCGATCATGGCGGCCTTTCACGCCTTGTTCTCTGTGGGCGGTGTACTCGGAGCACTGATAGGTGCCGCGACACTGGAAGCCGAACTTCCGATCGAGATGTCGATGGGCGGCGCCGCGCTACTCGGCCTGATCGCCATCGCATCGTGCCGGTCGTTTCTACTGCGCGCGACTCACACCTCGACATCACCGAATCGCTCCGACGCGCCCGCGCTCGGCTGGTTCTCTCCGCGGGTACTCGGCCTCGGTGCACTGGCGTTCGCGCTGTTTCTGTCCGAGGGCGTCGCCAACGACTGGAGCACGTTGCAGGTGAAGGAACATCTCGACACCTCGGACGGGATCGCGGCGCTCGCGTTCGGCTTCTTCGCATCGGCGATGACCGTCGGCCGCTTCTGCGCGGACCGCATCAGCGCGCAATTCGGCCCGGTCGCCGTCGTTCGCTACGGCAGCCTAGTGGCCGCAGCGGGGATGCTCCTTGTGCTCGTGTCCGAGTCCCTACCGCTCGCGTTGGCAGGCTGGGCGGCCTTCGGCCTCGGATTGTCCGGGAGCATCCCTCAGATATTCACCAGCGCAGGCAACCTCGGATCAGGTGCGCCGGCGACGAATATGTCGCGCGTCGTCGGCATGGGTTATGTGGGGTTCCTCGCCGGTCCTGCCGTCATCGGCTGGTTGTCGCACGTCGTTCCACTTACGGCCGCGATGGCAGTTCCCTTGGCTCTTACCTTGCTCGCAGCCGCAACCGCCGGAACCGTTCGTTCGCCACACGTCCGCATGGAGAGCACCTGAACGGAATTCACGGCCGATTCACATCGAGCGCTCAGGGTCATGATGCAGTGTCGTGGCCATGAATCGTGCAGACCAAGCGGTGCTGGGCCTATGACCACGAACACCGACAGCATGGAACTTGTCGAACTGAACGAAGAGGAACTGGACGCAGTCTTCCGCCGACGTGGCACGACTGTGCGAGCAATCGCGGCCGGAACAGCAGCTCTGACGTTGCTGACCATCCTGGTCGTATTACCGACACTAGGGTTCACCTACCCGCACTCACGCGTAGTCGTGACCGAACTTGTCGGCCTGTCGGAGAAAGTGCTCCAGGCCTTCGGCATCACACCGGTGCTGATTGCCGTCGCGGCACTGACGGTCGTAGCCCTGATTCGCAAACTTCACTACGGAATCGGCGCGGTGATCACTCTGACGATCGGTGCTTCGCTGACTACCGCTGCGGTTCGGACATGGGCGGCGGGCTGGGTTCCTGCCTCTGCGCTCCCCAACGGCTACGTGACAGCGTGCGCAGCACTGATGTGCGCTGCCACCCTCGTCGCCGCCACCCGGCATCTACCGATCGTGTGGGGCCTCGGAACTGTGGCAGTGATGGCGGTCGGCACCGCTGCAATCATCAGTGGAGCGGCGACGATCATCGGCGTCACCACAACCCTGCTGATCGTCGCCGGATGGTGGGCCGCGGCGTCCGCAGTGATGCTGTACTCACCCGTCGCCGCCCAGAGGGAAGCGCGCAACCCACTGGACACTGCAGCCATGGCAGTACAGCGGCGGCTGCGCTGAACCGAGAAAACGACCGAGCCTCACTTCGAGGCTCGGTCGTTTTCGGGCTCAGCTACCTGATTGCTACAGAGCCTTGAGTTCCTCGGTCACATCGGACACCGACTTCTTGGCGTCACCGAAGAGCATCGAAGTGCCCTCGGCGAAGAAGAGCGGATTCTCGATTCCCGCGAATCCGGAGGACATCGAACGCTTGAGCACGATAACCGACTTGGACTGATCGACGTTCAGAATCGGCATCCCGTAGATCGGGGAAGACGAATCGTTGCGAGCAGCCGGGTTGGTGACATCGTTCGCGCCGATCACCAAGGTGACGTCGGTGCGAGAGAACTCGTCGTTGATGTCGTCCATTTCCTTCATCGCGTCGTACTCGACGTCGGCCTCGGCAAGCAACACGTTCATGTGTCCCGGCATACGGCCGGCGACCGGGTGAATCGCGTACTTGACCTCGACACCCTTCGCTTCGAGCAACTTGGCCATGTCCTTGACCGCATGCTGCGCCTGCGCCACGGCGAGACCGTAACCGGGAACGACGATGACCTGGTTTGCGTATGCCATCTGAATAGCAGCATCGGCAGCCGACGTCGCCTTCGCGGTGCCCCCAGCAGCCCCCGCCGGTCCGGCTGCAGCATCGCCGCCACCGAACCCGCCGGCAACGATCGCCGGAATCGACCGGTTCATGGCCTTGGCCATCAAGTTCGTCAAAATTGTGCCCGACGCGCCGACGATCATGCCCGCCACGATCATTGCCGTGTTGTTCAGAGCCAGACCTGCTGCCGCAGCCGACAAACCGGTCAACGCGTTGAGCAGCGAGATGACCACCGGCATATCCGCGCCACCGATCGGCAACACCACCGTCAAACCGAGAATGCCTGCCAGCACCAAGACTGCGACGATCCACCACTGCGAGACACCGGCGCCGGGGGTGGCATTGATTCCGATCACTACCGCTGCGGCAACGGCGCCGATGAGCAGAAGCGCGTTCATCGGCTGCTGCAGCTTCCCGATCGTGATCGGAGAGCCCGGCAATGTTTCCTGGAGCTTGAGGAACGCGATGAGCGAACCCCAGAACGAGATGGAACCGATGATCGCCGCGAAGAGCGAACCGATGACAATGTGCACCGTCGGCGACTCGCCATGGTTGAAGTCCGAGAACCCGGAGGTGTCGAGGAACTCTGCCCACGCGATCAACGCGACCGTGCCGCCGCCGACACCGTTGAACAGTGCCACCAGCTGAGGCATACCGGTCATCTTCACTCGGCGTGCCGGCGGAATACCCAGAGCGACACCGACGACGAGGCCTACGATGATCAGAATCCAATTCTCGGTGTCCCGAATCGCGATCAGCGTCGCGACGACTGCGACGAACATGCCGACCGCGGCGATCTGGTTACCGCGAACAGCCGTCTTCGGACCGGTCAGACCCATCAGACCGTAGATGAACATGCCGAAGGCAACGATGTAGAGAATGTTGACGAGATTGTCCATCAGGAGTCAGCACCCTTCTCGACGGATCCAGGGGCAACTGCGGCGGGCACAGGCTTGGACTTGAACATGCTGAGCATGCGATCGGTGACGACGAATCCACCGATCACATTGACAGTTCCGAACACCAAGGCGACGAACAGGATGATCTGCAGACCGATCGAGGGATCCTCGACCTTGCCCAGCACCACCAGTGCGCCGAGCACAACGATGCCGTGGATGGCGTTGGTACCGGACATGAGCGGGGTGTGCAAGGTGTTGGGCACCTTGGAGATCACCGCGAAGCCCACGAACCCGGACAACACCAGGATCGCGATATTCGCCAACAGCGGGGTGTACATCAGTTCTCCTTCTCACGTGTCACGCATGCACCAGCGAGGACTTCGTCCGAAAAATCAGGAGCGAGGCCACCGTCGACGAGCATAAGTTCGAGCAACGCCGAAATGTTCTTCGAGTACAGCTCGCTTGCGTGCTCGGGCATGGTGGCAGGCAGATTCAACGGCGAGGCGATGGTGACAGCGTGCTTGACGACGGTCCGACCGGGCTCGGTCAACTCGCAGTTACCGCCGGTCTCACCGGCGAGGTCGACCACGACACTTCCGGGCTTCATGCCCTCGACGGCCGCGGCCGTCACCAGACGTGGCGCCGGACGCCCGGGCACCAACGCGGTCGTGATGACGACGTCGAAACCCTTGATTGCTTCTTCGAGGGCGTCTTGCTGCTGCGTACGCTCCTCCTCGGTCAGTTCGCGGGCATAGCCACCTTCACCTGCTGCGTCGATCCCGAGGTCGAGCCACTGAGCGCCGACCGAGCGGACCTGATCGGCAACCTCGGGGCGCACGTCGTACCCGGTCGGGCGACTGCCGAGACGCTTGGCTGTCGCCAAAGCCTGCAATCCGGCGACACCGACACCGAGGACCAGGACTGTTGCCGGCTTGACCGTGCCGGCGGCGGTGGTGAGCATCGGAAAGAATCTTGTCGACTCGGACGCCGCTAGCAGCACTGACTTGTAGCCCGCGACATTCGCCTGTGAAGACAATGCGTCCATGACCTGCGCACGAGAGATACGGGGAATCGCCTCGACGGCGAACGCCTGCACGCCCGCTGCCTTCAGCGCACCGATACTGTTCTCCGCATTACGCGGCGCCAGGAATCCGATCAGCGTCGAACCCGAAGAGAGCTTCGCGACCTCGGCATCGGTGGGCGGTGCGACCTTGACGACGACATCGGCACCCCAAGGGTCCCCGATCCTCGCGCCGGCCGATACATACAGCTCGTCCGGAATCAGTGCGCCCAGGCCTGCGCCGGACTCGACGATCACCTCGACGCCTTTGCCGATCAGCGACGCCACGATTTTCGGAACCAACGCGACGCGACGCTCGCCCTCTCCGGACTCGCGGACTACGCCCACTCGCACCGGTTTACCTGTGCTCGTTCCTTCAGCGCTGGTGCCCGGTGTGCTCGGATTGTTCTCAGTGCTCTGCGATGTTTCCAAATCTCCGACTTTCGTGAGTTGATTGGCGCCTACGGTTTCGTCGAATGGTTACTTCATCCGCGCGACGAGGAGGCGAATCCATGCGACAAGGCACAAGGTTTCTGATGATAGCCAGAGTCGATAGATCTTAGGTAACCCACGCCACAGTAAGTTCCACCCAGAAGCGAGCGCGATGTATCGCGACGTGCGGGTATGCCACCCAACGTGATCGACGTCATAGGTGACCGGCAGGTAGAGGCTCGCCTACTGTAAACCCAATGATCGAGTGCGTTTTCTGCGGCATCGTCGAAGGCGACTTACCGGCGACGATCGTGTTCGAAACCGACGACGTATTGGCGTTTCTGGATATTCGCCCTGTAGCCAGGGGCCACATCGTGGTTGTCCCGAAATTGCACGCAGCTGATCTCGACTCGTTGGATCCAGCACTCGGCGCGGCAGTATTCGCAGCCGGTCATCGACTTTCACGCGCACTTCGACGATCGGACCTGAGTACCGACGGCGCCAATCTCGTCGTCAACGACGGGCGGGCCGCTTTCCAGACTGTCTTCCACACCCATCTTCATGTCGTTCCCAGGTGGACGGGTGACAAGTTGCGCTTCGCGGGAGGGTTCGTCTTTCGACGGTTGCGCAAACCGGAGGAGACCGCGGACGCGATCAGGGAGGGCATCGTTCGCTTGTCCCGAGAGGGTCGACCATGAAAATGTTTTTGGCGTCGTATCGATTCGGTGATCACGTCGAGAAGTTCCTCGGGTTGACGGGAACGCCGGGACGCATTGCGGTCATCGCCTCAGCTGTCGACGGATGGCCGAGCGCCGCCCGCCAGTCGGCAGTCACCACCGAAGTACGAGACCTGCGGGCGCTCGGATTCGATCCATACGAACTCGACCTCCGTTCGTTCATCGACCGCCCTGAGCAACTGGCGAAGGAGCTCGATCGCTACGGCACCGTCTGGGTCCGCGGTGGCAACACCTTTGTTCTACGTGCGCAATTGAGCCGCAGCGGGGCGGACTTCGCGATAGCACGTCGAGTGCGCGAGGGGACCCTCACCTACGGCGGCTACAGCGCCGGCGCGTGTGTCGTGTCGACCACCTTGCGCGGAATCGAGGCGGCCGACGATCCGGACGAGGTGTTACCGGCCACCGGCACCGAAGTTGTGTGGAACGGGCTGGGTCTGATCGATTTCGCGTTAGTTCCACATTTCGGATCGATCCTCGACGACAACTGTTCCGGACCGAAGATGGTCTCGCAGTACGAGCGAGAGAACATTGCGTACCGGACCCTGACCGACGAGCAGGTAGTCGTGATCGACGGCGAACTACCTATCTTCCTTTAACCGGACTGGGCAATGGGCGCGAGACGGTCGAGCGACGCCCATGCCATATCGCACCTTTTGCGGGTCATCTCGTCCGCGTCGATGAGAAGAGTGTCCAGGAGTAACCGAGGTTGTCGTTTCCACGTGATCTCCACGTGCTCGACGACCGCTCGATCGAAAAGGCCGGATAGCTCGAGCGCAACGATCCACTCGTGAACGTCACCACGATGGATCATCTCGATGGTGTCGTAATCGACTCCGCCGCCTTGGAATTCGTACGAGAAGATCGCGGCGATGAATGTCCAGGACTTACTGGTGGAATCCATCATGTTTCTCACCCTCCTTGGTACCCGGCCGAGTCGCCGAGCAGCTACCACTAGTGGTGGACGCTAGCCTCAACAGCCACCTGATTTCGTGTCGTCGCTGCATCAATCAGGTAACAGAGTGGCTGATGTGACAGATGTGACTCCAATAGCCAGGTCCTCTCCGCGTCGAATCCGCCGCCTCGGTATGGTTCTGCACGTGTGGAAGCGCGGAATTCCGTTCGGTGTCGCAGTGCTGGTTCTTGCTGCCACCGGCTGTTCCGCGGAGAACTCGGAATCCACTCTCGATTCGGCCACTTCTACGGCGGCCCCGACACCGGCCACGGAGGAGCTTTTCGTCGGAGAGTGCGGTTCGATGACAGACGAGCAGTTGGGTTCTATCACCGGAGTCCCCGGTATCGCCTCCTCCTCCAAGAATGGTGTCCGGTGCAGGTGGGAGGCACCCAATTCCGGTGCGTACGCCATGTTCACGTGGTATCGAGGTAGCCCGATCGACCGCGAACGATCCGTCGCCGCGCAGATCGGTCGCGAGATCGCGTACATCGATGTCGACGGACACCCAGGTTTCACCGCCAAAGGTGCCGATACGTCATGTGAAGCGGCAGTCGAATCCGGGGACGGATTTCTGCATTGGTCGCTGAACTATGCATTTGCGGTACCTCCTCGCGACAGCTGCGAGGTTGTCGAGGACCTGGCCCGCGCAACCGTAGCGAACGCGAAGTAGGTGAGAGCGATGAACCGAACTCGGACGCGAGTTGCCGTGGTGACAGCAACATTGCTACTTGCCGGCTGCAGTACCACCATCGAAGGAACCCCCACACCTGCCGGATTGGGCGGCGATTCACAGTTCGACAAACTGCTGCAGGAATGCACGGCCGTCCCGAACGACAAGATCGCCGAATCCGTCCAGGCGGATGTCGTGGACCAGTACTTCTACGGCGCAGTCTGCATGTGGACGGGCACCGGGGCCGCAGGCTCGGTGGACGTCACATTCGCCTGGTTCGAGAACAATTCTCTCGGTCGTGAGCGGGCACTGGCCGAACAGCTGAACTACGCAATCGAACCCGTCACGGTTGCCGGTACGAACGCTTTTCTCTCACGCCGACCCGGTGATCCCGCGTCGTGTGGCATCACCGCCGCGTACACCGGCACCATTACCTGGTGGGTGCAGTATCGCGGCGGGACCGTCGACCCCTGTGTAGGTGCGACGAAGCTCGCCGAACTGACGCTGCAACGCAATCAATAACGACTCGCGATCCCCGTCCGACCCATACCCTCGACAGCGAGAGCCGAGATCGAGACGAGGATGAGCGATGAGTGAACCGATCGAACTGGATCCGCGGCTACTCGCGTTGAAGCGCTCGTTACCCGACGGCGCGGTTCTCACCGATCCTGATCTGACGGAGGGCTACCGCCACGATTGGGCCAAGGACCCGGATGCCGGAGCTCCGCTGGCGGTAGTTCGGACCACCTGCACCGTCGATGTGCAAAATGTCATGAAATGGGCCAGCACACACAATGTTTCGGTAGTTCCTCGCGGAGCTGGATCCGGACTGTCCGGTGGCGCGACGGCCGTCGACGGCGGAATCGTGCTCAGCACCGAACTGATGCGTGACATCACGGTGGATCCGGTCACCCGCATCGCGGTCACCCAACCCGGACTACTCAACGTCGAAGTCAAGAAGGCTGCTGCCGAACACGGGCTCTGGTACCCGCCGGATCCGTCGTCGTTCGAGATGTGTTCGATCGGCGGGAATGCCGCTACCAATGCGGGCGGTCTGTGCTGCGTCAAATACGGGGTGACCGCAGATTATGTGCTCGGTCTCGAGGTCGTTCTCGCCGATGGCACCGCGGTACGACTCGGTGGCCCGCGCCTGAAAGATGTTGCGGGCCTGTCACTGACCAAACTATTCATCGGCAGCGAGGGGACGCTCGGCATCATCACCGAGATCACCGTGCGTCTCATTCCGGCCCAACCGCCGGCCAGCACCGTTGTTGCGTCGTTCTCCTCGGTTCGTGACGCGACCACCGCCATCCTCGCGATCACCCGCTCGCTACGGCCATCGATGCTCGAATTCATGGATCGTGCGTCGATCGGCGCAGTCGAGGACGCGATGAAGATGGGCCTGGACCGCGGAGCCGCAGCGATGCTGATTGCCCGTTCGGACTCCCCCGGTGACGACCGCGCGCATGAAATCGAGATCATGGCGGCCGCGTGCACCGAGGCTGGTGCATCCGAAGTCTTCACAACCGACGATCCGGATGAGGGCGAGGCTTTCGCTGCTGCAAGGCGATTCGCGATTCCCGCTGTGGAACGTCTCGGCAGTCTGCTCCTCGAGGACGTCGGTGTGCCGCTCCCCGCGCTACCCGACCTCGTCGAAGGTATCGAACGAATCTCCGAAAAGTACGCAGTCCTAGTCGCTGTCATCGCCCACGCCGGAGACGGAAACACTCACCCGCTCATCGTGTTCGATCCTGCCGATGTCGATATGACACGTCGTGCCAACATCGCTTTCGGAGCGATCATGGACCTGGCACTGACCCTTGGCGGCACCATCACCGGCGAGCACGGAGTAGGCAGGCTGAAGAAAGCGTGGCTACCCGACCAGGTGGGAGCGGACGTCATGGAGCTCACTCAGCGGATCAAGACCGCCCTCGACCCCAGCGGCATTCTCAATCCCGGCGCAATCCTCTGACACAGCGCGGTATGCGCTCAGGTGGACGGCAGAAGGAGCGCGCGAACGGCATCGATCGTGTCGGCTTCAGCCAGTGTCTTGTCGGGCCGGTATCGGAGCACCCGGGCGAATCGAAGCGCAACTCCGCCTGCATAGCGGGTGCTCTTCTGCACACCGTCGAGTTCGATCTCGACGACAAGATCGGGATACACGTACACAGTGTGCTCATCACGTGAACTCTCGTGTTTCGGAAACTCCTCGGTCTGCCATTGCAGCAGTACATCGGTGAGCCCCTTGAATGTCTTGCCGACCATGATCGGATCCCCACCGCTTGGATCGCGCGCCCCGAGATGCAGATTGGACAGCCGGCCCGTCCGCCTGCCGTAGCCCCATTCCGCACCGAGTACCACCAGATCCAACGTGTGCTCGGGCTTGACCTTCTGCCACGTGCGGCCGCGTCGGCCCGCGGCGTAAGGCGCCGACAACGACTTGACCATCACACCTTCGTGCCCGGCGGCCAACGCCTCCTCGAAGTACCCGGCTACAGCGTCGGCGTCCGGGCGTACCACTGACGGAATCCGATGAATGGGTGCAACCTGTTCCAGCGCTGCCAGCCGGCGTTCGAGCGGTTCGTCCAGCAGATCCACGCCGTCGAGATGCAGGCAGTCGAAGAAGTACGGCTGCAGAAGCAACTCGTGGGCACTCTGGGCACCGAACCGACTCATCGTCTCCTGAAAAGGACGCGGCCTGCCACTGTCGGTGAGTGCGAGGGTTTCCCCATCGAGTACGACGCTGGTGCACGGCAACGCTCGGATCAACTCGACGAGCTCCGGCACGCTGTCGGTGATCTCCCGCAGGGTCCTGGTGTAGATATGTACATCTTCACCCGATCGATGGACCTGGATGCGAGCCCCGTCCAGTTTGTACTCCAAACTCACCTCGCCTGCGAATTCGATCCACGCCGCGGCCGACGACTCCGCGGGCGAGGCCAACATCGGACGCACCGGGCGACCCACCTCGAGTTCGAAGAGTGCCAGTGCAGTCTCGCCTCCGGCCAGCGCAGCGGACGCCGTTGCCGATAAATTCCCGGAGAGCATGAAAGCCCGTCGGACCGGGTCGATTTTCAGTCCCGCCGCAGCAGCAATCGCGTCGGTCATCACGCCTTCGAGTGCACCCTGGCGCAACTCGCCGGTCAGCAACCGAACCAGAAACACGCGCTCGTCACCCGTCGACCGCCCAAGAAGATCCGTCAGGACCTCGCGACGTCGGGCGGTCGAACCCGGACCGGAGGTCGAGGCAACCGTCGTGATCTTCGTATCGACCTCGGCGACGGTGAGTGTGCCCGCGGCGGACGGATCGACGTCGATATCGGCCAAGGTCCGCCAGCCCACGCCGATTCGGCCCTGCGGCAATTCACCGGACAGCCACGCCACCACGGTGGCGGTCTCCGATGGGTCGACCTCGGTGAGCAACAGCCGCAGCGCCTCGGTCTTGGCCTTACGGGAGCGAGTGGCACCCACGGCCAACGAGGTCTCGACGATTCGGATGAACAGCACCAGATGTAAGTATCCCGAAGTGGACCAGCTCAATCCACCTCGATCCACCGACCCTGGCAACGTCAGGTGAAGCCGAGCACCTGATCTCCCCATGCCGCGCGTAGAACGGCGTCCGGGTCTTCGACAAGAGAATCCTGGGTGTCGATGACAAGTGTGGAGCGCGTCGGCTCGACGTAGGGCGCCCAATGCTTCGCACCGTCGAGGGTGGCGGGGACTCCGTGCTGGGCGAAGGCGACCCATCGCTTCATCACACGCAGCGATACTGCCGTCGCTGCCTTGCGGCCACCGAGCCAGAATGTCGGATCTCGATTCAACGTTCCGAAATTGCCGAAGACATATGGCAACTCGGTCGCGTGTCCCGCACCTATACGAGCAGCCTTCAGCATCGGTGTCGCATGATCGAATCGATACATCCAGACTGGCGCAAATCTACTGTGCGCGTCCGCGATCCACATCGTCGGCATTCGAAATCCAGCATCCCTCGACATCGCAAGTGCACCAGCCGATTTCGATCGATCCGGATAAGCCGACATGATTTCCGCGATCCGGAACGCCGGCAGATCCGAGTGATCGTTCGCGATCGCACGAAACATCTCCGTGACGGTGTCCGACGTGACCGGCATCAACGGTGACTTCATCAAGCGGAAGATCGATGCCTCGTCGTGATTCGTTCCGATGATCAACGGGATGCGGTGCGAGTATCCCTTCTGGAACGCTGCAACGGGATACCGCGGGACGACATCTCCGTCGACTACCGGCGCGAGCCCCAACGTGCCCGGCACCCGCGTCGGGACGTCGTAACACAGGGTGTCGCCCGCCTCGACGAGACGCATGAAGTCGACGGTTTTCAACTCCCCGATTCGATCCGGAGTGATATCGACGAGTTCGAGGAATCTCGTGGCCACGGCCGCCGCGCGTTCCGGTCCGTACACCGACGTCGCGGGCGCACTTTGCACGATAGCGCGGTGAAACAGCCCATCGGCCTTCGGCGAGGTCATCAGTGTCGTGACCGACGCGCCACCCGAGGACTCGCCGAACACGGTCACGTTCGACGGATCACCACCGAACGATTCCACGCAACGCTGCACCCATTCGAGTGCTGCGATCTGATCACGCAAGCCGAGATTCGTCTCGAAGACCGTCTCCGCTGTAGAGAACGACGACAAGTCGAGGAATCCGAAAGCCCCGACGCGATAGTTGACGGTGACGAGCACCAGATCACCGAGTTCGGCCAGCCGCCTGCCATCGTAAACGCTCTGCGCAGAGGAACCGAGCGAGTACGCACCGCCGTGAATCCACACCATCACCGGCCGAGGTCTACCGTCGGGCTCGGGTGCCCAAACATTGACCGACAGACAGTCCTCCGACATCGGGATCGTCGGATCGATCGGCACCGGATTAGCTTTGCCCTGGGGTGCCACGTCACCGAAACGTCGACAATCCCGGGCTCCTGCCCACGGTTCCACGGGCCGCGGAGACCTGAAGCGATGTTCGCCGGCGGTCGCAGCCGCGTATGGGATCCCCTTCCACACGAAGTGCGTGCCGTCGCGGTACCCGATCACGTCGCCGTCCGGAGTGTGCACCTGACATGTCCAAACGCCGTCTTGCTCGACTTCGGTCATGGCATTCCTCCGTATCCGACGTAGGCACATCCGATACTGGTCAAGGTACCAATTCCCGGGACCTATCCGTCCACTTTAAGCTGGCAAGATGAACCGACTACGCGCATGCGGCGCAGCCGTTGGTGCAGCGTCCGCCCTGGTTCTTTCCGGATGCGGTTCCGATGTCGACGGCAGCGCAACGGCGCCGCTTGCGACCGTCGACACCGACCCACCGTCGGTGGTCCGCACGACGCCCGCGACTGCACCCTCGCCGACGACATCGGCCGCCCCGACAACAAACACCTCGACGACTCCCGACAAACCGACGACGAGCAGTCCCCCGCCGACCGCCGACCCGTCCCAGTACAAGAGCACTGCCGGGTTCTTCTACTTCACCAGCCCGAGTGGCAAGTTCGAATGCGCGATCGTCGTGACCGAGACCTCGGTCGCTGGGTGTCACGGCGAGTTCCCCCGCTCGGCCCCGCGAGTGGCGGGAAGCGGTGCTCCAGAGTCTTCGGTGGCTCCCAACACCGTCGAGATCACTGCAGGATCCCCTGCCAGGTTTCTCAGCTCAGGCGATCCGCGCTTTCATCGGTTCGACGGGACTGCGAAGGAACTGCCGTACGGGCTCACACTCGCCGTACCCGGAAGTGGGCGTTCCAATGGGCTCGAATGCCGAGTCGAGGAGTCGTCCGGGGTCACCTGCCTGGATCAGGTCGGCCATGGTTTCACGGTGTCGGACAAGGCATTCGAGCTGAAGTAGACGCAGTTTCGAAAGAGTGTTTCGGCAGCGCGCGACCTCACCTCAGATACCGGCTAGGAATCCTCGGTAGACGAAATGTTGCGCGCCACCACCAGGCATCGAGGACCCTGCGACAGCCCGCTCGACACCGCATCGCCGACCAAGGGTGCTAGGGTCGGCGATGTTCTGACACGGGGTGCGTCCGTACATGCGGATGCTGAGATCACACCCGTCGAACCTGATGCAGGTAATGCTGACGAAGGGATGTCAAGGCGATGACTGCGCCTTTAAACTCGGTGGACTCTGTCCGCCACACGGATCTTATGTGGGGCTCGACATCTTCGTTGCGTCACGCGATCGACCAACTCGAATTTCTGACACTGCTGGGCGAGGGCACGCTGCCGCTCGACGCGTTCCGCAGATATCTCGAGCAGGATCGGCTGTACCTGGCGGGATACGCGAAAGCGCTGGCTATTCTCGCATCGAAAGCTCCGGACACCGCGACTGCCGCGTTCTGGGCCACCTCCGCGGCGAGCGCAGTCGAGGAGGCGACACTTCACGAGTCAATTCTCGTCGGTGATGCGCTCCCCCCGACGGATGCGCAGGCCATGCATTCACCAACCTGCCTCGGGTACGTCTCGTACTTGGTAGCAACCGCCGCCACCGAGCCCTATCCCGTTGCGGCGGCGGCGATCCTGCCATGCTTCTGGATCTACGCCGACGTGGCCGTCCGCCTGTCGGTATCGGCCGCACAGGTTCTCCACCATGATCCGGATCACCCCTACGCACAATGGGTTTCGACGTACGACTCGGAAGAATTCCGTGATGTCGTCGACTGCGCGCGCCTGCTGGTAGACGACGCCGCTCGGCTCGCTACCGATGCTCAACGAAGCGCCATGATCGACGCATTCGTCATCGCGACACGGTACGAATCGATGTTCTGGGACAGCGCACTTCACCCCGCACCGTGGCCAACTTCCTCTTCCGAGATTGCCGCTTCGGAGGTAACACCGTGACACTTTCCCGAAAAATCGGCGCCCTCGCGGTAGCCGTCGTCACCGTCACATCGCTGACTTCGTGTGCACAATCCACCGACTCCGATACCATCCGCTTCGCACTCGATTGGACACCGAACACCAACCACACCGGGCTGTACGTCGCTTTACAGGAGGGATACTTCGCCGACGCCGGACTCGACGTCGAAATCCTGCCGTACAACAGCACCTCCCCGGACACTCTGGTCGACGCGGGCAACGCCGAGTTCGGCATCAGTACGCAGAGTTCAACTACATTCGCGAAAACCGCTGGAGCTCAAATCATTTCGGTACTGGCCCCGCTGCAACACTGGGCCACCGGAATCGGGGTGAAAGCCGACCGCGAAGACATACCGAGCCCGAAAGCCTTGGACGGCAAAGTCTACGCAGGCTTCGGTGATACCGGCGAGAAGGCCGGACTACGCCAAGTCATCCAGAACGACGGCGGCAAAGGTGAGTACGACACCGTCGTACTCGGAACCTCGGCCTACGAGGCCGTGTATTCGGGCACAGCGGACTTCACCGTGTCCTACCTGGCGTGGGAGGGTATCGAGGCCGAGCACAGCGGTACTCCGATGAAGTACTTCGACTACACCGACTACGGCTTCCCCGACGCCTATGCACTCACGGTCAACGGTAACGAGAACTGGCTGGCAAGCCATCCCGACGAGGCCGAGAAATTCGTCCAGGCGCTGCAACGCGGCTACCAACTCGCGGCAGACGATCCGGTCCGCGCCGCGCAGGACATCATCGATGCGAATCCGGGAGTCTTCACGGACGAGCAATTGGTCTTCGAAAGCCAGCAGATGCTCGCCGACCGCTACATGCTGGACGAGTCGGGCGCGGTCGGGCGACAGAACCTCGACAAATGGACCGAATATTCGAAATTCCTGTACGAAAACGGTGTCCTGGTCGATCAAGGCGGCAACGCCGTCGACGCCGAGCCCGACTGGTCCACCTACTTCACCGATGACTACCTCGGCGCTCAGTAGCGCGGCGTTCGGCGCAGTCGAACGGCCGGCGAAGCGTAGACCGCGAATCGGGGCTGCGGTCAGGTGGGCCTTGCCGTCGGTCACCATCGTCGTGGTGCTCGTCATCGGATGGCAGGTCTATGTCCAGCTCAGCGGGATCCGACCACAGGTACTGCCCTCGCCGTCGAGAATCGTGGCTCAGGGTTGGGCGCAGCGCGACGCCATCGCCGAGAATGCAGCAGCAACTCTCCAAGTCACCGTTCTCGGATTTGCAGTATCCCTGGTAGTTGCCTGGATACTTGCCGTCGCCGTCGACTTCTCACCATGGCTCCGACGAGCAGTGGTGCCGCTGTTCGTGATCTCGCAGACGCTTCCGATCATCGCTATTGCCCCACTGCTGATCATCTGGTTCGGGTTCGGACTACTTCCCAAGATTCTCGTGATCGCGCTCGCTACGTTCTTCCCCATGGCCATCGGCCTCATCGAAGGATTCGCGGCAGCCGATCGAGATGCGCGCGCACTCCTGGCGAGCATGGGCGCAACCCGCTGGCAGCAGTTTCGATATATTCGTCTGCCCTCTGCGATGCCCCGCTTCTTCACCTCGCTTCGTATCGGAATCACGTACGCCGTCGTGGGTGCCATCTTCGCCGAATACGCAGGAGCCAGCGCCGGACTCGGGATATACATGAGCCAGCAGAAGAACTCGTTCCGCACCGATCTCGTCCTGGCTGCGGTGCTCGTCACGGCCGTTATCAGCGTGACGCTCTTCCTGCTGACCTACGCCGTTGAACGCGTCGTCGCCCCCTGGGCGCAGGACAGTCGGCCGCGATGACGGCCGTGCATCTGTCCGGACTCACGAAGTCCTACGGCGACCGGCCAATCCTCGACGGGGTCAGCTTCGACGTCGAGCCTGGAGAGTTCGTTTCCGTCATCGGTCCGAGCGGCTCGGGCAAGAGCACAGTATTCAATATGATTGCCGGTCTCGATACCCCGGACAGCGGAGTCGTCGAGGCACCCCCGTGCGCTTATATGCCACAGAAGGACCTGCTGTTTCCGTGGCGCACTGTGCTCGACAACACGACACTCGGCCTCGAGGTTCGCGGGATGAGCAAGAAGCAAGCGCGGATCCAGGCGCAGAAACTCTTTCCCGCCTTCGGGCTCGAGGGATACCAGAAGGCGAGGCCCTCCGAATTGTCCGGCGGGATGCGGCAGCGAGCAGCGATGCTGCGCACGGTGATTCAAGAACGCGAGGTACTACTGCTCGACGAGCCGTTCGGAGCCCTCGACTCGCTGACCCGCACCAGCATGCAAGCGTGGCTGCAGGACGTCTGGCTCGACTACCGATGGACCGTCCTGATGATCACCCACGACATCCGGGAAGCTGTCTATCTCTCGGATCGGGTGATCGTACTATCGGACAAGCCGGCACATGTACGACGGCAAGTGACGGTATCGCTGCCGAGGCCACGAAAGCTCGACGTCGTCACGACACCGCACTTCGCTGCGCTGGAAGCCGAACTGATGGAGGTGTTGATCGGCAACCCCGGCCGCTGATCTCAGCCCAGCCGTGCCGCAAGATCCGCGACCGCAACCCACGCGGTGTCCAGGCTGTCTCTGGACCGAGGAACCAGGGTCGCCATCGCGGGTACACGGGTCGCCAACGTCAGATCGACCACGACAACGAACAGATCCATTCCGAGCGCGGCACCGAGAACCTGTTGTAACAGCGGAACGGCGTGATCGGTACCGAAGTCAGGTGTCCCCGCCCCGTACTCGTTGCCACGACTCGACACCACTACCACCGGCTTGCCTTGGAGTGGACGAGTCGGGCCGTCGAACGGAACCGTGACACCGGGAACATGGACATAGTCGATCCATGCTTTCAGTGTCGACGGAACCGACCAGTTGTACATCGGAGCACCGATCACCACGACGTCAGCCGAGATCACCTCGTCGATCAACGTTTTTTGCAACGCCTCTGCCTCGGGAGGCACAGCCTCGTCCGGCGTCCGCAAATGTGGGGCCCAATGCATCGCCGACGTCGGAAGATGCGGCAGCGGATCTCGGTGCAAATCGCGATGGATCACCGAGTGGTCCGGGCTCTGCTCATGCCACACATCCGAAAAATGTGCCGTGACCGCGCGTGAGACGGAATTACTCAGGTCGGCGGACGAATCGAGATGCAGCAACTGCGGCATGAAGCACTCCTGGGATCGAGGGGGTACCGAACAGGATATGCCGCAGTAGGGTTCAGACATGGACCACCGGTACATCGCAGCGGCGCTCTCACCTCAGGACGCGCGTCGAGTCACTTCGTCGATTTCCGATGCGGACGGACGAACTCCGCACCTGGCATTGGACGGAGCCGATCTCGATATCGACGAGTCCGGTCGGCGCGCAGTGATGGAACTACTCCGTCAACTCGCGTCAGGGACCGCTGTGACGATCGGACCGGTCAACGAGTTGCTCACCACTTCACAGGCGGCAGACCTTCTCGGAGTATCCGACACATATGTTCGCAAACTCGCAGACGCAGGGTCACTGGCCATCGAAATGCGTGGAACCCACCGACGCTTTCGCCTGGAAGACCTCATCCGGCATCGGGAGAAGTTCACACCCTAGCGTCGCGTCAGCCGGCTTGGCGTCCGAGCAGCTCCGACTGCAATGTCAAGAGATCACGAAACGCTTCCCCTGATGCTCGCCACAGTTGATGTGCATCGATGTAGTCGACACCGAGAAGATTGACGTCTCCGCGATATGCGCCCACGTCCACCGACAGCTTGCCCACAATGATCGCTATATCGCGATCGAGGTGTTCGCCATCCGATCGCTCCAGGTTCCGGAATTGCGAAGAGAAGTAGTCGGCCGTGATCCGATGGTCGACGAACTGCGCTACCAGAATCACGAAACGTGATGCGTGAAGGGACGACTGCTCCACTGGGCTGACCTCTCCTACAGGTCGACAACCCGCCAAGGTCGCCACAAATTATTGCCGGCTCGGACCGGCGACAGTGCTGACGAAACTCCGCCATCAGAAAGATCGCATGAGTGGGGGTGTCGAGATTCGAATGCTAAAACCTGACCTGCGCCCAACGATAGCGACCTAAACACGACCCGATGCCGGTTATTGAGATCGTTGTGAGCGATCACAACAACCAGATCAGCGGATTCGCGGACGTTACTGCAGAGTTCCTAGAGGAAGTCGCTCTGGAGTATCCAATTCCCAGAATTTCCAGCCATCCCTGACCTCGATATCGCCGCTGATATGCGTGGCTACAGCGCTGGCAGCTTGCGTAGGATCGTCGAACCGTCGCCCCTCCATCGGCCCCTGCATGATCTCGAGGCGCTTGTTGGACGGGTCGAATCGGGCACTCAGACGGTAGCCGTCGAAATCGGCGACGACCCGGACCCGCAGATCTGGGATCTCTTCCTCAGCCGCAACAGCTTTCTTCGACGGGCCGCGACGCACGGCCGGCTTGGCCCGGTGAACAGCGGCAGCGCGAGCTTCCTCTTCCAGCTTTGGATCGGCAGCCGCATGCAGACCCAACAGCGACCACTTGTTGCGTCCGTGTTGGACTCGCCCGACCGCGATAGCGTGGTGACCAGTTCGAGTGCGAAGCGGCGAATCCTGTACCCACAAATCGACTTCGCCGCGAATATCAGCCGCCATCTCTTCGGAAGACACCATGAAGAACGACGGCTCGGAAGCACCCAGATCCACGAACACCCAGTAAGACGACCCGGTGTCGTCACTTGCCAACGACTCGTCCTGACGACGAGCCTTCCAATCGCCTACGGCCTTGGACCGCACCCGAACCACGCAGCTCGAACCGTCTACACCCCAAACCTGAACTGGATTACGCCGCGACGTCGTCAGCCGTTCGGCCCGACCGCCGCGCAATACAACAGCGCCGATGAAGGCCCTGATTCCCTGCTCCGATACATCTTCCACCTATGCCACCTCTGGTCTGCTTACCCGTGCAGATGATGAGAAGTGCCTACGACGGGTGGCGCGCACGACTCGTATATCCACCTCAGCCTAGTCGCCCAACCACCCCGACAGGAACCCGTGCACAATCGATCACTATGGAACACCGCATCGAACACCTACCAGAGCAGCATCGATTCGAGATATATCTCGACAAATCCCTCGCCGGATTCTCCGACTACCTGGAGTCGGACGGCATACGAACGTTCAACCACACCGTGACACTCCCCGAACATCGCGGCCACGGGCTCGCGGCGATATTGACAGAACACGTCCTCGAAGACAGCCGCGCAGGAGGGTTCTCCGTAATCCCGGCATGCTGGTTCGTACGGGAGTTCATCGAGTCGAGCGCAGGTCGCTACGACGATCTACTCCAGTCGTCCGAATCTCCCGGCCAGATATAGCCCCGCTTATTGCTTCAATGGTCCATTCATACGATCAGATAGCGTCGGTGCGCCATCGAAGCAGTGCCGTCGACGGTGTCGATGACGACAGGAATGCCGATGATGCGCCCCCTGACCGCGTCGATGGACCATTCATACGATCAGATAACGTCGGTGCGCCACCGAAGCGACCGTCGAACACGAATGTGGGATGTGGGCCCGCCGACGCTATCGACACAGCAGCCACCAGCACACCAAGAGCAATAAACGCAGTAAAGCCCCCAACCATACGGTTGGGGGCTTCACTACACAATGTGTTCGGCGGTGTCCTACTCTCCCACACCCTGTCGAGTGCAGTACCATCGGCGCTGGAGGGCTTAGCTTCCGGGTTCGGAATGGGACCGGGCGTTTCCCCTCCGCTATGGCCGCCGTAACTCTATGAAACAGTTACACACGGAACACAACGAACCATTCACACATAACGGTGAATGAAGTTGGCTCATTCAATTTTGTAATACTGAAACGTGTGCTGTTTCAGATATTGCACAGTGGACGCGTAGCTTCTTTGTGGTAAGTCCTCGGCCTATTAGTACCAGTCACCTACATCGGTTACCCGACTTCCAGTTCTGGCCTATCAACCCGGTGGTCTGCCGGGGGCCTTACCCCCTCGAGGGGGTGAGAAACCTCATCTTGGAACAGGCTTCCCGCTTAGATGCTTTCAGCGGTTATCCCTTCCGAACGTAGCTAACCAGCGGTGCTCCTGGTGGAACAACTGGCACACCAGAGGTTCGTCCGTCCCGGTCCTCTCGTACTAGGGACAGCCTTCCTCAAGTTTCTTACGCGCGCGGCGGATAGAGACCGAACTGTCTCACGACGTTCTAAACCCAGCTCGCGTGCCGCTTTAATGGGCGAACAGCCCAACCCTTGGGACCTACTCCAGCCCCAGGATGCGACGAGCCGACATCGAGGTGCCAAACCATCCCGTCGATATGGACTCTTGGGGAAGATCAGCCTGTTATCCCCGGGGTACCTTTTATCCGTTGAGCGACACCGCTTCCACATGCCGGTGCCGGATCACTAGTCCCGACTTTCGTCCCTGCTCGACGTGTCAGTCTCACAGTCAAGCTCCCTTGTGCACTTGCACTCGACACCTGATTGCCAACCAGGCTGAGGGAACCTTTGGGCGCCTCCGTTACATTTTAGGAGGCAACCGCCCCAGTTAAACTACCCACCAGGCACTGTCCCTGAACCAGATCATGGTCCGAGGTTAAGGTATCCAATACGATCAGAGTGGTATTTCAACAACGACTCCACAGTAACTGGCGTCACCGCTTCACAGTCTCCCACCTATCCTACACAAACCGAACCGAACACCAATACCAAGCTATAGTGAAGGTCCCGGGGTCTTTTCGTCCTGCCGCGCGTAACGAGCATCTTTACTCGTAATGCAATTTCGCCGAGTCTATGGTTGAGACAGCTGAGAAGTCGTTACGCCATTCGTGCAGGTCGGAACTTACCCGACAAGGAATTTCGCTACCTTAGGATGGTTATAGTTACCACCGCCGTTTACTGGGGCTTAAATTCTCAGCTTCGCCACCGAAGTGACTAACCGGTCCTCTTAACCTTCCAGCACCGGGCAGGCGTCAGTCCGTATACATCGTCTTACGACTTCGCACGGACCTGTGTTTTTAGTAAACAGTCGCTTCTCACTGGTCTCTGCGACCCCACCCAGCTCAGAACGAAAAGTTCATCACCAGACAGGGTCCCCCTTCTCCCGAAGTTACGGGGGCATTTTGCCGAGTTCCTTAACCATAGTTATCTCGATCGCCTTAGTATTCTCTACCTGACCACCTGTGTCGGTTTGGGGTACGGGCCGTGTGAAAGCTCGCTAGAGGCTTTTCTCGGCAGCATAGGATCACTGAATTCGCCTCAATCGGCTACGCATCACCTCTCAGGCATCATGAACGGCGGATTTGCCTACCGTTCGCCCTACAGGCTTACACCAGTATTACCACTGACTGGCCCAGCTACCTTCCTGCGTCACCCCATCGCTTGGCTACTACCAGATCAGGTCCTGCGCATCCACCACACCCCTCACTCTCGAAAGAGATCAGTAACGTGGATTCAGGGCAGTTAGTATCACTGATTCACCATGGGCGCGTTCACACGGGTACGGGAATATCAACCCGTTGTCCATCGGCTACGCCTGTCGGCCTCGTCTTAGGTCCCGACTCACCCTGGGCGGATTAACCTGGCCCAGGAACCCTTGGTCATTCGGCGGACGAGTTTCTCACTCGTCTTTCGCTACTCATGCCTGCATTCTCACTCGCACAGCCTCCACACCTGGATCACTCCGATGCTTCCATGGCTGCACGACGCTCCCCTACCCACCCACACACCTGGCACACTCCTCGTAAGGAACATGCGGGCTATTGTATGAGTGCCGCAGCTTCGGTGGTGTACTTGAGCCCCGCTACATTGTCGGCGCAGGATCACTTGACCAGTGAGCTATTACGCACTCTTTCAAGGGTGGCTGCTTCTAAGCCAACCTCCTGGTTGTCTTCGCGACCCCACATCCTTTTCCACTTAGTACACGCTTAGGGACCTTAGCTGGCGATCTGGGCTGTTTCCCTCTCGACTACGAACCTTATCGCCCGCAGTCTCACTGCCACGCTCTCACTCATCGGCATTCGGAGTTTGGCTGATTTCGGTAAGCCGGTAAGCCCCCTAGACCATCCAGTAGCTCTACCTCCGATGAGAAACACGTGACGCTGCACCTAAATGCATTTCGGGGAGAACCAGCTATCACGGAGTTTGATTGGCCTTTCACCCCTACCCACAACTCATCCCCTCAGTTTTCAACCTAAGTGGGTTCGGTCCTCCACGACGTCTTACCGTCGCTTCAACCTGGCCATGGGTAGATCACTCCGCTTCGGGTCTAGAGCACGCCACTACACACCTCACGGTGATACGCCCTATTCGGACTCGCTTTCGCTACGGCTACCCCACACGGGTTAACCTCGCGACATGCCACTAACTCGCAGGCTCATTCTTCAAAAGGCACGCCATCACCAGCAACAGAACAAACTGTTCACCAGCTCTGACGGATTGTAAGCGCACGGTTTCAGGTACTATTTCACTCCCCTCCCGGGGTACTTTTCACCTTTCCCTCACGGTACTAGTCCGCTATCGGTCACCAGGGAGTATTCAGGCTTATCGGGTGGTCCCGACAGATTCACAGCAGATTTCACGGGCCCGCTGCTACTTGGGTATTCACTACGACAGTCACAGTATTTTCGTCTACGGGATTCTCACCCTCTACGACAGGCCGTTCCAGACCACTTCGACTAACACCATGATTTCTTACTGTCGGCCGATCCGGCAGAATCGACAAAGTAAACCCCACAACCCTCCATACGCAACCCCTGCCGGGTATCACACGCACAAAGTTTGGCCTCATCCGCTTTCGCTCGCCACTACTCACGGAATCACAATTGTTTTCTCTTCCTGTGGGTACTGAGATGTTTCACTTCCCCACGTTCCCTCCACACACCCTATATATTCAGGTGCAGGTAACACGACATCACTCGTGCTGGGTTTCCCCATTCGGACACCCTCGGATCACAGCTCGGTTGACAGCTCCCCGAGGCTTATCGCAGCCTCCTACGTCCTTCATCGGCTCCTGGTGCCAAGGCATCCACCGTACGCTCTTCATTACTTACAACAAAGATGCTCGCGTCCACTGTGCAATTCTCAAACAACACACACA
>NZ_MKKX01000020.1 GCF_002091985.1 Rhodococcus sp. 1163
CCTGTATCCGTCTTGCCTAGAAAGAAACACACTCACGCGTGTTCTCTCAGGACCCAACAGTATGCCGATATAGACCACGCCGGCCGACCACCAAGGATCAACCGATACGCACGATCTCATTGTCAGTGTTCCACCCGTGAGCTCCCGCAGATTCACATATGGAACCTAAACGGGCTCTGCCAGAACATCATCCAACACCTGTGTGCTGGTACATCTTCTGGAGAATGCTCCTTAGAAAGGAGGTGATCCAGCCGCACCTTCCGGTACGGCTACCTTGTTACGACTTCGTCCCAATCGCCGATCCCACCTTCGACGGCTCCCTCCCACAAGGGGTTAGGCCACCGGCTTCGGGTGTTACCGACTTTCATGACGTGACGGGCGGTGTGTACAAGGCCCGGGAACGTATTCACCGCAGCGTTGCTGATCTGCGATTACTAGCGACTCCGACTTCACGGGGTCGAGTTGCAGACCCCGATCCGAACTGAGACCAGCTTTAAGGGATTCGCTCCACCTCACGGTCTCGCAGCCCTCTGTACTGGCCATTGTAGCATGTGTGAAGCCCTGGACATAAGGGGCATGATGACTTGACGTCGTCCCCACCTTCCTCCGAGTTGACCCCGGCAGTCTCTTACGAGTCCCCGCCATAACGCGCTGGCAACATAAGATAGGGGTTGCGCTCGTTGCGGGACTTAACCCAACATCTCACGACACGAGCTGACGACAGCCATGCACCACCTGTACACCGACCACAAGGGGGGCCGTATCTCTACGGCTTTCCGGTGTATGTCAAACCCAGGTAAGGTTCTTCGCGTTGCATCGAATTAATCCACATGCTCCGCCGCTTGTGCGGGCCCCCGTCAATTCCTTTGAGTTTTAGCCTTGCGGCCGTACTCCCCAGGCGGGGCGCTTAATGCGTTAGCTACGGCACAGATTCCGTGGAAGGAACCCACACCTAGCGCCCACCGTTTACGGCGTGGACTACCAGGGTATCTAATCCTGTTTGCTACCCACGCTTTCGTTCCTCAGCGTCAGTTGTTTCCCAGAGACCCGCCTTCGCCACCGGTGTTCCTCCTGATATCTGCGCATTTCACCGCTACACCAGGAATTCCAGTCTCCCCTGAAACACTCAAGTCTGCCCGTATCGCCTGCAAGCCCGAAGTTGAGCCCCGGGTTTTCACAAACGACGCGACAAACCGCCTACGAACTCTTTACGCCCAGTAATTCCGGACAACGCTCGCACCCTACGTATTACCGCGGCTGCTGGCACGTAGTTAGCCGGTGCTTCTTCTGCAGGTACCGTCACTTGCGCTTCGTCCCTGCTGAAAGAGGTTTACAACCCGAAGGCCTTCATCCCTCACGCGGCGTCGCTGCATCAGGCTTTCGCCCATTGTGCAATATTCCCCACTGCTGCCTCCCGTAGGAGTCTGGGCCGTGTCTCAGTCCCAGTGTGGCCGGTCACCCTCTCAGGTCGGCTACCCGTCGTCGCCTTGGTAGGCCATTACCCCACCAACAAGCTGATAGGCCGCGGGCCCATCCTGCACCGATAAATCTTTCCACCCACCCCCATGCGAGAGCAGGTCATATCCGGTATTAGACCCAGTTTCCCAGGCTTATCCCAGAGTGCAGGGCAGATCACCCACGTGTTACTCACCCGTTCGCCGCTCGTGTACCCCGAAGGGCCTTACCGCTCGACTTGCATGTGTTAAGCACGCCGCCAGCGTTCGTCCTGAGCCAGGATCAAACTCTCCGTAAAAGACTCTAGATATCACAGCCGAAGCTGCTAATCAGTCAAAGACATAAGAGCCAAATCACTAGCAAAAAAACTCAACTAGCTATAAAACAACACCCAACCATAACCACCACAAGCGGATGATCATCGACATCGGATGCTTTCACCAAATATAAAATTCGGCACTGACATTCATCGACACACTGTTGAGTTCTCAAAGAACACGCACACACCACACACCCACGAAAACAATGTTCTCGCAGCGCCTGGGGCAACCGTTCCAGCCTAGCTAATCCAAGCGACCGAGTCAATAACCCCGTCACATCGGATCACCCGGACACGACAACACCATCTTGCCGAACCAGGATTTTCAGTGCAAACCCCGTACAACCTCGTGTCCCGGTCTGTGAAGACCCGGTCGGTGTCCGGCTCGCTCTGACTTGGATAAAGTTACGCGCAGGAGAACAACGCGTCAAATCCCCAGGTCACTGCAAGTCTGCCGTCCAAAATCCGTGGTGGCAGGAGGTCCGGGCTCCTATTACTGACTCTTCCGCCCGAATCACACGCATGTGACTCCGGCCACCACTTTGTCGACTACAACGATCCGGTGATCTGTACTCCGGCAAAGTTTCGCTTTCCACGGCGTACCACCAGCCATTGCCCGTGAAGAAGGTCGCCGGCACTCGGTGTCCAGTCCTCGGTGACGACCTTCTGGTTGTTCACCGAAGCACCGCCTTCCTTTACGGCCCGCCGCGCCGCACCCTTACTGTCCGAGAGCCCGGTGGCTACGAGAAGATCGACAATCGTCTTGGGCTCGCCCTCCTGAACCTGTGCAATCGACGCCTCGCGCAGTGCCGCGGCAAGAGTTGTCTCGTCGAGCTCACCCAGTTCCGCGCGGCCGAACAACGCCTGGCTGGCAAGCTCCACCGCACGGGTGTTCGCTTCACCGTGAACCAGGGTCGTCATCTCGGCCGCAAGGCGACGCTGCGCCTCGCGGGCATGGGGTCGCTCCTTGGTTGCAAGGTCCAGCTCATCCAGCTCGGCTCGGTCCAGGAAGGTGAACCAGCGAAGGTACTTCACCACGTCGGCGTCGCCGGTGTTCACGAAGTACTGGTACCAGGCGTACGGGCTGGTCATCTCGGGGTCGAGCCACAAGCTGCCCCCACCGGTGGACTTGCCGAACTTTTTTCCATCTGCAGACGTGACCAACGGGACCGTCATCCCATGCACGGACTCTGCGTCCTGGCGCCTGTTCAGTTCCACCCCTGCAACGATGTTCCCCCACTGATCGGACCCACCGATCTGTAGCGAGCACCCGTACGTGCGCCTCAACTGCACGTAGTCGTTCGCTTGCAGAAGCATGTAACTGAACTCGGTGTAGGACATACCGTCGCCGTCGAGCCGCTTCTTCACCGTGTCCCGTGCCAGCATCACGTTGATGGAGAAATACTTGCCGATGTCCCGCAAGAAATCGATCGCCGACAGCTCGCCGGTCCAGTGCAGGTTGTTCTCTACGATCGCGCCCGTCGGAGTCTCGTCGAATTCGACGAACCTCTCGAGCTGTCCGCGGATTCGATCGGACCAGTCGCGGACGGTATCGGAGGAGTTCATGGTCCGCTCCCCCACGTCCCGCGGGTCGCCGATCAGGCCCGTCGCGCCGCCCGCCATGACGATGGGGCGATGACCGGCGCGCTGAAAGCGCTTCAGTGCGAGCAACGGAACCAGGTGACCCGCATGCAGGCTGGGACCGGTTGGATCGAAGCCCGCATACAGAGTGATCGGCCCCGCCTCGGTCGCCTTCTTCAGCTCGTCCACATCGGTGGACTGCGCGATGAGCCCTCGCCAGGTCAATTCGTCGATTATGTTCTCACTCACGCGTTCGATTCTCCCGCATGTGCGTTAGGACGCCGTCGTCAGGCCTCCGGCTCACCCACCAGTCGAGCCTTCGGACTGCGCCGGTAGCTCGATACCGCCGAAGACCCTCGAATCCAGAATCGCCATTCTCTTTCTGCCGCAACACTGACCCCCACGCGAGGGCCGGATGCGATCTCAACGGGACTCGCAGCAACCAGGGGCCATGCCAGAGTGATCGACGAATCTGAGTCGAGCAGCACTGTTCCGTTGTCTTCGAGACCGATTCCAAGTGCGCTGCCGAGATTTCCCGGCCCCCTGGCCAAGGCGGCAGCCGATCGTGCGGCTGGGCGCCGCGCCGCCACGATGTCGTGGCCGGCAACAACCTCACCTGCCCGAAGAAGCACGGCGGCGGGTGTCCCGTCGGGACCACAGCTGACGTTCATGCAGAGGTGCATTCCGTAGCTGAGGTAGACGTACAGGCGACCCGCGGGCCCGAACATCACCGCGTTGCGGTTCGTCTGACCGCGATACGAGTGCGCGGCCGGGTCCGGCCACGGACCGTCGACCGGTCCGCCGTATGCCTCTACTTCGACGATTCGAACCGCGACGCCGCCGGCAGTCAAAGTGCCACCGAGTATCCGTCGTGCCATCGCCGGAGGGTCACCGTATTCGAGTTCTGCCAGGTCCACGTGTCCTATCATCTCGTCCCTTGACCGCTGGCCATCGCCGGGGTTATAAATTCATCATGCGATGAAATCATCAAACGATGAGATCCAGGAGGCGCCGCCATGTCTGTCGATTCGGTGAATGCAGTCGAGATTACGAACCTCAACGTTCGGCGCCGAAAAAGAGTGGCTCTCGATGATGTGAACTTGTCCATCCCACGCGGCACCATCACGGGGCTTCTCGGACCCTCCGGATGCGGAAAGTCGACGCTGATGCGGGCCATCGTCGGTACTCAGATAGTCCAGAGCGGAACGGTCACCGTGCTCGGCTTCCCTGCCGGGTCCACACGCCTGCGTGCCACTGTCGGCTACGTCGCGCAAGCCCCCAGCGTCTACGGCGATCTGACGGTTCGCGAGAACGTTGCCTACTTCGCCGCACTGTTCGGACGCACAGCCGCATCTGCAGACTCAGCCATCGAGTCCGTCGGACTCACCGACCATGCATCGTCGCCGGCGGGTGAATTGTCCGGCGGTCAACTGGGTCGGGTATCGCTGGCAAGTGCACTGGTCGCGGAGCCCGAATTCATCGTCCTCGACGAACCGACCGTCGGACTGGATCCTGTACTCCGTGCCGAGCTGTGGAAACGATTTGCCGACCTCGCCGCATCCGGCACCACAATTCTGGTGTCCAGTCACGCCATGGAAGAGGCCGATCACTGCAGTCGACTGATCTTGATGCGCGACGGCAGAGTATTGGCGCAGCTCAGTCCAGCCGAACTCCGCTCCCGGACGGGTGAAACGAGCCTCGAACAAGCATTCCTCTCGTTGATCCTCTCCACGGCATCGATCGAGGCGGCGTCGTGAGCGCGCGCATCTACGCCGCGGGTACCGGGCGGATCCTGCGACAACTGCGGGCTGATCGTCGAACCGTCGCGATGATCTTGCTGGTCCCATCACTACTGATGGTGTTGCTTTATTTCCTGTACGCGAATGTTCCGACACCGGCCGGCCAGCAGTCGCTGTTCGACCGCATCGCAATCACGATGCTCGGCATCCTCCCGTTCGTGGTGATGTTCCTGATCACCTCCATCGCGATGCAACGTGAACGAACTTCGGGAACCCTCGAACGACTACTGACGACTCCGATGTCGAAGTTGGAGTTGTTGGGGAGCTACGGGTCGGCATTTTCCGTAGCCGCACTCGGTCAAGCCCTCCTCGCCTGCACGGTAACTTTCGGGGCACTCGGATTGACGACGGCCGGACCAGCCGTGTGGGTTGTCGTCATTGCTGTGCTCGTGGCGATGTTGGGCGTGTCGATCGGTCTACTGTGCAGCGCCTTCGCGAAAACCGAGTTCCAGGCAGTTCAATTCATGCCCTTGGTAGTGCTTCCGCAGTTCTTCCTGTGTGGCCTGCTCGTTCCGCGTGATCAGATGCCGGACTGGCTGCACATCATCAGTAACTTTCTGCCACTCACCTACGCCGTCGATGCACTGCAAGAAGTCTCGCTGCACACCGGCGTGACCGGGAGAATGGGGGCCGACATAGCGGTGGTCGCCGGCTTCACCGTGCTCGCTCTTTGTGCTGGAGCGGCAACGCTGCGACGGAGAACCCCGTGACCGAAGCGAACGGTGTCGGAAGCAAATCAGGGCGAAGGCCAGGGCAATCGAAAACCCGGGAGGCGATCCTTGCGTCCGCTCGCACCCGGTTCGCGCAGTCCGGTTTCGATACGACCTCCATCCGCAGCGTCGCTGCCGATGCAGGCGTCGACTCTGCACTCGTCCACCACTACTTCGGCACCAAACGAGGCCTGTTCGTTGCAGCCATTGCACTCCCCGCAGACCCAGCCGAAGTTCTGGAACCTGTCGCAGCTGCCGACAACGACGACCTTGGTCGCGCCCTGGCTACTGCAATTCTGGGAGTGTGGGACTCGAAAGACGGTGAAGCCGTCATCGCAGCGTTCCGATCCATGATCGCATCCGGGGACACGACGTTGATCGGTACATTTCTCTTGCAGGTCGCACTCCGCGACGTCGCGAAAAGAGTCGACAGCCCGATCGGCTCGGCGCTCGAACGCGTGAACCTCGTCGCGTCACAAATGGCTGGACTGCTGCTCGCCCGGCACATACTCGCGCTCGAACCACTGGCGTCGATGCCCGTCGCGCGGGTTGTCGACTGGGTAGCCCCGATCCTGCAGCAATACCTCACCGGGCCGATGCCCGAAAATAGCGACTAGGACTGCGCCCGCGCCACAATCGACTCGTGCTCGGCCTGATCCACGTCTCGCGCCTCATCTACCAGCAACACAGGAATCCCATTCTCGATCGGGTAAGCGCGCTGCAGTCGGGGGTTGTACAACAGTTCGTCTTCTACGAGTAGCAACGGCCCCTTGTCCACGGGGCAAGCAAGAATGCTGAGGAGCGTCTGATCGATAGCCACTGAAGTCCTTCTCTCGGTGTTGTCCTACCTGGCCGGAGCGAAGTCCGTGCGATCAACTTATCCGATGACCGATCCATCGCAGCCTCGACTGCCTACGGAGGCTCTGTCAGCTCTTCGTGAACTGTTCGGCGACAACCGCTTTGGTCAACCGTCGGTAAGACCCCGAGTCGGCGTCGTAGTACCAGGACCTGACACCCGGAGCCGGAACCCCAGCTCTCTGCAGTTCGGTCATCTTCGGCCGGAACGCACGAGAAAGCGAAATTTCGTCGACGATGTGGACGATGTCGGGGCGCTGCGCCGGCAGCAACACTGCCAACACATCGCTTACGGTTTTGACCGGTAGCGAGTTGTCGCCCCGCACGGACACCCCGCAGACTGCAATCTCGTCGACACGTCGATCCGAACGGTGATGTTCTCTACTCGAGCCGATCGGATCTACGCCGTACACGACCACCGACACGACGTCCTCGACGTCACCGAACGCGTCGATGATCGGCTGAGTGAAGACCGGTCCGCGTCGAGCCTTCACGACGGTGTCCTTGCGGTCGACGAGCCAGAAGTCCCCGTCGGAGTCGCGTCGAAACAGATTCTCCGTCGGAATCCACGAGTCTCCTGGCTGGAAGACATCGCGCATCAGCGGACTGGTGACCTCGCCGTCGCTTCCTGGACGACCGAGTAGAAGGCCGACCTCATCGTCTCGGCACATGCGAACGAAACCGTCTTCGTCCTCCTCGAGCCGGGCGTTGATCGGATCGTAGGCGGCAAGTGCCACCCTGGCGCTCCCCGGAAGCGGTCGGCCCTTGGAGCCGATTTTCGAACCGCCGACGTTGGCGAGGATGACGTCGTTCTCGGTGGAGGCATAGAACTCGAGCACCCGCGCAGGCGCGAACCGCTCGAGCGTCCGCTTCCAGAGTCCGACGGGCATTCCGGACCCGATGAAGAGTCGAACCGGATGACTGAGGTCCAGAGCCGATAGCTCGTCGTCGAGGATCGCCTGCATCATCGCCCAGGTGTAGCTGATGACGGTGACCCCGTAACGAGATACCTCCTCGGCGAATCTGGTCGGTTCGAGACCACGCGAGAGCGCTATGCGCGAACCGCCGGCAAGCGCACCGCCCACGCTGACCAGTAAACCGGCGGAATGATGAAGAGGGGCAAGGCAATACACCGTGTCGCCACTACCCAAAGCCGCTGCTGTTGCAGTGCCGAACGCAGACAGGGCCCAACGATGATTGGTGATGAAGCGCGGTTCCAACCCACGTTCGGTCGGGTTGAACAGCACCACCGCGAGTTCACGGGCACGGCCAGGATCCGGTGAGTACCACGCGGGCAATCGCACCGAGTCCGGATCGATCAGTTCGAGATCGACGACATCGGAACCCGAGGGGATATCGAGAGTTCGAGCGTCTCCGCCACCCAGAACGAGTACGTTGGCGGCCACCGAAGTCGCTGCTTTCATGTTCTCGGGATCGGCGATGACGGTGTCGACGTCGATCGCTAGCAGTGCGCTCTCGAGATCTCCACCCGGTGGGAAAAGTACTGCGACAGCGCCGATACGCGACAACGCTGCGATGGCCGCCAGCGCGCTGGGGCGAGTGTCCATCAGTACACCGATGCGAGCGGACGGCCTGACACCCGACGCGAGCAGCCCTCGGACCACATTGTCGATACGAGCATTGACAGCCCGGTAGGTGTGGACACGGTCGTCGAACAGAAAGCACTCACCGTTGGGCGACTTTCGTCCCTGTTCCGCGATGAGTCGTCCCAGGCTCACCAGAGTGTGGGGTTGCATCTGACCGAGTCGCGCCAACCTCGGCAAGGTTCGTACGGCCTCGGTGGAGATCTCGCGAGTGCCACGCATCGCGCCCGTTGCAGCAGCTGCGAGTCCACGGCCGACCCCTACGCCGACTTCGGCAATCGAGGCTGCAGTGTGGATGATCCGGTTGCTCACCGACACACCACTGTCGGTGTCCTGGTGCTCGTCGTACATCATTTCGTGCGCTGCCTCGGGCTTGTCTCCCAGACCCTCACGCCAACGAATCCACTCTCCCGTTGTCGGCCACGTCTGTGATGCTGCCAAACTCCCGACTACGAGCCCGAAATGTCCTGCGCGCAGCGTACTCTCGTACACTTCTGCGCGCGGCGCTGCCCGCCTGATGCCGCGCACGGCCAGCGGTTGCCCGATGTCGTCGACCTCGCCGAGGAACGCGAGAACCGGAACCGTCAGATTCGACAAGGTGAGCAGGCGATCCTTGATGACGAACCCGCCGGTCATCATTCTGTTGTGCACTACGAATTGCTTCAAAAGCTCCGCAACAGCGGGACCCGACCACGCGACCCAGCCGTCGAGCGCCAAGAAACGACGCTGTGGTTCACGCGGAAGCAACGCCTCGCGGTCGTGGAGTTGTCGTAGAAAATCGAGCCGAGATCGCACGGTCTTGGCTGGATCGAGCAGTTGAAATCCGGTACGGGCCATCCATCCGGACACCGCCAGCCGAGTGAAGACGTGGTCGGCAAGGAATTCGGCGCCGCGCGTCGCCACGCCGGCTGGAATACCGAGCGGCAGTGCAGCCAGCGTATCGACGGGAGCGCCGAACGTGATGAGGCTGGCCAGGTTTCGTCCGCCGCGATAGGCAGCCGCTTGGTAACAGAACATCCCACCCTGGGAATAACCGGCAAGGTGGACGTCACGTCCGGTGTGCTCGTGAACTTTGTCGATGACCTCACTGATGGCTACGACATGATCGGCGAGGGTGCGACTCCAACCGCCTTCCTCGGTGTCGGGCGAACCGAAATCGACGACCCACGGATCGAGACCCATCCCGTGCAGAATCCCGGCGGCGCCGTGTTCGGTGGTCACGTCGTATACGTCCGCTGACACCATCATCGGTGGAACGAGAACGACCGGAGGCCTGGAATCGGTACCGAGGGCGTCGGGGAAATAGCGACGCAACTTGTACATCGGTTCTCGATCGACGATCTTGAAGGGAGATGGATCGACCTCGGTTTCGAGTCCACCCAAACGGAGGACTTCCAATCCGTTCTGTGCAGTTGCGATCGCACGTCGCAACGGTCCGCGCACCGCGTCTGCGTTCAGTCCCACAACTACAACTCCCGGTTCAATCCCCTGCATTTCGGGATACGGACTCCGACCGCCCACTTGCCACGTTTCCGCAAGCTTGCCACACGACCGTCAGAAATCCGGCGAACATGACTGTTTTGCGTCTCAGTGCGCTCCGATGCCCGAATCGACCCAATTCCGAAGGCGGTCCGCCGTCGAACGAACTCCGTCCAACTGCTTGGCAACCTGAACCGCAGCAGTCCCGCCTCGTGAATCACGAGACGAGATAGATCCCTCTACGGTCAGAACGGTGCGCACCTCCGGCGTCAGAGCCGGGTCGATAGAGGACAACTCCTCATCGGTAAGTTCGGCCAAGCCCACACCGCGTGCCTCGGCTGCCTTCACACACGCACCTGCAGCTTCGTGCGCCACCCGGAACGGAATGCCCTGACGAACCAGCCACTCGGCGATATCGGTGGCCAGTGTGAAGCCTGCCGGCGCCAGTTCTGCCAGGCGATCGACGTGAAACTCGAGGGTCTGCACCAAACCGGCGAGAGCCGGAAGCAGCAACTCCAACTGGGCAACGGAGTCGAAGACCGGCTCCTTGTCTTCCTGCAAGTCCCTGTTGTACGCCAGAGGCTGAGCCTTCAGGGTTGCCAACAATCCCGTGAGATTTCCGATCAACCGACCGGATTTACCACGCGTCAGCTCCGCGACGTCGGGATTTTTCTTCTGCGGCATGATCGAACTTCCGGTGGACCACGCGTCGGCCAGCGTTACATAGCCGTACTCCGGCGTGCTCCACGAGATGATCTCCTCCGCCAGACGCGAGAGGTCGACGGCCGTCATCGCCAGGACGAAAGCCGCCTCAGCCGCGAAATCACGTGAGGAAGTTGCATCGATCGAGTTCTCCGCCGAAGAATCGAACCCCAACTCCGCGGCAATCTTCTCCGGGCTCAACCCGAGCGAGGAACCAGCCAACGCCCCCGATCCGTAGGGCGACACTGCGGCCCGGACGTCGAAGTCCACGAACCGCTGAACATCTCGCAGCAACGGATGAGTGTGAGCGAGGAGATGATGTGCCAGAAGAACCGGCTGCGCCGCCTGCGAATGCGTCTTTCCTGGCATGACGGCGCTCGAATGCGACGCAGCCTGCGTCGCAAGGGAATCCACTACATCGAGCACACCCGTCGATACCCGACGAACTGCGTCACGTAGCCACATCCGGAACAGTGTCGCGACTTGGTCGTTGCGTGAGCGGCCTGCCCGAAGACGTCCGCCGACCTCGGCTCCCACCCGGTCGATCAGACCCCGTTCCAGTGCACCGTGGACATCCTCGTCGGACTCCGCTGCCACGAAGGCGCCCGAGGCGACATCGTCGGCCAACCCCTGCAAACCAGCAAGCATAGCCTCGAGGTCCTGAGCCGTCAGCAAACCTGCGCCGTTGAGGACGCGGGCGTGTGCCATCGACGCCCGAATGTCGTAGGGCGCGAGCACCCAGTCGAAATGTGTGGATTTGCTCAGCGCAGCCATGGCCGCTGCGGGGCCGGACGCAAAGCGTCCGCCCCACAGTGACCCCTCGTTGGTGCCATGAGCCTCGGCCGAACTCACAATCCCAGCTCCCGCTTGTGGGCGATCTTCGACGACAACCCATGAAGCTGAACGAAGCCCTTGGCGGAAGACTGATCGAAAGTGTCGCCCTCGTCGTACGTCGCGAGGTTGAAGTCGTACAGCGACTTGTCGCTACGGCGTCCGTTGACGCTGATGGAACCCGCATGCAGTGCAAGGCGGATCTCGCCGGACACGTGCTCTTGGGTGTGCTCGTTGAACGTATCGAGGGCACCCTTGAGGGGGGAATACCACAGACCGTCGTACACCAGCTCGGCCCACTTCTGATCGGTGTGCCGCTTGTAGCGTCCTAGCTCACGCTCGAGGGTGACGTGCTCGAGCTCCTCGTGCGCGCGGATCAGGACCATCGCGCCGGGAGCCTCGTAGATCTCGCGGCTCTTGATGCCCACGAGACGGTCCTCGACGACGTCGAGACGGCCGACGCCCTGAGCGCCCGCCCGCGTGTTCAGTTCCTGGATCGCTTCGAGAACCGACACCGGACGGCCGTCGATGCTGACCGGGCGGCCCTTGTCGAAGCCGATGATGAGCTCGTCCGGGGCTGTCCAGTTGGCCGATGGGTCCTGGGTGTAGTCGTAGACGTCCTTCGTCGGGGCGTTCCACAGATCTTCGAGGAAGCCGGTTTCGACTGCACGGCCCCACACGTTCTGATCGATCGAGAAGGGCGACTTCTTGCTGACGTTGATCGGAATCTTGTTCTCTTCGGCGAACGCAATCGCCTTCTCCCTCGTCCAGGCGTAATCGCGAACAGGAGCGAGGACGTCGAGCTCGGGTGCCAGTGTGTTGAACCCGACCTCGAAGCGGACCTGGTCGTTGCCCTTACCGGTGCAACCATGCGCGACGACGGTGCCCCCGTGCGAACGAGCGGCCTCGACGAGATGCTTGACGATCAGCGGACGGCTGATCGCAGACACCAGCGGGTAGCGATCCATGTACAGCGCATTGTTCTGAATCGTCGGCAAGCAGTACTCGTCGGCGAACTCGTCTCGAGCGTCCACGACGACGGCCTCGACAGCACCACAATCGAGGGCGCGCTGGCGCACGACCTCCATGTCCTCACCGCCCTGACCCAGATCGATGGCGACGGCGACGACCTCTTTACCGGTCTCCTTGCCGATCCAGCTGATGGCGACGGAGGTGTCCAATCCACCCGAGTAGGCGAGAATGACGCGTTCGGCCATGATGTATGCGCTCCTTTGTAGCTGTGGGTAATTCTCGGTTTTGCCGTCTGCGGGACTGCTAATCCGCGCGTCTGGCCAATCTTTCCAGCTTGTCCGCGAGCTCTTGTCCGGTGAGTGGTTCGCGGGCGATCACCAAAATGGTGTCATCCCCGGCAATCGTTCCCACAATCTCCCTCAACGAGGCCCGGTCGAGCGCGCTGGCGAGGTAGTGCGCAGCGCCCGGCGGAGTTCGGAGAACAGCTTGATTTCCGCTCCAGTCCGTCGATACGAGCAGCTCGCCGAGCATGCGAGTGAGTCGGTCAGTTCCGCCGGATACGCCTCGAACAGGGCTACCGTCCTCGGGTACCACGTAGACTCCGGCGCCGCCGTCGGCCGCACGAAGTTTGACGGCTCCGAGCTCGTCGAGATCCCGCGAGAGTGTCGCCTGGGTTACATCGATACCTTCGGCGACCAGTAACGATGCAAGCTCCGGCTGACTGCGCACCTGGTGTGTCGACAGCAGGGACACGATGCGTGCCTGCCTGCCCGCCCGCGTAGACGCCGTCAGCGGCATCGACGACATCGACGACACCTGCTCGCTCACGGCCGTCGCGCCTGCTCTAGCAGCCAGACCAGCAGTGCCTTCTGTGCATGCAACCGGTTCTCGGCCTCGTCCCATACGACGCTGCGAGGCCCGTCGAGAACTTCGTCGGTGATCTCCTCCCCGCGATGTGCGGGCAAGCAATGCAGCACGACGGCGTCGGTCTTGGCGAGCGCCAACAGCTCCGCATCGATCCGGTACGGCCGGAACGGTGCGACGCGATCGAGTCCGTCGTTCTCCTGGCCCATCGAAGTCCACGTATCGGTGACCAGGGCGTCTGCGCCTGTCGCTGCGGCTTGCGGGTCGTCGGTGATCGTGATCGTGGCCCCCGTCTGCGCAGCACGCTCCCTAGCAGCCTCGAGAACGTAGTCCCGCGGTGCGAACTCCTTCGGCGCAGCAATCGTCACATTGATTCCTGCGGTGACGCCGCCGAGCAGAAGCGAATGCGCCATGTTGTTCGCGCCGTCACCGAAGTACGCGAGTTCGAGGCCCGTCAAAGAGCCCTTATGCTCGGCGAGAGTCTGCAGATCGGCGAGCACCTGGCACGGATGGAACTCGTCGGACAACGCATTGACGATCGGGACGGTGGCACCAGAGGCCATCTGTTCGAGTCGCTCCTGCCCGAACGTGCGCCACACCACCGCCTCGACGTAGCGCGAGAGCACCCTGCCCGTGTCCTGCAAAGTCTCTTCACGCCCCAGCTGAGTATCGCGGCCATCGACGACGACAGCATGACCGCCGAGCTGTGCAATCCCGATCTCGAAGGAAAAACGAGTTCGAGTGGAATTCTTCTCGAAGATGACTCCGACGCCCTGAGGCCCCTCGAGTGGTCGCTTCGAGAACGGAGCGCGCTTGAGTTCGGCGGCGATGGCCAGAACCTCGCCCTGTTGCTGCGGAGTCAGGTCGTCGTCCCGCAGGAAGTTGATCATTGCCATGGCTATTCCGTTTCCTGTGCTGAATCGAGAAGTGTGGGAAGCGCTGCGACGAACGATGCAGCTTGGTCCTCGGTCAGTACGAGTGGTGGAGCGAGACGCAACACATCGGGCTGCGCCGCGTTGATCAGGAATCCGGCTTCACGTGCGGCCGACTCGACGGCGGGCGCGACGGGCCGGGTCAGCACCACGCCGAGCAGCAGGCCTGCACCGCGGACTCGGTCGACGAGAGGGTGATTCAATTCCTCGATCGAATGAATGAGCAGCTTCCCCATCCGATCTGCATGCGAGATCAGATCGTCCTGTGCGATCGTGCGCAGGACCGCGAGGGCAGCGGCGGCACACACGGGATTCCCGCCGAACGTCGTGCCGTGTTTACCCGGGTGCAGCAAGGTGGCTGCCTCCCCGATACCGATGCAGGCACCGATCGGCAATCCGCCACCGAGGCCCTTGGCGAGCGTGATGACGTCCGGCACAATTCCCACGGCCTGGTGCGCGTAGAACCAGCCGGTGCGGCCGATGCCGGTCTGGACTTCGTCCAGAACCAACAGTGCGCCGTGACGGGCCGTGATCTCGCGAGCGGCGACGAGATACCCCTCGGGAGGAACGACAACGCCTCCCTCACCCATGATCGGTTCGAGGAACACCGCGGCAGTATCGGAATCGACCGCAGCCTCGAGCGCTGCAACATCGCCGTACGGCACGTGCTGAACGCCTGCAGGCATCGGTTCGAACGGTGCACGCTTGTCCGGCTGACCTGTCAACGCCAAGGCACCCATCGTGCGCCCATGGAACGACTTCTCTGCCGCAACGATGTTCGGTCGACCCGTCAACCGGGCAATCTTGAAGGCAGCCTCGTTGGCCTCAGTGCCCGAGTTGCACAAGAACACTCGACCCGACGCTTCCGCGCCGAGATTCGCGAGCAACTGTTCGGCCAGGGCGATTCCCGGTTCGCTCGCATACAGATTCGACGTGTGCCCCAGGGTCGACAACTGCGTGGTCACCGCTTCGATGACGGCGGGATGCGCGTGACCGAGGATGTTGACAGCTATCCCAGCGAGCAGGTCGAGGTATTCCTTGCCGTCCGCGTCGGTGACGACAGCGCCCTGACCGCGGACCAGAGCGACACGCGGCACGCCGTAATTGTTCATCAGCGAGTTCGACCACCGCGCCTGGAGATCGACAGTTGCGACATGGTCGGTCATAGCTGGTTTTCCTTTTCTGCGTGTTGGGCGGGATGCACCATCGTGCCGATTCCTTCGCCCGTGAAGAGTTCGACGAGAACCGAGTGCGGCACTCGGCCGTCGATGACGTGTGCCGACGGAACACCACCCAGAACTGCACGTAGGCAGGCTTCCATCTTGGGCACCATGCCTGCGTCGAGGGACGGCAGAAGCGCCGACAATGCGTCGACATCGATCTTCGACGTCAAAGAGGAACGATCGGGCCAATTGATGTACAGCCCTTCGACATCGGTGAGGACAACCAATTTCTCGGCGCCGATTGCTTCCGCCAGCGCTGCCGCGGCAGTATCTGCATTGATGTTGTGCACGACGCCGTCGGAATCGGGTGCGATGGTGGAGACCACTGGAATCCGGCCCGCGGCGATGAGATCGAGCACGGCATCCGGATTGACCGAGGTGACGTCGCCGACGAGGCCGATGTCGGTTTCGATGCCGTCGACCATCACCGTGCGTTTCGATGCGGTGAAAAGATGCGCATCTTCCCCGGAGATGCCGACGGCGTAGGGGCCGTGACTGTTGATCAGACCGACGAGCTCGCGACCTACCTGGCCGAACAGCACCATCCGCACGACATCCATGACCTCAGGGGTGGTGACGCGGAATCCTCCACGGAATTCCCCGTTCATGCCCAAGCGCGACAGCATCGCAGTTATCTGTGGTCCGCCGCCGTGCACGACAACCGGATGGATGCCGATGGTCCGCAGAAAAACCATGTCTGCGGCGAACGCACGCTTGAGATCCTCGTCGATCATGGCGTTGCCGCCGTACTTGACCACGATGATCTTGTCGTGAAACTTCTGCAGCCACGGCAGCGCACCCGCGAGCGTGTGCGCCTTCTGCGTAGCCGACAAATCCGACCCGGTCACGAGGAGTACGCCGAGTTCTCTTCGACGTAGGCATGTGAGAGATCGGTCGTGCGGATGACCACCGACGCGTCGCCGACACCCAGATCGATGGTCAACTCGATATCTTCACCCGACAGATCCACCTCGCGGGCGTCGGGAGCTCCGACACCATCGATGCATACCGGATGTCCATTGAACGAGACGCAGAGTCGGTCGGGATCGAGCTCGATCGGCGCAATACCGATTGCGGCCAGCACTCGGCCCCAGTTCGGGTCAGAACCGAACAGCGCTGTTTTCACGAGACTGTCACGCGCGACCGTTCGGGCACCGATCAGTGCGTCGTCCTCAGATACCGCCCCGGACACCTTCACGAGAATGCGCTTGGTGACGCCTTCTGCGTCGGCCATCAGCTGATCTGCCAGATCATCACAGACAGCAAGTACTGCAGCGTCGAGATCGTCCTGGGACGGTGTCACCCCGCTCGCGCCCGAGGACAGAAGCAATACGGTGTCGTTCGTGGACGTCGCGCCGTCGACATCGAGCCGGTCGAAGGACAACCGGGTGGCGTTGCGCAGCGCGGTGTCGAGCTGGTCCGCGGTGGCAACGGCATCGGTCGTGACGACGCACAGCATCGTCGCGAGCGAGGGCGCGAGCATCCCTGCGCCCTTTGCCATTCCACCGACATTCCACTTGTCGACATGGTGAATCGCAGCTTGCTTGGGCACGGTGTCCGTCGTCATGATGGCATGTGCCGCATCGGTTCCGCCGGAAATACCACCGGCGAGCTCATGAACCACCTCGGTGACACCGGGTATCAGTTTGTCCATCGGCAACCTGTCACCGATCAGCCCGGTCGAACAGACTGCGACCTCGACAGCCCCGGTCTCGGTCCCCCAATTGCTGAGCGCTGCAGCCACTTCCTCCGCGGTGCGATGCGCATCCTGAAATCCGGGTGCACCCGTGCAGGCGTTGGCACCACCCGAGTTCAGGATGACCGCACGGAGCTTTCCGGTACGCAGCACCTGTTGCGACCACAGCACGGGTGCAGCTTTGACCTTGTTGCGGGTGAAGACGCCTGCCGCGGTCAGATCCGGGCCCTCGTTGAAGACCAACGCAAGGTCGGTTCTACCGCTGACCTTGATGCCTGCAGCGATTCCAGCGCCGCGAAAACCGGCGGAAGCCGTCACTCCCTGTGTCCGAACGAGTTTGCCCGGCAAGGCATGCGCATCAGCAAGACTGGTCACGGTGCAACTCCCACTGTCGAGAGACCGTCGGTCTCTGGTATTCCAAGGGCAAGATTCATCGATTGCACTGCGCCGCCTGCGGTGCCTTTGGCCAGATTGTCGATCGCACCGATGACGACGAGTAAACCGGCGTCGACATCGACCGACACACTGAGCTGCACTGCATTGGACCCGATCACAGCTCCTGTCTGCGGTAACCTGCCACCACCGAGTACGTGCACGAACGGCTCAGCGGCATAGGCCTTTTCGTACACCTCGATCGCCTGCTCCTGCGTCGCTGTCGTGACGGCTGTGCAGGTGGCGAGAATTCCGCGGGGCATGGGAGCGAGGATCGGAGTGAACGACACCGAGACCGGGACCGGCGACAGCGCAGAAAGATTTTGAATTATCTCCGGAGTGTGCCGATGGGCACCTGCGACCGCGTAAGCCCGCACAGAGCCCATGACTTCGGACCCGAGCAGGTCCGCCTTCGGGGCGCGTCCGGCCCCCGAAGTTCCGGTCACGGCAACAACATTGACACGCGGCTCGATGATGCCGGCAGCGACGGCCGGCGCGAGCGCAAGACTCGACACCGTCGGGTAGCAACCCGGCACAGCGATGCGCGTGGCACCGATGAGCTTCTCCCGCGCACCCGGCAATTCGGGCAGACCGTAAGGCCACGTCCCCGCGTGCGGAGTCTTGTAGTACTTCTCCCATGCGGATGGGTCGGTGAGGCGAAAGTCGGCACCGCAATCGATGATAACGACGGTCTCGGGAAGCTGATTCGCGATTTCTGCGGACTTGCCATGCGGAAGTCCCAGAAATACGACGTCGTGTCCGGCAAGTTCATCGATGGTCGTTTCGGACAGCACGCGATCTGCGAGCGGCAGTAGATGGGGATGGAAGTCCCCCAGTGCCGCGCCCGCATTACCTCCGGCGGTCAACGATCCGATGACGAGCGCTCCTGATCGCACGCCCGGGTGGCCGAGTAACAATCGCAGAATCTCGCCGCCGGCGTATCCGCTTGCCCCCGCGACTGCGATTCTCAGCGGAGCTGACCGCTCACCGTCTTTCGTAGCATCAACCATACGTTTGATTATGCACCATCATGCAAGCTCATTCATAGTTGGGGCGACCGAGCGCTCAACTGTCCTTCATCGACCGTCGGATCTCCTCGAGCTTCTTTCGGCCCGACTCCTGACGTTCGTTCCACTGCTCATCCAGCGTACGACCAGCCGGGCTGAGGTGATCGAGTTCCTCGGCGCCCAGCGCGGTACCCGTCCGAAGCTCGACTTTGTCCCGAACGTTGTCCCACGTCGGAACACCGTCTTCGCTGTATCCGGTCGGCGACCCATGGGCCGAGTAACCGGTGCTCACGCCTCCGATCGACTGATCGACGCCGCTGTCACCGACAACTTCGGCATCCAGAATACCCAACGGCGGGTCACCGAGCGGCTGGTCGATTTGCGGCCGCGTCAACCCCGGAACGTCGACATCCGGAATATCGCCCGGCGGAACCTTGCCAGGCTCGACACCACTACTGGCCGTATCTATTTCCGCCAGCAACGCCGATGCGGCGGCTTGGACCGGCGCGAGAGCCGGACGGCCGCCAACCGAAGCGAGCACCTCCCGCAGCACCGCTACATCGGATCGATCTTCTGCGCTACCAGTGCCCATGATTCCTCCTCTGTCCCGTGAGTCCGTGCCCCCACGCTACGGAAGAACGACAACGGACGTATCAGCTTCGCCAGCGCGCTCCGACTGCTTCTCCCGCTGCAGCTACTGCCGCATCGCGAGCCTCCGACGCCTGCGCCTCGGTCAACGTTCCGTCCACACCGCGGAAGACGAGAGCAAAAGCCAGCGACTTTTGCCCCTCGCCGACCTGCTCGCCTTCGTAGACATCGAAAAGCCGAATGCTCTCGAGCAATTCACCCGCGCCGGACTTCAACGCCGATTCCACCTCGAAGGCTGGGACCGTGTCGGCAACCACGACCGCGACGTCCTGCATCACCGCCGGGTAGGGAGAGACGACCGGCGCCGGGAACGACTCGATGATCGGCAGTGCATCAAGATTCATCTCGACCGCACACGTGCGCGACGGCAATTGCGCCCGCTCGAGCACTGCCGGGTGCAGCTCCCCCGCATAGCCCACCACTACACCCTCGACAACCAACTCCGCGCATCGCCCCGGATGCCACGGCAGCTTCTGCGCCGCCCTCAACTCGATCTCGACCCCCGCTGCAGTCGCGACGGTTCTCGCCGCGGCGAAAGCGTCCGACGCCTCCACTGGTCGGCCCGGACCCCAAGGACCGGCCGGCACACTGTGACCGGTGAGGACCGCACCCACATGAACGGGCTGATCCGGCAGCGACCCACGCAGGTGAGCGATCTCGGCGTCCGACGGTCGAGAATCGACGGCAATGGGCTCCACCGTGACGGTGTCGTCACCGGGCAGGACGACCTGCGCTATTCCGAACAACAACAGATCACGCTGACCACGAGCGACGTTGCGCGCGAGAATCTCGAGCAAGCCGGGAAGGATGGTCGTCGCCAGTTCCGGCCGATCGGCTTCCAACGGGTTGAGCACCGTCGTGGTTCGCCGACGCGCATCATCCGCCGGAAGGCCCCACGTATCGAAGACCCCTGTCGGAAGGAACACGTTCGGCAATACCTCGACGTAACCGGCGAAGGCAAGCGACTTGCCGACTGCGCGCTTTCGCTTCTGCGTGGGGGTCAGTCCGCGGCCTGCGGGTGCTGAGGGTAATACGGACGGAATCTTCTCCAGACCCTCCAGCCGCAGAACTTCCTCGACGAGGTCTGCGGGTTGCTGCAGATCCGGCCGCCAGGTCGGCGGCGTCACGACGAGTTCGCCGTGGCCCGACTCGCTGACGCCGACCTCGACCTCGCACCCGACCTGAGTGAGCCTGCGCGCCGCGACGCCGTTCGGATACGCCACCCCGGCGATGCGGTCGGGCAGGTCGATATCCATGCGAACGGCGGGGAACACCACGGCCGATCCGACATCGGTCAGCAGCGGTTCGATTCGGCCGCCGGCGATGTCCACGAGCAGCTGAGCGGCACGATCGAGCGCAGCGACCGGCAGCGCGGAATCCACCGTGCGTTCGAAACGCTTACTGGCCTCGCTCACCAATTTGTGACGCCTACCGGTCCGAAACACCGCCAAGGGATCGAACGAGGCAGCTTCGAGAATCACATCTACGGTGTCGGCGCCGACCTCGGTCGATGCCCCACCCATGACTCCGGCCAGCGAAATCGCACCGGAATCGTCGGCGATGACGACATCCTCCGCGTCCAGAGTCCGCTCGACGTCATCGAGCGTAGTGAGCTTCTCCCCTGCCTTTGCACGACGGACGACGATGTCACCCGACAACTTCGCAGCGTCGAACGCGTGCAGAGGCTGTCCCAGCTCGTGCAGAACGTAATTCGTCACATCGACCGCCGCCGAAATCGGCCGGACGCCCGCGAGAAGCAGACGACGCTGAATCCACCACGGCGTGACCGCAGCCGGATCGATTCCACTGACCTTCCGCAGCGCGAACCGAGCGGCGTTCGACTCGGTCTCGACCGTCGCAGGCCACACTTCACCTTCGTTGTTCTGCACCGGACCACTGGCCGGATCGGCGAATTCGAGATCGAAGCTACTTGCAAGCTCACGCGCGAGACCACGCACCGAGAACGCGTAGCCACGGTCCGGCGTCACGTTGAGCTCGATGACCGAATCATCCAGACCCAGAACCACTTTGGCATCGTCGCCGGGCGTCGCAGTCCCCTCGGGCAGGACCAGAATGCCGGCATGATCACGGCCGAGACCGAGCTCCAGCGTCGAGCAGATCATGCCGTTCGACGTCTTGCCGTACGTTTCACGCGCAGCAATGGCGAATCCACCCGGAAGCACGCTGCCTGGCAGCGCAGCGACGATCAGATCACCCTCGGCGAAGTTACGAGCCCCGCACACGATCTCCTGCGGTCCGTCTGCCCCGACGTCCACCGAACAGAAACGAATCGGCTTCTTGAACTCCGTCAACTCGGTGATCGACGTGACCCGACCAACGACCAGGGGGCCCGTCACCTGGTCGAGCGAATCGAGCTCCTCGACCTCGAAGCCGACCCGAACGAAGCCCTCGTCGAGTTCTTCCGGCGTCACTTTCCACTGCGGCGCCGTGCGCTGTAGAACCTCGGTCAACCAGGATTGTGGAACTCGCACGTCTGCTCAGCTCTTTCTGCGTGTCGAAAACGGTGGTGCCTCGCGGGCAGTCGGTAAAGAAACGTTGCGTCCGTCAGGCCTCGACGCCGAAGGGCAACGTGAAACGGATATCGCCCTCGACGATGTCGCGCATATCGGGAATGTCGTTGCGGAACTGCAGAGTCCGCTCCAAGCCCATCCCGAATGCAAATCCCGAGTACACCTCCGGATCGATTCCGCTGGCACGGAGAACCTTGGGATTGACCATTCCGCAGCCGCCCCATTCCACCCAGCCGGCTCCGCCCTTCTTCTTCGGGAACCACACGTCCACCTCCGCCGAAGGCTCGGTGAACGGGAAGTAGTTGGGACGCATACGAGTGCGCGTCTCGTCACCGAACAGTGCACGCGCGAACGCGTCGAGAGTTCCACGCAGGTGAGCCATCGTCAGCCCCTTGTCGATCGCAAGACCTTCCACCTGGTGGAACACCGGGGTATGCGTCGAGTCGAGCTCGTCGGTGCGAAAGGTCCGACCAGGGCAGACAATGTAGATCGGCAACTCGCGCGACAGCATCGAGCGCACCTGTACAGGCGAGGTATGAGTCCGAAGCACCTGACGGGAACCCTCGGGTGCGATATGGAACGTGTCCTGCATGGTGCGCGCAGGATGATCAGGCAGGAAGTTGAGAGCGTCGAAGTTGAAATGCTCGGTCTCGACTTCCGGACCCTCCTCGACTTCCCATCCCATTGCGACGAAAACGTCCGCTACCTGATCGGAAATGATCGTGATGGGGTGACGAGCGCCGACCGGACGAGCATTCGACGGCAACGTCACGTCGATCGTCTCGGCGACGAGAATCGCCGCATCGCGCTCGGCGAGAAGAACCTCGCGGCGCGCGTCGAACGCCTTCTGCACGCGATCGCGCGCGACCTTGACGCGTTTGCCGGCGTCAGCCTTCTGATCCCCCGGAATCGAGCCGAGAGCACGCTGAGCAAGGGCCAGCGGCGCGCGGTTGCCGATGTGCTCGATCTTCACCTTCGACAACTCGTCCAGATCAGATACCTCGGCGAATGCCTTCTCCGCACCATCGACCGCAGCAGCCAGCGCGGACTCGTCGAGCACGCTCGGATCGACAGGCTGGGCGTTGTCGCCATCTTTCTTCGCCACGAGAGGTGCAACTCCTTGATGGTGGGTGATGTCGTTCGAACGACTCTGCCGATCCTAAGCGAGAAGGTCGAGTCAATTATTGCGGGACCTGCGCTGAGCGCGGGCACTCGAGTACAAGCAGATAGCTGCCGCTGTTGCCAGATTCAAGCTCTCGGCACGACCATGAATGGGAATCCTGACGCGATGATCGGCCGAAGCTGCCACAGTCGCGTCCAATCCGTGAGCTTCATTGCCGAACAACCACGCCGTCGGACCACTCAGCAGCTCGTCGGCATCATCGAGATCGATCTCACCATCGGCGGCGGTGGCAAGAATTTTCATTCCGCTCGCCCGCAGGGCACCGAGCCCCTGTTCGACCGAGCGTTCGCGAGCGATCGGCAAGTGAAAAAGACTCCCCGCCGACGCTCGTACACATTTGCCGTTGTGCGGATCGACCGAATCCCCCAGCAGCACGACCGCATCGGCACCGACGGCGTCGGCGACCCGGATGACCGTGCCCGCGTTGCCCGGCTCAGATACCTCCACCGGAACAGCGATCAAAGTGGGATCGACTCCGAGGGCATCGCCGAGCGCCACATCCACGAGTCGACAGACCGCGACGATCCCAGGCGGCGTCACCGTGTCGGACAGACCCTTTGCCGCTCGAGCGCTGATGGCATGGGTTCGAATTCCCGCGCTGCGGGCCGCATCGAGAACGCTGCCGTTGCGATCGGCGGAATCCTCCGCATAGAACAACTCTCGGACGACACCCGCACCGAGTGCCTCGGTCACCGAGTTGGTTCCTTCGGCCAGAAAAAGCCCCGACTTTCGACGCTCCGACGCACGCAACAGCTTCACAGCCGAAACGACCCGTGGAGTCCGCTCGGTGAGCATGTCCACGGGCCGTTCAGGATCTAGATCGTCGTGCGTCAGCTTGCTCAGGCTGCTTCTCCAGCAGGAGCGTTGACGTCGGCAGGCAATGCAGCCTTGGCGATGGCCACGAGGCCGGCGAAAGCCGGTGCATCCGACACAGCGAGCTCGGCGAGGATCTTGCGGTCGACCTCGACGCCTCCGAGCCGCAGGCCCTGGATCAAGCGGTTGTACGTGATGTCGTTGGCGCGAGCTGCTGCGTTGATACGCGTGATCCACAGCCGACGGAAGTCACCCTTGCGTGCCTTGCGGTCACGGTATGCATAGGTGAGCGAGTGGAGCTGCTGCTCCTTGGCCTTGGTGTACAGACGTGAGCGCTGTCCGCGGTATCCCTTGGATGCCTCGAGAATCGAACGGCGCTTCTTCTGGGCGTTGACCGCCCGTTTTACGCGTGCCACTGGCAAATCCTGTCGATCTGGGGGCTTCTAGAAACCCCGAATGGTAATGGGATGGCGCCGACCAAGACGGTCGACTATGAAGTCCAGATCAGATGCCGAGCAGGCGCTTCATCCGCGGCACATCGGCCTTGGTCACAACTGCGACGCCGTCGAGACGACGGGTTCTCCTGCTGGACTTGTGCTCCAGCAAGTGGCGACGACCAGCCTTCTGGCGCATGATCTTGCCGCTGCCGGACACCTTGAATCGCTTCTTGGCGCCACTGTGAGTCTTCTGCTTGGGCATGGAGTCCTCAGTTCTGTGTTGCTCTTCGGTCTTGCTCGGCACGTCCATGCCGATAGCGTCGGCATGGAACGTCTTACGGGTCGTACTCGGTTCGGCAGCGCAGTCTCTAGTTGCTCGGCGGCGTTGCTGCTGCCGGAGCATCTGTCGGAGCAGGCTCTGCAGCGGCGGGTGCCGGAGCAGCCGAAGCCGAGGTAGTCGGTTCCGGAGCAGGAGCACGCTGAGCGGGCGGAGCCGCCGCACTTTCCTGTGCCTTGACGCGAGTCTTGGCACCCTTGTGTGGGGCCAATACCATCGTCATGTTGCGACCGTCCTGCTTGGCCGAGGTCTCGACGAAGCCAAGATCTGCAACGTCTGCGCCCAGACGCTGCAGCAGACGGAATCCGAGCTCCGGACGAGACTGCTCACGTCCGCGGAACATGATGGTGACCTTGACCTTCGACCCGGCTTCGAGGAAGCGAACAACGTTGCGCTTCTTGGTCTCGTAGTCGTGGGCGTCGATCTTCGGGCGGAGCTTCTGCTCCTTGATAACGGTGAGGGTCTGGTTCTTGCGCGATTCGCGCGCCTTCTGCGCTGCCTCGTACTTGAACTTCCCGTAGTCCATGATCTTGCAGACCGGCGGACGAGCGTCGGGAGCCACTTCTACGAGATCGAGATCGGCTTCGAGAGCCAAGCGGAGTGCATCTTCAACACGCACGATGCCAACCTGTTCACCGCCAGGTCCGACCAAACGAACCTCGGGAACACGAATGCGATCGTTGATGCGAGTCTCAGTGCTGATGGGGCCTCCTAGGTAGTGCGGTGAGGGGTCTAGCCGACCGCCCGCCATTGGCACAGCCCGCCTGCCCGGGTCCTTCGACACTCATTGTCGGAGAACACTCTCTCCTACAACGAAAAAACCCTGCTCCAGCATTCCGCTGGTGCAGGGCCCGATGTCGACCGATCGACAAATACCGCATACATCGCAATATCGTCTCCTCCGAAGAGGAAGCCCGAGTGGCATCTCTGCTACTGCGGGCGACCGGACCGGAACCAGCTTGAAACACTGGGTACCGGTGGGAGTCGGGCTCCACTTGCTGCCTCCGTACAGTGCGCTTTCGTAAGAAAGAACACGCCGAAGACGGTCGATGAGGAACAGTACCAGCCGCCCAGGGTTTCGAGAAATCGACGCCTGCGGGAACACGCCGACAGCATCAATGACGCGCTCGAGCGATTTGATCGTATGAATGGACCATTCAAGTGATGTGGGCATCGCCGCGGGTACACCTGATGTCAGTGGCTCGTGCCGCCGTGCCATCCTCGTGAGCATGACGAGCACTCCCGAACCTGTCAATGAAGGCCGCGAACCAGAAGTCCGCGAACTCGCAGACGTTCCCGCTGTCGAAGTAATCAGCCGTGCCGCCGTGATGCTCATGAGCTCGGCGGCCGAGAAGCTTGGCCTGTCCGAGCCGGACCCGTCGGAAAGCCCCTATCTCGATCTCGACGAAGCGCGACGAGTCATCACCGCACTCGCAGGGCTCGTCACGGCGTCGGTCGAGTACCTCGGACCACACGCCGGACCGATCCGCGAAGGGCTTCAGGCTCTGCAGAAAGCATTCCGCGAAGCGTCCGCGCATCCCGACGAGCCAGGGAAAGGTCCCGGAGAGAAGTACACCGGCCCGGTGTACTGATCCGCTTCCTACGCCTTTTCCGCTCGCCGGCCACCTTCGGCCCGCTTCGGCTGGACATCCATGGGGATGGTCAGACCGAAGCGGCCTTTCGTGGTCGGCGCTTTTTGACCGGCGCCTTTTTCGGCTCCGGCGCGGGTTCACGGGACAACGCCTCCTGCAGGAATTTTCCGGTATAGCTTTCCGGAACTGCTGCTACTTCCTCTGGATTTCCTTCTGCCACAACCGTTCCACCGCCATTGCCGCCTTCTGGTCCCATATCGATCACCCAGTCGGACACCTTGATGACATCGAGGTTGTGCTCGATGACGATGACGGTGTTGCCCTTGTCGACGAGACCGTTGACCACACCGAGCAGCTTCCGAATATCCTCGAAATGCAGGCCGGTGGTCGGTTCGTCGAGAATGTAGACGGTCCGTCCTGTCGACCGCTTCTGGAGTTCGGCAGCGAGCTTCACGCGCTGCGCCTCACCGCCGGACAGCGTCGTGGCGGGCTGGCCGAGTCGGACGTATCCGAGGCCGACCTCGACGAGCGTCTTGAGATACCGGTGGATGGAAGTGATGGCCTCGAAGAAGTCCGCTGCCTCCTCGATGGGCATATCGAGGACCTGCGCGATCGTCTTCCCCTTGTAGTGGACCTCGAGCGTCTCACGGTTGTAGCGAGCGCCTTCGCACACTTCACAAGGTACGTACACATCGGGAAGAAAGTTCATCTCGATCTTCAAGGTTCCGTCGCCGGAGCACGCCTCGCACCGACCGCCCTTCACGTTGAACGAGAACCTACCGGGCTGATAGCCGCGAACCTTCGCCTCGGTGGTGGATGCAAACAGAGTGCGAACCTTGTCGAACACGCCGGTGTAGGTGGCTGCGTTCGACCTGGGCGTACGCCCGATCGGTGACTGATCCACGCGCACGAGCTTGTCGAGTTGGTCCAAGCCGTTGATGCGGGTATGACGGCCCGGCACCTGCCGCGCCCCGTTGAGCTTGTTGGCCATGACGGTCGCCAAAATGTCATTGACCAGCGTCGACTTACCTGAACCTGACACTCCGGTCACCGCAGTCAGCACTCCGAGGGGGAAGCTGACGTCGATGCCGCGCAGATTGTGCTCGCGAGCACCCACGACGGTGACCTGACGCTTCTTGTCGACAACCCGTCGCGCATCGGGCAATGGAATCTGTAAACGCCCTGACAGGTATGCGCCCGTCAGCGACTCTTCCGAGGTCAGTAGATCCTCGTAGGAACCGCTATGTACGACGCGGCCACCGTGTTCACCGGCGAGCGGTCCGATGTCGACCACCCAGTCTGCGGTTCGAATTGTGTCCTCGTCGTGTTCGACGACGATCAGGGTGTTGCCGAGATCGCGGAGTCTGGTCAACGTGTCGATGAGCCGACGGTTGTCGCGCTGGTGCAACCCGATGGATGGCTCGTCGAGCACGTACAGCACTCCGACCAGTCCGGACCCGATTTGGGTAGCGAGCCTGATGCGCTGAGCTTCCCCGCCGGAAAGCGAGCCAGCAGGGCGCGACAGCGACAAATATTCGAGACCGACGTCGAGAAGGAAGCCGAGTCGCGCTTGAACTTCTCGAAGCACCTGACCGGCGATGGCTTCCTCTTTGGAACCCAGCGTGAGGCTGTTCAAGAAGTCTGCGGTTTCGGAGATGGATAGTTTGCAGACATCAGCAATCGACTTCGCACCGAAATCGCCCGCTTCGATCGTGACCGACAGAATCTCCGGGCGCAGCCGGTCTCCCCCGCAGGCAGGGCAGGGAACGTCGCGCATGTAGCCGTCGTAGCGTTCCTTCATCTGTTCGGACTCGGTTTGCTCGAGCCTGCGATGCAAGAACGGCATGACGCCTTCGAACTCCGCATAGTACGAGCGGGTGCGACCGTAGCGGTTCTTGTACTTGACGTGAACCTGGTGCTCGCTGCCCTCGAGAACTGCGCGCTTGACCTTGGCGGGCAGTTTGCTCCACGGCGCGTCGAGGTCGAATTCCATGGCGTCGGCCAGCCCGGACAGCAGGCGGCCGAAGTACTCCGATGTCTGGCCCATCGACCACGGGGCGATGGCACCGCCGGCAAGCGAGAGATCCGGATCCGGAATGACCAGCTCGGGGTCCACTTCCTTGCGCACGCCGAGACCGAGGCATTCGGAACACGCGCCGTACGGGGAGTTGAACGAGAATGACCGTGGCTCCAGGTCGTCGATCGAGAGTGGGTGCGCGTTGGGACATGCGAGCTTTTCGGAGAATCGACGTTCGCGGTCAGGGGCATCTTCTTCGCGGTCGACGAAGTCGAGGACCACGATGCCGTCGGCGAGACGCAGTGCGGTCTCGACGGAGTCGGTAAGACGCTGTTTGGAGCCGGCCTTGACAGTGAGTCGGTCGACCACGACCTCGATGTCGTGCTTCTCCTGCTTTTTCAGCTTCGGAGGATCATTGAGTTGGTGGACCACGCCGTCGACACGGATACGCGAATAACCCTGGGTATTGAGAGAATCGAACAGGTCTACGAACTCACCCTTGCGGGTACGGACGACCGGTGCGAGGACCTGAAATTTGATCCCCTCTTCCATCTCCAACACCTGATCGACGATCTGCTGCGGGGTCTGCCGGGCGATCCTTTCGCCACAGACCGGGCAGTGGGCCGTCCCAGCACGAGCGAAGAGCAGGCGGAGATAGTCGTAAACCTCGGTAATGGTGCCCACAGTCGACCGCGGATTTCGGTTGGTCGACTTCTGATCGATGGAGACAGCAGGCGACAATCCCTCGATGAAGTCGACGTCCGGCTTGTCCATCTGTCCCAGAAACTGGCGCGCATACGCGGACAGCGACTCGACATAACGGCGCTGGCCTTCGGCGAAGATCGTGTCGAAGGCGAGCGAGGATTTGCCTGAACCCGAGAGACCTGTGAAGACGATGAGGCTGTCCCGAGGAAGGTCGATGTCGACCCCTCGCAGGTTGTGTTCACGCGCACCCCGCACTATCAGGCGATCCGCCACTGTCTTCCCTTCTTGTCGAACGACCAGGCTGTCAGGCTCGTGTACCACCGGCCTGAACAGTCGAACCGTCGCTCCATGGATGCATACGTGAGGGCGAACCTCACGCAGTAGCAATGCTAGGCCGACCCTCTGACACGTTCTTCCGACTCGGAGGGCCGGACAGGGTTTGCAGTCGCGCCGACGGTAGCGTCCACCAGATGGACGAGCACCTTATGGCCATCGACGACGACTACACCGGCGCAGTCTCCCCCGGATCAGCGCCTGCGCGACGCACGATCTCGAGCGGGACGATCACAAAGATGTCGGTCGGCCCCATGGACAACAATGCGTATCTCATCGTTTGTTCCACCACCGGAGAATCGATGCTGATCGATGCAGCGAACGAAGCACCACGCCTGGCGCAGTTGATCGACGAGAACGCGCCAAGACTCTCACTCATCGTCACCACGCACCAACACGCTGATCACTGGCAGGCATTGGAAGACATCGCAGCAGGCACCGCCTCACCTACTGCTGCGCACAGTTTGGACGCCGAACCACTCCCGGTGACACCGGACCGCCTGCTGCAAGAAGGAGACAGCATCGACGTGGGTGAACTCACGTTCGACGTCATCCATCTGCGAGGACATACGCCTGGGTCGATCGCGTTGGCTCACACCGATACCGAGGACGGCGTCGTTCACATCTTCACCGGCGACTCACTCTTTCCAGGCGGTGTCGGAAAGACGTCGGGACCCGAGAACTTCGTACAGCTTCTCGACGACGTCACCACGAAGCTGTTCGACCGGTTCGGTGACGATGCCATCGTCTACCCGGGCCACGGCAAAGACACGACGCTCGGTGCCGAACGCCCTCACCTCGGCGAATGGCGCGAACGCGGGTGGTGAAACACCGTCACGCTTGAAACCTAGGAAGCCTGGGTATGGCTACGCTGGAACAACGTGGTCGGTATGGGGGCTTACTCCTGTGCTGCGCCGCGTGGAACATCTTCGTTCACCTACGAACTACGCAGGAGGCTGTCAATGCTTGTCCGCCGTATCGCCCGACCGCTGATGTCGACCATCTTCATCGCGGGGGGCATCGACGCGCTCCGGAACCCAACAGGCAGGGCGCAAGCCGCCACACCACTGATCGAACAGGGCCAGGACGCGTTGCCGGACAGCGTCACTTCGAATCTCCCCAGCGATCCCGAGACACTGGTCCGGATCAACGGAGCGATTCAGGTCGGCGGCGGTCTTTTGCTTGCCACCGGTAAGGCACCGCGGATTGCCTCACTCGCGCTGGCGGGCAGTTTGATTCCGACGACCTATGTCGGACACGCCTTCTGGAACGAGACCGATCCCGCTGCCAAAGCTGCGCAGCGCACTCAGTTCTTCAAGAACGTCAGCCTGCTGGGTGGCCTGCTCATCGCTGCGGTCGACACCGAGGGCAAGCCATCCCTGGCATGGCGGGGTCGCCGTGCCGCACGTAAGGCGTCAGAATCCGTTCAGTCTGCGCTACCCGGATCCCATGACACCGCAGACCGTCTCGGTATCGCTTCCGACCGCGTGAAAGAGCTGGCAGCGGTCGCTGCGACTCGTAGCTCGCACTTTGCCGACGCCGCACAGCCCGTCGTATCCAAGTGGGCCGACGTCGCAGCGGAAAAGGGCTCGGAATTCGCCGACGCCGCACAGCCCGTCGTATCCAAGTGGGCCGATGTCGCAGCGGAAAAGGGCTCGGAATTCGCCGACGCCGCACAGCCGGTGCTCTCACGTTGGGCGCACAAGGCCGAAGACCGTGGCTCCGAACTCGCCAAGGTCGCGCAGAAGCGCGGCTCCAAGCTCGCCGACAAGACAGCCGACCGTAGTGCCGAGCTCGCCAAGGTCGCGCAGAAGCGCGGCTCCAAGCTCGCCGACAAGACAGCCGACCGGGGATCAAAGCTCGCCGATACGGCAGCCGAGCGCAGTGCCGTCTTGGCCGAGCTTGCCCAGGATCGCGGCTCCAAGTGGGCCAATCTTGCCACTGAGCGGGCATCGGAATTTGCCGAACTAGCGCAGGACCGCGGCAGTAAGTGGGCTGAAGTCGCCGCCGATCGGACCGAAACACTCAGCAAGCGTGCTCGCAAGCGCGCGGCACAGCAGAGCCGGGAGTTCGACAAGGCGACCGAGAAGGCTCAGGCCAAACTCGAGAAGAAGGTCGAGCAAGCCAAGAAAGAGCTGGACAAGCGCGTTCAGAAGTACTCCAAGTAGCCATTTCGACAGGCTGATCGAAAAGGGCCCCGTCCTGAACTGCGGTTCTGCGGCGGGGTTCTTTTTTGTCGTAGACTGCTTGGGCGAATTTCGATTCACCGAAATTTCGCCGCCGAACTCCCGAGGAGACCCTTTGCCGGACGACGGCCCCACAATCGCTGACGAGTCAGAAGACACCCTGTCCGACCAGGATCGCGAGCAGTCGTACGTCACGATGCTCTACGACCAGTTGGATGCGCTCCGTCAGTACGCAAGTACACGGCTCAGTGCTGTACTCCTCGCAACCGGCGGCACTCCGCAGGCTCGCAGCGAGCGCGAATCGTTCAGTCAGATGTACAACGACGACATTGCAAAGTACGACGCCGCCGAAAACGGACTGTGCTTCGGTCGCATCGACCTCGCGCCACAATCGGAGGAGGACGGTGTCCGCTACATCGGTCGGGTGGGCATCCTGGACGAGGCGAACGACTACGAATCACTTCTGCTCGACTGGCGCGCACCGATGGCCCGTCCGTTCTATCTTGCGACGCCCGCTGCGCCCGAGAACATAGTTCGCCGCAGACACATCCGCACCCGCAGCCGCCGCGTCACCTCGATCGCCGACGAGTACCTCGATCTGGAGGCGGCCCAGCACGCGCGACGCGATGCGACGGCGACCGGAGTTGCGGGTGAGAGCGCACTGTTGTCTGCACTCGAAGCTGCACGCACCGGGCACATGAACGACATTGTCGAGACCATCCAGAGCGAACAGGACGCGATCATTCGGTCGGAGCACCGCAGCGTGCTCGTCGTACAGGGCGGCCCTGGAACCGGCAAGACGGCCGTGGCCCTGCACCGTGCCGCCTATCTGCTCTACACCTATCGACAGCAGTTGGCGAAGAGTGGCGTTCTCATCATCGGTCCGAACGCCACGTTCCTGGACTACATCGGCCAGGTTTTGCCCTCGCTCGGCGAAACCGGTGTGCTGTTGTCGACGATCGGGAATCTGTATCCGGGCGTCCGGGCCACGGTGGAGGATTCGATTACCGCGGCCGAGGTGAAGGGCTCGACGTCGATGGTCGCTGTTCTGACCAAGGCAGTGCGCGATCGCCAAGAGATTCCGGCGGAGCCGACGCGCTTGCGCTTCGACACCTATGACATCCTCCTCGACAAGAAGATCGTCTCGCGGGCTCGCGGACGCGCACGATCCTCGCGACGACCACACAACTTGGCGCGTCCACTGTTCGTGTCCTCGGTGATCGACGGACTTGCACAGCAGCTCGCGGCAACTCTCGGTGAGAACCTCGTCGACGGTGGAAGTCTGCTCAGCCGCGATGACATTGCCGACATGCGAGACGAAATGCGCGACGACGCCGACGTGATGGCAGCAATCGATGCACTGTGGCCGGACCTGTCCCCGCAGCAAGTTCTGCTGGAGCTGTTCGCATCCCCGGAGAGAATCGAGTCCGCTACCCCGGATCTGTCGACGGCCGAACGGAACTCCCTACTACGCGTGGGACGCGGTTTCAGTGCAGGAGATGCACCTCTGCTCGACGAGTTGGCCGAGTTGCTGGGGATCGATGATGCAGCCGAACGTGAACGAGCAAATCGGCAGTGGCGCAGTCAGATTGCCGATGCTCAAGGTGCGTTGGATATATTGACAGGCTCGGCGCCCCAGGATCTGGAGGACGAGCTGGACCCTGAGATCCTGATGGCATACGACTTGATCGACGCCAGCCAACTTGCCGCCAGACAGGACTCCGGCGCCCGACTGACCACGGCCGAGCGAGCTGCAGGCGATCGCACCTGGACCTACGGCCATGTCATCGTCGACGAAGCCCAGGAACTGTCCGACATGGCGTGGCGAATGGTGATGCGTCGTATCCCCAATCGCTGGATGACGTTGGTGGGCGACGTCGCCCAAACCGGAGATCCAGCAGGCACCACATCGTGGGGCGAAGTGTTGGAACCGTATGTCGCGCAGCGGTGGAAACGCACGGAGTTGACTGTGAACTACCGGACACCGTCGGAGATCATGGTCGTTGCGCGGGATGTGTTGGCTGCCATCGACCCAATTCAGTCGGTTCCCAGGTCGATCCGCGAATCGGGCAATCTGCCGTGGGCACAGCAGGTCACGAGCGCCGATCTCGTAGAGGTTGTCGCCGAGCGTGTTTCCGAGCACCCGCGACCCGGTCTCACCGCCGTACTGGTGCCGCACGGGCTTCTAGCAGACTTGTCACATCTGACATCGGAGTTCGTGACCGTCTCGACAGTAAGAGATGCCAAGGGACTCGAATTCGATTCGGTGCTCATCGTCGAACCTGCAGACATCCTCGAGGAGTCCCCACGAGGCATGGGCGACCTGTACGTTGCGCTGACCCGTGCGACGCAACGCCTGGGCGTCGTTCATGCCGAGACATTGCCGAGCGAACTGTCGGGATTGGCCTCGTTCGCCGTATCGGCCCACTGAAACGACGGCGAGACAGCCGGAAACGACCGATGGCAGCCGACCCGTTCTGGGTCGACTGCCATCGAAGTAGTCGAACAGCGAAGTAGTCGAACAGCGAGAAGCTGCTCAGCGAACCGTGTGAACGATAAGCACGTCGCAGGTGGACTTGCGTGCAGCATCGGACGGAACTGATCCGAGTAGGCGGCCGGTCAGAGAGTTCAGACCGCGGTTACCGACGACCAGAAGGTCGGCTTCGACGTCACCTACCAATTCCAGCAGCGACTCGACGGGGGCCCCGACGACCGCTCGCTCCTCGATCTTCTTGGCGCCGAATTTGATCGCGTGCTCGCGAGCGGTGCGAAGAATTTCATGGGTGGGTGCAGAGCCGGTGATCTGGTAGGCATCTTCGCGAAGGGCATCGGCTGCCTTGGCGTTGTCCTTCGGATCCGAAGGGTAGTAGGCGCACGCGATCACGAGTGTCGCGTCGGCGTCACCCGCCAGCGCGGCGGCTTTCTCCACAGCCCGCAAAGACGATTCGGAGCCATCGGTTCCGACGACGACGGTGCGGTAGGCACTCATTCATTCCTCCAGTTGTAGGTTGTGTCACACAAACTCGTGACGCTTTCGTCCGCTGTTTCATGAATCTCTACGAGGCTTGACATGCCAGGCCTCGAAGATCGTTGCGATGACACTATCGGTAACGGTCAGTCATCATGCGGAGATCGCCGACAACACGATCTCGCGGTCTCACCTACATTGGCTTGTATGCGCATCCCTTGGCCGAGACGGTCTGCAAAGACCTCCACCTTTGCGATCCTTCTGGTGGTAGTGGTTGCAGGTGTCTCGGTCTACTTCGTCAACCGCCCCTCCAGCGCAGAGAATGAGTCGACCACCCTCGACACCACGGTGACGCTACCGGAGAGTCCGGGCAGTACGGAGACCGTGGCACTCGACACGCGCCTCTACATACCCCGGACCACCCCGGCCCCTGCTGTCCTTCTCGCCCATGGATTCGGCGGCGACAAGTTCTCGGTGGACGGACAGGCACGAGCGCTCGCCGACGACGGGTTCACGGTGTTGACCTACAGCGCTCGGGGTTTCGGACTGAGCACCGGCTCGATATCGATCAATGACCCCGATCGGGAGGTCGCGGACGGCCGCGGCCTGGTGGATTGGCTCGCGAGTCGAGCCGAAGTTCGACTCGACGGACCCGGCGATCCCCGAGTCGGTGTCGCGGGCGGTTCCTACGGCGGCGCACTGGCGTTGAGCCTTGCCGGAACCGACGAGCGGATAGATGCAGTCGCGTCGGCCATCACCTGGAACGACCTGGGGCAGGCACTGTTCCCCAATTACGGTGTCACGAGCGTGGCCGACCGCGCTCGACTGGATGCATCGAAAACTCCTGCGGCAACGGTCTACGGCGGACAGGGAGTACTCAAACGCGGATGGGCAGGAGTCTTCTTCGGAGCTGGTGCAGCTTCGCGCCCTGGAGGTAGCGAAGCCGGTGCCGCAGCCGGATGCGGACGGTTCGCACCCGAGTTCTGCTCCGCGTACGCGCAATCGGCGGTAACCGGTGAGCCCTCGCCGGAATTGTCGGCGCTGCTGACGGCGCACTCCCCCGCGGCCGTCGCGTCGAACATCAAGGCACCTACGCTCCTGGTGCAGGGAATGCAGGACACCCTGTTCGGGCTGGATCAGTCCGACACCACGGCCAGGCAGATCTCCGATGCCGGTGGTGATGTCCAGGTTCGCTGGTTCAACGGCGGTCACGACGACGGTGGAACAAGCGGCGTCGCCGAGAACACGATGAAGGATTTCCTTCGCACACAACTGATGTCGGATACAACCGAGGATGTGGCAGATCAGCCGCGTCCGTTCGTCTACTCGCTCCAGACCCCTGCGATCGAACAGAATCGAACTCGCGGCCGCAGAATGACAGCGCCGGAATACCCCGGGCTCTCCGGTTCCGACGCCGCAGGCGCACCGAGCGCAACCACAGAAGTACCCGTCGAGCTGCGCCCCTCTGGTCCTACCTCGTCCATGTCGGAGCAATCGGGAGCCCCGAACGAGCAAACCATCATCAGACCGCCAGGGGCATCCCCATCCGCGATCTCATCCGTTCCGGGCCTCGGCTCGGTGCTGTCCACCTTGGGCGCCACATCAGCTGGTGCGCAGTTGTCCGCGGACCTCCCCGGCCAAGCTGCCACCTTTGCAGGCGATCCACTGACCGAACCACTCACCATCACGGGCGCATCCCGTATCGATCTGCGTATCGGAGCATTCGCGCAACCGCAGCAGGCGGTCCTGTTCGTCAAGCTGTACGACGTCGGTCCCGACGGTAAGCGCACCTTGCCCGGCGGCGCGGTCGCCCCGGTGCGCCTACCGAACACCGTCGATTCGGGTCCGGTTCCGGTGTCGGTCGTTCTGCCCGGCGTCAGCTACGTAGTCCCCGAGGGACATCACGTCGAAGTTTCGGTGTCCACTACCGATCAGGCATACGCAGTTCCGCTCGAGCCCGCGCAGTTCGTTGTTGCATTGGATGATTCGGCGCTGAGAGTGCCGACAGTGGCGGGTGTGGCGAGCAGCACGAGTACCGTTCCACTCGGCCCGATCGTCGGTATCGGCGTCATCGCCGCCGCACTCGGTGCATTGATCGCGGTCAACATCATCCGAGCACGCAGACGCTTGATCGCCGAAGTGGACGAAGATCTCATCGACACCCCACTGGTGATCACCGATTTGGCCAAGACGTACTCCAACGGATTCAAGGCCGTCGACAACGTCAGTTTCGAAGTCCGTCAGGGGCAGGTGCTCGGCCTGCTCGGCCCGAACGGCGCAGGAAAGACGACCACCCTGCGGATGCTCATGGGTTTGATCACCCCGACGAGCGGGGACATCCGGGTCTTCGGGCACAAGGTCTCCCCGGGCGCCCCCGTCTTGTCGAGGCTGGGGTCGTTCGTCGAGGGTTCTGGATTTCTTCCCCACCTGAGTGGCACCGAAAACCTGCGCCTGTACTGGCAAGCCACCGGCCGGCCCCTCGAAGACGCACACCTCGAAGAAGCGTTGGAGATCGCCGATCTCGGCACTGCGGTCGAGCGGAAGGTCAAGTCGTACAGCCAAGGGATGCGCCAACGCTTGGCGATTGCCCAGGCAATGCTGGGGCTACCGGATCTGATGGTCCTCGACGAACCCACCAACGGTCTCGATCCACCACAGATCCGCACCATGCGCGAGGTGCTGATCAACTACGCCAAGACCGGACGAACCGTCTTGGTCTCGAGTCACCTGTTGGCCGAGGTGGAGCAGACCTGTACGCACGTCGTAGTGATGAACCGTGGGTCGGTCATCAGCTCGGGCACTGTCCGGGAGCTGACTGCTGCGGGCGGAATGACCGAAGTACGAGTCGACGACTCAGAGAAGGCATCGGCAGTGCTGAGCGGTCTGGGGTGTTCGCCGACTGTGGTGGACGAGTCGGTCGTTCGTGTGGACATCGGAAGCATCGATCCGGCGATCGTGATCAGGGCACTCTTCGACGCGGGCCTCGAAGTGCGCGGGCTCTCCCAGTCCACGAGGCTCGAAGATGTCTTCCTCGACCTGGTACATCGTGACACCGAGCACATCACACAGCTAGCCGAAATCGACGCTGAAGCCAGTGGAACCGTATCGACGAAAGAACACGAATGAGTACGACGCACACAGACGGGCGGGCCCCCGGCTACCATGCGGGCAAGACCCTTCCGTTCCGCACCGAGTTGCGTCGACAGTTCGGTCGGCGCCGCACACAGTTGGCTATCGGATTCCTTGCACTGTTGCCGGTGATCCTGGCAATCGCCTTCGCCGTCGGAAGCTCCTCGGCCGACTCCGACACGGGTGGTCTGATAGAACTCGGGACCCGGGGTGGTGTCAACTTCACCGTGTTTGCACTGTTCATGTCGGTCGGGTTTCTGCTCATCGTCGTTGTCTCGTTGTTCTTCGGAGACTCCGTGGCGAGCGAAGCGTCCTGGTCATCGCTGCGATATCTGCTTGCCATCCCGGTGCCGCGCACCCGGCTTCTCGTGCAGAAAGCTCTGGTGTCGGCGACGTTGTCCATCGCCGCCGTAATCGTTCTGGTTCTCGTGTCGCTGATTCTGGGCACCGCGCTCTACGGCGCAGAACCACTCGTCACCCCTTTCGGTGACGGACTGCCCTACGTCGACGCACTCGGTCGACTTGCCATCGCAGTGGCGTACATCGGAGTCAACCTGTTGTGGGTGGCAGGCCTGGCGATGCTTCTTTCGGTTCTGACCGATGCGCCGCTCGGCGCGGTCGGCGGAGCAGTGATGACGTCGATTCTGTTGCAGATTCTGGACCAGATCACCGCGCTCGGCTCACTTCGCAACTACCTGCCCGGGCACTACGCAAATTCGTGGACCGACGCGCTACAACCGACGATCAGCTGGAACGACATGTTCGTCGGATCGTTCTCCGCGCTTGCCTACGCGGCCGTCTTCGGCGTGATCGCCTGGCGGGTGTTCGCCACCAAGGACATCACCAGCTGACCGAACCGACGCGCTATTTTTTGACGGCCGTCCCGAAGATGCCGTCCGGGAACACCTTCTGAGCGAGAAGTGCGTCTCGCCATGGCGACGCGAGCTCGACCAAACGTGCGGCGCCGTCTTCACCCAACGAAGCCCACGGAGCGAGCGCCAGATCGTCCGTGATGTCCTCGACAAGGGTGCGGATGTCCTGCCCGTGCTCGGTCAGCGAACCGTCCGTGTCGAGGATTTCACGATCGGCAAGTGCTCCCGCGGCCTCGTCCCACTGCTCGACCGACCAGCCACGACGCTTACGAGCGAACTCCTTTTCGAAGCCGTACCCGGTTGCGGTGTGGGTGATCAAGGCTTCGATGCCGTTCAATTCAGCGGTCTGCAAGGCGGCGATATGTCCATCCCCACGGTGCTCGCGAAGAAGCGTCAGAGCATGCCACAGAACGAGGTGCGGTGCCGTCGGCCATTCGAGTTCGGCGTACGCGGAATACAGCGGTCGTCCATCGTCCCCGGGAATTCCGCGGGCAGCTATCGAAGCAAGTTCGGCAGCTTCGCTCATCTCGTGTGAAGAAATATCGTCAGCACCCAGAAGCCTCGTGAAGGCGGCGTCCAAAGCGCGATAGCGGATCTGCATGATCTTCTCCGGGGCACATATCGACCACGCGGCGGGAATCAACGGTGCAATCAGCTCACGGTTGAAATTGTAGAAAGTGGCGGTCACAACTCCAGCCCCCACTGCGCCCAACGGCGCAGCACGGCCAGCGAAATAGCAGGCACGCCCAGCCAGGCCCGCTTCCACCAGCCCGTCCTGAGTCTCTGGGACGAAGTACGCCACCGAATGAAGAAGTTCGAGTGCGCGAGCGCTCCGGCCGGCAGTGGATGCGTCCATGTCGTAAACCGTAGCGAACGCCCAGACCCTTCGTTGCGGCGCGTTACTAGGGCATGGTCGCGGCGCGTTGGCTACGGCATGGCCGGATCCGCGTTACTTCAGACCCGCTGCGTCCATCCCGCGTAATTCCTTCTTCAGGTCCTGAATTTCGTCCCGCAGCCTGCCTGCAAGCTCGAACTGCAACTCGCGAGCCGCATTCATCATCTGGTCGGTGAGGTTCTTCACCAGGGCTGCCAGCTCGGCCCGCGGCATCGACTTGACGTCCTGCCCCTCGTATACGCCGGAACTGACGGCGCGCCCCTTCTCGCCTTGGGCACGACGACCCCGACTCGAATTACGCCCGGAACCACCCACTTCCACCGACTCGTCGGTGTCGTCGGCCTCCTCGTACACCTGATCCAGGATGTCCGCGATCTTCTTTCGAAGTGGTTGCGGATCGACGCCTTTTTCCTTGTTGTATGCCACCTGCTTCTCGCGCCGACGATCGGTTTCCTCGATGGCGTACTTCATCGAATCCGTCATCTTGTCCGCGTACATGTGAACTTCGCCGGACACATTACGAGCTGCGCGGCCAATTGTCTGGATCAAACTGGTGCCGCTACGGAGGAAGCCTTCCTTGTCCGCGTCGAGAATCGATACGAGTGACACCTCCGGCAGATCGAGCCCCTCACGTAGGAGGTTGATACCGACCAGAACGTCGTACTCCCCGAGCCGCAGCTGGCGTAGCAACTCCACTCTTCGCAGAGTGTCGATGTCGGAGTGAAGGTATCGGACTCTGATGCCGAGCTCGAGCAAATAGTCGGTGAGGTCCTCGGACATCTTCTTCGTCAATGTGGTGACCAAGATGCGCTCGTTCTTGTCTGCACGGATACGAATCTCGTGAACGAGATCGTCGATCTGCCCCTTGGTCGGCTTGACGACCACCGCGGGATCGATGAGTCCGGTGGGACGAATGACCTGTTCGACGAACTCTCCACCGGTCTGCCCCAGTTCGTACTTGCCGGGCGTCGCCGACAGGTACACGGTTTGCCCGATCCGCTGGGTGAATTCTTCCCATGTCAACGGCCGGTTGTCCGTCGCCGACGGTAACCGAAAACCGAACTCGACCAGGTTGCGTTTGCGGGACATATCGCCCTCGTACATCGCGCCGATCTGAGGGACGGTCACATGGGACTCGTCGATTACCATGAGGAAATCCTCGGGAAAGTAGTCGATGAGCGTCGCAGGCGCTGTGCCTGGGCCTCTGCCGTCGATGTGCCGCGAATAGTTCTCGATACCGGAGCAGAAACCAACCTGTTTGATCATCTCGAGGTCGTACTGAGTGCGCATGCGCAGTCGCTGAGCTTCGAGCAGCTTGCCCTTGCCCTCCAGCTCGGCGAGCCGATCCTCGAGTTCCGCCTCGATGTTCTTGACTGCCTTCTCCATACGCTCCGGGCCAGCAACGTAGTGCGTGGCGGGGAAGATCCGGACGGAGTCCACCTGACGGACGACATCACCGGTCAGAGGGTGCAGGTAGTACAGCGCCTCGATCTCGTCTCCGAAGAACTCGATCCGAATCGCCAATTCCTCGTACGAGGGAATGATCTCGACGGTGTCACCTCGAACCCGGAACGAACCACGAGTGAAGGCCATGTCGTTGCGGGTGTACTGCACATCCACCAGAAGCCTCAACAGGGCATCGCGTGGAACCTCGACACCTACCTGCAGCTCGATGGACCGATCGACGTACGACTGCGGTGTGCCCAGACCGTAGATACAGGAAACCGACGCGACAACCACTACGTCGCGCCGCGAGAGCAAGCTGGCCGTGGCAGAGTGCCGTAACCGCTCGACGTCGTCGTTCACCGAGGAATCCTTCTCGATGTAGGTATCCGTCTGAGCGATGTATGCCTCGGGTTGGTAGTAATCGTAGTACGACACGAAATACTCGACCGAGTTGTTGGGAAGCATGTCTCGTAGCTCGTTGGCGAGCTGTGCGGCCAAGGTCTTGTTCGGGGCCATCACCAACGTGGGGCGTTGCAGCTTCTCGATGAGCCAAGCCGTCGTTGCAGACTTACCGGTACCGGTGGCACCGAGCAACACGATGTCCTTCTCGTCGGCCCTGATCCGGCGCTCGAGCTCGGCAATGGCGGCCGGCTGGTCTCCGGCCGGCTCGTACTCACTGACGACCTCGAATGCGGGCCCGGTGCGTTCGATGTCTCCGACGGGGCGGAAGTCCGAGTGAGCCACCACGGGATGTTCGGATGCAAAGGCCATGCTTTACAGGTTAGACGCGACCACTGACACGTTCGAGGCGATGCTGCGTTCGACCGTGCAGATTGGAACCGAACAGGTAACTTGGTCAGTCATGGACGGACACGCCGCAGAGGCTACTCGAGTGCACGTGCACGCCCCCAAAGTCGAATACTTCGACCTCGACGCGTCGACGAACACCGACCCCAAGGGCGTCGTTCGCCCCGTTGACGAGTACCGGGCCGAGCCCTGGGGTCTGTACATGGCCAGGCCGTCCGACCATCCCCAGTTCGACTATCTGCAGTCCTGGTTGCTCCCGAGCCTTGGAATACGTGCATCTATATTTCACTACCTACCGGGACACCGACGTGATCAAAATTACTATGTCGACATCGGTGAATTCGTAGCTGCGCCGCACATCTGGACGTCGACCGACCATTACCTCGACATCACGGTGAGAACCGGGCGCGGATTCGACCTACTCGACGCGGACGAGCTCCTGCAGGCACGCGTGGAGCAACACCTCGACGCGGAAACGGCCGAGCTTGCGATGCACCGTGCCGTGACGGCCATCGATGGACTTGCTAGGTTCGACTACGACCTGGACGCGTGGTTGGCATCGATCGGGATGCCGACCACGTGGCGCCCGCAAGCTGCCCGTTAGGCCTGCCAACCGGTTCTTTCGGCCCATTCCCACGCACGAGCGTAGGCCCGATCGAACCATGGTGCCTTCGCATCCTTATACGCGGTGACAGCTTCCTGATCTTCGGTAATCCCCTCGGCGGCAGCGGCCGCTCTTCTCTTGATATCGACGTATTCTGCAGCGGCGGCAGGATCAGCGCGGAGCCAATCACGAAATACGAGCGCGAACTGTTGAGCCGGCCAGCCGTCGACCCTGATGTAGACGTTCGCCGTTCGGCCCGGATCGGCAGCTCCATGCAATCGCATGCCCCACACCGCGGGATCTGCTTCTCCCCCGATGCCGTACGCGGGCTTCGGATCGTCCGATTCGATGTGCTGGATGCGAGGAAAGCCGATCCGGCCCAACGGTTCTGTCAGCGAGTCGGCGACGCCCAGGCCGGTGACCGTGATCTGGATGTCGATGGTGTCGACCGCTTCCATATCGGCAACAGCACTCGATCCGATGTGATCGATTCGAACGGCTGCACTTCCGCAGGCGACCGCAATACGGGCCACCAACCTACCTGCCTGGTCCGCCCATGTTGGATCCGACGCCACGAGGGTGGGGCGGGCAGTGACAACGGTGCCCTCACGGATGTTGCGTTCGAACGGTACGAGCCGGTCGAACCACAGGCTGCGCGCCACATCTTCGGTATCACCGGGCGCACCACTGTTGTCTATCCAGACGTCGGCCGCGGCACGTCGCGCGTCATCGGTCGCCTGAGCTGCGATCCGTGCACGGACGTCCTGCTCGATCATCTTCCGCTGCCCGACCAAACGTTTCACGCGCTCTTCCGAGTCCACGTAGACCACGGCTACGAGATGGAACAGTGCACCCATCTTGCCCTCGACCAACAGCGGAATGTCCTGAACTATCACTGCGTCTTCGGGTGCGCCCTCGACGAGTTCCGAGGTTCGCTGCCCCACCAGAGGGTGGACGATCGCATTCAGTTTCCCTCGCGACTCGTCGTCGCGAAATGCCTTGGCCGCGAGTGCAGCACGGTCGAGTGCTCCGTCCGGCCCGAGAATGTCCTCGCCGAATGTGTCGACGAGTTGCGCCAAGCCATCAGTCCCTGGCTCGACTACTTCTCTCGCGATCACGTCGGCGTCCACCAAAACACCACCGAGCCCCGCGAGAATCTTCGACACTGTGGACTTCCCTGCTCCGATGCCTCCGGTGAGGCCGAGTCTCAACATGGTGTCCAGTCTGTCATCGAACACGCCGAAGCACACCAGCCCCAAATGCACCAGCTTTACCGTCATGTCCGTTATCTTCGACGTGCGAGATAAATATCTGCCGACCCACTGCTAGCGAAAAGGACCCTTCGATGCGAAGCAATCAGATCCACCAGGGTCGGCACCGTCTCGGCATGGACTTGGGTGTTCACTGCGTGCTTATCCCCGAGATTGCCCTGGCGTTGGCCGACCATCGGCGAAACTGGTTCACCACGTTGCTGAGCCCGGCTCGACACAGCTTCGCCACCATGCGCAAGCGGACATCCACCGTCGGTCAGTGGAGTCCCGCCGTCGCAGGCTGAGCCAGACCCCATCGAATTTGAAAATGGGCCCGAATCCACATTGGATCGGGTCTATTTTTGCGTGCGCATAACGGGTCCTGATGTAACTCGACCCGCGCTATCAACGAAGAAATGCCCCGGCTCTGAAGTACAGAACCGGGGCATACTCTCACACCCTTACGGGTGGACTACTTCTATCAGGCGTTGCCCGACAGCTTCTCGCGCAGCGCAGCAAGCTGTGCGTCGCTGGCAAGCGATCCACCGGTCGAAGCCGGAGCCGATGCTGCGGGAGCATCGCCTTCTGCTTCGGCAGGGGCCTGGCCCGACTCCGAGGAGTAGTTGGTGTTGGCAGCCTCGGCAGCTTCGTCCTTGGCTGTCTTCTCCATCTGAGCGGTGTGCATCTTGTGACGACGCTCAGCCTCGGCGTAGCGGCCTTCCCACTCTTCACGCTGCTTCTCGTAACCTTCGAGCCATTCGTTGGTCTCGGAGTCGAAGCCTTCGGGGAAGATGTAGTTGCCACCCTCGTCGTACGAGTCGGCCATGCCGTACTTGGACGGATCGAACTCTTCTGCGTAGTCCTCGTTGGCCTGCTTGAGGCTCAACGAGATACGACGACGCTCGAGATCGATGTCGATGACCTTGACGAGTGCGTCGTCGCCGACACCCACGACCTGGTCCGGAACCTCCACGTGGCGCTCGGCCAACTCGGAGATGTGCACGAGGCCCTCGATGCCCTCTTCGACGCGAACGAACGCACCGAACGGAACGAGCTTGGTGACCTTACCGGGAACGATCTGACCGATCGCATGTGTGCGAGCGAACTGGCGCCACGGATCTTCCTGAGTCGCCTTGAGCGAGAGAGAAACGCGCTCGCGGTCCAGGTCGACGTCGAGAACCTCGACGGTGACCTCGGTGCCGACCTCGACAACCTCGGACGGGTGATCGATGTGCTTCCAGGAAAGCTCGGACACGTGCACGAGTCCGTCGACGCCGCCCAGGTCCACGAATGCACCGAAGTTGACGATCGAGGAGACGACGCCCTTGCGGACCTGCCCCTTCTGGAGCTGGTGCAGGAACTCGCTGCGAACCTCGGACTGAGTCTGCTCGAGCCATGCGCGGCGCGACAGGACCACGTTGTTGCGGTTCTTGTCGAGCTCGATGATCTTGGCCTCGATCTCCTTGCCGACGTACGGCTGGAGGTCGCGGACACGACGCATCTCGACGAGCGAGGCGGGAAGGAAGCCACGGAGACCGATGTCGAGGATGAGTCCACCCTTGACGACCTCGATGACGGTGCCCTTGACGGCCTCGTCCTTCTCCTTGAGCTCTTCGATCGTGCCCCAAGCGCGCTCGTACTGAGCTCGCTTCTTGGACAGGATCAAACGGCCTTCCTTGTCCTCCTTAGTGAGAACGAGTGCTTCGATCGCATCTCCCACGGAGACGACCTCGTTGGGGTCGACGTCGTGCTTGATGGAGAGCTCGCGGGAAGGAATGACACCTTCGGTTTTGTAACCGATGTCGAGCAGGACCTCGTCACGATCGACCTTGACGATGGTGCCTTCGACAATGTCACCATCGTTGAAGTACTTGATCGTGGCGTCGATCGCCGCGAGAAAATCCTCTGCGGAGCCGATATCGTTTACGGCCACCTGCGGTGAGGTAGTAGTTGAGGGCATGTGTTGAGTTGCTCCGGACGGGTTGGGTATCGGTTGATGGATGTTCGGTCGGACTGTGAAACGAGTGTTGGAACAAGCGCTGAACTGTAGATCCAGTCAGTGGAACAAACGGCGGACAAGAATGTTCCCGAAAAGGTTCTGCAGAACCGCTGCACCCGGCATTGTTCTCGAATCCGAGAATCGGACACTCGATCAGCGCTGGCCCGCAGCATGTACACACTCGCGTCCAACAGGGTACGCGAGATGATCACACTGCGGCAAACCCGACTAACGTGTCGTCGATGACCGATAGTTCGCTCCCTCCAAACACCCCACCGGCCGAACCACAGTTACCGATTCACCCTGGTCGCAGGAGGCTCAGCTCGCAGGCCAGTGATCGAGCAAGCCGCTCGTGGTGGGATTCGGATGCGGACGAGTATCACCGCACTCACGGCGAGTTCCTCGGTGTCGGATCCGAGCAGGGCGAATTCATCTGGTGCCCGGAGGGACTACACGAGGGTGACGCCCACCTCCTCGGTGAGATATCCGGCAAGCGCATCCTCGAGGTGGGCTGCGGATCAGCGCCGTGCGCCCGCTGGCTGGCTGCTCACGGCGCACATGCCGTCGGTCTGGACATCTCCGCGGGCATGCTTGCTCGGGGACTCGACGCGATGGCCGCCGGGGGCTCAACTGTGCCGTTGATTCAGGCGAGCGCAGAGTCTTTACCCTTCGCGGACGAAAGTTTCGACATCGCCTGCTCTGCGTTCGGGGCGGTACCCTTCGTCGCCGATTCGGCGAACGTGATGGCCGAGGTCGCGCGAATCCTCGCACCGGGTGGAATCTGGGTATTCGCCGTCAACCACCCGATGCGATGGATCTTTCCGGATGACCCGGGGGAAGCCGGGTTGACCGCGTCCATTCCATACTTCGACCGAACGCCGTATGTCGAGTTCGACAGCGAGGGCACACCTACGTACGTCGAGCACCACCGCACGATCGGCGATCGGGTCCGCGAAATCGTTGCAGCAGGCCTCGAGGTGCGCGACATCATCGAACCCGACTGGCCCGAATGGCTCGATCAGGAGTGGGGACAGTGGAGTCCGCTCCGTGGGCAACTTTTTCCGGGCACCGCTATCTTCAGCTGCAGGAAGCCCGACTAGAGCAGCTTGGACAGAAACAGCTTGGTGCGATCGTGTTGCGGGTTCGCGAGCAGCGACCGCGGTTCCCCGGTTTCCACGACCACTCCGGCGTCCATGAAGACGAGCTGGTCTGCAACTTCCCGTGCGAAACCCATCTCGTGGGTGACGACGATCATCGTCATACCGTCCTTGGCGAGTTGCTTCATCACACCGAGGACCTCGCCGACCAGTTCGGGATCGAGGGCTGAGGTCGGCTCGTCGAACAGCATCAGCTTTGGATCCATGGCGAGGGCCCGCGCAATGGCAACGCGCTGCTGTTGGCCACCGGAGAGCTGAGCCGGATACGCGCCCGACTTCTCACTGAGCCCGACCCGGTCCAAGAGCTCCATAGCTCGTGCGGTCGCGTCCTTCTTCTTGATCTTTTTGACCTGAGTCGGAGCTTCGATGATGTTTTCGAGCGCCGTTCGGTGCGGAAACAAATTGAAATGCTGGAAGACCATACCGATGTCGCTGCGCTGTTTGGCAGCCTTCTTCGGATGGAGTTCGTAGAGCTTGCCGTTCTTCTCCTCGTACCCGACCAGTTCGTCGTCCACGTAGAGACGGCCTGCATTGACCTGCTCGAGGTGATTGATGCACCGCAGAAATGTCGACTTTCCTGAACCCGAAGGCCCCACCATGCACAGGACCTGGCCCTTGTCGATTTCGAGCGAGATCCCGTTGAGAACCCGTAGCGCACCGAAGCTCTTGCACACCTGGTCGGCCTTGACCATGGGACTCACATCGCACCACCCTCGGAGGAACGCGGCGCCATCAATGGCTTGCCGCCCTGCGCATCAGCGAGAGCCTGCAGTTGACGATTCGTCAAGGTTCGCGACACGCCCTTCGAATAGTGACGCTCGAGAAAATACTGACCGACCATCAGCACACTTGTGATGACGAGATACCAGGTCGATGCGACCAGAAGTAGCGGAACCGGCTCGAAGTTCGCGCCAGAGATATCCCGTGCGCGGCCGTAGAGGTCACCGCTGAACGGGACGGCTACAACGAGCGAGGTGGTCTTGAGCATGCTGATGACCTCGTTACCGGTCGGCGGAATGATCACGCGCATAGCCTGTGGTAGCACCGTCCGACGCATGGTTTGGGACCACGTCATGCCGAGCGCCGTCGACGCTTCGAACTGGCCCTCACCCACCGAATTGATGCCCGCCCGCACGATTTCTGCCATATAGGCGGCCTCGTTCAACGCAAGGCCGATCACCGCGAACCAAAATGCGGAATACAGCGACTGGAGGTTGAATTCGGCGACCTGAACGGTGAACGGGATGCCTAGCGCGATGTTCTTGTAGATGACCGGCACCAGGCCCCAGAACGTGAGCTGAACGTAGATCGGCGTTCCGCGGAAGATCCACAGGTAGATCCATGCAGCACTTCGGAGAACCGGGTTGGGAGACAACCGCATCACAGCGATCACGACGCCCAGGACTACAGCGATCACCATCGAATAGACCAGCAGTTGAACCGTGATCCAAACACCGTTGCCGATCCTGCTATCGAACAGGTAGCGACCGTAGGTGCCCCAGCCATACGCGGAGTTGGTCGCGGCGCCGTACACAAAGAGCCCGAACAAAACGATGACGATGATTGCGGCGCCCCACCGTCCCGGGTGACGCAGCGGAATCGCCTTGATCGGCGTCGGTTCCGTGCTCGGATCGATCGGTGAGCCGGACGAGGCCGAGTCAGTCACACGAAGTCCTTTCGACGAGAAAGTGAAGCCACGTTGTGCGTCAGCTGACTGCGCCGTTGATCTGCGCCGTTTCCAAAACGCCTGCTTCGACGCCCCAATTCTCCGCGATCGTCTGGTACTGACCATTGTCGATGAGGTACTGGACAGCCTGCTGCAACGACGCGGCAAGTGGCGATCCCTTGGCAACCGGGTAGCCGTACGGTGCGGAGTCGAAGACCTCACCTGCGGCCTCGAGCTTGTCACCGGTCTGCTTGATGGCGTAGGCAGTCACGGGCGAGTCCGCGGACATGGCGTCGACCCGTCCGAGAACGAGAGCATTGGCCGCGTCGTCCTGGCTGTCGAACTTCAGAATGTCGATGGCGGGCTTCCCCGCTGTCACGCACGCTGCGCTCTTGGCCGGAACTTCCTCTTGGTCCTGAATCGTCGTCGTCTGAACTGCAACCTTGAGACCGCACGCGTCGGTGGGGTCGACCTTGCCGCCCACCTGCTGCGCCCACTGAGTGCCGGCGTTGAAGTACGTCGTGAAGTCGACCGAGTTTTCACGTTCCTTCGTGTCGGTGAACGACGACATACCCAAGTCGTAGGTTCCGGCCTGCACCGACGGAATGATCCGATCGAAGTCTGCCTCTTCGTACTGGGCGGTGACTCCCAGAACACCTGCCACGGCATCCATCAGGTCGACATCGAAACCGATGATTTTGCCGGAGGCGTCTTTGAACTCGTTGGGCGAGTAAGGAACGTTGACACCGACGACCAACGTGCCGGAGTCCTGGTTCTTCTGCGGGAGCGTCGCGGCAACTTCGGCCACCTCGCTGATCTCCACCGCTGTCTTCTCGTCGGCGGCCGGAGCGCCTCCGTCCTCGGTGTTCTGAGCGCATGCCGTCAGCAGAAGTGCCCCGGCGCCGCTGAGCGCCAGAATGATTCGCGCGGGCCTCGAATACGAGCGTGCAAACAAGAGAATGCCTCCAGAAATCGAAACAGGACATCGCGGCGTGCGATGTTGCCAGAGATACGAACTTAGACGACAGCTGTCACCTATGTAGTGCAGGTAATCGAACAGTAACGCGGGGGTCGAGCGTACGGCGTCGTTTCCGGTCGGCCATATTCTCTTGTGCGTCGCTCAGACACGCAAGGTTCTGGCGACCACGGTCTCGGTGAACTCGCTCGTCGATGCCCTGCCGCCGAGATCTGCCGTAGCTACTCCGGAGCCGAGGGAGCCCTCTACCGCGTGACGGATGCGCTTGGCGGCACGGCGAAGCCGATTGTCGCCGCTGTGATCACCGAGCCAATCGAGCAGCATCGCGGACGAGAGAAACAACGCGGTCGGATTCGCACGGTTCTTGCCTGCGATGTCCGGGGCCGAGCCGTGGGCGGCTTGGGCCATCGCTCGAGTCTCAGAGGAATTGAGTGACGGCGCCATTCCCAGCGACCCGGACAGCTCTCCGGCAAGATCGGAAAGGATGTCACCGAACATGTTCTCGGCGACGATCACGTCGAAATCGGCACTCCGCCTGACGAGATGGGCGGCCAGGGCGTCGATGTGCTCCTCGTCTACGGTGACATCCGGAAAGTCGACGGCGACGGTTCGGCAGGCATCGCGAAAAAGACCCGTCGTCATCGACAGAACATTCGTCTTGTGCACGATGGTGACGTGCTTGCGGCGCCCGCGCGCCAACGTGAAAGCCTCGCGCGCGATCCGTTCGCAAGCGGTACGGGTGAAGACTCCGACGGCGAGTGCAACGTCGGGGGTCGGCATGAACTCCCCGCTACCGAGGAACATGTTTCGGTCGGCGTAGAAGCCTTCGGTGTTTTCGCGGACAATAACGAGGTCCATCTCCGGTGACATTGCCCGAACGTCCGGGTATGCACGCGCAGGACGGATATTGGCGAAAAGGTCGAACTTCTTGCGCACCACACCACCCGGCGTGAGCTGCGAACGAAAGGGCTCAGGGTAGGACGCACTGTCGTGCGGCCCGAGAATCCACGAGTCCAGTGCCGCCAACTCGTCGAGCGTCGAGTCCGGGATCGGTGTTCCGTGCGAGTCGATCGCCTCCCGTCCGAGTGGCAGTTCGACCCACTCGACCCGCAGCGAAGTCTCCGCGCCCACTGCGGCGTCGACGACGCGCATCGCGGCAGGCACGATCTCGTGCCCGATTCCGTCGCCCAGCATCGACCCGATTCTCAGTGTCCGAGCGTCTTCGTGCGCCATGTGAGACATCATGACTCACTATGGTCCAGTCATTGGAATTGCTCCTCGACGACACGCTCGACGCTGCCGTCAGACGGGAATGGCAACTGCTACTCGAGGCAGACTTACCCAGCCAAGGCAGGCACAAGGGCATCTCGAATCGTCCACACATCACGTTGTCGGTTGCCGACGAGATGAACGAGTTCGACACCCGGGTGCACGACGAATACCTTCTGGTCGACATGCCCGTCAGACTTGGTGCATTCGTGGTCTTCCGTGGCAGACACGCGACGCTGGCTCGACTGGTCGTGCCGTCGAGGAGACTCATCGATCTCCACGCGCGCGTATCCGATGTGGTAGGCGACGCGGACGGTTCTCGTTCGCATACCGCACCGGGAAAGTGGACTCCGCACGTCACACTCGCACGACGCATGACTCGCGTCGAACTGGCCGAGGCTCTGCTCCGTCTCGACTCTGCGCAACCCGATCTCGTCGGCACCACGTCGGCGTTGAGACGGTGGGACGGCGAAGACAAGCGCGAATGGATCGTCCGTCAGAACCGGTAGTCACCGAATTGGCTCTCCTCCCGGTGTGTATCGGGAGAGTATCCGAGGGATATCGCCCCGTGGATCACCGTCAGAACAGCCAGGATGAGCAGTGCAATGGTCATGTGGCAAGCCTGCTGCCAGGTGATATCGCGCAACAGTGGCGGTTATGACACGTTACCTCGGTTTTCTGCCATACTTGGTTTCGTGCTGAAACGAGTAGTCGTGCCACTCCTGCCGCTGACCGAGCAGTTCGAACTCGGAGTGGCATGCGAGGTCTTCGGTTTCGACAGATCCGACGAGGGTCTACCTACTTACGACTTCTCGATCATCGCCGGTGTAGCCGAACCCATCCGGACCCGTTTCGGCTTCACCATCGACGTCCCCTATGACCTGTCACAGCTCGACGAGGCCGATCTGATCGTCGTTCCGGCTGGAGGCACATACTCCTCGGAGGACGGCAGCTACCTGTGCACCAGCGAGTACGACGCCTCGATCGAGCCGCTGCTCGTCAAGTTGCGCGCCGCGGTTGCACGCGGCGCCGGCGTCGCCAGCCTGTGCAACGGCGCATTCGTGCTCGGCAAAGCTGGGCTTCTCGACGGACGAAGATGTACGACGCATTGGCGCAACTCGGCCAGGCTTGCCGCCGAGTATCCGCTGGCCGAGGTAGACCGCGACGTTCTCTATGTGGGCGACGGCAATGTCTTCACCAGCGCAGGCACCGCAGCCGGAATCGACTTGTGCCTGCACATCGTTCGCAAAGAGCAGGGCAGCAAGGTTGCCAACGGGATAGCTCGACGCATGGTCGTGCCACCGCACCGTGACGGCGGGCAGGCCCAATTCGTCACCACTCCGCTGCCCACCACCGAAATCGAAACGCTTGCTCCGCTGCTGGACTGGATGACGGAGAACCTCGGCGCCGACCTATCGGTACAAAAACTGTCTGCGCGGGTCAACATGTCTGCCCGGACTTTCGCGCGCAGGTTTCAAGCCGAGACCGGGACCACTCCCGCCCGGTGGCTCAACGACCAACGGGTTCTTGCAGCTCAGCACCTACTCGAAGATTCGGATCTGTCGATGGATGTCATCTCCGAACGCGTCGGGTTCGGCAACGCAGCGGTGATGCGTCAGCATTTCGTGCGTGTGCGGTGCACGACACCCAATTCTTATCGGCGAACCTTCCGCGCGTCACCGCAACCGGCTTGACAACTGGGCGCAGCATGCAGGGTCGGGAAGCTTTCGGCCTAGTGGTGCGTTGAGGGACTCTAGAGAACGAAAACACCGACGAAAGGGCAGGCGTGGCTACACAGACATTGACTCAGCAGAACTTCGACGACATCGTCGGAGGCAACGACGTGGTACTCGTCGACTTCTGGGCGTCCTGGTGCGGTCCGTGTCGCCAGTTCGCACCGACATTCGAGAAGTCCTCCGAGGAGCATCCAGACGTGGTGCATGCCAAGGTGGACACGGAAGCAGAGCAGGGACTCGCCGCCGCTGCCAACATCAAGTCGATTCCCACGATCATGGCGTTCCGCGAGGGAATTCTCGTGTTCGCGCAGCCGGGTGCACTGCCTGCAGCAGCACTGGAAGATCTGGTGGTGCAGATCAAGGCGCTCGACATGGACGTGGTGAAGGCACAGATCGAAGAGCAGAAAGCCGACGCCCCAGCCGAATGATTCAGGCCTGAACGAACAAGAAAGCCGGTCGCATACGCGACCGGCTTTCTTGTTTCCTGTGTGCAGGCTGCTGTCTAGTGTGCAGCCTGGTCCCAGCTCGTTCCGGTGCCGACGGACACCTCGAGCGGAACGGAAAGCTCGATGGCCGAGGACATTTTGTCTCGAACCAAATGCTCGATCTGCTCCCGCTCGGATTCGACGACCTCGAGGACCAGTTCGTCGTGCACCTGCAACAACATTCGTGATCGGAGGCCCGATTCCGCCAAAGAGTTGTGCACGTCGATCATCGCCACCTTGATGATGTCCGCTGCAGTTCCCTGAATCGGCGCATTGAGCGCAGCGCGCTCGGCAACCTCCCGGCGTTGACGGTTGTCACTGTTGAGGTCGGGTAGGTAGCGCCTGCGGCCGTAGAGAGTCGAGGTGTACCCAACCTTTCGCGCCTCTTCGACGGCGTTTCGCAGGTAGTCACGAACCCCACCGAACCTCGAGAAGTAGGCCTCCATCTGCGCTTTGGCCTCTTCGGTAGAAATCTTCAGCTGCGCGGCCAAGCCGAAAGCACTGAGGCCGTAGGCAAGTCCGTAGGACATGGCCTTCACACGTCGGCGTAGTTCGGGGGTGACGTCCTCGATGGGCACGCCGAACGCGCGCGAGCCTACGAAACTGTGCAGGTCTTCACCGGTGTTGAACGCCTCGATGAGGCCGGCGTCACCGGACACGTGGGCCATGATTCGCATCTCGATCTGACTGTAGTCAGCGGTCAGGAGCGTGCTGTACCCCTCGCCCACGACAAAGCCGTCTCTGATGTGGCGTCCAGCCTCGTTTCGAACCGGAATGTTCTGCAGGTTCGGGTCGGTGGACGACAACCGGCCGGTGGCTGCCACGGTCTGATTGAACGTGGTGTGAATTCGTCCGTCGTCGGCGATCGACTTGAGCAACCCGTCCACGGTGACCTTCATGCGTGTCGCATCACGGTGATCGAGCAGAAACTTCAAGAACGGATGCTGGGTTTTCTCGAACAACCCTTGCAGCGCATCGGCATCGGTGGTGTAGCCGGTCTTCGTCTTTTTCGTCTTCGGCATTTCGAGTTCGTCGAACAGCACCACTTGCAGCTGCTTCGGGGAACCGAGATTGATCTGCTTGCCGATGACTTCGTAGGCAGCATTGGCGGCTTCGCTCACCTTGTCGGCGAACTGGCTCTGCAGCTCACCGAGATGCGCTTCATCGACAGCGATGCCGGTCGCCTCGAGGTCCGCGAGCAACGACAGCAGCGGTAGTTCCATCTCCGAGAGCAGTGAACTCGATTCGATCGCCGCCAACTCGTCGTCCAGTGCGGCAGCAAGATCCAGAATTGCTTGGGCGCGCAGTATCTCGCCCTCCGCCACGGCCGCTTCCGCGACGTCCTCGGTGTCGAGCAGTGAAAGCTGGCCTTCGACGGAATCCTCGACGCGCAGTTCGCGCTTGAGATACCGCAGCGACAGATCGTCGAGGTTGAACGTCCGTTGACCCGGGCGGACAAGATACGCGGCAAGTGCAGTGTCGCTGGTCAAGCCGCCCAGGGTCCACCCGCGACCACGCAACGCGTGGATTGCCCATTTTGCTTCGTGGAGCGCTTTCGGTTGACCGGCATCGGCCAACCATGCCGCCAGTGCCTGCTCGTCCGATGGATCCAAAGAGCTGGTATCGACGAAGCCCCCTTCGCCGTCGGATGCGGCGATCGCGATCGACAGCGCATCGCTGTCGAACGGTCGTCTCGGGCCGACGACCGAGAGGCCGTGACGCTCCCCCGTGGAGGCGTGAACCGCGAGCCACTGTGCGAGCTCACCCACCGGCACGGTGCCTCCACGGACGTCGAAGCCTTCCTCGGCCTCGGGCTCCGTGGAGGACAGGGTGTCGAACAACCGATCGCGCAACACTCGAAACTCGAGATCGTCGAACAGCGCATGGATCTTCTCGCGATCCCACGGCGCCAGTTCCAACTGATCCGGCGTGTACGGAAGTGGAACGTCACGCACCATCTCGGTGAGTTCGCGGTTGAGCACCACACCGGACAGGTTGGCTCGCAGCGAGTCACCCACCTTGCCCTTGACCTTGTCGACGTTGTTGACGAGCTCTTCCAGTGAGCCGTACTCGACGATCCATTTGGTGGCCGTCTTCTCCCCGACACCGGGGATACCGGGCAGGTTGTCGCTCGGGTCTCCGCGCAATGCAGCGAAATCCGGGTACTGCGCCGGTGTGAGGCCGTACTTGGTGGTGACCTCTTCCGGGGTGAACCGCGTGAGCTCGGAGACACCCTTCTTCGGATACAGCACAGTGACGTTGTCGGTGACGAGCTGCAGCGCGTCTCGGTCCCCCGTCACCACGAGGATCCGGTAGCCGAGTGCTTCCGCTTGAGTCACCAATGTCGCGATGATGTCGTCAGCTTCGAAGCCGGCTTCGGCCATCACCGGGATGCCCATGGCACCGAGGACGTCCTTGGTGATGTCCACCTGGCCGGCGAACTCGTCGGGCGTCTTACTTCGGTTCGCCTTGTAGGCCGGGAACCGCTCGGCCCGGAATGTTTGCCGAGACACATCGAATGCCGCCGCGATATGCGTCGGCTTCTCGTCTCGGAGCAGGTTGATCAGCATGGAGGTGAACCCGTACACCGCGTTGGTGGTCTGGCCGCTGGTGGTCTTGAAGTTGTCCACGGGCAGCGCGAAGAACGCGCGAAAAGCGATGGAATGACCGTCGATCAGCAACAGCGTCGGCTGCTCACCGTCGGCGGAACTGCCGGTCGAGGGTTTCGATGCTGCACTGTGCTCGGTTATGGGGCTCACGGTTGACCAGTCTAAGTAGAAGCTCCGACACCGCGTCAGTGGATGCGACTCCCGGCCCGAACCACCGACCGGGTAGTTCGAAACACAAACGATACTTTCCGGAAATTCAAGACTCCGATTTCGTGCGCTTTCAACGGTTACAGTCCCACAATTGCAGCAGCCGAGGTCTCGAGGCTCAACCGACAACCGTCCGGAGGACGTGCGTGGCCCCAATTGTTCGATGGACCCGTAGGAAGATTCGACTTCGGCATCGCAGCCGAACCCCGCTTCGCTTCATCAAGCAAGCCCTCCTCCTGGCGATCCTCGGATCCATAGCCGCCGTGACGTTCGGCGGCACCGCGCTGGCCCAGGAACCGACGCCGACTCCCCCACCGTCGTCGTCGACATCTCAACCGCCGGCCGCCGACGCCGTTCCCGTCAGCGGCAGCCTCAACAACGGTGGCGAACGCCTGACCGACGTCGACGTACTGGCGCGCGATTCGACCGGCGACGAGGTCGCTCGAACGACATCCGAGAAAGGTGGACGCTGGACTCTCGAATTATCCCCAGGGTCATACACTTTCGAGGTCGACTCCGAGACGCTTCCCGACGGGGTCAGCGTTCAGGGCGAAGTGCAGCGCGAGATTGCGGCCGGCCGCACGAACACCGTGATCTTTTCGTTCGGTGAAGCGCGCACCTCAAATGAGCTTCCCTTCTACGAGAAATTCATCAGGACCACGGTCGACGGCTTCCGTTTCGGTCTCGTCATCGCCCTCGCTGCAGTCGGTCTGAGTTTGATCTTCGGCACCACCGGCCTGACCAACTTCGCGCACGGTGAACTGGTCACTCTCGGGGCTGTAGCTGCCTGGGTGTTCAACGTCAGCATGGGAATTCAACTGATCTATGCCACGATCCTGGCCGTCATCGTCGGCGTCGCCATCGGATGGCTCAACAACGCGGCCATCTGGAGACCACTGCGAAAACGCAAGACCGGTCTGATCGCACAACTGGTGGTGTCCATCGGCCTTGCGATTGCACTGCGATACCTGATCCTCATCTTCTTCTCCGACCGCGCCGAGCCCTTCGACGACTACCAGGCTCAGACCCAGAACGAGTGGGGTCCGTTCGCCATCACCAACGTCAATCTGGCGTGCATCATCATCAGCATCGTCGTGCTCGTCGGCGTCGCGCTCATGTTGCAACGCACGCGGATCGGCAAAGCGATGCGCGCCGTCGCGGACAACCGTGACCTTGCGGCGTCGTCGGGCATCAATGTCGAACGCGTCGTGACATTCGTCTGGTGCATGGGCGGCGGGCTCGCTGCTCTCGGTGGCGTCCTGTTCGGACTGTCCGAACTCGGCGGTCGCGTGCAATGGGAGATGGGCTTCAAGCTGCTACTCCTCATGTTCGCCGGCATCACCCTCGGCGGGCTCGGAACTGCATACGGAGCGCTCCTCGGCTGCGTGATCGTGGGGCTGCTCGTGCAGTGGTCGACGATGTTCATCAATCCCGATCTCAAATACATCGGAGGCCTGCTCGTCTTGATTCTCATCCTCGTCGTCAGACCTCAGGGCATACTCGGCTCGCGGCAAAGGATCGGGTGAATCGATGGATATTCTTGCAGCTCTTCAAGTTTCACTCGCGCAGCTGATCGGTCCGTCCGCAATCTTCTACGCATTACTCGCCATCGGCTTGAACCTGCACTTCGGTTATGCGGGACTACTCAACTTCGGCCAGATCGGGTTCGCCCTGCTCGGCGGATACGGCGTCGGCATCATGACGGTCACCTATCAGCAGCCGTTGTGGGTCGGTATCCTCGTCGGTCTCGGTGCGGCCGGACTGCTCGCGCTCGTCCTCGGCATCCCGACGCTTCGGCTGCGGGCTGACTATCTGGCTATCGTCACGATCGCGGCCTCGGAGATACTCAGACTCGTCTTCCGCTCGACCGCAACGGATTCGGTGACCGCATCGACCAACGGACTGTTCGGTTTCGCTGATCCGTTCACGTCGCTGAGTCCCTTCGACTCGGGGAAGCAGTACTCGTTCCTGGGCGTCAAATTCTATGGCGACGACCTATGGTCGATGGTGGTGGGTTGGACACTCGTACTCGTTCTCTGTGGCTTCGTGTACCTGCTCACACACAGCCCGTGGGGCCGCGTCCTCAAGGCTGTGCGCGAGGACGAGGACGCTGCGCGATCGCTGGGTAAGAACGTGTTCGTCTACAAGATGCAGGCCCTTGTCATGGGCGGTGTCATCGGCGGCATGGGCGGCGTGTTCAACGCACTGCAGACCAAATCCATCAACCCGGACTTCTACTCCACCGCGCAGACCTTCTTCGCATTCGGAGCTCTGATTCTCGGCGGTGCCGCGACGGTGTTCGGACCGGTGCTCGGTGCCATGTTGTTCTGGTTCCTACTATCGATCCCCGACGCCATCCTTCGCCAGGCGATCACCGGCCCCGATCCCCTGCTGGACCTCAGTGAGCAGCAGGTCGGTGCGACTCGATTCGTACTGTTGGGGATCCTGATCGCTGTTCTGATGGTCTTCAGACCCCAGGGTATTCTCGGGAACAAGCGGGAGGTCCAACTCAATGCCTGACACCTCATCGGCTTTGGCCGCACGCGCTGCCAAAGCTCTCAGCTCCGAAGAGCGAAGAGCACTGTTCGCAGGCGTACCGAGCACTCCCGGCGCACCGAAGCCCGACCCAACCCTGGTCGTCGACGGCGTCTCACGGACGTTCGGCGGGCTCAAAGCGGTCGACGTTGCCCACCTCGAGATTCAGCGCGGCTGCATCACCGGACTCATCGGACCGAACGGCGCAGGCAAAACCACGCTGTTCAATCTGCTGACCGGTTTCGATCGACCCGACACCGGCACCTGGTCGATGGATGGCCAGTCACTCGGGAAGATGCATCCGCATCAGGTTGCCCGCAAAGGCGTCGTGCGCACCTTTCAGCTGACGAAAGCACTCTCGAAGCTCACTGTCCTGGACAATGTCCGCCTCGGCGCCACCGGGCAGAAGGGCGAACGCATACTCAACACGTTCATGCCATGGACGTGGAAAGCCCAGGAACGGGAGATCACCGAACGCGCCTACGATCTCTTGGCTCGATTCAAGCTCGACGCCAAGGCAGACGATCTCGCCGGCTCATTGTCGGGCGGGCAGCGCAAACTGCTCGAAATGGCCCGTGCGCTCATGACCGACCCGGCTGTGGTGATGCTCGACGAGCCGATGGCAGGCGTCAATCCTGCTCTCACACAAAGCCTGTTGGGGCATATCAAATCACTGCGCGACGACGGAATGACCGTGGTGTTCGTCGAACACGATATGGACGTCATCCGAGATATCAGCGACTGGGTCGTCGTTATGGCACAGGGCAGTGTCATCGCCGAATCCACGCCCGAGGAACTGTCGAACAATGGCGCTGTCGTCGACGCGTACCTGGGAAGTCACCACGACCAGGCGCTGGAATTCGACGAGAACGGCAACCCCGTCGGTGCGACCGCCGAACTGGCCGAAGCACTCGCGCAGGCAGAGGCCGAAGAGCTCGAGGCCGGCGGTGACCTGTCGGAACCCGAATTTTTCGCTCCGGACGTCGTTAGAGGCTCTGCTGCGGCTGACAGGCCTGCCAAGGGAGAAGACGACAAATGAGCGAACCCGGTACACAAAAGTTGACCGCCGCAGAATTTGCCGCGACCCCGGCAGAGCATGCTCGGCTGGCCGAAGGCGCGCTACTGCGAGCCGACAATTTGGTTGCGGGATACATTCCCGGCGTCAACATCCTCAGTGACTGCAACTTCTTCCTTCGCGACGGTGAGATCGTCGGCATCATCGGCCCCAACGGGGCAGGTAAGTCGACACTTCTGAAGACTCTGTTCGGGCTGATTCCCGTGCGCGAAGGTTCGGTCAAGCTGCGCGGTGACAACATCACTTCGGCCGAAGCGCACGTGCTGGTGACGAAAGGCGTCGGATATGTTCCGCAGACGCAGAACGTCTTCCCGTCGCTGACCATCGAAGAGAACCTCGAAATGGGAATCTATCTGCGTCCCAAGAAGTTCGCGGAACGCTTCGAGTTCGTCAGTGAACTCTTCCCACTCCTGGGTGAGCGTAAAAGGGTCAAGGCGGGCGCACTGTCCGGCGGTGAACGCCAGATGGTCGCGATGGGTCGCGCGCTCATGATGGAACCGTCGGTGCTGCTGCTCGACGAGCCGTCGGCGGGCCTGTCGCCGATGTTCCAGGACGAAGTGTTCATTCGCTGCAAGAAGATCAATGCGGCAGGCGTCTCGATCATCATGGTCGAGCAGAACGCGCGTCGGTGTCTTCAGATCTGCGACCGCGGCTATGTCCTCGATCAGGGCCGAAATGCCTACACCGACACCGGGACCAACCTGATGAACGACCCGAAGGTGATCGAGCTCTACCTCGGAACGTTGGCAGGAAGCAAAGAGAAATAACCACGCTGCGCAGGATGCCGACACGGTTGTTTCCGTGTCGGCATCCTGCGCGATCGCTTTCGGAGAACTCGTCGACATCCTCTGTCGTCATCGACAAAGCCAGCTCCGGGCCTGTCGTCAGCCGGCCTCGCCATCGCACCCGCACGCTGGTACCTCGACCCCGGGCCGACCATCCTGCCCCTCTGTCGCGTAACCGTCACGCTTCCATCAATCCAACCAGCCGAGCATCTCCTTCACCCGAAAGCTCCTGCAACACAGAGCCCCTGACGTACCTGCCAGTTCCGCGTAGCTCTCACTTCTGCGCGCCACAGAATGCTGTTGGGCACGACAACGGGAGCCCCGTTCTGCCGAGCAGAACGGGGCTCCCTAGTTGAATCAGTCGATCACTCGCCAACGACGATGAATCCATCTGTGGTCAGTGTGTTGTCCGGCCCGAAGACCAGGTTGCCGTAGGAACCGGTGGCGGGTTCGCCGCCGTCGGTGAAGTTCAGCGCACCGGTAATTCCGTCGTAGTCGATATCGGTTCCAGCCTTGACGAGGGGCAGGCACTGCGCATAGCTCGTGCATTTGGTGCCGTCTTTGGTGACGCTGTTGATGTTTGCCGCGATGTCCGTGCCTGCTGTGGACTTGGCCTGCTCGGCGGCGAGCGCCGAGATCACCACCGCGTCGTAGGATTCGCCCGCGTAGTTGAAGTCCACCAGGGCCGGGTTGATGGCCTTGAGTCGATCCTGGAATGCCGGGCCGACGTCGGTGAGTGGCGTCGTCCCTCTCATCGTGTCCAGCAACGGCTTTGCCACGGATTCGCCGAGTGCGTTACCCATGTTGCCGTCGACGCCGAAGACAGCCATTCCGTCGGACGGTCCGATGCCGACCTCGTGCATACGGGTGATGATCTTCGCCGATTCCTCGAAGCCGATAATCGCGACGGCATCGGGTGCGAACGTCTTGACGTCGTCCACCTCGGCGTTGAACGACTGCGCGTTGGGATCGTAGATGATCTTCTGAATCTGATCCGACGGAATGCCCGCAGCCTCGAGATTATCGACGGTGTTGCTGGCGAGACCCGTTCCGTAGGGATCGTTCAGCGCGAGAATGGACACGCGCTGTGCACCGTCCTCAGCGATGAGCTTCGAGAGCGCCTGTGCCTGCAGCACGTCGGTCGGTGCGGTACGGAAGTACTGCCCCTTGTCGGCGTAGCAGACGAACTGATCGGACGTATTGGCCGGCGAGAACTGGACGACGCCTGCACTGGCGATCTTGTCGATGACCTTGAGAGACACCGAGGACGACGCTGCACCGATGATGACGTCGGAGCCACCGGCGAGCAGGCGGTCGACGGTCGTCGTCGCGGTATCGGTGGTCGTGTCACCCGAGTCGCCGGGGATGAGCTGGACGGGCTGGGCGAGTACGCCACCGGCCTCGTTCACGTCGTTGATGGCGAGTTGGACACCTGCAACCTCAGGCGGCCCGAGGAACGCGAGAGTTCCGGTCTCGGGGAGCAGAGTTCCCACGACAAGCGGAGTGGTGACAGGCGTTGCGCCCGCAGTGGCCATTTCGGGCGTGCAGTCGGTCGAGACCGTCTCTTCTGCTGCCGAGCTTCCGCCGGCGGCGCTGGTGCTGTCACTCGAATTCGAATCGTCGTTCGAGGAACATCCGAACAGTGCCAATGATGCAGCACCCAACACCGCAGCCGTGCGGACGTAGGTCCGTTTTGCCATCTAGGGTCTCCTTGGTTTGCTCATCGCTATGAAGCACACCTGAGTCATATGAGGCTCTTGTGTGGATCAGACGGTAGCTGTCCGAGGCGATTTGCGATCAGCGAGAACGAGGCTCGTGACCTTACTGTGACCTGACGGGCAAAAGTTTTACGTGGCCGTAGCCTGAGCACTCCACCGAAGCCGAAAACCTTCGCTTACGCCGTGTTGTCCAGAGTCTCGATGATGATGAGTGCCACAGCTTTCATCGTCGTCCGACGGTCCATCGCTGCGTGCTGAATCCACTTGAACGCCGCAGGCTCGGTCAGCGACTGAGACTCCATCAACTTGCCTTTCGCGCGCTCGATCAGCTTCCGCGTCTCGAGTCGCTCCTGCAGATCGACGATCTCGCTCTCCAGCGACGAGATCTCCGTGTATCGACTGGCCGCAAGTTCGACTGCCGGTATCAGGTCCGCCTTCGAGAACGGCTTCACCAGATAAGCCATGGCACCCGCATCCCGCGCCTTCTCGACGAGTTCTCGCTGACTGAATGCGGTCAGGATCACCACAGGTGCGATGCGCTTCTCGGCAATCTCCGACGCGGCGTCGATGCCGTCGCGGCGAGGCATCTTCACATCCATGATCACCAGATCGGGTCGGAGTTCGATTGCCAGATCCACCGCCCGTTGACCGTCGGCCGCCTCACCCACCACCTCGTACCCTTCCTCGCGAAGCATTTCCACGAGGTCGAGGCGAATCAGAGATTCGTCCTCGGCAACTACGACACGAAGTGCGGGCTTGCCACTACCTTGCGCAACAGGAGCATTCATACGTACCAGTCTCCTTCGACAGTCATCGCCCATCAGTGCTCGAGCCTTTGAAGGGTACCGGTGCAACACCCCCGCGGCGCATCTTCTAGACTCGTCAATCGTTGCTTGAAGATGCCAGCCCTCGTATCCCAATTGGCAGAGGAAACGGATTCAAAACCCGTCCAGTGTGAGTTCGAGTCTCACCGAGGGCACCACGTAGTACAGGTCAAAGATTCACTGTGAACCGACACCCGCCAGGGTGTCGTGTTTCGCCCGGTGCCTTGCCCCGCATCGGGTGCCATACCGGTTACCAGGATTCGATCGCGGCATGAGCGGGTGCGGCAGACTCCGTTGCGGCCCGAGCATGACTCAGAGTCACTCCGATCGGGATGCTCACGATCAGTACGAGAAGTATCAGGCGATAGCCCACCGCAGGTATCCACCGAATAGCGTTCCGGGTCGACCGAAGAGTGAGCACCAACGCGATCACCAACGGGACCGCCCCGATATCGACGAGGATCGGAACCCGAAGTAGCGCACCGACAATCACCAGCAGATTGCCCAGATTCCAGCCGGCCAGCCGAATCCATGACAGCTGCGACGTCGGAGCGGGGGCGCCGGTCACCGTGTGGCCGACCGCTAGCGCACATTGTGCGACACCACACACCAATACCGAATATGCCGCGAGCCAACTGCCTCGCTCCAGGTCCAGTGGGCCCGTCACCGCAGCGACGAGCCCACCGGTGATGACGAAGCACACGCCCAGAACGTAAGTGACGCGTAGGGCGTCTACCTTCATCCGTAGTCAGGCGGTCGCCGGCTCGTCCACGACCCCGCATTCACAGACATGATCGGTTGCCGCATGGTCCACTCCTGCAGCGACAGTCGACGTCTTGGCTTCGACCTTCGCCCACAGAGCTGCCAAGGATGCCGCTTTCGACTGCGCGAGAGCAGGCAGCGCGCGACTTTCATAGGTACGCAGGTACTGGCCGAGGTACACCCGCAGACCCGCGACCTCGGCAGCGCCCTCGACGGCGGACTGTGCTTCCGCTACTCGGAGGCTCGACGCAACGATCGCGTCGCGCTCGTGTACGACTCGATCTGCCAATGCCTCGTCGACCTCGCGCAAGGCCCGACCGAATTCCGCTGCCTCGGCGTCGAGGAGGTCGGTCAACGGACCGGTGCACCACGCGAGGAGTTCGATACGCGTCCCGACGGCCAAGCCCTCATCCCCCGCACTCGCGGCGTCGATCACTCGCGTCGCGTAGCCGGAAAGCGCGCCGGATACTTCAGCGTGCCGATTCAGGACTGCCTCGATAGCGGCGGCATCGGCGCCGGTGCTGGCGAGGACCACATCGGATCGCGCCGGCTCCTGGATGGCTTCTGGCGTCTTCGCCTTCTCGGACGGAGCCCGTTCGAGCAAGAAGAGCAGTAGGTGAGCTGGGGTGATCGCTTCGACAGAGTGCGGAACGCGCGCATCGACATGAACTATCGCCCCGGCCGACATGTCGATCCGTTCGCCGCCGACCTCGATCACGGCATTTCCTGAAATAGACTGCAACACAATGGGTACCGCCGCAGTGTGCTCGGTCATCACGGCACCGGAATCGATGGTCAAACGAATCATCGTCACTCCCGGCCCCTTGAAGACACGGCGAGTCTTGACCTTGCCCTTCTCGACCGGACGCACGTGCTGCGCGTCATCGGTATTTTTGGTTACCAACGTGTGAGTTGCCGCTTCCATGAATAGAAAGTATCACAATGCTTTTTAATCACCTAGGATCGATAGCATGATGCGAGACTTGAGAGACCGGCACGACGTCGAGACCATGGTCGGCGACTTCTACGAACGAGCATTCGCCGACCCGTTGATCGGTCCGATATTCACCGAGATCGCGGTCATGGATCTAAGCCATCACCTGCCGATCATGTGCGACTTCTGGGAAACAGTGCTGTTTCGCGTAGGCAAGTACAAGCGCAACGCGTTCCAACTCCACGTCGCACTGAACGATAAGTTCCCACTGGAGCAGGAACACTTCGACCGGTGGCTCGAAATCTGGGTCGCCAACGTCGACGAGAGCTTCGCCGGACAGAAGGCCGAGGCAGCCAAGACCCAGGCGCGCCGGATCGCCTACTCGATTCATCGACGGCTTCACGCGAGTTCACGTCGCGAGAACAAATCCGTGAGTACGCGCAGCGTCCAAGCGGGTCTGTGATGTCTGAATTTAGCGGATAGTGATACTTTCAAACAATGGCTGATCGGAGCGACAATGCCCATCACGCCGCGCTCGCATCCGAAACGCGGCGGCAGATACTCGACATGCTCGTCGAGTCTCGCGATCCACTCGACGCGCTGAGCATAGCCACCAGAATCGACCTGCATCTCACCACTGTTCGGTTTCATCTCGACCATCTCGAAGGCTCTGGAATGGTTCGGCGCCAGCCGATCTCGGAGAAGCGTCGCGGACGGCCCCGAACTTTCTACACTGCCACGCCAGTGGTGCGGAGCGAGACTTCGCAAGTACAACTCATCGACGTACTGGCCGAGGCGTTGGCGACCCACGACGACGGTGGCCGCGCGAGTGCGGAAGACGCAGGAAGGCAGTGGGCAGACGACATCATTGCCCAGAACACGATGGCCGGAACGAACAGAGTCGAGCTGCTGACCGTCCTCGACCAACTCGGCTTCGACCCACACACCGATGCCCAGGGAACGATCGAATTGCGAGCCTGTCCGTTTCGCGACTCGGCGGTGGCGCATCCACAAGTGGTGTGCTCGGTGCACCGCGGCCTGATCGAACGAATCCTCGAGATCGAAGAGGACACCAGCCCGAATGTCGCGCTACTCCCCTTCGTGCAACCCGACTTATGCGTGATCACAGGGACGAGACGAATAAGCCATACCTAAAAACTCCTGGTAAACGGCCTTGCGGATAGGGCCTATGGTGGGGCCATGTACATACCTAGCAATCTTCGTTGCCATGACAGAGGCGCAGGCACATTATGTGCGGAGCGTGTCACTCACCGGTTCGGTGATCCCGCCGGCACCTCGGACGCCAAGTGGGTCTACTACCAGTGCAGTGCGGACACACAGCACACCACCGGATATGTCGACCGCCCGATGACCGACTGACCGAGCTCAGGTTCGTCGAGCGCGCCTTTGTTCGCGGGATCAGACTCAGGACAGGCATTTCGTGACTTTCATCCGTCGAATCGGTCACGGCACCAGCGAGACGTCGATACGGCGTCGAACGCTTCCCGGCGAGACGCCGAGCATCCGTTTGAATGCTCTCGAAAATGCTGCTTCGGATTGGTAGCCGCTACGTTTGGCCAGTTCCGCCACGGAGACATCATGGGACCGAAGAGCATCATGAGCGCTCCGCATTCGCCACTCCGCAAGATAATGCATCGGCGATTCGCCGACCATCGACGTAAATCTCGCTGAGAACGCCGACCTCGACATCGACACCCTTGTAGCCAAAGACGCAACCGTCCATCGATGGTCGGGTTCTCGATGAATCAATGCCAATGCGGGCCCGATGCTTACATCCTGCAGTGCACCGAGCCAACCGACCTTCGACGCTGAATCATGTTCGATCCATGACCGAAGTGCCTGTATGACAAGGATGTCCGACAACCGAGTAATGACTTCCTCTCCCCCGGGCCGACGTTGCCGCGCCTCATCAGCGACCAAGCCGAGCGTGCTGTGCATCCAGGACAGGTGTGGTGACGGCTCAGATTCGACGACGACCAGCGGTGGAAGCGATCGGATCAATCGAACCGCCGACGGGTGGTCGAGACGTACTGCACCACAGACCAATATTGTTGCCGCGCCCCCACTCCCGTGTTGAATGACCGCGTACCGATCGCTGAGGTAGTCGTGCGGTAGGTCGTGGACCATGGGCGCATCCTCCGCCGCATCGACATCGCTGGACAGCATGTGCCCGAGACCGTGTGGTATCAGAGCGAACTCACCGGGAACCAAATAACGTGGCTGAGTACCTTCGACGCTGAGCAGGCATCTACCGCTGGTGACGACATGGAACCACAGGCAGTCCTCCATCACCGGCATCTCGAGGCCCCAAGGCTCGGACAGCTCGGATCGGCAATAGAACGTGCCCGTCATCCGGAGAAAATGCAGCGCCTCACCCAACGGGTCCGACGATCTCCATGGATCTTCTCCTCGCATACACCGACCGTAACCCAATCTGGACGATTGAGCATGAAACAGCGATCTTGAGTCATAGAAAGTCTTGGACCGGCAGATCAAACTGGGTTCCATCCACCAATAGCAACGGAAGGAAACCTCATGATCACGGTGATGGGTGCACGCGGACACGTCGGCAACAAGATCGCACACTTCCTACTCGATGGCGGCCTGCCTGTTCGAGTCCTGGGAAGAAGCGCGAGGACGCTGGATGATCTCGCGAAGCGCGGCGCGGACGTGCGGGAATTCGATCTCGCGGACACCGCTCAGCTCGCTGAGCTGCTACGCGAGTGCTCCGCGCTGTTCGCGATGGTCCCCAGCAATCCGTTCACCGAAAACTATTCGGCCGAACAGGACCGATTCGGGGTGTCGATTGCATCGGCCATATCCGTGAGCAAAATATCCACGGTCGTCGCGTTGAGCAGCCTGGGCGCCGACCGACCCGACGCACCGGGAGTGATCGGCGCGCTGCATCGCCAGGAGGCTCGACTGCGTGCCCTCACCGGCGTTCGCGTGACGGCCCTGCGTCCGGTGTCCTTCTTCGAGAATCTGCTGGCAGCCGTCGACCAGCTTGTCCAGCAAGGCAGCCACGTCGATTCGATCGTGTCGGATCTACCTATCCCGATGATCTCGGCCAGTGATATCGCGGCCGCCGCAGCAGATGCGCTCGTCGACCCCGATTGGGACGGTTATGCCGTCCGCGAGCTCCTGGGTGAACGTGACGTGAGCTACATCGAAGCCACCACCATTCTGGGTAGGCACCTCGGCATCACCGATCCGCGGTATGTCCAACTGTCGTACGCCGACATGGCATCGGTTCTGACAACTATCGGATTTTCGCTCGAGTACTCCCACCACTACGTGGACATGACCCGGGCGTTCAACAGCGGTGAACTGACCGAGCCGGTACCTCGCACATCCGCGAACACCACGCCCACGAGCATCGAAGCGTTCGCTGCGTCGTTGTCCGTAGCGGGGAGCCCCTCGTGATCGAACGAACGACCGCCGTCGCAACCATGGTTGCTGCTATCGGCTGCGGCCTCATTGCTGGAGTCTTGCTCGCCTTCTCGATCTGCGTCATGCCTGCGCTGAAGAATCAACCACCGTCGGCGGCAATCGCGACGATGCAGCAGATCAACGTCTCGATCGTGTCACCGAGCTTCCTGACCTTGTTTATCGGCAGTGCCGTTGCCGCGATCGTCGCGGCCGTTGGATCCATCTGGTTCGGCACCGGATCGCAGAGCCTCGTAGTGGTCGGCGCAATTCTGTATGTTCTCGGCTGCGTCGTGGTCACGATGGTCGTCAACGTCCCGCTCAATGACACGTTGGCGACAGCAAGTGCAGACTCCCCGGCCGGCGCTCAGGTCTGGTCGGACTACCTGGACAGCTGGATTGCGTGGAACCACGCACGCACAGGCGCAGCCGGAGCCGCCTGCGTCGCATTGACGATCGCCGTCAGATGTCAGTCCTCCCTCTAGTCCTGCAGGCTGGAATCCTGGTGTCGTGCCTTTATCTCCGCTTCGAACCTCTCGATCAGCCGATCCGCCTCGGCCAACGTGTCGTCTCCGGCTCCTTCGTCCATCGAGGCGTCACGCCCCCGCCGGAGTGCAGCCAGTTCTGCGTCGAGCTCATGGTTGTCGAGTACTCGTGGGTCCAACATGATGGCCATTGTCCGTCAGCCACTGCTACCCATGCAGCGCTTTCGCAACGTGAGATTGTTTCGATCATGACCACCATCCACAGCTTTGCGCCGATAGTCTCGGACAATGCGCACACGCTGATACTCGGATCGATGCCGGGAATCGCGTCGCTGACAGCCCAGGCCTACTACGCACATCCACGAAATACGTTCTGGCGGATCATGGGAGAACTGTTCGAGGCCGGACCGAACCTGGACTACGAAGATCGCGTTGCCGCGCTACGACGCCACGGCATCGCCGTCTGGGATGTGATGAAGCTGTGCACGCGGACAGGAAGCCTCGACTCCGCGATCGTCGAATCCTCCATCGAGATCAACGAAATCGCCGCGCTCCTCGACTCTCACCCGTCGATCGAGCGGATCTTCTTCAACGGCGCCAAGGCCGAAGCCAGCTATCGCCGGTACGCGCCGACGACGGTGCGGACCGCCGAAGTCACGACGACTCTGCTCCCGTCGACGAGTCCGGCGCACGCGTCCATGAGTTTCGAGACCAAGCTCGCTGCGTGGGCGGTCGTCGACCGCTGAACTCGGTTGCGCTGGGCCGTCGTTGGTATTTCAGGTCGTCTCTGCGGTTATATCTTCGGTGAGAGAACAATGATCCCAGCCACCCATGGAGCATGCAATGAATGAGAACCGCCAGGAGATCGTCGAGCAGCTCACCGAAATCGCTTGGATCCTCGACCACAAGGAGTGGCGCCGCCTCGGCGAGATCTTCACCGAGGACGCCGAGGGTTACGGTCAGCAGGGTCTGCCTGCGATCACCGCCAACACCATCCGCTATCTCGGCCGCTGCGGGCCCACCCAGCACTTGACCGGCAACTACCGCGTCCGTGTCGATGGAGACCGGGCCACGTCGACGAGCTACATCCGGGCCATACACTTTTCCGCGCCGGGGCGCCCGGTGCAGCACTGGGACTTCGTAGGGATATACGACGACAGGTGGTTGCGCACGGATGCGGGTTGGCGGATCACCCACCGTTCATGTCAGCCCTTGGGCACCCTCGGCGACCTTGTCCTCCCGGTGGAGGACGGCGCCTGACGCGCTCCATCGTCAGCGACCGTCGGTCCTCTCGAGGCACTGCCTGACAACTACGTGGCCAGTCGTTCTTTCTTGGGAAAGTGTCGGATGAGACCCTCTTGGACGACGGTGGCCAACAACAGCCCGTCCATCGAGAAGAACCGACCGGTGGCCAAGCCCCGCGAGCCGGCAGCTACCGGTGATTCGGTGGCGTAGAGCGCCCATTCGTCGAATCGGAACGGCCGGTGGAACCAGATCGAGTGATTGACGGTCGCCGCAACGATCCGATCGAACCCCCATGAAAGCCCGTGAGTGGTGATGATGGAATCGAGCACTGTCGTGTCCGACGCATACGCCATCGTGGCCGCATGGTAGATCGACGCATCGGGAAGTTCGCCGTCGGCTTTCATCCACACCCGATTGTGCGTGAGCCTCTCACCGGTTCCCTGCATGATCCAGGTCGGGTCGTTGGCGTAACGCATGTCGATCGGCTTGAGTGCGTTGACGAACATCTGCAGGCGATCTTCGTATCCGATGAAGTGATCGCCGAGCGGAGGCAACGCATCCGGGTACGGCACATCGGGTAGTTCGACGCTGTGCTCGAGCCCCTTACCGAAGTCCTGGAACGCGGCCAACATCACGAACAGCTCGTTGCCGTCCTGAATCGCGGTGACCTGGCGGTTGGCGAATGCGCGTCCGTCGCGCTGGATGGACACGTGATAGTCGATGGGTTTCTTGACGTCTCCGCCACGGATGAAGTGTGCGTTGACAGCGTGCACATCGCGGCTGGTGCCCGCGACCGTCTTACCGGCAGCGATCAGAGCTTGAGCGACGAGTTGACCGCCGAAGGTGCGGCTGCCCACCTGGCGCGGGTGCACCCCCCGGTACACACCTTCACCGATCTCCTCGAGGTCGAGCAACTCGAGAAGCGTCTGCAGATCCGTCTTCACATCGGTCCCGGGTAATGCCGCGGCACCGGGTCCCCCCACATCTGCCACTTACCGGTCCTCTTCCCCAATTCGGTGCACATGGATCAAGTTGGTCGAGCCTACTGTGCCGGGGGGCGCACCGGCGACGATCACGACCTGATCGCCCTTGTTGTACCGGCCGAGTTCGAGCAAGGCCTTGTCCACTTCGAGCACCATTGCATCGGTGGTTTCGACTTCCGGAACCAGGAATGTCTCGGTCCCCCAACTCAACGCAAGCTGACTACGCACCTCCGGAATCGAGGTGAACGCGAGTAGCGGGAGCGAGGTATGCAGACGAGACAAGCGTCGTACGGTGTCTCCGGACTGAGTGAATGCCACAAGCGCCTTGGCGTCGAGTCGCTCACCGATGTCCCGGGCGGCGTAGGAGATGACGCCGCGCTTCGTACGCGGGGTGTGTGTCAAGGGCGGAACGCCGTCACCCTCGGTCTCGACTGTTTCGACGATCCGAGCCATCGTACGGACGGTCTCCATGACGTATTTGCCGACGGAGGTCTCACCGGAGAGCATGACTGCATCGGTGCCGTCGAGAACCGCGTTCGCCACGTCCGACGCTTCAGCTCTCGTAGGCCGCGAATTCTCGATCATCGACTCGAGCATCTGAGTCGCGACGATGACGGGCTTCGCGTTGGCGCGAGCGATTTGAATGGCACGCTTCTGCACCAGGGGTACCTGTTCGAGCGGCAACTCGACGCCGAGGTCGCCGCGGGCGACCATCACAGCGTCGAATGCAAGAACGATGGCTTCGAGATTGTCGACTGCTTCGGGCTTTTCGATCTTGGCGATGACCGGCACTCGGCGGCCGACTCGGTCCATGATGGAGTGGACGAGTTCGACGTCGGCAGGCGAACGGACGAAGGACAGAGCAATGAAGTCGACGCCGAGGTCCAGGGCGAATTCGAGGTCCGCGATATCCTTTTCCGACAGCGCCGGAACCGATACGTCCATACCCGGCAGGGACACGCCCTTGTTGTTGCTGACCGGCCCGCCCTCGGTGACCCGGCACAGAACGTCGTTCCCTTCGACGCCGGTGACGACGAGCCCGACCTTGCCGTCGTCGACCAGCAGGCGGTCACCTTCCTTGGCGTCCTGTGCCAACTCCTTGTAGGTCGTCGACACCCGATCATGGGTGCCTTCGACCTCGTCGACGGTGATGCGCACCAATTCACCGGCGGCCCAGGTGGTTTTACCCTCGGCGAATCGACCGAGGCGAATCTTCGGGCCCTGGAGGTCGGCGAGAATTCCCACGGCCTTGCCGGTGAGATTCGATGCCTCTCGAACCCTCTCGTAGTTCGCCTGATGATCGGGGTGATCACCGTGGCTGAAATTCAGTCTGGCGACATCCATTCCACTCTCTACGAGTTCACGGATTCGCTCACTGGTAGCGGTCGCAGGTCCAAGGGTGCAAACGATCTTCGTACGTCGGCTCACGAACACGAGCCTAGTCGGTGTGTCGCTTCGACTCGTCGGCAGAGGCGGCCAACAAAAATCTACCGATGAGTAATAAGACGCAGGCACTGGTGAAAGCAACTGCATCGGTTCAGAGGCCGGTGCTGCTTGCCCTACTCAGGGTCCCGCCGATCGAGCCAGGATGTCCGGTGTCCCGTTCGACACCAGCGGCAAGAAGACACAGCCGGGTGAGCCACCGCAACAACCACGGCCCGGCGACCAACAGAACCACACCCGGCACGCAATGCACCGCCATAGCTCCAGCGAGTATTGGCCCGCCCCATGCCAATTCGTAGAACGACGGGTTTCCCACGGCGTACGCCGGCCACACCACGGCACGCACTATCAGGGCGATAGTCCCTGTCGCCACCCCGATCGACAGAACGACCGCGAGCAGCGAGGTCAGGTGTGAACCCAAGTCCCGCCACATCCGACCGGAGCGAAGCTTGGCAACAACCAGGACGTACGGGTTCCGCCGCGACGACACCGCGGGCCGGTTCGGCGGGGAAAGCGGCACCCCCACTACGGCGGCAAGGACAGCACGCCGCGCGGTCGCACTCGCCTGCACGATGCTCGCGAACACCAATGCAAGTGGCGCCAACACGAGTGTCGCAACCGCGACAACACCAAGCGCGAAACAAACCGTCGCCAGCGCGAGACCGACGAGAGTGAGCGGCAGAGCAACAACCAACATGGCGAACTCACGGAGAATCTCGAGAGAGCGGTGGGGCCGCGCCCCACCACTTGTTGCCGTACTTCGGTCCGCATACGAACACCGGAATCGTCGACCGCCCGTTCCCTGCCGTAGCGATATGCGGGTCATCGCGCGAAGCGTCAGTCCCGAAGAGGCCGCCCGTGCTGGTCTCGCACGCTGCCGGTCAGCATCATGATCCCGTCGATCAGCGGCCAGATCCCGCCGATTCCGCAGGTCAACCACGTGACTGCGATCTGAGCGACCGCCATGCCCGGCTGATTGAGGTAGAAGCGTCCCGCGCCGAAAGCACCCAGAAGGATTCCGAGTAAACCCGCTGTCAGTTTGGACCTGTCCGAGAACGGCTCACCGGTGACAGGATGCCTACCGTACGGCGCCATGGGATCGACTCCGTACGGTGCTCCTGGATAACCCCCGTAGGCAGGTTGCGGCTGGTAACCGGGGAGTGGTGGGTATCCCGGCTGCGGCTGATATCCGGGTGGCGGTGGAAATCCTCCCGGTGGCGGTCCCGATGGCGGTGGACCGTAACCGCCGCCCTGGTACTGGTCGTAATACTGCTCGTTGGGGTTCGGCTGCGGGTAGCCAGGATCCGGCGCCCCGTACACCGGGCCCGACTGGCCGTAAGGAGATGCGCCGAAGTTCTGTTCGGGCGAAGTATCGCCTTGCGACGGTGCCGTATTCGGCTTGTCGAAACTGACTCCGGAACCTGGCCCATTGTCGGAGGCGGGGTCGGAGGCGGCGAGAGGTGGATAGCTCGGCGACTCGCCCCACCCCGGACCATTGCCGATACCAGAATGCACGGCCCATCCAGGGCCCGAACCCGATCCCGATCCGATTGCACCGGTCACCGGTCCGGTCTCCGAAGTTGCAGGCTGCTCGGACAACGACGCCTCGGCAGTTGCGTCGTAGTCGAACGGCGTGCCGAAATCGGGTGGCGTCTCGATTCGTTCCGTCTCGCTGTTGGATCCCTCATCGGAGGACCCACTCTCGGGCTTGTTGTCGGGCTCGCTCACCGGCTACTCCTTGCTCGAAATCGATGGCAGCCAGCACAGCCTGCCACATCCATACCGTCAGATCCTTCAGCTTTCGGCGCCCGCCGAAAGCTGCGGGTCGCCTGCCTCACTTACCGGGGGAATCCTTCTCACGACCTGACGTCGGGGCAGAGTCCTTCTCGAGCTCGACCGCCGCATCAGTCGTCTTCTCGGTTGTCGACTCGGACTCTTCCGACTCGGTCTTTTCCGTATCGGCGGAGGCGCTCGTGTGGTCCTTGGACTCGAGGCTTGCCGGATCTTCGCGGCCCTTCTTTGCCAGTACGAAGTAGAGAACCGCCAGAACGAACACGATGGCCGAGGTGAAGGTGTTGACGCGAATTCCTGCGATATGCGTGGCGTAGTCGTCGCGAAGTAGTTCGACCCAGAATCTACCGGCGCAGTATCCGGCGACGTAGAGAGCGAACAAGCGCCCGTGGCCGATGGCGTATCGACGGTCGACGACCACCAACAGCACAACGATGGCGAGGCTCCACAGAAGCTCGTACAGGAACGTCGGATGAACGATTTTTTCGAGCACGCCGTTCGATACACCCGTCAGAGGATCGAGGCGGCCGGCGGAGTTGACGCGTTCGAAGATCTCCAGGCCCCAGGCTCGCGTGGTCTCTCGTCCGTACAGTTCCTGGTTGAAGTAGTTACCGATACGGCCGATCGCCTGGGCGAGCAGGATCGGCGGTCCGACCGCATCGCCGAACGCGGGCAACGGGATTCCGCGACGACGACAAGCGATCCAGGCGCCGACTCCTCCGAGGAGAACTGCACCCCAGATTCCGAGCCCGCCTTCCCACACCTTGAGCGCGCGAACCGGGTCACCACCCGGCCCGAAGTAGGTGCTCCAATCGGTGATGACGTGGTAGATGCGGCCACCGAGCAGGCCGAAAGGCACTGCCCAGACGGCGACGTCGAGCACTGTGCCCTTGGTTCCACCTCTGGCCACCCATCGGCGATCACCCCAGACGACGGCGACCACGATCCCGACGATGATGAAGAGAGCGTATGCACGGAGCGCTATCGGTCCGATGTACCAAACACCTTGCGGCGGACTGGGAATGTACGCCAGAACTGCAGTCGAGGGTCCTAAGACGGAAGTCACAGGGCTACGTTAGCCGAACGGACACCCTCGGCGAGTTCGCTGGTCAGAGCCGCGACGGCATCCAGACCCTTGTCGACTGCGGACACCAGGGCCGAACCGACTATGACTGCATCGGCGTACTTTGCGATCTCGGCGGCCTGCGCACCCGATCGCACACCGAGACCGACACCCACCGGTATGTCGGAATGCTTGCGGATCCGGGCAGTCAGTTCAGGGGCGGACGAGCTGACGACATCACGAGCCCCGGTGACGCCCATGGTCGACGCGGCGTAGACGAATCCACGGCTGGCCTTCACTGTGCTGGCCAATCGCTCTTCGGTCGAAGACGGTGCAACGAGAAAGATGCGATCGAGATCGTGTGCATCCGAGGCAGCGATCCACTCGTCGGCTTCGTCAGGGATCAGATCGGGAGTGATGATGCCGAGGCCACCTGCACTCGCGAGATCCCGGGCGAAAGCGTCGATGCCGTATCGCATCACGAGATTCCAGTAGGTCATCACGATTGCCTTGCCGCCGCTCGCGGAGACTCTCTCGACGACCGTGAACACGTCACGCACTCGAGCACCAGCACGAAGTGCGGTATCTGCCGCAGCTTGGATGGTAGGCCCGTCCATGACGGGGTCGGAGTACGGAATACCGACCTCGACGATGTCACAGCCTGAAGACACCATGGTCTCGAAGACCTCGATCGACTTCTCGACCGTCGGGAATCCCGCCGGGAGGTAGCCGATCAGTGCGGCCCGATTCTCGTCTTTGCACGCTTTGAACGTGGCGCCGAGCCTGGAAGGTCGTTCGGTCATGCGGGGTCACCCTTTTCGCCGTCTACGTGCGCTTCACCGTCTGCGTCCACCAGACCGAACCATTCGGCGGCGGTATCGACGTCTTTGTCGCCGCGCCCGGAGAGGTTGACCAGCACGATCTTGTCCTTGCCGAGTTCTCGTCCCAGCTTCAGCGCGCCCGCGATCGCATGCGCAGATTCGATCGCCGGAATGATGCCCTCGGTCCTGCACAGCAGTCGAAAAGCCTCCATGGCCTCGGTATCGGTGATACCCCGATACTCCGCGCGCCCGATGTCGTGCAGATAGGAATGCTCCGGACCGACACCCGGGTAGTCCAATCCCGCTGAAATCGAGTGTGATTCGGTGGTCTGGCCGTCTTCGTCCTGCAAAAGGTATGAGTACGTCCCGTGCAAAGTGCCCGGGGAGCCGCCACTGATGGTGGCCGCGTGCCTACCGGTGTCGACGCCATCTCCTGCAGCTTCGAATCCGACGAGGCGGACGGACGGGTCGTCGATGAACGCGTGAAAAATCCCGATAGCGTTCGATCCGCCGCCGACGCAGGCGGCAATGGCGTCGGGAAGGCGTCCGGTCGACGCTTGAACCTGCTGGCGAGCTTCGAGTCCGATGATCCGCTGAAAGTCGCGGACCATGGATGGAAACGGGTGCGGGCCGGCCACGGTTCCGAAGCAGTAATACGTATCGTCCGCATGCGCGACCCAGTCGCGCAAGGCCTCGTTGATTGCATCCTTCAGCGTCCGCGACCCCGAGGTGACAGCCACGACCGAAGATCCGAGCAACCGCATTCGTGCAACGTTGAGAGCCTGACGTTCGGTGTCGACCTCACCCATGTACACGACGCATTCCAGCCCCAGCAGTGCACACGCCGTGGCCGTCGCGACACCGTGTTGCCCTGCTCCGGTTTCCGCGATGACCCGCGTCTTGCCCATTCGCTTGGCGAGCAGCACCTGCCCGAGGACATTGTTGATCTTGTGAGAACCAGTGTGGTTCAGGTCTTCTCGCTTGAGCAGAATCCTTGCGCCGCCGGCATGCTCGGACAACCGAGTGGCCTCGAACACCGGGGAGGGTCGCCCGGTGTAGTCGCGCTGGAGTCGATCCAGCTCTGCCAGGAATTCCTCGTCACTGCGTACCTTGTCGTATTCGACGGTGACTTCTTCGATGACGCCCATCAGCGCCTCTGGAACGTACCGCCCGCCGTACACACCGAAGTGCCCGCCGATATCGGGATCGTGTTTGCTGCGGTCGGTCAACCCGAGGCTGCTCTCGGGTAGATCGCCGCCCTTGAAACGGGGGCTCTGAAGGTGGCTGGTCACCTCTCCAGTCTGCCCCAGCGACCGCTACGACCGAAATTCGGGGTTTTATTACCCGCCTTACACGACGAACCGGCGCAAACAAGCGCCGGTTGGTCGTGATTCAGCGTGCAGGCTTGGGGCAGGACGGATGCGTTCCTGCGGTCACCAGATCGGATACGGCAGTACGCGGATCACCGCTGGTGACGAGTCCCTCGCCCACGAGCACAGCGTCGGCACCTGCGCCTGCGTAGGCGAGAAGATCTGCCGTTCCGCGCACACCGGACTCGGCGACTCGAATGATTTCGCTGGGCAGTCCGGGAGCGATTCGGCCGAAACTGTCTCGGTCGATCTCCAGGGTCTTGAGATTGCGGGCGTTTATCCCGATGATGGTGGCGCCCGCCTCGAGAGCCCGATCGGCTTCGGCTTCGGTATGTACCTCGACGAGAGCCGTCATACCGAGCGACTCTGTCCGATCGAGCAGAGACGCGAGCGCCTGCTGCTCCAACGCTGCGACGATCAGCAGAATGACATCAGCTCCGTGGGCACGCGCCTCGTGAATTTGATAAGGCCCCACGATGAAGTCCTTGCGCAGCACCGGAATGCTCACTGCTTTGCGCACGGCGTCGAGGTCGGCCAGCGAACCGTTGAACCTGCGTTCCTCGGTGAGAACGCTGATGATTCTTGCCCCGCCCAGCTCGTATGCCTGAGCCAGTACAGCCGGGTCGCCTATATCGGCCAATGCACCCTTCGACGGACTTGCGCGCTTGACCTCGGCAATAACGCCGATTCCGTCCTCGTGCAGTGCCGCGGTCGCATCGAGCGGTGCAGGAGCCTTCAAAGCGGCAGCCTTCACGGCAGCGAAATCGACGACCGATTCGCGTGCTGCGACATCGGCGCGAACACCGTCCAGAATCGAATCGAGAACAGTCATGGTGACCCGAGTCCTTTCCATCGGTGACCTGATGTGAGGAAACTCATCGAGGTCTTCACTAGCGTAGAGGGCGGTTTCTGTGTCACGAATTCCGGGGGCCGGACTCGTCGGTAGGATCCTCGCCCGCGTCGAGGGCATCCCACAGCATTCGTTCGGTCAAGTCTTCTCCCTCCCCGTTCGCCCCAGTGCCGTCTGCGGCAGACTTGGCCCGACGCGCAACTTCCTCGCGGCGACTGGCTGGGGCGTCGTACTTCGAGGACAATACCTTCCGCGTGGTCGGTTTCCGAAACAGTGCAACGGCGGCGAACAGGGCACTCACTGCGCCTATCAACGCAAGGACAGCGGGCAAGGCGAACGCAACCGTCGAGGTCACCTCCGCACGTGCCGGGAGTTCGGCGATACTGGCCGCCTTGGAATCGGAGACTTCGCCCAGCAGAGATTCGAGTGCAGGTAGGCCTGCGCCGACGGCAACGAGCAGAACGAGAATTGCGAGGACTCTCGACGCAATTCCCTTGACTGCGAAGGACGCTGCGACGGCCGCCAGAAGTGCAAGTGCAAGTGGTGTGGATGCCGCAGCCCACGCACTACCGAGCAGATCCGTCGATCGTTCCTCCCCCAGACCGTCGAACGAAGTGACATGTACCCACGTCATCCTCGAACTTCCCCAGAGGCAGGCTGCACCGATGAGTAGGAGAACAACGGCCACTGCTCCAGAGCGGGACCGACTGCCCTTCGGCGATGTCGCGTCCGAATCGATGGGATTCACGCTCGACGAGTCCGATCTGGCCTTGCCGGGTGTCGCATCCTCACTCACAGGTCTGTACCTCCGACCGGGCGCAGCGACTGCGCGGCCGCAACGGCACCGAGTACCGCCATCGCCTTGTTCTTGGCCTCGGTGTCCTCGTACTCGGCGACCGAATCTGCCACGACACCGGCTCCCGCCTGCACGTAGGCCGTCCCATCCTTGATGAGCGCGGTGCGAATAGCGATGGCAGTGTCGGCATCACCGGAGAAGTCGAGATACCCCACGATGCCCCCGTACACGCCGCGTCTGGTCGGCTCCAACTCGTCGATCAATTCCATGGCCCGTACTTTGGGGGCACCCGACAGCGTGCCCGCCGGGAAGCACGCCTTGACCGCGTCCAGTGCCTGCTTGCCTTCCGCGAGGCGGCCGGCAACGGTCGACACGAGGTGCATGACGTGGCTGTAGCGCTCGATATGCCGATACTCGCTCACCCGAACGGTGCCCGGCGTGCAGACTCGGCCGAGGTCGTTGCGTCCCAGATCGACGAGCATCAGGTGCTCGGCGTTCTCCTTCTCGTCTGCCAGCAGATCCTTCTCGAGAAGAACATCCTCCTCCTCGGAGTCGCCGCGCCACCTGGTTCCCGCGATCGGATGCGTCGTCGCCAGACCGTCCACGACGGTCACCAGTGCCTCGGGGCTCGAACCCACGATCGAGAACGCCGTCTCACCGTCGGCACCGGGTACGTGCATCAAATACATGTAAGGACTCGGGTTCGAGGCACGCAACATCCGATAGACGTCGATGGGAGCTGCGTCGGTGTCCATTTCGAAGCGCTGTGACAACACCACCTGAAAGGCTTCGCCGGCCTCGATCTCCTCGACGAGCCGATGCACATCTTTGCCGAAGCCCTCGGACGTGCGCTGCCGCCGATACTCGGGTTTCGGGCGTGCCATCGTCGACACCGTGGACGAGGCGGGCGCTGCCAGATCCGCACACATCCGATCCAGCCGGGCGATCGCGTCGTCGTACGCCTCGTCCACGCGGTCGACGGTGCCATCCCAGTTGACCGCGTTGGCGATCAGTGTGATTGCACCCTCGTGGTGATCGACCGCGGCGAGATCAGTCGCCAGCAGCATGACCATCTCGGGTACATGCAGGTCGTCCTGGGCATGATCGGGGAGTCGTTCGATCCGGCGGACCGCGTCGTACCCGAGGTACCCCACCATTCCACCGGTAAGCGGCGGCAGGTCCGGCAACCGTTCGGAACGGAGCAGTTCGAGAGTCTCGCCCAGGACCTCCAGAGGGTCACCACCCGACGGGACACCGGCGGGGACGTTCCCACGCCACACTGCTTCCCCGTCTTCGACGGTCAACGCTGCAGGGGTGCCTGCACCGATGAACGACCAGCGCGACCATGATCGGCCGTTCTCCGCCGACTCCAACAGGAAGGTGCCCGGACGATCGCCGCCGAGCTTTCGGTACGCCGACAGAGGTGTTTCGGAATCGGCGAGAACCTTCCGTACTACCGGAACGACGCGATGTTCGGCGGCAAGCGCTCGGAATTCCGCTCGACTGGTCGTCGCCCCCCTGTCGACGCCGTCGTGAGCACCGGGCACTGTCGTGGTCTCGCCATGCATACCCCCCATTCTCTCAGGTGCTGCACTCGACTCTCGCCGCACGGTAGCCTCCGTGCATGAAACCAGGCGACAAAGTCCTCGACTTCACACTTCCGGACCAGAGCGGCACGCCACGTTCGCTCGATGGCCTGTTGAAGGACGGTCCGCTGGTGCTGTTCTTCTACCCAGGCGCACTGACTCCCGGATGCACCGCAGAGGCATGCCATTTCCGCGATCTCGCAGCCGAATTCGCCGAGGTCGGTGCGTCACGAGCAGGAATCAGCAACGACACCGTCGCCAAGCAGGCCGAGTTCGCCGATGTGAAATCCTTCGACTACCCACTTCTGTCCGACGAGAATGGTTCCGTCGCTACGCAATTCGGCGTGAAACGCGGACTTCTAGGCAAGCTGTCTCCGGTGAAGCGGTCCACTTTCGTCATAGACACAGATCGCACCCTGCTCGAGTCCTTTTCGAGCGAATTTCGGTTCGAAGCGCACGCCGACCATGCCCTCGAATTCCTACGAGCTCGAGCGAAGAAGTAGACCCCGGATACCGAAGAGCCGTGGCGGAGACGTTCATTTTCACGAAGAGTGACAGACTTGTCTCGACGAGTGATCGTGTTCGAAGGAAGGGCTCACCGCGATGGACAGGTCGATGAACGTGACGGCAGAAGGCGCCGAACCTCGTTGGCTCACCGACGATCAGCAAACTGCGTGGCGATCGCTGGTAGCGCTCCTGACGCGGCTCCCTGCCGCCCTCGATACTCAGCTGCAACGAGATTCGGGGCTTACCCACTTCGACTACTTCGTACTGTCCGTACTCTCCGAACATCCGGATCGGCGTATCCAGCTACGCGATCTGGCCAAGTTCGCCAACGCTTCCCTGTCCCGCCTCTCGCACGTGGTCACCAAACTCGAGAAGGTGGGCTGGGTGCGCCGCGAGAGCATCCCCGGCAGCAGAGGTTCGTACGCAGTGCTCACCGACAGCGGGATGGACAAGGTCGTCGAATCCGCGCCCGGTCACGTCGCCACAGTTCAAGCATTGCTGTTCGAAGGACTCGGGGACTCCGAAGTCGCTCGACTAGCCGCACTCAGCGAAGTCATGCTTCGGCAACTCGACAAAGGAATTGCCGAAGGAACAGGCAAAGCCTGAGTCGCCAGACCGGCAAGACGTCAGCCCAGCAGCAGTCAGCTCAGTAATACGTCCGAATCGAAGCACGTGTGGTCGCCGGTATGGCAGGCGGCACCTTCCTGATCGACCACCAGCAGGACCGTATCGCCGTCGCAATCGAGGCGCACCTCATGCACGTACTGCGTATGTCCCGACGTCTCTCCCTTGACCCAGTACTGCTCACGTGAGCGGGAGTAGTACGTACCCTTGCGGGTCTCGAGGGTGCGTGCGAGCGCCTCGTCATCCATCCACGCCACCATGAGCACGCTGCCCGTGCTGCGTTCCTGGGCGACCGCGCTGAACAGGCCCGCCTCGTTTCGCTTGAGACGGGCTGCGATTGCCGGGTCGAGAGTCATCTTCTCCGTTATACCTTTCAGCGAACAACGATGCCGTCGCCGCGCATTGCGGCTTTGACCTGACCGATCGTCAGATCACCGAAGTGAAATACGCTGGCCGCGAGAACTGCGTCTGCACCTGCAGTGACCGCCGGTGAAAAGTGCTCCACCGAGCCTGCTCCCCCGCTAGCAATGACCGGGACGTGCACGGCAGCGCGAACAGCTGCGATCATCGGCAGGTCGAAGCCTGCCTTCGTGCCGTCGGCGTCCATCGAATTGAGCAGGATCTCACCGACTCCGAGTTCCGCACCGCGCGTTGCCCATTCGATCGCATCGATCCCGGTCCCACGCTTTCCACCATGCGTGGTCACCTCCCACCCAGAGGGCGTATCCGGTTGCCCGTCGGGAACGGTTCGTGCGTCCACCGAGAGCACGATGCACTGCGATCCGAATCGCTCGCTCAACTCGCGTAGCAATTCCGGCCGAGCAATAGCTGCAGTGTTGACACTGACCTTGTCCGCTCCTGCACGCAGCAAACGATCCACGTCGTCCACGGTCCGCACCCCGCCACCGACGGTGAGCGGGATGAACACCTGCTCGGCTGTTCGACTGACGACATCGAGCATCGTGCCTCGATCCGACGTGGATGCCGTCACATCCAGGAATGTGAGTTCGTCGGCTCCCTGGGCGTCGTAGGCGGCGGCGAGCGCCACCGGATCACCGGCATCGCGAAGATTCTCGAAATTCACACCTTTGACGACGCGTCCGGCGTCGACGTCCAGACACGGAATCACACGCACGGCTACGGTCATCGAACTCGCCCTTCGAGAAAGTCGGCTGGATCTCCCAATGCACTGATCACGTTCAACAGTTCTTCGTGTACACCCGGCGACGCCGCCACGACCGACTTCGACTCGATGGTCCACGGTTCGCCGGCCAGGTCGGTGACCACACCCCCGGCTGCCTCGACGAGCAGCGCGCCTGCGGCGTTGTCCCACGCTTGATGTCCGAACACGACGCATCCGCCGAGAACTCCACTGGCGGTGTACGCCAAGTCGATTCCGGTGGACCCGTGCATTCGGATGCGAGAGGACACCCGGGAGAGCTCTTCGAGAATCCGAACCCGGTACAGCCCAGGCGTCCGTCCCCGGCTCGCAATGTTGAACGCGCCGAAGCCGATCATCGAGTCCCTGAGCGATCGCTCCTCGAGACGGGGTAAAGCAATGCCGTTGAGATGAATCGGCCCATCTACGGTAGCGGTGAAACGTTGCTGAATCAGCGGCAGCCACGTCAAGCCGAGCACCGGCACACCGTCGTCGAGAAGTGCCAACAGTGTTCCGGCAGAGGGCAGTCCGGCCGAGTAGTTGAACGTGCCGTCGATCGGATCGAGGACCCAGACCGGGCCTTCGTTCAGATCGGGACCACCGAACTCTTCGCCGTGCACCGGAATCCCGGTCTGCTCGAACAGCTCCGCACTCAACCGTCGTTCCAGCTCGAGATCGACGGCCGTGGCAAAATCATCGGGCCCCTTCTGGACGGCGCTGGGGGCACCGACACCGGCGACGAACCGATCGTGTGTGCCGTCGAGCAATCCGCTTGCGATACTCAGCAGTCGCTGTGGGTCCAGAGGGAGGCTCATCCTGCTATCCGGATACTGCCGCGAGGGCATCCGGCAATGTGAAACGTCCTGCGTACAAAGCTTTTCCGACGATCGAGCCCTCGACACCGACGCCGACCAAGCCTGCGATAGCGCGAAGATCATCGATAGTCGAGACGCCGCCAGAGGCGATGACGGGTGCGTCCGTCTTGGCGCACACCTGGCTCAAGAGTTCGAGGTTCGGTCCGGTCAACGTTCCGTCTTTGGTCACGTCGGTAACGACGTACCGCGAACATCCGTCGCGCTCGAGCCGCTCGAGAACCTCCCACAGGTCACCGCCGTCACTGACCCAACCACGGCCGCGCAACCGGTTCGCACCGTCGACGATGAGCACATCGAGACCGACTGCCACACGATCGCCGAATTCGCCGATGGCACGCGAACACCACTCAGGATCCTCGAGGGCTGCAGTGCCGAGGTTCACCCGTGCGCAACCAGTGGCGAGCGCAGCTCGCAGTGACTCGTCGTCACGGATACCTCCGGACAATTCCACCTTGACATCCAGCTCACCGACGACGTCCGCGAGCAACTCGCGGTTGGAACCACGACCGAAGGCTGCGTCGAGATCGACCAGATGCACCCACTCTGCACCGTCCCTCTGCCACGCAAGTGCGGCATCCCGCGGGGATCCGTACTTGGTTTCGCTCCCCGCCTCTCCCTGAACGAGACGGACAGCTTCGCCGCCTGCGACATCTACAGCAGGCAATAGGACCAGGCTCACGTGCGCTTATACTACTGGTCCATCTGCCTCACCCGAACGTCGGGGCGGGCCAGTCCCGCATCGAGCCGGGAACCCTCATTCGTCGGGGCCGAGCCCGCGCCGCGTCATCCGTGTCGAGACGACACCCATAGCAGTGATGGCTGCCGTGATACCGATCGCCACGATGAGCAGACCCCACCCCGGGCCCGGGCGAAGCAGCGCAATGACCACTGTAGTGATCACCAACATCAGTGTGGCGCTGCCGAGAGACGCGATCGCGAGACGTCCGAACGAGAACTCGCGATCGCGCTTTCTCATAGCGAATCGACCCAGTTCTTCAACAGGGCAGCCCCTGCGTCCCCGGACTTCTCCGGATGGAACTGGGTGGCCGACAACGGCCCGTTCTCGACGGCGGCGAGAAAATCGCCACCATGGTCGGCCCAGGTCAACATCGGCGCTGCCAAGACCTCCGACGGCTCGAGTTCCCAACGCTGCGCTGCGTACGAGTGAACGAAGTAGAAGCGCGTCTCCGCATCGATACCGTCGAACAAGACACTCTTCTCAGGAGCGCGGACGGTGTTCCATCCCATGTGAGGCAAAACAGGCGCCGCAAGCCGGTCGACGGTGCCAGGCCACTCACCGCAGCCAGCCGCCTCGATTCCGAATTCGACACCCCGTTCGAACATGATCTGCATTCCGACGCAGATGCCGAGCACCGGGCGTCCACCAGCCAACCGTTGACCGATGATCCGATCACCCTTGACCGCCAGCAGACCTTCCATGCACGCAGCGAACGCGCCCACCCCGGGAACGACGAGGCCATCGCATGCGAGCGCCGCTTTCGGGTCGGCAGTGACGGTGACGTCCGCGCCGACTCGATCGAGCGCCCGCTTCGCGGAGTGCAGATTGCCCGAGCCGTAGTCGAGCAACACCACAGATTTCATGCCGCGAGTCTATCGGTCGCTCTTCGAGCCGATATCGCCACCGCTACCGCCATGATCGCGGCCACGGTTGCGGCCATCCCGAAACCGGCGGTGTACCCGGCCGTTCCGACGATGAGCCCCAGCGCCATTGCCCCTGCCCCGGTGCCTGCGTCGAAACCGATGTTCCAGGCGGCGCTGGCTTGGCTGTACCGCTCCGGTCCGGCGGCGTTGAACACCATCACCAAACTGTCGTTCTGGGTGGCTCCGTATCCGACACCGAATACGACGGCGGCGATGAGAAACACCGCACCTGGAGTACTGCCCGACACCGCGAAGGCGAAGACCGCCACGCCCACCGCAACTCCCACCAATGCGGGTGCAAGCGACCGGCCGATTCCGATCCGATCGGCGATCCAACCTGCCCCGTAACGGCCGACGAGCATCGCCCCGCTGACAACCGAGAGCGCGATACCGATCAACGAAGCGCGTTCGGATTCTGCGATCGGCAACAGAGTCGTCAGTCCCCCGAACGACGCCGACGCCGCTGCGATTGCGAGGCACGGGATGACGAACTGCGCTCTGCTGGTTCGAATTCCGGCATGGGACCCCCTCGACTGAGGTACCGGACGAATTCGAGGCAGAAATGCGATCCCGATCAACCCCATCATTGGGACCAGTGCCCCGAGGACGTACACGAGGGTCGGGGCAACGGAGAAGACAGCAAGACCCACGGGGAGGGTGACCATTTGAGAGAACGCGATAGCGATTCCCTGAGCTCCCGTTGCTCGGCCCAACTGCGCCGCCGGAGCCAATTCGGCGACCAAGGCTGCACCCGCAACCGTGAGCATGCCGAAGCCGACGCCGCGCACGGCAGAAATAGCCAACGCGGGTCCCGCGGCTACGGATACGGCAAACACGATCGCCGGCAAACCCAACAATGCGCAACCGGCAGCGAGTACGAGTCGGTGGCCGAAGCGACGCAGAAGGCGAGGAACCAACAATTGCGTAGCCACGGTGGTGGCCATGAAGATCGCGGTGCTTGCGCCGGCCAACGCGTCCGACCCGCCGTTCTCGGAAATCGCCAGTGGAACCACGGGCAGAAGAAGGCCGAATCCGCCGAATGCCGCTGCGCCCATGACCATCGCTGCGGGAAGCCCGCGGATGGCGAACAACGAACTCAAACCGAAATCACAAAGTGCCCTTGGTGGACGGAATTCCAGTCATCCTCGGGTCGTACTCGACTGCTTCACGCAACGCGCGGGCCACCGCCTTGAACTCGGCCTCGGTGATGTGATGCTGATCCCGCCCGTACAACACACGCACGTGCAGCGCGATGCGTGCATTCATCGCCAACGACTCGAAGACGTGACGATTGATCACCGTCGCGTACGGAACTCCGGGATAGCCGCCGATGATCGAATGGACCATGTAGTCGGGCTCACCGGTGTGCACGCAATACGGCCGGCCGGAAACATCCACCGACGCATGTGCGAGCGTCTCATCCATCGGAATGAACGCATCACCGAATCTGGTGATCCCCGCTTTGTCACCCAACGCCTGACCGAGCGCCTGACCGAGCACGATCGCGGTGTCCTCGACGGTGTGATGGGCTTCGATCTCGATGTCACCTTTGGCGTGCACCGTGAGGTCGAACCGGGCGTGTGTGCCGAGGGCAGTGAGCATGTGGTCGAAGAACGGCACCCCAGTGGAGATGTCGACGACACCGGTGCCGTCGAGATTCAGTTCGACCGAAATATCGGACTCTTTCGTCGCGCGTTCGATACGCGCGATCCTGGGCGCCGTGGTCATCTGATGGACTCCACTTCTTGTTCGGTATGCAGTTCGGTGCGAGCGAGTCTCGCACTCACCTCGAGGAATCGATCGTTTTCGGCGTCGAGGCCGATCGTGGTGCGCAGATAGCCGGCGATGCCGACGTCCCTGATCAGCACCCCGTCGTCGAGATAGCGCTGCCACGTCGCCGATGAGTCGGCAAACCGGCCGAAGAGGACGAAATTGGCGTCACTGGGAATGACGTCATATCCCATATCGGTCAGCGCAGCCATGACCCGATCGCGTTCGGCCGACAGACGCGCAACACTTCCGAGAGTTTCCGTTGCATGCCGAAGAGCAGCCAACGCCGCGGCCTGGGTGATGACAGAAAGGTGATATGGCAAGCGCACCAACAACATTGCCTCCACCACGGCCGGCGCTGCAGCAAGATAGCCGAGTCTGCCACCGGCGAAAGCGAAGGCCTTGCTCATGGTCCGACTGACCACGAGCTTGCTCGGGTAGTCCCCGATCAGACCCAGTGCGCTCGGCAGTGCCGAGAACTCCGCGTACGCCTCGTCGACGATGACGATGCCATCCGCAGCGTCGAGTATCCGCCGTAGATCCGCTTCACCGACGCTGTGCCCGGTCGGATTGTTGGGGCTCGTCACGAAGACGACGTCGGGGTTGCGATCGCCGATCACACTGACTGCGTAGTCGATATCGAGCGAGAAGTCGTCTCGCCGATTCGCCTCGACCCAGTCGGTCTGAGTTCCCGACGCGAGGATCGGGTGCATCGAATACGACGGCACGAAGCCCAGCGATGTTCGCCCCGGCCCGCCGAATGCCTGCAGAAGCTGTTGAAGAATCTCGTTGGACCCGTTCGCGGCCCAGACATTGGCAGTGTCCATCGCAATTCCGGTTTGCGAGGTCAGGTAATCGGCAAGTGCCGTACGCAGAGCGACGGCATCGCGATCCGGGTACCGGTGCAGCTGAGCTGCTGCAGCACGGACCGACTCGGCTACGTCGTCCACCAGGGCCTGGGTAGGTGGGTACGGATTCTCGTTGGTATTGAGCTGCACCGGTACGTTCAGCTGCGGCGCGCCGTACGCCGACTGCCCGCGCAGACTGTCCCGTATCGGCAGATCGTCGACGGTGATCGACTGCCCAACGACACCGCTCACGACGATAGCCCTTCGAAACGAAGCCGGACTGCCTCACCGTGTGCTGGCAGATCCTCGGCATTGGCAAGCGCAATCACGTGACCTGCGACATCCTTCAATGCCGCTTCCGAGTAGTCGACGACGTGGACTCCACGCAGGAACGTCTGAACACTGAGTCCGGACGAGTGACGGGCACAACCCGCCGTCGGGAGAACGTGATTCGAGCCAGCGCAATAGTCACCGAGACTGACCGGAGACCAGGCGCCGACGAATACCGCGCCCGCACTGCGCACCTTCGCAGCGACAGCAGCGGCATCGTTCGTCTGAATCTCCAGGTGCTCGGCCGCATACGCATTCACGACGGCAAGGCCTTGCTCGATGTCGTCGACGAGGATCGTTCCGGACTGCTGGCCGGACAGTGCTGTCGCTACGCGCTCGGCGTGCTTTGTGAACGCGAGCTGTGCCTCGAGGGCCGCGTCGACGGCGTCGGCGAGCTCAGGACTCGTGGTGACGAGCACACTCGCCGCCATGACGTCGTGCTCGGCTTGGCTGATCATGTCGGCGGCGACGTGTTTCGGGTCAGCGGAATCGTCGGCCAGAATTGCGATTTCGGTGGGGCCTGCCTCGGCATCGATTCCGACCAGTCCCCGACACAGCCGCTTGGCTGCAGTGACGTAGATATTGCCGGGTCCGGTGATCAAGTCCACCGGCGCCAGTTCCGTTCCGTCGGTGTCCGTGCCGCCATAGGTGAGCAACGCAATACCTTGCCCGCCACCGACAGCCCACACTTCCTCGACGCCGAGCAAGTGCGCGGCGGCCAGAATGGTCGGGTGCGGCAATCCGCCGAACGCGGCCTGCGGTGGGGATGCCACGACCAAGGAACCGACGCCCGCGGTCTGAGCGGGAACGACGTTCATGACGACCGAGGAGGGATAGACGGCGTTGCCGCCGGGAACATAGAGTCCGACGCGGTCGACCGGGATCCACCTCTCGGTGACCGTTCCACCGGGGACCACAGTGGTGGTGGTGTCGGTGCGCCGTTGTTCGGCATGAACCAATCGTGTCCGTGCGATGGCGACTTCGAGTGCCTCGCGCACTGCGGGGTCCAACTCGGTAAGAGCGTCGACGAGTGCCTGAGCAGGGACGCGAATCCGGTCCGGGCGGACGCCGTCGAACTGCTCGGAGTAGTCGAGTGCGGCGTCGGCGCCACGATCGCGAACTGCCTCGACGACAGGGCGCACCTGATGCAGAACAGCATCGACATCCACTCCACCTCGTGGGAGAGCGCCGCGTAGTTCGGCAGTGGATGGAGTTCGACCGCGTAGATCCACGCGAGCGAGCTCGATGCGGGCAGACATAGTGTTCCCTTCGAGGGTCGAAAGATTTCGGTTGCGAACCTCCAGGATAGTTCCCCCGGATTCGGCTATTGCTTCACGTCCTGCGCTCGACTACCGCTTCGTGTCGGGAACGCTCACCAAGGTCCGACCTCAGAGCGTGGAGAAGCTGCACCGCGAGTCGATTTCCGTGGGCCAGCTCGAGGCGTACGGCTGCGCCGAGTGACAGAAGTCGCGCCCTTTCAGATGCCGAGCTCAGATACCGAGCGAATGCGCCAGCATCGGCCACGACGCGTGGAGGTCGTCCTGCCAGTAGCCCCAGGAGTGCGTTCCGACGGGACGGAAATTCACCTCGGCAGGGATTCCGAGCCGGTACAGCTCCTTGGCCATGTTCGAAGTGCAGAAATTCACGACGGCCTCGATACCGCCGCCGACCAGTAGCTGGTCCGGGAACAGTGTGGCCTTGCCTTCCGCGAATCGAGGATTCAGCGGTGTGTCGTTGGGGATGCCGGGTAGCCCGGTGCCGGTGCTCATGTAGATCTCGGTGCCACGCAGCTTTTCAGCGTTGAGGAGTGGATCGTTTTCACGCCATACAGGTCCGTCGAGCGGTCCCCACATGTTCTCGACGTTTCCGCCTCCGTACAACTCGACAACCAACTTCACGAACTGCTGCCCGAGCGGATCCGACGTCTGCGCGCATCCGCTGTAGGCGGCCACGCCCTTGTAGAGACCTGGATAGGCGATGGCCAAGTTCAGAACCGAGGTGCCGGACATGGAGAGGGCCGCTATCGACTGAATTCCGTTGGTATCGAACTGTGCATCGATCAACGGTGGAAGTTCTTCGCCGATGAAGGTCTGCCATTTGTTTCGACCGAGGACTGGATCATCGCTTATCCAGTCGGTGTAGTAGGACCATTTTCCGGACTGTGGTGTGACCACGAAAGCGTTCTTGTCGGCAAAGAACTCGGTCGAGTCCGTCTGGGACTGCCACGTTGCGGAGTCCTCGCCGCCTCCCGCTCCGTTCAACAGGTAGAGAACCGGCCGTGGAACAGAACCATCTGCGGGGGTCATCACCTGGACTGGAATGTTCTTGTCCATGGCCGCCGAGTAGACCTCCAGCGTCGACCGGCGATCATCGATGCGGGTGGACGACACGATGCGCGAACCATCACCGGATGTCGCCGACGTCACGGGTAGGTCCTCGGCGGACACGACGCTCACACCTACCGCAGACGGCGTCAACGCACACAACATCACCGCTGTGCATGTCACGATTGCGTTCTTGATCTTCACGCGTCCGCCCTCCGGCGATGCTTTGACGTTAGTTCGGCGAACAGTATCACTGCCGATAGCGATCGGGGCCGACAATCACCGACCTGTAACGAACCCGGTGAGGGGGTCGAGTCCTCCCGCACATACCTACCGATGAGCAGGTCAGGAATACCGACGTGCCAGATTGTCCAGAGTCGCGCTGATGCCATCCGCGTTCTTCTGCGGCATCCCGAACATCTCGAGCATTTTCGGCGCCTTGGCGGCTGCGTAGCGGAACGATTCCGTGACCGTGGTCGTACCCGGTGTCTTCTCCTCGAACTCCCACCGCCACGTATGCCCCAGGGGATGCCGCCATTCGATTACCTTGCTGGTGCCGGAGTCGATGAAGTCGGTCACCGTGCTGGTGATTCGGTACGGAACGCCGTACTGCTTCATTCCGACCGAGAACTTGGCGCCCTGCTTCAATCGATCCGGTCCCTTGACCGTGTCCTTCACCGTGCCCGAGCCGTCGAGTTCACCGTGCCGATGTGGGTCCGCGACGATAGCGAAGAGATCGGCGGCGGGCGCTCCTACCTCGATCCGACGAGCCACGATGCGAGGTCCTTGGTCGACGATCTGTGTGGAAGCCATGACGTGCTCATACCCGTATTCGGCCCATCCATGCGAGCCGCTACGGTTCGACGATGTTCAATGGACCGATGGCCCCAGTGAAGTCGATCGATCTGAGCGGGAATGGCGACGTGACGACCCACATCGAGGCTTGCGGAATATGAGTCGAAGTTGCCCATGTCTGCGCGGTGAGCCCTTCGACCGCTGTTGCGAACCGTTTCTGAACGGAACAGCGACCGCACCGACGGCCGAACATTTGATGCGATCGCGTTACAGCGCATTCAGCGTCGGCGACGCCGACTACCTGCTGAAGACCTGGCACAGTTCGACGGCTCCGACCGAGTTGACGCTCGACCCGCAGCAACGCTGGTATCGATTGGACGTCCACCGAACCTCCGAAGGAGGGCTCATGGACCAGACGGGCGAGGTCGAGTTCAGTGCGTGCTATCGCCATCCCGATGGCAACGGGGTGCTCAGAGAATCTTCTCGATTCGTTCGCGAGGACAACCGATGGGTCTACCTCGACGGCGTCCTGGCGCAATAAACGCCTGTACTACCGCTGTTTCTGTGGCCGGTTGGTAGCGGCCCGTCGAGCCTCGTCCTTCGCCTTGACCCGCACGGCTTCCGCGCGGACCTCATCCTGCGTACGACGCTCTCGAACCAGCCACTCGGGCTGCTCTCGAAGAAGCTGGCCGATCTCGGCTTCGGTCAGGGCGTCGGTGATCTCGGCTCGTGCAAGACCTGCGATGGACACCCCGAGCTTGCGCGCAATGACGTCCTTCGGGAACGGGCCGTTCTCTTGGAGGTCGACAAGCCACTGCGGCGGTTCTTTACGCAATGCGTCCAGTTCGGCGCGGGAAATGGACGCGGCCTGAAACTCTTCCGGCGCTGCGGGAAGGTAGATGCCGAGCTTGTTCGCCGCGGTAAGGGGCTTCATCTGCTGTGGTTTATTCTCCGGGCTCACCCCGACAGCCTATCTGCCCACAGCTGGACCGGACGCCACTGTCCAGGACAACGGACTCGGGCCGTTGTCCTGGACCGGACGCCACTGTCCAGGACAACGGCCCGAGTCGCCTACTGTTGAGATGTGAATTTCGACGTGCAGTCCCTCCGCTGGTACATCGCCGTCGCGGAAGAATTGCATTTCGCTCGCGCTGCCAAAACCTTGAACATCGCCCGGACGCGGTTGAGTGCCGCGGTCATCGAACTCGAAACCGAACTCTGCTACTCGTTGTTCGTCCCCGGCGCGTCGCCGACAGAGCTCACCGATCGCGGCACCGACTTCCTCCAGACCGCACGCGTGATGGTCGCCGAGGAAGATGAATTGCTGCGTGCCAACGCGTCGAACGAGCAGTCAGCCACGCTCACCGTCGGTTTCACCGAAGGCGTGACGCCGGCCAAGTGGACCCGAATCTGGTCCGAGCGATTCCCCGACATCGCATTGGAGCTGGTCCCCACCACAGCCGACACGCAGGAGTCTTCGCTTCGATCGGGCGTGGTCGACGTCGGTTTCGTTCGACTCCCGGTCGACCGGAACGATCTCAGCGTCATCGGCCTCTACGAGGAAGTGACGGTGGTGGTCGTTCCCAAGGACCACCCAGTCGCCGCGTTCGATCGCATCGCCGTGACAGACCTCGCCGACGAGCACCTGCTGCAGGAACCGTCCGAGGTTCCCGAATGGGCGTCGATCGCCACCGAAATCGCCGACGGCACGCGACTGGCACCGCCGCAGGTGAATTCACACGCCGAACTGGTCGAGTACGTTGCCGCAGGGCTGGGTATCGCCGTTATGCCACAGTCCATCGCCCGATTGCACAGCCGCAAGGACCTCGTGTATCGCCCGATCGACGGCGTAGCGGGCTCCCCCGTCGCCATTGCATGGCTCATCGACAAGACCACCGAAGAGGTCGAGGACTTCGTCGGCATCGTCCGCGGCCGCTCTGTCCGAAGCTCGCGGGGAACTCCGACGCCACCCACCAGTGCAGCGAACCGCAACAACAGTGCGGCCAAGAAGAAGCAACAACTGGCCGCGAAGGCGAGCCAGCCGGCCAAGGGCGCCCGAGGAAGCAAGAAAAATTTCTCTTCTGGCAAGCGGCCGCGGCGACCCTAGAAATGGGAATTTCCATAACTTGTTGACCAGGGCGCACCACGCGTTGACGCACCGCAGAGTGCTCGATCAGCACTCCCCCCTCGGCCGGGTAGATATTTTCACCGCCACGGATGGGCAGCACCTCTCGACGCTGCCCATCCGCGACCGCCTGAGAGCTACTACGACTTCCACGCCGTCCCGAAGAGCACCATCGAATTGGACGAGCCCACTACTCCGTGCACGGTGGGATTCCAGACGACGAACTCAGCGAAGGAGCTGTAGACCAAGTAGGGCACATCCTTGTTGACCTGCTGCTGGATCTGGTCGACCAGTTCAGCCTTCTTGTCCTTGTCGGAGGCCAACTGCAGTTCATCGATCAGCGAGTCCATTTCTGGGCTGGTGTACATCCCATAGACCTGCTTGCCCTCGCTGTGCATCGTTGCCTGCATCTTCGGAAATGGGTCGGATTCGCGGTAGGCAAGACCCCATGCCGCGAGGTCGTAGTTCCGTTCCTTGGCAATAGTGCGGACCTGGTCACCGATTGTCGGCATCAGGTTGACCCGGACATCGAAGCCAACCGCTTCCAGTTGCGCTTCGACGGCGAGCGCAGTCTGCTGCGAAGCCGGGTCTGATGCGTCGATCACTTCGAGCTTGCCGTCATACCCGTCTGCCATTGCCTCCGCAAGCAATTGCTTGGCCTTTTCAGGGGCAACAGGCGTGGCCTGGGTCTGCGTGTGCCAGCGCGAATACTCCGGGAAAATCGTGCCGTTTCCCAGGTCGGGATCGTCGAATGCGCGCTGGGTGATGATTTGCGGATCAACGGCAAGCTGCATCGCCTGACGCACACGTGGATCAGCGCCGGGACGGCCCTCCGAGGCATTGATGAGCGCGGCGTTTCCGGCGGCGGTCATGTTCACATAGCCGCTCATCCCGCGCTCCACGACCTCATCGACCTCGTCGGGCTCGCGGACGAACGTCGAGTCGATGCCGCCGTTGTACATGGTTTCCAGTCCGACCTGTGTCCCAGGGAGATACACAATGCGCAGCGCATCCAGGTTCGGCTCGCCTGCCCAATAGTCCTCTCGTGCCGACAACGTCATACTGTCGGCCTGAGCCCAGGTAGCAAGGGTGAAGGGCCCTGCCCCGATCGGTGTGAACTTTCCGTCCGGACCGTCCGACTCGGTGGAGACGATCATGCCCGGTCCGGTTGTGAGCAACCCAGGAAAGTCGGCCCAGGACTTATTGAGTGTGTAGGTAACGGTCTTGTCGCCCGATGTCTCGATGCTCTCCACGCTGTCGTTCCATAGCGCCGCCTCCGGAGCAGGTTTTGCCGCATAACGTTCCTGGCTCGCTTGCACCGCCGCCGCATCCACTGGCATGTTGTTGGAGAACTTCACGCCGTCCCGCAACGTCAGGGTCCAGGTCCGGAAGTCGTCATCATGGTCGAGGCTCTGCGCCATCTGCGGAACGAATTCGTTGGACTCGGTGTCGAATCGCAGCAGCGAATCGTAGATGTTCAGCATCTCTATGCCACCCGTGGTGACTGCGGCGATCGCCACTGCTGGGTCCAGCGCCGCCGGTTCCGAGTACGCCCCGAAGGAAAGGGTTCCTCCGGAGACGGGATCACCACTGTCGGTGGCCCCCCTCATGCCCTCGCTCAACTGGTCGGTGGCGGCCCCACTACCGGTGTCGGCCCCGCTGGCGCAGCCGACAAGCAGCAGCGTGGCCGCGAAGGGTACCGCGATCGACTTCCACAGCAATTCCTTGGTGCGATACATATAAGGCTTCCTTACTTTCTCGATGGTGATTCCTATCTGTGGGACCGCTCAGCGGCGATGCAGAACCGGGGAACGATCAACCGGAAAACTCTGGGACGCGCAGTGCGCAGAGGACACCTGCAGCGCGGCCTAGGTGATAGCTATTTCACCGGCACCGAAAGCCGAGTCCGATTCTTCCGGTACAACTCGAAACCGAGCATGTGTTGAGCAAGCGCTTGATTCAAACCTAACAGCAGTCGGACGAAAAAAACACGAACAGCGTGAAACCAGTCACAGAGGAATATGCGCGTCGATGCACGCCACAGGGATTGCGCAACTAGGTCGCCCGCGGTCACTGGACCGCGGGCGAAATCAACACTCCAGGCCACAAGGCGTCCGACCTGCCAGACGAGACCAGGAGTGGCCAGTCGGGCCCGGGCCGTCACGCCCTTCGAGGAGCCGAACCTACCGGGGTCCACAGCTGGTCACTAGTGAACAGCCGCCTTGCGCGCATATACGCACAGCGCTGCCAACTACGCGGCCCGTCAGCGAATCGTCATCTGGCCGCCGTCGATGTTCCACGACTGCCCGGTAATCCACCGTCCTTTGTCGCTGGCCAGGAATGCCACAGCAAACGCAATTTCCTGCGGGGTACCGGCCCGGCCCAACGGCACCCGCTCTTCGATCAGCACGCCCCACTGGTCGGCCGTCAGATCGTCCAGACGTGAAGTGGACACGATCCCCGGGCACAGCGCGTTGACCCGAATCTGCTCGCTGCCCAATTCCTTGGCCATCGACGAAGTCAGGGACTGCACCGCAGCCTTCGAGGCGGAGTACGCCGCCGCGTTGGCACCGCTGATCTTTCCGGCAATGGAGGAGATGTTGACGATGGTGCCGCCGCGACCTTGAGCAACGAATTGGCGAGCGAATGCCCTGCTCATCAAGAAGGTCCCGCGCACGTTCACCCGCATCACGAAATCCCAGACGTCCGCCGCCAGGTCCGTGACCGGGACGCGGTCCCCAGCGCGAGCGGCCGCGGCGTTGTTCACGAGGATGTCGGCTCCACCGAACTCCGCGACCACCTTCTCCAGCAACCCATCGACCGCAGCCTCGTCGGAGACGTCCAGTACCGCGGTGAGCGCGCGGACTCCGAGGCCCCGCGCCTCCTCGGCCACCGACTCGATGTCCCGCCATCCGCTGGCCCGTTCCTCGTCCGTGTACCGGTCGGGAGTGCGCCCCGTGCCCGTGAGCACCAGATCGCAGCCCTCGCGCGCAAGTTCCATCGCGATGGAGCGGCCGATGGATCTGATGCGGCCTGCGCCCGAAATCACCGCCACCTTGCCAGCGAGCCCGCTCGCCTGCGCGTTGCCCGTCATAGCCGCTCGATAATCGCTGCGCTGGCCATGGCGCCGCCCGCGCAGACGGCGATCAATCCGAATTGCTGGTCGCGAAGCTCGAGCTCGTCGATTATCGCGGCGATCAACCTGATGCCGGTCGAGCCCACCGGATGGCCCAGCGCGATCGCGCCGCCGTTGACATTGAGCTTGTCCGGGTCCACCGCGTGCATCTGCGCCATCGACATGGGCACCGAGGCAAAAGCCTCGTTGACCTCGACCAGATCCATGTCGGACATGCTCATCCGGGCCCGATCGAGCACCCGCTGGGCAGCTTGCACAGGCCCGTCGAGGAGGAACTCGGGCTCGGCACCGATCAGGCATTGGCTCACCATGCGGGCGCGCGGACGCAGTCCGAGGTCCCGGGCGCGGGACTCGTCCATCAGTATCGCCGCGGTTGCACCATCCGAGATCTGCGAGGCCGTGCCTGCAGTGTGCAGCCCACCGTCGATCACCGGACGCAACGCGGACAGTGCGTCCATGGAGGTTTCCCGCAGGCCTTGGTCGCGATCGATGACAGCGGAACCGTCGGGCCCGGGCACTGTGATCGGAATGATCTGACGATGAAAGCGTTTCTCGCTCCACGCCGCAGCAGCACGCTGCTGCGAACGCAGCCCGAACGAGTCGAGATCCTCACGGGTGAAGGACCGACGGCGCGCGATCCTGTCTGCACCGACGAACTGATTCGGTAGGTCCAGCGTCCAATCGGCCGGCTTCGGCCCGCCGAGACCCTCGGGAATGTTCGACAGCAGTGGCACCCGCGACATCATCTCGACCCCGCACGCCATGCCCACGTCTATTGTGCCCAGCGCGATTTGACCGGCGATAAGGTGCGCTGCCTGCTGCCCCGAACCGCACTGGGAATCGATAGTGGTAGCGCCGGTCTGCTCGGATAACCCGGCATTGAGCCAGGCCGTGCGGGTCACATTGGAGGCCTGCTCACCAGCTTGGGTGACGCAGCCACCGATAGCCTGCTCCACCAGTTCGGATTCGACACCGACGCGTTCCAGCGCCGCACGTTGAACCTGTCCGAGCAGTTGTGCCGCGTGCAAGCTGGACAGCCAACCGCCGCGTTTGCCACTGGGCGATCGGGCAGCATCGACAATTACGGGGGTGCCCATCAGGCCTCCTATCAATGATGAAAGCAGGGGCGCTTGCATCGACGGCGACTGTAACCACAGCGAAGGGCGCGCCATCGTGCGGATCTCGCTGGACGAGACACGGAGCCGCCCGCCGCGCTCGGAGTCTCGTCCGAGCTACTCGTCCAGGACGAGGCAGAAACCACTGAAAAATAGTGTCGCCATGAGCTCGGAGAACTCTGCCAGCGTGTACTGCTTTCGGTCCGGCCAATGAGTGGTCGACCACAGGGTGTCTCGCACGGTCCGGTAGAAGATTTCCGGCGCGATATCGACCCGGAACGCGCCCTCCTCCGTGCCCCGCTTGATTGCCTCGAGCCAGTGCTCGCGGATCCCGCGAGACGCACGGTCGACCGGTTCCAGTAGTTCGTGTTCACGAAGGTAGTTGCGATCGTTCTGGTAAATCGCGGTCGCGTACGGATGCAGCTCTATCACCGTGAGCGTCTCACGAATCAGCCCCCGAATGATCTCGACGGGACTCGACGCTGTCGCCTCGATCAGCTCGAACCTTGCCGCAATATCGCCCATCAAATCAGCGAGTAACTCGGCCACGATCGCGTTCTTCGACTTGAAGTAGTGGTACAGGCTCCCGGAGAAGACTCCAGCCGCCTCACCGATGTCGCGCACCGTGGTTCCCGCGACGCCCTTCCTGGCAAACAACTCCGCCGAGCTATCAAGGATCTGCGCCCTGCGGTCCGGGGTCGTTGTTGTCACGTGATCACTTCTTGTCTGTTGTCGGACACAGTCACACCGATGCCTCGGCGTCATGAATTCTTGGTGCCTGGAGCCAGCGAGATGCGCCCCCAGGAGGCGTACCAGAGCATCTTCACGGCTACGGCCGCAAGAATCCCATGGCTAGGTTATGCACCCCTCGTTAGCCGGCGACGTGGGCTCAGCGTAACCGACTGGACGCGCTGGTATGCCTCGCGGGCCTCTCGCTCAGACCGTAGTTTTCATTTCCGCGAGGCGCTGATACTCTCAAAATCAAGCGCTTGCTCAAGTAGGAATTGCGGAGGGCATCAGTGGAACACTTGGAAAAACAATTCGCCGACTTCATCGGGGTGGAAGCCGAGCCGCCCCGCGTGGCTCGCTATGACGTCAATGCCGCCATGATCCGCAACTGGGCCGAGGCCCATGACGACTTCAACCCGATCTACGTCGACCCTGAGGCTGCGCGCGCAACTGGCCGTAGGGATGTCATCTGTCCACCCGCGATGATCTCCACCTGGGTCATGTCCGGATACCGCCGCTACCGCGAGGTGCAGCGTCTGCGCGCGGAAGGCGCGATCGAGGACTTCGCCTACTCGCGATTGCTCGCCTTGCTCGACGACGCCGGTTTCACCTCGGTGGTAGCCACCAACGTCGAGCAGGAGTACTTCGCAGAGCTGTACCCAGGCGATCACGTGACGGCCTACTTCACTATCGAATCGATCTCGCCGTTCAAAAGGACGGGCCTCGGGCATGGATGCTTCATCACTCTGCTGAAGAACTACGTCAATGATGTCGGCGACACGCTGGTAGAGGAGCGGTTCCGACTGCTCCGGTTCAACCCCAACAGTCAGGAGACCCACTCGTGAGCGAGAGCACCGAACAGGATCGACACACCTCGGTCCCCCGCTTGACCGTGACGCAAGACAACGACTTCTTCTTCACCGCGGCCAAGGAAGGTCGACTGGAAATCCAGCGTTGCGCCGACTGCCAGACGCTGCGCCACCCCCCGGCCCCGGCATGCCCAGCGTGCCGGTCCTTCGAGTGGGACACCGTGGAGTCGACGCGTCAATGCACGCTGCACAGCTTCACAGTGCTACACCACCCGAAGGACCCCGCGTTCGAGTACCCACTGGCCGTCGGGTTGGTGGATCTCGAGGAGGGCACACGGCTGGTTGCCGATATCGCCGGCATCGACCACGACGAACTCGAGTTCGGTATGGAACTCGAGGTCGCGTTCTCCGAGCACGCGCACGGGGAGATCCTGCCGCAGCTGCGCCGCCGCAGCGCAGCCGGTCTCGACGGGGAGGCCCAATCATGAGCATGCCAAAGTGCCAGGTCGGCTACCAGCTGCCCGAGCTCGATCTTCCGCTGAACCGGACGCTGATCGTCGCGGCCGCGATGGCCTCGCAGGACTACGAGGACGTCCACCACGACCCGGGCGCGGCCCAGGGGCGCGGCACCCCCGACATCTTCATGAGCATCAACTCCACGAACGGGTTCATCGACCGGTACATCACCGACTGGTCCGGGCCCGCCTCCCGCATCAAGAAGACTTCCCTGCGCCTGGGCGTGCCGAACTTCCCCGGCGACACCATGACGTTCACCGGCGAGGTCACCGCGGTCGACGGCGACGCAGTGACCGTCAAGGTGATCGGTAGCAACGCGCGGGGCCCCCATGTGACCGCCACGGTGACCGTGGAGCCGACCCCACAACAAGGAGAGAGCACATGACCCGCGGATTCTCAGGCGCCGCCGCCATCGCCGGTATCGGCGCGACCGAGTTCTCCAAGAACTCCGGACGCAGTGAGTGGCAGCTGGCCTGCGAGTCGGTCGTCGCCGCACTCGCGGACGCACAGATCGGAATCGAGGAGGTCGACGGTTTCTCCCTTTTCACCATGGAGAACAACCCCGAGATCGCCGTCGCCCGCGCGCTCGGCATTCCTCAGCTCAAGTTCTTCAGCCGCATCCCGCACGGCGGCGGTGGCGCGTGTGCGCCCGTGCAGCAGGCCGCGCTCGCGGTCGCGACCGGGGTGGCCGACGTCGTCGTGGTGTACCGCGCGATGAACGAACGGTCAGGACACCGATTCGGCCAAGGCCCGCCCGCCTTCGCGTACAACCAGAACACGGACCAGGAGTACCGCAACTGGATCAACCCCTACGGATTGCTCACCCCCGCCCAGCAGGAGGCGTTCCTGGCCAAGCTGTACATGCACAAGTACGGAGCCACCAGCGCGGACTTCGGGGCGATCTCGGTGCTCTCGCGCAAGCACGCAGCCAACAATCCGAAGGCCTGGTTCCACGAGCGGCCGATCACCATCGAGGATCATCAGAACTCGCGCCTGATCGCCGATCCGATCCGGCTGCTCGACTGCTGCCAGGAGTCCGACGGTGGCGTCGCACTGGTCATCGTCAGCGCTGAGCGTGCGCGCGACCTGCCGAACAAGCCCGCCATCATCACCGGCGCAGCGCAGGGCGTGGGCCCGCAGCAGATTTCTATGAGCAGCTACTACCGCGAAGACATCGACTCCATGCCGGAAGTCGACCTCGTCGCCCAGCAGCTGTGGAGCCAGTCCGGCCTCAGCCCCGCCGAGATCGACGCCGCGATCCTCTACGACGCCTTCACTCCGATGGTGCTGCTCCAGCTCGAAGAGTATGGCTTCTGCGGCAAGGGCGAGGCGAAGGACTTCATCGCCGACGGCAACCTCGAACTCGGCGGCCGCCTGCCCATCAACACCAACGGCGGCCAGCTCGGCGAGGGTTATATCCACGGCGTCAACGGCATCGCGGAGGGCGTGCGCCTGATCCGCGGCACATCTGTCAACCAGCCCACCAAGACGTTGGACAACGTACTGGTCACCGGCGGCTCCCCCGTACCCCACAGCGCTCTCGTGCTCTCCGCCGACCGCTAGCACTCCCACCTTCTAGTTTCACGATCAGCCTTTTAGGAGTTTCCCATGACCGACCGCATCACCTACGCCCGCGCAACGCACGGCGAGGAAGAGATCCAGGCAGTTGTCGACGTACTGCGCAGTGGCCACCAGGGCCTGCGCATCGGCAAGAACGTTGCCGAGATGGAGCGACGTATCGCGGAACTCAGCGGCAAGAAGTTCGGCGTGATGGTCAACTCGGGCTCCTCGGGCCTGTATGTCGCCGTCGAACTGCTGGACCTGCCCAAGGGCAGCGAGATCATCACCTCTCCCCTGACCTTCTCCACTGATATCGCGCCTATCGTTCGCGCCGGTATGATCCCCGTCTTCGTGGACGTGGAGCCCAACACGGTCAACATCGACGTCAGCAAGATCGAGGCGATGATCACCGATAAGACCGGTGCCATCCTGTTACCGAATCTCGCCGGCAACTGCCCCGACTGGGACGCGATCCGCGAAATCGCCGATCGCCACGGTCTCAAAATTATCGAGGATTGCTGCGACGCCATCGGCCCGACGCTCCGCGGCACCCCCACCGGCGCCCGCGCCGACATCAGCGTCACCAGCTTCTCGATGGCGCACATCATCACGTGCGCAGGCACCGGCGGCATGGTCCTGGTCGACGACGAGGCCAGCCGTGACAAGGCGCTGCTCCTGCGTCGTTGGGGCCGACGCAGCGAACCGAACCTGTTCGGCAGCGGCAAGGATGTCGGTCGCGTCTTCCGTGAGCAGCTCGACGGTGTCGACTACGACAACGACTTCATTTTCGACGCCGTAATGCCGTGGAATTTCGAGCCCTCCGAGCTGGGGGCCGCGTACGGCGTCGTGCAGCTGGACAAGCTCGCCGACAACTACAAGACCCGCAAGGCAACCTGGGCCGCCTACACCGAGGCCTACAGCGCGTTCCCGAAGTTCTTCACCACGCCCGTCGAGCTCGAAGGCCTGGACACCGCGTGGCTCTGCTATCCGGTGATGATCAACGCCGACGCACCCTTCACCCGTAGCCAGATGCAGGAGGCCATCGAGGCCGACGGCATCGACACCCGCACCGTCTGGAGCGGCAACATCACCCGTCACCCGATGATGAACAACATCGAGTTCCGTCAGCCCCCAGAGGGGTTGCCGGTGGCCGACGAGGTCTTCGCCCGCGGCATGACCTTGGGCATGAGCCACGGTCTCACCGATGAAGAGGTAGTCCGCATCGGTCAGAGCATCCACCGCTTCGCCTCGAAGTTCGAGTAAATGGTGGGCAAGCGATTCGAGGGACGACGCGCGGTCGTCACCGGTGCCAGCCGAGGCATCGGCGCGGGCGTCGCGGAGCGGCTTGCCGCCGAGGGTGCCGACGTGGTTCTCATCGCGCGCACTCTCGGTCCGGGCGGGCGCCTGCCCGGCAGCTTGGAGGAGACCGCCGAACGGCTGCGCCGATACGGCCGCAGGGTCGAGATGATCGTCGTCGACCTGACCGACCCCGAGGAACGCTCGCAGGTGATCGCGAAGGCGGCCGAGTTGCTCGGCGGCCCGATCGACATTCTGGTCAACAACGCGGCAGCGGCGATCTACCAGCCGCTGGCGGACTACCCGCTGCGGCGGCGCCAACTCACGTTCGAAGCGAACGTGCACGCTCCGCTGGACCTGATGCAGGCGGCGACCCCGTCGATGGTCGAGGCCGGCGAGGGCTGGATCGTCAACGTCTCCAGCGCAACGGCCCGCCACCACGAGGGCCCGCCATTCGACCTGGTGCCCCCTGGCACATCGATGGCGGTCTACGGCGCATCCAAAGCCGCCCTGAACCGGATCACGCACGGCTTGGGCGCGGAGCTGTACGGCACGGGCGTGCGGGTCAATACCGTCCAGCCGCGTGCTGCCGTGCTCAGCGAGGGCGCCACCGCATTGGTCGGTGCCACTATCCGTCCAGATCAGGTCGAGGCCATCGAGGAGATGGTCGAGGGGGTTCTCGCGCTCTGCGATTGCGCCGCCGACGTGACGGGGCGAGTGTGCGTGAGCTTGGACCTCATCGACCAGTGGAACCTGACCACCCGCGGGCTGGACGGTAAGTCCTGGGACAACCCCGGACGGAACGTCTCGGATGAGCCTCGACGGAACGTCTTGGACAAAATTGAGGAGCTGTCATGACACCGGTGATCGTCGACCTTGCCAGGACCCCGTTCGGCAAGCGCAACGGTTGGATGTCAACCATTCACTCCGCCGAGCTGCTCGGCTTGGCGCAGCGCGGAGTGCTCGAACGCGCCGGGATCGATCCGGAGATCGTCGAGGAGGTCATCGGCGGTTGCGTCACCCCTCTGGGTGAGCAGTACGGCAATATCGCCCGCACCTCATGGCTGCACGCCGGTCTACCCCCGCATACCGGTGCGACCACAATCGACGCCCAGTGCAGCACCGCGCAGCGCGCTGTGCAGCTGCTGGCTGGTCAAATCGCAGTCGGCGCAACGGATGTGGGCGTCGCCTGCGGAGTAGAGCTGATGACTCGTGCACCGCTGACCGCCAAGGTCGGCACGGGCCTGGGCACGCCGCGGCCCGAATCCTGGTCGGTCGAGTATCCCGACCAGTACACGGGTGCGGACCGCATAGCCCGCAACCGCGGGTTCACACGAGAGGATCTCGACGCGTTCGGTCTGCGCTCGCAGCAGCTCGCGAAGGCGGCATGGGACGCGGGCCGGATCGATGCGCAGATCATCCCCGTCACGGTCCCGAGTCTCGAACCGGGTCAGAAGCCGGTCCGCGTCACCCGCGACCAAGGTCTGCGCGATTCCAACCTGGAGGGGCTGGCACGCCTGCAACCCGTCCTCGATGGTGGCTTGCATACGGCGGGCAGTTCCTCGCAGATCTCCGACGGTGCCAGCGCTGCCCTGCTGATGTCCGCCGCCCGAGCTCGAGACCTCGGTGTGAAACCCAGGGCACGGATTGTTGCCCAGTGCATCATCGGAGGTGATCTGGAGTACTTACTCGACGGCCCGATCGACGCAGGCCGCAAAGTGCTCGAGCGCAGTGGCATGACCATCGCCGATATCGACCTGTTCGAAATCAACGAGGCCTTCGCGTCGGTCCCGATGTCCTTCGCCCAGGTGCACGGCGTGAGCGAGGACCGGCTGAACGTCAACGGGGGCGCGATCGCGGTCGGTCACCCCGCCGGTGCGACTGGCATCCGGCTGCTCGCGACGGCACTCGACGAGCTCGAGCGCCGCGACGCATCCACGGCGATGGTGGCCATCTGTGCCTCCGCGTCGACAACCGCGCTCATTCTCGAGCGGATCTGAGGGGCACATCGTGGCATTAGCACTCGAAGAGGAACATCGGCACCTCGCCGACTCGGTGACGGCTTTCGGCGTGCGCGCCGACGCCATCGCGCACGGCCGCGCGAACACCGCCGGGCTTGCGGCCGGCGAGCGGCCGGACACGTGGGATCAGCTGGTGCAACAGCGCCTGCATGCCATCCACTTACCCGAGCAGAGCGGCGGGGACGGGGCCGGTATCACCGAGTTGGCCGTTGTCGTCGAGCAATTGGGAAAAGCCCTCTATCCGGGACCATTCCTACCGACCGTGATCACCAGCGCCGTCCTCACGCGGGCCCTCGGCCCAGTGGGCGACGCGGGGGCTGCGGTTGGGTTGCTCGAGGAGTTCGCGGGCGGCGCGACGGGCGCGACCGCCTTCGGCTCTGGATTGACCGCTGAACGCACCGACAGCGGCTGGCTCGTGCAGGGTGCGTCCGAGCCCACACTGGGTCTGCCCGGTGCGGAGATCGTGCTGGTCCGCGCACGCGACTCCGACGGTTCGTCGGTATGGTTCCGGCTGGTGTCGGGCGAGACTGCTGCGGTGACCGCCGAGGAAGGCGTCGACCTGACCCGTGCCATCGGGGTACTCACGCTCGACGGGTACGAGGTTGCGCAGGCCGACGTACTGGGTGACATCACTGATGCGGATGCAGAATGGGTGCGTAACACCCTGTTTGCTGCCGAGGCGAGTGGTATCGCGTCGTGGACGCTCTCGACAGCCGTCGACTACGTGAAAACCCGTGAGCAGTTCGGCCAGGCCATCGGCACCTTCCAGGCCGTCCAGCACAAGTCCGCGATGATGCTGGTGCGGGCTGAGGTGGCGTGTGCTGCGGCATGGGATGCCGCCCGCGCACAGGAGCACGATGCCGACCAGCGTGCGCTCGTATCCGCGCAGGCGGTGGTCGCCGCGCTGGCGGCAGGCATCGACAACTCCCTCGAATGTGTAACGCTTCTGGGTGGGGTCGGCTTCACCTGGGAGCACGATGTGCACCTGTATTGGCGTCGCGCGATCAGCCTGGCCACCCTCGCCGGTTCCGATCAGATGTGGGCCAAGCGACTCGGCGAACTCGCGATCACCACGACCCGGGACTTCTCCTTCATCGGAGCGCACACCCTGCCCGCGCTCCGGGCAGAGGTAGCCGCCGTGCTCGACCAACTCGACGCACTGCCCGACGACGCTGTGCGCAGCGAGGGCTGGGCGCCGGAGCGTGGTGGCAGTCGGCGCGCTCTACTCGCTGACGCGGGCCTGGTGGCGCCTCATTACCCGAAGCCGTTCGGTCTCGGCGCAGGCCCGGAACAGCAGGCCGTCATCGCGCAGGAGTTCGCGGTGCGCGGGCTGAAGCAGCCGACAACCGTGATCGGTGAGTGGGTCTTGCCCACGATCCTCGAGTACGGCAGCGCTGAGCAGCAGCAGAGGTTCGTTCACTCGACGCTGCGTGGCGAGATCGTCTGGTGTCAGTTGTTTTCCGAACCCGGCGCGGGCTCGGACCTTGCGGGGCTGTCCACCGCTGCCCGCAAAGTCGACGGCGGCTGGATTCTCTCGGGCCAGAAGGTATGGAATTCGATGGCTCACGAGGCCGACTGGGGAGTGTGCCTGGCGCGGACGGATCCGGATGCGCCCAAGCACAAGGGTATTTCGTACTTCCTGGTCGACATGCGCAGCACCGGTGTCGATGTGCGTCCGCTTCGGCAGGCCACCGGGTTCTCCGAGTTCAACGAGGTATTCCTCGACGAAGTCTTCGTGCCCGACGAGTGCCTGGTCTCCGAACCGGGCAAAGGGTGGCGCCTCGCGGTGACAACACTCTCGAACGAGCGACTGAGCATGGGCGGAGCCCTGGACCATGGCTCGAGCAACCGCTTCCGCGATGTCTTGGCGAAGGGCGCGCACAGTTGCTCCCGTGGGGACGCCGTGCGGGCCCTGGGTTACAGCACGAGCCGCGAGCTCGCGTTGTCTGCGCTCAATCTGCGCGGCGTGTTGGCTCGGCTTTCCGGTCAGAGTCCGGGGGCGGAGATCAGCGTCGCCAAGGTCTACAACGCACTCGCCCAGCGCGAGGGCTCGCGGGAACTGCTGCGGCTGCTGGGCCCACAGGCTGCGGTCCTGGATCCGGACGCCGACCACGTGATCGACCACATCGGTCTGCCCGCCGTCCTCTTCGGTGGCGGCACCGTGGAGATCCAGCTCAACGTGATCTCACAACGAGTGCTGGGTTTGCCACGCTGACGACCCACCCTTCATGAACCCCTTGAAAACTCCGTAGAAATTCCTGAACAGGAGACACCTACATGTACTTGGACTTGTCCGACAACTCGAAGGCCCTCCGCGCGGAGCTGCGCGCGTACTTCGCCGAAAACATCAACGAACAGGACCGCCGCGACCTGGTCACACAGACCGAGGGCGGACCCACCTTCGATCGCATTCTGCGCAAGATGGGTGCCGACGGCTGGCTCGGCCTCGGCTGGCCCGAGGAGTTCGGCGGCCGGGGCGAGGACCCCGAGGCGCTCTACGTCTTCTACGACGAGGTCGTGCGCGCGAACGCCCCGCTGTCGCTGGTCACTCTGAACACGGTCGGCCCCGCGCTGATCAAGAACGGCACCCAGCAGCAGAAGGACTTCTTCCTGCCACCGATCCTGGCGGGCGAGCTCATCTTCGCGATCGGCTACACCGAGCCCAACGCGGGCACCGACCTCGCGGCTCTGGAGACCCGGGCGCGCGTCGAGGGCGACGAGCTGGTCATCAACGGCAACAAGATCTACACCAGTGCCGGAGTGTTCGCCGACTGGGTGTGGCTGGCCGTGCGAACCGACCCCGACGCGCCCCGACACAAGGGCATCTCCGTGGTGCTTGTCCCCACCAGCGCACCCGGGTTCTCGGTCACCGAGATCCACACCGTCGGCGGCATCAGCACCTCCGCCACTTACTACGAGGACGTGCGAGTGCCGCTGTCCAACGTGGTAGGTGAGCTGAACCAGGGCTGGGGCCTTATAACCAACCAGCTCAACCACGAGCGGGTGGCACTGGCCGCGCGCGGCGGCATCGCCAACGAGATGTTCGCCGAGGTGCTCGAGTGGGCTAAAGCCGAGCCCGCCGGCGAGGGCGTCGTCTTCGATATCTCGTGGGTGCGCGACAAGATGGCCGAGGTGTACGCGCTGCTCAGCGCTGCGGACCTGATGAACCTGCGCCTCGTTGCGGACGTAGCCTCGAACACCTTGGGCGGCGGCGACTCCGCGGCCGCCAAGATCTTCGGTACCGAGGGCGTCGTCAGCGCCTACGGCATGCTGCAGGAGGTCCTTGGTGCCAAGGGCCTGCTGCGCCCCGGCACCCCGGGCGCGGCCCTCGAGGGCCGCGTCGAGCAGCTCGGCCGGCGTGCGCAGAACAACACCTTCGGCGGCGGCACCAACGAGGTCATGCGGGAGATCGTCGCGGGCAAGACCCTCGGTATGACGATGGGTGCGCGTCGCCGCCCTGACGCCGCCAAGACCGACGCCACCAAGACGACAACGGGAGCGAAGTAACATGGAATTCGAATTCAATGACGAATTGTCCGACGTCCGCGGCCTGGCAGACCAGATCTTCTCCGCCCAGTCCGATGTGACGCACCTGCGGACGGTGGAGCAGAGCGGCGGCCATGACGCCAAGTTGTGGAAGAGCCTTGCGGACTCCGACTTACTGGGCATCGCGTTGCCCGAAGAAGCCGGCGGCGCCGGCCTGGGCATGCTCGGGCTGATGGCCGTGCTGGAGCAGCAGGGTCGCCGCGTGGCGTCCGTGCCCCTCTGGTCTTCGATCGCCGGCGCGGCGCTGCCCATTGCCGAGTTCGGTAGCCCCGAGCAGATCTCGGCCTGGCTGCCGGGTCTGATCGACGGCTCACACATCGTGACCGGCGCGCTCGAGACGGGTTTCGGATACGACGTCCCCGTGCGCGCCGAGGCCGATGGTGAAGGCTGGCGCCTACACGGTGAAATCGCGTCCGTGCCCGCCGCCGATGTGGCCGCCGCGCTGCTGGCGCCGGTCCGACTACCCGACGGCGGCGTCGCCGTCGTGCTGGTGCGCACCGACGCCGACGGCCTGGCCCGCACCCCGCTCAGCGTCACCAGCTACGAGAGCAGCGCAGCGGTGAGCTTCGACGGCGTCTCCGTGGCCGCCGGCGACGTTCTTCCCGGCGACGGCGCGCAGATCCTGGCGTGGACGGTCCGCCGCGCACGGGTCGCACTCGCGTCGATCGCCATTGGTGTGTGCTCGGAGGCGCTCGCGCAGACCGCGGCCTACACCTCGCAGCGTGTCCAGTTCGGTCGTCCGCTTTCGACGAACCAGGCCGTCGCCGTGCGCGCCGCTGATGCTTATCTCGACACCGAGAGCATCCGGCTCACGACCCAGCGCGCCGCCTGGCTGATGGACCTCGGCAAGGAGGACGAGGCGGAGGCCGCGGCTCTCGTCGCGAAGTACTGGGCCTCGAAGGGCGGCCTGCGCGCCGTCCACGCCACCCAGCACCTGCATGGCGGCATGGGCGCGGACATCAGCTACCCAATCCACCGCTACTTCCTGTGGGGCCGGCAGATCGCGTTCAGCCTCGGCAGCGCGGGCGCCATCGGCACTGAGCTGGGCGACGCGTTGGAGAAGGGCGCGTCGATCGGCTCGCCTGAGTGACCAGGCCCGAGAACCTCGCGGTGCGCGTGCTGCGCGCACCGCGGGGCCTCCCCCAGCCGGGGGATTTTCTCGTCGAGCCAGTGGAGATGAGCACACCCCGGGACGGCGACGTCGTCTTCCGGGCGTGCTATCTCTCTATCGACCCAAGCGCGCGCCGCCGGCTACCCGCCGCAGACTCCGGGCCTGGCCCCCTCGGCCAGGTCGCTCGGGTCGGCGATGTCGTGCTCGCCGGCGTAGTGCCGCCGCGCAGCGGGCTCGACGGCGCCCTGGTCGGAGAGGTCGTAGAGTCGCGCGACCCGCGATTCCGGCCTGGCGACCTGGTGCGCGGCGGCAACTCTTGGCAGACGTACCACACCGTGGCCGGCGACCTGCTGGACAAGCTGACCCCCGGCCCCGGCTTCCGGCTGGCTGCCGAGCTCGGCGTATTGGGGCGGCCGGGATTCGTGGCCTACTGCGGACTGAAGTTCGCCGCCACCGTCCAGCCCGGCTCCACGGTGCTCGTCTCCGCGGCCGGCGGCGCCGTCGGCATGGTGGCCGGCCAGCTGGCCGCGCTGGCTGGCGCCCGTGTCGTGGGCATCGCCAGCGGGGACAAGCCCGGCTATGTGGTGCGCGAACTCGGCTACGCGGACTGCGTCGACCGGTCCGCCGAGACCATCACGGAAGGCCTCGACCGAGCGTGCCCCGACGGCATCGACCTGTACTTCGACAATGTCGGCGGCCCCGCCTTCGACCCCGTCTTCGAGCGCCTCAACGACTTCGGCCAGGTCGTGATCTGCGGCATGGCCAGCGAGTACAACGCCGCGGAGGCAGAGCACGGTCCCGCGCTGCGGCCCGTACTGCGCAAGCGCCTGCGAATTCAGGGATTCGTGGTGCAGGACCACTACGACGAATACCCGGTCTACCGCGAGCTGGCCCTCGGCCACATCGCAGCGGGCCGGCTGCGGTATCGCGAGGATGTGATCGCCGGCATCGAGAACGCCCCACGTGCCCTCGCGGACGTCCTGACGGGCCGCAACCAGGGCAAGCAGCTGATCCAGGTCGGCGCCCTCCCCGACGCGCTGCGCAGTCGACACAGCTTCTAGAGATATCTGTTCACCAACCCCCGAGAGATAGGTGTGCACATCGTGACAACTCAGGATCACAAGCCGGGCCTCGCGCTGGTCAGCGGCGCCAGCCGCGGGATCGGCCGGGCCATCGCGCGGCGCTTCGCGGCCGAGGGCATCGCCGTGGCCGCTGTCTCCCGCACCCTGCGGGCGGGCGACGGCGCGCTGCAGGGCTCACTCGAGGAGACAGTGGAGTTGATCACCGCCAGCGGCGGCAGTGCCGCCGCTTTCGCCGTCGACCTCGGCAACCCGAACCTGGACCGCATCGCCCTGATCGCGGAGATCGAGGACAGGTTCGGCCGTCGGGTGGACGCCCTGGTCAACAACGTGGCCGCGGCCCGCCGCTACGACACGCTGTTCGCCGATATGTCGCGCGAGTGGTTCCAGGACTCCGTCGAGACCAACCTGTGGAATACCTGGGACCTGATGAAGGCCGTGATCCCCGGCATGCGCGAGAGCGGAGCCGGCTGGGTCGTCAACATCTCCTCGCGCCAGGCCGGCCCCCGCGTCGGGCCGCCCTTCGCCTTCCACCCGCTGGCAGGCTCCGTGCTCTACGGCGGCACCAAGGCCATGCTCGACCGCATCAGCACCGGCTCCGCCATGGAGCTCTACGACGACAACATCGCGGTGAGCTCGCTCGCCCCCAACCGCGGCGTCGCCACCGAACATGCGGCCGGCGCGGTGCCTGGCTGGCCGTCCGAGCCCGAGGACACGATGGCCGAGGCTGCACTGCTGCTCGCCAGCTCGAACCTGGACCGGGTCACCGGCCGCGTCGCCTACAGCCTCCCGCTGCTCAAGGAATTCGGCCGCCCGGTCCAGGCCGTCGATGGCTCGGGTCTGCTCGAGGGCTGGCAGCCCGCGGACCTAGACGAGGAGGGATTTTTGCTGCCCTACCTGAACTTCAACCCCCCAGGTTCCGTCCCCGAGGGCCTGCTCGAGAAGAACTAGCAGGTAGCTGACCCTAGTCGCAGAAGAACTTCGATCAATCTGGCGCCGCCCCATCCCTGGCGGCGAGCGCCACAATCATTTTGGAGAGTGCACGTTGGAAACATTCACCGAAATCGTCCGGCTGCGCGCCGAGGACGACAAGGTCGGGCTCCGGTTCGACAACCAGTCCTGGACATGGCGCGAGGTCATCCAGGAAGGCGCCGACCGCGCAGCAGCCCTCGTGGGTCTCGTCTCGCCCGCGCCGGCTGACCGCCAAATCCACATCGGCGTGCTCCTGGAGAACGTGCCGGACTTCGTCTTCTGGCTCACCGCGGGGCCGCTCGCCGGCGCGGCCGTCGTCGGCATCAACGCCAGCCGCAGCGGGCCCGAGTTGGCGCACGACATCCAGCACGCCGACGTAGACATCATCATCACCGAGGACAAGCTCGCACACCTGGTGGAGGGCACCGGCCACGGCGTACCGCCGGAGCTGGTCCTCAATGTCGACCAGCCGTCGTACCTGGAGACGCTGGCCCCGTACCGGGGCGCAGGCCTGCCCGAATCCATCACGACGCCGGATCAGCTGGCATTGCTCCTGTTCAGCTCAGGCTCGACCGGCGCACCCAAAGCTGTCATCGTCGGCCAGGGCAGACTGGGCCGTCTGGCCGAGGTACTCGTCGACCGGGTATCGATGCGCAGGGATTCGGTCACCTACTTGTGCATGCCACTTTTCCACGGCAACGCCGTGATGATGAACCTCGCCGTCGCCATGCGAGTCGGCGCGACGGTGGGCATGACCAGGAAGTTCTCCGCCAGCAGGTTCGCCGACGATATCCACCGCTTCGGGGCGACCTACGTCAACTACGTCGGTCGGGCACTGTCCTACGTCCTCAGCCAGCCGGAGAATCCCCGCGACCGGACGGGCACCCTCGAGCTTGCCTTCGGCACCGAGGCCTCGGAAGCTGATGTCGCACGCTTCACCGAGCGGTTCGGTTGCGAGGTCATGGAGGGCTACGGGCTCAGCGAAGGAGTGTTCCGCCTTGGTCGCACCCCCGATTCCCCGGCCTATTCTTTGGGTAGGCCTCAAGGCGACCTCGACATCCGGGTGCTCGATGAGCAGACCGGGGAGGAGTGCCCACGGGCGGAGTTCGACACGAGCGGCCGGCTCACCAATCCCGCGGCGGTAGGCCAGATGGTCGCCGTTGGCCTTGCCCACACATTCGAGGGCTACTACAAAAACCCCGAGGCGATGAGCGACCGCGTCCGAGGCGAGGATTTCTGGTCCGGCGACCTGGGCTACCGAGACGCGGCGGGGTACTTCTACTTCGCCGGACGGTCCTCGGATTGGCTACGGGTCGATAGCGAGAACTTCTCCGCAGCACCAGTGGAGCGAGTGCTCCAGCGCGTCCCCGGCGTTGCTGCGGCACCCGTATTCGCGGTGCCCGACCCCAGCACGGGCGATCAAGTGATGTGCGCAGTGGAGATGGCCGCGGGCGAGCAGTTCGATGCCGCGGACTTCGGAGCGTTTCTCGCTGAGCAGCCGGAGATGGGTGCCAAGTGGTGGCCCACCTATGTGCGGGTGATCGACCAGATCCCGTTGACCGGCAGCGGCAAGGTCAACAAGGCACCGCTTCGTAGTGCCGCGTGGAACACCCCCGACCCCATCTATATCCGGGTCGGCAAGACCAGCTCCTACGGCAAACTCGATGACGTTCAGCGGGCAGCGATCGAGGCCGATTTCCTCAGCCACGGCCGCGCCGCACTCTTGCCTGCCCACCTACCCGAAGCCACACCAGCAACGAACTGACACAGTCCTAGTTCAGAGGGTTCATCGTCGGACCACTCCCCCCTCGACAAGCGAACCCGACAAACAGCACTGGCCGCCCAGTGGCCTCGAATCGTTGAAAATCCAAGGAGACTGATGAAGGTACTGATTATCGGTGGTACCGGCATGATCGGCACCGCCACCGCCACATACCTGCGCGAGCAGGGCGACGACGTGACAGTGGCCGCCCGCAACGAGCCGGCGCCGGGCACGGTCGCCAACGAGTTCCCCGTCCTGCTCGGCGACTACAGCGAGGGAGGTTTCAACACCTCGGACCTGGCCCCGTTCGAGGGAATCGTCTTCGCCGCGGGCAACGACATCCGACACATCCCCGCAGACACCGACCGGGCCGAGTTCTGGGAGAAGATGCAGATCGGTGGCGTGCCGCGGTTCGCCGCGCTGGCCAAGGAGGCGGGCGTCCCGAACTTCGTCCAACTCGGAAGCTACTACCACCAGGTCCTGCCGGAGCTGGTCGAGACCGACGACTACGTCCGCGCCCGCGCGCTGGCCGATGAGCGCGCTCGAGCTCTCGGCGACGACCAGTTCACCGTCTCCACCCTCAACGCGCCCAACATCCTCGGCGTAACCCCCGGCCCCTCGATGGCACGCATCGGCCGATTCCTCGATTGGGCCGACGGCAAAAAGCCGGAGATCCCGAACTTCACCCCCGCGGGCGGCACCAACTACATGTCGGTGCGCTCACTCGCCGAGGCGGTCGGGGGTGCGCTGCGCAACGCCGAGACCGGCACGGCGTATCTGCTGGGCGACGCGAACCTCGCCTTCCGCGAGTACTTCCAGATGATTTTCGACGCGGCGGGCAGCACCATCACGCTCGTCGCGCGCGATGAGGAGCACCCGATGCTCCCCGACGCGTTCATCGTGCAGGGCCGCGGCAACACGATCTCCTACGAGACGGATCCGGCCCAGACCGCGGCACTGGGCTACACCCAGGGCGACGCGCCCCGCGCGATCGCAGAGATGGTCGCCCAGACCCGCGCCGGCCTGGCATGACCGACACCGACGCGCTGCTCGGGCAGCTGCTCATCGGCAAGTCGGCCATCGTCACCGGCGGGGCACAGGGAATCGGGGCCGCAATCAGCCGGCTGTTCGCAGCGCACGGGGCTGCGGTGGTGGTGGTCGACAACGATGTGGCGGCTGCCGCATTGGCCCGCGAGGTGCCCGCCATCACGGCCGTCATCGCGGACGCCACCGACCCGGCCGTGGCGCTCGATCTCGCTGCGCATCAGCCGGACATCCTCGTCAACAACGTCGGCCACTTCCTGCGGCCCCCGATCACCTTCGTCGAGGCCGACCCCAGCGAGTGGGTCCAACTCGGAGAGATCAACCTCGGCCACGCCATGCGCGCTACGCACGCGGTACTGCCGGGCATGATCGAGCGTGAACGAGGCGGGTCCATCATCAACCTGACCACCGTCGAAGCACACCGCGGTATCCCCGGCCACACCGTGTACGCCACCTACAAGGCGGCGCTGCGGCACTTCACACGCAGCCTCGCACTGGAGGTGGGTCCTCATGGCATCCGGGTCAACAACATTGCGCCCGACCTCATCGAAACCCCGCAGGTGCCCTACACGAATTTGGTCGCCGAACAGGATCGGCACCACTGGCCCCGGTGGGCCCCACTGGGCGGCCCGGGTACCCCGCACGACGTGGCGGGGCCGGCGCTGTTTCTGGCCTCGGAGATGTCCCGGTACGTCACCGGCACCACCGTGCACGTCGATGGAGGCAGCGATGCCGCTGGTGGGTGGTTCGCGCGGCCGAACGGGACATGGACCAATCGACCCCTGAATCCCTGAACCCAGGAGCTGGTTCCGTCGACGGCAGCGGCGGGAGTCGTTCGCTGTTCGCGTAGCAATTGCCAACGTGAGAGTCCACCCGATCGACCCATCACCACCAACCACGATGGTGATGGGTCGATCAACTCTTGCTGCAAGTCGCTTCGAGGTGGCGGATACTGCCTGCCGAAAGGCCGACTGCACTGGTCGCCCGTGCTACTGGCCCCCTGCGATCGCTCCAGTGGTATCCAACGCGTTGATGCTGGTCGCCGCGTAGCTCTGTCCCTCCGGAAGATCCTCTATGTACGGGACGACTTGCTCTGCCAATTCAGCCACCGAGAAACTCCCGTTCGCAGCCACGAACTTCTCCTGTACGACAGGTGGTGCCATAAGCGCGACCATGTCGCCGTAGACGATGAAGACCTGGCCGTTGACCTTCTCCGCGGCCGGGGCGGCGAGGAACGAGACGCACGTGGCGACCCGCTCGGGGGCCATGATGTCCAGACCGTCGCGTTCCGTGCCCTCGCCGAAGACTGCGGCCGTCATCTCGGTGCGAGCGCGCGGGCAAATCGCGTTCGCCGTCACCCCGTAGCGCGATAGCCCACGGGCGGTCGACAGCGTCAACGCAACGATGCCAGCCTTGGCCGCAGCGTAGTTGGCTTGGCCGGCCCCACCCAAAAGGAACGCCTCCGACGCAGTGTTGATCACACGGCCGTACACCGGTCCGCCGATCGCCTTCGAGGCTGATCGCCAGTGCACAGCTGCGGCGCGGGAAACCGATGCATGTCCCTTCAAGTGGACGGCGATCACATCGTCCCACTGCTTCTCGGTCATGTTGAACAGCATCGTGTCGCGCGTAATGCCAGCATTGTTGACCACGATGTCCAGGCTGCCGAAGTTCGTTACCGCGGCCTCGACGAGTCGCTCTCCGAGTGACCAATCACTGACGTCGCCGAGCACAGCGACGGCCCGACCGCCCGATGTCTCGATCTCGCGCGCTACAGCTTCGCCCGCTGGGCCGACGTCATTGACCACGACGCTTGCACCCAGTGCTGCCAGGCCCAATGCCTCGGCCCGGCCGAGGCCCGAACCTGCCCCGGTAATGATGGCAGAGCGGCCTGAAAGATCGATGTTCTGCATGCTTTGTCCTCTTGCTGGTAATGGACCATTGGTCTCGGAGCCACTTATGTCTTACGGCCAACCGCAACGTGGGGCCTAGCGTCTACGCGACCCTGTCCGGGGCGAAGCTTCGGTAGGCGACGTCCTGAGATGCCCCAGTGCCATCCAGCGGCGCAGCAAGTTCAGTTGGCATTCATCTTGACGATAGTAGCCATCGGCGGTGATGAAGTTGAGAGCTGTTTGCTCGTAGCCACTCATGCCGAAGTCGGACGGTCATCAGTCCGTGCGCGCGCCTCCGTCCGGATGCTATCCGTAGGATTTCGTTTACCCCTCGGCCTCCCTCTGTTTTTGGTAGCCTTCTGCTGCTACAAGAAAATCAAGCGCTTGATCAAGTGGAAATCACGTGATGGACCGCCCCGAACAAGCTGGAGGAGCACGATGCTATTTCCTGGCAAACGACGATTTGGCACTATTGCCATCGCCACCATGGCCAGCGGCCTGTTACTCGTAGGCTGCACGAGTAACAGCGACAACGACGGCTCTGGTTCGACCGACGCCCAGTCCGCGCCCGGGTCTATCGGCATTGTCGGCGATCAAGGCAAGGGCGGCGATCCGGTTGAGGGCGGCACGCTGAGCTTCGCCGGCTACTCCCCAGTCTCCACGCTCGATCCCGCCAAGACCCAGCCCGCGGGTTCCACGGGCGGCACCGAGATGGCGGCGGTCTACGACCTACTTGTCCGCTACGACGCAACCACCGAAGCCTTCGAGCCGCAGCTGGCGAAATCACTCGACTCGAACGACGATTCGACGGTCTGGACCTTGAAGCTCCGTGACGGCGTCAAGTTCAGCGACGGCACCCCGCTCGACGCCGAAGCCGTCGTCGCCAGCACCAACCGCTTCAATACGAATCGTGGCGGCAACAGCCAGGCGTTCACCGCCGGCGTCAAGTCCGTCGAGGCCACCGACGCCTCCACCGTGACCTACACGATGAACCAGCCCTGGACCGAGTTCCCTTCCATGCTTGCGTTCGGCCACGGCATGGTCGTCGCTGCCGGCTCGGATCAGCCAGACGGCACGTTCAAGCCGATCGGGGCCGGCGCATACACGATGGAGAGCCTCACCCCCGGAGCCGACCTGGTGCTTCAAGCTCGCGAGGACTACTGGAACGGCAAACCGAACTTGGACACCCTCAAGTTCGTAGCCATCAAGGATGACCAGCCCAAGATCGACGCACTCAACAGCGGGGGCATTCAGATGGCGTTCCTCATCAACGACGACGCCGTGGACACTGCCATGGCCACCCTGCCCGGGTACCTCGAGACCGTCAGCCTCGGCAACTCCGTTGTGCAGATCAACCAACGCGAGGGCCGTCCCGGTGCCGACGTACGGGTGCGCAAAGCAATGCAGATGACCATCGACCCCACCGTCGTCGACACGCGCGCCAAGAACGGTGAGGGCATGCCCGGCACCGAGATGTTCCAGTCCTGGTCCAAGTGGCACAACGACATCGCCCCTGTGCCGCTGGATACCGATAAGGCGAGGGCACTCGTCGACGAGGCAAAAGCAGACGGCTTCGACGGGAAGATCACGTACTTCACAACCCAGACGCAGTCCGGACAGGCCACGGCTCTTTCCATTCAGGCGATGTTGCAGCCGGTCGGTATCGACGTGACCATCGAATACGGAGCATCGGTCACCGATGTCGTCAAGCGCCTTTACGTCGACAAAGACTTCGATATTTCCACCGGCTCGTACAGCATCGCGGATCCAGCCCCGTTCACGCGCCTGTACAGCGCTTTGAACAGCACCTCGAGTAACAACATCATCGGAGTCGACGACCCGACGATGGACAAAATCCTGAGTGATGTCCAGACAGCGAAGGACGACGATGCGAAGCGCGCGGCATTAGCCGACCTGCAGACGGAGGTCAATTCGACGGCTCCGTTCCTGCCGCTCGCGGCCGGTCACAGTTTCGTGCCATGGACCGACAACGTCTACGGTGTAGTCCCGTCACTCGACGCCATCATGTTGCTCGACCAGGCCTGGATCGAGTAGGGGCCTCGAGGCGAACGCCTCGAATTCGGGACTGCTGTCGCGCTGACCGCACACCCTTTTTGTCGAGTGAACCCCCTTGCTCTCGAAAGAGCTTGGGGGTTCACTCGGCAAAAAGGGTGTTCACTTACCCCGGCGATCACAGGTCATGCACACAGCAAAGAGAAGTTGGCCAACTCCGACCGCAGATTGTTCAGCGCTCGGTGCTGCGCTACCCGAACCACCCCAGCGATCTTACTCAGGGCGCGGCCCGTTTACGGGGCCGTCATTCCCACACGACGCACAAGTCGGATTGGCTTCGATCGTGTCGAACCGACGTAAACGTTGTGGACGTCCTGTGCCCGGACCTCCACGTTCTGGTGCCGTTTCGTCGACAACCAAATAGTTCGGCTCACATACCTCGGAGCTTGTCGAGGTCGCGTCTTTCGCGTTTCGTGGGCCGTCCTGCACCGCGGTCTCGCCGCGGTTGCGAGGCGAGAACTTCCTTCGGCGGTGGCGGTGGGCTGCGATCGATCATGCATTCCGCCACGACACCGGCACCGACACGTTTGGCGATTGCTCGCGTGACGACGACGATCTTCTCCGCGCCGTCGACACGCAAGCGGATCTCGTCGTCGGGACCGATACGTTGCCCGGCCTTGGCCGGGGTGCCGTTGACGCGGACATGACCGGATCGGCAGGCTGCCGCAGCAGCCGACCGTGTCTTGAACAGCCGGACAGCCCAGACCCAACTGTCGACCCGCACACTCTGTGTTTCGACCATCGACAACACAACCTACATGTCGAGCCCGAGGTCGAGAACAGTCACCGAATGAGTGAGACCCCCGACCGCAAGGAAATCGACACCGGTCTTCGCGTAGTCGTGCGCCACATCCAATGTCAGTCCACCCGAGGACTCGAGCTTGGTGTGCGGTGAGAGTTTCACGCGTCGCTGGACCGCCATCTGGGTCTGCCACAGCGCGAAGTTGTCGAGCAGCACCAATTCGACTCCCTCGGCGAGTACCTCGTCGAGCTGCTCGAGGCTGTCGATTTCGACTTCGCAGGCGATATGGGGTGCGGCAGCGCGAACTGCCCGCAAAGCGGCGACTATCGAGCCGGCAGCGGCCACATGGTTGTCCTTGATCAGCGCAGCGTCACCGAGACCCATGCGATGGTTCACTCCTCCTCCGGCGCGGACGGCGTACTTCTGCAGCGCACGAAGACCAGGCAAGGTCTTGCGGCTGTCACGGATCTTCGCATCACTGTCGGCGACTTCGGCAACCCATGCCGCGGTGGTGGTGGCGATGCCGGACAGATGGCACATCAAATTCAGCATCGTCCGTTCCGCTGTCAACAGCGAACGCGTCGGCGCTGTCAGGCTCAGAATCGACTGTCCGGCTTCGACTTCGGTTCCGTCTGCAACTCGATCGACAACCTCGTATGCCCCTTCACCGATGACCTCGTCCAGGACGAGCAGCCCTACGTCGATCCCGGCCACAGTCCCTGCCTGGCGGGCGACGACGGATGCCGACGCGATGGCGTCGGCGGGGACCGTTGCGATAGTCGTCACGTCCGGCCCGTAGCGCAGGTCCTCGTCGAGGGCGGTTCGAATGAGTGCACGCACCTCGTGTGGGTCGAGTCCCTGATCGGTCAGTGCACTCACTGTCAACTCACTCCTGTCATGGCCGGCGGCCGTATCTTGTTGGAAGACAATACGAATTCGAGTGAACCGTCCTCGGCCTGACGAATTCGCGTGCTGTGCCGCAGTGCATCCGAAGGTGCTGGATGGTCTAGACGGGTATGGCACCCACGACTTTCGGATCGAGCAGCTGCTGCCTTCACCACTGCCGATGCGGTCACCGTGAGTGCTGCATCCTCGATCAGAGTGACGGCATCGCGGGAGCGTGCAGTGTGCGTCCATGCCGCGTCCACAGCCGAGCCCAGCACCGACGCCGTGTGGGCCAGGCCGTTTTCATCGCGGACCACTCCCACGTGCTCGGTCATCAGAGCCTGTAGTTCTCGTCGCGGCATTGTGCGCATCGACGGCAGGGCGGGTTCGGCATCGACGCGGGGGCTGCCGACTCGTTCCAGGGCTGCAGTTCCAGCACGTCTTCCGACGACCAGTCCTTCGAGAAGACTGTTCGACGCCAATCGGTTTGCGCCGTGAAGACCAGTTCGTGCCACCTCGCCTGCAGCGAGAAGACCCGGCACAGTGGTGCGGCCCCACACATCGGTGACGATGCCACCGCAGGAGTAGTGCGCCGCGGGGGCGACCGGAATCAGGTGCTCGGCTGGATCGATTCCGGCTGCATGGCATGAGGCGGTGACGGTAGGAAACCGTCTGGAAAACCCGGGGATCGCGCGTGCGTCGAGCAGAACATGGTCGGTCCCGGTGATGCGCAGTCGTTCGGCGATAGCTCGCGAGACCACATCGCGTGGAGCCAGGTCCCCGAGCGGATGGACACCGCCCATGAACCTGATGCCGTCGAGATCGACCAGGTGCCCGCCCTCGCCGCGTACAGCTTCACTGACCAGTGGTCGTCGTCCCTCCGAGCCTGGAGCGAACAGCACCGTCGGGTGGAACTGTACGAATTCCAGATCCGACACTTCCGCACCGGCAGCGAGCGCGAGGGCAATTCCGTCGGCAGTCGAGCCCGGCGGATTGGTACTGCACGAGTACAACTGACCCACTCCACCAGTGGCCACCAGTACCGCAGGGCAATGGATCACGCCCAATCCCTCGGCAGAGGATGCGAGCAGTCCACTGACCTCACCTCGCGCAGTGAGCACGGACACGGCAGCGGTACCGAACAATACAGCTTGCCCCGAGACATCAAGCGCCCGTTGCACTTCGGCACCGGTCGCATCACCTCCCGCATGAATGATCCGACTTCTCGAGTGCCCGCCTTCGAGCGTCCGCGCCACCGTGCCGTCGGCGCCTCGGTCGAAGACCGCACCCAAGGCTTCCAACGCCGCTACTGCGTCGGGACCCCCGGAGACGATGGAACGAACCGAAGGCTCGTCGCACAAGCCGGCTCCGGCCACGCAGGTATCGGCAACGTGATCGTCGATGGAATCACCGGAGGCGCCCGAACCAGGGACTGCGATCCCGCCCTGGGCGTACTGCGTCGCGGTGTCCGCCGAACCGCCCTTGCTCACGGTGATGACCCGCAGTCCCCGCTGGCCGGCTGCTATTGCTGCACTGAGGCCCGCGACGCCACCGCCGACCACCACGAGATCGGCCGACGCCTCCCACGTGATCGAGACCGGCGTGGCCCTCCCCTCGAAGGACAGTGTCACTCGCCGCCGCCGGGGTTACCGATCTCGATCATCCGTTGCACGGACTTACTCGCAATGTGTGCGGTCTCGGGATCCACATGCACTTCGTCTTTACCTTCGACGAGGCAGCGCAGCAATGCAGCCGGGGTGATCATCTTCATGTAGCCGCAGGATGCTCGGTCGTTGACTGCCTGAAAGTCGACGTCCGGCGCTGCACGCCGCAGTTGATGCAACATGCCGATCTCGGTTGCAACGAGTACCTGCTTGGCGCCGGTGGTGCGTGCGGCGTCGAGCATCCCGCCGGTGGAGAGAATCTTGACCTTGTCCGGCGTGACGAAACCCTCGCCTGCCAAGTAGAGAGCCGATGTGGCACAACCACATTCGGGATGGACGTACAGTTCGGCATCGGGATGCATTCGAGACTTCTCGGCGAGTTCGTCACCATTGATGCCGGCGTGGACATGACATTCGCCTGCCCAGATGTGGAGATTCTCTCGACCGGTGATCCGCTTGACGTGCGCACCGAGGAACTGGTCCGGCAAGAACAGGATTTCACGGCTCGGGTCGATCGATTCGACGACCTCGACTGCATTGGAGGAGGTGCAGCAGATATCGGTCAGTGCCTTGATCTCTGCGGTCGTATTGACGTAGGACACGACTACGGCGTGCGGGTAGTCGGACTTCCACTCGCGCAGCTGCTCGGCGGTGATGGAGTCCGCAAGCGAGCAGCCGGCACGCTGATCCGGAATGAGGACGGTCTTGTTCGGGCTCAGGATCTTGGCGGTCTCCGCCATGAAGTGCACACCGCAGAAGACGATCTCGTCTTCCGGAACCTCCGCGGCCAGCCGCGAGAGTGCCAGCGAATCCCCGACGTGATCGGCGATGTCCTGGATGGCGGGAACCTGGTAGTTGTGAGCCAGAATGGTGGCTCCCCGCAGGCGCGCAAGCCGTTTGATCTCGGCCGCCCACTCCTGCGTCGGCTCCACGCCGCCGTATCCACCCGGTCCGTCGACGATGTCGGACACTCCAGCCCAGCTCGATTCCAGCTGCTTGGAGCCGCTCATTGTCGACGCACTGGCCGTCGCAGCAGTGGCCGTGGAGCCACTGGTCTCGTAGCCGGTTGCACTGCTCGTCATGGCGGAACTCCTTCGCCGATCATCCGGCCCGAAAAGTCCGGATTTCCTATGATGGGGTTTTCGACTTATGATCGAAAACATGATTCATCGTAGCACCGTCCATGAAGTACTCATCGCGGTGTTCCAGGTTCGAACCTTCACCGCAGGCCAGAGCCCCGAACTCGGAGTCCTGCTCTGGCAGCGTGCACTCGAGCCGGAACTGGGCTCATGGTCGCTGCCCGGCGGCGTCCTCGAATCCGACGAGGACCTCCCCTCCTCCGCTCGCCGCCAGCTCGCTGAGAAGGTAGACGTCCGAAAAGTCGCCCACCTCGAACAACTGTCCATCTTCAGCGACCCCGATCGGGTACCCGGAGACCGACGGATCGCCTCGACCTTCCTGGGCCTGGTCCCGATCTCCACGGATCCGAAACTGCCGGAAGACACCGAGTGGCATCCGGTCGCGCGGCTTCCCGACATGTCCTTCGACCATCGGACAGTCGTCCGACACGCACGAACGCGATTGGTCGCGAAACTCTCCTACACCAACATCGCATTCGCGCTTGCGCCAGTCGAATTCGCCATGTCCACGTTGCGCGAGATCTACGCCGCTGCCCTCGACTACCAGGTGGATGCGACAAATCTCCAGCGCGTACTCGGGCGTCGAAAAGTACTGGAGGCAACGGGCAAGACCTCGCCGTCGGGCAAGGCAGGAGGTCGTCCACCCGCTCTCTACAGATTCGCCGACGCTTCCTTGCGCGTCACCGACGAGTTCGCCGCTTTACGCCCGCCCAGTTAGATCAGAAGGTTCGTCGTTCCACAGTGGACCCGGAGCCCTGCCCTCGGCGACAGAATTCGCTCCGGGCTCCGGTTCCTCGTCGTGCAGCGTGAATCGAAGATTGTCGTGCGGGTTCATGGCGGCAAGGAGAAGTACGACGAACGAGGTCGCCAGAGCCTGCACGATCAGCACGAGCGGGGATTCCATGCCTGCAGCCCGCGCCACAACGGATCCGACGGCGGGATCGTCGGGTCGGCTGTGCAGGATTCCGGACATCCATACCCCGAGGCCCAGCGTCGTTGCCGACCCCAGCAAGGACCCCAGCACCAACCCCAGTGCCATTGCCGGGCCGCGGCGCTCGGTCCACGTCCAGAATCCGACCGGGAGAAGTACACCTGCGACGAGGGTGATGCACAAGAAGATGGCGACCGAATCGAACCGGTGCAGGCTCTCGCCGGTCAACGGCGCACCCCGTCCGGGTGCGAGAACGACGAGATGTTCCGCCGGGGCCGCAAGTGCCCAACACACGCCGGCGAGAGCGCCGACCCCGACAGCAACGGCGACAGTGATGGCCAAGATCCGGAACCGAGGTATCGGTGCCGCACCCCCGTCGAAGGTGGCGCGGTCCGATTCCATCGTCGATTCCACTGGCCCTATCGCCTTCCCGAAGTCGCGGAGTCGTTCGATCCGTGACGCGAGCACTTCGAGGTCCATCCGTCCGGACGAATCTGCACCACCATGCGTCGACCACACTCGGCGCAGAACCGTGGCGGTTCCAGACCTAGCCGAGCCGCCTCGGTGACGGTCTCGTCCACACCGGGGATCAGAGGCTTTCCCGTGTGCAGGCTGTAGCGCTGATCGGTAGTCACGCCTTTACCTTAGATGGTCGAATTCAAGGCTTTGATCGGCATCCGAAGCTCTCCGAGGAGGTCCAGATCTTCCTCCGCAGGCCGTCCCAGAGTGGTCAGGTAATTGCCGACGATCACGGCGTTGATACCGCCGAGAATGCCCTTCTGCGCGCCGAGGTCACCCAAGGTGATCTCGCGCCCACCGGCGAATCGAAGAATCGTCCTCGGCAGCGCCAGCCTGAATGCGGCAACAGCCAGAAGTGCCTCGGACGGCGGAAGTACGTCGAGGTTTCCGAACGGAGTGCCCGGTCGCGGATTGAGGAAGTTCAGTGGCACCTCGTCCGGCTCCAGAGCAGCCAGATCCGCGGTGAACTCCGCTCGCTGCTCCAGCGACTCCCCCATCCCGAGAATCCCTCCGCAGCACACCTCCATTCCTGCCGCTCGCACCATTTCCAATGTGCCCCAACGCTCTTCCCACGTATGGGTGGTGACAACCTTTGGAAAATACGAGCGGGCAGTTTCGAGATTGTGGTTGTAGCGATGAACTCCCATGGCGGAAAGCTGATCGACCTGCTCCTGGGTCAACATCCCGAGTGAGCACGCGATGTCGATGTCGACTTCGTTGCGAATCGCCTCGATACCCGCTGCCACCTGGGCGAGCAGTCGCTCATCCGGACCGCGAACGGCCGCGACGATGCAGAATTCGGTGGCTCCGGACTTGGCCGTCTGTTTGGCAGCCTCCACGAGGGAGGGAATGTCGAGGCGCGCAGCGCGAACCGGCGACTCGAACAGGCCTGATTGGGAGCAGAAATGGCAATCCTCGGGGCAGCCGCCGGTCTTGAGACTGATGATCCCCTCGACCTCCACCTCGGGTCCACACCAGGCCATTCTCACCTCGTGCGCCAGCGCCAGTGCTTCCTCCAACCGTTCCTCCGGCAACCGAAGAATCTCGAGCACCTGGCTCTGTGTAAGCCCTTCACCGTTCTCGAGCACTTGCGCACGCGCTCTGTCGACAATGTCGGACTGCACAGATATCTGGGTCACGAACTGCTCCTTAGGTCGTACGGGCATAATTGAACACCGTTCAAGTTGAACGGCGTTCAGGTTATGCTGGCGGTCGGATACTGTCAAAGCCGAACCGAAGAACAGGAGTGCCGAGTGCAACTGCGGAGAGCGGACGTCCTCGACGGCGCGATATCGATCCTCGACGAATACGGGCTCGGCGATTTGACGATGCGCAGGCTGGCAACGTCTCTGCACGTCCAACCCGGCGCGCTGTATTGGCACTTTCCCAACAAGCAGACACTGCTCGGCGCGATCGCCGATCACCTTCTCACCGACGTCGATGCACCCCCGACCCGTACCGGATGGGATGAGCAGGTGCGCGAACTTGCCCACCGCTTGCGCGATGCCTTGCTTTCACGCCGAGACGGCGCCGAACTGGTTGCCGCGACCTATGCGTCGCGACTGACCACCAACCGGGTTCGCGAGCGGCTCGCCGCAGTCTGCATCCGAGCAGGTTCGAGCCGCAGCGACGCCGAGCTCACTGCGGACACGCTGCTGTATTACGTGCTGGGCCAGACTGTCGACGAGCAGTCACGTATGCAGATGGACTCCGTCGGCGCCCTCACCGAAGAGGCGTCCCCGCTGTTCGAAAGTCCTGATTCGACAAGCAGATTCGATTTCGGCCTGGGGCTGTTCATCGACGGAGTCCGGCACAATCTGGGTGCCTCCGCGCGGCTCTAGCCGCCGAAGACGGCGCCCAGCCCGGCACTGTTGCCCGCACTCGAGGCAAACGGGTTGTCGTGCACCATGTACGTCCAGGTCGACGTTGGGCGTTGCAGACCCGCATTGTCGAGATCGATTCCCTCGGATGTGATCTCGGCCGTCTCGAACGTCACCTGAGCTTGTTCCATCGCCTTGTCCGAGACGGTCTTGAACGCCTCGACAGCGATGCGGTGATATTCGTCCAATGGATTCTCTCGACCGAGTGCGCGCAGGTGGATGCTCTCGCGCACATCGGCGAGGTGTGCCAAGTAGTCCGACCACGCCCGATCGAGATGAAACAGCACGATTCGACGCGCTGCCACGACCAGTGTGTCCTCCGATACCTCGGCGCGGAGCTCCGAAGCACGGTCCGGTGCAACGGATGCGAGAAGCTCCAACGCTTCAGCGCTAGCGAGCAGCGTCGTACGTCGACGGTCGAGGATGTCGCGGTGCGCAGCGGTGAGCTGGTTGTACCGCCACGTCCGCGAATGCACCTCGAGCATCGTGCCCTCGGCTATTCGCTGCGCATGGTCGATCTTTCCGGCAACACCCGCCGAAGTGATCAGCCCGGTGTCGTCGTGTTTCTTGGGCTGCTCCTTGGGTCCGATATTCGCCGTCACGACGTCGTCCTCCCAGCTGGAGAAGAACACCGAACGTCCCGGATCACCCTGGCGGCCTGCGCGGCCACGAAGTTGATTGTCGAGCCTTTCGGTCGTGTGCCGACCGGTTCCGACCACGAGCAGCCCGCCGAGTTCGGCTACTCGGTTTTTGGCTGTTTTCGCGTCGGAACCGGGCCCACCAAGCTTGATATCGGTTCCTCGTCCGGCAATCTGAGTCGACACCGTGACGGCTCCGATCACGCCGGCAGCTGCGATGACGCCCGCTTCCTCGGCGTCGTTCTTCGCGTTCAATACGACGACCGGAACGCCCTGCTTCTGAAGTTGCTCGGCCAGGTCCTCGGATTCGGCAACGTCGTGAGTACCGATCAGAACCGGTTGTTCGCGCTCGTGAACCTCCTTCACGAAGGCCACCACCGCCGCGTTCTTGTTCGAGGCAGTGTCGTAGACACGGTCGGGCTCGTCGATTCGGATGTTCGGCTGGTTGGACGAAATCAACGAGACACCGAGCCCGTAGAACTTCTTGAGCTGTTCACCGGCGGCAAGCGCAGTGCCGGTCATTCCGCACACCGTCGGATATCTACCGATCAGAGCCTGCACGGTGATCGTGTCGAGAATCTCCCCCGTCTCCGTCGGCTTCAGTCCTTCCTTGGTCTCGACCGCCGCTTGAAGACCGTCCGGCCACCGTTGCAACTCCGCGACGCGCCCACGAGATGCATTGATCAACTGGACCCTCCCGTCCCGGACGATGTAGTGCACATCACGCTGGAGAAGAACCTGCGCATGCAGTGCCACGTTGACCGCAACCAAAGTGGTACCGACGTGCTCCTCGGAGTACAGATCTATATCGCCGAATTCTTTTTCCAACCGGGCTGCGCCCTCGTCGGTGAGAAAGACATTTCTGCCGTCGGCGTCGGTGTCGAAATCGGCGGTCTTCGCCAAGCCGCGAATTGCCTCGAACACCTTCGACGCGGGCACATCCTTCGGTACCGATCCCGCAAGGACCAAGGGAACGAGTGCTTCGTCGACGAGTACCGAATCGGCCTCGTCTATCAGCGCGACATCAGGGGTCGGCGCTACCAGATCGGCGATGTCGTCGACCAGATGGTCACGAAGAACGTCGAATCCGATCTCGTTGACCGAGGCATACGTGACGTCACAGGCATACGCCTTCCGCCGTTCCTCGGACGTCGAGGATTCGGTGACCCACCCGACCGTCAGCCCCAGCATCTCGTACAACGGAGCCATCCAGGCGGCGTCGCGTCGGGCGAGGAAGTCGTTGATGGAAATGACATGCACTTTACGGCCGGAGAGCACGTATCCGCCTGCCGCGACCGCGCCCGCGAGCGTCTTTCCCTCACCGGTTGCCATCTCGACCACGTCGCCCGCCATCATTCGGACGGCGGCGAGCAACTGAACGTCGAAAGGCCGTAGCTCGACAGCGCGATCACTCGCTTCACGAACGAGCGCCAGGTAGCGCGGAACATCGAGGTCTTCGCTTTTGTCGACGCGAAGCGATGTCGCCGCCGCGGTGAGCTCGGAGTCGGTGAGACCGCGCGCCCAGTCCTCGTGCTCGGACGCCAGGTCCACCCGACTTCGCGAGCGAGCTTGACCCTTCTGCGCCGAACGGCCGAGTACTCGCCAAAGTCGATCAGAACCCAATGCCATCTACCAATCCCTACCTACGAAGAAGAATCAACGGTGCCTCGGCACTTCTTTCTCCCAGCCTACTGAAGCGGCAAGCCCGGCCGGGTGAACCGGAGGACACGGGAATTATGCAAAGACCCAGTTGTTGATTCAACGGGGTTCTTCAGCGAAGAGAACCGCAGGAAGGACGAGAAGATGTCGCATTCGTACAGCAAGGACGAGCAGTCACTCGATCGATTGACTCCCGAGCAGTTCCGAGTCACGCAGAAGAACGGCACCGAGCGAGCTTTCGACAACGAATACTGGGATAACCACGAGCGCGGTCTGTACGTGGACGTCGTAACGGGCGAGCCGTTGTTCTCCTCGGCGGACAAATTCGAGTCTCACTCCGGGTGGCCCAGTTTCACCAAGCCCGTCGAGCCGCAGAATGTGGTTGCGAAGCGGGATTTCAGCCACCTGATGGTGCGCACCGAAATACGGTCTGCGACCGGCGACTCTCACCTGGGACACCTTTTCAAGGATGGTCCGAAGGTCGACGGTGGCTTGCGGTACTGCATGAACTCGGCAGCGCTCCGGTTCATCCCCCTCGATCGCCTCGAAGCCGAGGGTTACGGTGACTATCGCGCACAGTTCGACAGCATCGAAGATAGTTCAGACGAAGGAGCGCAGAAGTGACTACATCTACCGAGACCGCCATCCTCGCCGGAGGCTGCTTCTGGGGAGCACAAGAACTGATCAGGCATCGGCCGGGCGTGGCCTCGACTCGCGTCGGATACTCCGGGGGTGACGTCGCCAACGCGACCTACCGCAATCACGGAACCCACGCCGAATCTGTGGAAATCGTCTTCGATCCGGAGCAGATCTCCTACCGCGATATCCTGGAGTTCTTCTTTCAGATCCACGACCCCTCCACCAAGAACCGTCAGGGCAACGACGTCGGTGTCAGCTACCGCTCGGCTATTTATTACACGAGCGAGGAGCAGAAGCGCGTCGCCCTCGACACGATCGCCGATGTAGATGCGTCGGGTCTGTGGCCGGGCAAGGTCGTCACCGAAGTAGAACCGGCCGGACCGTTCTGGGAGGCAGAGCCCGAGCACCAGGACTACCTGCAGAACTACCCGAGTGGCTACACGTGTCACTTCGTTCGTCCCGGCTGGAAGCTTCCGCACCGCGAAGCCGCCACCAGCTGACGACTACATCTTCACGTGCAGTGGCCCCGAGCTCGAGCTCGGGGCCACTGCACGTGAAGGCGCGTTACTCGAAATCCCGGTGACGATCCGCTGATTGCTCGTCTGGTGAGGTGGACCAGTATCGTGGCGCGAGCAGGCCTCATCAACGACCGAGTACCGCCGAAAAGTCGGAGCATTCAACTTCCCATGCATGTCCAGCCCCAATTTCTCGCCGGCGACGAGAACAAGGCGACGGCCCCACCGCGCCCGACCTCGACCTCCGACGTGCGAGTCGATCTCAACGGGCTTCGTGGGATCGCTATCGCCCTCGTCGTCGTCTTCCACATCTGGATGGGACGGGTCTCCGGCGGCGTCGACGTCTTTCTGACGTTGAGCGGCTTCTTCTTCACTGCCTCGCTCATTCGCACCGCGCACTCCGGCGGAAGTATCGATCCGATCACACGGGTTCGGCGAATTCTGCGCAGACTCGGCCCCCCGCTGATGGTGGTTCTGGCTGCAGTCGCCGTTGCCACCCTGACTCTTCTGCCCCGCACTCGATGGGCCGACGTAGGCGATCAGCTGATGTCTGCTGTGTTCTTCTACACGAACTGGGAACTTGCCTGGACGGCTCAGGACTATCTGGCAGCAGACCAAAGTGTCAGCCCGGTTCAACATCTCTGGTCCGTTGCCGTGCAGTTCCAGTTCTATCTGCTCGCGATCACCGTCGTCTTCGGCCTCGCTTGGATCGTCCGTCGCTCCTGGAGAGGGCGGAAGATGAGCCCGCCTGCCGGTCTCTACCTCCTGTTGTTCGCAGGTGCCGCGCTCCTGTCCTTCGTCTATGCAGCCGAGGGTGCCAGCGAAATGCAGTCGTGGAACTACTACGACACCGGAGCACGCTTGTGGGAGATCCTGGTCGGAGCTGCAATCGCAGCATTGTTCGCGGTCCGCCAAGCCCGTGATCGTCCGGCACACGGATGGCGAGACGGGCAGTCGTGGGTCGGTCGGTCGGCGCGTACGCTGCTCGCCTTCGCCGGACTGACGGCCATCGCCTTGTGCGGGTTCGTTCTCGACGGCGTCCGGGAGTTCCCCGGCCCGTGGGCGCTGGTGCCCGTCTCGGCGACCGTCGCGCTGATTCTCGCCGGCCCGGCGACCCCCGTCGCGCGGCTGATGAGCACACGGTTCGGAGTGTGGCTGGGCTCGATTGCCTTCCCCTTGTACCTGTGGCACTGGCCGATCCTGATCTTCGCACTGTTCTTGACCGGCGAGCCATCCGCCGGCCCGACTCTGGGTTTGGTCGTCGTCGGCTTGTCGGTACTTCTCGCAATGGCAACAGTTCGGTTGGTCGAAAAGCCCTTGCAAGCGCCGAGACCGTCGATTCCCAAGGTGTTGATCACCGTCGTGGCAACAGCGACGGCAGCGGTCGTGGTCTGTGGTTCGGTCGGATGGAACTATTACATCGACCGCTCCGTCGCTGACCTGCAAGCCGGCGCCATAGTCGATGCATCGACGCATCCGGGCGCACTCGTCCTCACCGACGGCGCACTCGCCGAGGACGCCGAAGTAGTACCCGCATTGTTCTCCGCTCCCGCAGACCTCCCCATCACGACGATCGAGGGATGCATCGCGGACTTCGATACCCGTGATGTCATCAGCTGCGAGTACGGGAACAAGGAGGCCGAACGGACGATAGCCCTGGCCGGAGGTTCGCACGCCGAACATTGGATCACCGCCCTCGATCAACTGGGACGCGAGAAGGGTTTCCGCGTCGTCACCTATCTGAAGATGGGCTGTCCACTCACCGTCGGAAGCATGCCGGTGCTCGGCGACAGCGAATACCCCGGTTGTCTCGACTGGACCGACTCCGTTCTCGGCGAGATCGAGCGAAGCAAACCCGACTACGTCTTCTCCAACTCGACGCGCCCACGCCCCGACGGCCCCGGCGACTTCACCCCGGATTCGTACGTACAGGTGTGGGCCCAGTTGGCTGATCACGGAGTACCGGTTCTCGGCATCCGCGACAATCCATGGCTCGATCGCGACGGCGTTGCGTACCGAGCGGCCGACTGTTTGGCCGAAGGTGGCACTGCTACCTCGTGCGGAGTGCCCCGCCAGAACGCTTTGTCCCCACTCGACCCGGCGCTGGCCGCGTCGTTCCGTTACCCAGCGGTACATCTACTCGACCTTTCCAACGCATTGTGCGACGGTCCGGTATGCCGGGTGATCCAGGGGAACGTCCTCGTCTATCGCGACGAGCACCACCTCACCGCAACCTACGTTCGCACTCTGACCCCCGAGTTGAGTCGGCAGATTGCGTCGGCGACCGGTTGGTGGTGAGCCGGTTGCACCGGGCCACAGTAAGGTTGGCCCATGCCTGAGGACGCTCCCACCGAAACACTCGAGATCGCAGTCTGGCCGGGCTCCGCCTATCCACTGGGAGCAACCTACGACGGTGCAGGTACCAACTTCGCACTCTTCTCCGAGGTCGCCGACGCTGTCGATCTTTGCCTGATCGCCGACGACGGCACCGAAACTCGAGTCCGTTTCGAGGAGTCCGACGGTTACGTCTGGCACGGGTATCTGCCCTCGGTGGTACCCGGGCAGAAGTACGGATTCCGCGTTCATGGACCGTGGGATCCGAGCAACGGGCACCGGTGCGATCCGAGCAAACTGCTCCTCGACCCGTATGGGAAAGCGTTCGAAGGCGACTTCGACGGTGACCGCTCCTTGTTCTCCTACAGCCTCGACGTCCCCGAAGCCGCAGCCGACATTCCCGCGGAACCGGTGGCGCAGAGCGCCGGCACAGCCTTCGAAGACGAGACCGATCTCGACGATCCGGACGGCGAAGTAATCGAAGAGGAGCCGATCGCGCACGACGATTCGCCGCGCGAGGACTTCCCGCAGTACGACTCCCTCGGTCACACCATGACGAGCGTGGTGATCAATCCGTTCTTCGACTGGCAGTCCGACAGAGCGCCCAAACGCCCGTACCACGAGACGGTCATCTACGAAGCCCACGTCAAAGGTATGACGGTGGCACATCCCGACATCCCGGAGTCGCTTCGCGGCACGTACGCGGGGCTGGCGCACCCGGCGATCATCGACCACCTGCTGAACCTCGGGATCACCGCGATCGAATTGATGCCGGTCCACCAATTCATGCAGGATCAGACCCTGCTCGATCAAGGTCTACGAAACTACTGGGGTTACAACACCTTCGGATTCCTTGCACCGCACGCCGACTACTCGTCCAATCCCACCGCCGGTGGCGCAGTGACGGAGTTCAAGGCGATGGTTCGGGCGTTCCATGCTGCCGGCATCGAAGTAATTCTCGACGTGGTCTACAACCACACCGCCGAGGGCAACCACATGGGCCCGACCATCAGCTTTCGCGGCATCGACAACGCCGCTTACTACCGTTTGGTCGACGGCGACGAACAGCACTACATGGACTACACCGGCACCGGTAACAGCCTCAACGCCCGGCATCCACACACCCTGCAGCTCATCATGGATTCGCTGCGCTACTGGGTCACCGAGATGCACGTCGACGGTTTCCGCTTCGACCTCGCGTCGACGCTGGCACGTGAACTCCACGACGTGGACCGTCTGAGCGCGTTCTTCGATCTGGTGCAACAGGATCCGGTCGTCAGTCAGGTCAAACTGATCGCCGAGCCGTGGGATATCGGCGAAGGCGGATATCAGGTCGGAAACTTCCCTGGCTTGTGGACCGAGTGGAACGGCAAGTACCGCGACACCGTGCGCGACTACTGGCGCGGCGAACCCGCCACTCTCGGTGAGTTCGCATCGCGATTGACCGGATCCTCGGACCTGTACGAGGCGACGGGACGTCGCCCAGGGGCGAGCATCAACTTCGTCATCGCCCACGACGGCTTCACGCTCAACGACCTCGTGTCCTACAACGACAAACACAACGAGGCCAACGGCGAAGGCAACAACGACGGTGAGAGTCACAACCGTTCGTGGAACTGCGGCGTCGAGGGCCCGACCGACGACCCCGAGGTTCTCGAACTCCGCAGTCGCCAGGTCCGCAACATCATGGCCACGCTGTTGCTCAGCCAGGGCACGCCGATGATTGCGCACGGCGACGAACTCGGCCGAACGCAGCAGGGCAACAATAATGTCTACTGCCAGGACTCGGAGTTGGCGTGGATGGACTGGTCGCTCGCCGAGACCAATGCCGACCTCATCGAGTTCACCCGCAATGCCATCGCGCTGCGCAACGACCATCCGGTGTTTCGCCGCCGTCGATTCTTCGAGGGTCGACCGATTCGTAGCGGTGAGCAGGCACGCGACATCGCGTGGCTGACGCCTTCGGGCGAGGAGATGACGCCCGAGGACTGGGACAGCGGATTCGGCAAGAGCCTGACGGTGTTCCTCAACGGCGAGGGCATCCCCGAACCGAATCAGCGAGGCGAACGAGTAGTCGACGACTCGTTCCTGATGTGCTTCAACGCACATCACGAGAGCATCGAGTTCGTCACACCCGATGGGAACTACGCGAAGGAATGGACCGTCGCACTCGACACTGCCACGCCGACCGGGGTGAGTGAGAATGTCATCGAAGCGGGTACACCGGTCAAGGTGGCCGCCCGGTCACTCCTCGTTCTACGAAAGACGGACTGACCCATGCCGATCCCGTCCAGCACGTATCGACTTCAACTGCGCGGGGATGGATTCACTCTCGACGACGCCCGAGACCTCGTCGACTATCTCGACGATCTCGGCGTCACCCACGCGTACCTTTCTCCGATCCTGAGCGCTACCGAAGGGTCGACGCACGGGTACGACGTCGTGGATCCACAGACGATCTCGTCCGCTCTCGGTGGTCGGGCAGCATTCGAGGCGCTCGTGGCCGAGCTTCACGCACGGGGAATGGGCGTCGTCGTCGACATCGTGCCCAATCACGTCGGTGTCGAGGACCCACAGCAGAACGCTTGGTGGTGGGATGTTCTCGCTCGCGGCAGAGATTCCGACTATGCAGACTGGTTCGACATCGACTGGCGCAGCGACAACGGCACCGATGGAAAAATCGCCCTGCCGGTCCTCGGATCCGAAGAGGACACGAAAGAACTGGTGATCGACGTCTCCGGTGAGAAGCCTCTGCTCGCATATTACGAACACAGGTTTCCCATCGCCGAGGGAACCGAGAACGGTAATGCGGAGGAAGTACACGCCCGTCAGGCCTACCGTTTGGTCAGTTGGAAGGCAGGCCTGGTCGGCTACCGACGATTCTTCTCGGTCAACGGTCTTGCCGGACTTCGCCAGGAGGACTACGACGTCTTCACAGCCTCCCACCAGCAGGTGAGCAGCTGGATGTCGGACGGGCTCGTCGACGGGTTGCGAGTCGATCACCCGGACGGCCTCGCCGATCCAGCCGGCTATCTGACCGAACTCCGCGAGGTGATCGGGCCGGACCGTTGGCTGGTAGTGGAGAAGATCCTCGCGCGCGGCGAACCCCTGGACGAGTCTCTGCCGGTCGACGGAACCACCGGATACGACGCTCTTGCCGATCTCGGTGGGGTGTTCGTCGACCCGGACGGCGCGGAGGCACTCGGCGAGCTGTCGCGGGTCTACACGGGTGTGGTCAACGATGCGAGATGGCTGCACGAGACCGAGCGGGCATTGAAAATCTCTGTCGCACAAGGCGATCTCGCACCCGAGGTTTCTCGTCTGAGCCGTGCGATCGCGCGCGAGTCTTCGACAGCCATCTCTCACGAGGACATCAGCGCTGCGGTGGTCGCCCTGGTGGCTCGGATGCCGTACTACAGATCCGATTACGGCCCTCTGGCCGGCACCGTCGCTCGAGTCGTCGGCGAGGTCAGCGCGAGCGACCCGGCCCTCGAAGCAGGCCTCGATGCGGTGACGACCGCGCTGATTCGTGGCACCGAGTCAGCCGTGCGGTTCGAGCAGGTTTGCGGGGCCGTGACGGCCAAGGGCGTCGAGGATTGCTTGTTCTATCGCGCGACGCGGCTCATCTCGCTGCAGGAGGTCGGCGGTGATCCCGCCGAATTCGGTATCAGCCCAGCGCAGTTCCATCTCGCATCCGCGGATCGAGCAGTCCGGTGGCCCGCCGCGATGACGACGCTGTCCACACACGACACCAAGCGTGGAGAGGATGTTCGCGCCCGCATCGGCGTGCTGTCGCAGACGCCCGAACTCTGGGCGCGATGCTTGACAGACTGGGAACTGCTCGCGCCGAGCCCGGATGGGGCAACCGGACTGTTCCTGTGGCAGAACGTATTCGGCGTGTGGCCCGCGGACGGCACGATCACCGAAGAATTTCGAGCACGTCTGCACGCCTATGCCGAAAAAGCCGTCCGCGAAGCCGGTCTCCGCACCGGATGGAACGACGTCGAAACGACATTCGAAGCCTCGGTCCACGATTGGCTCGACTCCATCACGGCGGGGTCGATCGCTGAATCGGTCAGCATGCTGGTCTCGCGGCTCGATCCCCACGGCCGCAACGACGCACTAGGACAAAAGCTTCTGCACCTTCTCGGGCCCGGTGTGCCCGACGTCTACCAGGGCACCGAACTGTGGGACGATTCGCTCGTCGACCCGGACAATCGGCGTCCCGTCGACTACTCGGTGCGTCGTGAACACCTCGCAGACACCGGCATACCCGTCGTCGACGGCAGTGGTACGGCGAAATTTCATATCGTCCGCACCGCCCTCCGACTCCGGCGTGAGCGGCCCGACAGTTTCGTCGGTGGAACTTACGCACCCGTCTACGCCGTCGGATCCGCTGCAACGCACGTTCTCGGATTCGCCCGAGGATCGGTACTCGCCGAACCTGATGTGATCGCGCTTGCCACCCGCCATTCGCTGACACTCGCATCACAGGGTTGGGGATCGACAGCGGTGGTACTCCCCGACGGACAGTGGCGCGATCGTCTGACCGATTCCGTATTCACGGGCGAGATTTCAGCGGAGGTGCTTTTCGCTTCGCTGCCCGTGGCATTACTGGTACGCGAGAACTGAGGAGCTGCACCCATGATCCACCGTTTCCAAGTGTGGGCACCGACCCCCGAGAAGGTTCGACTGCATCTGGACGGCGACGTCCACGACATGGAGCGCCGGTCCGACGGTTGGTGGTTCACCGATAAGGAGGCTCGGCCGGACAGCCGATACGGGTTCCTCCTCGACGAGGACGACACCGTGATTCCGGATCCCCGTTCGCCGCGTCAACCGGACGGGGTGCATGCTCCCTCGCAGCTGCACAGTGTCGACGAGTCGAAGTGGACCGATTCGACATGGACCGGCCGTCAACTGCCCGGTGGCGCACTGTACGAGTTGCACATCGGAACCTTCACTCCCGAAGGCACATTCGACGCGGCCATCGCCAAACTCGACCACCTCGTCGACCTCGGTGTCACCTTCGTCGAGGTGATGCCGGTCAACGGATTCAACGGCACCCACAACTGGGGTTACGACGGTGTGCTCTGGTACACCGTTCACGAGCCGTACGGTGGGCCGGAAGGGTTGCAGCGCTTCGTCGATGCCTGCCACCGACGGGGACTCGGAGTGGTACTCGACGTGGTCTACAACCATTTCGGCCCATCCGGCAACTACCTCGACCGATTCGGACCGTATCTCGCTCAGGGGTCCAATTCGTGGGGCCAAGCGATCAACTACTCCGAGGCCGATTCGGGGCCGGTGCGGCGCTACGCAGTCGAGAACGCGCTTCGATGGTTCTCCGAATTCCACATCGACGGTCTCCGTCTCGATGCAGTCCATGCCATCGTCGACCACACTGCCGTCCACCTGCTCGAAGAATTGGCAGTGGACACACGCCGACTGTCGGCTCATCTCGGACGCCCACTGACTCTGATCGCTGAGAGCGACCTCAACGACCCCAGCCTCATCACTGCGCGGTCCGGCGGCGGTTATGGCCTGGATGCGCAGTGGGACGATGACATTCACCATGCCATCCACGCTGCGGTGTCCGGTGAAAGACAGGGCTACTACGGAGATTTCGGTTCACTGCAGACGTTGGCGACGACCCTTCGCCATGGGTTCTTTCATGCGGGAACGTACTCGAGCTTCCGTGGCCGGACACACGGCCGTCCTATCGACACCCGCCGAATTCCGGCGAGTTCGTTCGTGACGTACACCACGACACACGATCAGATCGGCAACCGTGCGATCGGTGATCGACCGGGCTTCTATCTCGAACCCGGCCAGTTGGCAGTCAAGGCCGCATTGGTGTTGGCCTCCCCCTACACACCGATGTTGTTCATGGGCGAAGAGTGGGGCGCATCGACGCCGTTCCAATTCTTCACTTCACACCCCGAGCCCGAACTGGGTAAGGCTACTGCTGAGGGCCGCAAAGCGGAGTTCGCCGCGCACGGTTGGGACAGCGCGGACATTCCCGACCCTCAGGACCCGGAGACATTCCAGCGATCGACACTGAACTGGTCCGAACTCGGCACCGGCGATCACGCGCAGCTACTGCAGATCTACCGCGATCTGCTGTCGTTACGGCGTGAATACTCAGAGTTGACCGATCCATGGCTCGAGAACTTTTCCGTCGACTACGACGAGGACGAACGCTGGATCGTACTGCACCGCGGATCGCTTCGGCTGGCCTGCAACCTTGCACCGCACGAGGTGACGGTCCCGGTCGGCGGCATCCCTCTCCTGTCCTGGAGTCCGCCGACCTCGGACGAAACAGGTTCGGCCACAACCATCCCTGGCCATTCGTTCACGATCCTCGCAGCCAACGTGCCTGCAGCGACGAAGTCGTGAACGACACCGTCGACAGGCTTAGCTGAGCCGACCCGTCACGCATGCGTTGTGGTGCCTCGCAGCCGCACGAATACCGCAATCGAAGTGGCAGCCATGACTACAGCGGTAGCCACCGACGCAGCGTGCATGCCGCTGATGAATGCCGCGTCAGCGGACTCGGACAGAAGTTCGGCGGCCTGGGTAGGAAGCGTGTGGGCGACGGCAACCGATCCACCGAGTGTCTCCTGGGCGGAGATCGCCTGAACCGGATCGAGCCCGGACACGTCGAGGCCTCGGCGGAAGTACGACATGACGACCGTTCCGAGAATGGCAACGCCGAGCGCGATGCCCAGTTCGTACGCGGTCTCCGATACTGCGGACGCCGCACCTGCACGCTCGGGCTCGACCGCGCTCACGACCAGGTCCGAGGTGAGGGTCAGCGCTGTACCAGCGCCGGCACCGACCAGGACGAAGCCGGCGATGAACAGTCCGGGTCCACCGTCGGCACGAAGTCCGATCAGCAGAGCCGCGCCTACTGCAGCGACGGCCAACCCGGTTCCGAGCACCGTCCCCGGCGAGAAGATGCGCACCAGGTAGGCCGCGATCAAGGAGGTCACGATGCTCGAGACTGTGCCCGGGAGTAGCAGCAGTCCGGCCTGGAGTGGGCTGTTTCCCAGGACGAGCTGTAGATATTGGGCGCCGAAGAACAGGACTCCGGCGAGCGCGAACACCGACAGGAAGTTGGTGAACACCGCCGTCGAGAACGCCGGCTTGGCGAAGAGCCGAAGATCGATCATGGGTGATTCCAGCGTGCGCTGACGCCTCACGAACGCGATACCTGCAGCGATACCGATGGCTGCAGCGACGGCGTTGACCGTATCGAAACCATGGGTCGCGGTCTCCTTGACTGCGAAAACCAAGGGCACGAGCGCAGCCAGAGACAAGGCAGAGCTCACGAGGTCGAATTTGCCCGGGTTCGGATCCTTCGACTCTGGGATCACCAGCGGCCCCAGCGCAATCAGCACCAGCATGACCGGGATGTTGATGAGGAACACAGATCCCCACCAGAAGTGCTCCAGAAGCCACCCCCCCACGAGCGGACCAGCGGCAGCACCACCGCCCGCCATAGCGCCCCAGATCCCGATCGCCATGATCCGTTGACGCGAGTCGGTGAAGATCGTTCTGATGAGGCCCAGAGTCGCAGGCATCAGTGTCGCACCGGATACGCCCTGCAGAACCCGTGCTGCGATGAGCATCTCGGGGCTGACGGAGAATGCAGCAACAACCGATGCGATGCCGAATCCAGCAGCACCGATGAGCAACAGTCGACGACGGCCGATCCGATCACCGAGAGTGCCCATCGTGATGAGTAGACCTGCTAACACGAACGAATAGACATCGATGATCCACAGCAGCTGATTACTGGTCGGCGCAAGGTCGGAGCTGATGAACGGCAGCGCAAGGTCGAGCACAGTGCCGTCGACCGCGATCAGAAGCACCGCGAACGCGAGCACCACCAGCCCGAGCCAGTCCTGTGTGGTGGCCCGCCGGTCAGGGGCGGATTGCATGCTGGGCATGCTCGACTCGTTCACGAACTTCTCCTCGGTTCGACAACCTTGTGACTGGACCGTCCAGACGGTACAGTTACCCAGAATAGCAGTGCACCGTCCAGTCGGTACAGTGATATATATGTCGTCAGACACACGTGATCGAATACTCGACGCACTCGAGACACTGCTCCTCGACGAAGGGTCGACAAAGGTGACGCTCGAGAGTGTCGCCGCGTCGGCCGGGGTCTCGAAGGGCGGATTGCTCTACCACTTCAACACCAAGGACGCGATGATCGCCGCCATGGTCCGCAGACTCGGTGAGCGTTCGGACGAACAAAGGGCCGAAGCCGAACGTGGCGGATCCACCGTCGCCCACTGGTATCTGCAGCCACCCGGATCGATCTCGGACAAGGAAACGGCACTCTACCGCTCGACCCTCGCCGTACTGCGCAGCGTCGACGGCAAGCCTGGAGAGATACAACAAGCCGTCATCGACATGATGCGACTCTGGGACGAGAGCCTCCAGGCCGAGATCGACGACCCGGTGCACGCCGAGATCGTGCGACTCGTCGGCGACGGCATCTACCTGGGCGCGCTACTGAATCTGCCGCCGGTGGACCCGACATTGCATCAACAGGTCGTCGAACGGCTACTCGGAACCGATCACGTCAGATAGCGATATGCGGGTGTTCCGGGCTCCAACTGCTCGACCTGCAGATGAGACGAGCGCATACGTTCGAGAAGCGAACTGAGCCCTGACGCGACCCCGAGTTGAATGCCGACCAACGCCGCGCCGGTCTCACGATTGTTTCGCTTGACGTACTCGAACAGGGTGATGTCGTCGTCCGGGCCGAGGACGTCGTCCAGAAAACGACGAAGTGCGCCTGGTTCCTGCGGAAAGTCGACGAGAAAGTAGTGCTTGAGTCCGAGGTGCACAAGGGAACGTTCGAGTATCTCGCCGTATCGCGACACATCATTGTTGCCGCCGGAGATCAGGCACACCACAGTACTGCCCGGCGCAACCGAAATCTGATGCAGCGCAGCGACACTCAACGCGCCGGCGGGCTCGGCAATCACACCCTCGTTCTGATAGAGATCGAGCATGGCCGTGCAGATGGCCCCCTCGTCGATCTGCGTGACGAGAAACGGGCCGGCGTCGAGGGTTCCCGGCCGAAAAGCAGGCACAGCCATGAGCGGCAGCGACGCATGCGAGACAACCTCGGCACCCAGGTTCTGCAGCGCCGCGTAGGGCACGTCACCGATCCGACGAACTGCGGCGCCGTCGACGAAGGGATCGATCTCCGCCAGCGTCACCGGCCCGCCTGCGACGAGTGCGGCCGTCATCGATGCGGCTCCGGAGGGCTCAACACCGACCAATGCGGACGCCGGGGAGCGCTCGCGCAGGTACGTCGAGATGCCTGCGATACAGCCACCACCACCCACCGGCATGACCACGGTGTCCGGTGCGGCACCGAGCTGCTCGATGATCTCGGCTGCGATGGTTCCCTGCCCTGCCACCGTCCGTGCGTCGTCGAACGGTGGAACCATTGTTGCGCCTGTTCGCGCGACATCTGCCGCGGCAGAGGCACTGGCAGCATCGAAGGTATCCCCCGTGACGATCAGTTCGACGAACTCACCACCATGGACGCGGATGCGGTCACGCTTCTGCTTGGGAGTGTTGGCAGGAACATAGATCCGGCCGTGCACCTGCATCGAACGGCACGCGAACGCCACACCCTGCGCGTGGTTCCCGGCGCTGGCAGTCACTACCCCCACCGCCAACTCCTCAGGGCTCAGCTGCGCCATCAGATTGTAGGCACCGCGAATCTTGTACGAGCGAACGATCTGCAGGTCCTCGCGCTTGAGATAGACCTGCGCACCGGTAACAGCAGAGAGTCGTTCGCAGTATTGCAACGGCGTCGCGGACACCACGCCCGAAATTCGTCGCGCAGCCGTGTCGATATCGTCCGCAGTGACTGCGAACGTGTGACTGTTGGCTACGACTACATCAGGCGAGTTGGACACTCGTCCATGCTGCCACCAGCACAGTTCCCGATTCGAACCGGGCATCCATTGCGCTTCCGAAGACCCGCTGCGGCCGACCCCGATCACCTCGAGGTCGGCTGCAGTCCGTGGCTTACAGAGCCGTAGCGACTTTCCAGGCCGTATGAATCGCACCCTCGATGTAATCGACCGAGACAGCGTCACCCACAACCTGCACATCGGCAACTACACCCGCCAGCGCCTCGGCGAGCGGAGCCTGCGCCGAAACACCCGAAGCGACGACGACCATGGCGGCCGGCGCGGTCAACGTCTGGTCACCGACTCGGAACTCGACGTGGTCCTTGGTGATTCGCTGCACGGTCGCGTTGCGGTGGATCACCACACCGTGCTCCTTCGCATGACGAACCGCAGTCCAGCGACGCGGCATCGCCATCGGCACGCCGAGCTGCTGCCCTTCTTCGAGCAACGTCACATTCCGTCCACGCTCGGCCAAGAACTCTGCGAGCTCGAGCCCCACGAGCGAGCCACCGACCACGACGACGTTCTTGCCCATCGGCAGGAACTTGCGGGTCACGGCGCGGATGAGAGCAGGACGCTTGGTGATGCCGGACAACTTACCCAGCTTGGCCATCGTCCGCAGGAACGGCGGCACCTGGGAAGTGTCACCGGCACCGGTCATCAAGGCACGCAGCGTATCGCCGGTGTGCACGTGCGGGAGATCGCCACCGGGAACGGAGGGCCGCTCACGCACAGCACCGGTGGCAACGACGACCACGTCGGCGTCGAGCGCCTTGATGGAAGCGACCGTCGCCTCGGTGTTCAACCGGATATCGACGCCCAGCCGCGAGGTCTCCGATTCGAGCCACTTCAGTAAACGCCCGTTGTCCGGGGTCGTAAGGCTCGAGAACCACAGCGTGCCGCCGAGCCGATCGGCCTTGTCCACGACCGTAACTCGATGTCCACGCTCGGTGGCGACACGGGCGACTTCGAGTCCACCGGGGCCGGCCCCGACCACGACCACATGCTTCGGGGTGGCGGTACGCACGAATGGAAGCAGTGTTTCGTCACCGAGGGCAGGATTCACCGCACACAACGGAGTCTCGTCCCAGAAGTTCTCCTGAACGCACACATAACAATTGATGCAGGGACGGACGCGCTCCGGCGTTCCGGCCTCGAGCTTGTTCACCAAGTCCGGATCAGCGAGCAGCTGGCGACCCATCGCCGCGAAGTCCGTGCGTCCTTCGGCGATCATCTTCTCACTGACGTCGGGGAGCATACGTCCGACGGTGATCACGGGGATCGATATCGCCTGCTTGATTCGCGTTGCATTATCGGTGTAAAAGCCGACCTTGTCGGGCAGGGGGCCGTCGGTGAAGTTGGCGAAAGCGTTCAGTGCGGTACCGGTGACGTGGATGGCGTCAGCGCCGGCCTCCTCGAACATCTTTGCGGCCGCAACGGCTTCGTCGACGGTCAGCCCGTCGGTTTCGCCATACTCTTGACCGGCCAAACGCACGATGACGGCGAGCGAATCGCCGACCTCCGCCTCGACCGCCCGAATAACTTCACACGTCAGGCGAGCCCGATTCGCCAAGGAACCGCCGTACTCGTCGCTGCGCTGATTCGTGTACCGACTCAGGAAGGCCCCGAGGACGTAGTTGTGGGCACAGTGAATCTCGACGGCGTCGCCGCCCGCTGCCTTCACCCGTCCGGCAGCCTCGGCGAACATGCGGACCAGCCAATCCAGATCTTCCTTGGTGGCTTCGTGGTAGGTCGCCTTCTTGCCCTCGTTGATAGCACCCATCTTGCCCAGTTCTTCGGGCGTGCAATCGGCCATCGCACTCATGTCACTCGGAGGCTTCGGCATGGACGGCACCAGTTGCGGTCGGCCGTCGAGGGTGTCGATTCGCGCCACCTTGCCGTGGTGCGTCATCTGCACGCACAGCTTGCTGCCAGTGGCGTGCACCGCGTCGGCCAGCGCCTTGATTCCGGGGATGAACCGGTCTTCCGAGAGCCCCGGCTCCTTGCGGCTGGTGCATCCCACCGGGTAGGCAACAGCGCAGCATCCGGTGATGATCAGCCCGGTTCCGCCGGCCGAACGCGCGACGAAATGATCGATGTCGCCACTCTCGATTTCACCGTCATGGCTGAGGTTCATATCCATTGCGGGAAGAACGACGCGGTTCGGAACGGTCATAGGACCGATGGTCCCGGAGGCGAGAAGGTGCGGGAAAGTTTGGTTGCGGGTCACGAGTAGACGATAATTCGCTTTGCGCCGTGACAATGAATCGCTCTCGATGAACGGGACTCCACGGCGAAATGCGAACTGCTACCGGCAGGTTTCAGGCCCGGCTCAGAACGAAGACTGGTATGTCGCGATCGGTCTTCTTCTGGTAATCCGCGTAGTCGGGGTACGCCGCAACAGCGCGCTCCCACCACACCGCTTTTTCCTCGCCGGTGACCTCCCTCGCTACGTAGTCGGCCTTGTCCGTACCGTCCTGCAATTCGACATTCGGATCGGCCACCACGTTGTAGTACCAGACCGGATGCTTCGGAGCTCCGCCCAATGACGCAACGACGGCGTACTCACCGTCGTGCTCGACCCTCATCAACGGTGTCTTACGGAGCTTGCCCGTCTTGTTCCCCTTGGTGGTCAGCAGAACTACCGGCATTCCATTCATGGATGTGCCTTGCGTTCCCCCCGATTCCTCGACAAGTTCGGCCTGCTTACGGGCCCAGTCGGAGGTGCTCGGTTCGTATTCCCCTGTCAACGGCATGGCATCCAGTCAACACCTACTCGTGCCCCCATGCCACCAGTGCCGACTTTCTTCCCGGTTGCGCAGTGACAGGGAATACCCGACACCGAAGTTCGGTAGCCCGAAACCTTGGGTACGTATACCCTGAACAAGAATGCGCTACCTCCGATTGGAGCAACGAGATGACCCACTTCGCCGAGACGACAGCCGGTACGCGTACGCGCCTGCGCACTGTGGATATCGCCGGCACACCGTGGCCGGTGTACAAGCTCGAAGCTCTCGCCGTAGGCGCTCTGGTGTTCCTCGGTGCACTAGCACTGACTACTTCCCTTCAGGTAGCAGTGCTCGGCAGCGCATGCGTGACGGTCCTCGCCTGGTGGTCCCTGAGGCTCGCGGAAGCGGTCAGCCTGCCAAGCACCCAGGACCGAACAGTGCCTTCAAATCACCCATCAACGCCGACGTCGGGGTAACCCGCAGACTGTCGTCGAGCTTCATTGCGGTCACCTTGTCTCCGCTCACCAGACGCAGATGCACATCCGAAGTACCCGGGTGAGACATCAATATCTTCTTCAGTGCACCGACTTTGTCGGCCGTGCACTGACGGGTCGGCAGGCTGACGGCCAATGGCTTTGCAACTCCGAAAGCCGAGAGGTCCGGTACCGCGAGATCGTTGGCGATCAGTGAAATTCGATCGTCACGCACCGATACTCGACCCTTGACCAGTACCACGGAATCTTCGGTCACGTCTGCGCCGAAGACCGAATACGCCTGCGGGAAGAACAGCACCTCGATGCCGCCGACGAGATCTTCCAATTGCGCCGATGCCCAGGTAAGGCCGTTCTTGTTGACGCGCCGGTTGACCGAGGCGAGAATTCCGCCGATGGTGACCTGGGTGCCGTCCTTGACGTCGCCTTCGAGAATCGCCGGAATGTTGGTGTCCGACTGCGCATTCAACATGTGCTCGACACCCAACAGCGGGTGACCGGACACATACAGACCGAGCATTTCTCGTTCGAGTGCCAGTCGATGCTTCGAATCCCACTCCTCGTCCGGAACACGCACGTTGAACACCGCCGAGATCGACTCGTCGGCGTCCTCGCCGCCGAAGAGATCGAACTGCCCGATCGCCTCGGCCTTCTTGGTGCCCATCACCGCATCGATAGCGTCGGCGTGAATGAGCATCAACCCTTTTCGAGGGTGGTCCAGTGAATCGAAGGCGCCCGCCTTGATGAGCGACTCGGTGACCTTCTTGCTACATGCAACCGCATCGATCTTCTGGAGATAGTCGGAGAAATCGGTGTACTTCGACTTCTCCGACCTCGCACGAAGAATGGAAGCCACAACGTTGGTGCCGACGTTGCGCACTGCGCCGAGACCGAAACGAATGTCCGTGCCGACGGAGGCGAAGTTGAGTTCGGATTCGTTGACGTCCGGCGGCAACACGGTGATACCGAGCTTGCGGCAGTCGGCCAGATACAGCGCTGCCTTGTCCTTGTCGTCACCGACACTGGTGAGAAGCCCTGCCATGTACTCGGCCGGGTAGTTCGCCTTCAGATACGCCGTCCAGTAGGACACCAGACCGTAACCGGCGGAGTGCGACTTGTTGAACGCGTAACCGGCGAACGGCAGAACCGTATCCCACAGCGCCTTGATAGCTGCCTCGGAAAACCCGTTGTCCAGCATGCCCTGCCGGAACCCGGCATACGCCTTCTCCAGCTCCGAAAGCTTCTTCTTACCCATCGCCCGACGCAGCAGGTCGGCCTGGCCGAGCGAGTAGCCGGCCACCTTCTGCGCCAACTGCATGATCTGCTCCTGGTACACGACCAGTCCGTAGGTCTCGCCGAGAATCACCTTGAGGGGTTCTTCGAGTTCGGCGTGAATGGGCTTGACCTCTTGTCGAGCATTCTTACGATCTGCGTAATCGTTGTGCGAGTTCATCCCCATCGGGCCCGGGCGGTACAACGCGAGAACTGCGACGATGTCCTCGAATCCGGTGGGCTGCATGCGTCGGAGCAGATCTCGCATTGCACTGCCGTCGAGCTGGAACACGCCGAGAGTGTCACCGCGCGAAAGCAATTCGAACGTCGCCGGATCATCGAGCGGCAACGCATCGAGATCGATGTCGATACCTCGGTTGGCCTTGATGTTCTCGATCGCATCACCGATGACGGTGAGGTTTCGCAGCCCGAGGAAGTCCATCTTGAGCAGGCCGATCGCCTCACACGACGGGTAGTCCCAGCCGGTGATGATTGCGCCGTCCTGCGCACGCTTCCAGACCGGGATCGCGTCGGTGAGCGGCTCGGAGGACATGATCACCGCGCAGGCGTGCACGCCGGCGTTACGGATCAGCCCTTCGAGACCTTTGGCCGTTTTGTAGATCGTCGCGACATCGGGATTGGAATCGATGAGCGCACGGACTTCGGTGGCTTCCTTGTACCGCTCGTGCGCCGGATCGGTGATCCCGGCAACCGAGATGTCCTTGGCCATGATGGGAGGCGGAAGCGCCTTGGTGATCTGATCGGCGATACCGAACCCCGGCTGCCCGAACTGAACGCGGGCGGCATCCTTGATCGCGGCCTTCGTCTTGATGGTTCCGAAGGTGATGACCTGAGCGACGCGGTCGCTGCCCCACTTCTCGGTTGCATAGCGGACCATCTCACCACGCCGGCGATCATCGAAGTCGATATCGATATCGGGCATCGACACGCGCTCGGGGTTCAGGAACCGCTCGAACAACAGTCCGTGCGGTAGTGGATCGATATTGGTGATCCCCATCGAGTACGCCACGAGCGAGCCTGCAGCCGAGCCACGGCCGGGCCCGACCCGGATGCCGACGGCCTTTGCATGGTTGATGAGGTCTCCGACGACGAGGAAGTACGCCGGGAACCCCATTTCGAGGATGACGCCGATCTCGTATTCGGCCCGGGCGAGGTATTCCTCCGTCGGGCCGTCGGGGAATCGGCGGTCCAGCCCGGTCATGACCTCGTGCCGAAGCCACGTTCCCTGGGTGTGTCCTTCGGGAACAGGGAAGATCGGCATCCGGTCACGGTGCGCCCACACGTCGTCGTAGGGCTGGACGCGCTCGGCGATGACAAGCGTGCTGTCGCAGGCGCCAGGAACCTGGTCGTCCCATAGTTCGCGCATCTCTGCTGCCGACTTGAGGTAGTAACCGTCGCCGTCGAACTTGAAGCGGGTGGGATCGCTGAGAGTCTTGCCCGTCTGAATGCACAGCAGCGCCTCGTGATTGACCGCTGCGTCTTTCGTGACGTAATGGCAGTCGTTCGTGGCGAGTGGCGGGATCGACAGCTTCTTGCTGATCTCGAGCAGCCCCTCGCGGACTCGACGCTCGATCGACAACCCGTGGTCCATCAACTCTACGAAGAAATTCTCCGGGCCCCAGATTTCCTGCCACTTGGCGGCAGCCTCCATCGCCTCGCGGTCCTGACCGAGCCGAAGTCGCGTCTGCACCTCACCGGACGGGCACCCGGTGGTGGCAATGATGCCTTCCGCATGTGTGGCGATGAGCTCTTCGTCCATTCGTGCCCACTTGCCCAACTGGCCCTCGATGGATGCCAGCGAGGACAACTTGAACAAGTTGCGCAGACCGGTGGCGTTCTCGGCGACCATCGTCATGTGCGTGTACGCGCCACTGCCGGACACGTCGTCGGACTTCTGACTCCGGTCGCCCCAGAGCACGCGCTTCTTGTTGAATCTGGACTCGGGCGCGACATACGCCTCGATGCCGATGATCGGCTTGATGCCGGCCTTCTTGGCCTCGTTGTAGAACTCGCTCGCGCCGTACATGTTGCCGTGGTCGGTCATCCCGACCGCGGTCATCCCCAAGCGTCCGGCCTCGGCGAACATCGGCGCGATCTTCGCGGCCCCGTCGAGCATCGAGTACTCGGTGTGGTTATGCAGATGAACGAACGAGTCAGCCACGAACATGTCTCCTGAAGGTCGAACTGTGTGTGAATCTCGGTCGAAAGTCTCGGGCAGTGCCAATCGCGCCAGCGGGAAGGATCTATACCGAAGCCCACCCACTCTAAGCGTTCGAACCGACAGATTTTCCATGCTGTCGGTGTGTCCTGCGGGAACGATGACCGTGTCCTGCAGCTCTCGAGACAGGTGTGACGAAAGCGACGGAAGTCGCCGTCATCGCGGCGGGGGCACGGGCCCGTCGTCGGGAAGGGGGCCCACGACGGAAACGAATTCGGGAAGCAACACTCGTACCGCGAAGCGACCGGCAATCGCGTCCGCGGGTAACGCTTCGACCGCTCGCACTCCCTCGGTGTTCTCGATGGCAAGCAACGCCGACGGAGTGGCACGTAGTACCGCGCCGACGACACAGTCACAACCGGAGCCGAGCCGCGCGGCCGATGCGGCGTCGATTTGAGATTGGCGGTCCCACTGCCCGGCGCTCATTCCGAGTCTCGACGCGGCGACGCTTTCGGCCCCCAGCACGGATTGCTCGCTCCCCGCGACACCGATGTCGATCACCTGGCTTTGCACGCGGTCCATCGGTACTCGCAGAAGCACCCGTGCAATCCGCTCACCGTCGGCGACTGCAACCAGCCGCTGCGGGGAAAGTGGCGTATCGAAAGAAACGAGAGCCCAACGCGGATTGCCGTCATCGACTCCGCGAAGGGTCCCCCTCGCCATGTCGAGGTAATCCGACACCATCTCACCGTTGTCCGGCCCGAGTCGATCGGTGTTCACCCCGGGGCGCGGAAGCGGATTCATCGCCCCGACCAACCAGAGCAGTCCGACCACGACTGCCACCAACACGCCCGCCTCGAGTGCCCCGCCGAACCGTCTCATGCCTTGCGCAATACCTCCAGCGCGTGCTGAAGATCGGCGGGATACTCGCTTTCGATCTCGACCCATCGGCCGTCGGATGGGTGGGTGAATCCCAACGACTTGGCATGCAGCCACTGACGCTCCAGACCGAGCCGTGCTGCGAGTTTAGGGTCCGCCCCGTAAGTCAGGTCGCCACAGCAAGGATGCCGGAGCGCCGAGAAGTGCACCCGAATCTGATGCGTGCGACCGGTCTCTAGGTGCACGTCCAACAAGCTCGCAGCCTGAAAAGCCTCGATCGTGTCGTAGTGCGTCACACTGGCTTTGCCGTCGGCACGTACAGCGAACTTCCAATCGTTGCTGCCGTGGCGCCCGATCGGGGCATCGATCGTCCCGCTGCTCGGGTCCGGATGTCCCTGCACCAGAGCGTGATACCGCTTGGAGATGGTCCGCTCCTTGAACGCGCGCTTGAGTACTGTGTACGCGCGCTCCGAGGTGGCGACCATCATCACACCCGAGGTACCGACGTCGAGACGATGCACGATGCCCTGACGCTCGTGCGACCCGGACGTCGAGATTCGATACCCGGCAGCAGCCAGTCCACCGATCACGGTGGGGCCGGTCCAGCCGACGCTCGCATGCGCAGCCACTCCCACCGGCTTGTCCACCGCGACGATATCGTCGTCGGCGTAGAGAATGGCCATTCCCGGGACCGGCTGCGCCACGACCGTCAACTCACGGGCGGGCTCAGGCAATTCGACCTCGAGCCATGTGCCTGCCGACAGGCGGTCGGATTTACCGACTTTGACACCGTCGACAACTACCGAGCCCTCTTCCGCGAGCGTGGCCACCACGGTCCTGGAGAAGCCGAGCAGCCGAGAGACGCCTGCGTCGACACGCATGCCGTCGAGCCCGTCGGGAACCGGCATCGAACGTGATTCCCTCATTTTTCCACTGCCGTCGTCGCTGTGTCGTTCTTCTTCGACTCGGTACGTCGGCCGTTCGGTTCGAGCCCGAACAGGCTCAACGCGACCAGCAGAATTGCGCCGCACACGATCGAGGAGTCGGCGACGTTGAATACTGGCCACCACCCCACCGACACGAAATCGACCACGTGACCTTGCAACGGCCCTGGGGAACGAAAGAACCGATCGATGAGGTTTCCGAGCGCGCCACCGAGAACGAGTCCGAGACCGAGTGCCCACCAGGGCGAACGCAACGTCCGTCCGATCCGAATCACGCCGATCACGACGCACACCGCCACGATGGTGAGCAACCAGGTCATCCCGGTTGCCATGGAGAACGCGGCGCCGGGGTTACGCACCAGACGCAGGGTGACGACGTCGCCGAAAATCTCGACCGGTCTGCCCGGCGAAATCCAATGGACGACGGCGATCTTGGTCGCAAGGTCGAAAGCGAGGACGACGAACGCGATCACGACCAGCATCCGGGTACGCAGCGGCTTGTCGGGCACGCCGTCCGACTTCGGGGATTCCGCAGGGATATGCGCGCCGGTCTGCGCAGCGTCGGGCTTGTCGGCAGTACTGTCGGGGCTGGTCGGATCGGTCGGGCGGTCTTCACTCACACCCCCATCATGTCGCATCGAGACCTCGCACCACACATCCGGATCGGCGGCGACCACTCTCGCGGGCGCCGTGTCCGTAATCTGGGTGCCGTGATCTCGACTTCGAAAACCTCCGTACGACGTCTACGCGGACTTGCCGCCGTCGCCGCAATCGCCACTCTCATGACGGCATGCACATCCTCGGGCGAGGACACGTCGGTGACCGCGACGAGCCCGTCCCCTACCTCCGGCGTCTCGCTACCCGTCACCCCGGTGACGACAACTCTGTTGGACCCGGGCGCGGAACCACGATCGACCGTGACCGCTGTGCGCAGCGGCGATCAGACGGTTCAGCTGTCCACCCGTTCGGCAGTGACTCAGCAGATCGACGATCAGGCAGTGCAGGACTTCTCCACCCCCGAGCTCACTCTGCCGTTGACCGCGACGGACATGGACTCCTCCGACACGGTGAACCTTCGCGTCGGCAAGGCGACGTCAGCAGACCAACGACTCACCGACGCGTTGGCGCCCGCGGAAGGTTCGGCCGCCTCTTTGACCATGACCGATACCGGGGCGATCACCGCGCTGACGATCACTCCGTCGGACGAGACACAGGATTCAGCACGTGCGGCCATCGAACAGGCGCTGAACCAGGCCGTGTACAGGTCGGTCTCGTATCCGGACGCCGAGATCGGCGTCGGCGCCGTGTGGACCGTGGAACAACAGGTCATCAGCGGAGTGACGCTCAACCAGGTGACGACCGCAACGCTGAGATCACGGGACGGCGACCGCTTGACCATCGACCTGCGGATAGACCAGACACCCGAGTCGACCACGCTGGAACTGCCCGACGACGCCGGTTCGCTCGCCATCGATTCCTACACCATGACCGGAACGGGAACCCTCGAAGTCGACGCCGGGAAACCACTTCCGTTGTCGGGTGAGGTCACGGTCGGTGGCAAACAGCAGTACAGCGACCCCGAAGGATCGACCGTGCTGCGTCAGGACATCAGCGACACCGTTCGATGGACCACGCCATGATGTCGCGTCCACTGGTGCTCACTGCTCTGGCCGTCGCGACGGCATTGTCTGCCGCCGCCTGCGGTGGGTCCGATGCCCCGTCCGATGACGCACCGAAGGTCGCACTCGGCCCGGCTGTCGCCGCACCCGATCTCTTGTTGGGATCACCGATCACCGATTCGGCGACGTTACAGTCCGCGATGCTCACCATGGATCTACTGCCCGACGGATTTGCGCCGATTCCCGACCCGGTCCGTGATCTCGGCATGGATCCGGCTCCCGAGTACGACGCACCGGACCGATCGGGCACCGATCCGCAAGCCTGCGGCGACGTCCTCGCACCGATCGAGCGACAGGTGCCCGGTGCGTCTGCTGGAGCCGACGTGCGTTACTCGGGTCCGAACTTTTCTTCGCTGGACGAGGACGCGGCGAGCTACCCCGGCCGCGGGGCAGCTGAGGCCTTCACTGCGCTTCAAAACACTTTCGCTCAGTGCACCGAATACTCCGGCACCGATGCGGATGGGGTGCGCATCGACTACCGACTCGAAGGTCGCGAGCAAAAAACGGTCGGCGACGCGTCGGTCTCGGTGCGCCTGACCATCGACAGTGGCGGTTACACACTGATATCGGACGTCGTAGTTGCTGTGGTCGATTCGACGGTCGTGCAACTTGTCGGGACCGACCAGGAAGCGTTCGATTCAGCGCTGATGACCGAGCTGGCCACGACGGCGGTGGATCGCATCAGAGGCGCCGACCGAGGCGTATAGAACGACGCGTGTCCGCTACTTCTTCGCGCACCTCACCCCGGACACGCAAATGCCGGTGCCGTCCCAAAAGGGACGACACCGGCATTGATCCGATCGAGTGCTACGAGATCAAGCGCACGCGGGCGAAGTCAGCTGCGCGAGCTGTACGAGGCCACACGCGTTGTCCTTGGACAGCTTCCACTTTCCGTCTTCGGCGACGAAGGTGAAGTTGCCGGGGTTGGCCTGACCGTTGATCGTCAGCGTTGCGCCTGCATTGAGTGTGCCGTCGCCCAAGTCGTCGACGCTCGTGATCTGAATATCAGCACCGTTCGCCACGGCTGCGGCCGCGACCTGGTTGATGAGATCGGGATCGGCCTCGGCACCCTGGATGAGCTGAGCCTTCTCCTCCACCGGCACCGCTGGATCGAGCCCGCGAAGCAGCTCGGTGTTCAGCTCTTCCGCCGACGGAACCGGCGGGTAGTCGCCGCTCGCGTCGGGCGCGGCCGAAGCGGAAGATGCCGCAGAAGTGGTGGTGGTGGTTGGGGTTTTGCCTTCATCGTCCGATCCGCACGCGGTCATCGTGAACGCTGCGGCGATCGCGATGCCTGCAACCATGGCCTTGCTGGTGTTACGAAGCTTCAAGTGCTTGTCCTTTTCACTCTGATCGCCAGCGATCACTGTCGATCACTGCGGGTTCAACTTGTCATAGTTCGTCTCGGGTGCCCCACTATGCCATCCGAAATCTCGCACGGCCAGATTCGGGTACCGACCGGTAGGAACTTGCATCACTGGAGACTGTCGAGCGCGTCTGCCACGAGGAGCATCTCGTCCCCCTCCGCAAAAGTACGAGCCCTACCCGGTCCGGAAGATCGGGTCTCGAAACGAACCGTCACCACGGAATGGCCTGCCCCCTGTATCCACCCGTGTCCGTACTCAGGATGCCTTACATCCATCCCGGGGTGCCACCTCGGGCTCGGTTCCGTCGCGACAGGCGTTGGGTCCGCGGTGGTCGCCGGATCGTCGAGCACATCGTCTGCGTGGTAGTCCAGCTCAGGAAACAGCGAGCCCTGTTGGACGGTCGACAACCCGGCCAAACCCACTCCTACCAAGCGAATCGGGCCCAGTTCCACCGGGTCGAGCACCAGTCGCTGGGCCGCGGCAACGATCGTTTGTTTGTCGACGGTTGCGTACGGAAGGGTCACCGAGCGCGTGAGGATACTCATGTCTGCTTTACGTAATTTCAAGACGACAGTTCGAGCGCCTCGGCCGTCCTTGCACAACCTACGATGGGCGGCGTCGCCACTCGATTCCACTGCGGCGCGCAGTTGGGCCAGCGTCACCAGATCATGTGCGAACGTCGTTTCGGCGCTGACCTGCTTCGCTTCGGCTCGCTCGGCTACCGCGCGATCGTCGATTCCCCGTGCAAGTCTGTGCAGGCTCGGTCCGACCGTCGCCCCGAGAATCGAGGCAACCTCCGATTCCGAAGTGGAGACGAAGGTGCCGATCGTGTCGATCCCGAGCCTGCGAAGCTTCTCCTCCGCCACCGGACCTATCCCCCACAGCTTGCGCACGGGCAATGCCGCCATCAACTCCGTCTGCTCGTGCGGAGTGACGACCTTGACACCATCCGGCTTGGCGAGACCGGATGCAATTTTCGCAATCTGCTTTCCGGTACCCGCGCCGATCGACGCCACCAAGCCGGTTTCCGCCCGCACCAGAGTCCTCAGTGACTCGCAGAAGTCGAGTACCTCTGCCGACGTCGCACCCGCAAGCTCGGACGGCTCCCCGAACGCCTCGTCCATCGACAACTGTTCCAAGATCGGCATCGGAGTACGTAGAGCGTCGAACACTCGGCGACTGAGCGCCTGATACAAGGAACCTCGGGGCGGCAACACGACGGCACCTCCCCCGACAAGCCGTCGTGCCTGATGCATGGGCATGGCCGAACGAGCGCCGAAAACTCGTGCCTCATAGCTGCATCCGGCAACGACCCCGCGTCCACCGGCCCCACCCACCAGTACCGGCCTCCCCCGCAACGTGGGACGGGTCAGCTGCTCGACGGATGCAAAGAACGCGTCCATGTCGAGATGCAGGACCCACCGCGCGCTGCGAGAATCCGTCATGAGCGAGAAACCTCGCGTGGATCACGACACTCCACCGTTGTCTCCCCCGGCCGGTCTCTCACTCTTGGCTGAGCTCGAAGCCCAACGCCGCTGCCGCCCGCTGTGGTGACCGATCGCGCCACAGTTCGCCGTAGACCTCGTTCGCGGCCAGGGATCTGGTGACAGCCTTGTCGATATAGACCGTGCCGTCGAGGTGATCGGTCTCATGCGCCACGATCCGTGCCGGCCACCCGCGAAAGATCTCGTCGATCTCCTTGCCGTTCGAATCGACACATTCGAGCCGAACGGCCGCAGGACGCGAAACGACTGCTTGATACCCGGGCACCGACAGACACCCCTCGAAGAACGAGCGTCGAGCATCCCCGATCGCGGTGTACGTGGGATTGACGAGAACCTGAAACGGCACCGGCGTGCGCTCGCGCGCCTCCGCCATCTCCGGGTCCACCTCGTACATGTCCTCGATCACCGCTATCCGCAGTGGAATACCGATCTGCGGAGCAGCCAATCCCACGCCCGGCGCATCGTGCATCGTCGCCCGCATGACCTCGACGAGCCGCTCGAGTGTCCGAATCTCGAGTTGATCGACCAATGGCGCGGCCGGCGCCCGAAGCACCGGTTCGCCGACGACCACGATCTTCACGACGCCACCGCGAGCCGAGGAGAGAATCTCGCGGACAGCATCTTCCATCGATGCGGCTGCCGTCATCGCGCCCGGCTGACCAATGCGCGCACGCCCTCGCCCAGCTCGATCGCGTCCGGGCCCGGATCCCCATCCACCAAGGTAAGTGCAAGGACCTCACCCTTGATGAGTTCCCGGTGAGTGTCGAGCCAGTCGCGTCGATCAGCCGGTACCTCGACGACGATATCGATCCGATCGGACACCTCCAGCCCGAGGTTACGGCGTGCATCCTGGAATTCGCGGATACGATCCTTCGCCCAACCCTCGGCTTCGAGTTCGGCTGTGACACTCGAGTCGAGCACGACGAGGCCGGCGTTTCCGGGCAACGCAGCCGTCGAATCCGGCTCGGCAGCAACCAATTTGCGAGCGTACTCGGAGGGCAGCAGCTCGATGCCCGCAGCGCTGACAACACCGTTCGCGTCCTCGGACCATTCACCGGCCTTGACGGCCTTGATGACCTTCTGAACGTCCTTACCGATGCGGGGACCTGCCGCACGAGCGTTGACGACAAGTTCGAACTTGCCGTGCACTGCAACGTCGTCGGTCAGATCCACCTTCTTGACATTGACCTCGTCCGCGATGATGTCGGCGTACGGACGCAACCGCTCCGCGTTCTCGGCAGCGACGGTGACCTCGGGCAGCGGCAGGCGCACTCGAAGATTCTGCGCCTTACGTAGACCGAGCACAGTGGAACAGATGGTTCGAACCTCATCCATGGAATCGACGAGTTCGGGATCGGAAGGCAGCTCACCCGCGTCAGGCCAGTCCATCAGGTGCACCGAACGCCCGCCGGTAAGACCACGCCACACGACTTCACTGATCAACGGCAGAAGCGGTGCCGCGATCCGCGTCAGAACTTCCAGCACTGTGTGGAGTGTGTCGATCGCATCGACGTTCTCACTCCAGAACCTCGAACGCGAGCGTCGCACATACCAATTGGTCAGTGCATCACAGAACACGCGAAGCTCGTCGCACGCACCTGCGATGTCGTTTCCCTCCAACGCATCGGTGATCGCATCGCGAGTCGCAGCCAGCTTCGCAAGCACGTACCGATCGAGAACATGCGGCGAATCGGTACGCCACACGCCCGGCTTGTCCGCGTACAACTGCAAGAAGCTCCACGCGTTCCAGATCGGCAGCAAGGCCTGACGAACACCCTCGCGGATGCCCTGCTCGGTCACCACGAGATTTCCGCCTCGAAGGATCGGAGAAGACATCAGGAACCACCGCATGGCATCGGAGCCGTCCCTGTCGAACACTTCCTTCACATCCGGATAGTTCCCCTTGGACTTGCTCATCTTCAAGCCGTCGTCTCCGAGGACGATCCCGTGTGCTGCAACGGTTTTGAAGGCCGGCCTATCGAACAGAGCCGTCGCCAGGACATGCAGCGTGTAAAACCATCCACGCGTCTGACCGTTGTACTCGACGATGAAATCGCCGGGGTTGTGAGTGGCGAACCACTCCTCGTTCTCGAACGGAAAGTGCACCTGCGCATACGGCATCGAACCGGACTCGAACCAGCAGTCCAATACCTCCGGAACACGACGCATGGTCGACTTGCCGGTCGGGTCATCGGGATTCGGCCGCGTCAGATCGTCGATGTAGGGACGATGAAGATCGGTCGGTCGCACACCGAAATCACGCTCGAGATCATCGAGGCTGCCATAGACGTCGAGTCTCGGATACGCCGGATCATCCGAGGTCCACACCGGAATCGGACTGCCCCAGTAGCGGTTTCGGCTGATGTTCCAGTCACGCGCACCCGCGAGCCACTTACCGAACTGCCCGTCCTTGATATGTTCGGGGACCCACGTGATCTCCTGGTTCAACTCGACCATGCGATCGCGGAACTTGGTCACCGCAACGAACCACGACGGAACCGCCATGTAGATGAGCGGCTGACCACTCCGCCAGCTATGTGGGTAGGAGTGCTCGATCGTCTCGTGACGCAGCAACCGTCCCGAGGCCTTCAGATCCTTGATGATGACGGGGTTCGCATCGAACACCATCAAGCCCTCGTACGGCGGCACCATCGAGGTGAACTTTCCACCCGGATCGAGCGGTTGCACCACCTCGATACCGTTGGCCGTCGCCACGTCCATGTCCTCTTCACCGAATGCGGGCGCCAAGTGCACGATTCCGGTACCGGAATCGGTAGTCACGTAGTCGGCGGACAGCACACGATGCGAGTTGGGATGTCCGATGAAGAAGTCGAACGGGGGCGTGTACTTCAGCCCGACAAGATCGGCACCGGTGTGCTCGGACAACACCGTCGGGTTCTCCCCCAGCTCCCGAGCGTAATGAGCCACTCGATCACGTGCGAGTACGACGCGTCCGCCTTCTCCGTCCTCGACCTGCACGTAGTCGATGTCCGGACGCACCGCCATCGCGAGATTCGACGGGATGGTCCACGGCGTCGTCGTCCAGATCAAAGCATCGGCGCCGTCGAGTGGCGAACCCGGCGCGGAGAGCGCCATTCGCACGGTGACGGCCGGATCTTGACGCATCTTGTATGCGTCGTCGAGACGGGTCTCCTGGTTCGACAACGGCGTCTGCTCGTACCAGGAGTACGGAAGAACTCGGAAGCCCTGGTAGATGAGCCCCTTGTCGTGGAGTGTCTTGAATGCCCACATGACCGACTCCATGAAGTCGAGGTCGAGGGTCTTGTAGTCGTTGTCGAAGTCGACCCAGCGTGCCTGACGGGTCACGTAGTCGCGCCATTCGTCGGTGTACTGCAGGACCGACTGCTTGCAGTAAGCGTTGAACTTCGCCAGACCCATCTCGTCGATCTCGGACTTGTCCTTGATCCCGAGTTGCTTCTCGGCTTCGAGTTCGGCCGGCAACCCATGACAGTCCCAGCCGAATCGTCGCTCGACCTTCATGCCCCGCATCGTCTGGAAGCGCGGTACGAGATCCTTGACGTATCCGGTCAGAAGATGGCCGTAGTGCGGCAGTCCGTTGGCGAACGGAGGGCCGTCGTAGAAGACGAATTCTTCGGCGCCTTCACGATTGTCCACGCTGGCGCGGAAGGTTCCATCCGCCGCCCAGGCGTCGAGGACCTTCTTCTCGAGATCGGGGAACGATACGCTGCCGGCTTTCGTGCCGTAGATGTCGACGAGCGGGTAGGAATCGCGTGTCGATGTGTGATCGTCGGTCATGATGACTCCTCGTGCCATCCGCTCGTGTGAGCGGAACGTAGTCGGCACGGGGACGATGTCCGACGTGTCTTTACGTCGGTACCGCGGTACCACCCCGTTTGCATCGGATTCGCCCGCACAGGACGATCCGATGCCACTCACGCTGGCTGTAACGGGCCCACCCGTTCGGTTCTACTGAGCAGGCCGTAAAGGCTCACCGTTCTTCCGAAGACTCCCCGGTGATCGCCGGATCAACGCCTGACTTCTTTCGATCGAACTTCCAGACCCGATGATGCTCAGGAACTAATGCTTCGGCGGGGAGAGATGATCGGGAGGAGATTTCCTACCGGCCAACGCGCCCGTCAGCAATAGAACCGCACCAACTACACATACTGCGATACAGCCCCAAGCCCAGATCACCGAGCCGGTCATCAAAGCGATGACCAGCAAGGCAAACCCCACTGCCGCCGCACACAGCGTCAGTACAAGCACACCACACCTCGTTCCGGATGCGCCGGCAAGCGACCGTCAGGTCCGGAGCGAGCCGTCGCGCGCCATGCGTGAAGCAAACAACCTCTAGTTGTTGCCCTTGGCGTACGACTGGCTGTACCCGGAGGACTGTCCCTCTTGGTTGAAGCCGTCCTTGCCATTGTCCACAGGCAGGGCCGAGGAGCGATTCTCCAACTCTTCGAGCTGCGATTCCAGGTACGACTTGAGACGGACCCGGTACTCGCGCTCGAACGTCTTGAGCTGCTCGATGCGACCTTCCAGAACAGATCGCTGCTCGTTGATCGTCGCCATGATCTCGGTGTGCTTGCGTTCGGCATCGGCCTGAAGTGCGTCGGCCTTCTCCTTCGCCTGCCTGAGCTGGGTCTCCGACCTTGTCTGCGCATCCGACAATAGCGACTCGGATTTCTGACGAGCATCGGTAACCATTGCCTCCGAGCGCGTACGCGCATCGGTGACCAGGCGCTCGGCGTTGGTCCGCGCGTTGCCCAGCAACTGCTCCGACTCGGTTTTCGCATCGCTCGTCAGACGATCTGCCATTTCCTGAGCAAGGCCCAGGATCTTGGCCGCCTGCATGTTGGAATCAGCGCTTTGCGACGCGGCAACGGGAGCCGGAGCTGGGGCCACCACAGGTGCAGGCTTGGGAGGCTCGACCGGGCGTTGCGGCTCCGGAGGTCGCTGCGGCTCTGGCACCTTTTGCTGAACGGGTGCAGATTGGCCGGAGCCGGATTGGCCGGAGCCGGGCTGTCGCGCCGAACTCTTGGAGTCGGACAGCTCCTGATCGAGCTCGCCCACTCGCTGGCGCAGATCAGCATTTTCTTCGATCAGTCGCGACAGCTCTTGCTCGACGAGATCGAGGAATGCATCTACCTCGTCTTCGTTGTAGCCGCGCTTTCCGATCGGCGGCTTACTGAACGCGACATTGTGCACATCAGCTGGAGTCAGCGGCATGGAAGGATCCCTTCACGCGTCTTGAGGCGGTAGAGCAAGCATTCAGTTATATCCCATTCCATACGGTCCGGAACAATCAAACTGTAACTGGCGTCCATTCTGTCACATCGGTCGCGCTGGTCGCTCGCGTCCCCGAAGTCTTGTACCAAAGTATCGAACCCTACGATCCCAGCCCTCTCACGACAGTCATCAGGATGAACACCCCGAAGAGCAACACCATGATCGACAAGTCGAGTCGAACTCCGCCGAGATTCACCGGCGGTATCAGTCTGCGAAGCAGCTTGACCGGCGGGTCGGTCACCGTGAAAATCGCTTCCAGCAATATCACCACAATTCCTGTGGGACGCCAGTCGCGGGCGAACGTTCTGATGAATTCGACGATGATGCGGCCGATGAGAAGCAGCCAGAACATGAAAAGTACGAAATAGAGAACCGCAAACAAGGCCACGTCTCATACTGTGCCCGAAAAAAGCGGCTCGATCAAAGCGACCAGGTCAGAGACCCCCGACGCCCGATCGAGCCGCGGACTTATCGCACAACTCGTCCGAGTCATTGCTGACTGTAGAAGCCGGTTTCGGCGATCCGACGACGCTCCTGAGGCGAGACGTCGACATCAGCGGGCGAGAGGAGAAACACCTTAGTCGCGACCTTGTCGAAGGAGCCACGCAGTGCGAACGCCAGTCCCGCGGCAAAGTCCACCAACCGCTTCGCGTCGGCATTGCTCATCTCGACGAGATCCATGATGACGGGGGTCCCGTCACGAAAGCGCTCACCGATGGTGCGCGCCTCGCTGTAGTCGCGTGGTTGCAACGTGGTGATCTTGGACAAGGGGCCTCCGTCGTCGACGATCGGGCTTCGACGAGTTTCCGCCCGTACATCCATCCTGGTATCGACGGCGAGGTTTCCACGCGTCGCCGTCGGCCGAGCACCTCCGCCGGTTGAACCGCGCGAACTTCTGCCCCCGATGGGTGCCAGAGTAGGAGCCGACCGAGGCGCCTCGAAGTCGTCGTAGTCTTCGGCGTCGTCCAGATTGGCATGCGCGGGCCGTCGAGAAGTAAAGCTGGGGCCGCCGAATTCACGGTCGCCGCGCTCGTCGAGTTCGGCGTACGTGTCGCGCCCCCGCGAAACCCGATGAGTATCGGGTTCGTCGAGGTAGTCGTCTTCATAGTCCGCGAGTGGAACCATGCCGAAGTACGCCTTGAACTTGTGCAGGGTGCTCATCGATCCTTGCCTTCCTTCAAAACTGGCCATTCGGGCTTCACTCCCGGGCGGGTGTTCAGCGTGTCGTCTCCAGGTTCACATTGGGTCAGTTGTGACTGATGTGAACCGTGGTCTCTACAGGCGAGGTTATCGGCCGCGAACCGAGTATTGCGGTACCGACACGCACGCACGTCGATCCGTGTCGCACAGCTGCTTCCAGGTCGCCGGTCATGCCCGCAGACAGTTCGACCGCCTCCGGATGATCGACCAGAACACGCTGGTGCAGTTCGGCAAGAGCGGCGAACGAACTATCGGGGTCGGCTTCGATCGGCGGGACCGCCATCAAACCCGCAAGTGAGAGATTCTCTGCCGATGCGACGAGGTCGACCAGTTCGTCCAGTTGTTCGCGTTCGATGCCGGCCCGATGAACATCGCCATCGAGACTCACTTGAATCAGCACCTGCAAAGGGGTTGTCCGCTCGCCCTCGCCCAGCGCACGATGCACTGCGTTCTGAAGCGCCTGAACCAACCGCGCGCTGTCTACCGAGTGGATCGAATAGGCCCACTTCGCAACCGACTTCGCCTTGTTCCTCTGCAAATGCCCGATCATGTGCCATTTCGCGGGAGAGTCGGCAAAGTGCTCGGCCGTCTCGTGTGCCTTGACCGTTGCTTCCTGCTCCCGCGACTCACCGAACTCACGGCAACCCAGTCGATAGAGAATTTCGACGTCACTCGAGGGGAAGAACTTGGTGACCGGAAGCAGCGTCACGTCCTTTTCGGCGCGGCCGGCGGAGATACACGCCGCACGCAGCCGATCTCGCACCGACAGCAGTGCGTTCTCTATCTCTACGGCTCTGTCACTTGCGATAGTCATGGCACCAGTCAAGCAGGCTCGGTGTCCATCCAGATCACGCTGGCGAACCTGCCGGTCGGTGCTTCCCGCCGATGACTGAACAGGGTTCTGTCCTCGATGGTGCACCGAGGATCTACCACCACCGCCGATACACCGGAAGCCTCGAGTTGCCTACGAATGCCCGCACGGATATCGAGACCCGGCGTCTTACGAACCGTCGTGGTTGCACTACCGGGTAGATGCCTCTCGACGTCGGCCCGCATATGCGCAGGCACTTCGTACTGGCGGCCACTTGCTGCCGGACCCAGAAAAGCACCGACACGTCCGAGGTCTGCTCCTAGCGAAACCATCGCCTCCAGCACCTTGGGCACGATGCCGATTCGGGCACCCACCCGCCCTGCATGGACTGCGGCGATCACACCTGCCTCGTCGTCGGACAGCAGAAGCGGAACACAATCTGCAGTCAGTACCACCAGGCCGAGATTGGGAACGGTCGTCACGATTGCGTCGGTGACCGGTACGGTCTCGGAGACCGGACCGTCCACCACCGTGACGGTGCGACCATGCACCTGTTCCATCCACACCAAGCGGTCGACGCCCAGGCCCAGTTCCCGACCCAGTCGTTCGCGGTTTGCCGCGACCGCCTCCGGAGCATCACCCACATGGTCGCCGAGATTGAAAGTGTCGAACGGCGGCGCCGACACCCCACCCGCTCTGGTGGTGGTAACCCTGCGGACTTTGCCGTTCAGCGCGACATTCCTCTCGGTAGGTGCAATCCCTCTATGAGTGTTCGGATCAGCGACGCATGAACGACGGTACGTCGACCTCGTCTTCGCCCTCTTCTTCGGACACCGATACACGTCGCCCAGTTCCGGGCACACCGTTCGACGGCGCACTGCGTGACTCCGAATTCGGTAGCGGCGGAAGACTACTTCCACTCGGAGCACCTGCGGAATCACGAAAAACTCCCGCCGAACTGGTCGAATCCGATGGCCTCGACGAGGACACTTCGCCGGATCGGGCCGAACCGACGGATCCGCGCGTATTTCCGGGCGCAGCTTCCACAGGTCGACGCGTGGGGGTACCACCGTCGAAACCGGCGGCGATCACGGTGACCCGCACCTCGTCACCGAGCGAGTCGTCGATGACTGTACCGAAGATGATGTTGGCGTCGATGTGAGCGGCTTCCTGCACCAGAGAAGCAGCCTCGTTGATCTCGAACAGACCCAGGTCGGACCCGCCGGCGATCGACAGCAGTACGCCTCGGGCGCCTTCCATCGACGCTTCGAGCAACGGCGAATTGATGGCAGATTCCGCCGCCTTGATGGCCCGACCCTCACCGCGTGAAGATCCGATTCCCATCAGGGCACTACCGGCGCCGGACATGACACCCTTCACATCTGCGAAGTCGACATTGATCAACCCTGGAGTCGTGATGAGATCGGTGATTCCCTGGACGCCGTTGAGCAGTACCTCGTCCGCACTTCGGAATGCATCCATCAAACTGACGGCCGCATCTCCCAACTGCAGTAGCCGATCGTTGGGGATCACTATCAGTGTGTCGCAGGATTCGCGAAGCTGCTGAATTCCGGTGTCGGCCTGGCCGCCGCGACGCTTGCCCTCGAACGAGAACGGTCGTGTGACGACTCCGACAGTCAGAGCGCCGAGTTTGCGGGCGATATTGGCGACGACGGGCGCGCCACCGGTACCGGTGCCACCGCCTTCACCTGCGGTGACGAAAACCATGTCGGCCCCCTTGAGGACCTCTTCGATCTCGTCTTTGTGATCATCTGCCGCGCGGCGACCAACTTCGGGGTCCGCTCCGGCACCGAGTCCGCGAGTCAGCTCGCGACCTACATCGAGTTTGACGTCGGCGTCGCTCATGAGAAGTGCTTGAGCATCGGTGTTGACCGCGATGAACTCGACTCCCTTGAGTCCCTGTTCGATCATTCGGTTGACCGCGTTAACGCCGCCGCCGCCGATGCCGACGACCTTGATTACGGCGAGGTAGTTGTGCGGGGGCGTCATGGGCTCTCGCCTTCCGTGGTTGTTGTCTGGACTGTCAGGTACGGGAAAAGTCTCAACCTGAACCATAGGCTTAGAGTTATGTCAAGTACTCGACTTGATGAACGCTATTGATCGGTGCAACCTTCTGCCATTAGGCGCGCCGGGCACCGCGAAAAGATTTTGCTTCAGACCGTACCTGTCGGTCACCCGAACAGCTACTTGATGGTGGGTAGATCTGGGCTCGATACATCCAGAACCTGTCCAGGCTGAGACAACAATGTAAGCGCCACAGCAGATTTGCGCTCCGAATTATCGCTACTCCCCCATACGAGTGTCCTCCCGTCGAGCAACGACAGCGACACCTCCGATATCGAGGTCGCGCGAACCTCGCCGACTTGACCACGAAGAGCGTCAGGCATCGAATCCAGTACGGCCAGTCCGCTTGTCGTAGCTGCATCCCCTGGACCGGGCGTATCGGTCACCAAGCGCACGACTCCTGGCAGTGGCGTACCGACGGCAAAGTCGACGCCGTCCTTGTCGAGCAAGTGAGTTCCGTCCGGCTCGTCCACGAATGCCACGGGCACTCGTTCCGTCACCGTCACCCGCACGGTCGACGGATACATCCGCTGAACACGTACCGACGCCATTGCCGGGATAGCCGCGACTCGCTGTGCAGCTGATCCAACATCGACCCGAACGAGCTTCTCCCCCAGCAGGATGTCGAGGTCGGCGACAATTTCTTCCTCGGACACCGTCACGTTTCCGGTGACCTCGATCTTGCGGACGGACAACACTGGGGTGAGATACACCAGGGCAAATCCCGCCACGATCACAGCCACCACCGCCGCTGCGATCAGTCCGAGTTTGCGACGCGACCGCGAGACACGCAGACGTTCCGCTTCTCGAGCCTCGCGCCTGCGCTCGCGATCCTTCGCCTCGTGCGATGCGGCCGCGGAATTCGCACCGCCCGTCGACCTTCCGGTGGATTCGCCATTCTTCGGTGTCGCCACGGATTTCGGTCTTGCCTTGGACGTGCGATCAGGCCTGGCGGCACGGCGTCGACTCCCCCGCTCGGGCCGATCGGTCACTCCGATGCCCGACCTTGCCCGATCCTGAAGTCGGTCTTCGACCGCAACGCATCGAGAATGGGTCCGGCCAACATCGTGACATCGCCCGCGCCCATGGTGATGACCACATCTCCGGGGGCGGTCAGCGCGGCAACCTGCTTGGCCACCAAAGACAAATCCGGTTGATAGTTGACCGGGACGGTCACCGCCGCTGCCACCAGTGCACCCGTAACCCCGGGGAGCGGTTCTTCGCGCGCGCCGTACACATCGAGTACGACCACCTCGTCGGCAAGGCTCAACGCCGTACCGAACTCCGAAGCGAAAGTTTCCGTCCGCGAATACAGGTGCGGTTGGAAGACCACGATCACCCGTCCACGCTCGTCTGGACCCGCGACTCCAGCGACGAGTTGCTGTGCCGCAGTCAGCACCGCACGGACCTCCGTCGGGTGGTGCGCATAGTCGTCGAAAACGCGAACACCGTGTTCGCGCCCACGGAGCTGGAACCGGCGATGAACGCCACCGAAACCGGCGAGACCGGCCAGTAGTTCGTCGACCCCGGCCCCGACCTGACGCCCTGCGCTGAACGCGGCAAGAGCATTGAGCGCTGTGTGACGTCCGGGAACCCCCAGGCGCAACGTCCGCGGCTTCTCCTCACCCTCGACCAACAATTGGGCCACACCCCCGACATCCTCGGGTTCCCAATTCAGAAGACGGACCGCCATCTCGACCTCGCCTGTAGCGACGTTCGCCGAACCATAACCGAGCACCCGAACCCCTGGCAGTGCGCGTGCGTGGATTCTCTGAGCGAGGGCGGCGGACCCCGGGTCGTCCATGCAGGCAACCAACACTCCGCCAGGCTCGAGCAAGGCCGCGAAATCGTCGAATACCTGCACGTAGGCCTCGGTCGTGCCGAAGTAGTCGAGATGATCGGCCTCGATATTGGTGACGATCACGACGTTCGGGCTGTACTGCAGCAGGGACCCGTCGCTCTCATCGGCTTCCGCTACGAACACGTCGCCGCTGCCGTGGTGCGCGTTGGTGCCCGCCTCGTTGAGCTCACCACCGACGGCGAACGAGGGGTCGAATCCGCAGTGCTGCAACGCAACCACGAGCATCGACGTCGTAGAGGTCTTTCCATGGGTTCCGGACACCAGCAGCGCGCGATACCCGTCCATCAACGAGGACAACACGGCAGGGCGCAGCACGATCGGAATACCGCGTTCCTCGGCAGCGACGAGTTCGGGATTGTCTTTCGGAATCGCGGCGAGCGTCGTGACGACGACGGTGGGTCCACCCGGCAGCATGTCCAAAGCGGAACTGTCGTGCCCTACTCGGACTTGGGCACCACGTGCCCGAAGCGCAAGAACACCGCGGCTCTCCTTGGCATCCGACCCGGAGACCTGGCCACCACGAGCCAGCAGAATACGTGCAATGCCCGACATACCGGCACCGCCGATGCCGACCATGTGCACTCTCGCGAGCTCGGCTGGAAGCTCGGACATGTCCATCCTTTCACCCGTCACGACAGTGACGCTTCGTTTGGTCGAACCGAGGCGACGTCTACCACGATCTCCGCAACCGTAGCTGCAGCGTCGCGGTGACCCGCACTCCCCGCTGCGATGGACATAGCAGCGATGCGCTCGGTATCGGTGATCAAGTCGACGATCGTGCTACCGACGTACGCCGCGTCGATCTGCGCGTCCTGCACCAGTATCCCGCCCCCCGCATCGACGACGGGCCGAGCGTTCAAGTCTTGCTCACCGTTGCCGTGCGGCAACGGTACATACACGGCGGGCAGCCCTGTCGCAGACACCTCGGCGACGGTCATGGCACCGGAGCGGCACATCGCCAGATCTGCGGCCGCATAGGCCAAATCCATGCGGTTGAGGTACGGAACAGCAATGTACGCAGTCGTTGCGCCTTCGATCGACTCGACATCGACGGTGTTCTTCGGGCCGTGTGCGTGCAGGACCGAGACCCCCGCGGCGGCGAGTTCGGCTGCGGCGCCGGACACTGCGTCGTTCAGCGAGCGTGCACCTTGTGATCCGCCGAACACCAGCAGCACGGGGCCGTCCGCAGGCAACCCGAAATAGGCTCGCGCCTCGTCACGTCGAGAAGCTCTGTCCAGCCCGGTGATCGTAGGTCGGACGGGTATTCCAACTATCTCTGCATCCTGCGCACCGCGAGCGGATACGCCGGAGCCCGGCACGGCCGCCAGCACCCGAGTCGCCAGACGGGCGCCGACCTTGTTGGCAATCCCTGCACTGGCGTTGGCCTCGTGCAGAACGATCGGTATGCGTCGACTGTCACGAGCGAAACGCGCGGCGATGTATGCGGGGAGAGCGACGTATCCGCCGAATCCCACGAGTACGTCCGCTTCGGTCTCGGAGAACACTTTCTTGGTCCTATGCACCGATCGAACGAGTTTTACCGGCAATCGCAGCAGATCGAGTGTCGGTTTGCGCGGCAGGGGAACGGGAGGAACCAATGCAAGTGGATACCCGCGCGCCGGCACGAGCCTGGTCTCGAGGCCGCGTTCGGTTCCGAGCGCGGTAATCCGAATTTCGGGATCGATAGCGCGTAGTGCGTCGGCGACGGCAAGGGCAGGCTCGATGTGTCCTGCAGTCCCTCCGCCCGCTACGACGACGGACAGTGCTCTGGTGACCGGCGGTCGACTTCGTGCATTCACCGTCGATATCCTTGCCCATCGGGGTGGTTGCGTCGCGCGCCGGGTTGCCTCGGCACTCGACGGCGAGGATCGGACCGTTGCTCACCTGGGGCCCCACGACGTGCTCGATTCGATGCACCGCCCACCTGTGCGTGTTCACGTGCGGCCGAACGCCCGCTCTCCGCACGTGCCGCAAGCCGGCGGCGGGCCTCCTGATCGAGGGCAGGCCTGGTCGATTTGGATCGAGCTGCGGCTGCGCGCAGAGGCGAGAACGACGCGGGCATCGGGAGCCGGAGTACTCGATCGAGCCTGCTGTCCCTGCCGGCGTGCAATGCCGCGATCGCTTCGGGTTCGTGTCTCGCGGCATTGGCGATGATGCCGAACATGAGGAGCGTGATCGCGGTCGATGATCCACCGTAGGACACCAGCGGCAACTGCAGACCCGTCACCGGAAGCAGCCCGACGACATAGCAGATATTGATCATTGCCTGGGCGAAGATCCAGGTCGTCGAACCGGCGGCCAACAGACGAAGGAACGGGTCGACGGATCGCATGGCAATGCGGAGGCCGGTGTACACGAACAGGGCGAAAAGACCCAACACTGCCAGGCACCCGATGAAGCCGAGTTCCTCGCCGATGATCGCGAAGATGAAGTCGTTGTGCGCGTTGGGAAGGTAGCTCCACTTGGCACGGCTCTGACCGAGTCCGACGCCGAAGGGTCCGCCGTCGGCCAACGAGTATCTCGCTTGCTTGGACTGATATCCCAGACCCTGCGGATCGTCCCCCGGGTTGAGCCAACCCTTGATCCGGTTCGAGCGATACCCCGCGGTGAATGCCAATACGGTTGCGGCGCCGATTCCGCCGACGACCAGAATTCCGAACAAGCGAGCATTGAGCCCGGCGAACCACAGAAGCGAGACGAGGATGATGCCGATGGCGATGGCCGTACTCAAGTTCGGCTGCAGCACTACCAGCGCGCACATCAGCAACGATGCAGGTACCAACGGGATAAGGAGCGACTTCAAGCTGGCGTGCTCGCTACGCCGCGAGGCCAGAAGATGTGCGCCCCACAAGACGAGCGTGACTTTGGCGAGTTCGGAGGGCTGGAACGAGATCCCAGCGATGTTGAACCATCGACGTGCGCCGTCTGCGCCTTCCGACCCCACACCCGGAATCAAGACGAGCATCAGCATGACCACCGAGATGCAGAACAGCGGGAACGACAGCTTTCGAAGCATCCGAACCGACATGCGCAGCGCGATGTAGAACGCTACGACACCGAGGGCGACGCCGATCAGTTGCTGGGTGAAGAGTGAGTAGGCGGAGCCGTCCGTCGCATAGGCCTCGGCGGCCGAAGAGGACAGCACCATGACCAGCCCGAGGATGGTCAGGAGTGCCGCAATGGTGACGATCAGATGGAACGACGCAAGCGGTCGGCGCATCCACAAGCCGATTCTGGTGCGTGGTCCGCTGGTGGCTGGACCAGCGACGGGTCGAGATCGACCGGATGCGGTACTCACGTTACCGGCCCGATGGCGTGGCCGATATCCGCGGAGTCGAGATCGACTACGGCCTCTGCGAAGCTGCGACCGCGATGCCCATAGTCGACGAACATGTCCAGGGACGCCGCGGCCGGGGCGAGCAACACGGTGTCGCCGGGCCGCGCTCGGCGTGCTGACTCTTGGACGACCGCCCGCATCACTACGTCAGCATCTTCAGCAACATGAGTCACATCAGCATCGTCTCCCGCCGGATACCGCACAACGGGAACATCCGGTGCGTGTCGCGCCACTGCCTCTGCGATCTGCGTCCCATCGCGGCCGATGACAAGTACGGCGACGAGACGCGGAGCAATTTCGACGACGAGTTCGTCGATGGCAGCGCCCTTCAACAGTCCCCCTGCGATCCATACGACGCGGGGATATGCGAGGAGCGAAGACCGCGCAGCATGCGGGTTCGTGGCCTTCGAGTCGTCCACGAACGTCACGTCGTTCGTCGTGCGAACCACGGCGCCTCGATGGGGCCCGACCTGATAGGTCCGGATGCCTTCGGCCACATGGCCAGCATCGACGCCGATCGCGCGAGCCAGAGCAGAGGCCGCAAGCGCGTTCATCCACCCGGCGGGACCGGCGGGCACCACCGCCGTCACCGGCACGATCTGCTCGCGATCGGCGAACGCGTTGTCCACCAGATGATCACCGATGATGCCGAAGTCGCCGGCCGCGGGCTCGGACAAGCGGAATCCGATCACGCGGTCCGCCGTCGATGTCGCCGAGAGCGCGGCTGCGCGGGCGTCGTCGAGACCGATCACAGCGATATCACCGTTCAGCGCCCGAGCCTTGGACTCGACGTAACCATCCATACCCCCGTGCCAATCGAGATGGTCTTCCGCGATATTGAGCACAGCACCCGCGGCGGGACGCACCGAGGGCGCCCAGAACAACTGGAAAGACGACAGTTCGACGGCCAATACCTCCGGGTGCGGCGAGAGTCGAAGGGCATCGAGTATCGGCAGACCGATGTTCCCGCACGCGACGCTGTCGATCCCTGCGGACTTCAATATCGACGCCAGCATCGAGGTGGTCGTGGTTTTGCCGTTGGTACCGGTGACGACCAGCCATCTCGTCGGCGGGCCGTAGATGCCGGCACGATCGATCCGCCACGACAACTCGACGTCGCCCCAGATGGCAACACCGTGGTTCGCGGCCGCCGCCAACACCGGTGAACCAGCTCGTAATCCAGGACTCGTCACCACCAGGGCGATTGCACCGATTCGATCGGTGTCAGCGAGTAACTCGTCCTGCAACACCACGCCCGCCCCGAGTGCGCGGGCGTTGTCCAGCGCACCCGGATCCGAGTCGGTGACCAGAACCTCCGCTCCCAAGTCGAGCAGCGGCTGTACCGTCGCCAAGCCGGACACGCGAGCCCCTGCGACAAGGACGGTCCGTCCCCGAAGCCACGTCAGATCTTCGTCGTATCCGGTTGCGTCGGCAGTCTCGGACACGTGTATCTACCCTCCGATTGCAGCGAGATACTCGCTGTAGAACAGCGCCAGCCCGACGGCCGATGCGATGGCGGCCAGAAGCCAGAATCTGATGATTACCGTGGTTTCCGCCCACCCGGCGAGCTCGAAGTGATGATGGAACGGGGCCATTCGGAATACTCGTCGTCGACTGGAGCGGAAGACCGCAACCTGGATCACGACCGACGCGGCCTCGGCAACGAACAGTGCAGCAATCACGACCATGATCAGCTCGGTTCTCGTCACGATCGACAATCCGGCAAGCAGACCACCCAGCGCCAAGGAGCCGGTGTCGCCCATGAATATCTTTGCGGGCGCGGCATTCCACCACAGGAATCCGATACACGCACCTGCCGCCGCCGCGCAGATCAGCGCAAGGTCGAGCGGATCGCGAACGTCGTAGCAACCGGGCCCCGGGTTCGTCGAACACGCCTGGCGGTACTGCCAGAAGGTGATGACCGTATAAGCACCGAGCACCAGCGTCATCGAACCCGCGGCCAGACCGTCGAGGCCGTCGGTCAGATTGACCGCATTGGACCAGGCAGTCACCAAGAAGTAGCACCACACGATGAACACGATCGAACCCATGCTGACCGTGGCGATATCGCGGACGTAGGACAGTTGGGTACTGCCGGGGGTGAGCCCGTTCGGCCCTCGGAACTGCAGGGCAAGGACGCCGAAAATTACCGCAGCGAAAAGCTGCCCCACCAGCTTGGCGGTCTTGTTCAGGCCAAGATTTCTCTGCTTACGAATCTTGATGAAGTCGTCGAGGAAACCCACCAGGCCAAGCACCGTGGTCAACCCCAGCACCAGAAGGGCCGAAGCCGATGGCCCGTCCGCTTCGTAACCGATACCGATGAGATGCGAACCCCAGTAGCCGGCCCACAGCCCGGCGAGGATCGCAACACCGCCCATGGTGGGAGTCCCGCGCTTGGACTGGTGGCTTGCAGGCCCCTCGACCCGAATCTCCTGCCCGAATCCTTGCTTCGAAAACGCCTTGATCAGCACAGGCGTGAGCAGGATCGCCACAGCGAGTGCAATACCTCCCGCGAAGAGGATCTGTCTCACTGCGATTCCTCCGGTGTCATCGTCTCGTTCTCTCCATCTGCCTCTTCACGCGCTTCCAGCAACGCGTCGGCCACCGACCACAACGCGACCGACTGCGAAGCCTTCACCAGGACGATGTCACCGGGCAGCACCTCGCGTCGCAAAACCGCGATTGCCTCTGCATCGTCGGACACGAGCATCGACTCCTCGCCCCACGACCCCTCCATCACCGCGCCCTGGTGGAGCGCTCGTGTCGGACGACCGGAGTCGACGATCACCAGACGACTCACATCGAGTCGCACAGCCAGCCTTCCGATCGCGTCGTGCTCGATGACTGATTCTGGACCCAGTTCACCCATTTCACCCAATACGGCCCACGTCCGCCGACGCGGCCCACTGCCCGAGCGCGACATCGACACCAGTGCTTTGAGCGCAGCACGCATCGAATCTGGATTGGCGTTGTACGAATCGTTGACAACGGTCACCCCGTCGGGACGGGTACGAACATCCATCCGACGAACCGAGGTTGCATTGGAACCGGCAAGCGCGATCGCGATCATCTCGAGGCTCGCCCCGCATTCGAGGGCCACAGCAGCCGCGGCCAGCGCGTTGCCTACCTGATGTTCACCATGGACGGCGAGAGCGATGCCGATGCTCCCGGCAGAGGTGACAAGAGTGAAGTTCGCACGCGCGTCGGCGTCGAGCTTGACGTCCGTTGCTCGAACATCGGCTTCCACCGAATGCCCGACCGTGACCACCCGAGCCGACGTCCGTGACCTCATCGACAACACCAGCGGATCGTCGGCGTTGAGAATCGCTACCCCGCCGTTCGCGGCATTCGGAAGCGCTTCGATCAATTCACCCTTGGCAAGCGCGATCTTCTCTCTCGATCCGAACTCCCCTAGATGGGCCGTTCCGACGTTCAAGACGACGCCGATTCGCGGAGGCGCGATCGAGGCCAAAGCGGCCACGTGCCCCACACCTCGCGCCGACAACTCGAGAACCAAGAACTTCGTGGTTTCGTCAGCCCGAAGGGCCGTCCAGGGATGGCCCAGTTCGTTGTTGAACGACCCGGGCGGCGCAACAACGGAACCCAGCGGCGCCAGTACCGAGGCCAGTAGATCCTTCGTCGATGTCTTTCCCGAGGATCCGGTCACGCCGACGACCGTCAGTGACGTCGTATTCGCCAAGTCGACAACAGAGGCACGAGCCAATGCAGCCAACGCCCCGAGAACCGCGGCTCCCGATCCATCACGATCGTGCTCGAGAGCCATGGCTCGACCGTCGTGCGGAACGGGTTCGACGACGATTGCCGGCACCCCGACGGGACGGGCAGCAAGGACGGCCACGGCACCAGCGGTCACTGCTGCGGCTGCGTGGTCGTGTCCATCGACCTTTGCTCCCGGCAACGCCAAGAACAGACCTCCCGGGGTCACCTTGCGGGAATCGAACTCGACCGACCCGTCGACGATCCGTGACGGGTCGGGCACGTCGTGCAGGGTTCCGCCGACGATGTTCGCGATCTGGGCGAGTGTCAACGCTTTCACGATGGATCTCCTGCTTCTGCGTCGATCCTGCTGTCGATGGCGGCCGCAAGAACCACCCGATCATCGAATGGATACTTCACACCCGCGATGTCCTGTCCGGTTTCGTGGCCTTTTCCCGCGACCAGAACGACATCGCCCGCACTGGCCCATTTCACAGCCTCGGTGATGGCAGATTCTCGGCCGGCCACATTTCGGACCTCACTGCGCGCCTGCGGGTCGACGGCCAACGCCCCCTCGTACATCGCGTCTCGGATCGCCGATGGATCCTCCGAGCGGGGATTGTCGTCAGTGATCACCAGCAGGTCCGCCCCGCGCGCTCCGGCGGCACCCATCAACGGACGCTTCGCTTTGTCTCGGTCACCGCCTGCACCGAGGACCACCGCAATCCGTCCCGCGGTCTGTTCTCGCAGTGTCTCGATGACTGCTTCCACTGCGGCAGGCTTGTGTGCGTAATCGACCACGGCAAGAAAGTCCTGGCCGCGAACGATGCGCTGCACCCGGCCGGGGACGTCGACCTCGGCCATACCGCGGATTGCGCGACGGACATCTACCCCTGCCGCCGAACAAGCTGCAGCAGCGAGTACCGCATTGGCAACGTTGTATCGGCCGGGTAGCCGAATCTCGGCCGGGTAGCTTGCGCCGCCCGCTTCTACGATCGAAAAGGTCTGCGTGCCGTTGGCTTCCTTCGACCAGTCTGCGATCGTCCAATCGGAGTGCGCAGCGACCGAGGCAGTCACGACGCTCGTTCCGGCCGCACGAGCGATGTCGGCCATTCGCTTTCCCCAATCGTCGTCGATACACACGACGGCCGAGCGGCTTCGGACCCGCGACTCCGCGGTGAACAGTCGACTCTTCGCCTGGAAGTAGTCCTCGAGGGAACCGTGGAAGTCCAGATGATCTTGTGACAGGTTGGTGAAGGCGCCGACCGAGAACACCGTGCCGTCGACGCGGCCCAGCGCCAAAGCATGACTGGACACCTCCATGACGACCGTATCGATGCCGCGCTCGAGCATCACCGCAAACAATGCGTGCAATTGAGGCGCTTCAGGAGTGGTGAGGGCACTCGGGACTCGGGAACCAGCGATTTTCGTCTCGATGGTCCCGATCAACCCCGTCACCCTGCCTGCAGCGACCAAGGCTGCCTCGAGGAGATATGCCGTCGTCGTCTTTCCGGACGTGCCGGTAATGCCGATGACGGTCATGTTCTCGGAAGGATTGCCGTAGACGAGTGCCGAGACGGTGCCGAGAATCATCCTCGGGCTCTCGTGCAGCAAAACCGGCACCGGCAACTGCGGATACTTGCCACGGACGATGTCCATGCCCTCGGAATCGGTGAGGATCGCGACCGCACCCCGATCCAGCGCATCCTCGACGAACGTCGCACCATGTACGGACGATCCAGGGAGCGCTGCGAAAAGGTCGCCGCGCTCGATGCCCTGTGCACGCAGGTCGATGCCGGTGACAGCATTTCGCTGCGCCACCTCATCGTCTACGACCACCGCGTTCGACACGTCGGCAAGGTCTTCGACCGACGTGTGGGGCGGCTTCGACGGGCGAAACGCCGTCGGAGCAGGCTGCGGCACTTCTGGCACAGTCACTGTGCTCCTTTCTGCCCGGCTGCGAGGATGTCTCGGGTCCGCCGGGGGCGCGGTCGTCGACACGGATATCCAAAACCCCGAATGTGCGGAAGAGGCCGACGAGTCAGGTTACCGGCGAGTGCACCCGGACCCGAATCGGGAGTTGGTCCGATTCGTCGATCGCGATCACAGAGCAGAAGGTAATCATGTCAGTCGGCCTGCAGAACCAGTTTGCGTCCGGGATCGGCCGACAGTGGCACACTGTCTCGCTGAAGCATCCAGCTAGCGATGTTGTGGAAAAGCGGCGCGGCGGACTGACCACCGGATCCGTCCGCACTCCGGGACGGTGCGTCGAGCATGATTCCGATCACGTACCGCGGATCGTCGGCGGGCGCGATCCCCGCGAACGTGATCCAGTAGTTCGAGTTCGAGTAGCACTTGCACTCTGGGTCGACCTGCTGCGCCGTACCGGTCTTGCCGCTGATCTGGTAGCCGGGCACACCGGCCGCGACCCCGGTTCCCCGTTGATTACCGGTATCGTCCTGTGTGACGGAGCGAAACATGTCACGGACGGTCGAGGCCGTCTGCGGACTGACGACGTACACGCCCTCTGGCTGCTCGGTCTCGGCCGTATCTCCGCTCGGACCCGTCGTCGAACGAACGATTCGTGGTGGGATCCGCACCCCGTCATTGGCGATGGCCTGATACATGGCCGTCATCTGGAGCAGTGTCATGGACAAACCCTGTCCGATAGGAAGGTTGGCAAATGTGCCGCCCGACCATTGGTCACGGCTCGGGACGCTGCCAGCACTTTCGTACGGTAGACCGACATTGCTACGTTGCCCCAGACCGAAGCGGGACAACATGTCCGCGTATCGATCTTCACCGACACGCTGCGCAAGAATCAAAGTCCCGACATTGGAAGACTTCCCGAACACTCCCGTCGTCGTGTACGGAGCCACGCCGTGCTCCCACGCATCCTTGACCGAGACGCCGGACATGAAGATATTTCCAGGTACTTGCAGAACCTCATCCGGCGTTGTCAGACCATATTCGATCGCAGCTGCCGCAGTGATGATCTTGTTCACCGAACCGGGCTCGAAGGGGGTCGTGACCGGGAGATTGCCCATCTGCTTGTTCTTGTCGTTGTTGCCGACCCCGATACCTGGGTTGAAGGTGTTGTCGTTCGACATGGCGAGAACCTCACCGGTGCGCACATCCTGCACAAAAGCGGAAGCATCCTTCGCACCGGACAGATCCTTCGCCAACTGCACCTGCTGCTGCACGTAGTACTGAAGATCGGCGTCGATCGTCAACTCGACGCTCGAGCCGTTGACGGCGGGTTGCTTGTCACGCCAGCTACCAGGAATGACCGCGCCGTCGGACCCGCGGTCGTACGTTTGAGATCCGTCGGTTCCTGCGAGAGTGGAATCGAGCGAATCTTCCAGCCCCAGCAGACCGTGTCCGTCGTAACCCGTTGCCCCCACCATGTTCGCGGCGAGCGATCCACCCGGGTATTCGCGGATGTCCTGTCTTTCCAGTCCTACTTCTTCGAATTCCTTGCTGATCTTGGTTGCGACCGTCGAATCGACTCCACGCAAGAGGTAAGTGAATGTGTCGTTGCTCTTCAGCTTCGCGAGGATGTCCTTCTCGCTCGCAATGTCACCGAGTTCATCGTGAAGTCCGGCAGCAATGGCCTTCAGACGATCGTCGGTTCCGGGCTTGGTCGGATCCTTCGCTCGCGCCTCGTCCAATTCCTTCCGAACACGAACCGGCTGGAACGTCAGAGCTTTGGCCTCCATCGTGAACGCGATCGGCTTCCCGTTGCGATCAGTGATTGCGCCTCGGGTCGCAGGATCGACAAGCGTCGTCGTGCGTTGCGAAGCCGCCTCAGCCGACAACCGACTCCCATCGACCCCCATGATCCACAACAGCTGCAGCGCAACGAGTGCGAGCACACCGAACATCAGAACTCGACCGAACCCGCTCCGAAAACCGAAGGACGACGCGTCGAACCGTCCGCGGCGAGGGTGTCGAGGCGGCAGCGACGATCCTGAGGATCGAGTCGCGGGCCTCCTGGCGCCGTCTCGTGCGCCGACCCCCGGTGCTCGACGTGTCGACCGTGGACGTCCAGCTGTTCCGGTGGTCGGCCGTGTCACTGCCGGCTACCCGACGCGTTATCCGGCGACGGACTTTCCGACTGGGTACTCATGGGAACCAATTGTTCACCGAGAGCGCCGGCACGAGCGTCAATGGATGTGTTCGGCGTGGCGGGTGTTGGACGTGTGGGAGAAGAAGCCGAACGCGGAGTGACCGAGGGGGGCGACTGTGTAGGCGAAACACTCTGCGAATCCGGCGGATCAAGGGGCGCTACCGGCTTGCCTTCCGCTGGAGCCGGAGTCCCGATAACCTGCACGGAACCATCGGGCGCCACGACGAGACGTGCAACATTCCCCGCGGGTACCATCCCCATCTCAGCGGCACGCCTCGCGAGTTCTGGTGCAGAGTCAGCCAATTCGACGTCGCGTTGAAGCGAGGCACGTTCCTGAACGAGTCCCTCGTTGTACGCCTTGGCGTCGGAAAGGTCATAGGAATCCCCCGCCGACCGAGTCGTCAGAAGCAGCGTCAGACCGAGCCCGAGCGACAACAGTCCGATGATCAGAGCGACGAACGGAATCCGGGCCGTCATCGACGCCCCGGACAGAGATGAGCGAGCAGCGCCGTGACTGGTAGTCGTTGCGTCCCCGGAGTGCACCGTGGCTCGCTGCTGACGACGCTCGTAGGCACGCAGTGCAGCACCGGAGCGTGCAGCACCAGTCTCCGTCGAGGTCGCTCGTGTTCGACGCGTACGCCGAGTTCCTGCCGAACCCGCGGTGATTGTCATGCCGCTCTCCTTGCGATGCGCTCGGCTGCACGTAGGCGCACAGGCGCCGAACGCGGGTTGTCATCGATTTCTTCTTCCGAGGCGCGTTCGGCACCTCGGGTGAGCAGTGCGAACTCAGGACCCATCCCTGGGAGCTCAACAGGAAGACCCTCTGGGCTACGAGATTTGACCCGAGGAGCAAGCTCCTTCTTCACTACTCGATCCTCGAGCGACTGGTAGGACATGAACACCACTCGTCCGCCGATCGAGAGAGCATCCAGACCGGCAGGCACTGCCTTCTCCAGCGAATCGAGCTCACCGTTCACCTCGATGCGCAGAGCTTGAAAGGTGCGTTTGGCCGGATGCCCGCCCGTGCGGCGCGTAGCTGCCGGAATCGACTCGTAGAGAAGTTCCACCAGGGCACCGCTCGTGGTGAAGGGTGTGATCGCCCGACGACGAAGGATCGCCGATGCGATACGACCCGCGAACCGCTCTTCACCATAGGTACTGAGCACCCGCGCGATATCGCCATGACTGTAGGTATTGAGGATGTCCGCGGCCGTAATTCCCACCGTCGAGTCCATCCGCATGTCTAGAGGTGCGTCTATCGAATAGGCGAATCCACGATCGGCCTCGTCCAACTGCATGGAAGAAACACCAAGGTCGAAGAGAATGGCATGTACCGACTCGTACTCGGGAAGGCCTGCCTCTTCGAGCGCGGCACCGATTCCGTCGTACGTCGTATGTACGAACGTTGTCCTGTCGGAGAATTCCGATAGGCGCCGACTCGCGAGTTCGAGAGCGGCCGGATCCCGATCGAGACCGATCAGACGGACACCGGGATAGGTGCGCAAAAAGTGTTCGGAGTGGCCTCCGAGTCCGAGGGTGGCGTCGATCATGACGCTGCCTTCTCCACCGGGGCCCACTGCGGTCAACGCTGGACCCAGCAGTTCGTCGGCTCGGCCTAACCGAACCGGAATATGCTTGGCACGAGGGGTATTCGATGCATTGGATCCCTGCGACGGTCCTGCAGTATTTCCAGGGCCGCCAGGAGGGTTGTCCGGGGCGGGCGGCTGAGACTCGCCTTCCACAATGATTCCTCCCGGTCTTGCTTGGCGCACCTTGTGCTCGGCGAGCGGATCGAAGAGATGAACTGTGCCGAATGCTTCGAGGTCCCTGTCCGATAGGGATCCTGGCGTTGGGGAAGAACGTCAGGTTCCTGATCTGTGAAACCTGGCGTTGGGGAAGAACGTCAGGGTTCTGATCGGGCAGAGGCCTCGCGGCACTCGGCGGTGACTTGGTGGCGCTACATAACCCCTCCGAGGGATTCGTCGAAGGCGTCGGAGAAGCTCTGCTCGCTTTCCTCCGAGTAACGAGTCCAGGAATCTTTGTTCCAGATCTCGATGAACTCGATGGAACCGTTGACGACGACTTCGCGCCCAAGATTCGCGTAGCGCCGATGGTCGGCGCTGATCATGATCCGCCCCTGCCCGTCGAGTTGCTGCTCGTCGGTGCCGGCACCCAACTGCCTGATGTACGCACGTGCGACGGGATTCGACCGCGAGGCTTCGGTGAGCTTGCGAACCCGGTCGGCGAACTCCTCCGGGGTGTAGACAGCGAGGCTGTGATCCTGCCCTTTGCTCACCATCACACCTCCAGAAAGCGCTTCGCGGAACTTCGCCGGCAACGTCAACCGACCCTTGTCGTCGAGCTTTGGCGTGTAGGTACCGAGGAACACTCGACACCTCCTACCTCAACCCTTCGCTGTCCACCACTTTACCCCACTTCCCCCCACTATCAATCCCTGACGAGGATTGATTTGTAATCTTCTGCACAAAAGCGCAGCTCAAAGCAATGGAGGGCTGTGGGGAGGATTTATGTCATCGGCGCGCCTGGCTCGGATCCCGGGCTCTTCTAAGTGAGCAGAGACGCCGAAACCGCAGTTCGGATCCACATCCCGCGCACTACAGATCGCCGAGCGAGCGGCGGTGGGTCCAAGTGGGGATTCATCGGGTCGGCCTCGGCCACGCGGGGCGAAAGAGATGTGGACAGCAAAAAAGCGGCGCCCCATCTCTCGATGGAACACCGCTTTCGCGTTCTTCAGCATCGCGCGTTCTAGTGCCGCGCGTTCTGTGTCGTCAACCGCTGCGGGCGACGATCGAGTCCGTCAGACTGCGATCGCGCGCGCAGTGTTCACTCCTGCTCGAACCGCCGCCGGAACCGATCTTCCATGCGCGACGCGAAGCCTCCGCCTTTACGGGCAGGCTTGGACTTCTGCCCCGAGCTCCTCGGACCGGACCCGGAATTGGATCCGCTCACACTCGATGCGTCGCCGTCGGACGGCGTTGCAGCTTTGCGTGATCCGCCGAGAAGAAACAGCACGCCTGCCCCGAACATCAGGACGAAGCCGACGAGGCTTATCACAGGAAAACCGCCGGGCTTGAATGGCAGTGCCACCCCGGCGATCAGAAGAACAAGCCCCAACGCGAACAATGCGGCCGCTTGAAAACGGCGTTTGCTCGATGCCGTACGCATGCGTCCGCTTCGTACGTGCGAGGCGAATTTGGGATCCTCGGCGTAGAGAGCGCTCTCGATTTGATCGAGCATGCGCTGCTCGTGCTCGGAGAGTGGCACGGTACCTCCCCCTGAACAGAAATTGAAAGTCATTTCGGGTCCGAAACGACGGGAAGCTGACCTTGGCGGCTACCTACTGTCGATAATACGAGCAGAATCGCCTGCTTACCACCTACTCGCGATATGTGTTCCTGAGAATGTTCGAAGTTCCCCAGCCCAACGCCACAATCGACGCTTGGAAGTCGCTGATCTGCAGTAGCTGCGGCAGGCGCCAGATATCGACCAGCGAAGAACACCGCGCTCAAGCAGACATCGAGTGCGGACGGACTTCCTGTCTGTCGAGTCGCGAATCGGCTCCGATGTACTCCTCCACTACCTGAAGAAATCGACCTACTTCGCGGTAGAACTCGTCGGTGTCGTTCTCGTCGATCGACCGGCACAAGCCCGCCTGGACCGCGGCTCTGGTCGCCGAGAAGCCAGCGAAGTACTCGGCCCAGGAATCGAGCACAGGCGCCGCCTTGGCCATCAAGACCCAGGCACTTCGCGAGCGCGCTCGCGTCGCGGCGATCGGGGTCGCCTCCAGAACCGCTGCCGCGCCGCGCAGAGCCGCCATGTAGCACTCGAGAAACATCTCAGCGGCGTCCGCGGCGCCGACCGATGCAGACAGCAGAGCGTCCGCTCGGCCGAGCAACGCTCTCGCGCGAGGCGATACCGGCGGCCGTACGTCAACACGGAGAACTTTGGTAGCCATACTCGAACACCTCCCGTTCGATTCGCCTCACGCGGTCGTCCGATCTGGTACCTCGGATTCGGTGGCACGGATTAGGTACTACCGACACGCCCGGACAACGATGAAGCTCTAAGGTCGGAACCCGGCGAGTCTCGCTTCCCTCGAGCTCTTCGCCGGATCGCCGACATCGAACATTCGTTCGACATATTCAATATAACTGCGCCCACCGACAAGTAGTCAAGGAAAGGTTGAGAACAGTCGCTACCGATGCGGAAACGACCCCATATCTCGTCGACCTTTCCCCTCAGGAAATCCGTCGCCGCCTCCCCGAAGCCCTGGCCATTTACGTAGCGGCCATGGGCTACCCCCAGGGCACCGAGTATCACCGCGCTCCCATGTGGATCGAGCATCTGTCGCGGCCAGGCTGGCGGGGAGTCGGAGCAGTCCTCCCCACCCCCGACGCGCCCTTGGTCGCCGTGGCGTACGGCTATCACGGTGCCCGGAATCATTGGTGGCATCAGCAGGTGCGCGACGGGCTGCGCAGATCCGGGCACACCGGCGAATACATCGACGGAGTACTCGACGACTATTTCGAATTGACGGAGCTGCACGTCACACCGAGTGCTCAAGGCCACGGGCTCGGCGGCGCACTCACTCGCAGGCTGCTCCAGAATCGACCCGAAAAGAGTGTGCTGCTGTCCACCCCCGAGGTCGAGCAAGAGGACAACCGCGCCTGGAAGTTGTACCGGCGACTCGGATTCGAGGATGTGCTGCGCGACTTCACGTTCTCTGGCGATCGACGGCCGTTCGCCGTACTCGGTCACGCACTGCCGTTCGAATGAAGGACGACCTATAGCCTGGACCGGTGATCGACGCTGTGGTAGTCGGCTCCGGCCATAATGCTTTGACCTCGGCTTGCTATCTCGCTGCAGCTGGGCTGTCCGTCGAGGTGCTCGAACGAGACACGATCGCCGGCGGCGCGGTGTCGTCCGTGGAGCGATTCCCAGGACACCGTGTGGACCGCGGGTCGTCTGCGCACATCATGGTGCGTCATACCGGAGTAATCGAAGAACTCGATCTCGGCAGTTACGGCCTGCGCTACGCCGAGTGCGATCCGTGGGCTTTCGCTCCAGGAGCCCCGAACTCCAATGAGGAAGCGTTGGTCTTCCATCGCGACCTCGACCGAACATGCGAGTCGATCGCTCGGTCCTGCGGGACCGCCGACGCGATCGCCTATCGGCAGTTCGTTGCAGTGTGGGGACCACGAAGCGCGAGGACCATGCGGGCGTTCTCCTCCCCACCCACCGGCCCAGGGTTGCTTCGCTCCTTCTGGGGTCTCGACGCCCCCGACGGTGGAAGCGCATTGTCTCGAGAATTTCTCACGACCGGTGACGCTCTGCTCGATGCGTTGTTCACCAGTGAGCGCCTGAAAGCTGCGCTGGCGTGGTTCGGGGCGCAATCTGGACCACCTATGTCCGAGCCCGGCACTGCCCCCATGGTCGGCTTCGCGGCCTTGATGCACACACTTCCGCCCGGGCGTGCGATCGGTGGAAGTGGCGCACTCACCGAGGCCCTCGTTGCTCGGCTGACGGCGACGGGCGGGTCGGTTTCCCTCGGCGACGCGGTCGAGGCAGTGTCGCCGAGAGATGGGCAGTGGACGACCACGACATCTTCTGGACGATCGATCCGTAGCCGAATGGTCATCGCAGGCTGTCACATTCTGACGACTCTCGATCTTCTTGCGGCAGGCGGCCATGATCCTCGGGCGATCGAAGCCTGGCGCCGACACATTCGGGTCGGCCCCGGTATCGGGATGGCAGTCCGTCTCGCCACCGACTCGCTGCCACAGTATTCGAGCGCGGCGGCCGAGTCCGACGCGACAACGGGTCTACAGATGTTGGTTCGCGACCGTGCACATCTGCGTCTGGCCCATGGGTCTGCGTCTGCAGGTGAACTCCCACCGAGGCCTGCGGTACTCGGCATGTCGTTCACCGCGATCGATCCCACCGTTGCACCCGCAGGTCAACATCAGATTTCGCTGTGGTCACAGTGGCAGCCCCACACCCTGTCCGGAGGACGCCAGTGGCGAGAATCGGACCAGGTACGTGCCGACGATCTCGCCGAGCTCGAGGCGGACAGAATTGTCGCCGAACTCGAGTCCTACGCACCGGGCTTCAGTGCGTCCGTGCTCGACCGACATGTCCAGTCACCCGTCGATATCGAAAGGGAGCTCGGTTTGATCGGGGGAAACATCATGCACGTCGAGATGTCACTCGATCAGATGATGATGTGGCGACCGGTCCCCCAGCTCGCCGGATACCGAGTGCCTGGAGCTCCAGGAATGTATTTGACGGGTGCCTCTACTCACCCGGGTGGCGGAGTGTCCGCGGCGAGCGGGCGGAGTGCGGCCCGAATCGCCCTGGCCGACGCACGAGCCGGCAGACTCCGCCGCTGGATCGGGAACCGAAGACGATGAACAGGTTCGTCGTGGCACTCGCGGGTGCCGCAATAATGGCCCAGATTTCGTACCCCCTCGTGACCGGGTCGCGACGCGATGTCGTCACCGTCGCCGTCGTCGTCCTCCTCGCGTCGTGTGCGCTCGTACACGCCGCTGTGTCCCGCGGTATCGGTTGGGCTCTGATGCTGTTCGCGACTACTGCCGGGCTCGGCCTGATCGCCGAAATAGTAGGAACCGCAACGGGGTTCCCTTTTGGAAGCTATGGATATGCAACTGGTCGACTCGGCCCCGACATCGTGGGCGTGCCCGCGGTGGTCCCACTTGCGTGGACTGCCGGGTTCTATCCGATCTGGTGCGCGGTCTCCTATGTGTTGCAACGATCGTCGGCCTCCCCTGCGCGTCGAAGAATTCACCGCGTCGTGATCACCGCGGTCGGGATGGTCGGATGGGATCTCTACCTCGACACACAGATGGTGACCGATGGGCAGTGGACCTGGACGTCTCCGATCGCCGGACTACCCGGAATCCCCTCGATACCCGTGAGCAATTATCTGGGGTGGTTTGTCACGGCAGCCATCATGGCGCTGATCGTCGATACTCTGGGTCGCCGGTTCCAAGCTGACCGCACCACGCTGACACCGATTTCCGACACCGCTCCCCTGGTGCTGTTCACCTGGACGTGGCTCGGCTCGGCGCTTGCTCACGCCGCGCTTCTGACCGGACCCGAACTTCGATACTCGGCCGTCTACGGATTTTTCGCGATGGGGGTCGTCGGAGTTCCGCTCGCATGGACTTGGGCGACGTCAGGATGGGCGACGTCGAGATGGGCAACTTCGAGAAAACCGACCACCGAACCGCGAGGACGCACGCGGACTCGGTGACGTTCTTTCGGCTCCCTGGCGCAGACGGCGTCGTACGTCTGGCACGATGTCGAACGTGCAGTCGACATTCCGTGCAGGTACCCGTAACCGTCGAATTATGTCCGCCCTCGCATTAGCGCTGTTCGTAGCGCCGATGTTGGCCGGTTGCCTTCGGGTACAGGTGTCGATGGGTGTCTCTGCCGACGACCGCGTGTCGGGGCAGATCGTGGCCGCGACGATACCGACATCCGATACCGATACCGGCCCGGTGCTCACGCCTCCGTCTTCGCTCGCGAGCAAGATCCGTGTCGCGGAATACAAGCAGGACGGATACGTCGGCAGCCAAGCACGTTTCAGCGATCTCTCCTTCGGCGACCTTCAAACCCTCGGTTCCATGTCGGATCAAGCGACGGGGAGCTACCAGCTGGTGATGCAGCGAGCGGGCGACACCGTGACGCTCGAAGGCAAGGCGGATTTGCAGGCGGTCCCCAAGCAGGGCACCGATGTTCAGTTCACCATCGCGTTTCCCGCTCGAATCGGGACGACCAACGGCACCCGTGAAGGGGACAACATCATCACCTGGAAGTTGCCCGCGGGCGAGGTGACGAGCATGCGGGCCGAGGTCAACTATCCCGATCCCAACACCCGCAGTTTCGCGGGCTGGGCCGGCATCGTCGGGGGCGTCACTGTAGGCATCGCAGCGATCGTCGGAGCCATGGCCTGGGTGACCAGAAACCCTCCGGTGCGCCTCGTCGAGTCGAAGAAGTAGCGAATCGCTCATGACTACCGCCGGCCGAGTGATCGCCGGCATGGCTGCTGCCGGCGCGGTGCTATCGGTATCGACGGCGGCCATCTCGGTTTTCAACGCTGTCACAGTGCCTCGCCTGTCCCGCGCAACCGATTCCGACGTCCACGACTCGATCGTGGTCTGCGTTCCCGCCCGCAACGAACAAGACCAACTCCCCTTGCTCATTGCGGACCTCCGGGCTCAGCGTCGGTGCCGTGATCTTCGGATTCTGATACTCGACGACGGTTCGTCGGATGACACGCTTGCGGCAGCCCGAGCTGCTGCCGGCGACGACGGCCGAGTCAGTGTCGTCGAATCGTGTGCCGAGCCACCTCCTGGGTGGACGGGCAAGGCGGCAGCGTGCCGGACCCTTGCCGGTCTCGCGTTCGAGATGAACGATCATCTCGACGCGATCGTGTTCGTCGATGCCGACGTTCGTCTCACCGAGAACGCGATCGCAGCAGCAGCGTCGACACTGCGCCGCCACGACGCTGCATTGGTATGTCCATGGCCGAAGCAGATCAGCGGAAGCGTCGTCGAACATCTGGTACAACCGCTACTCGGCTTCTCGTGGATGTCGACGCTACCGATTCGACTCGCCAACGGTTCACTCCGTCCGTCGACTGCCGTCTCGTGCGGACAATTCATGATGTTCGACGCGGCTGCGTACCGCGACATCGGCGGGCACGAGGCGGTGGCAGCAAGCGTCACGGAGGATCTCGATATTGCTCGCGCATTGCGTCGCAGCGGACGGGGCACCATTCTCGTCTCGGGGGCCGGGCTGGTCGAATGCCGTATGTACGACGGCGTGAACGATCTACGCTCAGGATATTCGCGCTGGTTGTGGAACGCATTCGGCGGTACCGGGGGCTCGATCGCAGTGTTGTCCGTGGTTTCGGTGATGTACTTGCTTCCGGCCGTCGCAGCACTTGCGGGAGCGGGTGCGGTTCGACGGTGGGGTCGGATCGGCTACAGCGCAGGGGTGGTGTCGAGACTCGCTGCTGCGCAAGTCGAATCCGTAGACATGTCGTGCCGGCCAGGCAACGTAATACGCTGTGCTGTCGAGTCGAGCGCCCATCCGCTGTCCGTGGCGACCTATCTCTGGCTCACTATCGATTCGCATCGGTCGCACAGGCGCGGAAACCTGGTGTGGAAGCAGCGCCCACTGATCGCTGAGGAATGATCCCCGACGATCGAAGGCCGTCACCTAGAAGCCGACCTGCTGCAGGTCCAGATCACACGCGCGCTGCGCACAGTCCCAGATTGGTCAGCACTTCCCGCGTCGCACGTGCGAAGTTCAGAGTGATGAAGTGCAGTGCCGGCGCGCCCTCGGCAATGAGACGCTCGCACATCGACGTCGCCAATTCGATTCCGACTTCGCGAACCGCAGCTCGGTCTTCTTCGGCACCGGTCCCGGCCGCTCTGGTGAAGCGATCGTCGATATCGCTGGGAAGCGCCGAACCCGACAGGGACAGAGCCCGACGGACCGTACGGAGCGAGGTGATCGGCATGATCTCGGGAATGATGGGCTTGCACGCCTGCTCGGGGTCGAACGCCGCAACGCGATCGCGCAGCCGCAGATAGTCTTCGACGTCGAAGAACATCTGCGTTATCGAGTATTCGGCCCCGGCGCGAAGTTTGTTCACCAGGACAAGGGTGTCCTGTTCGAGATCGACTGCCCGGTAGTGCCCCTCGGGGAACGACGCGACGCCGACGTGAAAATCCCCGAGCTCTCGAACGAGGGTGACGAGCTCCTCTGCATATTCGACACCCTGGGGGTGCTTTGTCCAATCGCCGAGCGGATCACCCGGGGGATCGCCGCGCAGCACCAGAATGTTGGAGATCCCACGGTCTGCGTAAGCGCCGACCATCGATCGAAGTTCGTCGATACTGTGAGACACCGCGGTCAGGTGCGCCACCGGCAGCAGCGTCGTGTTTTCGGAGATCTCTCCCGTTACTCGGACGGTACGGTCTCGGGTCGAACCGCCTGCGCCGTAGGTCATGGACACGAATGCCGGCTGCATCTGCTCGAATTCGCGGACAGCACGCCACAGCCTCGCTTCCGCGGCCTCGTCCCGCGGTGGAGAAAACTCGACCGAAAATGGAATCTTCGACTCCGTCGATGCCCGTAGACGATCGACTATCGATGGGGTTCGGGTGACCCACCCCTCACTCGACCGCCCCCTGACGGCATCTGATGTCACGGGCACATCATAGTTTCGTCGGAAACTTCGGTGACAGGAGGCTCACGATAGAGGGATCGATCAGCGGTGACGGCTAGTGTGAAAGTGATACATCCCCACCCCGCACTCGACTGGAGGATCCCCTGTCCAGAGACTCGACTCTTCCCGCGCCCCGTCGAACGAGTGACCCCGACCCAGCCCTACGAGAAGCGATCACCGCGCCGGTTGCACTCGTCGAGTCCGCGTTGGCCGAGTTCTTCCATTCCCGACGCGACCAGGTGGCCCGGGTCGGCGGCGGTTACCGTTCTGCCGTCGCAGACCTCGAAGCCTTCGTATTGCGTGGTGGAAAGCGAATCCGGCCCTCGTTCGGCTGGATGGCCTGGCTCGGAGCAGGCGGCGATCACCGCAGCCCGCAGGCCGCGTCTGTGCTCCGCGCCTGCGCATCTCTGGAATTGATACAAGCGTGCGCGCTCATTCACGACGACATCATCGACGCTTCGCTCACCCGCCGCGGCTTTCCCACAGTGCACGTCGGTTTCACCGAGAGGCATCGTGCGGCGGGCTGGTCCGGCTCCTCCGAGCGCTTCGGTGAATCTGCCGCGATCCTGCTGGGCGATCTGGCCTTGTGCTGGGCCGACGACATGCTTCGAGAATCCGGAATCGGACACGACGCGATGGGGCGAGTGTCTCCGGTGTGGTCGGCTATGCGCACCGAAGTGCTCGGCGGTCAGTTGCTCGACATCGAAGCCGAAGCCGGTCTCGATGAATCCGTAGAGGCAGCGATGCAAGTCAATCGCTACAAAACCGCGGCTTATACCGTCGAACGCCCGCTCCAGCTGGGTGCCGTGTTGGCCGGGGCACCGGAGAGCCTCGTCGACGCATATCGATCCTTCGGCACCGACATCGGCCTCGCCTTCCAGCTTCGTGACGACCTCCTCGGCGTCTTCGGCGATCCTGCAGTCACCGGCAAGCCATCCGGCGACGACATCCGAGAAGGCAAACGCACAGTCCTGATGGCAGTGGCCTTACAGCTCGCCGACCGAGACAGGCCGGAGGCGGGATCACTGCTCAGGTCGAGCCTCGGAGTCGTGGATCTGCCCGAGGACACTATCGAGAACATCCGTACGGTGCTGATCGAACTGGGAGCAGTCGCGGATGTCGAACGCCGAATATCGGAACTGACGAACCGCGCACTCGACACGCTGAAGACGAGTGCGGTCGAACCGCACGCCGCCGCGCAATTACGCGCAATGTCCATAGCCGCCACGCAGCGCACCTACTAGATCGGTAGAGAACATTGTCTCAGCAGCCACGCAACCGAAATCGCCTCCGGACCGTACCGGGCCCAGTCGAGACCGTCGTGGTGGTCGGCGCGGGACTTGCGGGGTTGTCTGCTGCTCTGCATCTCGCCGGCGCAGGCAAAAAGGTGATCGTCTTGGAACGCGAAGATTCGGTCGGGGGCCGAGTGGGGACCTATACGGTCCGCGACACCGACGGGAGTCGTCTCTACGACATCGACAATGGTGCGAGTGTCCTGACGATGCCCAACCTCATCGAGAACGCGTTGGCGGCAGTCGGTGAGTCCTTCGAATCGACAACGCCTGCGATACAGCTGAGCGCGCTGTCTCCGAGCTACCACTCCCGCTACGCCGATGGCACCGCTATCGACGTGTTTGCCGATCCGAGCGCGATGGCGGCAGAGGTCGAGCGCACGTGCGGATCGACGGAAGCGGCAGGCTATCTCCGACTACGACAGTGGCTCGCCTCCATCTTCGAGGCCGAGTTCGACCGGTTCATCGACTCCAACTTCGATTCGCCGCTCGATCTGGTGTCCTCGAGAGCGGCACTCCGAGACACGGCCACCCTCACCAGACTCGGTGGCTTCGGTCGACTCGGACCCCGCGTCGAATCGTTCCTGAAAGACGAGCGACTTCGACGGGTGTTCACTTTCCAGGCACTCTATGCAGGAATGGCTCCGGCGAAGGCTCTGGCTGTCTACGGCGCAATTGCACATATGGATACCTCGCTCGGCGTCTACTTCCCGGTCGGCGGGATGTCCACGATCGCCGCGTCGATGGCCGATGCACTTTCCCGGAACGGCGGTTCGGTTCGCACCGGCGCAGAAGTATCGGCTCTGATAGTCGCCGGTGGTCGAGTCACCGGCGTCGAGACTGCGGACGGCGAAACCTACGAGTGCGACGCCGTGGTTCTGACACCGGATCTACCTGTAGTGGACGCACTGCTGGATCGAGCAGGAGTTACCTCCAAGGGAAGATCACGCGGCTACGGTGTCGTGTCACCCTCGGCGGTCGTCTTCCACGGCACCGTCCCGATCTCGTCCACCGAATCGTGGCCGAGTAGGTCACATCACACGATCGATTTCGGAGCCCAGTGGGCGAGCACGTTCCAACGAATCACCGCGCGCAGTGGACGCGGAAAGCTGATGGAGGATCCGTCCCTGCTCATCACCCGTCCGGGGGTCAGCGACCCATCACTACAGATGGTCCGTGACGGTGTGCAGTGCGAACCGGTGTCGATACTGGCGCCGTGCCCGAACCTCGACGGTGCGCCGTTGGACTGGGCCCCGTTGGCTATGCCGTATGTGCGCGAATTGCAGAGCGAACTGGAACGACGTGGCTACCGGGGTCTCACCGCAGATATGACGATCGACCATGTCGACACTCCGCAGACGTGGGCCGATAAAGGAATGCTGCACGGCAGTCCGTTCTCCTCGGCACACGTGTTCAGGCAGACGGGCCCGTTCCGACGGAAGAATCTCGTGGCAGGGCTCGACAATGTGGTGTTGGCCGGGTCGGGAACCACCCCGGGTGTCGGAGTGCCCACGGTTCTCGTTTCAGGCAAACTTGCGGCGGAACGCATCCTGGGAACCACAGCCGACGCGTCGGCTGGATCGGCCGTAGTTCGGAGCACAGCCGCCGACGCTCTAAACTGACTCCGGTCCAGCGCGGATTCAGCGTTCGCACCCGCCATACCAGCAATTTCGTCCCCGAGAGGAGCGTGACCCGACTTATGTCTTCGGTCTCGTCGAGTTCCACCGCCTCGGGTACCGCGGGAGAAGATCCCGCAGCAACTGAGCAATCTTCAGCCGACACGGTCCGTGTCGGCACCGGACTGCATACTTCTCGCCTTCGGACGGTGATGCTGTTCCTGCGGAGTCCAGAAGGACACTCGGCTCTCCTCGGGTTGGTCGGTTCCGTGCTCATCACGTTCGGTGGATTCGGTGCAGGCAGCGTGCGAAGACGCGATCCACTGCTCGAGTCGATGCATCTGTCTTGGCTTCGATTCGGCCACGGCCTCGTCCTGTCGAGCATCATCGTCTGGATCGGCGTCCTGCTGATGATCATCGCGTGGGTCCGTCTGGGACGTGCCACACTCGGCGGTCGCACCACCTTGGGCGAGCTCCGCTGGATCGTCCCCGCCTGGACAGCCCCTCTTCTTTTCGCAGTCCCGATGTTCAGCCGAGACGCATTTTCCTACCTCGCGCAAGGCGCCCTTCTGCGTGACGGATTCGACCCCTATGGCGTTGGGCCCGTAGCCAACCCAGGCATTCTCCTGGACAACGTCAGTAACGTCTGGACCACGACGACCGCTCCTTATGGGCCGCTGTTTCTCCTCCTCGGTCAGGCGATCACCAGCATCACCGGTGACAACGTCATTGCCGGCACGATGCTGCTCCGCATCACGATGCTCCCTGGTCTGGCATTGATGGTGTGGGCTGTCCCGCGACTCGCCCGGCACCTCGGCGGCTCGGCACCGCTGGCTCTGTGGTTGGCGGTACTCAATCCTCTCGTTCTGGTCCACTTGATCGGTGGTGTCCACAACGAGCTGCTGATGGTCGGCTTGATGACCGCCGGCATCGTGCTGGTTCTCGAGCGGCATCACGTCGGTGGTGTTGCACTTGTCGCCTTGGCCGTTGCCATCAAGGCCACGGCAGGTCTTGCATTGCCGTTCATGGTGTGGATCTGGATGATTCACGAGCGCGAGCGGGCGATCCAGGAGAATCGGACACCGCTGTCACCGATCGCTGCATTCGCAAAGACTGCAGGCATCGGTGCCGGTGTCTTTGCAGCAGTCTTCGTCATCACCTCCGCCATCGCCGGCGTTGGAATAGGTTGGCTCACCGCACTGTCCGGTTCCGCGAAGATCATCAATTGGCTGTCGCTGCCTACGATTCTGGCTCATCTCACCACGGTCAGCACGTCATGGTTCCTCGATGTTCGCCTCGGGCCTGTACTCGACGTGACTCGCATGCTGTGCGCCATCGCCCTTGCTGTCATCATCGTCGGTACCTGGTGGCTGTACCGCAAGACCGAGCGTGACGCCGTCAAAGGAATCGTCATCGCGCTGGTTGCGATCGTTGTGCTCTCCCCTGCCGCACTGCCCTGGTATTACTCGTGGCCGCTGGCGCTTGCAGCTGGTTTCGCACTGTCGACACGAACCCTGATGATCCTTGTCGGTCTATCGACGTGGCTGATGCTCGTCTTCAGGCCCGACGGATCGATCGGCCTCTACACGTTCGCTCACGTCGTGCTCGCAACGTTCGCAGCCGTCGTGGCAGGGCTTTCACTCACCCGAGTCGACCCCCTGCGGCTGCGTGCCGGACACACCGACCACACACCCACGATCGAATCGGACACTCCAGCCGAGAACACCGAAGTGAGCAAAGCGGACCATGGGTGAACTAGACGCTATCGACCCGGCCCTGCACGACGCATATCGCCTGTGCCGTGACCTGAACGCGCAGCACGGAAAGACGTATTTCCTCGCAACGCGCCTGCTTCCCAGCGACAAGCGGGCAGGAGTGCACGCGCTGTACGGCTTTGCTCGAATGGTCGACGATATCGTCGATGTGGACGTGAACTCGGCCGATGTCGAGCTCGAGGCGTCCACCGCTGCTCCGATCGGGACCACGGTGTCACAATCCGATCGCGATGCCGCCGCCAAACTCGACGTCCTCGAACAGCGGGTCCGCAACGCTCTCGGCGGCGCCGTCTTGGGATCGAGCCGATCGGACAGAGTGCTACAAGCGTTGGCGGACACCACAGCTCGATATTCCATCCCGCACGAGTACTATTTTGCGTTTCTCCACTCCATGCGCATGGACATCCCAGGCACACCGATGTTCAAGTCCCGCTACCGGACGATGGCCGAGCTGAACGAATACATGTACGGCTCCGCCGCAGTCATCGGTCTGGAGATGCTTCCGATCCTCGGCACCTCGACGAACATCGCCGACGCAGTAGGCCCTGCCGCAGCTCTCGGGGAAGCTTTCCAGCTGACGAACTTCATTCGCGACATGGGCGAGGATCTCGACCGCGACCGGATCTACCTTCCGACAGACGAACTGGAAGCATTCGGCGTCGACGAGGAGCTACTGCGAGCGTGTCGGCAATCAGGGCGAACCGACGCCCGAATAGATCGAGCGTTGGCCCACCTGATCGCGCACACCCGGGCGGTCTACCGGGACGCAGAACCCGGAATCGACATGTTGGCACCCTCCGTCCAGCCAGGAATGCGCACGGCCTTGCTGCTGTACGGAGGGATCCTTCGTGAAGTCGAAGACGGCGGCTACCGGGTGCTCATCGAACGCGCCCGGGTTCCGCAATGGCGTCGAGTATCGGTTGCGGCGCCGAGATTGGCCGCCACCGGATGGACCATGGTTCGCGAAAGGGCACGGCTCAGAAGGCCATCGCTTGAGCGCGCCTGATGACCTCTCGCATCAAATCCCCGTGCAGTGCTTCGGCGGGAGTTCCGGGAAGACTCGGGTCCTCCTCGAACAGCCACTTCAAAATTTCCTCGTCCTGATACCCGCCGTCGTGCAATACCGCCAGGAGCCCGGGCAGACCTTTGACGATCTGACCGCCACGGGCGTCGAGAAACACTTCGGGGACACCGGGAACCCTGTTCCGCTTGACTGCGAGGAGCTGGCGGTCGCGGAGCATCTGCTCGACTCTGGCCTTCGGCACTTCGAGAACCTTGCTGACATCCGCCAGCTGCAGCAGGGAGACGGACGGGTCGAGGACATCGTCGGAATAAGGGATTGTGCTCACTCCGGTAACGTTAACGGGTTCGAGCTCGTATACGAAAAGCACTGCTGCGGGACTGGCGCCCGCAGAGAATCCCGCTAGGCGACACGTCGTGCGGCGAGACAGTGTCGATATCTACGCTGTTTATCATCGATTCCGTCTTGAAGAAAAGTGAAATGAGGTGCTCCACGGTGATGACCGGAGGGTCCGTGTCGGTAGGTTCGTTGCTGGACCGGCGCTACCGAATCGACGCACCGATCGCCCGCGGTGGCATGTCGACGGTGTACCGAGCGCTCGATACACGCTTGGATCGGCCGGTGGCGGTGAAGATAATGGATCCCGCGTTCGCCGCGGATCCTCAGTTCGTCGCACGCTTCGAGTTCGAGGCACGAGCGGTTGCCAGGCTGACCAATCCAGGCCTCGTCGCCGTCTACGACCACGGACGCGACGGCGAGTTCGCATTTCTCGTCATGGAGTTGGTCGAAGGTGGAACGCTGCGCGAATTGCTCCGTGAACGCGGCCCGATGCCCCCGCATGCCGCGGCTGCCGTCGTACGGCCGGTGCTCGAGGCGCTCGGAACAGCGCATCGCGCCGGACTCGTCCACCGCGACGTCAAGCCCGAGAACATCCTCATCTCGGACTCCGGTGACGTCAAGATCGCCGACTTCGGGCTCGTTCGAGCCGTCGCAGCGTCGAACACGACGTCCAGCAGTGTCATTCTCGGCACTGCGGCCTACTTGTCCCCCGAGCAGGTGACCACCGGTTCGGCCAATGCCGGCAGCGACGTCTTCGGTGTCGGGGTGGTGCTATTCGAGCTACTGACCGGCCGAACGCCTTTCACTGGAGACACCTCGCTCTCCATCGCCTACCAACGCATCGACAACGACGTCCCCCGCCCCAGCGAGATCATCGCCGGAGTACCCGAAGAATTCGACGATCTGGTCCGCCACGCCACGGTCCGCGATCCGGCGGGCCGATTCCAGAACGCCGACGAGATGGCCCGCGCGTTGGCCGGCGTCTGCGCACGGCTCGAACTGCCTTCGTATCGGGTTCCGGCACCCAGGCGCTCTGCCGAACACAGCAGCGCAGCCGCGATGGGCGCTCCGACCACATTCGCCGGCGCGCGTCACGAGCCGCAGGCCCCTGCCACGGAGGTAGTAGCCCTCCCGCTGGCCGACGGTGTCCACCACACCCGCGTCCAGACGGCCCCGACGTCGAGGCCGGAGTACGACTACGAAGACACCCCGCAGCCCGCCGCGGTAGGCCGTCGCCACTACCAGTTTCCGGATTTCGACGCGGATAGGCACCGGTCACGAAGAACGATCGTCATCTGGCTCACCATCGTGGCGTTGCTGGCGGTGCTGGTCGGGTTCGGCGGTTGGTGGATGGGTTCCGGACGGTACACCTCGGTACCCGTCGTGGAGGGATTGGACATCGCGGCCGCCGCGAACACGCTCGAATCCGCGGGATTGACGAGCACCACTCGCAGCACGTATTCCGACAGTGCGCCGCTCGACACCCTCATCGGAACAGATCCAGGCTCCGGCTCACGCGTCACCAAGGGGGAGGAAGTTTTCCTGCTCGTCTCCCTCGGCGCGCCGACCGTTCCCGACGTCGCTCCGAACACCGCCGTCGGCGATATCGAGCGCCAGCTCCGCGATCGCACCTTCGTGCCTGTCGACGGAGGCGAAACGTTCAGCACCACCGCGCCGGTCGGTGCCGTCGCGGCGCTCGATCCCTCGCCCGGCACCGTCCTGTCGGTCGGTGACACCGTCAAGGTATTGCGATCGAAAGGCGCTCCCCCAGTGACGATTCCGGACGTCGCCGGCAAGTCTGCGGAGGAGGCAACTGCCGAGCTGGCCACCGTCGGTATATCCGTCTCGGCGACCCAGTTGGCCTTCGACAAGTCGACCGACGGCGGGAAGGTAATTGCCACCGACCCGGCGATCGGGGGAACCGTCAACGCCGGCAGCACGGTGATCCTGAAGGTATCCAATGCGATCACCGTGCCGTCGCTACTCGGACGCTCGGTGGGATCTGCTCGGGGCACGCTCGAACGGCTCGAACTCGGCGTCCAGGTTCGGCAAGTAGTCGACACCGACGGGTCGCTGGTCATCACCCAGAACCCGAGCCCAGGGTCCAGAGTGGCCCCGGGCTCGTCGGTGTCCGTCGTCTCCCTCCCCTGACCACACCGCGAGCTGATCACACAGTGATCATGGAGACGCTCGAGCGAGGGCTCAGCCGCGCAACATCTCCGCAACCAGGAACGCGAGCTCGAGCGACTGCTGCGTGTTCAGCCGGGGATCACATGCTGTCTCGTAACGACCGGAGAGGTCGAGGTCGGAGATATCCTGTGCACCACCGAGGCATTCGGTCACGTCGTCACCGGTCAGTTCGACGTGAATACCGCCTGGATGTGTGCCGAGACCGTTGTGGATCTCGAAGAATCCTTGGACCTCGTCGACGATCCTGTCGAAGTGACGTGTCTTGTATCCGGTCGACGCCTCGTGAGTGTTGCCATGCATCGGATCGCACTGCCAGATGACCTGGTGCCCTGTTGCTTGCACCTTCTCGATGATCGGGGGCAGCAAATCCCGCACTTTGCCGTTGCCCATGCGCGAAATGAGAGTCAGCCGTCCCGGCTTGTTCGTGGGGTCGAGTCGTTCGACGTATTCCACGGCCATCTCGGGGGTAGTGCTCGGCCCGATCTTCAAGCCGATTGGGTTCGAGATGAGTTCGGCCAGTGCGATGTGGGCACCGTCGAGTTGCCGCGTGCGATCGCCGATCCACAAGAAATGTGCCGACAGGTCGTAGAGCTTGGGGTGATCGTCGGTGTTGTCGAGCCGCAGCATCGCGCGCTCGTAGTCGAGCACCAGTGCTTCGTGACTCGCATAGATCTGCGCGGTGTGCAGGTTCGGGTCTTTGACGCCGCACGCATCCATGAAGCGCAGGCCTCGATCGATCTCGCCTGCGAGGGCTTCATAGCGCGCACCTGCAGGCGAATTGGCGACGAATTCACGGTTCCAGTCGTGGACCTTGTGCAGATCCGCCATTCCGGCACCGGTCAACGCTCGCACGAGGTTCATCGCAGCACTTGCGTTTGCGTACGCACGGACCAGTCGCGATGGGTCGTGGCCTCGCACTGCCTCGTCGGCTACCAACGAGTTCACCATGTCTCCGCGGTAGGACAGCAGTCCGAGTGCGTCGGTATTGGCCGACCGCGGCTTTGCGTACTGCCCCGCAATTCGCGCCACCTTGACCACGGGCATACTCGCGCCGTAGGTAAGAACCACGGCCATCTGCAAAAGCGTGCGGATATTGCCCTTGATATGCGGTTCGGTGTTGTCTGCGAAAGTCTCCGCGCAGTCGCCACCCTGCAACAAGAATGCCTCACCACGCGCGACGGCGGCAAGCTTGTCCGACAACGCCTCGACCTCGCCCGCAACCGTGATCGGTGGGACGCTCTCGAGGACCTTGCGCATGTCGGCTGCCTGCTCCGGGTCCCACTGCGGCTGCTGCGCCGCGGGCTTGGCCAGCGCGTCGTCCAACTGAGAGCGCAACGTCGGAGACAACGGAGGAAGTTCGGGCAAGCGGTCGATGGGTACGTCGACAGTCCAGTTCACATGCCTAGGATATTCGCTGGCGCCAGCGTGGTCTCCGACGGGTTGTCCCATCGGACCGCTGGGAACACATATCCGGCCCGAATCAGGCCGACGCGGCCTCGATAGCGATGAACTTCGCCAGGTTGTGCCGCGCGTCGGCGAGTGCGTCGTGGGCGTCATCGGGGACCGCAGGCAACGCCGGGCTGCCCCGATCCTCCCAATGCTGCCGGAGTTCGCGGCTGAATCTCGGCAGCGACCTCGGCAGTTCGGTCATCGATCCCCAGAGTTGGCACAATGCGACGTGGTCGTACGCAGCCACCCAGGCCCACAACTCCACCTCGGCACCCGGGTACGGCAACAGGAACTCGAGCAGTTCGTCGCGAATTCGGGACCTGCCCATCCACAGCGGCGACGAGTACGGTGGCAGCTTGGGCAGGACGTTTCGCCGGACCCATTTGCCGGCGCGGGAGGGATCGAACTCGGAGGAGACTGCATAGAACTCGCGGCCGTCCTCGGAGACCACAGCGATCGAGACGAGCTCGATTGTGCGACCATCCTCGATGAACTCGGTGTCGTAGAAGTAGCGCACGCAGGACACACTAGCCCCGGCGGTTGCGCCGACAAAGATCGCCCGCCATCAGAAGGAACTCCCGTTGATACCTCCCGAGACCTCCAACCCGATCGATACCGGCGTCGACGACACCGCCACGCCGGCGAACGGAGTCCGATCCACGGCCTCGGTTGCCCGAACGACAGCCGTGGTGATCTCGTGCATCGCAGTCGTTGTGGGTATCGCTGCGGGCATCGCCTACAACTTGTTTTCGCTACCCGGCCTTCGTGGGCTGGACGTTCTGGGTGACTACTACAGAATCGATCTGGACGTCTATCGGATCGGCGGCGGCATCTTCGCCTCGGGCTCGCCGCTGTACGGTCAGATGCCCGCCACCGCACTGGGGAACACCCTCCCCTTCACCTATCCCCCGATCGCGGCTGTCCTCTTCAGCCCATTGTCGATGATCTCGCTCTACTGGGCCGGAATCGTGGTGACTGCACTGTCTTTGGCGCTGCTGGTGACCACAATCGTGCTGACGCTGGTGTCTCTCGGGTACTCACCCAAAACCTTGTTGCTGTGGACAGCCGGCGCAATCTTCGCGGTGTCGATGATCCTCGAGCCAGTCTTCTCCACACTCGACTACGGACAAGTCAACATCATTCTGATGGTGTTCGTTGCTGCGGATTGTCTGCCGAAGAAGACCCCATGGCCTCGTGGTGTCCTCATCGGATTCGTCGCGGCCGTCAAACTGACGCCCGCTGTATTTGTCCTCTTCTTCTTGCTTCGCAAGGACTTTCGGGCGGCCGTCATCGCGGGCGTGAGCTTTTCCGCGTTCACCGCCATCGGCTTCCTGGCAACGATGTCCGATTCGGTCGAATACTGGACGCACACCCTCGTCGACTCCGACCGAATCGGCAAACCTGCCTACCCAGCGAACCAGAGCATCACCGGAGTTCTTGCACGGCTCGGACTCGACGACTCGATGAGGTCGGTGTTGTGGGTCGCGCTTTCCTTCGGTGCGCTTGCACTCAGCGCGCTCGCCATGCGCAAGGCATTCGAGGCCGATCTCACGGCCATAGCACTCGGAGTGAACGCCGTTCTCGGGCTACTCGTTTCGCCGATCTCGTGGTCACACCACTGGGTGTGGGTTGTACCGTTCCTCGTTGCACTTGCGACTGCTGCCTATCGTCAGCGAAGCACCTGGCTGGTGTTCCTGGTCGGCATCGGCCTTGTGCTGTTCCATTTCGCGCCGCACTGGCGCCTCGCGCCAGGTCGCTCCTCCGGCCTCGGGTGGCCATTATGGGACCAGCTGGCAGCGTCGTCGTACGTCTGGTGGGGAGTCGCGGCAATAGCCACGGTGACTTTCATCACGTGGAAAACCTCACAGCAGAAGGCCACGAGCAGCTCGCAAATACTCTCGCCAACCGAGCCGACACCGGCCGACTGACGTCGGCGAGCTCAGCTCGCTTTGGAGTCCGGGACGCGCTCGGGGTCGGCGCCGGCCACGGGCGCTACTGGGGCATTCTTCAGGGATGCGGCGTAGACATCGACGTACTCTTGACCGGACAGCAACATCAGGTCGTACATCACTTCGTCGGTCACTGCTCGCTCGACGAACCGATTACCCGCCATGCCTTCGAAGCGAGAAAAATCGATCGGCTTACCGATCTTGATCGTGACTTTCGACGGCTTCCAGATCTTCGAACCGATGGGATTCATCTTGTCGGTTCCGATCATCGCCACGGGCACCACCTGCACTCCGGTCTCCAAAGCCAGTCGGGCCATACCGGTCTTGCCCTTGTACAGCCTTCCGTCCGGTGAGCGTGTGCCCTCCGGATAGATGCCGAGCAGTTTGCCTTTGGCGATCACCCGCGCGCCGGCATTGAGCGCATCTTGTGCAGCATCGGCACCCGTTCGGTCGATCGGCACCTGACCGACCGCTGTGAAGAACCACTTCTGGAAAGCGCCCTTGAGTCCGGAACCTGTGAAGTATTCGCTCTTCGCCAGGAACGTGATTCTTCGCTGCGCCTTCAACGGCAGATAGAACGAATCGAGAACTGCCTGATGATTACTCGCCAGGATTACCGGTCCCCGCGCCGGGATGTTCTCGGCACCTTCGACTGTCGGTCTGCCCATCGCAATCAGGATAGGACCGATGAATACGTACTTGAACAGCCAGTACCACATGGCGTCCTTCCTGATTCGAGTCTTCGCTGCGGATTCGACGTTGACTCTACCTACCCGTTATGGCGCCAGCCACAACAACTCGGACGCCGCGACAGAGGTCACACGCCATCAACGCGCATCGATCAGAAATTCGGAACGCGCAAGGTCCGCTGCGCCGATCATGCCTGCGGCTTCACCGAGTTGTGTGCTCGCGATCCGCGCAAGCGGCCGATGACCGGCACCGGTGGTGAGTCGTGCGTGGTGGCCCCGCGCCTCATCCAAGAACTGACTCGAGGAAGTCGCTACTCCGCCCGCGATGACGATCAAATCTGGATCGTAGACGTCGCTGACCAACGCAAGACCGACCCCGAGCCAACGAGCAAAGTCGGCCATCGTTCGTCGCGCGATCTCGTCGCCGTCCTGCGCAGCGGAGGCGATGCGGCGGCCAGTGAGTGATCCCGGGTCGAGAAAAACCTCGCGCGCCAAGATCGTGGACGACGCTTGGTCGGCGGCGAGCAATTCGATGGCAGTGTCGACGAGCGCAGTGCCGCTGCAATATCGTTCCCAACATCCTCGCTTTCCGCACGGGCAGGCACGACCGTCGGGGACGACCTGGATATGTCCCAGCTCCGGTGCAACACCATAGCTACCTCGATAGATGCGACCATCGATCAGGAGTGCGGCTCCGATTCCGGTCCCTATCGACACCATCACCACGTTTCGACCGCCTGCGGCCGCACCGAAACGATATTCGGCCCACGCGGCCGAATTGGCATCGTGTTCGAGAAGAACCGGCAACCCGATGCGATCGCTCATCTGACTGGCCACCGGAGTGTCGATCCACGGCAGATGCGGTGCAAATCGTACCGAGGTTCGGTCGGAGTCGATGAACCCTGCGACCGCAAGCCCCACCGCGGAAACAGGATGTCGGGCGGCCAGTTCCTGGACAGCTCGATCCAAACCGTGCTCGAGAGCGGCAGCGGTATGAGGCGTCGGCGACTGGGCGGAATCGATGACCTGACCGGACGAGTCGACGACGGAGGCACGAAGGCTGGTACCACCGACATCGATGCCGATGGTGAGCAATTCTCGATGCCGCTTCATTGCTGACCTTTCCAGTGCCGCCCAGCCCCCGAAAAACGACATCGACGCTCTTTACCGATTCTCACCGGATCTTCCAGTTCACGAATCCCGCAACTATGCCGATCGGACTACATCGGATCCTTGACAGTGACGGTAATCGGTACGAATCCCCCTCGTCGAACTACCGGTTCTTCAGTGTCCTGCGCACGAGCCTGATTCTCCGTCCGATCCGGACGCTGGGTGTCGGTGTCGGTGTCGGCTTCTGGGGCCTCGGCTGTCTCGGTCGATGCATGAGTTGCTTGCGAAGCCGGACCATCCATGTGCTCGGCAACCAGTTGCCGGATCATGGCAATGACAGTGGCCCCCTCGGTCGCGAGCACCGTGAGTAGATCGTGCTGCTCGCCCCTGATCAACGCAGACAATGCGCACACCGGACACCAACTGCATCCCTGGCGTGGGCGCTCCTGTTGATCGATGACGGCTTGGCGAAGCATCGGCTCGACGCGTGTGAGCACAGTTTCGGCCAACGCCCACAGCTCGGCTGCGACGTCGGAATGCTCGGTGGTCATCTACAGCGTCACCTTTCAGGCCGGCCACAGGGCCGGATCGGGCCGGAAACGGACCACGAGATTACCGGATTCGAACTCGGCACCGAGAACTACACAACGACGCAGAACCGAAGCCAGGCGAACACGCTTGCGGGTTCCGTCGGCACCGATGATCACGTCGTCCTCCACTCGCCCGAGACTGACCGTCGACGGGTCCACTACCGGTAGACGCAGCGTCATCGTGTACACCGATTCCAACCCCGATCCCGACTCGTGCGCCACCACTGGTTTATCGAACTGGCGTGCGACACCTGCCCCACCCGGTTGGCTGGACCCTACTTGGCACGACCCCGCTTGGTTGGACTCCGCTTGGTTGGACCCCGCTTGGTTGGACCCCGCTTGGTTGGACCCCGCTTGGTTGGACACTGTGACGACACCCACCCGAGTTTCCAGCGCGCCGAGAGATGCCAACCCTACCGGTTCGTCTGCACTTTGTTCCACGATCAGCAACGAACAACCCTGCGCAAGCAGCTCGACGTCGGCAAGGCGGGCCTGCTGGGCTGCCCGCCAACTCTCGAACCAGAATACCGCTGGGTGTACACCTACGAGCCCCATCGACGACGAATTCAGCTCGGGCAGAACCTTGTTGACGATCACCTCGGCGACCGGCAACCCCATCAATGCAGCCGCGGACATAGTCCGACGGGCCTCCGCGACCCCGACCGAATCCGGCGTCAGAACGATTGTCGCCGTCGTTCGCCGGTGATCGAACAACAGTTCACGAACTGCGTCGGCGTCGGCGAGGACACGTTCCATCACCGCGACCAGAACAGTCAGACGTGGGTCCGTTCCGGTCCCCGCGACCACCCGATCGTGTTGAGGCCAGAGTCGTTCCAGATAGCCACACAGCAGGTCTGGAAGCGCCAGGGTGCGCAATGCATCAGCGGTTGCCGGAAGGTCGACGAATACTGTTTCCCAGGTTCTTTCGTCCACCAGTTCGACCAGCCGATGCAACCCTAGGAGGTCCTGGGCTCCGGGCGCACCGACAATCTCTTCAGGATCGATACCGCCGAAACGGACGCCGTGTTCGTGCCCCGTTCCTGCCAACGACACGATCGCCGAGATCGATCGGTAACTCGCCTCCAGTAGCGCCAAGGTGTCCAACTCGAGAACATCGAGTCCCTCGGCCACGGATCGGGGCCCATTACCGGCCGGGGACGTCGAACGATCCAGGGCTGGGCGTCCGAGAACATCGAACAGCGAATGCGCCTGATCGAATGACACCACCAGCACTCGACGCCCCGATCTGGCGTCCTCGATCGCAGCCTTGGCAGCAAGCGTCGTCTTGCCCGCTCCGCCCTTTCCGACGAACAGTCGGACCATGGTGCGGGCGTCGGTGCGAGGCTCGCTCAGCCTTCGACCCGCTTCTTCAGCTCTTTCAGCGCGGTATCGGTGATGACCTTCTCCGCTTTACGTTTGAACAACCCGATCATCGGAATGTTCAGATCCACCGTCAACTCGTAGACGACATCGGTTCGTCCGTCACCGGTGTCCTTCAACGTGTACGACCCCGACTGCGACTTCTGCATTTCACCCGATACGAGCTCCCATGCCACCGCCATTCCATCCGGTGCCCAGTCGTAACGAAGTTCGTAGGTGTCCTTGACCATTCCAGCATCGAGGACGAACTTGACGCGGTCTGCTCGACCGTTCGAGCCGGTAGCGAGCACCTCCACGGACTTCGCTGCCGAGACCCAGGACGGATACGCGTCGAAGTCTGCGATCACGTCCATTACCTGTGCGGACGGAGCGTCGACGGTTATCGACCTCTGAGTTTTCTCGGCCATGGCTGTTGGTCCGCTTCCTCTCTCATTCGGTGTCGATGGGCTTGTATCGCCCAGGCATCGGCGCTCGCCGTCGACGCCCCTCATCACACACGATCGCCTACGGTCCGCACAACGGGGACCGCAAGAGAGCGCGCCTCAGCCTCAGGTTCGCGCGTGATCCGGACGCTCGCCCGCAGCGCGGCCTGCCTCCAATTCACGCTTGAGCGCGAAAGCCATCGACTTTCCGGCAATCCTTCGCCTGCGGTTTTCGCCGACAAGGTCGAGTCCCTCTCGCCCAGCTGGTGGCTCTGCGTGCAAGAAGTAATGGACGATGACGCCGTCGAGGACCGGGATTTCCTCGAGCCACACTTCCATCGTCCCCGTCAGCGCTCCGTCGATCGTCCAACGGATGCCTTTGTCGGCACGATCTTCGGACACCTCGATCCGCAGGTCAGGCCACCACGACCGCCAACGATCTCTCGGCGCCATCGCCTCGGAGACGCGCGCACCCGGAACAGCAATGAAGGTTTGATCCGCTACTTGGATACTGCTCATCGAAAGAGCTTCACATATATCTTTCGCGGCGCCGCACCTGAGGCGGTCGAACTGCTCCAGAAAGCCGGACTACAGTACAAACAATCCGAGCTACTCGTGAGTAGAGCTAACCGATCCGTTGTTGGAGGTACCCCCGTGCGTGAGTTCACTGTGCCCGCCCGATTCAAAGTCGAGGACGGGGAATCGACAGTCGATTCCGTTTTCACCCGCCGGGCTACGGCACCCGAGTCGGTTGCGTTTCTCCGCCAAGAGAACGGCAGCTGGACCGATGTCACTGCCGAGCAGTTCGCGATTCAGGTCGTATCGGTTGCCAAAGGTCTGATTGCCTCCGGAGTCGAGCAGGGTGATCGCGTTGCACTGATGTCCTCGACGCGCTACGAATGGTCGGTACTCGACTACGCGATCTGGGCGGCAGGCGGCGTTACGGTTCCCGTTTACGAGACATCATCTGCCAATCAGGTCGAGTGGATCCTGTCCGACGCCGAGCCAGTTCTGCTCGTGCTGGAAAACAAGGAGCACCGCGACGAAACCGCCGACGTCGTCGAAGCGTCGAAGACGGTACGTAGGACGTTCCAGGTGGACGGCGAAACTGCCGATACCGGTGCGATCCACGAATTGATCGAACTCGGTGCGGCCACTACCGACGGCGTGGTCGAAGCACGTGTCGCTGCGCTACGTTCGTCCGATCCGGCGACCCTCATCTACACCTCGGGTACCACCGGCCGCCCCAAAGGGGTGCAGCTCACCCATGCCAATCTCCTCGCCGAGTCCAAGGGAATCCGCGAGACGACGCTGAAGACACTGCTGAGAGGTGGCACGCGGACCCTGATGTTCCTGCCGCTCGCGCACGTGTTGGCCCGCGCCGTCACGATTGCAGCCTTCGATGCGGGGGCGACTGTCGGCCACACCAACGACATCCCCAACCTCGTCTCCACGTTCGGGTCGTTCCAGCCGGACTTCATCTTGTCGGTCCCCCGCGTGTTCGAGAAAGTGTTCAACACTGCACGACAGAAGGCACATGCCGACGGCAAGGGAAAGATCTTCGACGCGGCCGCCGACACAGCTGTCGCGTGGAGCCAGTCGAAGGACGACGGTTCGACCGGAATCGTACTTCGAGTCAAGCATGCAGTGTTCGACAAGCTCGTGTACTCGAAACTCCGTGTGGCCCTAGGCGGTAACTGCAAGCTGGCAATCTCCGGCGGCGCTCCGCTCGGCGCACGACTCGGCCACTTCTATCGCGGAATCGGGGTGCCGATCTACGAGGGATACGGACTGACCGAGACCAGCGCAGCCTTTGCGGTGAATACCATCGGCTATCAACACGTCGGCAGTGTCGGTCGACCTCTCCCCGGCAATACCGTCCGTATCGCTCCCGACGGCGAGATTCAGCTGCGCGGCCCTGTTGTGTTCGCCGGCTACTGGCGTAACGAAGAAGCGACTGCCGAGTCCTTGGATGACGGATGGTTCTGTACCGGCGATCTCGGTTCGCTCGACGCCGACGGGTACATCACGATCACCGGCCGCAAGAAAGAGTTGATCGTCACCGCCGGCGGAAAGAACGTCTCGCCCGCAGGTCTGGAAGATCAACTGCGCGCACATGTCCTGATCAGTCAAGCAATCGTCGTCGGCGATCAGAAGCCGTTCATCGGCGCCTTGGTGACGCTCGATGCCGACGCTCTGACCGGCTGGAAGGCGCGCAACTCCAAACCCGCAGATTCATCTGCTGCCGACCTGGCCACCGACCCGGACCTGATCGCAGAAATCGATGCGGCGATCGCTGACGCAAACAAGTCGGTCTCGCACGCCGAGGGGATCAAGAAGTACCGGATCCTGCCGAACGACTTCACCGAGGAGGCGGGCGAGGTGACACCGACGATGAAGCTCAAACGCAATGTGATCACCAAGACCTACGCGGACGACGTCGAAGCGATCTACTCCAGGTAGTCACCGGCCTGTTCCCTTGTGTGCCGACCACACGCACAAGGGAACAGGGCGCGGATCAGAGCAGGCTGCGCAGCCTGTGCGCGAGAGTATCCCAGCGCCAGTTCTTTTCGACCCACTCACGCCCGGCCGCGCCCATCGATGCGGCAAGCGTCGCATCGGACAGAATTCGGACGATCGCCTCGGTGATCTGCTCGACCGAACGACCATCGACTACAAGTCCGGTTTCGTTCTGCCGCACAGTTTCCGGTGCGCCACCGGACATGCCGGCGACGACCGGCACGCCGCACGCCGACGCTTCCAGGTAGACGATCCCCAGACCCTCGACGTCGAGCCCCCAGCCGCGAGTTCTGCTGGGCATCGCGAAGACGTCCGCGATCGTGTGATGCGCGGCCAGCTCCGCCGAAGGGACTGTGCCAGTGAAGATCACGTGTTTCTCCACGCCGCAGCTGCGGACCAGCGCGCGTAAGGTGCCCTCGTACGGCCCGCCACCGACGATAACCAGAACCGCACCGTCGATCGCTTCTCTGATCCCCTGCATGGACCGGATGAGAAAATCCTGTCCCTTGCGCGGTACCAAGCGTGACAGACACAGAATCGTCGGTCGATCCCCCAACCCGTAGCGGGCCCGAAGTTCTGCTCGCGCAGCGGAATCCGGCTTGAATTTGTCGGTGTCGACACCCGGCGGCACGTGCTCGAGCGCGGCCTGTGGACCGAAAGCCGACGCGAACCGTCCTCGCGTGTACTTGCTTACGTAGGTCACCGTGTCGACGGAGTTGCCGATCGCTCGCAGCGTTCCGCGACCACCTGGAATCATCGACCATCCCACCTCGTGACCATGGGTGCTGGCGATGATCGTCTCTACCCCTGCGCGTCTGACCACTGGAGCCATCACAGCGAGCGGCGCTGCCGCCCCGAACCACACACTGTCGCACTCGTGCGACCTCACAAGCCTCGCAGCTCTTAGCGCCACCAGCGGCGTCGGTAGCATCAGCGTCGTGGGGTGCCGGACCACTTCGTACGGCTGGCGTGCATCGAACGCAAGATGACTATCTCCCCGCCACCGGGGGGCATATACCACCAGTTCTTCGGGTGGGAACCTATCCGCGATGCTCTGGAGATAGGACTGGATACCTCCGGGACGCGGGGGAAAGTCATTCGTTACCAAGAGCGTCCGACCCATTGCACTACCGTAGGTCAGCTCGCATTCTGCGTAACCCAAGCCCCCCAGTCCGCGATGAAAGCGTCGGTTCCAGGCCCGACAGTCGCTTCGAGACCCGCGCTGATCTCGGCGTCTGTTTGCGGACCGGTTGACAACTGCGCGTAGAGATCTCGCAGCACCTGCTCACCGTATCGCTCAGCGATGAATGCCGCCAAGGACCATGCGGATTCGTACGCGAGGGTCGAACGGAGCCCGCCTGCCGAAAAATCCGAGTCTGCCGGGAGCACCGTTGGCGGCCCGCCCACCCCGACTGCACGACTCAGTGTCGGAGCCAGTGTGGCGAAGTCGACACCCGATCCGCGGTATCCCGAATAATCCGCGAACCCCTCGAGCATCCATGTCGGCGATCCGTCGACGGTGTTCGCCCGAGCGGCGATGTGTGTGAGCTCGTGACGCAGGACCGAGCGGGTAGTGAACTCGGTCAATCGCTCGGCAGCGGAGGGCGAGAAGACGACACGCTGCCCAGTCACCGGATCGCCGGGTACAACGACATCAGAGACGGACACAGCCGCCACGTCCGGGCCTGCAACTTCCCCTGCCGACGCGAGGAACTCATCTGTGGAACTCGTCGTCACTATCAGCGTCTTGCGCGGCCAGTTCTCGCCCACGAAGTCCGCAACTGCCTCGACCGCGGCCGGCACCTCGGTGTAAAGCCGAGAGGTGAAAAGGTCCTGCTCTCGCTTGCCCAGCACCATCGATGTTCCCCCGGCGGTCGTGATCGGCGTGGCCGTTACCGGCCCGAAGTCCCACGGTCCCCGCCAGGTATGTCGGTCGATACCTGGTAAGTCTGTGTCGGAAACCAGTCGCCATCTATCGTCGCGCTCGGCCACCAGCAACGAGATCGGTCTGCGAGTCGGTAGGTCATCCGGCCCGTCGACCCCATACCGAAGAACCACCGATGGCGCCCACACATCGGCGGCCCCCACGCGCTCGGCAATTTCGGAAGGGACGGGCGTTTCCGGCTCGTCCACGATCTCGTAGCCCCACTCGGACAGCGGTACCTCCGAGAGGTTCGATGCGGAGCGGATCAGCGATTGCAGAAATTCGGGCGACGCTGCCGGGTCGACAAGAGCTTCCAGTTCAGCATCGTCGTTGGAGGAGACCGCATCCGCCCAATCCACCAGAAGCTGTTCGACGCCCGCCTTACGCTGATCCTCGTAAGGATTCGAGGGCATCGGTATCGTCGACTCGGCCAGCGGGCCGGACGCTGTACATCCCGACACCCATACGAGAGCGCCGACGAGAACTGCCGCCGACATAGAGCGGCGGACAGTCATCGAGTGAACCAAGCTTGCGCTATCAGTACCGGCGCGCACCGTAGAACGGGAACGACGCCATCGACTGAACCTTCACCGGCACACCGAACGTCGACGCATGCAGCACGTTGCCATTACCGGCATACAGGCCGACATGCGAGGCATCCGGATAGAACAGAACGACGTCGCCTGGCTGAAGGCTCTTCTGATCGACTGGGGTTCCGCCGGCCGCCTGCGCCTGACTGGACCGCGGAAGCGTCTTGCCGACCTGCTTGTAGGCCCACACGACCAGCCCTGAGCAGTCGAAGCCATCGGGCCCGGTAGCGCCCCACACATACGGTTTACCTATCTGCGTCAACCCTGCTTGCAGAGCACCGGACCCCGATCCCGGAACCAGACCCTCGATGATCTTCGACAGGTCGAATCCTGGAGGTAGCGGGCTGCCTGCGTAGTCACTCTTCTCGGCGCCGGACAGCGCACTGAACGCCGCCATCACCTCTGCCGTTTGCCCTTGAAGTTCGCTCTGCTTGGCCTGCAGATCGTCGCTGACCATTTTGGCCTGATCTGCAGCCGCGCGCGCCTCGTCTGCAGCTGAACGTGAGGCCTCCTCGGCCGCAGCAGCATCGGACGTCGCCTGCTTGAACTGACCCACCTGCCGTGACGTTTCCGCGGAAATGATGTCGAGGGCCGACATCTGGTCCAACAGTTGCTGCGGTGAATCGCTGACCATCACAGCGAACAACCGGTTTGTCCGACCACCCTGATAGTTGACGTTGGCTACTTTGTCCACCGCGGGCTTCAGCTCGGCCAACGCCGCTTCGGCGTCCGCGAGCGCGATCTGATGAGACCCGAGGGCGGCCTCTGCTTCGCGCTGCACTGCGGTCTTGGCATCGAGATCTATCTGCGCGTTGTGCAGAGCCTCGGTCGTTTGCTCGGACTCACGAGCAAGGTCCGACAACCGCGTCTGCGCATCGGATGCACTGTCTATGCCCGGCTGCGCCTGGGCTGTTGCGGCCGGTGCCACGAGTAGACACAGCGCACAAGCTGCAGCGGCGAGAACGCTGCGTTTGGATCGAGCAACGTTCTTGACTGTCGGTGTCGCCACGGAAGGTGACTCTCCGTTCTTGCAGGTGTGTCGATGGAGCTATGGCACAGCGGACCTTCGCTGCGATGTCGCTGCATCAGTGCAGGGGATGAAAACAAACTCTACCCATGAGTATCAGCCAGTGGTCGGAATTCGAGTCGGATAATTCGGATTTATCCGAACTGCTGGAATATTCGACCGATCGAGACTCGGCAAGGTTACGGAATCGTCACGCCAGAGTCCAACCACGACCGGATCGAGGGGCCCACACGCATGCCTCTTCCCGGCGAAACGACGAAACAGCACCAGGTCCGCGGCCTATACGACCGGTCCCTGATGCTGTTTGCGTACCGATCACACGAGTCAGTATCGACGAGCTCCGTCGAACGGCATCGAGGAAACCGGTGCAACCTTGACGGGAACACCTGAGGTGGACGCGTGGATTACGTTGCCGCCGCCTGCGTAGATACCCGAATGCGATCCGTCATAGAAGGAGACGACATCTCCCGGCTGAAGATCGGACTGGGATACCGGAACACCAGCGGACGCCTGGTCGTAGCTCGTACGGGGCAAGCTGACGCCGGCCTGCTTGTACGCCCACTGCACCAGACCCGAGCAATCGAACGAGTCAGGACCGGAAGCGCCGTAGACGTACGGGGACCCGACCTTGGACTCGGCAGCCTGCACTGCCTTCGCAGCCGGAGTGACCTGGGGAGCGATGGGTGCCGGTGCGCCGGGCAGTCCGGGGACGGTCGGCAGCGGGGGCATGCCCGGGATCTCTGGTATTTCGAACGTACCGACACCCGGGATCGTGATGGGGGCCGCCATTGCGGGGGCAGCGGGCAGGATGACCGCGCCGGCAGTGATCGCACCGGCTACGAGTATTCGACGCAATTGACGGGTTGAAGTATGTGACGCCACGAGAGGTTGTGCTCCGTTTCTTCCACTCATCCGCCGACCGAGTTAGCTGACGGGTTCGGGCTGGGAAGATCAGCCCTACCCACCGTTCGCATAAGCGATCCGGCGGGATTCACCCCAGTAGAAATCGGGTTCCCGGTACGGCCACTCCGAAGAGTGCCCGATTAGGCGGTGACTTGCGACGCCACTCCTGTCTGGACTGGCGAGACTCCGCAAGGTCTCAGGAAGGTTACGAAATGGCATCCCTCCGTGTCGACCCCGACGCGCCGAAGAGTCTCGAATATCTGAAGACCGGACTACATCGCACGTAGATCCGCGCTTGAATCACAGGACGGTAACGAAGCACTCCGAGGGGCGTCGCCGTCGGCCACGACCAAACGCAAATGTGGGATGAGACCACCCTCCGCCAGAACCCCGATAGCACCCAGTTCCGCCTGGTCGATGTCTATTTTCGACGCTGCGGACCCGACATCCACACCGGCCGAACCTGCCAGTCTCGGAGCCCCCAGAAGCACGGTTACGACGCAGTCTCCGCACGCGATGTCTCGAACCTTGCAATCACTGCAATCCACAATCATGTGATCCTCGTCTCTTTCGTGTTTCAGCCCGAAATTCCGACTCGTTTCGGGCGAACTTATCGGCGAGGTACGACACGCCTTCCACGAAAGCGGCAACACAGGATTCTGTCGGTACCGCCATCTACCGTCCCGTCCTGTGACCCTTCCGATCCAGCTGACGTTCGATGAACTGGACACCCCGTTGCATCAGACGACTTTCGTGGTCGTCGATTTGGAGACGACGGGCGGCAGCGCCGATACCGAAGCGATCACCGAGATCGGGGCAGTCAAAGTCCGTGGAGGTGAGGTGATCGGAGAGTTCGCCACTCTCGTCGATCCAGGTCGGGCGATTCCGCCTTTCATCGTCGAGCTGACCGGAATCACCTCCGCGATGCTGATCGACGCACCGCGCATCGAGCGTGTACTTCCCGGCTTCCTGGAATTCGCACGGGGCGCAGTGCTCGTCGCGCACAATGCTGGGTTCGATACCGGTTTTCTCCGCGCCGCCGCCAGTCGACTGGACATCGCGTGGCCCAAGTTCCAAGTTCTGTGCACCGTCAAGCTGGCGCGTCGTGTACTCACCCGCGACGAGGCCCCATCCGTGAAGCTGTCGGCTCTCGCATCGTTGTTCGACGTCGGCACCACTCCGACTCACCGCGCCCTGGACGATGCCCGCGCGACGGTGGACGTGCTGCACGCGCTGATCGAGCGCGTCGGAAATCAGGGTGTGCACAGCTACGCCGAACTCGTCGACTATCTCCCGAACGTCTCCGCCGGACAGTGTGCGAAGCGTTCCCTCGCGGCCCACCTCCCCCGCACCCCGGGGGTGTACCTGTTCAAGGGCCCCGGCAAGGAGGTCTTGTACGTCGGTACCTCGACCAATCTGCAACGTCGAGTCCGGAACTACTTCACCGGTTCGGAAACTCGCGGCCGGATGAAGGAGATGGTCAGCCTTGCGGTCGATGTCGACTACGTCGAGTGTGCTCACGGTCTCGAAGCCGGCGTACGCGAACTCCGCTTGCTGAGTGCGCACATCCCGCCGTACAACCGCCGATCGAAGTTCCCCAAGAAGGGATGGTGGATCACTACGACGGTCGAAGCGTTTCCACGGCTTTCCATCGTCAGAACGCCGACGACGAGCTCACTCGGGCCCTTCACAGCGCGAAGTGATGCCGCGGACGCCGCCGCGCTCATCTCCGAATTCGGTTCGATCCGCACCTGCTCCAATCGCATCCCGCGCACCGGCACACACGGACAGAACTGCCCACCGACCGCGGTGGGCGGTTGCGCTGCAGCGACGGCAGGCGTGCTGTCACCCGACGAGTACTCGGTATATCCCGCGCGATTCCACGCTCTGATCGACGGCGTCGACAACGCAATGTTGCACGCGGCGCGAGTGCGGGTCACCCAACTCGCCGACACCGAACTTTTCGAATCGGCCGCCCGTCTGCGTGATCGACTCACCGTTCTCGCCGACATGATCCGAAGAATGCACCGTCTCGCAGCGATCGCGGCCATCACCGAACTCGTGGCCGCCAGGAGAACTACGGAAGGAGGATGGGAACTCGCAGTGATTCGCAACGGGCGGCTGGCGGGCGCGGCTACGACCGCGCGTCGCGTGCACCCGATGCCGGCCGTGGAGGCCATCATCGCCGCCGCCGAGACCGTCATCCCGGACACCACCCCGTTGCGCGGCGCATCGCCCGAGGAGGTGGGCCTCATTGCCCGGTGGCTGGACTCCGACGGCGTCCGCATAGTGCGGACCACCGACGGGTACGCCGAGCCGGCATATGGCGCTGGGGCGTGGAAGGAATGGTGCAGTATCTCTCGCGCCGCGTCCCGCCACGAGTACAGCGCGTCGCCGTACCCCGACCGGTACGCCCTCTAAGCTCGCGGGGGGAGTCGCAACGCACGCGTGTTCGCGCATCGAATGAGGGAGACCCATGATCCACGCCATTGTCATGATCGACGCCGAGGCAAGTGCCATCCCCGAGACCGCGCAAGCAGTGGCGGACGTCGACGGTGTGTCCGAGGTCTATTCGTGTGCGGGAGATGTCGACCTGATCGCCATCGTCAAGGTCCGCGATCATCAGCAGATCGCCGAGGTTGTGACGCAACGGATCAACAAGGTGGCCGGCGTCCTGAATACCGCGACGCACATCGCGTTCCAGTCGTATTCCAGCGCCGACATCGACGCGGGGTTTTCGATCGGCGAGTGAGGCACTTCCGCGCCTAAGCCGGTCGGATCAATCCAGCTCGTTCGACCGGCTCACCCATCGAGCCAGTAGTGTGGCTGCCGCACCGGAGTCGACAGCCTTCGTTGCGCGCACCAACCCTGCAGAGAGAGCGCCGATGATATCGCCGGCATCGATTCCTTCGGATATTCCGGCGTAAGCAGTCAGCGCGGCTGCCGCGTTCAGTAGAACCGCGTCGCGCACCGGGCCGGTCTCTCCGGCTAGAACAGCGTGCACCACTCTCGCGTTGAACGCGGCGTCACCACCTTTGAGCGCGGACAGCGGTACGTAGTCGAACCCGAAGTCCTTCGGATCGATCGTCGTTGCAGTGACCGTGCCTCCTGAGACGACGTGCACGCTGGTAGTGGTGGACAGCGTTATCTCGTCGAGGCCGTCGTCACCGCGGACCACGAGAGCGCTCGTGCCACGGCCGGCGAATACCCCCGCGACGACCGGCACCAGTGCCTCGAATGCGCACCCGATCAAGCCTGATCGCGGCCGACCGGGATTGGTGAGTGGGCCGAGTATATTGAAGACCGTCGGAATCCCGATCTCCTTCCGCGGCGGGCCCGCGAACCGCAGCGCGGGATGAAATACCGGGGCGAAACAGAACCCGATACCGACATCGCGAACGCTTTCGGCAACTCCGCTCGGTCCCAGACCGAACTTGACCCCCAGCGCTTCCAGAACATCGGTCGTACCGCTCTGTGACGATGCCGCTCGATTCCCATGCTTGACCACCGGAGCACCCGCTGCTGCCGCCACGATCGCGGCCATAGTCGAGATGTTCACCGTGTCTGCGCCGTCGCCACCGGTACCGACGACGTCCACCGAATTCGGTTCACTATCGACGAGGGAAGCATGCGCGAGCATCGAGTCGGCAAGTCCTCCCACCTCCGCGGGAGTGGGCCCCTTCATCTTGAGTGCCACCCCGAAGGCAGCAATCTGCGCTGCTGTGGCGTGGTCGGACATGATCTCGTCCATCGCCCAGGCTGTATCGGCGCTCGATAAATCGACCCACGACGTCAATGCCCCGAGAATGCTCTTCCAGGTCCTGCTCGACTCGTCGTTGATCGGTGCGGTCATCTTTTCCCGTGCCTTCCTGAACTGACGGCCATATCTTCGGCACCGGTGTGGCCCGACCGAACCTATGACGCGGTTGCACTACGTCATAGGTTCGCAATGTGGCGAAAGCTTAGTCAGCGACACGGCCTGCGTCGGAAGCAGGCTGTAAGGCGTCCCAGCCCAGCACGATTCCGCCGCGGCGTTGCGCAAGACCAGCCATCCGAGAACGCTCTTGTGAGCAGTGCAGCGCGTCCAGCACCTGTACCCGCTGCAGGACTATCGGCACGCCTCCATCGACGGCGGGCTGGTAGCCGTTGATCTCGGGTGACTCCATCGTCATCGAACCGGGGGCCCGCTCGTAACCGTCTTGGGCAGCGATCGCCGCCGCGTCGTCGATCATGTCCGGCGGCAAGAACAGATGGTGCCGAAGGACGATCTCTTCGTCCTCGACCCATGCATTCTGTTGTCTACCGCGTTGCAACGCCGCAGAGCATGGCTCGGCGTCGTCGAAGGACGATGCCACGACGATCAAATCGGTTCTGGCGGGGTCGAGTGGGATCGACCGAGCGCGAGAAAACCACCGTCGGAACCAAGTCGTCTTACCGTTCGTTGACATGAGGCAACCCTTCCACGACGCACTCACCCGAGCGTGACTGGTGCCGCCGACCAGCGCCTCTACAGGGGAGAGAGCCGACGTCGATGGTCGCGACGCGCCAACACAGGACCCGGGTATGCAATCGGTACTACGGCCAGTCATACTTCTCTTTGTGACGAGCGCTGTAGGGACTCAAGGATCGGCAATCACCCAACGCGTGCACTCGCTGAACCGTCCTAATATGGTCAGCGTCGGCACCATAGTGTGGTTGTCGAGCGAACTAATGTTTTTCGCTGGACTTTTTGCGATGTACTTCGTCGCGAGGGCGCAGGCAAACGGCATCTGGCCACCGGAACCGACCGAGCTGAACCTCGGTCTCGCGGTACCGGTGACAACCGTTCTGATCGCGTCCTCCTTCACCTGCCAGCTAGGCGTATTCGCCGCTGAGCGCGGTGACGTCTTCGGACTGCGACGCTGGTACATCATCACATTGGTCATGGGGACGTTGTTCGTCCTCGGCCAGGGGTACGAGTACTACCACCTGGTAGAAGAGGGCACCACGATCTCCTCGAGCGTCTATGGCTCGGTCTTCTACATCACGACCGGATTCCACGGCCTCCATGTGATCGGTGGACTCATCGCCTTCGTCTTCCTGATCACGCGAACGCTGGTCAGTAAGTTCACGCCCGCTCAGGCAACAGCTGCGATCGTCGTGTCGTACTACTGGCACTTCGTCGACATCGTCTGGATTGCGTTGTTCGCCACCATCTACTTCATCCGCTGATGAATATCGTTGAAGCAAGTGTTTCGACTTCGTCGACAACAATGAACGTCAGGAATCAGCCCCTGGCGTTCAGTCCGTCCCGACACGACAAGGGATAGAAGATGAGCTCATCTCCCCCAGCATCACCCGGCGACAACACAGATATGACGTCAGCCGGTTCTCCTTCAGCAGTGAAGAGTCGTCGGCAGCGCAAGGTTCGCCGCCGTGTGACAGGCGCAGTAGTACTCATGATGGGTCTCATCAGCGCGGGATTTCTTGCGTCGGCTTTGACTCCCACCCCCCAGGTGGCGACAGCCGATCAGGATTCAGCCGCGTTGATCCGCGAGGGTAAGCAGTTGTACGACACGTCCTGTGTCACCTGCCACGGAGTGAACCTGCAGGGCGTGCAGGACCGTGGACCCAGCCTGATCGGTGTCGGCGAAGCCGCTGTCTACTTCCAGGTCTCAACAGGTCGTATGCCTGCGGTTCGCAACGAAGCGCAGGCTGAACGCAAGCCGGCGAAGTTCGACGACAAGCAGATCGACGCATTGGGTGCATATATCCAGGCCAATGGTGGCGGCCCCACCCTGCTTCTCGACAGCAACGGCGAAGTAGCGCAGTCTTCGCTTTCCGACGGTGATATTGCCCGCGGCAGCGAACTCTTCCGTCTCAACTGCGCCTCGTGCCATAACTTCACCGGCCAGGGCGGCGCTTTGTCCTCGGGCAAGTACGCACCCTCGCTCGGACCGGCTTCCGAGCAGGAGATCTACACGGCAATGGTCACGGGCCCGCAGAACATGCCTAAGTTCTCGGACCGTCAACTTACGCAAGAAGAAAAGATCGACATCATCTCTTACGTGAAGTCAGCGCAGGATACGACTGCGCCAGGTGGCTGGGGACTTGGCGGCTTCGGCCCGGGTACCGAGGCACTGGCAATCTGGATCATCGGAATCGGTGCCGTCGTCGGCGCAACGTTGTGGATCGGAGCGAGGTCATGAGTGACGGTGATTCCGGACGCGCGGACGCCGGGCAGACCGGCGGGAACAATGTGGACGTGAACAGGAAGTACACCGACGAAGAACTCGCCGGAATGACGCGTGACCAGCTGGTGACGCTGGGCACCAATCTCGACCACGTCGATGTTGCATTCCGTAGAGATCGTTGGGCAGTACAGGGCACACGCGCCGAGAAGCGCGCTGAACGCAATGTTGCGTTCTGGTTCGCGCTTTCGGGAGTTTCTGCTGTCGCTTTCATCGCGATCTATTTGTTCTGGCCTTGGGAATATGCCGGACTCGGTGAAGAGAGCTACTGGAAGTACACCCTTTACACTCCGCTGATCGGCCTGACCATGGGTCTCGCGATCCTCGGTGTAGGTGTCGGTGCAGTCCAGTTCACCAAGAAGTTCATTCCTGAAGAGGTTTCCATTCAGGACCGCCACGATGGATCTTCTTCCGAGGTGGACCGACAGACTGTCGTTGCCCAGCTGAGTGATTCGCTCGACACGTCGACCATCGGACGACGCAAGGTGATCAAGCGATCATTGTTCTTCGGCGGCGGCGCACTCGGAATCATGGCCATTCTGCCCCTGGGGGGCCTGGTCAAGAACCCGTGGGCCGAGGGTGACAAATCTCCTCTGTGGGTCTCCGGTTGGACTCCGCGCTACCCTGGAGAAACGATCTACCTTCGGCGCGATACCGGTCGTCCCCATGACGTCGTTCTGGTCCGCCCAGAGGATATGGATGCCGGAGCCATGGAAACAGTATTTCCATTCCGCGAGGCCGACCGCGACGACGATCACGCCTTGCTCAAATCACTTCGTGGAATTCGCAACGCGACCATGCTTATCCGTCTCCGCTCTGAGGACACGGCCAAGGTCATCAAGCGCAAGAACCAGGAAAGCTTCAATTACGGCGACTACTTCGCCTACTCGAAGATCTGTACCCACCTGGGTTGCCCGACGTCGCTGTACGAGCAGCAGACCAACCGGATTCTGTGCCCGTGCCACCAGTCGCAGTTCGACGCACTCGAGTATGCCAAGCCGATCTTCGGACCGGCTGCTCGCGCTCTGCCGCAGCTGCCTATCACCGTTAACGAAGAAGGTTTCTTAGTAGCGGACGGGGATTACATCGAAGCCCTCGGACCCGCCTTCTGGGAGCGTAGACCGGAGACCGATTCATGAGTCCTTCACTGCAAGCCCTCGCTGCCAAGCAGGCCGACGACGTCGACAGTCGTTACCACCTGGCGCCTGGCATACGTCGACAGATCAACAAAGTCTTCCCGACCCACTGGTCATTTCTTCTCGGCGAGATCGCGCTCTACAGCTTCGTAATCCTGTTGATCTCAGGCACGTTCTTGACGTTGTTCTTCGACCCGTCGATGAGCGAGGTCGAATACAACGGCATCTACGAGCCTCTTCGTGGCGTCACGATGTCTCGGGCATACGAAACAGCGTTGAACATCTCTTTCGAGGTGCGCGGCGGTTTGTTCATGCGACAGATCCACCACTGGGCAGCACTGATGTTCGCTGCTTCGATCATCGTTCACATGATGCGTATCTTCTTCACCGGTGCGTTCCGCAGACCACGTGAAGCCAACTGGGTCATCGGCTGCTTGCTTCTCATCTTGGCGATGTTCGAGGGCTTCTTCGGCTACACGCTTCCCGACGACCTGCTGTCCGGCACCGGCCTTCGTGCCGCGTTCTCCGGCATTTCGATGAGTGTTCCCGTCATCGGAACGTGGTTGCACTGGTTGGTGTTCGACGGCGACTTCCCGGGCACGATCATCATTCCGCGCTTGTACGTTGCGCACGTGCTGTTGCTACCCGCCATCATCCTGGCGCTGATCGCAGCTCACCTCGCACTTGTTTGGTACCAGAAGCACACGCAGTTCCCCGGACCCGGCCGCACCGAGACCAACGTCGTCGGCGTCCGTATCTTGCCGGTCTTCGCCGTAAAGTCCGGTGCATTCTTCGCCGTCACGTTCGGTGTCCTTGCGCTCATGGGTGGCCTCGTCCAGGTGAACCCGGTCTGGAATATCGGACCGTACAACCCATCTCAGGTCTCGGCCGGGTCTCAGCCCGACTTCTACATGATGTGGACGGACGGCTTGGCTCGACTGTGGCCCGCGTGGGACATCTACATCGCAGGTCGCTACACGATCCCCGCAGTCTTCGCTGTCGCACTGATCATGGGTCTGGTCTTCACGGTGATGATCATGTATCCGTGGATCGAGAAGCGCCTCACGGGCGATCGGGCACACCACAACCTGCTTCAGCGCCCACGCGACGTACCGGTCCGGACTGCGATCGGCGCGATGGTCCTGGCGTTCTACCTGGTTCTGACCATCTCGTGCGTCAACGACATCATCGCGTACAAATTCGATATCTCACTCAACGCGATGACGTGGATCGGTCGAATCGGAATGCTGATTCTGCCTCCGATCGCGTACTTCGTTGCGTACCGGTTCTGCATCGGCCTGCAGCGCAGCGACCGCACTGTTCTCGATCACGGCATCGAGACCGGAATCATCAAGCGTCTGCCGCACGGCCAGTACGTCGAGGTCCACCAGCCACTCGGGCCGGTCGACAGCCACGGACACCCGATCCCACTCGAATATCAGGGTGCGGCGATTCCGAAGAAGATGAACAAGCTCGGATCTGCTGGAAAGCCAGGATCAGGTTCACTGTTCCGACCAGATCCGGTTGCCGAGAGCAAGGCTCTGGAAGAAGCTCTGCACCACGGTGAGGTCGAGCAGTTGAACATGCTGAAGAACTATCAGCTACAGCTCAACGGTCACTCGAACGGCAATGGAACCAACGGTCATGGAACCAACGGCCATTCGAACGGCAACGGCAACGGCAACGGTTCCGCGAAACATGCTGTAGACCGCGAAGACAGTGAGAGCGAGACCTAGAGGTTCTCGACGAACATAAGAAGGGCGGCACCCATCGGGTGTCGCCCTTCTTCGCGTTGAATGCCGGCCGTGTACGTAGTAGCCGGTCCCGAAATCCGCGCAGGCTCGCATCCATCAGACGCCCCCTCCCCTCCCCCGCCGGGCGCGCGTCCACCTGTGCGTCGTCCGGCAGAGGGTCGTTTCATCTGTCGAGGACGAAAGACAGCGGTTCCGCATCATGTTCTCGCAGAGTTGGGACGAGCGCAGATAGTGCACTATTCCAGTTCTTTCGACGCGACATGCGAAACGGGAAGACCTGAAACGGCGACCCGCTGGCGGTCAAACGCGGCGGCTCGCCTCGCGATGTTCCGAGGCGCGAGTACGACATCGTTGCTACCCGATTCTTGGAGGTCGACGACTATCCCCGACCACATCATCGACTCCACTACTGATGCCACAGCGGTGTCGGGTACCCTCGCTGCACGCCGTTCCGAAATCAACGGTCACCGTGTAGGTAGTTGGGCATCTCGTTCCAAGTGGTGTCTGCGCGAAAACACCACTCGCACGAACCTGTCGGCATCCGGGCTCTGGCCGCGACTACGAGAGAGTGCCCACTGGCTGCTCGAGCTCGTTCTCCGCAGATGGATGGGAGTCGTGCTGCGATAGTGACCGATCACCGAGAGTGCAACACCAGCGAGAATCCATGCCAGCAGCACGACCCATTCGTGCAACGAAGAGGCGTCCGGGAAATAGTTGACCTCGCGTACTAGGCTCGCCGCCGCCCCTGGTACGAAGTACTGCCCGATCCCGCCCCACGGTCCCGCAATGAACTGGTACGGGAGTACCGCGCCGGAGATCGGATTGCCGATCAGCATGGTGATCACCGCACCCACACCGATGCCCGGTGCCCGGTGCCCCCAGGAGTGCATTCAGACCGACGATTGTCGAGGCGGCCCGTGACACTGCCCGCGCTACGCTCACCTTCTGCCAGGGCTACATCGTCCGAGCCGCCGTGCTGGGACAACAGGACCTGCAGTCGTCGATTTCTGCCGTGGAGCTACTCATGCCGTCTTCGGACCACCGACCATAGCGACGTTCGTCAGGAACGTGAGCAGCAACGATCCACCGAGAGGGGTCCATGTGGGTACCGGCGGACGGGATTCGCCGCTCCACGCTCGGTTCTAGGCACAGATCATCTGCAGGCCGATACAAAGCAAGGCGCTGACCGCCCCGGTAGGGACGATCAGCGCCTTGGCTGGAGTCTAGAGACCGACTACATGCAGGTCAGTGCTTTTCTGGTCCGATGTGGTACTCGAATACCAGTCCGGCCGCTGCGGCCAGAACCAGCACGATGCCCAACGCCATCAGCCACGGGATGAAGAACGCAAAGCCAACTGCCGTGACCGCTGCAGCTCCCGCAAGGCTGATCGGCCAGAAGCTACCGGGGCTGAAGAAGCCCAAGTCGCCGGCGCCGTCGCTGATCTCAGCGTCGTCGAAGTCCTCTGGACGTGTGTCCAAGCGTCGAGCGACGAATCGGAAGTACGTACCGATGATGAGGGTCAGGCCGAACGACAGAGCAATTGCGGTGACGCCTGCCCACTCGACGCCGGTTCGGGAGAACCCGGTGAACACCGCGTACACAATCCCGACGAGAAGGAAGAAGACAGTCAGGATCTCAAAGATCTTGGCTTCGATTTTCATATCAGCATTCTTCCTTGGTCAGTTGCCGTCAGCAACGGATTCAGACTTCTGCGTACGGTCGGTCGTGAACGGGATGGTGCTGGTGGAGACCGGCGACTGCCCGATTGCCTCCAGCGCCTGCGCGTTCGTCAAAGCCTTGCCGCCTTCGCTCTTCGGCTTACGCGACTCGATGTACTGCTGGAAGTCGTCCGGGGATACCGCACGAACTTCGAAGTTCATCATGGCGTGATAAGTGCCGCACATTTCGGTGCATCGACCGACAAAGGAGCCTTCTCGTTCGATCTCAGAGATCTGGAAGACGTTATCGGAGTGGTTTTCCTTCGGGTTCGGCATCACGTCGCGCTTGAACAGGAACTCGGGGACCCAGAAGCCGTGAATGACATCGGACGAGGCCAGTACGAATTCGATACGCTTGCCGGTCGGAAGCACGAGAACAGGGATCTCGTCGCTGGTGCCGACTGTCTCGATCTTGTTGTAGTGCAGGTACGACAGATCCTGTGGGCTCACACCGTGGATGGCTCCCGGAACGATCTCGCCGTCTTCACTGCCTTGAGCTTCGCCCTCGGGCGGGGAGGCTGCAGCTTCCGCGGCCGCCTGCGCCTCGAGGTCGGTGCCCTCGTACTTGACGACGCCGTCCTTGAGGTCGATGGTCTGGTATCCGAACTTCCAGTTCCACTGGAATGCGGTCACGTCGACGGTGACGTCGGGATCGGACTGCTTGTCACCGACGTAGTTCTGCACGACCACGGTGAAGTAGAAGAGCACGGCGATGATGACGAACGGCACGGCTGTGTAGAACAGCTCCAATGGCACGTTGTACGCCGTCTGCCGAGGGAACTCCGGAGAGTCCTTCTTCTTACGGTGGAAGATGACCACCCAAAAGATCAATGCCCAGACGATGATGCCCATGACAAGTGCCGCGACCACGGACCAAGTCCACAATTCACGAATACGTGTGCTCTGTGGAGTGATGCCCGACGGAAAACCGAAGCGCAAAACTTCACTGTCGATGGAACAACCCGACAACAGCACAGCGGCTAAGCCAAGAACTGTTGTCAGCCCGGCTCGCCGAAGGATCCGACTCTGCGCCACGTTCACGCCTTCCTGATCGCCCACCACTGAAGAATAAGGGCCTCCACATGGAGTTGCCCTAGTACTACGCAGCGTAGACCAAAGCTGCCGCAAGACCACTGTTGGGTCGCTACCTTCGAGCGCGTCGCGTCTGCGGCATACTCGGACCCGGGCGCTCGCCTTACGACTACCGACCCCGTCGGGCGAGTGTCGGTTGAACCGATCCCTAATTGGAAAAGAGGTAGTGGACTCTGTGTGTGGACTACTAGGCCTGCTCACGTCGGCCGGCACGGACGACGCAGGAGTCGACCTCGTCGGTTCCGCCATGCATTGCATGCGTCACCGCGGGCCTGACGAACCTGGCACTTGGCACGACGAAGACGTAGTTTTCGGATTCAACCGACTGTCGATCATCGATATCGAGCATTCGCATCAGCCACTTCGCTGGGGACCCGCCGACAATCCGACGCGCTATGCGATGACGTTCAACGGGGAGATCTACAACTACCTGGAACTACGTGAGGAGTTGACGCGCGAGCACGACGCTGTCTTCTTCACCGAGGGCGACGGCGAGTCGATCGTCGCAGCATTCCACTACTGGGGTCACGATGCGCTGCGCCGATTGCGAGGAATGTTCGCCTTCGCAATCTGGGACACCGAGACTCGCGAGATGTTCCTGGCCAGAGATCCGTTCGGCATCAAGCCACTGTTCATCGCAACCGGGCCAGGCGGTACTGCGTTCGGGAGCGAGAAGAAGAGCCTTCTCGAACTGACCGATCTGATCGGTATCGGTACCGAACTCGACCCGCGAGCGATCCAGCACTACACCGTTCTTCAATACGTTCCGGAGCCCGAGACGTTGCATCGAGAGATCCGGCGACTCGAATCGGGTTGCTCGGCTACCTTCTCCCCCGGCACACAGCCGAAGATCACTCGTTACTTCACTCCGAAGTTCCCGGTGAAGCCGTTCGTAGCCGGTTCGGAGACGGCGAGGTATCAGGAGATCACCGACGCACTCGAGGACTCCGTTGCCAAGCACATGCGCGCGGATGTCACGGTCGGCGCGTTCCTGTCCGGCGGGATCGACTCGACAGCGATCGCAGCACTGGCGATACGCCACAATCCGAATCTGATCACCTTCACCACCGGATTCGAGCGCGACGGCTATTCCGAGGTAGACGTCGCCGCCGAGTCTGCTGCGGCGATCGGTGCCAAACACGTCGTGAAGGTCGTCGGGCCAGAAGAGTTTGCATCGTCGATTCCCGAGATCGTCTGGTACCTCGACGATCCGGTGGCCGATCCCGCACTGGTGCCGCTCTACTTCGTGGCCAAGGAAGCCCGCAAGCATGTGAAGGTCGTACTCTCCGGTGAGGGCGCGGACGAATTGTTCGGTGGCTACACCATCTATCGAGAGCCACTGTCCCTCAAGCCTTTCGAGTATCTTCCACGCGGATTGCGTCGCGCCGCAGGAGCCCTCAGCGACAAGATCCCCGACGGTACGCGCGGCAAGAGTTTGCTTCATCGCGGATCCATGACGCTCGAGGATCGTTATTACGGGAATGCCCGAAGCTTCGGCGACGCTCAGCTCCGCGCAGTTCTGCGGGATTTCCGTCCGGAGTGGACCCACACCGATGTGACGGCACCGATCTACGCGCAGACTCGAGGCTGGGATCCGGTTGCGCGTATGCAGCATCTGGATCTGTTCACTTGGCTACGTGGCGACATCCTGGTAAAGGCCGACAAGATCACGATGGCCAACTCGCTGGAGTTGCGCGTCCCATTCCTGGACTCCGAGGTTTTTGCCGTCGCCGAGAGGTTGCCTCTCGACCAGAAGATCACCAAGGACACGACGAAGTACGCACTGCGCAAGTCGTTGGAGGGCATCGTCCCGGGGCATGTCCTCAACCGCGCGAAGCTGGGATTCCCTGTTCCGCTTCGCCATTGGCTTCGGGGTCCCGAATTGTTCGACTGGGCGCACCAACAGATCGCCGAGTCCGAAACGGATCACATCCTGAACAAGGCTGCGATCACCGCAATGCTGAACGAGCATCGCGACGGCAAGTCCGATCACAGTCGTCGTCTGTGGACCGTTCTCATCTTCATGATCTGGCATGGGATTTTCGTGGAAAAGCGCATCGTTCCGAAGATCAGCGAGCCGACCTACCCGGTCGAAATCTGATCTTTCCGGACACAGGTTCCGCTGGATGACAGAAAGGGACCGTCACAACCGTGTAGACGGTTGTGACGGTCCCTTTCTTTGCGATGAACGCCAGGCTAAGCCGGGAGCAGCGCTCCGATCTGCTCGGCCGCGGTAGCTCCGTAGGCCGAACTCAGACGCTTGAGTGCGTCATCTCGAACGAAAGTCCACTCTTGAGTGCCGGTGGTCTCGAGGACGAGGACCGCGACATAGGAACCCAGCTGTGCTGCCCGCTCGACGGAAGCACCGGCGAGATGGGCCATGAGGAAGCCGGCCCGGAAGCCGTCGCCCACTCCGGTCGGATCCACTTTGCTGGTCTCGGGAACCACGTCCACGTGCGTGCGCACGCCGTCGGGAGTGACGATCTCGACGCCGGACTTGCCTAGCGTCGTGACCCGGATACCGACCTTGGCCGCGATCTCCGTCTCCGACAGGCCCGACTTCTGACGCAGCAGTCCCCACTCGTATTCGTTGGTGAAGAGATACGCCGCACCCTCGATGAGATCGACCGCTTGTTGACCGGTCAGACGCGCGAGTTGCTGCGACGGATCTGCCGCGAAAGGAATGTTCAGCGCTCGGCACTGCTGAGTGTGGGCGATCATCGCGTCAGGATCGTTGGCGCCTACCAATACCAATTCCAACGTTCGTCCTGCGGACAGTTCCTCGATCGAGATTTCACGCGCTTCACTCATCGCACCCGGGTAGAACGACGCAATCTGAGCCATGTCCACGTCGGTGGTGCAGACGAAGCGCGCAGTGTGAGCTGTCGCCGACACGCGTACCGCGGTGCAATCGACTCCGTTGGACTCCAGCCAAGACCGATACTCACCGAAGTCCGGCCCGACAGCACCCACCAGGAGCGGGGATCCACCCAACACACCCAGGGCATAGGCAATGTTGCCGCCGACTCCACCTTTTCTGATGACCAGATCATCGACGAGGAAGCTCAGCGAGATATTGGAGAGCTGGTCTGCAACCAACTGCTCGGCGAACTTGCCCGGGAACCGCATCAGATGATCGGTGGCTATCGATCCCGATACCGCGAGAGTCACGTGCTTGAGCCTTTCGATGGTGGTCGGAGCGAGATCCATGCTAGTGCGCGGCGCCCCGAACTTGGTGCGAACACAACTCTGACCGGTACTGGCAAATGCAGTACCGGTCAGAGTTGATGATTCAGATCAGTTGAACGAATCGCCGCAGGCACATGAGCCCGTTGCGTTCGGATTGTCGATCGTGAAGCCCTGCTTCTCGATGGTGTCCACGAAGTCGATGGATGCACCCTCGACGTACGGAGCGCTCATCCGGTCGACAGCCAGCGTGACTCCGTTGAAGTCCACTGCGAGATCGCCGTCGAGGCTGCGATCGTCGAAGAAGAGCTGATAGCGCAGGCCCGCACAACCACCGGGCTGCACAGCAACGCGCAGCGCGAGGTCGTCGCGTCCTTCTTGGTCCAGCAGCGCCTTGGCCTTCGATGATGCAGCTTCAGTCATCGTGACCTTGTGCGTGATGGTTTCGTTCGAGACGGTCATGGGCTCTCCCTATCAGTCGTACTCAACCCGTGAACGACTCAACCGTACTCCGCGCACAGGTATTCCTCACAGCCCGCCGCGTAATGCTCCAGTACCTTGATCGACCTGTTGTGCTGCGTACTCGGCCAAAAGCTCGAGTTGTGGCCCGGCATCGGTCATCGCCTTGTCCACGGAACCGGCGAACTCGGCTACGGAATACGCTCCAGAAAGACCTGCTGCTTCCCACTGTGCGGTCTCTAGAGCTATCTGACCTGCAAGGACTATCGTCGGCGCTCCGGATCGCGCGCCTGCGGATGCAAGTTCGGTGACGAGCTTGCCCCGAAGGGACTGACTGTCGAATTTGCCTTCACCGGTGATGACGAGATCGACCGACGCCAGTAGATCTGCCTGGTCGGTGAGTTCGGCCACCACGGCCGCGCCGGACTCACGCCGCCCGCCCAACGCAAACAGTGCCGCACCGATGCCTCCAGCAGCACCCGCACCCGGCAGCTCGGCGACGTCGGCTCCAGCCTCGCGTTCCAACTTCACGGCCCATTCGCGGTTGAGCTCTTCGAGAACATCGACCATCGCGGCATCCGCGCCTTTCTGTGGCCCGAAGACTTGCGCTGCGCCGTGCTCGCCCAGTAACGGGTTCTCGACGTCGGTGGCAGCGACCAGTTCGACCGACTGCAGTCGTGCGACGGCATCGGCCAGTCCACCGAGTGCACTGACCATCCCCCGTCCGCCGTCGGTACAACTACTGCCGCCGAGACCGACGAACACCCTCTCGATGCCGTCGACACCCAGAGCAGCAACGATCAGCTGGCCGACGCCGTCGCTACTTGCCCGCAATGCACTGCGAGTGGTCGGTGGACCATCGAGGAGACTCAATCCACACGCCTGTGCGGCTTCGATGAACGCTGTCCCGCCGTCGAGCAGCCACCGCGCCCTGACCCGCTTCCCGAGTGGTCCGTCCACGTCGAGTTCGCGCACTTCGCCACGATCGACGGCCAACACGTCGACGAATCCCGGACCGCCGTCCGATTGCGGCGCCAACACGAGCTCGTCCCCCGGACGTCCGAGTCGCCAACCTCTAGCGATTGCGTCGGCCGCCTCGTTCGCGCTCAGTGTGTTGCCGAACGAATCGGGCGCAATCATCACTCGCATCGTCGAAAGTCTAGGTCGACAGTGGAGACGCGGCATGTCGAGGCCGCCGTGCTCGAGGAGCCTTCGCGGACGCAAGTTGGTGTGGCCGATGTTCACCTATTCGCTTCCATCCCATAGCCTGGGTGAGTGAAGTTGCTACGCCGCGGAAACTCTGACAATTCGGACAAGCACGATTCGGCCTCGGTCGAGTCGGCACCGACGGATTTGTCGCCGCCGAACGAGATCGTCGGCAAAGGTCGCCCCACGCCGAAACGGCGTGAGGCCGAAGCCCGACGCCGCGGTCCGGTCGCGCCACCGCCGATGACGAGCAAAGAGGCCCGCGAGCGTCGCAAGGCGAACAAGGGAACCAAAGTCGACCGCAAGAAGGCATCCGAGGAGCGCCGAGCCTCCTCGGCCGACCGCCGCGCGCGGATGCTCGCCGGTGAGGACAAATTCCTACTTCCGCGGGACAAGGGCCCCGTTCGGGCATACGCCCGTGATCTCGTGGATGCGCGCCGGAATCTGGTCGGTTTGTTCATGCCGCTTGCGCTTCTGTTGATCTTCGCGCTCTTCCTCGATCCGGCCGTTCAGGCGTATGTCACGCTGGCGATGTTCGTGATGATGCTGTTCATGGTCGGCGAGGGAATCTTCATCGGCCGCCAGATCAACAATCGCGTTCGTGCTCGCTTCCCCGACACCACCGACGGTGGATTCAAGCTCGGGTGGTACGCGTTCGTTCGTGCTTCGCAAATCCGCAAGATGCGCGCCCCTGCGCCTCGCGTCAACCGCGGCGCAGCTGTCTGACACCATGACGTTGCCCAAGCGCACACTGCTGCTCGGTGGCGCGCGATCGGGCAAGTCCAGCCACGCCGAACACCTCGCGGCTGCGACAGGACCGGTCAGATACGTGGCAACCGGCCGAAGACGCCCCGGTGATGCCGATTGGGACGCGCGGATAGAAGAACATCGAGTTCGACGGCCGGCCACGTGGACGACCGTGGAAGCGACCACGAACCTGCCCCAGCTGATCGTCGACGAGACACCGGGTGTCACGCTCGTCGACGATCTCGGCACCTGGCTGACCCACACCATCGACGACCGGTCAGCCTGGGACAGCCCGCGCGGCACGATCGCGGCGGAGATCGACGCGCTCGTCGACGCCGTTGCGCAGTGCACGGGCACCCTTTTGCTGGTCACTCCCGAAGTGGGGTTGTCCGTAATCCCCCACACTCGGGCGGGCAGACTGTTCCAAGACGAGATCGGCGTACTCAATTCCCGGCTGGCCGAGGTCTGTGACGACGTCGTACTCGTCGTGGCGGGCCTTCCCCTCGCACTCAAGTGTGCCGGGGTTCCACCTTTCCGAAAGGCTGAGCAGCAACCGTGACGTCCGAAACAACCGAGAACTCGACGCCGTTGCGTCCGGTCACTCCGCCGTCGCCGCAGGCCCGCTCTGCGGCGTCGGAACGACAGAAGTCGTTGACCAAACCTGCCGGCAGTCTCGGTCGACTCGAAGAGATCGGTGAGTGGATTTCGGCGTGCCAAGATCAGTGTCCGCCCCACGCGCTGGTCCGACCTCGGGTCGTTGTGTTTGCCGGTGATCACGGTGTTGCGGCCCACGGGGTTTCGGCCTATCCCGCCGAGGTGACCATTCAGATGGTGGCCAATATCGCGGCCGGTGGCGCTGCGGTCAATGCACTGGCCGCAGGGGCGGGCGCAACGGTCCGTGTCGTCGATATCGCTGTCGACTCGGATACGGACACCACGATCAGCCGGTACAAGGTCCGAAGGTCGAGCGGTTCGATCGATCGTGAGGATGCGTTGTCGGAGTCCGAGGTTCGGGCTGCGATCGAGGCCGGTCGCGCAATCGCGGACGAGGAAATCGACGGCGGTGCAGACCTGCTGATCGCCGGTGACATGGGAATCGGAAACACTACTCCGGCAACGACATTGATCGCAGTAATCACCGACACCGAACCGGTGGCCGCAGTAGGTCGCGGCACCGGCGTCGACGATGCCGGGTGGATCCGCAAGACGGCGGCGATTCGTGATGCGATGCGGCGTGCCCGTCCGGTCGTGAAGGATTCCGTTGCGCTGCTTCGCGTTGCCGGTGGCGCCGATCTTGCCGCCATGGCAGGGTTCCTCGCCCAAGCTGCACACCGTCGTACGCCTGTCATTCTCGATGGGCTCGTCGTCACGGCGGCCGCGTTGGTTGCGGAGGAGTCGGCCCGAGGGGCACGTGAATGGTGGATCGCCGGCCATCGCTCGTCCGAACCTGCTCACTCGATTGCATTGCGTCACTTGAGAATCGAACCCCTACTCGAGCTCGACATGCGACTCGGCGAGGGCTCGGGCGCTCTCGCCGCACTACCTTTGGTGCACGCGGCCATCGCCGCGCTGAAGGACATGTCGACTTTTGCAGATGCAGGTGTGAGCACCCGAGCCGCCAAGCCCGAAGCGCCGTCCGAGGCCTGAGAAGTGCATTCGATATGGGTGGGCCCTCGCCTGGCCCTGTCCTGGTTGACTGTCCTTCCAGTGCGGGGGCCGAACCACATAGACCGGGATGATGCCCGCAAAGCCATGTCGTCAGCCCCTGTCGTCGGATTGTTGCTCGGCATGTTCGCGGCAGGCGCGGTGTGGTGTGCGGACGCACTCTCGCTCGGTGGACTGCTCGGCGGACTGCTCGGCGTCGGCGCGCTTGCCCTGCTGACACGCGGCATGCATATCGACGGCCTGGCCGATACGGCAGACGGTCTCGGTTGCTACGGACCGCCCGAACGAGCTCGTGAAGTCATGCAGAGTGGAAGCGCCGGGCCGTTCGGAGTCGCCGCACTCGTCCTCACCCTCGCAATCCAGGCTGCCGGCTTCGGTCTGCTGGCGGAGCAGCAGGCTTTCTACTCGATAGCCTTGGCCGTTGCGGTCGGTCGTGTCGCCGTCGTCATCGCGTGCAGAGGCGGGACGCTTCCAGCCGTCGACCACGGGTTCGGAGCACTCGTTGCCGGTACCCAAAGCCGCATAGTGGTCGGTCTCTGGTGTGCCGCAGCGCTTGTCGCAGCGGCCGGAAGCGTGGACGGCCGCTGGTGGCAAGGCCCCGTAGTCGTCGCAGCAGTGTTGGCGATCGGCGTTGTTCTCGTGCGCCACTGTGTCCGACGGTTCGGTGGTCTCAGCGGCGACGTGCTGGGCGCAGCTCTGGAAATAACCACAACCCTCACTGTCGTGGGTTTGCTGATCGGATCCTGAACTCAGCCGAGCTTGGTCATCCACCCATGGGTGTCGGCGAACGTGCCGCGCTGAATGCCGGTCAAGGTATCGCGCAGGGCGAGAGTGATGTTGCCCGGTTCTCCGTCGGCGATCGTGAACGCACCGTCCGCTGACTTGACGCTGCCGACGGGAGTGATGACTGCCGCGGTTCCGCAGGCGAATACCTCGGTGATGTCACCGGACTCCGCTTTCTTCTGCCACTCATCGGTCGAGATGCGCCGCTCTTCCACCGGGATTCCGGAGTCGGTCGCCAACGCCAGGAGTGAATCGCGGGTAATTCCCGGGAGCAAGGACCCGGAGAGCGAGGGCGTGACCAAACGGGCGTCGGAACCGGAGCCGAACACGAAGAACAGGTTCATGCCACCCATTTCCTCGACGAAGCGGCGCTCGATCGCGTCCAGCCAGACAACCTGGTCACAGCCCTGATCGCTGGCCTGCGCCTGCGCAAGCAGCGATGCCGCGTAGTTGCCGGCAAATTTGGCGGCTCCGGTACCACCGGGAGCGGCGCGTACGTACTCGGTCGACAGCCACACGCTGACCGGTTTGACACCACGAGGGAAGTACGCCCCAGCAGGTGAAGCAATGAGCATGTACCGGTACGCGTCCGCGGGCCGGACACCGAGCCCTGCCTCGGTAGAGAACATGAATGGACGAAGGTAGAGGGCGTCCTCGCCACCGGCCGCCGGGATCCACTCGCGATCCACGGCAAGCAACTCCTCGATCGAGGAGGTGAACAGCTCCGTGGGAAGCTCCGGCATCGCCAACCGCCTCGCCGAGGATTTGAACCGCTCGGCGTTGGAATCGACGCGGAACGAGGAGAGATCGCCGTTGGGCTGACGGTAAACTTTCAACCCTTCGAAAATCGCCTGTCCGTAGTGCAGGACCATCGCAGCCGGATCCAACTCGATCGGCCCGTACGGCGCGATGGTCGCGCCGTACCAGCCCTTCTCCGAGGTGTAGTCGATCACTGCCATGTGATCGGTGAAGAACTTCCCGAACCCGGGCGCCGCCAATACTGCTTCTCTGACCTCCGAAGGAGCCGGAGAAGGATGCTGCACACGGGTGAATTCGGGAACGCCTGTCATGCACTGAGCTTATCGAACGCGTCGAAGCCCGCTCACTTGGTATTCGCTGCAACGAAAGGCGGGGCGACGATCTCACATCGCAGTGCGCGGCCACGGACATCGACCTCGACGATGTCACCCGGCTCCACCCCCGCTGTGGCGTCCACTAGTGCAAGCGCAATTCCGACCCCGAGCGTGGGCGAGAACGTCCCTGACGTCGTGACGCCGACCACGCCGCCGTCCGCCACGACGTTCTGTCCCTGCCGCAGTACCCCGCGGTCGAGAGCCTTGACGCCACGGAGGACTCGCGCCGGACCCGCCGCCTTTTCTGCCAGCAGAGCGTCCCTGCCCCAGAATCGGTCCTTCTTCCATCCGATCGCCCAACCACATCGGGCTTGAAGCGGCGAGATGTCCAGCGAGAGCTCATGTCCGTGGAGTGGATAACCCATCTCGGTACGCAAGGTATCTCGCGCGCCGAGGCCTGCTACCTGACCGTCGGAAAGCTTCACGACGTCGACGAGGGCACGGAAGAGTGCCTCGGCGTCGTTCCACGAGCAGACCAGTTCGTATCCGTGCTCACCGGTGTAACCCGTGCGGCACACGCGCACCGGCACCTCGTTGCCTTCGGCGTCGGACCACTGCGCGTCGACGAAAGCCATGTACTCCAAATCCACTGGGAGACCCAACTGCTCGACCACAGCGCGAGAATCTGGCCCTTGCACCGCGAACACGCCGAAATCGCGATGCTGGTCGCGAACGACGACGCCTTCGGGAGCCTCGGCGGTCAACGCGGCGACGACCGACGCGGTGTTGGCGGCGTTCGGAATCAGGAACACCTCTTCGGGCGAGACGAAGTAGGCGATCAAATCGTCCACCACTCCCCCGGACGTGTTGCAACACAACGTGTATTGCGCCTTCCCTGGGCCCACTCGGGTGAGGTCGTTGGTCAGCGTGGAGTTGACGAAGTCCGCCGCACCGGGTCCATCGACCGACGCCTTTCCGAGATGACTGACGTCGAAGACGCCGACGGAGGCACGGACTGCCTTGTGCTCCGCTACGACACCAACGTAGGAGACTGGCATTTCCCATCCGCCGAAAGGCGCGAACGTCGCTCCCAGTTCGACGTGGACGGCGTGTACGGGTCCGCGAGCAAGTTCTTCTGCACTCATAGCGGCCAACGCTAGCGGACGGCCGCCCGTCGGGCCCGAGTCACTACGATCGTGTACGACCGGGAACAATCAATACTTCAGGAGCTGCCACGTGCCATCGACTTCACCCCGCACTCTCGGACCCGAGCTGGCGCTGGCCGGCCGCCTCGGAAAAGATGTCGACGTTCTCGTCGTCGCACTCAGTACAAGTGAAGACGGACTGGAACTCGTCATCACCGACGACATCTCCGGAGATGCGCTCGCCGCCGAGTTGCTCGATGCCTTCGAGGCTGTCGGTGCAACAGGCAAGGCTGACGAGATCACCCGCATTCCCGCCCCCGCAGCGCTGGACGTGACGAGTGTCCTCGCAGTCGGGCTGGGTAAGTCGGCCGACATCGACATCGAACGCATCCGCCGGTCCGCCGGTACTGCAGCTCGCGCGCTGTCGGGTACTGCGATCGCGGCGACGACGCTCTCCGCCCTCGACTTGGGCGCTGCGGCAGAAGGTTTCTTCCTCGGTGCCTATACCTTCACCGAGTTCAGATCTGCACTGTCGGCACCTACTCCGGAAGCCGGGCCCCTCGGGCGCGTCGAACTGCTCGTCGCCGACCCCCGCGCACGTGAGGCCAAGGACGAGCTGACCCGTTCCGTTGCCATTGCGGAGTCAGTCGCGATCGCCCGCGACTTCGTGAACACCCCACCCAGCCACCTGTACCCGGAGGAGTTCGCCGCACGCGCGAAGGCACTGGGCACCGACGTCGGACTGAGTGTCGAAATTCTCGACGACAAGGCCTTGGAGAAGGGCGGCTACGGCGGAATCCACGGCGTCGGCAAGGGTTCTTCACGTCTGCCCAGGTTGGTGCGTCTGACGCATTCCGGTGGTAAACGTAAGTCCAAGAAGGTGGCGTTGGTCGGAAAGGGAATCACTTTCGACACCGGCGGCATCTCGATCAAGCCTGCTGCCGGCATGGAAAACATGACCTCTGACATGGCCGGTGCTGCGGCCGTGATCGCGACCGTGATTCTCGCTGCCAAGGTGGGCCTCGAACTCGACGTCGTCGCCACGGTCCCCATGGCGGAGAACATGCCGTCCGGCACTGCACAACGGCCGGGCGACGTACTGACGCAGTACGGCGGCATCACGGTCGAGGTCATCAACACCGACGCCGAAGGACGACTGGTACTCGCCGACGCCATCGTGCGTGCGTGCGAAGACGATCCCGACTACCTGATCGATACCGCAACGCTGACGGGCGCGCAGGTCGTTGCACTCGGCAACCGGACGCCGGGAGTCATGGGCACCGACGAGTTCCGCGACCGCGTCGCCGAGATTTCGCAGGCTGTGGGCGAAGACGCTTGGGCCATGCCGCTCCCAGGTGAAATTCGACGCGAGTTGGACTCGAGAGTCGCCGATCTCGCCAACGTCACCAACGGACGCGCGGGCGGAATGCTGGCTGCGGCATTGTTCCTGAAGGAGTTCGTGGCGGACGGCGTTCAGTGGGCGCATATCGACGTCGCCGGTCCGGCATTCAACACCGGCGGCCCGTTCGGCTACATCGGCAAGGGCGGAACCGGAGTACCGGTCCGCACGATGTTCGCCGTTCTCGAAGACATCGTCGAGAACGGTTAGACGCGTCACACCATGTGGTTGATTCGAGTGCGTCCGGGGGGGCGCTCGGATCAGTACCGCTATTCGGTAGCCCTGCGCTCGATAATTTTCTGTCGAGCATCGTGATCTCGCATCCGCTGGGGATAGCCCGTCTTTCGGACGTCGTAGACGGGGATCTTCAGGTCGGGTCCAAGCTTTCTGATGTGTTTCTCATCCACGACGCGCCGTGTCCACTCACCATCGTTTGCCACCAGAACGACAGTGACAGGAGTCACTGTCGTCTTCGGCTCCACGAATGCTTCGACGCCGATTCTCGCCGCCGTCCAGTCCGCGAGATACTGCGCTACCGACCCCTCTCGGGGGCCTCTACCTTTGCCACTGCGTCGAGTGAGGCGATCGAACAAACTCACTGAACCACTCCTGTCTTGGGTGCGTGAAGATCGACCTTCGCGTTCGCACAAGCCTTGTTACTCATGAGTTTGCCAGTGCGAGGGCGGCCCCTCGGGGAACGTGGGAACTCCAAGGATGGAAGGATGAGGATAGAGGGTTCAACTCTCTCGTTGTAGAGAACGATTTCCGGTCTCGTCGAAAGGGCGTCTACGTGTCTGCAGTAAAAGTCCGTGGATCGTGGAAAGAAGTTTTCTTCGATTCGGCGCGGACACAGACAGCGCCGAAGATCGCAATTAACGCAAGTATCGTCCGCGAACCTTGCAACGCCAGCACAATGGTCTACGACCACAAGTCGTAAGAACTAAATTACCCGCACACAACTGTCGAGGAGTCAACAGACATGGCCTTCTCCGTCCAGATGCCAGCTCTTGGTGAGAGCGTCACCGAGGGAACTGTCACCAGGTGGCTCAAACAGGAGGGCGACACCGTCGAGGTCGACGAGCCGTTGCTCGAAGTGTCGACCGACAAGGTCGACACCGAAATCCCGTCCCCCGCTGCTGGTGTTCTGACGAAGATCGTGGCACAGGAAGACGACACCGTCGAAATCGGCGCCGAGCTCGCTCAGATCGGCGAAGCCGGCGAGGCTTCCGGGTCTTCCTCCGAGCCCGAGCCCGCTGTCGAAGAGCCCGCCGCCGAACCTGTGGCTGCTGCAGAACCGGAGCCGCAGGCCGAGGAAGAAGCACCGGCACAGAGTGCGCCGGCCGCGAGCTCCGACTCCAGCTCTTCTGGTACCCCGATCAAGATGCCGGAGCTGGGCGAGTCGGTCACCGAAGGCACTGTCACGCGCTGGCTGAAGGCCGTAGGCGACGAAGTCGCCGTGGACGAGCCGCTGCTGGAGGTGTCCACCGACAAGGTCGACACCGAGATTCCTTCCCCGGTGGCGGGAACGCTCCTCGAGATCAGCGCCGAAGAAGACGACACTGTCGAAATCGGCGGCCAGTTGGCCGTGATCGGCACGGGCGCCCCTGCTGCCAAGGCTCCGGAGCCGGCAAAGCCTGCTCCCAAGCAAGAGGCCCCCAAGCAGGAAGCCCCCAAGCAAGAGGCCCCCAAGCAGGAAGCTCCCAAGCAAGAGGCACCCAAGCAGGAACCTGCGAAGACTCCCTCCGCAGACGCATCCCCGTACGTCACGCCTCTGGTTCGTAAGCTCGCAGCGGACAACGACGTGGACTTGTCCACGGTCAAGGGCACCGGCGTCGGCGGACGAGTCCGTAAGCAGGACGTCCTTGCAGCCGCCGAGGCGAAGAAGGCTCCGGCCGCTCCCTCTGCTGCTCCGGCCGCCGAGTCGAAGCCTGCCGCACCGGCTACAGCCGGAGTGCGACCAGAACTGGCGCATCTACGCGGAACCACACAGAAGATGAACCGCATTCGCCAGATCACAGCGAAGAAGACACGCGAGTCTCTTCAGTCCTCTGCTCAGCTGACTCAGACCTTCGAGGTCGATGTCACCCGGGTAGCAGGTCTGCGTGCCAAGGCCAAGGCCAAGTTCCAGGAGAACGAAGGCGTCAATCTGACGTACCTTCCGTTCTTCGCGAAGGCGGTTGTCGAAGCCCTCAAGGCTCACCCGAATGTCAACGCCAGCATCAACGAAGAAGCCAAGGAGATCACCTATCACTCCGAGGTTCACCTCGGTATCGCTGTGGACACCGAGCAGGGCTTGCTGTCCCCTGTCATCCACAACGCGGGCGACCTCTCCTTGGCTGGTCTTGCCCGGGCGATCAACGACATCGCCACTCGTGCTCGATCCGGTGGCCTGAAGCCCGACGAGTTGTCCGGTGGCACGTTCACGATCACCAATATCGGCAGTCAGGGCGCGTTGTTCGATACCCCGATCCTGGTACCGCCACAGGCAGCCATGCTCGGCACGGGCGCGATCGTCAAGCGTCCCGTCGTGGTCAAGGACGACGCTGGCAACGAGTCCATCGGTGTCCGGTCGATGTGCTACCTGCCACTGACCTATGACCATCGGCTGGTCGACGGCGCGGACGCAGGCCGTTTCCTGAGCACCATCAAGCAGCGGCTCGAGATCGCATCGTTCGAAGCGGACCTAGGTCTCTAGAGCGGGTCGAAAGGCGAGCAGTCTGTACTGTGGACTGCAGGTGAGCCAAGGTTCAGCGCTCGGCCGATCCTCGAATCAACGGGGACCGAACTAACAGTGTCGGGGCATCATCCGCTTGGCGGATGATGCCCCGGTTCTGTCGAGGAGGCTTTCGAATTCATGCGTGTAGTCATTGCGGGTTCATCCGGATTGATCGGTACCGCGCTGGTCGCGTCGTTGCGAGGCAAGGGGCACGAGGTTGCCAGATTGGTTCGTAGAGCACCTGCCGGTCCGGACGAGTTCGAGTGGGACCCGCCGCAGGGATCGTTGAACGATCGCGCGTTGCGTGGTGCAGACGCAGTTGTCAACCTTTGTGGGGTTGGCATCGGAGACAAGCGTTGGTCGGGCGCCTACAAGCAGAAGGTGCGCGACAGTCGGATAACTCCCACCGAGGTGCTGGCGGAGAACTGCGCAAAGTTTCAGGTTCCGACACTGGTCAATGCCAGTGGGATCAACTTCTACGGCGATACCGGCGACCGGGTGGTCGACGAAACGGCCCCTGTCGGCGAGGGGTTTCTGGCGGAAGTGTGTCGAGACTGGGAGAACGCGACTTCGGCCGCTACTTCCGGCGGAGTCCGCACCATCATGCTGCGCAGCGGCGTGGTCTTGTCGCAACGCGGCGGAATGCTGGACAAGCTGAGGCCTCTCTATTTGATGGCGCTCGGCGGACGCCTCGGCAGCGGACGGCAGTACTTTCCGTGGATCTCACTCGAGGACGAGATCGCGGCCACGATTCATGGCATCGAGAACGCGTCGGTATCGGGCCCGGTCAACATGGTCGGGCCAGCCCCAGTCACCAACGCGCAGTTCAACAGCGCCATGGCCCGTGCCGTCCATAGGCCTGCGCCCTGGGCTGTACCGGGCTTCGCCTTGAAAGCGATCATCGGCGAATTTGCCCAGGAAGCAATTCTGACCGGACCTCGCGCTATCCCGAAGGTGTTGGAAGACACGGGATTCGTTTTTGCGCACAACACGATCGGCGAGGCACTGCGAGTAGCTGTCGGTCGCTGACTCGGCGTAGCGTGCCTGGCATGACAATCGCGGGAATCTCCGCACGGGAGAGTTCGGATCCGGTCGACGTCCGGAGACTCGGTCGCATCGACTACCTCGAGGCGTGGGCACGTCAGCGCGAACTCGCCGACATGCGTGCCGAGGGGCAGGGGTTCGACACACTACTTGTCCTCGAGCATCCGCCGGTGTTCACTGCCGGCAGGCGTACGGCCCCCGAGGACCGTCCGCGCGACGGCGCACCTGTCATCGAGGTCGATCGCGGCGGCAAGATCACCTGGCACGGTCCGGGACAGCTCGTCGGATACCCGATCATTCGCCTCGCACAGCCCATCGACGTCGTGAAGTATGTGCGCCGGATCGAAGAAGCGCTCATTTCCGTATGCACCGAGATGGGTATCACTTGTGGCCGCATCGACGGCCGCTCCGGTGTGTGGTTGGCCGCAGGACACAGTGTCGCGGACGATTCGAATGACGGGCCGTGGTTGCCGGAGCGGAAGATCGCAGCCATAGGTGTACGCGTTCAGCGAGGTGTGACTCTGCATGGCTTCTCACTCAACTGCAATGCGTCCATGGCCGGCTTCGACGCGATCGTGCCCTGTGGGATCGCCGACGCGGGTGTGACCTCATTGTCCGCGGAACTTGGCCGAGACGTCACTGTCGACGAAGTCGAACCCACCGTCACCGAGGCCGTTCTGGCTGCTCTGGACGGCGGATTGCCAGTGACCGAACACGACGTCGCGCGCCCCTTGCTGGAGTCGGTCACCAGTAACCCGCACTTCACCACCACGAAGTTCGGCGCGTAGCATCGAACGTGTGACTGTGGCTCCAGAAACACCCTCGAACGCTGCGCCGTCCCTCGGGTCATCCCCCGACACTTCGCTCACCGCCAGCACCCCACTCGCCCCACCCGGACGCAAATTGCTTCGCCTCGAAATCCGAAACGCGGAGACACCGATCGAACGTAAGCCCAACTGGATCAAGACCAAGGCCAAGATGGGCCCGGAGTACACCGAACTCAAGGGTTTGGTCAAGCGCGAGGGTCTGCACACCGTCTGCGAAGAGGCCGGCTGCCCCAACATCTACGAGTGCTGGGAAGACCGTGAGGCGACGTTCCTCATCGGCGGTGAACAATGCACTCGCCGTTGCGATTTCTGTCAGATCGATACCGGCAAGCCCGACGACCTCGACCGCGACGAGCCCCGGCGTGTCGCGGAAAGCGTTCAGGCCATGGGCCTGCGCTACTCGACGATCACCGGAGTGGCGCGCGACGACCTCGAAGACGGCGGCGCTTGGCTGTACGCCGAAACGGTCCGTTACATCAAGAAGTTGAACCCCAACACCGGCGTCGAATTGTTGATTCCGGACTTCAACGCCAAGCCCGATCAGTTGGCCGAGGTCTTCTCTTCGCGACCGGAAGTTCTTGCGCACAATGTAGAAACGGTTCCGCGTATCTTCAAGCGAATCCGCCCGGCTTTCCGCTACCAGCGATCCATGGACGTCATCACCGCAGCTCGAGACGACGGCCTGGTCACCAAGTCCAACTTGATCCTCGGTATGGGCGAGACTCCGGAAGAAGTACAGGAGGCTATTCGCGACCTGCACGAGGCAGGCTGCGACATTCTCACCATTACCCAGTACCTGCGCCCGTCGCCACGCCACCACCCAGTGGAGCGGTGGGTCAAGCCCGAAGAGTTCGTCGAGCATTCCGATTACGCCACCGAGGTGGGCTTCGCCGGGGTGCTGGCAGGGCCGCTGGTCCGCTCTTCGTACCGGGCAGGGCGCCTGTACGCACAAGCGATGCAGCATCACGGTCGCGTACTCCCCGAGAGCATGAGTCACTTGGTGGACGGTGGCGAAGCTTCTCAGGAGGCAAGTTCGTTGATTGCTCGTCTCGCTGCTCGCTAGGCATCGAACCGGCTAGCGATGCACGTGACTTCAGCGCCGACACGTATCCTGTGAAGCATGGCGAACGGCGGTAAAGCGGGCAAAGCAGGTAAGCCCAGCAAAGAAGCAAAAGCGGCAGCGAAAGCTGCCCGTAAGCAGGCATCGAAAGAGCGTCGCGGCCAGTTGTGGCAGGCGTTCAACATGCAGCGCAAGGAAGACAAGCTTCTTCTGCCGCTGATGATCGGCGCCATCGTCGGTATCGGTCTGGTGCTGTTTCTGATCGGCTTGATCTTCGGTCTGCAGTGGTTCCTACTGCCCATCGGACTACTCGTCGGAGTGCTCGTGGCATTCATCATCTTCGGGCGTCGAGTCCAGAAGTCGGTGTACACCAAGGCAGACGGGCAGGCGGGCGCAGCTGCGTGGGCTTTGGACAACTTGCAGGGATCCTGGCGCGTGACCAACGCGATTGCCGGCACGACTCAGCTCGACGCAGTGCACCGCGTCATCGGCAAACCCGGGATCATTCTCGTCGCGGAAGGCGCGCCCCAGCGTGTGAAATCACTTCTCGCCCAAGAGAAGAAGAAGACCGCGCGGATCGTCGGCGACACCCCGATCTACGACATCGTCGTCGGCAACGGGGAGAACCAGGTTCCGCTGTCCGGTCTCCAGAAGTATCTGACGAAGCTGCCCAAGAACATCGACAGCAAGCGCATGGACACCATCGAGTCCAGACTCTCGGCACTCGGCACCAAGAGTGGTCCCGCGATGCCGAAGGGACCGCTCCCCGGCGGCGCCAAGATGAAGGGCGTTCAGCGAACGATCAAACGTCGCTGATCGCTAGCGAACCCGCACCATCGCGGTGCCCGTCGCCCGGTCGTGCATACCGCGACCGTCGTGGTCCGAGATCACGGCCGGGACGACAAAGATGATGAAGAACGTTCGAACCAGTGCACGCACGAATCCGACGCGGGCCTGCGCATCCACCCGCGCCACCTGAATTCCGGCGACCAGCTGACCTGGCGTGAACGAAAAAATACTCACCGAGCCGACGCCGAGAACGAACCAGACCAGCAAGGTCAAGCTGGACACCTGGATCGCGGCCCCGGTCGCGCCGACGATCAGTGCCGACACTCCCATCGACATCAACCAGTCCAGCAACAATGCGCCGGAACGACGGCCGAGCCCTGCTATCGCGCCGGGCCCTTCCGCTGGGAGTCCGAGTCGCTCTCCTGGAAACTTCTGCTCGGTTCCGTCCTCGGATCGAGCAGCCGAGGGTCCGGACAACCAAGAACCTGTCATTCGTGCCATGGACACCAGGATAGGCGCCGACGTGAATACCCGGATCGGCCGTCACCGTAGTGTGTGCGGTGAGCACGATTCTTTTTCTTCTGCACGCCGAGAGAGTGTCGCGGCTCACTCGAGTACACGCACTGATCGAAACGACGTGTAACACGGGCGAAACACAAGCTTGACCGGCGGGCAACACCAGGTCCATAACGTTTGGTCGACGGACTCAACAAAGGAGCAACAGCGTGGCGTTCAGCACGGCCGAAGAGGTCATCAAATTCATCGCCGACGAAAGTATTGAATACGTCGACATCCGTTTCACGGATCTGCCAGGTATTCAGCAGCACTTCTCGATCCCGGCTTCTGCATTCACGCAGGATGTCTTCGAAGACGGCCTCGCGTTCGACGGTTCGTCCGTTCGCGGCTTCCAGTCGATTCACGAATCCGACATGATGCTTCTGCCCGACGTGTCGACGGCGCAGGTCGACCCCTTCCGGGCCGCGAAGACGTTGAATATGAACTTCTTCGTTCACGATCCGTTCACCCGCGAGTCCTACAGCCGCGACCCGCGCAACGTCGCCCGTAAGGCAGAGGAGTACTTGCTCTCCACCGGCATCGCGGATACTGCGTTCTTCGGCGCCGAAGCCGAGTTCTACATCTTCGACTCGGTCAATTACGACTCGAGCATCAATGGCGCCTACTACGAACTCGACTCCATTGCGGGTTCGTGGAACACCGGCAAGAAGACGAACGCCGACGGCAGCCCCAACCTTGGTTACAAGGTCCGCGCCAAGGGCGGGTACTTCCCAGTGGCTCCGTACGACCACTTCGTCGATCTTCGCGACGAAATCTCCACGAACCTCACGAACGCGGGCTTCGAACTCGAGCGCGGACACTCCGAGGTCGGTACCGGCGGCCAGCAGGAGATCAACTACAAGTTCAATACGCTGCTCGCTGCTGCGGACGATTTGCAGCTGTTCAAGTACATCGTGAAGAACACCGCTTGGAAGAACGGCAAATCGGCGACCTTCATGCCGAAGCCCCTCTTCGGCGACAACGGCTCGGGCATGCACGTGCACCAGTCGCTGTGGAAGGACGGCAAGCCCCTCTTCCACGACGAGGCCGGATATGCCGGACTGTCGGATCTGGCTCGCCACTACATCGGCGGCATTCTCCATCACGCACCGTCGCTGCTGGCGTTCACCAACCCGACCGTCAACTCGTACCACCGTCTGGTGCCGGGCTACGAAGCCCCCATCAACCTCGTGTACAGCCAGCGGAACCGTTCGGCCGCAGTCCGAATCCCGATCACGGGAAACAACCCCAAGGCCAAGCGCGCGGAATTCCGCGCACCGGACTCCTCGGGCAACCCGTACCTCAACTTCGCCGCCCAGATGATGGCCGGCCTGGACGGGATCAAGAACAAGATCGAGCCGCTGGCCCCGGTCGACAAGGATCTCTACGAGCTGCCGCCCGAGGAAGCCAAGAACATTCCTCAGGCACCGACGTCGCTGGAGACTGTCATCGACCGCCTCGAGGCCGATCACGAGTACCTGACCGAGGGTGGCGTCTTCACCACGGACCTGATCGAGACCTGGATTTCGCTCAAGCGCGAGCAGGAAATTGCTCCGATCAACCTGCGGCCGCACCCGTACGAGTTCAACCTGTACTACGACGTGTGATCCACACTCTGCGTTGACGTGTGATCCACAGGTAGCGTTCGCTTCACCAGAGCCACCCGCCCTTGCCATAGAGCAGGGCGGGTGGCTCTGTTCGTGGGCATGGTTGTGTGTACGCACGGTAACGACTTGCGTGAAACGGGTTTGAATCCGGGTGACATCAGCCATTCTCGAACAGAAAGACTGGCACGGATTCTCCAAAGAAACCGTGTATACGGGAAGTTGGTGGGTTTACCTTCAATGGACGCACTCTGGAATTTCGTCTCCGGACGACGACAACAGTTGCTGACAGATTCGTATCTCCACGTCTCTGCCGTCATCCAGTCGATCATCATCGCTACGATCATCGCGGTCATCGTGGGAATTGCGGTCTACCGCTCCCCCGCGGGATCCGCGATCGCGACGGCGCTGGCCAGCACGATTCTGACCATCCCCTCCTTCGCCCTCCTCGGATTGTTGATTCCGATCCTCGGGTTGGGGGTGGCTCCGACCATCACGGCACTGGTCCTGTACGCGCTCTTGCCGATCGTCAGAAATACGATCATCGGCCTCGCAGCGGTCGATCCCGCCGTCACCGATGCTGCTCGCGGAGTCGGTTTGAACCGTGCCCGGATTCTCGCTCGGATCGAGATGCCGTTGGCGTGGCCGTCGATCTTGGCAGGCATGCGAGTCAGTACGCAGATGATCTTCGGCATCCTCGCCATTGCGGCGTACGCGAAGGGCCCCGGACTCGGCAACCTCATCTTTTCGGGCCTGTCCCGCGTCGGTAGCCCCACCGCTGTTCCTCAAGCACTGGTCGGCACCGTTCTGATCGTCATTCTCGCCTTGATTGTCGACGGCATCCTCGTTCTCGTCGGCCGTCTTACAACCTCGAAGGGCATCGCGTGACCCCAACAGCGAACAATCAGAATGTCTCGGGCGTCGATATCGTCCTCGAGTCCGTCAGTAAGCGCTATCCCGGCCAGAAGGCTGCAGCGGTGGACAACGTGTCGTTGACCGTCCCTGCAGGTGAGATCGTCGTCTTCGTCGGGCCTTCCGGTTGCGGCAAGACCACCACGATGCGCATGATCAACCGACTCATCGAGCCCTCCTCGGGAAAAATCACCATCGACGGTAAAGACGCTTTGTCGATCGACCCGGACGAGTTGCGACGGGGAATCGGTTACTCGATTCAGCAGGCCGGGCTGTTTCCGCACCTGACGATCGCAAAGAACGTCGGGACGGTGCCTGGGTTGATCGGGTGGGACAAGAAGAGGATCGCGGCTCGGACGGACGAGATGCTCGACCTCGTGGGACTGGATCCGGATACCTATCGCGATCGCTATCCGCGTCAGCTGTCCGGTGGCCAGCAACAGCGCGTCGGTGTCGCGCGAGCGCTCGCAGCTGATCCGCCCGTGCTGTTGATGGACGAGCCCTTCGGTGCGGTGGACCCGATAACCCGAGGGCTGCTCCAGGACGAGTTGATGCGACTGCAGTCCGAGCTCGGCAAGACGATCGTCTTCGTCACCCACGACTTCAACGAGGCAGTCAAGCTCGGTGACCGCATTGCGGTCCTGGGTGACCGCTCGACGATCGAGCAATACGACACTCCGGAGGCGATCCTGGCGAACCCTGCCAGCGACATGGTGGCTGGGTTCGTGGGCGCGGACGCGTCGCTGAAACAGCTCACACTCACCCGAATTCGTGATGTTCGCCTGATTCAATGTCCCACTGCGAAGGAAAGCGATCCGGTGGACGCGATCCGCGCGAAGATCGCGACCCGCAAGTGGCCGTGGGGATTGATTCTGGACGACCGAAACAGGCCGTTGCGTTGGGTCGGTCCCGCTCATTTGGCACACGCATCCTCGCTGCGAGGAGTCGGTCTACCGGTCGGCGAGCTCGTATCCATTCAGTCCACGCTTCAAGATGGGTTGGAAGCGCTTCTCGCCGAGAGCACCGCGTCGACGGTCGTCACCGGTCTTCGCGGTGAGTACGTCGGGTTGATCTCGATCGATGTTCTCGTCGGCCATCTTCAGCAGATGCGCGAAGCCCACGAGCACGATCACGACGACGATGATGCCGATGCCGATGGAGTCAGTGGGGAGTTGCCCGCATGACCGCATCCGTGGACAGTCTCCTCGCGGCCGAGATGGACGCGGCACCTGACGAAGGTGCCGCGGAGCGAAATGCCGTCAAACGCGCTGATCGCCTACGCCTGCTGGTGCAACCCGCCATCGTTCTGATTCTGGTTGTCGGCGTACTTGTCTGGGCTTTCAGTCGTGATCTGACAGCGACTCAACAGGGCAGCATCACTGCGAGCAACCTCGCCACGCTCACATGGCAGCACATCTTGCTCACCGCGGCAGTCGTGATCATCGTCGTGATCATCGCCGTCCCGCTCGGAACTCTGCTCACCCGACCCGGATACACCCGTCTCGCACCATTTTTCGTGGGCATCGCCAACATCGGCGCGGCTGCACCTGCAGTCGGTTTGCTGGTCCTCTTCTACCTGGCGACGCGTCAGACAGGTTTCTGGATAGGCGTACTGCCCATCGCCTTCTATTCGCTGCTTCCGGTGTTGCGCAATACGATTCTGGGATACCAGGAGGTCGACAAAACACTCATCGATGCCGGCCGCGGCCAAGGGATGTCCTCGCTGACAGTGCTCCGAAGGCTCGAGTTCCCGATGGCAGTGCCGTACATTCTCGCCGGCCTACGCACCTCCCTGGTCCTCGCGGTCGGAACAGCGACGCTGTGTTTCCTCGTGAGCGCAGGTGGACTCGGCATTCTCATCGACACCGGATACAAGTTGCGCGACAACGTCACCTTGGTAACCGGTGCCGTACTTGCGGTGTCCCTGGCACTGTTCGTCGATTGGCTCGGCGCCTTGGCCGAGCAGTTCCTGGGCCCCAAAGGATTACGATGAAGAAGACGACCACCGTATTCGCACTCGCCATGGCGGGGGCACTTCTGGCCGGCTGCGGACTCGAATCCGGGGGCGCGGTTCCGCTCTCGGTCGGTCCGGGAAGCATCCAGCCGGTCCCCGAACTCGAGGGCGTCAAGATGACCGTCGGTTCCAAGGACTTCACCGAACAAATCACGCTCGGCTACATAATCGAGTTCGCAATGGCCGCCGCCGGTGCAGAGGTTCGGGATCTGACCAACATTCAGGGCTCCAACAGCACACGTGACGCCCAGTTGAACGGCCAGATCGATCTCACATACGAGTACACCGGCACCGGGTGGATCAACTACCTCGGCAACGAGACACCACTACCCGACTCGACCGAGCAGTACGAAGCGGTGCGCGATGCCGACCTCGCGGCAAACGACATGGTGTGGGAACCTCCCGCCCCGATGAACAACACCTACGCGCTTGCGATGAACAAGCAGACCGCGGCAGAAACGGGTGTCAAGACGCTGTCGGACTACGCCAACCTTGTTCGAACCAACCCGTCCGCGGCCACGACCTGCGTCGAAACCGAGTTCAACGTTCGTCAGGACGGCTACCCCGGCATGGCCGCAAAGTACGAGTTCGATCCGAATCTTGCGCCTCGGCAGATTCTCCAGACCGGAATCATCTATCAGGCCACCGCCGACGGAACTCAGTGCAAGTTCGGTGAGGTGTTCACTACCGACGGACGCATCATCGCGCTCGATCTCGTTCTACTCGAAGACGATCGAGCGTTCTTTCCCAAGTACAACCCGTCACTGATCATGAAGAAGGACTTCGCCGATGCCCATCCCGAGGTGCAGGAAGTCATGGCGCCTATCACCGCGAAGCTCGACGATAAGGTCATGACCGAATTGAACCGCCAGGTGGACGTCGAGGGCAAGGAGCCCGCCGACGTCGCACGCGACTGGCTCGTCTCGGAAGGTTTCGTCACCACCGGCTGAACAACGGTGGAGTGGTCAGGCCCCGAAGGTCCGCTCCACCACAGCCTTTGCTCGACGCGTCACACGGAGGTAGTTGTCGAGGAACTCCCCCGCATCGGCGTTCTTCCACCCGGCCACCTTTGCGACGGCGGAGAGAACATGCCCCGGTGCAGGGAGTTGGTCCGTCGGCTTTCCGCGCACGAGTACGAGTGCGTTGCGTGCCTTCGTTGCGAGAATCCATGCTTCGCGCAATAGTTCGACGTCGGTCTCGCTCATCAACTCGGCCGCGCCGATTGCGTCGAGAGTTTGCAGAGTCGAGGTGTTGTGCAGGGACGGCACATTGTGCGCATGCCTGAGTTGGATGAGCTGCACCGTCCACTCGATGTCGGCGAGCCCCCCTCTACCCAGTTTGGTGTGGGTGGCGGGGTCGGCGCCCTTCGGCAGACGTTCGGAGTCGATTCGTGCCTTGATGCGGCGAATTTCTCGTACGGACTCCTGCGAGACGCCGCCTTCCGGATATCGAATCTTGTCGACCATGAGCAGAAACTTGATGCCGAGATCCTGATCGCCGGCAACCTGGTGGGCCCGCAGCAGCGCCTGGACCTCCCAGGCCTGAGCCCACTGCGCGTAGTACGCCTTGTACGACGCGAGAGTCCTGACCACCGGCCCGTTTCGGCCTTCCGGCCGCAAACCGGTGTCCACCTCCAACGGTGGGTCGGTACTCGGCGCACCGAGTAACTTACGAATCCGATCGGCAATACTGTTGGCCCACTTGACGGCGACACTGTCGTCGGAGCCCTCGACGGGTTCGCATACGAACAACACATCTGCATCGCTGCCGTAGCCGAGTTCTCCGCCGCCGAGTCGGCCCATACCGATCACAGCCAGGCTGGCAGGGGCAGGCTCCCCACGTTCGGCTTCGCTCGCCCGAATGGCAGCTGCCAGTGCAGCGTTGATCACCGCGGCCCATACCGAGGACAAAGCCGTGCACACCTGCGGCACATCGAGCATGCCGAGGATGTCGGCCGACGCTACCCGCGCGAGCTCGTGTCTACGCAGAGCCCGCGCGGCGTCGATGGCACGAACCGGATCGTCATACCGACCCGAAGACGACAGGATCGCTCGGTACGTTTCCTCGGGTTCGACGTCGAGAAGCCTCGGTCCGGTCGGTCCGTCGGCGAAGAGTCTGATGACCTCGGGAGCTTTGATGAGCAGATCCGGCACGTAGGCCGAGGATCCGAGCACGATCATCAAACGCTGAGCGACGGCACCTTCGTCGCGCAGTATCCGCAGAAACCAGGTTTGGTCCGTAGTGGCCTCGCAGAGCCGCCGGTAGTTGAGTAGGCCGGCGTCCGAGTCCGGGGTATCGGCCAGCCATTCGAGAAGTGTCGGCAGCAGCACCGCTTGAATCTGGCCACGTCGTGAGCCTGAACCGACGAGCGCGCGCAGGTGCCCTATCGCGTTCTGAGGCGCGGCAAATCCCAGCGCGGAGAGTTGGCGCACGGCGGCTTCCGGAGTCAGCCTGACGGTGTCGGAATCGAACCGTACGACGGAATCGAGTAGGGGTCGATAGAACAGTTTCGCGTGCAACCTGCGAATCCGGAGCGCGTTGCGTTTGATCTCGGCAGTCAGCACTCCGAGTGCGTCACGATTGCCGTCGGGGCGCATATGCGCTGCTCGGGCGAGCCAGCGCAGCGCTTCCTCGTCGTCCGGTGGTGGAAGCGTGTGGGTTCGCTTCATCCGCTGAAGCTGCAGACGGTGTTCGAGTAGTCGCAGGAATTCGTAGGACGCGGTCAGGTTCGCGGCGTCGTCGCGCCCAACGTATCCCCCGTCGCTGAGCGCGACCAGGGCGTCCACAGTGCCGAGAACTCGGAGAGTTTCGTCGGTACGGCCGTGGACGAGTTGCAGCAGCTGTACTGCGAATTCGACATCCCGCAGGCTTCCGCGACCCAGTTTGATCTCGCGTTCACGGAGCTCGGGTGGGACCATCTCCTCGACGCGACGGCGCATCGCGCGGACCTCGGGAACGAAATCCTCTCGCTGCGAGGCCAACCACACCATCGGGTTGAGTGCGGCGACGTAGCTGTGACCGAGCTCGAGGTTCCCGGTCATCGGACGTGCTTTGAGCAGAGCCTGGAACTCCCACGTCTTGGCCCACCGCTTGTAGTAGGCGACATGCGAATCGAGGGTGCGGACCAGTTCGCCACGCTTCCCCTCCGGTCGAAGCGCTGCATCGACCTCGAAGAACGCCGAGGAGCCGATCCGCATCATTTCGCCCGCGATCCGACTGGAAACCGCATCCGCAGGTTCGGCCACGAATACGACGTCGACGTCGGAGACGTAATTGAGCTCTCGCGCACCGCATTTGCCCATTGCGATCACGGCGAGTCGGGTCGGCATCGGATCGTCCGGGCAGACTGTCGCGACGGCGACAGCCAGCGCTGCGGTCAAGGCGGCGTCCGCCATGTCGGAGAGCTGATTTCCCACGAGCTGGTACGGCACGACGGGCTCGTTCTCCACGGTGGCAGCGAGATCCGCCGCGGCGAGAACCATCACTTGGTCACGGTAGGTTTTACGCAGTGCGACAACGGCATCGGGTCCGGTAAGACCCGCCCGGTACAACTCCGGTGAGGCATTCGGACCGGTCTCGGGCACTGCGTCGACAGCGGCCAGGAGTTCGTCGGTGAGCTGCTGCTTGCTGGGTAGTTCCACTCGCGCGGACGGACCCACGGCGCGGCCTTCGGGTGTGCTGAGCAGACGCCAGGTATCCGGATCGGAAACAAGGTGATCGGCAAGCGCGCTCGAGGCACCGCAGAGACCCAACAATCGACCGCGAAGGCCCTTGTCCGAACGCAAGGCCTGGTCGACTTCGGAGAAGCCGTCGCCGAGCAAATCCTGCAGCCTCGTCAGTGTCCGCAGCGCGAGATCCGCGTTGGCTGCACGCGACAACGACCACAGCAGTTCGAGACTGTTCTCGTCGACCCACCCGAGCTTCTGTAGATCAGCGGGCGCAGTGGCCTCGACCAGACCGAGACGTCCTGGCCCTGGGACGATCGAACGTGATGTGGGTGGACGCACCATCAGCGAACACCTCGACTCTGGCGTAACACAGGTTCACCTCACCGCGGGCGGGAACTAGCTCTTACTCGAACGAAGTAAAATCTAACCCATTCCACCGGCATCCGATGACAGTGCGCAGATCACAATCCCAAGTAGGCCTTCAGCTCGTACGGCGTGACATGCGAGCGGTATTCCTCCCACTCCCGACGCTTGTTGCGCAGGAAGAAGTCGAAGACATGCTCGCCGAGGGCCTCGGCGACGAGCTCGGAGCCTTCCATAGCGTTCAGAGCCTGATCGAGATTGCCTGGGAGTTCCTTGTATCCCATGGCGCGACGCTCGGCGGATGTCAACGCCCACACGTCCTCTTCGGCCTCTGGTGGCAACGTGTAGCCCTTTTCGATGCCACGTAGACCGGCAGCGAGCAGGACTGCGAAGGCAAGGTAGGGGTTGCAGGCGGAGTCGGGGCTGCGGATCTCGACGCGACGCGAGGACGCCTTGTTCGGGGTGTACATCGGAACCCGAATGAGGGCCGAGCGGTTGGACGGTCCCCAAGACGCTGCCGTCGGTGCTTCTCCACCGCGGATCAACCGCTTGTAAGAGTTGACCCACTGGTTGGTGACGGCGCTGATCTCGTTGGCATGTTCGAGGATTCCGGCGATGAACGACTTGCCGGTCTCCGAGAGCTGCATCGGGTCGTCGGGATTGTGGAATGCGTTGGTGTCGCCCTCGAACAGGCTCATGTGCGTGTGCATCGCCGAGCCGGCCTGATCACTGAACGGCTTGGGCATGAACGTCGCGCGGACGCCCTCGGCGATGGCAACTTCCTTGACCAGGTATCGGAAGGTCATGATGTTGTCGGCCATCGACAGTGCGTCGGCGTAGCGGAGGTCGATTTCCTGCTGACCGGGCGCAGCCTCGTGATGGCTGAACTCGACCGAGATACCCATCGACTCGAGCGCATCGATGGCGTGACGGCGAAAGTTCGGCGCCGAGTCGTGCACGGCCTGATCGAAATACCCACCGTTGTCGGCGGGCGTGGGTGGCGATCCATCCTCTGGCGAGTCCTTGAGCAGGAAGAACTCGATCTCCGGATGCACGTAGCAGCTGAACCCGAGGTCTGCGGCCTTGCTCAACTGGCGCCGCAGCACGTGGCGCGAATCGGCCCAGGACGGTGAGCCGTCGGGCATCGCGATGTCGCAGAACATGCGGGCCGAATGCTGGTGCCCCTTGCTGCTCGACCAGGGCAGGATCTGAAAAGTCGACGGATCGGGCTTGGCCACGGTATCCGCTTCGGAGACGCGAGCGAATCCCTCGATAGCGCTTCCGTCGAAGCCGATGCCTTCGTCGAAGGCACCTTCGAGTTCCGCCGGGGCGATGGCGACCGATTTCAGATAGCCAAGAACATCGGTGAACCATAGGCGGACGAAGCGGATGTCGCGCTCCTCCAGGGTCCGAAGCACGAATTCCTTTTGGCGATCCATATCCGCGAGACTAAGCAAACCGCGTTAAATCTGTGTTACATCGTGATCTCGGTCTCACGTCGGACGCTTCTCAGCGGCCACAGCGGCGACGTGAAGCTGGTCTCAGCACACTAGATCGTTGCCGGTGGGAACCAGATCGACGAGATAATCGATCAACGGATCGTCGACGCATTCCTCGCCGGAGAAGGCGACCGTATGTTGAGTCCCTTCGTAGGTGACCAGGTCCGCGCCGAGCTGGCGGGCAAGATCGACCCCTGCCTGGTACGGCGTGGCCGGGTCGAAAGTCGTGGACACGACCACGAGCTTCGGTAGCCCCGCCGCCGAGATCGTGTGCGGACTTCCGGCATTCGGCACCGGCCAGTATGCGCACAGGTCGAGAGGAGCGTTTCCGGTCCCGCGGCCGTCGTCGAGGAACGGGGCGGCCTGTCGATACCGCGTGTCGGCCTCGTCGGCCTCGGCTCGGTCGACGACCGGCGGATCATCGACGCACCGAATTGCATTGAAGGCGTCGTCGAGATTCGAGTACGACCCGTCCTCGAGCCGTCCGCTGTAGCTGTCGGCCAATCGGAGGAGCGTGTCACCGCGGCCGTCCCGGAGTTCGCTCAGGCCTGCTCGAAGAAGCCGCCACAGGCTTTCGGAGTACAGCGCCTGCTGGGTCCCCGTCAGCGCGTCGTCGTAGCTCAGGCCACGCGGGTCCGTCGTCTCGGCGGGACGCTCGACGAGCGGGTCGACGAGGGCACGGAACTGCCGATTCGCGTCGGCGACGTCGGTGCCGAGCGGGCAGGACGTCGATTGTGCACAGTCAGCGGCGAAACCGTCGAATGCGCCCTGGAACGCCGCCCCCTGCTCGACAGCTTCGTCGACGGGACTCTGCTCTGGATCGAGTGCACCGTCGAGCACCATCGCCCGCACGTTGTCGGGGAACGCCTCGGCATATGCGGTGCCGATCCGGGTGCCGTACGAGTAACCGACGTAGGTGAGTTTCGCGTCCCCCAGCACCGACCTGATCACGTCCATGTCCTGGACCACCTCGCGTGTTCCCACGTGCTCGAGAAGATCCTTGCCGCTCCGCGCTGCACATTTGGAGGCGTAGTCCTGATGCTCCGCTTCCGATTTCGCAATACCCGCCGGCGAAACGTCGACATCCGGCTCGCGTCGCTCCTCTTCGATCTCTTGCGTAGTCAGGCACCGCACGGCCGGAGTCGATGCACCGATTCCGCGAGGGTCGAAACCGATTCGATCGAAGCGTTCGGATAACTCCGACCCGTCCGCCTGCGTGGACATGTACAGCCCTGACGCCCCCGGACCACCTGGGTTGAACAGGATCGAGCCGATCTTGTCCCCACTCGCCTGCGTCCGCGAAATGGCGATCTCGGCCTTCTCTCCCGACGGCTCCTCGTAGTCCAGTGGCACTGTGACCTTCGCGCATTCCATATCGCTACGAAAACCCGTTCCGTCGGTGTCGTAGGAATCGCAGGGCCCCCACTCGAGCGACTGGGTGTAGAACTCGGCGAGGCCGTCGGGGACGATTCCGGCCCCGGGCTCGAAGGATTCGTCGGACGATGAAAGCCCCTCTGCTTCCGGGGTGCCCTCGGTTGTCGAGCCCTGCGCACATCCCGCCGCGGCCATCAATCCCGCCGCACCCAGGGCTACCATCCGGACCAGCGGAGTGCGACTCGTTCTCATTCCCACGATGGTGCCAGAACTTCGCGTGTGCGCTGCTCACGTAGGACAGCGACGAACCGCGCGCTTACCTGCACGACCCGTGGCCCGAGCCTTACGGTGTGACGGATTGCACTGCCGACTGCCCTTCGGTCGAGTAGGCGCAGGTGGCAGACTGGGGGCGTCATCAACCCCATCCCGGGGACCCGAAATCGGGCCTCGAGGAACCGAAAGGGACAAAGATGTCCGACAACACGATTTACGGTGGATCCGACGCATCCGCATCCGGTCTCACTCGCAAGACCCGCACACACCATCTTCTGCAAATGAAGGCCGAGGGTGAGCGCTGGGCAATGCTCACCGCTTACGACTACTCCAGCGCTCGCATCTTCGAGGAGGCGGGCATTCCGGTTCTGCTGGTCGGTGACTCCGCAGCCAACGTCGTCTACGGCTACGACACCACCGTTCCCATCACCATCGACGAACTCCTCCCCCTCGTTCGCGGGGTCGTGCGTGGAGCCCCCAACGCACTCGTCGTCGCAGATCTCCCCTTCGGCAGCTACGAGTCCTCCGCGCAACAGGCACTGGCCACAGCCACCAGATTCATGAAGGAAGGACTCGCCAACGCCGTCAAGCTCGAAGGCGGAGAGCGCGTCGCAGATCAGATCGCTGCCATCACTGCCGCGGGTATCCCGGTCATGGCACACATCGGATTCACCCCGCAAAGCGTGAACGGCCTCGGCGGATTCCGGGTTCAAGGCCGCGGCGATGCCGCAGACACATTGGTCGCCGACGCCATCGCCGTCCAAGAGGCAGGTGCGTTCTCCGTCGTCATGGAGATGGTTCCGGCCGACATCGCCGGTCAGGTGTCCCGCAAGTTGACCATCCCCACAGTCGGAATCGGCGCGGGTAACGAGTGTGACGCACAAGTTCTCGTGTGGCAGGACATGGCCGGTTACACCAATGGAAAGACGGCGAAGTTCGTCAAGAAGTTCGGCCATGTCGGAGACGAACTCCGATCTGCGGCCTCGTCGTATCTGTCCGAGGTGCGCTCCGGTGTCTTCCCGGGACCCGAACACAGCTACTGAGTCACCTCCGGTGGCGTGAGCTGATTACTGGAGCCGATCGAGATGGCACACTCGTTGCCATGAACTCAGCTACAAAGGCCCAGTCCAGGTTTCGTCGAATGACCCGAGTCGTCGTTTCTGTCGCGGGCGCGGTAGCAGTTTTCGCTGCTACCGGCGCTTGCGGCACGGATTCGACGACCACCGGTTCGTCGTCGACCCCGACCGCAACGGACACACCCACCACGGCCACCTCCCCCTCTGGGGCAGCCGGAATCACCGAGCAGCAGAGCCAGCAGCTGTGCAGCGATCTCGATGCGCAGCTGCAGGAATGGAGAATTCAAGGCCCGACAATCGGACGTGGCGGTCTCAATATCGTCGTCCAGACCTGGGCGGCGCAGAGCGGCACCATCAATCTTCAGGTTGTGCAGAACCGCTCGATCGTCGACGAGGTGACCATCGCTACATGCCCGGATGCCCGTGCAGAAGCTATGCGGTCGCTCGAGATTCCTGATCTCGCCTCCGGTCTCGTCGGGTTCTGACGCGTGACGTCGACATCACTGCGAGAGCTGTATCCGCCGATCGAACCGTTCGACGGCGGCCTCCTCGACGTAGGCGACGCCCAGCACATCTACTGGGAGGTCAGCGGTAACCCAGCGGGGAAGCCAGTTGTGTTCGTTCATGGTGGGCCGGGCGGCGGAACTGGTCCGATGCAGCGCCGTTATTTCGACCCCACTGTGTATCGCATCGTCCTGTTCGATCAGCGGGGGTGCGGGCGTTCCCAGCCGCACATCGCCGACGGCGGAGATCTGGCGGTGAACACGACCGATCGACTCGTCGCCGACATGGAAAAGTTGCGAACGCATCTCGTCATCGAACGATGGCTCGTGTTCGGTGGTTCCTGGGGTTCGACTCTCTCGCTCGTGTACGCACAAACGCATACCGAACGCGTCAGCGGTGTGATCCTCCGAGGAATCTTTCTTCTTCGACGCAGTGAGATCGACTGGTACTACAACGGCGGTGCGGGACATATCTTTCCGGAGCAGTGGGACAAGTTCCTCGCTCCGATCCCGAAGAACGAACGCGACGGGGACCTGGTCGAGGCCTACCACCGCCTGCTGACTTCCGACGATCGTGATATCGCGACCTCGGCCGCGGTCGCCTGGTCGGAGTGGGAAGCCTCCACCAGCTATCTCATTCCTCGGCCGGATCAGATTGCGCAGAACCAGGATTCACGATTCGCACTCGCGTTTGCGGGAATCGAAAATCACTACTTCCGCAACGCGGGGTTCCTTCGGGACAACCAAGTGCTCGACGACGCGCACAAGCTGGAAGGCATCGACGGAATCATCGTCCAGGGACGGTACGACGTCGTGTGCCCCGCGACAAGCGCGTGGGAACTCCACAAGGCCTGGCCCGGTGCCGAACTCGTGATGGTCGACGACGCCGGCCACTCGGCCGCCGAGCCTGGCATAGTCCACCATCTGATCGAGGCCACCGATCAGTTCGCGTCACTGCCCGATTCGTAGGCGAAGCCGATTCGACGGGAGTCGGTGTCGGCGACGGTGAGCCGCACCGTCACCTTCTCTCCTTCGGGTGGATTACCTGCGCATCTGCTGATGACGATCGGGTCGTGAACGAAGACTTCGGCCTCGCGCTTATCTTCGGCCCCGCGAAGCACCAACGCACCGAACCGTTCACCGACGCGGCCTGCGAGAATGGCCGCTTCGGCGAGATCGATACACGCCCGATCCACCTTGGACGCAACGGAATCGGACTTCCGCATGGTCGCCGGAAGTTCAGGGAGCGCGCTTGCGGCCCACTCCGGTACCTCCGTTCCCGCAACAACCGCCAAACACACCTCGGTGGAGAACCTGTCCGACAGTCGACGAAGCGGTGCCGTGACGTGCGCGTACGGCGCTGCGATGCCGGAGTGCTCGGTGTGTTTCGGCGCCGCGCCGTCGAACGCCGCGTAGTCGGCGCCGCGAAGCAGCCCTGTCGCCTGCGTCATCATTGCCAACGTTTCGGGCGCATCGGCCGGGAGAGCAGCGAGCACTGCGCCGGCCGATACGCCGTCCGGCCAATCGATTCCGAGCATCGAGGCGGTAGAATGCAACGTTGCCAACGCCGTGTCGGTTGCAGGCGGAAGTGTGCGCAGCAAGCCGATGTCGGCGCCGAGCATGATCCGCGCGGCACACATCCCGGTCAACAAGGACACTTCGGCGTTCCAGCCGTCTACCGAGGTTCTGGCCTGAAGATGGATTCGCCACGAGTCGCCGTCGGGAACCACTTCCTGTTCGGGCAGCGTGATGTCGACCGCACCCCGCCGAATCGAGGATTCCGCTCGCAGCCGCCCGAACTCGTCCAGACATGCAATCGACGGATGCGGACTCCCGGCATCGAATCCGGACTGCACGCCGGCGTAGTCCAGTCGCGCAATCGACCGGACCGATGCTCTGGTCACCGTCCACGACGTCGGCTCACCGAATTCGTCCAGCTCGATTCTCCACAGCGCTGCCGGCCGAGTCTCGTTCGGCAACAAGCTCGCCGAACCCTCCGAAAGGACCCGTGGATGAAGCGGAACCGAACCGTCCGGGAGATAGAACGTCTGTCCACGTTCACGCGTCTGAACATCCAGCGCTCCGCCGGGAACGACAAGTGCTCCGACATCGGCGATCGCATAGTGAAGCACGAAACCCGTCGGCAATGTCTCGATATGTACAGCCTGATCGAGATCCATCGACCCGGGCGGGTCGATGGTCACCAGCGGGATGTCCGTGCGATCGACGCGGTCACCGACGAAACGATCCCTAGCCGACCGAGCCTCCGCGAGAGCGCCTACGGAAAACTCGTCGTGGAGGCGAAACTCGGATCTGATCGCACGAAAATCGAACGCCGGTGCCGTCAGCCGGGTCAGAAACACCGGTCAGTTCTTCCAGTCGTCGTCAGCCTTGTCCGCAGCCTTGTTTCGCTCGGCCGCGATCGTCAAAGCGCGCTCGGCGGTCTGGCGGTCCGGGTAGGGCCCCATCCGGTCCAGTGCACCGGATTCCTTGCCCTGAGCCACGGTCTTGGTGCGGATGTCGTAGAACCAGGCGTCATCGTCATTACTCATGTTCACAGTCTGCCCGAAGAAGCCGGCTCAGCCTAAGACTCCGGCACCTCGAAAATCCGGGTCATTCCGCAGGCTCCACTCCCGACGAGTGCGAACGAGTCGGTATATAAGCCGGATCCTGTGATCCTTACCCTCGCCGAGGCGAGGAAAGGACCGACGACCATCCATCTGGGCACACCGTCGCCGGGTACCTCGAGCAGTCCACCCGCAGGCTCGGGCGAGCAGCCCTCGAGCACCTGCGCAGCCGAACCTTCGCTAGAAGGTACGGCCTTCGACCTTGCTCCGGGCGGGGTTTACCTAGCCACCCCAGTCACCTGGGGTGCTGGTGCGCTCTTACCGCACCGTTTCACCCTGACCCGTGTCGAAATCTCCCGAAGGAGATGTGTTCGACGCGGGCGGTCTATTTTCTGTGGCACTTTCCCGCGAGTCACCTCGGGTTGCCGTTAGCAACCGCCCTGCTCTGTGGAGTCCGGACTTTCCTCGGCCTGGAGCTTGGCAGAATCGCTCTGCCAGTCCTCCGAGCCGCAGCCGTCCAACCGACTCGTTCGCGAGATGAACTCTACTGTGTCCTCGCTCCGAACTACAGTTTCACTCATGAAGCACGTCGTCCTTCTGCGTGGAATCAACGTAGGTGGCATCAACATCAAGATGGTCGAACTGCGCGCAGCCTTGACCTCCGCGGGATTCGACGACGTTCGAACAATCCTCGCGACTGGCAACGTTGTGCTCGAAAGCACGCTCACTGCGCCCGAAGTGAAGAAGTCCGTCGAGAAGGTTCTGTCGGCGACCTTCGGATACGAGGCGTGGGTGATCGTCCTGGACGAGCCGTCATTGAAGTCGATCGTCGAGAGCTACCCGTTCGACGCCGAACGTGACGGTTGGCATCCTTACGTCATCTTCGGCAACGATGCCGACCCTCTGCGCGAAGTCGCAGGTATAGCAGACACTCTCGACCCCGAGCTGGAATCACTCGCCCCGGGCCACCGCGTCGTGTACTGGGAAGTGGTGCGGGGCCACACCACGGACAGTCGCGTCGGGAAGTTCATGGCCAAGGCAAAGTACAAGCCGACCACCACTACTCGTAATCTGCGGACGCTCGTCAAGATGCTGGCGTGAGCGTGGTCGCTGCGGCACTGGTTGCCGCAGTGCTGATCTTCGCGATCTTCGCACCACGTTCCCTACCGGAGATCACGGTCGCGATCCCTGCCGCCGTTCTGACGCTCCTGCTGGGACTGGTGACCGTGGATGACGCACGCGAGCAGATTCTCGTGCTACTGCCGACGGTCGTATTCCTGGCTTTCATTCTCGTACTGGCTCATCTGGCGGACGCACTGGGATTGTTCGCCTGGGTCGCATCGGTCATGGCGCGATCCGCGAAGGGAAGCCCACACCGACTCCTCCTGTCGGTCTTCCTCGCTGCTGCAGTCACCACGGCAGTATTGAGCCTCGACGCGACGGTGGTACTTCTGACACCTGCGGTCATCGGTGCGGCACGGGCGCTGCGGATGCCTGCTCGTCCGCACAGTTATGCCACTGCGCACCTGTCCAATTCGGCGTCGACACTTCTGCCGGTGTCCAATCTGACGAACTTGCTGGTGTTCTCGGCGACGGGGTTGACGTTCGCACATTTCGCCGCGTTGATGGCGTTGCCGTGGATTGTGGCGATCGTCATCGAAGGTGCTGTGTTCTGGGTGTTCTTTCGCAAGGACTTGATGAGCGCAGAGCCAGTGGTAAGCAGGGAGGCAGCTAACCCGACTCCCGATGTGGCTGCGCCGATCGGCACGATCGTCGTCCTGGGGATCACTCTCGTGGGTTTCGGCGTGTCCGGATTTTTCGGTGTCGAACCGTTCTGGGTAGCAGCGGCCGGATCGCTCGTCCTCGCTGTACCGGCATTACGCGGTGGGTTCACCGTTCCCCGTCGAATCCTGCGGGCAGCGGATCTGAAGTTCTGCGGATTCGTGCTGTTGCTGGGCATCGTCGTCGAAGGCGTCACTTCGGGCCCCATCGGCCGATGGCTCGGCGACATCCTCCCGACCGACACCACGTTCTTCGGCCTGCTCTCGGCGGCCGCTATCGCTGCCGTCGCGGCCAACGTAGTCAACAACCTGCCCGCGACGCTGATGTTGTTGGCGGCGTTCGGCCCATCGGCGTCGCCCGGTCTACTGCTCGCCATGATCATCGGGGTGAATCTCGGACCCAACCTGACCTACGTCGGATCGCTGGCCATCATGTTGTGGCGTCGAGTGGGGGCCGCCAACCACGAGCCCGCAGACCTGCGAACCTTCACCACGCTCGGCCTCATCACGACTCCGCTGACCATTCTCGGTTCGACGGCCGCGCTCTGGCTGGTGCTAGGTGTGTAAGTAGGACGTCTCATTGACCAGTCGTACCGATGCCCCGCCGTCCGGGTAGAACTCCGCGATGCTCAGGGAGGCCAGATCGAGGTGCAGTCGGTAGAGGATCGAGGGACCGACATCGAGCGCCAGTTGCAGCAACATCTTGATCGGCGTCACGTGTGTGACCACTACGACGGTGGATCCCGCATGCGCGGAAATCAGTTTCTCCCGTGCTGACTGGACTCTGTCGCGAACGACGTCGAAACTCTCGCCGCCCGGCGGTGCTACCGATGTATCCCCGAGCCACTTCCGATGCACATCCGGATGATTCTCGCCCGCCTCCTTGAAGGTCAGGCCCTCCCAAGCGCCGAAATCCGTCTCGGTCAGCTCATCCAGAGTCGAGACGGGAAGCCCCATCTTGGCGGCGAGGGCGCCTGCCGTCTGTTGCGCTCTGGCCAGCGGCGAGGCGACGATCGCGGCAATGTCGTCACGCTGCGCAAGATACGCCGCGGCGGCCGTTGCCTGCCGCGCACCCAGTTCGGTGAGAACCGGGTTTCCGCGCCCGGAGTATCGGCGTTCGACGGACAACGGTGTCTGACCGTGACGCAGCAGCAGCAAACGCGTCGGTGCACCGACGGCACCGGTCCATCCTGGTCCAGCCGACTTGTCGGCAGTCGGAGCAGCCGACTTCTCGGCCACCGGCGCTGTCGGCCTGTCGGCCACGTGCACGGCAGGCTCGCGATTCTTACCCGCGGCAGCGTCCATCGCCTCGTTCGCAAGACGATCCGCATGGGAGTTCTCGGCACGTGGAATCCATTGATACGACACTCGATCGAAGCCGTGGACCAGAGCAGCCGCCTCGCGATTGAGCGGAATCATGTCCGGATGCTTGACCTTCCACCGACCCGCCATTTGCTCGACGACGAGCTTCGAGTCCATCCGTACGTCGACCTCACGGGCGCCGACGTCAGCGGCTGCAGTCAGACCGGCGATGAGGCCGCGATACTCGGCCACATTGTTGGTCGCGATGCCGAGCGCAAGGCGACGTTCGGCCAGAACCTCGGAGCGATCCGGGGACAACACGACCGCACCGTATCCAGCTGGTCCCGGATTTCCCCGAGAGCCACCGTCAGCTTCCACGATCACTCGGGTGTGGGCTGCGGAACTGTGTGCTGCGGAACTCAAATTCCGGACTCTTTCGTCCGCACGAGAATGGCGTTGCACTCCGAGCATCGGACGAGTTTGTCGGCCGGCGCGGCGGCGATTCGCGAGATCTCCCCGCGGTCCAGCTCGATTCGGCACGCGCCGCAACGGCGAGCCTGAAGTAGAGCGGCACCGCGGCCGGACAGCGCGCGTTGCTTCTCGTAGATCGCCATCAGATCTTCGGGGAGGCCTGACGCGAGTTCGGTTCGGCGGGCAGTCGCGCGTTGCTCGGCGGCGTCGATGTCCGCTACTGCATCATCGCGGCGCCGACCCGAATCGATGAGTTCGTCCTCGATCTGCGTCACCTGCGCGCCGGCATGGTTGTAGTCGGTCTGGGACGCCTCACGACGTTCCATGACCTCGAGAAGCTCTTCTTCCAACAGGCCCTGACGGCGTTCGAGGCTGGCGAGCTCGTGCTGCAATTCCGACATTTGCTTGGGTGCGATCGTTCCGCTGTCGAGCATCTTTCGGTCACGGTCTTCGCGCTGACGGACAGCGTCGACTTCGTTTTCGAGTTTCTTGATATCGCGGTCGAGATCGTCCATCGACATCTGCACTGCGACGGCAGCGTCTCGACGTGAGACTCGCTCGGCCTCGAGCTTCTCGAACTCGGTCTGCTCCGGAAGCGTTCTACGCCGATGAGCGATCTGCGACAGTTCGGTATCCACTGAGGCCAGTTCGAGAAGTGAGGCCTGCACTCGGGGGTCGACATTCACGCGTGATGACTCCTGCGACTATGGAAGTTGATTCAGGTGAACCTTACCGGCTCGCGCACCGACGGCGGACAAGAGTTGGTCGAGGGACTAGTCCGACGCGGTCGTCGCCGCACCGAGGGTCCAGGGGTCGGTTCTCGTGCTACTGACGCAGCTCCCCCATCCTGCGGTTTCGGCAAATGCTGCGTCGACGATGCTGCGGGCCTGCTCACACCACGGGTACTCCGACGCCCAATGCGCAACGTCGATCACCGCAGGGCCACCGCTGCGGAGATGTTCGTCGACGGGATGGTGCCGCAAATCCGATGTGAGGTAAACGTCGACTCCCGATGCCCGAACGGCGTCGAGAAACGAATCCCCCGCGCCACCGCACAGCGCAACAGTCTGCACGACGGTGTCGGGATCGCCGGCTGTGCGCACACCCCACGCTGTGTCCGGCAGTGCACGGCGCACCCGTTCGCTGAATTCGCGAAGCGTGGTCGGCGACGCGAGCGTGCCGATCCGTCCGAGGCCGGTCGAAGTCGGCAGGCGGGCCTCCTCGAAGATGTCGAATGCGGGCTCTTCGTAGGGGTGCACGGCGGTCAGTGCGGCGAGGACGGTCTGCCGGGCCGACGCCGGGGCAACCACTTCGATCCGGTCCTCGCTCACCTGCTCTAGGGTGCCGACCGCACCGATCGCCGGATCGGCCCCGACCTCCGGACGAAACTGGCCCATTCCTTCGACGGTCCAACTGCATTCGCGGTAGTTGCCGATCGCACCGGCGCCTGCGCCGAACAATGCCGAGCGAACGGCGGAACTGTGAGACTTCGGAACGAGAACGACCCACTTGTCGACCGCGGGCGCTTCGATCGGCTCGATGGGACGCGAGACGGAGACCCCGAGAACCGCGGCCAACGCGTCGGACACGCCGGGATCTGCGGAGTCGGCGTTGGTGTGGGCGGTGAACAACGCACATCCCGCCTTGACGAGGCGGTGGATCAGGGCACCTTTCGGCGTATTCGCCGCGACGGTGTCGACTCCTCGCAGGAGTAGCGGGTGGTGTGCGACCAACAGATCGGCACCCCACTCGAGTGCCTCGTCCACGACGTCCGCGGTCGCATCGACGGTGTACATCACCTTGCGCACACGATCGGATGGATCTCCGCACACCAGGCCGACCGAGTCCCAATTCTCGGCGAGCCGAGGAGGGTATGCAGCGTCGAGCACCGCCACCACGTCGGCCAACTTCACTGTCTGATCGCTCATGATGATTCTCCCTCTGCACGTGCTCTGGCCAGAGCTTCGACGAGTATGTCGACTTGTTCGCGCCCGCGGACCGCCACCCGCAGATGGTCGGTGGTCAATCCTGGAAAGGTGTCGCCTCGCCGCACTGCCACGCCTTGTGCGCGTAGTCGAATCCTCAGGTCTGCGGCACCGGGGATTCGAAGCAGGAGGAAAGGAGCGCGGGCGTCGGGGGCGACGTCGATACCGAGGCTTCGCAGTCGGTCGGTCATCGATGCCCGGTCGGCGGCGATAGTCTCGGCCTTCGCCGCAGCCGCGCCCACTGCTGCGGGTTCGCTGCATGCGGTGATCGCCTCTATCTGGAGAGTGCCCAGCGGCCAGTGCGCTCGGCCGCGGGTCAACCTGGCCAGCAGGTCGGGGTGGCCCAGTGCGTAACCGCATCGCAATCCCGCCAACGCCCACGTCTTGGTCAGACTTCTCAACACGAGGACGTCGGGAAGCCTCACTGACGCCAACGAGTGCTCCTCCCCCGTTATCGCGTCGGCGAATGCCTCGTCCACGACCAGCACCCGCCCGGGCCTTCGCAGGGCCAACAGTGCTTCGCGTTCGTGGAGAACCGAGGTCGGATTGGTGGGATTGCCGACCACCACCATGTCCGCTTCGTCGGGAACGGCTGCGGGATCGAGCCGATACGGCTCCTGCAGGAGAACCTGCACGGTATCGACGTCGGCTTCTCGCAGCGCCCACTCGGGCTCGGTGAACGATGGGTGCACGACAGCAGCGAGACGCGGCTTCAGTCTCGGCAACATGGCGAATCCTTCGGCACCCCCGCCGAGCAGAAGGACCTCTTCCGGTGACCGGCCGTGGCGTCGTGCCACCATCTCGCGGGCCGCGCGATCGGCGTTCTCGGTTGGATAGGCACCCAGCTTCGTGAGACTCGCAGCGAGGCGCGTCCGTAGCCACTCCGGCGGAGCGGTGCCTTGGACGTTGACTGCGAAGTCGACCATCCCGTCGTCGACCTCTGCGTCACCGTGATGACGCAGAGGTGACAGTGCCGCCGGTTCGGTGAGTTCGTTCATTGCCGGTGAGCGTAGTCGGCGGCCTCACCGATATGGTTTTCGTCATGACAAAGCTCGACCCACCGACTGCCCGTGCCCAGGTCGTGCTCTTCGATCTCGATGGAACCCTCACCGATTCTGCACCCGGGATTCTGGCCGGATTCCGCCATTCATTGGCCACCGTCGGAGCGCCCGAACCGACGGAGAAGCAGCTGGCTCTGGTCATCGGTCCGCCACTGCTCGATTCGTTCCGAACGATGGGGCTTGCCGAGGACGTGGCACAGCGGGCGCTCGCTGCCTACTTCGAGCGTTACGACGCGCAGGGCTGGGCCGAGAACTCGGTCTTCGAGGGTATCGGGCCGGTCCTGGCAGAATTGAAGGCCCGCGGCGTCCGGTTGGGTGTCGCCACGTCGAAGTCGGAACGGTTCGCGCACCGCATTCTGGACCACTTCGGACTGTCGGAGTACTTCGAGTTCATCGGTGGAGCGAGTAACGACGGTGCACGCAGGTCGAAGCCCGATGTGATCGCACATTCGCTGCGCAATCTCGGTCTCATTCCCAAGGAAGTGGCCGACGGCGGAACCTCCGGCGTTCTGATGGTCGGTGATCGGGACCACGATGTTCACGGCGCGGCTCGGTTCGGCATTCCGACGGTCTACGTCGAGTGGGGCTACGGCATCGAAGGCGAGGACGATGAAGCGTCGTTCGTCGTGACGACGATGGACGAGCTCGCAAAGGTGCTCGATGAGAACACCGAATAGCGCGGTCGATCGACGCACGCTCCATGTGACGTTCGTCTGTACCGGCAACATCTGCCGGTCCCCGATGGCCGAGAAGGTGTTCGCCGAGCATCTCCGGGAGGCGGGACTCGAAGAATCCGTCCGGGTGTCCAGTGCAGGGATCGACGGCTGGCACGAGGGCGAAGGGGCGGATCCGCGAACAGTCGCCGAGCTGCAAGCGCATGGCTACGAGAGCGATCATGAGGCCGCTCAGGTCGGAGACGACCATCTGACGGCCGATCTCATCGTCGCCTTGGACACCGGCCACACCGAGGCGCTTCTTCAACTCGGGGCACCCGCAGAGCGAATCTGCCTGTTGCGATCGTTCGACGAGGATGCGAATTCGCAGTCCGTCGCAGACCCTTATTACTCCTCCGACGATGCGTTCGTCGAGATTCGTGAGCAGATCGAGGCGGCTATGCCCGGACTCGTGGGTTGGGTGACCGGACGCCTCTGAGCCGCCGTGAGTGGCACGGTTGGTCGCTGAGGCTAACCTAGAGGCGTGCGAAGGTTCAGATTTCTGCTCCGTCCAGGCTGGTTGGCGTTGGCAGCTGTGGTTGCCATGTTCGCCTACTTCTGCTTTTCGGTTCTCGCCCCATGGCAGCTGGGCAAGAACACTGCGACGACACAACGAAACGCGCTGATCGACCAGTCGGTGAATGCCGAGCCGGTCGATATTTCCGAAGTTCTGGGCTCGACCGGATTCTCCTCGAACGACGAGTGGCGGCGAGTGGTCGCCACGGGCTCGTACCTTCAGGACAAAGAAGCGCTGGTTCGTCTACGCAGCATCCGTGAACAGCCTGCATACGAAGTCATCACACCGTTTCAACTCCAGGACGGGCAGATCGTCCTCGTCAATCGCGGATACGTCCTACCTGTGCAGGGAACGCAGCCTCCACCCATCGATCCGCCGCCTACCGGGGAGCTGACCCTCGACGCTCGACTTCGTCAGGCAGAGGGCACCTCACGTGAGCCGATCGAGGAAGCCGGGCGTCTGCAGGTCTACAACATCAATCCGGAGCAGATCGGAACGGCTGTCGGTGTCGATGCCGTCGACGGGTATTTGCAACTCGACGACGCTCAACCCGGTGGTCTAGGGCTGATCGAACTCCCGCAGACCGAGTCCGGGCCGTACTTGTCCTACGGCCTGCAATGGCTTGCTTTCGGCATCATGGCACCACTCGGGCTCGCGTACTTCGCCCGTGCCGAGTGGCGTGAGCGACGCAAGTCCAAGCAGCAGGACATCCTCGACACCGCATCGTCTTCAGTCGACTCGACCGATCCCTCCGCGGACACACCATCGACGAGCAGGCAAGACGCGGAACCCGAATTCACGTTGCCCACTCGTAGAGAACGACGTTCGAAGTCGAAGTCCAAGACGGAGTCATCGAATCGATCGGCCAACGATGTTCGCTTGGCCGATCGCTACGGCAAGAACAGCTGACACCACAGTCGTGGCGACCTGCACGATGAGGGACAGCGTTGCAGCCCTATCCAGATCGCTCGGCGTCGGAGCACGTCCGTGACCGAGGGTTGGCCGTATCTCCACGCCGTGCGCATACTCGGTGCGGCCCCCGAGGCTGATTCCGAGTGCACCCGCAGCAGTTGCCTCGGCCACACCGGCATTGGGGCTCGGGTGACGTGAGGCGTCACGGCGCCAGGCACGCAGGGACTCCGTCGATCGTCCGCCCACCAAGGGTGCTGTAATCACCGTCGAGATACCGGTCAGTCGAGCCGGGATCAGGTTCACTGCGTCATCGAGGCGTGCGGCGAACCAACCGAAGCGCAGGTACCTCGAAGAGCGGTACCCGATCATCGCGTCCAACGTATTGATCGCCCGGTACCCGAGAATGCCGGGCACACCTGCCACAGCGCCCCAGAACATGACACCGACCGTGGCGTCGGAAGTGTTCTCGGCAATCGATTCCAGCGATGCCCGTGCCAGCCCGTCGGTGTCGAGCACACTCGGATCTCGACCACAGAGCGATGGAAGCAACGCACGCGCAGAGTCGAGATCGTCTGCCTCGAGGTGGCGGGCCATCTGTGATCCCGTGCGGGACAGTGATGTCCCGCCGAGCGCTACCCAGGCGGCGGCTGCGGTCATCGCGGTGTCGGCAATACCGCCGCGTCGACGCGCGAACGACGCCGCCAGCACGCCCAATCCGATGGTGCCTCCCACCAGCGTCGCCGTGTGAACGACACCTGCCGACTTCGAATCCCGATAGGTACTCGATTCGAGCAGTCCCGCGATCCGGCCGAAGCCTGCAACAGGGTGGAACCGTCGTGGATCCCCCAGCCCCCGGTCGAGGGCGAGCCCGAGTACCAGCCCCGCGGCACGTGATCGTGGGTCCCTCGCGCCATCCTTCACGACTCGACAGTTCATGGTTCGACGGTAGCGAGCCGGAAGCCGAGCCGGTGCAGTGGGCGGGCACACCGCGTGCCATTGCCGGAGTCTTACTTGGAGAACCGTCGACGTCGGAAGCATCCAACCGCTCGCCCAGCGTGTGCTCCCTTAGAATCGACCGTATGACTGCCGAAGGCACGACCCCCACCACCACGACGACCGGCATGCCTAGCTGGGCCAAGAAGAGCATCGTCATAGGCGTAGGCGTGCTGGCGTTGGTGATCGCGTACTTCATCCTCGCAGCGTTCCTGCCGAGATGGTGGAGCATCCGCGTCGGAAATCTTTCCGATCAGGCGTTCAGCAAAGGTATTTTCTGGGGCTTGACGTTCGGCACTCTCTGCACATTGGTGCCATTGCTGTTGTTCACGGTGGCATGGGCCGTCCGCAAACGCCGGGGCGGCAAAGTCATCGCCATCATTGCCCTCGTGCTGGCCGTCGCGACTGCTGTTCCGAACCTGCTGACGCTCTCGATCGTTCTCGGCGGCAACAATGCTTCCCACGCGGGTGAAAGAACTCTCGACACCGAAGCTCCCGGATTTCGGGGTGCCAGCCTGGTCGGCGCAGTCATCGCGATCGTGCTGTTCGCGCTCTTGACGTTCGTGGTCGTCCGGGGTCAGCGTCGTAGAGCGCAGAAGCGTCTGAACGCAGCAACGGCAAACCCGGCGGCATCCGGCCCAACTCAGGGAACGACAGGGGCCTTGCCGCCGTCGTAAGGCTCGATCGTCACCAGCGCCTCTGGTTCGAACGTCAAGGTCACCGGTTCACCACCGTCGGAGACAGTCACGACGACCGACAAGCCTTCCTGACCGACCGACTCGATGCGCCCTCGCGAATCCCCCGCTTCATCCACGAGCGAATAGTCGCCTACCTGGACGAGCAGCTCTTCTGCCGCGACGGTACGACGGCCACCGAAATCTTCCACAGTCATTCCCTCACCGTAGGCGAGGAATCGCCGTGCGTCATTCGTGCCCGTCGGGCGGATCGGTCACCAGCACATCATCTGCCGGAATGACAATGGGGAGTTCGACGCGGCGCTCTTCCCAGCTCGGATATCCCGGACGGATCCACACGCGAGTGTCATCCAGCTGGACCAGCACCATCCGGCGCCACCGCCAGGACGGTTCGGGGCTGCGCAGGTCGGTCTCACGTGAAATAGGTATCGGCGCAAACGCCCAACAGGGCACCGACAGTGACGAGAGCCCCGCCGTGACGAGGACTTCGGCAGCATCGAGCACATGCAGTCCGGTCGCGACGAGATGACCGACCGGATTGACAGCATCGACGCAGTATTCGTCGTAGTTCTCCGACAACGTCCATCCCACGAGCTCGCCGTCCGACGGACGTGTCACCGGGAGCCTGCTGCGCCACCGACCGATATCCACCCGCACCACTGTACGGTTCCGGATCCTGCACCTCACTGCACGATCCCGCACCTCACTGCACAATCCGGGGCCGAAACGGCGGGATCGCGTCGAAAGCGGACAGTAGTGTGCAGTCAGTTGCGCTCTTGTGCCGATAAGAGGAGTCGAACCATGGTTGCCCACATCTCGTTTCCGAGATTTCTGAAGCTCGGCCCAGGCGCCGTCGAGGAACTCGGGTCGGTTCTAGTGGACCTGAATGTCGAACGCCCGCTACTCGTCACCGATGCATTCATGGTCGGCAACGGTTCTGCCGAGCGACTGATTGGCATCATCGAGGCAGCAGGCAAGAAGGTGGCACTCTTCTCCGACACGGTCCCCGACCCCACGACCGACTCGTTGCAGGCCGGCGTCGACGCGGTGAAGGCACACGATGCCGACGTCGTCATCGGGTTCGGTGGCGGCAGTCCGATGGACACAGCCAAAGCGCTGGCGGTGCTGGCCGGGCAGGGCGGTGCGATGCGCGAGTACAAGGCGCCGCGCAGCTACGCAGGTCCAGCACTTCCCATCATCGCCATCCCCACTACCGCGGGAAGCGGTTCGGAAGCAACGCAATTCACCATTATCACCGATCTAGCAACCGACGAAAAGATGCTGTGTCCGGGATTGTCGTTTCTGCCGATCGCGTCGATCGTGGACTCGGAACTCACGATGTCGATGCCTGCCCGCCTCACAGCGGATACGGGTATCGATGCCTTGACGCATGCCATCGAGGCCTATGTCAGCAAGAAGGCGAACCCGATCTCCGACGGACTCGCACTGTCCGCGATGAAGTCGATCGGTCTGTTCCTGTTGAGGGCTTATCGTGACGGGTCCGACCGCGAGGCCCGAGATGCGATGATGCACGCGTCGACACAGGCAGGTATGGCATTCTCGAATGCGAGCGTCTGCCTGGTGCACGGCATGAGCAGGCCTATCGGTGCACATTTCCATGTGGCGCACGGGCTTTCCAACGCGATGCTTCTGCCTGCTGTCACCAAGTTCTCCATCCCTGGCGCGCGTGATCGATACGCCGATTGTGCACGCCAGCTCGGTGCCGCAGAACGTTCCGACTCCGACGAGGTTGCCTCGTCGAAGCTCATCGAGTTCATCGTTACCCTCTGCGCCGCCGTCGAGGTACCCGCACCCAGCACCTACGGAATCGACAAGGCACGCTGGGAGGAACTCATCCCGCTCATGGCGGAGCAGGCACTGGCGTCGGGCTCCCCGTCGAACAATCCGGTGGTGCCGACGGCCGACAATATCGCCGAGCTGTACCGCAACGCGTACTGAAGTCCGGACCTGAAAGAGGTTGGCGTCGAGGAAAGCTCACGCCCTGCCTCATGACGAAAGAACGCACACGCGTCGAGGTGTCGTGTTCGACGCCTACGCTGAGGGCGTGAGCCCTTCATCGGACGTTGTCACCATAGTCGGAGCCGGCATGGCAGGCGCTGCGTGTGCCGCAGTTCTTCGTGCCGCCGAGGTGCCGTTTCGTCTCGTCGAGCGTGGTCGCGCTGTCGGTGGACGAATGGCGTCCCCGCTACTGCACGGCCGTCGGGTCGATGCCGGAGCGGGTTACTTCACGGTTCGTGACCCGGAGTTCGCCGACGTCGTAGATCGGTGGCACAGTGCCGGTTCGGCCCGACCGTGGACCGACACGTTCGGAGTGCTCGTCCCCGGCGAAGCCCCCGGCACCAGCGCCGGACCCACACGGTGGGCGACACCGGACGGTCTCCGGTCCCTGGTCCGTGCACTTCTCGACGAAATCGAGGTGGACCACGAAGACATCACCGAACTTCCCGCGGGCGACGTCGTGCTCGCGATGCCCGATCCGCAGGCCGGGCGGCTCACTCCTGTTCCCGACGCCGTCGACTACGACCCCGTTATCGCGATCGTCCTCGGTTTCGATTCGTTGACATTGCCTTTTCGAGACGCGGCGTTCGTCAACGAACATCCTGACATCCAATTCGTCGCCGATGACGGTGCTCGACGCGGCGACGGTGCCCCGGTGCTCGTTGCCCACACGACGCCCGAGTGCGCGCGAGCGCATCTGCAGAACCCCGACAGTGCCGTCGAACCGGTAGTGAAGGCCCTACGGGATGTGCTGAACACTCCTGCGCCGATATGGACTCACGTACATCGGTGGTCCTTCGGCAAACCTGCCGGCCGCCATGCGAGCACCTTTTCCATCACCGAATCCGGCTGCCGCACAATCGGTTTCGCGGGTGATCAATGGAGTCCATCCGGCCCGCCTCGCGTCGAGAGTGCGTGGAGGTCTGGAACAGATCTGGGCAGAGCATTGGCCGCGTTACGCGTATGAAGCACGCCCGATCATTACTAATTGCTTAGTGTACGAACTATTCGCGTACACTCGAACTCATGCCTGTCACCGAAGACGATCCCCTCGCACTCGACCGCCAAGTGTGTTTCGCGTTGGCCGTGGCAAACCGCGCGGTGCTGTCGGTGTATCGCCCACTTCTCGAACCGATGGGTCTCACTCATCCGCAGTACCTGGTGATGCTTGCTCTCTGGGGTGAGTCACCGATGTCCGTGAAATCGATCGGCGCCGCACTGTCGCTCGATTCACCCACGCTCTCGCCACTGCTCAAAAGACTCGAGGCTAACGGCCTCATCTCCAGAACCCGCAGCAGCAGCGATGAGCGCCAACTAGAGATCCGCCTTACCGAATCCGGTCTCGCCCTGCGAGATGAAGCGGTCGCGATTCCACCCGCCGTAGTGGCGAAGCTGGGGGTCGACATCGCGGAACTGGAAGAACTTCACCGAGTGCTCGGACGAATCAACCGGGCTGCCATCACAGCAGGAGCATTGTCGTGACATCACCGGTTTTTCGAAGCAACGAGAATCGACCGGCCGCCACCAAGCCGAATTTCGTGCAGTGGCTCGGCTACGTCGCGGGAAAGCGTCTGCCTCCGTCGATGCAGGACTGGGTGAGGAACGACCTAGTCGGTAAAGGCGCAGTGTCGCGCCACCTCTTTCGTTCGATGATTCCGTTCCTACCGATTTTCGTTGGATTCCTCGTGCTGTTTCCTGGCGCACTGTGGCTCCGCGGGTCCATGGTGTTGCTTTCCGTTCTGCTCGCAATGTTCTACACAGTTGCGTTCATGGAACTCAACCGCGGCAGAAGACTCCAGGTGCACGGCCTACCTGCGGATCTGCAGAGTGATCGCAAGCGAGCTGCCCTCGACGACGAACGGGCGCGTTACGAGAAGTTGCACCTTCGAGATCGTTGAAGACAATCAGCCGAACCCTCAGTCGGCGAACACGATCCGTGTCGAGACCGCAACCAGTGCGCGCAGAAGACTCTTCGATGGGTGCTTACTCAGCGGACCGTCGTCCATGCGCAATGTGTGCACCGTCATCAGTAGTTCGATGAGCGATCTCGTCGACAACGAGTGCGATGCATGCTCGATCGCTGCAGCGCGTTTGCTGGCGGGTACCGGACTCGGCGACAGGTACTCGAAGGCCTGCTGAACATGCTGGTCCTCGAACTCTCGCCGGACAGCTGCCGCCCCCGACGTCGCGCCCGGCATCTGACAATGCACCAACCGCGACTCGTTCGGATGAGCCTCCACCCAGTGCCACACTGCGACGATCATCGCTTCGAGTGACGGGTCAGAGTTGGGATCCTCCTCTGCCCGAACACCTGCCACAACTTCGTCGACCATGTCCAGCACCCGACGCATCGCCAGTTCGAACAATTCGTCTTTGCCCGCGAAGTGGTAGTACACGGCCGAGGGCACTACTTCCGCCTCGTCGGCAACATCCTGAACACTGGCGTCCGCAAAACTCTTCGCAGCGAAGACGCGAATGGCAGCGTCGACGATATCTTCTCTGCGAGATGGCCGGTGCGGTGACTTCTTCTCCACCTGTTGCTTCGCCCCCTGCTCGATCAACGCTCCCCTTACCCCCGTAAGTCGAAGCACTAGTCTTGCATGACCCGAGTCCCAGGAGAGTGAATGTCAGCAACAGTGAGGCGTCCTGCGCATCGTCCTTCCCGTCGTGGAGTCATCGTCGAGGCGGCGTTCGAACTCTTCGCATCGGGTCCGGTCGACGACGTGACCGTTGTCGACATCGCGACTGCCGCCGATATGACCTCGGCGGCGATCTACTACCACTACCCCTCCCGTGAGGAGATCCTGCTCGAAGGGCTTCGCGAATTTTCCACCGGCTACATCGCCGAAATCGAACGTATCGCTACCAAGGAAGTCTTACCGGCGGCCAGTATGGGAGCCTTCGTCGAACCGTTCATGACGTGGCTGGAGCAAAATCGAACGCGCGCTCTTGTCTACTTCGTACAGTCCAGGGGCGCGAGTCAGCAGGTGGAGGCGATCCGACGCGACAACAGCGGCTCGCTGATTCCGATCTTCGCGCGGGCGGCCAAGAAAACACGCGAGAAGCTACCGGCAGCGGAAGCAAGCATCATTGCCCTCGGGCTGATCGCACAGATCGAAACGTTCGCATCGGCATTCTTGTCCCGAGATGCTTCGTACTCGACCCTCGGCCGGCGCGCATTCATTCGATCCGGCGCAGAACTGGCAGATCACATCGCAGGTACGACGGCGGTTTGATACCCGGGGCCTGTTCGTCGGCACAAGACGAGTAGGTGGTGGGCGCAGAGGGGTTCGAACCCCCGACCGCTGGTGTGTAAATTACCGGTTCCTGCGGAAATGCGGTTTTGACGACTTCCGGGGACTTCCGCTCACTTCCACTCTTTATCCCTATTGACCAGCGCAAACAGGCGTTTCCATCCGATCGCTTCATTCCCTCTATTTTCAGTTCTGCGGACCAGTTGCGGACTGGCTGCGGACTGGCTGCGGACTGGAGATCCCGCTCACCGGTGACAGTCACCGAACGCTGAGCAACTCGAAACATGTTTTCGCCGTGGATTGCTCGAAGCGACTGTGTTTCGACCCGATCGCGATAATCGGCGGTCTCGGGCGTCGACGGAACAGGTAACCGCCGCGCGGCCCGTCGTTCAATGCGCTCGGTTCGTTCATGCCGCTGTGTTCGTTCACGACGCGAGACCCATCAATCCGCGGATACGGCTCAGAGACTCGTCGGCCTGCTGGCGGTGTTCGGCGCGCTCACGTTGTTCTGCTGCGTCCCGCTCTCTGCGCTCCCGCTCGGCCTCGGCGTCCCGCTGTGCGTCCTGGGCTTGCTGCCGACGCTCGGCCCGTCGCTGCGGTGTCGAGTCCGGTTCGGCGAACTGCCACCCCGACTCGAAGTGAACCAAGGCCGTAAATCTCGGCATCCTCGACCGTCCGTGAACCTCGCGTTGCCGCTTGTAACTCTCAGGCTCGATCAACTCGGCCGGTACCGCTCCGCTCGGAAACTGCGCACGCCAGCATTCCAAGCGGACACACACGACACACTCGAACCCGGTCGGTGTCTGGCCTGAGCGCGCGGCGTCGGCGCCGGTATGGCGAACGCTGGTGGTCCTCGGTTCGAGGTGGTGGCCGGCGCGGCAGGTGGCCGGTACCACCAGCGTTGGGTTTGGGGTCGACGTAGGGATCACAGCGACTCTTCCCACCGTGCGAGATCGGTCGAAGTCCAGCCGCGGATCGGTCTACCGGCCGACGTCGTGAGGTCTCGGTCCTCGAGCCACTGCGTGTATGCCCGACGTTGCCGCTCTGCTGCGTGCATCTCTCGAGCTCGGTCCGACTCGACTCCTGCGTCGACCGCCTCGCGGATCTGCCCGGTCGAGGTCTCGTCGAGGAACTTTTGCCAACGGCTCGGCCGAAACCGCTTGGGCACGTCGGCCAACGTGAGCGGTCCCGACTGCGCGTTCGTTCCGCTGTCTCGAGAAGTTGCTAGGCGAGCCACTAGGCCCCCCTACCGGCTCGCGGCCGTGCGGTACGACCGACTCCACGTCTCGCGTTGGTTTTTGCGTCGCGAGCCTGATTGGGTGAGCCGTTTCCGGTGTAAACCCCGCGTACCCCGGTCTGTCCACCGACTGTTCCCGCTGTGCCTGCCGTTGCCGACAGGATCCGCGCGTCGATCACAGAGGCCAACCGAGCGCGGGTGACTCGAAGTTGCCGAACCGCTGCCAATGCTGGGTGCACCTTGATCGTTCCGCTCTGTGTCGTGATCGTTCGGCCGTCGGTTCTGAGGGCACGGTCCAATGCCGCTATGTCGTCCGTGCTGGCCTGCAGGTCTGCCACTATCGCGAGATCGTCAGCCTCGAGCACAATCCCGGCCGTTTCCGCTTTCGCGGTATAGAACTCGAGCACGGTCTCGGTGTCGGCGGTCTGGCGCTTGCCGGTCATCCTCGGGCACCCTGCTCGCGGTAGCGGCCGACCCCGCGGTTTTGTGCGCTGTCCGACGACCTCGGTGGTGGTCGGCGTTCCGCTGTCACCGAGCGGGCCAACGCTCCGATAGCGGCTCTCACGCGGGCAACGTCGACCGTCCCGTCACCGCTCAGGAACTTCGACCTATCGACCGCTGCGAGCAGATCCGAAACGTCGGTGCGCTTGATACCGGCGGTGTCGAGTTCCCGCTCGATCGCCGCGTCGACGATCTGGCCTCGGAGGTCGTCGATCACACGGACCGCGTCGAGTCCGTCGCGCTCGAGCTCGTCGATCAATTCATCACGTTCTGCGACCAGCCAGCGGCCTATTTCAGCGTCTCTATTCATCTGTCGAGGATACGGGTACCCCCTATGGGTATTGCGAATCTTCCAACTCACGTACACGTAAACCGCTGAGCGGCAGGGGTATTCGGCGTATCGGTCGACTATTGCTCAGTGCAACGTGGCGGTGCCGGCCACCTTCGGACCTGCCTCGCGCTGCGTTTGCCCTGCTCAGGGGCTCTCAGGGGCCTAAAACGGGCCAGAAAACAAACTCTTACGAACGAAAGGCAGCAGATTTCGCAGTACCCTGCTGCCTTTCGCTGCGCGAGGGTGGGAGGGGGTCCCACCCCTACCCCTCGCCTCGCCTCGGTGGTAGTCACCGCTCAGGTCAACGCTCCCGCGTTGCGTCGACCGAAACGACGGCAGGCTCACCAACCGAAGTCGATGAGCCTGCGTCGATCTGAGCGTGGTGGTGGTGTCATGGCTAGCTCGGCGTGTCTGTCCCCGTTGCGTATCGAGCCATGCCTCGGGCGTTCGAATCTGCGATCTCGGTTCGATGCTCGAGTGCTTCCTTGGCCCGCTTGACTCTCGCCGCTTCACGCTCCCTGTCGCGCTGCTCCCTCTCCGCTTTCTCACGCGTCAAGAAATCTTGACGGACCTTGGGGTCGCGTGCGATCCGTGTTAGTTCGTCGCCATGCTTAGACCCGATGCTCGTCACCTGTGCCGGACTCTCGCGGTCCCTCGCTGCCTTGCTCTGCTGTGCTTGGATCGACTGCTGTGCACTCAGTGGTGGATCGGTGAGATGGCGACCCATCCCGGTCTCACCTGTGTTTGCTCGCGAGCCGCTCACAGGGACACCCCTGCGTGAGCGGTGATGGATAGACCGGTCTCGCGTTCGGCGTACCAAGCAAGCGCGGCCTCGGGAGTGTCGACGTCGATCTCATGGCCGACAAACTGCGAGGTCCACACCTCCCGCTCGAGCATCTGGGTTTCTGTCCTGAACAAGCGGTCTGGGTGCCGCTCTTGAAACCCGTTGCTCTCTGCCAGCACCACCCAGACGCGGACACAATTCGCGTCCTTCCATCGGGCAACGAGACGCGGCCATTCTTGAAACGCTGCGAGGACTTCGGGCCGTCCGTCGGCTATCACCGCCTCGGCGTTCCCTGTTTCGCCGATCGCATCCACCAGCGTTCGGTATGCGCTGACAGCGGACTCGAGGATCTCGATTGTTTCGCGACCAAGGATTTCCTCGATGTCTTTCCGAGCGGCCATAACAGCCTCTCGGTTCTCGAAAGCCCAATGCTCGCGCATCCGCTCGACTAGACCAGCACGCCGTGCTGTCGGGTGCGTGAGAGGAACCGTCGACCGATCGAACTCGAGCGCGGGGACCATGATCGCCGGAACCGCTTGCTTGGCCGTAGCCGCTTCCCACGCGGCACCCAGTAGCTCACCGTCGCGCTGGCCGGCCGCCAGACCGAGAAGGTGCTTGTGTTCCTCGTCGAGGCGGTGCTCGACCTTGCCAGCCGCTGCAGCGTTGAGCGCGAGCCCTCGCAGCGGCCCGTCGGTGAGACGCTGACCGAGCGGATTGTCCAAGCTCGGCCCGACCCCAATGCCCGAAGCTCTATCCCGCTCGTGCGCGGCCCGCTCCCGCTCTGCCGCTTCGGCGGTCTCGGCTACCTGCCGACGGTGCTCGTCGGCATCGGTACTTCCGACGATCTGCTGAGCTTCCCGCTCGCCGATACCCGCGAAACCTCGGCTACCCCGATCCCATCCGCTCGACTCGATGCCGCTTCCTTGGGCGTTGTCTGTACTGCTCACTGTGTTGCTCCTCTGTTGGGATTTCTCGGATCGGTCGACCCGAGTTGATTGGTCGTATTGATCGGAATATCGGCCCTACTCAATTCCTGCCGAGCCCCACGGCCCGGTCAGGTGCACTACGTACACCTGACCTGACCGGGTCAGGTGGGAAAAACACCTGACCGCTGTCAGACCCGGTCAGCCTGACCAGCGCAAACGCGGCTGGAAACCTGACCGCTGAAACCTGGCCCGGCCAGGTCCGCTCAAAAAACCTGACCCGGTCAGCTTTTCGCCAATTTCGGCACGGTTCGGCGTGGCTTCGTGAGCATCGAGACGCAAGTTGGACATAGCGTTTTATCGCTGCTTTCGGTACGCGAGCGCCGCTCGCCACACCGACGTTTCGTAACTGCCCTCGAGCTTGGGAACGGCTTTGGTGCGTGCACGATCCCGACCCCACTCGACAGGGATCTCGAGCCGGTCCAACTCCGCAACCAACGCTCTCTCCCGAGCATCGCGAGGACCGCTCACCTTCGGCCCCGACACAGCCTCGGCGACGACTGCATCGGCGTTGTGCGCGTCGGCCGCTGAGTCGAGTTCTTCGGCGGTCGGCGACGACACAGCACCGAGGACACGGCCCGCTTTGTCTTTTCGTACCCGCACGTGACCGAGCGGACCGTCCAGACGTTTGATACTCACCCGCTCGGGTAGCGATCCGCTGCGATCCTTCAACCGCGTCAGTGTGAGATCGTTCGGCCGCTCCGCGCGCGGGACCGTGAGCGTCCACTCGGCGTCGAGTTTGGATCGCTTCGCCGACGACCCTCGAGCTCCCAAACTTGGATCCTTGCCGCTGTGGTCCGCGTAGATGACGGTATGACCCATCGCTTTGAGCGGCAACGTAATTCGGTTATCGAACGTAATCCACGTGTCCGAGTCGTTCTCGGCCCCGTCGATGAAACTCGACAGCGTATCGAGGATCACGACGTCGGGCCGGTACCGCTCGACCAGCCCCGCCATGTCCCGCGCTCCCGCGGCTGTGGTCAGCGGTGCGATCGACTCCATGCTCACCACGAACAGGTTCGGCAGGTCCAGCGGTGCGTCCATCCTGTCGAGATAGTCGCGCCACCACAGTTGCCCGACCTCACCGTCGACGTAGAGAACACGCTTCGGGCCGTCGAGTTCGCGAGCCTTACCGTCCGAGCCTCGGTCGAGTGCGGCGCACCCCAACGACCAGTGCACAGCAAAGTCTGCGAGTAGAACAGTCTTGCCGACACCGGACCCGGCGACGAACTTCGTTACCTGTCCCTCGGCGACGAGATCGTTCTCGAGCATGACCCGCGGCTCGCGCGGCCCGGTGCGGAGCTTGACCAGATCGAGCGCGGTCGGTGCGTCGTCGTCCTCGAGATCGTCCACCGCCTCGTCTGAATCTGGTCCAGCGGTATCGGGCATATCTTCCTCGGTCATCGTTTCGGTGGTTGGTTCGTCCGTCTCCCAGATCGGGCCGGTACCGGTCATTGCTTCGCACAGTTCGGCCGTCCACCCGACCGCCGGCAATGGTGGGTCGAAGTCGTCGAGGTTGAGTCCAGCGGCATGGAACCGTCGGGACAGTTCAGCGGTCGGTAACCCGACCCCGGCATCGAACACGACCACTCCGGGGAAGCTCTCGAGGTGCGACGGATCGAGTAATTGCGTTGTCGCTGAGTTCATTTCGAGAAACAGAACGAGCGGCGCGTCGTCGTCGGGAGAACCACTGAGTGCGTGATCCGAGCGCCAGATCCGGCCGGCCGATTCCGCTTCGTTCACAAAGCGGTCCCCCGCGGTCTCGAACCATATGTGCTCGCCGCCGGCCTCGAGAGCTTGGGCCGGTATGTCCTCCGGCCGGTCCAGGACCTCGGCCCACGTGTCGAGTTGCTGCTCACCGAGCGGGAAGTAAACCCCCACGCGGCCGACCAGATATTCGGCGATTGCTCGGGCCGCTGCTCGCTCGGACGCTTCCCGCTCGACCGACCGATACTCGCGGACTATCGCCGAGAATCTCCGGTTGTCCTCGGACGTTGCGACCGTTGGACTCAGTCGTTCCTGCGGGATCGGTTCATGCTCAATCGCTTGCGGCATTTCGGGTCTCCGTATCGAGGGTTAGGTATAAGTCATCGCTGCACTCCTGTGGTGGTGTGTGGTGGATTTGGTGCTGCCGTGCCGCTGTCAGCTACCGACCAAGGTGGCCGCTTTGCATCGAGCGATGTAGAGATCCAGGTCTCGCCGGTCGTACATGACCCGGTTGCCGAGCTTGTAGCTGGCGGGGCCGGTGCCTGCGCTTCGGTGGTTGTAGAGCAGACCCTTTTTCATGCCGAGATATTCAGCGGCCTGCTCGATGGTGAGCCGCTCCAACCGCTCGAGCTCGGCTCGGTACATCGTCAACGTCGTGTCGGTTCCCATTGCGTGTCTCCTCGAATTGTTCTGTGCCCCTTAGCCGCTGGGGCCGTGTGAGAACAACAGAAGCACAGCGGCAGGACCGACCACAAATGTTCGAGACTTTCGAGTTGACAAAACAGATCGTGAACGTGTAAGGCTTGCGTCTCGACCCGTTCACAACCCGAAAAGGGGCCGCTGGTCAGACAGGACACGGACCGGACACCGTGCGAACAAAAAACGCCCTTTGTGATGTGCGTCACACACCCACGACCGCTTAATGTATTGCGGACCGGATACTCTCGTTTCATGCCTACCGATGCTGTTTACGAATCCATTCCGACAAAGCGGGTAACCGGCTCCCGCGTCGAGGATCGGTGGAAGCGGCGCGACGGCTCACCGTCGGCTCGAGCCGGTAAAGGTCTGCAATGGCTCGCCCGATATGTCGGCACCGACGGACAGGAACACACCAAGGCATTCCGCACCCAGAAACAGGCGAAGGTGTGGCTCAGCGAGGAAAGCGCGGCCGTAACCCGCGGGGATTGGGTCGACCCGACCAAAAGCGCGGCCACGGTGCATTGGGTCGCTCAGTCGTGGCTCGCGGGCAACGCGTCGAAAACTGCGTCGACAGCAGAGGGGTACGGAAACGTCTGGCGTACCCACGTCGAACCGCGCTGGGGTTCGGTCGAGCTACGCAACGTCGACCACGACGAGATCGTGGCGTGGGTCGGTGGGCTCAGCAACGGCACGGCCGCGTCTCTGCGAAAAGACAAGACGACCGGCGAACGTATCCCGCTTGCCGCGTCGTCGGTGCGGCACTGTCACGCGGTGCTGCACCAGATACTTCAGATAGCCGTGCGTTCGAAGCGGCTCCGATCGAATCCGGCGAAGGACGTACCGCTGCCGAAGATGCGCGCCAGCGAAAAAGTGTTTCTGTCTGCTGCCGAGATCGACCGCCTCGCTCGGGCTGCGGATCACCGGGCGAGCACAACTACCGAACGCATGAAAGCGGGCCGGTCCCTCGAACCCGATGCCGTGGCATCCGACGCACCAGCGAGTGCAAGCGGTCTCGCGCTGCGACTGCTCGGCGGTTGCGGTCTGCGCTTCGGTGAGTTGAGCGGTCTACGGATCTCACGCGTGAACCTCGAGCGTCGAACCCTACGGATAGACACCGCTGTCTCGGAGGTGGGCGGTCGGCTCGTCGTCGGCAGTCCGAAGAATCATCGTGAGCGCACCGTCCCGATACCGGCTCGGCTAGTGGCTCACTTGCGCGAGGTGTGCGACGGTCGCGACGGCTCCGAGTACGTGTTCACTTCAGCGGCAGGTTCGCCGCTGAGAAGAAACAATTTCGCCAAGCGTGTCCTTGCGCCAGCGGCCGAACTAGCCGGGATCGACGATGCGGTGACGCTGCACTCGCTCCGGCACAGTTTCGCGTCCATCTGCCTGAGCAATGCGGTACCGCCGAAACAGGTACAGGAATGGATGGGGCACCACTCGCTCAAACTCACTGCCGATCTCTACGGCCACCTGTTCGCCGACGAGACCGACAAGGCTCAAAGCCTGCTCGATGCGGCGTTCGAGTGATCGGCGGTGAACGCGTGGAATGCACCGCAAACAGACGCCGGTATTTTCTACTGCGGACCAGTTGCGGACTGGCGAGCTTTGCGGACTGGCCGAAGAGCGAGCTTAGGGCCGCTGACCTGGGTAAATAGTGGTGGGCGCAGAGGGGTTCGAACCCCCGACCGCTGGTGTGTAAAACCAGAGCTCTACCGCTGAGCTATACGCCCGAGTCACATGTGGGCCGAGACCGTTTGTGACGCTTGGAGAAATTTATCGTGTCTGAGCGATTTCTCCAATTCCGCATGTCAACGCCCTGCTTGTGAGTGGAAATGTGTCCGGTGGGGCGCATTTCCACTCACAAGAGGCGAAGTTCGTCTACGTGTCCAGAACGGACAGTGCTTTGTCCCACGCAGACGGATCACGAGCTTCGCCGGGTTGATTCATCTCGGCGAAACGGACAGCGCCCGATTTGTCGACGACGAACGTTCCCCGGTTGGCGAAGCCGGCTTTGTCGTTGAAGACGCCGTACGCCTGCGCCACGGCACCATGTGGCCAGAAATCGGACAGAAGCGGGAAGGTGTAACCCTGCTCTGCTGCCCAGATCTTGTGCGTCGGAGGCGGCCCCACTGAAATTGCAAGGATTGCGGAATCATCGTTCTCGAACTTGGGCAGTTCGTCGCGCACCTTGCATAGCTCACCCTGGCAGGTGCCGGTGAAAGCTAGCGGATAGAAGACCAGAAGGACGTTCTTGACGCCGCGATACGACGACAAGCTCACTTCCTGATTGTTCTGGTCTTTGAGGGTGAAGTCCGGCGCTTGTGCGCCTACCTCGAGTGGCATCGAATCGGATTCCTGTTCTCGGGCACTACCGCTTGGTTGCCCGCGTCTTGGGCTGAACCAGTCGGCTACCGATCCAGTCTCCGAGATTGGCCGCCGAAGTCTGCGTCAACCCTGCGGTCGGTGCCGATTCGGCGATTTCACTCGGTTCGACGTGTCCCGGGAGTCCGGTTTTAGGACTGAGTACCCAGACGAAACCGTCGTCCGAGAGAGGTCCGATCGCGTCCATGAGGGCGTCGACAAGGTCACCGTCGCCGTCGCGCCACCACAGCAGCACTACGTCGATCACCTCGTCGGAGTCCTCGTCGAGGGTCTCACCACCAATGGTGTCCTCGACATCCGCACGCAGATCGTCGTATGTGTCCTCGTCCCAGCCCAGTTCCTGAACGACCAAGTCGCGAGTGATACCAAGTTTCTGAGCGTAGTTCTGAGCGTCCGCCGCGGCGACCACGGTGGTGACCTCCTTGCATAGTGGGTGAAGTAGTGCAAGCGAACAGGGTTTGCGCCGTATCCGCAAGCTGACCGCGCCGAAGTTGCGTAGATAAATTTCTACTGGTGGGTATTGGGACTCTCCTTTACCTGCCTCGGAGATGTGTAGGAGGATTGATGAGAATCACCGGAATGAGGAATGTCGATCGCCGTCACAGAAGGCGAAAGGCCTGGAACGGTTGCCCCACCGAGCGACCGCCACATTGAGGAGTACACACGTTGTCCGAGTTGAACCAGGACGACCGGCAGAACACACATGCTGCCGGCAAGACACCCGCGCCTACAGGCTCGGACGGTCGAGTACGCGTCATCCGCGAGGGTGTCGCGTCTTATCTGCCCGACATCGACAGCGACGAGACCAACGAATGGATCGAATCCTTCGACGGTCTGCTGGAGCGGTCGGGCCCGTCCCGCGCCCGGTACTTGATGCTGCGTTTGCTGGAGCGGGCTGGTGAACGGCGGGTCGCGCTGCCGTCACTGACGTCGACGGACTACGTCAACACCATTCCTACCGAGAACGAGCCCTGGTTCCCCGGTGACGAAGAGGTCGAACGCCGCTACCGTGCCTGGATCCGCTGGAACGCCGCGATCATGGTGCACCGCGCGCAGCGCCCCGGCGTCGGCGTGGGCGGGCACATCTCGACGTATGCGTCGTCGGCAGCGTTGTACGAGGTCGGGTTCAACCACTTTTTCCGTGGCAAGGATCACCCGGGCGGTGGCGACCACATATTCATTCAGGGCCACGCCTCCCCCGGCATCTATGCCCGCGCATTCCTCGAAGGACGCATTCCTGCCGAGCGCATGGACGGCTTCCGTCAGGAATACAGCCACAGCGATTCCGGCGGCGGTCTGCCGTCGTACCCGCACCCGCGCTTGATGCAGGACTTCTGGGAATTCCCGACGGTATCGATGGGCCTCGGGCCCATGAACGCCATCTACCAGGCACGATTCAATCACTACCTGGAAGATCGCAAGATCAAGGACACCTCCGACCAGCATGTGTGGGCATTCCTGGGCGACGGCGAGATGGATGAGCCCGAGTCGCGCGGTCTGGCGCACGTAGCCGCGACGGAGGGTCTCGACAATCTGACGTTCGTGGTGAACTGCAACTTGCAGCGCCTCGACGGCCCGGTCCGCGGAAACGGGAAGATCATCCAGGAACTGGAGTCCTTCTTCCGCGGCGCGGGCTGGAATGTCATCAAGGTCGTCTGGGGCCGCGAGTGGGATGCGTTGCTACATGCAGATCGCGACGGCGCGTTGGTCAACCTGATGAACACCACGCCCGACGGCGATTTTCAGACGTACAAGGCCAACGACGGTGGCTATGTTCGCGACCACTTCTTCGGGCGTGACCCCCGCACCAAAGAACTGGTCAAGGATTTGACCGACGCCGAGATCTGGAATCTCAAGCGCGGTGGCCACGATTACCGCAAGGTCCACGCGGCGTATGCCGCTGCCATGGCACACAAGGGCCAGCCGACGGTCATCCTGGCGCACACGATCAAGGGCTACACGCTCGGCAAGCTCTTCGAGGGCCGCAACGCGACGCACCAGATGAAGAAGCTCACCCTCGACGATCTCAAGACTTTCCGCGACCTGCAACGTATCCCGATCTCCGACGAGGAGCTCGAGAAGGATCCGTACATGCCGCCGTACTACCACCCCGGCAAAGATTCACCGGAGATCGCGTACATGCTCGATCGGCGCAAGACACTCGGCGGATTCGTTCCGGAGCGTCGGGTGAGTCCGGCTCCGCTGCCACAGCCTGACGACAAGACGTACGCAACGCTGCTCAAGGGCTCCGGCAAGCAGGAAGTCGCCACCACCATGGCACTCGTGCGAGTGATGAAGGAACTGCTTCGGGACAAGGAGATCGGTCACCGAATCGTGCCGATCATCCCCGACGAGGCCCGCACCTTCGGCATGGATTCGTGGTTCCCGTCGCTGAAGATCTACAACCGGAACGGCCAGCTCTACACGTCGGTGGACTCCGAACTCATGCTCGCCTACAAGGAAAGCTCGATCGGACAGATCCTGCACGAGGGCATCAACGAGGCAGGCTCGACGGCGTCGTTCACCGCCGTCGGAACGTCGTACGCAACGCACGGCGAGGTCATGATCCCGCTGTACATCTTCTACTCGATGTTCGGTTTCCAGCGGACCGGTGACGGCCTGTGGGCGGCAGCCGATCAGATGGCACGTGGATTCGTCCTCGGTGCCACCGCCGGCCGCACCACGCTGACGGGTGAGGGTCTCCAGCACGCCGACGGCCATTCGCTGTTGTTGGCGTCGACCAACCCGGCCGCGGTTACCTACGATCCGGCGTTCGGTTACGAGATCGCGCACATCGTCAAGGACGGCTTGCGCCGGATGTACGGCGGGACAAAGGGGCCGGACGGTGAGTTGCTGCCAGGCTTCGGCGGGGAGAACATCTTCTACTACATCACCTTGTACAACGAGCCGTATCAGCATCCGGCGCAGCCCGAGGACCTCGATGTCGACGGGTTGCTCAAGGGCATCTACCTGTTCGAGAAGCCGCAGGAGGGCGACGGGCCGGAGGCGCAGATCCTCGCGTCGGGTGTCGGAATCGTCGCGGCCCGCAAGGCCCGCGAACTACTCGAATCCGAATGGCACGTCCGCTCGGGTGTCTGGTCGGTCACCTCGTGGGGTGAACTGCGCCGAGACGGCGTCGAGTCGGAAAAGGATGCGCTGCGCGATCCAGGGGCCGAGAAGCGGGTTCCGTACATCACTCAGGCCCTGTCGAGCGCTGCTGGTCCAGTTGTAGCCGCATCGGATTGGATGCGTGCGGTCCCGGACCAGATCCGTCAGTGGGTTCCAGGCGACTACGTCACGCTCGGGACCGATGGGTTCGGATTCTCCGATACCCGTCCCGCAGCAAGACGGGTGTTCAACGTCGACGCCGAGTCCATCGTCGTCGCAGTGTTGTCTGCGCTGGCGACGTCGGGCGAGATCGATCGGTCCAAGGCCGTCGAGGCAGCCGAGAAGTACCGCATCGACGATGTCCTCGCGGCTCCCACGTCGTACACCGACACCGGCTCCGCGTAGCTCGCGGAGTCCGGTACGCCCGCCTGCTCGTGTCCATGTCCTCGGACGCGAGCAGGCGGGCGTAGGTTTTGCCTATGGTCCACGACAAGAGCGCAGCCCGCGGAGTGACCGCGGGGCACGACAGCGCAGACTTCGAAGTGACCGAAAAACACGAGAGCGCACCGAAGACCGGGACGCATCACCAGGACGACCAGGACGGCCACATCACCGACAACGAGGTACATCTACCGGTGAAGGCAATCACGCCCTCCAGAGCGAAGCGCGACCCCCTTCCCGACGCTCTTCTTCGGCGCGTGAAGCAGTTCTCGGGTCGCCTGTCCACTGAAGCTGTGACGACGATGCAGGATCAGTTGCCGTTCTTCGGCGGCCTGGATGCGGCGCAGCGGGCGAGCGTGCAGTTGCTGATTCAGACGGCGGTGGACAACTTTCTTGAGTGGCTGAAGAATCCGCAGAGCGATATTCGTTTCAGCCTCGATGCTTTCCAGGTCATTCCTCAGGATTTGGCGCGGCGGTTGACTCTTCGCCAGACGGTCGACATGGTCCGGGTCGCCATGGAGTTCTTCGAACAGTGGCTTCCGGCTCTTGCGCGCAATGATCAGCAATTGGTTGCTCTGACCGAGGCGGTGTTGCGGTACGGCCGTGAGCTGGGTTTCGCGGCGGCGTCGGTGTATGCCAGTGCGGCGGAGTCGAGGGGTGCGTGGGATACCCGCCTGGAGGCTCTCGTCGTCGATGCGGTCGTTCGCGGGGATACGGGGTCCGACATGCTTTCGCGAGCTGCCACGTTGAACTGGGATGCCACTGCGCCTGCGACAGTTCTGGTCGGCACTCCACCCGAGGATCAGGGTGTATCCGTGGTCAGCACGGTGCACATGGTTGCGCAGAAGCACAATCGCGCAGCTCTCGCGGTCGTGCAGGGGACGCGGCTCGTCATGGTTGTCAGTGGCCAGCTTATCGACAGCGCCGCGAACACTGCATTCCTGACTGACATGTTGCAGAATTTTTCCGAGGGCCCTGTTGTCATCGGTCCGACGACTCGCACGTTGGGCGCTGCCCATTCGAGTGCGGTGGAAGCGTTCGCGGGCATGCAGGCGGTTGCGGGATGGCGCGGTGCCCCTCGGCCCGTTCACGCTGGAGAGCTGCTACCAGAGCGTGCGTTGCTCGGCGACTCGGCGGCCATCGCGACGCTCAACGAGCACTTGGTCGCACCTTTGGCTGCGGCCGGTTCTGGCTTGGCGGACACCCTCGACGCATACCTCGATTGTGGTGGCGCCGTCGAGACCTGTGCGCGACAGCTGTTTGTTCATCCAAATACTGTCCGGTATCGGCTGAAGCGAATAGCCGAAGTTACGGGACGGGACCCGACGCAATCGCGTGATGCGTACGTGCTTCGTGTTGCGGCAACGGTAGGTCGACTGGCTCGAACTCATCACGAACCGCAGTATCCTGTCCCACAGACCACACACGTAACATTCGGTGAGGTAGTTACGTAACGTAGTAGTACGTGCCGGCGATGCGAACACTCCACAAGGCAATTTGTTGGATCCCCACAAATTGAGTGCCGAGAGTTCATCGAGAGCGACATCTCCCAAACAGGCCTTCACAGTGTTCTCTTAACGAGTGATTGCGTTGCTTGCGCCCGGACAGGGCTCCCAGACACCCGGCATGCTCGTGCCGTGGCTCGAACTACCCGGTGCCGCGGACCGTGTTGCTTTATGGTCCAAGGCATCCGGACTCGACCTTGCTCGGCTGGGCACCACAGCTACAGCGGAGGAAATCACCGACACGTCGGTGACACAGCCACTCGTCGTCGCTGCCGCGCTCCTCGCCTTCGAGGAGATAGCCAGCCAGGGATTGCTGCAAGATGACGCGATCATCGCCGGCCATTCGGTCGGCGAACTCGCGGGCGCAGCGATAGCCGGGGTGATTTCGGCCGACGAGGCCGTCACACTGGCGGCCGTGCGCGGCGCTGAGATGGCCAAAGCCTGTGCACTCGAACCGACTGGGATGTCTGCGGTGCTCGGCGGCGCCGAGTCCGAGGTTCTGGCTCGTCTCGAAGAACTCGGTCTCGAACCAGCCAATGTCAACGCCGCCGGACAGATCGTGGCGGCCGGGTTGCTGACAGCGTTGGCCGAACTCGCCGCCAACCCCCCGGAGAAGGCCCGCGTTCGCGCATTGCCTGTCGCCGGCGCTTTCCACACCCGCTTCATGGCACCGGCACAGGACGCGGTCGCGACGGCGGCAGCAGCGATCACGCCTTCGCAACCAACGCGGACTCTGCTCTCGAACTCCGACGGCAAAGCAGTCACCTCGGGCGCGGATGCGCTGACCAAGCTCGCCGCCCAGGTCACCAAACCTGTTCGATGGGATCTGTGCACTGCGACTTTGAAAGATCTCGCGGTGTCGTCCGTCGTCGAACTACCACCGTCAGGCGCCCTCGTCGGAATTGCCAAGCGCGAGATGCGCGGTATTCCGAACCTCGGATTGAAGAAGCCCGAGGATATTGCGGCACTGGCCTAGCTCGACAAAAGACCTCCCGTAGCTGATTCGTTACGGGTTCAGGGTGCGCTCTCGTAAGAGATGCGCGCGTGGCGTGTAGATACACAGCACGCCGCAGAATACGCAGGATCAGCATCGAACTTCGGCGCATCGATTCACGGTGCACCGACACAATGAAGGGAGCCACGCAGTGGCCAGCCAGGAAGACCTCATCGCCGGACTTGCAGAGATCATCGAGGAGGTCACGGGTATCGAACCCTCCGAGGTGACCATCGACAAGTCCTTCGTGGACGACCTCGATATCGACTCGCTGTCGATGGTCGAGATCGCCGTTCAGACCGAAGACAAGTACGGCGTGAAGATCCCCGACGAAGACCTCGCAAGCCTGCGCACCGTCGGTGACGCAGTTGCGTACATCCAGAAGCTCGAAGCAGAGAACCCCGACGCTGCCGAAGCAATCAAGGCCAAGCTCGACGACTCCGCGAGCGAGTGAGAGAAACCATGACCAACCCATCCACAGCCAATGGACGCTTCCCGAATGTCGTCGTCACCAGCCTCGCTGCGACCACGTCCATCGCGGGCGATGTCGACGCGACGTGGAAGGGTCTGCTGAACGGCGAGAGCGGCATTGGCGTACTCGAAGATGACTTCATCGCCGAGTACGACCTCCCCGTTCGAATCGGCGGACACCTCGCGGTCAGTCCGTCGAGCCTGCTCACGCGAGTGGAGATGCGGCGACTGAGCTATGTGGAGCAGCTTTCCACTGTGCTCGGCCGCGAGGTATGGAAGAACGCTGGCAGCCCCGAGGTGGATCCGCTCCGCCTCGCCGTCTCCATCGGCACCGGTCTCGGCGGTGGTGACTCGCTCATCGATGCCGTCGACAAGCTCAAGACCGGTGGGTACCGCAAGGTCTCTCCACTCGCAGTTCAGATGGTCATGCCGAACGGCCCCGCAGCGGTGGTCGGTTTGGAACTCAAGGCACAGGCCGGAGTCATCACTCCGGTATCTGCGTGCTCTTCAGGGTCGGAAGCCATCGCTCACGCGTGGCGAATGATCGTGATGGGCGACGCCGACATGGTTGTCACCGGTGGCGTCGAGGGATTCATCGACGCGGTGCCGATCGCGAGTTTCTCGATGATGCGCGCGATGAGCACCAACAACGACAATCCGAAGGGTGCGTCGCGGCCGTTCGACAAAGACCGGGATGGGTTCGTGTTCGGCGAGGCCGGTGCGCTCATGGTCATCGAGACCGAAGAGCACGCCAAAGCGCGTGGAGCCACGATCCATGCACGTCTTCTCGGCGCCGGTATCACCTCGGACGGATTCCACCTCGTGGCACCCGATCCCGAAGGAACCGGAGCGGCTCGGGCGATGACCCGGGCGATCGAAACAGCAGGACTGCAGAAGTCCGACATCACGCACGTGAATGCACACGCGACGGCAACACCGATCGGTGACACCGCCGAAGCGCTTGCAATCAACAAGGCGGTCGGTAACCATGCAGCGGTTTATGCACCGAAGTCCGCACTGGGACACTCGATCGGCGCCGTCGGCGCACTCGAGTCGGTGCTGACGGTGCTGGCAGTGCGCGAGGGAATCATTCCTCCCACACTGAATTTGGATAATCAGGATCCGAAGATCGATCTCGATGTCGTCAAGGGCGAGCCCCGCGTCGGACAGATCGACTACGCGATCAACAACTCGTTCGGATTCGGTGGGCACAACGTCGCGCTCGCCTTCGGTCGAGCTTGATCCTGTCCGAGTAGTTCACTCGTGACGATCGAGCTCACACTCGAACCCCGGGAGGGGTCCTACTCGACCTCTCCCGGGGATCGCCCGCCCCGGGCATCAAGAAGGAGAACGCGATGACCATCTTGTCCCCCGCTACTCGGTCCCACCACGCGACCGATCCCCGCGATCCGGTCGCGCGGCTCGAGAAGCTCTTCGACGCGGGGACAATGGTTCCGCTCCACGACCGTGACAAATCCGGTCTACTCGCAGCTTCCGGTGACATCGACGGCGTTCACAGCGTCGCGTACTGCTCCGACGCCACCGTCATGGGTGGCGCAATGGGTGTCGATGGGTGCAAGCACATTGTCTCGGCCATCGACATCGCACTCGAACGAAATGCTCCCATCGTGGGAATTTGGCATTCCGGCGGAGCCCGACTCGCTGAGGGCGTCGAAGCTCTGCATGCAGTCGGCCTCGTATTCGAGGCCATGGTTCGCGCCTCCGGGGTTGTCCCCCAGATCTCCGTCGTCCTCGGTTTCGCTGCCGGCGGCGCCGCGTACGGCCCAGCCCTCACCGACGTCGTCATCATGGCTCCCGAAGGACGTGTATTCGTCACCGGTCCCGATGTCGTACGCAGTGTGACGGGCGAGCAAGTGGACATGGTGTCTCTCGGCGGACCGGATACGCACCACAAGAAGTCCGGCGTCTGCCACATCGTCGCGGACGACGAGCTCGACGCCCTCACGCGCGCACGTCGACTGGTCTCCATGTTCAGCGAGCAGGGCGCATTCGACATCGCCGCCGCTGAACATGGTGACACCGACCTCAAAGCACTACTGCCCGAGTCGAATCGGCGCGCCTACGACGTACATCCCGTCATCGACGAGCTTCTCGACAATGTCGAGGGCGAGTCGACGTTCGAGGAATTCCAGGGCGGCTGGGCTCGTAGCATCGTCATCGGTCTCGGTCGACTCAGTGGCCGGACCGTCGGCGTGATCGCCAACAATCCGATTCGCCTCGGCGGGTGCCTCAACTCCGAAAGCGCCGAGAAGGCAGCACGATTCGTCCGCCTGTGCGACGCGTTCGGCATCCCGCTCGTGGTTGTCGTCGACGTTCCCGGCTACTTGCCGGGCGTCAGCATGGAGTGGGAGGGCGTCGTCCGTCGTGGCGCAAAGCTCCTGCACGCATTCGCCGAAGCCAAGGTTCCGCGAGTCACCCTGGTGACTCGCAAGATCTACGGCGGTGCGTACATCGCGATGAACGCGCGGGCCCTCGGCGCTACCGCGGTCTACGCCTGGCCTGGTTCCGAGGTCGCTGTCATGGGCGCCAAGGCTGCGGTTGGGATTCTGCACAAGAAGGCGTTGGCAGTTGCGCCGGAAGAAGAGCGCGAGGCGCTACACGACCGACTGACAGTGGAGCACGAAACCATCGCCGGTGGCGTCGACCGGGCCGTGGCCATCGGCGTCGTCGACGCGGTCATCGAGCCTGCCCTCACGCGTTCGACCATCGCAAAGGCATTGGCCGCTGCGCCTGCAGCGCGTGGCAACCACAAGAACATCCCGCTGTAACCGCTTGGAGCGGAAAGAAAAGCAGTGCGCTGGTGTCTCGGACACCGGGGCACTGCTTTTCCGGCTACAGAGAGTCAGCCTTCGAGCCACTTGTGTGACGCGGCGATCCGAATGACGGCCTCGCGCACGTCGAGCACTTGCTCGGCGGTGAGACCGCGGTTCGCCTGTAGGAGAGCTTCGGTCAATTCGGTCGAGAAGTCGGAACGCGCGAGGACGTCGCATACGACGTCGTCGTACTCGTGCCCGGTCGATGCTGTCGCTACGTGTGCAACTGGGTGCGCTGGTCGATGTTGCACCGGCGCCGCGGAGTCGACTATCTGGACCTGGCCTGCTTTGAGGCCTCGATCGCCGTGCTCGGCGACATACTCGACCCGAACCCCAGGGGCGAGAAGTCTTTTGTCGAAGTCGAGGTCGTTGACATGGATGAAGACATCCTCACCGCCCTCGTCGGGCGCAACGAACCCATAACCCTTGAACTCGTCGAAGCGAATTACTTTACCTGTCGACAACATAGAACCACCCCTCGAGAAACCGTCGAACCCGCATGCCTAGCCTGGCACAGTTCCGACCCTACCGAAGGATGAATTCACTGGGAGATCCGGTCATCCCGCGTTGCGGCTGAGCCAGGTGACCTCGGCCCCCGCTCCACCGGTCCGGTACGGTTCGAGCGCGTGATCCCAGGCGCTGCCCAGGGCGTGTTCGATCTCGGCCGTAAGGTTTCCCGAATTTCCCTCGATCATCGACTTGAGTCGCATCTCGCCGAGGATCACATCGCCGTTCGCGCTCGTGGAGCCACGCCAGAGTCCGAGACCTGGCACGTGGGCAAAGCGTTCGCCGTCGACGCCATCGCTGGCGTCCTCGGTGACCTCGAACCTCAGCATCTGCCACGTCCGAAGAATGCCTGCTAGCGCAGCTCCCGTACCCACGGGACCGACCCAATCAGTGGCAGCACGAAGCTGACCGCCGCTGGCCGGCTGCGCGGACCACTTGAGGTTCGCACGGCAGTTCAGCGCGTCGGATAGTGCCCATTCGACGTGCGGGCACAACGCGGCGGGTGAGGCGTGTATGTACACCACACCCGACGTGGCATCTGCGAACTGATTCAATGCACGCATTCGATTACTCCTCCAGCTTCGACGAGGGACGTCTTCCCCAACGACCTCTTACACGAACTGGTATGTGAAGCTTTCTCCTGCGTACATGCACTAGTGTGCCCCGAGTTACCCCTGTTGCGCCAGTGCACTAGTGATTCCAGTGATGATCTGGCCGGCGCCGATGGTTCTACCTGGGATTATTGTCGAGAACTTCATCGGACAGTTCTGTCCACAAAGGTTTGGCCCACTCGCCGAATGCCAGATCCGTGAGAACGACCGTGGCCAGTGAGACATCGGGGTCAACCCAGAGGAACGTTCCGGACTGCCCGAAATGACCGAACGTTCGAGTCGAATTCCGTTGCCCGGTCCAATGTGGTTCTTTACCGTCGCGGAGTTCGAATCCCAGGCCCCAATCGTTCGGCCGTTGAGATCCGTAGCCGGGCAGAATGCCGTTGAGGCCGTCGAATTGCACGCTGACCGCGGATGCGAAAGTCGACTCCGACAGCAGGGTCGGCGACAAGAGTTCTGATGCGAATACCGATAGATCGCGCACTGTCGAACGCGCACCGTGACCGGCCGGTCCATCGAGCGTCGAGGCGGTCATGCCGAGCGGCGCGAACACGGCCTCGGCGAGATAGTCGTCGAACGCGATTCCGGATTCTGACTCGATCAGTGCGGCGAGCAACTCGAAACCGACGCTCGAGTAAATGCGCTTGGTCCCGGGGGCCGCTTGTACCTTGTTCTCACCGAAGGCGAGTCCCGAACTGTGCGCGAGAAGATGACGGACGGTCGAGCCCTCGGGGCCCGCTTGCTGATCGAGATCGATTGCTTCTTCTTCGACTGCGACGAGTGCCGCATAAGCCACCAGAAGTTTGGTGACGGACGCCAGCTCGTACACGCGATCCATATCGCCGTACTGCTCGCTCGCACCTTCCGTCGACACCACCGCTGCGGATGCATTGTCGACGGGCCAACCAGCGATCAAATCCAAGGAGTGCACGCGGATGAGCCTAGTTGTAGACAAGAGAGTCGGTGCGGGCGTCTGCCCGCACCGACTCGTCTGCCAAGGCCAAGCGCTTGAATGGTCCCGTCAATTCAGCTGATCGTATGGATGTGTCATTCAAGCGATCCGGTGACTACCGGTCGGCGTCGGTGAACTTGATGACGCCGCGAATGTTCTTCCCTTCGAGCATGTCCTGGTAGCCGGTGTTGATGTCGTCCAGCGCGTAGGTTTTGGTGACCATGTCGTCGAGGTTGAGCTGGCCACTCTTGTACATCTTCAGCAACAACGGGATGTCGTGACGTGGATTGCCACCGCCGAAGATCGCGCCCTGCAGGTCCTTCTGGAGCATCGTGAACAAGAACAAGTTCAGCTTGACGTCCATGTCCTCCATGCGTCCCATTGCAGTGACGACACAGCGGCCCGCTTTGGCCGTCAGCAACAGTGCAGCCTCGATATCTTCGCCGGTGATCTCACCGACGGTGATGATGGTCTTGTCAGCCATCAGCCCCCAGGTCAGCTCCATCATCGGCATCAAAGCTTCGGCTGCCGTGGCATATACGTGGGTGGCGCCGAATTTGAGTGCCTGATCTCGTTTGTACTGGACGGGATCGATCGCAATGATCTTGGATGCACCGGATTGCACGGCACCCTGGAGGGCGCTCATACCCACGCCACCGACACCGATGATCGCGACGGTGTCTCCTGGAGTCACCTTGGCGACGTTCACCGCCGATCCCCAACCCGTCGGTACCCCGCAACCGACCAAAGATGCGACCTCGAACGGGATGTGTTCGTCGATTTTGATGGCCTGGGTCTCGTGCACGGTCATGTACGGAGAGAAGGTTCCGAGCAAGCACATCGGGATGACGTTCTGCCCGCGAGCCTGGATGCGGTAGGTGCCGTCGCTGATGGCCATTCCGCTGAGCAGGCCCATTCCGAGGTCACAGAGGTTCTGGTGCCCGTTGGCGCACGCCGGACAATGTCCACATGAGGGGATGAAGGAGAGCACGACGTGGTCTCCTTCCTTCAATGTCTTCACCTCGGGGCCGGTCTTGATGACGACACCGGACCCCTCGTGTCCACCCATTACCGGGAACGACGGCATTGGCGTCGCACCGGTCACGATGTGGTGATCGGAGTGGCACATCCCCGCAGCTTCCATGCGGATCTGAACCTCGCCGGCCCTTGGGTCTCCGATCTCGATTTCTTCTACCGACCATGGCTCGTTGAGGCCCCACAGCACAGCGCCTTTGGTTTTCATCGCGATTCGCCTTTCACACGCCGATAGACCCGTTGTTCGGGCCGCTTGATGTTGAGTTCGACGATAGTCATACGAACGGCAAATTGGAACACGTTCTAGATTTTTGGTCAGTAATCGACGCAGGAAGCAAAGACCGTGCGAGCGAGACCGGAACCGGGTCCTCCGAAGAATGCGTTGACCCTGTCGACGATGACTGGCTGCGATGCAAGAATTGCTTGGCGCTGCCACACCGGTGCGGCCAGGAACGCCGCGAAACTTCCCGCCATCGGTGATGCGGCGAGTGCTGCTCCCTCTTCTTCGTCCTGTGCGTACGTGGCGGCAACGATCTGCGAGAACGAGCACGGTGTGTTGACCACGGTCTCGGCGGGTGTGGCCGTGGCGACGCCGCCGAAGAGCAGAGCTCCGACAGCAGTAGCGCCGAGCACGGTTGCGACCTTGGTTGTGGACAAGCGAGAGATCATGAATTTCCCCAATCGAGGTGAGCGTTGTGGTGGGATCGACAAGTGTTCGCCAGCAACGATATCGGCAGTCCAGGCTTCCTGTCGCACTGGAGGACATACTGGTAGAACGCCCGAAAACACCTATCTCGGCGGGTTATCGGTCGGTTCGGCCGTGAGAGGGACGACTCTCGTCGATAGGGTCGAGCTACTAGGGACAGGAGACCCGATGACGATCGCTTACGGCTCGTGCAATCTGTGTGAAGCGATGTGCGGACTCGAATTCACGGTCGAGGAAAATACGGTCACCTCGATTCGAGGCGACAAGGAAGATCCGCTCTCTCGCGGGCACATCTGTCCGAAGGCACTGTCCTTGATCGATCTACACGCCGATCCCGACCGGTTGATCAAGCCTGTTCGACGCGAGGGCGCCGACTGGGTGGAGATCGAATGGAGCGAAGCGTACGGCCTGGTGGTCGAGGGCCTGGTGGCCACGCGTGAGCAGTACGGGTCCAACGCTGTCGGTGTCTATCAGGGGAATCCGAACGTCCACAGCCTCGGTTCGATGACGCACGGAATTCCATTCACGTCGATGCTGCGCACCCGCAATCGTTACTCGGCCACTTCACTCGACCAACTCCCCCATCAGCTCGTGAATCACCTGCTGTACGGCCACCAACTGGCCCTACCGATTCCAGATATCGACAACACCGACTTCTTTCTCATCCTCGGTGGCAACCCGATGGCCTCGAACGGCAGCATGATGACGGTGCCTGACTTCGCACGTCGCGCCCACGATCTGCAGGCGCGCGGCGGCACTCTCGTGGTGGTCGACCCCCGCAAGACCGAAACTGCGGACATCGCGGACGTCCACCACTTCATTCGGCCCGGTACCGATGGGCTCCTGCTCCTCGCGTTGATCAACGTCGTCATAGCGGAAGGGACAACCCGGGTCGCGGACTATGTCGACGGCACCGAGGAGGTGGCGAATCTGGTCCGGGATTTCACTCCCGACGCGGTCGCGTCCGTCGTGGGCATCGCGGCTGCCGACATCGTCTCGCTCGCGACACAGTTCGCCACTGCGCGATCCGCGGTCGCCTACGGCCGAATGGGTGTCTCGACACAGCAGTTCGGCAGTCTCTGTCAGTGGGCGATTCAAGTACTCAACATCGTGACAGGCAATCTCGACCGGGTCGGCGGTGCACTGCTCACCGACCCTGCGGTGGATCTCATCCGGAAAAAGATCGTCGGCCGAGGGCATTTCGACAAGTGGCGCAGTCGTGTTCGAGACTTGCCCGAGTTCGCGGGCGAATTTCCGTGCTCGACATTGGTCGACGAAATGACGACCCCCGGCGACGGTCAGATCAGGGCCATGGCGGTGTTCTCCGGCAATCCGGTGTTGTCCATGCCGGGCGGCACCAGGTTGAACCAGGCCTTCGCCGACTTGGATTTTTTGGTGTCCTTCGACTTCTACATCAACGAGACATCACGGCACGCGGATGTGATTCTTCCGCCCACGATGTCGCTCGAACGTGATCACTACGACCTGATCTTTCAGTCCTTCGCTGTCCGCAACACGGCGAAGTTCATGCCGGCAATCCTGGCGAAAAAGCCTGGTGCGAAATCGGATTGGGAGATCTTCCGTAATCTCGGCATTCGCTATCGGGCACGCCTCGCCGGGTCGTCCACGCTCGACCGCCTTCGTACGCGCCTGACACCGAAATCGCTTGTCGCGGAAGCTCGGCTACGCCTGTCGCCACGACGAACGATCGATCTACTGCTCCGCAGTCATCGCGCCGGCCTCTCGGTGGCGAAGCTGAAGAAGTCTCCGCACGGCACCGATCTCGGCCCGCTCCGCCCCGGGTTTCCCGGAAAGCTGCAGACCCGGAACAAGCGAATAAATCTGTTGCAGGACATCATCATCGCGGAACTTCCGGCTCTGCGCGATCTCATGACATCGGCGGCGGTGCCCAGCGGAGATCAACTTCTGATGATCGGTCGACGGCATCTACGCAGCAACAATTCCTGGATGCACAACTCTGCGAGGTTGACGAAGGGCAAACCGCGCCATCAACTCTTGGCGCACCCCGATGATCTGCTCGAGCGCAACATCGAAGACGGCTCCGTGGTGTCGGTGGCCTCGACCGCCGGATCGGTGCAGATCGAAGTACTCGCGACCGACCGCATGATGCCCGGAGTGGTGAGCATGCCGCACGGGTTCGGACACCAACGCCCCGGCGTCGAATTATCCGTGGCGACGACGGTCGTAGGAGCGAGCGTCAACGACATCACCGACCCACACCGGGTCGACGCGGTCTCGGCCAACGCGATCCTCAATGGCGTGCCCGTCACGATCTCGCCGACATGACCGACCCCGCGGGCACACGTCGGCGATGCTTTGAAGTAGCATTCGTCACGGCTCGCTCGGTGCGAGATGGGGCGGTAGCTCAGTCGGTTAGAGCCGTGGACTCATAATCCATTGGTCGCGGGTTCGAGCCCCGCCCGCCCCACCGATAAGGACAGGCCAGGGGTCGGCTCGCAAGGTAGTCGTCAGGACTGCGGTGCCGTCCGGGCCGCAGTGGGGTCGTTTTCCGGCTTACGCGCACTTGTGGTACCTATTCGGGATGGTTATCGCGGCATTTGTGGTCTCCCTGGTCGCGCTCTCGGTCTCGGCGCTTATGGGCATTCGCAATTTGAGGATGTCGCAACTGTCGACGTCTACCAAGGTCCTGGTCGACCTGTTCACAGAACATCGTGGCAAACGACTTGCAGATGCGCGCGAGTTCATTCACTCAGAAGAGTTCAAGTCTTATGACTACAAGAGTGGCTTGAAGGGGATGCCGGAGGAAAAGATGCTCCTGGTGCGCGATCTTGCCTGGTTCTACGACAATCTCGGGGTTCTCGTCGCTTACCGCGTAGTCGATATTCGACCAGTCGCTGGATACCTCGGGGGTTCAGTGCTCGACGCCTGGCCACGACTTCTTCCCATTGTGAAGGCCGAACGCCGCGGACGAGTCAAGGCCGGCTGCAGCGACCCTGGGATTTGGCAGAACTACTTCGAGTACCTTTACGAGAGAATTCATGAGTCGAGGACACTCGACGCTGCTAGGATTCATCCCCAAAGACGCTGGTATCACGTCATACTAGGGCCGTAAGACTGCTCAATCGCACCGCGGGTCCGGAGACGTTCTGGTTCGACGACTTCGCAAGGTGCGTAGTTTGCGTTCATCGCAGCTCTTCAGTTCTTCGTGGCGATCTACGGAACCACGGTGACGGGCCAGCGTCCGCTTTTCACCAGCCGCACCGCGACGGACCCGAATATCCGGTGGCCTGCATGTTCGGATGCCCCGACGACGATGGCGTCGACCCGTAGTTCGTCGGCGATTGCGACGAGGCCGCTGTAGGGATCCCCCTGTGCGGTACGAAACTCCCACCGGATCGATTCCATCCGCGTGGCAGAATCTTTTAGGTAGGCGAGCAATTCTTCGGCGATCTGTTTGCCCGTCTCGACGAGCGGGATGCCAGTTTGACCCCATCCGGTGGTGAACAACTGCTGGACGTAGGCGAGAACCAGCAGGGAGTCTTGGCGTCTCGCCAGCCCCGCGGCGTATGCCGCTGCTCTCCATGCGGAATCCGACCCGTCGATTCCGACGAGAATCGCTTTCGGCCCGTCGACACCGTATTCGAAGGTGTGCGCTTGGTTGTCGCGAGTTTCCGCTGACTCATCCACGTCTGCAGGTTACTCAGCAACACTACGTAACTCGCTGATACCCACCCCAGACCCCATTGCCGGGTTCTAGTCTGGACTTCCGCTAGCGGCCCACCGACGAGAGGTTCGTTTTCATGTCCAAGATCGTCCGCTCGGCCACAGTCGGGTTCTGCTGCATCGCTGCTGCGACGCTGTCTCCTGCGCTCGCCGATGCCACTCCGCCGTCGGGCGTCACGGCCGAGACGCTGGCGCACGTATCGTTTCCGCTCATTCCCGGCAGTGTCGACCTTGCCGGAACCGACTTCACTGCACGCAAGATCACGATCGCGCCCGGTGGCTCCACTGGATGGCATTTTCATGACGGCCCGGTGTACGCGTATGTCGAATCTGGTGTCCTGACCAGGACCCTGACGGATTGCAGCGAGGTGTCGACCCCGGCAGGCAACGTCGTCGCAGAGGATGTCGGGGGCAACCACGTACATGAGGGCATCAATGCCGGGACTGTTCCGGTCGTTCTGTACGCGGCGTACATCGAGCCTCCCGGTAAGCCGTTCGCAGAGGATGCGCCTGCTCCGCCGTGTGCCTGAGCCACCTGACGCTGGATCGGAGCTGTGCGGTCGGTACTCTTGTAGGTCGGATGTGGCTCCTCGAGAAACGGGCAGCGCACGGAAAGCATTCCTTTTTTCGAACGGAGTCTTGATGAACGACGACTCGATTCTCGACAAATCGGCCACGGCCGACCCCGCGACGGTCTTCGCCGCACTTGCGGACATCGTGTATCGCGGTCGGGCAGCGGACGAGGTCTACACGGCCATCTGCGTTGCGGCGACGCTGCTGGTACCCGGGTGCGATCATGCCAGCCTGATGCTGACCGGACGGGGCAAGCCGGTGACGGTGGCGGCTTCGGATCAGATCGCACGGGTCGTCGATGACATCGAGCGCGCTACCGGCGAAGGGCCCTGCCTCGACGCGATCACCAGCGAGGCAGCCCAGATCGAATCGGACTTCAACACTCCCGGGAAGTGGCCGGCCCTTGCCCGTGGTGTCCTTGCGCGGACGCCCGTGCGTGGCGCAATGGGTTTTCGATTGATGCTCGACAGCAAGAAGGTAGGCGCACTCAATCTGTTCAGCGACACCGCCGGCCGATTCGACAGCGACACCGCTGACAGGGCAATCGTGGTCGCAGCGTTCGCGGCCGTTACGGTTGCCGCCATCCTCAAAGGCGAACAGGCCGACACTCTGCGTCTCGGCCTCGAGAGCAACAGGGAGATCGGCAAGGCCATCGGCTTGTTGATGGCCATGCACGAGGTCACCGACGATCAGGCTTTCGAGATGCTGCGCAAGACATCTCAGGATATGAACGTCAAGATCGCTGCGTTGGCGCGATCGGTAGTCGAGTCGCACACCCGGAGCTTGCAGCCCTGAGTGACCGACCACTCGGGTTGTGTGCAGCCGGTCTCCGCGGACTGCACACAACCCCGGCTGGCTACTCGCTCGGAACCATGGGTCCCGGAGCGTCGACGCGCTTGGGCAGCGCGAACACCAGCAGCAGTGCCACGACTCCGAATGCCGCGCTGACAGACATCGCAATCGATGCCCCGTGCATGAATCCGCTGGCTACGGTCTCCGGTCCGGTGATGTTCAGATTGCCGAACAGAACGCTGCCGATGACCGCGATACCGACGGCGCTACCGATCCGCTGCATCGTAGCGATGACGCCACTCGCGGCGCCTGCATCTGCTCGGTCCACGGTTGCCACGATGAACTGAGCATTCGGGGCGATGAACGCTCCGTTACCCAGACCGCCGATCAGCATGGGCAGCAACAGTTTCCAGTTGGTGAGATCGGCGGCATCGGTGGTGGCCAGGACGAGCCACATCCAGATCAGGCTGATCGCGACGAACGAGGTGCCGATCAACAGAACTGTACGACCGAGCCTCTGTGTGAGCCGGTTGCTCTGGGACGCGGCGATGATGCTGCCGATTGCGAACGGAAGCATCACGATGCCGGAAGACAGTGCGGAGTTTCCGAGCCCGCTCTGCCACAGCAGCGAGATGGTGAAGAAGATACTGGTGAACGACGCGAAGTAGACGAGCGCGAGAATTGTCCCACCGGTGAAGGCGGGGTGAGCGAACAGCTTCGGCGGCACCAAGGGGTTGTCACGACGCTTGGTGTAGAACACTTCCCACGCGGCGAATACGGCGATGAGAACTACACCCGACACGATCGAGACATAGGTCCAGACCGGCCAACCCTGGTCCTGTCCTTCGATGAGCGGGACCAACAGTGCGACCAGACCTGCGGTGATGAGGATGAGCCCGATCCAGTCGATCCCGGTCTTCGCCGTGGCCGTTCGGTTCTCCGAGCGTCCTGGAAGCAACAGTGCAGCAGCAACGAGTCCGACGATTCCGATCGGTATGTTCACCCAGAACACGCCACGCCAACCGTTTTCATCGCCGAAGGCTTCGATGATGAGACCGCCTGCAATCGGCCCCAAGGCCGTCGAGACACCGATCACTGCGCCCATGATCGCGAAAGCTTTGCCACGCACCTGAGCTGGGAACAGGAGTTGGATGAAGGCCGTTACGGCGGGGACGAAGATTCCGCCTGCGAGTCCCTGCACGATTCGCGAGATGACCAATTGAAGGTCGTTCTGTGCGAGGCCGCAGGCAAAGCTGGCGACGGTGAACAGTGCCAGTCCGGTGAAGAAGACCCACTTGTGGCCGATCCGGTCGCCGATCTTTCCTGCCGGTATCAGCGCCAGCCCGAAAGCAAGGGCGTATCCGGAGATAATCCACGCAAGAGTTGCCTCGGAGGCGTCGAGGCTCGTGCTGATCGTCGGAAGCGCAACGTTGACGATGGTCGTGTCCAGCAAAGCCATGAACATCCCGAGCAGCAGTACAACCAGTGCCTGCCATGCGCGACGTGGCACTTCGACGGGAGGCGCCGATACCCGTGAGCTGTTGTCGGTCATCTTGTCTCGCTGTTCTGTGTTCAGGTGGGAAGTGGGGGGTGAATTCTGTGTCGTTCGTCGGCGAGAATGCCCGGTAATGCAGCAACGAACCCTTCGTGCCAGTCGATCTCTGCCCGCAGACGATGTTCGCGATGCTCGAGCGCGTAGGTTTCGGCCAATGTCAGATACGGATGCGCTTGCTCGTTCGCATCGACGGTGGTCCGAAGGAGGTCGTTCAACAGTCGGACCCGTTCCGCAATCACCTCGGGTAGGTGGTCGAGCCGGTCGGGGTCGAGCCTGGTCAGAGCCAAATCGAACGGGTCGGGGCGAAGCACGAAGTTGGACAGGCCCTCGCTTTGCAAGGCTCGCAGCTGCTCGCGCCCACGCTCGGTGATCGCATACACCTGCCGGGCCGGGAAGTTCCCGTCCTGCTCGGTCCGCACATCCGCGATCAGACCCTCGGCATGAAGTCTCTTCAGCGCACCGTAGAGGCCTCCCACCGAAATATCTGTCCACATCTGCACATGTTCTTCTTCGGCCAAGAGACGAAGTTGATGACCATGCATCTCGCCTCGTTGCGCGAACGAGCCGAGAATGAACAATCGGATCGAAGACACGCGAGTACTCTTGCACGAGTACTTATTCGTGTCAAAATCCGCTTCACCGTCACTGCGGTGCCACTGTGAGGACAACGTCACGTCGGGCTAACTGATGCGTCATCGACGTGAATCGTCCGGTGCGCATCGTGGGAGTCGTGTTGCCAATGCCCCTCGATATCTCCCCAAGTGATATCTCGATAGTCACGCACACCGTCAAGACGGTATGCGCGTACTGCGGCGTCGGTTGCGGAATGAAACTTCAGATCGAACAACGCCAGAATCACCCCTCGACCATCACCACCTCGGTCGGTGACAAGTCCCATCCTGCCAATTTCGGGCGCCTTTGCACCAAGGGCTCGACGACGTCGGACATGCTCGCTGCGCCCGGACGCCTCGACGCCGCGCGTGTACGGGCCAATCGCGGCGATGATCCGCAACCGGCGGACACGAGAAAAACGATCGAGCGAACGGCGCGGAAGCTGCGCGCACTGATCGACGAGCACGGTCCCGACGCTTTTGCGCTGTATGTCTCGGGACAGATGTCCATCGAGGCGCAGTATCTGTCCAACAAGTTGGTCAAGGGTTTCATCGGAACCAATCAGATCGAATCGAACTCTCGCCTCTGCATGGCGAGCGCGGGCACCGGTTACAAGCTCTCGCTCGGCGCAGACGGGCCGCCCGGGTCGTACGAGGATTTCGATCATGCCGATGTCTTTTTGGTGACCGGGGCCAACATGGCCGACTGTCACCCGATTTTGTTTCTGAGGATGATGGACCGCGTCAAGCGCGGCGCGAAGTTGATCGTCGTCGACCCTCGGCGGAATGCGACTGCAGACAAAGCCGATCTTCACCTGAAGCTCGCGCCGGGGACGGACTTGGACCTGCTCAACGGAGTGCTACATATCCTGCTGGCGGAGGGGCTGACCGACGACAGATTCATCGCCGAGTTCACCGATGGCTGGGGCGTCATGGAGGACTTTCTGGCCGACTACATACCGTCTCGCGTGAGTACCAAGACGGGTATCCCCGAGGCCGATCTGTACACGGTCGCACGGTGGATCGGCGAGGCAGAGAACTGGATGAGCTGCTGGACAATGGGACTCAATCAGTCTACGCACGGGACGTGGAACACCAATGCCCTGGTCAATCTGCACTTGGCGACCGGGGCGATCTGCAAACGTGGCAGCGGACCGTTTTCGCTCACCGGCCAACCGAACGCCATGGGCGGCCGCGAAATGGGTTACATGGGACCGGGTCTTCCCGGCCAGCGGACAGTGCTGATCGACGAGGATCGAGCCTTCGTGGAGGACAGGTGGAACCTCCCATCCGGCACGCTACGTACCGATGTCGGTGCGGGCACCATCGACATGTTCTCCCGGATGGCCGACGGGGATATCAAGGCATGTTGGATCATCTGCACCAATCCTGTTGCGTCGGTAGCTAATCGAAAGACGGTCATCGCAGGCCTCGAGCGGGCCGAATTGGTGATCACCCAGGATGCATTCGCCGACACGGAGACCAATGGCTATGCCGACGTCATCCTCCCGGCGGCCCTGTGGACAGAGTCCGAGGGCGTCATGATCAATTCCGAACGGAATCTCACTCTTTTCCAGAAGGCCGTGGACGCTCCCGGCCAAGCTCTGCCGGATTGGCAGATCATCGCGTTGATGGCGTGCGAGCTCGGCTACTCCGATGCGTTCACCTATTCGTGCGCAGAGGAGATATTCGAGGAGATCAAAGAGTTCTCCAACATCAGGACCGGATACGACTTACGCGGGGTCACCTATGAGCGACTCCGTACGACGCCGCTGCAGTGGCCGTGCCCACCGGACGACGACGAGGATCGCCACCCGATAAGATACCTCAACGACGGCGTCAGCCAACCTCTGCGCACGCTCGACGACGGCAGTACCCCGCGCCTGTCCTTTCCCACGCCATCAGGTCGGGCGCAGTTCTTCGCCCGGCCGTCGATGTCACCAGCTGAAATGCCGGACGACGACTATCCCTTCCTGCTCAATACCGGCCGCCTGCAACATCAATGGCACACGATGACCAAGACCGGGAAAGTGGCGAAGCTCAACAAGCTCAACCCGGGTCCTTTCGTCGAGATCCATCCGCGCGACGCCGAGCGCCTAGGGTGCGAGTCGGGTGACCGGATCGAGGTCGCGTCGCGCCGCGGGCGGGCGGTACTGCCCGCGCTCGTCAGCGATCGGGTCAGGCCAGGCGACTGCTTCGCACCGTTCCACTGGAACGATTCGTTCGGTGAATACCTGTCGATAAACGCGGTGACCAACGACGCGGTCGATCCGTACTCACAGCAGCCCGAATTCAAGATCTGTGCGGTCACTCTGACGAAGGTTCCTGCAGCGCAATCGCAGTCGTATTACGCCCCTGAGCACGGAGGAAATGCCTTGTCGCCGATCGACGCCTTTGCAGACCTCGTGGGCGAAGTCTCCGGGCCCTCGCTGCCCCTTCCGCTGATCGAGCAACGCTATGTGGCGGGCCTGTTGGCCGGATTACGCACGGACGCCGGGCGGAGTGCCGCAGGAGTTCCCACTCTGCCGACGACGACGCCATTGTCCGCAGAGACTCACGCCTGGCTCGGCGGCATGCTCGCCGGCTTGTTCTCACGCAGCGCCACCACTGCGGCGCCGCAGACACCCGTTCTCGTCGATTCGGCCGGGGATAACAAAGGCAATGACGAACCACCGGTACTCGTACTGTGGGCTTCCCAGACGGGGACGGCAGAAGAATTCGCGTCGAGCTGCGTCGAGCATCTCCGGTCGACGGGTCTTCTCGTCGAAGAGCACGTCATGGAGAACTTCGCACCAACCGAGCTGGTGCGGTACCGCGATGTGCTCCTGATCAGCAGCACTACCGGCGACGGCGACGCCCCCGACAACGGCACGTCCTTCCTCGACGGACTGTCCGGCGACAGCGCTCCCGATCTGTCCGGAAACAGATTCGCTGTTCTCGCCCTGGGTGATTCGAGCTACGAGGATTTTTGCGGAAATGGTCGACGTCTCGACAGTCGATTCGCTGAACTGGGCGCGCAGCGTCTGGTGGGACGCGTCGATTGCGAGCCGGAATTCGAGGAAGCGGCGTCGGTATGGCTGGACCGCGTGGTATCCAGACTGGGCACACCGCCGCCGATGCAACCCGCCGCCTCCACTGGAACCACGTTGGCTACCGCTACGCTCATCCCGACTTACGGGAAGAAGGCACCGCTGGCAACGGCTCTGGTGCGCAACACTGTTCTGACGGTGACCGGGTCGCGAAAGGATGTCCGCCAGTTCGGATTCCACCTCCCCGACGGCACGTTGAGCTACGAGGCAGGCGATGCGCTCGGTGTGTGGCCGCGCAACAGCGTCGCACTGGTGGACGAGTGGCTCGAATTGACGGAGCTCGACGGCGATAGCGTCGTAGACATCGCCGGGCACGATGCGATGCCTCTTCGCAACGCCCTACGTGAGCGGTTGGAGATCGCAAAAATTTCCCCGGATCTATTGAAGTTCATCCACTCCCGCACGCGCGACGACGACCTGGAACGCTTGTTGATGCCGGAGAGCAAGAAGGACCTGCAGGATTGGATCTGGGGCCGTCAGTCGGTCGACGTCCTGACGCATCTTCCGGTGCGGGCGGGAATCGACGAATGGCTCAGTGTCCTCAAACCGCTTCAGCCGCGGCTCTATTCGATCTCTTCGAGTCCCAAGGAGAATCCGCGGGAAGTGCAGCTGACAGTGTCCACAGTGCGTTACAACATCCATGGCGTCCCTCGACGCGGTGTCTGCTCGACGTATCTGGCCGATCACGCCGAAGGTGAAGAGGTCGGCATTTTCGTGCAGAAGTCGGCGCACTTCAAACCACCGGAGGACCCGACCGCGCCGATGATCATGGTCGGGCCCGGCACCGGCGTCGCCCCGTTCCGCGCCTTCCTGTACGAGCGTCGGGCACGCGGACACACCGGACCGAACTGGTTGTTCTTCGGCGAACAGCATGCCTCCACGGACTTCTACTATCGCGAGGAACTGACCACGATGCTCGACGACGGGTCGCTGAGCCGGCTCGATCTGGCTTTCTCACGTGATCAGAGCGCGAAGGTCTACGTGCAGGATCGTATGAGCGAACATGGTGCTCAGCTGTGGGAGTGGCTCCAGCGTGGTGCGCACTTCTACGTGTGCGGCGATGCTTCACGAATGGCAAAAGACGTCGACAGTGCCTTGAAAGGCATTGTTGCTCAACATGGTCGGCTCGCGCCCGCCAGCGCAGAGGCTTACGTCAAAGCGTTGGCGGCAGAAAAGCGTTACGTGCGGGACGTGTACTGACTATCCGTCGTGTTCTGACGCAACCTGGCTGATCGTCAGTCCGGGATTGCTGCCACGTCGGGGGCGACGACGCCGAACAGATCTGCGATCGACGCCAGGCTCGCGGCCTGGAGTGCGCCGGCGTCGACGCCGCCCGCACCGGGCAACGATCGGGTGGCTGTGGTGCTGGCGACGACTGTCGGACTGTAGCCCAGGCTGAACGCTCCCCGGGCGGTGGAGTTGACACACATATGTGTCATAAATCCGGCGAGCAGCAGATTTTCCACCCCGAGCGCACGCAATCTCTCGTCGAGGTCGGTACTCACGAACGAGTTCGGGTAGTTCTTCACGATCACCGATTCATCGCCGCGGGGAGCGACTCGCTCGACGATCTGACCGATGTCGGCGCTGATGTCGTACGGACTTCCTACCCCGGCGTCGTGCATGATGTGGAAGATCGGGGTACCAGCGCTGCGCGCCCGGTCGAGTAGGTCAGCAGCGGCATCCAATGCAGGTCGAACGCCGACGAGTTCCAAGACACCCTGGGTGTAAGTGTTTTGAAGATCGATCATGATCAAGGCCGAATCGGCGAGCGCAGACGGCACGTCGGGCATTCCGGTCAGTTGGCGAAGTGTCACGTTGTCGGTCATTCTTACATCCTCCTGGATGCTCGGAACTCGGACACCGAACCTAAATCCGCGCACGTTGCTTCCCCGTTGCAACCCGCGCCGATCGAGCGTCAGGCCAGCAAACCCGCAGTTCGAAGCGCTGCCCGGACGTCCTCGTAATGCCACTCGTCGAGCGGAACCAGAGGAAGCCTGATGCCTCCGGGCATCAATCCCATCTCCGCCAGCGCCCACTTCACGGGAATGGGGTTCGGTTCGGCGAACAAGGCCGTGTGCAGGCCGACGAGCTTCGCATCGATTTCCGACGCACCTTCTGAGTCACCGGCCAGCGCAGCTGCACACATCCGAGCCATCGCCTCCGGTGCAACGTTCGCGGTCACCGAGATGTTGCCGTGGAAACCGGCCAACATGCTGGCTCTGGCCGTACCGTCGTCACCCGAATACAAAGCGAATTCTCCGAGTTCGAGAGCAACCAATTCGCGGACGCGATCCAGGTCGCCTGCGGCCTCTTTCAGGCCGACGATGTTCGGGATCTCCGCGAGCCTGGAGACAGTCGAGGGCAGCATGTCGCACCCGGTACGCGAGGGGACGTTGTACAGGTATTGAGGGATGTCGACGGCTTCTGCGACCGCACGGAAGTGCCGGTACAGACCTTCTTGCGGGGGCTTGTTGTAGTACGGAGTAACCAGAAGCGCACCATCGGCTCCGGCGGCCTTGGCAGCCCGGGTGAGGTGAATCGCCTCGGACGTCGAATTCGCGCCGGTTCCCGCAATGACCGGAATCCGCCCGGCAACCACGTTGATGGTTTCTCGAATGATCTCGGTGTGCTCGGCCACCGAGAGCGTCGACGATTCGCCGGTCGTTCCAGCTGCAACGATCGCCGAGGTTCCGCCGCTGACCTGGCGCTCGACTAGTTCAGCGAACGATGCATGGTCGATCTCGCCGTTATCGGTCATAGGCGTGACAATTGCAACGATGCTTCCGATGATCACAGCGTGACGCCTTCCGTCCAGAGTTCGATCTACGTCGGGAATGGTAGACGAACGCAGCGATGCCCGGGCTTCGGCCATCGCGGCCAGTGGATCGCGGCGTCGCTGGGCGGGCCGAATCCGGTCGTTGTGGTTGACTTGAATTCAACCGAAGGGGCCCTGTGAACCAGCTCAACGTCGCAGCCACAACGCGGCCGCTCGAAAGCGCGAAACCATGATCGTCGACCCAACCACCCTCGCCTCGAAAGATCGCGAACTCTCCGAGCCCGAGGGCCCGATGGTCGTGTGGACCGAGAACGGGCAGGAGCGCTCGGCGCGGTGGCGTTCGGAGAACAACGCCCCACCACCGAAGGCCATCCACATCATCGGCGACGACATCACCGCCGATGTCGCATACAAGCGGGCGTCGATCGGTGAGTCCTTACTCTGGCGTGGCGATTTCAACAATGCACGCCAATTGCTGAAGGCGATCACCCGGCGAGCCGAGCCACGGGCACGACGGCCGTCGTCCACTCCGGCGGAAGACTTTCATCTCCACCGCCAGGATCAGGCGCGGCGTGCGCGCACTCTCGGAATGCTGCTCGTCGAACTCGATTCGAATTTTGTTCTCGACTACGGCAGAGCACCCGACGTCGGGCTCGCAGCCCGTGAGGTCTACGGCGAGGCCTCGACGCCCTCGCTGTTGTCTCTTCGAGAACTGCTCAGTCTCATCGGCGCACACGAATGGCGACGCAAGGGTGTTCGCATTCCCGCACTGGACGCCACCATCGAGCCACACTTCGGCGTCTTCTCGCCACTGCGTGGCGAATACGTGCAGCTCGTGGCGAACACTCCCCTTCCCGACGGAACGACCACGGCCTTCGACATCGGTACCGGCACAGGCGTTTTGGCTGCTGTCCTGGCACGACGCGGTGTCACCGACATCGTCGCGACGGATCGGGACCCACGGGCGGTTGCGTGCGCCACCTCCAATCTCGAGCGACTGGGTTTCGCCGACAGCGTCGACGTGCAGCTCACCGACATCTTTCCTGCCGGACGCGCATCCCTGGTGGTGTGCAATCCGCCGTGGATTCCCACGAAGCCGACCTCGGGGATAGAACATGCGATCTACGACCCGGGAAGCCGCATGCTGCGTGCTTTCCTGGATCGGCTTCCCAAACATCTCGAACCCGGCGGCGAGGCCTGGCTGGTGATCTCAGATCTGGCGGAACTCCTCGGGCTCGCGACACGCGAGGACCTCCTCGCGGCAATCGACCGCGCCGGCCTGGAAGTACTCGGCAGAACAGACACCGCGCCGACGCATTCCCGTGCGCGTGACACCGACGATCTCTTTCACGCCGCGCGGTCACGCGAGACGACGTCCCTGTGGCGGCTGGCTGCGCGCTGACCGACCGACCTGGTCATCTCATCCGTGCCGCCTGCGGTATTCCGCTTCGGCCCCGGGATGAAGAGGGATGGCGCCGGTCATGACGAGCGACCGAGCGTCGAGGAATTGGCTACCGATCGCCTGTCGGGGAACCAGCGAGGACGACTGATCGAGCAGCAGGCTCACCAATCCCGCCACAGTCCGATCCGGCACGTCCGGGTGGGCCAGCAGCAGGTTCGGGATTCCGACGGTCGTCACTTCCGGATGTTCGCCGTACACGTTCGCCGGCACCAGCACCGATTCGTACGCGGTCCCGAACTCACGCCGCAAGTCTGCGACCACGGCGCCCAGATCGAGTAACCGGATCGCCATCGGCGGGTCGGCGAACGCCGGGGTCGGCAATCCCCCAGCCCACATCACGGCGTCGATCTCGTTGTCGGACAACGCGTGTGCCGCGGAACTCATCGACATCTGGACTTCACGGACCGCACCGGGACCGGACAAACCCGTCGCGTCGAAGATACGCTGGGACACCAGGGTGGCACCGGATCCCGGGGCGCCGACGCTCACCGGCCGCCCCCGCAGATCACTTACCGTCTCGATGCCCGAGTCGGCTCGCACCGCAACCTGGAAGTAGTTCTCGTAGACGCATCCCACCGCCGCCAAATCTCGACTCGGATGGCTGTAGGCGGCGTCGGCCAACGTAAGTGCCAGCTCGGCACGTCGGCAGTCCAAGGCTTCCAGGTTGTCGAGGGAGCCCGCCGTCGTCAGCGGAACGACCTCCGCCGTAGCCGTCGAGGCTGCCGCGTCGGCGAGCAGGCCCGAGAACTCCCAGAAGAAACCTCCGACCTCACCTGATGCGAGGCGGAGTTGCGGTGGAGGATCCGACGCGCAGGCAGTGCCCGCCGCGGCGGCGCTCACAGCCAGCAGTCCCGCCCGCAGCGCGGCTCTGCGGGAGAGCAACGCTGCGGGCGGGACCATGTTCGTCACTGTAAGGCGTGGCAGATCACTCGAACGCTCGACCCTGCTCCCGGTCGAGGACGGTCTCGGACTTGTTCCGCAGAACGAAGATGTAGACCAGCAGCGATACTGCGATCACCACCGTCACGTAGACGATGAACCAGGTGACCTGCCCGCTGTTCTTCGCTGCCTGGTAGATCAGCGGGGCTGTGCCGCCGAATGCAGAGTTGGCGAGCGCGTAGCCGAGCCCGACGCCGAGTGCACGCACGTGAGAGGGGAACAACTCGGCTTTGACGATCGCGTTGATCGAGGTGTAGCCGGTCAAGATGACGTAACCCACGCACACCAGGGTCACCGACGCGAAGACGGACGTCGCCGTCGGCAGATACGTGATGAGGAAGTAGGTGTACAGCACGCCGCCGATTCCGAAGAAAACGAGGAGCGGTTTGCGACCCACCTTGTCGCTGATCATCCCACCGATCGGCTGCAGAAGCATGAGGAAGACCAGGCCGAAGAGGTTGATCCACGTTCCGGTCATCCCCCGGTCCTCGTACGCGGTCCTGATCATCGAGGGCGCGTTGACGCTGTAGGTGTAGAACGCGATGGTGCCACCGGCCGTCACCAAGAAGCAGACGAGAAGTGCGCGCCAATGGTTGCTGAGAAGCTCCCTCATCGAACCGGAGGCTCGATCAACTCCGCTGCGAACGGCGGCGAGCTGATCCTTCGTCAGCGATTCGTCCATGCTGCGCCGCAGCCAGAAGACGACCACGGCCGCGACACCGCCGATGAAAAACGCGATGCGCCAGCCGAATTCCTCCATCTGCCCGCGATCGAGAAACACCTGCATGATCAACAGGGTCACCTGCGCGAGAACATGCCCGCCGACCAGCGTCACGTACTGGAACGAGGAGAAGAAGCCACGACGCTCACGGGTGGCTGCCTCGGACATGTAGGTCGCCGACGCACCGTACTCACCGCCGGTGGCGAAGCCCTGGACCAGACGGCTCAGAATGAGGATGATCGCCGCCCATACTCCGATGCTCTCCCGTCCCGGGGTGAGTGAGATGACCAGCGAGCACGCGGCCATCAACGAGACACTGAACGTGAGTGCAGCGCGTCGACCGTTCCTGTCCGCGTAGCGGCCGAAGAACCACGAGCCGACCGGTCGCATCAGGAAGGTGACCGCGAAGATCGCGTACACGTAGAGGGTCGAGTTCTTGTCCGCCGAATCGAAGAACTGATTCTCGAAGTACGTCGCAAAGACGGTGTAGACGTACACGTCGTACCACTCGACGAGATTGCCCGACGATCCCCGCAACGTGTTGTAGACGGCGCGACGGGTGGCAGCGGGAGAGGAGACAGTCGGGGTCGGGCGCGACGGATCGGCGATCGAGGTGGCCTCGTTGGCCATGGGCTGGTCCTTCCACAGAGTGCTGTTGGGCGGATTGCCATGGAGCGAAGCGGCAACCGGAGTCCCCATACTGTGACCGCAGGCACAGCCCAAAACCAAGCTGTTCCGACTTTCCTAACACTCCCTTAGGAAAGTGAGCTCAATTTTCAAACCCGAGGGTCGACGCGCACTCACTTCGATAGTTCCGCCGGCCCGCTCGGTCAGCGCGTGGACGATCGACAAGCCGAGACCGGTGCCTTCACCGTGGGCGCTCGATGCCCGATAGAACCGATCGACGATTTTCGGGAGTTCGTCGGCGGGCACACCCGGCCCGCTGTCGGACACCCATACGGTGACGTGGCCTTCGCTTGTTCGGTGGCCGATTTCGACGTCTGCACCGGCGTCTGCATATTTCGTCGCGTTGCTGAGTAAGGCGTCGAGAATTCGAATCAGGTCGTCCTCCGATATCGCGGCAAGGGTGTTCTCCTCGGGGCTTTCTACGTGCACACCGATCCCCGCCATTGTCATTGTGCTCGACCAGAATTCGACACGAGCGGCGATCGCCGCTCCTACGTCGCACCCGGTTGTCTGCTTCGTGAAAGGCGTCTCGGCGGCGGCGAGAACGAGTAGATCTTCGACGACGGTAGTCAGACGGTCGACTTCGAGTGTGGTCTTGAGATGTGCGTCGGCTGCCGAATCGGGCACCTTCATGCCCAGCACATCCATGCGGATTCTCAGTGCCGCCAAAGGGTTACGAAGGGCGTGGGCGGTGTCCGCCACCAGTCGGCGCTGCGCAGCCGTCGCTGCTTCGACGTCGTCGGCCATGGCGTCGAACGCACTGGACAGTTCTCGAACTTCCGGCGGCCCCACGTACTCCGCGGGCTTCGACATGTGGGAACCAGCACTCGGCAGCTGATCGTGGAACTTGTCGCCGAACGAACGGACACGCGAGGACAGTGCGGTCAGTGGACGAACGACCCAGCGCGACAGGGCAGCAGCGATCACCGCGACGGTAGCAAGAATCAGCAGGGCCCCAACAGCGATGACCAGCCATACCACCGCGACGTCCCTGCGGACGGCATCAGTGGACGCAGCGATCACCACGGCGCCGTCGACCTGCGTGCCCCCGCCGACCGGGGCCGCGATCAACACCGAGGACTGCGACCATGGCGTCACACTCGACGGGAGGTGCCCACGTTGGTTCCGCAGCGCTCCTGCTATCGCCTGCTGCACGTCGGCTCGCTCGATGTCCAGCCCTGCCAGCGCACGCGGCGATCCGGTCCGATCGACGATGACGATCCCCTCGTCGTACAGACTGTTGTATCGCTGCACGGACTCTCGGAGTCGAGGTACACCGGATTCGCCTTCTCGTGAACTGAGTTCGGCGAAAAAGGTTGCTGCAGCGGCCCGGTTCTCGCCGAATCGTTGGGCGCGTTCGCGGCCGACCAGCAACCCAAGGGGCACCGATAGTGCGAGGACGACGACGGTGGAGTAGATCATCAGCACCACCAGGACACGGCGCCGCATCTCACGTGTCCCAGCGGTAGCCGAAGCCGCGGATGGTGACGATGGTGCCGGGTCGCGCGAGCTTGGAACGCAACGCCGTCATGTGCACGTCGAGTGTCCGTGAGATCGCGACGTAGGCGTCACCCCAGATGGCGTCCATCAGCTGTTCCCGGCTGACCGCTTCACCGCGTCGCGTCACGAGATGAGCGAGGAGTTCGAACTCCTTGGTCGTCAGCGCAATGTCGCGTCCGTCGACTTGCGCACTGCGGCCGATGAGATCGACGACGATGTCGCCGAGAACCAGACCGCCGATGGCAGGTTCGCTCGACGCGATTCGACGCCGCGCCGCCACCTCGAGTCGCGCGTGCAGCTCCCCCAACCGAGCGGGTTTGACCACATAATCGTCCGCCCCGCCGCGAAGGGCCCGGACCACCGAGCGTTCGTCGTCGCGCGCAGTCAGCACCACCACCGGGACCGAACTCAACGTCCGAAGCTTGCGGAGAACCTCCAGGCCGTCCATATCCGGCAGACCGAGATCGAGCAGTACGACATCCATGTCGTGGTACCTCAGCAACAAATCGGCGCCGCGGCGCATGCGGACAGGCGCATGTCCCACCTCGGTCAGCGCGTCGAACAGCGCGTCACCGACCCCGTCGTCGTCCTCCACCACCGCTATACGCATCCACGCCAACATAGGCCAGCGTGGCAAGGGTTTGAACTGCGCCTCCTCGACGTGGTGAAGATGCACTCGCCAGATCACGTTCGGAGCACGCAGTTCTTCGGCGTTGACCTTCCGGCGAAGTGCACTATGGAGTGATGACTGATCTGTCCGGCAAGGTGTTCGTCGTCATCGGTGCCACCGGCGCACTGGGTTCTCGCATCGCGAAACTGCTCGCCCAACAGGGTGCGTCGCTCACCATCAGCGGGCGGTCCGGCGAGGGACTCGACGCGCTCGGGATCGAGAGCGCGCACAAAGTCACGGCAGACTTGCGTGAACCCGATGCGGCGCGGTCAGTGATTGCGGAGGCGAAAGACCACCATGGTCGCATCGACGGCGTGGTCATCTCGGCCGGCGTCGCTGCATTCGGTCCGATTGCCGAGATCGACGACGACACCGTGGACGACCTGGTGCTCATCGACTTCCTTGCCCCGCTGCGGCTACTACGGGCAGCGCTGCACGTCGTGGAAGAGGGCGGGGTGATCGTCGGGATCAGCGCAGTGCTGGCCGAGCAACCGGTCGCCGGTATGGCGACCTACTCCGCTGTGAAGGCTGCGGCATCGACGTTGTTCATCGCGGCAGCGAAAGAGGCGCGACGTAGCAAGATTCGCGTGGTCGACGTCCGGCCACCGCACACTGAGACCGGCCTGGCCGGTCGCGCGATCGCAGGTAACGCGCCGAAAATGCCCACAGGCCTGAGCCCCGAGGTGGTCGCCGACCGTGTCCTCGCGGCGATCGTCGGTACCGACCGCGAAGTGGCCAGCACCGATTTCAGCTGAGTCGACGCCGGGGGAACCGCCGGGTTCGGCGTGTCGAGTGCAGTGCAGATCTCTGCGGAATGAGGCCCGCGCCGCTCGGTCTCGACTACCAACCGAGCCACACAATCAGTTATCGAATCCTCCAACAGATAGCTCGGCCGATGCCCAAACGTTCTGAGAAATAGGACGAAGGGCCCTATTTTTACGCCCTGACGTGCACCGATACTGAAAACTACCGACTTCCGAGTTGGCACACCGGTGGCATTCAGGTCAGCCGTTGGTCGATCCACCGACAGTCCGAGGAGCAGACAAAATGATGTATTGGCATGGCAACGATCCCAGTGGGTGGAGTTATGCGTTGATGATCATCGGGATGGTGGTGTTCTGGGGTGTACTGATAACCGGAGTGCTTCTGCTACTCCGATCGCAGGGGGCTCGTGGATCCCAGCCGACGCATCCCCCCGTGCTGTACACCGCTGAGCAGTTGCTGGCTGAGCGGTACGCCCGTGGTGAGATCGACGCGGACGACTACCGCGCACGACTCACCACTCTGCGCCAACAGTAAACAAGTCCAACGCACCCGAAATCGGTGCTGCCCTGCCAGTTGTGGCTGCTCGCAACATTGACACCTACATACCCATGGGGGGTATAGTCGGCTGATTAGGTACCCCCCATGGGTATGCGCGCACGCGATCGGAGACCAATGAACACCACCTCCAACTCGGATCTCACTTTGACCGACCTCTCACCGAACAACGGCTGCGGTTGTGGTTGCGGTTCATCGCATCCCTCGACGGCTACTAAAGTTCCTCCGAGCCCAACCGGTCAGCAGTTTGCCGTCACCGGGCTCACCTGTGGGCACTGCGCGCGGGCAGTCACCACCGAAGTCGAAGCTATCGAGGGTGTCCGCCATGTCACCGTCGTACTCGTCGCCGGCGGTGTTTCGACGGTATCGATCGACTCCGCGTCGCTTCTCAGCCGGAGCCAAGTTGCCGCCGCGCTCGACGAGGCCGGTGACTACCATTTGACCTCCGACTGATCGAGCCGGGAACCCAGACATGAAGGCACATATGAGGCGTTCTGAGTCTGGGGCGTTCTGAAGTCTTTCCTCGGCCGGCGTCGGCGCGAAATATGCACTGCCCAATGCGAGCGCAGTCGACCGCCCACGGAGATCGCTCGACTCTGGTGGTTCCCCGCCGACGTGGCGCGGGACCACCAGTTCGATCACAGCGTGCTCAGCCACCTCACAGTTGCCATCATCGATCGCCATCCGTTAGAGAAAGAGTAAAAAGTAACCGGAGCACTCCTTTCAAATGTAGCCGCTGATACATTTACCTGGTGTACGACGAAGAAGCCTCTACCCACTGGCGAATAATCTTGACCCAGATCCCGGCCGAACCATCACGACACCGTGTTGCGGTATGGCGCGAACTTCGCAAGATCGGCGCATTGTCGATCGGCCAAGGCACCTGGGCCGTACCGAATGTGCCTGCGTTCTCCACCGGAATCGACCGCGCCCGCGCCCTGGTAAAACGTGCCGGAGGTGAGATCATCTTCCTCCACGCGAGCGGTGCCACCACCGAGGACGGTTCCCGGTTCGAAGCGATGTTCACCGCTGCACGCGAGGATGACTGGACCGAATTCCTCTCCGACTGCGCCAAATACAAAGCTGAACTCGACAAGGAAATCAGGATCCGCAAGTTCACCTTGGCCGAACTCGAAGAAGAGGATCAGAGCCTCGACCGACTACGCCGCTGGCATCGTGATCTGAAAGCACGGGATGTATTTGGCGCGAACAACTCCGAACGCGCCACAGAAGAATTACAAGAATGTGGGCAGCGATTCGAGGACTACTCCGAACGCGTGATCGCCGCCCTGCACGATCCCGAATCCATCGACAACAACCACCACGCATGAACAATGAAACCGCCGTGGAACGCTGGCGCATGTGGCCCCTGTACGCGGCAGGTTTCACCACGGCATTCGGCGCCCATGCCGTCGCAGCGAACCTCGTGTTCGACCTCGACAATCTCGCCGACTCTCTTCTCTACCTCGGCCTACTCCTGGCCCTCTACGACGGCGCCGAAGTACTCCTGAAGCCAGTCTTCGGGACACTCGCCGACAAGGTCGGAGCAAAACCCGTCCTCCTCGGCGGTTTGATCGGGTTCGCCGCAGCCTCACTCCTGTTCGTCCTCGTCGCCGACACGAACTGGTTATGGCTCGCGCGCCTGGGGCAAGGTGCCGCAGCGTCGGCATTCTCCCCCGCAGCAAGCTCCCTGGTAGCGCGCCTGAACCCGAAAGCCAAGCGCGGAAAAGGTTTCGGAACCTACGGCTTCTACAAGAGCCTCGGCTACACCGCCGGCCCACTACTGGGCGGCGTAATAGTGTGGATCGGCGATCTAACACTACTGTTCGCTGTGACCACCGTCCTCGCAGGCGTTGTTGCAATCTGGGCTCGAGCAGTCGTGTCGGCAGTGCCTGCACTTCCTCGTCAACGCCAAACAGTGGTCGATCTCGCCCGCCGTCTGAGCGACTCACACTTCCTGCGGCCCACCATTGCGCTCGCTGCTGCAACCGCAGCTTTGTCTGTCGGAGTCGGATTCCTCCCGGTCTCTGGCGCAGCCGCCGGCCTGGGGTCCATCGAGACAGGAGCAGCGGTGTCAGTGCTGGCGTTATGCGCTGCATTGACGCAACCACGCGCCGGCCGCGCCCTCGATAGCGGCACGATCTCCGCTACGGCAGGTATGGCCGCCGGGCTGGGTCTGACTGCTCTAGGCCTTGCCGCCGCGATGCTTCCCGGACTGGCCGGTCTCCTAGGTGCCGGCATCGCCATTGGAATCGGTACCGGCATCATCACTCCCCTAGCGTTCGCCTCGCTCGCTGCCTCGACCCCCGAAGAACGCATGGGCCAGACCATGGGTGCCGCTGAACTCGGCCGTGAACTCGGCGACGCCGGCGGCCCACTCCTCGTCGCCGGGGTAGCGGCCGCCGCGACGCTCACCGCAGGTTTCGGCGCGCTCGCTGCCCTGGTGCTGCTCATCGGCGTTGCAACCGCACGGCGGTGAGTATCCATATCCGATCCCAAACACTAGCAACGGAACTCCGCGGAGCACCGCGCGAAACTGAACGGAACCAGCGAGCACGGTACGCATACTGCGACCTGGAGGCGGCAGTCCACCGACGATCGACTCTCCACTCCTGCAGCAAGAATCGCGACTTGCCTGCTCTGCGGGAACGGAGCTACATGCTTCTCACAGGTGTCTGCCAGGCGTCTCGGACTCGTGGGCGGGGTACGCATGAATAAGAGCAGTCGTGAGCTTCGGAACGGTGTGGGTCAGGGTGTGCTCTGCGCGGTGGGCTAGCCGATGCGCGTCGACGAGACTGGTGGAAGGGTCGATATCGAGTTCGGCGTCAGCGTGCAATCGATGCCCTATCCACCGCATCTTGACGCTGCGCACAGCAAGGACACCGCTCTCCTGCGTCAACGCTGTCTCAGCTGCCTCGACGAAGTCCGGCTCGACACCATCCATGAGCCGCCGAAAAACATCGCGCGCTGCCGAGCGCAGTACAGCGAGAATTGCGGCGGTAATGACCAGACCCACGATCGGGTCGGCCAGGGGAAATCCCAGCGCCACACCGCCGGCACCGATCACCACTGCCAGCGAGGTAAAACCATCAGTACGAGCGTGCAACCCATCGGCAACCAGTGCGGCAGAGCCGATTTGGCGACCGACCCGGATTCGGTAGAGCGCGACGAGTTCGTTGCCGACGAACCCGACGATACCGGCAGTGGCCACCCAGCCGAGGTGTTCGATGGGGACCGGATCGATCAGGCGACGCACGGCTTCGATGCCGGCGATCAGAGCGGACAACGCAATCATCGCGACAACGAACAAGCCGGCGAGGTCTTCGGCGCGTCCGTAACCATAGGTATAGCGCCGCGTCGCCGCTCTGCGTCCCAGGGCGAAGGCAATCCACAGCGGGATCGCCGTCAACGCGTCGGAAAAGTTGTGGATGGTATCGGCGAGCAATGCTACCGATCCAGATACCGCGACGATGATGACCTGCGCAATAGCGGTCACTCCCAGCGCAATCAAACTGATTTTGACGGCACGGATGCCGATTCGGCTGGATTCGAGGACGTCGTCGATACTGTCGGCGGCATCGTGGCTGTGTGGTGCGAAGATCTCAAGCATTACCGAATGAACCTTCCCCGCACGGGCATGACCGTGCCCATGCCAATGCCCATGCCCGTGCCCGTGCCCGTGGCTGGGCTCCTCGCCGTTCATCTGGACTTCGTCGCCCCTGGGAGTATGTGTCATCGCCCCTCCTCCACTGAATGACGTTCGACGACCGCATGATTGAGCGAAGATGCTGAACTGGCGGCTGGTTCGACCGCATTGTGTGGGTGCAGCTCGCGCAAGCCTGCCGTTGCGCGGTGGTGTCCGGGGATGCCGGGGCCGGCATGTTCGGCATTGAACACAGCATCGGTGACCAGCTGCTGGACATGCTCGTTCTCGAGGCGATAGATCACCTGCGTGCCCTCGCGCCGTGTGCGGACCAGACGCGCCATCCGTAGTTTCGACAGATGCTGCGACACGGAAGGGGCCGGTTTTCCGACGCGATCGGCAAGGTCGTTGACCGACAACTCTCGATCGACCAGCGCCCACAAGATCTGGACCCGTGTCGCGTCGGCCAGCATGCGGAACACCTCGACAACAAGTCCGACCTCGTCATCGAGTAAGCGGCGTCTACATCCTGGACTATCTGCATTCATACGCAGATAGTAGCGCACGCGCCGCGTGGGCCGTTTCGAGATGCAGGTACTCGTTGCCGAAGTACATATTCCGGTTCGACAGCGTGTGCCATACTTATTCCACTAACAGACTAGTGGAATGTGAGGCTCATGATCGTCTACCGGATCGACCGGCGTTCCGGTATCCCCACGTATGTGCAACTCGTCCTGCAGACCAAACAAGCACTTCGCCGTGGCGAGCTGGCCGTCGGAGATCAACTCCCCACCGCAAAGGACGTAGTCGGCGCACTCACGATCAATCCCAATACCGTTCTGAAGGCTTACCGGGAGCTCGAACGCGAGGGGTTGGTCGAGCCGCACCCCGGGGTCGGGACCTTCGTCGTTGCCACTCTCGCAAAACCTGGCATGGCCGAGAAGACCGCTCTGCAACGAGAGCTGAACCGATGGTTGGACCGTGGCATCTCGGCTGGCTTGGACAGAGCCGACTTCGAAGCTCTGGTTGCCTCTGCGCTCGACTCCCGCTACCAAAATGAAGGAGAGCAGTAATGACCGACACGGTTCTGTCCATGGCGGGCGTCGACAAATCGTTTCGCCGCACAACTGTCCTGAACGACTGCACGTTCTCGGTCGAACGTGGCACCGTCACAGCACTTGTGGGGCCGAACGGAGCCGGTAAGTCGACGATCATGTCGCTCGCAGTCGGGCTGCTCGCCCCTGACCGAGGAGACGTCACCGTGCTGGGTCAGCGCGTCGGGCAACGCGGGATCACTCCCGGATTGTCCTACCTCGCTCAACACAAGCCACTGTATCCGCGGTTCACGGTCAAAGAAATTCTCCGCTTCGGACGAAGTACCAATCCTTCCTGGGACCAGGACTACGCCTCCGAACTGGTCGAGGCAGCTGAAGTCCCGCTGTCTGCGCAGGTTAAATCTCTATCGCCAGGACATCGAACGCGCGTCGCACTCGCGCTCGCTCTCGGACGTCGACCAGAAGTGCTTCTGCTCGACGAACCCCTCGCAGACCTCGACCCCGTTGCCCGACGCGACGTCGCGCGGACCTTGATGCGTGACGCCGCCGAGCACGGCACCACCATCATCCTGTCCTCGCATGTTCTCTCCGAACTCGTCGACGTCGCAGACCAACTATTACTGCTGCGCGACAACCGAATTCGACTTGCCGGAGCAATCGACGATGTCACCGACGACCATTACGTGCTGGTCGGGTCAGGTGATCCTGCAGCCGTCGCGAATCTCGGCTCGGTAATTGCCGAGGTCAAAGGTTCCGACGGCACTGCGTTCGTAGTGCGAGGCCCTCGGCCCTCCGCGGCACCTGGGTGGCAGGTCGACGACGCCTCACTCGACGACGTCGTGCTTGCACACCTCACAGTCAGGAGTGCGTCGTGATCTGGGTGACGTGGAGGCAGTTCCGCGGGACTATCCTGCTGGGAGTCTTGGCACCGCTGTTGCTGGCGACTGCCATCGCGGTATTAACTTTCCTTGCGGACCGCCTCGGGTCGAATTATGTGTTGTTCCGATGCTTCGGTCTGTCGACCACGACGTGCCTGACGGAGTCCTCGCTTACTCTTGCAAGCTTGGCAACCATTGCCCTGCCCGTCGTCCTCGGTGTGTTCGTGGGCGTGACGGCTTTCTCACGCGACATCGAACGCCGAACTCACGTACTGGGTTTGACCCAGGCAGTCGGGCGCATGCGGTGGTATTGGACGCGCGTGCTCGTCGTATTCACGCCGATCGTCTTGGCGATGGTGGTTCTGGGTTATGTGGTGCTGTGGTCCCGGTTCGGGACAAGTCCATTCGGGTCCAGCTTCGTCGACGCGTTCTATTCGCGCCTGGAATTCCCTACCTTCGGTACCATAGGCGTCGTTCCCGCCGGTTACACCGCACTCGGATTGGTCATCGGTAGCACGGCAGCGCTTTTGCTACGCAACACTATCGGCGCAATGGTTGTCACTATGGTTGCGACCGTCGCTGTCATCATTGCTTTTCCGAGTCTGGTTCGAGAGCACTACGCGACGCCCGAGGTGGACCGCCTCACCCTCGAGATGAGCGAATCCGGTCGAAGCGTCGCGTACGAGGTGGCCCCATCCGATGTGCAGCGTGCGAGCTGGATGGTCGACTCCTATTACGCCGACGTCGCAGGGAGGCGCATCGATCTGCCGTACGACGCGTGTTCGAGCGAGGACGACATCTGGCCTGATCCGCGCGAGGACGAGACCACCGCGGACTACAACGACCGAGTGGACGCGTTCTTGACCGTCCGTTCAGAGGCGCGCGTCGCATGTCTGACCGAGCTGGGCGCCGACCACTACGAGCACTTGCTGTTCGAGGACCGGATGTTGTGGCGGTTCCAGTTCACCGAAACTGCCCTGTGTCTTCTTCTTTCGGCCCTCCTTGCCGGAGGTTCGACGCTGGCGGTTCGACGGTTGCGACCGTGATCTGGTCGGCATGGCGTTTGAACCGGGCGCCTCTGCTGGTCTCGCTGACATTCATCGTGATCCTGATCGTGGCAGCGTTGACGGCGGGGATATACATTCCGAACTATCCGAATTGGACATGGTCCTTCGGGGGCATTTGTTCGCGCTGGAACGATGTAGGGCCGTGCAGGCCAGAAACAGCGTTGACGTTGTCGACGCTGTTCGCGGTGCTGCTGCCGTTACTGTTCGGCATGTTCGTCGGTGTCCCCACGTTCGCCCGTGAAGTGGATTCCCAAATGCACGTATTGTCGCTGACGCAATCGACAAGCAGGGTTCAGTGGTACTTCGCACGCATTGTTGTGGTCTTCTTGCCGATCTCGGGTGCAATGTTGTGTCTCGGGTTGGCATTGCACTGGGCCGCGGGTCCATCACGAGATTCAATGAGCACGAGTGGCAAGCCGTCCGTCAAGTTCTCGTTGTTCGATTTTCCGCACTTCGAAACCGCCGGTGTCGTTCTCGGCGCGTACACACTCGTCGTATTGCTCATCGGTAGCACTCTGGCACTCGTGTTCCGTAGCGGGATCATGGCCATGCTCGCCACGCTGTTCGTATTCCTTTTCGTCCCTGTCGCTTTCACGTGGATCGCACGTGAGCACTACGGAACACCCACGGTCCGAAGCGAGGCGATAGACGGTCTGTACCGCGAATCCGAATACCCTCCGAACCCGTACTACACCACGGACGGAACCTGGGTCATCGACGCCGGCTACGTCGATGCGAGTGGTGCAACTGTAAGGCCCGAAACCACACGCTGTCGGCCGCAGTACCAGGATGGATCCGGAGAAAAGCGTGCCGATGAGTCGGACGAACAGCGCGCGGAGCGGGCGCGACTCGACAGAACGAACCGTGCCGATCGATTCGATGCGTGTCTAAAGGACCAAGGCGTCGATGGCTTCGACATTCGCTACTACACCGAGGACGACTTCTGGCGGTTCCAAGCCATTGAAACTGGGCTGATGCTTACCTTCAGCGTCGCCATAGGTGCTATCGGACTGTTACAGGTCCGCCGTCTCAGCTGAACTCGAGGCGACCGGTCCTACTGAGGACATCGGTCGTCGTTACACCGGAGGCGGCTATCCGCGTAGATATGACGGTCGCCAGTATGGTCGAGGAATGACGGTGCGCGCGGGTGTAGTGGTTACAGGAAACGAAGTTCTGGCCGGACGGGTCACCGACAGGAACGGCCCGTGGGTAGCTCAGCAACTCTTGGAGATGGGAGTGGACGTTGCACACATCACGATCTGCGGTGACCGCCCCGAGGACCTGACGGCGCAACTGCAGTTTCTCGCGGATCAGCGTGTCGACTTGATCGTCACCACCGGAGGCTTGGGCCCGACCGCTGACGATCTCACCGTGGAGACCGTTGCCGCTCTGTACGACCGCGAATTGCACCTCGACGACGAACTCGAACAGCGCATCCACGCAATCGTGCAGCGATGGCGAAGCCGGTTGAGTTCTGCAACCGACTCAGAGCCGTTGCTGGCAGGTATTCGCAAGCAGGCAATGGTTCCGCACGGTGCGTATTCCATTCCACCGACCGGAACCGCCCCCGGTGTAGCGATACCTGCCGGAGACTCCAGGGCACTGCCCGCTGTCCTGATATTGCCTGGCCCACCTCGCGAACTGCAGGCGATGTGGCCAGAGGCACTCGATACCGCGCCGGTCGTCGAGGTCCTGGCCCGAAGCACTCAAATCCGTCAGAACACCATTCGTGCGTACGGGCTGTCCGAAGCCGACCTCGCTGCAACGCTACGGACGGCGGAGCGCCAGATCACGGGATTCGGCGATCTCGAGATCACCACTTGCCTGCAGCTCGGCGAGCTCGAGATGGTGACCCGCTATGCAGAGCCTGCCGCAGCCGCATACGCGGATCTTGCTGGTCTCATCGACAAACATCATGGCGCGCAAGTCTTTTCGATCGACGGATCCACCATCGACGACATCGTCGCGAACCGGCTGGCCGGCCATCGAATTGCCACCGCAGAATCGTGCACCGGTGGCATGATCGCCGCCCGTCTCACCGATCGCGCGGGTTCCTCGGCCTACGTCGTCGGCGCGGTCGTGTCCTACGCAAACGAGGCGAAGACCGGCCTCCTCGACGTCCCTGCCGAGATGATCGAAGAACACGGCGCCGTCAGTGAAGAAGTGGCGGCACAGATGGCAGAGGGTGCACGAAGCAGACTCGGCGTCGACATCGCGGTATCCACCAGTGGCGTGGCGGGACCGGGGGGCGGCACCGATCTCAAACCGGTCGGCACTGTCTGCTTCGCAATCGCCTCCGCTGACCGACCGACCATGACCCGCACACTCCGGCTCCCCGGCGACCGCGCGAGCGTGCGTGCGCTGTCCACGACCGCAGCGATGCACATGCTCGCCGACGCGTTGGCGCCTGTGAATTGACCGCTATCGTTCACGCGCGGTGGTCGAAGGCCAAGCAGAAGCGCCGGCTAATCCGTTTGCGAGTCACCTTGATGCTCAATGGATTCAGTGACTCGGTAACCGTTCGGTCGAGCCAGCGGCCAAGGCAACAGTGACATGGTCGATACCCTCCCTCACGATCCGGCGGTAGCTGTCGTCGGAAAGCGCTCCCAGCCGACGCTTCGCTTCATCCAAGTGCCGCGCGGCAGCGGCAAACGAACTGAGCCGACGGTAGTTATCGGCCAAATTGAGATGCAGCGAGGGATAGAACCCAGCGACGTTCAACGACGCATGGTGCGCCTCGACGCGGTCGTCGGTCAGCATGTCTGCGGCGTCCAACGCACGGATATCCCAGGTCAGCGCCTCCGCCGCATCGTCGCACACGTCCGCCAAATAGTGGCCGATCGTGCATCGATGCAACGGATCGCCGCCAGCACCGACGCGCTCCCACAGCGCGAGCAGCCGGTCGCGCCGATCGGCCACCCCCGCGGTCTGCATCGCCACGGCGATAGCCGCCATCGTCTCGTCTGGTCCAGTGCCATTGTCGGTGGGGTCTCCCATGGCGGACAACCTAGCCAGCACCACCGACAGAATCCCCGAACCCGCGGATCAGCAACACCCCGGTAAACACCGATGCGCATGACTCCCGAACCGTTGGAATCGCTCGCCCTACTTCTTGACACGACGATAGGTACTCCCCTGGCAAGTGCGCCGGGTCTGGCCGCGGTCGGCCGAGCCGCGGGCCGAGCGGAACGCAGATAGGCAACGTCTCTGAGTTCATTTCGCATGTGCTGCAACCATTCTGGTGGGACGCTACATTCTTCAGCCCGCCGCACGACTCGAACAGCAACAGTGGACAGAACTGGCTGCCTACGCCGATGCTCTACCGTAAAACTCCCCAGCGAACCTTGATTGACCTAGTTGACCGCAGTACCGTGATGGGATGAGCACGCCGCTGCAGGACCTCGTTGCCGCTGAGCTCGCGGCAAGCGGACTCGACCAAATCGAGCTGAATCTGAGCGATGTCGCATACGTCGAGAACGGCATCCGCCGCGTGCTGTCCGGTCTGAAAGCGCGCCGCGCCTGGGAGAACCACATCGGCGCGATCCTCACGCACAAGCAGGTCCTGGACGTGACCGGCTGGACGAAACAAGCACTGAGTCAGGCAGTTCACGATCACCGAGTACTGCGATTGGTCGCCGCAGACGGCTCGGTGGGATATTCAGTTGCCGGGTTCGACGATGTGCTTCCCGCACGACCGATCCTCGGAATCAAAGAGGTACTACGGGTCTGGGTAAGCGCCGACACCGGCGGGTGGATGGTCGCGTCGTGGCTGATGACCGAACAACCCGAACTCGGTGGCCGCACCTCCCGGCAGGCGTTGCTCGACGGTGACGGATCGTCGGTCGCTGATCTTGCCCGCGCAGCGACCGAGCAACTCGCCGCGTGAGCGAAACCCGCACCGCACTGCACCTCCCCCACCGGATCACCTCAGTGATCGCTTCCCCGACTTCGAGGTTCAGGCCGACACGGAGGTGTTTCGCTGCCACAGCGTTACCCGCGGGCCTTTGTGGTTCGCCAACGGCGGGCATGGACGTTTCGATCTCGCCGACCCGGACGGCACCTGCTATACCGTCGAGTCCGAACAGATCACCCTTCTCGAAACCTGGGGCGGGATGCGGGTCGTCCCGAGCACCGAACTCACCGCACGCGCGGTCACACGGTTGGAGATAGTCGACTCACGTTCGCTCGCGGATCTGACATCGAACACTGCCACGCAATTCGGCGTCACCGCAGAGAACTTCAGTACCGGGAACTATCAGGCTGACACAGCTATGGGCATCGGCGCTTAGCAGTGCAGTGTTTTCCGGGATCCGGTACTGGGCCCGGCACGACCTCGCGCACACCTACGCCTGCACGGCCAGTTCGGTACCTCCGGCGCCCACTCATCAACGACTGAGGGTCAAGGAACTACGAAGTGACCGAGACCGACAATCTCTCCGAACGACCGGACCTTATCGACGCACTAAAACGCGACACCGGCATCACCGTTCTTCCCGTTCCACCGTCTCTCTGAGGCGGCTAGGACTGACGAGCATGCAGGGAGCTGTTGACATGCGTACCATTATTCGAACGGTATACATCGGATGGGTTGGGGTCATTCGAACAGCGGACGGCCTCGGTCGGCGCGGATGCTGCGTAAACGACAGTTACCGCACCGTCAAGATGTGTTGACGAAGCAACTGGGACCGATTGCTGGCGAATGTACAACGCCAGCTCTCGCGCCCGCGTTGCTTCTACGAGTGGCTGGTGCCTCGGTGTGACACGTAAGCCGCTACAAGGCCCCACGTCACTGGATTAGCTAGGATCGCAGTATTTGGTGTGAGAGCTGACAAACCAACCCGGCCGTCGGATCCGATCCAACAAGGCCATGACGCTGAGAAAGGTGGTCTGGCAATGAATTCGTGGTTCGAAACCGACACCTTTGCAGGCTGTCTGGCTTTGTCGCTAAATCTGCCGCTACTCGTCCCCTTAGCCAATATGATCCCCGTCGACATCGATACTGAACGGCTGCAGCGCAGTGGATACCGCGACGTTCCGATCGACGCATCATGGCTGAGGCTACCTACTACTATCCGACTGTTCTGGTTCGCATTTCCGACACCCATACCTGATCTCACCACCACGACGGACCATTCCGCACGTGCGCTTGGACACGTGACAGGGGCCGAAGCGCCACCGGGGTTCTCTATGCCGCGCCCTGGTATGACGTCGGTGGTGATCGCCCTAATTCCTGTTGTGACGCGGGTTCCGCAATCACTCCCGCTGGCATCCAGCGGACAGTTTGGGCCGCTTGATGCTGCTGTGTGGGCAATAGCTGATCTGGTGCGTGCGGCTCGTTTGCTTGACGACATGCCACCGCTACCAGATGTGACAGTGCAATCTCTTCCTGGACAGTCGATTCCGGTCGCGCATGCATGCGTTAGAGACGACACGCTGATCTGGAATGACGAGGTGTGGCGCCACCGTCTCGATGGCCCCATGGTCGAAGTGACTACATACCGCGATTCTCCACTAGCGGCCGTGGATCAGCAGCGGCTACTGGACTCGTTCGCGGACCTCCGCGTTCGATCTCCGTCTTACGTCCTGTACGACCTGTTGGGCCGCGCCGACGCAGCCATGGATGCGGGACAACCGGAAAACGCAGTCATTGGTTACGCGATCACCTGCGAATACTTCATCACAAATCTAGCTCTTGCGCTGGCCTGGGAAACCGCCAACTCTAGCAGCGACGCTGCCATCGAAGCCGCCGCAACGGCTCTGAAGCCCTGGGCAGCCTCTGTCGAGAACTTGCTCGAACGGTGCAGCCCAATCGGCGAAGGACGTTGGAACGCCAACGACGTTACCGTTGCAGCATGGTTGACAGATGTAGTGCACATTCGCAACCGACTTGTCCATCGAGGCGAGAACACAACGATGCACCACTCTCGGTGGGCGCGCGAAGCCGCTCTCGGCCTTATTGAGATGGTCAAGAGGCGTCTCATGTCATCCACAAAATTTCCCAAGGCTAGAGCACAGTTCACTGGCCAGCTCAGCGTCAAGCGGTGGTCCTCTAACCGACGCCGCACGGATCACGAGCAGCGCCTTGCAAATCGACATGCCTATATTGCGCAGAGCGAGTCGTTCCGGGAGTGGCGAGACCGGGTCTACGCAGAGGACCCGCGCGACTAGCTTGATAGTCGTGCGGCTGGCAGTGACCACATTTGCGGTTACTATCTAGCGGTGGCGACTCATAGCAACGTGTACCCAGGAGGGCCCCCGGAGACAGAGTTCCGACGTCTGACTCTTTCCGGTTTCCGGCAGTTCGGGGTCATCGATCTTGACCTATCCAAACGGTTGACTATTCTAACGGGTGCCAATGGGGCGGGTAAGACAACTCTTCTTGGAATTTTGGGATCTCATTTCAACTGGCACGCATCTTTGCTGGCGAACCCGAGACGAAAAGCCCACGGTTCGTCTGCGTACACCCTCGACGTTGGTCGGCCGGACGAGCTTGATTTAGTCGGTTTGCTCGTGGGATTAGAGCCGGACAAAATCCAAACGATAAAAGAAATTTTAGAAAAACCGATTAGCGCGCCCGATTCAAACGGCTATCCTCCAGGGCATCCGGGAGGATATTCACCCGCCGACGATTCTACCAAGATTGGCCAACTTCAGTATATGGCCGGCCCAGATGGGGATCTGTTAGTGCCCAAAAACCTGTACTCGCTCCAGTACAATATCAATGTTTCTCCTCAAGGCAACGTTCCTGGCGTATACCTCTCGTCTCATAGAACGCTAAACTACTATCAGCCTGTCACCTCAATCCCCGCTGAATTTGCACGCGCGGAACAGATTTTTTCGGAATACACCAATGAACTGCGTTCTGCGGTTTTTGGGGGAAGAAGCGAAAAATCCAGCATGATGCGGATGAAAGAGTCTCTACTGGCGGCCGCTATCTATGGCGAGGGTAATAGTTCGGTAAGGGCTAGCTCGGATGCCCAAACCGTTTGGCGTGGTTTCCAAGAAGTACTATCCAAGTTATTTCCGCCTGAAATTGGATTTCAGCGGCTAGTGGCCGATCCCCCAGAGATACTCATCGAGACCACGGCGGGTGAATTTTCAATTGATTCGCTATCTGGCGGCCTGAGTGCGATCTTTGAGCTGGCTTGGCAAATCCACCTTAGAGCTGCAAGTGATACTAGAAGTCATTTCACCGTGTGTTTCGATGAACCAGAAAATCACCTGCACCCTTCATTGCAGAGGACATTAATGCCAGCGCTGCTCCGGGCCTTCCCGAATGTTTCTTTCATCGTCGCGACACACAGTCCATTCATTACGGGCTCGGCGAAAGATGCGGCCGTTTATGCCCTGCAGTTTAATGGCGAGGGAAAGGTTGTGTCTTTAGAGTTAGACTTCGAGAACAAGGCTAAATCTGCCGAGAAAGTGCTTACTGACGTTTTGGGAGTCACTAGCACGTCGCCAATATGGGCGGAAGAGAAGTTCAATAGCATTATTGAAAAGTATTTGGAGTTTGACATGACTCGGTCGAACCTGTTGAGCTTGCGCAGTGAGCTGGAAGACAATGGTCTGGGTGAAGAACTTCCAATGGCTGTCGAAGCCCTTCTGGGTTCCACGCAGAACCCGGGAGTATAGTTGCGAAAAATTGCTAAGCTTCCTAAGCCCCCCATACTGCAGACAAACGAGGATCTGTGGACTAAAGAATACTTAGAAGCAATCAAGTCTGATTCGAAGTCGCCAAGCAGGTGGCGGGATAAAAGAATTCGGTCGGTTTTGAATCTAGAGACTTCCGAGCGGTGCGCGTACTGCGACTCAGAGATGCTGTCCGTTTCCTTTGGTGACGTCGAGCACATAAAGCCTAAGTCAAAGTTCCCAGACGAGGTTGTAAAATGGTCAAATCTCACGTTAGCTTGCCAGAGGTGTAACAACGCAAAACTGGACTACTACTCCGATGTAGAATCAATTTTAAATCCGTACATCGACGATCCATTGGATCACTTGATTTTCGCCGGAGATCTAATATATCACAAGCCAGGTTCAGTAATGGGATATACGACGGTTTCGCAGCTAAAGCTTTCGCGCTTAGAGCTCGTTGCAGCGAGACGACGCCGTCTCGATCTGATCGCAACGCAGTTGAGGAATATCGAGGTGGCGCCGAACTGCGAAATTGCTTCAACGCTACGAGAAATGCTTTTGGACGACTACAAATCTGGTGAGTTTAGAAACTCGGTGCGAAGCATATTGTCGATGCATGGATTTCCCGCTACTGAACTGGATGATTCTCCAGTCATTGTTTAGCTGTCAACGGGCAGAGTATCTGCCGCGTTAAACAACGCTTATAGCGTTAATCTGCTCTAACTTAAGAGTCTGGGTTGAGTTTTATTCTCCATTTTAGGCGAGACTTAAGAATATACGTCGAGTTGCACCAAGATTTCGCGAGACCTTTGCAGATGATTTGCAGTCAGCGCAAATGAAACGTTGAAAATCTGTCCGACCAAAAGATTCTTTCTAAAGTACCTGCACTTCGTCGTCACAGGCCGATGTCGCTGACGGCGTTGCCGACCAGCGGGGCGTGTTCACGGCGGTATACCTCCACGGAATCGAGGCTTGCGTGGCCGGTTTGGCGGGCGATGGCGGATCCGTCGGCGCCGTTGCGGGTGCCTTGGGTGACGAAGCCAGCGCGGAGCGAATGCCCGCCCAGTTTGCTCAGTGCGGTGGGGTCGTAGCCGGCGTGTTCAGCACGCCTACGGATGGTCTGGTGAATCGCAGCTCCGGACAGAGCCGTGGCACCGAGGTTGCCGTTCTTCGCGACCGCCCGGAGCAACGGTGCCCGAGCTACAGTTCGCGGCACTCCCCTACGGCACACATGCCCGTCGAACGACTCAGGCTTTCGGAGTAGGCGGATCACCGACGGCCGCCCGCCGACATCGAATGCCGCGACGACCTGAGCCTGGCGTGTCCCCGGCGAACGGGGCCACCCTGTTTTAGAGTCTTGTTGCCCATGAGCTGGGCGGATAGGACTATGGAGAACATGGCTGGACGG